>JAGTWN010000004.1 GCA_018842655.1 Candidatus Pantoea haifensis | reverse complement strand
ATGATTCGGAGAGCGCAAGGGCAAATTTAAACTTTTTTGCTGTTCGTCTAAATTTTGTTCAAAAGCGGTGTCTTAGCCCTTTTTAATCCGTGCAGGAAGGTCCGCAAGGCTCTCAATGACCCAGTCTGCTGCCGCTTCTCCTTCTGCCGTTACCGCTTTACCGCTACGAACCAGCACTTTCTTACCTACCCCGCCGCCTGCGCGGCCAGCATATCTTCCAGCTTGTCACCAACCATATAAGAAGCAGCCATATCAATATTCAACTCTTGCTGCGCTGACAACAACATGCCGGGCTGCGGTTTACGGCAATCACACGACTGACGAAACTCTTCTACTGTCCCTTCTGGATGATGCGGACAGAAATAGATGCCATCTAAATCAACATCGCGATCCGCCAGCGACCAGTCCATCCACTCGGTAAGCTGCATAAACTGCTCTTCTGTAAACATACCGCGCGCAATACCCGACTGATTGGTTACCACCACAAGGGCGTATCCCATCTTCTTTAACTGCTGTAGTGCTTCAATGGTGCCGTCGATGAACTGGAAATTATCGATTTCATGAACGTAACCGTGATCAACGTTGAGGGTGCCATCACGATCAAGAAAAATGGCTGGGACTTTATTCGCCACGTAGGAACTCCTGCTATAAAAATTGCCGTTCAGTATCGCATGATTGCAATAAAAGGGAGAACGCCAGATTGAATGACTTTGATTGATTTAGACGTCTGGATGCCTTAACATCCATCCAGCTTTAGTGTAGCCCGGCTATAAAAAAGCACTCCACACCACGGACAACGTAATACGATAATAAATAACCTAATGATAAAACTCGAAAATATCACAAAAGTGTTCCAGCAAGGCACACGCACAATTCAGGCGCTATCTGACGTTAGCCTGCATGTGCCTGCCGGACAGATATATGGCGTCATCGGGTCTTCCGGTGCCGGTAAAAGTACACTCATTCGTTGTGTGAACCTGCTTGAGCGTCCGACATCAGGTCGCGTACTGGTGGATGGCGCTGACTTAACGGCCCTGAGCGAACGTCAACTGACGCAGGCGCGCCGCCAGATTGGCATGATCTTCCAGCACTTCAATCTTATGAACTCGCGCACCGTGTTTGGTAATGTTGCGCTGCCGCTGGAGCTGGGTAACCTGTCTCGTGATGAAATCAAAGCTCGCGTCACGGAATTGCTGGATTTAGTGGGCCTGTCTGATAAACATGATGCCTGGCCTGCCAATCTTTCCGGTGGACAGAAACAGCGTGTGGCGATTGCTCGTGCACTGGCCAGCAATCCAAAGGTCCTGCTGTGTGATGAAGCCACCAGCGCGCTTGATCCGGCAACAACGCGTTCGATTCTCGAATTACTGAAAGACATTAATCGTCGTCTTGGCCTGACCATTCTGTTGATCACCCATGAGATGGACGTCGTTAAACGCATCTGCGATCAGGTTGCGGTTATCAGCCACGGCGAATTGATTGAAAAAGACAGCGTTAGCGAAGTGTTCTCGCATCCGAAAACGCCGCTGGCGCAGCAGTTTATTCAGTCTACGCTGCACCTTGATATTCCTGATGACTATCAACAGCGTCTCTCTTCAGAAGCGAAGAGTGACAGCGTGCCACTGCTGCGTCTGGAGTTTACCGGCAAATCAGTGGATGCGCCGCTGCTGTCAGAAGCAGCACGTCGTTTCAACGTCAACAACAACATTATTAGTGCCCAGATGGATTATGCCGGTGGCGTGAAGTTCGGCATCATGCTGGCCGAAATGCACGGAACGGAAAGCGACACCAAAGCGGCCATCGCCTGGCTGCAAGAGAACCATGTAAAAGTAGAGGTATTAGGCTATGTCTGACGCGATGATGTGGTTACTGGCGCGTGGCGTGTGGGAAACGCTGATGATGACCTTTGTCTCCGGCTTTTTTGGTTTTGTATTGGGCTTGCCGGTAGGCGTGCTGCTGTACGTGACCCGACCTGGACAGATTTTAGAAAGCCGTGGCTTATATCGCGTGCTTTCAGCGGTAGTTAATATCTTCCGCTCGATTCCGTTCATCATTTTACTGGTGTGGATGATTCCGTTTACCCGCGTCATTGTTGGCACCTCAATTGGCTTACAGGCAGCAATCGTGCCGTTGACGGTAGGGGCTGCGCCTTTTATTGCCCGCATGGTAGAAAATGCCTTGCTGGAGTTGCCGACGGGCTTAATCGAAGCCTCGCGTGCAATGGGCGCAACGCCGCTGCAAATCGTGCGCAAAGTGCTGCTGCCTGAAGCTCTGCCGGGATTGATAAACGCCGCTACAATTACGCTGATTACGCTGGTTGGCTACTCTGCTATGGGCGGTGCCGTGGGCGCGGGCGGATTAGGTCAGATTGGTTATCAGTACGGTTATATCGGTTATAACGCGACCGTGATGAATACGGTATTAGTGCTACTGGTCGTTCTGGTGTATTTAATTCAATTCTGTGGCGACCGCATCGTGCGTGCTGTGTCCCATAAGTAAGCAAGCAATATCACTATTAAGGAAGGGATATGTCTTTCAATTTTAAAAACATTGCCGCTGTGGGTGCATTAATTGGCGCGATTGCGCTGGCAGGATGCGATCAGAAAGAAAAAGATCCAAACCATATTAAAGTGGGTGTGATCGTCGGCGCAGAGCAGCAGGTTGCTGAAGTGGCTCAAAAAGTGGCGAAAGAGAAATATGGTCTCGACGTTGAGCTGGTGACGTTTAACGATTATGTTCTGCCAAACGAAGCGTTGAGCAAAGGCGACATCGACGCTAACGCTTTCCAGCATAAACCCTATCTCGATCAGCAGATCAAAGATCGTGGCTACAAGCTGGTGCCGGTTGGTAATACCTTCGTTTACCCTATTGCGGGTTACTCGAAAAAGATCAAATCTCTGGACGAATTGCAGAACGGTGCACAAATCGCCATTCCCAACGATCCAACCAACCTTGGCCGTACCCTGCTGCTGCTGCAAAAGTCGGTCTGATCAAACTGAAAGAGGGTGTTGGCTTGCTGCCAACCTCACTGGACATTACTGAAAATCCAAAACAGCTAAAAATCGTCGAACTGGAAGCGCCGCAGTTGCCACGCTCTCTGGATGACGCGCAAATTGCACTGGCTGTTATCAATACCACTTACGCCAGCCAGATTGGCCTGACGCCAGCGAAAGATGGCATCTTTGTTGAAGGCAAAGATTCACCTTATGTAAACCTGGTCGTGGCGCGTGAAGACAATAAAGATGCTGAGAACGTAAAAAATTCGTTCAGGCTTATCAGTCTGATGAAGTTAACGACGCCGCGAACAAAATCTTCAACGGTGGCGCAGTTAAAGGCTGGTAATTTTACCTTCCAGTTCTGCTCAGGGCGGCGTAATGCCGCCCTTTCTTTGCTTAGCGCCCTGCCCGACTTGTTATTTATTCTGGTCCTTGTTTCAATAACGCCACTTTTTATTATATGAGGATGTGGTTATGCGTCTTTTACCGCTCTGCTTGTTGGCATTGATGCTGACGGGGTGTGTTCGGGAATATCACCCAATAAGCAGTGCACCTTCTCGCCCACAACAATCCAGCAAGCCGACACACAAACCGGCTCCGCGTCCCGCACCGGTCAAGGTTTACACAGATGCAACGGACCTGATTAGCAAACCGTTTCGCGATTTAGGTGAAGTCTCTGGCGATGATTGCCAAACCAGCACCCAGGATTCACCCCCAAATATCGCTACTGCACGCAAGCGCCTGCAGGTCAAAGCATCACAAATGAAAGCCAATGCAGTGCTGTTGCATAAGTGCGAAATTGTGAGCAGCACGCCGGGATGCTATCGTCAGGCGATCTGCCAGGGCTCGGCGCTTGAAGTCAGCCGTCAATGAGTGAATTCGCCTTTGCGCAAATTGGCGTCATTCGCTCGCCATGGAAAGAGAAATTTGCCGTACCGCGACAGCCGGGTCTGGTGAAAGATGGCGGCGGCGAACTGCATCTGCTGCCCCCTATAATCAACCTGAAGCAGTGCGTGATTTAGAAGGCTTCAGTCATCTGTGGATACTGTTTGTCTTTCATCAAACGATGCAAGGCGGTTGGCGGCCCACGGTACGTCCGCCCCGTCTCGGCGGCAATGCGCGCATGGGTGTTTTTGCTACACGCTCAACTTTTCGTCCCAACCCGATTGGCATGTCTCTGGTTGAGTTAAAAGGCATTCGCTACGAGAAGCAGCAGGTGATCCTGGAACTCGGCAGCCTCGATTTAGTAGATGGCACGCCGGTGGTGGATATCAAACCTTATCTGCCCTTTGCGGAGGCGTTGCCTGAGGCGCGAGCGGGTTTTGCCCAGGCTGCACCAGATGCAAACATGCCAGTACGCTTTTCCCCGCTGGCGCAACAGCAGCTTCAGCAACAGCAATCACGCTATCCCCACTTAGCGCGATTTATCTGTGACGTACTGGCGCAAGATCCCCGTCCAGCCTATCGAAAAGGCGAAGCCGCTGATCGTGAATATGCCGCATGGCTGCTGGATTTTAACGTCCGCTGGCGTATTGACGATATCGGTACGGAAGTGATTGCTATCGACGAGCGTGAAAACCCGCTTTTGAGCCCGTGATCTCGCTGGTACACTAGCCGCCAGCAAAATTCTGTCTGTGACTTTCCGATTAATGGAATCGTAATCAATGCGTACTACTCAATATCTGCTCTCCACTCAGAAAGAGACGCCTTCTGACGCTGAAGTGATCAGCCACCAGCTGATGCTGCGCGCCGGAATGATCCGTAAACTGGCTTCTGGCTTGTATACCTGGTTACCGACCGGTTTACGCGTACTGAAAAAGTCGAAAACATCGTACGCGAAGAGATGAACAACGCAGGCGCGATCGAGATTTCAATGCCCGTCGTGCAACCTGCCGATCTGTGGCAGGAGAGCGGCCGCTGGGAACAGTATGGCCCGGAACTGTTGCGTATAGCCGATCGCCATGAGCGTCCTTTTGTGCTTGGTCCGACGCATGAAGAAGTGATCACCGATCTGATCCGCAATGAACTGAGCTCTTACAAACAGCTGCCGCTTAACCTGTATCAGATCCAGACCAAATTTCGTGATGAAGTGCGCCCGCGTTTTGGCGTAATGCGCTCTCGTGAATTCATTATGAAAGATGCGTATTCCTTTCACGTTTCGCAAGAATCGCTGCAGGAAACCTATGACGCAATGTATCGCGCCTACAGTCAAAGCTTCAGCCGTATGGGACTCGATTTCCGTGCAGTGCAGGCGGACACTGGTTCCATTGGAGGCAGCGCATCACATGAATTCAGGTGTTAGCACAGAGCGGTGAAGATGATGTGATCTTCTCAACTGAATCTGAGTATGCAGCCAATATTGAGCTGGCCGAAGCCGTAGCACCCGCAGGTGAGCGTGCGGAACCGACTCAGGAACTGAGCCTGATTGATACGCCAAACGCGAAAACTATCGCCGCGTTGGTTGAGCAATTCCAGCTGCCTGTTGAAAAAACCGTAAAAACCCTGTTTGTTAAAGGCAGCGAAGAGAGCGGTCATGCACTGGTTGCACTTCTGGTTCGTGGCGATCACGTTCTGAATGAAATCAAGGCAGAGAAGGCAGATATCGTCGCTTCACCGTTGGTATTCGCCACGGAAGAGGAAATTCGTGCTGCTGTCGGCGCAGGTCCAGGTTCACTCGGTCCGATTGGACTGACGATGCCCGTCATCATCGATCGTGCGGTTGAGAAGATGAGCGATTTCTGTGCGGGTGCCAACATTGATGGTAAACATTACACCGGTATTAACTGGCAGCGCGATCTGCCGCTGCCCCGCGTCGCCGATATTCGCAACGTTGTTGAAGGCGATCTCAGCCCTGACGGTAAAGGTACGCTGCAGATTAAACGCGGTATCGAAGTGGGTCACATCTTCCAGCTCGGCACTAAATACTCGGAGGCGATGAAAGCTGCCGTTCAGGGCGAAGATGGACGCAATCAGGTATTGACCATGGGCTGCTATGGCATCGGTATTACCCGCGTCGTGGCCGCAGCGATCGAGCAGAATTATGACGACCGTGGCATTATCTGGCCTGCGGCGCTGGCACCGTTTGAAGTGGCCATTCTTCCGATGAACATGCAGAAATCTTTCCGCGTTAAAGAAGTGGCGGAAGAGCTTTACAATACGCTGCGTGCTAAAGGGGTTGATGTCATCCTTGACGACCGCAAAGAGCGTCCGGGTGTGATGTTCGCAGATATGGAACTGATTGGCGTACCGCACACCATCGTGATTGGCGATCGCAATCTCGACAATGAAGAGATTGAATACAAATCACGTCGTGCGAGCGAGAAAGAGATGATTAAGCAGAGCGAAATTGTTGATTTCCTGCTTAACGCTTTGAACAAGTAAGCTGATAAAACGCCCCTTTTCAGGGGCGTTTTTTATTGTACTTTTCCCCGTAACGCTTTGGTCGTACTGCGGCGCGCTTTGCCTTCCAGCCGACGTACCTTCGAAGCCCGCGTTGGACGCGTGGCGCGCCGGACTTTTTCAACAGTTGTGAGTTCGCGAATCAAATTAACGAAACGCTGCAGTGCGGCTTCACGGTTCATTTCCTGGCTGCGGTACTCCTGCGCTTTGATCACAATCACACCGTCACCCGTGATTAAATGATGACGGGCAGCCAGCAAACGCTCTTTATAAAACGGCGGCAATGACGATGCCGCAATATCGAAACGCAAATGAATTGCTGTACTGGTTTTATTCACATGCTGCCCGCCCGCACCCTGCGCACGAATGGCAGTGAGTTCGATTTCACTGTCGGGAAGCTCCACAGCACGCGATAGTATAATCATCTGTCACCTCCTGAAGAAAAATGCGCCTTTAAATGCCCTAACTGTTTCATCAAAATAGCCTTTTATACTGCTATTTTATCTGTGCCAGACAGCGTAATCTGTCACTTTAGCAGTGATTAGCGAGCTGATCCTGCTTATGTCTGGCTGATTTCCTGGAAATGCCTGTGTTATAGTCACTCATCAACCAGAGTATTTATGCTCTGCTGAGGAGGTGCATGTGCAAACATATTGTGAGTTAGTTCGCCAAAAATATGCCGAGATCGGCAGCGGGGATTTGGGTTACATCCCCGATGCCATAGGCTGCGCATTAAAGGCGCTAAATGATATTGCCGCAAATTCTGCGCTAAACTCTTCTGTCAGGGAACAGGCGGCATATGCCGCTGCAAACTTATTGGTGAGCGACTATGTTGATGAATGAAGCTTATAAACCCATCAATTGCGATGACTACGATAATCTGGAACTCGCCTGCCAAAAAAACTGGATGCTCTCACTGGAACTGAAAAATGGCGAGCAGCTTAAGGCAAAAGCCAAAGATATGGTGTCACGTAAGAATGTTGAGTATCTGGCGATTGACCTCTCCGGTGAAACACGTGAGTTACGTCTTGATCATATTGCCAGCTTTAGTCACCCTGAGCTGGGCACGGTATTCGTTAGCGAAGAGTAACAATGGGCGGGATCACTCCCGCCTCCTTCATCAAGGCTTCAACGAATGATAATACGCCGCCAAATCTTCTATATCCGTATCACTTAATCCCGCCACAAACGCTTTCATCACTTCAGCCTGACCCCCACTGCGTTCACCTTTTTTATACGCCTGCAGCGCATGACTGAGATAGGCTGCGTTTTGCCCCGCAAGGTTAGGATAAAGCGGTACCGTTGTTTTGCCTTCTGCACCGTGACACGCCATGCAACTCGCTGCTTTTTGCGCCCCGCGTTAACGTCGCCGTTAGCGAAGACGGGTGCTGCTGTCGCAACCAGCAAGGCAGCGATTAGGTATTTCATTATTGCTCTCCAGCGTTCTCATTTTTTGCCAAACGACCCGCCAGCCGAGCGCATCTGCGCTCGCGCCTTCACGAGTAACAAACAAACCGGGCGCGCATATCAGCGTCTGGTTGTAATAAATCAAAGGGATGCGTTCACGTTGCCACGGGGAATGTTCAGCGCCTGCCAAAGCTTTTTGATCTCGCGGCCTCCCGCACGTCCGACGATATGAAAATAGCCCTGCGCCTGGAACCGTATACTGACCTGCTCATCTGCCCGCGGCTGGCGTAAAACATCTTCTGATTGACTGGCCTGTAGCGAGCCTAATTCCTGGGGCAATAACAACGGCTCGCTGAGATTATGCCAGGGCAATTCACAGTCTCGTAAAGTGTCTTGTAAGGGCAGCCAGTAAAGCTGCTGACGAAAGCGCCTTATTTCAAAACGCCCTAATTGCAGGCGCGGCTGGGCATCCTCCCGGCTCAACATGACTTCCTGGCGAATGCGTGTTAACGCGTCACGTGATGGCATGGGGCCGCCATGCCAGCCAATCCAGCGGCGCAGCAGCGCATTGACTCGTACCTCGCTCAGGTTGAGTAAACGGGTAAAATGCAGGCTTCCGTCAGGCTGTATCAACGCCTGCAACTGTTCAGCCAGTAACTCATCTAACAGCTGTTCCTGCTCGCCGCATAATGCGGCGCTGCGGGCTGTTGCTTCGGCAAAATGGGGCCAGCGTGCAGTGAGCTGAGGTAACAAGTGTTGGCGTAAAAAGTTGCGGTCATAGCGCACATCCTCATTGCTCTCATCTTCGATCCACTTAAGCTGATGTGCCTGGGCATAGTTTTCCAGCTTCTGGCGTGAACAGCCCAGCAGCGGACGCAACAGACGATTTTCACCCAGCGTCATAGCTAAAGGCATCGCGGCTAATCCTGCCGGACCGCTGCCGCGTTTTAACGCCAGTAAAAAGGTTTCGCATTGATCGTCAAGATGTTGTGCAGTCAGTAAGGTTTCGCCAGGCTGTAACGCCGCGCTTAACGCCTGGTAACGTGCCTGGCGGGCGGCCGCTTCAGTGCCCTGTTTGCGGCGGTCTACTTTTACACGCAACACCTGGCAACCGAGCTGCCACTGTTCTGCTATCGCCACGCAATGTGCAGCCCAGTGGTCGGCATTGGGGCTCAGGCCGTGATGGACGTGTAAAGCACGTAACCGGGAATGAGGATGTTGTTGGTGCCAGGTCCAGAGCTGATGTAACAGTACGGTAGAATCAAGCCCGCCGCTGAACGCCACCACCAGCGCAGCGTCTGTTTCTGTTAAGGCATCAAGATAAGGCAAAGACATGGCGCAATCCAGCATGTCGGGCCACCGGATGCGGCCCGCAAAAGATAGCTATTTTACGCCTGATACAGCTCCAGCGGCAAACCGTCTGGATCAGCGAAAAAGGTGCATTGCTTTCCTGTAAGTTCATCAATACGGATCGGTTCGCAAGCAACGCCTTTTTCTGCCAGCGCCTGTACGGCAGCTTCTACATCCACGACGGTAAACGCAAGGTGACGCAGTCCACAGGCTTCAGGATGACTGACACGCGCGGGTGGCGTGGGAAAGAGAACAGCTCAATAGTATATTGACCGTCCAGTGCCAGATCCCCTTTCCATGAATCGCGCGCTTCCCGGTAATATTCTCCCAACAGGCTAAAGCCGAGTACGTCGCAGTAAAAGGCTTTACTGCGCTGATAATCAGACGCAATGATAGCGATGTGATGAATTTGGGTTAACTGCAGCATTTCAGCTCCTTAAGCGTAATCAATCCTTTACCTTACGGACCGCACTGAACTGTCGCAATCCGCATTGGTCTGAACCTGTTCACTTTTTAGTACCCGAACCCGGTATTCACCCTCTTCCGTCAATGTAGCCCCGTGGATATCCGTCTCAAAGCCTGGATAATGACGCCCAATACTGCACAACATTAACAGGAAATCGAGCACCGCCCGGCTCTGCTCTGTGATCATCTCGCCGGGCATTACCAGCGGTACGCCCGGCGGATAGGGCAAAATCATATTGGCAGAGACCCGGCCCACTAACTGACTGATATCTACCGTTTCGATATTGCCTTTAACCTGCTGCTGAAACGCCTGATACGGCGTCATCTTCATCTCCGGCAACACATCAAACGCTTTTAACATCAGGCGCGGCAGATCGTGTTGGCGGATCATCTTATGAATGCCCTGTGCCAGCGTCTGGATGCGCATGTTGCGGTAAAAGTCGGGATCTTCTGCGTACAGATCCGGCAGCATGTTTTTTACGCGCAGATTAAGATCGTAGGCGCGTTTAAATTCGGTTAAGCCGCGCAGCACGCTCATCGCTTTGGTTTTATCAATGCCGATGCTGAACAGGAACAGCAGGTTATACGGGCCGGTTTTCTCAACCACAATGCCGCGTTCATCCAGAAATTTTGCTACCAGCGCAGCCGGGATCCCTTCTTCTGCCATTTCGCCGAGTTCACTCATGCCCGGCGTCAGAATAGTCACCTTGATCGGATCAAGATACATATGATCGCGATCCGCCTGGGTGAATCCGTGCCAGTCTTCCTCGCCAGGCTGGATCGCCCAACACTGCGCTTCGTCTACATGCTCCGGCTGCCAGATATCAAAGAACCAGCTGTCCGACTCTTCCCGCAATCGTTGAATTTCGCGACGGAAATGCAGCGCACGTTCAACTGAGCGGTTAATCAGTCGCTTGCCCGGATTGCCACGCAGCATGGCTGCCGCCGTTTCGATTGAAGAAACGATTGCATAGTTGGGCGAGGTGGTGGTGTGCATCATGTAGGCTTCATTGAACGTCTGCTCATCATAGTCGCCTTTAATGTGAATCATTGATGCCTGGGAAAATGCTGCCAGCAGTTTATGCGTCGATTGCGTTTCGTATACCACTTTTCCCGGGATGCGCTCACCGCTCATGCCGCTTTTGCCGTCATAGATTGGATGAAAGTTGGTGTACGGCACCCACGCTGAATCAAAATGTATCGACGGCACGTCTAAGGTTTGTTTGATGTACTGGGTGTTATAGAGCAGGCCATCGTAAGTCGAGTTAGTAATTACCGCATGCACCGGCCAGGTCGCACGCGGTGTGGCCGCAATTTTCTGCTCAATGCTGGCTCGGGTAAATTCACGCTTCGGAATGCCCCCAGAATACCCAGTGCGTTGCGTGTAGGCTTCAGCCAGATGGGCACCAGATCGCTCATCATGAGCAGATGGGTTAACGATTTGTGGCAGTTACGGTCGATCAGCACTGTGCTTCCGGATGGCGCAGCGTACATACCAACGATTTTATTCGAGGTTGAGGTGCCATTTGTCACCATATAGCTCTGCTCAGCGCCAAAGGTGCGCGCGATATACTCTTCAGCCTCAAGATGTGGCCCGGTATGATCGAGCAAAGAACCGAGTTCGGTAACAGAAATCGACACGTCGGACTTTAGCGTATTCGCGCCAAAAAAGTCGTAGAACAAACAGCCTACCGGGCTTTTCTGAAATGCAGTACCGCCCATATGGCCTGGCGTACAAAAGGTATATTTTCCCTCTTTCACATAGGTGAAGAGGGCTTTGGTCAGTGGCGGTGTGATGTGATCAAGATAGTCATCAGTATACTGGCGGATATGCAGCGCAATATCATCTGCGGCATTGAGCGCGTATTCAAAGAAATGCAGCGCCATACGCATTTCATTAATACTGACATCCATCTGTGAATGGGTGTTAATAAAAGCATAGAGCGGCAGATGTTCGTTAAGCTGATTGATATCACCGCACAGTTGCAGGCTGTTATGGGCGTCCCAGTCAAAGATAACACCGCTAATCCGTGGATTGT
Organism: Candidatus Pantoea haifensis; assembly: GCA_018842655.1. GTDB lineage: Bacteria > Pseudomonadota > Gammaproteobacteria > Enterobacterales > Enterobacteriaceae > Pantoea > Pantoea haifensis. The sequence continues at coordinate 3,729,097 of JAGTWN010000004.1, read as the reverse complement.
GTTCAATCAGCTTGAGCAGATCTTCACTGTTTTTAGGATAGATGAGTTGGAAACCTTGCTGACCTAACGCCGCGTCCAGTTCGCGCAGCGGTTCATCTTTATAGAACACACCGTGCCCGCCCATGATCGCCAGAATATTCACTGCACACCTCCTCGGTTGTTGTGGCATGGGTAAGCATAGCGAATTCCCCCTTGATCCGCAGTCAGATTACAGACATAAAAAAGCGGACCGGAGTCCGCTTAGTTTTAAATGATCAGTATCAGGCGTAGCCGTAGCTCATCAAACGCTGATAGCGACGATCCAGTAACTCTTCGGTACTCAGGCCGTCAAGCTCAGCCAGATCGGCCAGTAACTGCTGTTTCAGCGAAATGGCCATGTCTACCGGATGGCGGTGTGCCCCGCCCAGCGGCTCTGGGATCACTGAATCAATGAGTTTCAATTCCTTCAGACGATCAGCCGTGATGCCCATCGCTTCCGCAGCTAAAGGAGCTTTGTCAGCACTTTTCCACAGAATAGACGCACATCCTTCCGGTGAAATCACCGAATAGGTGCTGTACTGCAACATGTTAACTTTGTCGCCCACGCCAATCGCCAGTGCACCACCGGAACCGCCTTCACCGATGACCGTACAGATAACAGGCACTTTCAGGCCTGACATTTCACGCAGATTGCGTGCAATGGCTTCAGACTGGCCGCGCTCTTCTGCACCCACGCCCGGATAAGCTCCCGGCGTGTCAATGAAAGTAATAACAGGCATTTTGAAACGCTCTGCCATCTCCATCAGGCGCAAGGCTTTACGATAGCCTTCAGGCGCTGGCATACCAAAGTTACGACGAATCTTCTCTTTGGTTTCACGGCCCTTTTGATGACCAATGATCATCACCGGACGTCCGTCGAGACGCGCAATACCACCGACAATGGCTTTATCATCGGCATAAGCGCGGTCGCCCGCCAACTCATCGAAATCGTCGAAGGCGTTGCGAACGTAGTCAAACGTGTAAGGACGCAAAGGATGGCGCGCCAGTTGAGCGATCTGCCATGCGCCTAAGTCGGCGAAGATTTTACGGGTCAGCTCAACGCTTTTTTCGCGCAGACGCTGCACTTCTTCATCCAGATTTACGTGTTTATCATCCTGACGACCAATCGACGTAAGCGAATCAATTTTCGCTTCCAGTTCTGCGATTGGCTGTTCAAAATCCAGGTAATTAAGACTCATAATGTTCCTGTTTTAGTCAAACTCCAGTTCCACCTGCTCCGATCCAATCAACGACCGCAGATCGTTAAGTAAACGATCGCAGGGCGAGATACGCCACGCTGCACCAAAGCGCAGCTTCGCACGCGCGTCGGCTCTCTGATAATAGAGATGCACCGGAATAGTCCCTGAGCGATGGGGTTCCAGGGACTGACGGAGTCGGTTTAATAGCTGGTCATCAATTTGCCTGTCCGTCAGCGATATAGCAAGTCCGCGCGCGTATTTTTCGCGCGCTTCATCAATGTCCATGACTTCACGGGCGGTCATTTTAAGGCCTCCACTAAAGTCATCAAAGCTGACCTGTCCGCTGACGATCAGGATACGGTCTTTCTCCAGCAACTGCTGGTATTTATCTAACGCATCGGTAAATAACATCACCTCCAGACGACCAGAGCGGTCATCCAGAGTACAGATACCAATTCGGTTGCCGCGCTTGGTTACCATCACGCGCGCCGCGATCACCAGACCGGCCGCAACGGTGATTTTACCACGATCGGTCGGGTGCATATCTTTCAGGCGCACACCGCCAACATAACGCTCAATTTCTTTTAAATATTGATTGATCGGATGACCAGTGAGGTATAAACCCAGCGTCTCACGTTCACCGTCCAGCTGTACCTGTTCAGGCCACGGCGTCACGCTGGCGTAGGATTTCTCTACCTGCTCAGGCTCTTCGGCCAGTACGCCAAACATGTCCGCCTGGCCAGTTGCCTCGGCTTTTGCATGTTGATCGGCCGCTTTCAACGCATCGCTGAGTGAACTCATGAGCGCGGCACGGTGCGGGCCAAGACGATCAAAAGCGCCCGACATAATCAATTTTTCCATCACGCGACGGTTGATCTTTTTGGTGTCGGTGCGGGCGCAAAGATCAAACAGCTCGCGGAAGTAGCCGCCTTCGTTACGTGCATCAATGATCGCCTCGATCGGCCCTTCACCAACGCCTTTGATCGCGCCGATGCCGTAGACGATCTCCCCTTCCGGGTTGACGTGAAACTGATACAGGCCGGAATTGATGTCTGGCGGTAGCACTTTCAGGCCCATACGCCAGCATTCGTCAACCAGCCCTACCACTTTCTCGGTGTTATCCATATCTGCGGTCATAACTGCTGCCATGAACTCCGCAGGATAGTGCGCTTTCAGCCACAGGGTTTGATAGGAGACCAGTGCATAAGCGGCAGAGTGTGATTTGTTAAAGCCGTAGCCCGCAAATTTCTCTACCAGATCGAAGATTTTCATCGACAGCTCACCGTCGACGCCCATCTTCTCTGCGCCCTCTTTAAACACAGAACGCTGCTTCGCCATCTCTTCCGGTTTCTTTTTACCCATTGCACGACGCAGCATGTCTGCACCGCCAAGGGTATAGCCGGAAAGCACCTGCGCAATCTGCATCACCTGTTCCTGATAAAGGATGATGCCGTAAGTCGGCTCCAGCACCGGCTTCAGGGTTTCGTGCTGCCACTGAATATCGGGATAGGAAATGGCTTCACGACCATGTTTACGGTCAATGAAGTTATCCACCATACCTGACTGCAAAGGACCAGGACGGAACAGCGCCACTAACGCAATCATGTCTTCAAAACAGTCAGGCTTCAGGCGCTTAATCAAATCTTTCATGCCGCGTGATTCCAGCTGGAAAACCGCTGTGGTTTCCGCACGCTGCAGCATATCGAAACTTTTCTTATCGTCGAGCGGGATCGCGGCGATATCAATTGGCGGTTCGCCCTGCTTTTCACGCCGGGCGTTAATCATTTCCAGTGCCCAGTTGATGATGGTCAGTGTACGCAATCCCAGGAAGTCAAACTTCACCAGGCCCGCATATTCCACATCATTTTTATCGAACTGGGTAACCGGATACTGACCGTTTTCATCGCAGTAAAGCGGGGCAAAGTCGGTAATTTTAGTGGGTGCAATTACCACACCACCGGCATGTTTACCGGCATTACGCGTGACGCCTTCCAGCTTACGCGCCATATCAATCAGCGCCTTAACCTCTTCATCCGCATCGTACATTTCTGGCAGCTGTGGTTCAGCGACAAAGGCTTTTTCCAGCGTCATGCCAGGATCGGGCGGGATCAGTTTAGAAATGCGATCAACGAAGCCGTAGGGGTGCCCCAACACGCGCCCTACGTCACGGATAACGGCTTTCGCCGCCATGGTGCCGAAAGTGATGATCTGCGATACCGCTTCACGACCATACATATCCGCAACGTGTTCAATAACCTGATCGCGTTTTTCCATGCAGAAATCAACGTCAAAGTCTGGCATTGAAACACGTTCCGGATTCAGAAAGCGTTCGAAAAGCAGGTCAAACTCCAGCGGATCGAGGTCGGTAATTTTCAGCGCATAGGCCACCAGCGATCCTGCACCTGAGCCTCGACCAGGCCCAACCGGCACGCCGTTGTCCTTCGACCACTGAATAAACTCCATCACAATCAGGAAGTAGCCTGGAAAGCCCATCTGATTGATAACATTGAGTTCGATTTCCAGACGTTCATCATATTCTGGCCGTTTTTCGGCGCGTACAGCCGCATCCGGGAACAGAAATTCCAGACGCTCTTCCAGCCCCTCGCGTGATTTCATTACCAGAAAATCTTCGGTCGTCATGTCACCCGTCGGGAACTGAGGCAAAAAATATTCGCCCAGTCGCACGGCGACGTTACAACGCTTAGCAATCTCTACGCTATTTTCCAACGCTTCCGGGATGTCCGAGAACAACTCGCACATCTCCTCTTCGCTGCGCATATATTGCTGAGGACTGTAGTTGCGGGGACGTTTTGGATCGTCCAGCGTATAGCCATCATGAATCGCGACGCGGATTTCATGCGCGTCAAAGTCTTCGGCATTGATAAAGCAGACTTCGTTAGTCGCCACTACCGGCACGCCTTCGGCGATAGCCAGCTCAACGGCCGCATGCAGATAGCTCTCTTCATCCTGGCGACCCGTACGCGTCAGCTCCAGATAGTAGCGATCGGCAAAATGGCGCTGATAAAAATCCAGACACTGTGCAACCAGCGCGCTATTTCCGCGTAGCAAGCTGCGACCAACATCACCGCGTCGTCCGCCTGACAGCAGGATCAACCCTTCCTGTCGCTCAATGAGCCAGTCGCGATCGATGATCGGACCGGCAACACCGTAACCGCGCTGATAGGCACGCGAAATCAGTAAGGTAAGGTTTTGATAACCAATATCGTTGCTGGCTAACACCGTCAACTGCGTCAGTTCGTCACCCATCAGTTCACTGGCGACATTGAAATCTGCGCCAATGATCGGTTTGATACCCGCCCCATGCGCACTGCCATAGAACTTCACCAGTCCACACAGATTGGTAAAGTCAGTGATAGCCATTGCTGGCATACCAAGCGCAGCCGCTTTTTTGACTAACGGCCCGATTTTCGCCAGACCATCGACCATAGAATAGTCGCTGTGTACACGCAGATGTATAAAACGAGGTTCAGCCATATCAGTTTCCGGTTAAAACAGCGTCAGGCTATTAAAGCGTAGATGTCTGGCAGGTTGCCAGCACGTCGGTGTCGATGAGTGCATTACGCACCGGTGCAAAGCTGCGACGATGATGCGGCGTTGCGCCGTGTTGCGTCAATTTTTCCATGTGCAGCGCAGTTGGATAACCTTTGTGCTGAGCAAATCCATATTGCGGGAACAGCAGATCTAACTCGGCCATTTCACGATCGCGCGTGACTTTAGCAATAATCGATGCGGCGCTGATTTCAGCCACCAGGCTGTCGCCTTTTACCACCGCCTGTGAAGGCATGGGCAATGCCGGGCAGCGATTGCCATCAATCAGCACAAAGTCTGGCGTAACAGATAAACCTGCAACCGCGCGCTGCATCGCCAGCATTGTGGCATGCAGAATATTAAGCTGATCGATCTCTTCAGGCTCAGCGCGACCTACACTCCACGCCAGCGCCTTCTCTTTTATTTCGTCATACAGCGCCAGGCGACGTTTCTCTGACAGTTTTTTAGAGTCTGCCAGGCCTGCAATCGGCGTTGCCGGATCGAGAATAACCGCTGCGGTAACCACTGCGCCCACTAATGGGCCGCGCCCAACTTCGTCTACGCCTGCAATTAAATTAGCAACCGGATAGATAAAATCAGGCATTCGCTATCTCCAGCACCGCATCTGCCGCTTGCTCATCGGCATTCCAGCGAATTTGTTGGTGTAATTCATAGAAATTTTTCAGCAGTTCGTCACGCTCAACGCCTGCATGCAACAGCGGCTCAAGCGCCGCCGCCAATGCGTGGGGCTGGCATTCATCCTGTAGCAGCTCTTTTACTAACTCGCGTCCGGCAAGCAAGTTTGGCAATGATACATACGGCGTTTTAACCAGGCGTTTTGCCAGCCAGAAGGTAAATGGCTTCATGCGATATCCCACAACCATGGGACATTTTGCCAGCATACATTCCAGAGCCGCAGTGCCTGACGCCAGTAATGCGGCATCGCTCGCAATCATAGCTTCGCGCCCTTTCCCATCCAGAAGGTGCATGGGTAATTCTGGTGCAATCTCAGCCTTTATCTGTTCAAACTGCTCGCGACGTTTGGCATTAACCAACGGCACGACAATTTCCAGCGCCGGATATTTGACCCTCAACAACTGCGCCGTTTTGAGAAAATCCCCGCTCAGCATCTCAACTTCCGCGCCACGGCTCCCGGGCAACAGTGCCAAACAGAGCGCGTCATCGGCGATACCAAGATGGCGGCGTGCTGCCAGTTTGTCCGGTTGTATTGGCATGGCATCTGCCATCGTATGGCCAATAAAACGGCAAGGTACATTAAAGCGATCGTAAAATGCTTTCTCAAACGGCAAAAACGCTAACACTAAATCGGTATTACGACCAATTTTGAATACTCGTTTTTGTCGCCACGCCCACACAGACGGACTCACATAATGAATGGTGCGTATACCGGCTCGTTTAAGCTTCCCTTCCAGCGTGATGTTGAAGTCCGGCGCATCAATGCCAACAAACACATCCGGTTTGAGATCGATAAAGCGTTGCGTGAGATCGCGCCGGATTTTAAGCAGGCGCGACAAACGCCCTAAAACCTCCACGATGCCCATAACCGCCAGCTCCTCCATTTCATACCAGGCCTCACAGCCTTCCGCTTGCATAAGCGGACCGGCAACGCCAACGAAATGTGCATCGGGATGGCGCGCTTTAAGCGCACGAATCAAGCCTGCGCCAAGAATATCGCCGGAGGTTTCTCCGGCGACAATGGCAATCGTTAAGGGACGCGATGACATGAATTAGCGAATTAATCCACGGGTGGAGCGGGCAAAGAAGTCGTAAAAAGGTTGCACTTCGCTGTGCTGCTTTGCGAGCTCTTCAATTTCCGGCTTCACTTCATCAAGCGTTTTACCGCTGCGATAAAGCAATTTGTAGGCGTTACGAATAGCGTGAAGCGACTCTTTGCTGAAGCCACGGCGTTTCAGGCCTTCGATATTGATACCAAACGGCGTTGCATGGTTACCTTGTGCAATCACATAAGGGGGACATCCTGCGCCACGCCTGAACAACCGCCAACCATGACATGGGCACCGATAATGCACCATTGGTGCACCGCTGTCATACCACCGATAATCGCGAAATCATCAACCGTAACGTGCCCACCCAAGGTGGCGTTATTGGCAAAAATGCAACGATTACCCACCACACAGTCATGTGCGATGTGTGCATTGACCATCAGCAGGTTATCGCTGCCAACTGTCGTCACGCTGCCGCCCTGTAGGGTGCCACGGTGGATAGTCACGCTTTCGCGGATACGGTTGCGATCGCCGATTTCAACGCGTGTCGGTTCACCGGCATATTTCAGATCCTGATTCGCTTCACCAATGGAGGCGAACTGGTAGATCTGGTTATCTTTACCGATACGCGTATGGCCATTGATGACCACATGCGACTTCAGGACTGTTCCTTCACCAATTTCCACATTCGCCCCAACAAAGCAGAACGGGCCGATGTGAACGTTGGGACCAATAATGGCCCCGTCTTCAATGACAGAACTGGGATGGATGTTGGCGGTTGGATCAATCACGAATTATGCCTCCCGGCTGCGGGCACACATCATAGTGGCTTCACAAACGATTTTTCCGTCTACTGTCGCCACGCCTTTAAAGCGGGTCAGACCACGGCGGGTTTTTTCGAAAGTCACTTCCATGATCATCTGGTCGCCCGGAACTACTGGACGTTTGAAACGCGCATCGTCGATGCCAGCGAAGTAGTACAGCTCGCCCGGCTCCAGTTTACCCACGCTTTTAAACGCCAGAATACCGGTTGCCTGTGCCATCGCTTCGAGGATCAGAACGCCAGGAAAAATCGGTTTACCAGGGAAATGTCCCTGGAAAAACGGTTCATTAACAGAAACGTTCTTCACTGCACGCAGATATTTGTGCTCTTCAAATTCCAGCACGCGGTCAACCAGCAGAAACGGATAGCGGTGCGGCAGCAGCTCTAAAATCTCTTCAATTTTCAGAGTATGAGTTTCAGTAGTCAAAATACTCTTCCTGTCCTAAAAATCTGATGACATCAATAACACGGCCTGCACCGATCAATATGATCTTTCGCAGGCCGCAAATAGTTTCTGTGGCGCCTGGCTTCCCTGCTTATCACTTTTATTATGAAAGCCGGTCAGTTTTGGGATGCCGCTTAGTCGTCTTTACCGACTTTACGCTCGATGGCTTTTAAGCGTTTGCTTATATCATCGATGTTCATCACCAGAGCTGCAGTTTTACGCCAGGTTTTGTTAGGTTGTAACGGAATGCCTGAAGAGTATACACCAGGCTCTGTGATGGGACGCATTACCATACCCATACCGGTTACGGTCACTTTGTCACAGATTTCCATATGGCCGTTAATGACGCTGGCGCCGCCAATCATACAGTAACGTCCAATTTTCAAACTACCCGCCATGATCACACCGCCTGCCACCGCAGTATTGTCACCAATAACCACGTTGTGGGCGATCTGACACTGGTTGTCTATGATAACACCATTGCCGATGTGAGTGTTATCCAAGGCACCGCGATCGATGGTCGTACAGGCACCAATTTCGACGCGATCGCCGATAATTACCGCACCCAGCTGAGGAATTTTCACCCAATTGCCACGATCGTTGGCATATCCGAAGCCATCAGAGCCGATAACCGTACCTGATTGAATCAGACAATCCTGACCGATTTGAATCTCATGATAGACGGAAACGTTAGCCCATAAACGCGTGCCGCTGCCGATGCGCGTTTTTTTACCAACAAAACAGCCTGCACCAATCACCACGTTGTCGCCCAGCTCAACGTCTGCTTCGATCACCGCATTGGCACCAACAGACACGTTGTTGCCTAATCTGGCGCTCGGGTCGATTACCGCGCTCGGCGCAATATTCTGAGCAGGTTGTGGCGTGGTATCAAGCAGCTGTGCCATACGGGCATAGGTCAGATAAGGATTTTTCACCACTAACGCGGCCGTGTTGCACCACTCCAGATCCGCTTCCGTCAGCACCACGGCTGAAGCCTTAATCAGGGCGAGTTGCTCGCGGTAACGGCTGTTTGCAAGAAAAGTGATTTGGCCAGTTGTGGCGGATTGCATAGAAGCAATGCCGGAGATGACGATATCGCCATCTCCGTGCAATTCTGCATCCAACTGCTGGGCTAAATCAGCCAGTCGAATAGATGACATTGATTATTTAACCTGTTTCAGCACGTCAGCAGTAATGTCTTTCGCGTTTGACGCGTAAGCCACGGCGTTGGCATCAATTACCACATCGTAGCCATCGTCGTCAGCCACTTTTTTCACCGCATCCTGGATACGGCTCAGCAGCTTGTTACGCTCTTCCATCTGACGACGGCGGTTGTCCTGCTCAAAAGCCTGCGCTTTAGATGAGAAGGCTTCACGCTGTGACATAACGTCTTTTTCCATGCGGCTGCGTTCGCTGGCCTTCATGGTTGATCCGTCACGCTGCAGACGCTGCATCTTGGTTTGCAGATCGCGTTCCTGGCTCTGCAACTCAGTTGCCCGGCCTTTGAACTCGTTTTCCAGCTGTTTAGCAACAGTCGCACGTTGCGGTAACTGTTGGAAAATGCTGGACACGTTTACCACTGCGATTTTGTCAGCAGCCTGAACACCCGCGGAAACCGCTAAAGCGAGACCCAGACCTGCGGCACACAACAACTTTTTCACTATAAACTCCTTACCATCAACGTTTGTGTCAGCGACACAGTGTTTGCCGCGGCACAGTCTTTTAGCCCTGGCCGACGGCAATACTTCTGCTTATGCATCCATGCTCAGAACATTACCAGGTTTTACCAATGTTAAACTGGAATTGCTCTGACTTGTCTCCCTCGTATTTCTTGATCGGCTGAGCATAAGAGAACACCAGCGGACCGAGCGGCGACATCCACTGTAGTGCGATACCGCTTGATACACGAATATTACTCGGATCGCTGTAGTCTGGTACACCTGCGGCACGCGTATCGGCGTCATTTTCCCACTTGGTATCCCAGGCTGTACCCGCATCGACAAACAGCGAGGTACGGACCGAGTTCGCATATTTCTCGCTCAGGAATGGCGTTGGCGTAATCAGCTCAAGGCTGGCGATTGCCATCGCATTACCGCCTACAGCATCATCCGACGAACAGACCCGGTTAGCACCGGAGCAGGTTGAGGAGTTGTCGTTCAGGTATGCCGCTTTAGGACCAATGGTATTAGAGCGGAAACCACGCACGGTACTAGAGCCACCTGCATAGAAGTTCTCATAGAACGGCAACTCTTTGCCGCCTAAGCCATCACCGTAACCTACGCGACCACGTCCTAACAGCACCCAGGTACGATCCTCGTTAATCGGCACGTACTGCTGGCTGTCGAGCGTGACTTTATAGAAATTGTTATCTGAACCTGGGATCGTGATCTTACCGTTCAGATTTGTGCGGTTACCGGACGTTGGGAAGAAACCACGATCCAGCGTGTTATAAGTCCAGCCATAGTTGAAGGTGAAGTCATCCGCAGAGAAATCGCCATCGTCGTTGAGCTGTTGCGGCTTGCCAACCGAGTCAAGATAACGCCACATCGCAACCTGTGGCTGCATGTCAGACAAGTCGTTATGCACATAGCCTAAACCGACTCGCAGCGTGTTGTTCTCATTGACCGGGAAACCTAAGGTGCCGTCTAAACCATAGCTTCTGTTGGTATAGTCAGAGAGATCGGCGTCATCCGCTTTAAAGTCGTTATAGAACAGACGCCCGCCCAGGCTAACACCATCAACCGTGAAATAGGGATCGGTTAATGACACTTCAGCATAGGTCTGATAGTCATTTTTGGTGCCGCTAATGCCTACGGTGTTACCGGTGCCCAGCCAGTTATCCTGCGTGACCCCCACCTGGAAGCTGACGCCACTTTCGGTGCCGTAACCCACACCAAAGTTAAAGGTACCAGTGTTACGCTCTTTTACCTTGTAGACCACATCAACCTGGTCAGGCGAGCCGGAAACGCGCTGCGTATCGACATCGACGGTTTCGAAGTAGCCGGTGCGGTTTAAACGCTCTTTGCCCTGCTCAACCAGATCGCTGCCTAACCATGCGCCTTCCATCTGGCGCATTTCGCGGCGCAGTACGGAATCTTTTGAGGTGTCGTTGCCCTCAAAACGGACATTGCGCACGTAATAGCGGTTGCCTGCATCAACGTTGATGTGCAGCTTAACGGTTTTATCCGCATCGTTGATTTCCGGCTGTGTCACCACGCGCGGATAGGCATAACCATAGCGGCCAAGCAGCTTCTTGATGTCATCTTCCATCTGCGTGACTTTGGTGCCGTTGTACAGCTCGCCCGCAGGGATTTTGTCAGGTGCTCAATTTCCGCTGAGTGACCCGCCATGCTGCCGTTCACAATCACACCTGCAATCTTGTACTGATCGCCTTCAGTGATGTTTACGGTGATATAGATGCCTTTTTTATCCGGCGTCAGGCTCACCTGCGTGGAATCGATATTAAAGCGCGCATAACCCCGGTCGAGGTAGAAGCTGCGCAGTGTTTCGAGATCGCCTGCCAGTTTCTGTTTCTGGTATTTACGATCGCCAACCACGTTCCACCACGGCACTTCATCACGCAGCTGGAAACGGGAAATCAGCTCATCAGAACTGAAAGCCTTGTTACCGACAATGTTAATCTGCTGAATCTTTGCAGAGACACCTTCAGTAAAGACCAGTTTGAGATCGACACGGTTACGTGGCAGTGGCGTCACGACAGCTTTAACGCTGGCCGTATACTTACCGACGCTGTAGTAGAAGTCTTCAAGGCCCTTCTCAATGGAAGAGATGGTGGTGCGGTCTAACGCTTCGCCAACGCGCACGCCTGAGGCTTCAAGGTTTTGTTTGAGCTGATCCTCTTTCACCGCTTTGTTACCGGTGAAGGTAATGCTGGCAATGGTAGGGCGTTCTTTAACCTGGACAATCAGCGTATTACCGTCTCGCAGGACCTGAACATCCTCAAAGTTGCCGGTCGCAAACAGCGAGCGAATGGTATTTCTGACGTCATCGTCAGAGACCGTATCACCAACTCGTACCGGCATGCTCAGCAGAGCCGCGCCGACGGCGACTCGCTGCAGCCCTTCGAAATGAATATCCTTCACCACGAAATCGTCTGCACCGTAAACGGTGGCGCTGCTAAACAGCAGCGACGCTATGAGCAACTTTTTCATCGCCATCGTTATTATGCGTTTTCCTAACACATCCCACGTCAGTCCGCTATCCAGCAATTACAGACGTGAGAAATCATTGAAAAGTGCAAGCCCCATTAACAACACCAGCAGAATTGAGCCAATGCGATAACTAAAGTCCTGAACTCGCTCGGACACCGGTCCACCTTTGATCTTTTCGATCGCCAGAAAGAGTAAGTGCCCACCATCTAAAACCGGCAGAGGGAACAGATTGATGATGCCCAGGTTAACGCTTATCAGCGCCAGGAACATCAGGTAATAAATCATCCCGTACTCTGCTGACAATCCTGCACCTTGCGCAATCGAAATTGGCCCGCTCAGGTTGTTCAACTTCACATCACCGGTTATCAACTTGCCCAACATGGAAACAGTCAGCTTCATCAGTTGCCAGGTTTTTACACTAGCCTCACCAATAGCCGCAAACGCACCATACTGGCGTACCGTTTTATACTCTTCCGGTAGCGGAACGATTCGTGGAATGACTCCCGCAAATCCTTCCGATTTGTCTCCAGGTTTCGCTTCTGGCGTCATCGTTAACTGCACCGATTCGCCGCTGCGTTCCACCTCAAGTGCCATACTTCTTCCGGGATTATCCCGTACCTGCGCGACAAAAGCCTGCCACTGCGATAATGGCTGACCATCGACTTTAACGATCCTGTCGCCAGCTTGCAAACCGGCTTCGCTGGCAGGAGAATCAGCCTGCACTTCAGCCAGCGTGGTTTCAATCTGCGGACCACGCGGGCGGATACCCAATGACACTACCGGATCTTGCTTATCTGGCTCAAAGTGCCAGTTACGCAAATCAAGCTGCTTCTGCTGCGTTGCCTGTTCACCAAAACGCGCAACCGTTACGGTGGTGCTGCTGTCGCCGATTTTAGCCACCAGCGCCATACGCACAGCATCCCAGTCAGGCGTTTCGATACCGTCAACTGCCTTAAGTTCCATTCCTGGTGCAATTTGCGCTTCTGCAGCGACCGAACCGTTTAAAATTTCACCGATTACCGGGCGTACGCCAGGCACGCCGTGAATAAACACAACCCAGTAAGCAAGGATAGCGAAGATGAAATTGGCGACAGGGCCGGCAGCGATAACAGACGCACGTTGCCAGATAGCTTTATTGTTAAAAGCCTGATGACGTAATTCGGCGGGTACGCTCTCTACGCGCTCATCGAGCATTTTGACGTAGCCACCCAGCGGAATCAGTGCAATGACAAATTCGGTACCGTGACGATCAAAACGTCGCCACAGCGTTTTACCAAAACCAACGGAGAAACGTTCAACTTTGACACCGCAACGTCGTGCCACCCAGAAATGGCCGAACTCATGTACGGTAATTAATACGCCAAGTGCAACGATAAAGGCGACAAAACTCCAGATTATGCTCAACATCTTGGCCTGTCCTCAGAGGGTGCGGAACACCAGTAGCAATAAACAGGCGAACACCGGCACGGCTGCAGTCAGGCTATCGATGCGATCAAGGATACCACCGTGGCCAGGAATTAAATTGCCACTGTCTTTAATGCCTGCTTCACGCTTAAACATACTCTCCGTGAGATCGCCCAAAACGGACGCTAAGGTAGCAATCACCGCACAAACGACCAGCGTTCCAACAGAAACAGTGAGTGGCGCCAGGCTGGCAAATAACAAGGCGATAACTGCCGAAGAGATCAGCCCGCCGATAAAGCCTTCCCAGGTTTTACCGGGTGAGACTTTCGGTGCCAGCTTGTGTTTACCAAACAGTTTGCCAAACATATAGGCCCCAGAATCAGCGCCCCATACCAAAAACATGACAAACAGTAGCCACCAGGCACCTGCAAAGTGGTCGCTATCGTAATGATACTGACGCAGCGCCAGCATGCCCCAAAAGAAAGGAACAATGGTTAATACGCCAAACAGCAGCCGTAGCGGGCGCGAATGACGCCATAATGCTGCTGAAGCGGGATAGAAAAGCACTAACAGCAATGCCGCAATCCACCACACGAGCGACGCCCAAAGCGAAGTCGCGATCTGAGGCAGATGAACATCATGCTGATAAGGAGGAAGAGTGAAGAGCATGAGCGCCAGCAGCAAGCCGCAAAGCACAGCCAGCCAGATACGCTGTTGACGGGATGCCATACCCGCCAACTGCCCCCATTCCCAGGCGGCAAGCATGCAAATAATGATGGTTGTAATCGCAAAGCCAACAGGCGGTAACCAGAACAGCGCAGCAATCACCAGCGGAATTAAAATAAACGCGGTAATCAGACGAGACTTCAGCAAAGGTTACCCCCAGATTGCTCAGGCGCCGCCTGGTGCAGCGCCGCCATAGCGACGCTCCCGCAGAGAGAATGCATTCAGTGCACCTTCAAAAACGTGTTCATCGAAATCCGGCCAAAGAACATCGGTAAAATAGAATTCAGCATAGGCAATTTGCCACAGCAGGAAGTTGCTAATCCGATGCTCTCCCCGGTCCTTATCACTAAATCCACTGGCGCTTGATCCTGCATACACAGATGGGGCGCCAGACTCTCTTCGGTTATTTGGTCAGGTCGCAGTAGCCCTTCCTGAACCTGTTCAGCCAGCTTTTTACGCCTTCGATAATATCCCAACGCCCGCCGTAGTTAGCGGCAATGTTCAGCGTCAGGCCATCGTTGTTCTCTGTCAGTGACTCAGAACGGCGAATCCGCTCCTGAATACGGGCACTGAAACGACTAATGTCGCCAATAATCCGCAGACGGACATTATGTTTGTGCAGGCTTTTGACTTCGCTATCAAGCGCCCAAACAAAGAGTTCCATCAAGGCTGTTACTTCTTGCGCTGGACGACTCCAGTTTTCACTACTGAAAGCGTAAAGCGTTAATGATTCCAGATTGTTACTGACAGCAAAGCTGACGGCGCGACGCACCGACTTAACACCCGCTTTATGACCGGAAATACGCAACTTTCCTTGATTTTTAGCCCAGCGACCATTGCCATCCATAATGATAGCAACGTGACGCGGACCGGTTCCCTGTTGGTCATCGGTTTTGTTGTGATTGTTAGACGACATAACGCGTAATCAATTCCTTTCATCAGAAATGCTGTGGTTTCTGAATACATTGCGCCCGGTACAAATCCCGACACTGTATGCCGGGCCACACCGAATCCGGTGACAGACCGTTAAACGCGAGCCTGCGACTATACCATTTCCACCGGAAGTGAACAAACGACCTCGGCGCGATCAGTGTAATGACGTGAAGCGCGGCAACATTTCTGTTGCAGCGGCACGCGCCATGCGATCGATTTCAAGGACGGCGTCCACCGAATCCGGTTCCTGACACGTCTGTGCCGCCAGCACTGCGTTGTTAAGTGCCGCGATGTCAGTAAAACGAATCTGGTGATTCAGGAAAGCCGCGACGGCAACCTCATTGGCGGCGTTAAGCGTAGTGGTCGCTGCCTGCCCGGCATCACAGGCTTCAATAGCCAGTTTCAGGCAGGGATAGCGCCCAAAGTCGGGTTCGGCAAATGTCAGCGCCGACATGCGGGTAAAATCCAGTGGCGTTACTGCTGCATTGATGCGTGCAGGCCACGCCATGCTGTGAGCAATCGGCGTACGCATATCCGGCGAACCCAGTTGAGCCAACACGCTACCATCGCAGTATCGCACCATAGAGTGAATGACCGATTGTGGATGCAAAATCACTTCCATCTGCGCTGCGCTGGCATTAAACAACCAACGGGCTTCAATGTATTCAAGACCTTTATTCATCATGGTGGCTGAATCGACAGAAATTTTTCGTCCCATCGACCAGTTCGGATGTGCACATGCCTGATCTGGCGTCATTGCTGCCAAATCGGTTAATGGTGTGTCACGAAAAGGGCCACCCGATCCCGTAAGGATAATGGACTCAATACCATTATCCCGCAGGTCAGCGTAACCTAACTGATGCTGGATGGTAGCCGGGAAACTCTGAAAAATAGCATTGTGCTCGCTGTCGACCGGCAGCAATTGCGCATTATGTTGACGCACCGCCTCCATAAAAAACGGCCGCAGGTGACAAGGGATTCTTTGTTTGCCAGCAGGACTGTTTTACTGGCGCGAATGGCGGCTAAGGTTGGCAGTAATCCTGATGCGCCAACAATCGCCGCCATCACTTGATCAACTTCATCCAGCGCAGCCAGTTCACACGCCGCCTGAACGCCGGAGAGCACTTCGGTGTTGATATTGAGTGCTCTCAGTCGCTCACGCAGCGCGCTGGCCGAGGCTTCATCTGCCATGGCGGCATAACGAGGCTTAAACTGCGCGCATTGCTCAGCCATGAGCGTGACATTGTGTCCGGCGACTAATGCGGTCACCTGATAAAGATCGGGATTGGCGCTAATGACCGCCAGCGTGCTGGTGCCAATCGATCCGGTTGAACCCAGCAAGGTTAATCGCTTCATGATGCTATCCATGTGAAGTCAAAACAGGCCGTGCCCGAAAGCACAATGTAAAACGCCGCCAGATGTCGCATTCATTTGAATACCTCTCTGTACGGCGTTTTGTCCGGCATTAATGGAATTAGAAATCCATCAACTCCGTCTCTTTTTCTGACAGCGCAGCATCAACTTTCTTGATATGTGCATCAGTCATTTTTTGGATCTCATCTTGCGCACGACGTTCGTCGTCTTCGCTGATCTCTTTATCTTTCAGCAGCACTTTGATTTTGTCGTTGGCATCGCGACGCACGTTACGGACTGATACGCGACCCTGCTCGGCTTCACCGCGCACGATTTTGATCAAGTCTTTACGGCGTTCTTCGGTCAGCGCAGGCAGCGGAACACGAATGTCACTGCCAGCTGAGCTTGGATTTAAACCGAGGTCAGACGCCATGATCGCTTTTTCAACGGCTGGGCCGAGTGAACGATCAAACACGTTGATTTTCAGCGTGCGTGAGTCTTCTACGGTAACGGAAGCCAGCTGACGCAGCGGCGTCGGCGTGCCGTAATATTCGACAATAATGCCGTCGAGCAGCGAAGGTGAAGCACGACCGGTGCGCACTTTGCTGATGGTGTTTTTGAATGCTTCCACGCATTTGTCCATGCGCGTTTCAGCATCTTTTTTGATGTCGTTAATCACGTTGAAACCCTTGGATTCGGTTTGACCTGGCCAGTTCCGGCATAACCGGAAGCGGGATCGATAATCATCGATAATCCTGACTGGTGCGCGATGCGTTATCATCGCGCTGACAGAATATACCTTATTTTATCTCGCCTCGGGTATTAATGCGTAATCAGGGTGCCTTCTTTTTCACCCATGACGACGCGACGCAACGCACCAGGCTTATTCATGTTGAAGACGCGGATCGGCAATTTATGGTCACGAGCCAGCGTAAAGGCGGCCAGATCCATCACTTTAAGCTCTTTATCCAGCACTTCAGCGTAGGTTAACTGCTCGTATAAAGTGGCATCCGGGCTTTTTACCGGATCGGCAGAATAGACACCGTCAACTTTGGTGGCTTTCAATACGACGTCGGCTTCGATTTCAATACCGCGCAGGCAAGCAGCTGAGTCCGTGGTAAAGAAAGGATTACCCGTACCCGCAGAGAAGATAACAACACGGTTATTACGCAACAGGCTAATTGCCTCTGCCCAACTGTAGTTATCACACACGCCATTCAGTGGAATCGCTGACATCAGGCGCGCATTAACATAAGCACGGTGCAGCGCATCACGCATTGCCAAACCATTCATCACCGTTGCCAGCATACCCATGTGGTCGCCCACCACGCGGTTCATACCCGCCTGTGCCAGACCCGCCCCACGGAACAGGTTACCGCCGCCAATAACAACGCCAACCTGGATGCCCAGTTCGACCAGCTCTTTTACCTCTTGTGCCATGCGGTCAAGCACACTCGCGTCAATACCAAAACCTTCGGCACCTTGCAGTGCTTCACCACTCAGTTTTAGCAGGATACGTTGATAAACAGGTTTTGCGTTGGTCGCCATGGCTAATTCTTCCTGGAAGATATGATGAGAGATAAGTTAAATCTGATCGATCATCCGCTTAACGCATTAAAATTGCTATTGGGATGAGACTGAAAACGTGTCTGTTGCGTATCACAGACAAAAAAGAACCGCCTTCTGGCGGTTCTTTCAGAGCATTAAGACTGTTTAGACATTGCTGCTACTTCTGCAGCGAAGTCAGATTCAACTTTCTCGATGCCTTCGCCCACTTCGAAGCGGATGAAGTTGATCACGTCAGCGCCCTGCTCTTTCAGAGCCTGGCCAACGGTTTTGCTTGGGTCGATAACGAAAGCCTGACCTGTCAGAGAAACTTCGCCGGTGAATTTCTTCATGCGGCCTTCAACCATTTTCTCAGCGATCTCTTTTGGCTTGCCAGACTGCATCGCGATGTCCAGCTGAACCTGGTACTCTTTCTCAACGACATCAGCAGAAACGTCTTCTGGCTTAACAAACTCAGGCTTGCTCGCTGCAACGTGCATAGCGATCTGCTTGATCAGATCTTCGTTAGCGCCTTTGGTTGAAACCAGTACGCCGATACGTGCGCCGTGCAGGTAGCTGCCCAGCTCTTCGCCTTCAAGTACTGCAACGCGACGGATGTTGATGTTCTCACCGATTTTAGCAACCAGGGCAACGCGCTCTTCTTCGAACTGCGCTTTCAGAACTTCAACGTCAGTGACGCGATCGCTTACAGCCGCGTCCAGCACTTTATCAGCGAATGCCTGGAAACCGCCGTCTTTTGCCACGAAGTCAGTCTGGCAGTTAACTTCCAGAATAACACCGTAGTCACCAACGATTTTGGTTTTGATCACGCCGTCAGCAGCTACGTTGCCTGCTTTTTTCGCCGCTTTAATTGCGCCAGACTTACGCATGTTTTCGATAGCCAGCTCGATGTCGCCGCTTGCTTCAGTCAGCGCCTTTTTGCAGTCCATCATGCCCGCGCCAGTACGCTCACGCAGTTCTTTTACCAATGCAGCGGTAATTTCAGCCATTCCAGAATCCTCGGTTCGTACCTGTGTACATTTGCACCAGCAGGCACTTATTGCGGAAAATTTACTCTGTCCCGCCTTCCTGAACAGGGGCGTAACAGACTTGGATAAAATAAAGGGGCCAAGTTTGGCCCCTTACAGATCACATCTGAATACTAAGGGCTCTTATGCAGAGCAGACCTTATTAAGCGTTTTCTAAAGACGCTTCTTCGGCTTGCTCAGCCAGGTCCTGAGAACGGCCTTCACGAACGGTAGTCGCAACGGCAGTCAGGTACAGGCTTACAGCACGGATCGCATCGTCGTTACCTGGGATAACGAAATCAACGCCATCTGGATCAGAGTTGGTATCAACGATAGCAAAAACTGGGATACCCAGGTTGTTTGCTTCTTTGATTGCGATGTGTTCGTGGTCAGCGTCAACAACGAACAGTGCGTCCGGCAAACCGCCCATGTCTTTGATACCGCCCAGGCTGTTTTCCAGCTTGGCCAGTTCACGAGCACGCATCAGTGCTTCTTTTTTGGTCAGTTTGTCGAAAGTGCCGTCCTGAGACTGAGTCTCAAGATCTTTCAGACGTTTGATAGACTGACGAACGGTTTTCCAGTTGGTCAGCATGCCACCCAACCAGCGGTGGTTTACGAAGAACTGGTCGCAGCTCAGTGCAGACTCTTTTACTGCTTCAGCAGCAGCGCGCTTAGTACCAACAAACAGGATCTTACCTTTACGGGAAGAAATCTTATTCAGCTCAGCCAGGGCTTCGTTGAACATAGGTACAGTTTTTTCAAGGTTGATGATGTGAACTTTGTTACGTGCACCGAAGATGAATGGCTTCATTTTCGGGTTCCAGTAACGGGTCTGGTGACCGAAGTGAACACCAGCCTTGAGCATGTCGCGCATGGAAACAGTTGCCATGATTACCTCTATGATAGATTGGGGTTGGGCCTCCATGTATCCCATACAACCGACCTCTTACGAGGCACCCCGGCGCATGTGTCGATACATGTGTGTTTTATTACACATAATGAGAGTTATGCGTTTCCTGCCGACCAAAACAGTCGTACAGAGAATCGTCGGCGCGCTTTATACCATAATTGCACCTGTGACGCCAATAATAGTTCGCTGATTCAGGCCAGCGCGTTCTCTATTTGGCAGCCCATTTGCTGGCTGCTAACATGACAGCACAGAGTTCATTATTGTCGATAATTTCGGCAAATGCGGATTAATTTAATGGCAATTTCAATCAAAACCCCTGAAGAAATCGAAAAAATGCGCGTCGCTGGCCGCCTGGCTGCCGAGGTGCTGGAGATGATCGAGCAGCATGTTAAACCCGGTGTGACAACCGGTGAACTGGATCGCATCTGCCACGACTATATTACCCACGAGCAGCACGCTGTTTCTGCCTGTCTTGGCTATCACGGCTTCCCGAAATCAGTCTGTATCTCGATCAACGAAGTGGTCTGTCACGGTATTCCCAGCGATGAGCGCCAGCTTAAAGATGGCGATATCATTAATATTGACGTTACCGTCATTAAAGATGAATACCACGGCGACACCTCAAAAATGTTTATCGTTGGCAAACCGACTATTCAGGGTGAGCGCCTGTGTCGCGTCACTCAGGAAAGCCTTTATCTGTCGCTGCGCCTGATTAAACCAGGCATTCGCCTGCGTGAGCTGGGTCGTGCTATTCAACAATATGTCGAAGCGAATGACTTTTCGGTGGTGCGTGAATATTGCGGTCATGGCATCGGCAAAGGTTTCCATGAGGAACCACAGGTGCTGCATTACGATGCAGACGATGGCGGCGTGGTATTACAAGCGGGCATGACTTTTACGGTTGAACCCATGGTTAATGCGGGAGATTATCGTATTCGTACCATGAAAGATGGCTGGACGGTAAAAACCAAAGATCGCAGCTTGTCCGCACAGTACGAGCATACTATTGTGGTCACGGATAACGGCTGTGAGATTTTAACCCTGCGTAAAGATGACACCCTTCCTGCGGTGTTGGTGAACGAAGGGTGATTCCCCACTAACGAAAAAGCCGGCGCTAAGCCGGCTTTTTTATGGCTAAAGAAGAGATAAGCTGCATGAGCGTGAGCCTGTCGAATGAGGTACGAAAAGGTCTGAAAGATTCCCCGTCCCACTGGGAAGATGACCAGATAACACGCGACGCGTTAAAACAGAAACTGGAAAATTTTCAGCAACACTTAGCTACCGCTTTTGATGCCGGTGAAGCAGTTGAAACCTTGATTGACACCCGCACGCGCTTTATTGATCGCCTGCTGCGTCGCTTATGGCGCTTCTTCGGTTTCGATGACATGGCTGCCATTGCGCTCGTGGCGGTCGGCGGTTATGGACGCGGTGAGCTGCATCCACTCTCTGATATTGATGTGTTGATTCTTAGCCGTCAGTCGCTTGATGAAGAGGCTGCACAGCGCACCAGTCAATTTCTGACGCTGCTGTGGGATTTAAAACTGGAAGTGGGTCATAGCGTGCGTACGCTGGAAGAGTGCCTGCTGGAAGGTCTGTCGGATCTGACCGTGGCCACCAACCTGATTGAGTCACGCATGCTGACTGGCGATGTCGCCCTGTTTCTTGAGTTGCAAAAGAATGTTTTTAGTGACGGTTTCTGGCCCTCTTCACGCTTCTTTGCAGCAAAAATTGAGGAGCAGGCAGAACGTCATCAACGCTATCACGGCACCAGTTACAACCTTGAGCCAGATATTAAAAGCAGCCCCGGCGGCTTGCGTGATATTCACACCTTGCAGTGGGTGGCGCGCCGCCATTTTGGGGCCACCACGCTGGATGAAATGGTTGGATTTGGTTTCCTTACTGAAGTTGAGCGCAACGAACTTAACGAATGTCAGGATTTTCTCTGGCGTATCCGCTTTGCTCTGCATCTTTCGCTGCCCCGTTATGACAACCGCCTGCTGTTTGATCGTCAGCTCAGCGTTGCGCAACGCCTGAATTACCAGGGCGAAGGCAATGAGCCGGTTGAGCGCATGATGAAAGATTTCTATCGCGTTACCCGCCGCATCGGCGAGCTGAATCAGATGCTGCTGCAGCTGTTTGACGAGGCGATTCTGGCGCTCTCAACCCATGAGAAACCATGCCCGATAGACGACGAGTTTCAGTTACGCGGTGACCTTATTGATCTACGCGATGAAACGCTGTTTGACCGTGAGCCGCAGTCCATTTTGCGCATGTTCTATCTTATGGTGCGCAATGAACAGATTAAAGGCATCTACTCCACCACGCTGCGCCATCTGCGTTATGCGCGCCGCCATCTAAAGCAGCCGCTGTGTCAGATCCCGGAAGCGCGCCAGATTTTCATGGCTATTCTTCGCCATCCTGGTGCGGTCAAGCGTGCACTGGTGCCTATGCATCGCCACAGCGTGTTATGGGCCTACACGCCGTTATGGGGCCATATCGTAGGCCAAATGCAGTTTGATCTGTTCCACGCTTATACTGTGGATGAACACACCATCCGCGTGTTGCAAAAGCTGGAAAGCTTCGCCAACGAAGCCACACGTCCAAAACATCCGCTTTGCGTTGAATTATGGCCACGCTTGCCGCAGCAGGAGCTGCTGTTAATGGCCGCCCTGCTGCATGATATCGCCAAAGGGCGTAACGGTGACCACTCAATTCTTGGCGCCCAGGATGCGCTGGACTTTGCCGAAATGCACGGCCTGAATTCGCGAGAAACTCAGCTGGTTGCCTGGCTGGTGCGCCATCATTTATTGATGTCGGTTACTGCCCAGCGCCGGGATATTCAGGATCCCACGGTGATTCAGCAGTTTGCTGAAGTGATGCATAATGAGAATCGCCTGCGCTATCTGGTGTGTTTAACCGTTGCAGATATCTGCGCCACCAATGAGAGCCTGTGGAACAGCTGGAAGCAGAGTTTATTGCGTGAACTGTTTTTCGCCACTGAAAAACAGCTGCGTCGCGGCATGGAAAACAGCCCGGACCTGCGCGAACGTGTGCGTCATCATCGTTTGCAGGCGCTGGCGCTGTTGCGTATGGATAATATTGACGAAGAGCGTTTACATCACATCTGGAACCGCTGCCGCGCGGATTATTTCCTGCGTCATACGCCGAACCAGCTTGCCTGGCACGCCCGACACCTGATGGGACACGATCTGACTAAGCCGCTGGTACTCGTCAGCCCACAAGCGACGCGCGGTGGCACCGAAATCTTTATCTGGAGTCCGGATCGTCCTCACCTTTTCGCCGCCGTCGCCGGTGAGCTGGATCGCCGTAATCTCAGCGTGCACGATGCGCAGATCTTTACCAGCCGTGACGGCATGGCAATGGATACTTTTATTGTTCTGGAGCCAGACGGCAGCCCGCTGGCTGCCGATCGCCATCCAGTGATTATCCAGGCGCTGGAGCAAGCTATTACTCAATCCGACTGGGTGCCGCCGCGTACGCGTCGCCAGTCCGCCAGGCTGAAGCACTTTAGTGTCGATACCGAAGTCAATTTCCTGCCTACACATACCGATCGCCGCAGTTATCTGGAGCTGGTGGCGCTCGATCAGCCAGGCCTGCTGGCACGTGTCGGAGAAGTGTTTGCCGATCTTGGCGTGTCGCTGCACGGCGCACGCATCAGCACCATTGGCGAGCGCGTCGAGGACTTATTTATTTTAGCCAACAGCGATCGTCAGGCGCTTGATGACGAAATGCGCAAAGCATTGCAACAACGGTTGACAGAAGCCCTTAATCCAAACGATAAAGTGTGACCGCAATCGATTAATGAATAGTTTACTTGTGCCAGATGCATGATTGCACGGCACTGCACACAACAGACTCAGGAAAAAATATGCAACAGTTACAGAGCGTTATTGAATCCGCCTTCGAACGTCGCGCTGATATTACTCCCACCAGCGTTGACAGCGAAACCCGTGATGCCATCAATCAGGTTATCTCTCTGCTGGACAGCGGTTCGCTGCGCGTTTCTGAAAAGATCGACGGTGAGTGGGTAACGCATCAGTGGCTGAAAAAAGCAGTACTGCTCTCTTTCCGTATCAATGACAACCAGGTCATGGAAGGCGCAGAAACCCGTTTCTACGACAAAGTGCCAATGAAATTTGCCGGCTGGGATGAAGCGCGCTTCAAAAAGAAGGCTTCCGCGTTGTACCACCAGCCGCTGTTCGTCAGGGCGCTTATATCGCACGTAACACCGTACTGATGCCTTCTTACGTTAATATCGGCGCATTTGTTGACGAAGGCACCATGGTTGATACCTGGGCCACTGTGGGTTCTTGCGCGCAGATCGGTAAAAACGTGCACCTGTCCGGCGGCGTGGGTATCGGCGGTGTGCTGGAGCCGCTTCAGGCTAACCCTACCATCATTGAAGACAACTGCTTCATTGGCGCACGTTCAGAAATTGTTGAAGGCGTTATCGTTGAAGAAGGTTCCGTGATTTCAATGGGCGTTTATATTGGCCAAAGCACCAAAATCTATGACCGCGAAACGGGTGAAGTACACTACGGTCGCGTTCCAGCCGGCTCTGTTGTCGTTTCTGGCAACCTGCCTTCCAAAGATGGCAGCTACAGTCTCTACTGTGCTGTGATCGTGAAGAAAGTTGATGCCAAAACGCTGGGTAAAGTCGGTATCAACGAGCTGCTGCGTACCATCGACTAAGCCGCTGAACGGGCCGGCAACCGGCCCGTCATTTTTCTTTACACTTCCTGCCAGACATCCTGTTTCGCGCTGCGAATTAACAGGTGCGTTTAATTTTCATCCAGGTCATAATCCGCGCCAGTTAAATCCCGTCGCGCAATGTTCATTCTGCTATTTATGTCTACAGTTGTTTTAGCCATGAACTCCTCTGCGCACTTCTCTTATCTGGTGGAACAACGTTATGTACGACAACATTAAAAGCTTAGGTATCAGTAACCCGGACGACATTGACCGTTATAGCCTGCGTCAGGAAGCCAATAACGACATTCTTAAAATTTACTTCCGTAAAGATAAAGGTGAATTTTTCGCTAAAAGCGTGAAGTTTAAATATCCGCGCCAGCGTAAAACAGTGATCGCAGACCATGCTTCACACGGTTATAAAGAAGTACAGGAGATCAGCCCAAATCTGCGTTATGTGATTGATGAGCTGGATCAAATCTGCCAGCGCGATCAAATCGAAGTCGATTTGAAACGTAAAATTCTGGATGATTTGCGTCACCTGGAAAGCGTAGTAACTAACAAGATCACGGAAATTGAATCCGATCTTGAGAAGCTAACCCGCAACAGCCGTTAAGTTCTGCCAGCCCATTTTAAGGCCAGCATTCGCTGGCCTTTTTCATGTCTGTATGACGACGTTAACCCTGCTCATCCAGCTGTAATGCGACATACAGCAACAGGCGATCGTCGAAATTGCTCAGGTTAAGACCGGTCAGCTCAGAGATGCGGTTCAGGCGATATTCCAGCGTATTGCGATGAATAAATAACGCGCGCGCGGTTGCGCTTGGTTGCACATTATGGGTAAACCAGGCCAGCAAGGTGCGACGCAGCAGGCCGTTATTATCCATACTTTTTAGCTTAGCCAGCGGCCGCGCCAGTTCGTTTGCCTGCCAGCCGCCGCGCAGGCTGTCCAGCAATACCGGTAAAACTAAATCCTGATAAAAATAGCTTCTGACATCGGGCATACGCTGCTTGCCGACCATCATCGTGGTACGGGCGGTGCGGTAGGATCGGGCAATACTGCCGGGACCGGTAAAGTAATTACCTAGTGCGATACGCATGCGTAAGTTTCCACTCTCTTTCATGCGCTGAAGTAACTGCTCGACTCGCTTGCGATGATCGTCCTGATCATAACGCCCATGTGCATTCAGCGCGGGTTTCAATACCACCATTTCCGTCAGTGAAACGATAGCAATCAAATTATCCCGCTCTGGCGTCGTCAGTAATGTTTGTAACTGTTGCAACTCGGACATGGCGCTGTCTACGCCTAACTGACCGCTGTCGACCTCTACCACCGCCACCAGCCGGGGTTGATTGAGATCGATCCCTAAACGCTGTGCCCATTCGGTCAGCTGAGGTGTTAAGCTTTCGCTGCGGATCAGGTTCAACACCAGCTCTTCACGCAAACGGCTGTCCTGCGCCAGCATGTTCAGCAAGCGCGCCTGTTCAAGCATCATTTCTGCGGTCATACAGACCAGCTCACCATAATGGCGCAGCGCCAGTGGCTCGCCGGTTAAGCCAATCACGCCCACGATATTGCCATCAATACGCAGCGGCAAATTAATGCCAGGCCGCACACCGTGCAGATGCTTCGCCACCGCTTCATCAATGTCTACCACGCGTCCCTGGGAGAGCACCAGCAACGCGCCTTCGTGCAATTCCCCAATACGCTCCCGATCGCCGCTGCCAATAATGCGTCCACGTGCATCCATCACGTTGACATTGCTGTCAATAATTTTCATGGTGCGCGCCACAATATCCTGTGCCAGCCGGGCGTCGAGGTAATAGGTAGCCATCCAATACTCCTGATAAAGAGAAGGGAATACAGAATACGCGGGCCAGCCACCTGGAACATTGTGCAAATGCACAGAGCCAGAGCAGCATTTACTTATTTTGCGGCAAGCATCACATTCTTTCCGCCGACATTGCAGCCATAAAAAAAGCGGACCGGGGTCCGCTTAAAAGAGGAGTCGCGCAACAGTTACTGCATAAGCAGATAAAGGCTGCTGTCGCCCCGTTTTACGTTGAGTGCCAACACCGAGGGTTTGGTGTCGAGAATCTTACGTAGCTCACCCAGATTAGCGACGGCTTGCTGGTTTACCCCCAGGATAACATCACCTTTTTTCAGGCCAATCCGTGCGGCTGCGCTGCCCGCTTTGACGTTATCAACACGTACGCCTTTAACGTTGCCATCGCTGTTGCTGAGATCTGCGCCTTCGATACCGGTGTAAATAGTGGCGGATTGCACTTTATTCTGTGTGCTTTGCTGCAACTGCACAGAGACATCCACTGGTTTGCCGTCACGCAGCAAGCCCAGTTTCAACGTCGTGCCGATCGGTAACGTGCCGACTTCAGCACGCAGCGAGGCAAAACTGGTCAGCGGTTTGCCATTCATCGACACCACAACATCTCCCGCTTTGATACCCGCTTTCGCGGCAGCAGAGTTCGGCAGAACCTGACTAACAAAGGCGCCGCGCTGCGCATCAACCTTCATCGCTTTCGCCAGCTCTGAATTAAGCTCGGTGCCCATGATGCCCAGCTCACCACGTTTCACCTGACCATATTCAACCATTTGCGCAGTCAGGTTTTTCACCATGTTGGCTGGAATGGCAAAGCCGATACCGATATTACCGCCGTCCGGTGCCAGAATGGCAGTGTTGATACCGATCAGTTCACCATTGAGATTCACCAACGCGCCACCTGAGTTGCCCCGGTTAATTGCGGCATCGGTCTGAATAAAGTTCTCATAATTTTCAACATTCAGGCCACTACGGCCCAGTGCTGAGACAATGCCTGACGTAACGGTTTCGCCTAAACCATAAGGATTACCAATCGCTACGGTGTAATCACCCACGCGCAAATTGTCGGAGTCAGCAAGCTTAACCGCCGTCAAATTTTTAGCATCCTGCAGTTGAATCAGCGCGATATCTGAACTTGGATCTTTACCGATGACTTTGGCGTCATAACGGCGACCATCGCTCAACTGCACCTGAATTTTAGTGGCGTGATCGACGACGTGATTGTTGGTCACGACATAGCCTTTATCGGCATTAATCACAACGCCTGAGCCCAGGGCGCGGAATTTCTCCTGCTGGGTATTGGGTGCGCCATCAGGGCCACCATCCTGACACATCGGCGAATTCTGGAAAGGTGAACCCTCCTGGCAGAAAGGCGAATTGTCGCCAAAAAACTGCTGGAATTGTTGCGGCATACGCGGCGTTTTTACCGTGGTGCTGCCTTCAACGCTAATACTGACAACAGAAGGCATCACTTTTTCCAGCATGGGTGCCAGGCTCGGCAATTGCTGGGTGGTAGAAGAAGCGGTTTCTGCAGCGAACACACTGGCAGGCGTCAGAGCCATACCAAGACTAAGTGCCAGAGCACTTAGCATTAATGAGTTTTTTTCATTTTTCGATATCTCTCAAAGATTAACGTCCCGACCATTGCTGTGGTCGTATGCTGAGATAAATGTTTTAGCGCGAAGTTCCTGATAAAGTTTTAGGTAAAAGTAAAAATTTATGCGGCCTCTTTACAATTGCCCGGTTATTCCACGGCCATCAAACGACGATACTCATCCCAGGCATAAAGATCGGTCATGCCGCTGATGTAATCCTGAATGAGGCGAAAGCGATAATAACGTTCCCATAACAGGCGCTCATATTTATGTTCAACCGCCAGTGTACGCATCTTTTGCTGATAAGCTTTGCGATGCTTACCCGAAAGTTTATGAAATAAGCGGGTTTCTATCGGATGATGACGCAAAAAGTCATCATTTATCAAACTGGTGAAAGATTCATAGTTTAGCCGCATCAGAGGTTCATATATCTCTAACAACCCCTTAATTACCCGATAACCTTGTAATTCTAACTGCTCAACTTCGGAATGATTGAATACGTGCTGACGGGCAACCGTTTTAAACAGCTGTAATAAACGCCCCTCTTCACCATCATCTTCTAATAATGCGTGATTAAAATTTCCAGCAAAAATAGCGGGAAGATTATCAACAAAGCGTTTTACTGCATACGTGACTAAAACACTCTGTACATTGACCCGTAGCGACATAAAGAATTGATCGCTGCGGCTACGACGTTTTTTACTGCTGGCTTCACGCCAGGCCTCGCCAATAGTACGGCTGAACGCGTCGTTATTTTTAATCGGTCCCCATGCCCGGCTGAGAAATTCATACAGGCTGTCTACATTGAAAATCGCTTTTTCAACGGCGTCATCCAAATCAGCAATACAATAAGAGATGTCATCCGCGGCCTCCATAATATAGGTCAGGGAAAGCGGTGATGTTCTGCCATATTCGTTGCCGCGCGCAGGTCAGCAATATATTCCTGTTCCGATAAATAGAAACCCGGTTTTTTCATTAGCGCACTGAATTCCGCTGGCTTATCCCCTTGCCACCAGGCGGGCGCGGTATATTTCAAAATACAGGCAACCTGTGAATAACTCAGATTCAGTTGCAGTAACGTATGCACCATACGAATAGCCTGGGCATTGCCTTCAAAATGGCACAAATCCTGACGAATCGTTGCATTTAACTGGTCAAAATAGCTGCGTTGCTCGTCAGTTTCCACCCCAGCCACTAACGGATCGACCAGGTTTGCGGGCAAGTTATCTTCAAACCAGTCATTGATGGCGGCTTCACCAAAATGGCCAAACGGCGGATTACCCACATCGTGCAGCAGGCACGCCATCTCCACCAGGCTTTCAAATGCGCCTTCCAGCTCATCCAGGCCATACTGCGCTAACCCTCCCTGCATTTTCAGGGTTTGCAGGATCTCTTTGCTGATATAGCGCCCGGTTTGTTGCACTTCAAGCGAATGCGTTAGCCGCGAACGCACTGCGGCGTTGCGTTCTAACGGAAAGACCTGCGTTTTCTGTTGCAGTCGACGAATCGCCGCCGAGTTAATTATCCGACCACGATCGCTCTCAAAATGGCGGGTAATATAATATTCGCCTTCTGGATCTTTTCGACTGGTATAAGGGCGAGTGAAGCTGATCTTCTTCCTGAAATTGATCGCTGCCATTGATTACCCCTTATTTTTTCGTGAATTATTCCCCTGTCAGCCATGATAGACTACGCCTTAATTTCGTCGATCACATCTACTCATTATTAGCGAGACATTTTATGAAAGCAGGCATCATTGGCGCGATGGAGCAGGAAGTCACCCTGCTGCGTGACAAAATCGAAAACCGTCAAACCTTATCGCTGGCCGGTTGTGAGATTTATACTGGCACGCTTAACGGCGTTGAGGTTGCTCTGCTGAAGTCAGGCATTGGTAAAACAGCAGCGGCACTCGGCACTACGCTGCTGTTGCAGTTGTGCAAACCGGACGTGGTGATTAATACCGGTTCCGCTGGTGGATTAGCGCCGACGCTGAAGGTTGGCGACATTGTGGTATCTGAAGAAGTGCGTTATCACGATGCGGATGTCACCGCTTTTGGTTATGCCCCAGGTCAAATGGCAGGTTGTCCTGCGGCCTTTGTTGCCGATCCCGCGTTAATCGCCGAGGCCGAAGCCTGTATTCAGCAACTGGATCTCAACGCCGTGCGCGGCTTAGTGGTCAGCGGCGATGCTTTTATCAATGGCGCTGAACCGCTGGCACGCATTCGCACTACCTTTCCGCAGGCTATTGCCGTTGAGATGGAAGCAACAGCGATTGGTCATGTTTGTCACCAGTTCCAGGTACCGTTTGTGGTGGTTCGTGCGATTTCCGACGTTGCCGATCAGGAATCACATCTGAGCTTTGATGAGTTCCTCAGCGTAGCCGCCAAACAGTCTTCCCTGATGGTTGAGAATCTGCTGGCACGTCTGGCGCGTGGTTAAACGTCTTCTTTTCTGCTGGCTGCTGCTGATCAGCAGTAGCCTGTTTGCCGCCCCTCCGCGCGTTATCGCCCTTGCGCCCCATTTAACCGAGCTGGCTTTTGCCGCAGGCATTACACCCGTCGCGGTGAGTGCCTGGTCCGATTATCCCCCTGCCGCTAAACAGATTGAACAGGTCGCTAACTGGCAAGGGGTCAAAGTCGAACGCATATTGCAATTAAAGCCCGATGTGGTATTAGCCTGGCGCGGCGGCAATCCTCAACGTCAGATCGATCAGCTACAGCAGTTTGGTGTGCATATTGAATGGATTGATCCCGCGAATCTGGCTGGCATGATCGATGCGCTCGCTGCGCTGGGAAAATGGAGCCCTCATCCTGAAGAGGCGGCCAAAGCTGCCCAACAGCTACGCCAGCAGGAAGCCAGCCTGCGTCAGCAATACGCCTCACAAAAACCGATTCCGCTGTTTCTGCAATTCGGGCAGCAACCGCTGTTTACCGCCGCGAAGGCCACCTTACAAAACGACATTATCGGGCTGTGTGGCGGCAAAAATATCTTTGCTGACAGTCGCGTCAGCTGGCCGCAGGTGAGCCGTGAACAGGTGCTGATGCGCCATCCCCAGGCCATTTTGATCGGTGGCAATCAACAACAGGCAGCGAGCGTGGCGCAGTTTTGGCAGCCCCAGCTTAACGTGCCGGTGATTGCCATTAACGATGACTGGCTCAGTCGTCCCGGTCCACGTATGCTGTTAGCGGCAAAGCAGCTGTGTGCAGTATTACACCCAGCACAATAATGTCGGCTTAATCGATTAAAGAAAAACCAGTTTTTGCCGTTAATCAGTAAATGAGACGCGCAAGCCACGTATGCTCGCCGTCCTTTTTGCGCTAAGCGCCTTTTGACTACACCAGGAACTTAACATGACCAGAACACTGCTTCTGGCCATAGGGCTGACGATCGCTGGCTCTGCCATTGCAGGGTCAACCACCGGTTCTATTGGCGCCAGGCTGATTATTTACTCACGCTGTGAAATTAACCAGACAAATGCTCAAACCACGCCGCAGGTCGATTGCGGGCGCCACCTCAGTGCGCAGCCACGCATTACTCAAAGCGAGATTAAACAAGATGCAAAACAGAAAGAGACGGGACGACTGGTAACGATTGAGTGGTAAAACGAGGCCGCCGAATGGCGGCCTGCACAATCAAATACTGAACGAGGAACCACAACCGCAGGTGGTTTTTGCGTTCGGGTTGGTAACGATAAAGCGTGAACCCTCCAGCCCTTCGGTGTAGTCGACCGAACCGCCCACCAGATATTGCAGGCTCATTGGATCAACAACCAGCGACACGCCCTGTTTCTCAATCGTCATGTCGCCATCATTCATCTGGTCATCAAAAGTAAAACCGTACTGAAAACCACTGCAACCGCCGCCAGTGATATAAACGCGCAGTTTCAGCTCCGGGTTCTCTTCGTCAGCAATCAGGCTTTTTACCTTGTTGGCGGCGGCATCGGTAAATTGCAACGGCAGTGCTGCTACTTCTTCACTCATGTTTGACTCCAGTAAACGTCCAGGTCAGAAAACGACCTCAATCTCGCTATTATCTGCCAGCCCTTCAACGCAATCAAGTTTTGAGCTTCGCACTCTGTGCCGCTTTAACTAAGGTTAGTGGTACTGCAGGCTGTTCCACCCTTTCGCCTGTCGCGCCTCTTCCGTAGAATGGCGCGATATTTTACTGAACCGCTGGAGCCGAAAATGAGTAAGTCCGAAAAACTGTTCGCCGAGGCGCAACGCCTGATCCCTGGCGGCGTAAACTCCCCGGTACGTGCTTTTACCGGTGTGGGCGGCGCACCGCTATTCATTGAGCACGCTGATGGTGCCTCTCTTTACGATGCCGATGGCAAAGCTTATATCGACTATGTGGGTTCATGGGGGCCGATGGTTTTAGGCCACAACAACGCTGAAATCCGTAACGCCGTCATTGAAGCTGCCCAGCGCGGCCTGAGTTTTGGTGCCCCCACGGAAATGGAAGTCACCATGGCGCAGCTGGTGTGTGAACTGGTGCCGAGTATGGAAATGGTGCGCATGGTGAACTCTGGCACCGAAGCGACCATGAGCGCGATTCGTCTCGCGCGTGGCTTCACGGGTCGCGATAAGCTGATCAAATTCGAAGGCTGCTATCACGGCCATGCCGATCACTTGCTGGTTAAAGCCGGTTCTGGTGCATTGACGCTGGGACAACCTAATTCACCTGGCGTACCCGCTGACTTTGCTAAACACACACTGACCTGTACCTATAACGATCTCGATTCCGTGCGTGCGGCCTTTGAGCTCTATCCGCACGATATCGCCTGTATCATTGTTGAGCCGGTTGCGGGCAACATGAACTGCATTCCGCCGCAGCCAGGCTTCCTGCCAGGCTTACGTGCGTTGTGTGATGAGTTCGGTGCCTTGCTGATTATTGATGAGGTGATGACCGGCTTCCGCGTTGCGCTGGGCGGTGCTCAGGCTTATTACAACGTGAAACCCGATCTTACCTGCCTTGGCAAAATTATTGGCGGCGGAATGCCTGTCGGCGCGTTCGGTGGTCGCCGCGATGTGATGGCAGCGTTAGCGCCAACCGGCCCGGTTTACCAGGCGGGAACCCTGTCTGGCAACCCCATTGCTATGGCAGCCGGTTACGCTTGTTTGAGTCAAATTGCTCAGCCGGGCACGCATCAAACGCTGACTGAGCTCACCACGCAACTGGCTGAAGGCTTGCTGCATGCGGCACAGCAGGAAAATATCCCGCTGGTGGTTAACCACGTTGGCGGTATGTTTGGTCTGTTCTTCACTGATGCGGAAAGCGTGACCTGTTATGCTGATGTTTGTCGTTGTGATGTTGAACGCTTCAAAAATTCTTCCATTTGATGCTGGAAGAAGGTGTCTACCTTGCCCCGTCTGCGTTTGAAGCAGGCTTTATGTCACTGGCGCACAGCGCCGAGGATATTCAGCGCACCATTGACGCTGCACGTCGCTGCTTCGTTAAGCTGTAATCAAAAAGGGCCGGCCTCTGCCGGTCCTGCTCATTAGCGCGATCGCCTCAGCAGCCAGATAAAATACGGTGCGCCAATAAACGTCGCCATTAATCCCGCCGGTATTTGATCCGGGAATGCCAGCATACGGCCACACCAGTCCGCAAACGCCATCAAACCCGCCCCCAGTAAGCCTGACATCAACACCTGCGGTAACGCCCGACGAAAGCCCAGCATACGCGCAATATGCGGTGCCATGAGACCAACAAAGCTCAGCGGGCCGATAGTTAAGGTTGCCGTGGCGGTCAATGCTGCCGCCAGCAGCAGCAGGCTAAGGCGTGACGCGGTGAGCGCCATACCCGCTGAACGTGCCGTGGCGCTGCCCAGTGGTAATAAAGTTAACCAACGGCTGGCGAGCGGTGCCAGCGCGACCAGAACCACAGCACAAACCGCACTCTGAAGAGCCTGCGTACCACTGATGTTGTAGGTTGAACCGGAAATCCAGCTCAGCAAACCGCCCATGCGCGGATCGCCACTTGCCAGCAGTAGCATCAGTAAGGTAACGAAGGCGCTGTTCAGTGCCATGCCCGCCAGCAGCATGCGTTCCGGCGAAAAGCCGCCCCGG
Organism: Candidatus Pantoea haifensis; assembly: GCA_018842655.1. GTDB lineage: Bacteria > Pseudomonadota > Gammaproteobacteria > Enterobacterales > Enterobacteriaceae > Pantoea > Pantoea haifensis. Next base: position 3,695,036 of record JAGTWN010000004.1, on the reverse strand, counting down.
CTGGCTACCAGCATGATAATCAACAGAGTCAGCGCCGCGCCCAGCGCCCCCGCAGGCAGTAAAAATGCCAGGGCGTCACCCGGCACGAAAAAAGCATAATAACGACGCCGAAGGCAGCGCCCGAACTGATGCCTAGCACTTCCGGGCTGGCCATGGGATTACCGGTTAAACGTTGTATCAGCGTGCCCGCGACGCCAAGCATTAAGCCGACCGCCAGCGCCGCCAGCAGACGTGGCGCACGCCATGGCATCAGCTGTTGCAACATCTCACCGCTGGCCCAGATCCAGCCATGAGCATCACGACCCCATGCCAAACCCAGCCACGCTAACAGCGCCAGTATGCCCAGCCCAATGACACTCCAGCGCAAAATGCCCTGGCGTTCAGCAGGCACGTTATCGCCCTGATTAAGCGCAGGCGGCACCGATCCGGTACGCAGACGCGGCAGCAGCCACAGCAGAATGGGTACGCCAAGCAGCGCCGTTGCCGTACCGGTGGAGACTTCACGCCAGTGCGCGGTCAGCCACAGCACGCAGGCATCTGCCAGCCACAGCAACAGCGCACCAATCAGCGGCGCGAGTAACATGCGGCTGAGTAGCCGACGCCCACCCAGCAATTTTGCCAGCAGCGGCGCAAACAGCCCGATAAAACCGATGATCCCGGCCACGTTGACTAACTGCGCGCTGAGCAGGATCGCTAATCCCAGGCCGCCCAGGCGAGCCACTGAAAGTGCCAGCCCAAGGTTCTTTGCCACGCCGTCGTCCAGCCCCATTAACGTCAATGGACGCAACAGCGCCAGCGCCAGCACAAAGGCCAGCAACAGGCGCGGCCAGAGCTGGCTGACATTTTCCCAGCCCATTTGATTCAGCGCACCGGTACTCCACAAAAACATATTCTGCAGCTGATCGTGATTGAAAATGGCGAAGATTTGATTGACCGCACCGCTGTAAAGACTCAGCACCAGCCCGGCGAGGATGAGCGTAACCGGGGAAAGCCGTTTGCCCCAGGCGACACCAAAAACAATCGCGCCCACCAGCAGCGCGCCGCCTAATGCGGCAAACTGCTGCGTCACGATCCCACCCGGCAGATCCCACAGCGTGGCGACCGTGATACCGAGCTGCGCGCCCGATGAGACACCCAGGGTTGTCGGCTCCGCCAGCGGATTACGCAGCACCTGCTGAAACAGCAAACCCGCTAACCCCAAACCGGCACCCACCAGCAGCGCCAGAACCAACCGCGACAGCAGGCTGTGGTGAAACACCATCTGTTGAACATTGTTCACATCCGGCGACCACAGCGCCTGTGGCCATTGCGCCACTGGCAATGCCTGACGCAAATTGATCAACGTCAGTGCCAGGGCTGACAGAAACAGCACGCTTAACAGCGCAACGGGAAAGAGACGATGGCGCATCAGTGCGACTCCAGGGCGCGTTCCAGCACGCGAACAAAATGCAGCGCCGACAGCGTCGCGCCGTAATACCAGACTGCCGGAACACGCTGAAAACGGCCCGCACGGATAAACGGCAGCGACTGCCACAGGGCACTGCGCATCACCTGCTGCATATCTGCCTCATTGTCATGATCGAAGCAGATCACCTCGACATCATTCAGCGCAGCCAGCCGTTCAATACCCACAACCGCACTGCCCCAGAAGTTGGTTTCACCTTGCCAGGCATTTTTCAGGCCGAGCAGCGTCATCACTTCAAGAAACAGGCTGTTTTTGCCGAAAGTAATCGCATGGCGGCTGTCGAGTAGCGACATTAACAGAACCGGACGGTTTGCAAACGGTGCCAGCCGTTGACGGGCAGCGTCGATCTGGCTGTCAACAAAGCGCAAATGCTGTTCAGCCTGCGCTTCGAGACCCAGCCGTTTGCCCAACGCCCGCAGCGATCTACGCGCTGTGGTAAAAGGTTTACCGTCGCCGCTATTGAGGTCAAAGCCCATGATCGGTGCAATCTGCGCCAGCTTCTCTTGCGACGGCCCATAACCGTTAGAACAGAGGATTAATGACGGCTGCATCTGGGTCATCAATTCCAGATTAGGTTCGGTGCGCAATCCCACATCCACCACGCCCGCAGGCAGCGGCGGATCGCCGACCCAGATGGTGTAATTGTGCATATCCGCCACGCCAAACGGCGTGATCCCCAGCGCCAGTAACAGCTCGGTGGGTAACCATTCCAGTGCGATAATACGCTGCACATCAAGTGGTGCGGCGCGTAACGGAAAATGGGGCAACAGTGGCGACAGCGCCAGTGCCATCATCAGGCGACGGCGAATCAGATCTGGCATCAGCCCATCCTTAGTAAACAAAACTCACCGGCGCACCGCCCTGCGGATGAGGCAAAATGCCCATTGGAATACCATAAATCTCTGCCAGCACATCGGCTTGCATAATGGCTGCCGGGCTGCCTTCGGCGATCATTGAGCCATCCCGCAGTGCCACCAGATGATCGCAATAGCGCGCAGCCATATTGATATCATGCAGTACCGCAATGACGGTCAGGCCGCGCTCACGGCTCAGTTGTTGAATCAACGCCAGGACCTCCACCTGATGGGCGATGTCCAGCGCCGAGGTCGGTTCATCCAGCAACAAACAGCGACTGTTTTGCGCCACCAGCATGGCTAACCAGGCGCGCTGCCGCTCGCCGCCGGACAGGCTGTCCACCAGGCGGCCCGCAAAGGGTTTCAGGCCAACCAGCGTAATGGCTTCGTCGACGCGATTGCGATCGTCCTGGCCGAACCGGCCCAGTGCCCCGTGCCACGGATAGCGGCCAATCGCCACCAGTTCGCGTACCGTCATCCCTTCTGCGGCGGGTAACTGTTGCGGCAGATAAGCCACCTGGCGCGCAAAGGCTTTGCTGTTCCAGTGCTCCACCGGCTGGTTATTCAGTAAAACTTTGCCCTCGCTGGTTGCGTGATGGCGTCCCAGCATTTTCAGCAGCGTGGATTTTCCCGAACCGTTATGGCCAATCAATGCGGTGACCTTGCCTGGCGGAAAAGTCAGCGAGAGCGGATGAAGGAGCGTGCGCCCAGGTACACGAAAGCTGACATGTTGCAGCGTAAAAGTGGCTTCTTCGGCGTGCGGATGCTGCATGAGAGTCCCTGTAAAACGGGCGCCGCAGCGCCCGGATGAATCAAAACCTGAAGGTCGCGGTACCGACAATCTGGCGCTCCGCGCCCCAGTAACACGCGTAATCGCGATAACAGCTCGCGACATATTCACGATCAAACAGGTTGTTGACGTTAACCCCGACTGACGAACCCGGTAAACCGAAGCGGCCTAAATCATACTTCAGTGCAGCATCTACCGTGGTGTAGCCTGCAACATCGAAGTTCTGATTAACGTTATCGCCCGTGCTATAAAGGCTCTTACTCTCACCGACATAGCGCACACCCGCCCCAATGGTCACGCCGCTCAGCGCCGTTTCATGGAAGGTGTAGTCACTCCACAGCGAGGCCATATGTTTCGGTACCTGTACCGGCGTTTTGTCTTTCAGCAAGGTATCTTCGGTATATTTCGCGTCGGTGTATGTGTATGAAGCTGTCAGATTGATATTGGCATTCAGCGCCGCTTTGGCTTCCAGCTCCACGCCACGCGAACGGATTTCCCCGCTCTGGATGCTGAAGTTGACGTTGCCAGGTTCAGCCGTCAGGTTCTTGTTTTTGGTCAACTGGTAAACCGCTGCGGTTACGACTATCGGGCGATCTTTCGGCACATATTTCACCCCCGCTTCATACTGCTTCGCGCGCGACGGATCAAAAGGCTGCCCGCCAGAGGTGGTGCCGCTATTGGGAATAAAAGATTCGCTGTAGCTGAAATAAGGCGCGACCCCGTTATCAAATACATAGTTCAAACCGCCGCGCCAGGTAAACGCCTGATCGTGGTTTTTCACTTCGGCATTGCCGTTGCGATTAAGCGCCGAGGTCATGGCATAGTCGTAGCGACCGCCCAACGTCATTACCCAGCGATCCCATTCCATCTGATCCTGTGCATACAGACCAGTTTGCTCCTGCTTATTCAGATACTGATAGGGGAATGGCGTGCCGTTCAGCGTATCGTTGCCATATTGTGGATTGACCGCACTGATCGGTGCAGCAGAACCAAAAGCGGCATCAATATCATTGCGTGTACGCTGATAATCCACGCCGAGCAGCAGCGTGTGATCGAGCTGACCGGTTGCAAATTTCGCCTGCGCCTGGGTATCAACAGCGAACTGGTTCAGCGTTTCTTTAGACGTTGCCGAGCCGCGCGTGATCTCTTGCGTGGCTGGCAGATAACCATTGCCGTAAATACTGCGATAGTCGGTACGCAGATCGGCGTAGCGCAGATTTTGCCGTACCGTCCAGGTGTCGTTAAAGCTGTGTTCGAAGTTGTAGCCAACCATTTTGGTCTGTCGCGAAATCTTGTTGCTCTCTTCGCCTTCATCAAAGTTGGTTGGCAGTTTGTACTCGCTGCCGTCAGCGCGAATGATCGGCACAACGGTGCCCTGACGCGGCAGCCAGCCGTAATAACCGGTTTCAGGTTCGTTCTGGAAATAGGTCAGTAAATCGAAGCGGGTGTTTTCATTCGGACGCCAGCTAAACGACGGCGCAACGGTGTAACGCTTCTCTTTGTTCATCTCTTGCTGCGCATCCTGGCTGCGCGCCAGTCCGGTCAGGCGATAGCTGTACACGCCATCATCATCCAGCGACCCACCAAAATCGAAGCCCGTTGAAAACAGGTTATCGTTACCCATCTGGAATTGCACTTCGCGCAGCGTTTCCTGCGTCGGGCGTTTACTCACCAGTGAAACGACACCCCCAGGGTTACTTTTGCCGTACAACACGGATACCGGCCCACGCAGCAGTTCGGCGCGCTCAAGGAAATAGGGATCGATGGCGAATTCTGAATAGTTGTCGCCTTGCAGTTTCAGACCGTCGAGATACTGGTTAGTGTTGGTTTCGCTGAAACCGCGAATCGACAACGCATCGATCACACTGGAGCTGCCACGGTTTCCGGTTAACACGCCAGGCGTATAGTTGAACGCCCCTTTAACGCTGGTGACATTGCGCATATCCATCTCTTCCCGCGTTACCACGGAAACAGACTGCGGGTTTTTTCGATCGGCGTATCGGTCTTGGTGCCGGTGGCGCTGCGTTTGGCTGCCACTGTCGGTGCCGGTCCCCATGAACTCTCCTGCTCAACCCCGCCGCCCTCAGCCGAAACGACTAACGTCTCTTCGGCAAAGGCACCCGCACTCAGGCTGCTGAGAGAGAGCGCAATTAAGATGCTCAAAGGTCGGCGCGGAGCAACGCCGTTTTTATAACAAGGAAAAGTCGTTCGCACATTCATAAAAGTCTCTCTAATAGATGAATTTTGGGCAGGCGAATCGAAACGATAATGATTATTATAACGGTCGGATAATATGCGAAACGCAGTAATGACTGCAAGTACAAATCCCTGATGTGACGCCGTTTGCGGCGCGATTAACCTGCATTGATCAGGCACAAAAAAGGGCGCCTGAGCGCCCCTTTTACGCATTAATGCGTTATTTACTGCCAAACATATCTTTTATCCAGCCAGCCACGCCGTCGCTCTCTTGCTGCTGCGGCTGTTGCTGCTGCTGCTGCTGTTGTTGTTGCTGTTCCTGCTGCATCTGCTGCTGCTGCATCTGCTGCTGCATTTGCTGTTGCTGCATTTGCTGCTGACAAAGCGAATCAGGATCCAACGCCCACACGGGCAGTGAACGCCAGGTGCTGCTGCCGGTGCCACAGACAAAGTTACCCGCTGAATCGATATTCATCATCGACACATCTTCTGGCGGCGTCAGTTGCAGCGGCATCGGGGCCTGATTATCGAGATAGCGGCGATAGAGCTGCATTGCGCCACTGGCACCATACAGCCTGGTTGGCTGGTTGTTATCACGGCCAACCCAGGTAATCGCCACCTCTTTGCCATCAATACCGGCGAACCAGCTGTCGATCAGATCGTTGGTCGTCCCGGTTTTACCAGCCAGATGCGCATTTGGGAAACGCGCCCCCAGTGCTCGTGCGGTGCCGTGATCGGCCACTTGCTGCATGGTATAGAGCGTCAGATAAGCCGCCTGCGCCGGTTCAACGCGCTGCGCCTGTGGGAAGCTCTGATAAAGCACAGTGCCATCTTCCGCAATCACTGAACGTACCGCTGACAGCGGCGCACGGTTACCGCCGCTGGCGATAGACTGGAAAGCCTGCGCCACTTCTACTGGCGTCAGGTTAAGCGCCCCCAGCAGCATCGCCGGCACCGGATGCAGCTGATCTTTCGGCACACCGAGTTTATTCCAGGTATCGACAACTGAATCCAGCCCCAGCGTCATGCCCAGGTTAACCGTCGGTACGTTCATGGAGTTGGTCAGCGCATCCACCAGCATCACTTTGCCACTGAAACGGCGATCGTCGTTTAGCGGTTTCCATACCGATCCGTTCGGCTGTTTCAGCGCGATTGGCTCATCGGCAATCCAGCTGTTCAGACGATAAGTATTTGGCTGGCTGAGCGCAGTCAAATAGGTGGCCGGTTTAGCCAGTGAACCGATGGAGCGACGCGCCTGCAGAGCACGGTTGTAACCGGCATACTGCGGATCGGCACCGCCCACCATGGCGCGTACTTCGCCGCTGAAGCGGTCAACCACTACCATCGCGGTTTCCAGATCTTTTAATCCGCGCTGTTTTTTCAGCACAGGAATACCGTCAATCACCGCTTTTTCCGCTGCATCCTGCGAAACCGGATCGAGGGTCGTAAAGATCTTCACGCCGGAGAGATCTTTGACTTTATCGCCCAGTTTGGCTTGCAGCTCGTTACGTACCAGTTGCATAAAGGCAGGCTGCGGTGTAATGACGCCACCTTTCGGCTGCACGCCGAGCGGACGCGCCGACAGCATGTCGTAAAGCTCCTGGTCGATCACTTTCTGCTGCTGCAACAGACGCAGCACCAGATTACGACGCTCCAGCGCCAGCGTTGGATTGCGCCACGGATTGTAGAGCGATGCACCTTTTACCATGCCAACCAGCATTGCCTGCTGGTCAAGGCTCAGCTCATCCACCGGCCGGCCAAAATAGTACAAACTGGCCAGCGGGAAGCCGCGAATCTGATCGTTGCCCGCCTGGCCGAGATACACTTCGTTCAAATAAAGCTCAAGGATACGATCTTTGCTGTAGCGTGCGTCCATGATCACTGCCATATAGGCTTCACGCGCTTTACGCCACAGCGAGCGTTCATTGGTCAGGAACAGGTTTTTCACCAACTGTTGGGTCAGCGTACTGCCTCCCTGCACCGCACGCCCGGCAGTGATGTTGGCAAGGAAGGCACGCCCAATCGAGTAAGGGCTGATGCCGTCATGCTCGTAGAAGTGACGATCTTCGGTAGCAATCAGCGTATCAACCAGCAGATCGGGAAACCCGCGCGCGGCACAAACAGACGTTGTTCACCGTTCGGTGACTGCAACATGGTAATGAGGCGCGGATCGAGACGGAAGAAGCCAAAATCACGACCAGTATCGAGGTTCTTAATCTCGCTCAGCTCATCTTTGCTAAAGGTCATACGCGCATGGATCTGGCCCTCTTTGCTGTCCGGAAAGTCAAACGGACGGCGCAGCAGATCGATGGTATTCCCTTTAACAGAAAACTCGCCCGGACGGGTAATGCGGGATACTTCGCGATATTGGGTGCCTTCCAGCAGCGCCACCATTTCGCTCTTGTTATAGGCCATCCCCGGTTCAAGGCTAACCATGCGGCCATATACGGCAGCAGGCAGTTGCCACACTTTACCGTCAATACGGCTACGGATTTCAGAATCGAGGTAGACTCCCCATGCGGCCATTACCACAACAAACACCAGGAACAGTTTGATTAACCATCCCAGCCAACGGCGTTTGCCGCGCGGTTTTCCGCTTTTTCCTTTACGTGGCACAGACGCCTTCTCCTCGTAATCATCACTTAATTCACTGGGGATATCATCATCGATATCCCTGCGGCGACCCTGACTCGCGCGGGTGCGCGGCGGCAATTGTTTTCCTTTGCGCCCAATAGGTTCGCGATCGTTCCCAGACATTGGTTTCATTCTCCAGGCATAGCTTACGGCTGCGCCGTTACTCTAACTGCTTTATCGCATCCCGCATGGCAGAACCCTCTGAATTCGATCCAGTGACCTCAACCCTGCGGGGAATATTTTTTGTGCGCCTTGTCGGCAAAGCCGTTGTCGGATCATCAGGCCAGGGATGTTTGGGATAGCGCCCTTTCATCTCTTTCTGTACCTCCGGATACGCACCGCGCCAGAACGCCGCGAGATCGCGCGTAATCTGAAGGGGCGCTGCGCCGGTGATAACAGCTCTAAAACCAGCGGTATTCGCCCTTCTGCAACCGCGGGATTGGTCGCTTCACCAAACATTTCCTGAATCCGCACCGCCAGTGTCGGAGGTTTATCCAGATGATAACGAATGGCAAGCCGACTGCCGGTTGGCACAGTGTAATGAGTTGGCAGTACACTATCCAGCCGCTGGCGTTGTGACCATGTGAGCAAATGTAATAGCGCGCTAACGAGGTTCACTGACTGCAAACTTTTCAGATCACGCACCGCCCCCATTTGAGGCAGCAGCCAGCGATCCAGCGTCTCCAGCAGCGCAACGTCATCCACGGCTGGCCAGTTTTCTTCCGGCAGCCATTGTGCTGCGCATTGTAGACGCACACGCAGTTGCTCAGCCTCTTCTGTCCAGCCCAGGACCGATAATCCCTTTTCGCCAATCCAGCGCAGCATTGCCGGGTGGAGTACATCAGGCTCTGGACGTGCCAGCGGCTGGGTTTTGAGCACCAGCGCACCAATCTGCTCGCGCTTAAACGCACGTAAGGTGCCCTTCTCGTCATCCCATTCAACATCGGTGCGCTGCTCAATCAGCGACGGTTGCCGCTGGCATAACGCGCCGATATCAACCGGTAGCGCCAGCAATATACGGGCATCAGGTGCGGCGCTACCTTGTAACAGCGTCGGGGCAATCAGCCATTCATGGCGCGTCAGTGCATCCTGCTCATCCAGCTTCGCGCCCAGGCCATTGGCTAATTGATAACGCCCGCTGTGATCGCGACGGCGCGCTAACCGATCGCCAAAGCCTGTAGCCAGCAAGGCCGCGAAACGATCGTCATCGACGCGCCCACCGCTGACATTCAGTCGTTTTTGCCACTGCTGCGCCCGCCGCTGCCAGTGAGGCTGTGGTCGGTGCAGCGCATCACGCAAATCGGCACTGCCATTGCGCGGTGGCTCTTCAAGGATCGCCACCAGCAGCGCCGCGCTGGCTACAGCATCCGCATCCTCTCCGGCGGCGTAAAGCATGGCGCTTAAGCGTGGATCGCTGCCCAGCTGCGCCATGCGGCGGCCCTGAGCATTAAGCAAACCGTTTTCATCAAGCGCGCCGAGACGGGTTAACTGCTGCTGTGCAGCGCGCAGGTGTTTTGCTGGCGGGAGATCGAGCCAGGTTAACTGTTCCGGCTGGGTGCAGCCCCATTGCAGCAGTTCAAGCCACAGCGATGACAAATCTGTATGCAGAATCTCCGCTTCGCCCTGCACTGTTGCGCGCAACGCTTGTTCCTGTGCAATAAGATGCAAGCAAATACCCGGCATTAAACGCCCGGCACGCCCGGCGCGCTGCGTCATTGATGCCTGGCTGATGCGCTGCGTTTGCAGGCGTGTCACGCCGCTACGGGCATCGAACTGCGCACTGCGCTCCAGCGCACTGTCAACCACCAGCCGGATGCCTTCGATGGTCAGGCTGGTTTCAGCGATGTTAGTGGCAAGCACCACCTTGCGACGCCCGTCAGGCGCAGGAAGAATCGCGCGACGCTGTGACGCCAGCGGTAACGCACCATATAAAGGGCAAAGATCGATATCATCAGTCACGCGGGATTCCAGTTCACGCTTTACCCGCTCAATCTCCGCTACGCCCGGTAAAAACAGCAGCAACGAACCGCTTTCCTCGCGCAGCAGTTGTGCCACTTCACGCGCAACCGCTTCATCGAATCGATAGTTAGCATTAAGTGAAGCGTAACGGCGCTCAACCGGAAAGCTGCGGCCTTCAGAAACGATCAGCGGCGCATCCGGCAGTAATGCTATGAGTCGGTCATTATCAAGCGTTGCCGACATCAACATGATTTTAAGATCTTCACGCAGCCCTTGCTGCACATCAAGTAACAGCGACAGTGCTAAATCCGCCTGTAAACTGCGCTCGTGAAACTCATCGAGAATCACCAGAGAGATGCCATCCAGCATCGGGTCCTGCTGCAACATGCGAGTGAGAATGCCTTCGGTGACGACGACAAGCCGGGTCTCTTGTCCCACGCACGTTTCGCCGCGCATGCGGTAGCCAACGGTCTCGCCCGGCTGCTGACCGAGCTGTTCTGCTAAACGCTGCGCGACATTGCGCGCCGCCAGCCGTCGCGGTTCCAGCATGATAATGCGACCCGGCAGCGCCGCATGATGCAACAACTGTAGCGGCAGCCAGGTCGATTTACCTGCGCCGGTGGGTGCGGCCAGCAGGATTTGCGACGCGCTTTCCAGCGCCGCCAGAAGATCAGGCAGCACTGCGCTGACGGGTAAATCACTCACATAAACTCCACTTCTGCCTGTGCTAAGATGGCGCGCATTGTAGCATTCATCTGTGAGGATTGCCGGAGACCGCCATGGCAACACAACGCTTATTCTTTGCCATTAGCTTGCCCGATGAGCTGCAACAACAACTGGTACGCTGGCGAGCGGAACATTTTGCTGAAGAGGCTGGACGCCCGGTGGTTGCGGCGAACCTGCACTTAACGCTGGCGTTTCTGGGCGAGGTGTCTGCCGAAACGTCACAGCATTTACAGACGCTGGCTTCACGCATTGTCCAGCCTGGCTTTGATTTGGATTTAGACGATGCCGGACACTGGCCCCGCCCCGGGTGGTTTGGCTCGGCTGTCAGCGTCCTCCCCGTGGCCTGTTGCAGCTTGCCAGCCTGCTGCGTGCGCAGGCGGCACGGCACGGTTGCGCCCAAAACGCACAGCCCTTTCATCCGCATATCACTTTGCTGCGCCATGCATCTCATCCGGTGGCTTTACCACCGCGCACCTTTCACTGGCGCTTTCGTGTTACACAGTTTTCGCTTTACGCTTCAGCATTCACCAAAGGCCGCACGCGCTATCGTGCGCTGGCCAGTTGGCCTTTGCAGCCCTGATCAGGATAGGTATGCACTTTTCTCCCCCGCTTAAACCTGCGCGTTTAATTACCCGCTACAAACGTTTTCTTGCCGATGTGATCACCCCGGAAGGCGAGACCCTGACGCTTCATTGTGCCAATACCGGCGCAATGACCGGCTGTGCAACACCGGGTGATACGGTGTGGTATTCCACCTCGGATAGCCTGACGCGCAAATATCCGCACAGTTGGGAAATAACCGAGACTCAACAAGGGCACTGGATCTGCGTTAACACCCTGCGCGCGAACCAACTGGTGCGTGAAGCACTTGACCAGCAGCGCATTACGGAATTGTCTGGCTATGATGATTGCCAGGCTGAAGTGAAGTACGGCAGCGAAAATAGCCGAATCGACTTCCTGATCAAAGCGAAGGACAAACGCAACTGCTATATTGAGGTGAAATCCGTGACCCTTTTACATCAGGGAAAAGGCTACTTTCCGGATGCGGTGACGATTCGAGGGCAGAAACATCTCCGTGAACTGCGTGCAGTCGCGGCAGAAGGTCATCGAGCCGTCTTGTTGTTTGCAGTTCTGCACTCGGGGATTGAGGACGTCTCCCCGGCACGTCATATCGACGTGGCTTACGCAGAACAACTGGTCCAGGCGCAGCGGGATGGCGTAGAGGTTTTGGCTTATCAGGCGAGCTTATCTGTAACCGGAATGTTTCTTAAAAACCCCGTTACAGTAAACTTGTAATATCTTTAGCAATTTTTTGTGCTAAGACTGTTCTGAGGAAGATGCCAAATACGCTGTTCCTCACAGGCTTGTCAAGGTGCGATCACGAATAATTGCCAACCTTGACTGCTTCTGTTATTTATAGCGGCCTGTTTTTTCCCCGTTGGGGGATCGATGTACCCGAGAGATGTCAGGAAGCAGGCAAACGGCAACGTCCCTGCGTCTGGAAGTTGAAGGGTATAGTGCGTGTTATCCAGGAGAAACAACATGCAAGAAGGGCAAAACCGTAAAACATCGTCCCTGAGTATTCTCGCCATCGCCGGGGTGGAGCCTTATCAGGAGAAGCCGGGCGAAGAGTATATGAACGACGCTCAGTTAGACCATTTTCGTAAGATTCTGGAAGCCTGGCGTAATCAACTGCGGGACGAAGTCGATCGTACCGTATCGCACATGCAGGATGAAGCTGCTAACTTCCCTGACCCGGTCGACCGTGCCGCGCAGGAAGAGGAGTTCAGCCTGGAACTGCGTAACCGCGATCGCGAACGTAAGCTGATTAAAAAGATCGAGAAGACGCTGAAGAAAGTTGAAGATGACGACTTTGGCTATTGTGATTCCTGCGGCGTTGAGATCGGCATTCGCCGTCTCGAAGCGCGTCCGACAGCCGATCTGTGCATCGATTGTAAGACGTTAGCAGAAATCCGCGAGAAACAAATGGCGGGCTAATGCCGCGGCCACTCTGTTGCCACGCGACGGGAAAACAGCGGTTTTTTCCGTCGCGCGGTAACGTTTAATGCTTATGTCTACCTCATCCTGCATTGGGCGCTTCGCCCTTCTCCCTCTGGTGAACTCCATTTCGGCTCGCTGATTGCGGCTCTCGGCAGTTACCTGAGCGCACGCGCGCAAAATGGCCGCTGGCTGGTACGCATCGAAGATATTGACCCGCCGCGTGAAGTGCCCGGTGCCGCCACACGTATTTTACAGCAGCTGGAGCACTATGGATTGCACTGGGATGGTGAGGTTGTGTGGCAGTCGCAACGTCATGAGGCTTATCGCGCCTCGCTCGCCTGGTTGCAGCAGCATCGCCAGAGTTATTTTTGTACCTGCACGCGCAGTCGCATCCAGCAGATCGGTGGATTTTATGATGGCCACTGTCGTGATTTGGGACGCGGGCCGGAAAATGCCGCACTGCGCTTGCGCCAGCATCATCCGGTCTGTGCATTTACCGATCGCTTACGCGGCACGTTACAGGCAGATGCACGCCTGGCGCAGGAAGACTTCATTATTCATCGCCGCGATGGTTTGTTCGCTTACAATCTTGCCGTGGTGGTCGATGACCACTTCCAGGGCGTAACCGAAATTGTGCGCGGTGCAGATTTGATTGAACCAACAGTGCGGCAAATTGCTCTTTATCAGCAGTTCGGTTGGTCAATACCCGATTATCTGCATTTGCCGCTGGCGCTCAATCGCGACGGCAACAAATTATCGAAGCAAAATCATGCCCCCGCATTGCCAGAAGGCGATGCGCGACCACTGCTGGTGCAGGCCTTACGCTTTCTGGGGCAGCCAGTTGATGAAAACTGGCAAGACGAAACGCAGGAGAAACTGCTGTCTCACGCGGTGTCACAGTGGAATATCGCTTTGATCCCCCAGGACGACGCCCTGCAACAGGATGCCTGGACATCGGCATTCTCAAATGGTTCTCAACAGGCTATGATTAGCCGCTGATTTTACCAACACCCTTTTTATGTCACTGTCGAGGTGTCCCATTTTTACCCGAGTAGCTAATTTTTGCAGGAAAGTCCTTAAGCGTGATGACGAGGAGGCACCAGCAGAGGTTGAACCAGAGAGTCTTATGACCATCATTCCTCGTGAAAGCCACATCATCTCACGCAAAGACATTAGCGAAAATGCCCTCAAAGTGCTCTATCGCCTGAATAAAGCCGGTTATGAAGCCTATCTGGTGGGCGGAGGCGTGCGCGATTTGCTGCTGGGGCAAAAGCCGAAGGACTTCGACGTGACCACCAACGCGACGCCAGAGCAAATGCGCAAGCTGTTCCGCAACTGCCGTCTGGTGGGCCGTCGCTTCCGCCTGGCCCATGTGATGTTCGGTCCGGAAGTGATCGAAGTGGCAACCTTCCGTGGTCATCACCAGGTTGAAGAGAACAACGACGACCGTAACAATTCGCAGCGCGCCCAGAGCGGTATGCTGCTGCGTGATAACATCTTCGGCACCATTGAAGATGATGCGCAGCGTCGCGATCTCACCATTAACAGCCTCTACTACAGCGTGGCTGATTTCAGCGTGCGCGATTACGTAGGGGGATTACGCGATCTGCAAGAAGGCATCATTCGCCTGATTGGCGATCCGGAAACACGCTACCGCGAAGATCCGGTACGCATGCTGCGCGTAGCGCGTTTTGCCGCCAAGCTGAATATGCGTATTGCACCGGAAACCGCCGAGCCGATTCCGCGTCTGGCGTCGCTGTTACGTGATATTCCACCGGCGCGCCTGTTTGAGGAATCACTCAAGCTGCTACAGGCCGGCTACGGTTACAGCACCTACCTGAAACTGTGCGAATATCAACTGTTCCAGCCACTGTTTCCAACGCTTGCCCGCAATTTCACTGAAAATGCCGACAGTATGATGGAGCGCATGCTGGCGCAGGTGCTGAAGAATACCGATAACCGCATTCAGAATGACATGCGCGTCAATCCGGCCTTTCTGTTCGCCGCCATGTTCTGGTATCCACAACTGGAAGCAGCAGAGCGAATCGCTCAGGAAAGTGGCCTGACCTATTTTGAAGCTTTTGCGATGGCAATGAACGATACGCTGGATGAAGCCTGTCGCGCCCTGGCGATTCCGAAACGCATCACCTCGTTGATCCGTGACATCTGGCTGTTGCAGCTTCGTATGTCGCGCCGTCACGGTAAACGTGCCTGGAAGCTGATGGAACATCCAAAATTCCGTGCAGCGTATGATTTGCTGGCGCTGCGTGCCGACGTTGAAAATAATCCCGAACTGCTGCGCCTGAGCAAATGGTGGGGTGAATTCGGTGGCTGCGCCGCCCCAGCAGAAAACGATGCTCAACACCCTTGGCGACGATCCTCTCCGCGCCACAGATCGCGTCGTCCACGCCGCCGCTCTTCTGCCCCGCGTCGCGACAATCAAAACGCATCATGACGCGCGTTTATCTGGCTTTAGGCAGTAATCTCGCCGATCCGCTGCATCAGGTTGATGCAGCATTGGCGGCGCTGGATGCCCTGCCTGACACTCAGCGTATTGCAACATCCACTTTTTATCGCACGCCCCTTACGGCCCGGCGGATCAGCCCGATTATCTCAATGCCGCCGTGGCGCTGGAGACGGCGCTTTCGCCGGAGAGCCTGCTTGACCACACGCAGCGTATTGAGCTGGAACATGGGCGCGTGCGCAAAGCGGAACGCTGGGGGCCTCGTACGCTCGATATTGATCTCATGCTGTTTGGTGATGCAGTCATCAATACCGAACGGCTTATTGTGCCGCATTACGATATGCTTAATCGCGCGTTTATGCTGCTGCCGCTGTGTGAGATTGCGCCTGACGCATGTTTACCGGATGGTCGCCTGCTTAAAACGATTCTGGACACGCTGGACAGCAGCACGATTCGCCGCTGGCACACCCGATCGGCATAATAGCACTTCTTTCATTCCGCTCCTCAACGCTATCCAGTAAACTGCGCCCATCAGAAATCCCTGAATTGAGAGCGTTATGAAACCCACCACGATTTCCCATTTACGCCAGTGGAAAGCGAACGGCAAAAAATTCGCTACCCTGACCGCTTACGACTTCAGCTTTGCACGTCTGTTTGCGGATGAAGGCATTCAGGTGCTGCTGGTTGGCGACTCACTTGGCATGACAGTACAAGGCCACGATTCCACCCTGCCGGTAACAGTCAGTGATATCGCTTATCATACTGCCGCCGTGCGCCGCGGTGCGCCGCAATCGCTGCTGCTTGCTGACCTGCCCTTCATGAGTTACGCCACGCCAGATCAAACCTTTAATAACGCCGCACAGCTCATGCGTGCCGGTGCCAATATGGTCAAAATTGAAGGGGTGCCTGGCTGGCGGATACCGTTCGCATGCTCGCGCAGCGTGCCGTTCCGGTGTGCGGCCACCTCGGTTTAACACCACAGTCAGTTAATATTTTCGGCGGCTACAAAGTACAGGGCCGTGATGAAGCGGACGCGGAACAGTTGCTGGCCGATGCCCTGGCCCTGGAAGAAGCTGGCGCGCAGTTAATAGTGCTGGAGTGCGTTCCCGTGTCGCTGGCACAGCGTATTACTGAAGCGTTAACCATTCCTGTCATTGGTATTGGCGCGGGCAACGTAACGGATGGTCAGATTTTAGTCATGCATGACGCATTCGGCATTACCGGCGGTCACATCCCTAAATTTGCTAAAAACTTCCTTGCTGAAACGGGTGATATTCGCGCGGCGATTCGCCACTATATCGCCGAAGTGGAAGCCGGTCGCTATCCGGCTGCCGAACACAGTTTCCAGTAATTCAGGAGAATGACCGTGCTGATCATTGAAACACTGCCCATGCTGCGCCGTGAAGTTCGACGCTGGCGTCAGGAAGGTAAACGTATTGCGCTGGTCCCGACGATGGGCAATCTACACGAAGGGCATTTGACTCTGGTTGATGAAGCGCGTGAACGCGGTGACATTGTTATCGTGTCGATTTTTGTTAATCCAATGCAGTTTGATCGTGCCGACGATCTGGCACGCTATCCACGCACGCTGCAGGAAGATTGCGAAAAGCTAAATCGTCACCGTGTCGATGTGGTTTTCGCCCCTCTCCGGCGGAAGTTTACCCGCACGGGTTGAAAAACCAGACTTTCGTTGAGGTGCCGGTGCTGTCATCCCTGCTGGAAGGTGCCAGCCGCCCTGGCCATTTTCGGGGTGTTGCCACCATCGTCAGTAAACTGTTTAATCTGGTGCAGCCAGATATCGCCTGCTTTGGCGAAAAAGATTTTCAGCAGTTGGCGATCATTCGCAAGATGGTCGCGGACATGGGCTTTGATATTGAGATTATCGGCGTGCCCACCGTGCGCGCCAAAGATGGTCTGGCACTTAGCTCGCGCAACGGCTATCTGACGGCTGATGAGCGCAAACTGGCACCGGCGTTAAGCCAGGTGATGAATGAGATGGCAACCCGCCTGGCAAACGGTGAACGTCACATTGATGACATTATCGAAGATGCTAATCAATCGCTGCTGGAGCAGGGGTTACGTCCGGATGGTCTGGCCATTTGTGATGCTGATACGCTGCAACCTTTGACGGTCGATAGCCAGCGCGCCGTGATATTAATGGCGGCCTGGCTGGGTAATGCTCGTTTAATTGATAATCAACAGGTCGATCTCACCCAGTAATCCTGCCCTGGCTGAGATCATATTTTCGCTGCATAAGAAGGTTTTTTGGCTATGATTCGTACCGTTTTACAAGGTAAGTTGCATCGCGTCAAAGTGACACAGGCAGATCTGAATTATGAAGGTTCCTGCGCGATTGATCAGGACTTTCTCGATGCGTCTGGCATTCTGCAATATGAAGCCATTGATATCTACAACGTCACTAACGGACAGCGTTTTTCGACCTATGCCATTGCGGCAGAACGCGGCTCGAAAATTATTTCAGTTAATGGCGCGGCAGCGCGTTGTGCCTGTGAGGGTGATATTTTGATCATCTGCTCTTACGTACAGGTAGAGGATGCCGAGGCACGACAGTGGCAGCCTAAAGTCGCCTATTTTGAGGGTGATAATCAGATGAAGCGCCTGGCGAAAGCCCTGCCGGTGCAGATGGCATAATCCCTTGCCGTTAACGTGCATCCTGTTTCCAGGATGCACTTTCCTTTACACTGGCTTGGTTTGCAGTGACGTTGATGGCTTTTTCAACGTGAATAAGAAATTCAGCCAGCCTCGTTTACGCAGCAGACAAAGAGTCCATGGCAGCGCCAGAGCGGCAAGAAAAGCCAGAATAAATTTTATATCGTTAACCCACAATAAATGACTTTCAAACTTCACCAGTTTGCTGAAAAACTGAATCGCCAGATAGTGGGACAAATAAAATACGATTGAATGTGTCCCAATGTAATAGACCACCCTGGAATTTAAATGAAGGGCAATCCAGACAAACAGCGGAACCGATAATAATGCTAAAGGTGAAAGTAATGCCTCTGGCGTGGCGTGCAAGACAAAGAGATTAAGGCACGAAAGCAAAATAAAACTCGCAAGAGAAAAACCAAGCACCGATCCTTTTTTGACATATTCCGTTAAATCAATCTGCTTTCTTACCACATAGTCGCCCAGGTAAAAGAAGACAAACAGGTAGAAGGATTTATTAATATGCGAATTATCAAAGCTGGAAAAGAGGCTGTCTGGATGAATCGCTGGCAGCGCCCAGCTCGCTAACATACAGATAAAAAAGACAACATAAAAAGGTAGTCTGCGCGCCACTACCACCAAAATAAAAAAGATAAAAAGGGAGTGCAAAAACCAGGTCATATCGCCGCCACCGGTGAGATGCGAAACAATGATATTGAGCGGTGACTGCGGTGAATTGGCCATGGAGCTGAAAATAATCTTTAGCCCGCCATAAATAGCAACCCAGACCACAAACGGATACAGAATGCTTTTTACTTTATTCGTAAAGAAGAAGCCTAACCCTTTTTCAGCCCGGCATCCACAAACAATCCAGAGACAAAAAACATGAGTCCCAGGCGCACGGGTGCGAGCATTTCGTTCATTGTGTTACTTAATAACGTAAAGTGACCCGCATTATTATGTACGGCTATGGTGCTATGTAAGAAAATGATTGCAAGAATACTTAATCCCCGCAGATTATCGACCCACGTAATACGATTCATTCTTTCCCCTGCCTTTATTTATATTTGGCGCTATTAATTGTGCCATTACTTTTGATTAGTTTACAGACACTCAGACTTATCCGTAAGAGCAATGAAAAATAAACACCTGGTTATTTTAATGACAACATTTAATTTAAACAATAAGACATCGAATCGTTAATTTTATGAGAAATTTAACACCAATAAAAACAGCAGGATAAAATAAAGGAGGGCAGAGAATATCAGAATAACACCCAATACATTATGAATGCTAATATAAAAAATTACTATTAAATCAACCTGAAAAACCATAAACAAAAACAACATCAAATCTGTTTATTCTTAGTAAAATAACACATTGAATTATAAGAGATTCATATAAAAAAAGCGCAGCCTGGGCTGCGCTTTTTTATATATCGATTCAGTTAAGTGCGTAATCCACGGCCGCGTTGTATCAGGATATAGACCAGAACATAAAATACCACGATAAACGCCACCAGCACCGACAGGGTAAAGACAAGCGGAACATCGCTGATACCCAAAAAACCAAAGCGGAAACCGCTGATCATGTACACCACCGGATTGAGTTTCGATACCATCTGCCAGAAAGGAGGCAGCAGGGTCAGCGAATAAAATACCCCGCCCAGATAGGTTAGCGGCGTCAGCACAAACGTCGGGATCAGACTGATGTCATCAAAGGTACGGGCAAACACGGCGTTCAGCAAACCTGCCAGCGAAAACAGGATCGCGGTTAGCAGCAGCGTTATCGCCACCATGGTCCATGAGTGAACATGGAAGGGAACGAAAAACAGCGAAACAGCCGTAACTAAAACGCCTACGCAGATGGCACGCGCTACACCGCCGCCGACATACCCGGCAATGATGATGTGGGTTGGCACAGGTGCAACCAGCAACTCTTCAATATTGCGCTGAAACTTGGCGCTGAAGAAAGAGGATGCCACGTTGGCGTAAGCGTTGGTAATCACTGACATCATGATCAAACCCGGCACGATAAACTGCATATAACTGAAGCCATGCATATCCCCAATACGCGAGCCGATCAGGTTGCCGAAGATAATGAAATAGAGCGTCATGGTGATTACTGGCGGGACCAGCGTCTGGATCCAGATGCGGGCGAACCGGTTTATCTCCTTGCTCCAGATACTTTTCAACGCCACCCAGTACAAATGTGTCATGCTTTTGCTCCTGTTTTTCCCTGCACCAGGTCAACAAATAACTCTTCCAGACGGTTGGCCTTATTACGCATACTCAGCACCTGTACGCCTTGTGCGCTCAACTGGCTAAATACGCTGTTAAGCCCCTGCTCTCGCATCACTTCCACTTCCAGGGTTGAGGTATCCACCAGGCGATACTGGAAACCTTCCAGTGCCGGTAACGGACTGCGGGGCGCCAGGTCCAGAATAAAAGTTTCAGACTTCAGTTTGGCCAGCAGCCCTTTCATTGAGGTATTTTCCACCAGCTCGCCGCTCTGAATGATGCCAATATTGCGGCATAACATTTCAGCTTCTTCCAGATAGTGCGTGGTAAGAATAATGGTGGTGCCTTTCGCATTCAGATCTTTCAAAAACACCCACATTGAGCGGCGCAGTTCGATATCAACCCCTGCGGTCGGCTCATCCAGAATAAGCAGTTTCGGCTGATGCATCAGCGCACGCGCAATCATCAGGCGACGCTTCATGCCGCCCGATAGCATACGCGCACGCTCGTTGCGCTTTTCCCACAAATCGAGCTGTTTAAGGTACTTTTCGGCCCGAATGTTAGCTTCACGCCGCTCCACGCCGTAGTAGCCCGCCTGATTCACCACTATCTGCATAACGGTTTCAAACGGGTTAAAGTTAAATTCCTGCGGCACCAGACCAAGCTGGCGTTTAGCATTGACGACATCTTTTTCAAGGTCGTAACCAAACACCCGCACACTGCCTTCTGATTTATTGACCAGCGAGCTGATAATACCGATGGTGGTTGATTTACCGGCACCATTTGGTCCCAGCAGCGCATAAAAATCACCGGCTTCAACGTTAAGATCGATCCCTTTAAGCGCCTGCACGCCGCCGGGATAAGTCTTGGTCAGCCGGGTAAGTTCCAGTGCATAAGTCATTAAGAATCCATACCCTGTTTTGATGGCAGATTAATGCCGTATGAAATTGCTAAGCCTTCACCTATAGTACGCCCACGCACAATCGCCAGCAGGTCGCTCAACGCCATGACAGATATCGACACCCTGATCAGTAACAACCGCGAATGGTCCAGATTACTGATTGAAGAAGATCCCGGCTTTTTTGAGCGGCTCGCCCAGGCACAAAAACCCCGTTTCCTGTGGATTGGCTGTTCCGACAGCCGCGTTCCCGCCGAACGCCTGACCGGCCTTGAACCCGGCGAACTGTTTGTTCACCGCAACGTGGCAAATCTGGTGGTTCATACCGACCTCAACTGCCTCTCTGTGGTGCAGTACGCCGTTGAAGTATTAGAAGTTGAACACGTTATTGTTTGCGGCCATTACGGCTGTGGCGGTGTACAAGCGGCGATGGATAACCCGGAATTAGGTTTGATCAACAACTGGCTGCTGCACATTCGCGATCTCTGGTACAAGCATAGCGTGTTGTTGGGAGAACTCCCGCCCGAGAAGCGCCTCGATAAACTCTGCGAAATCAATGTAGTCGAGCAAGTTTATAACCTCGGGCACTCTACCATTTTGCAATCCGCGTGGAAACGTGGATGCAAAGTCTCACTGCACGGCTGGGTTTACGGCATTCAGGATGGTTGCCTGCGTAACCTTGATGTCACCGCAAACAGCCGTGAAAGCCTGGAGCAACGCTATCGCCACGGCATTGCCAATTTACTGGTCAATGCCGGCACTTTACGTTAAGAGCGGTAAAGCGCGACACAGCCTACACTACGCAGACTGCGCTGGCCTTGGAAGAATGTGCGGTTCGCGGAACTTATGATTCCAGCGACACCACTTTGCCGATGTACGGCAGATGACGATAGCGTTGCGCATAGTCAATGCCGAAGCCGACCACGAATTCGTCCGGGATGGCAAAGCCCACATATTCCACATTGACGTCTACTTCGCGGCGTTCTGGCTTATCCAGCAGCGTACAGATCGCCAGTGACTTGGGTTGGCGCAGTTGCAGAATTTCTCGCACTTTGCTTAGCGTATTGCCAGAATCGATAATATCTTCAACAATTAACACATCCTTACCGCGAATATCTTCATCCAAATCTTTCAGGATTTTCACATCACGCGAGCTGGACATGCCGCTGCCGTAGCTTGAGGCGGTCATAAAGTCGACTTCATGCGAGACTTCAATCGCGCGGCACAGGTCGGCCATAAACATAAAAGAGCCGCGCAGCAGCCCCACCAGCACCATGTCGCTGCCGCTGTCGCGGTAATGGTCGGTAATTTCTTTGCCCAGTTCGGCGATGCGTGCGGCGATTGCCTCTGCTGGGATCATCACTTCAACGGTGTGTTTCATTGCGTTCAACCCGGTTACGTCAGAAAGCCACGCAGTCTATCATAGTCGAAACGGGCGCTAACGCCGCGCAGGCAACGCAAACGTTACCGTGCCGAGATTTATCCTGACGACTTGCTTAGTGTCAGAGATTGCAGCTGATCCGCGCCAGACATCGCCTGGGCTTAAGAAACCTTTAAGGCTGAGAAACGGCTTTTAAGCGCGATCTTGCGCAGTAGCGGTGTATTGAGCACTCTGGATTTGCCAATTTTTTATAGCGTTTCAATCTTAACTTGAATGTTCGTCGCCAATACCTTTTCTCGGGTTCTTTTGCATTAAGATTTAATATGCGGCTTAATATTTCAGCACTATCCAGGGCGTAGCTTATTCCTTCAAGTGAGCTTGCGCTAATAAAGACCGCAGCCTCGCCGGGCAGAAAGGCCTGTTTTTCACCACACACGAAATCTTTCCAACGAGAAGGATATAAGACATTACATTTTTCAACTTTAATCACCTTGCCGAAAATACAACCGTGCGCGGTCATTTTATCTTTTAACTTTTAAAAGATTGCGTGGCGCCTCGTTGCGGAAATGCCCCACCCCAGCATAGAACCAGCAGGACCCAGGCCGATTATTGACACTTCAAATTCATCCACATTAACATCCTTATTCTTACATGCCTGTTGAAAATGCAACATTGAAACGTCAACACAACACTCTTTCACCGAATAGAAAACCGAGCAATTTCATATCAGCAAAACTCATAAAAAATAATTTTCACATCCTTATTTATTCAAAAAAGAAAAAGCTTTTTTAAGCATTTCATATCCGGCACGTAAAAAATAATTTTTTATTGGTAAATAAATCAATAAGCGTTAGCCAGGTTTAAAAAACTTATTAACTTTCTTATTTATTAACACGATTTTTCAAATCATAGCCTATGATCAACACAACATTGTCTTGCTTCTTCATTAAGGAGGAGAGTTCATGTCTGATTCATCCAGTAAAAAACCCACATTGGTGATCGCCCGTTACACCCTGAAACGCAGATGCTTAATTACGGCTTCGATCCGCGACTGTCAGAAGGTGCCGTCAAGCCGCCGGTGTTTCTGACTTCGACCTTTGTGTTTAACAGTGCTGAAGAGGGACGGGATTTTTTCGATTATGTCTCTGGCCGTCGTGAGCCGCCTGAAGGTAAAACGGGCGGGCTGGTCTATTCACGCTTTAATCATCCCAACAGCGAAATTGTTGAGGATCGACTCGCAATTTATGAGCAGGCAGAAAGCTGTGCGCTGTTTGCCTCAGGCATGGCGGCAATTTCAACCACACTACTGACATTTACCCGCCCTGGTGAACTCATCTTACATTCACAACCGCTGTACGGCGGCACTGAAACCCTGCTGAGTAAAACCTTTCACAATCTGGATATTAAAGCGGTGGGCTTTAGCGATGGCAACGATGAAGCCAAAGTGCGTGATGCCGCACAGCAGGCAATGGCACAAGGCCGCGTGGCGATGATTTTGATCGAAACGCCAGCCAATCCTACGAACAGCCTGGTCAATATTGCGCTTATGGCCCGCATTGCCGATGAGATCGACCAGCAGCAAGGTTCACGTCCCATTGTGGCTTGTGATAACACTTTGCTTGGTCCGCTGTTTCAACGACCGCTGGCGCTTGGCGCTGATTTATCGCTTTATTCACTCACCAAATATGTTGGCGGCCATTCTGATTTGATTGCCGGGGCGGCAATGGGCAGTAAAAAGTTGATGATGCCGATCCGTGCGTTACGCAGTGCTATCGGTACTCAGTTAGATCCGCATTCCAGCTGGATGATTGGCCGTTCGCTGGAAACGCTATCGCTGCGCATGGAAAAGGCCGGGCATAACGCCGAAGCCGTGGCCGGTTTTTTACACGGGCATCCTAAAGTGGCGAAACTACAGTGGCTGCCGTTTCTGGACGAAACCAGCCCGGAAGGTAAGACCTATCACCAGCAGTGCCTTGGCGCAGGTTCGACCTTCTCTTTTGATATCGCTGGCGGTCAGCCTGCTGCCTTCCGCTTTCTTAACGGGCTGGCGTTGTTTAAACAGGCGGTCAGCTTAGGTGGCACTGAATCGCTTGCCAGCCATCCCGGCAGCACCACCCACTCTGGTGTGCCGGAAGCGGTGCGCCAGCGCATCGGCATTACCGATGCCACGGTGCGCCTGTCAATTGGCATCGAAAATGCAGACGATCTGATTGAAGATATTAAAATCGCGCTGGATAACGCCTGAGATCAGGTAACGGTAAATCCGAGCATCATGCCGGTATCTTCATGCTCTAACAGGTGACAATGCGCCATATAAGCATGTTCGGCAGCAGCGACATAGTTAAAGCGCACCAGCACTTCGCTGCGCCAGCCGTCGACATTCACCATATCTTTCCAGCCCTGGCGATGGGGTGCTGGCGGTTTGCCATTTTCTGACAGGATACGGAACTGGGTGCCGTGAATGTGGAAAGGGTGCAGCATGCTGTCGCCTTCACCCGATATCGTCCACTTTTCTACTGCACCCAGCGCAACGTTAAACATCGGCTTAGTCATGTTAAAGGCCTGGCCATTGATTTTGTTGCCATTGTGAAAGTCATAGCCCGGCGCGGGCTGTGCCATACCGTGTGCGCTGTGGTCCATCGCCTGGTGATTCATTGCGTGTTCACCACCCGCCATGCGGGTTTGATGGTGCCCCGCGTTGCCCATCGCTTTGTCACCATACTGCTGCATCAACGCCTGCATGCCTTGCTGGTCGAGTTGCGGATCCATCATCAGTTGTAACCAGCGGCTGTTCAGGTTGTCCGTTTTTGGCAGCGCAGGCAGCGTGGTCAGCGTATCCGGTAGCGTGGCGCTGGCCATCACACGCAGCGGTAAAATCTGTACCAGAGGTAACGCTTGATCGAACGGTGCCAGCATCATGCCCATCTGTTCAACCGGTAATGTGACGATGTCAAAGCTATGACCATCAGAGGTATCCAGCATCACCTCAAAACGCTCGCCTGGCAGCAGCGGCAGTGAATCCACTTTAACCGGCTCTGCCAGTAATCCCCCATCGCTGCCAATCACATACAGCGGGCGCTTGTCACTGGTGGCGAGGTGCAGCGAACGTGCGTTACACCCGTTCAGCAGGCGCAAGCGCAACCAGCCACGCGGCACAGCGTGTTGCGGATACTGGACGCCGTTGGTCAGCATCATGTCCCCAAACCAGCCCACCGCCGCACTCATCACGTCGAGTTGATAATCGATGCGGTCGCCTTGCTTTGTCAGCCGTTTATCCTGAAAAATCAGCGGCACATCGTCAGCGCCCCACTGCGTCGGTAGCCGTAATTTGCCCGATTCGTTATCCTCCAGCAGCACCAGACCGGCTAAGCCTTGCGCCACCTGATGCCCGGTTTTGCCATGTAAATGCGGATGATACCAGCAGGTTGCCGCGGGTTGGTCGGGTGTAAATGTCACCTGGCGTGTGGTGCCTGGCGCAATGCTTGCCTGCGGACCGCCATCCACGGCACCTGGAATTTCCAGCCCGTGCCAGTGCAGCGTCGTCGCCTCTTTCAGCTGGTTATGAATATTAACCGTCACCGCCTTGCCACTTTGCAACCGGACAGTCGGGCCGAGTAAATTACCGTTATACCCCCAGGTGGGCACCGCGTTGCCTTTCCATTGTGTGCTGCCCTGCTGCGCGGTGAGGTTGTAATGGCCCCGCGCGTCCGGTTCCAGCAGTGAAGGGATCGGCAATAGCGGACGTTCAGCCGCCATCAGCGAACGGCTCCAGAGCGGCAGCGCACCCGCCGCACTGAGCGCAGCGGTAAGTTTCAGGAAATGGCGACGTTGCATGGTTATCATCCTTGTGATTGAGAAGTGCTAGCCTAAACCCTCACCTAATGGGAAGGTCAAGCTTTCGCACCAGAATCCCCCGAAAAAAGTGCTACAACCACAGCGACCGTCAAATTTATCGAAAAGCTGTTAACAACTGTGCTAACGTCAATAAGACTATCCCCACAAGAGAATGACTATGAAGAAAAGCATCAAGGTCCTGCTGTTATCGGGACTCCTTGGCTTCTCCTCCACCAGCTTTGCCCTGAGCGAATCCGAAGCCGAAGATCTGGCCGATTTGACGGCCGTGTTCGTCTATCTGAAAAATGACTGCGGCTATCAGGATTTGCCCGATGCACAAATTCGCAAAGCCCTGGTGTTTTTTGCCCAGCAAAATCGCTGGGATTTGAGCAATTACAGCCACTACAACATGAAGGCGCTCGGTGAAGAGAGCTACCGTGATTTAAGCGGCATCGCGATTACCAATGATAAAAAATGTAAGTCTCTGGCTCGTGATTCTTTGAGCCTGCTCGCCTACGTGAAATAACCCGTCGCCCCGCTCGCCTGCTGAACATTTGACCGTGCAACCACGGTCAGAGTTAGCTATGATGTGCCGCCCATTTTCATGGCGATGTCATTAGAGGAGAGCCCCATCATGGCCCAAAATGAAATGTGGTATGAAACCCTTCATGCCGGTTTTGGACAATATTTCACGATCGATAAACAGCTCTATCGGGAAAAAACGGCGCATCAGGATTTAATCATCTTTGAAAATGCGGCGATGGGTCGCGTCATGGCGCTGGATGGTGTGGTACAAACCACCGAGCGTGATGAGTTTATCTATCATGAAATGATGACCCACGTGCCGATTCTGGCGCATGGTGCGGCGAAAAGCGTCCTGATTATCGGCGGTGGCGATGGAGCCATGCTGCGAGAAGTCGCGCGTCATTCTCACATTGAGAAAATCACTATGGTCGAAATTGATGCTGGCGTGGTGACCTTTTGCCGCCAGTATCTGCCTGACCATAGCGCCGGAGCCTATGACGATCCGCGCTTCACGTTAGTGATCGATGACGGCGTAAACTTCGTTAATCAGACGCAGGAAAAGTTTGATGTGATCATCTCTGACTGCACCGATCCTATCGGGCCAGGCGAGAGCTTATTCACCTCTGAATTTTACGCAGGCTGTAAAAATGCGCTTAATGAGAAGGGTATTTTTGTCGCACAAAATGGCGTCTGCTTTTTACAACAAGATGAAGCGATCAACAGCCATCGCAAGCTGGGTCACTATTTTGCCGATGTCAGTTTTTACCAGGCCGCGATTCCGACCTATTACGGCGGCATCATGACGTTTGCCTGGGCGAGTGATAATCCGGCATTACGCCAGCTCGACACGGCTACCCTGCAGGCGCGCTTTGAGGCCGCTGGCCTGAACTGCCGCTACTACAATGCGGCAATCCACACTGGCAGCTTTGCCCTGCCACAATATCTGTTGAATGCTTTGTCTGAGACTGAGCATTTATAAGGGGTGAACGAAATTGCAAAAGCTAAAACTACATGGCTTCAACAACCTGACTAAAAGCCTGAGTTTTTGTATCTACGATATTTGCTATGCAAATACGGAAGCTGAACGCGATGGTTACATCGCTTATATTGATGAGCAATATAATGCTAACCGCCTGACTGAAATTCTGACGGAAACCTGTTCGATCATTGGTGCCAACGTATTGAACATTGCGCGCCAGGATTATGAACCGCAGGGCGCAAGCGTAACCATTCTGGTGAGCGAAGAGCCGATCGATCCGAAAGATATTGATAACTCAGAGCATCCAGGACCCCTGCCTAACTCGGTGGTTGCGCATCTTGATAAAAGCCATATTTGCGTACATACCTATCCGGAAAGCCATCCGGAAGGCGGGCTTTGTACTTTCCGCGCAGATATTGAAGTCTCTACCTGTGGCGTCATTTCGCCGCTTAAGGCGTTGAATTATCTGATTCACCAGTTAGAGTCAGACATCGTTACCGTTGATTACCGCGTGCGCGGTTTTACTCGTGATGTAAATGGCGTGAAGCATTTTATCGATCACGAAATCAACTCCATTCAAAATTTCATGTCAGATGATATGAAAGCGATGTATGACATGGTGGACGTGAACGTTTATCAGGAAAATATCTTTCACACCAAAATGCTACTGAAAGAATTCGACCTGAAACACTACCTGTTTAATACCCGGCCAGAAGATCTCAGCCCGCAGGAGCACAAGCGTATTACTGACCTGCTGTGGAAAGAAATGCGTGAAATCTACTACGGCCGCAATATTCCGGCAGTGGGGCTGAAGACATTTTAATGTGAAGGGTGCGGTCTGATCACGTCCTCTGCGACCTGCTGACTTCACCCCAACGCTACGCCGTCAACAGCAGGGCAATACCGCGTTCGCGTAACTCGCGCCCTACCTTTTCATCCAGCCGATTATCCGTAACCACGTCGGTTAAACGTTCAAGCGGTGAAGCGCAAAACAGCGACCATGAACCATATTTACTGCTGTCGGCCAGCAGCACCCGTCGCCCGGCATTTGCCAGCAGATCGTATTTCAGTCCCGCTTTTTCTTCTGTGGGGGTGGTAATACCGCGCTCCAGGCTCCACGAGTTACAGCTGACAAAAGCGATGTCAGGATTGATGCTGCGCAACAGGCGGCGGCCATGCTCGCCAATGCAGGACTGGCTGGAGTCATCAATGCGACCGCCGATAATGGTAACTTCAATCTGTTTGAATTCAGACAGAAACAGCGCGATATGTAAATCAGCCGTGATGACCCGCAGCGGCAGATGCGTCAGCTGTCGCGCCAGTTCAAGCATGGTGGTGCCCGCATCCAGCACTACCGCGTCGCCGGACTGCACAAAACGGGCGGCCAGCTCTGCAATCGCCTGCTTCTCAGCCAGGTTGCGCTGCATCTTCTCCAGCGTGGTGGGCTGGCTTGGAATAAAGCGGTTCAGGGTGACGCCGCCGTGGCTGCGGCTGATTACGCCCTCTTTATCCAGCTTAATCAAATCACGCCGGATGGTAGCCGGTGAGGCGCAAATGGCGCTCACCAGCTGCTCTACCGTCACCAGATTATGACTCTTCAGATAATCCATAATCTGATCAAGACGACTTTGTCCCTTCATATTTCCCTGTACGAGCTGCATCGCGAGTTTGATGGAGATCGCCATGCTCTCAGACTTCGCTTTACCTGTCCAGGCGATATCAAACGCGGTGCCGGGGTCCTGAAGCAGGAAAAAGCAGGCCAGCAAAAAGGTTTGCGGGGGAAAATGAACGATCAGGGCTGAACAGCCGATGCCCTTCAGCCTTTACTGCCGTACTGCTGTAAAAACTGGCGATACGCTGCGATCACCGCGAGAAAATCTTCCACACCACAAAATGAGAGGCTCTCTTCGTTGTAATAATTCATGCCCTCTTCCATGCCCTCATCTTCCAGCGCCAGCAGGTTAGCGCGGATCATGACCTCTTCTTCATCCAGCCAGAGAGTGTATTCATGGCCAACCCGCTGCCACTGGCGCTCGCTACCTTTGACATCACGTACCGCAGCTTCCACCTCATCCAGCAAAGAGAGGTTGTTTTTAACTTCTTCGTTGAACCAATGGCCCACGGCTTCATGGTCCATTGACATACGCACCCTAACCTGGCCGGTTACGTCGCGTAAAAATTCATATTCCATCGCGTTTTCCTCTGCATTCGCTGCGCCTTTTAATGAGTTTCAGCGCAGGCTCTGCAGCAATGTGTGACAAGGCGCGCATTATTGCAGGCTGTCCGGCGATTTCCAGCCTTTTCTTTAAGGCCTGTAAGCTGGCTAACTGCCTAAATCGCAGCCATAAAAAAGGGACGAATCGTCGCCCCTGATTGCATCGCACTGGTGGTTACACCGCGGTCTGGAAAATGACGCCGTCGGCTTTCTCAGTGTACTGATTCAGCTGATCGAAGTTCAGGTAGCGATAGGTATCGCTGGCGGTTTTATCCACCTGCAACATGAACTGTTGATACTCATCTGGCGTAGGCAATTTACCTAACAGAGACGAGACCGCAGCCAGTTCCGCTGACGCCAGGAAGACGTTAGCGCCGGTTCCCAGACGGTTCGGGAAGTTACGGGTTGAAGTCGATACCACCGTGGCACCATCTGCTACACGCGCCTGGTTACCCATGCACAATGAGCAGCCTGGGATCTCAATACGCGCACCGCTTTTACCGAACACGCTGTAATAGCCCTCTTCAGTCAACTGCGCCGCATCCATCTTGGTTGGCGGTGCCACCCAAAGACGTGTTGGCAGTTGGCCTTTATGGCTATCAAGCAGCTTACCGGCCGCACGGAAGTGACCGATGTTAGTCATGCACGAGCCGATAAACACTTCGTCAATCTTCTCGCCCTGCACGTCTGACAACCAGCGCGCATCATCGGGATCGTTTGGCGCACACAAAATTGGCTCTTTGATCTCCGCCAGATCGATGTCGATCACTGCTGCGTATTCCGCATCAGCATCGGCTTCAAGCAATTGCGGATTCGCCAGCCATTTTTCCATGCCTTCAATACGACGCTCCAGCGTACGACGATCGCCATAGCCTTCTGCAATCATCCACTTCAGCAGTACGATATTGGAGGTCAGGTATTCCTTAATCGGTGCCTGATCCAGCTTGATGGTGCAACCTGCAGCCGAACGCTCCGCTGACGCATCGGTCAGTTCAAACGCTTGCTCAACTTTCAGATCCGGCAAACCTTCGATTTCGAGAATACGGCCAGAGAAGATGTTCTTCTTGCCTTTCTTCTCAACAGTCAGCAAACCTTGCTTGATCGCGTACAGCGGAATCGCGTGTACCAGATCGCGCAGGGTGATGCCCGGCTGCATTTTGCCTTTGAAGCGCACCAGCACTGACTCTGGCATATCCAGAGGCATGACGCCGGTCGCTGCGGCAAATGCCACCAGACCAGAACCTGCCGGGAACGAAATACCGATTGGGAAACGGGTGTGTGAATCACCACCGGTACCAACGGTGTCAGGCAACAGCATACGGTTCAGCCATGAGTGAATCACGCCGTCACCCGGACGCAATGATACACCGCCACGGTTCATAATGAAGTCTGGCAGCGTATGGTGTGTATTCACGTCAACCGGCTTTGGATAAGCTGCGGTATGGCAGAAGGACTGCATGACCAAATCAGCCGAGAAGCCAAGGCAGGCCAAATCTTTCAGCTCATCACGGGTCATTGGACCGGTAGTGTCCTGAGAACCCACCGAGGTCATTTTGGGTTCGCAATAAGCGCCCGGGCGAATGCCTTCTACGCCACAGGCACGGCCAACCATTTTCTGTGCCAGTGAATAGCCACGCGTGCTTTCTGCGACATCTTTTGCCTGACGGAACACATCGCTGTGCGGCAGGCCAAGTGACTCGCGCGCTTTACTGGTCAGACCGCGACCGATAATCAGCGGGATACGACCACCAGCACGCACTTCATCAATCAGCACGTCGGTTTTCAGTTCAAAACTGGCCAGCAGATCGCCGGTTTCGTGGTGGCGAACCTCACCTTTGAATGGATAGATGTCGATGACATCGCCCATGTTCAGTTCGTTGACATCCACTTCGATTGGCAGTGCGCCTGCATCTTCCATCGTGTTGAAGAAGATCGGTGCGATTTTACCGCCCAGCACCACGCCGCCGCCTTTTTTATTCGGCACGTTCGGGATGTCGTCACCCATAAACCACAGCACCGAGTTGGTGGCTGATTTACGCGATGAACCGGTACCAACAACGTCACCGACATACGCCAGCGGGAAGCCTTTGGCCTGCAGCGCCTCAATCTGTTTGATGGGGCCGATATTACCTGGCTCATCAGGTTCAATACCTTCGCGGGCATTCTTCAGCATCGCCAGCGCGTGCAGAGGAATGTCAGGGCGTGACCAGGCATCAGGCGCCGGAGAGAGATCATCGGTATTCGTTTCGCCAGTGACTTTGAAAACCGTAACGGTGATTTTTTCTGCCAGTTCTGGACGTGACAGATACCATTCCGCTTCCGCCCACGATTGCATCACCTGTTGAGCGTATTCATTACCCGCTTTTGCTTTCTCTTCTACATCGTAGAAGCTGTCAAACATCAGCAGCGTATGAGAAAGGGCTTTTGCTGCGCCAGGGGCCAGCTTAGCGTTGTCCAGAGCGTCAATCAGCGGATGGATGTTGTAACCGCCTTGCATGGTACCAAGCAGCTCGACCGCTTTTTCAGGGGATACCAGAGGAGAGGTTGTTTCGCCTTTGGCGATAGCCGCCAGGAATCCAGCTTTTACATACGCCGCTTCATCGACGCCGGGTGGGACACGGTTGACCAACAGATCGGTCAAAAATTCTTCTTCACCCGCAGGCGGGCTTTTCAGCAGTTCAACCAGCGCGGCCATTTGGGAAGCATCTAAAGGCTTAGGTACGATCCCCTGGGCTGCACGCTCAGCAACGTGCTTACGGTATTCTTCTAGCACGACGTTCTCCTCGCTCTCATTGTATGGGTTTCCGGTGCACCCCGATGGCAAAGCATTCCGTGAGTAGGGTAAGGTGCCCGGTTCCGCGAGGGGCAGCATAGCAGGATTTCGCTCGATTGTTAATCTGTTTACAAAAAAGCAACATTGCCAACTTCTGTAGCAGAATGCCCTGTTAAACGGGGCGCAGACAAAAAAGCAGGGTGGCATGCCCCTGCTTTTTCGCCTGCTGAAGTTAAAAAAGATTAACAATCAATGCACTGGAATGGACCGCCGGGGTAATATTCATTGTGGCTACAGAGCGGGCTAAACCGGTTACCGGGCTGCGTCAAATCCGCCGCGTGCAGCATAATATTTATCGCCGCACCGTTCTCCCTCAGAGAAAAGGTTTTGCTGGCGTCCGGAACAGCAGGTGTCGTCGCCTTTGGCTGATACTCACGCCAGCGCCAGCTAAGCTGCCGCCGCGTCATAACCTTGTGCCCTTTCAGTACGTTGATTCACTCACTTTTGGTTATGCCCCTGCGCTTGCGGCTGAAAACGCAGCAGGCCGCGACAAAAATCTTCTTCACACCTGCCAGATGAAATAATGGTTAAAAAAGCCGGGCGTTATATTAACCGCATCGGATTACGCCATTGATGGATAAAAAAACGGCCCCTTTCGGAGCCGTTAATTCAGATGCTAAACAGACTTATTTCTTTTTCGCTTTCGCATTTGGCAGGTCAGTAATGCTGCCTTCAAACACTTCTGCCGCCAGACCAACAGATTCATGCAGCGTTGGGTGAGCGTGGATGGTCAGCGCGATATCTTCCGCATCACAACCCATCTCAATTGCCAGACCAATTTCACCCAGCAGCTCGCCACCGTTGGTGCCGACTACAGCGCCACCGATAACACGGTGCGTCTCTTTGTCGAAAATCAGCTTGGTCATACCGTCTGCACAGTCAGAAGCGATAGCACGGCCTGAAGCTGCCCACGGGAAGGTAGCAGTTTCATAGCTGATGCCCTTCTCTTTCGCTTCTTTCTCGGTCAGACCCACCCATGCAACTTCTGGCTCAGTGTAAGCGATTGATGGAATGACTTTCGGATCGAAATAGTGCTTCAAGCCGGAAATAACTTCTGCCGCTACGTGACCTTCGTGTACGCCTTTGTGCGCCAGCATCGGCTGACCGACGATATCGCCGATAGCAAAGATGTGCGGCACGTTAGTGCGCATTTGCTTGTCAACGCGGATGAAGCCACGGTCATCCACTTCCACACCCGCCTTGCCGGCATCAAGACCCTTACCGTTTGGCACACGACCAATCGCTACCAGCACTGCGTCGTAACGCTGTGCTTCGCCAGGGGCTTTTTTGCCTTCCATAGAAACGTAGATACCATCGTCTTTCGCTTCAACAGCGGTTACTTTGGTTTCCAGCATCAGGTTAAATTTCTTGCTGATGCGCTTGGTGAAGACTTTTACCACGTCTTTATCAGCAGCCGGGATCACCTGGTCAAACATCTCGACGACATCGATCTCTGAACCCAGAGCGTGATAAACAGTTGCCATTTCCAGACCAATGATACCGCCGCCCATGACCAGCAGACGCTTCGGCACTTCTTTCAGTTCCAGCGCAGCAGTTGAGTCCCACACGCGTGGATCTTCATGAGGAATGAATGGCAGTTCGATTGGACGTGAACCCGCAGCAATAATAGCGTTATCGAAGTTGATGGTGGTTGCACCACCTTCGCCTTCCACTACCAGCGTGTTAGCACCGGTAAATTTACCCAGGCCATTAACCACTTTGACTTTACGCGCCTTCGCCATGCCAGACAGGCCGCCAGTCAGTTGGTTAATAACTTTCTCTTTCCAGCTACGAATTTTGTTGATGTCAGTAGAGGGCTGACCAAACACCACGCCGTGATCTTCGAGTGCTTTAGCCTCTTCGATCACTTTAGCAACGTGCAGCAGCGCCTTAGACGGGATACAGCCAACGTTCAGACAAACACCACCCAGGGTGCTGTAACGCTCTACCAGTACGGTTTCCAGACCTAAATCAGCGCAACGGAAGGCTGCAGAGTAACCTGCAGGACCAGCCCCAAGTACCACGACTTGAGTTTTAATCTCTGTACTCATCATGACCTCTTATTTTGATTTCCGGCGGGTCAGACGTTGAGCCTATCCCATTAGGCTATTTCACTGGCCATTTTGCGTTTGGACAGTGCCCGAACACCTCACGTACATCCGGTACGGCTGCGTTCTACGCGCTGATCGACTACAAACTGACTGCGCCAATTACGCCTAATGGAATAGGCTCAGGATGCCCTCTTTCCACCGGGACTTTCACCGCAAGAGTTTACAGAATTGTTAACAAACTGCCAACCGCGGTGCGACGAATGTTACAAGAAGGCCGGCAGATGCCGGCCTTCTGTGTACTCTTACATCACCAGACGACGAATGTCTGACAGCATATTGCCAATGATAGTAATGAAACGCGCACCATCAGCACCATCGATCACTCGGTGGTCAAAGAGAGAGAGATCGGCATCATCAGACGCGGCGCAAACTCTTTACCATTCCACACCGGCTCCATCGCAGACTTAGAGACACCAAGAATAGCCACTTCTGGCGCATTCACGATCGGCGCGAAGTGCGTTGTCCCCAGGCCACCCAGGCTGGAAATGGTAAAGCATCCACCCTGCATATCGCCTGCGGTCAGCTTGCCATCGCGTGCTTTCTTCGATGTTGCCATTAGCTCACGAGACAGCTCAGTGATGCCTTTCTTGTTTACGTCTTTAAACACAGGAACAACCAGGCCGTTTGGCGTATCAACCGCCACACCGATGTTGATGTATTTCTTCAGCGTCAGCTTCTGCGCATCTTCAGACAGTGAGCTGTTGAAACGTGGCATCTGCTCAAGTGCAGCCGCAACCGCTTTCATGATGAACACTACCGGGGTGTACTTCACATCCAGCTTGCGCTTTTCAGCTTCGGCGTTCTGCTGCTTGCGGAAGGCTTCCAGATCGGTGATATCCGTTTTGTCGAAATGCGTAACGTGGGGATCATCACCCAGTTACGGCTCAGGTTCGCACCGGAAATTTTCTGGATACGGCCCAGTTCGACTTCTTCGATTTCACCGAACTTGCTGAAGTCTACTTTTGGCCATGGCAGCATACCCGGCAAACCACCCCCGCTGGCGGCAGCGGCAGGTGCTGCTTCAGCGCGCTTCACGGCATCTTTCACATAGGCCTGAATGTCTTCTTTCAGGATGCGACCTTTGCGGCCGGTGCCTTTGACTTTCGCCAGGTTAACACCGAACTCACGCGCCAGACGACGGATAACTGGCGTGGCGTGTACGTAGGCATCGTTCTCAGCAAACTCGCCTTTCGCGTCTGCTTTTGCCGGAGCGGGAGCCGCAGCCGGGGCAGCTTCAGCTTTCGCGGGTGCAGCCGCTTCCTGCTTCGCCGCTGGCGCTGCAGCCGGTGCCGCGCCTTCGACTTCAAACACCATGATCAGTGAACCGGTGCTGACTTTATCGCCGGTTGACACTTTCAGCTCTTTCACGGTGCCCGCAAACGGTGCCGGAACTTCCATTGACGCTTTGTCGCCTTCAACCACAATCAGCGATTGCTCAGCGTCAACTTTGTCACCCACTTGCACCAGCACTTCAGTCACTTCGACTTCATCGCCACCGATATCCGGTACCTTGACCTCTTTCGCGCCTGCAGCGGCGGCCGGTGCCGTTGCTGCGGCTTCATGCACTTGAGGTTTCGCTTCAGCCGCAGGTGCTGCGCCTTCAGCTTCAAATACCATGATGTGAGAGCCGGTATTGACTTTGTCACCGGTCGCGATTTTGATCTCTTTAACCACGCCCGCGAACGGTGCCGGAACTTCCATTGACGCTTTGTCGCCTTCAACCACAATCAGTGATTGCTCGGCGTCAACTTTGTCGCCCACTTTCACCAGAATCTCAGTGACTTCAACTTCATCACCGCCGATGTCTGGGACGTTGACATCTTTGCTGGCCGTTGCGGCCGCTGCCGGAGCCGGTGCAGCCTGCTCTTTTGGCGCTTCAGCGGGTGCGGGTGCAGCTTCTGCTGCACCTTCTGCGTCAAACACCATGATCAGGGAGCCGGTTTCGACTTTATCGCCGGTCGTGATTTTGATCTCTTTCACCACGCCCGCTTGCGGCGAAGGAACTTCCATCGACGCTTTATCACCTTCAACGGTGATCAGCGACTGCTCGGCTTCTACCTTGTCGCCGACCTTGACCAGAATTTCGGTGACTTCAACTTCATCAGACCCGATATCCGGTACCTTAATTTCAGTAGCCATTACTCATTTACCTCTTAAGCCAGACGCGGGTTAACTTTATCGGCATCGATGTTGAATTTAGCGATCGCTTCTGCCACCACTTTCTTGTCGATTTCGCCACGTTTAGCCAGTTCGCCCAGTGCTGCAACCACAACGTAAGATGAATCAACTTCGAAGTGGTGACGCAGGTTTTCACGGCTATCAGAACGACCAAAGCCGTCTGTGCCCAGCACGCGGTAATCGCTGGCTGGGATGTAGCTGCGAACCTGCTCAGCAAACAGTTTCATATAGTCAGTTGAGGCGACGGCTGGCGCATCATTCATCACCTGCGCGATGTAAGGCACACGTGCTTCTTCCGTTGGATGCAGCATGTTCCAGCGTTCACAATCCTGGCCATCACGCGCCAGTTCAGTGAATGAGGTGACGCTGTAAACGTCAGAGCCGATGCCGTAATCTTTCGCCAGGATCTGAGCGGCTTCACGTACGTGACGCAGGATAGAGCCTGAACCCAACAGCTGTACTTTACCTTTGCTGCCTTCCACAGTTTCCAGCTTATAAACACCCTTGCGGATACCTTCTTCAGCGCCTTCCGGCATGGCTGGCATGTGGTAGTTTTCGTTCAGCGTGGTGATGTAGTAATAAATATTTTCCTGCGCTTCGCCATACATGCGCACCAGACCATCATGCATGATGACAGCCACTTCGTATGCGTAAGACGGATCGTAAGAAATACAGTTCGGGATAGTCAGTGACTGAATATGGCTGTGACCATCTTCGTGCTGCAAACCTTCACCGTTCAGGGTGGTACGACCGGAAGTACCGCCTACCAGGAAGCCACGCGCCTGCTGGTCACCTGCCAGCCACATCAGGTCACCGATTCGCTGGAAACCAAACATAGAGTAGTAGATGTAGAACGGAATCATTGGCAGATTGTTGGTGCTGTAAGAGGTTGCCGCCGCCAGCCAGGATGAACCTGCGCCCAGCTCGTTAATCCCTTCCTGCAGAATCTGGCCTTTTTCGTCTTCTTTGTAGTAAGCAACCTGCTCACGGTCCTGCGGCGTGTACTGCTGGCCGTTCGGGCTGTAGATACCAATCTGACGGAACAGACCTTCCATACCAAAGGTACGCGCTTCATCCGCAAGGATAGGCACCAGACGATCTTTGATCGACTTGTTCTTCAGCATGACGTTCAGCGCACGCACGAAGGCAATAGTGGTTGAGATCTCTTTGCTTTGCTCTTCCAGCAGCGCACGGAACTCTTCCAGCTTCGGCATTTCCAGTTTTTCAGTAAACTGCGCCTGACGCGACGGCAGATAACCGCCTAACTTTTCACGCTGACCGTGCAGATAGTTGTACTCTTCTGACCCTTTTTCAAAGGTCACATACGGCAGCTCTTCAATCTTCTCATCGGCAACCGGCACGTTGAAGCGATCGCGAATATAGCGCACGCCGTCCATGTTCATCTTTTTCACCTGGTGAGCAATGTTTTTGCCTTCCGCGGTGTCGCCCATACCGTAACCTTTGATGGTATGTGCCAGAATCAGAATCGGTTTGCCTTTCGTTTCCTGCGCTTTTTTCAGTGCAGCATAGATTTTCTTCGGATCGTGGCCGCCACGGTTCAATGCCCAGATTTCGTCATCGGACATATCTTTAACCAGTTCAGCGGTTTCTGGATACTTACCAAAGAAGTGCTCACGCACGTAAGCACCATTACGTGATTTGAAGGTCTGGTAATCGCCGTCAACGGTTTCGTTCATCAGCTGGATCAGCTTACCGCTGGTATCTTTACGCAGCAGTTCATCCCAACGCGCGCCCCAGATCACTTTGATCACTTCCCAACCAGCACCGGCAAAGATGCCTTCCAGCTCGTTGATGATCTTACCGTTACCGGTGACCGGACCATCCAGACGTTGCAGGTTACAGTTAATGATGAAAACCAGGTTATCCAGTTTTTCACGGGTAGCGATGGTGATCGCACCTTTAGATTCTGGCTCATCCATCTCGCCATCACCCAGGAAGGCGTAAACGGTTTGCGCAGAGGTATCTTTCAGCCCACGGTGTTCCAGATATTTCAGGAACTTCGCCTGATAGATTGCCGACAGCGGACCCAGTCCCATAGAAACAGTCGGGAACTGCCAGAAATCTGGCATCAGTTTCGGGTGCGGATAAGATGACAGGCCATTGCCATGCACTTCCTGACGGAAGTTGTTCATCTGCTCTTCGGTCAAACGACCTTCAAGGAACGCACGCGCATAGATACCTGGAGAGATGTGACCCTGGAAATAAACCAGATCGCCGCCATCTTTTTCACTGCGTGCGCGGAAGAAGTGGTTGAAACACACCTCATAAATCGTGGCTGAAGACTGGAAAGAAGAGAGGTGACCACCCAGTTCCAGATCTTTCTTCGATGCGCGCAGCACCGACATGATGGCGTTCCAGCGAATGGCGGAACGGATGCGACGTTCAAGAGAGGTATTGCCCGGATATTCGGGTTCATCTTCAACGGCAATAGAGTTGATGTAGTTGCTGATGGCAGAAGAACCAGCAGCAACTTTAACGCCGCCTTTGCGGGCTGCACCCAGTACCTGATCAATCAGGTACTGCGCACGTTCTACACCTTCTTCACGGATGACCGATTCGATCGCCTGTAGCCAGTCACGAGTTTCGATCGGATCCACGTCATTGTGTAAACGTTCTGACATGGGTGTGTTCCTTATCTGTGTCTAATACGTTGAATAATCGGGAGCCTGAAAACGGGAGACAGGCTCGTCGCACATGTCCGCACGATCTTTGTCGCACGTTATTCCTTACGTTGCTGTAAACGACGTAGGGAGCGTTCTCGACGGCTCTGCTCCCGACTTCTGTCCAGCAAGATTTCCTCAATGAACGCCAGGTGACGGTGTGAGGCTTCGCGCGCCTGTTCCGGCTCACGAGCCACAATCGCCTCAAAAATACTGGCGCGGTGACCGCTCACTTTCGCCAGCATTTCCCGGCGCGAGTAGAGCAATTCGAAATTCTGTCGGACGTTTTTTCCAGCATAGGGCCCATGGAGCGTAGCAAATGCAAAAGCACCACATTATGGGCCGCTTCTGTGACAGCGATCTGATACTGCATTACCGCGTCCGCTTCGGCGTCAAGATCGCCGCTTTCCTGCGCCTGCTGAATCTGAAGATGGCAGTCGCGAATACGCGCCACATCCTCTTCTGTGCCACGTAAGGCTGCATAGTAAGCAGCGATGCCTTCAAGGGCGTGACGTGTTTCCAGCAGGTCGAACTGTGATTCCGGATGGTCGGCGAGAAGCTCAACGAGCGGATCGCTCATGCTTTGCCAGAGATGTTCCTGCACGAACGTTCCACCGCCTTGACGGCGTAGCAGCAATCCTTTGGCTTCTAAACGCTGGATTGCTTCGCGAAGTGACGGACGTGAGACATCGAACTGTTTGGCGAGTTCGCGTTCGGGGAGCAGCTTTTCTCCCGGCCGCAACGTCCCTTCCATGATCAGGGATTCGAGCTGTTGCTCAATTGCGTCAGAGAGTTTGGGTTGGCGAATCTTACTGTAAGCCATCTTCCCTTCTTATTATGCCAATCGTCCGGAGTAAATTGGTAATACCAATTGCAAAATGGTGCCAGTAAACTAACAAAGTATTTATCTGGTGTCTATATGGTGCCCGTCACTATCCCGCCTGAGGAAAGCGTGACCTGTCGCTAACTCCCCGTTAAAAAAATGAAAATCATTGTCAGAATAAATGTTAAATATTCTTACTTTTACCAAACCTTACACGCGGTTAGCGGTTTAAACCGGGTTTTCCATAAGGGAAACCTATTTGTCAGAGGGGTTTTTCAGGGCGGAAATTTTGCGGCAGCAGAAATAAGCGACATGGCGCTTTTTCAGGCAACTCCCAGCACAAAAAGCAAAAGCAGGTGCAAAGCGATGCGCTTATCACTATTCTTGACGCCATGGTAGCAACTGGCCGTACACAGCACGCCTGATACCGTAAAAGAATCAATACGTTAATGTAACCACTTCCTTACAGCGTATGCCGCTGCGAACGAAGAATAAAAAACATCACGAGGTTTGTATGGAACAACAGCATGGCGAAACGCTGAAGCGCGGCCTGAAGAACCGTCATATTCAGCTGATCGCGCTGGGCGGTGCGGTAGGAACCGGCCTGTTTCTGGGCAGCGCATCGGTCATTCAATCTGCAGGTCCTGCCGTCATTCTGGGTTATGCCGTTGCCGGATTTATCGCATTTCTCATCATGCGTCAGCTGGGTGAGATGGTGGTGGAAGAGCCAGTAGCAGGTAGCTTCAGCCACTTTGCTTATAAATACTGGGGTAACTTTGCGGGCTTTGCTTCAGGCTGGAACTATTGGGTGCTGTATGTACTGGTGGCGATGGCCGAGCTTACCGCTGTAGGGAAATATATACAGTTTTGGTGGCCCGATTTCCCCACCTGGGCTTCAGCAGCTATTTTTTTCGTGCTAATCAACGCCATTAACCTCACCAACGTAAAAGTGTTTGGTGAAATGGAGTTCTGGTTCGCCATTATTAAAGTTGTCGCAGTGATCGGCATGATCCTGTTTGGCGGCTGGCTGCTGTTTAGCGGTCAAGGCGGCCCACAAGCCACGGTACGAAACCTGTGGGAACAAGGCGGGTTCTTGCCAAACGGTCTTGGCGGACTGGTGATGGTCATGGCGATCATTATGTTCTCCTTTGGCGGTCTGGAACTGGTTGGCATCACGGCGGCAGAAGCGGACAATCCGGAAACCAGTATTCCAAAAGCCACTAACCAGGTGCTGTGGCGCATCCTGATTTTCTATATCGGTTCACTGGCGGTGCTGCTGTCACTGATGCCGTGGACACGCGTAACGCCTGAAACCAGCCCGTTCGTCTTCATCTTCCATGAGTTAGGTGATGCGATGGTGGCCAATGCCCTGAACGTGGTGATCCTGACGGCGGCGCTGTCGGTCTATAACAGCTGCGTTTACTGTAACAGCCGTATGCTGTTTGGCCTGGCACAGCAAGGTAATGCGCCTAAAGCCCTGCTCAAAGTTGACCGCCGCGGCGTGCCGGTGATGACCATTCTGGTTTCTGCTGTCGCCACTGCGCTGTGCGTATTGATCAACTACCTGATGCCAGGTGAAGCCTTTGGCCTGCTGATGTCGCTGGTGGTTTCTGCGCTGGTGATCAACTGGGCAATGATCAGTCTGGCGCACCTGAAATTCCGTAAGAAGAAAGATCAGCAAGGCGTGACTACGCGCTTCAAGGCGCTGCTCTATCCGGCAGGTAACTGGATCTGCCTGGCGTTCATGGCAGCGATTCTGCTGCTCATGGCGATGACGCCTGGCATGGCCATTTCGGTCTGGTTGATCCCGGTCTGGCTGGTGATTCTGGGCATCGGTTACATGGTTAAAAAGAAAACGCAGCAAGCCTAATCCTTTACCCGCCGGGGACTTAATATCACGGCGGGTTCTCTTTCAGAGATCTGATCTCAGTCACATTTTTCCTGCCTCACCTGTTTTGTCCATCTTCCTGACGAATTGTTGTCAGCCATCTTGCTGATTTAGCGTCAATAATTTCTCCTCACACTGGACGTACAGGAGAAAACCATGAAAACCTCAGCCCTCTCCTTTCGGGAAAAACTGGGTTACGGCATGGGTGATGCCGGATGCAACATGATTGGCGGTGCCATCATGCTCTTCCTTAACTATTTCTACACCGATGTGTTTGGTCTGGCACCGGCGATGGTCGGTATGCTGCTACTTTCGGTGCGCGTGCTGGATGCAGTGACCGACCCCATTATGGGCGCGATTGCCGATCGTACCCAAAGTCGCTGGGGCCGTTTTCGTCCCTGGTTGCTCTGGGTTTCCCTGCCTTACGTGTTGTTTAGCGTCTTGATGTTCACTACTCCAGACTGGAGTTACGACAACAAAGTTATCTGGGCTTTCGTCACTTACTTTTTGATGTCGCTGACCTATACCGCAATAAATATTCCCTACTGCTCGCTGGGCGGTGTTATCACTAACGATCCCGGCGAACGTGTCTCCTGTCAGTCGTACCGCTTCGTTATGGTCGGCATTGCGACCTTAATTTTGTCGCTTACTCTGTTACCAATGGCAGAGTGGTTCGGCGGCGAAGATAAAGCGCGCGGTTATCAGTTAGCAATGAGCGTGCTGGCATTGACTGGGCTGGCGATGTTTTTGTTTTGCTTTGCCAATGTGCGCCAACGTATACGTCCCGCGGTGCCCAGCCATGATGATCTGAAAAATGACCTGCGCGACGTGTGGAAAAACGATCAATGGGTGCGCATTTTGCTGCTCACCTTCTGTAACGTTTGCCCTGGCTTTATTCGTATGGCCGCTACCCTGTATTACGTTACCTGGGTCATGGGGCAAACGACCCATTTTGCCACGCTGTTCATTAGTCTGGGTGTCGCTGGCATGATGCTGGGCAGCACGTTAGCCAAAGTGCTGACCGATCGCTGGTGCAAACTCAAAGTCTTTTTCTGGACCAATATCGCGCTGGCGCTGTTTTCCTGCGGCTTTTACTGGATCGATCCGCACGCCACTGTAGCGGTGGTCATTGCCTACTTTCTGCTCAACATTTTGCATCAAATCCCTTCTCCCCTGCACTGGTCGCTTATGGCCGATGTGGATGATTATGGTGAATGGAAAACCGGCAAACGCATCACGGGTATCAGCTTCTCCGGCAACCTGTTTTTCCTGAAAGTCGGGCTGGCGGTGGCCGGTGCAATGGTCGGATTTTTACTCTCTTTTTATGGTTACGATGCGGGGGCCAAACAGCAGTCTGCCCAGGCTATAAACGGCATCATGTTACTGTTTACCCTTATTCCTGCTGTGGGTTATCTGATTACTGCGGGCGTGGTGCGACTGATGAAAGTGGATCGTCAGCTGATGCGCACAATTCAGGATGATCTTGCGCTGCGCCGCGAAAATTTCCGCGATTTACATGTTATTCAACGCGACGGCGTCGCCCCTCAAACAGGAGAAGTAAAATGAGCCCTCTCTGGCCGAATCCGTTTATCGAGCAGCGTGCCGATCCTTTTATTCTGCGTCATCAACAACACTACTATTTTATCGCCTCTGTGCCCGAATATGACCGGCTGGAGATCCGTCGGGCCACAACCTTAAATGGCCTGCGCACCGCTGAAGCGGTTGTGGTGTGGCGGAAAGCGGAAAGCGGGCCGTGTAGCGAATTAATTTGGGCACCAGAGTTGCACTATATCCATGGACAATGGGTAATTTACTTCGCGGCAGCCCCCACACGCGATATCAAAGATGGTTTATTCCAGCACCGCATGTATGCGTTGGTATGCGATGATGCCGATCCTCTCAGCGGCAACTGGCAAGCGTGTCGCCGTGTCTTCAGCCATATCGACAGTTTTTCACTGGACGCCACCTGTTTTACCCATCAGGGAAAAGAGTGGTATGTGTGGGCGCAAAAA
This sequence comes from Candidatus Pantoea haifensis, assembly GCA_018842655.1. GTDB lineage: Bacteria > Pseudomonadota > Gammaproteobacteria > Enterobacterales > Enterobacteriaceae > Pantoea > Pantoea haifensis. The sequence continues at coordinate 3,650,682 of JAGTWN010000004.1, read as the reverse complement.
GATCCCGCTATTCCCGGTAACTCTAATCTTTACCTGGCTGAGTTACTTAATCCCTGGACGATCAAGGGCACGCCGGTGATGTTAAGCCGTCCGGAATATGAATGGGAGTGTGCGGGGTTTAGCGTCAATGAAGGTCCCGCTGTAATTTTTCATGGCAATCGCCTGTTTATCACGTATTCCGCCAGCGCCACTGATGAAAATTACTGTATGGGTTTACTCTCAATTGCGCTGGATGCCAATCCGTTACAGGCTGAAGCGTGGCAAAAATCGGCACGTCCGGTGTTTGGATCAAACTGGGATAACCACCAGTATGGCCCGGGCCATAATAGTTTCATCCAGGATGAAGAAGGACGAGATATTCTGGTTTACCATGCGCGCAATTACACTGAAATTGAGGGCGACCCGTTATGGGATCCTAATCGCCATACCCGACTGAAATACTTTGAATGGCGCAAAGACGGTACACCCGATTTTGGCGTACCGCCTGCCGATTATACCAGTGCGCCGTAAATGGTTAAAAGCGCCACCACGACCACCAACACCAGTGACGTGCGCTTCGCTAACGCCACAGCAACACGTGGCGTTTCGACCTTGTCAGTATGCGGATCGCGTTCAAGGGAGAACTGCGCCAGGCTGGTCAGCACCTGATATTGCGTACGGTGGCGGTCGGTGAGTGAAGCGAACCAGGCTGGCAGGGCTTTTTCACCATGACCCAGCAAGGCATAAGCAACGCCTGCCAGTCTCACCGGGATCCAGTCCAGAATATGCAAAAGCCCATCAACCCCTGACTGCGCACGCGCCATCGGCGTTTGATGTTTCGCCAGCCAGCTTTGCCAGGCGCGCAAAAAGGCATAACCCACCAGCAGAACCGGCCCCCAGGAACCGCCCACCACTAACCAAAAAGGGGAGCCAGGTAAAAACGGAAGTTAATCCAGATAAGGGCGTTTTGCAGCTCGCGTAAAAATTCACGTTCACTGCAATCAACCGGCACGCCATGAATAATCGTGAGTTCCGCCGCCATTGCCTGATGCGCAGCAACATCATTGTGGCTGGCTGCTTTCAAATAGTTGTGATAGTGGAGCCGCACTGAGCCAGCGCCGATACACAGCAAACCGATCACGATCCAGAACAGCAGTTGCGGCACACCAAACAGAATGCCTTTCAGGCTCCAGATCACCAGCGCCGTAACGGCCATCGCCAGCCCCATCATGAACAAGGTACGCATCATTGAGAAAGAGTGGCGACGATGAAAAACAGGCTCAAGTCGGTGATCGATCTGCCAGTGCTCGCCCAGTTTAAACAGACGCTCCCAGCCCAGAACCAATAACAAGGTAAACAACGTCATACATACTCCGAAATGATCAGAATTTTACTTCGTTAATAACTGCTTATAGTAGTGCCAGTCAAAAGCCGGACCAGGATCGGTTTTACGTTCTGGCGCAATATCGCTATGACCCGTAATACGTGAAGGCGTCAATGGATAGTGCTGTAGTAGCAGTTGAGTAATCTGTTGCAGCGCCTGATATTGCGCTTCGGTGTAAGGGGCAATGTCCGTCCCTTCAAGCTCAATACCAATTGAATAGTCATTGCAGTTATCACGCCCTTCAAATTGCGATACGCCGGCATGCCAGGCACGCTTATTGAAGGGCACATACTGAACAATTTCGCCGTCACGGCGGATCAGGCAGTGCGCCGCCACGCGCAAGTGCGCAATATCAGCGAAATAAGGATGTGCATCTGCCGGCAATGTTCCGGTAAACAACCGATCAATCCAGGGGCCACCAAATTCGCCCGGCGGTAAGCTAATGTTATGAATGACCAGTAATGAGGGTGCTTCTTCATCAGGTCGTTCATTACAGTGCGATGAGGGCACATGGCGCACCTCACTCAGCCAGCCTTGTTCAATTTTCATGTGATCCCCTTATCCCGGTCAGGCTGAGAATAGCATGAAATTTAAGGGGTTCTTGCGTCTTAATGCGTCATCACCGCAAAGTGCGAAAGGAGCTTGTTAAGGATACTAAACAAAAAGAGGGCCGTGACTGGCGCGTTACTGCCTTTCAGGCTATTGTGGACGCCACATTTATCTGTTCTTTTTGGAGCTAAATGCTTATGCCCACGCGTCGTTATGATCCAGACAGCCGCCGTCAGGCGTTGATTCAACGCATCGAAAGTGATATTCCCGAAGCCGTCGCCCGTGCTTTGCAAGAAGACCTGGGCGGTGAAGTCGATAGCGACCGTGATATTACTGCTCAATTGCTTCCTGCGGGCAGCCAGGCTCACGCGCAAGTGATTACCCGTGAAGCGGGTGTTTTCTGTGGTAAACGCTGGGTGGAAGAGGTGTTTATCCAGTTAGGCTCTCACGCTAAACTGACGTGGCATATTGAAGATGGACAAGCCATTGCCGCTGACCAGCTTCTGTTTGAAATAGAGGGACCCGCGCGCCTGCTGCTTACCGCCGAACGCACCGCCTTAAATTTTGTCCAGACGCTTTCGGGGGTTGCGACTGAAGTCAGCCGCTACGTGACGTTGCTGGAAGGAAGCCAAACCCAACTGCTGGACACCCGTAAAACATTACCGGGACTGCGTACTGCGCTGAAATATGCTGTGCTGTGCGGTGGTGGTAATAATCATCGGCTCGGCTTGTCAGACGCCTTTTTAATTAAAGAAAATCATATCATTGCCAGCGGTTCAATTCGTCAGGCGGTTGAAAAAGCGTTTTGGCTCCATCCTGATGTGCCTGTTGAAGTCGAAGTTGAGTCGCTGGATGAACTGAGCCAGGCGCTGGAGGCTGCTGCGGATATTGTCATGCTGGATAATTTCAGCCTCGACGAGATGCGTGAAGCTGTCAGGCTCACCCAGGGCCGCGCACTGCTTGAAGTGTCAGGTAATGTCACCGAAACCACATTGCCGCAAATTGCGCAAACCGGCGTTGATTATGTCTCGGTCGGGGCGCTGACCAAGCATGTGCGCGCACTCGATTTGTCGATGCGTTTCCAGCAGCAATAACCCTTCTTGTCGGGCTTACTGCCCGACACGTTTTGTGCACCCGCTTCCATCACTCTGCTCTCTCCAGTGTAATCACCTGAATTTGCTGCGTAGCATGCTTCATTTCACCAATCAGGCCCTGTCGCTAAAAGCGTAAAATTTTTAGGCTGCCCTCTTCTTAATCAGGAGATGTGTAATGAATTCTCAACGTGGTTTTACGCTGGTCGAATTGATGATCGTGGTAGGTATCGTCGCCATTCTGAGCGCCATTGGTTTACCTGCTTATCAAAATTATCTGCAACGTGCGGCACTTACCGACATGTTGCAAACCATGCTGCCTTATAAAACGGCTGTAGAACTCTGTGCCATTGAGCGCGGTGGTCCAACGCAATGTCAGGCCGGAGAGCGTGGCATCCCCACAGCAAAAGGGTCGCGCTATGTTTCCTCTTTAAACGTCACCAATGGCGTCATTACCCTGGCGGGGCAAGAGAGTCTGAATGGTCTGAGCGTGGAAATGCTGCCGGTTTGGGACAGTAGCGAAGGCGTAATCAGCTGGCAGCGCGACTGTACCAGCAGCAATTCCAGCCTGCGCGATAGCTGTCTGGAACAGTTCCGCTTTGCTGATAAAGGAGCGGATAATGAAGAAGCATGAGGATGCTGTCACCTCGCTGTGCCAGCGTTATCAGGCCGTCGTTTTGCATCGCGATGCCACGCAGTTACGCGTGGCAGTAGCTGAATCTGTTCCTTCGGGACTGGCTGAAGCGTTGCATTTTGCCAGCCAGTGTCAGATTGAAATTGAGTGCTGGCCACAAGCACGCATCGATCAGTTACAACACGGCGAGCCGTCATTAGTGGCAAGAGAATCTGCACCGACAGAGTCCGCTATAGAAGCGGTGCAGCACATTTTACGGCAGGCGCTACAACGCCGTGCATCGGATATACACATTGAATTAATCCAGCAAAGGTTGCGTGTCAGGTTACGCATTGATGGTGTGTTGCAGCCGCTCTCGTCGCTACCCGACACCTCTCCTGCCGCTCTGCTGGCAAGACTGAAAATTCTGGCTGGAATGGATATCGCTGAGCGTCGCTTGCCGCAGGATGGTCAGTTTAATCTGGAGACAGAAGGCAAGCCGGTGTCGTTTCGCCTCTCGACCTTACCGGTCAGCCAGGGTGAAAAAGCGGTGATTCGCCTGTTGCAAAGTGAAAGTGCTGCGCTGTCACTGGAGAAGTTAGGCTTACCCGCTTCTCAGTTGCGCATGCTTGTCAAAGCACTGGCGCAGCCACAGGGCTTAATTTTAGTGACCGGCCCAACCGGAAGCGGCAAAACTTTTACGTTGTACAGCGGGCTGAGCGCCCTTAACAAACCCGAAAAAATTTGTGCAGCGTTGAAGATCCAATTGAAATTCCACTGCCGGGCATCAACCAGACGCAAGTTAATGTTAAATATGGTCTCGATTTCAATCGTGTTCTGCGTGCAATGTTACGTCAGGATCCTGATGTGATTATGGTGGGTGAAATTCGTGATGCGGAAACAGCAGAGATTGCTGTAAAAGCAGCGCAGACCGGTCATTTAGTACTCTCAACGCTGCATACGAATTCGACCTCAGAAACACTAACCCGGCTTCGTCAGATGGGTATTCCTGGCTATCTGTTAGGACCCGCTTTACGTCTGATTGTCGCCCAGCGTTTAGTGCGACGTTTGTGTCCGCACTGCCGTCAGCCCGCGCAGGCAGTTGCGCACTTTCCGGCAGAACTCTGGCCGGGAACCTTACAAACCTGGCGAGCTCCCGGCTGCGATCACTGTTTTTCTGGCTATTTTGGCAGGCTGGCGCTTTTCGAGCTGCTACCGATTACGGCCAAATTGCAGAACGCAATAGCCGCAGAAATGCCGCTCACTAATTTGCTTACCTTAGCAAAGCAGCAAGGAATGCGGACCTTACTGGCTGCCGGACTTGAGGCCGTCAACCGTGGCGATACTTCACTGGAAGAGATGCAGCGGGTGGTTGGTTTAAATGATGGCTAATTTGAATCTGTATAACTGGCAAGCTGTGGACAACAAAGGTGAACTGCAAAATGGCAACGGCCTCGCGCCAGACGCGGATTGCTTGTTGTCACAGTTAACTGAGCGCGACCTGCTGCCAGTAAGCTGGAAACGGGAGAAAGTTTATCGCCCCGGGACTGGAAATGGCAGCAGAAAATTGATCTGATTCGTCAGCTGGCAACTTTATTAAAAGCGGGCTTACCGCTCTCAGAAGGGCTGACGCTGTTGGCTGAAGGCCATCCTCATTCAGGCTGGCGAACGTTACTTTTGACCTTACAGCAGCGCGTATTAGCCGGTGAACCCTTTTCACAGGCGATGCGCCACTGGCCCGACATATTTCCTCCGCTCTATTCCGCATTGATGGAGGTAGGTGAATTGACTGGCCAGCTGGACGTTTGCTGTGGACAACTGGCGCAACAGCAAGCGCGACAGCAATTCCTTTGGAACAAAGTGATCAAGGCGCTGCGTTACCCTCTGTTTATTCTGTTGATCGCGATTATCGTGTCGTGTGGCATGTTGCTATTTGTATTGCCAGAATTCGTTTCGGTATATGCTGCATTTGATGCGCCGCTGCCTGCATTTACCGCCGCCGTCATTCAACTCTCGCAGGGATTGCAAGCCTGGGGAGTAACACTTGCTCTTATCATGATACTTATGCTTTATGGCTGGCAGCAGTTACGACGTCATTCCACACACTGGCAGCGCCATGAGCAACGCCTGTTACTTCATCTTCCCGTTGTTGCCGGGTTATGGCGCGGTAGCCAGCTTGCCCAAATCTATACCCTTCTCCAGCTAACCCAGCAGGCAGGCCTGACATTGCTGCAGGGATTACAGGCAGTTCAGGTTACGCTTTCCTCATTAGTCTGGCGCGACGCCATTGTGGCGCTACAACAGCATATTGCTGAAGGGAAGCCGTTACATCAGGCTTTAACGGACCATCCGCTTTTTAGTCCGCTTTGCTATCAACTGATTCGGGTCGGAGAGGAGGCAGGAACCTTAGACACGATGCTGGCACGCCTTGCTGAATGGCACGAAGAACAAACATTAACACGTGCCGACAGCCTTGCCGCCTCACTGGAACCCATGATGATGGTGGTGATTGGCGGCATTGTCGGCACGCTGGTTATTGCCATGTATTTGCCAGTATTTGGCTTAGGAGAAGCGATGCATTAAGGGCGCGCTTGTTATATCGCGCCCGGTTGTATTAGCGATTGAAGACGCGATTTTCCTGCTCCGCCACGCGGATAAACGTTGTGCGCTTGGTCAGCTCTTTTAAACGTTCAGCACCGACATAGGTACAAGCCGAACGCAAGCCGCCAAGAATATCGCGTACCGTCTCTTCAACCGGTCCACGCAACGGCAGCTTGACCGTTTTACCTTCGGCGGCACGATATTCTGCCACACCACCCACATGACGCTTCATCGCTGATTCAGAACTCATGCCATAAAACAGCATGAATTTTTCGCCGTTTTCTTCAACGACGCGCCCTTCACACTCGTCGTGAGCAGCAAGCATACCGCCAAGCATGACGAAATCTGCACCACCGCCAAAAGCTTTCGCTATGTCTCCCGGCACTGCACAGCCACCATCACTGACGATTTGCCCACCCAGTCCATGCGCTGCATCTGCACATTCGATCACGGCTGACAGCTGTGGATAGCCTACACCGGTTTTGACGCGGGTAGTACAGACTGAACCCGGACCAATGCCGACTTTGACAATATCAGCGCCTGACAGGATCAGCTCTTCAACCATTTCACCTGTCACGACATTGCCTGCGCAAATCGTTTTACCCGGAAAGGCTTCACGCGCGCGTTGCAGGAATTCAACAAAATGCTCAGAGTAACCGTTAGCAACATCAATGCAGATAAACTGCAAGTTGTCAGAGAGTGCCATGACAGCGATCAGTTTGCTGAGATCGCTGTCAGAAGTGCCGGTTGAAACCATTATGTGGCTCAGCAGAGAAGCCGGGACGCGCTGAATAAACGCTTGCCATTCATCCACACTGTAATGTTTATGAACTGCGGTCAGAATGTTAAACCCAGCCAGTACTTCAGCCATTTTGAAGGTGCCGACCGTATCCATATTGGCGGCGATAACCGGCACGCCATTCCAGCTCAGCCCGGAATGTTTGAAAGTGAAGCTGCGTTCTAACTCAACCTGAGAACGACTTTTTAAGGTGGATCGTTTAGGGCGAATCAATACATCTTTGAAGCCCAGTTTCACATCTTCTTCGATACGCATAGAAATATCCTGGTTAGTGGCAACGAACCGCAGTTCGCGAAGCAATCACAGCTCCAGTGACGTTATGATACGCGCTAATCATCCCGCGACAAGACTGCGAAATTCACTTTATTTAAGCTACAATCCCATAAATTTAGCTAAAAACGAGTAAAGTGATCTGGCGCAAATTTTTGCGCGCTCATCACAGAACTCAACCCTGTTTTTGCGTTTCAGAACGCCATTGAGAGAGAGTTATGCCCTATACCGTAGCGTTGACCGGTGGCATCGGCAGCGGAAAAAGCACAATCGCGAATGGCTTTGCGGCATTGGGTGTAGACATTATTGATGCCGACGTTATCGCCCGCGAAGTGGTTGAGCCGGGCACACCCGCTTTAGCGGAGATTGTTGCCCGTTATGGGCAGTCGTTGCTCACTGAACAAGGCACGCTTTTTCGTGCCCATTTACGCGAGATCATTTTTCAGTCACCTGAAGAGAAGGGCTGGCTGAACGCCCTGCTGCATCCATTGATTAATGCCAGGACGCAACAACTCAAAGCGCAAGCCTGCTCACCTTACGTGCTATGGGTCGTGCCGCTGCTGATCGAAAATCAGCTACAGCATCAGGCCGACCGCGTTTTAGTGGTCGACGTCGACGAAGCCACCCAGATAAAACGCACCCAGCTTCGCGACAATATTTCGCCAGAGCAGGCACAGCGTATTCTTGCGGCCCAGGCAACACGTCAGCAACGGCTTGAAAGTGCCGACGACATTATCAATAACAGCGGTGCGCCAGAAGATGCGCTACCGCAGGTTGCCGAACTGCATCAACGCTACCTTGCGTTGGCGGCAACTAAACAGGATTAATATCATGAGTACAGTCGTTCTGTTTGAACATCCACTGAATGAGAAAATGCGCACCTGGCTGCGTGTTGAATTTTTGATTGATCAGCTTCATGCCAGCGTTCCGCTAACCAACACCGTAAGTGCACTAACCTTTTTCGCCTGATTGGCGAGTTGCTCGATATTTTTGAACGCGGTGATATGCGTACCGAATTATTGAAAGAACTTGAGCGGCAACAGCAAAAATTACGCGCCTGGGCTGATGTGCCTGGCGTTGATATGACTGTGGTTGAGGCGCTGCGTGAAAAGTTAAAACGCCAGTCAGCTCATTTGATGAGCGCGCCACGTATGGGACAGCAACTGCGCGAGGATCGCCTGATTGGCCTGGTGCGGCAGCGTCTGAGCATTCCGGGCGGCTGCTGTAGCTTTGACTTGCCGGGTTTACATATTTGGCTACATTTGCCGCAGGAATCGCGTGATGTACAGGTAAACGCATGGCTTGAAACACTGGTGCCTCTGCATAGCAGTCTGGCAACGGTTCTTGATTTAATTCGCCAGTCTGGCGCATTTCGTCATCAAACCAGCCTGAATGGATTTTATCAGGATAATGCTGAAGGAGCCGATCTGCTGCGTTTGCAGCTTCAACTGGAAGATTCGCTTTATCCTCAGGTCTCTGGTCATAAAAGCCGCTACGCCATTCGCTTTATGCCATTCGATAGCGAACGAGGCGAAGTACCGGCACGACTTAATTTTCAATTAGCCTGTTGTTAGAGGTGAAAATGCAGGACGAAATTCTTACTGTTACATGCCCTCAGTGTGGCAAAGACGTTATCTGGGATGAGCTCAGCCCGTGGCGACCTTTTTGCAGCAAACGCTGTCAGCTTATCGATTTGGGTGAATGGGCTGCTGAAGAAAAGCGTATTCCCAGCAGCGGCGATCTGAACGACAGTGATGACTGGAGTGAAGAGGAACGTTAAGGTTTAAGTGGGGCGATTGCCCCACTGTTACCATTCACCGGCAATGAGACGCGCAATCAGCTGATGATTTGCTGGCGGAAATTCGTCTGCAACTAAATCCTGCTGCGCAACCCAGCGTTGTGGCTGTCCTTCACGCCCCCAGGGTTCACCTTTCCAGCCTTCGACCAGGAAAAATGCAGCGTCACGCGCAAATCTTCATAGGAATGATCGGCTTCGCCAATCGGGCGCGCTTGCGTGACTTCAATCCCGGTCTCTTCCAGTAATTCACGCAGTAAACCTTGTTCAGCACTCTCACCCGCCTCAATTTTTCCGCCAGGAAATTCCCACTTATTCGCCATATAAGAGGACGCCGCACGCTGGGCAAGAAAAATTTGTTTTTCGGCGTTGCGGATAATGCCTACCGCGACCTGCAGGTGCTTCATGAATGATTTCCCGGAATGTTTTGCTGAATGTGGACTGATTCTAAAACAGCTGTTAATGGAAGTTAATCGCTTTGGTGTCAGAGAAAAATATTTTAAAACAGCGGCTTTATATCTGACGGTGCCCGTAACCTAAAAGAGACTTTTTTGGCCAAAAAATAAGCCCGGCGATAAACCGGGCTTATTCCGCAGCTAACGGGCGCAACTGCCAAAAAATTTTTTCAGGCGCTTAGTGGCGCTCGCTTTCTGGCTTTAAACAGTATCAGGCGAGGCGGCCATGACACTGTTTGTATTTCTTACCGGAGCCGCAAGGACAAGGATCGTTGCGTCCTACTTTGCGTTCGCCGCCCTGCTGCGCCAGTGAAGCTGCCGCTAAGGTTTCGTCATCTACATGGCTGAGTTGCTGTTGCTGTGCCAGACGCTCCGCTTCTTCACGACGCTGCTGTTCCATTGCTTCAATCTCTTCTGGCATGCGCACCTGCACCTTACTCAAGGTGCTGATCACTTCATACTTCAATGATTCCAGCATGGCGGCAAACATAGCGAAAGATTCACGCTTGTATTCCTGCTTTGGATCTTTCTGAGCGTAGCCACGCAGATGGATGCCCTGACGCAGATAGTCCATCGCCGCAAGGTGCTCTTTCCACAAGGAATCCAGCGTTTGCAACATCACACCTTTTTCGAAGCTGCGCATCGTTTCAGCGCCGACCACTTCTTCTTTCCGGGCGTAGCTTTCCATCGCGTGCGTCATGATGCGCTCGCGCAGCGTTTCTTCATGCAGATCCGGCTCTTTATCCAGCCATTCAGCGACAGGCAGATCCAGATCGAAATCGTTACGCAAACGCTCTTCCAGTCCTGGCACGTCCCACATCTCTTCCAGTGACTGCGGTGGAATGTAGCTGTCGATTGTCGCTTTATAAACATCCTGGCGAATGCTGTTAATAGTTTCACTTACATCAGAAACATCGAGCAATTCGTTACGCTGGCTGTAAATCGCACGGCGCTGATCGTTTGCCACATCATCGTATTCAAGCAGCTGCTTACGAATATCAAAGTTGCGGCTTTCAACTTTACGCTGGGCGTTGGCAATCGCTTTGGTTACCCATGGATGCTCAATCGCTTCGCCTGGTTTCATACCCAATTTACGCATCATATTCGATACGCGATCCGAGGCGAAAATACGCATCAGCGCATCTTCCATCGACAGGTAGAAACGAGATGAACCGGCATCGCCCTGACGACCTGCACGACCCCGTAACTGATTGTCGATACGGCGTGACTCATGGCGCTCTGTACCAACGATGTGCAAACCACCAGAAGCCAGAACGGCATCGTGACGAATCTGCCATGCCGCTTTAATCTCTTCAATCTGTGCTTCTGTTGGTTCCTGTAACTCAGCCACTTCTGCGTGCCAGCTGCCGCCCAGCATAATATCCGTACCACGTCCGGCCATGTTCGTTGCGATGGTCACCGCGCCTGGCTGTCCGGCCTGAGCAACAATGTCTGCTTCACGGGCATGGAACTTGGCATTCAGCACGTTATGCTTAATGCCTGCGCGCGTCAGTTCGTTAGATACGACTTCTGATTTTTCAATCGAAATGGTTCCCACCAGCACCGGCTGTCCGTTAGCAGTACGCTCACGAATATCTTCAATGATGGCGTCAATTTTCTCTTTCTCGGTCATATAGACCAGGTCAGGCAGATCCTTACGCACCATTGGACGGTTGGTAGGAACAACGATGGTATCCAGCTTATAGATTGAGCTGAATTCGAACGCTTCGGTATCAGCAGTACCGGTCATACCCGCCAGTTTTTCGTAAATGCGGAAATAGTTCTGGAAGGTGATCGAGGCCAGCGTCTGGTTCTCGTTCTGAATATCCACACCTTCTTTCGCTTCGATCGCCTGATGCAAACCATCGGACCAGCGACGGCCCTGCATGGTACGACCGGTGTGTTCATCAACGATAACCACTTCGCCATCTTTTACAATGTAATCAACATCGCGAGTAAAAAGGGCGTGCGCGCGCAAGGCAGCGGTCACATGGTGCATCAGCATGATATTGGTCGGCGAGTAAAGAGACTCCCCGCTTCCATAATGCCCTGGCTGACCAGCAGTTCTTCTACTTTGACCAGACCGCGTTCAGACATGTGTGCCTGGCGTGCCTTTTCATCCACCCAGAAATCACCCTCGCCCTGATAGGTTTCAGAATCTTCTTTATCCTGACGAACCAGATGCGGAATGATTTTATTAACCTTGATATACAGGTCAGAACTGTCTTCAGCGGGGCCAGAAATAATTAACGGCGTACGTGCTTCATCGATCAGGATGGAGTCAACTTCGTCCACCAGAGCGTAGTTCAGTTTACGCTGTACACGCTCTTCCGGGCTGAAGGCCATGTTGTCGCGCAGATAGTCGAAGCCGTATTCGTTGTTGGTGCCGTAAGTAATGTCAGCAGCATAGGCGGCGCGTTTGGCGGGTGCAGGCATACCCGGTAAGTTGATACCCACTGACAAGCCAAGGAATTCAAACAGCGGACGGTTATTTTCCGCATCACGCTGCGCCAGATAGTCATTGACGGTAACAACGTGTACGCCTTTACCGGTTAACGCATTCAGGTAAGCTGGTAAGGTAGCCGTTAAGGTTTTACCTTCACCGGTACGCATCTCGGCAATACAGCGATCGTTCAGAACCATGCCGCCAATTAACTGTACGTCAAAGTGACGCATACCAAATACGCGCTTACTGGCTTCACGTACCGTTGCGAAGGCTTCCGGGATCAAGCTTTCCAGCGTTTCGCCTTTCTTCAGACGTTCGCGAAAAACGCCTGTTTTTCCCTTCAGTTCTTCATCAGAGAGCTTCTCAAAATCAGGCTCCATTTTGTTGATGACATCAACGGCTTTGCGCATACGACGTAAAGTACGATCATTGCTGCTACCAAAAACTTTGGTCAACATTTTGATTAACATAATAAATTTATTCTCAATTCAGCCGTGATACCACGGGCTGCAAAATCTAAAAAAGTGAAAGAATCAAAAAGGTTAGCAGAACAATACGTTTGGCCCGGCGCGGATACCATGCAGTCTGGCATGCCACGCAACAGAAGTACGTACCAGGAAAACAACAGGCGTGTTTAAGGTGGTCGCCAGCGGTGCAGCGAGCGCAGTATGAGACGTCAGTAACGCATGCAGAGAATCTATTAACGCCAGCTTGTGCGCCGCCAGCGGATGTTCGTCATTATCTGTCGCCTGCGCCTGCGGCGTTAAGGTAAAAGAGAGATGACGAATAACGGTGCGGATAGCATGTTGGTGCCAGTAATCTACCGTGAAACTGGGTCGCCTTGCCGTTTCCTGCAAACGGATAAGATGATCAAAGCGAACAGCATTACCGATAAAAAGGCTGCTGACAGGCGATTCGGAAGAGGCATTCGGTTCAGAACTTTGTGCACAGGCTGGCAAGCCAAGACTGGCCGCCACCATCCCCAACAGGAGATGAGGCCAGAAATAGCGTCTGCCTAATTGTCGCCAGCGTAAAAAAATCCCGATCACAATCTTTCCATCGCGCTTAAATAGATTTGCGCATCCGTTGTGGGTGACTCACCGCATGATGCAGTTACGTTAAGCCTGTAAAAACGCCTGAGATAGTACCACTAATGTGGGGCATCGACACCTGGGATTAAAGTAGCTCTGGAACAAATTGCGCGTGTTTGTTCAGCAATTCAGCAAAACCTACATCGGTTTGCGAGCGGCATCGCATTAGCAGAAGTAACGAAGGGAAAAGAAAAACGGCTGGCGCCGCTGACCGGAGAGAGTGTCAGCATAACCAGCCGCTTCACGTTCTGGGGTAATTAAGCCAGAACCAGATTCGGTGCTTTAAATGCCAGCGGCAGTTCAGCTTCGTCTTCGAAAGTCGCCCATTCCCAGGCTTCTTGCTTAGCCAAAACTGCTTGCAGTAGCTTGTTGTTCAACGCATGACCCGATTTGAACGCGGTAAACGCGCCAATAATGTTGTGGCCACACATAAACAGATCGCCAATTGCGTCCAGCATTTTGTGACGAACAAATTCGTCTTCAAAACGCAGGCCTTCTTCATTCAGTACGCGGAAATCATCCAGACCTATCGCACAATCTAAGCTACCGCCCAGGCACAGGCCTTTAGACTGAAGATATTCAATTTCACGCATAAAGCCGAAAGTACGCGCACGACTGATTTGGCGAACAAACGCTTCCGCAGAAAATTTCATCTGATAACGCTGCGAGCTGGAATCGATAGCCGGGTGATTGAAATCGATAGTGAAATCGAGCGAGAAACCGTTGTATGGCTTAATCTCAGCCCATTTATCACCATCTTCAACCCGTACCGTCTCTTTAACACGCACGAATTTCTTCGCGCTGTTTAACTGTTCGATACCGGCATCCATCAGCAAATAGATGAAAGGTGCTGCGCTTCCGTCCATGATCGGGATTTCAGGTGCATCAACTTCAACAATAATGTTATCGATGCCTAATCCCGCCAGTGCGGCATTCAGGTGTTCGACCGTAGAAATACGCACGCCTTCATCATTCACCAGGCAAGTACTTAACATGGTGTCGCGCACGTATTTTGCATCAGCCGGGAAATCAACCGGTGGATTCAAGTCAGTGCGACGATAGATGACCCCGGTATTAGCCGACGCAGGGCGTAAAGTCAGCGTGACTTTCTTGCCGGTATGCAAACCGACACCAGTCGCCTGAACAATACGTTTTAATGTCCTTTGTTTGATCATCGTATTATCTCGCAATATTACCTTTCCAACCGCCAGTATACTTTACCAGCGGGCGGACACTTTAGCACAAAGAGCGGAGAATCCCAATTATCGGGATATTCTTAGTCGGCTTGCTTACGCAAAAATGCCGGAATATCAAGGTAATCTGGCTCTTTATTTGACTGGGCGGTCTGATCGTTAACCACTTTCGCAGCCGGTTTTTGCTCCTGCGGCAGCGGTGACATACCGTGCTGCTGATAGCGATGGTCCATAACCGGTTGGCTGGCTGGCTTGTTGGTTACCAGCGTGATTTCTGGACGCTTATCCATGCCAATACCGGTTGCCACCACAGTGACGCGCAGCTCGTCATTCATTTCCGGATCCAGTGAGGTACCAATCACCACGGTTGCGTTGTCAGAGGCGAAAGCGCGGATGGTGTTACCCACAGTTTCAAACTCATCCAGACGCAGATCGAAGCCTGCCGTGATGTTAACCAGCACGCCACGAGCACCAGAAAGATCGATATCTTCCAGCAGTGGGCTTGAAATCGCCATCTCTGCGGCTTCTTCAGCGCGGTCTTCACCGCAAGCTACGCCTGAACCCATCATGGCGTAACCCATTTCTGACATCACTGTGCGCACGTCAGCGAAGTCGACGTTCATCAGACCCGGACGCGTGATCAATTCTGCGATACCCTGTACCGCACCTTTCAGCACGTCGTTAGCTGCACCGAATGCGTCCAGCAGCGAAATACCACGGCCTAATACTTTCAGGAGCTTGTCGTTCGGAATAGTAATTAATGAGTCGACATGCTTAGAGAGTTCAGCGATACCCTGCTCGGCAAACGCCATGCGCTTTTTGCCTTCAAAGTTGAACGGCTTGGTAACTACCGCAACAGTCAGAATACCTAAATCTTTTGCCACTTCAGCCACGACTGGCGCTGCGCCAGTTCCGGTACCGCCACCCATACCTGCGGCGATAAACACCATGTCTGCCCCTTCCAGCGCAGAACGCAGTGCTTCGCGATCTTCCTCTGCTGAGTTACGGCCGACTTCCGGGTTCGCACCCGCACCCAGACCTTTGGTAATGTTGTTACCAATCTGGATTGTCTGGCCAACCGCTGTTTTACGCAACGCTTGCGCGTCAGTGTTCACAGCAAAGAATTCCACACCTTCGATACGCTCGCGTACCATGTGCTCTACGGCGTTGCCACCGCCACCGCCGACGCCGATGACTTTAATCACCGCGTCATTGGTTAATTCCATAGGTTCAAACATGATTTCTCTCCGTTATGTGCCTGTCGCCTGGAGATCACTAAAAAAACCAGCATGATCTCCTTTATCGAAAATTAAAACTCTTTTTCAACCAACTGTTGATGCGCTTGAACCAGTTTCCTACTGATGCACGTTTTTCTGTCTCTGCATCGCCGTTCATGTGTGACTCTTTGCCATAATGCAGCAGTCCCACCGCGGTTGAGTAGTATGATTCCTGCGCGTAGTCAGTTAATCCAGTAATATTTAATGGCTGACCGATGCGCACCTGCGTATGGAATACGCGTTGCGCACAGGCTGCCAGTCCTTCTATTTGCGCTGCACCACCGGTCAACACGATACCGGCTGCCAGATGGTGTTTTACGCCCTGCTGACGCAGTTGTTCCTGTAACTGTAAAATCTCGTCATTGACCAGATTTAAAAGCTCGGTGTAGCGCGGTTCAATCACCTCAGCCAGCGTCTGGCGCTGTAAGCTACGAGGTGGACGGCCGCCCACACTGGGCACTTCCACATTTTCATCTTTGCCAACAATCGAACCTAACGCGCAGCCGTGACGAACTTTGATCGCTTCGGCGTCGGTTGGCGGTGTACCAAAGGCGTAAGCGATATCGCTGGTGACCACGTTCCCTGCATAAGGGATCACTTTGGTATGACGTAACGCACCGCCGGTATACACCGCGATATCCATTGTACCGCCACCAATGTCGACAACACAGACCCCTAACTCACGTTCGTCTTCGGTTAATACAGCAAAACTCGACGCAAGCCCGGCAAAAATCAATTGGTCAACTTTCAAACCACAACGTTCAACGGCTTTGACAATATTTTTTGCCATATCGTTGTGGCAGGTAATTAAATGTACTTTCGCCTGCATGCGCACACCCGAAAGACCCACCGGGTTTTTGATGCCTTCCTGATAATCGATGGCATATTCCTGAGGAATAACGTGCAGGATGCGGTGCTCGTCACGTACGCGAACCGATTTAGCGGTATGCACTACGTTTTCCACATCATCCTGAGTCACTTCCTCTTCTGAAATCGGAACCATCCCGATTTCGTTCTGGCAGCTAATATGTTTGCCCGATAAAGCAAGGTAGACGGAGGAGATCTGGCAATCTGCCATTAACTCGGCCTGATCGATGGCGCGCTGTACGCATTTCACCACCGACTCAAGATCGTTTACGCCACCTTTGTCCATACCGCGGGACGGGCAACTGCCGACCCCAATAATGTTAACCATACCATCGGGCAGAATTTCCCCAACCAGGGCGGCAACCTTCGCGGTGCCAATTTCGAGTCCAACTACCAGTTTTCTGTCCGTCGCCTTGATCATTGTTGTTTAGCCTGTGCCTGGTTCTGTTGCTGATTACTGTCCTGTGGCTCCATCACAACCGGTGTCCAACCAACAGAAGCGCCCGAGTCATATCGCAAATCCACATAGCTGATACGCTTGCTCTCGTTTTGACCTTGCTGCAGAAGCACCGGGTAGAGCTCAATAAAGCGATTCAGGCGCTTCATGGTATCGCTGCGTCCCAGCTCAATACGCACATCATCGCTGGTCACTAACTGCCATGAACGCCGCGCCGTCATCGACGCTACCTTCAGGGTAAACTTGCTGGCTTTCAGCACATCATCCATGCGGTGATAGCCCGCCAATACCTCTTTCTCGCTGCCTTCTGGCCCATACAACATTGGCATCGTCTCTTTGCCAATATGATTAGCCGGCACGCTGAAAGAGACACCTTCTGCATCCACCATGTGCAAATCGTTCCAGCGCGCCACTGGCGTATACTCAACCAGGTTAATTTTCAGTTCATCCGGCCACTGCTTACGCACGCTAACCTGCTTTATCCACGGCAGGCGTTCAATTTGCTGCTGAATGATATCCACATCCTGCGACATGAACGTGCCCGGTGCGCCAAGCGACAAAATTGCCTGCCGAATGTCATCGTGGGTGGTGTAGTGCGTTTGTCCCGTTACCACCAGTTTTGACAGCGGTAGCCGCGACGCATCATTCATCCACTTCAGCACCACTAAGCCACCAAAAACCATAATGCCAACGACCATCAGCAAAAATACGATGCCGAACAGTCGGGCACCGTTACTACGCCCGGAGCGTACACGCTGCTCCTGCGCTTCACGGTTACGTACGTTCATCGCCGCCTGTGACATATCAGTCGGCCAGCTCCAGAATACGGGCGACCAGCTGCGAGAAAGTCATGCCCGCTTGCCTGGCCGCCATAGGCACTAAACTGTGGCTGGTCATGCCCGGTGAGGTATTCACTTCCAGGAGCTGAAAGTCACCGTTTCCATCGGTCATTACATCCACCCGGCCCCATCCGCTGCAGCCTAACGCCCGCCATGAAGCCCAGACTAACTGCTGCAATTCCGCTTCGCGCTCAGCATTTAAGCCAGCTGGACAGAAGTACTGGGTATCGTCAGAAATATATTTTGCTTCATAGTCATAGAACTCACTGGCGGTCTTAATGCGTATTGCAGGCAAAATGTGATCGCCCACAATACCCACCGTGTACTCTTCACCGCTCAGGAAAGCTTCAATCAGCACATCATCATCATGACGAAACGCTTCTTCCAGGGCAGCAGGCAGCGCATCCAGACTGTTCACCCGACTAATGCCCACGCTGGAGCCTTCGCAGCTTGGCTTAACAAACAGCGGTAAGCCTAGCGCGGCAATCTCAGCATCGGTTTCAGCGTTCAACCCGGCGTCCAGTTGCTGGCGTGTTAACCAGACAAAGCGGCCAGCTGGCAAACCACGTCCCTGCCATAACAGCTTGGTGCGCAGCTTATCCATCGTGATAGCCGATGCCATCACGCCGCTGCCGGTATAGGGCAATTCGAGGAATTCAAGCATCGCCTGTAAGGTGCCATCTTCACCGCCACGTCCGTGCAGGGCGATAAAGGTTTTCGTAAAGCCCTGCTCTTTCAGGCTCAGCACGGATACATCACGGATATCGACTGCATGCGCATCAATACCCGCCTCACGTAAGCCCGCCAGGACGGCATTACCCGACATCAACGACACGTCCCGCTCTGCAGAGGTTCCGCCCATCAAAACGGCCACTTTCTCAGCCATGACGCTCCTCCACTTTACGTGCCGGTTGCAGTTTGCAATCCGCTAATTTACGCGCCACTTTACCGACATTGCCCGCCCCTGAACAAGAATAAGATCGTTGCCCGTTAACAGCGGAGCCAGCATTTCAGGTAAGGCGTCGTGCTCTGGCACCAGCACAGGATCGACTTTGCCGCGACCGCGAATAGAGCGACACAGCGAACGGCTATCGGCGCCCGGAATCGGTGTTTCACCTGCGGCATAAACGTCGAGCATCAGCAGCACATCAACCTGTGACAGCACATTGGCAAAATCATCAAACAGATCGCGCGTGCGTGTATAGCGGTGCGGCTGGAAAACCATTACCAGTTTTTTATCCGGCCAGCCTGCACGCGCCGCTTTAATTGTCGCGTCAACTTCAGTTGGATGGTGACCGTAATCGTCTACCAGCATGGCGCTGCCTGCATGACCGTTTACCGGCTCTGTGGAATATTCACCCAACAGATCAAAACGGCGGCCTGTGCCCTGGAAACTTTCTAATGCTGCCAGAATCGCGTTATCGCCAATGCCCTCTTCGCTGGCAACGGCAACCGCAGCAGCAGCGTTAAGCGCATTGTGGCGGCCTGGCGCATTCAGCGTGATCTGCAAGCGCGGCTTATCCTGGCGTACCAGAGTAAAGTGGCCTTGCGCGCCTCGCTGCTCATAATTTTCAATGCGTAAGTCAGCATCTTCACTGAAGCCGTAAGTCGTAATCTGGCGTCCTACCCGAGGGATCAGGTCACGGATCACGACATCATCAACACACATCACTGCGCGACCGTAAAAAGGCAGGTTGTGCAGGAAGTTGATAAAAGTCTGTTTCAGATTTTCGAAGTCGCCCTGATAGGTATCCATATGGTCGGCTTCGATGTTAGTCACGATGGCAACCATCGGTTGCAAATGCAGAAATGATGCGTCGCTTTCATCAGCTTCTGCAATCAGATAGCGGCTACTGCCGAGACGGGCATGTGTACCCGCTGCCTTTACCAGTCCTCCGTTGACGAAAGTCGGATCGAGGCCGCCTTCGGCATAGATGCTTGACACCATGGCTGTGGTAGTTGTCTTGCCATGCGTACCCGCTACAGCAATACCGTGACGGAAACGCATCAGTTCAGCCAGCATTTCGGCGCGACGGATAACCGGGATACGCTGTTCACGTGCCGCCACCAGTTCCGGGTTGTCCTGCGATACGGCGCTGGAAACCACCACAACGCTGGCATCGGTTACGTTTTCAGGGCGATGGTTAAAATAGATTGTTGCGCCCAGCGCAGCCAGATTCTGCGTGACCGGATTAGGAGCCAAATCAGAACCGCTGATATGGTAGCCTTCATTTGCTAACACTTCGGCAATACCGCCCATGCCAGCACCACCGATGCCGACAAAATGGATGTGCCGGACGCGACGCATCTCGGGCACTATGGAACGCAGTTTTGCCAATTGTTGTGTATTCATCGCTCTCAGTTACCTGCTGTTTCAGTTTGTGCTCAGCGTGAGCACAGGCCAGACGTACTGACCCTATTCATTACTTTGCGGCGCGAGCCACTTCCAGCGCGACCCGGTCAGTCGCATCGGGGATCGCCACCTGACGGGCTTTTTCAGCCATGGATAACAGGGTTAGGCGATCCCAGTGGCGCAGCGTGTCCGCTACAGCATCCGCAGTAAATTGCGGTTGCTCAAAAATTTTGCCGCGCCCGCTTTTTCCAGCGGCAGCGCATTCCAGTATTGCTGACGATCTTTGTGCTGGAACGGCACAAAAATCGCCGGTAATCCCGCCGCAGCGATTTCGCTCACTGTTAACGCCCCAGAGCGACATATCACCACATCAGCCCAGCCATACGCGGCAGCCATATCATCAATAAATTCGGTCACTTTATGCTGCGTCTGACCTGCTTTTTGATAGGCTCGCTCAACGGCCGGCAACCCGCCCTTCCCTGTCTGGTGCCAGAGAGTAATCTGCTCACCCAGTTCAGCCGCGACTTCTGGCACCGTCTGATTCAGCACGCGGGCCCCCTGACTGCCGCCAATCACCAACACGCGAATCGGGCCGCTGCGACCGGTTAAGCGTGCATCCGGTAAAGGCAGATCCAGCACATCATTACGTACCGGATTCCCGACCACATCAGCCTGTGGAAAGGCGCCTGGAAAAGCCTGCATCACTTTTGTGGCAATTTTTGCTAACCATTTATTGGTTAACCCGGCGATACCGTTCTGCTCATGTAACACCACCGGAATACCACAGCTCCAGGCAGCTAAACCGCCCGGCCCTGATACGTAACCGCCCATGCCGAGTACGACGTTGGGTTGCCAGGCTTTCATGATTGCGCGCGCCTGGCGCCAGGCGTTGAAAATACGCACCGGAGCCAGAAGCTGCGCTTTAATGCCTTTACCCCGTAACCCGCTGATGCGAATAAAATCAATTTCGATGCCGTGCTTCGGCACTAAATCGGCTTCCATGCGATCGGCCGTGCCCAGCCAGCGAACCTGCCAGCCCTGCTCTATCAGATGATGGGCAACAGCCAGACCAGGGAATACATGCCCACCGGTTCCACCCGCCATCACCATCAATCGCTTACCACTCATCGACCACCTCGGGTAAACGCCTGCGCTTTCGCCAGACGCGTTTCATAATCTATGCGCAACAGGAAGACGATGGCCGTCGACATAATGATCAAACTGGAACCACCGTAACTGATTAAGGGCAATGTCAGACCTTTGGTCGGTAACATCCCCGCTGCCGCCCCAACGTTAACCAGTGCCTGAAAGCTAAACCACACGCCAATTGAACAGGCTAAAAAGCCAGAAAAGCGTTGATCGAGCTCCAGCGCGCGTCGGCCAATCGACATTGCGCGAAAAGCGACGAAGAATACCATTAACAGCGCCAAAACCACACCGATGTAGCCGAGTTCTTCTCCAATAATGGAGAAAATAAAGTCGGTATGCGCTTCAGGCAGATACTCCAGTTTTTGCACCGAGTTGCCGAGCCCTTGCCCCCAAAACTCCCCGCGTCCAAAGGCCATCAGCGACTGGGTTAACTGGTAGCCGCTGCCAAAGGGATCTTCCCATGGATCCCAGAATGAGGTAACGCGGCGCATACGATAAGGTTCCGCAATGATAAGCAGCACCACCGCAAAAATGCCGGAGCCGATGATGGCCAGGAACTGCCATAATTTCGCGCCCGCCAAAAACAGCATCGCCAGCGTTGTCACGAACAATACAACCACCGTACCGAGGTCTGGCTGTGCCAACAGTAAAACAGCCAGCACCACCATCACGCCCATTGGTTTGCAAAAGCCCCAGAAGTTGTTCCGGACCTCTTCCACTTTGCGCACCAGATAGCTGGCGAGATAGCAGAACAGCGTCAGCTTGGAGAGCTCCGCAGGCTGAATACGCAACGGCCCCAAAGCAATCCAGCGCGATGCACCGTTTACGGAGCTACCTACCACCAGAACGATCAACAGCATCACCACAGACGCCATCAGCATGACATTGCTGTAGCGTTGCCAAAAATCCATGGGGATACGCAACGTTACCAGCGCAATGCCTAATGCTAACGCGATATAAAATGCATCGCGTTTGGCAAAGTAGAACGGATCCTCCGATAAACGCTGTCCAACCGGCATTGAAGCGGAAGTCACCATGACGAAACCGATCACTGCCAGGCCAAACGTCAGCCACAGCAAGGTTCGGTCATACAGCACCAGTGAGGTGTCATCACTCTCACGCGAGCCCATCACCCAGTCTTTCAAACGCTCCGACAGGTAAGCCACAATGCCAGCACCAGGTATCCGCATTAGCTCAACTCCTTCGCCAGTTGTGCAAAGGTGTCACCGCGCTGCTCAAAGCTACGGAACTGATCGAGGCTGGCACAAGCGGGTGATAACAGCACCATATCGCCTGGCTTAACCAGGGCAGCAATCTGCGCCATCGCCTGCTGCAGCGTCTCAGTCCGCACTGAAATTTCAGGACGTAATGCAGCGAGCGCATCACCGTCACGACCAAAGCAGAACAAACGCAAATTGTCGCCCTTGAGATAGCGCGTCAGCGGTGAAAAATCGGCAGATTTACCGTCACCGCCCAACAGCAGCCACAGCGTGCCGTTAAGTTGCAATCCGTTCAAAGCAGCCTCGGTGCTGCCAACATTGGTGGCTTTGGAATCATTAATCCAGCGCACACCGTTGTGCTCGTGCACCAGCTGGAAGCGATGGGCCAACCCGCTATAGGTGGTCAGGGCGGCAAGGCTGGTCGCGCGCGGTAAACCCACAGCATCCGCCAGCGCCAGCGCAGCCAGCGCATTGGTATAGTTGTGCTGTCCCACCAGCTTCATCTCATCGGTATTCAGCACTTTTTCGCCTTTTACCTTTAGCCAGACTGCGCCCTGCTGTTTGTTCAGGTGATAATCGCCAAAGTCGATACCAAAGCTGACGCAACGCACATCTGCGCCACGCACCGGCATGGTCAGAGCGTCATCAGCATTGACGACACAAACTTTGGCATTTTCATAAATGCGCAATTTTGCCGCGCGATACTGCTGCATCCCTAACGGATAGCGATCCATATGATCTTCTGTCACGTTGAGAATGGTTGCCGCTGCCGCTTTCAGGCTGTGGGTGGTTTCCAGCTGAAAACTCGACAGCTCAAGGACATAGAGCTGCGCAGGCGATTTCAGCAGGCTCAGCGCAGGCAAACCGATATTTCCCCTACCCCAACCTGCCAGCCTGCCGCTTTTGCCATCTCACCGACCAGCGTAGTCACCGTGCTTTTACCGTTCGATCCTGTAATTGCTACAATCGGAGCCTGCGCTTCCCGGCAGAAGAGTTCGATATCACCAACGATTTCAATACCGGCGTCAGCGGCCTCGCTCAATGCCGGATGGGCCAGCGCGACACCGGGGCTGGCAACGATTAAATCAGCCGCTAACAGCCAGTCGGTCTGAATGCCGCCTACATAGCGTTCAACCTGTTGAGGAAGCTGGTCGAGGCCAGGCGGCGACATACGGGTGTCCATCACGCGTGGCGTTACGCCTTGCGC
This sequence comes from Candidatus Pantoea haifensis, assembly GCA_018842655.1. Classification (GTDB taxonomy): domain Bacteria; phylum Pseudomonadota; class Gammaproteobacteria; order Enterobacterales; family Enterobacteriaceae; genus Pantoea; species Pantoea haifensis. The sequence goes on along the minus strand of JAGTWN010000004.1, from coordinate 3,627,047 downwards.
TAAAAAGAAATCAACACAGGAAAGACCGGTCAGGCCCAACCCGATAATGACAACTTTCCTGCCCCGATAGTCAGCCATGATTAACGTACCTTCAGCGTGGCCAGGCCAATCAGCACCAGCATCAGCGAAATAATCCAGAAACGCACAATGACGCGCGGCTCCGGCCAACCTTTCAATTCATAGTGGTGATGGATCGGTGCCATGCGGAAAATACGCTGACCGCGCAGCTTAAACGATCCCACCTGCAGAATGACCGACAGCGTTTCCACCACGAAAACACCGCCCATGATGACCAGCAAAAATTCCTGGCGCAGCAGCACAGCGATAGTGCCTAACGCGCCACCCAGTGCCAGCGAACCAACATCGCCCATGAACACCTGCGCCGGATAAGTGTTGAACCACAGAAAGCCTAATCCCGCACCCACAATGGCGGTACAGACAATCACCAGCTCGCCTGCGTGACGCAAATAAGGAATATGTAGGTACTCAGCAAACTTCACGTTGCCGGTGGCCCAGGCAACCAGCGCGAAACCTGCCGCAACAAATACCGTTGGCATGATCGCCAGGCCATCCAGGCCATCAGTCAGATTGACCGCATTACCGGTGCCAACAATCACAAAATAAGCCAGCAACACATAAAACAGTCCGAGCTGTGGCATGATGTCTTTAAAGAACGGCACGACCAGCTGTGTAGCTGGCGTATCTTTACCGGCAAGGTAGAGCGCAAAGGCAACGCCGAGTGAAATCACTGACATCCAAAAGTATTTCCACCGTGCAATCAGTCCTTTAGTGTCCTTACGTACCACTTTGCGATAGTCATCAACAAAGCCAATCACGCCGAAGCCCACCAGCACCACCAGCACGCACCAGACGTAGGGATTGGAGGGATACGCCCACATCAGCACCGAAATGGTGATTGAGGTGAGGATCATAATGCCGCCCATGGTTGGCGTGCCGCGCTTGCTAAAATGCGACTCCGGACCATCGTTACGAACAACCTGACCAATCTGTAATTTTTGCAGCCAGGCAATCAGGCGCGGCCCCATGTACAGTGAAATAAACAGAGCGGTCAGCAGGCTGACAATGGCGCGAAACGTCAAATACGAAAAGACGTTAAAGCCCGAATAAAATGCGACCAAATGTTCGGCCAGCCAAACTAACATGTTCCTTTCTCCTGTAAGCTCTGTACTACCTGCTCCATGGCGGCACTACGCGAACCTTTAATCAACACGGTCATTTCTGGGTGTTCGGACAACAGCGAACGTAAACGTTCAGTGAGTGTGGTTTTATCGCTGAAATGTTCACCAACTTCGCTGCTTTCACTGATGAAATGGCTCATTTTGCCGGTGCTTAAGACACGATCGAGGCCAGCCGCCTTAGCCGCCAGCCCGACTTCACGATGACACTGCTCTGCTTCATCACCCAGTTCTGCCATATCGCCTACCACCATCACGCGGTAACCCGGCATTTCAGCCAGCACCTGTGCGGCAGCCGTCATTGAGCCCACATTGGCGTTGTAGCTGTCATCAAGTAATAACTGATGTTCAGACAGGCGAATCGGGAACAGACGACCCGGAACAGAATGTAAGTTTTTCAGCCCTGACTGGATTGCGCTGAGCGGTGCATCAACGGACAAAGCCAGCGCAGCGGCAGCCAGCGCATTGGCGACATTGTGACGGCCTGGCAGTGGCAGCGAAATCGCGACGCTGCCCTGCGGGGTATGCAGATTGAAATGCGTGCCGTTCTGCGTCACCTTGACGTCGCTGGCAAAGTAATCACATCCCGTGTCCTGTGGTGAAAAGCGCCAGACGCGTTTGCCATGCAGATGTGTTTGCCAGTGTGGCCAGTCGTTGCTGTCGGCGTTGAGAATAGCGGTGCCGTGCTCAGGCAAGCCGTAAAAATCTCCCCTTCGCTTTAGCCACACCGGCCAGCGAGCCGAAACCTTCGAGATGCGCAGCCGCGAGATTATTGACCAGCGCACTTTCGGGCTGAGCTAACGCGGTAGTGTAAGCAATTTCGCCCTGATGGTTAGCGCCCAGTTCGATAACGGCATATTGATGTTCTGCTGTCAGACGGAGCAGCGTCATCGGCACGCCAAAATCGTTATTCAGGTTACCGGCGGTATAAAGGGTTTCGCCGCACTGGCGCAAAATCGCGGCCGTCATCTCTTTTACCGACGTTTTACCCGAGGAGCCGGTCAACGCCACGACGCGCGCCCTGGCCTGCTGGCGCACCCACGCGGCGAGCTTACCGAATGCCAGGCGTGTATCCTCTACAACCACCTGTGGCACAGCAACAGGTAAATGCTTACTTACCAGCAGAGCCTGTGCGCCATTAGCAATCGCATCACCCACAAAATTATGCGCATCGAAACGCTCACCAATGATGGCAACAAACAGGCTGCCTGCGGTGACTTGACGTGTGTCGGTAGTGACATCGGTCAGCGTCAAATCACTGCCGTACAGCGTGCCACCCGTCATATCCGCTAAGGCAGTTAACGAAACAGGAATCATGCCGCACCGCCTAACAGCGCCGCGACAGTGGCGCGATCTGAGTAATCTAAACGACGATTGCCAATGATTTGATAATCTTCATGGCCTTTGCCTGCCACCAACACGATGTCATCCGGCTGGGCCTGCATAATGGTATTGGTCACGGCTTGCGCCCGTCCTGCTACCACGCGAGCACGGTTCGGATCCAACAGACCGGTAAGAATGTCATTCACGATAGCTTGCGGATCCTCACTGCGTGGATTGTCATCAGTGATAACCACGACATCAGCGAATTGCTCAGCAATGGCGCCCATCAGCGGACGTTTGCCTTTGTCGCGATCGCCGCCACAGCCAAACAGGCACCAAAGCTTGCCTTTGCAGTGCAGGCGAGCCGCTTCTAACGCTTTTTCCAGCGCATCTGGCGTGTGAGCATAATCGACAACCACTGTCGGCTTGCTGGCTGCGTGAAACACTTCCATGCGGCCATTGACCGGTTGCAGCTGCGAAGCAACGCGGAGCAACGCATCCAGTGAATAGCCAAGCGCCAGCAATGTTGCCAGCGCCAGCAGAACGTTACTGACGTTAAACGCCCCCATCAAACGGCTGTTGATTTCGCCCTCACCCCAGCCTGAACTGAAGCAGATACGCGCGCCGTTGTCGTGATAGGTGACATTTGTCGCTTTTAACCAGCGGCCATGACAGCCCGGTTGCAAATTATTTTCCATGGTTACCGCAACGGCATCAGGCAAGTTTGCCAGCCAGCGACGTCCCACTTCATCATCAACATTGAGAATCGCCTGTCCGACCTGATGCTCAGAGAACAACAGCCATTTAGCCGATTCGTAATTCTGCATATCGCCATGATAATCGAGGTGATCACGGCTGAGATTGGTGAAAACCGCAGCGGCAAAAGGCAGCGCCGCAACACGATGCTGTACCAGACCGTGCGAAGAGATCTCCATTGCGGTCAGGGTGGCCCCCTTTTCGGTCAAATCGTGCAAAATGTGCTGCACATCGACCGCTGAACCCGTGGTATTTTCCGTGGGCGAAAGCTGCCCAACTAATCCGTTACCCACTGTCCCCATTACCGCACTGGTCTCGCCCAGCAGATTTGCCCACTGCGCCAGCAGTTGCGTCACAGTGGTTTTGCCATTGGTGCCGGTAACACCAATCAGCTTCTGTTTTTCACCCGGCTGCTGATAAAAACGCCCCGCCAGGGCTGACAGGCGTTGATGTAATTGCGCCAGGTAAATGACCGGCACGCCGTGCATTTCACGGATTTCACCATCCGTTGCTTCACCTTCCGCTTCAGCAATCACAGCTGTAACGCCTTGCGCTATCGCTTGTGGAATAAAACGTCGCCCATCGGCGTGATGGCCTGCAACGGCGACAAACAGATCGCCAGCAGCCGCATTGCGGCTGTCCAGTGTCATGTCGCGAAGCTGACGCGCCGGCGCGTCTGGCACCCATGGGCCAAGTAAGGCGCGCAGGTTACGATCTGTCACTTGATTCCCCACTTCTGTTAGTCACCAACTCATTCTTGTCATTTGTCGGTAACGCATCCGGCTCAATGTTCATCGTGCGCAGAACACCGCCCATGATGGCACCAAAGACCGGTGCAGAAACCGCACCGCCATAATATTTACCCGCCTGGGGATCGTTGATCACGACCACCAGCGCAAATCGAGGATGGCTGGCAGGCGCAACGCCTGCGGTATAAGCGATGTATTTGTTGACGTAGCGTCCGTCCGGGCCGACTTTTTTAGCCGTACCGGTTTTAATCGCAATGCGATAGCCCTTAATTGCAGCCTTGACGCCACCGCCACCCGGTAAGGCGACGCTCTCCATCATATGCATCACAGTTCTGACCAGTGATTCATCGAAAACGCGTTCGCCCGCAACGGGCGGATCCACCTTGGTAATCGACAGCGGGCGGTTAATGCCATAGCTGCCGATGGTTGCGTAGACTCGCGCTAACTGTAACGGCGTTACCATTAGCCCATAGCCGAAAGAGAAGGTGGCCCTCTCTATGTCAGACCACCGTTGTTTTTGAGGGTATAAGCCACTACTTTCCCCGACCAGCCCCAAATTGGTCGGTTTTCCCAGTCCAAAGCGCGCGTAAGTTTCTACTAACGCTGAGGAGGGCATCGCTAACGCCAAACGTGAAACACCGACGTTACTCGACTTCTGCAGAACCCCTGTCAGGGTCAATTCGTTATAACGCGCCACGTCTTTGATCTCATGACCATTAACGCGGTACGGCACAGTATTCAGTACGCTGTTCTCTTTCACCACGCCACGTTGCAGCGCCGTCATGACCACCATTGGCTTCACTGTTGAGCCAGGTTCGAAAATGTCGGTGATGGCGCGGTTACGCATCATCTCTTTTGGCGTGTTGCTGAGATTGTTCGGGTTGTAAGCGGGACTGTTAGCCATCGCCAGCACTTCACCGGTATTAACGTCTACCAGCACCGCAGTGCCTGATTCAGCTTTGTTAAACGCCACTGCGTTATTCAGTTCGCGGTAAACTAACGCCTGCAAACGCTCATCAATACTGAGTGTCAGGTTGTGGGCTGCGCGACTGTCTACTGAGGAGATATCTTCAATTACCCGACCATAACGATCTTTACGCACGGTACGCTCGCCTGGCGAGCCGGTCAGCCATTTATCGAAGCTTTTTTCGATACCTTCAATGCCCTGACCGTCAATGTTGGTAAAGCCGATCAGATGCGACGTCACCTGCCCTGCCGGATAGTAACGACGCGACTCTTCGCGTAAGTGGATCCCGGGAAGTTTGAGTTTTTTGATGTAGTCGCCAATAGCCGGATTGACCTGGCGGGCAAGGTAGACAAAGCGTCCTTTTGGGTTGGCGTTAACGCGTGTAGCCAGCTGGTCGAGTGGGATCGAAAGAGCATCAGACAAGGCTTTCCAGCGACTGTCGAGCGTGATACCGCCACCGTCATGCAGCTCTTTAGGATCGGCCCAGATCGCATTAACCGGCACGCTGACCGCCAGAGGTCGCCCTGCGCGATCGCTGATCATGCCACGCGCGGTCGGCACAGCCTGAACGCGCAGAGAACGCAAATCGCCCTCTTTAACCAGTTTGTCGGGGTTGATGACTTGTAGCCAGGCAACACGCGACAGTAGCCCGCCTAATGCCAGCAAAATACAGCCGCACAGCAACGCAAAACGCCAGCTTACAAAGCTGGCCTTATCTTCCGGTTTTTTAACTTCAGCGTTCTGCCTGCGCCGCTCATTCGCTATTTAAGATCCTTATTTCTGCACCACAATGTTTTCCTGTGAAGGATCAACATGCTGCATTTGCAGCTTCTCGGTTGCGATCCGCTCTACCCGGCTGTGATCGCCCAAGGCGTTCTCTTCTAAAATCAGGTTGCGCCATTCAATGTCCAGCGCATCCCGTTCAAGTACTAACTGTTCACGCTGTGCGGTTAACAAACGGGTTTTATGGGTGGTTGTCACCACCAGCACCGCTGAAATCAAAACCGCAGCCAGCAATAGCAATGGAATCTTGCTTTTACGCAGCAGATCGCCGCCAATGACGCCGGGCAGGCTGTGGCGTTCATTGCCGATCATGCGTCCGTTCTCTCCGCAATACGTAATACTGAGCTGCGTGCACGCGGGTTCTCTGCCACTTCAGCCTCACCCGGCACCCGTTTGCCGAGTAATTTCAACTGACGGCCCCCTAAAGCCTGTAGTTGCTGCTCGGTCATCGGTAATCCGGCTGGAACCTGCGGCCCGCGACTCTGATCGCGCATAAAACGCTTAACCAGACGGTCTTCAAGCGAGTGAAAGCTGATAACCGATAATCTGCCTGCGGTAGCCAGCACCTCTACAGCGCCTTTTAACGCGGTATCGATCTCTTCAAGCTCACTGTTGATCCAGATACGAATCGCCTGAAAACTGCGTGTCGCCGGGTGCTTGAACTTATCTTTCACCGGCGTTGCCGCCGCGATAACCTCTGCCAGTTCTTTAGTACGTGTCATCGGCTGTTCACGATTGCGTTCGACGATGGCGCGTGCAATACGCTTAGCAAAACGCTCTTCGCCATAGGTTTTCAGCACAAACGCGATATCAGCCTCTTCAGCATGAAGCAGCCATTCTGCTGCTGAATGCCCACGCGTCGGATCCATACGCATATCCAGCGGTCCATCACGCATAAAAGAGAAACCGCGTTCAGCATCATCCAACTGGGGCGATGAAACACCGAGGTCCAGTAAAATGCCATCGATCTTGCCGGTCAGTTCTCGCGCTGAGGCGTATTCGGCCAGCGCAGAAAAAGGGCCATGAATAATTGTAAAACGCGGATCTTTTATCTCAGCGGCCGCGGCAATAGCTTGCGGGTCACGATCGATGGCGATGAGCTGTCCTTTCGCGCCAAGCTGCGAAAGAATCAAGCGTGAATGCCCGCCGCGACCAAAGGTGCCGTCGATGTAGATCCCGTCTTCCTTGATATTGAGGCCGTTAACCGCCTCATCCAACAGCACGGTGGTATGTTTAAAATTTTCCTGCATAGCTATAGCGACAAGTCCTGCAACCGATCAGATAAAGGTTCCTGAGCCGACTGTTCTGCGTCAATATCGTCCTTAACTTGTTGATACCAGGTCTGTTCATCCCACAGCTCAAATTTGTTGAACTGTCCAACCAGCATCACTTCTTTTGTTAATTTGGCGTGCTGACGAAGGGTATTCGCCAACAGCAAGCGGCCTGCATTATCCATCTGGCACTCACTGGCATGACCTAATAGCAAACGCTGCACGCGGCGCTCAAGTGGGTTCATACTGGATAAGCGAGCCAGCTTTTTTCAATGATTTCCCATTCGGGTAAGGTATAAAGCAACAGGCAGGGCTGATGAAGATCGATGGTGCATACCATTTGACCTTGAGACTCCCCTTTCAGCAAATCACGATAGCGCGTTGGTACGGCCAGTCGTCCTTTGCTGTCGAGGCTGACTAACGTTGCTCCACGGAACATGCCAGTCTTTCCCCTCAGTTACCCATTTCCGCCACTTTATCCCACTTTTTACCACGAAACGAGTTTAAGGACCCGATGAAATCCTTGTCAAGCCGGAGCGGTTGCTGAATATCACTATTTCATGCTGACAAAAAATCAACTGGCAGGAATCAACTCTGAGTTAAGAGAGAATTTAAAAATTAACTTGATGAATAACTGAATAAAATTAATTTCACTAAAAATAATGGCTAAAAATAATACAATTTAAATGATTCAATATTTATCGTGGATTCTGAGACAGCGGCGGCATTTTAGGGGATTTCTTAAAACAGGCTAAAACTCATCAGGTAGCTTGTGGGTTCGCTAGTTGGAGAAGATGTAAACAATTAACAAAAAATTAGCCTTCTTAATTTGTTAATTAAAGTGTGCATTATTTACGCTTTTTTACGCCCTCCTCGCCAGCCCGTTCAACTCATTTCGCTTGAAATAATTTGAGGCAGCATTATTGCTGCCCGTTTTTTATTTTGCTTTGCGGCTTAATTTCCCGCGGCGGAATAAATTACGACGGATACGGGTTAATCCCGGTTTAGGCTTTCTTGGCTCATCCAGTGAGGCAAGAACCAACTCCAGCACGCGCTCAGCGACATCGCGATGACGTTGCCCCACCGCCAGCACCGGACACTCTAAAAAGTCCAGTAATTCGTGGTCGCCAAAGGTGGCAATGGCCAGCTCGGTGGGCAACCGACCGTCACGTTTCAGCGTCACATCCATTACGCCTTGCAACAGGCCAAATGAGGTCGTGAAAAGCGCCTCTGGCATCGGATGATCGTCGAGATATTTTTCAAACAGCGCAGCAGCAGCGGTGCGCTCAAAACTGTTGCAGTAGATATAATCAATCGGGCGCTCATCCTCTTTCCAGGCGTCACGAAACCCCGTCTCACGCAGAAAACTCACAGAAAGCTCAGGTAAAGCGCCAAGAAACAATACGTTTTTAACCTCAAGCTGGCGCAGTTCAGAAGCCAGGGTAAAGGCATCATCCTGATCGGCGCCGACTACGCTGGTGAAATGTTCGCGATCGAGCGCCCTGTCCAGCGCAATGATAGGCAGCGAATCGTGGATCCAGCGTTGATAAAATGGATGCTCAGGTGGCAAAGAGGTTGACACAATAATGGCATCGACCTGACGTTGCAGCAGATGCTCAATGCAGCGCATTTCGTTGTCAGGCTGATCTTCGGAACAGGCGATTAGCAACTGATAACCACGCTGGCGCGCCTGTCGCTCAAGGTAGTTAGCGATGCGCGTGTAGCTGGTATTTTCTAAATCAGGAATGACCAAACCAATCGAGCGTGTACGCCCTGCGCGCAGCCCGGCGGCTACTGCATTAGGGTGATAATTGTGTTCACGCACCACCGCCATCACTTTCTCGACAGTTTTGTCGCTGACACGATACTGCCGCGCTTTACCATTAATGACGTAACTGGCCGTGGTGCGCGACACGCCCGCCAGGCGCGCAATTTCATCCAGTTTCACGATAACCCCATAATCAAGCGCGCTTCTGCCATCTCAATATCCGCAGTTACGCTAAGGACAACTCATTTGCAACATCTAACAGCAGAAAAGTGTGCGGAGCAACCGCTTTTGTAACTGTAGGCGGCATGGCGCATAAAAATGAAAAAACCCGGCATTTCGCCGGGTTAGAGAGTCGAAGAATGATTTCGCTGCGTCATTAACGCATGATGCGATCGCCGCGAGAAACGCCAACGATGCCTGAACGTGCAACTTCAACGATTTCCGCCACATCGCGAACGCTGTTGAGAAACGCATCAAGTTTGTCGCTGGTGCCGGCAAGCTGAACCGTATAAAGCGTTGGCGTGACGTCAATAATCTGACCACGGAAAATCTCCGCGCTACGTTTTACCTCTTCACGTCCATAGCCGGTAGCCTGTAGCTTGACCAGCATAATTTCACGCTCAACATACGCGCCCTGCCCCAACTCGGTGACACGCAACACATCAACAAGCTTGTGCAGCTGCTTCTCAATTTGTTCTAACACCTTTTCGTCACCCACGGTCTGGATGGTCATACGCGATAAGGTGGGATCATCGGTAGGCGCAACGGTCAGACTTTCTATGTTGTAACCACGTTGAGAGAATAAACCGACCACGCGAGACAATGCGCCGGATTCGTTTTCCAGCAAAACTGATAAAATGCGACGCATAATTAAGTCCTCTCCGTTTTGCTTAACCACATCTCGTCCATACTGCCACCACGAATTTGCATCGGGTAAACGTGCTCGCTGCCATCAACCGTGACATCAACAAAAACCAGGCGACCTTTTGCCAGGGTTTCTAGCGCCAGCGTGAGTTTCTCTTCCAGCTCAGCCGGATGCTGAATCGCAATGCCTACATGTCCATACGCTTCTGCCAGACGGACGAAATCAGGCAGCGACTCCATGTAGGATTGCGAATGGCGGCCCGAGTAGATCATGTCCTGCCACTGTTTCACCATGCCGAGGAAACGGTTGTTCAGGTTAAGCACCAGAACCGGCAAGTCGTATTGCAGTGCCGTCGACAGCTCCTGAATATTCATCTGGATACTGCCGTCACCGGTTACGCAAATAACCGTCTCTTCCGGCAGTGCCATTTTCACACCCAGCGCCGCAGGCAAACCAAAGCCCATGGTTCCCAGCCCGCCGGAATTAATCCAGCGGCGCGGCTTGTCGAACGTGTAATAGAGCGCAGCAAACATTTGATGTTGGCCGACATCGGAGGTCACGTAAGCCTCGCCTTTCGTCAGGCGGCAAATCGTTTCAATGACAGCCTGCGGTTTGATTTTGTCGCTGCTGCGATCAAATTCCAGGCATTTGCGGCTGCGCCAGCCTTCAATTGATTGCCACCAGTCACGCAGGCTGTCGAGCTGCTGTTTCGCCTCATTTTGCGCCAGCAGTTCCAGCATCTGCTGCAAAACCTGCTTCGCATCGCCCACGATAGGGATATCTGCGGCCACCGTTTTGGAAATGGAGGTTGGATCGATATCAATATGCATTACCGTGGCATTCGGGCAATATTTCGCCAGGTTGTTGGTGGTACGATCGTCGAAACGCACACCAATACCGAAAATCAGGTCGGCATTGTGCATCGTCATGTTTGCTTCATACGTTCCGTGCATGCCTAACATACCGATACATTGACGATGCGATCCTGGGAAAGCCCCTAAGCCCATCAATGAGGAGGTGACGGGAATATTCAGGGTTTCAGCTAACTGACGCAGCTCCGCTTCACAGCCAGAGGTAATCGCGCCGCCGCCGACATACATCACCGGCTTATGTGCCGCCAGCAGCGTTTGTAAAGCACGTTTAATCTGGCCTTTATGTCCCTGAACCGTTGGATTATAGGAGCGCATGCTCACCGATTCCGGCCACATATACGGCAATTTATTCGCCGGATTCAGGATATCTTTCGGCAGATCAATCACCACGGGGCCAGGACGGCCGCTCGCTGCCAGCCAGAACGCTTTTTCAACACCACAGGGATCTCTTCGGTGTTTTTTACCAAAAAGCTGTGTTTCACAATCGGGCGGGAGATGCCCACCATATCGCATTCCTGAAAAGCATCGTAGCCAATCAGTGAAGAAGGCACTTGCCCCGACAGTATTACCATCGGAATTGAATCCATATACGCGGTGGCAATACCGGTAATGGCATTGGTTGCGCCAGGGCCTGACGTCACTAACACCACGCCAACTTCACCGGTTGCACGCGCCAGACCATCAGCCATATGTACCGCGCCTTGCTCATGGCGCACTAATACGTGGTCAATACCGCCTACCGTTTGCAGAGCGTCGTAAATATCCAGCACCGCTCCGCCCGGATAACCGAATACCTGCTTTACGCCCTGATCGATTAACGAACGGACGACCATTTCGGCTCCTGACAACATCTCCATTTTCTGCCTCCAGGCTTTAGGAACTGAATCTACTGGCGACTGCTTTTCTCGCACGCCACTCGCATCCTGCCCCGTCTTCGCCAATTAAGATCAAAACCTTATGTTTATGCACAGACAGCGGAATTCATTTCCGCTGTCCAGATACAGAGAAATCTGCTGAGTTAATTCTTTTGAGAGTAGGTCGATTACCATAACCGCAGAAAACGTGGCAGGCAAACGTCAAACATGCATTGGTTAAAGGGTTGGGCTTTTAAAGGCTCTGCGCGATAAGATTCCGCTACGCGGATTAAACTAATTACGTGGGCTATCAGCAGACGAAAATGCTGGCCATGAATTTATTTTCAGCGTGATCTAAGAAATAGAAAAAAGTTATCGCCGATCAACTTAGCCCACAATTTGCTGAGGCAATTCATTTCTGGCGTTATTATCCTGGAAAAGGCTAATTCACCCGAGATTGTGCTACTTACTACGCTTTTTTGTGCGCTTTGGCATTTTGCCTTAACAAAATTAATACCTTTAAAATCAATCGAATAAACAAATAAAGCTCACTTTTGACACGAGTGTGACGCTGTTCTCATTCTTTTTCACTTTTAGCTTTTACGCATAACTCTGTCGCTCTGCTAAATGGCAGAATATTTTCCTTATTGACCTGACGAAATAACCTTTCTCTTATGGTTGACATCACTCTGGGATTCCAGTACCAATATGTGCAGCAAAAAAATTACGAGGTTTGAATCCATGTTTCGTTCTTCTCTCCTATTAGGTCTACTACTAAACGCAGCTTATTTGCGCGGTAGACTTGTGGGCGGAATCAAACACTGATTCAAACCTGCTGAAAGTTAAAAACCCGCGCCGATGCGCGGGTTTTTTTATGCTCGTTGCAAGGCCAGAAATGCATAAGGATGAATACGATGAGCCAGCAAGTCATTATTTTCGATACCACTCTGCGCGACGGTGAGCAGGCATTACAGGCCAGCCTGAGTGTGAAAGAAAAACTGCAAATTGCTTTAGCGTTGGAACGCATGGGCGTTGACGTAATGGAAGTAGGTTTCCCTGTTTCCTCCCCAGGTGATTTTGAGTCAGTGCAGACCATTGCGCGCACCATCAAAAACAGCCGCGTGTGTGGACTGGCTCGCTGCGTTGAGAAAGATATTGATGCGGCCTATGAATCTCTGCGCGTAGCTGAAGCGTTCCGTATTCACACCTTCATTGCAACCTCGCCGATGCACATCGCAACGAAATTGCGCAGTACCCTGCCAGAAGTCATTGAGCGCGCCGTGCATATGATTAAACGCGCCCGCAATTACACCAATGATGTTGAGTTTTCATGTGAAGATGGTGGCCGTACACCGATTGACGATCTGTGCCGCATGGTTGAAGCCGCGATTAACGCGGGTGCCACAACCATCAACATTCCTGACACCGTTGGCTACACCTTGCCAAACGAATACGCCAACATCATTAGCCAGCTGATTAATCGCGTACCAAACATCGATAAAGCAATTTTGTCGGTACATACCCACGACGATTTAGGCATGGCAACGGGCAACGCAATCGCGGCGGTACAAGCCGGTGCTCGTCAGGTTGAAGGTACGCTGAATGGTCTGGGCGAACGCGCCGGTAACTGTGCGCTGGAAGAAGTGATTATGGCGATTAAAACACGCCAGCAGATCATGAATGTGCATACCAATATCCACCATCAGGAAATTTATCGCACCAGCCAGACGGTTAGCCAGATTTGCAACATGCCAATCTCCGCAAACAAAGCGGTGGTGGGTTCTAATGCCTTTGCTCACTCATCCGGCATTCATCAGGATGGCGTGCTGAAAAATCGCGAAAACTACGAAATCCTGACGCCTGAATCGATTGGCCTGCACAAAATCCAGTTGAATTTGACCTCACGCTCTGGCCGTGCGGCAGTGAAACATCGCATGGAAGAGATGGGCTACAAAGAGAGCGACTACAACCTGGATACACTGTATGACGCCTTCCTGAAACTGGCTGATAAGAAAGGTCAGGTATTTGATTACGATCTGGAAGCACTGGCCTTTATCAACAAGCAGAACGAAGAGCCTGAATATTTCCAGTTAAAAGAATTCAACGTGCAGTCAGGTTCCAGCATCACCGCCACCGCGTCGGTTAATCTGGGCTGTGGCGAAGAAGCCAAATCTGAAGCAGCAACCGGTAACGGCCCGGTTGACGCGGTTTATCAGGCGATCAACCGCATCACCCAGTTTGATGCTGAACTGGTGAATTACAAACTGACGGCAAAAGGCCACGGCGAAAACGCGCTGGGCCAGGTCGATATCGTGGTGAGTTACAACGATCGTAAATTCCATGGCGTCGGTCTGGCCACGGATATCGTTGAATCCTCTGCTAAAGCAATGGTGAACGCGTTAAATAACATCTGGCGTGCCAAACAAGTTGAAAAAGAATTGCAGCGCAAATTTAAAGATCAGAAGGAAACGGTGTAACTATGTCTAAGACTTCTCATATCGCGGTATTGCCAGGGGACGGTATTGGTCCGGAAGTAATGGCGCAGGCCATTAAAGTTCTGGATGCTATTCGTCAACGCTTCGACATGCAGATCACCACCAGCGAATATGATGTCGGTGGCATTGCCATTGATCGTCATGGCGAACCCCTGCCGCCTGCAACGGTCGCCGGTTGCGAACAGGCTGATGCCATTCTTTTTGGCTCTGTGGGCGGTCCAAAGTGGGAACATTTACCGCCGGCTTCTCAGCCAGAGCGTGGTGCGCTGTTGCCTCTGCGTAAACATTTTAAGCTGTTCAGCAACCTGCGCCCTGCTGCGTTGTATAGCGGACTGGAAGCCTTCTGTCCGCTGCGCAGCGATATCGCCGCAAAAGGTTTCGATATTTTGTGCGTGCGTGAACTGACCGGCGGCATCTATTTCGGTCAGCCGAAAGGACGTGAAGGCAGCGGCCCACACGAACGCGCTTTTGACACTGAGGTTTATCACCGTTTTGAAATTGAGCGTATCGCCCGTATCGCCTTTGAATCTGCGCGCAAGCGTCGTAGCAAAGTCACGTCGGTCGATAAAGCCAACGTTCTGCAAACCTCAGTGATGTGGCGCGAAATCGTAAACGAAATCGCCAAAGAATACCCGGATGTACAACTGAGCCATATGTACATCGACAACGCCACCATGCAGTTGATCAAAGATCCTTCACAGTTTGACGTGTTGCTCTGCTCTAACCTGTTTGGTGACATTCTTTCTGATGAATGCGCAATGATCACCGGTTCAATGGGTATGCTGCCGTCCGCCAGCCTGAATGAAGACGGTTTTGGTCTCTACGAACCTGCGGGCGGCTCTGCACCTGATATCGCCGGACAAAATATTGCTAACCCGGTTGCACAGATCCTGTCGCTGTCATTACTGCTGCGCTACAGCCTGAATGCTGATGATGCCGCTGACAGCATTGAGCGTGCCATCAGCCGTGCGCTGGAAGAAGGTTTCCGTACCAAAGACTTAGCCGGTGATGGCCCAGCGGTCAGCACAGATGAGATGGGCAGCATTATTGCCCGCTTTATCGCCGAGGAAAAATAAAACAATGAAAACGTTATATCAGAAGTTATTTGATGCACATGTCGTTCACGAAGCGCCGAATGAAACACCGTTACTCTATATCGATCGTCACCTGATCCATGAGGTGACTTCGCCGCAGGCCTTTGATGGTCTGCGCGCTCACGGACGTAAAGTCCGTCAGCCGGAAAAACCTTCGCGACCATGGATCATAACGTCTCCACCCAAACCAAAGACATTAACGCTTCGGGTGAGATGGCACGTATTCAGATGCAAGAGTTGATCAAAAACTGCGCTGAATTTGGCGTGCAGTTATATGACCTGAATCACCCGTTTCAGGGCATCGTACACGTCATCGGTCCGGAACAAGGCATGACCTTGCCAGGTATGACGATCGTTTGTGGTGACTCACATACGGCAACCCACGGCGCCTTTGGTTCACTGGCATTCGGCATCGGCACGTCAGAAGTTGAACACGTTTTCGCGACCCAGACGCTGAAGCAAGGCCGCGCGAAAACCATGAAAATCGAAGTGCTGGGCGAAGCCACTCAGGGCATCACCGCAAAAGATATTGTGCTGGCGATTATAGGTAAAACCGGCAGTGCAGGCGGCACCGGACATGTCGTGGAATTTTGTGGTCCAGCCATCGAAGCTCTGAGCATGGAAGGTCGTATGACGCTGTGCAACATGGCGATCGAAATGGGTGCAAAAGCGGGCCTGGTCGCGCCAGACGAGACGACGTTCAACTACCTGAAAGGCCGTCAGTTTGCGCCGCAGGGTGAAAAATGGGAGCAGGCAGTTGAATACTGGCGCACCCTGAAGTCAGACAGCGATGCCAAATTTGATGCGGTTGTTACACTGCATGCTGAAGAGATTGCCCCACAAGTCACCTGGGGAACCAACCCCGGCCAGGTGATTGCAGTTGATCAGGCGATCCCGAACCCGGCTTCGTTTGCCGATCCGGTTGAGCGCGCCTCAGCAGAAAAAGCACTGGCTTACATGAATTTGCAGCCTGGCATTAAGCTGACCGACGTCGCTATTGATAAAGTCTTTATCGGTTCCTGCACTAACTCACGTATTGAAGATCTGCGCGCTGCTGCGGCTGTCGCCAAAGGACGCAAAGTCGCGCCGGGGGTAATTGCTATGGTGGTTCCAGGCTCAGGCCCGGTGAAGGCGCAAGCGGAAGCGGAAGGCTTAGATAAAATTTTCCTCGACGCGGGTTTTGAGTGGCGTCTGCCTGGCTGCTCTATGTGTCTGGCCATGAACAATGACCGCCTGAATCCCGGCGAGCGTTGTGCATCCACCAGTAACCGTAACTTTGAAGGTCGTCAGGGCCGTGGCGGTCGAACCCATCTGGTTAGCCCGGCAATGGCTGCGGCAGCTGCGGTCACCGGCCACTTTGCTGACATCCGTGAACTGACGACAGGAGCCTGAGTCATGGCGAAGAAATTTACCCAACATACCGGAATTGTTGCGCCGCTGGATGCCGCTAACGTCGACACCGATGCCATTATTCCTAAACAGTTTCTGCAGAAAGTGACGCGCACCGGTTTTGGTCAGCACTTGTTTCACGACTGGCGCTTCGACGATGACGCCGGAACAGTGCCAACCGCCAGTTTCGTACTGAATCAGCCCGCTTATCAGGGAGCCAGTATTCTGCTGGCGCGTGAAAACTTTGGTTGTGGTTCCTCACGTGAACACGCCCCTGGGCATTGACCGATTTTGGTTTCCACGTAGTCATTGCGCCGAGCTTCGCTGACATCTTTTATGGCAACAGCTTCAATAACCAACTGCTGCCAATCAAGCTGAGCGATGAAGAAGTCGATGAGATGTTCAAGCTGGTTGCCGCTCAGCCGGGCATCCGCTTCGTTGTTGATCTCGAAGCGCAAACCGTGAAGGCAGGCGACAAAACTTATTCGTTTGAGCTCGACAGCTTCCGCCGTCATTGCATGATCAACGGCCTCGACAGCATCGGTTTGACGCTGCAACACGAAGCATCGATTGCGCAGTATGAACAAAATCAACCGGCTTACCTGCGTTAATCATTAAGCAGGCAATCAGGGGCGACCAGGCGGTCGCCCTTTTTTATACGTTACGTACCCGGGCGGACATAGCAAAAGCGGCAGTCGCCAAAGCCAGCGCCAGCCAGTACACCGCAACATGCCCAAGATGATCGCTGAGGGTTCCCTGAATCACTCCCGCTAAAATCATGCCGGTGGAGATAGAATTAGTAAACATTGTGGTTGCCGCACCGGGGCGTCCCGGCATTAAATCCTGGAACCACAGCATGCCAATGCCCGCAATGATGCCAATAAACACAGCGTTAAACAGTTGCAAAATCAGCAGTGCCTGACGTGAACTAAACAGCACTAATCCGAGATAGAAAAGAATACCTGCTGCCACCGCCAGCAGCATCAAATTGCGTTTCCCTGTGCGCTTAGCAAAATAGCCCGCCAGCAACATCACCGGAATTTCCAGTCCGGCTGCCAGCCCCATCAGTAAGCCCGCCAGTTTTTCCGGTAATCCCAGGGTACTGCTGATATAGAGCGGCATATCAATAATGTACATGGTATTGCAGGTCCACATCGTCACCGAGGCGATAAAAAGCAGGCGAACGTCGCGATCGCGCCAGCCGCTGATCGGCATGCCGCCGGTGTGCATCATCGTCTCTGCACGCGGAACAGACGGTAAGGTCAGCCAGACGAGTAAAGTACAGGTCAAAAACAGCGCCGCCGCGACCATAAACAGCGTGACGAAGCCGTAATTAAGCGCCAGCGTAAACGACAGTGGCGGCCCGATCACCCACGCCAGCGACAGTTGGGCGCGCATTACCGAGCTGAACATCACCACTTCACGCGCTGACTGGTCAGCATATTCACGCGCCAGCGCGAATATCTGCGGCATTGATACGCTGGCTAAAGCGGATAGCAGCACGCCTAAGGTGATAAGCGTCAGGTAATCACGACTAAAAGCGAATAATAGAGCGTTGCACAGCGCCATCAGGCAACAGAATAAAATGATGTGGCGACGATCGCCTACGCTGTCTGAACGTTTAGCCACCAGCATACTGACCACAATGCCCGCCACGGCATTGATGGTAAAAAACAGCCCTACCCAGAAAGGTCGGGCCTGGACTTCTCGCGTGAGGAACAGACTGAGCGTAGGGGCCTGTAAGGCACCGGCTACGCCAATCATGAAAGAGGCCACCATAAACGCCAGATAAACCGAGTTATTACTGCGCGGCGAGTTCATACCGAAGTCCCTTACAGAATGAAAAAACAGAGGAAAAAGAAGGGTAGACGATACAGTGCAACATGAAAAAAGCCAGCAGAGAAAATCTGCTGGCGGTGTAATTGCACCCTACTCAGAAAGGATCGCACTAAGCTGCACGATCATGGACAGAGCGCCATTCCGCGGAATGCCTCCCGCTCTTTCCATGAAACAGATTTTGCCTCTAATATGGGGCAGGAAAAACAGAGCACTTTTAACAGGGAGTTCCTCTTTTTATGTCCTCATCACGCCTGAAACAGCAATTCATCCGTTTATGGCAGAACTGCCAGGGGCAAACGCAGGAAACGACGCTGAGCGAATTAGCGCATGTCTTGCACTGTTCGCGTCGCCATATGCGTAATTTACTCAACGCCATGCAGGATGCGGGTTGGCTGATCTGGCAAGCAGAAGCGGGACGCGGCAAGCGTTCGCTGCTCACGTTTTGTTATACTGGCCTGGCACTTCAGCAGCAGCGTGCAGAAGATCTGCTGGAGCAGGACCGCATCGATCAGCTTGTACAGCTGGTGGGTGACAAAACTCAGGTACGACAGATGATCAGCGCCCATCTGGGCCGCAGTTTTCGCCAGGGTAAACATATTCTGCGCGTTCTCTACTATCGTCCGCTGCTCAATTTATTACCCGGCTCGCCGCTGCGCCGTTCAGAAACCCATTTGGCGCGACAAATTTTTAGCGGCCTGACACACATAAATGAGGAAAAGGGGAAACAGAAGCGGATATTGCCCACCACTGGCAGCAAAACTCACCGCTGCACTGGCGCTTTTTTCTGCGTCCAGCGATCCGCTTTCATCATGGCCGCGAGCTGGAGATGGCTGATGTCATTAGCAGTCTTGAACGCCTGCGCAGCCAGCCGCTGTTTTCCCATCTTCAACATATCAGCACGCCCGCACCCTGGACGCTTGATATCACTCTCAGTCAGCCCGATGACTGGCTGCCGTGGCTGCTTGGCAGCGTAAGCGCGATGATTCTGCCTCGCGAATGGCCTGAACTGCGCGACTTTGCCCGCCAGCCCATCGGGACCGGCCCGTATAGCGTGGTTCGCAACCAGCAAAGCCAGCTAAAAATTGCCGCCTTTGATGATTATTTTGGCTTTCGCGCGTTAATTGATGATGTCTCAATATGGGTACTGCCTGATATCAGCGATGAGCTGGTGTATGCCGGAGTACGCTTGCAGGGCGAGACGGCTGACGAGAAACAGGAAGAAAGCCGCCTCGAAGAGGGATGTTATTATTTACTGTTCGACCAGCGTTCGCGCCAGGGCAGCGATGACGCCATTCGCCGTTGGGTAAGCTATTTATTTAACCCGATCGCCTTGCTTAATCATGCCGAAATTGGCTATCAACGCTACTGGTTCCCGGCTTACGGATTGCTGCCGCGCTGGCATCATCGCCGTGATTTAACCCCGGTTGAAAAGCCTGCCAGTCTGAAAAGACTGACGCTAACCTGGTATAGCCAGCATGTGGAACATGAAGGCATTGCAAATGCGTTGCGTCCTCTGCTGGCGCAGCACAATGTCGAGCTGGTCACGCAGGAAGTGAGTTATGAAATTTGGCATCAGGGCGAAGCAGAAAGCGATATCTGGCTGGGCAGCGTAAACTTCACTTTGCCGCTGGAATATTCTCTCTTCGCCCAGCTGTATGAGATCCCGCTGTTACATCACTGTCTGCCCATTGACTGGCACGGTGACGCTGCGCGCTGGCGTAAAAAGAACCTTCCGCTGGCGGAGTGGAGTAAGCGTCTGGTCGAAGAAGGGGGATTACATCCGCTGTTTCATCACTGGCTGCTGCTGGAGGGCCAGCGTAGTATGCGCGGCGTGCGCATGAATACGCTCGGCTGGTTTGATTTTAAATCAGCCTGGTTTGCTCCGCCGGAGCTGTGAACCTTTGCCCTTTGCGCTGAAATGACTAGAATGTGTCGTTCTCAACGGGGTGCTGTTTGTGAAGGTTGCAAGCGGCTGAGAGATACCCGTCGAACCTGATTCGGTTAATACCGACGTAGGGATTTGAGGTCAGAACGCTCAGATCCTTTGCGACTCACTCAACAATTCTCCTCAAGGAGCGCAAAGTGTTAAAGAAAGCCCTGCCTGTGCTGCTGCTGTTATCAGCCTCTGTCTTTGCGGCGAAACCCACCTTAACCGTCTACACCTACGATTCATTCTCCGCAGACTGGGGCCCCGGCCCGGCAGTAAAAAAGCATTTGAAGCGCAGTGTCACTGCGAACTGAAATATGTCGCGCTGGAAGATGGCGTGTCGCTGCTTAATCGCCTGCGCATGGAAGGCAAGAACAGCAAAGCTGACGTGGTGTTGGGACTCGATAACAATTTAGTGCAGGCCGCCCAGCAGACGGGGCTGTTTGCCGCCAGCGATGTGGATACTGGCGCACTGCAATTGCCCGTCGGCTGGCAGGATAAAACCTTCATCCCGTTTGATTACGGCTACTTCGCTTTTGTCTATGACAAAAACAAACTGAAAAATCCGCCAAAAAGCCTGAAAGAGCTGGTTGAAAGCCCGGAACAATGGCGCGTCATTTACGAAGATCCGCGTACCAGCACGCCAGGGTTAGGCTTGCTGTTGTGGATGCAAAAAGTGTATGGCGATCAGGCACCCCAGGCGTGGCAAAAGCTGGCACAAAAAACGGTAACCGTGACCAAGGGCTGGAGCGAAGCCTACGGCCTGTTCCTGAAAGGTGAAGGGGATTTGGTGCTGAGTTACACCACCTCACCGGCTTACCATCTTATTGAAGAGAAAAAGATCACTATGCTGCCGCGCCTTTTACTGAAGGCCATTATCTCCAGGTTGAAGTTGCCGCGCAGTTAGCCAGCAGCAAACAACCCAAACTGGCGCAGCAGTTTATGCGCTTCATGGTCTCCCCGGCTTTCCAGAACAGCATTCCAACCGGCAACTGGATGTATCCGGTAATCAAAACCGATTTGCCTGCTGGCTTCGCGACGCTCAGCTTGCCTGCCACCGCGCTGCAATATTCGGCACAGGATGTCGCCAGCCACCGTTCACAATGGATTAATGCATGGCAACGCGCCGTCAGCCACTGATCCCCTGCTGGCTGATCCCTGGCGCACTCGCCACGCTGCTGCTGTGCAGTGTGGCGCTGCTGGCCTTTTCATCGCTGTGGATTGCCGCGCCAGAAACTCACTGGCGTAGCGTGCTGCAAGATGATTATCTCCACCACGTGATTGCCTTTTCCTTTGGGCAGGCGCTGCTCTCTGCGCTGCTGTCGCTGCTGCCCGCGATTGCGCTGGCACGGGCCCTCTACCGGCGACGTTTTCCGGGCCGTCGGCTGCTGCTGCGTCTGTGCGCCATGACGCTGGTGCTGCCGGTGCTGGTCGCCGTATTTGGCCTGCTAACGGTGTATGGTCGCGTTGGCTGGCTGGCCCAGCTTTGCCAGTTAGCGGGCATTGATTACACCTTCTCCCCTTATGGCCTGCAAGGCATTTTGCTGGCGCACGTTTTCTTCAACCTGCCGTTGGCGACGCGCCTGTTGTTACAAGCGTTAGAGAGTATTCCAGCCGAACAGCGCCAGTTAGCGGCGCAGCTTAATCTGCGCGGCTGGCATCACTTCCGCCTGCTGGAGTGGCCGTGGCTGCGTCGCCAGTTACTGCCGACTGGCGCACTCATTTTTATGCTGTGCTTTGCCAGTTTCGCCACCGTGCTAACGCTGGGTGGCGGACCGCAGGCCACTACCATCGAACTCGCCATCTTTCAGGCACTGAGTTACGACTACGATCCCGGTCGTGCGGCGCTGCTGGCACTGATTCAACTGACCTGCTGCCTGGCGCTGGTGCTGTTGAGCCAGCGTTTTAGCAAGGCAATTCCCACTGGCAATGGTCAACTGCGCGGCTGGCGCGATCCGCAGGATTCTGTTTTAGCGCGCCTGAGTGATAGCGTGATGATTGTTTTATCCCTGCTGCTGCTGTTGCCGCCGCTGCTGGCGGTAATGGTTGATGGGTTACACGGCGGCCTGCGCGGTGCGCTGATGCAACCGGCGTTATGGCAAGCCACATTTACCTCGCTGCGCATTGCTCTGGGAGCGGGCCTGCTGTGTGTGCTGCTCACCCTGATGCTGCTGTGGAGCAGCCGTGAACTGCGCTTACGCCAGCGCAACGTTGCCGCACAGATTATCGATACCAGCGGCATGTTGATTCTGGCGATGCCCGGTATTGTGCTGGCGACCGGTTTTTTCCTGCTTTTTAACGCCACGGTTGGCCTGCCGACCTCTGCTGATGGACTGGTGATTTTTACTAACGCGCTGATCGCGATCCCTTATGCGCTTAAAGTGCTGGAAAATCCCATGCGCGATCTTGCCGAACGCTATAGCCACTTATGTGGCTCGCTTGGCATTAGCGGCTGGAACCGGCTGCGCCTGATTGAACTGCGTGCCTTGCAGCGGCCTTTAGCACAGGCGCTGGCGTTTGCCTGCGTGTTATCCATTGGCGATTTTGGTGTGGTGGCGCTGTTTGGTAATGCAGATTTTCGCACGCTGCCCTTCTACCTTTATCAACAGATAGGTTCCTATCGCGGCGCGGATGGTGCAGTCACTGCCCTGCTGTTGCTGTTACTCTGCCTGCTGCTGTTCACTTTGATGGAAAAATTACCGGGCCGCCATGCTGACACTCAATAACCTCACCTACCTTTATCAGCATTTGCCGATGCGTTTTAGTCTTAACGCGACGCGCGGTGAACGACTGGCGATTCTCGGCCCCAGTGGCGCAGGAAAAAGTACGCTGCTGAACCTGATTGCCGGTTTCCTTCCGGTAAGTCGGGGAAGTCTGCATATTAACGGCGACGATCATACCCACAGCGTTCCGGCGAAGCGCCCGGTCTCAATGCTGTTTCAGGAAAACAACCTGTTTCCCCATCTCAGCGTGCAGCAAAACATGGCGCTGGGATTGCACCCCGGCCTCAAACTGAACGCCGCCCAGCAGCAGCAACTGGTGGAGATTGCACAACAGGTTGGACTCAGCGATCTGCTGGCGCGCTTGCCGGGCCAGTTGTCGGGGGGCAACGCCAGCGTGTGGCGCTGGCTCGCTGTCTGCTGCGCGATAAGCCACTGTTGCTGCTGGATGAGCCGTTTTCCGCTCTCGATCCCGCCCTGCGCGGCGAGATGTTGCAACTGGTGCGCTCGGTATGCGAAACGCGCGACATAACTTTGCTGATGGTGTCACACAGCCTTGAAGATGCCCAGCAGATTGCGCCACGCAGCGTGGTGGTGGTTGACGGGCGGATTTACTGGGATGGCGCAACCGAACAGTTGCTGTCTGGTGAGACCCGGGAAGCCGATGTGCTCGGCATCCCGCGCCGTTAATTAAAAAGACCTGCCACAGCAGACCCCGGAAAATGGGCATCATCGGATGAAACTGAATGGCAACCAGTGCGCCAGCCGCAATCACAAAACCGAGCGGTGCCAGCCAACGCAAACGCTCAGGCGACAAATAAGCGGTTGCCCAGTCCCGCGTTTTTCCGCTGCGCCACCAGCGCCAGCACAGCCAGATCCCCAGCCATACCAGCACGGCTACCAGCAGCAAAAGCCATTTGAAACTGTCACCCTGCGCCTCTTCAGGCACATCAATGGCTACACCCGCTAAAATACCGGGCAGCAGATAGAGCGGCGGCCAAAAAACACAGCCGATAAGATTCGGCGGCAAAAATTTACGCACCGGTAATTCCAGCATGCCTGCCGCCAGCGGGATCAGTGGACGTGTTGGACCAACAAATCGTCCAACCAGCACGGTAAACATACTGTGCTGATGCAGCGCGTGTTCGGTTTTATTAAGCAAACCTCTGTATTTTTGCAGATATTTCCAGCGGTGCAGCGGCCCCTGAAATTTCCAGCCAATAGCGTAAGAGACCCAGTCGCCAAGTAAACACCCGGCAAAGCCTGCTGCCCAGGCCGGATAAAGACCGATCTGCCCGCTGCCCACCAGCGCCCCAAGGCTGGCCATTAGTACCGTGCCGGGCAGTAATAACCCGACCAGCGCCAGCGACTCAAGAAACGTCACCAGTGCAACGGCAAACAGCGCCCACTCCAGCGACTGCGTAAACAGGTGTTGAACCCAGGCTTCCATAACCTTCCTCAAAAAAGCAGAAGGCTGGATTGTCCTGAGCCTGCGGCAAAGCGTCAAGGCAAGAATTGTACGCTGATATTGACAAATGCTGGCAGCAGAACTGTATAAATAACCATGTTATACTTTGGGCTCTTTCGCTCCTGCCGTCAGCCTACTTCGGAGAATGTGTGACTACGCCCCGTGCAGGTTTCCTGCTTACCCGCCACTGGCGCGACAGCGCACAGGGCACCGAAATTGTTTTGTGGCTGGCGACTGATCAAGGCCCACAGCGCGTGGTGCTGCCTGCTCAGGAGTCCGTTGCCTTCATTCCCTGCGAATACCAGTCACGGGTGGAAACGCTGCTGCAGGGCGAACGGCAGGTGCGTATTCAGCCGTTACAACTAAAAGATTTTAGCCGTCGCCCGGTGTTTGGCCTTTATTGTCGACAGCACCGCCAGCTGCAATGGATTGAGAAGCAGCTGCGCGAAAACAACATACCTGTTTATGAAGCGGATATCCGCCCGCCTGAACGCTTTCTGATGGAGCGTTTTATTACTGCGCCCCTGTGGTTTAGCGGTGACCTGCAAGGCGAAAGCGTGATCAACACGCGCCTTAAGCCTCACCCCGATTACCGCCCGCCGTTAAAGTGGGTATCGCTGGATATCGAAACCACTCAGCATGGTGAACTTTACTGTATTGGGCTGGAAGGCTGCGGTCAGCGCCAGGTTTATATGCTGGGGCCGCCAAACGGTGACGCCAGCCAGCTCGACTTTGAACTGATTTATCTCGACAGCCGCCCGCAGTTGCTTGAAGCGTTAAACGCCTGGTTCGCCCGGCACGATCCTGACGTCATTATTGGCTGGAATGTGGTGCAGTTTGACCTGCGTATGTTGCAGAAACATGCCGACCGCTACGCGATTCCGCTGCGGCTGGGTCGCCAGCAAACCCCGCTGGAGTGGCGTGAGCATGGCTTTAAGCCCGGCGTATTTTTGCGCAGGCAACAGGACGTTTGATCATTGACGGCATTGATGCCCTTAAATCGGCCTTCTGGGATTTTCCATCGTTCAGCCTCGAATCCGTCTCGCAACAGCTGCTGGGTGAAGGTAAGGCTATTGATAATCCGTGGCAGCGGATGGAAGAGATTAACTGGCGCTTCGCCAACGATAAGCCTGCGCTGGCGCGTTATAACCTGAAAGATTGTGAACTGGTAACACGTATTTTTCAGAAAACCGAGATCATGCCGTTTTTGCTGGAGCGCGCAGCGGTTAACGGCCTGGCGGTTGATCGCCACGGCGGCTCAGTCGCCGCCTTCAACTATCTCTATATTCCGCGGATGCATCGCGCGGGCTTTGTCGCACCAAACCTGGGCGAAGTGGCACCCGAAGCCAGCCCCGGCGGCTATGTAATGGATTCACGCCCTGGCTTGTATGATTCAGTGCTGGTGCTCGACTATAAAAGCCTTTATCCCTCAATTATTCGTACCTTTCTGATCGATCCGGTGGGGCTGATTGAAGGGTTAGCGCACCCGGACGATGCGGATTCGATTGCGGGTTTTCGTGAAGCGCGCTTTTCACGCCAGACGCACTGCCTGCCCGCGATGGTTGAACAAATCTGGCAAGGCCGCGAAGCCGCTAAGAAACAGGGTAATAAGCCGCTGTCACAAGCGTTGAAAATCATCATGAATGCTTTTTATGGCGTGCTGGGCACCCGTGCCTGCCGCTTTTTGATCCGCGCCTGGCTTCATCAATTACGCTGCGCGGTCATGCGATTATGCAGCAGACGCGCGAACTGATTGAGGCTGAAGGTTATGACGTGATTTATGGTGATACCGATTCAACTTTTGTCTGGCTCAAATCAGCGCACAGTGAAGAGGACGCGGCTGCGATTGGTTACCGGCTGGCGCAAAAGGTCAATGAATGGTGGCGCGACCATCTGCAAAAAGCCTACGGCTTACACAGCGCGCTGGAACTGGAGTATGAAAACCACTTTTGCCGCTTTTTGATGCCAACCATTCGCGGTGCCGAACAGGGCAGCAAAAAACGTTACGCGGGACTGATCAAAGAGGGTGAAAGCGAACGCATGGTGTTTAAAGGGCTGGAGTCGGTGCGTACCGACTGGACGCCGCTGGCGCAGCAGTTTCAGCAATCACTCTACAGCCGTATTTTTCATCGCGAGCCCTGGCAGGATTTCATCCGCCAGACTGTCGCCCGGCTGCTGGCGGGTGAGCTTGACGATCAGCTGATTTATAAAAAACGCCTGCGCCGCCCCTTAAGCGAGTATGAACGCAACGTGCCGCCACATGTGCGTGCGGCGCGTCTGGCTGATGAGCAAAATCGCAAACTAGGCCGCCCCTTGCAGTATCAAAAAGGCGGGCGGATTCGCTATGTCATGGCAACCGCAGGACCAGAGCCACTGGAAGCGCGTATCACACCACTCGACTATGATCATTATGTCAGCAAGCAATTACAGCCGGTCGCCGATGGCATTTTGCCTTTTGTCGATGATGACTTTGCTACACTGATTACGGGTCAGTTGGGGCTTTTTTGACAGGTGACGAACGGCCTGTCATCCAGTACCATAGCGCCCTTCCCGAAACTCACCGCTCTGACACGTTCACCAGACCTTATCGTCTGGATGAAATGCTATTGCCTGAGCATTGGGAACACCTTCAAAAACGTTAAAAAATTCGAGCTAAAAAATATATGGTTTTTACATTAGGTCAGCGTTGGATTAGTGATACGGAAAGCGAACTGGGATTAGGAACGGTCGTCGCGATTGATACGCGCATGGTCACGCTGCTCTTTCCGGCCACAGGCGAAAACCGTCTCTATGCCCGCAACGATTCGCCCGTCACGCGCGTCATCTTTAATCCGGGTGATACCGTCACCAGCCATGAAGGCTGGCAGATGCACGTTGACGAGGTTCGCAACGATAATGACCTGATGACCTATATCGGCACGCGCCTCGATACCGATGAGCGCGCGGTGATGCTGCGTGAAGTGATGCTTGACAGCAAACTGGTGTTCAGTAAGCCGCAGGATCGCCTGTTTGCCGGACAGCTTGATCGTATGGATCGCTTTGCGCTGCGCTTCCGTGCGCGTAAATACCAGAGTGCGCAATATCGACTGCCAGTCAGTGGACTGCGCGGCATGCGCACTAACCTGATCCCGCATCAGTTACACATTGCGCACGATGTTGGCCGCCGCCATGCGCCACGTGTGCTGCTGGCAGATGAAGTCGGCCTCGGTAAAACCATTGAAGCCGGCATGATCATTCAGCAGCAACTGCTGGCGGGACGCGCTGAACGTGTGCTGATTGTGGTACCGGAAACCTTGCAGCATCAGTGGCTGGTGGAAATGCTGCGTCGCTTCAACCTGCGCTTTGCACTGTTTGATGACGACCGCTACACCGAAGCCCAGCACGACAGCGATAACCCGTTTGATACTGAACAGTTAATTATCTGCTCACTCGATTTTGTTCGTCGCAACAAACAGCGTCTTGAACTGCTGGCTGACGCCGAGTGGGATTTACTGGTGGTGGACGAAGCGCACCATCTGGCGTGGTCAGAAGGCGCACCGAGCCGTGAATATCAGGTCATTGAGCAACTGGCAGAAAAAACACCGGGCGTGTTACTGCTGACCGCAACGCCAGAACAGCTGGGGATGGAAAGTCACTTTGCCCGTCTGCGTTTGCTCGATCCCGATCGCTTCCACGACTTCGAGCAGTTTGTTGAAGAGCAACAGCATTTCCGCCCGGTTGCAGACGCCGTCTCGTCATTGCTGGCCGACAAAGCGATCTCACAAGAGCAGATGAATATCATCAACGAACTGGTGGGTGAGCAAGATATTGAGCCGCTGCTCCAGGTGGCGAACAGCGATCGCGACGGCAAGCTGGACGCGCGTAAAGAACTGATATCGATGTTAATGGATCGCCACGGCACCAGCCGTGTCCTGTTCCGTAACACGCGTAACGGCGTGAAAGGTTTCCCGAAACGCGAACTGCATCAGATCCGCCTGCCGCTGCCTGCGCAGTATCAAACGGCGATCAAAGTCTCTGGCATCATGGGCACCCGCAAAAGCGCAGAAGAGCGCGCCCGTGACCTGCTCTACCCCGAGCAGATTTATCAGGAATTCGAAGGCGACACTGGCACCTGGTGGAACTTCGATCCACGCGTTGAGTGGCTCATGGGTTATCTCACCAGTAACCGCAAAGAAAAAGTGCTGGTGATTTGCGCCAAAGCTGCCACTGCGCTGCAACTGGAGCAGGTGCTGCGCGAGCGTGAAGGTATTCGTGCTGCCGTGTTCCATGAAGGTCTGTCGATCATTGAACGTGACCGTGCAGCCGCATGGTTTGCTTCAGAAGAGAATGGCGCGCAGGTTCTGCTCTGCTCAGAAATCGGTTCTGAAGGCCGTAACTTCCAGTTCGCCAGCCGTCTGGTGATGTTTGATTTGCCTGCGAACCCCGATTTGCTGGAGCAGCGTATCGGTCGTCTTGACCGTATCGGCCAGTCGCACGACATTCAGATTTTGGTGCCGTGGCTGGAAAAAACGGCTCAGGCCGTGCTGTTGCGCTGGTATCACGAAGGGCTAGATGCATTTGAGCATACCTGCCCGACTGGCCGCACCATTTACGATAGCGTGCATTCACAGTTGGTTAACTACCTTGCCACGCCGGAAAACAGCGAAGGCTTCGACGCCTTTATTGTTGAGTGTCGCAAGCAGCATGACGCCCTGAAATTGCAACTCGAACAGGGTCGCGATCGTCTGCTGGAGCTGAACTCTAACGGCGGTGAAGCGGCGCAGGCTCTGGCAAATGCGATTGGCGAGCAGGACAATGACACCGAGCTGGTGAATTTTGCCCTTAACCTTTTTGATATTGTCGGCATCAATCAGGAAGACCGCAGCGATAACCTGATCGTGTTGACGCCTTCCGATCATATGCTGGTGCCTGATTTCCCGGGCCTGCCGGAAGATGGCTGCACCATTACATTTAACCGCGATCAGGCACTATCACGCGAAGATACCCAGTTTATTACCTGGGAACATCCGTTGATCCGTAATGGCCTCGATCTGATCCTGTCTGGTGATACCGGCAGCAGTGCTTTATCGTTACTAAAAATAAAGCCCTGCCTGTTGGCACACTGCTGGTAGAGATGATCTACGTGGTGGAAGCGCAGGCACCGAAGAATCTGCAGCTGACCCGTTTCCTGCCACCGACGCCACTTCGTCTGCTGTTGGATCGCAACGGTACTAACCTGGCGGCCAAAGTGGAGTTTGAAAGCTTCAACCGTCAGTTGAATGCAGTCAATCGCCATACCGGCAGCAAGCTGGTCAATGCCGTGCAGCAGGAAGTGCATGCCATTCTGACTCAGGCTGAAGAGAAAGTGGTGAGCGAAGCCCGCGCGGTGATTGACGCAGCGCGTCGCGAGGCGGATGAAAAACTAGGCGCAGAACTGGCGCGTCTGGAAGCGTTAAGAGCGGTCAACCCGAATATTCGTGACGATGAGGTTGAAGCGTTAGAAAGCAACCGTCAAAAGGTGCTGGAGCATCTCGACCAGGCCAACTGGCGCCTGGATGCCCTGCGTCTGATTGTTGTTACCCACCAGTAAAATTCAGGGCCGAACGGCCCTTTTTGGAAATATGCATGGAACCTTATAATCCGCCGCTTGAGCCATGGCTGCATATCCTTTATCAGGATGAGCATATTATGGTGGTGAATAAACCGAGCGGCCTGCTGTCTGTTCCCGGCCGACTGGAAGAGCATAAAGACAGTGTGATGTCGCGCATTCAACGCGATTATCCACAAGCGGAATCTGTGCACCGTCTCGACATGGCGACCAGCGGCGTGATTGTGGTTGCGCTGACCAAAGCGGCTGAACGCGAACTGAAACGCCAGTTTCGCGAGCGCGAGCCGTCAAAAACCTACGTGGCACGTATCTGGGGTCATCCGGCTGAAGAAAAAGGGCTGGTCGATTTGCCGCTGATTTGCGACTGGCCAAATCGCCCGAAGCAGAAGGTTTGTTTTGAAACAGGTAAGGCTGCACAAACTGAATATCAGGTGCTGGAATATTTAGCAGACAACAGTGCACGGGTGTTGTTGAAGCCCATCACCGGACGCTCGCACCAGCTGCGTGTGCATATGCTGGCGTTGGGGCATCCGATTTTAGGGGATGGTTTTTATGCCCACCCCGAAGCAAAAGCGATGGCCACAAGGCTACTGCTGCACGCTGAGTCGCTGACCATTACGCATCCAAAGTTTGGTAATGCGATGACGTTTCGCCAGCCAGCCGATTTTTGACCACCAGCCTTATTCAGGCGTCAACGTCGCCGTCAGTTCAGGTACGGCCAGCGCACAGCACCCGGCGCGTACCTGAGGCGTGCGAGCACTGCTCTGGCCTGAAATGGCACATCAGCCAGCCTGAATTATTTGAATCCTTTTTCTTTGCGAATCAGATCGTAAGCTGCCTGAATTTCCTGCGCTTTTTGCTTCGCCATCTCCATCATCTCTGGCGGCAATCCTTTTGCTACCAGCTTATCGGGATGGTGTTCGCTCATTAGCTTACGGTAGGCGCGTTTAATGGTGGTTGCATCATCGCTACTTTTCACGCCCAACACGCTGCATGCGCCTTCCAGGGTCGGTCCGCGCTGCTGCTGATAGCCGCCATACGATGAACCCTGTCCGCCGCCAAACTGCTGGCTGCCCTCCATCATACGCAAAAACTGATCAAACTGAGCGTGTGAGATCCCCAGCTCTTCCGCAATCACATACAGCACCTGACGCTCATTCGGATGAAGAGAACCGTCAGCAAAGGCTGCCTGAATTTGAATTTCCAGAAACATCCGAATGAGATCGAAACGACCAAAGCAGGCGCTACGTAATTCACGCAGCTTGCTGCGCAGCGGATACTCGCTCTGCTTGCCTTCACGGAAGGCGCGCTGTGCTGCGGTACGCGATTCGCCATGCAGCTGCATTCGATCCATTAATAAGGAAGCAATCTGAATATCAGCTTCGGTAACGCGCCCTTTTGACTTGGTTAAATGCCCCATCACCTGAAAAGTGGTACTGAAAAACAGCGTCTGTCGCGTTTGATTGTTTGAGAAGTAAGCCTTGCCCTGTGCGCCGCGAACTTTGTCAATCAAGTGACCAATGACCAATCCGATCACAATTCCCCAAAAGCCTGCGCCAGAAATTAATCCTAATAGCAGACCTACAACTTTTCCCCAGTAGCGCATAAACTCCTCAATTCGCCATGCTTGCGGCTGAAAATTGCATTATCATACCTGTCATTTATCTCAGCGCCTAACGGCAACGCGGACAGACAAGGATTAACACTGGCGCAACGCCGGGCAGTAAGTTAGTCTCTGACCCGATTGTCGGCATGATGCCAGTTTTCATGGAATTCTCGATACCGCGTATGAAAAAACGTATACCTACCCTGCTGGCCACCCTGATCGGTGCCGCCGTTACCAGTCAGCATGCCCTCGCCGACGATTTGATGTCGCAGTGTATGTTAGGCGTGCCGAGCTATAACCGTCCGCTGGTGAGTGGCACCACCAATGAGCTGCCCGTTACCATTAACTCGGATTCTGCCAGGGGTAATTATCCTGATGACGCGGTATTTACCGGCAATGTGAACATTGAGCAGGGCAACAGCCGACTGCAGTCCGATGAAGTTCAACTTCATCAGCGCCAGCAGGAAGGGCAAACGACGCCGGTTCGTACCGTAGACGCCCTCGGTAATGTGCACTACGACGACAATCAGGTCATCCTGAAAGGTCCGAAAGCCTGGTCAAATCTGAACAGCAAAGATACCAATGTCTGGAACGGCGACTATCAAATGGTCGGACGTCAGGGACGCGGAACGGCAGATCAAATGAAGCTGCGCGGTAATAACCGCTATACCATTCTGGAAAATGGCAGTTTTACCTCTTGTTTGCCGGGCCAGAACAGCTGGAGCGTAGTGGGTTCCGAAGTGATTCAGGATCGCGAAGAAGAGGTTGCTGAGATCTGGAATGCTCGCTTCAAATTAGGCTCAGTGCCCATTTTCTACAGCCCTTATTTGCAATTGCCTATTGGCGATCGTCGCCGCTCAGGCTTTTTGATCCCGAATGCAAAATATGGCAGCAGCAACGGTTTCGAATTTGTGCTGCCCTATTACTGGAATATCGCACCACAAGCCGATGCCACAATCACGCCGCACTATATGAGTAAGCGCGGCATGCAGTGGCAAAATGAATTCCGCTATCTGACCGAAGTGGGTGCTGGCCTGGTTGAGTTTGATTATCTGGCCTCAGATGATCAGTACGACAAAGACAAAGCGGTACGGGGCATTGCGCAAGATGACAGTTCCGATCGCTGGTTATTTTACTGGCGTCATGCAGGCGTTTACGATCAGCACTGGCGCTTCAATGCTGACTACACCAAAGTCAGCGATGCATACTACTTCAACGATCTCGACTCGCAGTACTACAGCTCAACCGACGGTTATGCTACGCAGAAATTCAGCGTGGGCTACTTTGAAACCAACTGGGACGCCACGCTGTCGAGTAAAGATTTCCAGGTATTTGGAAATACCAGTAGCAGCAACGTCTATCGGGCCCAGCCGCAGTTAGATGTTAACTTCTATCAAAATGATATTGGTCCTTTTGATGGCCGCATTTATGCGCAGGCAGTGAAATTCACTAACGTCAGCGATCGTTATCCAGAAGCTACACGTTTGCATGTTGAGCCGACACTGAACCTGCCATTGTCAAACGGCTGGGCAAGCCTGGACACTGAAGCAAAATTCCTGGCGACACATTACGAACAAGACAACGTTGATTATTACAATAACAACATTGCAGGACGTGATGGCAGTGTCAGTGGTGCCCTGAAAAGCTCTGTTAACCGCACTCTGCCCCAGTTCAAAGTCGATGGTCGCATGGTGTTTGACCGTGATATGGACTGGAATGAAGGCTATACCCAAACGCTGGAACCGCGCGTTCAGTACCTTTACATTCCTTATCGCAACCAAAGCGATATCTATCCTTACGACTCTACGCTGCTGCAAACTGATTACACGGGTTTGTTCCGCGATCGCACTTACAGCGGACTGGATCGCATTGCATCCTCTAATGAAGTCGCAACCGGTGTGACCACACGTATTTATGATAACGATTTGGTTGAACGTTTTAACGTTTCTGTAGGTCAAATCTACTCGTTTACCCCTTCGCGCACAGGTGTTAACCAGACCAACGATAAAGATGACACCGGCAGCTTGATCTGGGCAGGTGATACTTACTGGAAAGTAAGCGATCGTTGGGGTGTTCGAGGTGGTGTGCAATATGACACCAAGCTGGATAACGTCGCTCAGGGGAATGCCGTACTGGAGTATCGCCGCGATGCCGATCGTATGGTGCAGCTGAGCTATCGCTACAGCAGCCCGGAATATGTGGCTACCGCGCTGAATAATGCCGGTTTAGTAGATAACCCAATCTACAAAAATGGTATCTCTCAGGTCGGTGCGACCGCCAGTTGGCCGATTGCTGATGCCTGGTCTGTGGTAGGCGCTTATTATTATGATACGCGCAACACCAGACCTGCATCGCAGCTGGTTGGCCTGCAATACAGCTCATGCTGTTACGCCATTCGCCTGGGTTACGAACGCAAAATTAACGGCTGGGAAAACGAAGACAGCAAGTACGATAACCAAATCTCATTCAACATTGAGCTGCGTGGTCTGAGTTCTAATTATGGCTTAGGCACCAATCAAATGCTGCGTCAGGGCATCATCCCTTACCAGCGTGCTTTCTGATGTTGTGATGTTTGACAGGCAATCCCGCAGTGCGGAAACAACTATGGATAAAGTATGAAGAACTGGAGAATGCTGATTCTTGGTGTGGCGTTAAGCGCCAACACCGCGTTCGCAGCACCACAAGTGGTTGATAAAGTTGCAGCCGTGGTCAATAACGGTGTGGTTCTTGAGAGTGACGTGGACAGTATGATGAGCACGGTCAAGTCTCAGGCACAGCAGGCAGGTCAGCAATTGCCAGATGACAAAACGTTGCGCCATCAGATTCTGGAACGTCAGATCATGGACAACATCATTCTGCAAATGGGCGAAAAAGCCGGTCTACAAATTACCGATCAGCAACTGGACCAGGCCATTCAGAACATCGCTGCACAGAATCGCATGAGCACCGATCAGCTGCGTAGCCGTCTGGCTTACGACGGCATGAACTACAACACATACCGTGCGCAGATTCGCAAAGAGATGCTGATTACCGAAGTGCGTAACAACGAAGTGCGCCGTCGCGTCACTATTCTGCCGCAGGAAGTGGATACCTTATCAACGCAGATCGCTTCGCAGAATACCCAGGGCACCGAGCTGAACATTAGCCACATTCTGCTGCCGCTGCCGGAAAACCCGACACAGCAACAGGTTGACGATCAGGAAGCACTGGCGAAGCAGTTAGTCGGCGAACTGAAAAACGGTGCTGACTTCGGCAAGCTCGCGGTGACTTACTCTGCTGATCCCCAGGCGCTGAAAGGCGGCAATATGGGTTGGGGCAAAATCGAAGAGCTGCCAACGCTGTTTGCCCAGGCGTTAGCGACGGCGAAGAAAGGCGATATTGTTGGTCCTGTCCGCTCCGGCGTTGGCTTCCACATTTTGCGCGTAAATGATCTGCGCGGTGAGAGCAAAAACATTTCTGTGACGGAAGTGCATGCGCGTCATATTTTGTTGAAGCCATCACCGGTGCTGACCGATGAGCAGGCGCGGGCCAAACTGCAGCAAATTGCCGCAGATATCAGCAGTGGTAAAACGACCTTTGCGGCGGCTGCGAAACAGTTCTCTGACGATCCCGGTTCAGCGAATCAGGGCGGCGATCTCGGCTGGAATACCCCGGAAACCTACGATCCTGCCTTTCGTGATGCGCTGCTGCGCCTGCAAAAGGCCAGACCAGCCAACCGGTTCACTCCTCCTTTGGCTGGCATTTGATTCAACTGCTCGATACGCGTCAGGTCGATAAAACCGATGCCGCTCAGAAAGAGCGAGCCTATCGCCTGCTGTTTAACCGTAAGTTCGCTGAAGAGGCACAAACCTGGATGCAGGAACAGCGTGCCGGCGCTTACGTGAAAATTCTGGACAACAATGCTCAGTAATTTCCGAGTAGTGATCACACCCGGCGAGCCTGCCGGGATTGGTCCCGATCTCACCGTTCAACTGGCCCAGCGAAACTGGCCAGTTGAACTGGTGGTCTGCGCTTCCCTGAATTGCTCCG
Organism: Candidatus Pantoea haifensis; assembly: GCA_018842655.1. GTDB lineage: Bacteria > Pseudomonadota > Gammaproteobacteria > Enterobacterales > Enterobacteriaceae > Pantoea > Pantoea haifensis. The sequence continues at coordinate 3,591,489 of JAGTWN010000004.1, read as the reverse complement.
CCAGCGCGCCGCTCAACTTGGGCTGCCGCTGACGCTGCGTGATTATCAGCCTGGCGTTGCTGCGCAACCACAGCAGGCCGGTACTCTAACGGTGTTGCCGATTGAAACGCCGCAGCCGGTTAAGCCTGGCGAATTATGCGTGGCGAACAGCAATTATGTTTTGGCGACGCTGGCACGTGCCTGTGACGGCTGTCTGAGCGGTGAATTTGCTGCGCTGATAACCGGGCCGGTGCACAAAGGCGTGATTAATGATGCTGGCATCCCTTTACCGGCCATACTGAATTCTTTGCTGACCGGGCCGGTGGTCATCGGGTTGTGATGATGCTGGCAACGGAAGAGTTGCGTGTTGCCCTGGCAACCACGCATTTGCCGCTGAAAGATGTCTCTGCCGCGATTACCCGTGACAGCCTGCACGAAGTGATCACTATTCTGCATCACGACCTGCAACATAAGTTCGCTATTCCTCAACCGCATATCTACGTTTGTGGGCTGAATCCACACGCGGGTGAAGGGGGCATATGGGACGTGAAGAGATCGATACTCTGATTCCCGCGCTTAACGAACTGCGCCAGCAAGGCATACAGCTTACCGGCCCGCTGCCTGCGGATACCCTGTTCCAGCCGAAATATCTGCAACACGCCGATGCCGTGCTGGCGATGTATCACGATCAGGGCTTACCGGTGCTAAAATTTCAGGGCTTTGGGCGCGCGGTGAATATCACCCTTGGCCTGCCCTTTATCCGGACTTCGGTCGATCACGGCACCGCGCTAGAATTAGCCGGGCTGGGACAGGCTGAGCCGGGCAGCTTTATCACGGCGCTTAACCTCGCCATCACTATGATCAAGAGCAGTAATGAATAATCGCGTCCATCAGGGGCACTATGCCCGTAAACGTTTCGGGCAAAACTTCCTGAACGATCAATATATTATCGACAGCATTGTCTCTGCCATTCACCCACAGCGCGATCAGGCGCTGGTGGAGATTGGCCCCGGTCTCGGCGCGTTAACGGAGCCGGTAGGCGAACGCCTCGATAGCTTAACGGTCGTGGAGTTGGATCGCGATCTGGCTGCGCGTCTGCAGACCCATCCGTTTTTAGGGCCTAAGCTGACTATTTTCCAGCAAGATGCGATGACGTTTGATTTCGCTGCGCTGGCGCAGGAAAAAGGCCAGCCGCTGCGCGTGTTTGGCAATCTGCCCTACAATATTTCGACCCCGCTGATGTTCCATCTTTTCAGCTATACTGGTTCGATTAAAGATATGCACTTCATGTTGCAGAAGGAAGTGGTGAACCGTCTGGTTGCTGGTCCAGGCAGCAAAGCGTACGGTCGCCTGAGCGTAATGGCGCAATATTATTGTAAGGTGATCCCGGTGCTGGAAGTGCCGCCACACTCGTTTACACCACCACCTAAAGTCGATTCAGCTGTCGTGCGCCTGGTACCGTTTAACGAGCCACCGTATCCGGTAAGTGATGTGCGTTTACTGAGCCGTATCACTACCGAAGCATTTGGTCAGCGTCGCAAAACGTTGCGTAACAGCCTTAGCCATATGGTTGCGGCGGGTGCGCTGGAAGAGTTATCCATTGATCCTACATTGCGTGCCGAAAATATTTCGGTTGCGCAGTATTGTCAGTTAGCCAACTGGCTGGCTAACCATCAGGGTGAAGCGCAGGAGTGAGTCATGAGTGAATCGGCCCGCGTATATGTCCATGTTCAAAGCCTGTACGTTGAATCGCAATCCTCACCAGAGGATGAACGCTACGTCTTCGCTTATACCGTTACGGTGCGCAACATGGGCCGCACATCCGTGCAATTAGTGGGCCGTTACTGGCTTATCACCAACGGTAATGGCCGGGAAACTGAAGTTCAGGGTGAAGGTGTGGTGGGCGAACAACCACACATTGCGCCAGGTAGTGAATTTCAGTACACCAGCGGTGCCATTCTGGAAACACCGATGGGCACCATGCAAGGGCATTACGTGATGATCGACGAACAAGGCGATGAATTTCACGTTGAGATCCCGGTTTTCCGCCTCGCGATACAAACTCACATTCACTGATTTGCTTTCCTTTCGTCCGGCTATGCCGGACGAACGATTTTATTTCGGATAAATGTCTATGAGCACATACCTGATTGGCGATGTTCACGGTTGTTATAACGAATTACGTGCGCTGCTGAAGCAGGTCAGTTTTAACCCAGGGCAAGATACGCTGTGGTTAACCGGAGACCTGGTGGCGCGCGGCCCCGGCTCTCTGGACGTGTTGCGTTACGTCAAATCGCTGGGCGATTGTGTACGACTGGTACTTGGCAACCACGATCTCCATCTTCTGGCCGTTTACGCAGGCATTAGCCGCAATAAACCCAAAGATCGCCTGACACCGCTGCTGGAAGCTGACGATGCCGACGAGTTAATCAACTGGCTGCGTCGCCAACCGCTGCTACAGGTTGATGAAGAGAAAAACTGGTGATGGGCCATGCCGGTATCACGCCCCAGTGGGATATCGAGACTGCAAAAAAATGCGCCCGTGAAGTGGAAGCCGTGCTCTCCAGCGATAGCTATCCGCTGTTTCTCGATGCCATGTACGGCGATATGCCCAATAACTGGAATGAAGCATTAAGCGGTCTGTCGCGGCTGCGTTTTAGCACTAATGCCCTGACCCGCATGCGCTTCTGTTTTCCGAATGGTCAGCTGGATATGATCTGCAAAGATACGCCAGATTCCGCACCGCCGCCGTTAAAACCGTGGTTCAACATTGAAGGGCCGGTTGCACGCGATTACACCATTGTGTTTGGTCACTGGGCCTCGCTGGAAGGCAAAGGTACGCCAGAAGGGATTATTGGTCTGGATACCGGCTGCTGCTGGGGCGGTACGCTGACCCTGCTGCACTGGGAAGAGCAACGCTATTACGTGCAGGCATCAAACCGCGAACATGCACTGGAAAGCAGCGAGAGCCTGACGCCTCCCGCTTCGTAATGTTAATGCTGGTCTTTGCGACCAGCTTATACATTTATCAGGCGCCGACAACGCCACCATCTTCACGGGTCACCATAATTACCGATGAACGTGGGCGCGGGCTGTTATGCGGGAAATGTGAGTCGCCCTCTTCTCCCGGATGCTGCACATTTACAAACAGCGTTTTGTAGTCTGGCGTGAAGGCAATGCCAGTCAGCTCGCATGATTTTGGCCCCACCATGAACCGACGAATTTCGCCTGTGTTTGGATCGCCCACCAGCATCTGATTATTACCCTGTCCCTGATAATCTTCCTCATTGCTGTATTTCCCGTCCGTCAGGATCCAGAGTCGTCCCTGCGCATCAAATCCCAGCCCATCCGGGCTGTTAAAGGTGTTTTCGGCGGTGATGTTCGGCGTGCCTCGGTAAATGCCCTCCGGGTGAGCAATCGGATTACCGCACAAGACAAAAATATCCCAGTCGAAAGTGAGTGACGTCGCGTCGCCCTTTTCATCCCAGCGAATAATCTGGCCGTAGATATTTTTGGGTCGCGGGTTCGCAGCATTAACTGGCATTCCTTCATCGCCACGCTTGCTGTTGTTAGTTAAGGTGCAGTAGGCGCGGCCATCATGCGGGTTAACGGCGATCCACTCTGGGCGATCCATTCGCGTGGCATTTACCACATCGGCAGCTGCGCGCGCGTTAATCACGACATCCGCCTGGCTGTGGAAGCCTTTCTCTGCAGTGAGTCCATTTTCTCCCCACTGTAGTGCCAGCCAGCGTCCTGTTCCCTTTAATGGCGTGCCATTTTCATCGCCGCTAAAGGTGGCTACATAGAGCGTGCCCTTGTCGAGCAAATCACCATTCGCCTGCGCATCATTGGGCGTCACCTTACCGGCAGAAACATATTTATAGATATATTCACCGCGCTCATCGTCTCCCATGTAAACCACTAACTGCCCGGTTTTAGCGACCGTGACGGCTGCATTTTCATGTTTAAACCGTCCCAGTGCAGTGCGTTTTACCGGTACAGCGTTCGGGTCCATCGGATCGATTTCAACGATCCAGCCGTGACGATTAAATTCATTGGGATTTTTAGCCACATCAAAGCGATCGTCGAAGTCAGACCAGTTACGTTCGGGTTCGGCGGCATTAAGCGTATAGCGTTTCTGCTGTGCGTCAGGCGTGAAATCTGCCTGTTTAGTACCGAAATAGGTGTCGTAGTTTTCTTCGCAGGTGAGATAGGTGCCCCAGGGGTTTTCCCGTTAGCACAGTTACCAAACGTACCAAATACCTTCATGCCACTGGGATCGGCGCTGGTCTGTAAGGCTTTATCGCCCGCTGCCGGGCCGGAGAAACGCATTTCAGTTGTCGCGGTAATGCGTCGGTTATAGCCTGACGGACGCACAACCTGCCAACGGTTATCGTCGCCCCGCTTCACTTCTACAATTGAAACACCGTGCGCCGCCTGGGATTTTTTGACATCTTCCAGGCTGGTGGCTTTGCTGCCACCGTGGGCAAAAAGATACTGCTCGTTGACATATTCGTTGTTGATAGCCATCACGCCACGATTTTCATCAATCGCGAAAAAGCTCATGCCGTCGTTGTTATCACCGAACTGCTTTTCCTGATCTGCGGCGCTGTTATTACCCTGAGGATCAAATGCAGCGGCTCCATTGACCAGCGGATCGCCCCATGAAATTAGCACATCAGCACGATAACCCGCCGCCACAACAATCTCATCGGCTGTTGAAGCAGCAATCCCTTTAAAACCTAACAGCGGACTGCCGCCCAGCTCGCCTTTCGCCATGACGCTGCCAGAAAAGCTCAAACCGCCGCTAAGAAAACCCGCCAGGCCAACGGCACCTGAACCGGCAAGCAATTTACGACGAACAGGATCGCGCAGACGGTCGGCGCTTAAATCTTCTAATTTGCTTTTCATAATGCATTGCTTCCTTTGTATTTATCCCAGAGAAGAAGCAATGCTAAAGAAGCAATATGACGGCTTTGTTACAAACAGGCAGGACAAAAAACTTAACGGCGACGGTCAAGGATCTCAAAGCAGTAGCTGTGGGAATTCTGCTCATCTGCATCGTGGAATTCGCTAAAGGTAGATTGCCACTCATCCGGCTCGTAATCCGGGAACTGCGTATCACCTTCAACTTCAGCGTCAATATGGGTCAGATACAGACGATCGGCACGATCCAACATCTGCTCATAGATCCGCCCACCGCCGATTACCATAATCTCTTCGGCATCGCCTGCTGCCTGCACCGCTTCATCCAGCGATGTTACCCAGGTGACGCCTTCTGCGTTACCAGGCTTGCTGCTTACAACAATATTCAGGCGCCCCGGCAACGGCCGACCAATTGATTCAAACGTCAGTCGCCCCATAATCACTGGCTTTTTCAGTGTGTTGCGCTTAAACCACGCCAAATCTGCAGGCAGGTCCCACGGCATGGCGTTCTCCATACCGATAATGCGATCCGCTGCTAATGCCGCGATAAGACTAATCATGTTAAAAGACTCACTGGAAAAAATTGGCGCCATCATACGTAAAGGCGAAACTTTCGTCGATAGTGAGAAAGGTGTATTTGCGTAAAGCTTTTTTGCCACCGTATTTTTGTTACTGGACAGAGTTTTAAACCGTATTTTTCCCGTCTGCTGAATCAAGCCGCCAGTTAAAAGCAGATAGCTGGCACAAGGAGAGGTCTCTTCCTCTCTGCCGTGACGACTAAAGCAAAGCCTAATATTATAGGCGCTCTTTTCACACGACTAAGGGCGTCTGGGTGAATGATTATCTTTCTGTTTTGAAGCAGTATGCGGTTATAAAAGGCCGCTGCCGCCGTAAGACTTTCTGGATATTCGTTTTAATCAACGTGCTGATTTCAGTGATGTTGGGGCTCGTTGATGCGTTACTGGGACTTAATATTTTTCGGGATGAAGGTTTGCTCTCCTTTATCTATTCGCTGACGGTTTTAGTTCCCACTATCACGGTGTCAGTGCGACGGCTGCATGATTTAGACCGTTCGGGTTGGTGGTTGCTACTGGTGCTGCTACCGCTTATCGGCTCGCTGTTGTTGCTCATCTGTTTCTGCTTCAAAGGTAGCCAGGGTCCCAACCGCTTCGGCGCTGATCCGTTACACTTCCCCGCGCCTCCTCAGTAATAAAAAACGGCTCCCTGCGGAGCCGCTACTGTTAAGCAAATCAGAAGTCGTAGCGCAGACGCACCAGATTCATATCGCCCAGATTGTCGCTGCTTGAGGTGAACACATGCTCGTAATCGACGCGGAAACCGTAATCGAGGAACAAAGTGACGCCTACACCGTTATCGATGCGCTGATACTGACGCCCTTTAGTATATTCCAGTCGGTCACCCATAAAGTAAGGCTGCACCGCTTTTAGCCCATACTGTTTAACCGGGATTTTATAGCCTGCGTAGTATTCAATTCCCCAGGCATCATCCGCGAAGTAATTGTGCACATTGGTTTGTCTGGTGGTCAGGAAGTTTTGATACCAACCGCCGCCAGCTGAAAGCGTCCAGTTGCCTGGCGTCCAGTTTAATGCGGTACCCACAATGTTTTGATCGTAATCTTTGCTGTCGCCATTATTTGGATTGCGCATTGCGGCGCGGGTGTAGTTCCACGCGGTTCCCCACGTCAGATCGTCGGTAATGTGATAATCAACCCCCAGCGATCCGCCACCTTTGCGCTTGTAGCGCAGGCCATTGCCCGGCAGGTATTCGTTATCGTTGAACAGATATGAGGCGTAGATATCCAGTGCACCAAAGCTGTTTTTGTATTTCAGTTGCTTACGTGAACGATAGGATCCGTCGTAGTCGCCATTGATGCCGTTGCCTGGCGCCTGGGCCAGCATGTCGTAATCCCAGATATCCGTTTTTGCACCGACGACATCATAGTAAACGCTGTTCTGTTGTCCAAAGGTCAACTGTCCCCAGGTTTTGCTTTTCAGACCGGTATACAGCTGGCGGCGCGTGGTGTCATTGGCACCGTCGGCGTAGTGATTATCCCAGCTAAACAGGGCCGGAATGTTCACGCCGACTTCGTAATAGCTTGTCCAGCTGACATCATCGAACAGAAAGTAATCAGCACCGAAACGGAAACGCGTTCCCCCATCAAAGCCGTTACGCTTGTATGACTTATCATTGACGCCCGTTTGATGATTGAACTGCGCACGAATGCTGCCGCCAACCGCAAAATTCAAGCGACTCAACGGATCGCCTGCCTGTGGATCTTGCTTAAGAAGAGTAATTTCTGCCTGGCTGGTAAATGGCAGCAACGACATGAGGGCAGCCACTGCACTCAGTGAAAAAGCACGCATTTTCATTTTTTATAAATATCTCTGTTAACGCTCCAGTAATGAGCGGGCGAAATATTACAGTGCTAATTATTGAGAAGAGAGGTTTTGGCTTTATAGATTTGTGCGGAGAGGGTTTTTTCGCATAAACTGTTAAAAACTAAGTCAAATTATCTGAATTCAGATAATGATATGGCAGTTAAAACTGCCTCACCTGCCTTATTCTTACCCTAAAAAAACGGCTCCCACAGGAGCCGTTTACGGGTTCAGGTTAGTTTTTTATTTGCGCATGCATTTCCTGAACAGAGATGACTTGCTCGGTCGGATCGGCGTTTAACGCCATCGCCGTGGCGAAGCCGCCGTTCAGGGTGGTGTCATAATGCACCTTATATTGCAGCGCGCTGCGGCGAATCAGTTTGGAATCTTCGATTGCCTGACGACCAGCGGTGGTATTCACGATGTAGGCATATTCACCGTTTTTCAAACGATCCTGAATATGTGGACGACCTTCGTGCACCTTGTTCACCAGACGCGGGTTGATTCCCGCTTCACCCAACACGACGGCTGTACCGTGCGTCGCATCCAGCTCAAAACCAAACTTTTGCAGCTTCGCGGCGAGATCAACGATACGTTTTTTATCGCCTTCACGCACCGACAACAGCGCACGCCCGGTTTTCTTCATGTTGCTCTGTGCTCCCAGCATCGCTTTAGCAAACGCTTCAGCAAACGTGCGTCCTACCCCCATGACTTCACCGGTGGAACGCATCTCTGGACCAAGGATAGGGTCAACACCCTGGAACTTGTTGAACGGCAACACCACTTCTTTCACCGAATAGTACGGTGGGATCACTTCTTTCGTGACGCCCTGCTCAGCCAGGGTTTTGCCTGCCATGACGCGGGCAGCCACTTTCGCCAGCGGCACGCCTGTTGCTTTAGAAACGAACGGCACAGTACGGGCAGCACGCGGGTTGACTTCAATCAGATAAACTTCGTTGTCTTTCACTGCAAACTGCACGTTCATCAGACCGCGCACGTTCAGCTCGAAAGCCAGTTTTTCTACCTGCTGGCGCATGACATTTTGAATATCCTGATTCAGCGTGTAAGCGGGCAGCGAACATGCCGAGTCACCTGAGTGAACCCCCGCCTGCTCAATGTGTTCCATGATGCCGCCAATCAGTACGCGCTCACCGTCGCAAATGGCATCGACATCCACTTCTACTGCATCATCAAGGAAGCGATCCAGCAGCACCGGCGCATCATTTGATACCGATACGGCCGTCTGGAAATAACGCTTCAGGTCAGTTTCGTCATAAACGATTTCCATTGCGCGTCCACCCAGTACATAAGATGGGCGCACCACTAACGGATAACCGATGCCGGCCGCTTTCTCTACCGCCTGTTCCAGCGTCGCAACGGTGGCGTTCGCAGGCTGTTTCAGGTTCAGACGATCAACCGCCTGCTGGAAACGCTCGCGGTCTTCCGCACGGTCAATCGCATCCGGGCTGGTACCAATCACAGGCACGCCTGCGGCTTCCAGCGCACGCGCCAGCTTCAGTGGGGTTTGACCACCGTACTGTACGATAACGCCTTTCGGCTTCTCGATACGCACGATTTCCAGGACATCTTCCAGCGTTACCGGCTCAAAATAGAGGCGGTCAGAGGTGTCGTAATCGGTCGAAACGGTTTCCGGGTTACAGTTCACCATAATGGTTTCGTAACCGTCTTCACGCAGCGCCAGGGCCGCATGAACGCAGCAGTAATCGAACTCAATGCCCTGGCCGATACGGTTTGGACCGCCGCCCAGCACCATGATTTTGTCACGATCCTGATTTGGATTTGCTTCGCACTCTTCCTCATAGGTTGAGTACATATAAGCGGTATCGGTCGCAAACTCTGCGGCACAGGTATCGACGCGCTTGTAAACCGGATGCAGGTTGAATTGCTGACGCAATTTACGCACTTCGCTCTCTGCCACACCGGCAAGGGCTGCCAGACGCGCATCGGCAAAACCTTTACGCTTCAGGGCACGCAGGAAGGTAGCATCAAGGCTGTTTACGCCTTCACGCGCAACCTGCTCTTCCAGACGAACCAGCTCTTCAATCTGCACCAGGAACCAGCGATCAATGTTGGTCAGGTTAAACACACCATCCACTGACATTCCGGCGCGGAATGCGTCAGCGATATACCAGATACGATCAGAACCTGCATCTTTCAGTTCGCGGCGAATGCGGGTTAAGGCTTCAGCGTCGTCGAGGTTTACTTTCGGATCAAAACCGTTTGCGCCAACTTCCAGACCGCGCAGGGCTTTCTGCATCGACTCCTGGAAAGTACGGCCAATCGCCATCACTTCACCTACAGATTTCATCTGCGTGGTCAGGCGATCGTTGGCACCGGCAAACTTCTCGAAGTTAAAACGCGGGATCTTGGTCACGACGTAGTCGATTGACGGCTCGAACGATGCTGGCGTCAAACCGCCAGTGATGTCATTCATCAGTTCATCAAGGGTGTAACCCACTGCCAGCTTGGCGGCGACTTTCGCAATCGGGAAGCCTGTCGCTTTAGACGCCAGTGCCGAAGAACGTGATACACGCGGGTTCATCTCAATGATAATCAGACGGCCATTTTTCGGGTTGACCGAAAACTGCACGTTGGAGCCGCCTGTTTCTACACCAATTTCACGCAGTACCGCCATCGAGGCGTTACGCATGATTTGATATTCTTTGTCAGTCAGGGTTTGTGCAGGCGCGACAGTGATGGAGTCACCGGTGTGAATGCCCATCGCGTCGAAGTTTTCGATTGAGCAGACGATAATGCAGTTGTCGTTTTTATCACGCACCACTTCCATCTCGTACTCTTTCCAGCCAATCAGCGATTCATCAATCAGCAGCTCATTGGTTGGCGACAGGTCGAGGCCGCGTTCGCAGATCTCTTCGAATTCTTCACGATTGTAAGCGATGCCACCCCCGTGCCGCCCATGGTAAAAGAGGGACGAATAATGCAGGGAAGCCGACATCTTCCGCAACGGCCAGTGCCTCTTCCATGGTATGTGCAATGCCGGAACGCGCAGTTTCCAGCCCGATGCTTTTCATTGCTTTGTCGAAACGCTGGCGATCTTCAGCTTTGTCGATGGCATCTGCGGTTGCACCAATCATGGTTACGCCGAACTCTTCCAGCACACCCTGACGTTCCAGCTCCAGCGCACAGTTCAGTGCCGTCTGGCCGCCCATGGTCGGCAGCACCGCATCCGGGCGCTCTTTTTCAATGATTTTGCGCACCACTTCCCAGTGAATGGGCTCGATATAGGTCGCATCGGCCATTTCCGGATCGGTCATAATGGTTGCCGGGTTAGAGTTAACCAGGATGACGCGATAACCCTCTTCACGCAACGCCTTACACGCCTGCGCACCGGAGTAGTCAAATTCACAGGCCTGGCCGATCACAATCGGACCGGCGCCAAGAATCAGGATGGATTTTATGTCTGTACGTTTTGGCATGATTAGCTCCTGATTACTTCGCTTTCGAACGGAATGCGTCAATCAATTCAATAAAGTGATCAAACAGCGGCGCCGCATCGTGCGGGCCCGGACTCGCTTCGGGGTGTCCCTGGAAGCTGAAAGCCGGTTTGTCGGTGCGATGAATACCCTGAACCGTCTGGTCAAACAGAGAAACATGCGTGACGCGCAAGTTAGCGGGTAAATTGCTGTCATCAACGGCGAACCCATGGTTCTGTGCGGTGATCATCACAGTATTGTTATCAAAATCTTTAACCGGATGGTTGCCACCGTGGTGACCCAGTTTCATCTTGACGGTTTTCGCACCGCTTGCCAGCGCCAGTAGCTGATGACCGAGGCAAATACCAAACACCGGGATCTCTGTTTGCAGGAAAGCCTGAATTGCGCTGATCGCATAATCACACGGCTCCGGGTCGCCAGGACCGTTAGAGAGGAAAATGCCATCCGGATTCATTTTCAGTACTTCTTCAGCTGGCGTTTGCGCCGGTACTACTGTCAGGCGGCAACCGCGATCCACCAGCATGCGCAGGATGTTACGCTTCACGCCGTAATCATAAGCGACAACGTGATAAGGCAGTTCTTCCGCTTTTTTCTGCTCCGGCAGCGCACCTTCCAGCGTCCAGCTGCCCTGTTGCCAGGCGTAGCTTTCGGTGGTTGACACTTCTTTTGCTAAATCCATCCCTTTCAGGCCAGGAAAAGCCTGTGCCTTTTGCAGGGCCAGCGCCGCATCAGGGTTATCGCCCGCAATGATGCAGCCGTTCTGCGCCCCTTTTTCACGCAGCAAGCGGGTGAGCTTGCGGGTATCGATATCGGCAATGGCGACAATATTATTGCGCTGCAGGTAGGCTGATAAGCCCTCTTCACTACGGAAGTTGCTGGTGATCAGCGGCAGATCGCGGATAACAAGGCCTTGAGCATGAATTTGGCTGGATTCTTCGTCGGCGGCATTCGCGCCAACATTGCCGATATGGGGATAAGTGAGAGTTACGATTTGGCGAGAATAGGAAGGATCAGTGAGGATTTCTTGATAACCGGTCATCGACGTGTTGAAAACGACTTCCCCACTGCCGACCCCGTTGCCCCGATGGCCCGACCGTGGAATTGGGTTCCGTCTTCCAGAACCAAGAGTGCTGACTTAATCAAAACATCCTCCAGGGAATAAACAGTCACAATATTTGCATATTAATTCAAAATACTGGCCTGAATCAAGGCAAAAACCGCCTGAACTGTCGATTTTTGGCAAATTGCGCGCATTCTAATGATCGCCTTGAAGCTTGTCTACCCTGTAACACTATTTTTTTGTATTTTTCGGGCTTATAGAGATTAAAACAGGGATAAGCAGCAAAAAGAGCGAAAAACTCGATGAAATAATCGTTTGCCAGGCTGCATAAACAAGGAAGTTAGCGAAACGGGTCGTTAATTTTGACCATTTGGTCAAAATTATCATTTTTCAGTGGGTTTATGCGAAGTAAAGATCATAATATGCAGCTCACAGACCATAAAATCAAAATAAAGGCTATTTTAGATAAAATTAAGGGCAATAAAAATATTGCCCCTTACCAATCAATAGATTAATGATTGAAATAACCACATCACGATGGTTCACAACACTCACAACATCGATAAATCCAGCACATCACGCATATCAAAAAGGCCAGATTTATTATCTTTTAACCAAGATGCCGCCTTAACTGCACCTTTTGCAAAGGTCATACGGCTTGAAGCCTTGTGGGTAATCTCTACACGCTCGCCAATATCTGCAAACATCGCAGTATGCTCACCGACAATATCGCCTGCTCTGACGGTGGCAAAACCAATAGTCTGTGCCTTGCGCTCACCGGTGTGGCCTTCACGCGCATAGACAGCATGCTCATCCAGTTTCCAGTTCATGGCATCGGCAATCGCCTCCCCCATTGCCAGGGCAGTGCCAGATGGCGCATCTACTTTATGACGGTGGTGCGCTTCGACAATTTCAATGTCGGCGTAATCACCCATGACTTTCGCCGCTTTCTCCAGTAGCTTCAGGACCAGATTGACCCCGACGCTGAAGTTAGCCGCGAAGACAATGCCAATCTCCTCAGCAGCAGCACGGATCGCCGCTTTACCTGCTTCGTCAAAACCGGTCGTTCCAATCACCATCGCTTTTTTATGCTCACGGCAGATGGCCATATACGCCAGCGTGCCTTCGGGACGTGTAAAGTCGATGAGGACATCAAAGTCGTTGATTACGCTCAACAGATCGTCAGCGATGATAACGCCTGCTTTACCTGTGCCTGCCAGTTCCCCGGCATCACTGCCAACCAGCGATGAACCCGGACGCGCCAGCGCCGCTCCCAGTTCCACGCCTTCTGCCTGCTGAGTTGCCTGAATAAGATTACGTCCCATACGACCCGGTGCGCCCACAATGGCGATGCGGATATTTTTCATATTTATTCATTCCTAAAACAAAACTATGCATGCAAAGCGTGTTCAGGTTAACGGTGAGTTAACAGCCACGCCACTTTTAATCCGGGATAATAAGAATTTTTATGCCAGCCGCAATGGATTATCAGTAAAAGCAATCTCAGCAGTCTGGTCTGACGTTCATTGACGCTAAACAACAAAAAGGCCGAACAGTGTCGGCCTTTTTTATTCATCTGAACTCTTTGTTACTGCACGTTGCGAACATCGACACGCAGCTCTTTGGGGACTTCAAACACAATATTTTCTTCACGGCCAATCAGCTCAATTGCCGCTTCGCCGCCAAGTTCGCGCAAACGCTGAATAACCTGCTGAACCAGAATATCGGGGGCAGATGCACCTGCCGTGACGCCAATGCAATCCACGCCTTTAACCCACTCTTCCTGGATATCGTCTGCGGAGTCGATCAGCTTCGCAAGTTTACCCGCACGTTGCGCCAGTTCAGCCAGACGGTTGGAGTTAGAGGAGTTTTTCGAGCCAACCACCAGCACCACGGCAGCGTCACGCGCCAGCGTACGTACCGCTTCCTGACGGTTAGTGGTCGCATAACAGATGTCATCTTTACGCGGGCCAATAATTGCCGGAAAGCGTTGGCGCAGCGCATCAATGATGTCTGAGGTATCATCCACCGACAGCGTAGTTTGCGTCATAAAGCTGAGGTTGTTCTCATCTTTGACCTGAAGCTTAAAGACATCTTCCGGCGACTCCACCAGATACATGCCACCGTTGGGGTTATTGTATTGCCCCATAGTGCCTTCCACTTCAGGATGACCGGCATGACCGATCAGAATCGCTTCCACACCTTTACGACTGGCGCGCGCAACTTCCATATGCACTTTGGTTACCAGCGGACAGGTGGCATCAAACAGCATGGTCAGGTTGCGTGCCTTCGCTTCCGCACGCACTGCCTGCGACACACCGTGTGCAGAGAAGATCAAAATGGCGTCATCCGGCACTTCGCTAATCTGTTCGATGAAGATCGCGCCACGCTCACGCAAACTGTTCACCACATAGCGGTTATGCACCACTTCATGACGCACGTAGATTGGCGCACCGTACATTTCCAGTGCACGCTCGACAATACTGATTGCCCGATCAACGCCAGCGCAGAAGCCGCGCGGGTTAGCCAGCAGAATTTGCATCGTTCGCCTCCAGTGCCGGATCAATCTCCAGCACTTCAATATCAAACTGAACGCGATGGCCTGCCAGCGGATGGTTGAAATCAACGGTGATAGAATCACCGGAAACTTCACGGATCACGCCCGGCATTTCGCTGCCGCCCCTGCCGCTAAACAGCATGATGGCACCGACTTCCGGTTCACCGGCATCGATAAAATCGCGACGGGAAAAATAGCGAATGAGATCGGGGCTGACGCCACCGAATGCGTCTTCCGGTGCCAGCGTAAAGTTGTGCTTTTCACCCGCTTTTAACCCCAACAGCGCCTGCTCAAGCGCCGCGGAGAGGCTGCCATCGCCCAGACGAAACAGCGCAGGCTTGCCGTTAGCACGGGTTGATTCCGCCGTGGAGCCATCTTCCAGCTTCAGCGCGAAATGCACCAACACCGCGCTGTCGCGCTGTACAGACTCAGTCATGACTTACCCTTTCTGTTTTGCCTGTTTGCTGGTTGGGCTAAAAAAGCCCTCCAGCACCACCAACGCGGCACCAATACAGATGCCGCAGTCAGCAATATTAAAGGTGGCAAAGTGCCAGTTGCCAACATAGAAGTCGATGAAGTCAACCACAAAGCCGTGATAAGAACGATCAAATAAGTTACCCGCCGCGCCACCGATAATCAGCGCATAGGCAATGTTCGTGATCTTCTGTTGGGCCGCGTTGCGATACATCATCACCAGCAATGCCACCACAATGGCGATAGCAATGCCCGCAAAGAACCAACGCTGCCAGCCGCCTTTGTCAGCCAGAAAGCTGAATGCTGCACCATAGTTGTGGGCGTAAAACAGGTTGAGAAACGGCATCAGCGGCTGCGTTTCGTGCAGCATCATGTTGTTCATCACCCATTGCTTACTGACAAAGTCGACAACGATGACCACCAGCACCAGCCAAAGCCAGCGCAATCCGGTTGAAAAAATAGGTTTACGCATCAGGCAAATTTACGCTCTTCACCGTTACCGGCTACGTTGGTGTAACAACGACCGCACACCTCGATATGCTCCGGGTTCTGGCCGACATCTGTAGTGTAATGCCAGCAGCGTGGGCATTTCTCGCCTTCAGCTTTGCGCAGCGCCACTTTCAGACCTTTTAACAGTTCGCTCTGCTGTGCTTCATCGGTCGCTAAGGCATAATCCGCGACCTGCGCACCCGAGGTAAGCAGCACAAAGCGCAGCTCATCACCCAAGGCTTGCAGCTTAGCCGCCAGTTCAGGCTCAGCATACAGCGTGACCGTTGCTTCCAGTGCGCCACCGATGCGTTTATCACCACGCGCCTGCTCGATCACCTTGTTAACTTCGCCACGTACTTTCAGCAGCTCATCCCAATAGGCATCATTCAAGGCTTCGTTTTCTGCCAGACCAAACAGGCCTTCATACCACTCTTCAGTGAAGACATATTTAGCGCGCTCGCCCGGCAGGTAGCCCCAGATTTCGTCAGCAGTAAAGGACATGATGGGCGCCATCCAGCGCACCAGCGCCTCAACGATATGCCACAGCGCCGTCTGGCAACTGCGGCGCGCCAGGCTGTCGCCCTTCGCGGTGTACTGACGATCTTTAATGATGTCGAGATAGAAGGATCCCATTTCCACTGAGCAGAACTGCATCAGTCGCTGAATCACTTCATGGAAATCGTAATTCTCGTAAGAGGCAACGATATCCGTCTGCGCCGCCTGTGCACGACCCACCGCCCAACGATCAACGACCACCATCTCTTCTGGCTTAACCAAATCGGTAGCCGGATTGAAGCCACTCAGGTTAGCCAGCAGGAAACGCGCAGTGTTACGAATACGCCGATATGCATCAGCCGAACGCTTGAGGATTTCATCCGAAACCGCCATTTCGCCAGAATAATCGGTCGATGCCACCCACAGACGCAGAATGTCTGCACCCAATTTGTTCATCACGTCCTGCGGCGATACGGTGTTGCCGATCGATTTCGACATTTTACGGCCCTGGCCGTCAACGGTGAAACCGTGCGTCAGTACCTGGCGATAAGGCGCTTTGCCTTTCATCGCCGTAGAGATCATCAGCGAGGACATAAACCAGCCACGATGCTGATCCGATCCTTCCAGATACATATCGGGTGCCTGACCACCAAATTCCGGACGCGCATCCACCACAGAGTAGCTGGTTGATCCGGAATCAAACCATACGTCGAGCGTATCGGGTACTTTACGATAGTGATCGGCGTCATCACCCATCAGCTCACGCGGATCAAGATCCCACCACGCCTGAATGCCATCTTGCTCAACACGCTGTGCGACTTTTTCCATCAGCGCCAGCGTGTCAGGATGCAGCTGCTCGCTTTCGTTATGCACGAACAGCGCCATCGGCACGCCCCAGGTACGCTGGCGTGAAATACACCAGTCGGGACGGTTAGCCACCATCGATTCGATACGTGCCTGGCCCCAGTCCGGGATCCACTGTACGCCTTTAATTTCTTGCAGTGACTGAGCACGCAGCCCCTTCTGATCCATGCTGATAAACCACTGAGGCGTTGCACGGAAGATGATGGGCGTTTTATGGCGCCAGCAGTGTGGATAGCTGTGCAGCAGTTTCTCAACGTGCAGCAGTGCGCCTTTTTCTTTCAGCAGCTCAACGATAATGTCGTTGGCTTTAAAAACATTAATACCGTCAAGCGTTGGATACGTACCGGGCAGATAAGCGCCATCCGGGCCAACCGGGTTTGCGATTTCGATACCATATTTCTGGCCGATCACATAGTCATCCGGGCCGTGGCCTGGCGCAGTGTGAACGGCACCCGTACCGGCGTCGAGCGTAACGTGCTCGCCTAATACCACCAGCGACTGAATATCGAGAAACGGATGCTGGAATTTTTGCAGTTCAAGTGCCGCGCCTTTGCATTCACCCAGCACGGTCCATTCGCTCACGCCAGCACGCTTAAGTACGCTTTCAACCAAATCTTTGGCCAGGATCAGCGCACGTCCGTCAATCTGTACCAACTGGTATTCAAATTCAGGATGCAGTGAAATCGCACGGTTTGCTGGCATGGTCCACGGAGTGGTGGTCCAGATAACCAGAGAGATTGGGCCGTTAACCTGCGACGCGCCAAACGCATTACGTACCGCATCGCTATCGATAGCGTTGAACATCACATCAATAGATGGCGACGTTTTGTCGTAATACTCAACTTCGGCTTCAGCCAGTGCTGAGCGGCAGTCCAGACACCAGTGCACCGGCTTCGCACCTTTATGCAGGTGACCATTACCGATGATTTTACCCAGCGCACGGATGATGTTGGCTTCGGTTTTGAAATCCATCGTCAGGTAAGGCCGATCCCAGTCACCTAACACACCGAGACGAATGAAGTCCGCTTTTTGCCCTTCGACCTGCTCGGCGGCATATTTACGGCACGCTTCACGAAACTCAGCCGCAGAGACTTTCTCTCCCGGCTTGCCAATCATCTGCTCAACTTTGTGCTCGATAGGCAAACCGTGGCAGTCCCAGCCTGGAACGTAAGGCGAGTCATAACCCGCCATGCCTTTCGACTTAACGATAATGTCTTTCAGAATCTTGTTAACGGAGTGACCGATATGAATGCTGCCGTTCGCGTAAGGAGGGCCATCATGCAGGATAAAGGTTTTTTCCCTTTTTTGGCTTCGCGGATGATGCCGTAAAGGTTGTCATCATACCAACGTTGCAGCATTCCCGGTTCGCGTTTGGCCAGATCGCCACGCATCGGGAACCCCGTTTCCGGCAAATTCAGGGTAGATTTATAGTCACTCATCAGATTCTCGATTCCGTTTTTTGCTCAGGTTAAAGCCCGAAGAACTGCCGGGCCGTTACCACATCTTTCGCAATTTGTTCTTTCAACGCCTCCAGTGAGGCAAAGCGCTGCTCGTTTCGTAATTTCTTCTTCAGCACCACGTCAATGTGCTGACCGTATAGGTTCATATTGATGTCAAGCAGGTGAACTTCAAGCTGCTGGCGTAAACCTTTTACCGTCGGGCGCGTGCCAATATTAGCCACACCCGGGAGCGGTTGCGATGTCAAACCATGAACCTCAACCGCAAAAACGCCCTTCACCGGCGAGACGACGCGGCGTAGTGGAAGGTTCGCGGTAGGAAAACCAAGCGTGCGTCCCAGTGCATCACCGTGCACTACGCGGCCTGAAATACTGAAAGGATGACCTAACAGCGATTGCGCCAACGCAAAATCATCCTCAGCCAATGCCTGACGTACTGCGGTACTGCTGATTCGCTTGCCAGCGTCACAGAAAGTTTGCGTGCTGATGACATCAAAGCCATATTCTGCACCGGCTTTCTGTAATAACAGGAAATCGCCCAGACGACCAGCGCCAAAGCGGAAATCATCGCCAACCGCGAGGAATTTTACGCCCAGCTTTTTAACCAGCAGCTCCGTGATAAAACCTTGCGCTGACAGGGCAGCAAAGCGGCGATCGAAACGCACGCACAGCACGCTATCAATGCCCGCTTCAGCCAAATACTTAAGCTTCTCACGCAGGCGCGTCAGGCGAGCCGGTGCTTTTTCACCTGCAAACAGCTCAAGCGGCTGCGGCTCAAACAGCATGACCATCACCGGCAAATGTCGTTTGCGTCCCTCTTCGCGCAGCTGGGAGAGAAGGGCCTGATGACCGCGATGCACGCCATCGAAATTACCAATGGTCAGAACGCAGCCGCGATGCTGCTCGTTAAGATTATGAATACCGCGGATAAACTTCATGGCTGACTCAAACCGATGGAAATCGGCGGATTATACCCTTGAAACCGGCGAAGGTTAACCCGTCAGCACGCCTTTCCTGCTTTATGAGGCTCATTTACTGTCACAGCGGGTCGGCAGAAGAATTTTGTCGCGAAATACTGTATTCAGGCAGGGAAGCTGGTAGAATCTTGCGCCATCAAATACGTAACCGAGTGTCGTCTATAAAACGCCGCTTATTTGCACAAATCCATTGACAAAAGAAGGTTCAAAAGGCATAGTCCTCGGCCTTTGATTTGTCTATACAGAACACATTTGGGAGTTGGACCTTGGCTAATATCAAATCAGCTAAGAAACGCGCCGTAACATCTGAGAAACGCCGTAAGCATAACGCAAGCCGCCGCTCTATGATGCGTACCTTCGTTAAGAAAGTATACGCGGCGATCGCTTCAGGCGACAAAGCTGCTGCGCAGAACGCATTCAACGAAATGCAACCAATCGTGGACCGTCAGGCTGCTAAAGGTCTGATCCACAAAAACAAAGCTGCACGTTATAAAGCAAACCTGACTGCACAGATCAACAAACTGGCTTAATTGCCCGTTGTTAATCGCTTTGTTGAAAGAACCGGCGCTAAGCCGGTTTTTTCGTCTGCTGATCGTAACGCAAACAGCGCGCTAAAATCGCGATGGCAAATACGCTGTACCGCCGGATGCTGAATCATGCGTTCCGCGAAAATGACGTGATACTCTTCCAGCACCGCATCCAGCCGACCAATCTCAACGATTTCGTCACCCTGATAGATATCCTGCCTATACAGGCTTGGCGCGACAAAGATGGCATTTTGCTGGGCGCCAAAGGCTTTCATTAAGGCAGCATCATCAAACTCACCCAGAATTTCTACCTGCAAACCTTGACTGCTGATCCAGTTAAGGATCTTACGCCCCAGCATTGAACGACGGCCTGGAATCAATAAACGGCGCGTTTCCAGACACGCCGGAAAAGGCAATTCCGGTAACTGCGTTGACCAAAAACTGATCGGGCATTCACCCAGTTTGACCGAGAACAGCCCCTCCTGCTGCGTGGAGTCGATCGAGCAGTCCGACAGGATCATATCCAGTTTATGCTGACTGAGCTGCTCTAATAGCATTTCATGCGTCGATTCGAAACAGCGCAGGTGGATCTTCTCATCCGACACCACCGCCGCTTCTAATACTTTGCTGACCAGCTGCTTAGAAAGCGCATCTGCAACCCCCACATCAAACAGCAGGTGCGACTCTTTGCGATAGTTAACGATATCCAACATTTCCTGACTCAGCATAAACATGCGGTCGGCATAGCGAAACACTAACTGGCCCAGTTCGGTGGGCACTAATCCCCTTCCCTGACGCCGGAACAACTTGCCTTGAAGGCGCTCTTCAAGCGCCTTGATTTGACCGGTGATGGTTTGCGGTGCCAGAAACAGCACTTCGGCCGCGCCAGCAACAGAGCCTTCGCGGCAGACGTGCCAGAAGTAATAAAGATGGTTGTAGTTAATATGTGGCATAGCTGCGTTCTCAATGACTCACGCTGCGCTGCGCCAGGCGTCGCCACAGGATCAGATAACCCAATACGGCAGAAAGAACCGATCCGATTAAGATGCCCAGTTTCGCCAGAGTGATGAGTTCTGCATTGCTGTCGCCATAGGCCAGTGAACCAATAAAAATCGACATGGTAAAACCGATGCCACACAACACGCCCACCGCAGCAATATCGCGAAAATCGGTGTTCGCCGGTAATTTAGCCAGGCCCGTTTTTACCGACAGCCAGCAAAATAACGTAATGCCTAATGGTTTGCCAATCAGTAGCCCTGCAACAATCCCCAGTGGCAGCAGAGAGAACAGGCTGTTAAATGAGACGCCATCCAGAGACACACCCGCATTTGCGAAGGCAAACAGCGGTAAGATCAGCCAGCGTACCCACGGATGCAGCGCATGCTCCAGATGAATGGCGGGCGAACGTCCCTCTTTTTTCGCCAGCGGGATCAGGAAGCCCACGACAACCCCGGCTAAGGTGGCATGTACGCCTGACTTCAGTACAGCGGTCCACAGCACTATGCCGACCAGCAGGTAAAGTCCGGTATTGCGTACGTTCAGCAGGTTCATAACCGCCAAAACCACAATCGCTGCTGCGGCAATGCTCAGTGAAAACAGAGAGAGATCAGAGGTGTAAAACAGCGCGATAATCACGATGGCACCGAGATCGTCGATGATCGCCAGCGCCATCAGGAAGATCTTTAAAGCAGGCGGTACACGGCTGCCTAATAATGCCAGCACCCCCAGCGCAAAAGCGATATCGGTTGCCGTTGGAATGGCCCAGCCACTGCGGGTGTCTACATCGGCGCCATTAAACAGTAAGAAAATCAGACCCGGCGCGAGCATGCCTCCCAGCGCCGCAATCAGCGGGAAAATAGCCTGTTCACGTTTAGCCAGCGCGCCCATAACTAACTCGCGCTTCACCTCCAGTCCAACCATCAAGAAAAACAGTGCCATCAGCGCATCATTGATCCACAACAGCAGATTTTTACTGATGTTCAGCTCGCCAAAGCGGAATTGCACCGGAATGGCCAGCATGTCGGCGTAGGCTTGCTGAGTAGTGCTGTTATTCGCTAAAAACATCGCCAGTGCCGCAGCGATAATTAACACCACCCCACCTGTTGCGTCGCTGTTAAGGAATTTTTTGAGTCTGATATTCATTCACCATTGTCCTTGTCCAGAGGGAAATCAAAGACTCCCAGAGTAACGACAATGATAGCTCGAAAAAAACAGGTTATTTATGAGTGATCACACGTAAATTACGAGTTATGAAAAAGAATAAAAAAACCAGCGCACTGCGCTGGCTTTTTCCCGCTAAAAAACTTAACGCGTCAGATCGTCAAAGAATTTTTTAACGCCATCAAAGAAGCTTTTTGAGCGCGGACTGTTGTGTTCGCCGGTCGGGCCGCCAAAGCTCTCTTCCAGTTCACGCAGCAGGTTTTTCTGTTTCTCGTTGAGGCTAACCGGGGTTTCTACCACAACGCGACACAATAAATCACCTACTGCGCCGCCGCGCACTGACTTCACGCCTTTACCACGCATACGGAACAGTTTGCCGGTTTGCGTTTCAGACGGCACTTTCAGCTTCACGCGACCATCAAGCGTCGGCACTTCAATTTCGCCGCCGAGTGCCGCCATCGCGAAATTGATCGGTACTTCGCAGTAAAGGTTATTATCTTCGCGCTCGAAGATAGGGTGTTTCTTCACCGAAACCTGAACGTAAAGATCGCCCGCTGGTGCGCCATGTTCGCCCGCTTCACCTTCACCACTCAGGCGAATACGATCGCCCGTATCCACGCCTGCCGGGATTTTCACAGACAGTGTTTTTGACTTCTCTACACGTCCATGACCGTGACACGCGCTGCACGGATCTTTGATTACCGAGCCACGACCGTGACAGGTTGGGCAAGCTTGCTGCACGGTGAAGAAGCCCTGACGCATCTGCACCTGACCTGCACCATGGCAGGTTGAACAGGTTTGCGGTTTGGTTCCCGCTTTCGCGCCGCTGCCGTGGCAAACCTCACACTCTTCCAGCGTTGGAATGCGGATCTCTTTGGACACGCCGCGTACCGCTTCTTCCAGCGTCAGCTCCATGTTGTAGCGTAAATCGGCGCCACGGGATGTGCGCTGACGGCGTCCACCACCAAAGATGTCACCGAATACGTCGCCAAAGATATCACTGAAATCTGCGCCGCCGCCACCGAATCCACCGCCGCCCATGCCGCCTTGTTCAAACGCTGCATGACCGTATTGATCGTAGGCTGCACGCTTTTGCGCGTCAGTCAGAATTTCGTAGGCTTCCTTGACCTCTTTAAACTTTGCTTCGGCTTCTTTATCCCCGGGATTACGATCCGGGTGAAATTTCATTGCCAGGCGTTTGTAAGCCTTTTTGATTTCACGCTCGTCTGCGGATTTGGCGACGCCTAAAATCTCGTAGTAATCACTCTTCGCCATTTTTATTTAGCCCTTAACATGATCGCACGGGCGTGGAGAGAACTCCTACGCCCGTGCTGGTTTCAACGGTTGTCAGGCCAACCGTCGCGCCCGGTCAGGGGCAATTATTTCTTGTTGTCTTTAACTTCTTCGAACTCAGCGTCAACAACATCGTCATCTTTCTTCGCTGACCCGTCGCCCGCATCTGCTGCGCCTGCCTGAGCCTGCTGCGCAGCTTCCATCAGTTTGCTGGAAACTTCCATCAGCGCCTGCATTTTGGCTTCGATGTCCGCTTTATCTTCACCTTTCAGTGAAGTTTCCAGCGCAGCCAGTGCCGCTTCGATTGGCGCTTTGTCGTCAGCTGAGAGTTTGTCACCAGCTTCTTCCAGCTGCTTACGCGTGCTGTGAGCAATCTGGTCGCCCTGGTTACGCGTCTGTACCAGCTCTTCGAACTTACGGTCAGACTCAGCGTTCGCTTCCGCTTCACGCACCATTTTTTCGATCTCTTCGTCGTTCAGACCTGAAGAGGCTTTGATGGTGATTTTCTGCTCTTTACCGCTGTTTTTGTCTTTAGCCGACACATGCAGAATACCGTCAGCATCGATGTCAAAAGTCACTTCAATCTGTGGCATACCGCGTGGTGCTGGCTGAATACCGTCGAGGTTGAACTGGCCCAGTGATTTGTTATCACCTGAACGCTTACGCTCACCCTGCAGCACGTGAATGGTCACGGCATTCTGGTTGTCTTCAGCTGTTGAGAACACCTGGCTGTGCTTAGTCGGGATGGTGGTGTTTTTGCTGATCAGCGACGTCATCACGCCACCCATGGTTTCGATGCCCAGCGACAGCGGGGTTACGTCCAGCAGCAGTACGTCTTTAACGTCACCACCCAGTACACCACCCTGAACCGCAGCACCTACGGCAACTGCTTCGTCCGGGTTCACGTCTTTACGTGGCTCTTTACCGAAGAATTCCGTTACTTTTGCCTGAACCAGCGGCATACGTGTTTGACCACCCACCAGGATGACATCATTGATGTCAGATACTGACAGGCCAGCATCCTGCAGCGCCACTTTCAGCGGTTCAATAGAACGTGCAACCAGATCTTCAACCAGTGACTCCAGCTTAGCGCGCGTTACTTTGATGTTCAGGTGCTTAGGACCGGTCGCATCTGCAGTGATGTACGGCAGGTTAACGTCAGTCTGCTGCGCAGAAGAAAGCTCAATTTTTGCTTTCTCTGCCGCTTCTTTCAGACGCTGCATTGCCAGCGGATCGTTGTGCAGATCGATGCCCTGATCTTTCTTAAATTCTGCAACCAGATAGTTAATCAGGCGGCTGTCGAAGTCTTCACCACCCAGGTGGGTATCACCGTTAGTCGCCAGAACTTCGAAGGTCTTTTCGCCGTCAACTTCGTCGATCTCAATGATAGAGATATCGAACGTACCACCGCCCAGGTCGTATACCGCGATAGTGCGGTTACCCTGGCCTTTGTCCAGACCGTAAGCCAGTGCAGCAGCGGTGGGTTCGTTGATGATACGCTTCACTTCCAGACCCGCGATGCGGCCTGCATCTTTGGTGGCCTGACGCTGTGCATCGTTAAAGTAAGCTGGAACGGTGATAACCGCTTCAGTTACGGGTTCACCGAGGTAATCTTCCGCGGTTTTCTTCATTTTTTCAGCACTTCTGCAGAAATTTGCGGTGGTGCCATTTTCTGACCTTTTACTTCCAGCCAGGCATCACCATTGTCTGCATTAGTGATTTTGTACGGCATGATTTTAATATCACGCTGCACTTCTTCGTCCTGGAAACGGCGACCGATCAGACGTTTGATCGCGAACAGGGTGTTCTGCGGGTTAGTAACAGCCTGACGTTTAGCTGGTTGACCAACCAGCGTTTCGCCATCCTGGGTGTAAGCGATAATTGAAGGCGTGGTACGATCGCCTTCGGCGTTCTCCAGCACGCGAGCTTTAGTGCCATCCATGATCGCAACACAAGAGTTAGTTGTGCCCAGGTCAATACCAATAATCTTACCCATCTAAACGTCTCCCACTTAAATTCTTTGCCAATTTGGGTTGTGAACCTGTTATGCGGGCGGGTTGTTTGCTTTCAACTGCCGTCACATGCTTTTTTCAAACGCTCACAACGCTCGATGACAACTAAATGGGGCCGCTTCGAAGCGCATCAAGGGTTAAATGAAAAAAATTTTGCAAAAAAACCTGGGCGTAACCGAAAAGTCAGGCGCTTACCTCACTCATGATGCTGGCACGGCCCTGTTGGCTGTGCAGATAAAGCCCCACCAGCACCCCGATCAGCGCCAGTGCCAGCACATACCATGCTGGTGCCAGCGGGGTCAGTCGTAAAATAAGCGTGACGAAAATGGGTGTCAGCCCGCCGAAAATGGCGTAAGCAACGTTGTAGGAAAAGGAGATGCCGGTAAAACGTACCGCAGCAGGAAAGGCGCTGACCATAACAAAAGGCACAACACCCACCACGCCAACGCTCAGTCCCGCCAGGCCGTAGCTGAAAAAGAGTGCCTGCACGCCATTATCAAGCTGGTGATAGAAATTCCAGCTGCAAATTGCCAGCAACAGCGACCCCCTATTAATGCGCGCGCTGCACCGAAACGATCAACTAACCAACCGGCTATGACACAACCGGCCAGCAACATCACGGTGGCCAGGCTGTTGGCCTGTAAACTGAGCGCCGCCGGTACAGCGTGCTGCTTTTGCATTAACGTCGGTGACATCAAAATCACCACCACAATACAGGCAGAAAGCAGCCAGGTGAGCAGCATAGAGACCGCAATGCCACGCTTGTGGCTGGCCAGAATGGTTTTCAGTGGCAAGGTGTCCGCCAGTGCTTTACGTTGCTGCATCTGCTGAAATACCGGCGTTTCATGCAACCAGCGGCGCAGATACATGGCGATCAAGCCAAAAATGCCGCCAAGAAAGAACGGAATACGCCAGCCGCTTTCGGCAATCGCCGCTGGCGATAAGGTGCTGTTGATGGCTGTGGCGACCAGCGAACCGAGCAGAATCCCGGCGGTCAGCCCCGCAGTCAGTGTTCCGCAGGCAAACCCGACGCGCTTTTGCGGCACATGTTCAGCGACAAAAACCCAGGCTCCCGGCACTTCACCGCCGATAGCTGCGCCTTGTAACACGCGCATCAGAAGCATCAATAACGGCGCAGCAATGCCAAGCGTTTGATAGGTCGGTAATGCACCCATCGCCAGCGTTGGCAGCGCCATGAGTAAGATACTCAGGCTGAACATCTTTTTGCGACCCACTTTATCGCCAAAATGCGCCATTACTATGCCCCCAGCGGACGGGCCAGATAGCCTGCGGCAAAAATGGCAAATGTCTGCAACTGGCGCAGCCATTCAGGGATATCGGGTGGAAAAAAGCTCGCCAATCACCGCAGCGAAGAACACAAAGATGATGAAGTCGTAGAATTCCAGCGCGCCTCCAAGGGCAGCTAAAGAAAGGGTTTTGTAATCCTGGCCGCTCAGGCGCTGAGTGTGATTCGATTCCATAATATTCCAGAGGCAAAAGAGAACGGATGTAAAGCTTCGCTTACTATACCGTCAATCTTTTACCACACCAGCCAGGCTATAGCTTATGCCTGAAAAGCAGAATATTTAGTTATTTATCTCACGTATCGCGCTTTTAGGGCGAAAAGCTGCTACAACATCGGGCTGAGTTTCAACGTATGGCCCTTCCAGAAGCTGTAAACAATAAGGTACAGCAGCAAAAATTCCTGGAACAATGACCTTGCCCTGCTGATCTTTTACCCCTTCCAGCGTTTCTTTGATCGATTTCGGCTGGCCCGGAAGGTTCAGAATTAAAGACTGTTTACGGATCACGCCAACCTGACGCGATAAAATCGCTGTGGGCACAAATTGCAGGCTAATCTGGCGCATCTGCTCGCCAAAGCCAGGCATCTCACGGTCAGCGACAGCCAGCGTGGCGTCCGGCGTAACGTCACGACGGGCCGGGCCTGTGCCGCCGGTGGTCAACACCAAATGACAAAAGCGTTCATCAACCAGCTCACAAATGGCCTGTTCAATCATATGCTGCTCGTCGGGCACTAAGCGTGTTTCGACCTCAAACGCTGTGCTGATGGCGCTGTTCAGCCAGCTTTCCAGCGCAGGAATGCCTTGATCCTGATAAATACCATTTGCGGCACGATCGGATACGGAGATCAACCCAATGCGTAATGTGTTCATTGTTTTGGTTCGCTGTAATTTACCGCACTGTGGCGGATTAAAAGGGGAATAGCGGAAGGATAATACAAAGCGAAAGGGACGGAAAAGGGAAACCGTGACGGCAGATGCCGCCACGGCGCAAGATTACAGCAGTTCTGCCAGCATCTTCTCAAGTTTGCCCTGGTCAACGGCAAAGTTACGAATGCCTTCCGCCAGTTTTGCCACAGCCATAGGATCTTGGTTGTGCTGCCACAGGAACTCAGATTCCGTCATTTTCGCCGGACGCGCTTTTACTTCGCCGCTGTAGCTCAGTTTACGCTCAATAGTGCCTTCACTTTCTGCCAGCTCTTTCAGCAAAGCCGGAGAAATAGTCAGACGATCGCAGCCTGCCAGCTCAATGATTTCGCCAACATTGCGGAAGCTGGCACCCATGACCACCGTCTCATAACCGTGCTGCTTGTAGTAGTTATAGATTTCAGACACAGACACCACGCCTGGATCTTCATGCGCGGCGTACTCTTTCTTGTCGGTATTCGCTTTGTACCAGTCAAGAATACGGCCAACAAACGGAGAGA
Source organism: Candidatus Pantoea haifensis (assembly GCA_018842655.1). Classification (GTDB taxonomy): domain Bacteria; phylum Pseudomonadota; class Gammaproteobacteria; order Enterobacterales; family Enterobacteriaceae; genus Pantoea; species Pantoea haifensis. The sequence continues at coordinate 3,563,619 of JAGTWN010000004.1, read as the reverse complement.
TCAGGAACACGCCCGCTTCGGCACAGGCACGCGCCTGAGCGAAGGAGAACAGCAGCGTCAGGTTACAGTTGATGCCTTCTTTTTCAAGCTGCTCTGCTGCGCGGATGCCCTGCCAGGTTGAAGCCAGTTTGATCAGGATACGGTCGTTGCTGATGCCGGCATCGTTATAAAGTTTGATCAGGCTGCGCGCCTTAGCGATGCTGCCTTCGGTGTCGTAAGAGAGGCGTGCATCCACTTCAGTCGAAATACGACCCGGGATCAGTTTGAGAATTTCCAGACCAATGTTGACGGCCAGCTTGTCAGAAACCAACTGAAGCTGCTCTTCTTTATCGCTGCTTTGATCGCGCGCCCATGCAATCGCTTCATCGATCAGTTTGCGGTATTCAGGAATTTGCGCGGCGTTGAGGATTAAAGAAGGGTTGGTAGTCGCGTCTTGCGGCTGGTACAGCTTCATGGCTGCGATATCACCGGTGTCGGCCACCACGGTGGTCAGTTGACGCAAGGAACTCAATTTGTCCGTCATGGTTCTTTTCTCTTAGTTAACTGTCAGGGTGAAAAAGGCTGTTGCGATAATATCACGCACTAACGGTGGCGCAAGGTCAGCGAATGCCGTTTACGATAGCGCCAACGAATAGCTGCGATTTGCCGATCGCTGCCGCTTTTTTGTTACACTGCGAGGCCAAATAATAAGCCAATGCCCTGTTAAAACAGGGGTTATACGAGGAAGCAAATATGTTGATGGTGATTTCTCCTGCCAAGACGCTGGATTATGAAAGTCCGCTGGCAACCCCGCGTTTTACCCAGCCCGCGTTGTTAGAAAAATCACAACAATTAATCGACGTGGCGCGTGATCTATCACCGGCACATATTGCGTCATTGATGGGTATCAGCGACAAACTGGCTCACCTCAATGCTGAACGCTTTAACAGCTGGCAGCCCGCGTTCACGCCTGATAATGCGCGTCAGGCAATTCTGGCCTTTAAGGGCGACGTATATACCGGCTTACAGGCCGAAAGTTTCAATGACGATGATTTTGATTTCGCCCAGCAGCACTTGCGTATGCTGTCTGGCCTGTATGGTGTGCTGCGCCCGCTGGATTTAATGCAGCCTTATCGCCTGGAAATGGGGATCAAGCTGGCAACACCGGCTGGAAGCGATCTTTATCGCTTTTGGGGCGATATCATCACTCAAAAGCTGAACGAGGCGCTGGCAGAGCAAGGCGATGATGTGCTGATTAATCTCGCATCCGATGAGTATTTCAAATCAGTCCAGCCGACGAAATTACAGGCGCGGTTAATCAAACCGGTATTCCTGGATGAAAAGAACGGCAAGTTTAAGGTGATTAGCTTCTACGCCAAAAAAGCGCGCGGACTGATGAGCCGCTATGTCATTCAACAGCGTCTGCAAACCCCGAACAGCTGAAGCAGTTTGATGTGGATGGCTATGTGTTTGATGCTGCCAGCAGCAGCGATAATGAACTGGTGTTTAAACGCGCGGAACAGTAAAGCCTGAGAGGGCTATTCCCCCGCCCTGCGGGGGAATATCGGGTTGGGGCCGTGCAAAGGCCCCTGCCCTTATTGTTTCAGCAAAAATGCACGCAGCGCAGCGAAATCACTTTTCATCTGATGCGACAGCAGCGGCAGATCAGCACGTGAAGCTAATTCATCGGGAATGGTCAGCTTCTGCTCCAGAATCTCTTCCACGCTCTCTTTGAATTTTGCCGGATGTGCAGTGCCCAGGAACAGGCCATATTCGCCCTCCTGCAACTGATCGCGCAGCAGACGCCAGGCAATTGCCGCGTGCGGTTCAGACACATAACCTATTGCCGCCAGTTCACGCATTGCGGCTTTGGTCGTCTCGTCCGTTACCGCGCCGTAAGCCAGATCGGTTAAACGCCAGGTTTTGCGACGGAACAGCTCTTCCACGCGCGGCCAGTTATTCGGCTGGCTCACATCCATCGCATTTGACAGCGTCGCTACTGTCGCATTTGGCTGCCATGCGCCGTTACCGAGAAAACGCGGCACGGTATCGTTAGCATTGGTCGCAGCAATGAACCGCTTGATCGGCAGGCCAAGCGATTTCGCCAGCAGGCCAGCCGTTAAGTCGCCAAAATTACCGCTCGGTACCGACACCACTAACTGATTACGCTTCTCTTGTGGCAGCTGCGCCACCGCTTCGAAGTAGTAGCAAATCTGCGCCAGCAGGCGGCTGATATTGATAGAGTTGGCTGAGTTCAGGCCAATCGCTTTTTTCAGTTCCTGATCGTCAAACGCTTGCTTCACCAGCGCCTGACACGCATCGAAATCGCCATCGATCGCGATGGTTTCAATGTTGCCACCCAGGGTACAGAACAGCTTCTCTTGCAGCGGGCTGATCTTACCCTGCGGATAAAGGATTACCACGCGCACATTTCCCATACCGTAGAAAGCATGCGCAACGGCTGCACCGGTATCACCGGAAGTAGCGGTCAGAATAGTAATCTGCTCATCGCTGCCGCTCACGTAAGAGAGCATCTGGGCCATGAAACGACCGCCGAAATCTTTGAAAGCCAGCGTCGGGCCGTGAAACAGCTCCAGGCAGGCCACATCATCGCTTACCTGCTTAACCGGGGCCGGGAAGGCAAACGCGGCGTTGACACGCTCCGCCAGTTGATGCGCAGGAATTTCATCGCCGATGTAGGCAGAGAGAATCTTACTGCTGCGGCTGACAAAATCCATTTCGAGCATGGCATCGATGTCGGTCAGTTCGAACTCTGGCAGTTCGAGCGGAAAAAACAGCCCTTGCTGCGAACCCAGCCCCTGTTTCACCGCCTGGGCGAAGCTGACCTGCTCGTTGTGATCCTTAAGATTGTAGAGTTTCATGCGTTATCCCAGTTTACGTGCGCCAGCCGTATCAAGACGGCAAATATGGACGAAGCCTTCATCATTTTGCAGATAGTGCTGGCTCAGCCAGTCGGCCATCCGCTGGGCCGTTTCCATTTGGTTGCAAACGGCGAAAAGTGTTGGACCAGACCCCGAAATTCCGCACGCCAGCGCACCAATATCTTGCGCAGCCTGACGCGCTTCGGCAAAGCCAGGCAGCAGTTTGGTACGGTACGGTTCGGCAATCACATCCTGCATAAGTTTAGCGGCCAGCTCAGGCTGGCGCGTATGGCAGGCGTGAATGAAACCAGCCAGCAAGCGCCCATGCTTGATGCAATCCTGTTTACGGTATTGCGCAGGCAAAATCGCACGCGCTTCAGCGGTAGAGACTTTAATGCCGGGATACGCCATGACCCATAACCAGTCGTCAAAACCCGGCACCTCCTGGCTGATGATGCCGTTCTCTTCCAGCATCAGTTGAATACCGCCCAGGAAACAGGGTGCAACGTTATCATAATGTACGCTGCCCGAAATACGCCCTTCCAGCTCACCCATCAGCGTCAGCAATTCAGTATCGTTGAGTGGCTTGCCGCAGAACTCATTCATTGCCATCAAACCCGCCACCACCGAACAAGCACTGGAGCCCAGCCCGGAGCCGATTGGCATGTTTTTCTCCAGCGTCATCGCTACTGGCACGGTTTTGCCAATCGCTTCGCAGAAACGCTGCCAGCACTGATACACGATATTCTCTTTGGGATCGTCGGGCAGCTTGCTGACAAAACGACCCGCGTTGGTCAGACTGAAACTCTCTGCCGCTTCAACAGAAACACAATCACCCAGTAATGAACCATCCACCGGCGAAACTGCCGCACCCAGCACATCAAAGCCGACGCTGACGTTACCAATTGAGGCCGGTGCATAAATTTTTATCATTATTAAACTCCCAACTTCCACGACAGCGTGCGCAGCAGATCGGCGAATACCCCGGCTGCCGTCACATCATTTCCCGCACCGTATCCGCGTAATACCAGCGGAATGGGTTGATAGTAGCGGCTGTAAAACGCCAGCGCGTTCTCGCCATTTTTAACTTTGTAGAGTGGATCATTGCCATCTACGGCATCGATTTTTACCCTGCATACGCCGCCTTCTTCGATAGCGCCAACGAAGCGTAACACTTTACCTTCGTCACGCGCTTTCGCTACCCGTGCCGCAAAGGCGTTATCCAGTTCCGGCAGACGCTGCATAAACGCTTCGACATCTTTAATCCCGGTCAGGCTTTCGCTTAACAGCGGTTCGATTTCAATGTCACTCAGCTCCAGCTGATAACCCGCTTCACGAGCCAGAATCAGCAGTTTACGTGCCACATCAGTGCCGGAGAGATCATCACGCGGATCGGGTTCAGTGAAGCCCATCTCACGCGCCATTTTGGTTGCTTCGGAGAGAGATATGCCCTCATCCAGCTTACCGAAAATAAACGACAGCGAACCTGAAAGAATGCCGGAAAACTTAATCAGTTCATCCCCCGCGTTAAGCAGGTTTTGCAGGTTTTCAATTACCGGCAGGCCCGCCCCCACGTTAGTGTCATAGAGGAATTTACGGCGCGATTTTGCCGCAGCGGCACGCATTTGCTGGTAATAATTCCATGACGAGGTATTGGCCTTTTTATTAGGTGTCACCACGTGGAAACCATCGGCGAGGAAATCAGCATACTGATCGGCAACCGCCTGGCTTGAAGTACAGTCAACAATCACCGGATTAAGTAAGTGATACTCTTTAACCAGGCGAATCAGGCGTCCCAGATTAAAAGGCTCTTTGGCTTCGCTCAGTGCCGCTTTCCAGTTGCTTAAATCAACACCGTGCACGTTAGTTAACAACGCTCGCGAGTTAGCGATACCGCAAACGCGCAGATCGATATGTTTTTCTTCAGCCACGCCTGCTGGCGATGCAATTGATCGAGCAATGCCCCACCCACACCGCCAACGCCCACCACGAACACTTCAATGACCTGATCGGTCGCAAACAGCATTTGGTGAACCACGCGTACGCCAGTTGTCACATCATCGTTGTTTATCACCACGGAAATTGAACGTTCAGACGATCCTTGCGCAATCGCGACGATATTGATGTTGGCGCGTGCCAGCGCCGAGAAGAATTTAGCCGAGATGCCACGCAAAGTGCGCATGCCATCGCCCACCACAGAGATCACCGCCAGCTCCTCAATCACATCTAAAGGATCGAGCAATCCGTCTTTTAGCTCCAGATAGAATTCGTCTTCCAGTACGCGACGCGCACGCGCCTGCTCACTCTGGGGAACGCAGAAGCTGATGCTGTATTCAGAAGAGGACTGGGTAATCAATACCACGGAAATACCGGTACGCGACATGGCGGCAAATACGCGCGCCGCCATGCCGATCATTCCTTTCATACCTGGGCCGGAGACGTTGAACATCGCCATGTTATTCAGGTTGGTAATGCCTTTTACCGGCATGTCATCCTGCACGCTTTCGCCACCAATTAAGGTGCCCGGTGCCTGGGGATTGGCGGTATTTTTAATCAGGCAGGGGATCTGGAACTGGGCAATCGGGGCGATGGTACGAGGATGCAGCACTTTTGCGCCAAAGTAGGACAGCTCCATCGCTTCCTGGTAAGACATCGATTTGAGCAGGCGCGCATCAGGCACCTGACGCGGATCGCAGGTATAAACGCCATCAACATCGGTCCAGATTTCACAGCAGTCGGCGCGTAAACAAGCGGCTAACACGGCCGCTGAATAATCTGAACCGTTGCGGCCCAGCACCACCAGCTCGCCGCGCTCGTTTCCGGCGGTGAAACCCGCCATCAAAATCATGTTATCGACCGGAATGCGGCTGGCATCAATACGCCGGGTAGATTCAGCGATATCAACAGTGGATTCAAGATAATGTCCGACCGCCAGAAGTTTTTCTACCGGGTCAATGACGCTGACACCCCATCCCCGCGCCTGCAGCAGTGCTTCCATAATCGCAATGGAGAGTTTTTCACCCCGACAGATAATGGCAGCATTGACGCTGTCCGGACACTGTCCCAGCAGGCTGATGCCATGAAGCACCTGCTTTAGCTGGGCAAATTCTACATCAACGCGGGTTTTCAGACGGTCATAATCAAAGCCCGGTTGCGCATCGGCTAAGCCGCGTAACAGATCAGCAAAAATGCGCTCGGCATCGCTGATATTCGGCACGGCATCCTGGCCATTGATGGTCTTTTCGATCATCGCCACCAAATGATTGGTGATTTTGGCTGGTGCTGAGAGCACGGTTGCAACCTGTCCCTGCTGCGCATTACTTTCCAGAATGTCGGCTACACGCAGAAACCGTTCCGCATTAGCCACCGAAGTCCCGCCGAATTTCAGCACTCGCATGATGTAAACTCTCCTGAATTTGAGCCGAAAAAAAGCCCGCACTGGTTAGGTGCGGGCTTTTTTCTGTTTTTCCTGTATGCGTCAGCCCGCACCGTTACCTGTGGTAATGGTGGTGGTAATAATTGTGTTGTTCAGGCTGAAGTTACGCATTTAGATTTATTTTCTGTCTGTCTTTGTTTGTCCGTCTGCCTTCCAGAAGTAAAGCAAAGTGCGGGTTAAGTCAACGAATTTGTCGATTATGTCATTTGGGGTCAATGCGCACATTTTCGTTATCTGAAAAAAACCTGAGCAGATCGTTTGTGCTAGCCTGATTCCCTACGATCTGTGGCTAAAAAATCATGCTTTTCCCGATGATTTATCTATAAGTTTTTTTCTATGTCATGAAGCAGACGGTGAAGCATGGCGCTGTCGCGCTGTTCGAGCAAACCGATGCGTTGATTAATCCAGTCCGACATCTTCTCGTCATCACTGACATCCAGTTGCACCATTAGCTGCTGAAGTCGTTGGCGCAACGCTTTTAACTGCTGAGCATCCGCCTGCTGCACGACAGGCGCGGCAACCTGATTAAGCGCCGAAAGCTGATAGCAATACACCATCACCGCCTGCCCTAAATTAAGCGAAGGGTAATCATTGGCCATCGGAATACCGGTGAGCAGGTCAACCTGATCCAACTCTTCGTTAGTCAGCCCGCTATCTTCACGACCAAAAACCAATGCCACGCTGTTTACCCACTGGCGCTTTTCCTGAAGTTGCGTTTCAACCTGCGCTGGCGTGGCGTAATAGCGAAACCTGGCGCGACTGCGTGCCGTTGTCGCTACAGAGAAGTCAATGTCTGCCAGCGCATCCGCCAGGGTGTCAAAGGTTTGCACATTATCGAGAATCTCCCCGCACCGTGCGCCACGCGCCGTGCAGCGGGATCTTGCCACGCATCGCTGGCAACAATACGCAGTTCGCTAAATCCCATGGTTTTCATTGCGCGGGCGGCAGCACCGATATTTTCTGCCCGGGCGGGCGAAACTAAAATCAGGGGGAAACGCATGATAATTCCATTAGTTTATTAATATTCCGCCATAGAGTAACACGTCGATGCGATCCTGAGCGGCATAGCCGTTTAAGAAAAGACAATGTTAATAATGTTAAAACTTATAAAAATAGCGGGTATGGCAAAATTTACTCACTGGCGAGGCATAAGTATAAAAAATAACATAAAACCCTTAAATTTCAGCTTAATGAAATATTAATCCCCAAAGGTTTCTGTTATTTAACCACCCAATGAAAATGTAGCAAAAATGCTGCTTTTTGTGAGCTAAGCAGGCATTCTAAGAGAAGTTTTTCACAAAAGTGTTAACGTGCTACAATTGCACTTGATATAAGTCAACGAAGCGTTGTTTTTATGCTTATCGGATGTTGTTGGTGCTGTTAGGTTGCTGTTAATGCAGTTAGGATATGTGCCATCCCGGGGCATGCAATTTTCATCCTGACTGGCTGAGCTAACACTGTTGTTGACGTTGATTGAAAGTTTATCAAAACATAATTTCGTACAACGGTTCAGCGCACTATGTCGCTCTCTACACGGAACGAATAACCGCTGTACGCCCTGTTTTCGATTTGTTGGCAAATTTTAGGTAGCGAAATATGCAGACCCCGCACATTCTTATCGTTGAAGACGAACTGGTCACGCGTAACACCCTCAAAAGCATATTTGAGGCTGAAGGTTATGTGGTGTATGAAGCGACCGATGGTGCCGAAATGCACCAGGTACTGACCGACAATGACGTCAATTTAGTGATTATGGACATCAACCTGCCTGGCAAAAATGGCCTTCTGCTGGCGCGCGAGTTGCGTGAACAGGCAAACGTAGCACTGATGTTTCTGACCGGTCGTGATAACGAAGTAGATAAAATTCTTGGCCTGGAAATCGGCGCGGATGATTACATCACCAAACCGTTTAATCCACGTGAACTGACCATCCGTGCGCGCAACTTACTGTCACGCACCATGAATCTGGCGCTGCCAAGCGAAGAACGTCGCCAGGTTGAAGATTATAAATTCAACGGCTGGACGCTGGATATTAACAGCCGTTCACTGATCAACCCGAACGGCGAACAGTATAAGCTGCCGCGTAGTGAATTCCGCGCCATGCTGCATTTCTGCGAAAATCCAGGCAAAATTCAAACCCGTGCCGATCTGCTGAAAAAGATGACGGGACGCGAGTTGAAGCCGCATGACCGCACAGTGGATGTCACTATTCGTCGTATCCGTAAGCACTTTGAATCAACGCCGGATACGCCAGAAATCATCGCCACTATCCACGGTGAAGGCTATCGCTTCTGCGGTGACCTGGAAGATTAAAATCCTCTTCAAAACAAAAAAGCGCCCGGTCGGGCGTTTTTTTACCTTAATGCCACGGCATAATCGGCACGGCACTCAGTGCATTCTTAGGTGAACCTTCTACCACTTTATCTGAGTAGGTCAGATAGACTAAAGCGTTGCGCTTTTTATCAAAGAAGCGTACAACCTGCAGCTTCTTGAAAATCAACGATGTGCGTTTACGGAATACGACTTCGCCCTGCGCGCTGCCTTGGGCAATCTTGTCACTCAGCGCCACTGGGCCGACCTGCTGACAAGAAATAGCTGCGTCGGATGTGTCTTCCGCCAGGCCTAATCCACCCTTGATACCGCCGGTTTTTGCCCGGCTGATATAACAGGTTACATTTTTGACGTCTGGATCGTCGAAGGCTTCCACCACGATCTTATGATCGGGACCAAACATCTTGAAAACCGTATCAACTGAGCCAATCTCCTCGGCAAATAACGGGTTGGAAAATGTCATTGCAGTGACGGCGGCGATGAGAAGGCGAGATATTGTCATGGAGTTACCATTGCAAACGTAATAGATGAGAATGTAATGTACTGGCAATTGCCCAGATTGACCAAACCATAACGGGTAAAAACCCGCATTGATGTAGCACAAGCATTCCGAATGAAACTGCCCACGCCTTTTGAGCAATTAGTGCTATTATTCGTCGACTGCGTTTAGCTGCGCCACCAGAGTGTATGAGGATGTTTTATGGACCAAGCCGGTATCATTCGCGATTTGCTTGTCTGGCTGGAGAGCCATCTGGATCAGCCGCTTTCGCTGGATAATGTTGCCCTGAAAGCAGGCTACTCTAAGTGGCATTTACAACGTATGTTCAAAGATGTCACCGGACACGCAATTGGTGCCTATATCCGTGCACGACGTCTGTCAAAAGCTGCCGTGGCGCTGCGCCTGACCAGTCGCCCTATTTTAGATATTGCTCTGCAATACCGTTTTGATTCACAACAAACTTTTACCCGCGCGTTCAAAAACAGTTTAATCAAACCCCTGCGTGGTATCGCCGTTCATCAGACTGGAACTCCTACGGCATTCGACCGCCGATTCGCCTCAACGATGAGAAGCAGCCAGAGCCGAATTTTGTCACCCTGCCAGAAACCGTGCTGGTGGGTCAAACGCAGAACTACACCTGCACGCTGGAACAGATCTCCAGCTACCGTGATGAAATGCGCATCCATTTCTGGAAACAGTTTTTGCTGGAAACCGACACTGTGCCGCCCGTGCTGTATGGTTTACATCAGGTACGTGCCAGCCAGGACAAAGATGATGAACAAGAGATCCTTTACACCACCGCCGTGCCTGCCGATAACGCCATCAACATGCATTCGGGACAGAGTGTGATTCTGGAAGCGGGTGATTATGTACAGTTCACCTATACCGGGCCGCGCGTAGAGTTGCAGGAATTTATTCTGATGTTATATGGCACCTGTATGCCAACGCTTGGCCTGACACGGCGTCAGGGCCAGGATATTGAGCGTTTCTTTACCCACGGCGGCAAAAAACGAAGCGAGCCGCCCACAGAGATCCGCTGCGAATATCTGATCCCTATTCGCCGTCAGCCGACAAGTTAATACAAAAATGCCGTCACGATGACGGCATTTTTAATTTGCGTTTTAGCGTTGCAACTCATCGAGCGCAGGTGCATCCAGATGAGAAACGTCGCCAGCGGTTTCAACGACCCAACCTTTAGCCAGCCAGGCACTTTGTTGATGATCGACACGCGAAATTGAGCAGTTACGCAACCGCAACCGACGTTCAGCATGAGCCGGAAGGCCGAGAATGGTGCTCACCAGTACGCCCAGCGCCATACCGTGGCTCACAAGCAGCGGACGGCTGCCAGCGGGCAATGACAGGCAGGCATTTAGCGCCTCATGCATGCGCTCCGCCATTTCCGACATCGATTCCCCGTCAGGAATGCGACCCGCTTCAGTGCCATTGACCAGTGTCGCGCGCCAGGCCTCTTCTTCTGCCGTCAGTCCGTCCAGTGGCCGTTTTTCCAGCACGCCCATGTTGAGTTCGCGCAGGCGCGGATCCAGCGTGACCGTACAGCCGCACGCATCAGCAATAATTTCTGCCGTGCGGCGCGTTCGCCCCAGATCGCTGGAAATAACATGCGTAATACCTAAACCTTTAACACGTTCGCCCACCTGATGAGCCTGTTGTTCACCTTTTTCCGTCAGCGGACTGTCGGACTGACCCTGAATGCGTCGCTCCGCATTCCATACCGTTTCACCGTGACGAACAAGATAGACCTGTAGCATGCTTAGTTTCCGTTATACTGCGACAAAAATTGCCTTAATCACTCAAGGGTTCAATCAATTATGTACCATGTTGTCGCAGCCACTATCAACCCAGCAAAGATCCGCGCGATTGCACAAGCGTTCAACGACGTATTCGGCGAAGGATCCTGCCATATCGAAGGGGTCGAGGTCGATAGCGGCGTGGCAGCACAGCCGTTAACAAATCTTGAAACGCGAACTGGCGCACGCCAGCGGGTGATGAATGCGCGTCAGGTTCGACCAGAAGCAGACTTTTGGGTCGCAATTGAGGCGGGTATTGAAGAAGATTGCGCCTTCGCCTGGATGGTCATAGAGAACCAGAAACAGCGCGGTGAATCGCGCTCGGCCAGTTTTACCCTGCCGCCGGTGGTTATGGAAGGATTACGCGCCGGGCGCGAACTGGGAGTAGAGATGGCGCGCCTGACTGGCGTGGAAAACATCAAACACAAAGGTGGCGCGATTGGCGCGTTTACAAACGGTTTGCTGAGTCGTTCAAGCGTTTATCATCAGGCGCTGATTTTAGCATTGTGTCCCTTCACTCACCCTTTCTATCAGCAATAATCAGGCGCGTCCCAGATGCGCTTCCAGCCAGCGTTTTAGCTCTGGCGGCGCCTCTTTCAGACTGTTTGAACCCCGGGTGATGGTGGCAATACCAACGCCGAGCGCGTTCTTCAGCTCGCGCTGGCTCATCTCACCGCTCATCAGCTCCTCGATAATACGCAACCGCGTACCAAACGCCTCGCGTTCATCGGGCGTCATCATCAGCTGCATCAACGGCAGCGCATGGCCCTGGGCAAAGGCTTGCTGCATCAGATCAACAAAGCGCAGCCAGTTATCCTCTGAAGGATTGACAGGGGTTGAAGAACCAAAAGAGTGGGTCATGAAAGGCTTCCGTACTCGCTAAAGAGTACGGAAGCTTAACACAGTCAGTAACGGCGATTCCACTCACCCTCTGACAGGATGTCATCCGGCTGCCCCATAAAGTGACGATAGTACGCGTCGTAGGCCAGCACGTTCTTCACATAACCACGTGTCTCTGAAAACGGAATGGTCTCGATAAACGCCACTGCATCCAGATTACCTGCGCTGGTTTTTTGCCAGCTCCGTACCCGGCCAGGGCCAGCATTATATGCCGCCGAAGCAAAAATACGGTTCTGACCAAACTGCTGATACACATATTCAAGATATTGGGTTCCTATCATGATATTGGTTTGTGGATCAAAGAGTTGGCTGGTATTGACGTAGCCGGGGATGTTATACATTTTCACGGTATGCGTTGCCGTCCCCGGCATGATTTGCATCAAACCGCTGGCTCCCACCGGTGAGCGCGCTTTTGGATTCCAGGCGCTTTCCTGGCGGGAGATCGCCATCGCATAGCTTTGGGGAATGCCTTTATCGCGGGTGTATTGCTGATACACACTCTGCCAGGCCAGCGGGAAACGCTCTTTCAGGCTATCCCACATTTTTGCCGTAATGGTGGCTTGCACGCTGAGATCCCACCAGCCCTGCTCGTTAGCATAGCGCGCCAGCATCTGCTGCTGCACATGCGTTCTGCTGGCGATAAGGTTGGCCCATTCGCTGCGCGCCAGGTTATCAAGTCCCCAATACATTAATTCTCTTACCCGAGCCAGTTCGGCCCCCTGCGCGGTGGTACTGTCTGGCGCAGGCGCTTTATCGACCTGAAGCGGGTAACGCTCGCCTAAACGCTGAGCGGCGACCATGGGATAAAAGCCACGCTGCTGCATTAGCTGACGTAAAATCTCTTCAGCTTCCTCTTTACGACCTTGTGAAAACAGCAAATCCGCTTGCCAGTATTGCCACTCATCTTTCTCTTTGGCTTCCACCGGCAGACGCGCAATCCAGGTATTCAGGCCACGCCGATCGTGTTCGCTCAGCGCCAGCCGCACCCGTCGCTCCACCAGCGAGGTAGATTCACTGTTCATCACGACCGCATCACGCCAGCGCGCCTGCTCTGAGGTCAAATCGCTGCCCATCATGCGCCATACCACAATTTCTTTGAGTGCCTGCTCGTCCGCTGGCCCCATTTTTTGTGCACGCACCAGAATCGGGATCATGCTGCGCGCATTTTCCATGTCCTGGCGAGCAACACGGGTAAACGCATAGATTGTTGCCTGCCGCGTGAAATCAGTTGGACCCACTGCGTTGGCAAACGTCGTTACGCTCAACGGCTCCCGCTGCAAGGCCAGCACTGCATCTGCCATGGTTTGATAATCGGATGGCAGCATTTTTGCCAGATAGTTGACCAGGCTGTCATTACCCGCTTTCATCGCCAGACGAATACGCTCAAGAATGGTAATTGGCGAAAGCTGACCTGAAGCCTGCCAGACGGAAAACAGCTTGTCGCAATCGTTCGGCAGTGCGGTGCCACGCAGCCAAATCTCTTTGGCCCCGGCAAACGCAGCCTGCTGCTGGCCGGTCGCCCATTTGGCGTAATACCAGTTACAGCGTGCCTGTACCGGTTTCGGTTCGGTTGGACTGAAGTAGAGCAGGCTTTGCCAGTCCTGCCGATGTGCCAGCACATTAACAAAGCGGGTACTGAGCGAGCGCGCAGGTGGCAAAGTCGGATATTGATCAATAAAATTCTTTACGACCAGACTGGCTTTTTGATCGAGATCTTGTGCCAGTAAACGATATTGCAGATACGGATAGAGTGGATAATCCTGTAGCGTGGGCAGCAGTTGCTCTACAGTCGCCATCTGATGGTTATCCCAGGCTTGTTTAATCTGTTGATAACGTTGCCGTTGTTGGTCCAGCGAGTCAGCCCATGCGCTGCCGGTCATACTGACCAGACAGATCCCTATCATCCAGTTGCGCCACTTCTCCACGTCTATCTCCTCTGTTTCGGGCTCCGGCTGCGTGCCAGACTTTCTTCATGCTAACCAGGGATTCCGCTCTTGCCACGTTCTTCACAAAATTTACGCAACATGACTCTGGGCGCACCGTCATTGCTCATGCTTTGCGCTGGAACTGTGCGCTTTATCATCAGATAAACTTATCTCTGTACTGTTTATCCAGTGAAAACAGCAAATTAAAAAAGTGGCACAGCCTTTGCGTTACTGAATTCCATCTTGTATACCAGTTGAATTCATTGTATGGCGTCGACAATTGGCCTGACTCTGAGTGAGTGGCAGCAGTGCTATCAGCAAGAACCGCAGCAGATCTATACCCTACTGGCTTCGCATCTTGAGGCGTTAAATCGCCAGGACAACGCCTGGATTTATCTGGCAACACCGGCACAGCTCAACGCACAGATTGAGCCGCTGCTGACCCGCTATCAGCGCAACCCCGCTGCGCTACCGCTATTTGGCGTGCCGTTTGCGGTGAAAGACAACATCGACGTGGCAGGCTGGCCAACCAGCGCCGCCTGTCCGGCCTTCACTTACACAGCCGAAAACGACGCATTTGTTGTGGCCCAGCTCAAAGCGGCTGGCGCAGTGGTGATAGGTAAAACCAACCTTGATCAATACGCAACCGGCCTGGTTGGCACCCGCTCCCCGTTTGGCGCGGTCTGTAATACCTTTGATCCTGCGTATGTCAGCGGCGGTTCCAGTTCTGGATCCGCCTCAGTGCTGGCACGCGGATTAGTGGGTTTTTCACTGGGAACAGATACCGCCGGTTCTGGCCGCGTTCCCGCCGGTTTCAACAATATAGTGGGCCTGAAACCCACTAAAGGATGGTTTTCAGCCAGTGGCGTCGTTCCCGCCTGCCGTTTGAATGACACTATTTCCGTGTTTGCCCTCACGGTGGAGGATGCCTTTACTGTCGCCAGCGTGGCGGGCGGTTACGATGCTGCCGATGCCTATTCGCGCGTGCATCCTCACACCGCGCCGGCCAGTATCAAAGCGCAGCCCGATTTTGCTATTCCGGCCAGTCCCGAATTTTTCAATGATGCCGCCGCCGAAGCGACGTGGGATCAGGCACTCGAAGCGTTGCAGGCCAGCGGTGCAACGTTGCATCCCATTGATTTCACTCCCTTCCGGACGCTGGCTGAACAGCTCTATTATGGCCCCTGGGTCGCTGAGCGTACCGTTGCTGTCGGCGAGATGCTCCACCGCCCGCAAGAAATGGATCCTGTCGTGCACGGCATTGTTTCCAGCGGCCTGAAATACAGCGCCGTTGAGGCGTATCAGGCGGAATATCTGCGCGCTGAGCTGACGCGCCAGATTCAGCAAACGCTCGCACAGTTTGACGCGCTGATCGTGCCGACCTCCCCCACTATCCACACGCTGGAAGAGATGAAGCAGGAGCCGGTGCATTACAATTCGCACTTCGGCACCTACACCAATTTCACTAATCTGGCGGATCTCGCCGCGCTGGCACTACCGGCACCGTTTCGTCGTGATGGTTTACCCGCAGGAATCACCCTGATCGCCCCCGCCTGGCACGATCGCGCCCTGGCTGATTTTGGCCTGCGCTGGCAGCAGCAAATGGCGCTGCCGCTGGGTGCCACCGGCAAAGCACCGCCCGCTCAGCACACCCCGCTTTCACCCTCAGCCGATCATGTCCGGCTCGCCGTGGTGGGCGCCCACCTTACTGGCATGCCGCTCAACTATCAGCTCACTACACGCCAGGCGATATGGGCAGAGGAAACGCAGACCGCCAGCACCTATCGTCTGTTTGCCCTGCTTGATGGGCCGATCAAAAAGCCGGGGCTGATGCGTGCCGAACAGGGTGCCGCCATTACCGTTGAGCTGTGGGATATTCCGCTGGCACGCTTTGGCGAATTTGTTGCTGAGATCCCGCCGCCGCTGGGCATCGGCAGCCTGACACTGGCTGATGGACGTGTAGTGAAAGGCTTTATTTGCGAAGGCTCTGCGCTGAGCAACGCGCTGGAGATCACCGATTTTGGCGGCTGGCGTAACTGGCTCGCCTCGCAGGGGAGTAACTAAACCATGTTCAGTACCGTGTTGATCGCTAACCGTGGCGAAATTGCCTGCCGCGCCATTCGCACCCTGAAACGTCTCGGCGTAAAAAGTGTTGCGGTCTATTCCGATGCCGATCGCAATGCACAGCACGTCAAAGAGGCCGATATCGCCATCGCCTTAGGCGGTGATAAAGCCAGTGACAGTTATCTGCGCATCGATAAAATTCTGTCAGCCGCCCAGGCGAGTGGCGCAGAGGCAGTCTGGCCGGGCTACGGTTTTCTCTCTGAAAGCCTGCCGTTTGCCGACGCCTGTGAAAAAGCGGGTATTGTTTTTGTCGGCCCAACGGCGCAGCAGATTGGCGAGTTTGGCCTGAAACACCGGGCACGCGAACTGGCAGCCAGCGCCGGTGTGCCGATGACGCCCGGTACGTCGCTGCTGGCCACGCTCGATGAAGCCCTGAACGCCGCAGAGCAGATTGGCTATCCGGTGATGCTGAAAAGCACCGCGGGCGGCGGCGGCATTGGCCTGACGCGCTGCGTCGATGCCGGGGCGCTGCGTAACGCCTGGGAAAGCGTGCGTCGCTCAGGCGAGCAATTTTTCAGTGATGCCGGCGTCTTTTTAGAACGCTGCATCGATCGCGCGCGCCATGTTGAAGTTCAGATTTTTGGCGATGGCAAAGGTACAGTCGTGGCGCTGGGCGAACGGGATTGCTCACTGCAACGCCGCAATCAGAAAGTGGTGGAAGAAACGCCGGCCCCGAATCTGCCACAGGCGACGCGCGACGCGCTGCTGGCCTCAGCGGTTCGCCTCGGCGAGTTAGTGAATTACCGCAGCGCCGGAACGGTGGAATACATTTACGATGCCGAACAGGACACCTTTTACTTTCTTGAAGTGAATACCCGCTTGCAGGTAGAGCATCCGGTCACGGAGTGCGTTACCGGTCTCGATTTAGTGGAGTGCATGCTAAAGGTTGCCGCAGGTGAAACCATCGACTGGACGCGCCTGCAACGCTCGCCGCAGGGCGCCGCGATTGAAGTACGGCTTTATGCAGAAGATCCGCTAAAAAATTTCCAGCCCGCTCCCGGCGTGTTTACAGACGTTAGTTTTCCCGACGGCGTGCGCATCGACAGCTGGATCACTACCGGCACTGAAGTCTCCAGCTTCTACGATCCGATGGTCGCCAAACTAATAGTGCATGCCGATAGTCGTGAAGCCGCCCTGCAAAAATTACAGACGGCGCTTAACGCCACGCAATTGCACGGCATCCCGACTAACCTCGACTATTTACGTCAGATTATCGCCACAGAAGAGTTCCGCAGTGGCAAGGTCTGGACACGTTATCTCGACAGCTTTACGCCTGCCGCCGCCGTGGTTGAAGTGCTGCAACCCGGCACATTCAGTTCTGTTCAGGATTATCCTGGCCGCCTCGGCTACTGGGATATTGGTGTGCCGCCTTCCGGCCCAATGGACGATTTTGCGTTCCGCCTGGCGAACCGCATTGTGGGGAACGATGCCGCCGCCGCCGGACTGGAGTTTACCTTGCAAGGCCCAACGCTGCGCTTTCACAGTCGCGCAACGATTGCGCTGACGGGTGCAGACTGTGCGGCGACGCTGGATGGCGAGCCTGTCAGTTACTGGCAGCCCGTCACGGTTAACGCAGGGCAGACGCTGGCGCTTGGTCGCGCGCAAAGCGGATGCCGCAGTTACCTGGCGGTACGTAACGGTTTTGACGTGCCGAAATATCTCGGGAGTCGTTCAACGTTCTCGCTCGGTCAGTTTGGCGGTCATGCGGGTCGCACATTGCGCGTCGCCGATATGCTGCCAATTTCGCAGCCACATCTTGCCGCCTGCACGACTCCGGCTCCCGTCAGTGAGCCTCAGGCTCTGGATAATGCGCTGATCCCGCATTACGCCAGTGAATGGCGTATTGGCGTGCTCTACGGGCCACACGGCGCACCCGATTTTTTTACCCAGGCTGCCATTGATGAATTCTTTGCCAGCGACTGGCAGGTGCATTACAACTCCAACCGTCTTGGCGTACGCCTGGTGGGACCGAAACCGAGCTGGACTCGCGCTAACGGCGGCGAAGCGGGGCTGCATCCGTCTAACGTGCATGACTGCGAATACGCCATTGGCGCTGTCAATTTTACCGGTGATTTCCCGGTCATTCTCACTCACGACGGCCCCAGTCTCGGCGGTTTTGTCTGTCCGGTAACCATTGCCAGGGCGGAGCTGTGGAAAGTCGGCCAGGTAAAACCGGGCGATAAGATCCGCTTCCATCCTATCAGTGTGGATGAAGCCGTGGCGCTGGAAAAGGCGCAGATGCATGTCATTGACACGCTGCGTCCGGAACACGCCCCCTACTTTGCCGTGCCTTCCCTGGCGGAAACAGCCTTTGGCTCAGCCACTATTCTGGCCGCCATCGACGCCAGCGAAAGTACGCCGAAAGCGGTTTACCGCCAGGCAGGCGATAAATATGTCCTGATTGAATATGGCGATAACGTGCTGGATCTGGCGCTGCGCTTGCGTGTGCATCTGTTGATGAATGCGCTACGGCAACGTGCCGTATCGGGCATAGAAGAGTTATCACCCGGCGTTCGCTCGTTACAGGTGCGTTACGACAGCCGCCAGCTCAGTCAGTCGCAGCTCATGACGTTACTGCTGGAACTGGAAGCAACGCTCGGCGACGTCAGCACGCTGAAAGTACCGTCACGCATCGTCTGGATGCCAATGGCATTCGAAGACAGCGCCACCCTGGGTGCAGTGGAACGTTACCAGGAAACCGTGCGCGCCAGCGCGCCGTGGCTGCCAAATAACGTCGATTTTATCCAGCGCATTAACGGGTTAGCCAGCCGTGAAGCCGTACGGGATACCCTTTTTGAGGCCAGCTATCTCATTCTTGGTCTGGGCGACGTCTATCTTGGTGCGCCCTGTGCGGTGCCCGTCGATCCCCGCCATCGCCTGCTGAGCTCCAAATACAGCCCGGCCCGCACTTTTACCGCCGAAGGCACTGTCGGTATTGGCGGCATGTATATGTGTATCTACGGCATGGATTCTCCTGGCGGCTATCAGTTAGTGGGCCGCACGCTGCCCATCTGGAATAAATTCCTGAAAAACAGCCAGTTCACTGCTGATGAACCCTGGCTGCTGCGCTTCTTCGATCAGGTGCGTTTCTATCCGGTTAGCGAAGAAGAGCTTACCCGGTTACGCGACGATTTCCGTGAAGGTCGCGCGGCTATTCGTATTGAAGAGACGCTGTTTGATTTCGCCGCTCATCAGCAATTCCTCGCCGATCACGCTGAATCCATTGCAGCGTTCCGTCAGCGTCAGTCCGCTGCCTTTGAGCAGGAGGTGGCGCTGTGGGCGCAGGAGGAGCAGAGCGTCCCACTCGCCAGCGATGAAACGTTAACGGTGACTGAAGAAGAGAGCAGTGCGCTGGCGGTGCAGGCCGATATGAACGGCAACATCTGGAAAGTGCTGGTGCAGCCAGGAGATGAGATCGCTGCGGGACAACCCCTCATTATCGTTGAAGCGATGAAGATGGAACTGGCCATTATTGCGCCTCAGGCGGGGCGCGTGAAGCGTATCGCTTGCCAGGCGGGCCGTCCGGTGAGTCCCGGCGACACCCTGCTGTGGCTGGAATAAGGAGCCTTAATGTCAACCCGTAAAGGCCGCCCGGAAGCCCTGGCAGAGCGCGTTTACCAGGCGCTGAAAAATGACATCTTCGGGTTTCGCCTGATGCCCGGCGATCGCTTCAGCGAAAGTGAAATTGCCGAACGCATGGAAGTCAGCCGCACGCCAGTACGTCAGGCGCTTTTCTGGCTGGAGCGTGAAGGTTACGTCGAAGTGTGGTTCCGCAGCGGCTGGCAGGTCAAAAATTTCGACTTTGAATATTTCGAAGAGCTGTATGACCTGCGCACCGTGCTGGAATGCGAAGCAGTTAAGCGTTTATGCGCTCTTCCTGTTGCTCAGTGCGTCACCCTGCTGGCACCGCAGCAACAGTTCTGGATCGAGGCTGAACGGCTCGATGAAGGCAAAACGGTTTCACAGCACGATGAAGCGTTTCATATGGCGCTGGTGGCATCGGCGGGCAACCGTGAGATGGCGCGCATCCACGCTGAACTCACCGAGAAGATCCGCATTATCCGCCATCTTGACTTTACCCGCGATGATCGGGTCGAGGCGACCTACTGCGAGCACGCTCAGATCTTACAGGCAATCTTTCAGCAACAGACCGAGGAGGCGCAGCGCATCCTGACCGAGCATATCGCTGTCAGCAAGGCGGAAGTCAGGAAAATTACGTTACACATGTTACAGCAGGCCCGGCTCCAACCCATTGAATAACTCAAAACACATTTAGGGGTTTAATTACGATGAAAAGACGTTCATTGCTCAAGGCTTTTGCACTTTCCGCCACGGTTGTCAGCATGGGCCTTTCCTGGGGCGCTCAGGCTGCTGACACCATCAAAGTGGGGATCATGCACTCTCTATCCGGCACCATGGCAATTTCAGAAACACCGCTGAAAGATGTGGCGCTGATGACCATTGACGAAATCAATGCCAAAGGCGGCGTGTTGGGTAAAAAGCTGGAGCCGGTCGTGGTTGATCCTGCGTCTAACTGGCCGCTGTTTGCGGAAAAAGCCCGCCAGTTGCTGACCCAGGATAAAGCCGCCGTCGTGTTTGGCTGCTGGACGTCGGTGTCACGTAAATCAGTGCTGCCGGTATTTGAAGAGCTGAACGGCTTGCTGTTCTATCCAGTGCAATACGAAGGCGAAGAGATGTCGCCAAACGTGTTTTATACCGGCGCAGCGCCAAACCAGCAGGCTATTCCGGCAGTGGAATACCTGATGAGTGAAGATGGCGGCAGCGCAAAACGCTTCTTCCTGCTGGGTACGGATTATGTCTACCCACGCACCACCAACAAGATCCTGCGTGCCTTCCTGCATTCAAAAGGGGTTCAGGATAAAGACATCGAAGAAGTCTATACGCCGTTTGGCTACAGCGATTACCAGACCATTGTTTCAAACATCAAAAAGTTTGCGGCAGGCGGTAAGACTGCCGTGGTTTCAACCATCAACGGTGACTCAAACGTGCCGTTTTATAAAGAGCTGGCTAACCAGGGGATTAAAGCAACCGATATTCCCGTGGTGGCTTTTTCGGTAGGCGAAGAAGAGTTGCGCGGTATCGATACCAAACCGCTGGTGGGCCAGTTAGCGGCATGGAACTACTTCGAGTCGGTTGATAACCCCACCAATGCGAAATTTGTCGCAGATTATCGCGCCTACGCCAAAGCGCATAATTTGCCGAACGCCAGCACCGTGGTGACTAACGATCCTATGGAAGCCACCTATGTTGGCATCCATATGTGGGCCCAGGCGGTTGAAAAAGCAGGCACCACCGATGTGGACAAGGTGCGCGCAGCGATGGCAGGCCAAACCTTCACAGCACCGGACGGTTTTACCCTGACCATGGATCAGACCAATCACCATCTGCATAAGCCGGTGATGATTGGTGAGGTTGAAGAGAATGGTCAGTTCAATGTGGTGTGGCAGACCGATCAGCCTGAACGCGCTCAGCCGTGGAGCCCGTATATCGCAGGCAATGACAAAAAGCCCGATCATCCGGTGAAAACGAGTCAGTAATATCGGTGCGGTGATGCTCCTCTCCCGCTTGCGGGAGAGGGAAAAGGAAACCCACGCACAACCAACACAACGAGGCCCCATCCTATGAATCTTCGCCTCTTTCTGCTTAGCCTGCTTCTGCTGCTGCCACTGTTCGCCAGCGCCGGACCCGCCGCTGATTTTGCCGCGGCCAGTCGGACGCAGCAGGCAACACTGCTGCAACAGTGGGCCGCCGCGCCAGACGCCAGCCGCTTACCGCTGTTACAGGCGTTAAAAGCGGAAAGCCTGGTCACCGATCAGAACAAACAGCCGTTTAGTAAAGTCGGCGATAAGCTGTTGCCGCTGGATACCGAAGCTCAGCCCGCAGGCAATGTAAAAAAACTCTTCATGAATAACCGCTTGCGCGTGCTGGCGGCCAGCGCGCTGGCCGCCCACCAGCTGGTCAGCAACGATGCTCATTTGCGCCTGCGCGCTGCGCAGCAGTTACAAAACGATGGCGTTGCCGATCAGCTACCGCTTATCGAACAACGCCTCAGCGCCGAGCAAGACCGCCGCGTTCACGCTGCGCTGGCGATGGCGGCCGCGAATTTACAGTTGGCTGATCCACAGCCGCTGGTGCGTCTGAAAGCCGTAAAACTGCTGGGCGAATCGAGCGATCCCAATACTCAGGCCAGCCTGCAACGTTTAACTCAGGCCAGCAATGAACCTGATGCCACGGTGCGCGACGCCGCAGCTGAGAGCCTGCAACAAATTAAAAAGCGTCTGATGTGGGGCGATTTGCTCGGTCAGGCGTTTAGCGGCCTGTCGCTCGGTTCGATTCTGCTGCTTGCCGCCCTCGGTCTCGCGATCACTTACGGGCTGCTCGGCGTAATCAACATGGCGCACGGCGAAATGTTAATGCTGGGTGCGTATGCCACCTGGGTTGTCCAGCATCTGTTTCAGCAGTTCGCCCCAGCGTATCTGCCCTGGTATCCGCTGCTGGCGTTGCCGGTGGCGTTTCTGGTGACGGCCTGTACTGGCATGGCGCTGGAGCGTACCGTCATTCGTCATCTGTATGGCCGCCCGCTGGAAACGCTGCTGGCAACCTGGGGTATCAGCCTGATACTTATTCAACTGATACGCATGCTGTTTGGTGCGCAAAATCTTGAGGTTGCCAATCCCGCGTGGCTGTCAGGAGGCTTACAGGTGCTGCCTAACCTGGTGCTGCCGTGGAACCGTATTGCGGTGATCCTGTTTGTCACCGGCGTGCTGGCGCTCACCTGGCTGCTGTTGAATCGCACCCGTCTCGGCATGAACGTGCGAGCCGTGACGCAAAACCGGTCGATGGCTGACTGCTGTGGCGTTCCTACCGGTCGCGTTGACATGCTGGCATTCGGCCTCGGTTCCGGTATTGCCGGACTGGGTGGCGTGGCGCTGTCGCAATTAGGTAACGTCGGTCCAGAGCTGGGCCAGGGGTACATCATCGACTCATTCCTGGTGGTGGTGTTAGGCGGTGTCGGACAACTGGCAGGAACGGTGGTTGCCGCGTTTAGTCTTGGCATTCTCAACAAAGTGCTGGAACCTCAGACAGGTGCGGTGCTCGGTAAAATCCTGATTCTGGTGATTATCGTGCTGTTTATTCAGAAGCGCCCGCAAGGCCTGTTTGCGGTAAAAGGAAGGGTGATCGACTAATGACGCAACCCATGACGTTAACCGTGGCGCGTAAAGCGCCGCGCCTGACGCTCGTCATCGGCAGCATTGTGGTGATTGCGCTGCTGGTGATGCCGTTCCTGGCGCTGTTGCCCGCCAGCCATCCGCTGGCGATCTCAACCTATACCCTAACGCTGATAGGTAAAATCCTTTGCTATGCCGTCGTCGCTGTCGCCCTCGATCTGGTCTGGGGTTACGCCGGGTTACTGTCGCTTGGTCACGGCCTGTTTTTGCGCTGGGCGGTTACGCAATGGGAATGTATCTCATGCGGCAGGCGTCGGGGGATGGCCTGCCAGCCTTTATGTCGTTCCTGTCGTGGAATGAAGTGCCGTGGTTTTGGGCTGGCACTCAACACTTCGCCTGGGCGCTCTGCCTGATTGTGTTGGTGCCTGGCGTGCTGGCGTGGATATTCGGCTTCTTCGCCTTCCGCTCGAAAATCAAAGGCGTTTATTTTTCGATCATGACGCAAGCCCTGACCTATGCGGGTATGTTGCTGTTTTTCCGCAATGAAACCGGCTTTGGCGGCAACAATGGCTTCACCGGTTTCACCACCCTGCTCGGCTTTAACGTGACCGCCACCGGAACGCGAATTGGGCTGTTTGTGGCGACCGTCCTGCTGTTGTTGCTCAGCCTGGCCGCTGGATTTGCGTTGGCACGCAGCAAGTTTGGCCGGGTACTGACGGCCGTACGTGATGCAGAAAACCGCTTGATGTTCTGCGGCTACGATCCTAAAGGATTCAAGCTGTTTGTCTGGACATTGTCAGCCATATTGTGTGGTCTGGCGGGTGCGCTCTACGTGCCGCAGGTGGGCATCATCAACCCCAGCGAAATGTCGCCAACCAACTCCATTGAAGCGGCCATCTGGGTCGCACTGGGCGGACGGGGCACCCTTATTGGCCCTTTACTCGGTGCGGCAATCGTTAACGGTGCAAAAAGCGTCTTCACCGTCGCCTTTCCCGAATACTGGCTGTTTTTCCTCGGTCTGATGTTTATCCTGGTCACGCTGTTCCTGCCGCGTGGCGTCATTGGCCTGCTGCGTCGGAGGAAAGATGACTGAGCCGCTATTTACCCAACCGCATCCCTCCGATCGCCATCGGGCGCAAACCGATCCGGTGTTATCGCTGGAGAAGATCAGTGTCTCGTTTGATGGCTTCCGCGCCCTGACCGATCTGTCATTGCACATTGGCATTGGTGAACTGCGCTGCGTGATCGGCCCGAACGGCGCGGGCAAAACCACATTAATGGATGTGATCACCGGGAAAACGCGGCCAGACAGCGGGCGGGTTCTTTACGATCAGGACAGTGATCTGACTCAATTATCCCCGGTGGAAATTGCGCGCGCTGGTATTGGTCGCAAATTTCAGAAACCAACGGTATTCGAAGCCCTCACTGTGTATGAGAACCTCGAAATTGCCCTTAAAACTGATAAGTCAGTCTGGGCCAGTCTGCGTGCCCGCCTGAGCAGCGAACAGCAGGATCGCATTGATGAGATCCTGAAACTGCTGCGATTAGGCGGTGAGCGCCAGCGCAAAGCCGGTTTGCTGTCACACGGACAAAAACAGTTTCTTGAGATTGGCATGCTGCTGGTGCAGGAGCCGCATTTACTGTTACTCGATGAACCGGCGGCGGGCATGACCGATGCGGAAACCGAATACACCGCTGAACTGTTTCGCAGCCTGGCGGGCAAGCATTCGTTGATGGTGGTGGAACACGATATGGGATTTGTAGAAACCATCGCCGATCACGTCACGGTATTGCATCAGGGCCAGGTACTGGCCGAGGGATCGTTGCGCGAGGTACAAGCCAACGAGCAGGTCATCGACGTTTACCTGGGACGCTGAGATGTTACAGATAACGGAACTTAATCAATACTATGGCGGCAGCCATATACTGCGCGGCCTCTCATTTGAGGTCAAAATCGGTGAAATTACCTGCCTGCTGGGCCGCAACGGAGTGGGCAAAACCACGCTGCTGAAATGCCTGATGGGCCTGATCCCGGCTAAATCGGGCGAAATTCGCTGGCAGGACACGGTGATCAATTCACGCAAGCCGCATCAGCGCGTGCAGTCGGGGATTGCTTACGTGCCCCAGGGCCGTGAGATCTTTCCACGCCTGACGGTAGAAGAAAACCTGCTCATGGGATTGTCGCGCTTTTCTGCGGCGCAGGCCAGACAGGTGCCGGATGAGATCTATCAATTATTTCCGGTGCTGTTTGAGATGAAGTCGCGGCGCGGGGGCGATCTTTCCGGTGGACAGCAGCAGCAACTGGCGATTGGGCGTGCGCTGGCCTGTCGTCCGCAACTGTTGATCCTTGATGAACCCACTGAAGGGATCCAGCCCTCAGTGATCAAGGAGATCGGTGCGGTGATCCGCCAGCTGGCGCAGCGAGGCGATATAGCGATCCTGCTCGTGGAGCAGTTTTATGATTTTGCTGCGGAACTGGCAGACAGTTATCTGGTGATGTCACGCGGTGAGATCGTGCAGCGCGGCGCGGCAGCACAATGGAAGCGGATGGCGTGCGCGGGCTGGTAGCGATTTAACGCATTTTCTGGTTAACATAGCGCATGTTTTTTCAAGAAAAACGCACACATGGAAACTCGTCGCGAAGAACGCATCACCCGGCTGGCTCAGGCATTAAAGCGTGTCGATAAACTGCACCTGAAAGAGGCGGCGCAGCTGCTCGGCGTTTCAGAAATGACGATCCGTCGCGATTTAAGCGAACCATCCAGTAGCGTGCTGCTGCTGGGCGGTTATATCGTGCGTGATTTGCGGCAGAACGTGGGCCACTATTTTGTCAGCGATCAGCAAAACCTCAACGTAGGGCGTAAACAGCGACTGGCCCAGCTTGCCTTACCGCTGATTGAAGCCAATGACACGCTCTTCTTTGATTGCGGTACGACATTGCCGCTGCTGATCGATGCGATTGATGACGATCTGCCCTTTACCGCGATTTGTAGCGCCATCAATACGTTTCTGGCATTGAAAGAGAAACCGCGCTGCCGGGTAATTTTAAGTGGCGGGGAGTTTCATGCCGATAACGCCGTGTTTACCCCGCTGGAGCAGGTTTCGGTGCTGGACGTGCTCTGCCCGAATAAAGCCTTTATCTCTGCTGCCGGACTGGATGCGCAGCAAGGTGCGACCTGCTACAACCTGAATGAGTTGCCGATCAAGCAGCTGGCTCTTCAGCGCGCCCAGCACAAGATCGTGGTGGGCGACAGCAGCAAGTTTGGTAAAGTGCTGCCTGCCCGCATTGGCGATTTTAGCCTGTTTGATACGCTGGTGACCGACAGCGCGCCGCCCCTGAGTTAAGCAAGGCGTTGCGCGCTGCGGGTGTGACGCTGCGTTGCGGCTAAGCCCAGCGGTTTTCGACCGGTTCGCCATCGCGCAGCCGACGTAAGTTGTCACATACGCCCGTCACATTTCCAGCCAGAGAGATATCGGTCACGCCACCAATGTGTGGTGTGGCGATAACGTTATAGCGGAACACGTCGTCATGGGGATCGGGAGGCTCTTGCCAGAAAACATCCAGCCCCGCCCCAGCCAGCGTTTGGTTCGCCAGCGCAGCTGTAAAAGCCTGCTTGTCGATCAGCCCACCGCGCCCCACGTTAATCAGAAAGCTGCCGGGCTTCATTTGGCTGAGTGCTGTGGCATCAATAATGTGATGGGTTTGCGCATTATGGGGCAGGCTGAGCACCACAAAATCAGACTGCGCCAGCAGTTGAGGCAGCTGCGCCATTTCCCCCAGCCAGTCCAGACCGTACTGCGCAGCAAAGGCAGCATCCGCTTCACGTTTGACGCCTGTCAGTCGCATACCAAAGGGTTTCAGCCGTTTCGCCAGCGCCTTACCAATGCCACCCAATCCGACCAGCCCAACGGTTTTGCCCATCAGGCCGAGGCCGACCGGCTGACCAAGCTGCTGTTGCGCCAGGCAGGAGGCAATTTCCTGATGACGTCGCGCCAGACCAATCATCATCCAGATACCCAGTTCGGCAACCGAGTCGGCGTTGCCTGAGGTGTGAGAAGGCACATTCGCTACCATGACGCCCTGCTGTTTCGCCGCCGCGATATCGACACCCTCCAGCCCGGTGCCTGCTTGCTGAATCAGTTTTAACCGGTCAGCGGTTGCCAACAGACGCGCATCGACCCGGCACATGCCAGGGATCAGCGCATCAAATCCGGCCAGACTTTCCGCCGCATGGCCCGCCGAGGCAA
This sequence comes from Candidatus Pantoea haifensis, assembly GCA_018842655.1. Taxonomy (GTDB): domain Bacteria; phylum Pseudomonadota; class Gammaproteobacteria; order Enterobacterales; family Enterobacteriaceae; genus Pantoea; species Pantoea haifensis. The sequence goes on along the minus strand of JAGTWN010000004.1, from coordinate 3,536,297 downwards.
CGAACTCGACATCCGGCATGGTCTGGCGAATTGACTCAATCAACCCGCCCCAGGCGTTTTCATCCGCAGCGATCAACACTCTCATCGAACCCCTCCGTTTATCAGCTCAAAACGCAGCATAGTCCCGACGCTGTGCGTAAATCAAACAGTTATCCCGGCGCGCACCCTGCCCCGGAATTATCCCCGTCTGTCGACTGTGATTGAGCGGTGAAAAAGGCTAAACTTCGACATCATCCAAACGACAAACAGACAGAGGCTCAATACAACGTGGCTCAATTCGTCTATAGCATGCACCGCGTCGGCAAAGTGGTTCCGCCGAAGCGACACATTCTGAAGAACATCTCCCTTAGCTTTTTCCCTGGCGCAAAAATTGGTGTGCTCGGCCTGAACGGCGCGGGTAAATCCACGCTGCTGCGCATCATGGCGGGCATTGATAAAGATATCGAAGGCGAAGCTCGCCCGCAGCCTGGCATCAAAGTCGGTTATCTGCCGCAGGAGCCGCAGCTCAATACTGAGCATACCGTGCGCGAATCCGTGGAAGAGGCGGTTGCTGAAGTGGTTGGCGCGCTGAAGCGTCTGGACGAGGTTTATGCGCTGTACGCTGAACCCGATGCAGATTTCGACAAGCTGGCGGCAGAGCAAGGTCGCCTGGAAGAGATCATCCAGGCGCACGACGGCCACAATCTCGATAACCAGCTGGAGCGTGCCGCTGATGCGCTGCGCCTGCCAGACTGGGATGCGAAAATAGGTAACCTGTCGGGCGGTGAGCGCCGCCGCGTTGCGCTGTGCCGCCTGCTGTTAGAAAAACCTGACATGCTGCTGCTGGACGAACCCACTAACCACCTGGATGCTGAATCCGTGGCGTGGCTCGAACGCTTCCTGCACGACTTCGAAGGCACCGTTGTGGCGATTACCCACGACCGTTACTTCCTGGATAACGTTGCAGGCTGGATCCTTGAGCTGGACCGTGGCGAAGGCATTCCATGGGAAGGCAACTATTCGTCCTGGCTGGAGCAGAAAGATGCTCGCCTGGCGCAGGAAGCTTCTGCTGAAGCCGCTCGTCGTAAGTCGATTGAGAAAGAGCTGGAGTGGGTGCGTCAGGGCGCGAAAGGTCGTCAGTCGAAGGGCAAAGCCCGTCTGGCGCGCTTTGAAGAGCTGAACAACACCGAATACCAGAAGCGTAACGAAACCAGCGAACTCTTTATTCCACCAGGCCCGCGTCTGGGCGATAAAGTGGTTGAGGTTAACAACCTGACCAAATCATACGGCGATCGCGTATTGATCGACGGTCTGTCATTCTCCGTGCCGAAAGGCGCGATTGTCGGCATCATCGGTCCAAACGGCGCGGGTAAATCTACCCTGTTCCGCATGATGACTGGTCAGGAGCAGCCAGATTCCGGCAGCATCGAACTGGGTGAAACGGTGAAACTGGCATCAGTTGATCAGTTCCGCGACGCGATGGATGGTTCTAAAACCGTGTGGGAAGAAGTTTCTGGCGGTCTGGACATCATGCGCATCGGTAACTTTGAGATGCCGAGCCGTGCTTATGTCGGCCGCTTCAACTTCAAAGGCACCGACCAGGGCAAACGTGTTGGCGAGCTTTCCGGTGGTGAGCGTGGTCGTCTGCATCTGGCGAAGCTGCTGCAAGTTGGCGGCAACCTGCTGTTGCTCGATGAGCCAACCAACGACCTCGACATTGAAACTCTGCGTGCGCTGGAAAACGCCCTGCTGGAATTCCCAGGCTGCGCCATGGTTATCTCGCATGACCGCTGGTTCCTTGACCGTATCGCCACTCACATCCTTGATTATCAGGATGAGGGCAAAGTGGAGTTCTTCGAAGGTAACTTCACCGAATACGAAGAGTACAAGAAACGCACTCTGGGCGCCGAAGCCCTGGAGCCGAAGCGTATTAAGTACAAGCGTATGATTAAGTAATAGTAATGGCGGCAGCAATGCCGCCATTTTTTTCGTTAACGATAAAATTCAGTGAATACCGGCGACTGCAAAGCAAATTCAATAAAGCGGGCCAGCGCAGGTGAGTTCAGTTTACGGCTCGGATAGACCAGCCATAATTCATTCCCTTCTGTTTCCCATTCCGGCAGCACCTGAACCAAACGCTTGTCCGCCATGGCACCCTCGGTTAAAAATCGCGGCAGCAGCGTAATGCCCGCATCGCCTAACGCACATTCGCGGGCGTAAACCAGATTATCTGTCAGATGGCCGGGCGGCAGCAGCCAGCGGTAAAACTGATTTTCCTGTTTCAGCACCCACTCTTTCCAGGCGCGATGTGCAATGCAGCGATGTGTGGCTAACTGTTGTGGGTGTGTGATCGGCGCGTGCTGATCAAGATACTGCTGCGATGCCACCAGCGTGCGTGCGCAATAGCCAACGCGACGACCAATCAGCGATGATTCTTGCGGTTTGCCGGTGCGCAGCGCGATATCAAATCCTTCCTGCACCAAATCACGAATATCATCTGAGATCGAAATATCCAGCGTAACGTCAGGATAATGTTGCAAAAACGCAGTGTTACAGCGCGCCAGCAGCGTGGCACCAATGCCCGCCGGGCTGGTAATGCGTAGCCGTCCGCTGGGATTCTCTCGCAGACTGGCAATCGCCTGATCGGCGCGCTCACTGGCCTGCATCATCTCCTGGCAATGCAACAGATAACGCTCACCGGCAAAAGTCAGGTTGAGCTGTCGCGTGGTGCGATTTAGCAGCCGTATACCGAGGCGCTGTTCCAGCTGGCTTATACGCTGGCTGACACTGGATTTAGGCAAGCCTACACGTTCAGCCGCAGCGGTAAAGCTCCCGCACTCCGCTACCCATGCAAACAGTGCCATGTCCTGCCATTGCCGGTACTCCATTGTTCACCTCAGACGAACACTCTATGAAAGATTGTCCATATTATCATTATGAAAATGGCGTTCTACACTTAGCCCATCACTACAGGAGAATAATTATGTCTATTCGCGCTATCGCTATTGATCCCGAACATCCAGAAAACTTCATTGAAATCACGCCAGAAACCCCAACACCCGGCGAATATGATCTGCGTGTTGAAGTGAAAGCCGCATCGGTGAATCCCGTGGATACCAAAGTACACAAAGGTGCGATCAAGAATGGCTTGCAGGTTCCTCGCGTTTTGGGCTGGGATGCCAGCGGCGTGGTGCTGGAAGTGGGCAGCAAAGTGACGCAATTCAAACCGGGTGATGAAGTCTATTACGCCGGTGACATTACCCGCCCCGGCAGCAACAGCAGCGAACAGCTCATTGATGCACGTATTACCGGGCACAAGCCCAAAAGCCTCGACTGGGCGGCAGCAGCGGCGATTCCGCTGACGGCGCTGACCGCCTGGGAAGGTTTGTTTGAGCGCCTTAACATTCAGAATGCTACAGCCGATCAAACACTGTTGATCGTCGGCGGCGCGGGCGGTGTCGGCTCGCTGGCGATCCCATTTGCTAAATTGCGCAGTGACGTAAAAGTGATTGCCACCGCATCACGGGAAGATTCTGCTCAGTGGTGTCGCGATCGCGGAGCGGACAGTGTGATCAATTACAACGATATGATCGGCGAACTGGAAAAACAGGGTATCAGGCAGGTAGATTACATTTTTTGCCTGAATGATACCGACGGCCACTGGGAAACCATGGGTAAGCTGATTGCACCACAGGGGCATATTTGTACCATCGTTGAGAATGAACATCCGTTATCAATGGATCAGCTGAAGCTGAAAAGCGCAGCACTGCATTTTGAATTTATGTATACCCGCAGCATGTTTACCACGCCTGATATGGCGCGTCAGGGTGAGATCCTGGAGGCAGTCGCGGAGTTGTTAGATGCCGGTAAAGTGCAGACCACGCTGAATGAGACCCTGCAAGGATTAAGCGTTGAGACATTACAGGCTGCACACCAGCGCGTACTGGAAGGTCATATGCGCGGTAAAGTGGTGATGGTTTATTAATTCGTTGCGGTCACAACGCTCTCCGATACGGAGAGCGTTGTAATAAGGGCAGCATGCACAAGATGATGTTCAGTTGCCCTTCTCGCCTAACACGCCTCTGACCAGCTCAATGCAGCGCAAAAACGCGTGTCGTAGTCGTCCTCTTTAACGTGAACGAATTCAATGTTGTTCTCACGCAGCATGGTTACCAGCATCGACTGGAATTCGCGTCGGTCAACTGAACTGCCTAAGCTACGCAAGCCATCTGCCACCCACGGCACGTTGTTTTCCAGCAATATCACCAGGTCAAAGCGATATTCATCAATTAATGCCTGCACAAACGGATGTTCCCGCCCTTCATACTTCAGGCAAAACGCCTGAGTTGTGACAAAGTCGGTATCAATAAAAGCCACTTTATTGGCATATTTCACCGCAAAATCAATGTACTGCGCCTGCCCCAGCGCGATTTTGTCATAATCGGAATATTGTAATGCCATCTCATCGCCGCCCAGGTGAGAGAAGACATAATCGCGACCATATTCCCAGGCGCTGGTGGTGTTAAAGATGTTGGCGAGCTTATTAACCAGCGTTGATTTTCCACTCGATTCGCCACCTAAAATCGCCACGGTGCGTACAAAAAATGGCTTTACTTCGGTTGGAATATATTCCCAGAAACGGAACGGATCCTGACGGATCTGTGCGCCACTGATACTCATAAAGGATCGATTGGGATCAACCACAACCGTTGGAATGCCGAGATGCTGCTCATACATTTCTGCATCAGGCGCTTCACTGGTGTAGATGCAGTCCGGCGTAATCCCTTTCTCACTGAGAAATGATTTTACGCCGTCGCTCCAGACATCCCAGCCATGAGGATAAGGCTCAATGCCCTTTTCATTAAAAGAGTGGATGCGAATATTTTTTTGATACTTAAAGGTTTGCAGCAGCCAGCGCAAACGATCGCTGATTGTCGGCTGTTGCGACATGGCGCTGTTTTCAAACAGTTCACGGTCTCGGGGATCGTCATGCCCCATGATGATGTGCAGCTCATCAACCTGGCTACAGGCGCGCTGAATCAAATAAATATGACCGGTATGCAGCGGATAGAATTTACCAAACACCACGCCAATGCGTTTATCGCGGCGCGGAAATTCCAGGCCGAGAAAGCGGTGCAGGGCTTCAAGTTTTTGTGCACTGGGACTTTTAATTTTGGCATTGAGCAACTGGCTCAAATAGCCTTTGGTCATGCTACTGGCATCGGCAACCTGTTGCAGCGTATGGCCCTGCTGGCGAATGGCCGTTTTAAGATAATCAAACGACGGCATGTTGTGCCTCCTGCATGTATTTGATGCTAACAATTGCTGCGAGCAGTCCTGAGCACCCTCTTTCGCTTAAAAAGAGAGTGCGGGTTATCTCCTGCCTTTGTCCTCTCCATCACTGGAGAGGAGGTAAACCGTGCTTACAGCTCATCCAGAATAGCCAGCGCATCAGCCAGCTTTTTCGCGCTGTAAACTTTCATTCCATCAATCGGTTTTTTCGGCGCATTACCGGCAGGCACAATTGCGCGCGTAAAGCCATGCTTCGCCGCTTCGGAAATACGCTCCTGGCCGCTGGGCACGGGGCGAATTTCACCTGCTAATCCGACTTCACCGAAAATCACCACATCCTGCGGCAAAGGACGATCGCGCAGGCTGGAAACCATCGCCAGCATCAACGCTAAATCTGCGCTGGTTTCGGTGACTTTCACCCCGCCGACGACGTTAACAAAGACGTCCTGATCCGCCATCTGTAATCCACCATGGCGATGCAGCACCGCCAGCAAAATCGCCAGGCGATTCTGTTCCAGCCCCACAGCCACACGGCGCGGGTTGCCCATCATTGAGTGATCCACCAGCGCCTGAATCTCGACCAGCAGCGGACGTGTTCCTTCCCAAAGTACCATTACCGAACTGCCCGATGTCACTTCATCGCCGCGCGACAGGAAGATCGCGGAAGGATTGCTCACTTCACGCATTCCCTGCTCGGTCATCGCGAACACGCCCAGCTCATTGACGGCACCAAAACGGTTTTTGTGGCTTCGCAAGGTGCGAAAGCGTGAATCGGCATCGCCATCCAGTAACACTGAACAGTCGATACAGTGTTCCAGCACTTTCGGACCCGCCAGCGAGCCATCCTTTGTAACGTGACCGACCATGATGATCGCAACGCCGCGCGTCTTGGCGAAGCGCGTCAGGTAAGCTGCCGTTTCACGTACCTGCGATACGCTGCCGGGCGATGACTGAATATCAGCCATGTGCATCACCTGGATCGAGTCAATCACCATTAACTGCGGCTGCTCCTGCTCGGCAATCAGGCAGATCTGTTCAATGCTGGTTTCCGACAGCATATTGACATTATCGGTAGGTAATCCCAGTCGGTGAGCACGCATTGCCACCTGCTGCAACGACTCTTCGCCCGTGACATAGAGGGTTTTCATTCCTTCCGAAAGCTTGCACATCACCTGTAACAGCAGCGTTGATTTACCGGCTCCCGGATTACCGCCAATCAAAATGGCGCTACCCGGTACCACGCCGCCGCCTAACACGCGATCAAACTCTTTAAAGCTGGTTGAGAAACGCGGTAAGGCTTCCAGGCTGATTTCCGACAGCTTTTGTACCCGACTGGTGCCGGCGTTGCCCGCATAGCCGCTTAAGCGTTCATTCCGCGCAGCGGTTGGCGAGGCGGCGATACGCACCTCGGTAATGGTATTCCAGGCGTGGCAGGCGCTACATTGCCCCTGCCAGCGTGGATAATCTGCGCCGCATTCATTACAGACAAATGCGCGTTTTGCCGCTTTGGCCAAATCAGTACCTCTTGTTAACGCTCTTCATGAATCAGACTGCCGCTCAGGATGCAGAACACACCCATTAAATCGGCATGGCGAATGGTGACGGACGTCTGCTCATTCACCCTGGGTTTAGCATGATAGGCGATGCCGAGTGCTGACGCTTTAATCATCAGCAGATCATTAGCACCATCGCCTATCGCCACGGTTTGTTCTGGTGCGATATCAAAACGCTGCGCCAGTTTTTTCAGCGTGTCGGCTTTATATTGGGCATCAACGATAGGGCCCGTCACGTCACCGGTCAGCTTGCCGTCACGAATTTCCAGTTCATTTGCGACAATGGCCGCAAGATGTAACCTGTCACGCAGATATTCGGCGTAATAGGTAAAACCACCGGATGCAATGGCGACCTGCCAGCCAAGCGCCTGTAGCTTCTGCACCAGAGGGGTTAAGCCCGGCATCAACGGCAATTCGTCACGTACCTGCTTTAATATATTGGCGTCTGCGCCTTTGAGCGTCGCCACGCGCTGGCGCAGGCTGGCGGTGAAATCCAGCTCACCGCGCATGGCGCGTTCGGTCACTTCCGCTACCAAATCGCCACTGCCGGCCAGTTTCGCAATTTCATCAATGCATTCGATTTGAATCGCGGTGGAATCCATGTCCATCACCAGCAGACCGGGCGTTTTCAGATGGGGGATTTTGCCCAACGGCGCAACATCCAGTCCGGTATCGTGTGCCAGTTGGCTGGCTAACGGCGTTAGCGAGCCTGCCAGGCGAATCACCTGATACTCATCCACGTTCCAGGCGCTGACAATGACCATTGCGGCACCGAGCTGGCGCTGATAATCGGTCAGCCGCTGTTTATCCAGTCCACGACCGTAAAGCAGCCAGCCTGTTCGACCAGCGCGGTAATCCAGCGGCATCACTTCATCACCGCTAAGGGAAAGGGGCAGACCCGGCCAGAGTGAAACATCGGCGGGCAGATCGCACCAGGTAAGACGATTTGGCATTAGAGCTCCTGTAGGCACAACAAAACCACGCAAGAGGCTACCTTGTCTGCGCTGCTTCTGGCAACATAATCTCCAGGCTTTCTGTTGGGACACGACACGGATTATCGATGGCTAAAACCGCACTGAAATTTCGCTTACATCGCACGGTAATTGTTCTTATCTCAATGGCGCTGTTAGTCGTTCTGATGCAGGGCGCATCCTGGTTTAGCCTCGGTCATCAAATGGCTCGCTCTGAGCAGGTCGATGAGCTTGCGCATACGCTGACGAATCAGGTCGCCTTTAGTCTGCAACCGCTGATGGATAACAGCGAAGATAATCGCAGTAAAATTGAAGCTATCCTGGATCGCATGACTGTTAACAGCCGTATCCTTGACGCCTCAGTTTACGACGATAATGGCAGTTTAGTCGCACACAGCGGTGAAAATATTACCGTTCGCGATCGTCTTGCGCTGGATGGCAAGCGCGCCGGCAGCTACTTCAACCATCAGATTGTCCAGCCACTTGAAGGCAATGAAGGGCCGCTGGGTTTTCTGCGCGTCACGCTGGATACACACGTGCTGGTAACAGAATCACGCCAGGTCGATAACACCACCAATATTTTGCGTTTGATGATGTTACTGGCGCTGGCTATCGGCATCATTCTTACCCGTACTTTACTGCGCGATCGCCGCACGCGCTGGCAACAATCGCCATTTTTGTTGACGGCCAGTACACCGGTAAAAGAGGATCGCGACGAAGAGCAGTCAGGTCCGGAGAAAACGCCTTAAGCCATGTGCCGCAGACAAAAAAACCACCCGGAAACAGGGTGGTTTTTAGTATTCGTGTACCGGATTGCCTTTACGCGTTAAGAATGGCTTCCAGTTCGCTCAAACTTTTGACCTGCCAGGTTGGCGTAATATGCGCAGGCAACGGGCGGGTGCCGTGATCGAGCCAGCAGGTTTTTAACCCTGCATTCATGCCGCCGAGAATATCTGACTCAGGCGTATCCCCCACCATCAACACACGTTCACGATGGGGATTACCCATCAACGCCAGGGCATGATCAAAAATCTTTGCGTCCGGTTTGGGGACACCGACCTGCTCCGAGATCACCAAAGCGTCGAAATAGTCGCGAAAGCCGGTGCGCTCTAAACGCGTCTGCTGCAAAGCGGTAAAACCGTTGGTGATAATGCCCATCCTGACCTTGCCATGAAGCAGCTTCATCAGGCTGACCGCGCCTGCCAGTGGCGTGCAGATCTCAGCCATTGCGGTAAGGAAACCGCTGTTAAGCACTTCAGGCGAAATACTGAGTTTTTCACTCCAGCCGTGAAAACGACGGGTTTGCAGCTGCAAAGCAGAAATCGCGCCGTTCTGGTAATCGACCCACAAAGGTTTATTCACGGCCTGATAATCTGCGTAATCCTGATCGGTAAAGTGCACATCATAACCGGCGAAGAGGCGTTGTAATCCGGCATAGGCATCGAAATGGAAAAGCGTATCGTCAGCATCAAACAGGATGCAATCCCAATTGTTTAACATCAAAACTCCTTAGGTCCTTACAGCGTCAGCGCCATAATAATCGCATCTTCGCGTCCGCTGGCGGCAGGATAATAGTTGGGGCGGCGGCTGACCTGGTTAAAGTCTAACTGTTCGTAGAGCGCAATTGCCGGATGGTTAGAGGCGCGCACTTCCAGCCACAACGTCATGACGTCGCGCTGTAGCAGTTGATCAATCACGTGCTGCAACAGCTGACGGCCTAAACCGCGTCGCTGATAAGCGGGATCGACCGCAATATTGAATAGCGATGCTTCATCCAGCACGACCTGAGTGATAGCGAAAGCAGCCATCTTACCGTCCACATCAAGCCGAAAATTTAAAAAACGCTCGCCGTGATTGCTGGCAAAAGTCTGCTCACTCCAGGGAAAAGCGTGGCTACGTTGTTCAATCGCCAGAGCCTGTTTGAGATCGTCAGGGGTGAGAAAAGAGATGGCTGTCATGTTTACACATCTGTTGCCAGAGCGCGCGCTTTGCCGCGCCGCTGCTGATCAGTTCATTGAGGAGGCCGTCGATAAAGCGACGCCATTAAACGCTTGTTCACTCTCCACGCCGAGCAACCAGCCCATACAGTTCAGCTTTTCTGGCAGCATCTGCAGCTGTTCCGGCGTGACCACCATCACCTGCGTGCTGTGCAGATTGAGTGCATGCAGAACATCCAGGATCAGCGGTTCCTGCAAGCCGGGTGGCGTTTCAGCGACAATCACTAACTGCGTATTCGGTGCCAGCGTGACGGCAATTTCGCCATGAAACACCCGCGGGCGTCGCAGTTGATACTGCGTAATGCCTATTTGCTGTAAAAGCCAGTCGCGCCTGGACGTCATGGAGTTACCTGCTCTGCTGCCTGAATGCGACGCTATGCTAGCAAACCCATCGAACATGCGCCAACAAACCACTATAATCGCCGTTCAGATCTTACAGGAGTCCTACATGTCTGCTTTTACCCCGGCCAGCGAAGTTATTCTGCGCCACAGTGATGAATTTACCACTCGCCACGTTTTGTTTGCTGGCGATTTGCAGGATGACCTGCCCGCTCAGTTGGAAACCGCCTCGTCGCGGGTGCATACCCAGCAATATCATCACTGGCAAAACCTGAGTCGCCGTATGGGTGAGCAGGCACGTTATGGGCTGGTCGCACAGGCGGAAGATGTGCAGGGCTGCGATACGCTGGTGTACTTCTGGACCAAAAATAAACCCGAAGTGCAGTTCCAGTTGGAAAACCTGCTGGCACTGCTGCCGGTCGGCTGTGATGTGTTTGTTGTGGGTGAAAACCGCAGCGGCGTGCGCAGCGCCGAAGGCATGCTGGAAAAATGGGTCAAACTTGAGAAGATCGACAGCGCGCGTCGCTGCGGCCTCTATCATGGTCGACTGGAGACACAGCCGACGTTTGATGCCAGTACGTTCGACAACAGCTATCAGTTAGACGATCTCACCATCCATACGCTGCCGGGTGTTTTCAGTCGTGACGGGCTGGATACAGGCAGTGCGCTGCTGTTATCTACCTTAACACCGCATACCAAAGGCAAAGTGCTGGATATCGGCTGTGGTGCCGGGGTAATTGCCGCGTCATTGCCTCGCCACTCACCCAAAGTGCGTTTGTGGCTGTGTGACGTGCACGCCGCCGCGATTGAAGCCAGCAAAGCGACGCTGGCAGCGAACGGCCTGGAAGGTGAGGTGTTTGCCAGTAACGTCTTTTCCGACGTAACCGGGCGCTTCGATTTGATTATCTCCAACCCGCCGTTCCATGAAGGGATGCAAACCAGCCTTGATGCCGCGCAAACCTTGATTCGCGGTGCGGTTAAACACCTTAACAGCGGTGGCGAACTTCGTATCGTCGCGAACGCCTTCCTGCCTTATCCGCAAGTGCTGGATGAAACCTTTGGCAACCATGAAGTGCTGGCGCAAACCGGCCGCTTCAAAGTTTATCGCGCCGTCTACGGACGCGGTGCTAAAGGGCGTTAATCCGCTGTCATCGCGGTATCTTTACCGTCACGGCGGTGAAAACGTTGCTTTTTGCAGCGATCGTTTCATCGCCGCGAAATATCTGTTGACGCATTGAGTAAAATCTCTAAAATGCGCCTCCGTGGTTGTAATACTGTCATGTATTACGGGTATGCGAAGGTGGCGGAATTGGTAGACGCGCTAGCTTCAGGTGTTAGTGTCTTAACGGACGTGAGGGTTCAAGTCCCTCTCTTCGCACCAAAATCACATGTTTCATATCGCACAGCACTGCGCGAAGGTGGCGGAATTGGTAGACGCGCTAGCTTCAGGTGTTAGTGTCTTAACGGACGTGAGGGTTCAAGTCCCTCTCTTCGCACCATTGCGGTGATATGAAAAGACAACTCGATGCGAAGGTGGCGGAATTGGTAGACGCGCTAGCTTCAGGTGTTAGTGTCTTAACGGACGTGAGGGTTCAAGTCCCTCTCTTCGCACCAACGTTGTCATCCTCTCTTCTCTGTTACTCTTTTCCCGTTTTTCCGGGTTATAACACGTTAAAATTCACTGAAACCGCCGCTAAACCACCCGCTAATGCCAGACACGACGGCAGCAGCAAATAGTGACGCAGACGTTGATTAAACAGCATCACAATCGTCAGTAACAGCGCGACAATCATCACAATACGCCACTGACTAAAACTTGGTCCCCACAGCGCAAATAATGGCATTGCCGCACACGGCAACAATACGCCCCAGGCGCTATCCAGTCGCTTTCCCATCATCCAGCTAAATCCCCACAAGCCGCAGGCGGCAACAATCGCCATCACCATCGCCCTAACCTCAAGTGATAATCATTCCCATTATCATATGATAATTTTTCTCATTCTGCAGCCTGTTTTTGTTTTGACCAGTTGGGAAGATGACAGACCAGTTGGAAAATGCTAGATTGCGACCGATAACAGATTCCATAACACAGCAATAATTTGCTTATTGTCCGGAAGAATATTTTCTGCCGGTTTGCGCTTTGGTATTTCAGGGCCGTCACGAGTATTTATAATGAAATTAGAATCTTATGATGAATTGAAACACAGCAAATATCGGCTTTCGCTGATGCTTTTTTTGTTTTTAAATGTCGCTGTATCACTATTTTGCCTGTTACCCCTGATGGATGCGGCAAAAAATGAAATAACACTTCCGGTTGCCATCGTGGCTTTTTTTAGTGCAACGACGTTAATCTCGTGTTTAATGAAGCCTAAACTAAAATTTCCGTTATTAAATCCTGTTGCGTTGATACTTGGCGCGCTGTGGGCGTGGCATATTAACTACCGCTACCATTTGGTGTTTTATTTCGACGGCAGTTTTTTGATCATCAGCCTGTTAAGCGTTTTCTTTATTAGCGCCATCGCGCTGAGCGATTATTTAATGGCATTTTGCCTGCATATCACACCACCGGTGTTAACCGTCCTGCTACTGGATGATGGTGAGCATTTCGGCTTGATTATGTTAACCATTGCACTGCCGCTGATCGGCTTTTCTTTACAGCACCTCATGCGCCGCCGTGCCGATAACTTTACCCTGCGCCTGATGCGCCAACTATATGAAGAAAAAGAGACATTTAGCGATCTGAGTATGCTCGATCCCCTCACCGGACTCTATAACCGACGCGGTTTGAAAAACCGACTGGACAACATACTGGTTAACCATGCGGGCAGCCATTATGTTTTGCTGTTGGATATCGATCACTTTAAGGCCTACAACGACAATTACGGCCATGCGATGGGCGATCAGGCACTGGCTCGGGTATCGGTAGCCATTCGTGATGCCGTGCGTTCACGCGATGTCGTCACGCGTTATGGTGGTGAAGAGTTCCTGGTTTTAATGACCAATGTTAATGCCTCAATTGCCATGAAGCTGGCTGAAAGAATTCGTCAATATGTGGTCGATTTAGAAATTCCGCACCGATTTAATGAGCGGGTTTCAACCCATGTCACTATTAGTGCCGGGATTGCACCTATTTACGATAATGAATTTGATCAAGCGGTCGCTAACGCCGATCGCGCTTTATATGTTGCGAAAAACCAGGGCAGAAATACCATACTTGCCTGGGAAGATTTACCTAAAACGCATACGCTTTCCTCTGGCGAAGTACATTAATCGCATCCATCTGAAAGGGCATTAATATTGCCCTTTTATTTATTTGCACCTTTCTTATCGGTAAATTCCGGTTTCTGGCTGAATAACCCGTGGCTTTTATCCTGTGAGTGTTCTTTACGCTGGCTGACTTGTAGATAGAATCAATAACGATTATCATTTGCTTTCTTATCTACACGTCTGTTTCGATGCGAGTCGGCATGGCTATTGTTATCCAGGAAAAACATCGTTTTAGCGCCCTTCCGGTCATTTTTATGCAGAAGCCGCGCGCGTTAGCTGATGAGCTTACTGAGCTGATGCGCTCGCATTACAGCTATATGCTGGACACGATTAAATTTGGCCAACCTGGCGCACCGACTTTAACGCTCGCGGAATGGTCACACACTGACGCCTTCACCGCCCTCGCTCAACGTTACAGCGATCATCTTTATCGCAACCATACTGATGTCACGCCTGAAGCCAAACCGGTGCAATCGTTATGGGCGCAGTGGTATTTTGGCTTGCTGGTGCCACCGCTGATGCTGGCGCTGCTGCAAGCGTCTCGTGCGCTGGACTGCTCGCCGCAGCATATTCGCGTAGAATTTCATGAAAATGGTCATCCCTGTGCCTTCTGGATCGATGCACAGGAAGATGAAGAGGCGCGTTATTTTAATGCCCCGCAACGTATCGATCGGCTGATTCAGCAGCATCTTATCCCGGTGGTCACCGGGATAACGCAGCACGGTGACATTAATGCGCGCTTAATCTGGAATAACATGGGCTTCTCGTTCCACTGGTTTCTGGGCGAACTGAAAAATCAGCTGGAAGCATCTGTGGTGCTGCAACTGGAACAGACGCTGTTTTTCACCCGCAATTTACGCGACGGCAGTGATAATCCCCTCTACCGCACTATGCTGCCACACAACGGCCAGATGGTGCGCCGCAGCTGTTGTCAGCGTTATCGCATTCCTGATGTCGCACAGTGTGGTAACTGCACGCTGAATTCCGCCTGATTTTTACTCTCTTTTGATGTGAATTCTCTCTTTATCTCGTTTACAGCGTTGAAGGCTTATGGCAGTTTTTATGCCTTCAATCAGCATGGAGAAAAAGATGAGTCTGGAGTCGGTACGCCAGTTCTTTGCCGAACACGCCCCTGAAATTGGCATCATTGAGATGCCAGAAAGCACCGCCACCGTTGAAATGGCGGCACGCGCTCACGGCGTGACGCCGGGGCAGATCGCCAAGACCCTGTCATTAAAAGTAAAAAACGAAGTCGTATTGATTGTGACACGCGGCGATGCGCGTCTTGATAACCGCAAGTTAAAAGCGGCGCTGGGGCTAAAGCCCGCATGTTAAGCGTAGATGAAGTGATTAACTGGACTGGCCATCCCGTTGGTGGCGTGTGTCCTTTTGGTCTGGAAAATCCGCTTACTGTTTATTGCGATGTGTCGCTACGTCGCTTTGATGAAGTCTTGCCTGCAGCAGGCGCCATCCATAGCGCCGTTCGCATTACACCGCAGCAAATGGCGGATCTGACCGCAGCAAAATGGGTTGATGTGTGCGAAACAGGCTAGTGGGGCGGTTTCGCCACTGCGCCTGCGAGAGCAGAATCGCTTAATACAAACACCAAAATAGCAAAATCGCAGGCGTCCGGCTGGCGAACGCCACGTTCCGCTGGGTCGGCGTCCGGTTAAACAACACCTGTGCTGTCTGAAATACTTTCGGCTCACGAGCCGACAGCATGGTGGGAATAACCGCTGAAAGGGTGACTCATTCGCTAACCTTTTGCATACAGCCTGTCAGAAAAAATGCGCGCGCTAACGCATTGTCAGGCGTTGCTTCTGGCTGTGAATCAGCGGATCTGCCGATGTGAAAGCACAACAGACATTCACTTCATCCAGAATATCCACTCCAGGCCCAATAAAAATCGGTTCTGTCGCGATAAAAATCAGCAATTTTCTCTGAATAGCGTCTGTTGATTTGGCAAATGTCAGGAATGCATTACCCTAAAAGAGAGCCAGACAGGAGCGTTATGACGATTATTCTGATGCGACACGGCAAACCCGATCACCAGACGGGCGGGCGATGCAGCGCACAGGCGCTGGCCGACTGGTGCGAAGCCTACGATCTGGCGCTGGTCAGCGACGCGCCGCCCGAACGCAGCATAAACATTGCACGTCAGGCCTCGGTGGTGGTTTGCAGCCCGTTACCGCGTGCACGCTCCTCCCTGACCCAGCTCGGTTTACATCCGCAAGAGATCGATGATCTGTTCAGTGAGGTTGCGATCCCATTGCTGCGATCGGATCGCGTGCAGCTGCCCACTACGCTCTGGCTGGCCCTGCTGCGTTTGCTATGGTTATGCGGCTACGCCGGTGAGTCTGAATCGGTACTGCATGCCCGTAACAGAGCATCGCTTGCCGCAGACAAGCTGATCGCATTTTCCCGGCACGGAACTGTGCTGCTGCTGGGCCACGGTATCATGAACAAACTGATTGCCCGTGAGCTGCGCAAGCGCGGCTGGCAGGCAGAGAAACATGCCAGCAGCCGTCACTGGAGCTCGGCGATTTATCATCGTCCTTTTATTTAACTCAGCTGAAAATAACTGAGGATTTCGCAGCCAGTCCCGACACGCGGCGTCGCAATGACTTTACGCTGCACTAAATCGATAACGCTCAGCGTGCCGTCACCTTCATTGGCTATCAGCAATTGCTGCTTATCGGCGCTGAAACAGCCATCCATTGGCTTGTTGCCAACAGCAATGTCACCCAGCGGATTGAGCAGATCATCAAACAGCGTCACGATGGGTTCCTGATTGCCAATCGCCACCATCAATTCACCGTCCGGGCTGAAACGAACAACCTGGCAGGGCTTTTTATGGCCCGGCAGCGTCAAACGCTGGCGCACACGATGGCTCTGGCGATCAATAACATAAAGCTGTGGCGCATCGGCGGCACTGGCCACCAGATAAGGGTGTTTTGGCGATGCCGCAATACCGGCAATCGGGCCGTGCAATAAAATGTTATCAATGACGCGCCCTTCTGTTTCGCACAAGTCGACCACGGTAATGCTCGCATCTTCCTCATTTTCAGTGAACAGTTTACGCCCGCTGGGGGACAGCGTCAGGCGATGCGCATTGTGAGAAGGCACAGGAATGGTTTTTTCTAATGTATCGCTGTTCGGATCGATCACCGCGACCCTGGCACTGGCTTCACAACAGAGATAAACCTTACCGTCACGGCCCAGCTGGCCGCTATGCGGTGATCGCAACGGGGAGAGATCGATGAAACCGCTGATTTCCCGCCGTCGCAAATTGATTATCGCAATTTTGTGGCCGGGATGCGGATTATCGCCGTGAACCCCGTCGCCATAGATGGGGACATAGGCTTTTTCCCATGCCGTTAACATCAGCAATTCATGAGGCCGGGGGAAATGCGTTTAACTCCTGCTGTACCGCAAAGGTTTCAGGATTGAGAAACAGTACGCGATTGCCTTGTTTATCTACTGCCAACAATCCACTCGATTCATGCTGCATATCGCCTCCATTCTCTGTAAGCCTTCCTTAAGCGTAGACAATTGCTCTCAGGCTGTACGATCCAGCGAATCGATGAGCCGCGCTAACGGATGCTTTTTAAGCAGAATCTTTTTATGCCACAACAGAAAGTCGCTGTTTATCGACAGGGAAAATAAAAAAGATCAGAAATTCCTTATTTCAAACGCCCGTGCTGATTAACAAAGGTGTATTAAATAATTCATTTGCACTTAATTATTTTAAATTGCTTATGACCGGCTTAATTCCGGATTATCCTAAAGATAGAAAAAGAAATAGCTAATAAGTAAATAATGTTTTATTAAGGAGGGGCAGTGCAATTTTACACAGCCGTGAGGAAACTATCGCGCGCTTACCGCTGCGTCACCATCAGGGAAAACCAACGACGACATACCCGACTTATTTGCGTTACAGGAAGGCAATAAAGGTGTTCACGCCGGATTCAGTACCAGGATAAAACCGAGACGAGATCCCAAAGCCAGCGAAAGATAACGTGAAACAGGACAGGTACAACGATAATAACAGGTGCACCATGACACAACTCAGTCAACGTCCTGCGCATACTTTCTGGCGCAGCTGGAAAAGAATATCGTTCACTAGTCAGATGCTATGGAATAAAAAGAAACACAGCACAGTCAGCGCCCCAGAATATGATCCGGGCCAGGAACAAAATGTCGTGTTGATGTCGCAGCAGAAAACGTTGCCAGCGATCCCTAAAATGGTGTGGATGTACTGGCATGATAATCAATTGCCAAAATCAATGGCATTGAATATCAATAAAATACGTCGAGATAATCCCGATCATGACGTTCATCTCATTACGCAACGTACGCTACGGCAATGGCTTCCGGATCTGAATTTTATTTCCTCAGATTTAACGCTGGCGCATAAAAGCGAAATTATTCGCCTTGAATTATTGCATCGCTACGGCGGCATTGGCATTGATTGCAGTACCTTGCTGTTTGAAAATCTTTCATGGGTACATAAAGTTCATCAGGAGCGTTCGATGGACCTGATCGGCTATTACCGTGAACGCTCTACCATTAATTTTCTTTCGCCGGTTACCGAAAGCTGGTTTCTGGCTGCCGCACCGAAAAATCCTTTTATTCGTGAATGGTTAAAACAGCTGGCACCGGTTAAAAACATTGGCGTGCAAAATTATTTTCAGGAAATGAAAAAACGCGATGATTTTCCACTGATTGTGCAAAATATTGAAAATCCGTCACGCCAGTTATTATCGCTGGCGCAGCAGGTTGCCATTCGCGAATATCGCCGAATTAATGTTTATTTGCGCAAGGGCGAAGCCAACGCTTATTACTATCAGGGTTTGCATGCCGATAACAGCGCCGCCTTTGCCCGCTCAGTGCTGTTTCAGCACCGTCCGCAAACGCCGCCGCCAATCATCAAGCTGACAGGCAAAGAGCGGCTGCACCTCGATTTTAATTTACGTCTTGGCGTATATAACCGCACCAGCCTGATTGGCGAGATGATGCACACTGCGTCGCCCGCTCCGCTGGCACTGCCGTCAACCATTAACAAAGCGCGCGCGTAGCCAGTGAGTCAATGTCGTGACCGCTCGCGGCACCTGCGCCGACCAGGGCCGCACAAGCCATAATCGGGCGGCGAAGGCATCGATGCACTGCCACTCAGTCAAAACCTGTTGCAATGAACCGGACTTTAACGCCGCGCTGGCGCTGAAGTCCGGCAGCATTGCTATCCCCAGCCCCTGCAGTGCCGCATCGCGAATCGACTCACTGTTATTGGTCGCAAAACTGCCCTGAATGCGCACCTGAACCTGCTCGTTGCTGTCGAGGGCGGCGAATGTCCAGCGCGGTGATTCCACCCCGCGCGGATAGTAAAGACAATTATGCTGCGCCAGGTCCTGCGGCTTGACGGGCCTGCCCTGCTGCGCCAGATAGTGCGGTGAAGCAACCAGCAGCGTGCGGGTTTCACACAGCGGCAGTGCAACATGTGTTTCAGGCAGGGAATCACTGTGACGTATCGCTAAATCGAACCCTTCGCTGCTCAGCGACACGATGCGATCGGTGACCTCTACCTGCAATCGCACCTGTGGAAACTCGCGCAAGAAATCGCCAATAATCGGCACCAGTTGCTGACGTGCAAACGCAACCGGCGCCGTTATGCGCACCAGACCTCGTACCGGACCCGCGGTATCACGCACGCTAAAAAGCTTTGCTCGATGCGTGCAAACGGCTCACGCAGCTCCTCTACCAGTTTCTCACCCGCTGAAGTCAACCGCACGCTGCGCGTAGTTCGCTGCACCAGCGAGACGCCCGCTATCTCTTCAAGCTCTTTGATTTTTTGGCTCATCGCCGCCTTGCTCACCTCTAACCGCTCAGCCGCACGGGTAAAACTGCCTTGCTCCGCCAGCACAGTCAGCCAGTGCAAATGCCCCCACAAGGCATCCGTTTTCATCTCTTTCATGATGATTGTTCAATATAGTGAATAATCATTTCAGGTTAGTCGCTTTTTCTCTGAAGTGAAAGACGTCAGGATAGCTCTATCGACAGTCATAATTTCCATTTAATGATGAGGGATTTTCCATGCCATTATTGCAATTTGATGTTATTGAAGGCCGTTCTGAATCAGCGTTGCGCACGCTTCTGGATGCTGCGCATCGTGCGGTGTTGACGGCTTTTAAGGTGCCTGCGCGCGATCGTTATCAGATTGTTCACGAAAATAAACCTTACCAAATGGTGTTCCAGGACACCGGGCTGGGCTTCACGCGCAGCGATAATCTGGTGATGGTGCGCGTCTATACCAGTCCACGCAGCTGTGAACAAAAGCAATTGTTTATGGCCGAACTGGCGCGCGAACTCCAGGAAAGCTGTGGTGTACAGGGCAATGATCTGATGATCAGCTTTATCACTAACGACAAAGGTGACTGGAGTTTCGCTGATGGCGAAGCGCAATATTTAACCGGCAAGCTTTAGCTTTTCAACCTTCAGGCTGAACAGGTTTCAGCCGCCCTTTTTCCGTCTGCTGATGGCGGAATCGCCCTGCCGTCAGGCTAACTCATCCCCACACTAAACAGCCGTTAAATCATTCTCCAATACACTGCACAATTCTGGTTGGATGTGTTGCAGCCGTATGACAGCCAATATAGATTGTCGGAAAACCATCCTGCGAAGATGGCTGGTTGCGCATGGAATCGCGCACTACATGAGAGGGTTTGACGTTGTCCGAATTCGTGTCAGTTGTATTGTTTCTGGCCGCCATTGCAATCTATTCCAGTAAAGCCGGGCGAAATAAGATTTGGTTCGTGCTTGTTTTAATTTTACTCGTTTTGTTTGTGGTGCTTAACGCTACGCTGTACGCCAGTAACTATTTTACCGGCGACGGGATTAACGATGCCGTGTTATACACGTTAACCAACAGCCTGACTGGCGCAGGCGTGAGTAAATATGTCGTGCCCGCGATTGGGCTTATCATTGTCCTGTTCTCTCTTTTGTGTCTGCTGTCATGGCTGCTACGCCGTCACGATCGCCCTCATCATCTTGGCTGGAGTCTGATTGCTTTCGCCTGTGCCGCCGGATCGGTGCAAACCACACCAGCCTTTCGCCAGGTCGCATCCCTGATCGCCTCACACACGCAGTTAGCTGATTCTGATTTTGATCGCTTTTATAAAGTGCCGAAAAATCTTATCAATAAGCCTGAACTGAACGTGGTTTACATTTACGGTGAAAGCCTCGAACGCACCTATTTTAACCAACAAACTTTTCCGGGACTGGCACCGGAACTCAGTCGGGAAAAAGAGCAAAGTATCGATTTCAGCCATACCGAACAGTTACCAGGCACTGATTACACCATCGCAGGCATGGTGGCTTCGCAGTGTGGTATACCGCTGTTTGCGCCTTTTGACGGCAACGCCTCTGCGTCACTTTCCAGCTTTTATCCGCAGAACATCTGCCTTGGCGATATCCTGAAAAACTCCGGCTATGAAAACTGGTTTATTCAGGGGGCAGACTTACGGTTCGCCGGTAAAGATGTGTTTCTTCAGTCGCATGGCTTTAGCCCAGCCAATATGTATGGCTCACAAGAGCTTAAGAGCCGCGTAGCCGATCCAGCCTATCGTAATAACTGGGGATTTTACGACGACACGGTAATGGATGAGGTTTTTCAGAAATATGAAGAGCTTTCACGCCAGCAAAAACGTTTTGCGCTGTTTACCCTGACGGTAGACACGCACCATCCGGACGGCTTCATTTCACGCAGCTGCCAGCGCAAAAGTTACCGCTATGATGGCAAGCCTAATCAGTCTTTTAGTGCTGTTGCCTGTTCACAAGAGCATGTGGCGCGACTGATTGAGCGCATCAAAGCCTCACCCTGGTTCAAAAATACGGTTATTGTGGTGACGTCTGACCATCTGGCGATGAACAATACCGCGCATCCCTATCTGGTAAAGCAACCGCGTCACGATCTGTTTATGATTATCAGAGGGGATAAACCGCAGGCTGAAATCATTGATGCCAAACGCAGCACGCTGGATAACGGCGCGACATTACTGGATATTCTTGGTGGTGATAATGCGATTGGACTTGGACGCAGCACGCTTTCTTCGGCATCGCTTTCCAGTCAGTTTGATAATTTGAAAACGAAAATCATGAGCTGGAAGCCGGATATTATTCAGCTGTGGAATTTCCCTAAAAAAATCGATAATTTCACCATTGATACCACGAAGAATAATTTCAGCTTCTCTGGTACGACATTTAAATTACCCATTCTGTTTCGCGTGACGGATAAACAC
The DNA here is from genome assembly GCA_018842655.1 of Candidatus Pantoea haifensis. Lineage (GTDB taxonomy): Bacteria > Pseudomonadota > Gammaproteobacteria > Enterobacterales > Enterobacteriaceae > Pantoea > Pantoea haifensis. The sequence continues at coordinate 3,514,605 of JAGTWN010000004.1, read as the reverse complement.
GTTGAGCCATTACCCGAAGGCGAATATTCGGCCCCCCTGCGCTATCAGCTCGCTGACTTCATCTCAACCGATAAATTCGTCTGGGTTGACAGCTGTTTTAAAATGGCACGGCTGTGGCAACCTGACCTGGCGCTTTCTACAGACTACTGCCTGGCAATGGGCCAGATGGGAGGGTGGCCTGTGGTTATCCATATTGATAAACCCCAGTGGAAAGGCAAAGTGCAGTTTCCCGCCAGCGCCACCAGCGACGCGCAATATCAACGCAACCTGACACAACTGCGTATACTGGATAACGATATTCGCTACAAGGCAGACAGCTTTCTGTTGGCTGTGCCGGGTGCGCCTGAAACCGTAAAACGCTTTAGCGGCATTTCGCGTCCGGAAAGCTGGGGGCGTTGGTCAAATGCCAATCTCGCGCCCGAGGTCAACATTGAGTACGTTGATGCGCTTCCAGCGAAATTTGACCTGGTGATCACCGCTCGCGCCTTTGGCCCCAACGTTCAGCGTCCGATTCCCGTGCGTGTTGGCGATCAGCAGCAACTCATGACGCTGGGCGAGACATTTTCTACCACCACTCTGCATTTTGAGAATCCGAACGGCAGCCACACGTTAACCATCGTGCCGCCGGAACCTCAGTTGAGCACGCTTGACAATATTATCGGTCAGGATCCACGTAAATTAGGTATTGGTATGGTTGATATAAAGATTATTCCGCAACCTCAGGGATAACTTTTATTAATATCGCGCCATAACAAGGCGTGGCATTAAGTTTCAGTGATCATCATGAAATATGATGACGGATTATTACGGTGCGCATTGCACCGTAATCTCTGTAAAAAAGAGTGGGCTGCCGTCAGTGCGCTGGCCGGGCCACGCTTATCGCGATAACCGCAACGTCTCCAGCTTCTGGCGTTGCCTGCCCTCTGGCGTAAAATTGTCACCGCTGAGCCAATACTCAAAGCCCTTTTTCACCTGCGGCCACTCACCATCAATAATTGAAAACCAGCTGGTATCCCGGGTGCGTCCTTTATAAACAATGGCCTGACGAAAATCCCCTTCATAGCGGAAACCCAGTCGCTCAGCTGCCCGTCGTGAAGGCGCATTACAACTGTCGCACTTCCACTCATAGCGACGGTAGCCAAGCTGTTCAAAGGCATAATGCATCAGCAAATAATGCGCCTCGGTTGCCATGCGCGTTTGTTTCAGCAGCGGCGAAAAGGCCACATGCCCCACTTCAATGACGCCATGTTTCGCGTCGATGCGCATCAGCGCCAGGCTGCCGATCGGCTTTCCGCTTTGCCGATCAATCACCGCGAAGTGTAACGGATCGTCACTTGCTTCCATTTGCTCTGCATATGCACGCCAGGCCTGCTGCGTATCAAACGGCCCGGCAAAGAGATATGTCCAGTCACGCCCGTCTTCTGCCAGCGCATAAGCGGCAAAAGGTCTGCGCCGTGCGCAGCCACGCTAAACGGTTCAAGACGACAGGTTTTCCCTGTAAGCACAATACGTTGTGGATAAGGCCGCGTTTGCCATACCAAAGGCTGACCCACCGGCTGACCATACTGATTAATACACTGCGACATAGCGACTCCCTGTTTTAGACGATTACAGCAGATTGCCACTTTGCTGGTGGGTTAAAAAGCGCCACAATCAGGCAAAATGATGGATCCACGGAGGCCGCTGTGACACAAGATTTTTCACTGCTGTTTGCGCCGCTTTCTGCTGATAACACCACGTTGCAGCAACAGCTTTATCAGCGCGTTAAGCGGGCGATTCTGGATGGGCGATTCGCCGCAGGTGCGCGTTTACCCGCAACACGACAGCTTGCAAAGGAGCTGCAGGTCTCGCGTAACACTGTTATCAACGTCTGGACCCAGCTACAGGCAGAAGGTTATTTGATCAGTGACCGTCAGGGGAGTCGTATTACGCCTGTGGCGCTGCCGCGTGCCAGCACAGCCTCAACACCAGCTATGCTGCCGCTTGCACAGCGCCTGAATAACCTGCATTCAGGCCATCGCCTCAGTCGCGACGATTTGCCACTCCGCGCAGGTGTACCCGCACTCAGCCATTTCCCTTTCGCCGCCTGGCGACGCGCGCTAAACAGCGTATTGAGTCAGACCCCACAACGCCTGCTGGGCTATGGCGATCCCCTGGGCGAAAGCGATCTGCGGGAAGCGATAGCGCAACACCTGGGCATGACGCGCGGCGTGCGCTGTCTGGCGGATCAAATCGTCATCACTGAAGGTACACAGCAAGCGTTATCGCTGTGCGTCACCTTGCTGACAAACCCTGGCGATACCGGCTGGGTCGAAGATCCTGGCTATCGCGGCGCAAAAGCTGCGCTGCATGCCGGAGATTTAAGCGTGGTACCGATCGCCGTGGACGCCCAGGGGCTGGCTCCGCTTGATCGCCACTGGCAAAGGTCGCCGCCGAAAGTGATTTACACCTCTCCCACGCATCAATATCCCACTGGCGCGGTGATGAGCGCGGCGCGACGTCTGGCCCTGATTGCCAGGGCGCAGCAGCATCAGGCATGGATTATCGAAGATGACTATGACGGCGATTATCATCATCGCGGTGAGCCCATTGCTGCCATGCAAGGCATGACTGACAACGCACCGGTTATCTATCTCGGCTCGTTCAGTAAAACACTGTTTCCTGCTCTGCGGATCGGTTTCATGGTATTGCCTGCCCATCTCACTGCCCGGTTACGCCCGGCGCTGCACGAGCTACTGCGCGGCGGCAACCGTCTCGAACAGCAGGCCATGGCACGGTTTATTCGCAGTGGAGACTTCAGCCGTCACTTGAGCAAAATGCGCCGTTTGTATCGTCAGCGTCAGGCAACATTGCGTACTGAGCTTCAGCGGCTGCTGGGTGAACATGTTCAGTTACTCGGCGGTGACAGCGGCATGCATCTGGTGCTGCAACTGAGCCAGAGTGATGAGGCCCTGGCGGCGGCTCTCTGGCGGGCAGGCTTTGCCCCTGCCGCCCTTTCGACCTTTTATCTCTGCGAGCCAAAACAGCAAGGGCTGGTGCTTGGCTATGGCAACACCAGCACCACACAAATCGTGGCAGGCGTGAAGCAAATCCAACGCTTGTTAGATCACACGTCCGGCGCGGGTAACGCAAGCGAATGATTAACCGCTGGCGTGGCGATGGAGTGGCGCGTTATCAGCTCTGCAGTAAAACTGGGCATGGGACCCGCCTCTTCATCCCGGATCTCGGCAATCAAGCGACGTGCCGCTTCACGCCCCATTTCGTATACCGGTTGCGCCACGACGGTCAGCGGTGGCGTAACCACCTCACTCCAGGGAAGTTATCGTACATCACGAATGAAACATCCTGTGGAATGCGCAACCCACGTCGCGTGATTTCCCGCAACAGCCACATTGCCACCACGCTGTCAGAGGCGATCAGCGCCGTTGGCGGCTGCGGTCGCTGCCACAGCGCATCGACAATACGGGTGATGTAGACCTCATCACAGGCATTGGCCTGAACCAGCGCAGGATCGAACGGCAAACCTGCCTCAGAAAATGCCTTCATCATGCCCTCTACACGCTGGGCAACCGGGGTTAAGCCAAAATCGGACAGGGCGCGATACGGCCGGTCCAGTTCCATGCTGGTGACATAAGCAATTTGATGATGCCCGGCGGTGATGAGCTGCTGCGTCGCCTGCTGCGCGACCTCAGTAAAATCACAGCAGATAGCTTCAACGTCAAGGCCATCTACTGCGCGATCGAATAATTTTAACGCTTTTCCTTCAGCCTGAACCTGAATTAAGTGGCTGTTTTTTCGAGACTGGAGCAACAGGGTGCCACAATAATGCCATCCACACGCTTTTCCAGCATGACACGCACTGCATCCTGCTCAGCCTGCCGTTTTTCATCGCTGTTACTGAGCAACAAGTGATAGCCAGCAAGCCGCGCCACATCAGCCATACCGCGTAGCGCCAGACCAAAATGAGGATTCTCAATATCCCCGACAATCACACCAATGGTGTTTGATCGCCCGGTGTTCATGCTGCGCGCCAGTGCATTAGGCCGATAGCCAAGCTGTAGCGCCGCACTGCTTACACGCTCCTGCACCTCTTCGCTTACTGCACCATAACCGCCCAACGCCCGTGCCGCCTGGGCTTTGGAGACTTTTGCTGCGCGTGCCACATCAGCCACCGTAGGGGCTTTAGAACGTGGTTTTAGGTTGGTCATAATAAATTCGAATCACAGGTTGATAACAGGATGATTGACGCCGAAAAAAGGCTGTGCTTAAACTCATTCTATCCCCTTGAGACCGGTCTCACAATGACAACGTTATCAAGGTGACACCTGTAATGAGACCGGTCTCAAAAATAACAACCGGCTCAACAGTCTCTGATGTTTAACCTGCAAAAACGGATGAGCTATGAAATCGTATAACACTCTGAGTAAGCTGCTCTGCACTTCCATCGCACTCTTGTCTGTATCATTCACAACGCTGGCGGCCAGCAATGACAATCCCTATGGCCTGATCGAACCCGGCCACCTGCGCATTGCCAGCGTGGGCGATTCCAAACCCTATACCTTCACCGATGCCAGTGGCCAGTTCACCGGCTTTGACGTGGAGTTTTTCAAAAATGTTGCGCATCGCATGGGTATCGATAAGGTCGATTTTATCGGTCAGGATTTTTCAGCGATTATGCCTGCCGTGGCGAATGGTCAATACGATGCAGCAGTCGCGGCAATTGGTATCACCCCGGCGCGTGAAAAAACCGTCGATTTTTCCACAGGCTATTTAGCCGGTTACTTAACGGTATTAACCCGCAGTGACAGCGCGGTTAAAAACGTAGCAACCCTGGCTAAACACCGCATCGGTGTTGTCCAGGGTACCCTGCAAGAGAACTACGCGGTGCAGCATTTCACTCAGTCTGATGTGGTGCGATTCCCGGATAATAACAGCGCGGTATCGGCTCTCAACAACGGCACGCTTGATGCTATGTTTCTCGATTATGAGGCCGCAAAGAGTTACGCCGACCGCTTCAAGCTGGTTTCAGCCGCAGATATTCCCTCCTTCGACGCACCTGCTGGCATTGCCATTGCTAAAGGCAAACCTGAATTCAAAGCGGCGCTGGATAAAGCGATCAAAGCCGCGATGCAAGATGGCACCTGGAAGCAGCTCTATCAGAAGTGGTTCCCGGGTTCGCCAATGCCGAAGCAGTATTTGCCCGGCGGACAGTAATTGCGCGGACGCGTAGCGTCCTGAGTCAACATCAACGTACTAAATGGAGACGGCGATGGATCTGCTCACAATACTTTCTCGCACTTTTTTTGATCTCGATTCGATGAAAGAGGTGCTGCCGCAGTTACTGGCAACGGGTCTGGTCAATACCCTTATCATTTCGCTCGCCGCAACGCTGCTTGGCACACTGTTTGGTTTACTGCTGGCGTTAATGGGTATTTCCCCCTCGCGCTGGCTGCGTGTTCCGGCGCGGATTTATACCGACCTGTTTCGCGGTCTGCCGTCGATACTGACCATTCTGCTGATTGGTCAGGGGCTGGCCCGCTTCAGCTATCAGCTGTTTGGCCCGACGCCCTATCCGCTCGGCATTTTTGCCCTCAGCCTGATCGCCAGTGCTTATATGGGTGAGATTTTCCGTTCCGGCATTCAAAGCGTGGAGCGCGGTCAGATGGAAGCCTGTCGTGCGCTGGGTATGAGCTATGGGCGCGCAATGCGTCTGGTGATAATTCCGCAGGGCATCCGTCGCGTGTTGCCCGCTATCGTGAATCAGTTCATCGCCATCATCAAAGACTCTTCGCTGGTCTATCTGCTGGGGTTGATGACCAGTCAGCGCGAGCTGTTCCGCGTGGGTCAGGATGCGGCGGTGCTCACTGGCAACCTGTCGCCGCTGATGCTGGCTGGATTGTTCTATCTGGTGATCACCGTACCGCTCACACACATGGTGAACTATGTCGATGTGCGCTACCGCACGGGTCGCCGCCGCCTTACTGCGCCTCAAAGCGGCCTGAAAGAGCTGGATGAGGTAGAGAAACGGCCAAACGGCGCATTAGCGACCCATTCATTAATCAGCGATCGGGGGCAATGATGAGTCAACCACTTCTCGCCGAACGCCCGGCGCAGGCAAGCTGGCAGGGTGCCAGCCTTGAGTTACGTAATCTGACGCTGGCTTATGGCCCGATTGAGGTCCTGCGCAACGTGTCGTTAAAAATTCCTCCCGGCACCACGACCTGCATTATCGGTCCTTCGGGTTCAGGTAAATCGACGCTGTTACGCGGCATTAATCGTCTGCATGAACCGAAATCGGGCGATGTATTAGTGGCCGACCGTTCGGTGCTGCGTGATAAGCCCGATGCACTGCGGCTGCGCATCGGTATGGTGTTTCAGCATTTCAACCTGTTTCCCGATCACAGCGCCCTGGAGAACGTGGCGCTGGCTCCCTGGAAAGTAAAGGGGTTGCCGAAAGCACAGGCGATGGCGATTGCTCACCAGCGGCTGGAAGAGGTTGGCCTGGGGCAACGCGCCGAACACCGGCCGCGCGATCTCTCTGGCGGGCAACAGCAGCGCGTGGCGATTGCACGGGCGCTGGCGATGGACCCGGAAGTGATGCTGTTTGACGAAGCGACATCGGCACTTGATCCCGAACTGGTGAAAGGCGTGCTGACCTTAATGGCGGATCTGTGCAAACGCGGCATGACGATGGTGGTGGTGACGCACGAGATGGGTTTTGCACGCAAAGTCGCCGATCAGGTGGTGTTTATGGATGAAGGCGAGATTGTTGAGGTCGGTTCGCCCGGTGCGATTTTCGACGCACCGCAGTCGCCCCGCCTGCAACGTTTCCTTTCAGAAGTGCTGTAACGGCTTTCCCTTTTTCTTTAACAAGGAACAGAACAATGGCAGGTAAAAATGAGATGAGCGTAGTGGTTTTGGGCGGCGGCGTGCTGGGCGTTTCCAGTGCGTTACAACTGGCAAAACGCGGTGCAAAAGTGACGCTGGTGACAGAAGCTGAGCTTTGTTCTGGCGCGTCGGGCCGCTCGCTATCGTGGCTCAATTCAGCAGGAGAACGCTCCACGGCTTATCATGCGCTGCGCATGGCGGGCATTGATCGTTATCGTACCCTGTTTGCTGCCGATCCCACACGCGACTGGCTGCGCTTTGATGGCGGAATTTGCTGGTCTGCCAATGATGTTGCCGGAACGCGGGCACGGCATTCTTATGAAAAAGCGCACGGTTATGATTCCCACCTTGTTTCGGCAAACACGGTGGCTCAGGCTGATGAGCAGGTTAATCCAGGCGTGATGGCAGACGAGGCCATTTTTAACCCGGGTGAAGGCTGGGTCAGCCTGCCACATCTGGTTGAGCATCTGGTGGGTGAATTGCGTGCGCTGGGCGCAGAGATTGTTGAACAGGCCGGTAAAGCCAGCGTCATCAGCGAACAGGGTCGCGCCTGTGGCGTGCGCAGCGATAAAGGCGAATTGCGCGCCGATGCGGTTCTGGTTGCCTGTGGCCCCTGGACGCCGCAGGTGGTTGCGCCACTTGGCGTCACCATTCCTGACGGCTCTCCGGTGTCAATGCTGGTTATTACCGAACCGAGTGAGCAGCGCCTGAAGACAGTGCTGAATACGCCACGCGCAGCGGTACGACCCAACCCTGGTAAACGTTACGCGCTGGATCACGACTGGTATGAAAACGACATCAAACTGCAATCCGATGGCAGCTATCAGATTAACGAAAGTGTCGTTGCGCAACTGGCGCAGGAAGCGAGCAAGCTGCTGCGCGGTGATGCTACGTTGATTCCTCACAGCTGGAAGCTGGGATTAAAACCGATTCCGGGTGATGGCGAACCGGTTTTAGGCGAACTGCAGAGCGTGCCGGGCTGTTTTGTCGCGTTTACTCATTCAGGCGCGACGCTGGCATTGATTGCCGCTGAGCTACTGGCTGATGAAATCATTACCGGCGAGAAGCATCCGATGCTGGCATCCTTTCGAGCCGAACGCTTCGGTTAGCTTTATTGAAAACTCAGCCGGTCAGGCTGACCGGCTTTGGGTGTTATCCACGGAAGAAGATATCACCTGATTTACCCATAATAATTTTACCGCTGTCATTGGCGATCAAAATGTAATTCGCATTGATATAGGCCCAATGAGAGTTCTCCTGAGGCGCCGGTAAGTTGCGCTTTTGCCATTCCGTAATGGTGTAGGATTTATCCAGATACTGCTGCGGCACGATGTCGCCTACTTTGTACTCTTTGTAATCGATGATGATCGTGGTCAGATCGTAGGTTGGCGGCGTGTTCGGCTGCGCGGCACTGGCATCCGGTTGCGCAGGCGTGGTTGGCGTAATGCCATCGTTTGACTGTGAGGGTTGCTCCCCGGCAGGTGAAGAGGCTTGCGGTTGAGCTACATTCGCATCGGGCTGCGCCGGATCGGCTGGTTGAATTTGCGGTGGGGGTGGCACGGTATCCGTCGCTTCACCCGCCGCCTGCACAGATGGAATCAGGCTCAGTGAGCCAAACAGTAAACCCGCAAAAAGAGTGATTTGAGTCCTGCGCATAGTAAGTTCCAGGTTAAATAAGTATGTAGTAACAGTAGACCAGGCTTTGGGTCCTTTGTTCAGGAACCGTTTTCCGCCAGCCTGGCTAAGTATAAGGAAAGGCAACGCTATTGCGGCGATTTCACGCTTTCTTTGTTCGCCAAATCCATCAGCAATGCGATACCCAGATAGTTACTCCAGTTAAACGCATTTTGCAGCACCACGATAGCGTTCCCATTCTTTTTATCAAAACCAATAAAGCTCGAATAGCCACCGATATAACCTACCTGATAGGTAATTTTCTGCCCAGCGAGATTATCCGTCACCCAGGCCATATTCTGCGCCTGATTGCCGCGCTGATACCAGGGATGAGTTATTGCCGCAAAGGCCTGATTTAGTGAGAGATTATTGGTGGGCTGCAAATGGGCGCGTAGATAGGCGAGCAGATCGCGTGAGGTGCTATACAGACTGGCTGCCGCCACCATGTTACCGCAGAAATGCCAGTCCGGCGTCAGGTTGCCGCGCGCAATAAACTTCGGCTGATCTCCCGCATGTCCCAACGCACGCTGTGGAAAGCCAGACAGCGTAAGCGGCTGAAAGCTTGTTTGCGTCATTTTCAGTGGCTGAAAAATGAATGTTGCGGCCAGCGATTCGATATCCTGATGCAACCGCTGTTTAAGGATGTAACCGATTAGCGCATAGCCAAGATTAGAGTAAACCGGCACGCGCACCGCAGGCGCGGAAAAATGGGCCAGATAGCGAAGCACATAGTCGCTGTCGAGGTTGCCATAGAAGTTTTCACCGCTGCTGAGATAGCGCATAAACTGACGCAACATCGGCAAATCCATATCCTGACGCGGTAAACCCGATGTGTGTGTCACCAGTTGCAGCAGCGTTATCCGCCGGGCGTCAACGCTTAACGGCACGTTATTGGGCAGGAGATCTTTCAGCGTGTCATTCCAGTGCAGCTTGCCCTGATTCACCAGTTGAATAATCACTTCAGCGGTAACGCCTTTGCTTAGCGATCCCAGCGCAAATAAGGTATCTGGCGTAACCGGATAGCGATGGACGTCATCAGTGACGCCGAAGGAATAAAACGTTGCCGGACCGCCGCGCTGGATTAAACCGATGCTGATACCTGAAACCTGCTTTCGCTGCATATAGTGCCGGACAAGATCTTCGACATTTTCATGAAACGCATCGTGAGACAGATAAACCCGATCGCCAACAGGCGCGGAGGTTTGCGACAGGGTGCCGCAGGCAGAGAGTATCAGCGTAGCGAAAAGTAGCAGGCATAAGCGATACCCGTGATAACGGAAGGCTGAAGCAAAGCGGGCAAATAAAGGCGTCAAAGGATCCATCCAGATAAAAACACCACATCATTGTTATGGGCGAGCATTGCGGTCAATAAAACAGCGAATGCGGCGCACGATATCACAAAGCCCGCCGCGACTGTAGCAGCCTGACATTGCTGCGCCATTCCCGGTTGTTAGCCGCCTGAACGATTTCTGCTCTGCCGATGAGAGCGGTAATCAATATAAAGGCTGATGCTTACCGCCCCGGTTAGCACTTAAATCGCGGAGATCACTGGGCTGATAAGGAAAACCCTGCTAAACCTGACGTTAAGCTGGTAGCGAACCGATAAGCGTGTACACTGCTGCGGTTTTATTTGCTACTGAACAACGCAACGCCGGGGAGGCAACCGTATGAAAGAAGGCCCACTGACCGAGAAAGAGCTGCAATGGCTTGAAGATATGCTGGAAAAATACGGCAGTGAAGCATCGATTCTGGATGTCTCAGAACTGGATGGCCTGCTCACCGCTGTGCTTTCCGGGCCGACTATGGTCGAGCCGAGCGAATGGCTACTCGCCCTGTGGGGCGGTCAGAAACATGTGCCGAAGTGGAGCAACGAGCGTGAAATGACGCGCTTTATGGAGCTTTGCTTTCAGCATATGAACGACATCGCCGACCGTTTATCTGAGTTCCCGGAGCAGTTTGAACCGGTGTTTGGCATCCGCGAAATGGAAGGCCTGGAATTCACCGTGGTAGAAGAGTGGTGCTTCGGCTATATGCGCGGCGTGGCGCTCACCGACTGGTCTGCCCTACCGGAATCTCTGCAACCGGCACTGGACGCGATTGCCTTACATGGCAAAGAAGAGAATCTCGAGAAGCTGGATGCCTTAACGCCAGAAGAGATGGAAGCCAGCATTGAGGCTATCCGCCCTGCTGCTCTGGCTTTGCATGATCACTGGATTTCACAACCCGAAGCGATACCAGAGCCGCAAAAGCCTGTAGCGGCTGACAAGCTGCCCGGCCGGAATGATCCCTGTCCGTGCGGTAGCGGAAAAAATATAAACAGTGCTGTTTGCATTGATATAAGGAAGCTGCCGAAAGGCAGCTTTTTTATTGTTTATTCTTTATTCTGTAAAGGCGATGGTTATTAGGCTGGATTGTTCTTAATGGGTCTGGGTTCTGAAATTCACATCGAATAAAGGATTAAATCTGATATTAATAAGCCCCGTAAATGCCATCAAAGACACCTGATAAGCAAAAGAGGTTAGCGTGGTCCAGCTTTAAAAGTAAAAGAGATACAAAGTTGAGCCGGGTATATGCAGATGTACCCGTATCAGTAAGTTGATGTAGATCGAATCAGGCTGAGTCAGGCCGAGTAAAAAGTGAGGAAAGCCTTGCGGATACTGAATTTCAGACACAAAAAAAGCCACCCTCAGGTAGCTTGATTTTGCATTTCGATGGTGCCGAAGGCCGGACTCGAACCGGCACGTATTTCTACGGTTGATTTTGAATCAACTGCGTCTACCGATTTCGCCACTTCGGCACTGAAGAGGATGCGGAAAACGTTGGGGATTATACCGTTACCGATACGCGGCGCAAGCCTCTTTCGCTGGGTTGTGCGCTAAGCGATGAAAAAACCAGCGGAACACGCGCTGAAGCCGCCATCTATCACTCATTGCCCGCTGAACACTCGTATTCACCAACGTTCACAATCCCTTCCTTACTAACATGGCCAAACTTACTCACCGCCTGTTTTCAGCACGCCTGGACTTATCGACAGCAGGAGAACTTAAGCTGACCCCTCCAGACGCAACAGGGCCAGCCTTTCGGCTGGCCCAATCTGGTGTTGCTCAAAAGTGTTTCAGAGCCGCTTTGAACCTACACATTAGTGCGAATGGTCATACTCGTGACTTTTCAGTTTACTTTCGACCTTATCTTTCGCTTCACTGACTTTTTCACCTGCTCTTTCGGCCATGCCTGGCTTGTTGTCACGCGTCTGCGGATTCAGCGTTGTGTTACCCGTGGTATTTACACCATTTGTTGAGGCAGCATTCGTTGAGGCTGCCGCTGGCGTAACGCCTGCACTGCCTGCCGTACTGGCCCCACTATTAGGTGACAAGGCACGCTCACGCGCTTCCGGTGCATTCCTGTCAATATCCACTTCCTGACGACGTACCGTATCGTTGATGGTTTCCGTACGATCGCTGCCGTCGGTACGCACCACCACTTCCTCTTTCACATTGGTGGTTTTATTAACAACCGGCTGCTCATGCGATTCGGCCACTTCTACCGTTTTCTCAGACCAGTCAACTTCGCCAGCCAGCGCCGGTTCGTTTACCGAACGACGGAATATATCTGCGTGCTGTTCATGCAGCGAAATATCACGTGATACGTCATCTGTCACAGTATAACGACGCACACGGGTTGAACCTTCGCTGACCAGACGTTTACCCACTTCAATCTGCTCTTCTGCCAGACGCAGAATATCTTCTTCAGTCTCATTACCCGTTAGCGACGTGCGGAGAGGTTCTACTTTACGTAGTTTGCGATCGTCGGTTTCACCAGCAAAATTGCCACCTACGATAGGATCAGCAGCTTCACCTGTGGTGAATTTTTCTCTGGCGCATCGGTTAGCGAGCTATTCATGCGTGACGGTACATCTACCGAATCATGCGAGTGAAGAATGGTCATCGCTTTGGCCAGATTATCTTCTTCGGTACGCAGCGAAAGTACGACGCCACCTTTATCCATCGCTCTGGTATAAACATCTGCCTGGTCTTCATCTACAGTATGACCAAACAGGCGCTGCCAGATGCTTGGATGTCGAATCGCTTTGCCTTCCGACTGCAAACGTTCACCACTAATTAAACTAATATCCTGATCAGGAAAACCAGCTTTCATGAGATTTCTTTTCGCGGCATCTGCCTGCATTGCAGAATCGAACAGTGTTACGATTTTTTCGTGTGCCATGATCATTCCTCTCTTGTTAGCATTTAATTACCGATCGTCGTCTCTCTCTATCTTCACTTGCTGTTTACGTCGAGTTACCACCTCCTGAAAAGGCGCGGTTTCCTGCACCTTTCGAATGTGGATCTCTTCTTTCAGCACCAGCTTTCTTACTATCTCAATCTCTTCTTCAACGACCGGGACAATAAGTACGCCGTTTTCTTCCCTGATTTCCGGTATGGATTCAACGCGCTGCGCTTTAGCCACACGCTCTGTTTCCACTTTTTCCTGCTGGAGCAGCGTACTGATCACTTCATCGTGTTCAGTTGTGGAACGGGTTACGCGAACATGACCATCCACAACTTTCTGCTTAGTCAACGCAATTTGCTCTTCTGCAAGCTTTAACGTTACTTCGGCATCTTTATTGTGTTCCGGCTGTCCAGCCATATATTCTCCCGTTTATCAATTCAATTTATAATGCGCTATGAATGTTCACCACAATTACCTGACACAGTGATAAGCCTAGACAAGATATTTAAATTGGGAAGTCGATTTAATAATTATTTTTTAGAGGCGGGAATAAAAACAACGCAGTCTGAAGAATTAAAAAAGCAGATTAAACGCAGCCAGCAAAATTTCCTTTCTGCCTTAACTTATTGATGAAAAATGAGTTTGCCACAGCATCCTGTTTCCCCACCCTATGCGCTGTGAGGCCTCATGCAGGCTGTACTCAGTACAAAAAACGCAGCGCGAAATTTACGTTTCCCAGGATAAAATTAATCAATTAAAAACAGGGTGCGTATAAATATTAAATAATGTTTCTGAGGTTTAAAACTTATTTACCCTGCATAATTACCCGCCATCAATATTACCTTTATAAAGTGCGATTACGCATAGCTAACCGACAAACTAAAAATACAGAATATTCTCAAAGCAGGCTGTGCGTCGATTATTTTGGAACTTTACCCGGCATTATTCCTCTTAACAGGCCAGAGCCTGCAAAGATAATGAAATGACTGAGGTTAGTATGAAAAAAACACAACGCGTTTGGGGATGGGGAATCGCAGCACTGTTGGTTGCGGGTAGTGCGTCAGCCGCAAGCTGGCAGGATCAGTTGAGCAGCGCAGCATCGCAGCTCAGCCAGCAAAACAGTGGCACAACCACCAGCAGTTCGCAAAACAGCGGCTTATCGCTCTCATCAATCACAGGATTGCTAAACGGTGGTGATAAAGCCGTCAGCGCAAACAGCATGACCAATGCCGCAGGTGTCATGCAGTATTGCGTTGAGCACAACGTGGTAAAGAACAATGTGCAATCCGTGAAGGATCAGGTACTAAGTAAGCTGGGACTGAGCACCACCACTGCGCAAGAGCAAAAAACCGATTATCAGCAGGGTGTGGCTGGTCTGTTAAACACCGGTAATGGTCAGCAACTGAATTTGCAGAGCCTGAGCAATTCACCGATGGGTGAAAAGCTGAAGACCAAAGCCTGTGACGTGGTGTTGAAACAGGGTAAAAACTTTATCTCTTAAGGATAACTGGCGAAGGATTGCCATTCTCCGGTTCCACCGACACATCGGTGCCCCTTTAGTGCTCCCCGCTTCGCTGTTGCTGCTGTTTACAGCAAAAAAACACAATAAATTGTTCTTCTCCGCACTTCCAGACAGCCAATCAACCTCGCCATTTCCCATCTGCTCAGTCGGCGTTATAGTGAGTTTTTTAGATCACACAGGACAGCACGTATGAAAGGCTTCAACATTGCGATTTACTTCGATCCCGATCTCATTAAAGCCTGCGTACATGGCCCGGATGGCAGCTACCAAAATAAAAAGTTCGAGTATGACGATGGGGTGATTGAGGAGATTTACCAATGGCTCGAACAGTATGAATCGAACCGCACACATATCTGTCTGATCGAAAATGAAACCGCTGAACTGCTGGCTGATGAACTGGTCGATAGCGGTTATCACGTGCATCAAATCACGATGCATCAGTTGCTGAGTTGGTTTGCAGTAGAGCCGCCCGCTACGCCAGATGGTACGCCGATGCGTGCAATGCTGCGTTTTCTGGAAAATGAGCACCCGCGCGAATATGAATCCCGAACGCCTCAAACGGAAGCGTTGATGGAAATGTTCGACGAGCTGGATGCGCTGGAGATGGCAGATGATGCAGAAGACGAAGACAATCAGCCCGATGGCCTGCTGCGCGTTATGAAGAAGCACAAGCTCAGCGCCACCGAAGCGGCAAAACTGCTTATTCCCGACGTCAACGAGCGCATCCGTGAACACCTGATGCAATATCCTGAGCTGATGACGCCCGAGATCCTGCAAGACTTCTTCCCTGAACTGTTAGAGGCGCTGGAACGGCCTAAACATTAAAACAGACCCCTATGAGAGAGACGCCATGCTGGAATTATTTCAGGCTGTAGGACTCGGACTGGTGGTGTTGCTGCCGTTGGCGAATCCACTGACAACCGTGGCGCTGTTTCTCGGTCTGGCGGGTGACATGAATTACCGCGAGCGCAATCGCCAGGCGCTGGAGGCTTCTGTTTATGTCTTCGCCATCATGATGGTGGCGTGGTATGCCGGTAATGCCGTGCTGCATACCTTTGGCATCTCTATTCCTGGTCTGCGCATCGCCGGTGGGTTAATCGTCGCGTTTATTGGTTTCAAAATGCTGTTTCCGGCGCAACCGGCCGCGCACTCCGTTGAAGCCAAATATAAACACGATGAACTCGAAACAGCTAACCAGCCAGTGAATATTGCCTTTGTACCGCTCGCGATGCCGAGCACTGCCGGGCCTGGCACCATCGCCATGATCATCAGCTCTGCCTCAACGGTGAAAAGCGGTGTAGATTTTTCCGAATGGGTATACAGAGTTGCGCCCGTTATCACCTTTTTTACGGTCAGCCTGATTTTATGGCTGGCGCTGCGCAGCTCAGGCACCATTATGAAGCTGGTCGGCAAAAGCGGCATCGAAGCGATTTCGCGACTGATGGGATTTTTACTGGTCTGTATGGGCGTGCAGTTTGTTATTAATGGTGTGCTGGAAGTCATTCACGGTTAAAAAACGGGCGCCTTCTGCGCCCCGCTCTGTTTAGTGCTCAAGTGACTTACGGACCTCAGCCACCTGATCTTTGCTTACGGCTGGTGCGTTGTTGCTCCAGCCGTGGCGAATGAAGGTGGCAAGCTGCGCCACTTCATCGTCGCTCAGGCGGTTGCCAAAGCCCGGCATCGCCAGTTTCGACGGCGCTTTCTCGGTTGATGGCTGCTGCGCACCGGCCAGAATGGTGTGGATCAAACCGGTTGGATCGTTGGCGTTTACAATCGTGGCCTGATCCAGTTCCGGGAAGATGCCCGGCGCGCCTTTACCAGTGACAAAGTGACATGCGCCACAGTTATCAATGTAAAGACGTTCACCTTCAGTCAGGTTCTTCGCGGCGGTCAGTTTGGCTTCTGTTGCCTGCTGCGCCTGCACGTTATAGGCCTGCAACGGTGGGTTGCCGCCAATAAACTTCAGGTAAGCCGCGATGGCTTTCAGATCGGCGTCCGTCATGTGTGAGCTGCTGTGCTCAATCACTGAAGTCATCTCACCGCCCACTGCCGCTTTGTCGTTACGACCGGTTTGCAGGTAATCAACAATCTCCTGCTCGCTCCAGCGCGGCAGACCACGCAGCGACGGCACATCCCAGTTATTCAGGCTGCCACCGGCAAGGAACTTAGCGTCACCGCTGTCGAGCGCCTTCTCGTTCATTCCCAGTCCGCGCGGCGTATGACAGCTACCACAGTGGCCCAGGCTTTCCACAATATAAGCACCGCGGTTAATCTCTTCTGAAGCCCCGCCGATTGGCTGGAAAGGCTTATCGGAGGTAAACGCCCAGTTCCAGAAACGCATGCCCCAACGCTGGCTAAACGGGAAGCTCAGTTTGGTTTCCTCTGGCTGCTCAGCACTTGGCTTCACGCCTTTCATGAAGTAGACGTAGAGCGCATGCATATCGGCATCGCTGATTTTGGCATAATCTGGATACGGCATTGCCGGATAGAGGCGCGAACCGTCCGGCAATATCCCTTTACGAACCGCGTCTGAGAACTGCTGTTCGCTATAGTTACCGATACCGTGCACTTTATCTGGCGTAATGTTGGTTGAGAAAATGGTGCCCAGATTCGACTCAATCGCTAAACCGCCCGCGTAATCCGGCTTGCCTGCAACCGAGTGACACGCCATGCAGTCGCCAAGACGCGATAAATATTCGCCCTGCTTGATCAGTTGAGATTCATCTTCTGCGTGCGCCTGAACCGCAAAACCGCTGGCCAGCAGCACGGCGTTGGCGAGTAACAATGATTTTAAATTCAGCTTGTTCATGCGCTTATGCCTGTACCAGTGGACCGGGGTTTTTCAGATACTGATCTTTGATCGCCTGTGCCGCCATCAGGGTAATCGCACCGATGGTATCGGTCGGGTTCGCCTGGAAGTTCTGCGGGAATGCGTTACCGCCTGGTACAAACACGTTATGCACGTCCCAGCTCTGCAAGTACTTGTTCAGTGCTGAGGTTTTCGGGTTATCGCCCATCACCGCACCGCCCACGTTGTGGGTAGAAACGTATTTGGTCAGGTCAAAGTCAGCGCCCATTGGCAGGAAGCTCATGCTCATGCTGTCTGGATTCAACTCTTTACTGATGTTGCCCACGATGCCTTTCAGGTATTGCTGCAGTTTCAACTCATTCTCTTTCCAGTTGAAGGTCATACGCAGCAGCGGCAAACCGTGATGATCCTTATAGTTAGGATCGAGATCCAGATAGATGTCACGGTATGACTGACAGGTCGTCGTGATGCTGATCTTCATGGAATGGCCATACCACTCTTCCAGACCCTCTTTCCAGCCGGCGCCCCAGGTGGGCGTGCCTTTTGGCAGTGCGGTGCTGATTGGCGTACCGGTTGCCTGCGAACTGTGGATCTTCGCGCCACCAAGGAAGCCGAGCGAAGGGCCATCAAAGTTGCCCGGCGAGATGTCGTTGAACATCTGGCCAGTCGCCCCTGCGGTTGCATACGGGTTGAAGTTTTTATCTTTGAAGAACAGCGTTGCGCCGCCGTTCGACAGGAAGGCGTAGTTACGCCCGACAACGCCTTCTTCTGTGATCGGGTTGTAAGGCTTGCCAATACCGGACAGCAGCATTAAACGCACGTTGTAGAGCTGGAAGCTGCTCAGTACCACGATTTTCGCTGGCTGGAAGCACTCATTGCCCTGACCGTCGATGTAGATCACGCCTTTAGCGGTCTTCTTGTCGTCGTTCAGCACCACCTTGATTACTTCTGCATTCACTTCATAAGAGAAGTTAGGCATACGCTTCAGCGCATCCATTACAGCCGTCTGCGGTGAGGCTTTGGAGTAGTTCAGGCACGGATATTTACTGCAATAGCCGCAGTAGTTACACGGCGCGATCTGGTTGCCGTAAGGGTTTTTCCACGCACGTGATACACATGCAGACGGGTTCGGGAACGGGTGATAGCCGAGTTTGGTTGCGGCTTCTTTGAACATCACGTTGTTCAGCGTATCGTCCAGGGCAGGCAGCGGATACGGCTCAGAACGTGGACCTTCAAACGGATCGCCACCCTCAAGGATCTTACCGCGCAGGTTGCCGGTGTTACCGGACTGACCGCAAATCAGCTCAAACTTGTAGAAGTAAGGTTCGATCTCATCCCAGGTAAACGGGAAGTCCATCACGCGCATATCTTCCTGCAGGATGCCCGGCTTGTACGCCTCATCCACGTAGGTTTTCAGTTTGATATCGGTTGGGGTAGGACGCAGCAGAACCGCTGTCCAGTGCAGACCCGATCCCCCTACGCCGGTGCCTGGCGCAAACGCGCCCCATTTACGGGTTGGCAGCGCCGTCTGGCTGGTGTTGTAGCGAACCGTTACGGCTGCTTCTGCCGGGGTAGCAAACACTTTATTACGCACTGCGTAAGCATATTCATCTGCCGGTTTTGGGTAAGCAAATTCATCGTAATCGCGATCGCCGCCGCGTTCTAAAGCGCGAACTTCGAGTCCAGCCAGCGCGAGTTCAATGCTCATTAACGAGCCGGCCCAACCGAGGCCGCAGACGACAACGTCGACTTCTTTTTAGTAACCTGTGCCATGATAATCCTGTTTCAAATACCTGATTGGGAATGCGCGGTTAAGCGCGTTCGCCCTTCACACTGACCGGGCCGAGCGGATACGGAACGTTGTGCTGTTTCACCCATTCGGTGAAGCTGGCACGCGCGCCCGGGAAGCCGATGGCAATCCAGGCTTTCATGCCTTTGTTGCCGCCGTACATAGGGTCCGCGAGGTAACCGTGCTTGGTATCGGAAAGCAATTGGCTGAAGAACTGCGACGCTTTCATATTCGCTTCGCCTGATGCGGCGAAGTCGACCTCGTTTTTATTCACTTTGGTCAGTACGTCGTCTTTTTCTTGCTGCGTCAGTGCATGGAACGGTTTTTGATATGCGATCTGCGTCCACTGATTAACCAGCCTGATGCCGGTCTGGTACATCTGCTGTGGCCGGAAAGGAATTTGATAGCCCATGGTGGCCGGTGCGCTGACATTAAACGGACCTTGCAGGTAAATTTCGCTGCCAAACTCTTCGCTATGCAGCTGCTGGTCGATAAAGATCGGCACGTTGGTTTCCAGGGCGCCCGGCGCTTTACCATTGCCGCCAGCCGGAATCAAACGATCGGTTGCCGCCAAAATAAATTGCCACTCTTCGGCACTGAAAAAGATCGGTTTATAGTCAGCTAATTCTGGCGCTGCCATTTCCGCTGCTTGTGCTGCAGTTATTCCTTTAAATACCAGGTCACTTAATGGCAATGCCAGTAAAGAGCCCAGCAAAAATTTACGCCTGGTGGTGGGTTTTTGAAGAAGCATAGCCGCACGACTCTCATCTAATAACTACCTTAATCTTTCACGTTGTCAGAAAACGACCGACCAGCTCTTCGCCAGCGCCCAGTAATAAGCGACCAACATAAATGAGCGCAGTCAGCGTACCTGCAGCGCAAAAAATAGCGGGTAAAGTAATATTTATGTGAATGAAGAAACATATCGGTTAATAACGTGGCAATGTTAGGGATATAAATATTTCTAAATGTAAAAATTAGAGAGGAGATGTTTTATAGTGAAAGTTTATCATCGTGTTGCTAATAGGTTACAGCGAGGTAACAATCAAGAATGCGGGAAATTTGGCCTAAATCCTTATGATTATCGGGGGTGAGATATTTATTGCTGAATTAATCGACAATATTATTTACGCAAAGTAATAATTGCGAAAAATAACCGATAAAAAAATATCATACTTCCATACAAGAGAATTATTCTCATTGGCAACATTATATTTACTTTTATCCTGCCGCAAATGAAAAATGTTATTTACGATGCCAAATCAGAATAGTTCTGTTATTTATCCCGTGGTACAAAAAATGCACAAATTAATTTCGGTAAGTAATAAACTGCCCAGTCATGATTAAACTGGCCGAGACAGCGTGACAGAAAGACGCGCAGAGAAATCAATTTCAGACGCGGGTAACGGTTAATCTATTCAGTCGTTTTCTCCCAGGCGCGGCATTGCAGAGGAAGCGTTACGGCTGCTGGCTTTCAGGCAAATCTCTTCTGCTCTGCTGCGCACCGCTTGCTATTCTTCAGAGATAACCTGTCGCCTGAGAGTGGAAAATCATGACCTCCCCGCTGCTGATTGCCCAGACCCCTGATCTACAGCTTCATCTTTTGCCGCAAATGGCTAATCGCCACGGTTTGATTACCGGTGCCACCGGCACCGGCAAAACGGTCACCCTGCAAAAACTGGCTGAATCGTTTTCGGCAGCTGGCGTCCCGGTATTCATGGCTGACGTGAAAGGCGATCTTACCGGCATCGCTGCTGAAGGACAAAGTAGTGAAAAGTTACAGCAGAGGCTGGCAAAGATCGGGGTGACAGAGTGGCAACCGCAGCGTAATCCGGTAATGCTGTGGGATATTTTTGGCGAGAAAGGCCACCCGGTACGTGCTACCGTTTCCGATCTTGGACCTTTAATGTTGGCGCGCCTGCTTAATTTGAATGAAGTACAGAGCGGCGTATTGCAGATTATTTTCCGCATCGCGGACGACCAAGGATTATTGCTACTGGATTTCAAAGATCTGCGCGCCATAACGCAGTATATCGGCGACAACGCGAAGGCTTTTCAAACCCAATACGGTAATATCAACAGCGCCTCGGTGGGGGCGATTCAGCGCGGGCTGCTGGCGCTGGAGCAGCAGGGTGCTGAGCACTTCTTTGGCGAACCAATGCTCGAAATTGCCGACTGGATGCGCACAGACAGCGAAGGCAAAGGCTTTATTAATATCTTATCGGCAGAAAAGCTTTATCAAATGCCGAAACTCTACGCCACCAGCCTGCTGTGGTTGCTGGCAGAACTGTATGAGCATCTGCCGGAAGCGGGCGATCTGGATAAGCCAAAACTGGTTTTCTTTTTTGATGAAGCGCACCTGCTGTTTAACGATGCGCCGCCTGTGCTGCTGGAAAAAATCGAACAGGTGATCCGCCTGATCCGCTCTAAAGGCGTGGGCGTCTGGTTTGTGACACAAAACCCAGCGGATATTCCTGACAGCGTGCTTGGCCAGCTTGGCAACCGCGTTCAGCATGCGTTGCGCGCCTTTACGCCAAAGATCAGAAAGCGGTGAAAACCGCCGCTGAAACGCTGCGCGCTAATCCTGCCTTTAATACCGTTGAGGCGATACAGGCTCTCGGCACGGGTGAAGCCCTGATCTCCCTGCTCGATGAAAAGGGCAGCCCGTCAGTGGTTGAGCGGGCAATGGTCATTGCTCCCGGTTCACGCATGGGGCCGGTGAGTACTGACGAGCGTAACGGCTTAATCAATCATTCTCCCCTGTCAGGCAAATATGACAGCGAAGTCGACCGGGAATCGGCTTTTGAACGGCTACAGCAGGGTGTGCAGGCAGCCAGCGAAAACGTCAATGCCCCTGAAGCCAAAGGCAATAAGGTGGCGGTCGATAACGGTATTCTGGGAGGCCTGAAGGATATTTTATTTGGCAGCACCGGCCCGCGTGGGGGTAAGCGTGATGGCATAGTACACACCATGGCAAAAAGCGCCACGCGACAAATTACGCATCAAATTATTCGCGGCGTGCTGGGCAGTTTACTGGGCGGTCGCCGACGCTAACTTTCGTCTCTGCTAAGATCACAACATGGATAAACAACGCGAACTAACACGGACCAAACGTCTGGCGCTGCTGCTGTTACTGCTGGCTGCCGCCACTTTTATCATCACACTTTTTCTTCCGCCCACTATTTATGTCAGCGGCGTAAAAGCGATAGCCGAGGCCGCGATGGTCGGTGCGCTGGCGGACTGGTTTGCCGTCGTTGCGCTGTTTCGTCGCGTTCCGGTGCCCTTTATTTCTCGCCACACGGCAATTATCCCGCGCAACAAAGATCGCATTGGTGACAATCTGGGTCGTTTTGTGCAGGAGAAGTTCCTCGATACTGACTCGCTGCTGAATTTAATTCGTCGTCACGATCCCTCGCGCATGTTAGCGGACTGGCTGAATGCGCCGGGCAACGCTGACCGGGTGGGTCGCCATCTGTTGCAGGTGATGCGCGGCTTTCTCGATCTCACTGACGATGCGCGGATCCAGAACTTTATGCGTCGTGCGGTGCATCGTGCAATTGATAAGGTCGATCTCAGCCAGACCAGCGCGCTACTGCTGGAGAGCCTGACCAAAAATAATCGCCATCAGGAACTGCTGGATGCGGCAGTGGAACAGCTCCTGCGTCTGTTGCATAAACCCGGCACGCGTGAATTTATCGCACTGCAAATCGTACGCTGGCTGAAGCGCGAGCACCCGATTAAGGCCAAAATGCTGCCAACCGAATGGCTTGGCGAACACAGTGCGGAGTTAGTGGCGAATGCAGTGGATTCCCTGCTGGATGATGTGGCAGCCGATCAGGGGCATGAGTTGCGCCTTGGTTTTAACCGTGCCGTTGATCGCCTGATTGATAAGCTGAAGAACGATCCTGAGATGGCCGAGCGCGCAGAAGTGATAAAAAGCTGGCTGAAAGAGGATGCGTCGCTTAATCGCTATATCGGCGAGCTGTGGAACGATCTGCGAGCCTGGCTGAAAGCCGATCTGAGTAGTGACGACTCGCGCGTACAGGAAAAAGTGCGCCTTGCCGCCTTATGGCTGGGCGAAACCCTGGCAGCCGATCAGGCGTTGCGCCATTCGATGAATCAACATCTGGAAGATGCGGCGCGCAGTGTCGCCCCGGAGTTTGCCAGCTTCCTGACGCGCCACATCAGCGATACGGTGAAAAGCTGGGATGCACGCGATATGTCGCAGCAGATTGAGCTGAACATTGGCAAAGACCTGCAGTTTATCCGCATCAACGGTACGTTGGTGGGAGGCACGATTGGATTGATTCTTTTTTTACTGTCGCAAGTCCCGACATGGTTGCCTGGGTAAGCCGTTTTTTGATAATAAAAAAGCCGCATCGCTGCGGCTTTTTTGTGCTGTAATCGGGTCTATCGCCGCTTGATCAACATAAACAGACTGATCGCGAAGAAGGCGAAGCTTGGCAGAATCGCGCCCATGATCGGCGGTAAACCATAAACCAGGCTGAGCGGGCCAAAGATTTGGTCGAGTACGTAAAACAGGAAGCCGAAGCTGATACCCGTGACGACGCGCACACCCATCGACACGCTACGCAGCGGGCCAAAGATAAACGAGAGCGCCATCAGCATCATCACCGCCACAGAAATCGGCTGGAAGATTTTGCTCCACATATTGAGCAAATAGCGTCCCGATTCCTGTCCACTCTGCTTCAGGTATTTACTGTAATTATACAGGCCGCGAATCGACAGCGCGTCGGGATCAAGCGCCACCACGCCCAGCTTGTCTGGCGTCAGGTTGGTTTTCCATTCCCCTCCCAGACTTTGTGAGCCGGTAATCTGCGTCGGATCTTTCAGGTCTGATTCATCGACCTGCGACAGCATCCAACGCTTTTTCTCTGCATCCCAGGTGGCACTGGCCGCGTAACGCACATTCAGTAAGCGACGCTGATCGTTGAAGTTATAGATGCTGACGCCATCGATCTCGTTATCGCCTTTGATGCGCTCAATATAGATAAAGCTGTTGCCATCTTTGGCCCACAAACCATTTTGTGTGGAGACCAGCGCACCACCATAGAGTTGCTGCGCACGGTAGTTGCGCGCCATCTGTTCGCCCTGCGGTGCCACAAACTCACCGATTGCCATGGTCAGCAGCACCAGCGGAATCGCCGTTTTCATTACCGACAACGCGACCTGCATGCGGGTAAAGCCCGCTGCCTGCATCACCACCAGCTCACTGCGCTGCGCCAGCGTCCCCAGGCCTAACAACGCGCCCAGCAACGCCGCCATGGGAAAGAAGATTTCGATATCTTTCGGCACGCTAAGCAAGGTGTAGTAACCCGCATCGATTGCGGTATACGCACCCTGCCCGGTTTTGCGTAGCTGATCGACAAACTTGATGATGCCGGAAAGTGACACCAGCATGAACAAGGTCAACATAATGGTGTTAAAGATCGTTTTACCGATATAGCGGTCAAGAACGCGAAACATCAGACCGACCCTCCGCGTGTAAAGCGGGCGCGAACGCGACGCATCGGTACCGTATCCCACAGATTAAGCATTACCGCTAACAGCAGGTAACTGATATTAACCACCCACATCCAGATAGCCGGATCGAGACGGCCTTTTGAGCCACTCGATTTCAACGAGCTTTGCAGCAGGAAGAAGATCAGATAAAGCAGCATCGCGGGCAGCATTGACAACACGCGCCCCTGACGTGGATTCACCACGCTGAGCGGCACCACCATCAGCGCCATCACCAACACCGAGAACACCAAAGTAATGCGCCAGTGCAGCTCCGAGCGGAACGCTGGCGTGTCATTCTGGAACAGGCCGGTGAAGCTCGACTGCTCAGCATCGTTCGGATCGAGCGTGGCCTCTTTGTAGCCAACAATCGCCTGATAGTTATTGAAATCCGTGATACGGAAATCACGCAGCAAGGCGGTGCCTTCAAAGCGCGTGCCTTTATCCAGCGTCACCACTTGCGAGCCGTCGGGACGTTGATCCATATGGCCGCTGTCAGCTAACACTACCGATGGACGCGCGTTGCCTTTTGGACGCAACTGCGCCAGGAAGACGTTGCCAAACTGATTGCCTTTTACGTCTTCGATGAACAGCACCGCGTTCCCGTCGCTGGAGGTCTGGAACTGCCCGGCAGCCAGGGCAGCGGCACCCGGGTTAGCTTTGGCATTCTGCGTCACTTCGTCCTGATAGCGCGACGACCAGGGCCCGAGCCAGATGACATTCACTGCCGCTACCAGCGACGTAAACAACATCAGGACCATGGCAGCCTTCACCAACACCGCTTTGCTCAGGCCACAGGCATGCATAACGGTAATTTCACTTTCCGTATAGAGCCGCCCAAGCGTCATTAAAATCGCCAGAAACAGACTCAAGGGAAGAATAAGTTGTGCCATTTCAGGCACACCAAGTCCTAACAGAGTCAGAACGAGGTTTGTCGGGACTTCGCCATCCACCGCGGCGCCTAAAATCCTGACTAACTTCTGACAAAAGAAGATCAATAGCAGGATGAAGAGGATAGCCAACTGGCTTTTGAGCGTTTCCCGAACCAGATATCTAATGATGATCACGCTTAGTACGCCTGTGAAAACTTGTCTTTTTGCAGGAAAATCGATAGTTTCAACGCTTATTCGCCATTTTTCTTCATCAATGGCCGTCGTCACAGCTAAAATTGTATGACAATTGCGTTTGGGTGGTGAAAAAACAACATCTTGTCACCCCGATTCATTATGACCTTTGGTCGTGAAATGTCATGTTGCTACGCTTAATTATGTCACGAGCGCGCTACATTCTAGCGAGAGCAGCGGCCGTTGTCTTTAAGATTCAGGAGTGTGCATGGAGTTCAGTGTAAAAAGCGGAAGCCCGGAAAAACAACGCAGTGCTTGCATTGTTGTTGGTGTTTTCGAACCGCGTCGTCTCTCACCAATTGCTGAACAGCTGGATAAAATCAGTGACGGCTATATCAGTGCCCTGCTGCGCCGCGGCGAGCTGGAAGGGAAAGTGGGCCAGACGCTGCTGCTGCATCATGTGCCAAACATCCTGTCCGAACGTATTTTGCTGATTGGTTGTGGTAAAGAGCGTGAGCTGGATGAGCGTCAGTATAAACAGGTCATTCAGAAAACCATCAATACCTTAAACGATACCGGTTCAATGGAGGCGGTCTGCTTTCTGACAGAGCTGCACGTTAAAGGACGTAACACCTACTGGAAAGTACGCCAGGCGGTAGAAACCTCCAAAGAGGCACTTTACAACTTCGATCAGTTGAAAAGTAACAAAGCCGAGCCGCGTCGCCCGCTGCGTAAACTGGTATTCAACGTACCGACGCGCCGTGAGCTGACCAGCGGTGAGCGCGCCATTCAGCACGGATTAGCCGTCGCGGCGGGCGTTAAGGCGGCAAAAGATCTGAGCAATATGCCGCCAAACATCTGTAATGCGGCTTATCTGGCTTCACAGGCACGTCAACTGGCTGACGCATTCAGCAAGAACGTGACCACCCGTGTGATTGGCGAGCAGCAGATGAAAGAGCTGGGCATGAACGCCTATCTGGCGGTCGGTGCCGGTTCACAAAACGAATCACTGATGTCGGTAATTGAATACAAAGGTAACCCCGATCCGGAAGCGCGTCCTATCGTGCTGGTGGGTAAAGGTTTGACCTTCGACTCCGGCGGTATTTCTATCAAACCGTCCGACAGCATGGATGAGATGAAGTACGACATGTGCGGTGCGGCTTCGGTCTACGGCGTGATGCGTATGGTGGCGGAACTGAATCTGCCGCTTAATGTGGTCGGTGTGCTGGCAGGCTGTGAAAACATGCCAGATGGGCGTTCAATGCGCCCAGGCGATGTTCTGACGACAATGTCAGGCCAGACTGTTGAAGTGCTGAATACCGATGCGGAAGGCCGTTTAGTGCTGTGCGATGCGCTGACTTATGTTGAGCGTTTCGAGCCGGAAGTGGTGATTGACGTCGCGACCCTGACGGGTGCCTGTGTGGTTGCGCTGGGTCATCACGTTAGCGGTTTGCTGTCGAACCACAATCCACTGGCGCACGAGCTGATCGGCGCATCAGAGCAGTCGGGTGACCGGGCGTGGCGTCTGCCAATGGCGGATGAATATCAGGATCAGCTGGAATCTAATTTTGCTGATATGGCAAACATTGGTGGCCGCCCTGGTGGTGCCATTACTGCTGCTTGCTTCCTGGCTCGATTTGCGCGCAAATATAACTGGGCGCACCTCGACATCGCGGGTACTGCATGGCGCTCAGGCAAAGCGAAAGGCGCAACCGGTCGTCCGGTGCCGATGCTGTCGCAGTTTCTGTTGAATCGTGCCGGCCTGAACGGCGACGACTAGTTTTCCCCACGCTCTCCTGCTCCACGCGGAGGAGAAAGACGCTGCTTTTGCCCGACAGAAAGGCGCACAGAGCAGCGTTTCTCTTTCTGTGGAAGAGAGCCGGGATAAGGGCATCGGCGCGCATCTTACCAGGAGCGACGCAGCGAGCACCTTGACCATTCACAAGGCATCCTCATGAAAAACGCAACCTTCTACGTGATGGAAACCGATGCAGCCAGTGACGGCCTGAGCGCCATCGAAGCCCTGGTCTGCGATCTGGCAGAAACGCGCTGGCGGGCAGGCAAGCGCGTGCTGATCGCCTGTGAAAATGAGCAGCAAGCGATTCGTCTGGACGAGGCGCTGTGGCAACGTCCGGCCAACGCCTTCGTGCCGCATAATCTCGCGGGCGAAGGGCCGCGTTACGGCGCACCGGTTGAACTGGCCTGGCCACAGCGGCGCGGCAGTTCACCGCGCGATCTGTTAATTAGCCTGCTGCCGCAGTTCGCAGATTTTGCTACTGCTTTCCATGAAGTGATAGACTTCGTTCCTTACGAAGAATCTCTCAAACAGCTGGCGCGCGACCGCTATAAAGCGTACCGCAGCGTTGGTTTCCAATTGAATACGGCAACGCCACCACAGCCGCAAACGACATAGCAGAAATGGAAAAGACATATAACCCGCAAGATATCGAGCAGCCGCTTTACGAGCATTGGGAAAAGCAGGGCTACTTCAAACCGAATGGCGACACCAGCCAGGAAAGCTTTTGCATTATGATCCCGCCGCCGAACGTTACCGGTAGCTTGCATATGGGTCACGCCTTCCAGCAAACCATCATGGACACCATGATCCGCTACCAGCGTATGCAGGGTAAAAATACCTTGTGGCAAGCGGGTACGGACCACGCGGGCATCGCCACGCAGATGGTGGTTGAGCGCAAGATTGCGGCTGAAGAAGGCAAAACGCGCCAGGATTACGGTCGTGATGCCTTCATCGACAAAATCTGGCAGTGGAAAGCGGAATCAGGCGGCACCATCACCCGTCAGATGCGCCGTCTCGGCAACTCGGTTGACTGGGAGCGCGAGCGTTTCACCATGGACGAAGGGCTGTCCAATGCAGTGAAAGAAGTGTTTGTTCGCCTGTATAAAGAGAACCTGATTTACCGTGGCAAGCGCCTGGTGAACTGGGATCCAAAACTGCGCACCGCTATCTCCGACCTCGAAGTGGAAAACCGCGAGAGCAAAGGCTCAATGTGGCACATCCGCTATCCGCTGGCAGACGGCGCAAAAACCGCTGACGGCAAAGATTATCTGGTGGTTGCGACCACCCGCCCGGAAACCCTGCTGGGCGATACCGGCGTCGCGGTTAACCCGGAAGATCCGCGCTATAAAGATCTGATCGGCAAATTTGTCATGCTGCCGCTGGTTAATCGCCTGATCCCGATCGTTGGCGATGAGCACGCCGACATGGAAAAAGGCACTGGCTGCGTGAAGATCACCCCAGCGCATGACTTTAACGACTACGAAGTAGGGCGTCGTCATCAGCTGCCGATGATCAATATCCTGACGTTTGATGGCGATATCCGCGAACGCGCCCAGGTTTATGACACCAATGGCGAAGTCACCGACGTCTGTTCCGATGAGATCCCGGCGCAGTTCCAGAAAATGGAGCGTTTTGCTGCGCGTAAAGCGATTGTGGCAGCGGTTGACGAGCTCGGTTTGCTGGACGAAATCAAGCCGCACGATCTCACCGTCCCTTACGGCGATCGCGGTGGCGTAGTGATCGAACCGATGCTGACTGACCAGTGGTATGTGCGCACTGCCCCGCTGGCAAAAGTGGCGGTCGAAGCGGTGGAAAACGGCGATATCCAGTTTGTGCCGAAGCAGTATGAAAACATGTACTTCTCCTGGATGCGTGACATTCAGGACTGGTGTATTTCACGCCAGCTGTGGTGGGGACACCGCATTCCGGCGTGGTACGACAACGACGGCAACGTCTATGTCGGACGCACCGAAGAGGAAGTGCGTAGCGAAAACAACCTGGCCGCTGATGTCGCGCTGCGTCAGGATGACGATGTGCTTGATACCTGGTTCTCATCTGGCCTGTGGACCTTCTCTACGCTGGGCTGGCCGGAAAACACAGAAGCACTGCGCACCTTCCACCCCACCAGCGTGCTGGTCAGTGGCTTTGACATCATCTTCTTCTGGATTGCCCGCATGATCATGCTGACCATGCATTTCATTAAAGATGAAAATGGCAAGCCGCAGGTGCCATTCAAAACCGTCTATATGACCGGTTTGATCCGTGATGAAGAAGGCCAGAAGATGTCAAAATCCAAAGGCAACGTGATTGATCCGCTGGATATGGTTGACGGCATTTCACTGGATGCGCTGCTGGAAAAACGTACCGGTAACATGATGCAGCCGCAGCTGGCTGAAAAAATCCGTAAGCGCACCGAGAAGCAGTTCCCGAACGGCATTGAGCCGTCAGGCACCGATGCGCTGCGCTTCACGCTTGCTGCGCTGGCCTCTACCGGTCGTGATATCAACTGGGACATGAAGCGTCTCGAAGGTTACCGCAACTTCTGTAATAAGCTGTGGAACGCCAGCCGCTTTGTGTTGATGAACACCGAAGAGCAGGATTGCGGCCAGAACGGTGGCGAAATGACGCTGTCGCTGGCGGATCGCTGGATCCTGACTGAGTTCAACAGCACGGTGAAAGCCTACCGTGAGGCGCTGGACAGCTACCGTTTCGACATTGCAGCCAACCTGCTGTATGACTTCACCTGGAACCAGTTCTGTGACTGGTATCTGGAGCTGACCAAGCCAGTGATGAACAGCGGCAGCGAATCTGAACTGCGCGGCACCCGTCATACGCTGGTACATGTTCTGGAAGCCCTGCTGCGCCTGGCGCATCCAATTATTCCTTTTATCACTGAAACCATCTGGCAGCGTGTGAAAGTGCTGAAAAACATCAGCGACGACACCATCATGCTGCAGCCTTTCCCGCAGTATGAGGCGGCGAAAGAGGATGCCGAGGCAAAAGCGGACATCGACTGGATGAAACAGGCGATCGTGGCGGTGCGTAACATTCGTGCTGAAATGAACATTGCGCCGAGCAAGCCACTGGATGTTCTGCTGCGCGATGCGTCACCGGCTGCGCTGCGTCGCGTTGAAGACAACCGCAACTTCCTGTCGCGCCTGGCGCGTCTGGCGAGCCTGACCGTTCTGCCTGCGGGCGAGAAAGGCCCGGTTTCCGTCACCAAAATCGTGGAAGGCGCTGAGCTGTTAATTCCGATGGCAGATTTAGTGGATAAAGCCGCTGAACTGGAGCGTCTGGCGAAAGAGCTGGTTAAGCTCGACGTAGAAATCGATAAGATTCAGGTTAAGCTGGCGAACGAAGGCTTTGTTTCCCGCGCCCCGGAAGCGGTGGTAGTGAAAGAGCGTGAGCGCATGGCCGATCTGGAGCAATCGAAAGCAAAACTGATTGAACAGCAAGGCGTGATTGCGGCATTGTAAACGTTTAGTCTGATCGCTTAATTATCAAGCCGGGCTAGCCCGGCTTTTTTCATTTATTTGAGAAAGATTTGGAAAAGATAATGAAGACTACCGCAACGCGACACGATCTTATCGTGCGCCCAATCGCTGCTGCCGACAATCCGCATATTGCACAGGTTATCCGCGATGTTTCCGCAGAGTTTGGGCTGACTGCCGATAAAGGTTATACCGTTTCCGATCCTGACCTCGATCGGCTGTTTGAGCTGTACCGCGCGGAACACAGCGCCTACTGGATTATTGAATATCAGGGCAAGGTCATGGGCGGTGGCGGTGTCGCTCCTTTGGCCTGTAGCGCCCCCGATATTTGTGAACTGCAAAAAATGTATTTCCTGCCGGAAGTGCGCGGGCTGGGTTTAGCGCGTGAACTGGCGATGTGTGCAATGGAACATGCGCGCCAGCGGGGCTTTCGTCGCTGCTATCTGGAAACCACAGCCAGCCTGACGCGCGCGGTTAAACTCTATGAATCGCTGGGTTTTGAGCTGACAGACAACGCGATGGGCTGCACCGGACATAACGACTGTGAAGTACGGATGTTAAAAGCTCTCTGAGAGAATGCTCGCCATCTCTTTTTCCCGTTTCTCCCCCGTTTAGGGGAGAACATCATGCATGGCCACAGAAGAGATTAAAAAGCCGGGACGCCGCTGTGGAAACGCAGCTCGTTATCGGGTTCAGTGATTAACTGCCTTTCTGTTTCTCCAATCGCCTTTACACGCGGTGCGATATCCTTCGGCGAAATCTGCGCAGCCAGTGCTAAGTAATCCTGATAGTGGCGCGCTTCCGAACGCAGCAGCGAGATATAAAATTTCTCCAGCTCACTGTCCAGATAAGGCGCCAGGCTGGCAAAACGTTCGCAGGATCGCGCTTCGATATAGGCACCACAAATCAGTTTATCCACCAGCGTATCCGGCTCATGCGTGGTCACTTCGCGCAGCAGCGATTTGGCGTAGCGGCTGGAGGTGATTTTTTGGTAAACCAGCCCGCGTGACTGCATAATTTCCCAAACCTGATAAAAATGGTGCAGCTCTTCTTTAATCAACAACACCATTTTTTCGACCAGATCATCCGCCCACGGCAGTTCATTACGAACAATGATGCTTTTGGTCAGGTTCTTGTGCGCGTTGATAAAATTGCTGTCACCATCCTCACGGAAGATGAAATTTTCATACGGCTTCAGCCAGGCAAGAATGGCGTCGCCGCTCGGCTTGTCAGCCACATATTTGCGGATCAGCCAGACAGCGGTTTGCGCTGCTTTTAGCTCACAGACCAAATGATCGGTCAGTAACAGCGTCAGGTTTTCCGGCTTGCGCGCCTCGTCAATCCAGGCTTGTGGGGTACGGCAGCGAAGGAACTGAAGGACAGGTTCAAGTAAAAGTGCGTAGTTCATCGAATTAAAACGTGACTGGAAAAGAGAGAAAGGCGGAGCATGCTCCGCCTGCTAAATTAGTGGCGGATGCCATCATCCTCATCGTCAATGGCTTCGCCATCGTCTTCATCTTCAGCGTCGGGGTCTTCAAAATAGGTTCCCCAGCCGTCGTAATCGACATTGTATTTACCGGCCAGATTCACCAGTTGTTCAACCTGCGCGTCAATCAGTTCCGGGTTCAGCGCGGCTTCGCTGAGGATATCGACGCACATCACCGTACTGCCATCTTCCAGCTCCAGCTCTTCCGGCTCGGTCACTTCGTAACCCAGCTTA
Source organism: Candidatus Pantoea haifensis (assembly GCA_018842655.1). Taxonomy (GTDB): domain Bacteria; phylum Pseudomonadota; class Gammaproteobacteria; order Enterobacterales; family Enterobacteriaceae; genus Pantoea; species Pantoea haifensis. Next base: position 3,482,100 of record JAGTWN010000004.1, on the reverse strand, counting down.
AAGGCATCAACCGCCGCTTTTTCCAGCGAATCGAAGTTGTTGCAGGAGAGATGATGCTCAATGGTATAGAGCGCGTCGGGATCGCTGCCATCCTCCAGCAGCTCTTCAATGATCAGGCGCGTCTCTTCACGCTGCTCTTCCAACAATGCTTCATATGCCATGGCGATGTCCTCTCTGAGTTCGGCAATAAACAATTATTTTCCCACACTGCCCGGCGCGCCACTACACAAAACGAAAAGTTTATTCGCGCTGGGGTTGAAAATGCATATTCATACGGTTAGATTGAATTTTAATTCATTTAGTATGGTTACATGGAGTGCTGTATGAGTCAGCTTTATCAACGCCATTTCCTTAGGCTGATGGATTTTTCCCCTGCCGAAATCGATTATTTACTGACCCTTTCTGCTGAATTAAAACGTGCTAAAAAAATGCGAGCGAAACGCAGTATCTGAAAGGCAAAAACATTGCGCTCATCTTCGAAAAAGACTCGACCCGTACACGATGCTCTTTCGAAGTTGCCGCTTACGATCAGGGCGCTAACGTGACGTATCTTGGCCCAAGTGGCAGCCAGATTGGTCATAAAGAGTCGATGAAAGATACCGCGCGCGTGCTGGGCCGCATGTATGACGGCATTCAGTATCGCGGTTACGGCCAGCCGCTGGTTGAAACCCTGGCTGAGCATGCTGGCGTACCGGTCTGGAACGGTTTAACCACGGAGTTTCACCCGACTCAGCTGCTCGCCGACTTGCTCACGATGCAGGAACATCTGCCCGCTAAAAAGCTGAATGAGATGACGCTGGTCTATGTCGGTGATGCACGTAACAACATGGGTAACAGCATGTTGGAAGCCGCGGCGCTGACAGGCCTGGATCTGCGTCTGGTGGCGCCAAAAGGCTGCTGGCCAGAAGAGGAGCTGGTTACGCATTGCCGTCAGGCAGGGGAGCAAACCCACGCTAAAATTACCCTGACCGAAAATATTGCTGAAGGCGTAAAAGATGCCGACTTCATCTATACCGATGTTTGGGTGTCGATGGGCGAAGACAAAGCGGTCTGGGAAGAACGCATCGCGTTACTGCGCGGCTATCAGGTCAACAGCGCGATGCTGGCGCAGACCGGCAACCCTGAGGTGAAGTTCCTGCACTGCCTGCCCGCTTTCCACGATGATCAAACCACGCTGGGTCGTCAGATGGCGGAACAGTACGGTTTGCATAACGGTATGGAAGTCAGTAACGAGGTATTTGAATCCTCACACAGCATTGTGTTTGACCAGGCTGAAAATCGCATGCACACCATTAAAGCGGTGATGGTCGCCACGCTGGGTCAGCGTTAATTTAACCGTTATTCATCAGGTTGCAGATACCATGAGCGCAGGCGCAAACGTTTTCCTTGCGTGTGATTTATCCTTGAAGCAAATTAATGGATGCGTATAATGCGCCACAATTTGCCGGAGGAAACATGCAACAGTGCAGCGGACAATTTGACGCTCAATCTCGCCTGAATGCAGGCGGCGTGTTTCTTTCCGTCATCGACCCGATCTTAAAAAAGCCCCTTATGCAGGGGCTTTTTTTGCCTGTCATCCGGCCGCGCAGAGGAGAGAGCTATGGCTAACCCGCTATATCGCAAGCACATTATTTCAATTAACGATCTCAGCCGTGACGAGCTTGAGCTGGTGCTGCATACCGCCGCGCAGCTCAAAGCCAACCCGCAGCCGGAGCTACTGAAACACAACGTTATCGCAAGCTGTTTCTTTGAGGCCTCGACCCGTACACGTCTGTCATTTGAAACCGCTATCCATCGTCTCGGTGCCTCTGTGGTGGGGTTTGCCGACGGCAGCAATACCTCGCTGGGTAAAAAAGGCGAAACCCTGGCTGACACCCTTTCCGTCATTAGCACTTATGTGGATGCGATTGTGATGCGCCATCCGCAAGAAGGCGCAGCGCGTCTGGCAACAGAATTTTCTGGCGGTATCCCGATTCTGAACGCCGGTGATGGCGCGAATCAGCATCCGACCCAAACGCTGCTCGATCTGTTTACCATTCGCGAAACACAAAGTCGCCTCGATCATCTCAACGTGGCGATGGTGGGTGATTTGAAATATGGCCGCACCGTGCACTCACTGACGCAGGCGCTGGCTAAGTTTGATGGCAACCGCTTCTTCTTTATCGCGCCCGATGCGCTGGCAATGCCGGCCTATATCACCGACATGTTAGACGAGCAGAATATCGCCTGGTCACGCCATGACAGCTTTGAAGAGGTGATGCCGGAGCTGGATATTCTCTACATGACGCGCGTACAGAAAGAGCGTCTCGACCCCTCTGAATATGCCAATGTGAAAGCGCAGTTTATCTTACGCGCTGCCGATCTGGCCGGTGCGCGTGACAACATGAAAGTGCTGCACCCGCTGCCTCGTATTGACGAAATCACCACCGATGTCGACAAAACGCCCTACGCCTGGTATTTCCAACAGGCCGGTAACGGCATCTATGCGCGCCAGGCTCTGCTGGCATTAGTCCTCAACAGCGAACTCGCCCTGTAAGGAGCAATCACGATGACTCACGATAATAAATTACAGGTCGAAGCAATCAAACGCGGCACGGTCATCGACCACATTCCCGCGCACGTTGGCTTTAAGCTATTGTCTCTGTTTCGCCTGACTGAAACGGAACAGCGCATCACTATTGGTTTAAACCTGCCGTCGGGTGAAATGGGCCGCAAAGATCTGATCAAAATTGAGAACACTTTTCTTACTGACGATCAGGTTAATCAGCTGGCGGTCTATGCACCACACGCCACAGTGAACCGCATTGATGAGTATGAAGTGGTCGCAAAAATTGCCCCAACGCTGCCGGAACGTATCGAACGTATCCTGACCTGCCCGAACAGCAACTGCATCAGCCGCAGTGAACCGGTGTTTTCCAGCTTTGCGGTAAAACAGCGCGCTGATGATGTGCATCTGAAGTGTAAATATTGCGAGAAAGAGTTCGCACGCCACGTGGTGCTTGGTCACTGGTAATCACTCTTGTCACCTTTATAATGATTTTTCGGCGGCGTAGTGCCGCCTTCGTGCCAAAACTCAGGAGCTAAAATGTCTCGCGAAATCAGTACGGAAAAAGCACCCGCTGCAATCGGTCCTTACGTCCAGGGCGTTGACCTTGGCAGCATGATTATTACCTCTGGTCAGATCCCGGTTAATCCTGCCACGGGTGCAGTCGCAGATGACGTATCAGCGCAGGCGCGTCAGTCTCTGGAAAATGTGAAGGCGATTGTTGAAGCGGCTGGTCTGAAAGTCGGCGACATTGTAAAAACCACCGTGTTCGTGAAGGATTTGAATGACTTCGCTACCGTGAATGCGACCTATGAAGCCTTTTTTACCGAGCACGACGCCAGCTTCCCGGCGCGTTCGTGTGTGGAAGTGGCTCGCCTGCCGAAAGATGTGAAAATTGAGATCGAGGCGATTGCCGTTCGCCGCTAAGGCTACTCCCCGGTTTTCGTTCAGTGGATGGGCGAAAACCGGGGTGACGGTATCAGGCCCGTTGTTCAGACGGACGCCACACCCACAGCGCGGCAATAACCAGCGCGAACAGGGTGCCGAAGCCAACACCGGTTGCAACGGCCGGCGCGCCAGCTTTAATCGCCAGCGTATACAGTCCTAACATCACCAGCATCGCGCTGTTTTCCCCAAGATTCTGCACCGCAATTGCATTCCCCGATCCCACGCTGCGTTTGCCGCGCGCCTGTAACAGCGCATTGAGCGGCACCACAAAAAAGCCACCCAGTGCACCGATCACCATCAGCAGCAGATAAGCGTGCATCAAACTCTGCTGCACAGAGAAAATCACCACCATCACGCCAATCAGTACACCCGCAGGCATACAGCGACGCACCGTTTCCAGCGTCACCAGTTTGGCCGCCGCCGCTGCACCGATAACGATACCGATCGCCACCATCGCATTCAGCGTGGTCGGCGTTTTGTTATCGCTGATCCCCAGTGCCACTGGCACCCACAGCACCAGCAGAAAACGCAGCGTAACGCCTGCGCCCCAGAACAAACTGGTGCCAAGCAGGGAAAAGCGTGTTTCGGCGTTATGCCACAGCACCCGGCAGGCAGAGCTGAAGTTGGTCAACATCGCGACGAAGTGCCAGCTTTGACCCGCACGCGCCGCCTGTAACTTCGGGATAAACAGGTTAGCCACGACTGCAATGCCGTAAGTCAGGGCGCAGGCCGCTAACGCCGCAATCAGGTTCCAGTCCGCTAAAAATCCGCCAGCTACCGAACCAAGCAGAATCGCGGCGATAGTAGAGCCTTCCATCAATCCGTTGGCTTTGACCAGCTTTTCACCCAGGACAATTTCCCCCAGGATGCCATATTTCGCCGGTGAATAGGCCGCTGCGCCTACGCCGACCAGCGTATAGCCCAAAAACGGGTTAAAGCCAAAGCAGATCACCAGCGCACCCAGCAGCTTCAGGCTATTGGCAAACATCATCACGCGCCCTTTGGCAAAGCTGTCCGCCATCTGTCCGACAAAGGGTGCCAGCAAGATGTAAGTGCCGACGAAAAGCATCTGCAAGACTGGCTGGCTCCAGTCGGGATAAAACTGACTTTTCAGCACCGCCAGGGTGGCAAACAACAAGGCATTATCGCCAAACGCAGAGAAAAACTGCGCCACGATCACCGCTAACATGCCGCGCGACATAAGCGGGACATTCATTTCTGATGCAGCACTCATGCCTGCTCCTCTTCCGCCATTTTCTTCAGGGTGACGTAATCAGGCTTACCGCTACCCAGCAGCGGTAGCGGTTTTAATACGCGGATATCACGCGGTAGCGCCAGTTCTGGCGCGCCCAGCTCTCGCGCCGCTTTTTGCAGCCGCTCGCGCGTCAGTTCGCTGTCGGTAGTAAACAGCACTAACGCTTCGCCACGCTGTCCATCCGGGCGCAGTGAGGAGGCATGCTGCTTATCCGGCGAGGCTTTTAGCGCAATCTGCTCAACCTTCTCCAGCGAGACCATTTCACCGGCGATTTTGGCAAAGCGTTTGGCCCGGCCCTCAATCTGACAGAAGCCGGCCTCATCAAAGCTGACGATGTCGCCCGTGTCGTACCAACCGGCTTCCAGCTGCCCTTCACCGTTATCTGCCGCTGGCGTTTCCAGCACGCCCGGATTCTCAACGCGCAGATACCCTTTCATCACGTTCGGCCCGCGTAGCTGCAAGCGCCCTCCCTTTTCAATGCCTGGCACCGACATCAGACGCGAGTCCATCCCCGGCAAAATGCGCCCCACAGTATGCGCTTTCGCTGCCATCGGCACGTTGATCGCCACGACCGGCGCGCACTCCGTCACGCCATAACCTTCCAGGATGCGAATACCGTACTTGTCGGCGTAAAGCTGGCGGGTATTTTCCTGCAATTTCTCCGCACCGGCGACGACGTAACGCAGGCGGGCGAAATCGTAAGGCGCAGCGAAGCGCGCATAGTTGCCCAGAAAAGTCGAGGTGCCAAACAGCACGGTACAGTTTCGGTCATAGACCAGTTCAGGCACGATGCGGTAATGCAGCGGGCTGGGGTAGAGAAACACCTGCGCGCCGGTCATCAGCGGCGTAAACAATCCCACCGTCAGGCCGAATGCGTGGAACAGCGGCAGCGCCGACATAAAGCGATCGCGTGGGGTGAAATCCGCTACCGTGCGAATCTGCTCGACGTTAGCCAGCAGGCTTTTGTGAGAATGCACCACGCCTTTTGGATTGCCTTCTGAGCCGGAAGTAAACAGCACCATTGCAGCATCTTCGGGTTGTTGCGCTACCTGCGCACGATGCGGCATCAGTAAATGCGCGAGGATCCACAGCTTATCTTTTAACGTCACGGTCTCTTTCAAATCTTCCAGAAAGATCCATTTCACCTCACCCAGCCCTTCTGGCAGATGCCACAAGTCTCCTTTGTCGAGGAACTGGCGCGAGGTAAATACCGTTTTCACCTGCGAAGCGGTCAGCGCGGCACGCATGCCGTTAACGCCTGCGGTGTAGTTGAGCATCGCCGGTACGCGGCCACGCATTGATGCGCCCAGAATTGCCGCCGCCGTCACTGTTGCATTGGGCAACAGCAAGCCAACATAATCGTTTTGCTGGCTGTAACGCTCCAGAATACGCCCCACACCCAGCGTCTTCTTGAGCAATCCGGTGTAGCTGTCAGGGGTAAAATTAATATCTTCGATACAGCGTTTAAACGCGCCGTAGCGGGTTCGCGCGTTGAGGAAAGCCTCAAACAGCGTTTCGCGCGGGCGAACCGCCATGCGCGCTTCCATCATCACATGGTGCAAATGTTCGCCTGCCAGCGTGCGGCGTTCACGCGCACGTTTCGCGTCGGGCATCGGGATGCGCGTGGCGGGTAAAATGCTGAGGGTAATACGCGGAAACAGCCGACGCTTAAAGACGCCCGCCAGACGACCAAACGGCGTATATTCTGCGCCTTCAATGCGCATCGGCACCACGTTCGCGCCGGACTTCGCTGCAACAAATCCCGCGCCGCTGTAAATCTTCATCAGCGATCCGGTAACCGTGATGCGGCCTTCCGGGAAAATCACTACCGGACGGCCGCTGTTAATCACCTGAACCAGATGCTTAAGTGACATCGGCTTCGTGGGATCGAGCGGCACGAACTCAATCATCGGCCGCAGAATACGCATAAACCACTTTTCACTGATAGTGGAATAGACCGCGAACACCGGTTTGATCGGCAAAAACAGAACCAGCAAGACGCCATCAAGAAATGACATGTGGTTAGGTGTAATCAGCACCTTCTGTTTATGCAGTTCCGCAACGTCGCCACGCAGCTCAACGCGCCATAGCAGGCGGAAAACCAGACGTAAAAATGTGAGTAACATGCCAGCTCCATAGCATCGTCAAAAAGGGTCTTCACGATGCAGGATTTGAGCGTGTTCGACAACCTAATTATGTGACCATCCACCGCCCAAAGCCGCAATCAGCGCCACGCTACTTACCCACTGGGTGCTTTGTAACGACAGCAGATTTTGCTGCTCGCTCAGGCTGCTGTTTTCTGTGGTTGCCACGTCAAGGTAATCGATCATGCCGGCATCATACTGATTACGGGTGACGCGCGCTGACTCCTGTGCTGCGTCGGTGGCGCGCTGCTGTGAAGCGATCTCGCCCTGTAAGGTGTTCAGCTCCACCAGTTCATCTTCGACTTCCTGCAATGCCTCCAGCACCGTTTGGCGGTAACTGGCCACGCTGGCGTCATAGGAGGCACGCGCCTGATCAACCTGCGCGGAAGTGGCGCCAAAATCGAGCAGCGTGCCGCTTAATTCCGGCCCAAGCGACCAGACGCGGTTAGGCAAGGAGAAAAGATTATGCAGTGACGATGAGCTGACGCCACCGCTGGCGCTGAGGGTCAGATCGGGAAGTAACCGGCAATTGCTACGCCCACTGCGGCATTGGCCGCCGCCACGTTACGTTCGGCGTACGCGATGTCAGGACGACGCTGTAGCAGCTGCGTTGGCAGCGCCGCCGGAATCGCAGGCAGCGTGGCCTCCAGCTTCGCCACTGGCAGGCTGAAATCAGCGGGCGCTTTCCCCACCAGCAGGGCAATAGCGTGCTCCATCTGGGCGCGCTGCCACTGATAATCCTGGGCTGAGGCGCGCGCGCTTTCCAGCTGCATCTGCGCCTGCGCTAAGGTGGCGCGTGATTCACTGCCAGTCTGATATTTGTTTTCAATCACCGTCAGATAACGCTGATACGCGGCAATACTCCGCTGATACAGCGCGATCTTCTGATCCATGATGCGCAGCTGAAAGTAATCCTGCGCCAGTTCAGACTGTGCGCTTAGCGTGATATTTGCCAGTTCTGCGGCACTCGCCTGCGCACTGGCCCGATTTTCTTCCAGCGTGCGACGCAGCTTGCCCCATAAATCAAGTTCCCAACTGGCACTCAGCTCTGCCTGATGGCTGCTGCTGGTGGTGCGTTGATTGCTGTTGGTTGTTGTCGCATAGCTGCCGCTGCGCGACACACTGCCGTCATAGCCGAGCGACGGAAACAATTCAGCGCGTGACTGCGACGCCAGCGCCTGTGCCTGGCGATACTGTGCCGCATAGTTGGCAACATTCTGGTTGGAAATCGTCACCTGGCTTAGCAGGCTGCTCAGTGTGGCGTCGTGATAGACCGCCCACCATTCACCTTTTTGCTGCTCATCCAGCGGCGTAGCCTGCTGCCAGCCTTTGGCTTCTTTGTAGTGCACCGGCATTGCTATTGCTGGTCGCTGATAATCGGGGCCAAGGGTACAGCCGCTCAGCAGCAGCACCAGCATAACGGGGGTAAAAATTTTCATTAATTATGATTCCGCATGGCGCAAGCGGCGCCAGTAACCTTTACTTGCGCGGCTCACACGATCGAGCCAGAGATAAATAACCGGGGTGGTGAACAGCGTCAGTAACTGACTGAGCGCCAGGCCGCCAGCGATAGCGATGCCAAGCGGACTGCGCAGGTCGGCGTCGCCGCCGCTGCCCAGTGCCAGCGGCAAGGCACCGAAAAAGGCTGCCAGTGTGGTCATCATGATTGGGCGGAAGCGCATCAGGCAGGCCTGAGTAATCGCCTGCTGCGGCGTCATGCCCAGACGACGTTCAGCATCGATGGCAAAATCGATCATCATGATCGCATTCTTTTTCACGATGCCAATCAGCAGGATGATGCCGATCAGCGCGATCACCGTGAGTTGGGTGTTGGTAAGCAGCAGCAGCAGCAGCGCCCCTACGCCCGCAGAGGGCAGCGTCGACAAAATCGTCAGCGGATGAATGTAGCTTTCATACAACACCCCCAACACGATATACACCGCCGCCAGCGCCGCAATAATCAGCCACGGCATGGTGGCAGTAAGCTGCGCAAATGCCGCCGCCGTACCGGCAAAGCCAGCCTGAATCGTTGAGGGCAGGCCCAGTTTCGCCATCGCCTGTTTGATCAACGCCTGCGCCTGCTCCAGCGAGACGCCATCATTGAGGTTGAAGGCAATGGTGCTGGTTGCTGACTGTCCCTGATGCGCCACCGACAACGGCGCGTTGCCGCCGACAAAGGTGGCGAAGGCTGAAAGCGGGATCCGGTCACCGTCGTCGTTAATCACATACAACTGCTTAAGGATTTCCGGATCACGTGTGTAGCTATCCTGCAAAGTCATGACCACGTGATACTGATTCAGCGTGTGATACAGCGTGGCAATTTGCCGCTGGCTGAACGCATTATTCAGCAGCGTATCGAGCATCTGCACATCCACGCCGAGCCGGGTAGCGCGATCGCGATCAATATTGATCACCACCTCCTGGCCCCCGGTTTGCGAGTCGGAATCTACGCTGTTGAGCTGCGGGATCGCCGCCAGTGCCGCCTGCACTTTTGGTGTCCAGGTGCGCAGCAGATCAAGATCGTCTGCCTGTAAGCTGTACTGATAGCTGGCGTTGGCGCTGCGTCCGCCAATGTGCAGATCCTGCGCCGCCATCAAAAACATTTGTGCCCCGGCAATGTGGCTGGTTTTCATACTCAGACGATTCGCCACTTCTGTGGCAGTGGCATCGCGCTGATCAAGATCCTTCAGGCGCACAAAAAAGTTGGCGCTGTTACGCGAACCAAACATACCGCTGCCCATTGAGGACATCACGCTGTCTACCGCCGGATCGGACTGAATGATTTTGGTGAACATCAACATTTTGGGCTTCATCGCCTGGAATGAAATGTTCTGATCGGCCCGCAGCGCCCCCATCAACAGCCCGGTATCCTGATTAGGGAAAAAGCCTTTCTGCACCACTGAATAGAGAAACAGGTTGAGCAGCACAGTCAGCACCAGGCTGAACATGGTCAGCTTTTGGTGGCGCATGGCCCAGCTCAGGCCACGGGAATAGGCCGCCAGCAGGCGATTCAGTTGATTTTCAATAAACTGATACAGCGGATGTGGTCGTCTGGTGACGTCAGGTTTCGGCTTAAGCAGGCGCGAGCAGAGCATCGGCGTCAGGCTGAGCGAAACAAACATTGAGATCAGCAATGACACGCAGAGCGTTACGGCAAATTCGCGGAACAGTCGCCCCACAATGCTGCCCATTAACAGAATAGGTATAAACACCGCGATCAGCGACACGGTCATCGACAGAACGGTGAAGCTGACCTCTTGCGCACCGCGCAGCGAGGCACGCAACGGGCTGAGCCCCTCTTCGATATGGCGCGTAATGTTTTCCAGCACGACAATCGCATCGTCAACCACAAAGCCGGTGGCGATGATCAGTGCCATCAGCGACAGGTTATCCAGACTGTATCCGAGCAGATACATCACCGCGCAGGTGCCAATCAGCGAGACGGGCAGCGCCAGTGCCGGAATGATGACCGCTTGCAGATTGCGCAGAAAGACAAACACCACCGCAATTACCAGCAGCACCGCGATCAACAATGTTTCTTCCGTGTCGTAAAGTGAGGCGCGCACGCCAGGCGAGCGATCCACCACCACTTTCAGTTGGGTATCTGCAGGCAGATCTTTTTCCAGCTCCGGTAACTGCGCCTTGATTGCGTCAATGGTATCGAGCATATTTGCGCCCGCCTGGCGTTTAATCCCGATCATCACCGAGGGTGACGCATTAAGAAAACCAGCCTGATACTGATCTTCTACCGAGTCATAAACCGTGGCAACGTCGTGCAACCGCACCGCTTTGCCCTCTTTATAACTGACAATTAAATTGCGGTAGCTTTTGGCTTTATCGAGTTGCCCGTTACTGTCCACTACCCACGACTGGCTGCTGCTCTGCAACATCCCTTTCGGCAGATTCGTGGTGCTGTTGGCCACGGCGCTGCGCACCGTATCCAGCGAGATGCCATACTGCGTCAGCTTCAGCGGTTGCAAATCGATGCGCACGGCGGGCAAGGCGCTGCCCATTAGCGATACTTCGCCCACGCCTTTTACCTGCCCCATCGCCTGTTCAATTTTGCTCTCGGCGAGATCATACAGCTCACCTGGCGTGCGGGTGGCAGACGTCAGGGCCAGCATCACAATCGGCGCATCGGACGGATTGGCTTTACGATAGGTCGGCAGCGATTCCATTGCGCTTGGCAGCAGACTACGGGCCGCGTTAATTGCAGCCTGTACGTCACGCGCGGCACCGTTGATGTCACGATCCAGTTCAAACTGCAAAATGATGGTGCTGGAGCCTTGCGAACTGCTTGACGTCATTTCAGTGACGCCAGCAATTTGTCCCAGCGCACGCTCCAGCGGCGTCGCCACAGTCGCCGCCATGGTTTCCGGGCTGGCGCCTGACAGGCTGGCACTCACCATAATGGTGGGGAAATCCACCTGCGGCAGCGGCGCAACCGGCAGTAAGCGGTAGCCCAGCGCGCCCAGCAGCAGAATGGCCAAAGTCAGCAGCAGCGTGGCGACCGGACGGAAAATAAACAGCCGTGTCAGATTCATTGCCCGCTCCGCACCTGCTGCTGGCGACGTTTTACCCAGGCATTGCCGCGCTGTGCAATGCCATCAAACCAGAGATAGATCACGGGTGTGGAGAAGAGCGTCAGCACCTGACTCACAATTAACCCGCCGACAATCACCAGCCCGAGCGGTTGACGCAGCTCAGCGCCTGAGCCAGATGCCAGCATTAACGGTAATGCACCCAGCAGTGCCGCCATGGTAGTCATCAGGATCGGCCGGAAGCGCAGCAAACAGGCCTGATGAATCGCATCACGCGGGCTGAGGCGCTGTTTGTTTTCCGCCTCAAGCGCAAAATCGATCATCATTATCGCGTTCTTCTTCACGATACCAATCAGCAAAATCACGCCGATTAGCGCAATCAGGCTGAACTCGGTGCCTGCCAGCATCAGCGTCAGCAGCGCGCCGACTGCGGCCGATGGCAGCGTAGAGAGGATGGTGACGGGATGGATAAAGCTCTCATACAAAATCCCCAGCACCACGTACATCGTGATCAACGCCGCCAGAATCAGCCACAGCGTATTCCCTGTGGCGCTCTGAAAGGCAGAGGTTTCGCCCTGATAACGCAGCGTAATGCTGGAGGGCAGTTGCAACTGTTCACGCACCGCAGCAATTGCTTTCTGTCCATCCTCCAGCGAATAGCCCGCATTGAGGTTGAACGAGATCATCACCGCCGGGAACTGATTAAGCCGCATGTGCATCAGCGACCCGGTGCGCTGGTGGATCGTGGCAACTGAGGTGAGTTTTACCATGCCACTGGTATGGGTTGTGCTGTCGCTGCTGCTGGTTGTGCTGCTGCCCGATGCCGTGCTGCTGGTTGACGATGTGCTACTGTCAGAATTACTGCTGTCGGTATCGCTGGACGGTTGCAGATAGACATCATCAAACGACGCCGGGCCTTGTTGATATTTCGGCGCCACTTCCAGCACCACGCGATATTGATTCGACTGCGTAAAGATAGTGGAAACCAGACGCTGACCAAACGCATTATAAAGCGCGGTATCGACGTCCGAAGCGGTAAGGCCATAGCGTGCCGCTTTATCGCGGTTCAGCTCTACGTAAGCCACACGGCCCTGATCCTGCAAATTGCTTACCACGCCGTTAAATTCAGGTCGCTGTTGCAATGCTGCCACCATTTTTGGTGACCACTGCACCAGGGTTTCACTGTCCGCGTCGTCAAGCGTGAACTGATACTGGCTTGGCGTGACCTGATCGTTAACGGTTAAATCCTGAGCTGGCTGCATATAGAGCTGAATGCCCACCACCTGTTTCGCTGCCTGCTGTAGCTGCTGAATCACCACATCTGCTTTGTCATCACGATCGTCAAATGATTTGAGATTGATTTGCAGTCGGCCACTGTTCAGGCTGGTGTTGTTGCCATCGATACCGATAGTTGACGACACGCTTTCCACCGATGGGTTTTGCAAAATGACCTTTGCCAGCGCCTGTTGCCGCTTCGCCATCTCACTAAACGACACGTCCTGTGACGCCACCGTCACACCCTGAACCAGCCCGGTATCCTGCGTCGGGAAAAAGCCTTTTGGTACCATCACATAAAGCAGCGCGGTCAGCGCAAAGGTTGCCAGTGCTACCAACAACGTCAGCTTCTGATGGTTCAGGACAAGCGTGAGCAGACGGTCGTAGCCACGAACCAGTTTGTCGAAGAGTTCACCGCCTTTGCGGGAAAAGCGCGACTGCTTTTCTGGCGGAATATGGCGCAGCAAATAGGCACACAGCATCGGTGTTAGCGTCAGCGAGACCAGCATCGACACTAAAATTGATACCGCCAGCGTGATGGCAAATTCGCGAAACAAGCGTCCCACCACGTCGCCCATGAACAGCAGCGGGATCAGCACCGCGATGAGCGAGAAGGTTAACGAGATGATGGTAAAACCGATCTGTTGCGAGCCTTTAAGGGCGGCTTCCATCGGTGATTCGCCCTCTTCCAGCCGCCGCGAAATGTTTTCTACGACCACAATCGCATCATCAATAACGAAGCCGGTGGCGATCGTTAACGCCATCAGTGACAGGTTATTCAGGCTGAAGTCCGCCAGATACATCACGCCAAAGGTGCCAATCAGCGACAGCGGCACCGCTACGCTTGGGATCAGCGTTGCCGCCACGTTGCGCAGAAACAGGAACGTCACCATTACCACCAGCGCAATCGAGAGCATCAGTTCAAACTGCACGTCGCTGATCGAGGCGCGAATGGTTTGCGTGCGGTCAGACAGAATGGTCATTTTCACGCCGTCCGGCAGCGCAGCCTGTAGCGAGGGGAGCTGTGCTTTGATGCCATCCACCACCTGGATCACATTTGCGCCCGGCTGGCGCTGCACGCTGATCACGATCGCCGGACTGTTGTTGGCCCACGCTGACTGGAAGCTGTTTTCTGGCCCCTGCTCGATATGCGCAATATCTTTCAGCCGCAGCGCCGCACCATTTTGATAAGTGAGGATCAGATTGCCGTACTCATCGGCAGTGCGTAGCTGATCGTTAGCATCGATCGTGACGGAGTGATATTTACCATCAAAGCCGCCTTTTGAGCCGTTAACGTTGCTGTTGCTGATTAAGGTATTGACGTCTTCCAGCGTCAGGCCGTGCGCCGCCAGGGCCCGGGGATCCATCTGAACGCGGATGGCCGGTTGATGCCCGCCTGCCAGCGTGACCATACCGACGCCCGATATTTGCGACAGCTTGAGGGCAACGCGGGTATTAACCAAATCCTGTACCTGGGTCAGCGGTAAGTTTTCTGAACTGGCCGCTAACGTGATCACGGCGCTGTCTGCCGGGTTGACCTTTTGTAGGTTGGCGGGTTGGGTAGATCGTCCGGCAGCAGGTTATTAGCGGCATTGATCGCCGCCTGCACTTCCTGCTCCGCCACGTCCAGCGACAGATCGAGGCTGAACTTTAAGGTGATGATCGACGAACCGCTGGAGCTGGTCGACGTCATCTGGCTCAGTCCCGCCATCTGACCAAGCTGGCGTTCCAGCGGCGAAGTCACGGAAGACGCCATCACATCCGGGCTGGCTCCTGGATAAAGCGTCGTCACCTGAATGGTCGGATAATCCACCTGCGGCAGCGCCGAAGTAGAGAGGAATTTATAGGCAAAAATCCCGGCGATCAGAACGCCCGCCATTAACAAAATGGTGGCGACAGGTCGCAGGATAAACAGGCGTGACGGATTCATTTGGCCTCAGCAGTGCTCTTTGCAGTCTCATCCGCCACCGACACTTTGCTGCCATTGGTCAGGCGATCAATACCTTCTGTTACCAGGCGATCGCCCGGCTGTACACCCTGTAAAATCGCCTGCAGATCGTCGCCGAACGCCGGACCTGCGGATACCGCTTTACGGGTGACGGTGTTGTCTTTATTGATGATAAATACAAAGCTGCCGTCACTGCTTAACTGTAACGCCTGCGTCGGGATCACCGTGGCACCTTTCAGGGTGCTGGTCTGCAAACGCAGATTCACAAACTGATTGGCAAACAGCGCCTCGTCCTGGTTCGGGAAAATGGCTTTCACCTCAACAGTGCCGGTGCTGGTGTCGATCTGGTTGCTGATAAATTTCACTTCACCCGTTGCAAGTGTGTGAGCGTTATCCTGATCGAATGCCGTAGCGGGCAGGCTTTGGCCGCTGTGCAGCGCCTTAACCAGCAGCGGAATATTGCTCTGCGGCACGCTAAAGGTCACCGCTGCGGGTTGCATTTGAGTGATGGTCACCAGGCCGGTGCTGCTGGAGGTTTGCACCATATTGCCGGGATCGACCTGACGCAATCCCACGCGCCCACTGACTGGCGCAGTGATCCGAGCATATTCAATACTCAGCCTGGCGCTGGCGATCTGCGCCTGATCGGCGGCAACCGCACCGCGATATTGCCCGACGGTGGCGATTTGCGTATCCAGATCCTGACGCGATAAGGAGTCCTGCGCCGCCAGTTTGCGGTAGCGCGCCAGCGTCAGCTCCGCGCTTTTCAGCAGCGCCTGGTTTTCATTCAGTTCGCCCTGATACTGATTGAGGGTTGCCTGATAGCTGCGCGGGTCGATTTGTGCCAGTAACTGACCCGCTTCAACCTTCTGCCCTTCGGTAAACCAGACCTTTTCTAATTGTCCGTCGACGCGGCTGGTTACCGTGACGCTGGCACTGGGAATGACAGTACCGAGCGCATTCAGATAAACCGGCACGTCAGCTGTGCTGGCTATGCCGCTGTGTACCAGCGTTGTGCCGCCTCCCGCCATCATTCCCGGCCCGCCCGGACGTCCGCCCGGTGGCATTCCCTGCCCGCGCCTTTACCAAAAGGTAACATGCGCCAGACAACAGCGGCGATAATCACTATCACAATGAACAAAAGCAGCCATTTAAGCCAGCGAGAACGGGAAGCACGGGAGGCGTTAGTAATCATCAAACTCTTCAATTGAACAAGAAATAATGGGATATCCCCTGTAAACCAGGGGATTATTAACTTTTGATACTACGGCACTTATTATCGGCTGCTTTTGCTACGACATTCCATTGCCAAACCGTAAGGGTTTCGTTAAAAACATCATGATTTCCAGCCGCCGCCTAATGCTTCATACAGCGTGATTTTTTGATTCAGCTGGCCCAGATGCGCGGCTATCAACGCCTGCTGCGCAGTGTAAAGCGAACGTTGTGCCACTAATACATTGAGATAATTATCTATACCCTGCTTGTAACGCAATTCAGAATAGTCGTAATCACGCTGAGTGGCTGCCACCTCTTTTTGCAGCGCCGTCAACTGGTTCTGCCAGGTATCCTGTCCCGCCAGCGCATCGTTAACATCTTTAAACGCGGTCTGAATCGCCTTTTCATAGTTAGCGATTTCAATGCGTTTTTCGATTTTAGCGATGTCCAGATTGGCCTCATTTACGCCGCCGTCAAAAATCGGCAGATTGATGGATGGCACAAATGACCAGGCGGCAGTGCCACCTTCCAGCAAATGGCCTAGTGAACTGCTGGTTGAACCGCCCGACGCGGTTAACGAGATGCTGGGGAAGAAAGCCGCACGCGCTGCGCCAATATTGGCGTTAGCCGCTTTGAGCTGGTGCTCGGCGGCGATGATATCGGGACGGCGCGTGAGCAGATCGGATGGCAGCCCCGCTGGCGTTGCCGGGAATTGCCAGTTGCTGTCGAGCGTGGCGTTTTTCAACAGCGTGGCGGGCAGATCGGTGCCAGCCAGCAGCCGCAACGCATCCACATCCTGACGCACCTGACGGGTGTAGCTCGCCACATCGGCTTCAGCGTTGCGCACGGTGCTTTCCGCTTGCACCAGATCCTGTTCGCTGCTTACGCCGCCGTTGTAACTGAGCCGGGTCAGTTCATATGATTTTTGCTGACTCTGCACCGTTTCTTCCGCCAGATGCAGCAGATCGTTATCCGAACAGAGCGTCAGCCAGGCCGATGCCACCTGCGAGATCAATGAAATCCGCGTGGCACGTTCCGTAGCTGCGGTCGATAAGTAGCTCTCCTGTGCCTGATCGCGCAGGCTACGCAAACGCCCCCAGAAATCAAGCTCCCATGAGGTGACGCCCAGCCCCGCATTCAGTTCATGATAGGTTACTGCACCGGTTGACTGGGTGTTGTACAGGTTAGCCGGTTCATGGGCCGATGTCTGGCTGGCGGTAGCATTAATGGATGGCAACAGCGCAGCGCGATCGATTTGCACCGAGGCGCGCGCCTGTTCGACATTTAAGGCTGCCACGCGCAGATCGCGGTTGTTTTTCAGGGACAGATCGATCAACTGGCGCATCGTGGCGTCATTGAAGAAATTCTGCCACGGCAGATCAGCCACATTGCCCACCGGCGTTGCCTGATCATAGTGTGCATCAACCGGCATCGCTGGACGGTGATAGTTCGGCTGTAACGTACAGCCGGTTAAACCAAGGGTGACTGCCAAAGGCAGCAGCGCCCAGGAGATTTTAGTTATCATTGTAAACAACCTCAGGCTTTTTCTTGCGCGAGAAGAACTGCGCGACCACAACGTAAAACATCGGCACAAAGAAGATGGCAAGGAAAGTCGCGGTGAGCATGCCGCCCGCTACCGCCGTCCCAATTGAATGCTGGCTACCGGCCCCGGCACCGTTGGAGATCGTGAGTGGCAAGACGCCGAGGATAAACGCCATTGATGTCATAATGATCGGACGAATACGCAAGCGCGCCGCCTCAACCGCCGCTTCCACCAGCGTTTTGCCTTCGCGCTCATGAAGCTCTTTGGCGAACTCCACAATCAATATGGCGTTTTTGGCCGCCAGCCCGACGGTGGTAAGTAGCCCGACCTGGAAGAACACATCGTTCTGCAAACCACGCAGCAGCACCGCGCTGATGGTACCCAGCACGCCCAGTGGCACCACTAGCAGCACCGAGAACGGAATCGACCAGCTTTCATACAGCGCCGCCAGGCAGAGGAACACCACCAGCACGGAAATAGCGTACAGCTGGGTAGTTTGCGATCCCGACGCCTGCTCTTCATAAGAGATGCCGTACCACTGCACGCGGAAACCTTTCGGCATTTTTGCCCCGATCTCCTCCACCGCTTTCATCGCTTCACCGCTGCTGTAACCCGCCGCTGGCGAGCCGAGGATCTCTTCCGCTGTCATACCGTTGAAACGCTCGTAGTGAGGTGAACCGCTGACCCATTTGCCGCTGGCAAATGCGGAGAACGGCACCATAGTTCCGCTGCTATTACGGAAGTACCATTTATTGAGATCTTCAGGCGTGACGCGCGAATCGGCTTTCCCCATCAAATAAACCTCTTTAACGCGGCCGTTATACATAAATTGATCGATGTAGCTTGAGCCCCAGGCCACCGATAAAGTGTCATTGACGTCCGCCATGCTCAAGCCGAGTGCGCTGGCGCGCTCATCGTTGATCAGCAACTGATACTGCGGCTCATCTTCCATGCCGTTCAGGCGTACCGCGCTCAGACGCGGATCTTTATTGGCGAGGTCGAGGAATTTATGCGTCGCGTCCATCATCTCCTGATGGGTGTGCCCCGCGGTATCTTGCAGGTAGAAGTCAAAACCGGTGGCATTTCCCAGCTCCATAACTGCAGGAGGCACCATGGCAAAGATTTTCGCGTCTTTATAGTTAGCGAAGTGCACCATGATGTTAGCGGCCAGGGTTTTCACGCTCTGGCTGGACTGAGTACGCTCACTCCAGTCTTTTAACCGCACAAACGCCATTGCACTGTTTTGCCCGCGCCCGGCAAAGTTAAAGCCGTTCGCCGCAAACACGGTGGTGACCACGGCGGCCTGCTTATCGTGCAGATAGCTATTGAGATCGTTGATGACTTTCTGGGTGCGCTGTGACGATGCGTTCACCGGCAGCGTGATTTGAACCATCATCAGGCCCTGATCTTCATCTGGCAGGAAGGTGGTAGGTACACGTGTGAAGAGGTAGCCGGTGACACCGACAATCACCAGATAGATCACCAGAAACAGCCCACGGCGCGAAATCACTTTGCTGACGCCGTGCGTGTAATGCAGCGTGCCGCTGTCAAACTTGCGGTTGAACCAACCGGCAAGCCCGGTAGTTTTGTGCTCAGCAGAAGAGGCTTTGAGTAGCGTGGCGCACAATGCCGGGGTGAAAATCAGTGCCATCAGTACCGACAGCGCCATCGCCGAGACAATAGTTATCGAGAACTGACGATAGATAACGCCGGTTGAACCGGAGAAGAATGCCATCGGTAACAGCACCGCCGACAGCACCAGCGCGATACCAAACAGCGCGCCCTGAATCTGCTGCATCGATTTAATGGTGGCAGTTTTTGGATCGAGCTGCTCTTCGTGCATCACGCGCTCGACGTTTTCCACCACCACGATGGCATCATCCACCAGCAGCCCTATCGCCAGCACCATGCCGAACATCGTCAGGGTGTTAATGCTGTAACCAAAGGCGGAAAGAATGCCGAAGGTGCCAAGCAGCACCACCGGCACCACCAGCGTGGTGATAAAAGTGGCGCGCAGGTTTTGCAGGAAGATCAGCATCACGAAGAACACTAAAACGATGGCTTCGATCAGGGTTTTAACCACCTCTTCGATTGAGGCGCTGACCACCGGCGAAGTGTCATAGGGATATTGCACTTCTACGTTGTCCGGCAGCGAATCCTTGAGCGACGCTACCGTAGCGCGCACCGCTTTGGCGGTATCCAGCTCATTTGCGCCCGTTGCCAGGCGCAGAGCGATACCGGCAGAGGGTTTACCATCCATCGTCGAGTCGATGGTGTAACTTTGTGGCCCTAATGCCACGCTGCCCACATCTTTCAGGCGGATCTGCGAGCCATCGCTGTTCACCTTAAGCAGCACATTTTCAAACTGCTTCACGCTGGTGAAGCGCGATTTTCCCAGAATAGTGGCGTTGGTTTTCGCATCGCGGACGGTCGGTAAACCGCCAAGCGAGCCGGATGAGACCTGAACGTTCTGGTTATTAATTGCGCTACTGACATCGCTCGGCATCAGGTTGTATTTATACAGTTTGGCGGGATCGAGCCAGATGCGCATCGCATACTCTGAACCCAGAACCATGAAATCACCGACCCCTTTGGTGCGTGAAATCGGATCTTCCAGTTTCGAGACCAGCATATCGGCCAGGTCACCGTTGCTCAGCTTGCCATCTCTGGAAATCAGACTGATCACCATCATGAAATTTTTCTGGTACTTACGGATGCGGATGCCTTGCTGGGTTACATCAGTTGGCAACTGCGACTCCGCCAGCGAAACGCGGTCCTGTACCTGAACCTGTGCAATGTCGGGGTTAATGCCCTGGTTGAACGTAGCGATGATCTGAGCACTGCCGTCGCTGGCGCTGCTTGATTCCAGATAGCGCAAGCCATCAAGGCCGTTGAGCTGCTGCTCAATCACCTGTACCACCGTGTTTTGCGTGGTTTCGGCGCTGGCGCCCGGATAGGTCACGGAGATGGAGATCTGCCGGTGGCGAGATATCGGGATATTGATTAACCGGCAAGTTCAGGGTGGCGATGGCGCCTACCAGCATCACGATAATCGCCACAACCCAGGCAAAAATCGGACGCTCAATAAAGAATTTAGACATGACGTCTCCTTATTGCGCCGACGGATCGGTCATCGTCAGGCTGACGCTGTCAGCAGAAGGCGTATCGTTCACGCTGGCTGCCACGGCTGTGACTTTACTGCCGTTGCGTACGCTTTGCAGGCCATTGACCACAACTTTTTCGCCCTCGTGCAGGCCGCTGGTGATCAACCATTTCTCTTTGATCATCTCGCCGGTGGTTACGCTGCGCTGCTCAATGCTGCTGTCTGCTTTTACTACGTATACATAAGGCTGGCCTTTGCTGTCATGCATGATGGCTTCCTGCGGCACCGTAATCCCCTGCTGCTGAATGCCTTGCGGGAAGCTGGCGTGTACATACATGCCTGGCAGCAGTTCATTGTGTGGATTCGGGAATACCGCACGCAGCACCACCGTGCCGGTGGCTTGATCAACATTTACTTCAGAAAAAGCCAGCTTGCCTTGCTGCGCATAATGGCTGCCATCTTCTAACGTCAGTTTTACCGCCGCAGCGTTGTCGCCTACTTGCTGTAGCTTGCCCTCGGCCAGCGCCCGGCGCAGACGCAGCAGATCGGTAGAAGATTCACTGACGTCAACATACACAGGATTGAGTTGCTGAATAGTCGCGAGATAGTCGGTTTGACCGCTGGTGACTAACGCCCCTTCAGTGACCAGCGATCGGCTGATATGGCCGGTAATCGGTGCTTTGACCAGCGTGTAGTCAAGATTGACCTTTGCGGTTTCGACATCGGCTTTGGCTTCACGCTCGGCAGCCACCGCGTCGTCGTAGGTTTGCTGGCTGATGGCATGGGCGGCAGCCAAAGGTTTGTAGCGTTTCGCGATCATCGCGTCGTTTTGCCAGGTTGCCAGCGCCTTGTCATAAGCGGCTTTGTAACTGGCAGGATCGATTTGGTACAGCGGCTGGCCCGCTTTGACTTCTCCCCTTCGGTAAACAGCAGCTTTTGGATGACGCCACTGACCTGAGGACGGACTTCGGCTGTTTTCACTGCTGTGGTTCGGCCTGGCAACTGGGTTAACAGTGTTACTGGCTCGCTTTTGAGCGTCACTACGCCTACTTCCGGCGTGGTTGAGGCGGCAGACTGCGTTGCCCCCTGATCACAAGCTGCCAGTAAAAACACCACGCTGGCAGAAAGAACTTTCATGCGCATAGTTTTCTCAACAAGAAGAGTAAAAGTAACGAGAGTGATTACTCTCAAAGGTCGTTTATTGTAGGGGGCAGCGCAGAGTAAGCTGTTAAGGAAGCGTAAAATATATTTTCGAATCGAAAATCTTAAACTTTTTGTGTGGCCCTTTCGCACGTATTGCTTAGGGCGCTAGCCGTTATCCCATGGGTTCGATGCCGCGACGACGTAACTCACGTCGCGCCAGATCTTTCAGCCAGCAGGCCAGCGTGATGTTTTCATCATCAGACAGAGTGCGAAGTTGTTGATGCAGTTGCGGATGAATACGTAGCTGGAATGCCGCTGATCTGCCCTCGCCGCGCGGCGTTTTGTCTTTTGTTTTCGGCATAGCCTGTTCCGGTTAAACAGTGAAAAAGCGCCCTTTACGGCGCTACCCACACCGTAAAGGACTGGCGAACCGTCGCGGAATGCGGCACAACGGCGCGTTATGACCAGGTTACTACAGCGAATATTTTTTGTTTGCGGGGAAACGTAAAGAGCGGGTTAAGAGGTGTGAGCAGCTAAGCGCAGCCGTTACAACGGTAATGTCAGGTAAAAAAACCCACGCATCTGCGTGGGCTGGTGCAATAACAGGGTAAATACCTGATACGGGTATTACTGCCGAAGCAGTTACGTTTTCACACCCATTCATACCTCTGGGAGGGTTATCCTCGCACCCTGACCGGTGAATGGACAGGCGGAAAAGGAAACGGAATGCAGGGAAGTGAAACGAGGTGTGAAAAAAGCCACACCTCGCTTACACTTTGATTTAACTAAGATTTATCTGAAGAGCTGGTGTAGATGGCATCGGGTGCAATGTTCATATGCTTCAGCACGGGCCCCATAATGTTGCCAAATACCGGTGCCGCTACCGAGCCACCAAAGTGATCGCCCGCCGTTGGGTGGTTGATCATCACCACCAGCGCCACTTCAGGATGGCTGGCAGGTGCAATGCCTGCGGTGTAGTTGACGTAGCCGCCATCATACTTGCCGCTGGTGCCCATCTTCTCAGCCGTACCGGTTTTGGTTGCGAGCCGGTAACCCGGCACTGCGGCTTTTATCCCGGTTCCGCCAGGCAGGACATCGCTTTCCAGCATATGCACAACTTCTTTTACCGTTTCCGGGTTTGCCACCTGCTTACCCAGCACCGGCGGGGTGACTTTGGTAATCGATAAGGGACGATAAATACCGTAAGAGCCGAGCGTGGCGTATTCACGGGCTATTTGCAGCGGCGTGACGCGTAGCCCATAGCCAAACGAAAATGTAGCGCGTTCAATATCCGCCCAGCGCGTGCGGTGCAGCGGGAAATAGCCGACACTCTCTCCGGTCAGACCTAATCCTGTTGGCTTGCCCAGGCCAAATGCGTGATAGGTATTCACCAATGCTTCTGCGGGCATCGCCAGGGCAATATGCGATACGCCAATGTCACTCGATTTTTGCAAAATGCCGGTCATGGTCAGGCGCGGCCAGTGTCCGACGTCACGTATCAGATGGCCGTTGACGCGATACGGTGTGGTATCAATCACGGAATCGGGACGCACCAGATGACGCTCCAGCCCTTCCATCACCACCAGCGGTTTCACGGTCGAACCGGGTTCGTAACTGTCGTTGATCGCTGCGTTGCGCATTTGCGTCGGCGTCGCACCGTCGTAATTGTTGGGGTTGAACGACGGATAAGACGCCATTGCCAGAATCTCACCGGTATCAATTTTCACCAGCACCGCCGCGCCGGAATCTGCTTTATTTAACAACACACCATCACGCAGTTTGCTGTAGAGCGTGTACTGATCAAATTTATCGATGCTGAGCTGTACCGTTGGCGGCTGCGTGGGCGGCTGATAGTTGATCATTGAGATGATGTTGCCCATCGCATCCTGACGGTAAACCTCTTTGCCCGGCACACCTTGCAGGACTTTATCAAAGCCCTTTTCCAGGCCATTCAGTCCAACATTATCGGCACCCACAATGCCAATCAGCGGCGCGGAGGCCTCGCTCATGGGATAGAAGCGGCTATCGTTATAAACTTCACTGATGCCTTTCAGGCGCAGTTCTTTAATATCTTTTGCGATTCCCAGCTCAATTTTGCGCCCCAGATAAAGGAAGCGACGTTTAGGATTGGCGGTGATTTGCGCAGCGATCTGCTCCGGTCGGGTGTTCAGCGCAGCAGCCAGATAGGCCCATTTGGCGCTGGTAAAATCGGGATTTCCTTCCAGCACGCGCAGCGGATCGGCAATGATGTCACGCGATGGCACGCTAAGCGCCACGGCTTCACCGTTGCGATCCAGTAAGGTGCCGCGACTGGTCGGTAGCGTTACGGTGCGAAGCGAACGCTGATCGGCTTCATGTTCCAGCATGGGCTGATTAAGAAATTGCAGGTCGGCAACACGTGCCAGCAATATCACCATGCAGGCCAGTACGCCCAGGCAGATCAGGCGAAATCGAAAAGGGTTAAACGGGGCTTTGATCTGGTCTTTTCCCAGTAATTTTTTGATCCGGGGCATGGCATTCCGCTGCGCTAAAAGAATAAAAGGGCTTAAGGCAGCAGTTATAAAGAAAGCGTTTATGAAAACACAGGAAAACTGTGTATCAGTTCGTTAGCAGACGCTGAATTGCGGGCAAAAAAACCTGCGCATCTGCGCAGGTTGGTGTAATCAAATAAATCTGTTGATGTTCACCCATCAATACCTCTGGGACCCTGAATGTAGCAAGGCGGCTTGATGGACTGCCATCACTCAAACGCAACAGTTACCCGCAAAATGTAACCAGCGATGAGATCCTTACGCTATTTTGCAAACGGGATGTTTTTTGATTTCTACCAGGCAACTCATGGCGTTAGGGCCTTGAGTGAGCGACGACGTTCCGATGTCCAGTGTCAGCACATTCGGATTGCCCGCGCGATCCCAGGGCTGCCATTTGCCACCGAAGCCCGGATCAAACCAGGCGCCGGTCGCAATGATCACTACGCCAGGCGTTAAGCCGTCGGTCAGGCTTACGCCTGCCAGCATTCGTCCACGCGCATTGCTCACTTCAATCTCATCACCCTCTGCGATACCGCGTGCGCTGGCATCCTGCGGATGCATATAGAGCGTCTCATGTCCGGCGGTTTTGTTGCGCTGTACGGTTTCGGTGCCATCAAGCTGACTGTGCAGGCGATCTGACGGTTGCACAGAAATCATGTGCAGCGGATAGTCGGCGCTGAGGGCTGCGCCCAGCCACTCCTGCGGCTCGCGCCACTCCGGGTGCCCGGCAACATCGTCCAGCTGGTAATCCGCAATGGTCTGGCTGAACAGCTCAATTTTACCGCTGGCGGTTTGAATCGGATGCGCAACCGGATCGGCGCGAAAATCATCCATAAAGATGTAAGGCTTACCGCCTTCAGGAATTTCAACAAAGCCGCGCTGCCAGAAATCTGCAAACTCAGGGAAGTCGATGCCTTTGTGTGCATGCGCCACGGCACATTGCTGATACAGATGCTCGATCCACTGCATTTCATTGCGCCCTTCGGTAAAGGTGTCGCGATAGCCGAGACGCTCGGCGAGATCGGCAAAGATATCAAAATCGTTGCGAGCCTGATGCTGCGGCTTAACGGCCTGATGCATCGCAAAAACAAAGCGGTCACGCGATGAGCCGCCAATATCGTTGCGCTCCAGCGTGGTGGTGGCGGGCAACACAATGTCGGCCATCTGCGCCGCAGGCGTCCAGACAATATCCTGCACCACAACCGTGTCCGGCTTCTGCCAGCCTTCAACCAGCCGGTTAAGCTGCTGATGATGATGGAACGGATTGCCGCCCGCCCAGTGCACCAGATGGATGTCGGGATAGTGCAGCGTTTCACCCTGAAAAGTATAAGGCTGGCCAGGATTGAGCAGCATATCGCTGATGCGCGCCACCGGAATCGACAAGCCAGACGGATTAACGCCCGCACTCATCAGCGGCGCGGGGCCATCCTGACGCGGATTGCCGACGCTGTTCATCGAGCCGTGACCAAACGAAAAACCTGCTCCCGGCAAGCCTGGCTGACCCAGCATTGATGAGAGGGCGATCATCATCCAGTAGGGCTGTTCGCCGCGGTGCGCACGCTGCACTGAATAGGAACAGGTCATAAAGCTACGTTTACCCACCAGTTGCTGTGCCAGTTGCACAATGCGCTCAGCCGGAATGCCGGTGATACGGCTGGCCCAGCCAGCAGTTTTTGCCACGCCATCGCTTTCACCCAGCAGATAAGCGCGCAGCTGTGGCCAGCCGGTGCAGTGGCTGGCCAGGAAGGCTTCATCCACTGCGCCACGCTGGCTGATTTCATAGCCGAGCGCCATCATCAACGCCACGTCAGTATTGGGGCGAATGGGGATCCATTCAGCGTTAACAAAGGCCGGGCAGTCATCGCGCATTGGGCTGATGTTAATGACTGGCGTGCCTTTGGCGGCTAACTGTTCCAGCGCCGGTTTCAGGCTGTGCTGGCCTGCGCCGCCTGAAGCAACCTGGGCATTTTTCAGCGCCAGCCCGCCAAAGGCGACAAATATTTCTGCATGTTCGACCACTTCCGGCCAGTCGGTTACGCGGCCGGTCAGTGGCATATAGGTGCCAATAACATAAGGCAGGAAAAATTGCGCTGCGCCCCAGCTGTAGTTGCCTTGCTGGTCAACGCCGCCGCCGCCGTTAAAGTAAAAACGACGCACCAGGGTGCGCGCATGGTTGACGCGGCCCGCTGATGACCAGCCATACGAGCCGGTGAAAATGCCGGAGGCACCGTAACGATCGCGAACGCGACGGTTTTCTTCTGCGACTAAATCCAGCGCCGTTTCCCAGTCCACGGCGACAAAATCTTCGCGTCCACGCAGCGTGCGATCGCTGTTTTCCCGCGATTTTAACCACGAGCGACGTACCATCGGCTGGCGAATACGTTTGTCTGAATAAACCAGTTCAGGCAGGGTGTTGAGCATCGGCGAAGGATCGGCATCGGCGAAAAAAGGCTCGCAGCCCGTCAGACGATCGTTTTCCGTAATGGCGGTAAAGGCGCCCCAATGCGCCAGATGTGGCACTCTTGTTTTCATTGTTATCATTCATGGCAGGTGAAGAAGCTGTCAGCATACCATGCAACTCCCTCGCCGCAGAAGTCGCGGCGGAACGCCTGATTTTGCTCTCTTTTGCGACGACGCTGGCATTCTGTTGGCTTGATGTAAGGCCGCTTTTCCGTAACACTGATGTCATGTGTAAACGTTTTCCCCGAAGCAGGTAAACGCATGGCGACCATAAAGGATGTTGCGAAACTGGCAGGCGTTTCTGTCGCGACGGTTTCTCGCGTTATTAATAATTCTCCCAAAGCCAGCGAAAGTTCACGCCAGGCCGTTGGCCAGGCAATGGAAGAACTTCAGTATCATCCAAACGCCAATGCACGCGCCCTGGCGCAGCAATCTACCGAGACCCTGGGTCTGGTCGTAGGCGACGTTTCCGATCCGTTTTTCGGCGCAATGGTCAAAGCGGTTGATGAAGTCGCGGGACAAACCGGCAACTTTTTACTGATTGGTAACGGTTACCACAACGAGCAAAAAGAGCGTCAGGCGATTGAGCAACTGATGCGCCATCGCTGCGCGGCACTGGTGGTTCATGCCAAGAAAATTTCTGACGCCGAGCTGGAAGTGTTGATGAAACAGGTGCCGGGCATGGTGCTGCTGAATCGGTTGCTGAAGGGCTTTGAGCAACGCTGCATTGCGCTGGACGATCGCTATGGCGCATGGCTGGCAACCCGCCATCTGATTCAACTGGGCCATCAAAATATCGCTTTCGTCTGCTCAACCCACACCATTTCCGATGCGGAAGATCGCCTGCAAGGCTATTACGATGCGCTGAAAGAGCACGGTTTGCCCTGCAACGATCGGCTGGTGGCCTGGGGTGAACCAGACGAGACAGGCGGCGAACAGGCCATAACCGAGCTGCTGGGACGCGGTAAACATTTCACCGCCGTAGCCTGTTATAACGACTCAATGGCAGCGGGTGCGCTGGCGGTTTTAAGTGATAATGGCGTGCGCGTGCCGGAAGAGATGTCACTGATTGGCTTTGATGATGTGCTGGTGTCGCGCTATGTACGTCCGCGCCTTACTACTGTGCGCTATCCGATTGTCACTATGGCGCAGCAGGCAGCAGAACTGGCGCTGGCGCTGGCGAACGATCAGCCGCTGCCTGAAGTGACAAACATGTTTAGTCCGACGTTAGTACGCCGTCACTCTGTCAGTGGCCCTGCCTGATTCTACAACCTTACAGACGGCGGCCAGTGGTGCATTCCCGGCAGCTTACCCCGTTCATCGTGCTGGTTCGCCTGTACAGCGTCAGGAAACGCTTTTCAGGCGAGCGGCTTTTTCATACAGGAATCCGTCTTCCTTGTCGTAGGTCAAACTGCACCTGACTATTCTGCGGAAATCACTATATGTAGCGATTAGACTTGTTTTCATGTCTACATATGGGGTCAGGGAAAAATGGCAACGGTAGTGGTGAAACGCGACGGCTGTCGTACAGGTTTTGATGCGCAACGCATTTTATCAGCGGTCACAGCAGCAGCACAGGCGGCACAGGTTAACGACGCAGCCTGGTGTGCAAAGGTGGCGAATGAGGTCAGTCGTCGGTTGGCAGATCGCCCGGAAGTCGATATTCGTGATATTCAGTGCGCGGTTGAAGAGACCTTGATGTCAGGCCCTTACCCGCAGCTGGCACGCGCCTGGATTGAATACCGCCACGATCGCGACGTAGCACGCGAACAGCGCGGCAAACTGCATCATGCCATTCGCGGCCTGGTGGATCAGACCAACGCGGCGCTGTTGAATGAAAACGCCAACAAAGACAGCAAAGTGATCCCGACGCAGCGGGATCTGCTCGCCGGGATCGTCGCCAGACATTATGCCCAGCAACAGATCCTGCCGCGAAATGTGGTGCAGGCGCACGAGCGCGGTGAGATCCATTATCACGATCTCGACTACTCGCCTTTTTTCCCGATGTTTAACTGTATGTTGATTGATCTCGAAGGCATGCTGAACAACGGTTTTAAAATGGGCAACGCGGAGATCGAACCGCCTAAATCGATCGCAACGGCAACGGCTGTAACTGCACAGATCATCGCCCAGGTTGCCAGCCATATTTACGGCGGAACTACTATCAATCGCATTGATGAAGTGCTGGCGCCGTTTGTTGAGCTGAGCCTGGCAAAGCATCGCGCTATTGCAGCTGAATGGCGTATTGCAGATAGCGAAGCCTATGCGCGTGAGCGGACTGAAAAAGAGTGTTATGACGCTTTTCAGTCGCTGGAATATGAAGTGAATACTTTGCATACCGCCAATGGTCAAACCCCTTCGTTACCTTTGGCTTTGGTCTTGGCACCGATTGGTCTGCGCGTTTGATTCAGCAATCCATTCTGCGTAACCGGCTGGCGGGTCTGGGGAAAAATCACAAAACTGCTGTTTTTCCCAAACTGGTTTTTGCCATTCGCGAAGGGATTAATCGTCGCGCGGGTGATGTGAATTACGACATTAAACAGCTGGCGCTGGCGTGTGCCAGTAAACGTATGTATCCCGATATCCTTAATTACGATCAGGTGGTTAGCGTTACCGGATCGTTTAAAACGCCAATGGGCTGCCGTAGCTTTTTGGGCGTCTATGAAGAGAACGGAAAACAGATCCATGAAGGTCGCAATAATATTGGCGTAATCAGCCTGAATTTGCCGCGTATTGCGCTGGAAGCAGGTGGCGACGACGCGCGTTTCTGGTCGCTACTGGATGAGCGTCTGGCGCTGGCAAAACAAGCCCTGATGACACGCGTGGCGCGCCTGGAAAAACCAAAGCCCGTGTCGCGCCCATTCTTTATATGGAAGGTGCCTGCGGTGTACGGCTTAATGCCGATGATGAAATCGGCCCGATTTTTCGCAACGGACGTGCTTCGTTATCGTTGGGCTATATCGGCCTGCATGAAACGCTCAATGCGTTGAGCGGTGGTGCACAGCATCCTTATGACAGTGCGGCTTTACATGATAAAGGCATCGCGATCATTACCCATTTACGCAATGCGACAGAGGCGTGGAAAGCTGAAACGGGCTACGGCTTCAGCCTTTACAGCACACCCAGCGAAAACTTGTGCGATCGTTTCTGTCGCCTGGATGCCGCCGAATTTGGCGTAGTAAAAGGCGTCACCGACAAGGGTTATTACACCAACAGCTTCCACCTTGATGTAGAGAAAAAGGTCAATCCTTACGACAAAATTGACTTTGAAGCGCCCTATCCGGCGTTGGCGAATGGCGGTTTTATCTGTTATGGCGAGTACCCTAACATACAGCACAATTTACAGGCGCTGGAAGATGTCTGGGATTACAGCTATCACCGCGTACCTTATTACGGCACCAATACGCCTATTGATGAATGTTATGAGTGTGGTTTTAGCGGCGAATTTAGCTGTACCAGCCGCGGCTTTACCTGTCCCAGCTGCGGTAACCACGATCCGGCGCACGTCTCGGTCACGCGGCGTGTGTGCGGCTATCTCGGCAGTCCTGACGCCCGCCCGTTTAATGCCGGGAAACAGCAAGAAGTACAGCGTCGCGTTAAACACCTCGACAGCGGACCGCTGTGATGATGCATATTCATCGTTACTACGATCTTGATGTGATAAATGGCCCCGGCACGCGCTGCACGCTGTTTGTGGCCGGATGCGAGCATCAGTGTCGCGGCTGTTATAACCAGAGCACGTGGCGGATCGATTCCGGCGTGCCCTTTACTTTAGCCATGGAAGAGCAACTGCTGGCCGATCTGCAGGATACGCGCATTCCGCGTCGGGGCTTATCCCTGAGCGGTGGCGACCCGCTGCATCCGCACAACGTGCCGCACATACGCCGCCTGGTTAAACGGGTGCGGCAGGAGTGCGTGGGCAAAGATATTTGGCTGTGGACCGGTTATGAGAAGCAGGCGTTGACTGCAGCACAGCGCGAAGTGCTGGCCTTTATTGATGTCTTGATTGATGGCCCTTTTATCGAAGCGGAAAAAGATGCCACGCTGCGCTGGCGCGGTAGCCGCAATCAGCACATCTGGTATTTATCGTAAGTGGCGAGGAATATCTCCCGATTCGATGATATTGACGTTATTGCCGCCCGGTAAAAACGCCTGATCGTGCAGACACTGCGCCACGTCCCGTGCCTGTACGGCACGCCAGTGACCGGGCAGCAGGCCAAAGATCGGAGCCAGCAAACGCTCTGCGCCGCGCTTGTTCTTTCGCTCGCCCAGTAATAGCGAAGGTCGTACCAGCGTAAGGCGCGGCCAGCCCTGATGACGCAGCGCATTTTCCATCTCGCCTTTGACACGATTATAAAAAAATGGCGAATGACGATTTGCGCCGTGCGCGCTCACTACCAGCATCTGTTTCGCGCCCAAACGCAAGCCGCTCAAGCCACTGTCTATCACTAACGTATAATCCACATGGACAAAGGCCTCTTTACTGCCTGCTTGTTTGCGGGTCGTGCCCAGACAGCAAAACACCGTGTCGAGCGAGGCTTTCAGCGGGCGTAACACATCCGTTAAATCAGCTTCGACCGGATTCACCACTTTACGCATCTCCGGCAGCGGACGACGTGTGGGGGCGATAATTTCATCAATACGCGGATCGTCTATCAGCAATCGCAGCAGATGCGATCCGACTAATCCTGTTGCTCCAGTCAGTAAAACGCGATTCATCCCTCTCCCTAAATAACATTCTGCTCATGGTTTAAAAGATAGACGAATAGTGCGGCCTGGCTTGCAATCTTACTGTTGGCAGCCAGGCTTATTGGGTAAGCAGAACAGCGCAATCCGCGCTCCACGTTGATATGGAGGAAAAAATGAGCAAGAAAGTAGCGGTTTTAATCACCGATGAATTTGAAGACTCAGAATTTACCTCACCTGCTGACGCCTACAAGCAAGCAGGCTTCGATGTTGTTACCATTGAAATGCAGGCAGGGAAAACAATTAAGGGCAAAAAGGGTCAGGCGGAAGTGACTATCGATTGCAGCATTGATGATGTCAGCCCCGCCGAGTTTGATGCACTGCTGCTGCCGGGCGGACATTCACCAGATTCACTGCGCGGTGATGACCGCTTTGTGACTTTCACCAAAGAGTTTGTTGCCAGCGGCAAACCCATCTTTGCTATCTGCCATGGCCCACAGCTGCTTATCAGCGCCAATGGTGTGCGTGGCCGCAAAATGACCTGCGTAAAAGCTATTGCGGTTGATTTAGTGAATGCCGGTGCCGACTTCTACGATAAAGAAGTTGTGGTGGATGACGATAAGCTGGTCACCAGCCGTACACCCGATGATCTGCCTGCGTTTAATCGTGAATCGCTGCGTATTTTACAGGCAGCCTGATCGACTGCTCTCTTTCCCGCCAGGGAAGGGAGTGTCACATCTCATTGCGCTGCCAGCTAATCTTTTTGCCAAACCCCAACGCATTATCTGTCATCTTTAATTCATCCAGCCGGATTTCCCACAGCGGCGCTGTGACTTTGCGTGAAACCGGGAAGCGTTTTTGGTAAGCCTCACGCGCCTGTTTTTCGGCCTCATCCTTTAATTGCGTAATCTGCCCGCGATATTGTATGCCTTTGATCAATAAAACTGTTTTAGGTTGGCCATTCACCGTGCCAGCCACATGGGCATTCTTCATCAAAAGTAGCCCGTGGCGGGTATCCGGCTCGGTCATTAGCCAAAAGCCATACGCGCGTCATCAAAGACATAAAAGCAGTTGGCGCACCAGAGTTCATTGTCAGCCGTACAACAGAGAGAAAGAACGTGCTGTTTTTTCAGGTAACGCACCAGGTGAGCATGGTCAGACACAGTAAACTCCAGTTAATGAACCAGTAAGGCTGGATAGCCGCCATGCAACAAGCGCGCTACACTGCCCGGCAAGCTTCAGAGAGAGATGACCGATATGAATCAGAGCTGGCAGCTCTATATTGTACGCACCGCCGCTGGCATCCTTTACACGGGCATTACGACCGACGTGGCGCGTCGCGTGAGTCAGCATCAATGCGGACGCGGTGCACGCGCACTGCGCGGCAAAGGTCCCCTTGATTTAGTGTTTCACTGCGAAGCGGGCGATCGTGCCAGCGCATCGCGGCTGGAATATCAGGTTAAGCAGTTAACGCGTCAACAAAAACTGCATTTAGTTGCCTGCCAACCTGCCAGCCTCGAAGAGTGGTTTAGCTAAAACGATTAAAGGGCGCGGCGTACTCGATGCGCCCTTCTGTATTTTCAAAGGCGTTGTCCGCGAGGCGATAAACCTGAAAAGCAGCCTCGGTGCCTGACCAGCGGCTGTGTAAGCCATGACGCGCAGCTGGTTCAAAACCAAAGCGATTAAACAAAGCGGGATCGCCTAACACCACGACTGCGCTGTAGCCAAATTCATTGAGCGTGTCCAGGCCTTCGTAAATCAGCTTTTTGGCGATGCCCTGGCCCCGCAGGCTTTCATCTACTGCCAGCGGTGCCAGCCCTACCCAGCCACGATCTTCCCCTTGTAAGGTGACCGGGCTGAAGGCGGCATAGCCTAATACCTGACCTTCATCGTCTGTTGCAACTACGCCAAGCGTGAGCAAGCCATCTTCACGCAGCTCCTGGGTCAACTCTGCTTCAGCTGCGGTTTTAAAACAGCGTTTAAGCAAACTGTCGATGCCCGCTGCATCGACACCAATTTCGGTTCGAATCAACATGAGACACCCGCGCGCGCCTGTGCGGCTTTCGCGTCCAGTTTCATTCCTGCCTCTACAAAAGCAGCCAATTGCTGCAATCCGGTGCGTAACATTGTGGGCATGGCGTCGAGTTCAATTGCATCCATTACGTTCTTCACCTCCAGACCCAGTTCTGTGTCGCCTTCAATCACCAGTCGGCGTTGAAAAAACAACATATCGGGATCTGCTTTGCGTGCTGCCACCAGCAACAAGTCATTGGCATTGCCCCGAAACCAAACATCGGCTTTGGCATTCTGCAATACCACCAGTTGGCCGTTCTGGATTGTGGTGATCCAACGCAGATTGACATCACCAACATCAATACCCAGAAAGCGCCCCTGGAGGAAGTCTAACTCACCTTCAGCCAAAGAATGACGAAATTGCCAGTTTAGGAGTTGTTGCAAAAAAGATTTTTGCATAAAAAATGGCGTGACAGATACTGGTATCCGAATGATTTTATGAATATTTTTAACCAGCCGGGCATGTAAGCTTTCAGACACTCTCTTTTCTCCCTTAAGAAAATTTTACGTATTCTGCCATATCCTTTTATCTGCGCTTCAGTCGAGATCAATAAAACGCACACCATCACGCTGAATAAATGGCGATTACCATCACGATTTGGTTATTCACTGCCTTAAATCAACATCCTGTTCGCGACATCTCCCTAGACTCCTGCTGTCTGTATGTTGAGAGGGATTACTATGGAACTGCTTTGTCCTGCCGGTAATTTGCCCGCGGTACGCACTGCGGTAGAAAATGGCGCTGATGCAGTCTATGTCGGGTTAAAAGATGAGACGAACGCTCGGCATTTTGCTGGACTGAATTTTACCGATAAAAAGCTGGCGGAAGCGGCGCGCTATCTGCATCAATATCATCGTAAACTGCATGTCGCCATTAACACTTTTGCTCATCCTGAAGGAATGGGACGCTGGCGGCGCGCGATTGATGTCGCCGCGCAAAACGGCGCCGATGCGTTGATTTTGGCCGATATCGCCACGCTGGAATACGCTGCTCACCATTATCCCCAGGTAGAACGTCATTTATCGGTTCAGGCTTCTGCCACAAATCTTGAAGCCATTCGCTTTTATCACCGTCATTTCGCTCTGCATCGCGTAGTGCTGCCGCGTGTGTTGTCACTTCATCAGGTTAAACAACTGGCCCGTAATACGCCGGTGCCGCTTGAAGTGTTTGCCTTTGGCAGCCTGTGCATTATGGCGGAAGGTCGCTGTTACCTTTCCTCGTGGCTGACGGGCGAATCACCCAACAGCGCGGGTGCCTGCTCACCTGCAAAATTTGTGCGCTGGCAGCAAACGCCTCAGGGCATGGAATCACGCCTGAATGAAGTGCTCATCGATCGTTACGCAGCGGATGAAAGCGCGGGTTATCCCACGCTCTGCAAAGGCCGCTATCAGGTGGAAGAACAGCGTTATCACGTTCTGGAAGAACCCACCAGCCTGAACACGCTGGCTCTGCTGCCTGATCTGCTGAAAGCGGGCGTGGCATCGGTAAAAATTGAAGGACGCCAGCGCAGTCCGGCGTATGTCGCTGATGTCGCACGCGTCTGGCGTCAGGCTATTGACCATTGTATTGCGCAGCCCGAACAGTTCGCGGTAGCGCCACACTGGACAGCCTCGCTGGATGCGCTTTCAGAAGGATCGCAAACCACGCCTGGCGCTTATCACCGGGCGTGGCAGTAAGGGGGACACAATGAAATATGCTCTTGGCCCGGTGTTGTGGTATTGGCCCACCGACACGCTGCAACAATTTTATTCACACGCTGCCGCCAGCAGCGCAGATATTGTTTATCTGGGTGAAACTGTGTGCAGCAAGCGCCGCGCAACCGGCTTTGCTGACTGGATGAATCTGGCGCGTGAACTGGCATCGAGCGGTAAGCAGGTGGTGCTTAGTACACTGGCATTGCTGCAATCACCCTCGGAAATTACAGAACTCAAACGCTATGTTGAGAATGGCGAGTTCCTGATCGAAGCGAACGACTTCGGCACCGTCAATCTGGCGGCGGAGCGTAAGCTGCCCTTTGTCGCCGGGCCAACGCTTAACGTCTATAACGCAGATACGTTGCAGTTACTGGTTAAAGAAGGCATGACGCGCTGGTGCATGCCGGTTGAGATGTCGCGCGACTGGCTGACAGAAATATTGCAACAGTGCGCTGACCGTAACATTCGTCAGCAATTTGAAGTAGAGGTGCTGGGTTACGGCTATTTACCGCTGGCGTTGTCGGCACGCTGCTTTACCGCACGCTCAGAAAACCGCGCCAAAGATCAGTGTGAAACCTGCTGTATAAAATATCCCACGGGTCGCCGCGTTAAGTCGCAGGAAGGCCAGCAGGTGTTTGTCCTTAACGGTATCCAGACCATGAGCGGCTATTGCTACAACCTCGGCAACGATCTGGTTCACATGCATCAGTGGGTGGATATTGTGCGCCTGTCGCCGCAAAATTCAGACACCCTGGCAGAAATCAAACGCTTTCGCGCCAACGAAGCGGGCCAGGCACCGTTAATGCTGGCGAAAGGCAGTGACTGCAACGGTTACTGGCGCAAACTCGAAGGCATGATGCTTACACCACAGCGATGAAAGCACATACAGGCTATATTCCTGCTGATGTTAGCAGTTTTAATATGGGGAATGATGCGTAATACTGATTGGTGCAGGGTTTACCACCTGCGCCATACACTTTGGAGTACCCATGTCTGAGAAAAAACGTTCGCCTTTCCGTATTAGATCTGGCCCCGATCCCGCAAGGCTCTACGCCGCGTGACGCTTTTCATAATTCACTGGCACTGGCGCGTCAGGCTGAGAAATCAGGCTTTGAACGCTACTGGCTGGCTGAACATCACAATATGACCGGCATTGCCAGCGCCGCAACCTCAGTGCTGATTGGTTATCTGGCGGCAAATACTGAAACGCTGAAGTTAGGCTCGGGCGGTATTATGCTGCCAAACCATGCTCCGCTGGTGATTGCAGAACAGTTTGGTACGCTCGCTTCGCTTTATCCTGGCCGTATCGACTTAGGCTTAGGCCGCGCTCCTGGCTCGGATCAGCGCACTATGATGGCACTGCGTCGTCATCTTTCCAGTGCCCAGGCAGACACGTTTCCGGCTGATGTCGCCGAACTGATTAGCTGGTTTGATGCAGAAGAAGGTGAGCAACCGCCCGTCCAGCCTGTGCCAGGTTTAGGTATGAAAATTCCGGTATGGTTGCTGGGTTCCAGTCTTTACAGTGCACAACTCTCTGCCAGAATGGGCCTGCCATTTGCTTTTGCTTCTCATTTTGCACCCGATCAGCTATTCCAGGCGCTGCATCTTTATCGTGAGAATTTCCAGCCCTCTGCGCGTCTCGCGAAGCCTTATGCGATGGTATGTATTAATGTGGTGGCTGCCGATAACGAACGCGACGCACGCTTCCTGTTTACCTCTCAACAGCAGCAGTTCATTAATTTACGCCGCGGCAAACCTGGTCCGCTGCCTGCACCCGTCGAAAACATGGATAACCTGTGGTCGCCCTCTGAACAGTATGGCGTGCAGCAAGCACTGAGCATGTCGCTGGTTGGCGATGGCGATAAAGTTCGTCACGGGCTGACCGCATTAATGCGCGAAACCCAGGCCGACGAAATCATGGTAAACGGTCAGATTTTTGACTCACAGGCACGTCTGCGCTCGTTTGCCATTGCGATGGAAGCGGCGAAAACGCTGTAATCACTATGGCGGTGGGCGTCAGGAGTCTGTGCCCACCGCCAGTTGACGAGTATCTCGCGCTGGTGACTGTCCGTAAAAGCGGCTGTACTCCCGACTAAACTGCGATGCGCTCTGATAACCCACGCGATAACCTGCCGTTCCCGCATCGAGTTTTTCTACCCTCATCAAGCGCCGCGCTTCATTCAGCCTTAGCTGCTTTTGATATTGCATTGGCGTCATTGCCGTTACCGCTTTGAAATGATGATGCAGTGACGAGATGCTCATGCCAACGCTGCTGGCGAGCTTGTCGATCTTGAGTGGCTGGTGGAAATTTTCCCGCAGCCAACGCGCAGCCTGGGCTACACGGTTACCGGGTCGTTCTGCCAGCGCCATATTAAAAATACGCGCCCCTCCGGTCCGGTGAGCAGGCGATAGAAAATCTCTTGCTCGATAAGCGGAGCCAGAGCCGCAATGTCCTGAGGGTGGTCGAGTAAGCGAATCAGGCGGATCACCGCATCGACTAACAGAGGCGATATTTTATGCACGGTGATGCCCCGCTCGTTGCGCGCTGCTGCCAGCGGCTGATCGGGCGGAAAGTTTTCGAGATAGCGCATCAGACGTGATTCATTTATCGCGATGCCAATACCGAGATTTGGCTTTTCCGGCGTGGCAACGGTCACACAGGAGCGCACCGGCATATCCAGCGTGACCAGCAACAGATCGCCTGGCCCATAATGTAAAACCTCATCACCGATATGCAGGGCTTTGCCTCCCTGAGCAACAAGCGCAAAGCTGGCCCATTGGGCAATATGCATCGGCTCGGTAGGCGCTGAACTTCGGCCAAAAAAGAAAATCAATGGCACTCGCATGGCGGCCATCTACAGGCGCGTGGCGTGCAATAAGCTGTGCTAACGCCTGCCAACGCTCTTTTTCTGTCATTATTTTTTCTCCTGACTGCGCCAAGCCAACTTATTGATACTACCTGAAGTTCTGACTCGCATAACAACCATCCCGTTACTTTTGCAGGATTGTGCAAAAAGCTTGCAGGATTGCATTACCGCCTTCCTTCACGCAACGCGCATATTTTATCCACGCGATGACTCAGGTGGAGAAACAACATGAAAGCACTTGAAGGCAAGATTGCGCTAGTGACAGGCGCTTCAAAAGGCATCGGTGCCGCTATTGCTATTGCATTCGCAGCGGCAGGCGCGCGCGTGGTCGTCAATTATCATCAGGATGAAGTCGGTGCTGTCGATGTGGTCAGTGACATTATGACGCTGGGCAGTGAAGGCGTGGCCGTGCAGGCTGATATTTCCCATGAGCGCGATATTGAACGGCTGTTCGCCGCGTGCATTGAGCGGTTTGGCGCGCCCGATATTGTAGTTAACAACGCCGGAATGTTTCATCACGGTGATTTTACGTTGCTGACGCGCGACGAGATGCAGCAGCAAATCAACGTAAATTTACTGGGTACGATACTGATGTGCCAGCATGCCATCCGTCATTTTCCAGAGCGCGGCGGCACGATTATTAATCTGAGTGCGTTGAACAGTCAGAACAGCACGCCAGGCTCCGTGCTGTGGTCTGCGACGAAAGGGGCAATTGATAGCTTAACTCAGGGACTGGCCCGGGAATTCGGCCCGAAAAATATTCGCGTTAACGCCCTGGCGCCAGGTATTATTTTGACCGAGGGATTACTGGCAGCGAAAAAGCTCAGTCCGCAGCTCAAGGCGCAACTGCTGGCAGCAACACCGCTGGGACGTTTTGGCCTGCCAGAAGATGTCGCGCAGGTTGCGCTGTTTTTAGCCTCTGAAGAGGCGGCCTATATCAGTGGTGAACGCGTGCTGATAAGCGGCGGCGCGTAACCGCCATAAAAAGGAAGCCCACAGGGCTTCCTTTTAGTTGATTTAGTGGGCGTTTCCGCCCAACTTAATCTTATGCATCACGACGACGCGGTGCAGCACCGTCTTCACGACGTGGGCCACGACCGCCTTCGCGGTTGAAGCTACGTCCACCTTCGCGACCGCCTGGGCGATCGGAAGAGAAGCGACGGCCGCCTTCACGGTTGGCACCACCGCCACGACGCTCGCCACCGAAGTCACGACCACCTGGACGACGTTCGCCACGGCCTTCGTTCGGCTGTGCATCACCCAACAGCTGCATATTCATTGGCTTATTCAGAATACGCGTGCGAGTGAAGTGCTGCAGTACGTCACCCGGCATACCTTTCGGCAGCTCGATGGTTGAGTGTGTGCCGAACAGCTTGATGTTACCAATGTAACGGCTGCTGATATCGCCTTCGTTAGCGATAGCACCAACGATGTGACGAACTTCAACGCCATCATCACGACCTACTTCGATGCGGTACAGCTGCATTTCGCCAACATCACGACGCTCACGACGTGGACGATCGCCATCACGGCTTTCGCGTGGACCACGTGAATCGCGTGAGTCACGACGACCATCACGATCGTCACGATCGCGGAACTCACGACGCTGTGGACGCGGTGCATCTGGTGGCAGGATCAGTGGACGTTCGCCCTGTGCCATTTTCAGCAGCGCAGCAGCCAGCGTTTCCATATCCAGCTCTTCTTCCGGCTGCATCTTAGACAGCAGAGCGCGGTACATATCCAGATCGCTGCTTTCCAGCTGCTGCTGAACTTTAGCCGCGAACTTAGCCAGACGACGCTGACCCAGCAGTTCTGCGTTTGGCAGCTCAACTTCTGGGATCGACAACTTCATGGTGCGTTCGATGTTACGCAGCAGACGACGCTCGCGGTTCTCAACGAACAGCAGCGCGCGACCTGCACGGCCCGCACGACCAGTACGACCGATACGGTGAACGTAAGATTCTGCATCCATCGGGATGTCGTAGTTAACAACCAGGCTGATACGCTCAACGTCCAGACCACGTGCAGCAACGTCAGTCGCGATCAGGATGTCCAGACGACCATCTTTCAAACGCTCCAGCGTCTGCTCACGCAGTGCCTGGTTCATGTCACCATTCAGTGCTGCGCTGTTATAACCGCTACGCTCCAACGCTTCAGCAACTTCCAGCGTCGCATTTTTGGTACGGACAAAGATGATTGCAGCATCAAAGTCTTCAGCTTCGAGGAAGCGAACCAGTGCGTCAGTTTTACGACCGTATGCAGTCCAGTAAGACTGGCTGATGTCCGGACGCGTTGTCAGGCTTGACTGGATACGCACTTCCTGCGGATCTTTCATGAAACGTTTTGTGATACGACGAATCGCTTCTGGCATGGTTGCAGAGAACAGAGCGGTCTGGTGACCTTCTGGGATCTGAGCCATGATGGTTTCAACGTCTTCAATGAAGCCCATACGCAGCATTTCGTCCGCTTCGTCCAGCACCAGGCCGCGCAGGTTAGAAAGATCTAACGTGCCACGCTTCAGGTGGTCCAGCAGACGGCCAGGCGTACCCACAACTACTTGTGGTCCCTGACGCAGTGCGCGCAGCTGTACGTCGTAACGTTGTCCGCCGTAAAGGGCTACAACGTTCAGGCCGCGCATATGTTTAGAGAATTCAGTAACAGCTTCAGCAACCTGTACCGCCAGTTCGCGGGTCGGTGCCAACACCAGAATTTGTGGTGCTTTGACGGTTGGATCAATGTTGTTTAACAGCGGCAGAGAGAAGGCCGCGGTTTTACCACTCCCGGTCTGCGCCATACCTAACACATCACGGCCCGCCAGCAGGTGAGGAATACACTCAGCCTGGATTGGGGATGGCTTTACGTAGCCCATGCCGTTCAGTGATTCAAGGATGTCAGCGTTCAGGCCAAGATCTGCAAAAGTGGTTTGAATATCAGTCATGTAGTACACGTGCCTCTTAGATTGCGGCGGCCAGTCTACATAACTCGTCGTGAAAATTTTCAGTCATTTTCATCAAAAAGTGTGAACCGGCTCAAATTAGAAGTTTTGACGAACAGAAAAGCCCTCATCCCTGAAGATGATGACTTTACAGGTATTACAGGCAATAAAAGTTCGTCAGCTATTGCTGGTCAGATTCTGATAAATCGTCTTGTGTCTGGCCGAGTTGCGCCAGTTCCAACAATGCGTATCGGTGTTCAACAAAGTTATTCACGTTGTTAGCCACCGCCAGTTTGAATAACGCTTTCGCGTCATCCTTCTCCCCCAGACTTAGGTAGTACTTACCTAAATAGAAGTTGGTTTCACTGAGATGTTCAGCGAGCGAGGTGTTATCCGTTGCGTCCGCCTTAAGACTTTCCATCAACGTTTTTTCGCTGATGTCGCCCAGGTAGAACTCGACAATATTCCATCCCCATTGTTCCTTCACCGCTTTGTCGTAACGCTGTTGCAACGTTACTTTAGCTTTGTCAGCGTCCATCTCACTTTCGACGAGATAGAGCCACAAACTACGGAAAGGATCGTTAGGATCGTCTTGATAAAACGCCAGCAGATCATCTTGCGCTAACTTGTATCGACCGCCGTAATAGAGGGCGATACCACGGTTTAAATGCGCATAGTTGTAAGTTGGATCAAGCTCAAGTACAGAATCAAACGCTTCATAGGCGGCATCAAAATTGCCCGCCTGCGTTAAATATATGCCGAGGTAGTTAAATACTTCCGGCATATCAGGTCTTATAGACAACGCTTGCGAAAAATCGTTCCGCGCTAATGCCCTCAGACCCAAACTATCATACAACACTCCGCGCTCATATAACAGCTGTGCGCGTTCATCATCGGTGAGGGCGCGACTGGCAAGAATTTGTTCCATGCGCGCCAGAATCACTTCTTGCTGCAGTGTGGGCTGTAAAGGTACTGCAAGAACATCGTTCTTACGCCAATTGGAGTTGCTGCATCCTGCCAGCGTCAAAGCTGTCGCAACAAAACACCAGCGCAAAAAAGGCTTCATTTCCCACTCCCGAATACAAACATTGGGACAACCATCCTGTCGTCCGCCTGCTGTGCACAAGGATTCCCGCCCTCGCGATAACACAAACGCCTCTCCTCGCAATACAAGGAGAGGCAAATCAGGAACGACTTATTCCGCGTCAGGCGTGCTTGCAGCTGCAGCTTCTTCAGCCTGCGGCTTTGACTCTGTCGCTTCTTTAATGCTCAGACGAACACGGCCCTGGCGATCAACTTCCATCACCTTAACCGGTACTTCCTGTCCCATCTGCAGATAGTCAGTTACTTTCTCCACGCGCTTATCAGCGATCTGTGAGATATGTACCAGACCTTCTTTACCGCCACCAATCGCAACGAAGGCACCAAAATCAACGATGCGTGTTACTTTACCGTTGTAAATGCGGCCTACTTCGATTTCAGCTGTAATCTCTTCGATACGGCGAATCGCTTCTTTGGCTTTCAGGCCATCGGTTGCCGCGATTTTCACCGTACCGTCATCTTCGATCTCAATGGTAGTCCCGGTTTCTTCGGTCAGAGCACGAATCACTGAGCCGCCTTTACCGATAACATCTTTGATCTTGTCAGAGTTGATCTTGATGGTGTAAATGCGCGGTGCAAACTCGGAGATTTCCGTGCGTGGCGTGCTGATAGCCTGTTCCATTACGCCCAGAATGTGCAGACGCGCACCCTTAGCCTGGTTCAATGCCACCTGCATGATTTCACGGGTGATACCTTCGATTTTGATATCCATTTGCAGCGCGGTCACGCCGTCACGGCTACCAGCAACTTTGAAGTCCATGTCGCCCAGGTGATCTTCATCACCCAGAATGTCAGACAGAACAACAAACTTCTCGCCTTCCTTCACCAGACCCATTGCGATACCGGCAACAGCGGCTTTGATC
This sequence comes from Candidatus Pantoea haifensis, assembly GCA_018842655.1. Classification (GTDB taxonomy): domain Bacteria; phylum Pseudomonadota; class Gammaproteobacteria; order Enterobacterales; family Enterobacteriaceae; genus Pantoea; species Pantoea haifensis. The sequence goes on along the minus strand of JAGTWN010000004.1, from coordinate 3,439,229 downwards.
GGCACGCCCGCATCCATCAGCGCCAGAGAAGCACCGCAAACAGAGGCCATTGAAGAAGAGCCGTTTGATTCAGTGATTTCAGATACTACGCGAACGGTGTAAGGAAAATCTTCCGGTTTTGGCATAACGGCTAATACGCCGCGCTTCGCCAGACGACCGTGACCAATTTCACGACGCTTAGGCGAACCCACCATGCCCGTTTCGCCAACAGAGTATGGAGGGAAGTTATAGTGGAACAGGAAGCTGTCGGTACGTTCACCCATCAGCTCATCCAGGTTCTGCGCATCACGTGCAGTACCCAGCGTGGCGGTAACCAGCGCCTGTGTTTCACCACGGGTAAACAGTGAAGAGCCGTGCGTACGTGGCAGCACGCCAGTGCGTACATCCAGACCACGAATCATATCTTTTTCACGACCATCAATACGCAGTTCGCCGTTCAGAATACGGGTACGTACAACGTTTTTCTCGATAGCGTGCAGCAGATCGCTGATTTCACCTTCATCCAGCGTTTCGTCTTCTGCCAGCAGGGCTGCCGTAGTTTCGCTTTTGATCAGGTTAACCTGCTCATAGCGCAGCTGTTTTTCAGTGATGCGATAAGCATCGCTCAGGCGAGTTTCTGCCAGGGCTGCAATACGTGCGTTCAGCGCATCGTTGGTTGCTTCTGGCTGCCAGTCCCAACGTGGTTTACCGGCTTCAGCAACCAGTGCGTTGATGTTTTCAATCACAACCTGCTGCTGATCGTGACCAAATACCACTGCACCCAGCATTTGTTCTTCGGTCAGAACGTCAGCTTCAGATTCAACCATCAGTACCGCATTCTGCGTACCGGCAACCACCAGATCCAGGCGCGATTGCTTGATTTCATCTGCCGTTGGGTTAAGCACATACTGATCGTTAATGTAACCTACTCGTGCAGAACCAATTGGACCATTAAACGGAATACCTGACAGTGACAGCGCAGCAGACGCACCGATCATGGCAACGATGTCAGGGTTAACCTGTGGGTTAACAGAAACAACAGTCGCGATAACCTGTACTTCGTTAACAAAGCCTTCCGGGAACAGCGGGCGAACCGGGCGGTCAATCAGGCGTGCAATCAGCGTTTCGCCTTCGCTCGGGCGACCTTCACGACGGAAGAAGCTGCCTGGAATACGGCCAGCAGCATAAGTACGTTCTTGATAGTTTACGGTCAGCGGGAAAAATCCTGGCCTGGCTTAGCTTTTTCTGGCCAACAACGGTAACGAATACCGCAGTGTCATCCATGCTTACCATAACGGCTGCAGTGGCCTGGCGTGCCATCATGCCGGTTTCCAGCGTGACGGTATGCTGACCATATTGGAATTTGCGTACGATCGGGTTCAGCAAAATTAACATCCTTAACTTCGGGGCAAAGCCATCTTTAGCCTGCCATTGATTACCGATCTTCAGTTGCATCCTCGCGACTAATGACAACCCTAACCGCCCCTGCGGTAAAGCCTCTCATTAGCCGCGCGAACCTCTGCAATCAAAGATCACTTAAAGCAACAATACATGAGTTTGGTACGGATTGCTGCGGATTGCTCGAAAAAGGGGCCATAAAGGCCCCTTTTTCGCGAAACTCGCACAAATCTGACCGTAAGATGCCTTTTTTGCAAACTCTCGATCAGATTCTTCAGACTTAGCGACGCAGACCGAGGCTTTCGATCAGGCTGCTGTAGCGTGCAACGTCTTTACGCTTCAGGTAGTCCAGCAGCTTACGACGCTGAGATACCATGCGCAGCAGACCGCGGCGGCTGTGGTGGTCTTTCTTGTGCTCAGAGAAGTGGCCCTGCAGATGGTTGATCTGCGCAGTCAACAGAGCAACCTGAACTTCGGTTGAACCGCTGTCGTTAGCACCACGACCATATTTAGCAACGATCTCTGCTTTAGCTTCTACGCTTAGAGACATAATAAACTCCAGTTAAATGAATGTATGGGTGCCGATCTCTAATTCAGCATCCCGCTTTAAAGCCGCGCTATTCTACTCCTCGCCTGATAGCAACGCAAATATCCCTTCAGGCAGGCCTGCGCGGCTTAATCTTGAAACTCAACCACCAGACGACGCGGCGCAACGCGCCCATCATCGGCAATTTCTGCCATACCGATAAACTTGCGCGCTTCACCTTCGGTCACGCGAACCAGTCCTTCAGTTGGCACATTGCTGGCCTGTACCGGCTGCCCTTGCTTAAAATAGGCAGCAACAACAGGCAGTAAATTGACTTCCGGGAAAGCCGATGCCGGACTGTCCATTGGCAGCAGCAGCGGATCAAGCTGCTCTTCGAGTGAAATGCCCGCTTCAGTTGCAGCATTCAGCAATGTGTTGAGCTGCTCAAGCGTGACCATTTTTTCAAAGGGATAACGGGCAACCTGCAAACGACGCAGCATGATGACGTGTGCGCCACAGCCAAGTTTCTCACCGAGATCATCAATGATAGTGCGGATATAAGTGCCTTTAGAGCAGTGGATTTCCAGCTCAAGCTCATCATCCTGCCAACGAATGAACTGCAATTGGTACACAGTGATGGGGCGCGCTTCACGCTCAATATGAATACCCTGGCGGGCATATTCATACAGTGGTCGGCCTTGATGTTTTAACGCTGAAAACATTGAGGGCACTTGCAGCGTATCGCCTCGGAAACCGTCTAAAGCAGCATCCAGTTCCGCCTGATTAAAACTGACAGGACGCGTTTCTACCACATTGCCATCAGCGTCTGAGGTATCAGTACGTTGCCCTAAGCGTGCAATGACACGATAACGCTTATCAGAATCCAGCAGATACTGGGAAAACTTGGTGGCTTCACCCAGACAAATCGGCAGCATGCCGGTTGCCAGCGGATCAAGCGCACCGGTATGCCCTGCCCGGTTTGCATTGAAAATACGCTTCACTTTTTGCAGGACATCATTGGATGAGGCGCCTTGCGGCTTATCCAGCAGCAATACGCCATGGACGTCGCGACCGCGACGGCGAGGACGGCTCATTACGCTTCCTCGTCCTCATCTGCTGCATCTGTACCCCGGCGCTCAGCGTCATTTTTTACTACGCTGCTGACCAGGTTGGACATGCGCATCCCTTCAATCAGGGAGTTATCATAGAAGAAGGTTAATTCCGGCACGATACGCAGACGCATCGCTTTACCCAGCAGAATACGGATATAACCAGAAGCTTCTTTCAGCGCCTTCAGGCCGTTTTTCACTGCTTCTTCGTCTTTGTCATTAAGGAAAGTGACAAACACTTTGGCATAAGCGAGATCGCGCGAAACTTCAACGCCGGAGACGGTGACCATCATGCCTAAACGCGGATCTTTAATTTCGCGTTGCAGAATCATTGCGATCTCTTTTTGCAGCTCTTGTGACACGCGCTGCGGGCGACCAAATTCTTTCGCCATCATCTTTTCTCCAAATAATTCGGGAGGCCAATGGCCTCCCAAATTGCATCACATCAGCTGTTATTTAAGCGATGGTGCGTTTAACTTCAATCACTTCAAAGACTTCAATCATGTCGCCGGTACGCACGTCGTTGTAGTTCTTAACGCCGATACCACACTCCATGCCGTTACGCACTTCGTTAACGTCATCTTTAAAGCGACGCAGTGATTCGAGTTCACCTTCGTAAATCACCACGTTGTCACGCAGAACGCGGATTGGATTGTGACGCTTGATATTACCTTCCGTCACCATACAACCTGCGATAGCGCCAAATTTCGGTGATTTGAACACGTCACGTACTTCAGCCAGACCAATAATCTGCTGTTTGTACTCAGGTGCCAGCATACCGCTCATTGCGGCTTTCACTTCGTCGATCAGGTTATAGATGACTGAGTAGTAACGCAGGTCAACGCTTTCTGCATCAATAACGCGGCGTGCAGAAGCATCAGCACGTACGTTAAAGCCAAGAATGATGGCGTTGGACGCTGCTGCCAGCGTTGCGTCGGTTTCGGTGATACCGCCCACGCCAGAGCCAACAATCTTCACCTTCACTTCGTCGGTAGAGAGTTTCAGCAAGGAATCGGAGATCGCTTCCACCGAACCCTGTACGTCGGCTTTCAGCACGATGTTCAGCTCGGACACTTCGCCTTCGGTCATGTTGGCGAACATGTTCTCCAACTTCGACTTCTGCTGACGTGCCAGTTTAACTTCGCGGAATTTGCCCTGACGATACAGCGCAACTTCACGTGCTTTCTTCTCGTCACGTACTACGGTTGCTTCATCACCGGCTGCTGGCACACCAGACAGGCCCAGGATTTCCACCGGAATTGACGGACCCGCTTCCAGCACTTCGCGGCCTAATTCATCACGCATTGCACGAACACGGCCATATTCGAAGCCGCACAGCACGATGTCGCCTTTGTTCAGCGTACCTTCACGCACCAGTACAGTTGCAACCGGACCACGACCTTTGTCGAGGAACGATTCGATAACCACACCGCTCGCCATACCTTCACGGATAGCGGTTAACTCCAGCACTTCCGCTTGCAGCAGAATAGCATTGAGCAGATCGTCAATACCGGTACCGGCTTTCGCAGAAACGTTAACAAACATGTTTTCGCCGCCCCACTCTTCCGGAATGATACCGTACTGAGTCAGCTCGTTTTTAACACGATCGGGATCGGCTTCTGGCTTATCGACCTTGTTGACAGCAACCACCACCGGCACTTTTGCCGCTTTAGCGTGCTGAATAGCTTCGATGGTTTGTGGCATCACGCCATCATCTGCTGCAACAACCAGAATAACGATGTCGGTCGCCTGCGCACCGCGAGCACGCATGGCGGTAAACGCGGCGTGACCTGGGGTGTCAAGGAAGGTGACCATGCCGTTTTCAGTTTCGACGTGGTAAGCACCAATATGCTGGGTAATGCCACCCGCTTCGCCAGAGGCGATTTTAGTAGAGCGAATGTAGTCCAGCAGCGAGGTTTTACCGTGGTCAACGTGACCCATGATGGTCACAACCGGTGCACGAGATTCCTGTGCAGCATCGGTATCACGATCGCCCATTACCGCTTCTTCCAGCTCGTTCTCACGACGAAGGGTAACTTTATGGCCCATCTCTTCAGCAACCAGCTGAGCGGTTTCCTGATCGATAACCTGGTTGATAGTCGCCATAGCGCCCATCTTCATCATCGCTTTGATGACCAGAGAACCTTTCACCGCCATTTTGTTAGCCAGTTCAGCCACAGTGATGGTTTCGCCGATAACAACATCGCGGTTCACGGCCTGTGCTGGCTTGTTAAAGCCCTGCTGCAGTGCGCTTGGTTTACGATGTTTGCCACCTTTACCGCCACGAACCGCAGCACGCGCTTCTTCACGGTCAGTTTTGGCCTCAGAATGCTTGTTGCCTTTTTTCGCAGGACGAGCCGCTTTGGTGCTGCGGGTACGCGCACGGCCAGCTTCGACCTGACGGTCGTTTTCGTCTTCTGCCTGGCGAGCATGCGTAGAGGTGGTGACGTGATAGTCGCCTTTATCCTCTTCTTCAGGCTTTTCCCATTCAGCCGCTTTCTCTTCGGCTAAACGACGGGCTTCTTCAGCTGCGAGGCGAGCCGCCTCTTCGAGCTTACGACGCGCTTCTTCTTCAGCTTTACGCTTCAGTTCAGCGGCTTCTGCTTCGCGACGGGCTTTATCAGACTGCGCAGCCCTGGTCGCGTCATCGGTAGGTTGATTAGTCACTTTCTCATTTTCCGCTGCTGCACGCTTCGCCTTTTCAGCGGCTTCGCGCTTGGCTTTCTCTTCGGCTTCACGTTGCGCTTTTTGTTCAGCTTCGCGACGGGCTTTTTCTTCAGCCTCGCGTTGCGCCTGCTCTTCCGCTTCACGCTGCGCCTCGGCTTCTGCTTCAGCCTGAGCTTGCTGCTCAGCTTCTGCATCACCTTTCACGTATGTGCGTTTTTTGCGGACTTCGATTTGCACCGACTTACTTTTACCCCCGGTGCCTGGAATATTCAAGGTGCTACGCGTTTTGCGTTGCAATGTCAGCTTGCCTGAACCGGCCTGACCATGCTCACGATTCAGGTGAGACAGTAAGGTTTCTTTCTCGTGCTGGGTCACTGCGTCGTTTTCAGACTTAGGGATCCCTGCATCAGCAAATTGCTGTACCAGGCGATCGACCGGAGTCTGAATTTCTGCGGCCAGCGATTTTACGGTTACATCTGTCATGCTGTTCCTTCCTGTTATTACGCGTCATCGCCGAACCAGCAGATATTTCGTGCAGCCATAATTAGCGCACCGGCTTGTTCATCATTCAGCCCTTCAATATCTGTCAGATCGTCAACACCTTGCTCAGCGAGATCTTCCAGCGTGCAGACGCCTTTCGCCGCCAGACGGAAAGCCAGCGCACGATCTAAGCCCTCAAGATTCAGAAGATCCTCAGCGGGCTCCTGATTACCAAGGCTCTCTTCTTTCGCTAATGCCAGGGTGGTTAACGCATTTTTTGCTCGTTCACGCAGGGCTTCAATGGTCTCTTCGTCGAGGCCGTCGATTTCCAACAGCTCATTGATTGGCACGTAGGCCAACTCTTCCAGCGAGGAGAAGCCTTCTTCCACCAGTACGGTGGCGAACTCTTCGTCGATGTCGAGATGTTTAGTGAACATATCGATTGCTGCGTGCGCTTCAGCCTGATGCTTAGCCTGCAGATCATCGACGGTCATCACGTTCAGCTCCCAACCACTTAACTGGGAAGCTAAACGCACGTTTTGGCCGTTACGGCCAATCGCCTGAGCCAGATTTCCAGCCTCTACAGCGATATCCATGGTGTGGTTATCTTCATCAACCACAATTGACGCCACATCAGCCGGAGCCATGGCGTTAATAACAAACTGCGCTGGGTTATCGTCCCACAGCACGATATCAATGCGCTCGCCGCCCAGTTCGCTGGAAACAGCCTGAACACGCGCACCGCGCATCCCGACACAGGCACCAACCGGATCGATACGTTTATCATTGGTTTTTACAGCAATTTTAGCGCGTGAACCCGGATCGCGGGCTGCGGCTTTAATTTCAATCACTTCTTCGCCAATTTCTGGCACTTCAATGCGGAACAGTTCAATCAACATTTCCGGCTTAGAGCGGGTGACAAACAGTTGTGCACCACGCGCTTCAGGACGTACTGAATAAAGCACGCCACGAATACGGTCACCCGGACGGAAGTTTTCACGCGGCAGCATATCTTCACGCAGAATCACCGCTTCTGCATTGTTGCCTAAATCCAGGGAAATGTTGTCACGGTTAACTTTCTTCACCACGCCGGTGATGATTTCGCCTTCCTGCTCGCGGAACTGATCAACCACCATTGCACGCTCAGCTTCACGTACCTTTTGTACGATAACCTGTTTCGCCGTTTGCGTGGTGATACGGTCAAACGTGACCGATTCAATCTGATCTTCAACGTATTCGCCCAGATTGAATGCTTCGTCTTCGTAGCGGGCCGCTTCCAGCGTGATCTCGCGCGTCGGCTGTGTCACCTCTTCTACGATTTCCCAACGGCGGAAGGTATCGAAATCGCCGCTTTTGCGATCAATGCTCACACGTACGTCAATTTCTTGCTCGTACTTTTTCTTGGTCGCAGTAGCCAGCGCGCTCTCCAGCGCCTCGAAGATTTTCTCACGCGGCAGGGCTTTTTCGTTAGAAACGGCTTCTACGACAGCTAAGATCTCTTTATTCATCCTGGTTAGCCTCAATCCGGACTTTTAAAAGTGGGGGACCAGGTTCGCTTTCTGAATATTGCTCAGCGCGAACACTTCATCGTTACCCTCAACGTTTACCGTAATCATCTCGCCCTCAACGGCTTTGATGATCCCCTGCCATTTACGGCGGTTCTGAACGGCCATACGCAGCACCAGACTCACTTCATCACCTGTAAAGCGCACGTAATGCTCAGCGGTAAACAGCGGACGATCGAGCCCCGGTGAGGAGACTTCTAGGTTGTAAGGCACCGTAATGGGATCTTCTACATCCATAACGGCACTCACCTGGTGGCTGACATCTGCACAATCATCGACATTGATGCCATCTTCACTATCAATATAGATGCGCAGGGTTGATGTGCGACCACGAACGAATTCAATACCCACCAGTTCGTAGCCGAGCGCCTCTACCGGAGCCGATACCAACTCTGTCAATTTTTGCTCTAATGTGGACAAGCCCACCCCAAGACATAAAAAAGGGCCTAAAGCCCAGTATTTCGATTCGCTAATAACAAAAAACCCCGAAAATTCGGGGCTTTTTATCACTGGACCCTGTATGCCGCTAAGCGGCTCGGACACAATCCAAAAGAATTTTTTAAAATTCGCTGCGAATGCGCCCTTAAGTGCACACAGTATATTTGAAAAAGAACTCTAAGGGAAAGTGGTTGCGGGGGCCGGATTTGAACCGACGACCTTCGGGTTATGAGCCCGACGAGCTACCAGGCTGCTCCACCCCGCGTCCGAAAACGTGGCGAATATTACGCCGAACCTGCACAGAATGCAAGTAATACTAAGATTTGGTACCGAGGACGGGACTTGAACCCGTAAGCCCAATCGGGCACTACCACCTCAAGGTAGCGTGTCTACCAATTCCACCACCTCGGCACTTTTCAGACCGCAACGTGAATCAGTTGCGTCGCAAGCATTGACGATCTTATTGCGGGATATCGCTGCCCGGCGTTGCCGGTTTCGCTGGCTGCTCCGTCTGTTGAGACTGTGCCGGCGCAGAAAGATTCTCCCACTCGCTTCCTTTTGACGTTTTATTACTGTTCAGATTACCCAGAACCAGGCTGATGATGAAGAACAATGCCGCTAAGATGCCGGTCATGCGAGTCATGAAGTTACCAGAACCCGTAGAACCAAACAGCGTACCGGATGCGCCTGCACCGAATGAGGCTCCCATATCAGCGCCTTTGCCTTGCTGCAGCATGATCAAACCCACAAGGGCGATAGCCACAATAAGGAAAACAACTAAAAGAGCTTCGTACATAATCAACCTGTTCCTTGCACGATAATCGTACAGTTAAAGCTTCAACCAGTATTGATGGGCAGTTTCGTCATCACCCATCAGAAGCGGGTGTGAATACTAACCAAAGGCGCAAACCTCTGCAAGTGCAATTTTCACCAGGCCGACTGATTGCGGAAAAAAGCGCCATCCCGGTGATTTTGCAGGCGGTTCGACACCTCAGCGCCCCCTGTTTACAGCGTTAAACCGCCTTCACCTGATCGGCGATACGATTGGCCAGCTCGATAACTAACGCCTCGTTTTCACCTTCTACCATGACGCGGATAAGCGGCTCAGTACCTGATTTACGTAATAATACGCGCCCGCGACCTGCCAGCACCTTTTCGACCTCAGCCGTTACTGCTTTCACTGCGTCGTTTTGCAATGGATCGTGTTCGCCGTTGAAGCGGACATTAACCAGCACCTGAGGGAGCATTTTCATGCCGCTGCACAAATCATGCAGACTCATGTGATTGCGTACCATCGCAGTTAGCACTTGCAAACTTGCTACGATGCCATCACCCGTGGTGGTTTTATCCAGCAAGATGACGTGACCGGAATTTTCAGCACCCAGACGCCAACCCTTTTCCTGCATTTTTTCCAGAACATAGCGATCACCTACTTTGGCACGCGCAAAAGGAATGCCAAGCTGTTTAAGCGCCAATTCCAGGCCCATGTTACTCATTAGCGTACCCACTACGCCACCACGTAACTGTCCCTGGCGTAACGCTTCGCGCGCGATGATATAGAGAATTTGATCGCCATCGACTTTTTCCCCAGGTGGTCGATCATCATGATGCGATCACCATCGCCGTCGTAGGCTAAACCAATATCCGCTTTTTCAGCCAGCACGCGCTGCTGCAACATTTTAAGATCGGTGGCACCACATGCTTTGTTGATGTTCATGCCGTCTGGCTGCGTCGCAATAGCAATCACAGTCGCACCCAGCTCGCGTAGCACGTTTGGTGCAATGTGGTAAGTCGCACCATTCGCGCAGTCGACCACAATTTTCAAGCCGTTCAGATTGAGTTCGCTCGGAAAGGTACCTTTGCAAAATTCAATGTAACGTCCGGCAGCATCCACGATACGGCTGGCGCGTCCCAGTTCTGCCGATTCCACGCAGGTGAGCGGCTTTTCCATTTCCAGTTCAATCGCCTCTTCCACTTCATCTGGCAGCTTTGTGCCTTCTGAAGAGAAAAATTTTATGCCGTTATCATCAAACGGGTTATGCGATGCGGAGATGACAATCCCGGCTTCTGCGCGGAAAGTGCGCGTCAGATAAGCGATAGCGGGTGTTGGCATTGGACCGGTGAAAGCGGCGGTTAAGCCGGCTGCAGCCAAACCGGCTTCAAGCGCCGATTCCAGCATATAACCTGAAATGCGCGTATCCTTACCGATAATGATTTTTTTGAGCCGTGGCGCGCCAGCACTTTACCTGCTGCCCAGCCCAGCTTCAGTACAAAATCAGGTGTAATAGGGGCTTCGCCTACTTTGCCGCGAATGCCATCTGTACCGAAATATTTACGATTACTCATGCCTTATTATCCTTTTGCTCTCCGTGTCGCTTCGACTATACGCATCGCTTCGACCGTCTCTTTTACATCATGTACGCGAATGATTTGCGCGCCTTGCATAGCAGCAATCACGGCACACGCCAGGCTGCCGGTTAACCGTTGTGAGGGGCCAACATTGAGCAACTGACCAATCATTGATTTACGTGACATTCCCACTAACAGAGGCAAGCCAAAGTGATGAAAATCACTGAGATGCGCCAGCAGTTCATAGTTATGGTTGAGATTTTTACCGAAACCGAAGCCCGGGTCGAGCAGCAGATTCTCTTTTTTGATGCCTGCTGATTCGCAGCGCGCAATCTGATCAGCGAAGTAAGCATCCACTTCGCTTAAAATATTATGGTACTCAGGTGCCTGCTGCATGGTTCGCGGTTCGCCCTGCATATGCATCAGGCAAACAGGTAAACCTGCGGCAGCAGCGGCTTCAAGTGCGCCTGGCTCAGACAGCGAACGAATATCATTGATAATGTGAGCACCTACTCGCGCTGCTTCACGGATGACCTCTGGCTTGGAAGTGTCCACTGAAATCCACACTTCAAAACGTTGCGCAATCGCTTCTACCACAGGAATAACCCGCGCCAGCTCCTCCTCAACACTGACTTCATCCGCGCCGGGACGTGTCGATTCACCGCCAACATCAATAATGGTTGCGCCTGCATTCACCATCTCATTGGTGTGCGTTAAGGCATCAACCAGAGCGTTATGCTTGCCACCATCAGAAAAGGAATCCGGCGTGACATTTAAAATACCCATCACATGGGGAAATGATAAATCGAGATGGGAATCACGAGCGAACAACTTCATGGTGCGGAACTCCTTGAGGAACAATGTCTGGATGTAAAAAACCCCGGACCAGCCGGGGTTTTATTTGACGCTGCTACGTCTTATTTGTCGAGCTGCTCTGACATGGTATTGCCAGGGTTCGGCGTACGCGGTTCATCAACCGGACGTGGCGCCTTTGGCGTACCGCTACTGTCAGAATTGCTGCTGCCTGGATCTTCCCAGCCCGCTGGCGGACGAACTTCACGGCGCGCCATCAGGTCATCAATCTGCGGTGCATCAATAGTTTCATACTTCATCAGCGCGTCTTTCATCGCGTGAAGGATGTCCATGTTCTCACCCAGAATGCGACGAGCACGCTGGTAGTTACTGTCGATCAGGTGTTTAACTTCCTGGTCGATGATGCGTGCGGTTTCATCAGACATGTGTTTCGCTTTGGCAACTGAACGCCCCAGGAACACTTCGCCTTCTTCTTCCGCATAGAGTAACGGACCAAGTTTCTCTGAGAAGCCCCACTGCGTAACCATGTTGCGTGCCAGGTTAGTCGCGACTTTGATATCGTTCGACGCACCGGTAGATACATGTTCAGCACCGTAGATAATCTCTTCTGCCAGACGACCGCCGTACAGCGTAGAGATCTGGCTTTCCAGTTTCTGGCGGCTGGCGCTGATTGCATCGCCTTCCGGCAGGAAGAAAGTCACACCTAACGCACGACCACGAGGAATAATGGTCACTTTGTGTACTGGATCGTGTTCCGGCACCAGGCGACCAATAATCGCGTGGCCCGCTTCATGATACGCGGTAGATTCTTTCTGCGATTCCGTCATCACCATGGAGCGGCGTTCTGCACCCATCATGATTTTGTCTTTCGCTTTTTCGAACTCAACCATAGAGACCACACGCTTATTCGAACGCGCAGCAAACAGGGCTGCTTCGTTGACAAGGTTCGCAAGGTCCGCACCAGAGAAGCCCGGCGTACCACGTGCAATGATTGCTGCATCGATATCGGTAGCCAGCGGCACACGGCGCATATGCACTTTCAGAATCTGCTCACGTCCACGCACGTCTGGTAAACCTACCACCACCTGGCGGTCAAAACGGCCAGGTCGCAGCAGTGCCGGGTCCAGTACGTCAGGACGGTTAGTAGCGGCAATAACGATAATCCCTTCGTTACCTTCGAAACCGTCCATTTCAACCAGCATCTGGTTCAGGGTTTGTTCACGTTCATCGTGACCGCCGCCTAAACCTGCACCGCGCTGACGCCCTACTGCATCGATCTCATCAATAAAGATGATGCAAGGAGCCGCTTTTTTCGCCTGTTCAAACATATCGCGCACACGAGATGCACCTACACCGACGAACATTTCTACGAAGTCAGAACCGGAAATAGTAAAGAAAGGTACTTTTGCTTCACCGGCAATCGCTTTCGCCAGCAAGGTTTTACCTGTACCCGGCGGGCCAACCATCAGCACACCTTTCGGAATCTTACCACCCAGTTTCTGGAAACGGCTCGGCTCACGCAGGTATTCAACCAGCTCGCCTACCTCTTCTTTCGCTTCGTCACAACCTGCAACGTCCGCGAAAGTGGTTTTGATCTGATCTTCCGTCAGCATGCGGGCCTTGCTCTTGCCGAAGGACATCGCGCCCTTGCCGCCGCCGCCCTGCATTTGCCGCATAAAGAAGATCCATACGCCAATCAGCAGCAGCATCGGGAACCAAGAAATGAAGATCGAAGCCAGCAGGCTCGGCTCTTCCGGTGGTTCGCCAACCACTTTGACGTTTTTGGTCAAGAGGTTATCGAGCAACTTGGGATCATTGACAGGAATGTACGTCGTGTATTTATTGCTGTCTTTTTTGATTACGTTAATTTCACGCCCGTTAATACGTGCCTCGCGGACCTGATCCTGGTTCACTTCCGACAGGAAGGTTGAATAATCAACCCTACGGCCATTCGACTCGCTGGGCCCAAAGCTCTGGAATACTGACATCAGCACGACCGCGATGACTAACCAGAGAATCAGGTTTTTCGCCATGTCACTCAAGGGATTAACCTCATATTACAACGGTGTTAACAGATAGCGTAGGGTACTATATATCCTTCATACATGGAATCGCAGCGATCTAGCCTACTTCTCCAGCAATTGGGTTATGATTTGCGCCCTGTCGCCACAATGTACACTTCACGTGAACGTGAACGTGAAGCGTCTGGCTTTCGAATTTTCACTTTCGTAAAAAGGGAGCGAATTTCCCGCAGGTATTCATCGAAGCCATCTCCCTGAAACACTTTCACTACAAAGCTACCGCCAGGTGCCAGAATGTCCCGGCTCATTTCCAGCGCCAGCTCTACTAAATACATCGACCGGGGAATATCTACGGCAGGTGTACCACTCATATTCGGTGCCATGTCGGACATGACTACCTGAACTTTTTGGTCACCAACGCGTTCGAGTAACGCATTGATCACCGATTCTTCACGAAAATCGCCTTGAAGGAAATCGACACCAACAATCGGATCCATCGGCAGAATATCACAGGCGATAACCCGACCTTTTGCACCTATTTGCTGTACAACATATTGCGACCAGCCACCGGGTGCTGCACCCAGATCTACCACGGTCATACCGGGTTTGAAAAGCTTGTCACCCTGCTGTATTTCCTCAAGTTTAAACCAGGCGCGCGAACGCAACCCTTTTTCTGTGCCTGGAGCACATATTTATCGCTAAAGTGTTCCTGAAGCCAGCGACTGGAACTGGCCGAACGCTTTTTACCCGTCATAATATTTCCAACTAAATCGTCATCGTAGCGATAAACCTGCACGCAATGGGTTGCGTCGATTTGGTGATATACCCGAGATGGCGGTAGAATGAACCGTTTTCAATCCCTGAGTAAGTAAAAAAATACGATGAATCTAAGTACCAAACAAAAACAGCACCTGAAAGGTCTCGCCCATCCGCTTAAGCCAGTCGTCATGCTTGGCGGTAATGGCCTGACTGAAGGTGTGCTGGCCGAAATCGAACACGCCCTGGAACATCACGAATTGATCAAGGTAAAAATCGCCTCAGAAGATCGTGAAACCAAGCTGCTGATCGTTGAGGCAATCGTGCGTGAAACCGGCGCCAGCAACGTACAGGTGATCGGCAAAACGCTGGTGCTGTATCGCCCTTCTAAAGAGAGCAAAATTTCTCTGCCACGTTAATTGGGCAAAGAAAGTGCCATGCTCTTTCATGGGATAAAAGGCCGCAGCGCGGCCTTTTTCCTTTCTTTACATTATGCTTCAACGCTTTTCAAAGCGTAGCAACATCTTAAAGGTATTCCACCTTTAGGATTTCATATTCCACGTCACCGCCTGGCGTTTTGATAATCGCAACGTCATCGGCCTCTTTGCCCACCAGACCTCGCGCCATTGGCGAATTAACAGAAATCAGATTTTGTCTGAAGTCTGCTTCATCGTCGCCCACGATACGATAGGTTGATTCTTCATCGGTATCGAGATTCAACACGGTCACTGTTGCACCAAAAATCACGCGCCCGGTTTTAGGCATTTGAGTAACATCAATGACCTGGGCATTAGAGAGCTTGGCTTCGATCTCCTGAATGCGGCCTTCACAAAAGCCCTGCTCTTCACGCGCAGCATGATACTCCGCGTTTTCTTTCAAATCGCCGTGCTCACGGGCTTCAGCGATTGAGGCAATGATACGCGGACGCTTCACGGTTTTCAGCTCGTTCAGCTCTTCGCGCAACCTTTCAGCGCCTCTTAACGTCATCGGAATCTGATTCATTTAAGCTCCTCGTCATCTTTCCTGTTTAACGGTGTCATCCTGACCGGTGACTGCAGAAAAAAGCGTTCTGCGGCGCATTACCCCGTTTTGCAAACAAAAGAATCCTGACCCAGAGAAGGTTCCGGGCCAGAAATGGGTTTTGCAATTTGATACGTATTTTAACCCAGAGTTCCCTGCGGGTCATCGTTTACTTTCCACCGTCCAGGGACGTAGTATTGACGGCTTCACCTGCCAGTTACCGCGAGATTATGCGATTTTCACGACTTGTTACCGGATTAACCTGTGCGTTTATGCTGCAGGCACAAGCAGCGCCCGTTGATGAATATATGCCGTATCTGCCAGATGGCGCCAACCTGGCGTTAATGGTGCAGAAAGTTGGCGCATCAACGCCCATCATTGATTATCACGGCAAGCAAATGGCTCTGCCCGCCAGCACCATGAAGGTCATTACCGCCCTGGCGGCATTGCTGGAACTGGGTGGCGACTACCGTTTTCAGACCACCTTTGAGACCAAAGGCGCGCTGGTTGATGGCACGCTGAACGGCGATTTAGTCGCCCGCTTTGCTGGTGATCCCACGCTGAGCCGCCAGGATCTGCGCAATATGGTTGCCTCGCTGAAAAAGCAGGGCATCACACATATTAAAGGCAATTTAGTGATCGACACCTCTGTGTTTGCCAGCCATGACATGGCGCCGGGCTGGCCGTGGAACGATCTCACCCAGTGCTTCAGCGCCCCGCCCGCTGCAGCGATAGTGGATAAAAACTGTTTTTCTGTTTCGCTCTACAGCGCCGACACGCCGGGCGAAAACGCCTTTGTGCGCATCGCGTCCTATTATCCCGCGCATATGTTTAGCCAGGTTCGCACACTTGGCCGCAACAGCGGTGAGGGACAATATTGCGAACTGGACGTAGTGCCGGGCGAGTTGAACCGTTACACATTAACGGGCTGCATGCGTCAGCGCAGTGAGCCCCTGCCGCTGGCGTTTGCCGTGCAAGATGGCGCAGCCTGGGCTGGAGAAATTCTGAAATCAGAACTGCGCGCAGCAGATATTGACTACAGCGGACATCTGGTGCGCCAGACGCAAGTGACTTCGCCGGGTACGGTGCTGGCGTCAACGCAATCAGCCCCCTGCATACGCTGCTGCACACTATGCTGAAGAAATCAGACAATATGATTGCCGACACCGTTTTTCGTACCATTGGCCATCACTACTTCAACGTACCGGGCACCTTCCGGGCCGGTTCAGATGCGGTTCGTCGTATTCTGCGCGAAAAAGCCAATGTTGATATGGGGAACAGCATTCAGGTCGATGGGTCAGGACTGTCACGGCATGACTTGATTGCACCGCAAACCATGATGCAGGTACTGCAATACATTGCCAAAAACGACAGCACGCTTGACTACATTTCGATGCTACCGCTGGCGGGGCATGATGGTACGTTGCTCTATCGCGGCGGTTTGCATGAAGCGGGACTGGATGGCAAAGTCTCAGCTAAAACCGGCTCTCTGCAGGGCGTTTATAATTTAGCAGGCTTTATTACGACCTCAAGCGGGGCGCGTGTCGCTTTTGTGCAGTTTCTGTCGGGCTATGCAGTGCCGCCGGAAAATCAGCGTTCACGCCGTGTTCCACTGGTGCGTTTCGAAAGCCGACTCTATCGCGACATCAATCAGAATTACTGAGTTGGGAAAGAAAAGATGACGCAGCGGGTATTTTACCCGCTGCGTTTTTTTATGACTAAAAATGCGTATTAAGACTCATATAGTAAGTCCGTCCCGATTCGTTATAGGTGTTCGCGCCTGCGCCATACATATAAGCGCCCGTTGCCGCGTTACCCGTCGTCTGCGCATTTCCTTCACGGAAGTGACGCTTATCGAACAGGTTTTCGATACCGAGCGTGATGCTGGCATACTTGTTAATGTCATAGGTTCCGCTCATGCCAACAATGGAATAAGGACTCACCTCATCCTTCTCACTGCCGGTAACCGCTTCTCCTTTATAGTTGTACTTCTTCGGCGTCTGTGTGCCGTACCACGTCAGCGTGGTTTGCAGTGACAGATCCTGCGTCGCCTGCCAGCTTAGTGTTGAATTCAACGTATATTCCGGGATGATCGACAAGCGATCGCCGGTTGTTTTGTTCTTACTTTGCAGCATGTAAGTGATGTTGTTATTCCAGGTGACCGTATCGGTAAACGGAATATTCAGCGTCCCTTCCAGCCCTTCGACCACGGCTTTAGGGACATTCTCCCACTTATAAACGTCGGTTGAGCCGTTGGTAGAAGTGCCGGTTGGTACATAACCTGATTCGATCTTGTTGCGGTAATCATTACGGAACCAGGTAACACCCGCCTGATAGCCTTCATGTTTCCACTCCAGCCCAATTTCTTTATTGATACTGGTTTCAGCTTTCAGATCTTCATTACCCATCAGATAACAGGCCCCTGAACTGTCAGCACAGCCCTGCCCACGGCTGTAAAGAATATAGTTCGGGTTGGTCTGATAAAGGCTCGGGGCTTTATAAGCACGTGCGATGCCCAGTTTCAGGGTGAAGTCATCCCCCAAACCTTGCGACAGGTTAAGCGACGGGCTCCAGTTGTTGCCGACAATTGAGTGGTGATCAAAGCGCAACGCTGGCGTCAGCATGGTGCTGTCCGTCAGCTCCATGTTGTCTTCAGCAAACAGCGAAAAGATTTCTGCCTGAGAATAAGGGCTGCGCGTACCGCTGGAGACACCCGCAATGTTGCCTCCTGACAGCGCCTGGCTGTTAGAAACGCCATCCTTCATGCGCTGTTGATTCCACTCGGTCCCTATTGTCGCCGTTTGATTAACCAGCAGTTCGAAGGGGATGCTGACTTCGCTGTGCAGCAGCACATCGTCCAGCTGAATAGTTGAAAAGCCGCTGTCAGAAAAGATGCCTTCTGTTCCGCCCGCCAGGCCTTCATTCATACGCGAGTTACGGGTGTTTTCATATTGCGCATAGGTGTTGGTGCTGATGCCGTTATCCCATGCACCTGTCCAGGTTACGGCAAAGTTCTGGCGATAAAGGCGGTTCGTCTCTTCACCATATTCACTTTGCACCAGCGCACTGGTGTTGGTGTTCTGGGTATCCCCGGCGTACAGGTTGCCCTGGCGACTGTAACCCGCTTCGAATTCCAGCGTCTGCATGGGAGCAAAGGCCCAACGCAACAACGCATTGATATCTTTGTTCTCTACTCCTTCACGGCCAGCCGGAACCGTATCTGCATAGGATCCGGTACGCAACGACTGATGACCTTCATTGATGAATTGTGCATCAGCCTGGGTTTTTGCCAGCCCGCCATATAAGCGGAAGCTGAAATCATCACCCAGCGGACCTGACAGGCTGAAATTGGTACGTTTGGTCGAGCCTTCTTGTTTATGTTCCGGCGCGTTGAAGTAGGTATTCCAGGAGCCGTGCCATTCATTAGTCTCTTTTTGGTAATGATATTGACTACTCCGCCCGCCGCGCCGTTGCCGTAACGTGCCGCCGCCGGACCACGAATGACTTCAATACGTTCGATCATCTCTGGCGGCACCCAGCTGGTATCGCCGCGTGTATCACGCTCGCCACGCCAGCCAAGGCGTACCGAGTTACGGCTGGTGACCGGGCGGCCATCAATTAAAATCAGGGTGTTTTCCGGGCCCATACCGCGAATATCAATTTGGCGATTGTTACCACGCTGACCACTGGTAGAGTTCCCGGTAAGATTGACGCCGGGCATAGTGCGGATAATTTCAGAGACATCACGCGCCGGTGGGCGTTTTTTGATTTCATCCGCAGTAATGGTTGAAACACCCGGAGCCTGGAGTGTCTGCTGCGCCGCGTTCACTACGATGGTGCCGCCGTCGGCATCGACTGATTCGTTGCTGGATGTGCTGGTTTCGGTAGATGTTTCCGCAGCGAATGCCGCAGGAGCAAAAGACGCGGCTAAGCCGATGTCAATCAGAATGGCCACTGATAGCCGTGATAATTTTTTCATTGTTTTGGTTCCTGAATTGCCAACCGTAGGGGCGGTTGGCGCGCCGGTTAAAGGTAGTTAACCTTGCCTGTAACGCATTCCAGATCTGACCGAGCCGTATTCAGAGGCTGATTAAGCGCAGATGCGGCAAACGGAACGCGCGCGCTCCCTGTAGAGCGGAAACACCCTATTGCAAATGAAAATAATTATCAATAGTATTATTCATAACATTCATGAAAGTAACTCTTTGCAGCGATCGGCTAATGGCGTGTATGACGTGGTTAAATGAAATGACCGGCAATGAACACTGGTGGCAGCAGCAGCAGCAACGCGGCATACCCTTTGTTGAAATCAGTGAAACCGGTGATTGTCAGGTCACGTTTTTTGGCGCGACCCGGAAGGCGATGAGTCCCGTTCATCGACGCAGCGCGTCTGGATCAATATTACCGGTGTCACCGATCATCATCAGCAAGCTGACCCTGTCTCCTTAACGCGTTTACCCGAAACCGATGTCTGGTTTTGGCAAACCACGTTGCCCGCCACCTGGCGCGGCAGTTATTGCCTGATGCCTGACAGCCAGTCGGATACTTTTCAGGGCCAGCCTGATATGCAAGCACTGCGTAGCTGGTGGCGCGATAAATTTCCTCTGGCACAAATCGACCCGCTTAACCGCCTGCGCGGCTGGTCCGGCGGACGCGGCATGGGCGTTTCGCCGTTGCAACTGCCGCATTCTCCCGATCAGGCGGTCTGGCGCGCCGTGGACGAAGGGAGTGCGCCACGCTTACCGCTACAGCAACATCTCTGGCGCAGCGATCGCCTGGGCAATCAACGCGCGATCTGGATTTACACCACAGGCGATGAGCAACCGGAAAATCGCCCGCTCGCCCTGTTGTTAGACGGACAGTTTTGGGCCAACAGCATGCCCGTTGCCGGTCCGTTACAGCAACTCACCGACGCAGGCGCGTTGCCGCCGGCTGTGTATGTCATGATCGATATAATCGACCGCGAGCACCGGACGCAGGAGCTCACCTGCAATGCTGATTTCTGGCTGGCGATCCAGGAAGAGCTATTGCCGCAGGTACAGACGTGGGCTGCGCACCGCAGCGAAGCCGCCAGCACGGTGATTGCCGGACAAAGCTTTGGCGGCTTATCTGCGGTGTACGCCACCCTGAGCTGGCCAGAGACTTTCGGCGCGGCAATCAGTTTGTCTGGCTCTTTCTGGTGGCCAGAACGCGGCAATGCCAACGGCTGGTTACCCCAGCAGTTACAACAAGGTTTACTCGCTGCGCCACCACGTCATTTTTACTTAGAAGCCGGACGGCGTGAACGCCTGATTCTGGCCGCAAATCAACAACTTCAGGGTAATCTGACCGATGCCGGACATCAGGTCAGCTATTACCCGGTCGAAGGTGGCCATGATGCGCTGTGCTGGCGCGGTGGCCTGCTGAACGGACTGAAAGCAATGTGGCAACACCTGTAATTCGCTTATCTCACTCGTTCTCTACGAGCAGGAGACAGACATGCAACACCTGAACCCGTTTGATGATCCACAACAGGATTGTCATGTATTGCAAAACGACCAGCAGCAATACAGCTTATGGCCTGCCTTTAACGCGCTTCCTGTGGGTTGGCGCTCAGTATTTGGTCCGCAACCGCAGGCAGTCTGCCTGAACTGGTTGAACGAAAACTGGCACGACATCCGTCCGGTTACTGATAATGCAAACCGGAGCGACAATGTCTGAGTCCCTGATGAGCCGAAACCACACTGAACAACACACCCTGCCCCTGGTGGCAGCACAGCCCGGGATCTGGATCGCCGATCAACTGTCGAAACATCACAACGCTTATGCGGTGGCACACTTTATTGAGCTGCGCGGCGAGTTAAACAGTGCATTGCTGGGGAAAGCCATTGTTGCAGGTATGAAAGAGGCTGATACCCTGAACATGGCCTTTGGCGAACAGGACGGCGAACCACAGCAGTGGCCTGCGCCGCAGACCTTTAGCGAGCCAGAGGTGATCGATCTGCGCCACGAAGCCGATCCCGCCGCCGCCGCACGTGCCCTGATGCGCACAGATATGTCAGGCGATCTTCGCGTCTTGAGTGGCGCCCCGCTGTGGCACCACAGTTTAATGCGCCTTGGCGATCGCCACTGGTACTGGTATCAGCGTTACCATCATTTAGTGGTTGACGGCTTCAGCTTTACCGCCCTTACCCGCCGCATTGCTAATCTTTACACTGCCTGGCAGCGAAACGAAACCGCGCAACCGACACCGTTTGTACCGTTCAGTGAAGTGGTCGAGGAGTATCAGCGTTATCAGGCCTCTTCAACCTGGCAGCGTGACCGCCAGTTCTGGCGTGAAAAAGGGGCGCAACTGCCGCCACCTGCCTCGTTATCGACACAACCGCTGGCCGGACAAAGTGCCAGCACCGATCTGATCCGGCTTGAGCTGGCGTTGGATCGCGCTAGTTTTCAGACGCTGTTATCGCATACGCAGGCTCATCATCTCAGCGCCGCCGACACCGCTTTTGCGCTGGTGGCGCTATGGCTGGCGCGCCTGAGTGGTCAACATGATTTTGCGGCAGGTTTCATTTTTATGCGCCGCATCGGCTCGGCTGCGCTGTGCGCGACCGGTCCGGTTATCAACGTGCTGCCGATGGCGATACATTACGATCCGTCGCAGCCTTTAAGCGCGCTGGCAGCGCAACTGGCCACCGAAGTGAAAAAGATGCGTCGCCACCAGCGTTTCGATGCCGAGCAGGTACAGCGTGATCTGGGCCGCCTCGGTGATGGCGATCCGCTTTATGGTCCGGTGATCAATTTGAAAATGTTTGATTACCAGCTCGATTTCGCCGGGATCGAAGGCATAACCCATCAACTGGCTTCCGGCCCGGTGCGCGATCTTGAGATCGCCATCTACATTAGCGAGCAAGGCGACTTAACCCTTGAATTGTTGGCTAACGCAGAGCGTTACTGTGAAAGTACGCTAAAACAACATGTTGACCGCTTTACGCTGCTGCTGGCGCAGTTAGCGGCGCGGCCAGAGTCCGCCTGTGGCGAGCTGGATCTGCTCACGCCCGCAGAGCATCAACAACTGGCTGAAATCAATCAAACCCACGTCCCGCTACCGGCTGAAACCCTGAGCAGCCTGCTGCGCCAGCAGGCACAGCGCACACCAGATGCGCCGGCACTGGCAGATGCCCGACATAACCTCAACTACCAGCAGATGCAGCAACAGGTGCAGGCGCTGGCGCAACACCTCCTCGCTAAGGGCGTGCAGCGCGGTGATATTGTTGCCGTGGCGCTGCCGCGATCGGTATTTCTGTCGCTGGCGTTACAGGCTATCGTCAGCGTGGGTGCGGCCTATTTACCGCTGGATACCGGCTATCCGGACGATCGCCTGCACATGATGCTGGAAGATGCTGCGCCCAAAATGCTCATCACCTGTCGTGATTTGGCCGATCGTTTAACCGCCATTTCGCCAGTCGCACCGCTATTTTACGACGCGCTGCTCACGTCGGTCACAGAGGAGATGACGCAGACACCGCGTCCGCAGGATGGCGCGTACATTATCTACACCTCTGGCTCGACGGGCCGCCCGAAAGGCGTACTGGTGGGCCATGAAGCAATCGTCAATCGCCTGTTATGGATGCAGAATCACTATCCGCTTGCCGCTGACGATGTGGTTTTACAAAAACCCCGAGCAGCTTCGACGTTTCAGTATGGGAGTTTTTCTGGCCGCTTATGGTGGGCGCGCAGTTGGTTATGGCTCCGCCGGAAGCTCATCGCGATCCAGAAGCACTGCAACAGCTGTTTGACCATTATCGCATCACCACAACGCATTTCGTTCCGTCAATGCTGGCGGCGTTTGTTGCCTCACTACAGGATGCCGATGCCGTGGCGCGCTGCGCCAGCCTGCGTCGCGTTTTTTGCAGCGGTGAAGCACTGCCCACCGACTTATCGCGTGAGTGGCAAACCCTGACTCAGGTTGAACTGCATAATCTTTACGGGCCAACCGAAGCTGCGGTGGATGTCAGTTATTATCCCGCTTTTGGGCCGGAACTGGCCGCCGTGGAGGGGGCCAGCGTGCCGATTGGCTTCCCGGTCTGGAATACGGGATTACGCATTCTGGATGCTCGCTTACAGCCCGTGCCACCCGGAGTAGCGGGCGACCTTTACCTGACCGGCGTGCAGTTAGCACAGGGTTATCTCGATCGTCCCGATCTGACGGCCAGCCGCTTTGTCGCCGATCCTTACGGTGATGGTACGCGCATGTACCGCACAGGGGATGTGGCCCGCTGGCTGCCAAACGGTGCGGTGGAATATCTGGGTCGCAGTGACGATCAGCTGAAGATCCGTGGGCAACGTATTGAACTGAATGAAATTGATCATGCGCTGGCGGCTTTACCTGGCATTCAGCAAGCCGTAACCCATGCGGCGGTGCTGGGTGGCAGCGCAGCGCAGCAGGGCGATGCGCGTCAGCTGGTTGGCTATCTCATTGCCGACCAGCCAATTGACGGCGATGCCCTGCGCAATGCCCTCGCGGCACAGTTGCCCGCTCATATGGTGCCGGTGGCTTTTGTCCAGCTTGAGGCGTTTCCGCTCAGCAGCAACGGCAAGCTGGATCGCAAAGCACTGCCGTTGCCGCAAAGCCGTGCAGTGGAAGCGGGACGGGCACCCCATCCTGGATTAGAAACTACGCTGGCCGCTGCCTTTTCCGCGCTGCTGGAGCGTGAAAGCATCAGCGCACAGGATGATTTTTTCGCCCTGGGCGGTCACTCGTTGTTAGCCATGCGCCTGGCAGCACAGTTGAGACGCAGCCTGAACCTGCCGGTGTCCGTCGGGCAAATCATGGTGGCCTCCACTGTTGAAAAACTCGCCACCCTGTTAAGCAGTGGCGATGACGCCGGACAGGCAGGGTTTGAAGCTGTGCTACCGCTGCGTAAAGGCGATGGCCCAACCCTGTTCTGCTTCCATCCCGCCTCTGGCTTTGCCTGGCAGTTCAGCGTGTTACAACGCTATCTGGATGCGCGCTGGTCACTGGTGGGCATTCAGTCGCCTGATCTCAGCAGCCCGCTTAATCAGGCACAGCATCTTGATGCCGTATGTGATGCGCATCTGGCCACGCTGCGTCAACAGCAACCGCACGGGCCTTACTATTTTATCGGCTACTCCTGGGCGGCACCCTGGCTCAGGGATCGCGGCGCGGCTGGACGCTTTAGGGAAGAGGTTGCCTTCCTGGGCTTACTCGACACCTGGCCACCAGAAACGCAGAACTGGGATGAGAAACGCGGCGAAAATGTACTGGATCCGGCGGTGCTGGCAGAGGTAAACCGTGAGCGCGAACAGTTTATCGCTGCACAACGGCAGCAGGCTGGCGAAGGGATGGAAGCGATGTTCAATACTATCGAAGCTAACTACGCCAGTTCGGTGCGCCTGTTAGCCACGGCGCGCAGTGCCCGCTTCAACGGTCGCGCCACGCTATTTCTTGCAGAGCAGACTCAGCAACCTGGCCAGGATGCACGCCGTGCCTGGTCGCCCTATGTGGCTGAACTGGACATCTGGCCAGTAGATTGCGCGCACGTCGATATTATTTCACCGCGCATGTTTGAGCAAATTGGTCCACGTTTGCAGCAGTTGCTGGCTGAGTTTTAAGTTACCGTGCGTCTTCCCGGCCCTTACTCATTCAGGGTAAAGGCCGGGACAGGCGCACAGGCTAGCCTGCATGCTGTCGGCCCAGCGGCACAATCATCGGTGTGTGCGCCACGGGATCGTCAACAATGACGCAGCGCAGACCATAAATCGATTCGATTAGCGCGGGCGTAACGATTTCACTCGGTTTCCCTTCAGCAATAATCTTGCCGTGGCGCATGGCAATCAAATGGGTCGCGTAACGGCAGGCCTGATTGAGATCGTGCAATACCACGACCAGCGTGCGGCCATGCTGCTGATTCAAATCCTGCATCAGCTCCAGCAGTTCAATCTGGTGTGTAATGTCCAGCCAGGTTGTCGGCTCATCCAGCAGCAGAAGCGGCGTTTGTTGCGCCAGGACCATTGCAATCCATACGCGCTGACGCTGTCCGCCAGAAAGGGTATCAACCTGCTGACTGGCGATGTCCGCGACACCGGTTGCCAGCATCGCTTCCTGAACCGCCGCTTCATCTTCATCGCGCCAGCGACCAAACAATGACTGATGCGGATAGCGACCACGCGCCACCAGTTCACTGACGCTAATACCGGCAGGCGCATTAGAGCTTTGCGGCAACAAACCTAAACGGCGCGCCACCTCTTTCGTGGCGTAGCGGGCGATAGCTTCACCGTCCAGCAGTACCTGCCCTTTTAACGGCGCGGCCAGGCGGCTCAGCGTGCGTAAAAGCGTTGATTTTCCACACGCATTTGGCCCGATGATCACCGTCATTTCGCCATCGGGTATCGTCACTGACAGATTTTCCGCCACGATTTTTTTATCGTAGCCGAGCGTCATTGCGTCACCCTGGAGCCGTGAAGTTACTGTCATTGGCGTCGCGCCTCCCGCACCAGTAAAGCGATCAGATAAATTCCGCCAAGGCTGACCGTGATGACGCCAACCGGCAATTGATAAGGCAGAAAAAAGTGCTGTGCTGCGTAATCTGCTGCCGTAAGTAACAGCGCACCGCACAACGCGGCCATGGGTAACGCGCCCTTAACGCCACCGCACAGGCGACGAGCAATTTGCGGTGCCAGCAGCGCAACGAATGAGATCGGCCCAACCAGCGCAGTTGACGCAGCCGTTAATATCACGCCAGCCAGCATCAGCCAGATGCGGCTGCGCTCAACCGGTACGCCCAGGGCGCACGCGGTATCATCTCCCATCTCCAGCAGGCGCATACGTCGCGCTAACAGCGTTGTGGCAAACAGTGCCAGTAGCAGCACAACGATCACCGGCCTGGTTTTTGCCCAGGTGATGCCATTAAGCGATCCGGCGCTCCACAAGCCAGCACTGAGCGCGGCTTCCAGGGAGGCGCTGATAATCAGCCAACTGTTCAGCGCCATCAGCAGCGCCCGTACGCTAATGCCGACGATAATCAGACGAAAAGTATTAACGCCGTTACGCCAGGCGAACAGATATACGACGCCTGCGGTGGCTAATCCGCCCAGCAGCGCAGCCAGCGTCATGCCTTCAATATTTTGCTGAAACAGCACCAGCGCCACCAGTACACCGCTGTAAGCGCCGGTATTGAATCCAAGGATATCCGGGCTGCCCAACGGATTACGCAGCAGTGACTGAAAAATCGCACCGCTCACTCCCAGAGCGGCACCAATCAGCAGCGCCATCAGCACGCGCGGCAGGCGCCACTCAACCACAATAAGCTGGATATTGCGCGCCGCCTCGCCGTTGATAACCTGCCATAGCTGCTCTGCCGAAACCGGTAATGTGCCACGCGTCACACCGAAAAAAGCCAGCAGCGCACAGGCCAGCAGCAGGGCGAAACTGTTTATCGCCACCCGATTCATACCTGCCCTCTTCCCGACTTACGCCGTACCAGCACAATCAACACTGGCGCACCGAGAATCGCTGTCACAATGGAAACGCGCAGTTCGCCCGGCACAGCGATGCGGCCAAAAATATCCGCAGCCAGTAACAGACAAGGCGTCATCAGCAACGTCCCTGGCAGCAGCCAGCGGTGATCGTTTCCTGTCAGCGCGCGTACAAGATGTGGCGCCATTAAGCCAACGAAGGCAACAGGGCCAACAGTAGCCGTGGCAGCACCGCTCAACAGCGCAATCGCTAATAATCCGGTGAGTTGGGTGCGTACGACCTGAGTACCGAGCGCGGTTGCCATATCCCCACCCATGCTCAGGCTGTTTAAAGAGCGCGCCAGCAGCAGTGCCAGCACGCTGCCGATGAGCACGGCGGGAAAGGTGGTGCGCAGAATGGCAAAGCTCCGAATATCCAGCGAGCCGCTGTGCCAGAAACGCAGGTGATCGTAAATGTCAGGATTGAGAAGCGATAAACCCGAGGTCAGTCCTTCCAGCACCGCGCCCAGCGCCACGCCAGCCAGGGTCAAACGAACCGGATTGACGCGGCCGCCGCCCAGTGCACCGGTTAACGCAACCAGCAGCGAAGCAAGCAGCGCACCGGCAAAAGCAAAGCCGAGCCAGTCGATCGGCGAATCTGCGCCAAACAGCGCAATACCCATCACCACCGCAAATCCGGCACCAGCGTTAACGCCAAGAATGCCTGGATCGGCAAGGGGATTGCGCGTCAGGCTTTGCATTAACGCACCGGCCAGCCCTAACGCCATGCCCGCCAGTAAGCCCGCTAAGGTGCGAGGTAAACGCGCTTCACGTACGATTACGCAATCCGCACTGCTGCAACTGGCAAGCAGGGCGTGCGTAACATCGTGGAAAGCGATCGGTTTTGCACCCAGCATCAAACTGAGCACAAGAAGAAGCAACAGCAGCATCCCTGAACCTGCTATCGCATAGAGTTGGCGCATAACGTAGTAAACCTTCACTGTTCAACGACACTGCGGGCAAGTCACTTTGATAATGATACTTGTTATCGTTATTACTCTTATTTTTGTATGTTACCATGAGTTATTCGCTGTATGGCGAGGAAAATCAGCATCTAAAGGCGAATAAATGAACAAACCCTCCTGGTTTATCGATCTCAGCCTGCTTAAAACGCACCCCGATTTTCGCGCTGTGTTTATTGCTCGCTTTATTTCAATTGTCGCACTCGGCATGTTAGCCGTCGCCGTTCCGGTGCAAATTCAGCAACTGACGCATTCGCCGATGCTGGTAGGCTTATCAGTAACGCTGGCAGGTGCGGGCATGTTTATCGGTCTGCTGACCGGTGGCGTGCTGGCCGATCGCTATGAACGCCGTCGGCTTATTTTATTTGCGCGTTCCACCTGCGGATTAGGTTTTGTCGCGCTGTGTGTTAATGCGTTATTACCTGAACCTTCAGTTATTGCGGTGTTTGTGCTGGGGTTGTGGGATGGCTTTTTTGGCGCGATTGGCGTTACGGCTTTGCTGGCTGCCACTCCAGCCCTGGTCGGGCGCGAAAACATCATGAAAGCGGGCGCTATCACCATGCTTACCGTGCGCTTCGGCTCGATCCTGTCCCCCGCGATTGCTGGCCTGGTGATTGCGCACGGGAGCGTCGCGTGGAATTACGGTTTGACCGCCTTCGGTACGCTGCTCACCGTATTAACCTTGTTGAAATTACCGGTAATGCCACCACCGCCGCAGCCGCGCGAACATCCGCTTAAAGCGTTAGCCACGGGCGTACAGTTTCTGTTTGCCAGCCCGGTTGTTGGCATGGTGGCATTAATTGGCGCATTAGTGACTCTGGCGAGCGCGGTACGCGTGCTTTATCCCGCCCTGGCACCGCACTGGCAGGTTGATCTGGAGCGGCTTGGTCTGATGTATGCTGCGGTGCCGCTGGGTGCAGCTGTGGGTGCGTTAACCAGCGGTCGGCTGGCACAGGCGTCGCGTCCCGGCATACTGATACTGGCAAGTGCCGTGGCTGCTTTTATGGCGCTGGGCCTGTTCAGCCTGATGCCAGGCTATGAATCAGGACTGGCCTGTTTAGTGGCGTTTGGCTACTTCAGTGCGATTAACAGTCTGGTGCAATATTCGATGATTCAAACCCTGACGCCGGATGCCTTACTGGGTCGCATTAATAGCTTATGGACCGCGCAGAACGTCACGGGTGATGCCATTGGCGCAGCAGTGATTGGCGCAATGGGATCGTTGCTGCAACCCCAACAGGCGGCAAGTCTGTTTGGTTTCGCTGCCGCGCTGTTGGGTATTCTCATGTGGTTGATAATGGGCCGCCTGCGCCGTTATCAGACGCCAGCAACCCCGCTGGCGCAACAGACATCATGATTTAACAAACAACTGCTCAAGACGCGCCAGCAAGTTGCTGGCGCTGTAGTAATCAAGGCGGAAAGAATCCAGCCCCAGCGCATACACCTGCTTGTTTTTCACTGCTGGCGTTTGTGCCAGAAAAGGATTTTTCATCACCGCGTCAGTGCTTTTTTCATCAGCCGCAAACAGCATAAAGGTGTTGCCGTTCAGACCGGCCGCCAGATTTTCACCCGATAACTGAATGATATCCTTGCGCTGGCCCATGCTGTGCCCTTGCTGAATGCTGGCAGGCAGTGTCGCCAGCGTGAAACCTAACTGCTGAAGCAGTTTTCCCTGTGCCGATTCAGCTGTCCACAGGTTCACCGCGCGGCCATCCGCGTTCCAGACCATGGCAGAAACAGGCTGTGCCGGTAACGTCAGGCGTTTTTTTAAGGCTTTTTCCCGATCGTCGAAGGCTTTAACCCGAGCCGCGGCCTGCGCTTCATGACCGGTTGCTTCGCCCAGTAAACCAACCAGTTGTTGCCAGCTTTTATCGTCGTAATTCACCACTAAGGTTGGCGCGATCGCTGAGAGTTGATCAATCAGCTTAAGCGCCGAATCATTGCCGGTGGCACTCACGATGATGAGATCGGGCGCTTGTGCGGCGATCGCTTCTGCAGCGGGCTCGCCAATATATAAACGCTGAACGCCACGCTGCTTAGCCACATCGCCCCACTGGCGAAAAAGCCTTGTGCATCGCCGAGACGGCTGTTGGGCGCAGTCGCACCGCTGGCAATCACGGGCGCATTAATTGCCAACAGTGAGCCGGTGAGCGTGACGCTGGTTGAGACAATACGTTGAGGTGCCTGCTGCAATGTAATGCTGCCCTTCGCCCCGTTAATCGTACGCGGCCAGCCATTTTCAGCCTGAGCGGCTGTACTGAACAGGCTAAACCCCATGAAAAAGAGTGCGCTGAGCGTCCAAATAACACGTTTATACATAAGATCCAGTCCACCTTTCACTTTACTAAAAGCCCTGATGAATATGCTGAATTAGCACGAAATTTCAGTTGAAAACCCGTGAATTTATTGACACCCCAGGCTAATCAACGTAGCTTACAGAGCCACAATACAAATGATAATCATTATTAATTATCTTATCATTTATAGGTGAAAAATTATGGTGGAAACGTTGACGTTTGAAAATCCTTTATTGCAGGATTTTTCCGCGCTCTGTCGGGGATTTCTGTTTACCTCTCCGTGGCGCAGTCTGACAACACAGGGCTGTTTCACGACTATCACGACGCCTGTACAAGATGGCGCAAGGTTAACAGGCGATTTTCAACAACAGTTGCAGCACCATTTTGCCTCTGCAAAAAAACAGGGCCTGGCGAACCCAATTCTGGTGGGCGCCATCCCGTTCGACGTTAATCAGCCTTCAGCCCTGTTTATCCCCGAATCGTATCAATACTTTAATCGCACCGACTTGCGGGTAAATTCAACAGCAACAGAAGGCCCGCTGCCCTCTGTTCGCCGCCGCACTGCAGTGCCCGGACATGACGTTTTCACTAATATGGTGGCGCAGGCGGTGGCAGCAACGCAACGTGGCGAGCTGGATAAAGTGGTGCTGTCGCGCCTGATGGATATTGTTACCGAGCAGCCCGTGGACACTGCAGCGTTGATGCAGCGCATCGTGGCGCAGAACCCTAACAGCTATCACTTCCATTTGCCGTTACCGCAGGGCGGCGCGCTGGTAGGTGCCAGTCCGGAACTAATGCTGCGAAAACAGGGACGCGATTTTAGTTCCTGTCCACTCGCAGGTTCAGCGCGTCGTGATACCGACAGCCAGCGCGATCGCGAGGCGGGTGATTCCCTGATGCAATCCACGAAAGATCGTCATGAACATAAATTAGTCACCGATGCGATGCGCGCCACGCTGCAACCGCGCAGCCGTTTGTTATCGGTGCCGGATGTGCCCTCGCTGATCACCACCGCGACGCTGTGGCATCTGGCGACGCAAATTGACGGCGAAGCGTTAGACGAACGCGAAAATGCCCTGTCTCTGGCGTGCCTGCTGCATCCGACTCCGGCATTGAGCGGATTTCCACATCAGCGCGCGCAGCGTTTAATTCAGGCACTGGAGCCTTTTGAACGCCAGCTTTTTGGCGGCATCGTGGGCTGGTGTGACGAGCAAGGCAATGGCGAATGGGTGGTGACGATTCGCTGCGGTACGGTAAACGGCGCACGTGTCCGTCTTTTTGCCGGCGCGGGCATTGTGCCCGATTCGCAACCTGAATCAGAATGGCGTGAAACCGGCGTCAAACTCGACACCATGCTTCGCGCATTTGGACTGCAATAAAGGAACTATCATGACAATCCCTTATAGCCGCTGGCCGGACGATCTGGCTGCGCGATATCGTGAAAAAGGTTACTGGCTTGACGTGCCGATGACCGACATCCTGGAACGTCACAAGAACAGCGATGCCATAGCGGTAACCGATGGCGAACGCCAGTTCAGCTATCGTCAGCTGGCCGAATTAAGCGACAATCTTGCCGCAGCGTTACAGCGACGTGGCCTGTCTAAAGGCGACACTGCGCTGGTGCAACTGGGTAACGTTGCTGAGTTTTACCTGACGCTGTTTGCCCTGTTCAAAATCGGCGTGGCACCCGTTAATGCGCTTTTCAGCCATCAGCGTACCGAACTCAGCGCCTATGCCAGTCAAACAGAGCCGAAGCTATTAATTGCCGATCGCAGTCATGCACTGTTTGCGAACGATGACTTTATTGAACAGCTCTGCCGTGATCATGCCTCGCTGCAACACATCATTCTGCGCAACGATACTCAGCCTGAAAATTCCCTTGAAGCTATGCTGGCCGAGGCAGCGGAAGCATTTAGCGCAACGCCAACAGCGGGCGATGAAGTGGCATTCTTTCAGTTGTCGGGCGGCAGTACCGGCACGCCGAAACTCATTCCGCGTACCCATAACGATTACTATTACAGTATTCGCGATAGTGATGTCATTTGTGGCGTTACGGCTGACACGCGCTATCTCATTGCCCTGCCCGCTGCGCATAATTTCCCGATGAGCTCTCCGGGCGCGCTGGGTGTTTTTTATGCTGGTGGACACGTTATTCTGGCTGCCGATCCGAGCGCCACGCTCTGCTTCCCGCTGATTGAAAAGCATCAGGTCACTGATACCGGTTTAGTGCCACCCGCTGTCAGCCTGTGGTTACAGGCGATTCAGGAGTGGGGAACCAATAAGCAGCTGGCATCGTTGCAACGCATTCAGGTTGGCGGTGCCAGGCTGGGCGAAGCCCTGGCCGCACGCATCCAGTCTGAGATTGGCTGCAAGCTGCAACAGGTGTTTGGTATGGCTGAAGGTTTAGTCAATTACACCCGTCTGGATGATGACGAACAGACCATTCTCACCACGCAGGGACGTCCAATTTCACCTGATGATGAAGTCTGGGTTGCTGATGAAGCGGGTAATCCATTGCCGGTGGGTGCCGTTGGTCGCTTAATGACGCGTGGGCCTTATACTTTCCGTGGTTATTACAAAAGCCCTGAACACAACGCTGCCAGCTTTGATGAGAACGGGTTCTACTGCTCTGGTGACCTGGTCGAAATGACACCGGAGGGTAATATCATTGTGCAGGGCCGCGAAAAAGATCAGATCAACCGCGGCGGTGAAAAGATCGCAGCAGAAGAGATCGAGAATCTGCTTCAGCGCCACCCGGATGTGATTCATGCCGCACTGGTATCAATGAATGATGAGCTGATGGGCGAGAAAAGTTGTGCTTTTATCGTGTCCAGCCAGCCGGTTAAGCCGGTGGTGCTGCGTCGTCACCTGCGTGAACTGGGCGTGGCTGAATTCAAACTGCCTGACCGTATTATCTGCGTAGATGCCCTGCCGCTGACGCCTGTTGGCAAAGTGGATAAAAAGCGTCTGCGCCAACAACTTGCTGATCAACAAGCGCAAGCCTGATTTGTTCTGGAGATTTTTATGGCTATTCCAAAATTAACCTCATATCCGCTGCCCGCCGCAACTGAATTGCCGGGCAACAAAGTGAAATGGACACTGGAGTCCAGCCGTGCGGCATTACTGATCCACGATATGCAGGCCTATTTTTTGAACTTCTGGGGTGAGAACAGCCCGTTAGTTAATCAGGTAGTTGAAAATATTTCGCGTCTGCGTCGTTACTGCAAAGCTCAGGGCATTCCGGTGTTTTACACTGCGCAGCCCAATCAGCAAAGCGATGAAGATCGCGCTCTGCTCAACGATATGTGGGGACCGGGGCTGAACAAACATCCCGATCAACAGAAGATCGTTGAGGCGCTGGCACCCGATGCAGATGATTATGTTCTGACCAAATGGCGCTACAGCGCATTCCACCGCTCGCCGCTGGAATCCATCCTGCAGGAAATGGGCCGCGATCAACTGATCATTACCGGTGTGTATGCACACATTGGCTGTCTGACCACGGCAACCGATGCGTTTATGCGCAACATCCAGCCCTTTATGGTGGCGGATGCTCTGGCAGATTTTACTCGCGAAGAGCACATGATGGCGCTGACCTATACCGCAGGTCGCAGCGGTAAAGTTGTGATGACGGCTGATTTAATGCCACTGCCACTCAGCAAAGATGATCTGCGTGCCATGATTTTGCCGCTGCTGGAAGATGACGATGTGCCCGAAGATGACGAGAACCTGATCGATTACGGCCTCGATTCGGTACGTGTGATGTCACTGGCGGCACGCTGGCGTCAGGTGCACAGCGATATCGACTTCGTTAGCCTGGCGAAAAATCCAACTATCGATGGCTGGTGGGCGTTGCTGTCGCGGGAGACAACAAAATGAGTCACGCCTTTGACTTTAGCGGCAAGATTGTTTGGGTAACCGGAGCCGGACAAGGGATTGGTTATCACACCGCGCTGGCGTTTCATCAGGCGGGTGCACAGGTGGAAGCATTCGATCGACATTTTCACGATCAGGATTATCCGTTTGCCTGCCACACCATGGATGTCGCCAGTTCTGAACAGGTCAAAACGGTTTGCCAGCGTCTGCTCGCTGCGCAGCCGCGCATCGATGTACTGGTGAATGGCGCGGGCATTTTACGGGTTGGTGCAACGGATGAGCTTTCATTCGCTGACTGGCAAGCCTGTCTGGCGGTGAATGCTGGCGGCGCGTTTAACCTGTTTCAGCAGACGCTGCCGGTATTTCGCGAGCAGCGTGCGGGTGCCATCGTGACCATTGCCTCAAACGCAGCGCACGCGCCGCGTATTGGCATGTCGGCTTACGGTGCGTCAAAAGCGGCACTGCGCAGCCTCTGTCTGACCGTTGGCTTAGAGATGGCACCTTACGGTGTGCGTTGTAATATCGTTTCGCCAGGCTCGACCGATACCGATATGCAGCGTAGCCTGTGGCACACACCCACCGGTGAGCAAGAGATGATTAACGGCTTTCCGGAGCAGTTCAAGCTCGGTATCCCGTTGAAAAAAATTGCAAAGCCGCAAGAAATTGCCGCTAACGTCCTGTTTCTGGCCTCGGATCTTGCCAGCCATGTTGTACTACAGGATATTGTGGTTGATGGCGGCGCGACGCTGGGAGCCTAAGGGATGACAGCAATCTGGAAACGATCCATCGATCTTGCGGCACTGAATGCGCTGGGTGAAAACTCGCTGGTGGCGCATCTGGGGATTGTTTTCACCGTTATCGGTGATGATTATCTGGAAGCGACGATGCCGGTCGATGCTCGCACTCATCAGCCTTTCGGCCTGTTGCATGGTGGCGCTTCAGTGGTACTGGCAGAATCAATGGGGTCGATTGCAGGCTACCTGTGCGTTGAAGAAGGCAGCAGCGTGGTGGGAGTGGAGGTGAGCGCAAGCCACCATCGCGCCGTTTCCAGCGGTCAGGTACGCGGCATCTGTCGCCCGCTGCATCTTGGTTCGCGTAATCAAACGTGGCAGATTGAGATTCGTAATCAGCGGGATCAATTATGCTGTAGTGCACGGCTGAGCGTGGCGGTGCTGAGCTGAAATGAAACTTGCCCCAGAGGGGCAAGTTTTGGTGGTCTTAACGCTGATAGATAATTTCGACGCCTTCGTCGTCATCTTCATCCCAGTCATCATCCCACTCTTCATCTTCTTCAACCGCATTTTCAAGGGTTTCACGGTGGTAATCATCCCACATGAACTCCACTTTTTCCGGCTGCTTCTCTTCAACTTCCGCTTCTTTCGGATTGGCGTTGATGAAGCTCATCACGTCCCAGCACAGGTCATTGACGCCGTTACGGCTGGCAGCTGAGATCAGGTAATATTTATCTTCCCATCCCAGTGCCTCGGCAATCGCTTTAGCACGCGACTGCGCTTCTTCTTCGCTCAACAGGTCTGTTTTGTTAAACACTAACCAGCGTGGCTTGTTGAACAGTTTTTCGCTGTATTTTTCCAGCTCACCAAGAATGATGCGCGCGTTTTCAACTGGATCGGTTTCATCAATCGGCGCGATATCGATCAGGTGCAGCAACACGCGGCAACGCTCAAGATGCTTAAGAAAACGAATCCCTAAGCCAGCGCCTTCAGCAGCGCCTTCAATCAGGCCAGGAATATCCGCCACGACAAAGCTCTGCTCGCTATCCATACGCACCACACCCAGGCTTGGAACCAGTGTGGTAAAGGGATAATCAGCAACTTTTGGTTTTGCGGCAGACACCGCGCGGATAAAGGTCGATTTACCGGCGTTCGGTAAACCCAGCATGCCAACATCTGCCAGCAGCATCAGTTCGAGCTGTAAATCACGCTTCTCGCCTGCTGTACCCATGGTTTTCTGACGCGGGCTACGGTTTACTGACGATTTGAAACGTGTGTTACCCAGACCATGCCAGCCGCCTTTAGCGACCATCAGCTTCTGTTCGTGGCGCGTCATATCGCCCAGTGTTTCACCGGTGCCTTGATCGATAACGCGCGTGCCCACCGGGACTTTAATCGTGATGTCTTTACCGCGTTTACCGGTACAGTCACGGCTCTGGCCATTCTGACCACGTTCAGCGCGGAAAGATTTTTCGAAGCGATAATCGATCAGGGTGTTCAGGTTTTCGTCAGCAAGCAGATAAACGTCGCCGCCATCGCCACCGTCACCGCCGTCAGGGCCGCCTTTCGGAATATATTTTTCACGGCGGAAGCTGACGCAACCATTACCGCCATCGCCTGCGACGACTAATATTGTCGCTTCATCAACAAACTTCATTTTCTTTCTCCGTCACACAATCGTTTGCAGCACGGCTGCAAACGGGTCCGCCAGGGTCTTCTGCGCTGACCAGCGGCGGATAAATCAGGGCTGGCATGTGCCAGTGTGTACATAAAGTGTACAGCAATCTCTTGTGATGCGTTGCCTTTAAGGCAATCAAGCGCAGAATGTAAAAAGCCCCGCATGAGCTGCGGGGCCTTCAATTCGTGCGTTCAGACGTTAACCGTCTGCGTCACGACAACCTTACTCAGCAACGATGCTGATATATTTACGGTTGTTCGGACCTTTAACTTCGAATTTTACTTTGCCGTCTGCGGTAGCAAACAGGGTGTGGTCACGACCACAGCCTACGTTGGTACCGGCGTGGAATTTGGTGCCACGCTGACGAACGATGATGCTACCTGCCAGAACAGATTCACCACCGAAACGTTTTACACCCAGACGTTTTGCGTTGGAGTCACGACCATTTCGAGTCGAGCCACCAGCCTTTTTATGTGCCATTTCTCAGATCTCCTCTTAGGCAGTGATGCCAGTGATTTTCACATCAGTGAACCACTGACGGTGACCTTGCTGCTTACGGTAGTGCTTACGACGACGAAACTTAACGATCTTGATTTTTTCGCCGCGACCGTGAGCAACAACTTCTGCCTTGATCACACCGCCTGAAACCAGTGGCGCGCCGATTTTCACGTCTTCGCCATTTGCAATCATCAGAACCTGGTCAAACTCAATGGTTTCACCGGTTGCGATGTCCAGCTTTTCCAGGCGAACGGTCTGACCTTCGCTTACTCGGTGTTGTTTACCACCACTTTGGAAAACCGCGTACATATAAAACTCCGCTTCTGCGCTTGCCTTTTAGTTCATCAGGCGGCGCGCTAAATATTCACAATAGGGCGCGAATTCTACGCAAAACTCCAGGAGAAGACAAGAGCAATTTGCACTCTCTTGCAGAAAAAAACACAGGCTGAACGCAAACGTTTCTCATCCTGAAAATTCAAGTACAATCAGTAACAGATTACCTGAACGCTGGCTGGGTAAAAGCACTTACCATGGCATAAAACGAGTCATAGCTGAAAAGACGAATGAACTTAGAACAGATTAATGAATTAACCGCGCAGGATATGGCTGCCGTTAACCAGACCATCCTCGACCAGCTGAATTCAGATGTCTCACTCATCAATCAGCTGGGATATTACATCATCAGTGGCGGCGGAAAGCGCATCCGTCCGATGATTGCCGTGCTTTCCGCTCGCGCAATGGGCTATCAGGGCAACCTGCATGTCACCAATGCGGCGCTGATCGAATTTATCCACACCGCCACGCTACTGCACGACGACGTGGTGGATGAATCCGATATGCGCCGTGGCAAAGCTACCGCAAATGCCGCGTTCGGCAATGCCGCAAGCGTGCTGGTAGGGGATTTTATTTATACCCGCGCGTTCCAGATGATGACCAGCATGGGCTCGTTGCGCATTCTGGCATTGATGTCTGAGGCGGTGAACGTGATTGCTGAGGGTGAAGTTTTGCAGCTCATGAACTGTAACGATCCGGATATCACTGAAGAGAGTTACATGCGCGTGATTTACAGTAAAACTGCGCGCCTGTTTGAAGCGGCTTCGCAGGCTTCCGCCATTCTTGCCGAGGCCACACCCGCGCAGGAAAAAGCGTTACAGGATTATGGACGCTATCTGGGTACTGCTTTCCAGTTAATTGACGATTTACTGGATTACAGTGCCGACGGTGAAACCCTGGGCAAAAACACGGGTGATGACCTGAGCGAAGGCAAGCCGACGCTGCCGCTGCTGCATGCGATGCAAAACGGTACGCCAGAACAGGCAAAAATGATCCGTGAAGCCATTGAGCAAGGCAATGGACGTCACTTGCTTGAACCGGTGCTGGAAGCTATGCGCCAGTGTGGCTCGCTGGAATGGACGCGAACCCGCGCTGAGCAAGAAGCGGATAAAGCAATCGCTGCGTTGAAAATCCTGCCAGAAACCCCCTGGCGCAGTGCGCTGGAATCGCTTGCGCATATGTCAGTACAACGCGACTTTTAACGCCTTTCGGA
The DNA here is from genome assembly GCA_018842655.1 of Candidatus Pantoea haifensis. Classification (GTDB taxonomy): domain Bacteria; phylum Pseudomonadota; class Gammaproteobacteria; order Enterobacterales; family Enterobacteriaceae; genus Pantoea; species Pantoea haifensis. Next base: position 3,401,006 of record JAGTWN010000004.1, on the reverse strand, counting down.
GCCGGAAACGGCTCCTCTTCCCTTTTCACGCCTTTCCTTTGCCGACTTACATTTGTTGCAGCGTTTTTGCGTTGAGCAGCACTGTTCTGCGTATACATGCCGAATATTACTGGAAATTAATGACGCTTATTTGCTATAAACATCCAGAACTTTCCAGTTTTAAAGTAAAAGGAAAGCCAGGAACACGATAAAAAGTGGCGCATTAACAAGGAAAAGGAGAACACGTTTATGCACAGAAGGAGTGAAGACTGGCATCCCGCCGATATTATCGCAGCTTTACGTAAACGGGGTACGACACTGGCTGCACTCTCGCGTAAAGCAGGGCTGAGTTCATCAACGTTAGCCAATGCCCTGTCGCGTCCGTGGCCAAAGGGAGAATGGCTCATTGCGGAGGCGATCGATGTTCATCCTGCAAAGATTTGGCCAAGCCGCTATTACGATCCTGTCACCCACCGCTTGCTGGATCGTAAAAAACGCATCCGATCCTGACGCAGTAAACTCTGACTGCAACGCCTTAAGCCCCAGCTTAGTCGTAAAAAAACCAGCCGCGAGAATCGGGGCTGGCTTGTCTGACTGAAGCAATAAGCGACTCTATTCGCCGCTGATACGCTCGATGTTCGCGCCCATTGCTTTCAGTTTATCTTCGATGTGCTCATAGCCACGATCAATGTGATAAATACGATCCACAATGGTCGTGCCTTCAGCGATACAGCCCGCCAGCACCAGGCTTGCAGAGGCACGTAAATCGGTTGCCATGACCTGAGCACCTGACAGCGTTTCCACACCGTGACAGATAGCGGTATTGCTTTCAATTTCCGCGTGTGCGCCCATGCGAATCAGCTCTGGCAGATGCATGAAACGGTTTTCGAAAATGGTTTCGGTGATAACGCCAGTGCCTTCAGCCACCAGGTTCAGTAGCGTAAACTGGGCCTGCATATCAGTCGGGAAGCCCGGATGCGGCGCAGTGCGCACGTTAACCGCTTTGGGGCGCTTGCCATGCATATCGAGGCTGATCCAGTCTTCGCCCGTTTCAATATCCGCACCGGCGTCACGCAGTTTTGCCAACACCGCGTCCAGCGTGTCCGGCTGTGTGTTACGACACAACACTTTGCCGCCAGAGATCGCCGCTGCCACCAGGAAAGTGCCGGTTTCGATACGATCCGGTAGCACGCGATAAACTCCGCCGCCCAGACGCTCAACGCCTTCGATGGTGATTTTGTCTGTGCCTGCACCGCTGATCTTTGCTCCCAGCGTATTGAGGAAGTTAGCGGTATCAACAATTTCTGGCTCACGCGCGGCGTTTTCAATAACGGTGGTGCCGGTAGCCAGCGTTGCTGCGCTCATGATGGTCACAGTCGCGCCAACGCTGACTTTGTCCATTACGATCAACGCACCTTTCAAACGACCATTTACCGAGGCTTTAACATAGCCCTCTTCCAGTTTGATCTCTGCGCCAAGCTGCTCAAGACCCGTAATGTGCAGATCAACCGGGCGAGCGCCGATGGCACAACCGCCTGGCAGAGAAACCTGGCCCTGACCAAAACGCGCCACTAACGGACCCAGTGCCCAGATAGAAGCGCGCATGGTTTTAACTAAGTCGTAAGGGGCACAAAAAATATCAACTGCACTGGCGTCGACATGCACAGAACCGTTGCGCTCAACCTTAGCACCCAGCTGGCTCAGCAGCTTCATAGTGGTATCGATATCCCGCAGCTTTGGCACATTCTGAATTTCGACCGGCTCTTCAGCCAGTAATGCAGCAAACAGAATAGGCAGCGCGGCATTTTTCGCCCCGGAGATGGTGACTTCACCACTTAAGCGGGTGGGGCCTTGCACACGAAATTTGTCCATTAACACGGCTCTCAATTAACTAGCTAAAGATCGGGCTCGCCTGAGACGAGCACACCACGCTGAAGACTTAAAAACCGTTCAGTTTACGGTCACGCGCCCATTCAGCGGGGGTATATGTTTTGATCGAGACAGCATGAATACGGTTATCCGCGATGTATTCCATCAACGGTGCATAGACCGCCTGCTGTTTTTTTACACGGCTTAATTCGCCAAACAGCTCACCGACGGCGATAACCTGGAAGTGGCTGCCATCATTGCTCATCACATGAACTTCGTCTAAAGGCAACGCCTGCATGAGGACGGCCTGAATTTCACTGTTTTCCATTGCTTTTAACTTCGCTTGATAATAATAAGGCTGACATATTAGAGGAAAGCGGCTGACTCTTAAATACGCAAAAGCCCCTGACTGAAGCAGGGGCTAAGCATAACAAAAGGTAATCAGGCGTTTTTATCCGCAGAAACAATAATCTGTTGCAGATTGTAAAGCGTGATCAGCGATTGCAGTTTATTGCTGATCCCACTGAAACGAGGCGTGATCCCTTGCGCGCGCGCAATCTCGCGCAAATGCACTAACAGCGCCAGTCCTGCAGAATCTACGCGCTCCAGTGCCGCCACATCAATGGTATCGACATCTTTGATTAAGGTGTCACGCTGTTGCCACAGAGACAACAGCGTATCGCGATCAAGCTCGCCACTCAGTAACAGCGTACTGGCCTCACGTTGCCAGCGTAAAGATTCGCGCATTGTTACTGTTGATCCAGGGTGATGGATTGGGCCGCTGAGCTTTTTAACTGCGCGGTCAGGCCATCTATGCCTTTAGTTCGCAGCAGATCACTCCACTCATTTTGCTTGGTAGTGATCATACTGACGCCTTCAGCGATCATGTCGTAAGCCTGCCAGTTACCGCTCTGGCTGTTTTTACGCCATTGAAAATCGAGTCGAACCGGCGGACGGCCGTTTGGATCGAGAATGGTGACGCGAATAGCAATGATGTTGGCATCGCCGAGCGGCTGCTCAGGCTGAATCTGGTAAGTCTGGCCATGATACAGCGCCAGTGCCTGACCATAAGCCTGCGCCAGATAATCCCCAAACGCCTTGAAGTAAGCCTCACGCTGCGCAGGCGTTGAGTCGCGATAATAACGCCCCAGTACTAATGCGCCAGCATATTTAATCTGCACATAGGGCAGCAGCTCCTGGCGCACGATTTCACGCAAATAGTTGGGATCCTGCTTAATCTTTGGTTGCTCATTTTTCAGGCGCGTAAAAGTTTTCTGCGCCGCTTCGTTCATAAGCTTATAGGGATTGGTTTGATCGGCAGCGTTAGCCGCCAGCGGCGCGATCACCAACATGGCAATCATCAGTAAACGTTTAAACATCGTGTGTGACCTCTCTTAAGGTTGAGCCGGTGACGCAGGCGTACTTACACTGCCCTGCGCATCCTTATTTTCGTTATTATCTTTACTGTCGCCGCTCTTATACAGGAACTGACCAATCAGGTCCTCCAGTACCATCGCCGACTTAGTATCGTGCAGCGTATCGCCATCTTTTAGCATTGCCGAGCCAAGTTCGGGATCGTCAAAGCCCAGGTTTAGCGCCAGAAACTGTTCGCCCAACAAGCCTTGCGTGCGGATCGCCAGTGAGCTGGTATCGGAAATCTTATTTGCATACTGATCGCTGATATCCATCGCCACGCGAGGAAGCAGCGTTTTCGGCTCCAGTTCAATATCGGTTACGCGCCCGATTACCACGCCACCTACTTTCACCGGCGAGCTAACTTTCAGACCACCGATATTGTCGAAGGTGGCATACAGTTTCCAGGTCGGCTCGGTGCCGAGTGATTTTAAATCTGCTACGCGCAGACAAAGAAAGAGCATGGCAATCAATGCCATAATCATAAATACGCCAACCCAGATTTCGCTTTTTTTGCTTTGCATTGCCTCAGTTCCCAAACATCAGTGCTGTCAGCACAAAATCCAAACCGAGTACCGCCAGTGAGGCGTGCACCACGGTGCGCGTCGTCGCGCGACTGATCCCTTCAGAGGTCGGAATCGCATCGTAACCATTAAACAGGGCGATCCAGGTCACCGTTACCGCAAACACGGTACTTTTGATGATGCAGTTGATCACGTCGCTACGAAAATCGACGGCGTTCTGCATGGCTGACCAAAAGAAACCCGGATCGATACCTTTCCAGCTCACGCCAACCAGCGCCCCGCCCGCAATGCCGACAGCGGTAAATATAAGCGCCAGCAATGGCATGCTAATAAAACCGGCCCAGAAGCGCGGTGACACGACGCGACGCAGAGGATCCACCGCCATCATTTCCATGCTGGAAAGCTGTTCGGTGGCTTTCATCAGGCCGATTTCAGCCGTCAGGGCGGAACCAGCACGTCCGGCAAACAGCAGTGCTGTTACCACCGGTCCCAGTTCACGCAGTAACGACAACGCCACCAACATCCCGAGACTGGTTTCTGCGCCGTAGGTAGTCAGAACCAAATAGCCTTGCAGACCGAGCACCATGCCGATAAACAAACCGGAAACAACGATGATCAGCAATGACAGGACGCCAACGCTGTAAAGCTGTTTCACCAGCAGTGGCGCATGTTTACGAAACGCCGGTTTACCCACCAGCGCATGAAACAGCATTAAGCCTGCGCGGCCAAAGCTGGCGCAGGTTTCAATTCCCTGACGTCCAAGTGACGCCAGCGCCTTCGATAACATCAGTTTACTTTCTCCCTGAGCCGGTTAGATCGGCAAGATAGTCGCCAGCCGGAAAACGAAAAGGCACAGGTCCGTCCGCATCCCCGTCAATAAACTGTCGTACACGCGCATCGGCATTTTCACGCAACTCTGGCGTCGTGCCCTGGGCAATAATTTTTTGTCCGGCCACGATATAAGCGTAATCGGCAATGCTTAATACTTCCGGCACGTCATGCGAGACCACAATACAGGTTAGCCCCAGTGCGTGATTCAGCTCATCGATCAATTTAACCAGTACACCCATGGTGATAGGATCCTGGCCTACAAAGGGTTCGTCGAACATGATCAACTCTGGCTCCAGCGCAATGGCTCGAGCCAGCGCAACACGGCGCGCCATTCCGCCCGACAGTTCAGCAGGTTTAAGCTGTGCCGCGCCGCGCAGTCCTACCGCTTCCAGCTTCATCATCACGGTGCTGTGCAGCAGAGAAGGCGGCAATTGTGTGTGTTCTCTCAACGGCCAGGCCACGTTTTCATAGACCGTTAAGTCGGTGAACAGGGCGCCGGACTGAAACAACATGCTCATTTTTTTCGCGCTTCATACAATTTAGCGCGCGACAGCGTGGGAATATTTTCGCCGCGAAACCAGATTTCACCGCTATCTGGCTGAAGCTGGCCACCGATCAAACGTAGCAACGTGGTTTTACCGATCCCCGATGGACCCATAATCGCCGTGACCTTGCCTTTTGGCACTGTGAGCGAAATGTCATCGAAGATTTTGCGATCTCCGCGCGAAAAACTCACGCCACGAACCTCAACCAGATTCGTATGCTGCTGAATCATTATTACCTCTTATGCAGATCGGGCGTAAACATGGGGTACGATGGTAGCTCGTTCGACCTTAATGCACGATAGCTTTACAGAAACTTACCGCTAAGATTTGGCGAAAATGGGCATAAAATTTACTTTTGTCGCTCAGACGGTCAAAATCAGCGCCTGTTTCACTACACAGAATCTGAAACCAGTCGGACAAGGCGTGCCGACATGGATATTCACGCAAGGATTTTTCATGTTCGTAGCTACCGCACTGCTGATTATCGGTCTGCTTTTACTGGCTTATGGTGCCGATCGTCTGGTGTTTAGCGCCTCAATACTTTGTCGTTCTTTTGGTATTCCACCGTTGATTATCGGCATGACCGTCGTCAGTATTGGGACATCGTTACCGGAGATGATCCTCGCCTTTTCCGCCGCGCAACACGGACAGATGGATTTAGCCGTCGGCACCGCGTTGGGTTCAAACATTACCAATATCTTACTGATTTTAGGCGGTGCTGCGCTATTGCATCCGCTAACGGTGCATTCAAATTTAGTGCGTCGCGAACTGCCACTGATGCTGTTGGTCTCATTATTAAGCGGCTTAATGCTGTTTGATAATTATCTTAGTCGACTTGATGGCCTGGGTTTGATTGCGATTGCCGCTATTTACCTGATGGTGGTGATTCGTATCGCGCGTAAAGCAGAGCGTGATAACAATGACACGTTAACGCGTGAGCAACTGGCGGAGCTGCCGCGTGAAGAGAGCGGTAACACAGTCGCCTTTCTCTGGCTGGCGGTTGCTCTGATTATACTGCCTATGTCAACACGTATGGTAATTGATAACGCCACGGTGTTTGCTGACTACTTTGGCGTGAGCGAACTGGTGATGGGATTAACACTGATTGCGGTAGGAACCAGCTTGCCAGAATTAGCCACCGTTATCGCCGGTGCCTTAAAAGGCGAAGATGATATCGCGATTGGCAACCTGATAGGTGCCAATATTTATAATATTGCTATCGTGCCTGGCTTGCCTGCCCTGATTCATCCAGGCGGTGTTGATTATCACGCTTTTGCACGCGATTACTGGGTCATGCTCGGCGTAAGTGCGCTGTTTGCCCTGCTCTGCCTGCTGCGCCGTCGACGAATTGGCCGCACAGCGGGCACAATATTACTCTGCGGTTTCATCGTCTGGATAACGCTGCTGTGGCTACAGCCGGCGTTTATTGACGGATAAAAGGACAGATTTGCCATGTCAGATCAGCAAGTTGATTTCGATTTCCAGCAAGCGGGAAAAGCGGTGCTGCGCATTGAGCGCGAAGGGCTTGAGCAGCTTGACCAGTACATCAATGAAGATTTTGCGCGCGCATGCGCCATGATTTACACCTGCAAAGGCAAAGTTGTGGTGATGGGCATGGGCAAATCGGGCCATATTGGTAAAAAAATGGCCGCTACGTTTGCCAGCACCGGCACACCCGCTTTTTTGTTCATCCTGGTGAAGCCAGCCACGGCGATCTCGGTATGGTAGGCCACGACGATGTCATTATTGCGATTTCCAACAGCGGTGAATCTCATGAGATTCTGGCGCTGATTCCGGTCATCAAACGTCAAAAAATCAAGCTTATCTGCATGACCAGCCGGGCAGAAAGTGCCATGGGCCGTATTGCGGATGTGCATTTGTGCATCAAAGTGCCGCAGGAAGCCTGCCCCTCGGGCTTGCCCCGACGACCAGCACCACTGCAACACTGGTGATGGGCGATGCGCTGGCTGTTGCGCTCCTTGAGGCGCGGGGCTTTACGCCAGAAGATTTTGCCCTTTCGCACCCCGGTGGCGCTTTGGGGCGTAAGCTGCTGCTGCACATCAGCGATATCATGCACAGCGGCGAGGAGATACCGCACGTTAGCCGCGACGCTTCTCTGCGCGACGCACTGCTGGAGATCACACGCAAGAATCTTGGCCTGACGGTGATCGTTGACGATCAGATGAAAATTGAGGGTATTTTCACTGATGGTGATTTACGCCGTATCTTTGACATGGGGATCGATTTTCAGCGCGCGACTATCGCAGAAGTGATGACACGTGGCGGTATCCGCGTTCGTCCCAATATGTTAGCGGTTGATGCCCTGAATTTGATGCAAACAAAAAATATCACCGCACTGCTGGTGGCCGAGGATGATCGGCTGCTCGGTGTGGTACATATGCATGACATGCTGCGCGCGGGCGTAGTCTGAACAGGAAAAGAAAATGCAGTTGGGAAATGCCACGATTGATACGTGCTACGGTCCGGTAAGTGCTGAGGTGATGGCACGCGCCAGCAAAATTCGCCTGCTGATTTGCGATGTTGATGGTGTTATGTCTGACGGCGTCATTTACATGGGCAATAACGGCGAAGAGCTGAAGGCTTTCAACGTGCGGGATGGCTATGGTATTCGCTGCCTGCTGACCTCGGATGTGGAAGTGGCTATCATAACAGGCCGCAATGCCCGGTTGATGGAGGATCGCTGTAAAACGCTCGGTATTCGTCATCTTTATCAAGGGCAATCGGATAAGCTTTTGGCCTATCGTGAACTTCTGGATAAACTGTCTCTTTCCGACGAAGAGGTGGCGTACATTGGTGACGATCTGATCGACTGGCCGGTAATGGCGCAGGTCGGTTTAAGCGTGGCGGTTGCTGATGCGCATCCAGTATTATTGCCACGCGCTAATTATGTAACGCGCATTGCGGGTGGACGCGGCGCGGTACGTGAAGTCTGCGATCTCATCTTAATGGCGCAAGATAAATTTGAGGATGCCAAAGGGCAATCAGTATGAGTAAAAGCAGGCGTTGGATAACGCTGATTCTGACCTTGATTGCACTGGTTCTTATCGGCTGGAATCTCACTAATCAGGATGACACTAACGCACCCGTTGCGACTAACGATCAGGCACCCACCTATACCAGTGCCGACTCCAACACGGTGGTGTATAACCCGCAAGGTGCGTTAGCCTATAAGCTGGTATCGGACAAAGTGACTTATTTTTCTGTCGATGAATTGAGCTGGTTCGACAATCCGGTGATGACAACCTACGACGAAAATAAAGTGCCAACCTGGTCGGTACGGGCAGATAAAGCAAAACTGACTAAAGATCGTATGCTTTACCTGTACGGTCATGTTGAGCTGAATACGCTGACTCAGGACTCTCAGCTTGAGCGTATCAAAACGGATAATGCTCAGGTAAACCTCGTTTCTCAGGACGTTACCTCAGATGATCAGGTGACGTTGTATGGCCGCAGTTTTAACTCCACCGGCATGAAAATGCGCGGTAATTTACGGACAAAAAACGCTGAGTTAATCGAAAAGGTCAAAACATCTTATGAAATTCAAAATGAACAAAAACAGCCTTAAGCTTCTCCTGGCCAGCATTATGCTTGCGACCAGCCTCCCTGCGCTGGCCTTGACCGGTGACTCGGATAAACCCGTAAATATCGATTCACAAAACCAGGCGCTGGATCTGCAGGGTAACGTCGCTACCTTTACAGGCAACGTCATTGTGACCCAGGGCTCTATCAAAATCACTGCAGATAAAGTAGTGGTCACGCGCCCGGGCGGCGACAGTAATAAAACTATTGTTGATGCTTACGGCACGCCAGCCACCTTCTACCAGATGCAGGACAGCGGTAAACCGGTGCAGGGTCACGCATCGAAACTGCACTATGAGCTGGCAAATGATTTTGTTGAACTCACTGGCAATGCTTACATCGAACAGCAAGACAGCAACATTAAAGGCGATCGCATCACTTATTTAGTCAAAGAGCAGAAGATGCAGGCTTACAGCCAGGGCCAGAGCAAGCGCGTTACAACCGTGCTGGTGCCGTCGCAGTTGCAGGATAAGCAAGGTTCGTCCAACAGCGGAAAAAAGAGTAACTGAGAGCTATGGCCACATTAATCGCAGAAAACCTGGCGAAGGCATATAAAGGCCGTCGCGTGGTAGAAGATGTCAGTCTGCAGGTGAAATCCGGCGAGATTGTCGGCCTGCTCGGTCCAAACGGTGCGGGTAAAACAACAACATTTTATATGGTCGTTGGCATTGTGCCGCGTGATGCAGGCCGTATTGTTATTGATGACGAAGATATTAGTATTCTGCCGTTGCATGCGCGTGCGCGCCGCGGTATTGGCTATCTTCCTCAGGAAGCGTCAATCTTTCGCCGCCTGAGCGTGTTTGATAACCTGATGGCCGTGTTACAGATCCGTGAGGATTTGACCGAAGAGCAGCGTCAGGATCGCGCCAGGGAGTTGATGGAAGAGTTCCACATTGAACATCTGCGCGATAGCCTGGGACAGGCATTGTCTGGCGGTGAACGTCGTCGTGTTGAAATCGCCCGCGCCCTTGCCGCGAATCCCAAATTTATCCTGCTTGATGAGCCGTTTGCCGGGGTCGATCCGATTTCGGTTATCGACATCAAAAAAATCATTGAGCATTTGCGTGATAGCGGCCTCGGCGTGCTGATTACTGACCATAACGTACGGGAAACCCTCGCGGTATGCGAACGTGCTTATATCGTTAGTCAGGGCCATCTGATTGCCCACGGCACCCCCAAAGAAATACTTGCGGATGAGCAAGTTAAGCGGGTTTATTTGGGCGAAGAGTTCAGACTCTGATAAGGTGTTGCTAACACCGACGTTTGCTGAGGAATTTATATCCTGTCTATGAAGCAAGGTTTACAACTCAGGCTGAGCCAACAGCTGGCAATGACACCGCAGCTGCAACAGGCTATTCGTCTGCTGCAGCTTTCCACGCTTGAACTTCAGCAAGAGTTACAACTTGCGCTGGAGAGTAATCCCTTGCTTGAACAGACCGACCTGCACGACGAAGTAGACTCCGCGACTATCCAGAAGGCGAAGCACTGGATACCCGCGAGGCACTTGAACAAAAAGAGATGCCGGAAGAGTTGCCGTTAGATGCCACATGGGATGAAATTTACACAGCAGGCACGCCATCGGGTACCGGCACCGATTATCAGGACGATGAACTGCCGATTTATCAGGGCGAAACAACGCAATCGCTGCAAGATTACTTAATGTGGCAAGTTGAATTAACGCCTTTTACTGATACTGATCGCGCTATCGCCACCTCCATTGTTGATGCCATTGACGATACCGGGTATTTAACCGTTTCGCTTGAAGAAATTCTCGACAGTATCGGTAATGAAGAACTGGAAATCGATGAGATTGAGGCAGTATTAAAACGTATCCAACGCTTTGATCCTATTGGTGTCGGCGCCCGCGACCTGCGTGACTGCCTGCTGGTTCAGTTATCGCAATACGCCCCGGAGACGCCGATGCTGGCAGAGGCGCGTTTAATTGTCAGCAATCATCTTGATTTGCTGGCTAACCATGATTTTCGTAGCCTGATGCGCGTGACGCGGCTCAAAGAAGACGTGTTAAAAGAGGCTATGCTATTGATTCAGTCTCTTGATCCACGACCAGGCCAGTCAGTGAATACCGGCGAGCCGGAGTATGTCATTCCTGATGTGTTGGTTCGTAAAGTCGGCACACGCTGGACGGTTGATCTCAATGCAGATAGCGTGCCACGCTTAAAGATCAATCAGCAGTATGCAGCAATGGGTGGATCGTCGCGTAACGACAGCGATAATCAGTTCATTCGCAGCAATTTGCAGGAAGCAAAATGGCTTATTAAAAGCCTGGAAAGTCGCAACGATACGTTGCTGAAAGTGACTCGTTGTATTGTTGAACAACAACAAGCTTTTTTGAACAGGGCGAGGAGTTCATGCGCCCAATGGTACTGGCAGATATTGCGCAGGCTGTAGAAATGCATGAATCCACGATTTCCCGTGTTACCACGCAAAAATATCTCCACAGTCCGCGTGGCATTTTCGAATTGAAGTATTTTTTCTCCAGTCACGTCAATACTGAAGGTGGCGGTGAAGCATCCTCTACCGCGATTCGCGCACTGGTAAAAAATTAATCTCGGCGGAAAATCCAGCCAAACCCTTGAGTGACAGTAAACTCACCTCCATGTTATCTGAACAAGGGATCATGGTGGCGCGTCGAACCGTCGCTAAATACCGCGAGTCTTTATCTATCCCGCCATCAAATCAGCGTAAACAGCTGGTTTGACAGAAATGAGAAGGAAGACCTATGCAGCTAAACCTCACTGGGCAAAACGTCGAAGTTACTGAACCACTACGTGATTTCGTCAGCGGTAAATTTGCCAAACTGGAACACTACTTTGATCGTATCAATCAGGTTTATATTGTTCTGAAAGTCGAGAGGGTCACTCAAATTGCCGAAGCGACTTTACACGTCAACAGGGGCGAGCTGCACGCCACATCGGAGGCGGAAGATATGTATGCGGCCATTGACGGGTTAATTGATAAACTCACCCGTCAACTGAACAAGCATAAAGACAAGCTGAAAAAACACTAACCTTCATGCTAGCTGGGCGCGCTTGTCGCGCTAAAGCGGACAGGATGGGGCGGACTTAACCGCCCCGTTTTGTCATCTAAGCCAGCGTCATCTGACGTCAGCGCACGCGTGCTGTTTTCGTCAATGGCTATGTGAACTCGCAAGTGAAACGATGATGAACAACGATCTGACACTGGAATTGAGCTCAGTACTTTCGCCTGACTGCACCCGCAGCGGCGTACACTGCCAGAGCAAAAAACGTGCGCTGGAAATTATCAGCGAACTGGCGGCGAAGCAGCTCAATCTGCCACACCAAACGCTTTTCGAAGCCATTCTTACCCGCGAACGTATGGGAAGTACTGGCATAGGCAATGGAATTGCGATTCCTCATGGCAAGCTGGAGGAGGACACGCTGCGCGCCGTTGGCGTATTTATTAGCCTCGAACAGCCTATTGCCTTTGATGCAGTCGATAATCAGCCAGTGGATCTGTTGTTTGCTCTTCTGGTCCCCGCTGATCAGTGCAAAACGCATTTGCATACCCTTTCTTTGGTGGCAAAGCGACTGGCAGATAAAACCGTCTGCCGCCGCCTGCGCGCGGCTCAGAGTAATGAAGAACTCTACGGTATTATCATGGAAGGCCAGCCAGAACACTAAAGCGTCATTACCGGCCGCGTGCCGGTTTTAAAACGGGAGAGAAGGTCATGGTGCTGATGATCGTTAGCGGTCGGTCAGGCTCAGGAAAATCAGTGGCGCTTCGCGCCCTGGAAGACATGGGATTTTACTGCGTTGATAATCTGCCGGTGGTGTTGTTGCCTGAACTGGCTAACTCTCTGGCAGAACGCAATATCTCTGCGGCCGTCAGTATTGATGTGCGCAACATGCCAGAGTCACCGGAAATCTTCGAAACCGCGCTGAATAATCTGCCTGATGCATTTTCGCCTCAGCTGCTGTTTCTTGACGCTGACCGTAACACTCTAATTCGCCGTTACAGCGATACACGCCGTTTGCATCCTCTTTCCAGCAAAAATTTGTCGCTCGAAAGTGCGATTGATGAAGAAAATGATCTGCTGGAGCCGCTGCGCTCGCGTGCCGATCTGATCATTGATACCTCTGAAATGTCGGTTCATGAACTGGCAGAGATGCTTCGGACTCGCTTGCTGGGTAAACGTGAACGCGAATTAACCATGGTGTTTGAATCGTTCGGCTTCAAGCACGGCATTCCTATTGATGCCGATTACGTCTTTGATGTGCGCTTTTTACCCAATCCACACTGGGATCCCAAACTGCGCCCTATGACCGGCCTCGATCGCCCTGTCGCGGCGTTTCTTGATCGCCATACCGAAGTGCATAATTTTATCTATCAGACACGCAGCTATCTCGAACTATGGCTGCCAATGCTTGAAACCAATAATCGCAGCTATCTGACCGTCGCCATCGGCTGTACCGGTGGTAAACACCGTTCGGTCTATATCGCGGAACAGTTAGCCGACTATTTCCGCTCGCGCGGCAAAAATGTGCAGTCCCGTCATCGTACGCTGGAAAAACGCAAATCATGACTGTCAAACAAACTGTAGAGATCAAAAATAAGCTGGGTATGCATGCACGTCCGGCAATGAAACTGTTTGAGCTGGTACAGAGTTTTGATGCTGAAGTGCTGCTGCGGAACGAGAGCGGCACTGAAGCGGAAGCCAGCAGCGTTATCGCGCTATTGATGCTGGATTCTGCTAAAGGCGGCCATATTGAAATTGAGGCCAGCGGCCCGGAAGAACGCCAGGCACTGGCAGCCGTTATCGAACTGTTTGAAGCGGGTTTTGACGAAGATTAACTACATCATCAGTTTATTGCGCTGAAGAAATCCTTCACCGCCCAACTGGCGCATTTGTCGCATGATCCACTGTTGACGCTGTCGGATGTAGCCTGAAGGCGCATCAGCCCGAAAACGAATCGGGTTAGGTAATACCGCCGCCAACAGCGCGGCTTCTGACATCGTAAGTCGGCTGGCCGGTTTGTGAAAATAGCGTTGTGATGCGGCTTCTACGCCAAATGTGCCAGCGCCGAACTCGGCGATGTTGAGATAAACCGTCAGGATGCGACGTTTACTCCATACCGTTTCAATACCCACCGTCAGACCTGCTTCCAGTGCTTTACGTACCCAGTTCCGGCCATCCCATAAAAACAGGTTTTTTGCCGTCTGCTGAGACAACGTTGATGCGCCACGCATTTTCTCGTTGCTGTTATCCAGTACAGATTCAATCGCTGCGACATCAAAACCCCAATGCTCTGGAAATTTTTGATCTTCAGATGCAATCACCGCTAAGGCTATCCACGGCGAGATCGCGTCGTGCCCTACCCAATCTGAGTGCGCCACATAATCAAAGCGGCCACTCAACCAGGCACCCAATTGGCGCTCAACCATGACCGCCGAAAAGGGCACCGGCAAAAAGAGAAAAGTACGATACCTGCCAGCCAGATTCCTGCTACGGCTAAAACCCCTCGCATAACAATACGTTTAATGCGTTGCCCAAAGCTTCCTTTATGCTTGCTCATGCAATTTTCTCTTACTCGTTTTAAGCATTAATCAATTGTTCTCGCAGCCGCGGCTTAAAATTTTATCTACGCCGAAAAAAGTAACACGCTTATTGTGTGAATTTTACGCGGTGCGCCTTAACTGTCTGATTCGGGTCGTCAACAGATCGAATGACATCAAGCACTTCCGTCGAAAAGGAATCGGTTCCAGTGATGCGTATCACTAAGATAATTTACGAATAAACACTTAACGGTTCGTGATAAGCCCTCCCTTGAATGTTTCACATTATTTAACTATAAAAAAAGAGCGCCTCATTTCTTTTTCACTGAGAGATCGGATTAATCTAAGTAACATACAGTTTCTTAACTCAATCTTTACAATTTGCGGCGTCTACAGTCTAAGATTTAACCAATTATTTTTCCTGTTTTGATTGGTAAAGCCTGAGATCCGAATTTTCTCTTTCACGTTTCCAAAACGTTTTGGATAACAAGCCAATAAATGACTATAGTTCTTTATTTTTCATTAAGTTAGATAGTAAAAAAGCCCTGTTTTTCTTGTGAGGGCTTTTTTACACGATGGGTTTTCCTGCAAAGCTCTCTTTCTGATGTAAAAGCGCGCAAAAAACAGAACATCTGTACAAAATTTCCGCAATACATCGCGGAAATTAATTCCTTGCTTGACTGTGTTGTCAAATTAATGTTTTCTGTATTTAAACGCTGCTCAACATCACACAATTTAATGAATCTTGTCGCAAGTTAAGACGAATTTGCTAAGGTGATGTCAGTGTTAACCAATACCCTACTGTTGCACTCAAATACGCTAAGCATAGCAGCAGTATCTTTTTCCCTGGTGTTGGCGCAGTATTCGCGCACCCCGGCCTCGGCTGGGGTCATTTTTTCCAGCCCGTTCTTTTTCAGCTACCCAGTCACGTAATACCTGCACATCGTGACGCCACTCATGCTTCAACTCGTCAATCCACTCCACCACATTGTCCCACCATGCAGGCAATTCTGGTGTCTGGATCTGCTTCGCCAACATTTGTAAGTGCTGCAAACCCACCGAACCCGCTGCGCCTTTAATTTTGTGTCCTTCCTCTGCGATGCCCTTTTGGTCACGTGCCATCAGGTTAGAGTCTAAAACATCCAGATAACCTGGCATCATTTGTTCAAACATTGTCAGACTCTGGGTAATAAGGCCCGGGCCAACCAATTCGAGATACTGCTCCAGCATCGGCACATCCAACAGCGTGCTCGTTTTATCTTCTGTCGGGCGCTCCACCTCATCACCAGGCTCTTCCTGATGATCCCAGAATTTCTTGATAATTGCCGTCAGCGCCGGCACAGCCAGTGGCTTACTCAGCACATCATCCATCCCGGCATCGAGATACTCTTTTTTGTCTTTAAGCACGTTGGCTGTTAGCGCAACCAGCGGTGGCAGCGCGCTGCTTTGGTACTTTTATGGATAGCGCGTGATACATCCAGTCCGGTCATATCGGGCAGTTGAATATCCAGCAGAACCAGATCGAACTCGAATGGATCAAACAGGTTCAGCGCCTCGCTACCGGTCATGGCCACCTCAACGCTACAGCCCAGTTTTTCCAGCACCGAGCGTGCCACAATGACATTCAGTTCAATATCTTCAACCAGCAGCACATGTAACGCAGGCAGTGGCAGGCTGTTATCTACACTGTCATCTTCAACCTCTTCGGCAACACGTGGCGCTTTTATCACCACGGTGAAGCAGGAACCTTTACCCGGTGCGCTGCTGACGCTGATATCGCCCCCATGGCTTGCGCCAGCCGACGCGAAACCGCCAGGCCGATACCTGTGCCGGTCGCCGGTTTTCCACCATGCTGATCTTTTACCTGATAATACATAGCGAAAATTTTATCCTGCTCTTCCTGGCGGATACCGAGGCCGGAATCCTGCACCTCGAAACGCAATGTTCCATCCTGCTCATAAGCAACGCGCACGACAATTTCACCCTGCTGGGTAAACTTCACGGCATTGCCGATCAAATTCCATAAAATCTGACGCAGCCGCGTGCCATCCGTAGAGATTTTATGTGGCAGCGGTAACTGAGGCGCCATAACAAATTTCAGCCCTTTCGGCTGCGCCAGCAAGCCAGAGAGGTTTTCCAGGTCGGCCAGGAAACTGGTGAAGTCGAGAGGCTGATTATCGAGTTGCACTTTTCGGCGCTCAATTTTGTCGACTTCAATGACGTCATTAAAGATGTTACCGAGCGTGATAGCCGAAACGTGGATGGTTTTGAGGTACTTGAGCTGTTCTTGATTCAGATCGGTATCCAGCAAGATGCGGCTTAATCCGACGATGCCGTTAAGCGGCGTACGCAGCTCGTGGCTGATTGTTGAGATAAAGGTCGTCTTTTCCCGGCTGGCATTCTCTAACGCGTCCTGATAACGCTTACGCTCGGTTATATCGCGTCCAAAACCCATCAGCCCACTGCGTTTACCCACGCGGTCGTAATAAGGCACTTTGCGGATCTCAAAACAGGCTTTGCGTCCATCCGGATATTGCAGCCACTGTTCATACGTCAGCGAGACGTTGTGCCGGAATACTTTTTCGTCAGTTTCTAATACTTTGGTAGCGGCATCTTCGTCATAAATATCGCGCGGTGTAAGGCCAATCAGCTGTTTCTCGCTTTTGCCAGTCAGCAATTCCATGGCGCGGTTGCAGCCAGAAAATTGCTTATCAATATTGCGATAGAATACCAGGTCGGGCGAGGCGTCCAGAAATGAGCGCAGGAAAGATGACTGTTGTTCCAGTTCGATTTGTGCCTGCTCACGTCGGGCAACTTCTTCGCGCAATTTATCCATTACCTGCTCGCGCGCCTGCTCCGCTTTTTTACGGTCGGCGATTTCCTGATTGAGCTGTGAAATGGTCTCCTGCATTTGCTGATTCAGCTCCAGATCGCGGGTGCGCATCTCTTCCAGCTTATCGACCAACCGCGCCAGCCGTTGGCGCGACTCTTCCAGCTGATCGACAACTACAGAGAGAAAATAAACGGCCCACGGCGTGATCAGCAGACCGAAAAATACCGATCGAACCATATCGATACTCTCTACGTGACCTCGCAGCACCATTGTGACCGCCATTTGAACAATCATGGCTAATACGACTAATGCCGAGGCCAGAAGCAGCGAAAAGCGCACCAGTCCAAGCTTGACCATCAGATCAACGTAATATTGCGCCAGCAGGCGAATTTGTTTCATAAAAGCTCCCTGAATGAGAAACAGGCTCATGATAGCGTAAATACCCTGTGGGCGAAGCCGTGAACAGGGAAGATATCGCTGCTAATGCTCTGTTTTGGTGCATCAGTCGCGCTGTTCGCCGACGTTTATGACAAGAGTATTAAAACCCTTGACTAATTGTGCTAACTGAATAATCTGTAGGGCCGCCTGTTCAATGGCACTACATTTGCTTGTCGTTTATTCAATACCCTGGCAACGGTCTGTTGCACAGGCTCACTCTTATTTTTGCATATCCATTCATATTAAGCGCAGTTTTAAGCATGTCGCTGTTGATTAATTTTACTTATAACGTCCCCCTGTTTTATTCAAATAAGCTGACATAAGAAAAACAGATACATCCTGCGCATGAATTGTCCTGAACAGCATTTCATGCTGTTAAAGGGGCTATCACCAGCATGGTGCAGAGATCAGGCCGCTGCACTACAGTGAGACAGTTCACATTTCCTGGGAGGAAACGTTGCGGTTAACCACAACAAATTAAAGCTAAAAAACCATAAAATTCATGTAATTATATTCAAAACAGCCCTAATAACCCTGACAAGTCTCGTTATTTGACCTCTTTACACTTTCCCGATAAGTTGGGAATCCGCTGAAAGCTTTCCTGACGGGCCAGTCTCTCGGCATATCTATGCAACAAGAAGACTCCCGCATGGTGTAAGTCATCTCCTTTAAGAGAACGGAAATAAAAGAGCAGCTCAATCATGGACGTTTTACCCATGTCTGGCGTGATTTGCTCGGTGTGACGCCGCCCGCGACATAGCGCGCGGTAATGAAAATGAACTGCGCCTGGTGGCGCTCAGTGCTTAAAACAATGCAGGTAATGTCAAAAGCAGTTTAAGGAGACCCTCAATGTCCATTCAAAAACCTGAATCCTATGGCTTGTATAACCCAGCAGCAGGGAGTGATAGCTGTGGTGTAGGTTTCATTACCCGTAAGGACGGCGAGCAGACCCATGAGATCCTGCAGATGGCGCATAGTGCCCTTTGTACTGTACCTCACCGGGGGCATGTCGGCTGAAGGCGTCGGTGACGGCGCTGGGGTAAACGTCGATCTCTCTTTGCACTTCTTCCGCAAAATTACCGGACAGGCGCTGGAAGCCGGTCGCTTTGGCGTCGGCAACTTCTTTGTACCAAAAGATGCAACCCTGCGTGCCAACGCCGAACAGCTGGTCGAAGAGACGCTGAACAGCTTCAATCTGCCGATTATCCAAAAACGTGATATGCCGCTAGACAGCAGCGTAACGCGTCCGGCTGCCGTGCAGTTCCAGCTGCCGATTGTGCAGTGGATTTTTACCGCGCCGCAGGATGTCGTTGATCAAAATGATTTTGAACAGCGTATCTATCGCGCCCTGCTGACCATTGAAGCACGTGCCTTTACTGAAAGTGAATTTGGCGGACTTTATCCGCTGTCACTCTCGTCACGTACTCAGGTTTTCAAAGCGCGCCTGAATTCGAATGAAGTGATCCCTTACTTCAAAGATCTGACCGATCCCGATCATCAGGTACGCGGGCTGTTTTTCCATACCCGTTTCTCGACCAATACCGATCCTCACACAACGATGGCGCAGCCGTTCCGCCTGATGGCGCACAATGGCGAACTGAACACTGACCGTAAAAACCGTATTGCGGAGTTCTGCACTGGCGCTGGCGCGCGGTAAAACGATTGTGCGCCCGAAAGGACAGTCAGACAGTTCACGTCTCGATCAGAGCATCCACAGCCGTTTGATGGAAGACAGCCTCGACCTGATCACCGCCGTGGTCTCTATGATGCCGCCAGCCTGGGAAAACGATACGTCGTTATCTCCTGAAGTGCGCAACATGCTGGAATACTTTTCGCTGTACGAAGAGAAGAACGATGGCCCTGCGGCATTAATCTTTGGTAATGGTGAAGTGATTGGCGCACGCCTTGATCGCCTCGGCCTGCGTCCGCTGCGTTCAGTTGAAACAGCAGACTATATTGGTGCGATGTCGGAAGCGGGCCAGATTGCTTTCCCACCGGAAAGCGTCCTGCGTCGTGGCCGTATTGAAGCGGGCGGTATGCTCTACTTCGATCATCGCGAAAAACGCAGCTACACCACGCTGCAGGCACTGGAAAAACTGGCTGCTGAAAAAGATTATTCTGCATTACTGGCTAAAGCACGCATCGATTTGCAAGACCTGCCGGCGATTCCGGCTGAGCAGCAAGGTTCGCCGCTGCGCTATCGTGGTGACCTGAAAGCCTACCAGCGTTTCGTGGCTTACTACTACAACCAGGAAAGCTTCAAATTCATGATGGATCCGATGCTGGCAACCGGCGCAGAGAAGATCTCAGCGATGGGTTACGGCAACGCCATTAACGGTTTGTCCGATCATGAAGGCGGCATGGCTCACTATTTCTCGCAGCGGTTTGCGCAGGTAACCAACCCGCCGCTCGACTCAATTCGTGAAGTTGACGGCATGACGCTGCGCGTGGCGCTGGGTGCAAAACCGCATCTGGGACGCAGTAAAGGCCGTCAGATCATTGTGGCTTCGCCTATTCTCAACCACCTCGACATGCTGAAACTGCGTGAGCAGAACGTTGCACCTTATGCACGTTTCGACATGTTGTATGAACCAGTTACCGGTAAAGATTTGCTGAGCCGTACGGCTAACGCCGATGCGCTGGAAAAAGCCATTGATGATTTAGCACAGCAGGTTGTCGATTTTGCACGGTCGCAGGGTGGCATCGCGGTGATTACCGATCGCCACATCTCGTCAACCCACGCGGCAATTCCAATGCTGCTGGTGGTTTCTGCCATCAACCAGCGTTTGGTGCAGGAAGGGTTGCGTCTCGATGTCTCGCTGGTTGTGGAAAGCGGCCAGAGCATCTCTTCGCATCACATTGCGGCGGCGCTGGGCTTCGGCGCGTCTGCTATTTATCCGCTTGGCGTGCAAATGCGGGCGGAAGAGAAATATGGCGAAGGCGAAGAAGGCAATAAAGCCTTTAAACGCTATGCCAAAGCGGCTGAAAAAGCGTTGATGAAAACCATGGGCAAAGTCGGCCTGTGTACGGTGGAAAGCTACAGCTGCGGTGAGTTTTTTGAGCCTAACTTCCTCAACACCGACGATCCGGTGCTGAAAAAATATTTCCCGAATATCAAAACGCCAGTGGGTGGGGCGGGCTTTGCAACCATCGCGCAGATGGCGGTGGACTGGCATCAGAGCGCCCTGAAAATTCAGGGCGAGTCTGAAGTACCGTTGCTCGGCCTGTTTAAAGAACGTGCTGAAGGTGCTGGTCACTCTTACGGCACCATCGCCGTACGTACCTTTATTGATATGACCGAAGAGCCGATCCGCTTTGCGGATAAAGCGCGTGAAGAGGATAACTTTATCCGCCTGATGACGCTGGCCAAGCTGGATAACGCATTCGGTATCAAAGCGGAGTCGTTTAAAGACAGCAGCTTTGAGCGCATTCCAAATGAGGTGATCAATAATTTCGCCATCACGGCGGATTATCGCCAGTTCTCCAGCCTGATGTATGAAGAACGTAAACGTCGTCCGGCTGCGCTGCGTGATATTCTGGCTTTCCCGGCTGATTTGACCCACATCGACAGCGAAGCAGAATTCCGTCGCAAGCTGGGCCGCTATTCGCTGACCAACAACGGATTTGCAACCCGCGGCTTAGTCTGTGAAGCCGTTGATGGCAGTCTCAATCATTTTACGCTGCGCCTGACTGATGCTATCAGCGGTCTTAAGCCAGAAAATGAGCGCCTGGCCGCGCTGTCACGTGCGCTGAAGTCACGTTTCAACGCCGAAATCGAAAGCACCGAAGTGGTCAACGGCGGCTTAAATGTTATCGCTTACGGCAAAGCCGCAGAGTATCTGTCGCGTATTTTCACTACCCTGCCCTCACTGCCGCTGAGCGAGATCCAGCCAGCCTGTGAAATCACGCGCACCTTTGCTTCAGGTGCAATGAGCCATGGTGCGCTGGTAGCCCCGGCACACGAAGCCGTTGCACACGGGACTAATATGGTTGGCGGCATGAGCAACTGTGGTGAAGGTGGTGAGCACTATTCACGTCATGGCACCATCCGCGCATCACGTATCAAGCAGCTGGCATCAGGCCGCTTTGGCGTCTGGGCGGCCTATCTTGCCGATCCGATGCTGGAAGAGCTGGAAATTAAAATTGGTCAGGGTGCGAAGCCTGGCGAAGGCGGTCAGTTACCGGCACCGAAAGTAACCGTTGAAATCGCGGCAGCGCGCGGCGGTACACCGGGTGTTGAACTGGTATCACCGCCACCGCATCACGATACCTATTCCATCGAGGATTTGGCGCAGTTGATTCACGACTGCAAAGCTGCACGTGTCCGCGTCATCGTTAAACTGGTTTCTTCTGAAGGGATTGGCACCATCGCTGTTGGCGTCGCGAAAGCGGGTGCAGACGTCATTAACGTCGCGGGCAACACAGGCGGAACCGGTGCAGCGTCCGTAACCAGCCTGAAATATACCGGACGTGTAGCAGAAATCGGTATCGCAGAAGTACACCAGGCTCTGTGTGCTAACGGCTTGCGTGAAAAAGTGCAGCTGCGCTGTTCTGGCGCACAGCAAACCGGTAGCGATGTTGTGAAATCGGCGCTGCTGGGTGGTGACAGCTTTGAGTTCGGCACTACCGCGCTGATGATGCTGAAATGCGTGATGGCGAAAAACTGTAACGTTAAATGCCCGGCCGGTTTAACCACCAATGCCGAAGCATTCGACGGTGATCCGCGTCAGCTGGCGCAGTATTTCATGAACGTTGCGCATGAAGTGCGTGAAATTCTGGCGCGCATGGGCCTGCGTTCATTGCGTGAAGCACGGGGGCGTTCTGACTTGTTGCACCTGATGGATCATCCGCTGGAAGTTGGCAAGCTCGACCTGCGCGCAATGTTGACTGTTGTGCCAGAGCTGAAAATCGATCAGCCGGTTTATCTGGAAAAAGATTTCGAACTGGATGATGGCTGGATTGAGCAGCTGAACAGCGAACTGGTTGCGCGTGGTAAGCATGAAATTGCCCTGGGCAATAACGTGACGCTGAACAACCGTAACAAGAGCGTGGGCGGACAGTTAGCGATCGACATCGAACGCATGCTGAACCATACGCTGACTGCTGAACAACTGAAACTGATGCCAGCGGTTCTGCAGGACGATCGTGGCCGCCGTTACCTGGCACCTGAAACCGTGAAAATCACCACTTCTGGCTCAGCCGGTCAGTCATTTGGCGCTTTCTGCAACGACGGTATGCAGATGAAGCATTATGGCACCTGTAACGACGGCGTAGGCAAAGGTCAGTGCGGAGGCGAGTTGGTTGTTATGTCGCCGGGCGGCGGCGCACAAGACAGCGACGGCAACGTACTGATTGGTAACTTTGCGCTATTTGGTGCGACAGGCGGACGCTTGTTTGTGCAGGGTCAGGCGGGTGACCGCTTCGCCGTGCGTAACTCCGGCGCAACGGCAGTGGTCGAAGGCGTGGGTGATTTCTGCTGCGAGTACATGACTAACGGCGCCATCCTGAACCTGGGGACTTTCGGTAAAGGTTTCGGCAACGGCATGAGCGGCGGTTTCGCTTACCAATACGACCCGTATGGTTCGCTGGCCAGCCATGCCGCAGGCGATTCCGTGCTGTTCGGCTCCATTGCCGATCAGGATGAAATGGCGCAGGTGCATAAGCAAGCAGTGCTGACCATGCTGAACTGGCATCTGGAAACGACTCATTCGCCGCGTGCAGCCTGGCTGCTGGAAAACTGGGAAACCGAATGCCAGCACTTTGTCTACGTCATGCCACGCTCACTGCTGCTTTATCAGGACGGCGGCGAGATCCTGAAGGCTAAATCGCGTAAAGATTTGCTGGAAGAACTTTCAACCGCGCTGGCAGGCCATCAGGTTGCCAAGTTTAAATCGGCATGGCGTGAAGGTAAAACCATCGCGAATGGCGCTGTACCTGCTTATGGTGCAACTGATACGTTAGAAATGTTTGTTCTGCTGAATAACTACACCGTGTTGAGCTTTGCACAACAGCTGGCGTTGGGTAAATTGCCGAAAGGCACTTCAGTAGAAGATCCTGCGGTTGAGAAAGCCGTGCGCAATCTGCTGATGACAGAGGATTTCTCGCTGATTAGCAAGCTGCAACGTCATGCTCGCTCCGCCATCGAAAGTTACAGCGATGACGAGTTAGCCAGCCTGATTGGCACTAAGCGTATGTCAGATTACAAAGCGGCGCTGACGCAACGCAACATCCGCTCAATGGACAGCCTGGCAACGTATGGCTGGATCATGTATCAGGACGCCTGTAACCGTGAGGTGTTAGGCCATCTGCCTGATTTTGAAGAGCTGTTTGCCCGCGCTGCGTTGCCAGAAATCGCTGCTGCTGTTGGCAAATTATCCTGAAAGCAAACTATCTGACTATGAACATTAACAATTGCCCTAAATAGTTCGTATTGCAGGAAAGTGGCAACGCCGTGCCGCCCCAGGCGCAGAGAGGGATCTGCGACTGGGGATAAACGGACGCTACCGATGTACCTGCGGTACGAAACAGGAGGGGTAAACACGGGATTGAGTAAAAGTATCCATGAAAATTCCTTACATTCCTGAAGATGCACCCTTTAATGGTGAGCAGAAATACTGGCTGGCGGGCTTTCTCGCTGGTCTCCACTCCCGTCTGTTGGTGTTAGAAGACAAACAGCAAGTTGCCGCAGGAACAGGTGCTGCTGCAACGACTCAGCTGCATATTCTCTACGGTTCGCAAACCGGTAACGCAGAAGCCCTGGCGCAAACGGCGGCAAAATCAGCGCGTACTAAAGGCCTGGTGCCGGTGGTTCAGGCGTTAGGTGAAGTCGACATCGAT
Organism: Candidatus Pantoea haifensis; assembly: GCA_018842655.1. Lineage (GTDB taxonomy): Bacteria > Pseudomonadota > Gammaproteobacteria > Enterobacterales > Enterobacteriaceae > Pantoea > Pantoea haifensis. Next base: position 3,376,602 of record JAGTWN010000004.1, on the reverse strand, counting down.
CTTTTCACCACCATGCGCCATGTCCTTATCGTCACCTCTACCTATGGTGAAGGTGAGATGCCAGACAACGCCCAGCTGTTCTGGAATGCGATTTCTGCCAGTACCGCGCCGCGCCTGGAGCAGATGCATTTTGCCGTGCTGGCCATTGGTGATACTGGCTATGATGGTTTCTGCCAGGCCGGTAAATTTATCGATATGCGCCTGGAGCAGCTGGGTGCGAAGCGCGTAGTGGACCGTATCGATTGTGATATCGATTACGAAGAGCCGTCTAACGAGTGGTTAAACAGCTCCATGCCTCAGTTTGCAGCCAGCGCAGGTAGCAGCGGCACAGTGCTGGAAAGCGCCCCCGAAGCGCCGGTGATCCCTGGCAGCAATAAATCGAATCCGTATGCTGCAGCGTTTATCACTAACAAGCGCCTGTCAGGTGAGCAGTCTGCTAAAGATATTCGTCATTTTGAATTTGATTTAACCGATAGCGGTCTTAAATATGAAGCCGGTGATGCGCTTGGCGTTATCCCTGTCAATGACCCTGCGTTGGTTAGCCTGCTGTTAACGCAACTGAATGCTGATTATCAAACGCCGGTTCCGGGTTTCGACAGAAGCCTGGGTGATCTGCTGACCTATCAGTTTGAAATTTCTGAGCCTTCACGCAAGCTGATTGAGTGGGCGGGACAAAACACCACCAACCAGGAGCTGCGCCACGTATTACAGCATGACGATAAAGACGCGCTGGGCGTCTGGTTATGGGGTAAAGACACGCTGGATCTGCTGCAGCTGGAACTGACCCGCTCACTGTCCGTGCCGGAATTTGTTGCTCTGCTACGTCCTTTACAACATCGCGCTTACTCAATCTCGTCAAGCTCGAAAGCTCATCCGAATCAGGTGCATCTGACGGTGGCTTCCGTGCGTTATCACAGCGGTGGTCGTAACCGTGGCGGCGTATGTTCAACCTACCTGGCTGAGCGTGTTCGTCGTGGTGAAAAGCCCGCAATTTTTATTTCGCCAAACAAAGCGTTCCGTGTGCCCTCAAATAACAATGCTCCGCTGATCATGGTTGGCCCAGGCACCGGTATTGCGCCGTTCCGCGCCTTCCTGCAGGAGCGTCAGGCAACGGGTGCGCAAGGCAAAAACTGGTTGTTCTTCGGCGATCAGCATCAGGAACATGACTTTGTTTATCGCGATGAGTTGACAGCCTGGCAGGAAAGCGGCCTTTTGACGCGCCTTGATCTGGCTTTCTCACGCGATCAGGAAAAGAAAATCTACGTGCAAAATCGTATGCTGGAGCAAGGTGCAGAGCTCTATGCCTGGCTTCAGGAAGGGGCTTATTTCTATGTATGTGGCGATGCATCGCGCATGGCGAAAGATGTCGACAGCGCACTGTATGAGGTGGTGCGTCAGTTTGGCGGTCTTTCCAGCGAACGCGCGGCTGATTACATCGATCAGTTGAGAAAAGAGAAGCGTTATCTTCGCGACGTCTATTAATCAACACAGTATTTAACGCAATAATCCGGGTAACGCAGGTTCCCGGATTTTTTATGCCGTTTGCCTGTGCGGCATAAAAAAAGCCCGCCATTAAATGACGGGCTTTTTTATTCTGCGTTTATTTCACTACGCGCAGTGATGGTCGTCCACCGCGAGGTGGCGGATCATCGTCAGGCGGTGTTTCGTCATCGCTGGCATCGTCAGGACGATCGCCATCAATAACTGACATGACCGTCTCTTCCTGCCCTTCTGAACCATCCTCAGCAGATAATTCATAAGCGGGTTCAGGTTCGAACATCGTGCCAGCACCGTTTTCACGGGCATAAATCGCCAGAATGGCTGCCATTGGCACATTAACCTGGCGCGGAACACCGCCAAAACGGGCATTGAACGACACCTGGTCGTTGGCCAGCTCTAAGTTACCGACCGCGCGCGGCGCGATGTTCAGTACAATCTGGCCATCACGCGCATACTCGAGCGGCACCTGCACACCGGGCAGATTGATGTCGACGACCAAATGCGGCGTTAACTGATTATCGAGTAACCAGTCATAAAAGGCGCGCAGCAAATAGGGACGACGTGCGGAGAGTTGCGACATTTCCATAAATTAGCCCCGGGCTTGCAGGCGCATTTCACGTTCAGCTTCAGTCAGCGAAGCGAGGAATGAGTCACGCTCAAACACACGATTCATATAGCCTTTCAGCTCTTTAGAACCCGAACCAATCAGGTCGATGCCCATTGACGGCAGACGCCAGAGCAGCGGAGCCAGATAGCAATCTACCAGGCTAAACTCTTCGCTCATGAAAAAGGGTGTGCGCCCGAACAGGGGGCGATCGCCAGCAGTTCTTCGCGTAATTGCTTGCGCGCAGCTTCCGCTTCCTGACCACTGCTGTTCTCAACCTTTTTCATCAGGCTATACCAGTCCTGCTCAATGCGATGCATCATCAGGCGGCTTTCACCACGCGCAACCGGATAAACCGGCATCAGCGGCGGATGCGGAAAACGCTCATCAAGGTATTCCATGATGATACGTGATTCATAAAGCGTTAGTTCACGATCTACCAGCGTCGGCACAGTGCGATACGGGTTGAGGTCAATCAGATCCTGCGGCAGGTTATCCATTTCGACCTGCTCGATCTCTACGCTGACTCCCTTTTCGGCCAGTACAATACGCACCTGATGGCTGAAAATGTCAGTAGGACCAGAAAACAGCGTCATTACCGAACGTTTGTTGGCAGCGACAGCCATGAAAACCTCCAAGTTTGTTCACAAAAAGTTACTGCGAATAGCCAACCACTCGGCGACTCACCTGCTTATAGAACTCGCACGCAGCCCGCGTTCACTGCGTTGTACTGACGTCCCGAGAAATGGACGGCGTATAACGCGCCAGCTTAACGGGCGCAAAGTGACAGAGAGTTTACCAGATTTTGAGCTGCTTGTGGGTGAGGATTGAATTTTTGAGGGTAATTTGCGAGCAGCGTGGAGGTTTTTAACGTCAGCACCGGTAAAACAGCAGAAAGCAAAAAACCCGCCGAAGCGGGTTTTTGTGCCAACTGACGCTGCCGAAGCAGCAGCAATTAACGTTTGGAGAACTGTGGACGACGGCGTGCTTTACGCAGACCGACTTTCTTACGTTCAACCTGACGCGCGTCACGGGTAACGAAGCCCGCTTTACGCAGTTCTGAACGCAGAGATTCGTCGTATTCCATCAGCGCGCGGGTGATACCGTGACGGATCGCACCTGCCTGACCAGAAATACCACCACCTTTAACGGTGACGTACAGATCGAATTTACCAACCAGGTCCAGCAGTTCAAGCGGCTGACGAACGACCATGCGGGCAGTTTCGCGACCGAAGTACTGTTCCAGAGAACGTTGGTTGATAACGATGTTACCGCTACCCGGCTTAATAAATACGCGAGCGGTAGAGCTTTTGCGGCGACCAGTGCCGTAGTTTTGAGTTTCAGCCATTGCCTTTAATCCCGATTAAATGTCAAGAACTTGCGGTTGCTGTGCCGCATGGTTGTGCTCGTTGCCTGCGTAAACTTTCAGTTTACGGTACATTGCACGACCCAGCGGGCCCTTCGGCAGCATGCCTTTAACCGCGATCTCAATCACACGCTCAGGACGGCGAGCAATCATCTCTTCAAAGGTCGCCTGTTTGATACCACCGATGTGACCAGTGTGGTGATAGTAAATCTTGTCAGAACGCTTGTTGCCGGTTACAGCAACTTTCTCAGCGTTCAGAACGATGATGTAATCACCAGTATCAACGTGCGGAGTGTATTCCGCTTTATGCTTACCACGCAGACGGCGCGCCAGTTCAGTCGCCAGGCGACCCAAAGTTTTGCCAGTTGCGTCAACAACATACCAGTCACGTTGGACGGATTCTGGTTTAGCTGTAAAAGTTTTCATCGAAAAGCTTACCCAAATTAAGTTACACGTTGGTGAAATCCCAAACGCTTAAGTAAACGATTGAGGCTCACACGACCATTTTGACCAGCAAGCCACCCCTTCGGATAGAGTTACTGGAACACAGAGGATTTGGGAAAAAATCCTTTGCTGTAACGTGGGGTCGCAAGATTATAGAGAAGTCGATTACAAAAATCGAACTCTATTTCACCATTAATCCACTTTATTGTCAGGGCAGATGGGGCAGACGCAGATACTCTTCGCTCTGCATCTCTTGCAAACGCGACAGGCAACGCTGATATTCGAATTTCAGGCGCGTGCCTTGATAGATTTCAAACAGCGACGTTTCTGCCGCGACCACCAGTTTGACATGACGTTCATAGAATTCATCAACCAGCGCCAAAAAACGCCGCGCCTGATCTTCAGTTTTATAAATCATCACCGGCACATTATACAGCAAGACACTGTGGAAACGACGCGACAATTCAATGTAATCGTGCTGGCTACGCCCCTCGCCGCACAAGGTCATAAAATCAATGGCTAACACGCCTTCGCTGACACCCAGAGTTGCCATCTGGCGATGATTGATCTCCAGAACGGGGGCCTCTTCACGCTGGTTGCCCGCCAGCGCCTGGAACATTCGCTCCATATCGGCATGGGTTTCGTTGTTAAGCGGAAATTTCCACAGGTGAGCCGATGTTAACGTGCGCAAGCGGTAATCAATGCCCGCATCGACATTCATCACATCGCAATATTTTTTAATCTGCTCAATGGCTGGCAGGAAGCGTGCGCGTTGCAGGCCGTTGCGGTACAACTCATCAGGCGGAATATTGGATGTCGCCACAAGGGCGATGCCACGCGCAAAAAGTGCCTCCATTAAGGTGCCCAGCAGCATAGCGTCGGTAATATCGGAGACAAAAAATTCATCAAAACAGAGAATATCGGTTTCTGCTTTGAATCGATCAGCGATGATGAGCAACGGATCGCTTTGGCCTTGCAGTGTCGTTAATTCTTCATGCACGCGCAGCATAAAGCGGTGAAAATGTAAGCGCAGCTTGCGATCACCAGGAATTGACTGAAAAAACAGGTCCATTACCCAGGTTTTTCCGCGACCTACACCCCCACATATACAAACCGCGAACCGGCGGTTGCGCCTCATTTTCTCTTTGCCCATCAGTTTTGACAGACGACCAAACAGACCCTGAGTCGCGGGTGCGGCTGTTTTTTGGCGTGCGATTAAGCCTTGCTGGAGCGCGTCTAATCGGGTGATGGCGTCGCGTTGTACAGCATCTGGTTTAAAATCGCCTTGCGATAGCGCCTGCTCGTAACGTGCAAGCGGAGATGAGGTTTGCATTGTTCTCTCACAGTCCCTGAAATTGTCTTATTCACACATCGATTGTCGAAAAAAGGCCGCTCTACACTAAGCCATGCCGCTCCAGAGTTCCACATCCATAAGATTAACGGGTATAGTGGCTGTTATTGGAAAGGTGCACTGCCCTACGGTACAACGGACGGAACAACGGAAATTACATGGGAGTCATTATGACCTGGGAATACGGGCTAATTGGTTTAGTGGTTGGTATTATTGTCGGCGCGGTTGCAATGCGTTTCGGCAACAAGAAATTGCGTGAGCAGCGCAGCATGCAATATGAACTGGAAAAGTCGAAAGCTGAACTGGCAGATTATCGCCAGGAACTGACTAACCATTTTGCGCAAAGCGCAGAATTGCTGGATAACATGGCGCGCGACTATCGCCAGCTTTATCAACACATGGCAAAAGGATCAAACGATCTGTTGCCGAATCTGCCGGGCGAAAAAATCCGTTTGCTTATCAACTTACCGAAGCGGAAGCTGATAACGACCAGGCGCCGGTTCAGATACCACGCGACTATTCGGAAGGCGCTTCCGGTTTGTTGCGCGGTGAGCGAGCAGCACGCGATTAATCTTTTTGGGGCGCAGCAATACTGCGCCCTCTGTTTTTGCGAACCCTGACCTCAAACGACTGTCACACTCTTTTATTCCCCCACTTTTTGCAGCGAGAGCGTTGTAGCAATGAAAAAACAAGCACGACTGTTTAGCGCATTAGCCTTGAGTATTGGGATGAGTCTTGCCGCCGCGCCAACTGCGATGGCAACACTGCCAGCACAAATTCAGGGACAGCCGCTTCCAAGCCTGGCACCGATGCTGGAGAAAGTGCTGCCCGCCGTGGTTAGCGTTCATGTCGAAGGCACCCAGACAGCGGCTCAGGAACAGGACATTCCCGAGCCGTTAAAACGCTTCTTCGGCCAGCTGCCTGGCGGCAACGCACAGCCGCAGCCGTTTGAAGGTCTCGGCTCCGGCGTGATTATCGATGCCGCCAAAGGTTACGTGTTGACGAATAACCATGTGGTTAACGGCGCGGATAAGATTAATGTTCAACTTGGTGACGGCAGCGAATATGACGCCAAATTAATTGGCCATGATGAGCAAACCGACATCGCGCTGATCCAAATCGAAGGCGCAAAAAACCTGACGCAGATAAAAATCGCGGATTCAGATCAGCTAAAAGTAGGCGATTTCGCCGTTGCGATTGGTAACCCTTTTGGGCTCGGTCAAACCGCAACCTCAGGTATTATCTCCGCGCTTGGCCGTAGCGGCCTGAATCTGGAAGGACTGGAAAACTTTATCCAGACTGACGCCGCGATTAACCGGGGAAATTCAGGCGGTGCGCTGGTGAACCTGAACGGCGAGTTGATTGGTATTAACACCGCGATTCTGGCCTCAAGCGGCGGCAACATCGGCATCGGCTTTGCAATCCCAAGCGATATGGCGATGAACCTGGCGCAGCAGCTGATCAAATTTGGCGAAGTGAAGCGTGGTCAGTTGGGCATTAAAGGCACTGAAATGACCGCTGATATGGCGAAAGCTTTTAACGTTGATGCTCAGCGTGGCGCATTCGTCTCGGAAGTTCTGCCTCAGTCAGCCGCTCAGAAAGCCGGGATTAAATCTGGCGATATCATTACGTCAGTGAACGACAAACCGATCAGCAGCTTTGCTGAACTGCGCGTTAAAATCGGTACAACGCCACCGGGCGAGCAGGTTAAGCTGGGCCTGCTGCGCGAAGGTAAGCCTTTAACGCTTAACGTGACGCTGGAGCAAAGCGCGCAAACCACTGCCAGTGCCCAGCTCATGTCTCCGGCACTGCAAGGCGCTACGCTGAGCGATGGTCAGACCAAAACCGGCGATAAAGGCGTGAAAATTGATACCATCGAAAAAGGCACCCCTGCTGAGCAGGTCGGTTTGCAAAAAGATGATGTGATCGTTGGCGTTAATCGTAATCGCGTTCAGTCTATTGCTGAAATGCGCAAGGTGCTGGACGGCAAACCGCCTGTTCTGGCGCTGAATGTCGTGCGTGGCGATGAAAGTATCTATCTGTTGTTGAGATAAACCTCTCATTAAGGCGGACACAAGCGCGTGTGTGTCCGCCGCTCTCATGTTATTCTCCCCAGCGATCTCCCTGGCGTGATTTAACACCATGTTTCTTAAACTTTTGCGTTCTGTAGTGCTGGGCCTGATTGTGGCGGGTATCTTACTCGTGGCCTTACCTGCACTGCGTATGGGCAGCGACGCCCTGCATATTCAAGATGACAGCAACGACGAAACGCCTTTTAGTTTTAACCAGGGTGTGCGTCGTGCTGTGCCTGCTGTTGTTAACGTTTATAACCGCAGCGCGCATGGCAGTAATAATCGTGGTATTACCACGCTGGGCTCTGGCGTTATCATGAACGCAAAAGGCTACATTCTCACCAACAAGCATGTCATTAATAATGCCGATCAGATCATTGTAGCCTTGCAGGATGGGCGCTTTTTTGAAGCCACACTGGTAGGTTCAGATGCAATGACCGATTTGGCGGTGCTGAAAATTACCGCGTCAAGTTTGCCAGTAATTCCTATCAATCCGAAACGATTAGCTCATATCGGCGATGTGGTGATGGCGATCGGCAATCCCTATAATCTCGGTCAGACTGTGACGCAAGGCATTATTAGCGCAACCGGCCGTGTGGGCCTGAGTTCATCAGGTCGGCAAAATTTCCTGCAAACCGACGCCTCAATCAATCAGGGCAACTCCGGTGGAGCGTTAATCAACTCACTGGGCGAGTTGATGGGCATCAATACATTAACCTTCGATAAAAGTAACGACGGAGAAACGCCGGAAGGAATTGGTTTCGCGATTCCTACGGCGCTGGCCACAAAAATCATGGATAAGCTGATCCGCGATGGCCGCGTTATTCGCGGCTTTATCGGTATTACGGGCCGGGAAATTCCTCCCCTTCACGGACAAGGCAGCAATCTTGATCGCGTCCAGGGCATTATTGTCAGCGCGGTTGCGCCGGAAGGGCCAGCAGAGAAAGCGGGCATCCAGGCTAATGATGTGCTGTTAAGCGTGAACGGTAAACCTGCCGTATCAGCGCAGGAAACCATGGATCAGGTTGCAGAGATTCGCCCAGGCTCGGTGATCGACGTACAGATTTTGCGCAACGATAAAACATTGACGCTACCGGTCACGATTCAGGAATTCCCGGACAACAGCGAGTAAGGCTCAGGCTAAACCGCTAAACGCTTTCCGCTGGCTGCAAGTTTCTGCAACCGCTCTAAAAAGAGACCTACTTTTCTGTTGGTCTCCGTCTTGATTAACAGCGATCGACCGGGAACGCGATAACTTCACTCAACGACGTCGCTTTCAACGCCAGCATAATCAATCGATCTACCCCTAACGCAACGCCAGAACAAGCTGGCATGCCATGCGCTAATGCGTCCAGCAAATTGGTATCAACAGGATGTTGCGGCAGGCCACGTGCTGCACGGCGGCGATTATCCTGTTCGAAACGCTGACGCTGTTCACGGCTGTCAGTTAATTCGCGGAAGCCATTTGCCAGCTCAATGCCTTTGTAATACACCTCGAAACGCTCTGCTACCCGGTGATCTTCGGTGCTGATCTCCGCCAGCGCCGCCTGGCTGGCTGGGAAGTGATACACGAAGCAGGGTTTATCCTGACCAATTTTCGGCTCAACACCCAGCATAAACAGCAGCATCAACAGCGTATCGCGATCTTCTTCAGCCCGCGCCAGTTCGCCCTCGCCCAACCTCTCGGCGACTTCACGCAGTTGCGCTTTATCAGCCGACAGCGGATCAATTTCAAGATGACGAATAAAGGCTTGCTGATAGGAAAGGGATTCCGCACTGTCGCACTCCAGCACCTGCTGCATTAAGTCGTCGACCTCATTCATCAGACGATACATATCATAGTGCGGACGATACCATTCCAGCATGGTGAATTCTGGGTTGTGATGACGCCCAGCCTCTTCATTGCGAAAGCTGCGGTTCATTTGATAGATTGGCCCGCTTCCTGCTGCTAACAGGCGTTTCATATGATATTCCGGGCTGGTCATCAGCCAGAGATCGCGCCCCTGCGCAGCGCCAGGCCCGACAAATCGTGTCTGAAACGGCACCAGATGAATATCGGTAATAGTTGCCTGGCTCATGGCGGGTGTATCAACCTCTAACACGCCGCGATCGGCAAAGAAACGTCGGATTTCCGCCATAATAGCGGCGCGTTTCAATAAATTGGCAATGGATGCGCTAGGTTGCCAGCTTGCCGTTTCGCTCATGGTGATGACTCCTCATACAAATAAGGGATGGAAGTCTACCTGCAATATCTGCGGCAAACAATCTCACGTCGGGAGGGGTCGAAAAGCCGTTTGGCCTTCTATACTTAACCGGTTAAATCACAAAGGAATCGCTTATGTCTCCATGGAAAACATTCGCTGCCAGCATTGGCGCTTTTCTCTCAGTAGCCTGCAGCACCTCTCCGCCGAAGAACGTTACCGTCGTCGAGAATTTCGACAGCCAGCGTTATCTCGGTCAATGGTATGAAATCGCCAGGCTTAATCATCGGTTCGAACGTGGACTGGAACAGGTCACAGCAAACTACAGTCCGCGTGAAGATGGCGGCTTAAAGGTGATTAATCGTGGCTACAATCCGCAAAAACAGCGTTGGCAGGAGAGCGTCGGTAAAGCTTATTTCACCGGGGATAAACAGCGCGCCTCGCTGAAAGTTTCTTTCTTTGGTCCATTCTATGGCGGCTATAACGTTATCGCGCTGGATGAAGATTACCGTTACGCGCTGGTTTGCGGCCCTAACCGGCACTATTTATGGATTTTGTCGCGTACGCCGCAACTTGACCCCGCTGTTAAAGAAAAGTTAGTCGATCAGGCGCGTCGGGCAGGTTTTCCGGTGGAGGATTTAATCTGGGTGAAGCAGTGATAGTGAAAAAAGCCGGTACGAAACCGCGTTTCGTACCGGTTGAGATTATTGCGTGCTGCGCTGAATAGCCTGGCCGCCCGCTTCCACATCTTCACCAACGCCACGCGTGGTATTACAAGCTGAAAGCAGTGAAGAGAGCACCAGCACAGAGAAGATAGCGACAATACTTTTCTTTAACATGATTATTTCCTTGTTGATTACAGTAAAAGTACAGCGTTTTAAGCATAGCCGGAATTTGGCCCGTTGCTGCTGCCAGTACCGTAAAAGGAAAGAGTAAAAGAAATTAATTCGCTGCGCGTGAGATAGCGCCGCCCAGATGGGAGACATCTTCGCCAAAGCCGTGGAAAGTATTGCAGGCGCTCAATGCGGAAGAGACCAGCAACGCGAACGCGACAAGTTTTGCCAGTTTTTTCATTTTTTCAACTCACACAAGAAAAAGGCGCATCCAGAGATGCGCCTGCGGCACTTATTTTACGCGTGACACGTATTCGCCAGAGCGGGTGTCAACTTTGACCACTTCGCCTTCCTGAACGAACAACGGTACTTTTACCACTGCGCCAGTAGACAGCTTGGCTGGTTTACCGCCGGTACCTGCGGTGTCGCCTTTCAGGCCTGGATCGGTTTCAACGATTTCAGCTTCGATAAAGTTCGGCGGCTGAACGGCGATTGGACGACCGTTCCACAGCGTTACGATACACTCGGCGTTGTCCTGCAGCCATTTCGCCGCATCGTTGACCGTTTTCTCTTCAACCTGGAACTGCTCAAAGCTTTCCGGGTGCATGAAGTGATAAAACTCACCGTCGTTGTACAGATAGTTCAGGTTGGTATCCATTACGTCTGCGCCTTCGGCGGAGTCGGTGGATTTAAAAGTTTTCTCAACGCGAGAACCCGTCAGCAGGCGACGCATTTTAACGCGTGCAAAAGCCTGGCCTTTACCCGGTTTAACGAACTCACTGGATTCGATGGCATATGGCTCGCCTTCGAACATGATTTTAAGACCGGGACGGAAATCGTTGCTAGAATAAGTCGCCATGAAGGCCCTCTACGAAAATTGATACTGGTACTAAGCCAAAAAAATGGCACACATTGTAACCCTAAAAACCCCTTCCAGAGAAGATTGGTTGCAGCAACTTGCTGATGTTGTCACTGAACCTGATGAATTACTGCGAATTTTAGCACTCGAACAGCATGCTGAACTGGCGCAGGGCGCAGATGCGCGTCGCCTTTTCGCGTTGCGAGTCCCACGTGCGTTCATTGCCCGAATGAAAAAGGCGATGCACAGGACCCGCTGCTGCTGCAAGTGCTGACCCGTCGTCAGGAATTTATCGATGCGCCAGGATACAGCACCGATCCTCTGGATGAACAAAGCAGCGTTGTGCCCGGTTTACTGCATAAGTATAAAAACCGTGCGTTACTGTTGGTCAAAGGCGGCTGTGCTGTAAACTGCCGCTACTGTTTCCGACGCCATTTTCCTTATCAGGATAACCAGGGCAACAAGCGCAACTGGCAGGCTGCGCTGGATTATATCGCCGCGCACCCGGAACTGGATGAAATTATTTTCTCTGGTGGCGATCCGCTGATGGCTAAAGATCATGAACTGGCGTGGTTAATTGCGGCGCTGGAGAACATTCCACATCTGAAACGATTACGCATCCACAGTCGTTTACCCGTGGTGATCCCTGCACGTATCACCGACAAACTGTGCGATCTGCTCAGCGAAACACGTTTGCAGGTGCTGCTGGTTACGCATATCAACCATGCACAGGAAATTGACGATGATCTGCACGATGCGATGCGCAAGCTAAAGCGCATGGGCGTAATGTTGCTTAACCAAAGCGTTTTGCTGCGTGGCGTTAACGATAACGCACAAACGCTGGCAACCTTAAGCAATGCGTTATTTGATGCCGGAATTCTGCCCTATTACCTGCACGTGTTGGATAAAGTCCAGGGTGCGGCGCATTTCTTTGTCTCAGATGAAGAAGCGCGGGCGCTGGTGCGCGATCTGCTGCCACGCGTCTCAGGCTATCTGGTTCCTAAGCTGGCGCGTGAGATTGGCGGAGAGCCGAGTAAAACGCCGCTGGATTTACAGTTAAGGCAGGAGTAAAAACGGCCGGCGTGATGCCGGCCGTCTGAAACAGATCAATTCGCCTGGGCGAATCTTAGCTCAGGGACACTTATAGACCTGGCCGCTCATTTTGCTGTCGAGTGGCGCGAAAGCGGACAGCAGATTTTGTGTCGGGCTGGTTGCGCCATAAATGACATTTCCGCCCATTTCTGCTGCGCGATTACGCAGATCGTTTGCCGCACCGCGCAGCGCACTCGTCTCACCACCTGCACCGCTCAGCCAGTTACTTTGTGAGCCAGTAAGGTTACCCAGAAGCTGACATTCACTACCAGGCTGCTGATCGGTGAACGTTACGCGTTGACCACCGGCATTCAGTTGAGTAGAGCTGCTACAGCCCGCCAGCAATAACGCGCCAGCTGTCAGTCCGAGCAAGAGGTTAATCCGCATTGTAATCCCCATTTATTATCATCAGAGTCGGGTGGCAGCGTAGCAGAAAAGCGCACTTTTTTCTGAACATTCATTGCCCTAATCCCGTTAAGCCGAGCCATTGTACTTATACTATTTTCTCTGCCAAAGAAAAACCCCCGACCGTTTCCGATCGGGGGTTCTCTGTGACTCAGGCAGTCAACGGCAATTACATCATGCCGCCCATACCGCCCATGCCACCCATGCCGCCAGCGCCAGCACCTAAGTCAGGCGCGTCGCTTTTTGGCAGGTCAGTGACCATACATTCGGTGGTGATCATCAGACCCGCAACAGATGCCGCATACTGCAGTGCAGAACGGGTCACTTTGGTTGGATCCAGGATACCGAAGTCGATCATGTTGCCATATTCTTCAGTCTGCGCGTTGTAACCGTAGTTACCGTCGCCCGCTTTCACGTTGTTAGCTACAACAGATGGCTCTTCACCGGCGTTAGAAACGATCTGACGCAGTGGCGCTTCCATTGCGCGCAGCGCAACTTTGATACCCACGTTCTGGTCTTCGTTCTGGCCTTTCAGATCAACCAGCTGTGCTGCAACGCGAACCAGCGCCACGCCACCACCAGCAACCACGCCTTCTTCTACCGCAGCACGGGTTGCGTGCAGAGCATCTTCAACGCGTGCTTTCTTCTCTTTCATTTCAACTTCAGTGGCTGCACCAACTTTCAGTACGGCTACGCCGCCTGCCAGTTTCGCTACGCGCTCCTGCAGTTTTTCTTTGTCGTAGTCAGACGTTGCTTCTTCGATCTGCTGACGAATCTGGGTTACACGGCCCTGAATAGTCGCTTCTTCGCCCACGCCATCGATGATGGTGGTGGTATCTTTGTTGATAACAACGCGTTTTGCCTGACCCAGATCTTCCAGAGCTGCTTTTTCCAGCTCCATGCCGATCTCTTCAGAAATCACAGTACCGCCAGTCAGGATAGCGATATCCTGCAGCATGGCTTTACGACGGTCGCCGAAGCCTGGTGCTTTAACCGCAGCCACTTTCACGATACCGCGCATGGTATTAACAACCAGCGTAGCCAGAGCTTCACCTTCAACATCTTCAGCGATGATCAGCAGTGGTTTGCCTGCTTTCGCAACGGCTTCCAGCACTGGCAGCATTTCGCGGATGTTAGAGATTTTTTTGTCAGCCAGCAGGATGAATGGGCTTTCCAGTTCAACTGCGCCTGTTTCTGGCTTGTTGATGAAGTAAGGAGAGAGGTAACCGCGGTCAAACTGCATACCTTCTACCACGTCCAGCTCGTCTTGCAGGCCGGTGCCTTCTTCAACGGTGATAACGCCTTCTTTGCCTACTTTTTCCATCGCCTGTGCGATCAGCGTACCCACGCTTTCATCGGAGTTAGCAGAGATGGTACCCACCTGAGCGATAGCTTTAGAGTCAGAGCAAGGTACAGACAGGGTTTTCAGCTGTTCAACCGCAGCGATAACCGCTTTATCGATACCGCGCTTCAGATCCATTGGGTTCATGCCGGCAGCAACAGCTTTCAGGCCTTCGTTAACGATAGCCTGCGCCAGAACGGTTGCCGTAGTGGTGCCGTCGCCTGCCGCGTCATTCGCTTTAGAGGCAACTTCTTTAACCATCTGCGCACCCATGTTTTCGAACTTATCTTCCAGCTCGATTTCACGCGCAACAGAAACACCATCTTTAGTGATGGTCGGTGCACCAAAAGATTTATCCAGAACTACGTTACGGCCTTTTGGACCCAGGGTAACTTTTACTGCATCTGCCAGTACGTTTACGCCACGCAGCATTTTTACGCGTGCGTCATTACCGAATTTTACGTCTTTAGCTGCCATTTCTAATATCCCTTAAATTCGTTTCGTTCAGTGAATTACGCGTAAAACTTACGCTTCAACAATTGCCAGAATGTCGCTCTCAGAGATAATCAGCACTTCTTCATTGTCGATTTTCTCGGTTTTCGCGCCGTAACCTTCGTTGAAAATGACTACGTCACCCACTTTCACGTCCAGCGGCTTCACTTCGCCACTTTCCAGGATACGGCCATTGCCGACAGCCAGTACTTCAGCGCGGGTTGATTTAGCCGCTGCTGAGCCGGTCAGAACGATGCCGCCAGCTGATTTGGATTCAACTTCTTTACGCTTGACGATAACGCGATCGTGCAATGGACGAATTTTCATTTGATAGCTCTCCTTTGAGAAGTCCAATCATTCATTTTTGGGTTGAACGCCGGGCTACATGGCTACCGGCCTTGTGACCGAAGAAGTAGGGGCGTAGCCAACGGCTTTCAAGGGCCCCAACAACAAATTTTTTACTCAAGCGTGATGAGTGCTGCTTTTTTGCACAAAATGGCGTTTTTGCGTAAAAAAATGGCCGTCCGAAAAACAAAAAACGCGACATTTCTGTCGCGTCATTGTTAACGATCTTTTGGATCGTCATGATGTTCGATTCGATCGCTCTCTTTGCGTTCGAATTCGCCATCCATGGTGTAGCCACTGTCAGGTCCGGCCCCCGGCCCGCGCCATACCCGCAGATGTGGCATCAGCTTCAGGGTCAAATGTTTTTGAACCGGCGGTAACAGCAGCAGCAAGCCCAGCAAATCGGTGAAAAAACCGGGCAGCAACAGCAAAAAACCGGCGATGATCAGCGAAACGCTTTTGAGCATCTCTTTTGCCGGACTTTCGTTGCGAGCCAGCTTCTCTTGCATCAGCATAAAGTTTTTCATGCCCTGATTCTTCACCAGCGACACACCAATACATGAGGTGAAAATCACCAGCAGCATGGTGAGCAGCACGCCCATGACATGCGCAACCTGAATAAAGATGGTGATTTCAATCCAGGCCAGTACGAAAAAGATCACTAACGGTAACCAGCGCACCGAATACTCCTGTGAGTTATGGCTACCCGGCATCATGTCGGGTAGCAGAAAGCGTTCATCTGAATGATGATATGAAAAGAGATGGGCATCCGATGCGTCGATTTCAACCGATCCTGCCAAATTTTTGCTTTGGGGTTAATTTTGTAACCAACATCACATATCGTTAACAAGACGGCATCAGGAAGTGATCTGCATTAATGCTTTTTTGATGCATCAGAATATGATCGTGCTCACCAGTTCGAAGACGGTTAAAATGTCGGCTCTGGTACACCACGGCAAAATAAATCACATCATCTGTGATGGTTAGCGGCAATAACAAGAAGGTTATCATGGCGAACAACATTCGTATCGAAGAAGACCTGTTAGGTATGCGCGAGGTTCCGGCGGATGCCTATTATGGCGTTCATACTCTGCGTGCGATTGAAAACTTTTACATTAGTAACAGTAAAATCAGTGACATCCCCGAATTTGTTCGTGGCATGGTAATGGTAAAAAAGCAGCAGCTATGGCGAATAAAGAGCTGCAAACCATTCCACGTAACATCGCTAATACCATCATTCAGGCGTGTGACGAGGTATTAAACAAAGGCCGCTGTATGGATCAGTTCCCGGTAGATGTCTATCAGGGCGGAGCGGGAACCTCGGTGAACATGAATACCAACGAAGTGCTGGCCAATATCGGGCTGGAGCTGATGGGTCACCAGAAAGGGGAATATCAGTATCTGAACCCTAACGATCACGTCAACAAATGCCAGTCAACCAACGACGCCTATCCCACCGGTTTTCGTATTGCGGTCTACAGCTCCATTCTTAAGCTGCTGGACGGCATCAGCCAGCTTGGCGAAGGCTTTGAACGAAAAGCCGTCGAGTTTCAAACCATTTTGAAAATGGGCCGCACCCAGTTGCAGGATGCGGTGCCCATGACGCTGGGCCAGGAATTTCACGCTTTCCGCGTTCTGTTAAATGAAGAGACCAAAAGCATCTTACGCACCGCCGAGCTGCTGCTGGAAGTGAACCTCGGCGCAACCGCTATCGGCACACGTTTGAACACCCCTGATGGTTATCAACATTTGGCGGTGCAGCGTTTAGCTGAAGTCAGCAATCTGCCTGTGGTGCCTGCGGAAGATTTGATTGAAGCCACCTCTGACTGCGGCGCTTACGTGATGGTGCATTCATCGCTGAAACGTCTGGCGGTAAAACTGTCGAAAATCTGTAATGACCTGCGTTTACTCTCGTCAGGCCCACGCGCGGGCCTGAATGAAATCAATCTGCCAGAACTTCAGGCCGGTTCATCTATCATGCCCGCCAAAGTGAACCCTGTGGTGCCCGAGGTGGTGAATCAGGTCTGCTTTAAAGTCATCGGCAACGATACCACCGTCACGATGGCGGCTGAAGCAGGCCAGCTGCAGCTCAACGTTATGGAACCAGTGATTGGCCAGGCGCTGTTTGAATCAATCAGCATTTTGACCAACGCCTGCTACAACCTGCTGGAAAAATGCGTGAACGGCATTACGGCTAACAGAGCGGTATGCGAGGCTTACGTCTTCAATTCTATCGGTATCGTCACCTATCTCAATCCCTACATCGGTCACCACAACGGCGATATCGTGGGTAAAATTTGTGCCGAGACGGGCAAAAGCGTGCGTGAAGTTGTGCTGGAGCGCGGCTTGCTGACTGAAAGCGAGCTGGATGACATTTTCTCTATGCAAAACCTGATGTATCCGGTCTACAAAGCCAAACGTTATACTGACGAAAGTGAACAATAAAAGATAAAACGCTTTAAAGGCACGCTACGATCAACGTAGCGTGCCTTTTTTTGCTACAGCTACACACCCTCAACGCAGCTTAATTTTAGGAGTGACGGGATGGTATTTATCGAACTGGCCATTGTGCTGATAGCGATCTGGTTAGGTGCGCGCCTCGGCGGCATCGGGATTGGGTTCGCTGGCGGCCTGGGCGTACTCATCCTGACGCTGTTTTGTGGCATCAAGCCTGGCGCGATCCCCTTCGATGTGATTGAGATCATCATGGCGGTAATTGCCGCAATTGCCGCTATGCAAGTGGCTGGGGGCATGGATTATTTAGTGAGCCTGGCCGAACGTCTGCTGCGCCGCCATCCCCGTTACGTGACGCTGCTCGCGCCGCTGGTCACGTATATGATGACGCTGCTGGCGGGTACAGGTCACACCGCCTTTTCGACGCTGCCAGTGATCGCTGAAGTGGCAAAAGAGCAAGGTGTGCGCCCTTCTCGTCCTTTGTCGATTGCGGTTGTCTCGTCGCAGATTGCCATTACCGCGTCTCCGATTTCCGCTGCGGTCGTCTTTTTCGCCACCTTACTCGAGCCGCGCGGGGTCAGCTATCTCGCGTTGCTGGCTATTGCCATTCCGGCCACTATGGCAGGCATTTTCCTTGCGGCATTAGTGACTAATTTTCTTGGCAAAGAGCTTAAGGATGACGCGATTTATCAGGCACGCCTGGCGAAAGGTGACGTAATTTTGCGCGGTGCAAATGTCTTTGTCGCTAAACCCGGCGCAAAGAGATCGGTGCTGTGGTTTGTAACCGGTATCGTGGCGGTGGTGCTGTATGCCACTTTTACCAGTGAAAGCGTTGGATTGATTGCTCATCCACTGCTACCGCGTAATGAAGCGATTGTGGTGTTTATGCTGACCATCGCCACCTTGATCTGTTTAACCTGTAAAGTGGATACGGGTGAAATTCTCAGCGCCAGCACGTTTAAATCGGGTATGAGCGCCTGCATCTGCGTGATGGGCGTTGCCTGGCTGGGCGATACCTTTGTAAAAGCGCATCTGACAGAGATCCAGATGCTGGCTGGCGATACGCTACAAACCTATCCGTGGATGCTGGCGCTGGTGCTTTTCTTCGCAGCTACGCTGCTCTATTCACAAGCGGCGACCACCAAAGCATTAATGCCCGCAGCATTGCTGCTGGGCGTTTCCCCGCTCACCGCCATTGCCTCGTTTGCTGCGGTATCGGCGCTGTTTGTCCTACCCACTTATCCTACTTTGCTGGCGGCAGTTGAAATGGATGACACGGGTTCAACCCGGATCGGCAAATATGTGTTTAACCACTCCTTTATTATTCCAGGTATCCTCGCCATTACGCTGTCAGTGCTGTTTGGCTTTCTGTTTGGCGGGCTGGTGTTATAGCACTCTGGCAACGTGTGTTATTAAGTGGCATGAAAGCGGCAAGTGAGCGAAGCCCCGATGCGCTTACTGAAATATGTGATTTGGGTTGGCGAGAGCAGTCTCCGCACAGACAGCGTGAAGTATGAAGGGTAAGGGCGTGCTATCATCGGCGTTATTTTCTTCAGGAGCACCCGGATGAATGCTGTCATCGTTCTTTGCACTGCGCCTGATAAGCCTTGTGCGCAACAGCTTGCCACGCTGGCGCTGGAAGCCAGACTGGCTGCCTGCGTGACGCTGTTGCCTGGCGCAACCTCTTATTACGTCTGGCAAGGCAAACTGGAGCAGGCTGAAGAGGTTCAAATGTTGCTGAAGTGCGATAGCGAACACCAGCACGCCCTCATGGATCTGCTTAAGCGCGCGCATCCTTATGATGTGCCTGAATTACTGGTACTGCCGGTTCAAAATGGAGACAGTGAATACTTGTCATGGCTGCACGCATCTCTCACCTGATCGCGCTTTTATTTACGCTGTTGCTCTGCCTGCAGGCACAGGCATCGCTGTTTTCACCGACCAGCACTAATCGCTTTGTTCCTGTTAATCAGGCCTTTGTCTTCGACTTTAACCAACAAGGCTCTCAGCTTACTCTCAACTGGAAGGTAAAGTCGGGTTATTACCTTTATCGCCAGCAAATACATATCACACCGCAACAGGCAAAAATTGCTCCTGTCGCGTTGCCGCCTGGTCAGCCGCATGAAGATGAATTTTACGGTAAAAGCGAGATTTATCCGGACGATTTAGCGATACCGATCACGCTGCAACAGGCTGCAAATGGTGCAACGCTTAGCGTGACCTGGCAGGGCTGTGCGGCCGCCGGTTTTTGCTATCCACCAGAGACGCAAACCATCCCGCTTAGCCCGGTTGTAGCCAGCAGTGTGCCGCCGACTGTCAGTTCGCCACCTGCCACAGCAGCCATTCCGCTGCCCTTTTCGCCGCTGTGGGCCTTATTGATCGGTATTGGCGTTGCATTTACCCCGTGCGTATTGCCAATGTATCCCCTGATCTCAGGCATTATTCTTGGCGGCCAACGCCGCTATTCATTCGGCCGGTTATTTGCATTAGCCATGGTATATGTACAGGGTATGGCGCTGACCTATACCTTACTCGGCGTAGTGGTTGCCGCTGCCGGGCTCCGTTTTCAGGCTGCACTGCAACATCCGTACGTATTAACCGGCCTGTCAGTGCTGTTTGTTATTTTGGCGCTGTCGATGTTTGGCCTGTTTTCATTGCAGTTACCCGCCAGCCTGCAAACCCGACTGACGCTGTGGAGTAACCGTCAGCAAGGAGGATCGCTAATTGGCGTCCTGCTAATGGGCGCACTGGCAGGATTGATCTGCTCGCCTTGCACCACGGCACCGCTCAGTGCCATCCTGCTTTATATCGCGCAGAGCGGAAACATGTGGGCCGGCGCAGGGACGCTGTGGCTGTATGCTGTTGGCATGGGCTTGCCACTGATCGCTGTGACGGTGTTTGGCAATAAACTGCTGCCAAAGAGCGGGCCGTGGATGCAGAGCGTCAAAGAGGGTTTCGGTTTTATTATTCTCGCCCTGCCGGTCTTTTTGCTGGAGCGCATAGCAGGCGAGATATGGGGATTACGTTTATGGAGCCTGCTTGGTGTCGCATTTTTCGCCTGGGCCTTTAGCGTTAGTTTGCGCGCCCACAGCGGTAAATGGCGGGTGGTACAAATTGTGATGCTTGCCGCAGCCTTGATCAGCGCGCGCCCTTTACAGGACTGGGTTTTTGGTGAAATACCCCATCAACAGAGCGAAGCGCATCTGCCTTTACCGCTATCAGTAGCGCATCACAACTCGACCACGCCTTACAGCAGGCACAAGGCCGCGTGACGATGGTGGATCTTTACGCTGACTGGTGCGTGGCCTGCAAGGAATTTGAAAAATACACCTTCAGCGATGTCTCAGTTCGCAAGGCGTTGAGCAGCTTGCAGCTACTGCAAGCCAATGTGACCGCCAACAGCGCCAGCGATAACGCATTGTTAAAGCGCCTTCAGGTGCTGGGATTGCCGACCATTTTATTTTTTGATGCAAACGGCAAAGAGATCCCCGACTCACGCGTGACCGGATTTCTTGATGCCAGCGAGTTCCATACGCATTTGCAGAAACTTAGCCAGTAAACAAAACTGGAAACAGGACACTGCCCGTCGAAGGCGGGCAAACCTGCATAGCAGAGGAGAACGACTTGCAACGAGAACAGATACTTGAGCACGCACTGAATGTGCTTGAACAAAATGGCCTTGCGGCGACCACATCGCTGCAACAGCTGGCGGGCAACAGCACCCTTTCCGTTGACCAGCTGCAACGATTCTGGCCAGACCGTGATGCCCTGCTTTACGACGCGTTGCGTTATCACGGCCAGCAAATTGATACCTGGCGACGCCAGATTTTACTGAACGGCACGTTAAGCCCTGAGCAGAAATTGATGGCGCGTTATCAGGTATTGAGTGAACAGGTCTCGATTGGGCGTTTCCCCGGCTGCCTGTTTATCGCCGCCTGTAGCTTCTATCCTCAACCCGATCAGCCGATTCATCAGCTCGCCGAGCAGCAAAAGCGCGCTTCATGGCAATTTACCCACGATATTCTGGTGTCACTGGCGCTGGATAATCCGACAATGGTGGCCGATCAAATTGAATTAATCCTCGAAGGCTGCCTGAGCAGGCTGCTGGTAAAACGCAACGTGCAGGATGTCGCTACTGCTCAGGGTTTAGCAGAAGATGTGCTGAGCATCGCGCTATGCCGTAAAAATGGCGCATTAGCCTAAGACTTCACCTTCTTTGCCTGAAATTCAGGCAATCAATCACGTTTCCTGCGGTTTTTTCATGAAAGCCGTTGACGACCTTAAGCCTTTACGGTTTAATGCGCCCCGTTGCCCGAATAGCTCAGTCGGTAGAGCAGGGGATTGAAAATCCCCGTGTCCCTGGTTCGATTCCGGGTTCGGGCACCATATTTAAAGAACCCGCCTTACGGCGGGTTTTTGCTTTTGTAGAGCCGAACCCATAATCGAGGTTCGATGAACTCGCCACTTCCCTGTGGCTCGCCCTGCGGGTTAGCGCACGAGGCGCGCTATGCAAAAATGCTCCCGGCATTTTTGTCCGGGTTCGGGCACCCTATTTAAAGAACCCGCCTTACGGCGGGTTTTTGCTTTTTGTTGATTTGAAAAAATTTTAACAATCCACCCAGACCGCACCGGCATCGGCTGACTTCACGCACTGTTCTACCCAACGCACACCCATCAAACCCGCGTGTACATCGGGATACCAGAAATCGTGCAGGAACGCCTTGTCCTGACGATCGGTGGCGTCGATGGCCCGGGCAAATCGTCGGTAAAGATTGGACCAGGCTTCAAATAATCCTTCAGAATGCCCGCCACCAATACGATCGTCCTCCAGCGCACGTTCGCTGAGATAACCCATGCCGCGCTCCATAATCCGCACCGGTTCGCCCTGAATCTCATAGCGCAGTTGATTAGGTTGTTCATCCCACCATTCAAGGCTGGCTTTTGATCCCACTACACGTACTTTCTGACCGTGCATCGAACCCGCATTCACTGCAGAAGCCCACATTGTTCCCACTGCGCCGTTGTCATACTCCATCATCACAAAAGCGTTATCCTCCAGCGGCGCGCGCGTCGGAACAAAACTCTGTCGCGCACAGAGCAGACGCTTCAGGCGCAGTTGCGGCACCATGGTTTCAGCAATAAACAGCGGATGGGTCGCCAGATCGCCCAGTACGTAGCTCGGGCCAACAAAGCGCGGATCGACACGCCATTTGGTGCTCTCGTTCTGCAACTCGACCGCTTCGTTATGGAAGCCATGGGCAAACTGCATATTGATGATGCGGATCTCGCCCAGTAAGCCCGCAGCGATCATTTCTCGTGCCTGATAAATCAACTGATGCCCGGCGTAACCGTAAGTCACACCGATAATTTTATTTTTCTCTTTGCACAGCCGTTCCAGCTCATCTGCTTCAACGGTGGTAAAGCAGAGCGGCTTTTCACACACCACATGCAGGCCTGCGTTGATTGCCGCACAGCAAATAGCAAAATGGGTGTTATTTGGCGTAGCAATCGAGACCACTTCAATGCCATCTTCACGCGCCGCTTCCGCTGCAAACATCGCGGCATAATCGGGATAACAGCGATCGCTGGCGACGCCAAGCGAGACGCCAAAATCACGGCCGCGTTGTGCATCGATATCAAACGCCCCGGCCAGCAGTGAAAAGTTACCATCGCGTAACGCGGATGAACGATGTATGTAGCCGATCTGACTGGTGCCGCCACCGCCGACCATGCCCCAGCGCAGCGAGCGATCAAGAACTTTTTTACCGTTAATCATTTGTTTACTCCTGGAATCCAACGGACTGGAGATAGTGAAGACTGGCAGTTACATCGCGCAGGCTGGTGTCGGCATTACGCGGATCGCGCTCCTGCTCAATGGTGATCCATCCCTGATAGCGACGTTCTACAAGAAAAGCACGCACCGCCGGATAATCAATCGCGCCTTTACCAATCGGGCACATAACGCCTTCAGCACAGGCAGTAAAGAAGTCGAGGCCACGGGCAATCGCATCACGCCACACCGCCTCGTTGACGTCTTTAAAATGCAAATAATCGATACGATTCCAGTAGCGTTGCAGATAAGGAATCGGGTCCATGCCGGAATAGTAAAGATGCCCGGTGTCGAGACATAAACCGGCTATCTGATGCGGAATGTCTTCCACCAGTTGCGCCAGTTCGTCGGCATACTCAATGCAGCCGCCTGCGTGCGGATGAATGACCGGACGCACGCCATACTCTTTCCAGGCGATGTCGCTTATAGTAGTGATGTGCTGCATCATGCGCTGCCAGTCGTCGGCAGAAAGGCGAGGAGCTTTATCGGATTGTCCAGCGTATTTCGCGCGTTCGGGATTGCCGAAGTCGATAATCACCAGATAGGGTGCAGGCGCATTATCGCCGTGCGATTTTTCAGCAGTAGGAGCCAGTGAAAGGGTGCGACAGATGTTATGGGTCAGTTCTGTTATTGCCGGAAAATTGGCTTCGCTGACTAAATCATCAAATATTGTTCCTGCTACCAGCGATAAACCGTGTTCCTTAAGCTGTTTGCTGAGTTCATCAGGCTCAGTGGGTAAGTAATTCCACGGCCCTAGCTCAATACTTTTGTAGCCCGCCTGTGCCGCTTCGCTCAGCACCTTTTGCCACGGCGGTAAAAAAGGATTTTTCGGGTCATCAACGCCCCAACTGCAAGGCGCACTGGCAATATGAATCGTCATAATCTCTGTCCGTGCGGGAAAGTTGACGGCAGTATCAAATGAAAATTTCATAACAAACAACAATGAAAGTTTTATTTTTTGATAGAGATCGCGTTAATTTATTTCATTCATTGATAGTTTTATATCATAAAATCTCTAACCCCTTGGTTTTAAAAATTTTCCCGCGTTACCATTTCAAACGGTACGGTGATCTGAGAAAAATGTGCGCTGTTTTCAGCCTGTGCGCTGACGCAAATGTTTATGACTGCTTCGGCTAACAGATCAATATGGTGCCGCAGCATCAGCGTAATGGTGCCATCAATCAAAGCCAGTTCATCACCCTGGAATGGACCGTGGCACACCAGCACAACCTCTTTTCTTTCAGCCTGACGTAACGCACGCACCACGCCTTCAATGCCGCCACAGGGTGCATAGATCATCACTAAGTCATCATGTTCTTTCAGCAGCTGTTGGGTAGCCAGATAACCCCCTTCAATCGACTCATGGGTTTTTAACGGTTCCAGCACACGCTGACTGATGCCCGCTTCACGCAGAAAAGAACGAAAACTGATCTCACAGCTTTCCTGACAGGTGAAGCGATGATCGCCGAGCAGCACGCCTACACTGCCGGACTGACGCAGCAGGTACTGAGCCATCCACGCGGCGCTACGTCCCGCTTTTTGGTTATCAAGTCCAATGTAGCCCGCGTGGCCGCACGGTGAGAAATCGGAAAACAGTGCAAATACCCGCACCCCTTTACGCGAAACATCCTGGATAGCGTGGCGAATCAAGGGATGATCAAGCGCCACTATGCAAATGGCTTCAACACGTTTAGCCAGATGACGCAGCGAAGTGGCAACAGCTTCGACGTCTTTAATATCGTGCCAGCAAAATTCAGCTTCGCTTCCCGGCGGCTGATGAGGCGCTGCCCGGCTGCGTAACGCATCACTTAGCGGTTGATAAAATGAGTAACTGGCTGAGAGCAGGATAAACCCCATGCGAAGCTGTGCGGTCGCATGAGACTGACCTGCCTGCAAAATGCGTGACTGCTCCAGCCGATAGCCGAGACGAGTGACAGCAGCCAGCACTTTCTGTTCTGTTACGCCACGCACAGGCGCACGCCGGTTAAGGACGCGATCCACGGTAGCCACGCCTACACCTGCTTCACGCGCAATAGCGGTCATGGTTACTTTTGACATTCAGTTCACCTTAAATAAATAACGTTTTCATCAGCCTGCACGATCCACACGCTAAATACAGCGGTGTCTGTCACGCGGTCAGGCTGCGCGCGTTGCTGTGCATTCTCCTCCAGGATCTCTCCTTTCCTGTCACGCTTTTGATAAAAAACATCTCATAAGTTTGATCCCTCTCGCAAAATGAAACATTCATTTCTTTTTGGGTTCATTACAGAATGAACATTTGCTAAAAAGAGATCCGATCCTGCGTAAAAGGTTGATGGAAAGCGATCGGTAAAAGATCAGAGATGATAACGGTGCGCTTTCTGCCGTAAAGGCTAACAAACAGAGTCGCTTAACCTGATGCCCGTTTTCCCCTCTCTGCGAACAGATAAAAATGGAGAAGTTATGTTCCCTTCTGTGCTGCCTGCTGCGCGTTTACCTGATGCAAAACAGATCCCGGTACTGCGCTGGGGCATTGTTGGTCCCGGCTGGATTGCCGATCACTTTGCTAATGCGTTGCGCCACCATACCGATCAACAACTGGTCGCCATTTCCTCACGCAGCCGTGATAAAGCGCAGGCTTTTGCTGATAAATGGTCAATTGCATATGCCTGCGCCGGTATTGATGAGCTACTGGCGCGTGATGATGTTGATGCGGTTTACATTGCCACTCCGCACAATCATCACTTTCCTGATGGCTTAAGGGTTATCGAAGCCGGTAAACATCTGTTGATCGAAAAGCCGCTGGCACTTAATGCCGGACAGGCGCAACAGCTTAAGCAGGCCGCCGCTGAGCGTAATCTGCTCTGTATGGAAGCGATGTGGTGCAATTTTTCGCCGAAATATGACGTTATTCGTCAGTTACTGCACGATGGTGTGCTCGGCGAGCTTCATACGCTGATTGCCGATCATGGTGAGTTTTTTACGCCAGATCACCGCATCTTTAATGCCGATCTTGCCGGTGGCCCGATGCTGGATCTCGGCAGTTATTTAGTAGGCTTCAGCGTTTTTGTCGCGGGTGGCGCGCCAGACAGCATTGTGGCAAAAGGGCAAGCTGCGTCAGGCGGTGTAAACGGCCAGACTTCCATGCTGTTTACCCATCCTCAGGGCATGCACTCCGTGCTGCATACAACCCTGTTTAGCAACACACCCGGCACCGCCCTGATTGCCGGTCGGGATGCCACGCTAGTGCTGGACGGCCAGTTTTATGCCCCAGGCAATTTCCGCCTGAGATCCAGCGATGGTCGCCATACGCTGTTCTGGGAGGAGCCTTCAAATCGTTACGTTCAGCTGTGTCACGAAATTAACCACTTTGCCTGGTGTATCGGGCAGAACCTCACTGATTCGCCAGTCCACTCCCTTAACAGCGCGATAACGACTCTGGCCGCGATGGATGAGGTGAGAAAGCAGATCGGCGTGATATTCAATGAAGAACAGCAACCTTAAACGCCCCGGAGTAGACAGATGAAAATTGCTTTTGATGTGGATGTGATTAAAGAGATGGGTATCACCCGCATGGTCAATCAGGTGGCCGATTGGGGATATAAATACATCGAGCAGTCACCGCATCCGCAGATCAACCCGTTTTACAAACACCCTAAAGCCAGCCGCGAAATCATGACGGAGTATAAAAACGCTCTGCGATCAACCGGCGTTGAAATCTCCTCATTTATCGTGGTGTATCGCTGGTCCGGCCCTGATGAGCTGCGTCGTCAGGCTGCGGTGAAAAACTGGAAGCGGATGATTGAGATTGCGGTAGAAATGGGGGTTCAGGTTATCAATACCGAGCTGTCCGGCACGCCGAACGAACCAGAAATCTGTGAAGAGATGTTTTACCGCTCTATGGAAGAGCTGCTGCCGATCATCGAACGTGAAGGTATCCGCGTCGAAATTCAGTCACACCCGTGGGATTTTTGCGAACAGAACAACGAAACGTCAGATATCGTTAAATCCTTCCGCAGCGATAACATCAAATACGTTTACAGCGTGCCGCATACCTTTTTCTATGACAAAGGCAAAGGCGATGTGAAAAGCATGCTCGAATACGCCGGTGAAGATCTGTCACACGTTTTGATTGCCGATACCATGAACCACACCAAACATTGCCGCTATATTGTTAACCCGCCGGGTGTCGATGCCACAATCCACCAGCACGTCGGCGTGGGCGAAGGTGAAGTCGATTTCCCTACCCTGTTTCAGACGCTGCGCGACATGGATTTTGCTAACCGCAATTATAAAGTGGGTGGCGAATCGATCATCGCCTCTTCACTGTTCGGTTACCCGGAAAAAATGAAGGTACAGGCCGTTGAAACGCGGGAACTGATTGAACGCGAACTGCTGAGCCAGTAAAAGAACAAGGCGGTGTATTAGCCGCCTTTTATCTCTGCGCTAATCTGCAAACGTCAACGCCTTAACGCTTCACACGCCGCGCCAGCGATCCGCTGTGCAAACTGTCTGGCAGCTCATCGCCACCGCCAGCAGAGTTAAACCAGCTTTTCGCCACCTGCTACACTCCAGAGAAAACTCAATCACAACAAGGCGAAACTTCACCATGTCGGAAAACACTTATCAGCCCGCGAAAGTCTGGACCTGGGACCCCGAAGCCAAAGGTAACGGAGCACAAACCAACCGCCCTTTCGCTGGTCCTACGCATGAAAAAAGCCTGCCAGTTGGTAAACATCCGCTTCAGCTCTATTCGCTGGGTACGCCTAATGGTCAAAAAGTGACAATTCTGCTGGAAGAGTTACTGGCGCTTAACGTGAATGATGCCGAGTACGATGCCTGGCTGATCCGCATCGGTGAAGGCGATCAGTTCTCCAGTGGCTTCGTCGACATTAACCCTAACTCAAAGATTCCGGCGCTCAGCGATCATTCCTCTACCCCGCCGATTCGTGTGTTTGAATCGGGCAACATCCTGCTCTATCTGGCAGAAAAATTTGGTCATTTCCTGCCAAAAGATATCGCTAAACGCACCGAAACATTGAACTGGCTATTCTGGCTGCAAGGTTCTGCGCCTTATCTCGGGGGCGGCCTGGGCCATTTCTATCATTACGCACCGGAAAAAATTGAGTACGCCATCAATCGTTTTACGCTGGAAGCCAAGCGTCAGCTCGACGTGCTGGATCGCCAGCTCGCAGAAAATCGTTACCTGGCGGGTGACGATTACACCATTGCCGACATCGCTACCTGGCCCTGGTATGGCAACCTGGTGCTGAACGATCAATACAATGCTGCAGAATTCCTGGATGTGCAGTCCTATAAAAATGTTGTGCGCTGGGCGAAAGAGGTCGCGCAGCGCCCGCTGTTATTCGTGGACGCAAAGTGAATCGCGTGATGGGCGAACCGGCCGATCAGCTTCATGAACGTCATGATGCCGCAGATTTTGATACCAACACTGAAGATAAAAAAGCCTGAGGAGAATTCTGTTGAGTGCTTACGTAATATTTATTCGCGATGAAACCCTGAATGCCGACGAAATGGCGACCTATGCTGAGAAAGCGGGCAAGGCGCGCGGCGATCATCCAATTAATGCACTCGCCTTTTATGGCGCGCTGGAAACGCTGGAAGGAACCGAAGCGGAAGGCGTGGTGCTGCTGGAGTTTCCGACCGCAGAAGCCGCACACGCCTGGTACGACAGCCCGGAATATCAGGCTGCTAAAGCGCATCGCCTGAAAGGTGCCAACTATCGCGTGGTGCTGGTTCAGGGCGTAGAACAGTAAACAGGACGCCGCAGCGCCCTGTGTCAAAAGCGGCAGCGATGCCGCTTTTTTATTTCAGTGCAATGCGCGCCACACTGTCTGGCCCTTTGGTGCTGTGATCTTTGTTGAAGCCTTGCTTCACGGTAACGTACAGCGTTTGCCCATCAGGGGATACCAGCAGGCTGTTCGGATGGCTGTCGAAAGACCAGCTGTTTTTCACAGCATAGGTAGTGGCATCCAACTGCAACACTTTCTTCGACTCGCGCTGACTGATATAGATCTCATTACGTTTAGCGTTGAATTTGATGCCGAGCGAGTCGCCTAAATCCAGACGTTTAATCACTTTTCCGCTGCGCTCATCGAACACCAGCGTGTTTTTGGCTTTGGAGTTGTCGGTAACAAACAGGCGGCCGGTAGCCGGATCTTCCGCCATGTTCAGGAACAGATAGGCTTTGCCGTCACCCGCTGTCAGGCGTTTTTCGATTTTATGACTGCGTGGGTTAATCACCAGAATTTCACCGCCGCCATTTGCAGCATAGATGCGATCGGTAACAGGTGAATAGATGATACCGGTGACCCACTTACCGGCGTTTTTGATGCGCGTTTTCAGCTTCATGGTTTTCGCATCAACCACCCAAATGACGCCCGGATCGCCTACACCACCGATATAAAGCTGGCCCTGATGCCAGAAGATCTCACGCGCGCCAAATGGAAAACCTTTGTCATTCTTTTCGCTGAACATCAAACGCTTCAGCACTTTACCGTTTTCAGGATCGATTTTAGAGATGCCGCCGTCCAGTGAGTTAGTGGCATACAGCGCGCTACCCTCTGGATCGATCAACATACCGAAGTTTTTCAGGTCGGTGTGCGCTTCGCCGGTGGTTTTCAGCGTGGTCGCATCCAGGCGATAGATCATGCCGCCGCTAACATCTTTGAAACCCTGTGCGCTGGCAACATACAGTGCATTTTTTGCGGGCAGGTAAGCCATTTCATACAAGCCGTCGCCCAGCTCGCGCTGCGTCAGGTTCGTATTTGCAGGGGCCTGGGCAGCAGCAACTACAGGCGTTTCAGCTTTTTTGCGGGTGTCTGACAGGCAGTCAAACTAAAGGTCGCCACGACTGCCAGGGCGAGTGCAGCTTTACGCGGGCTGAACAAAGATTTCATTCTTAACTCCATCAATGGACGAACGGCTCCCGTCAGGCCGCAGCGCGGCGGGAAGTCTCAAAAAGAATGAGAATCATACGCATTACTAAAAACGATGTAAACGCAACGCTTTAGCCCAACGCGCTGCGCCAGCGAAACAGACTATTTCAGCGCCGCTTACCGCGCGCCACTGAGGCTGACCAGTTAAAATCACCCACTTCACTTTCTGCCAGCGCAGCGGGTTTCTTTTGCGCAGGGGCTTTTTGGCGGCGCGTTCCGCTTTCTCTTTTTCTCGCGCCAGCTTTGCTGTCATGACCACCTGACGCGCTTGCGCACTCAATTCTTTTTCTTTTTTGCTGTCCGGTTCTTTTCCTGTTTTGAGACGATATTTTTGCGTCAGTGCCTGTAGCGTCTCTTCCACCTCAAGCTGTTCAGCAGCGTCGAACTGATCGATGGATATCATCTTCTTGTCGTTCATAACATGTGCCCTGTGATGTTTAAGTGCGTCCAGTGTAGAGAAAAATGTCAGGCGCAACGGGTTAATTCACGCAATAACGCGAAAAAACCGTCGGGCGCGCGAATGAACAGAAGCGCCGCCCTGAGCACCAGAAGAGGTTATCGCAGCTTGCTCCACCGTTGACACTCACAGTGCGGAACCCTGCACAGGGTTTGCTGCCGGGAGATGTTGTCAGGCCAGCTCTTCTCTCTCTTCGCTCAGCGCCTGCTGCAAAAAATCAACAAACATGCTGATACGTGACGGAAGCTGGCGCTGTGACTGCCAGACAGCAAAAATGTCACCATCCGGGGCATGCCACTCCGGTAAGAGATGCAGCAGATCGCCTGACACAATGCTGTGCTGCGCATCCCACCATGAGCGCAACAAAATACCGTGACCATCCAGCGCCATACGCATCGCAACTTCGCCATCATTCGTGATCAGGCTACCCCGCACTTTCTGCGTAATACTCTCCTCGCCCGATATGAAGCGCCACAGCGCAAAATCACTTTCATACTGACGCAGCAAAATACAATTATGCTGCGCCAGTTCGCTAATCGTCTGCGGCAAACCCCGTTGCGCCGCATAAGCCGGGGAGCAGCACAGTACACGAGGATTGGTGCGCAATTTGCGTGCCACCAGCCGCGAATCTGGCGGCACGCCTACGCGGATATCGACATCCACATGCGCATCAAGAAAGTTAAGCGGCTGACTGCTGAGTTGCAGCGAGAGTGCCAGTTCAGGATGCTGCGCCGCAAATGCCGAAACGCAAGGCGCGATATGGCGGCGGCCAAAGCCAAATGATGCATTGATGTTCAGCGTGCCGCGCAACTGTGCCGTTTCTCCGCTTACGGTTTCTTCCAGCGCCAGCAATTGATCTAACAACGGGCGTGCACCCTCAAGATAACGCTTCCCTTCAGGCGTCAGATCCAGCCGCCGCGTGGTGCGGCGTAATAGCTGCACACCTAACCGCTGTTCCAGCAAACTGAGCCGTTTGCTGACGGCTGCCAGCGATAAGCCCCACTCTCTGGCGGCTGCGGTCAAACTTCCCAGCGTGGCGATGCGTACAAAGAAAGCCAAATCGTCAGTTGATGTGCGTGATGCTCTACTTTGATTCAACATTGGTTTAAATTTCAGGCTAATTATTTCCCCGGAATGCACCGTTATACTGCGCTTATTATTCGAACATCAACCTGTGAGAAACCCTGTGACAACGAAAATTCATCGTATTGCGGTTATTCCCGGCGACGGTATTGGTAAAGAAGTGATGCCAGAAGGCATTCGCGTCATGAACGCCGCGGCAGAAAAATTTAACATTCCGCTGCGCTGGGAATGGTTTGACTATGCCAGTGCTGAATACTGGCAGCAGCACGGCAAAATGTTACCGGATGACTGGTTTCCCCATTTGAAAACGTTTGATGCGATTTACTTTGGCGCAGTCGGCTGGCCAGATGTCGTACCCGATCACGTTTCGCTCTGGGGATCGCTGTTGCAGTTCCGCCGCGAATTTGATCAGTATGTCAATCTGCGCCCGGTGCGCCTGATGCCAGGCGTCAAAGCGCCACTGGCTAACCGTCAGCCCGGCGACATCGACTTTTATGTGGTGCGTGAGAACACCGAAGGCGAATATTCCAGCGTTGGCGGCACCATGTTTCCCGGCACCGAGCGCGAAGTGGTGATTCAGGAAACGGTCATGACCCGCACCGGCGTTGATCGCATCCTGAAATTTGCTTATGAACTGGCGCAGCGTCGGCCGAAAAAACATCTCACTTCAGCGACAAAATCCAACGGCATCGCTATCACTATGCCGTACTGGGACAGCCGCGTCGAAGCAATGGGCGAGCACTATCCCGAAGTGAAGGTCGACAAGTATCACATCGATATTTTAACCGCTAACTTTGTGCTGCATCCCGACTGGTTTGACGTGGTGGTGGCCAGCAACCTGTTTGGCGATATTTTGTCGGATCTGGGGCCTGCCTGCACCGGCACCATTGGTATCGCGCCTTCAGCCAATATCAATCCGGAAGGCCATTTCCCCAGCCTGTTCGAACCGGTTCACGGCTCCGCACCAGATATTGCCGGCAAAGGCATCGCTAACCCAATCGGCCAGATTTGGTGTGGCGCGATGATGCTTGAACATCTTGGCTATAAAGAGGCGGGTGACGCGGTGCTGGATGCGATTGAGCGCACGCTGGCGTCAGGTGAAAATCTGACGCGCGATCTGGGTGGCTCAGCCAGCACGGAAGAATTGGGTGCCGCCATTGCTGCTGCACTCTGATGGTTTACGCTGCCAGAAGAAAAGCCTGGCAGCGTAAAGACTTTTACAGACTGTTGCTGGCGTGCTGCTGTGCCAGATACAACGCCCCGGTTAACGCATCCTGCTGCGGCATGACTAAAACGTCCTGGATATCAGCCGGAAGCCACGCCTTAATCGGCTGCGCTAATCCTCCCATCAACGCCAGTTTTCCCGGCTGGCGCTGAAGGAGCGGTTGAACCATCAGCGCAATATCCTGCGCCGTTTGTTTTACCAGCGCCTCGCCATGAACATCGCCCTGTTGCGCTGCACTGAACACCTCGGGCACAATTCGCGCCCAGTCTGCTGGTGTCGCCTGCTGCGTCCATAAAAGCATTGCCTCGGCGCTGTGTTGATAGTGCGCCATGATGTTATGGGTTAATGGCGAAGGCGCAACGATGGCTTCATGCGCCAGCAATGCGAGCCGCAGCGCCCGGTGCCCTAACGCTGCACCCGAGCCCAGGTCAGAAAGTGCAAATCCCCATCCGCCTGATAAGGTAAATTCGCTGCCGTCCCAACAGGCTCCCTGGCTGCCGGTGCCGACAATGAATACTGCACCAGGCTGACCGCCATGCGCGCCCAGGCAGGCAGTTTCGACGTCCGTTAACAGACGCAATGACGCACAGGCTGGCCGCCAGGCTTTTAAACGCTGTGCAACCGAATCCACATTCGCGCCCGCTAAGCCTGCAACAATATGGGTTTCGCTCAAGTGCGCGACAGAGAATCCCGCCTGTTGTATGACATCTGCAATTAATGCTTCCATGACGTTAATGGCAGCGTCAAAGCCAGAAAAAACGTTTGCCGAACCGCCCTCTGCCTCTGCCAGCCATGCGCCTTTACTGTCTGTTAAACGCGCCCGACAGCGCGTTCCGCCGCCATCAATACCGAGAAGTAACGGCAATTTCATGGTGTGATCCTGTTCATTTTGTCAGTTTACTGTGCCTTCGTTTTCAAGCTTTTGTCGTTTACGTAAATGTGGAAACAGCTTCATCCACAGCGCCACCACAATCAGCGTACCAATACCGCCCACTGCCGCTGCGGGTGCTGCGCCCAGCCACGCCGCCAGCAGACCGGATTCAAACTCACCCAACTGATTAGAGGTATTAATAAAGATGGCGTTCACGGCATTCACACGCCCACGCATATCATCCGGTGTATCCAACTGCACCAGCGAACCGCGAATAACCATGCTCACCATATCGAACCCACCGAGCGCCGCCAGGGCAATCAGCGACAGCCAGAGCTGGCTGGAAAGCGCAAACACCAGCGTGGCAACGCCAAAGCCCGCAACCGAGCCAAACATAATCATACCGACATGCTTTTCAAGCTTATTACGGCTCAGCCATAAACCAACCAGCAGTGCGCCGACCGACGGTGCGCCACGCAGCATACCTAATCCCCACGGGCCAGTATGCAGGATGTCTTTGGCAAAGATCGGCAATAGCGCCGTGGCACCGCCCAGCAGCACAGCAAACAGATCGAGTGAGATTACGCCAAGCACATCTTTACGCTCACGAATAAAACGTACGCCAGCAAACAAATTTTTCATGTTCATCGGCAAACGGGTTTGCGGTGGACGTTCATAGCGCAGACAGCTGACCAGAATCAACGAAATCAAATAAAACAGCCCGGACACGCCATACACGACATCCGGCCCGGCGACATACAACAACCCGCCCAGCGTCGGGCCGACAATAACCGCAGCTTGCCCGCCGACAGCATTGGAGGCCATGGCGCGTGCCAGCATTGAGGGCGGCACCAGCGCAGGCAACATTGAGGACATGGCTGGCCATTCCAGCGCCTTCGCCACGGAAATCATAAATACCAGCCCCCACAACGCCATTTTATCTGCCCCGTCAAACAGGGCTAATAACACCAGTGCAACTAACGCCGCAAATTCAATCATCTGGCTCAGCAGTACAATGCGACGCCGATCAAACTGATCGGCGAGATGTCCGGCAGGCAGCGCCAGTAAAACTGACGGCAGGAACTGCATTAAACCAATCATCCCCAGTGCTAAGGCACTGTTAGTGAGTGCATAAATTTGCCAGCTAATCGCGACCGAGAACATCTGAAAGCCAAACGATGAGCAGGTGCGCGCCAGCCAAAACGCCACAAACGCACGATGTCGCAGCAGTGAATCTTCCGCTGCCGATGCCATAAATCCCATATTTTTATCCCTTTTGAACGCGAGCCATAACGGCCTTTCCCGCATCGTCGTGCGGTGTTATCTGTTTTTTGCTCAGGCGCAATAACGTGGTTTTTAGGGTGCGTCAATTTACCAAAACAGGCAACAGCAGGTTGTGCGAGTCGCGTTAAAATTCACGCAGTTAAACGCGCTGGCCGCTTATGCATTATTAACCGTCTGGCCATCCTGCTTTTTGCCTCTATTTCGCGTAATCATTCGGACACTCACTTTCTATTTATCGTGCGCGTTAAAAAGATGTCATCGCTATACAACTTTTAAAAAAGAGTGATTTAATTTAGAGAAGTGATCTATATTTACCCGCTTTTTTTATTTAACACCTCGCTTATATCAATAATAAATAACCATTAAATTTTAATAATATTTTCATAGAGATAATGAAAAACACTTTATACAACCCTTATGTTACCGAAGCCATTCATCACGTTAACAGAAATGTCGCTGGCATATGCTATAGCGTGCCTTATATTTCTTTAGACCCAGGAATTCAAATATACTTAATACATGCAACATTATTTCCTTACATAATCAACTTGCCACTGAAGCGGCATTAATGATTATTCCGTTTGATGAAATGAGGTTACAGGGCCTTTTAAAGGTGCCTGACGCCTATGCTCATTTACAAAATCCCCGGGTTCGCCTGGGAATTAATTATCTGAGTTTAAAAGCACATTCAGTGGCACTGCTTGAATTAACAAAGAAATTTAGCTTTTGGCTTTATGATTTTGCGCCACCAGGCGCGGACTGGCGTTTACTCAAAAATTTTCCGTTTTCAGGCATCGTGCTCAGTGAAAGTTTCTTTAATGAGAATTATCAAAAGTTTACTTTTCCTTTTTTTATGGAGCCGTTTCGTGAACGTGGTGCAGAAGTCATTGTGCGCAGTCATGAACCCACTTTGTCACCCGAACAGTTTGCTACGCTAAATATTAGTGGCTGGCAACATCAGCGTTCGGCAGGTGAACTGTTGGACAATAAGTAAATGCTACGCCGTTGCGTTAAAAGGGCACAGCCGTGCTCTTAAACACCATATAACCCCATAAAATGTTGTAGAACTCTTAGCTCCAAGAGCAATAAGCTAAAAAGATCAAACCTTTTAACGTTTTTGCTATAACATTTACTTCACAGGGATAGTCAGACTTAGCGGAAGAGTCACAAAAGAACACCCTAAACCATCCGTACTTTTATGACTGAAAATAATCTAACTGGTTGTTTTCTTGTGTTTTATGGCAACGAAACGAGGTCGACATTATGGGGAAAAACTCCTCATCTTACGGCGTAATTCGTTTCCTGACGGTGCTGTTTGCGGCACTGACGGGCGCGTTTATGCTGATTGGCGGTATTTGGTTAGCCGCCATTGGAGGTTCCTGGTATTACATCATCGGCGGTGCAGTAATGCTGATTACCGCTTTCCTGATTTGGCGTCGCAACAGTGCTGCGCTGATCGTTTATGCTCTGCTGCTGCTCGCCACGCTGGCGTGGGGTGTCTGGGAAGTCGGTACTGACTTCTGGGCGCTGGCCCCCGTACCGACGTGTTGGTGATCTTCGGCATCTGGCTGGTCTTGCCGTTTGTTTATCGTAGCTTTAACAGCATCGGTAAAGGCGCGCTGGGCGCAATGGGCGTGGCGTTAATTGCCAGCGTTGTGGTTCTGGCTTACTCAGTCTTTAACGATCCACAGGTCGTTAACGGTTCACTGCCCGCCACTGCCGACAATGCACCACAGGCACAGCCACTGAGCAATATCCCCGATGGAGACTGGCCAGCTTATGCTCGTGATCAGCAGGGCACACGTTTCTCTCCGTTGAAGCAGATCAACAATGAAAATGTGAAAGAGCTTCAGGTTGCCTGGCAGTTCCAGACCGGCGATCTGAAAACGCCAAACGATCCGGGTGAAATTACTGATGAAGTGACGCCGATTAAAATTCGCGACACGCTTTATCTCTGCTCTCCGCACCAAATCCTGTTTGCGCTGGATGCGACCACCGGTAAGCAGAAGTGGAAATTTGATCCCGGCCTGAAGCCGAACCCGACCTTCCAGCATATTACCTGCCGTGGCGTGTCTTACCATGAAGCTCCGGCCGCAGCCGATGCAGCAAACAGCCAGCCTGCGCTGTGCTCACGTCGCATCTACCTGCCAGTGAACGATGGTCGCCTGTTCGCACTTGATGCAGACACCGGCGCGCGTTGCCCCGCTTTCGGCAACAACGGCGAACTGGATCTGCAGCACAAGCAGCCAGTAACCACACCGGGCCAGTATGAGCCAACTTCTCCGCCAGTCATTACCGATACCACGATTGTGATGGCGGGCGCGGTAACCGATAACTACTCAACCCGCGAACCTTCAGGCGTGATCCGTGGCTTTGACGTGAACACCGGTAAGCTGTTGTGGGTGTTTGATCCAGGCGCGAAAGATCCAAACGCGATTCCGGCGGATGAACACACCTTCACCATGAACTCGCCGAACTCGTGGGCACCTGCGGTTTACGATCCGAAACTGGATATCGTTTACCTGCCGATGGGCGTTACCACGCCAGATATCTGGGGTGGCAATCGCACACCAGAGCAGGAGCGTTACGCAAGTAGCGTGCTGGCGCTGAATGCAACCACCGGTAAACTGGTGTGGTCATATCAGACTGTGCATCACGATCTGTGGGATATGGACCTGCCTTCACAGCCAACCCTGGCTGATATCACCGACAAAGCGGGCAACACGGTTCCGGTTGTTTATGCTCCAGCCAAAACCGGTAACATTTTCGTGTTAGATCGCCGTACCGGCAAGCCTGTTGTTCCGGCACCGGAAACCCCGGTTCCACAAGGCGCAGCTAAAGGCGATTACGTTTCCGCTACTCAGCCCTACTCTGAGCTGACCTTCCGTCCAAAACAGAACCTGACGGACAAGGATATGTGGGGCGCGACAATGTATGACCAACTGGTCTGCCGCGTTATCTTCAAGCGCCTGCGCTACGAAGGGCCATTCACGCCACCGTCAGAGCAAGGAACCCTGGTGTTCCCGGGTAACCTCGGCATGTTCGAGTGGGGCGGTATTGCGGTTGATCCACATCGTCAGATTGCGATTGCTAACCCTATGGCGCTGCCGTTTGTATCAAAACTGATCCCACGCGGTCCGGGCAACCCTATCGAGCCACCGAAAGGTGCCGAAGGCGGTTCAGGTACTGAAACCGGTATTCAGCCACAGTACGGCGTGCCTTATGGCGTTGAGTTGAACCCGTTCCTGTCACCGTTTGGTCTGCCGTGTAAGCAACCAGCGTGGGGTTACGTTTCAGCCGTTGATCTGAAAACCAATGATGTCGTGTGGAAAAAACGTATCGGTACCGTTCGCGACAGCGCACCAGTTCCGTTACCGTTCAAGATGGGTATGCCAATGCTGGGTGGGCCAATCACCACCGCCGGCAAGGTATTCTTCATTGGTGCGACTGCGGATAACTACCTGCGCGCATTCAGCACCGATACCGGTGAAATGCTGTGGCAAGCACGTCTGCCAGCAGGCGGCCAGGCGACACCAATGACCTATGAAGTGAATGGCAAGCAGTACGTTGTCATTGCGGCAGGTGGTCATGGCTCGTTTGGGACTAAGCTGGGTGATTATGTGATTGCCTACGCGCTGCCAGACAGCAAATAATCATGCATTAAGCGAGTAGACAAGGCGGACTTCGGTCCGCCTTTTTCGTTTTTTAGTGAGTCACGTTTTTGCCTTCCCCGCTCACTTTTCATCAACTTTTTGACTGCGGCGCCAGTTCAGCCAGCCACAGAGAGCCATCACCAGGCTGGTTGCGAAAAACACGGGCCGCAGTCCAAACGCACCGCCAACAAATCCGCCAAACAGCGGGCCGCTGACCTGGCCAATATATTGCGCTGATGTTGAATACCCTAACATCCGCCCGACCTGGGCCTCGGGTACGTTGTGACGAATAATCGCGGTGATGCAGGGCAGCAAGCCTCCCAGCGCCATTCCCATGAGAAATCGCAGCACCACCAGCTGCCATGCTGCAGTAACCAAGGCCTGTGGAATCAACAACAGTGCGCAAATCAGCAAACCCGCCGTCAGCACCCGCCAGTGACCAATACGATCGGCCAGTTTTCCCAGGCGTGGTGCAGAAAGAATGCTGCCCAGCGCAGCAGCAGACATCACTAAGCCCGCCATTAAGGTAATGGCGTGGTCGCCCTGCACAAATTCACCGATATACAACGTTATGATCGGCTCAATCGACATGCTGGCAAAAATAAGCAGCATGCCCGACAGCCACATTAATCGCACAACTCTGTGATTGACTGGTGGTGTGCGTTCGGCGGACGCCGCACTCGCTTTCTTAGCCCCCTTCTGTTGCGGCACCTCTTTGAGTAAAAATGTGGTCGCCAGAAAAGCGAGAAAAATCACCGCACCGGTCAGCCAGAAGGTGTGCCGAATCCCAATCAGCGGAGGCAATACACCGCCGAGCAGTGGCCCAACCACATTCCCGGCCATAATGCCGGAAGATAAGATGCCCAGCGCCCAGCCGGTCTGCGCTTTAGGGGTTTGCGAGGCGACTAAAATTGTTGAACCCGAGGCGTAACCGCCCAGTAAGCCAGCCAGCAAACGCAGCGCCACTAACTGCCACGGCGCGGTTGCCATGCCAATCAGTGACATCGCAACCGCCATACCCAGACTGGCGCGGATCAGCATCAACTTGCGACCATAGCGATCCGCCAGTTTTCCCCACAATGGCGCGGTCAGTGCGGCGCTGAAAAAAGTGGCACCATAAGCAGCACCTGACCAGCGCGCTATTGCAGCAGGTTCTTTAATACCGAGCTGCTGAACATAAAGCGGCAAAAATGGCAGCAGCAACGTCATCGCCACAATTGTGCTAAACGATCCCAACACGCATACCCACAGGTTACGTTTCCAGTGCTGAAATTCTGGCGCCGCCGGTATCTGTTCCATAACAAATTTCCCGATAATGATCAGGGATTCAGGCTAACAATAGCGGTTCCGCAACAACAGTAAGGGCAAGATAATTACCTGCTGGCCATTACTGTTGTCATATGGCAACAATCAAGGGGTGGCTAATGCTGCAACCAGCGTATCGCACAGTAAGCCAATCGGCGAAGATGGCTGTGTGGCTTCATGCAACAGCAAATAGCTTTGCAAACGATCCATTTGCCACTCAGGCAATAACGGCTGAATGTCGCCGCGCATCACCGCATCCTGCGCCATATAAGATGGCAGATAGGCGATACCGCTACCCGCCAGGGCGGCGTTTAACAACGCCATACTATTATTTGCGCGAAAACGGCTGCGAACCTCCACGGCTAATCGCTGCTTATCGCGGCGAAAAGGCAACGCGGCTGTGTGTGCCGGCCCATGAAACATCAGTAAATCGTGGCGAGGCAACATATCAGGATGATTTATTGTCGGGCGCTGCGCCAGATAACCCGGTGTGGCATATAACCCCCACTCGATATCGCTGAGTACCCGAAAATTGCCCTGCTGCGGCGCTCGCGCGCGAATGACAATGGCGACATCAACCCGTTCACTGATGACATCACTGTTACGATCGGTTAAATCCAGATCGACATTAATGTGCAGATGACGGCGTAAAAAGCGGTTCAGTGGCGGCACAACACACTGACAACCGTAAGTAACCGGTGCCTGTAACCGCACATTGCTTGAAGATTGTTGATGTACTTGCTGTATGAAGGCTTCAGCCTGATGCATTTCGGCCAGCATGCGTACACAGAAAGGATAATAAGCCTGGCCCAGTTCAGTCAGCGCCATCTTGCGGGTGGTGCGCTGCAACAGCCTGATGCCGAGTCGCACTTCAAGTCGGGCAATTTCGCGACTGACGTGTGATTTTGATAAGCCCAGCGCCCGCGCTGCCGCACTGAAACTTTGCAACTCCACCACGCGCGCAAATAACATCATGGCGGTCAGGTTATCGCTGTTATCCATTACGCTTTTCAGCTCCGTTCAGTTACAGGTTATTCTAAATAAAAATATCATATTTCAATCACTCAATTACGATTAATTTCAGTGAATATATTCTTTTCAGGGCAATAAACTTATCTGTAATCGAGCGGTTTACTTCAGATAAAATTATTAATAGGGTGAGAGAACACCCCTCAAGGAGAGACATAATGAGAGGATTGACCCTGGAAGAAATTACCCTTATTTCTGGCGCCGGTAATTATTCTGACAAACATGGGCCGGGTAATAATAGCAGTCGAAACGCAGACCATAATAGCAACGGTAGCCGATTTAGTGACGCCTGCAAAAATAGCGTGCTGGGTGGAATGATTGGTGGTGCGATCGGCGGTAGTGTCGGCGGCCCCAAAGGCATGGCAGCTGGGGCCGTTGGCGGCGCAATTGGCGGTGCCATTTCAGGTGGCTGCTTCAGCGGCAATTCATCAAATAATGGCAGCAGAGGCAACAGCGCAGGAGGTAATTATGGTGGAACCTGTAACCGACCCTGATAATAAAACGCCAAGCAGTGGTGATAAAAAAACAGACCAGAAGAAAAGCCCGTGGACTTATTTAATTGCCTGCCCGGCAGTTTTAATTAGCGCCACAGTTTTAAGTGGCAGCGGTATTGCTTATCACAACTGGTATGCGGCACCTGAATCATTTTCCCGTATGCTGGTTATTATAATGTGTCATGTTTTTTGTATACGTGCGGCTGTATGGCTTTTATCTTTTTGGCGTAAATGAATAATTCCGACGTTCATGTTGCTTTCTTTTCACAAGAACGTCGGAATGTTTAACTCGCCATCGCCAGCGGAAACAAAAGTCGGTCAGGTTCGACCCGACGCTGACGGCGTAGCTGACCCGGCGTGACCAGAAAATAGTTCTTAAAGGTGCGCGTATACGCCTGTTGCGTATCGAAGCCGTAATTCATTGCCACCTGTAAGATAGCCTCGTTGCTGCTGAGTAATGTCAACGCAGATTCGGTCAGACGTCGTTGACGAATATACTCAGCCAGCGAGAATCCGGTATGTTGGCGGAATAATCGTTGCAGATGCCAGCGAGAATAACCGGCACGCCGTGCCACCTCATCCAGATGCAGATCGTGTCCTAAATTGCCTTCTATCCACTCCAGCAAACTACGAATAAACTCGCGCTGATTCATGGGGTCCTCCTGATATGGCCTGATGTGCAGTGAACCCACTTTAACGCCTAAAATTTATCCCTTAATTAGCAGAAAATTAGCGCAGAATTAGCAAAGCGCCAAAATGCACCTGCAGCGTCTGGTGTGGCGGGGGAACCCCTAAATAATTCGTGTTGCAGGAAGGCGGCCAAACTTTTGCGTCACCGGGAGCTTACATAAGTAAGTGACCGGTGTGGAAAAGTGCAGCCAACGCACCTGCAGCGCCTGGTGTGGCGGGGGAACCCTAAATAATTCGTGTTGCAGGAAGGCGGCCAAACTTTTACGTCACCGGGAGCTTACATAAGTAAGTGACCGGTGTGGAAAAGTGCAGCCAACGCACCTGCAG
Organism: Candidatus Pantoea haifensis; assembly: GCA_018842655.1. Classification (GTDB taxonomy): domain Bacteria; phylum Pseudomonadota; class Gammaproteobacteria; order Enterobacterales; family Enterobacteriaceae; genus Pantoea; species Pantoea haifensis. The sequence continues at coordinate 3,334,056 of JAGTWN010000004.1, read as the reverse complement.
CGCCTGGTGTGGCGGGGGATCCCTAAATAATTCGTGTTGCAGGAAGGCGGCCAAACTTTTACGTCACCGGGAGCTTACATAAGTAAGTGACCGGTGTGGAAAAGTGCAGCCAACGCACCTGCAGCGCGAAGTATGACGGGGAAATAATTTTGCGCTAAGAATCCGGCGCTACACTGGCCCCATCTTTTGAAGGAGTTCATCCATGCGCGTCCTGTTGGTTGAAGATGATGAAATGATTGGTGCTAATTTGCAGCAAGCACTGGAAGCCGCAGGCTGGTCAGTTGACTGGGTACGCGATGGCGTGTTTGCACACAATGCCTGGAGCGAAGGTGGCTACAGCTGTGTGTTGCTCGATCTTGGATTACCGCGTGATGATGGCCTGCATGTGTTACGTCGGGCGCGCAGCCGTGGCGATTCAACTCCTGTGTTAATTCTTACGGCACGCGATACGGTAGCGCAGCGTGTTCAGGGCCTGGACAGCGGCGCGGATGATTATTTGCTTAAGCCCTTTGATTTACAAGAGGTGCTTGCACGGATGCGCGCCATTACCCGGCGTCGTCATGGGGCTGCGGATTCGTTGCTCGGCAGCGGCGATGTTCAACTGGACATGATGACGCGCGAAGTGCTGTACAAAGGCCACCGCGAACAGCTTACCGCACGCGAATATGCTTTGCTTTATGCCCTGCTCGAACGTCCGGGTGCGATTCTTTCACGTGAGCAGCTGGAGAATCGCATCTACGGATGGGGCGAAGAAGTCACCAGCAACGCAGTGGATGTCCTGATTCACGGGATGCGTCGCAAACTAGATAATGATGCCATTCGCAACGTTCGCGGACTCGGATGGCGAGTACCTGCAATATGAAACCCTTCACGTTTATGCGCTCGCTGCGCAACAAATTACTCAGCACGCTGCTGGTGATTCATCTGATGATGATTGGCGGCGTCAGCTGGTATTTTTTAGCTGCTATGGCGACATGATCGGCTCAATGAAAGACGATCAGCTTTCGAAAATTGCCGATGCCTGGGCCACCAACCGCCAGATCCCGGCTTTAATGCCGCTGATGGTGCCTGCCGATAAGTTAAAAGTGCCTTTGTGGTTCAACTCTGGGACAGCAACGGCCAGCTGCGCGCCAGTTCGTGGCCGGAGCTGCATGCACCACTACAGGTGGAAAATGGCTATCACGATGCCGATGTCGGCGGTTGTCACGATTGTGAATGGCGCATTTATACGCGCCCTGGGCAACCTGGCAGCGACATCAAAACCATTCAGGTTATGCATAACCTGAGCTACATGAAAACGTTGATGGTAAAACGCGCACTGTCGGCGATCATTCCTTTGATCCTGATGATGCCGCTCTCGCTGCTGGTGATCTGGCTGGTGGTCCGTAAGATCACCCGCGATCTTCGCGTAGCGTCGCGCCAAATCGCGGCCCAGGAAACCCACCATCCTCATAACGTCTCTCCCGATGGTCTGCCGGATGAAATATTGCCGCTGGTTGCGGCTTATAATTCCCTGTTAGATAAGCTACGAGCCGCCTGGTCGGCGCAGCGCCAGTTTCTGGAAGATGCCGCGCATGAACTGCGCACGCCAGTGACTGCCGTTACGCTGCAGCTGGAAAACCTGCGTCAGCATATTCAGCCTGGCGAAGCCAGTCGTCAGTTTAATCAGCTTGAAGCTGGCGTGACGCGCACACGCCATCTGGTCACTCAGTTGCTTAATATTGCACGTCACGAAGATCAGACCGTCGTCGCCAGCGTTGAGCATATTGAGCTGGAAGATTTACTGAAAGAGAGCATTGAGCAGCTCATGGTTGTGGCGGATAAACGCGGTATTGACATCGGCTTTACCGGCTCAACGCACTACCGGCTGCAGGCCAGCCGTTCAGAATTGCGCAGCCTGTTTGATAACCTGATTGGTAATGCCATGCTGCATACGCCAGAAGGAAGTCTGGTGGATGTGCTGTTACATCGCGTCGCCGGACATACAGTGGTGGATATTGTTGATAACGGTCCAGGCATGCCGGAGTCGTTTATTGAGCGTGCTTTTGATCGCTTTACCCGATCGCCCGATGTTAAAGCCCAGGGCAGCGGTCTCGGTTTATCCATCGTACGCAGCGTGGCAGAAAAAATCGTATTCACGTCGCGTTATCGAACTGCTTTAACCCACAAGGTGCCATTTGCGGCTTGCAGGTGCGCGTCACTCTTCCCTGATCTTGTCCGTTCGAATCCGAACCAGACAACGTAAACGGTTGCCTGGTTCCGTTCGCTTACGTAAATTAATGTGAACTTCATCACATTTTCATTGAATTGTAATGCAACACATTTTGACAAACGTGAGCAAAATCTATTTTCTATCGGACTGTGACAGGCACGCTAAGCGAGCTTCAAACGACTTTTACAAATTAGACAATTCACTGCCCATCCCCTGGGATTGATTTCACTCTGGTCGCGCCGTCGGGCTGCGGTCAAAAGCATGTGGTTAATGATAATGAAATTTAAAACGTTGATAGCAGGTGCCTTGCTGGCATGTTCCTGGACCGGTGCTGCGCAAGCCGCCGAAAGCGATCCGCAGTATGTCTCCGACTGGTGGCATCAGAGCGTAAACGTGGTAGGTAGCTATCACACGCGCTTCGGACCGCAGTTTAATAACGACGTCTATCTGGAATATGAAGCCTTTGCGAAAAAAGAGTGGTTCGATTTCTACGGCTACCTCGATCTGACCAACTTTTTCGGTGTCGGCAACAGCAATGCTAACGGCATTTTTGACCACGGCTCGCCGATGTTTATGGAGATTGAGCCACGTTTCTCTATCGATAAACTGACCGGCACCAGTCTGGCGTTTGGCCCGTTCAAAGAGTGGTATTTTGCCAACAACTACATTTATGACATGGGCCGCAACAAGGCTAATCGTCAGAATACCTGGTATATGGGTTTAGGTACCGATATTGATACGCACAGTGATATTGGCTTGTCACTGAACGTCTATGCCAAATACCAGTGGGAAAACTACGGTGCGGCGAACGAAAACAGCTGGGATGGCTATCGCTTCAAAATCAAATATTTCGTGCCCATCACCACACTGTGGGGCGGCAACCTCGGTTACGTTGGCTTTACCAACTTCGACTGGGGTTCCGACCTGAACGAAAAAGGCGGTTCTTCACGTACCAGCAATTCAATTGCGTCCAGCCATATCCTGTCACTGGGTTACGATCACTGGCATTTTTCTGCCGTGGCGCGTTATTTCCACAATGGCGGACAGTGGGCCGATGGACAGGAGCTGAATTTTGGCAACGGTCCGTTTGAAGTGAAATCAACTGGCTGGGGTTATTATCTGGTCGTGGGTTACAACTTCTGAGTGTAATTGTGCGCTCGCCAGCCCTCTCCTGTTTACAGGTGAGGGCTGATATGGCCGCCAGGCAAGGGAAACATGCCTGAATCAGTTCCGCGCTTTATACGCATTTACCATCCACGGAATGCCGAACTTATCGATAAACATGCCGAAACCGTTCGCCCAGAACGTTGGTGCCCAGGCTTTGGTAATGGTTCCCCCTTCTGACAAATGATCAAACCAGCGTTTGCCCTGCGCCTGGTCAGGCGTCGATAAACTCACCGCATAACCTGCATGTCTCTCTGAGGGCTTACCATCGCTCATCATGATTTCACCCTGCCCAATGCGCAGGTGGGCATGCATGATCAGCTCTGCCGGAAAAGTGATCTCAGAATCAGAGCCAAATGCATCGTCATCGTCTGGCATATCACCAAACGTCATTTTAAACAGCAACTCACCTTCGGTAGCCTGCAGATAAAACGCAATCGCCTGTTCGCAGTTGCCGTTAAAAAACAGATAAGGTGTGATTTGCATGATGCGCTCCTGATAAAAAAACCCGCCGCCTATGAGTGTAGTGCGCGCTAAATTTCTCCCTGAGAGCCGGGCCTCAACCTTACTTTAATTGACAATATCGCCGGAAAAGCTGCGCTATTTAACGGCTCACTGGCTCGCTCTGCTCTTCGCCTGAAATGCGCCAGGATGAGCGACTGGCCCAGACGTTTATTGGCCGTTGCGCGATGGACGGCGAAAACTGCAACGTACGTTGCTAAATAGTCACCATGTTGCCCCTCGGCAACGATCCGCGAATTTATTATCCTGCTATCTCTTCGCTTGCTAACGGTTAATTACTTTAACAACAGATGTGGCCGTTAATACGTTTTGCAAACACTGTCGAGGTTCATTCAAATATGACAACAGCCTGCACCACAGGGATGACGCCGACGCACGCTTCGTCGGCACCCAACAACAGCTTAGCGGGACGCATTGATGCCTTACCTGCTTCCGGCGGTTTATGGCGGTTTATTTCACTGCTTGCTCTTGGCGGCTTCTTTGAACTCTACGATCTGTTTGAGACGGGCTACATCAGCTCCGGGCTTATCGCGGCGGGCATCTTTCACACCGGCAGCGCGGGCGTGTTTGGCATTGCCGACCAGGCTGCTTTCGCCTCAGCGACCTTCCTTGGGCTTTTCTTCGGTGCCAGCCTGCTGGCACCCTACGCTGACCGCTTTGGTCGTCGCCTTACCTTTATGTGCGCGCTGGCCTGGTATGGGCTGTTTTCACTGTTGATGGCTTTTCAGCAGAGCGCCGAGATGATTATCCTGTTCCGCTTTTTGGTCGGTATCGGTTTAGGGATTGAGCTGGTGACCATTGATACTTATTTATCTGAATGGGTGCCTACGCATTTGCGGAGCAAAGCTTTTGCCTTCTCATTTTTCGTGCAGTTTCTGTCAGTACCCACCGTGGCGCTGATGTCATGGTGGCTGATCCCGCACACCTTTCTCAGCCTTGAAGGCTGGCGCTGGGTGGTTATCGCCGGGGCGGTCTGTTCGCTGGTGATCTGGTTTATTCGTAAAAATCTGCCAGAGTCGGCACGCTGGCTGGCGCAGCAGGGCCGTCATCAGGAAGCTCATCAGGTACTCTCATCCATGGAAAAACGTTGCGGGATCGCGCCGGGTGCTGACTTCCCGCCAGATGACGCCGCTGCACAGCTGCCCAAAAAGGCCGTTTCAGTGAAATTTGGGCACCGGCCTGGCGCAAGCGCACGGTAATGCTGGTGGTGATGAATTTTTTCCAGGCCATCGGCTTTTTCGGCTTCGGAAACTGGCTGCCAGCGTTGTTGTCTGGCAAAGGCACCACCGTCACGCACAGCTTACTTTATGCCTTTTTTATCACGCTGGCCTATCCGCTGGGTTCACTGATTTGCAGCCGCTACGCTGATAAAATCGAAAATAAATGGCAAATTGTCCTTTCATCGCTGATGACGGTGGTGTTCGGTACGCTGTTTGCCTTCCAGACCAACCCGGTGCTGCTGGTTATATGTGGCTTCCTGATCACCTACTCTAATGCCTGGCTGACCTTCAGCTATCACGCTTATCAAACCGAGATTTTCCCTACGCACATTCGCGCCCGTGCGGTCGGTTTTTGTTATTCGTTTAGTCGCTTGTCTACCGTGTTCAGCAGCATTTTGATTGGGTTGATTTTGCAATACGCCGGCAGCCAGGGCGTGATCGCCTTTATCGTGTTAAGTATGCTGATGGTCATGCTGTCAGTCGGCATTTACGGGCCGAAAACGCGCGGGATTGATTTGGAAAATATTTAATTTGGCAAAGCGTATGCTGTCCCTCGCCGCGAGCGGGAGAGGGACAGCTCAACGCGCAGAGGCTAACTTACTTTCCTTCCAGCACCTTGATATCCGCACTGCCGAGGCGATCTTGCATATCCTTACGCAGTTCCGCAACCTGCTTCGTGCTTACCTGCTTATCAGATTTATTTCCCCAACTGGTGCGAATAAAGTTCACCACATCTGCCACCTGTTGATCGTTCAGACGCCAGCCAAACGCAGGCATATTAATGGTCGAGGGTGCGCCCTTCACGCCAGGCAACTCGCCACCCACCAGCACAATGTGAATCAGCGAAGTGGGATCGTCCGCCAGCACGATCGGGTTGCCGCGCAGCGCGGGATAGAAACGCTGATAACCACTGCCGTCCGTTTTGTGGCATGCCGCACAGCTGTCGACGTACACGGATGCACCGGTCTGGCTGTCATCTCCCTTCCACAACGCTTTTGCCGTGGCGTCATCAACGCTGAAGGCCACCTGATTAGGATCTTTCGCGCCAAGCGATTTCAGGTAGCGCGCAATGGCTGTGATATCGTCATCGTTCAGATGTTGCAGACTGTGCTCTACCACTTCCGTCATACCACCAAAAGCGGCGGTGTGATCGTTACGACCGAAGCGCAGGAACTGGCGCAGATCTTCTTCGCTCCAGCGACCTAATCCATCACGGTTATCACCGCGCAGATTACTGGCGGTCCAGCCATCAACGGGCGTGCCGCTGCCCGAAAGATAGTCGTTTCCTTCGCTGTTGGTCAGGGCTTTTTCCTGCATGGTAACGCTGCGTGGCGTGTGGCAAGCGCCGCAGTGTCCCAGACCTTCAACCAGGTAACGTCCGCGTGCCAGCGTGGGATCTTCCTGGGTGGCAGGCTGAAACGCTTTGACCTCAGGCGCGAACAGGTTACGCCAAATCGCCAGCGGCCAGCGCATCGACAGCGGCCACGGAATGTCGCTCTCTTTGTTTGCCTGATCAACCGGCGCAACACCATGCATGAAATAGGCATACAGCGCCTTCATGTCGTCATCGCTTACCACCGCGTAAGAAGGAAATGGCATCGCGGGATAGAGCGTATCGCCATTTTTCGCTACGCCGTGACGTACCGCTTTTTGAAAATCGTCGTAGCTGTAGTCGCCAATGCCCGTCGATTTATCCGGCGTGATATTGGTGGAATAAAGGGTGCCAATCGGCGTGGCCATGGGCAATCCACCCGCAAACGGCTTGCCATCTTTGCTGGTATGACACGCCACACAGTCACCGGCGCGGGCCAGATATTCGCCGCGCTTTACCAAATCGCCATTGCTGTCGCTCGCCCAGGCGGCGAACGTCATCGTGCCCAGTACCAGGGCCAAAATGCCTGCTTTCATCGCCATTTTCCTTATGCCTGTACCAGTGGACCCGGGTTTTTCAGGTACTGCTCACGAATGGCTTTTGCTGACCAGTACGCCAGCGCCGCCACCATTCCTGTCGGGTTGTAGCCCAGCCCTTGCGGGAAGGCTGACGCGCCCGGTACAAACACATTCGGCACATCCCAGCTTTGCAGATAACGGTTCACTGCGCTGGTTTTGGGATCCTCACCCATGATCGCTCCGCCGTTCATGTGCGTGGTTTGATACACGGTAGAATCGAAATGGCTGTCGGCGTTTTTGGCTGCACCCATGATCAATTTTGGGTTCATCGCTTCGGCAATTTTATGCATCTTGCTGACCATAAACTGCGCCATCCTGATGTCATTTTCCTGCCAGTCAAACGTCATCCGCAGCAGCGGTTGGCCATGTGCATCTTTGTAGTTGGGATCGAGATCCAGATAGTTAGCACGATAAGACTGATGCGCGCCGTGAGCATCCATAGACACATGGTGCGTATAAGTATCGGCGACGGCCGCTTTCCACTTGCTCCCCAGTTTGGCGTGCCGGTTGGCGTTGGCAGACCAGAAATCGGTTTCGTCCCCGCCTGGTTGACCCAGAAAGGTGAACCGCCAACGAAGCCGTGCGGACCATGATCGAAATTGTCGGCATTAAAATCATCCACACCTACGCCTGCACCGCCCGCACCAATAAAGGGATTGGTGGTGGTGTTTTTGTCGAACAGGGCTTTCAGGGTAGAGATGTTCTGATAGGCGAAGTTACGCCCTACGGTGCCTTCGTTGGTAATAGGGTTGTACGGCTTGCCGATGCCGGACAGCAGCATCAAATGCACGTTATGGAACTGGAAGGCCGAAAGGATCACCAGATCGGCGGGCTGCTCTACTTCACGGCCCTGTGCATCAACGTAAGTCACACCGGTGGCACGCTTTTTATCATCGGTAAGGTTAACGCGCAGCACGTAGGCGTTATTGCGCAGCTCGAATTTCGGCTCCTGGCGTAGCGCAGGCAGGATATTCACGTTCGGTGACGCTTTGGAATACATGTAACAGGCGTAACCGCTGCAATAGCCACAGAAGTTGCATGGCCCCATTTGCGCGCCGTAAGTATTGGTGTAAGGGCCTGATGTATTAGCGGAGGGCAGATCGTAAGGGTGATAACCCACTGATTCTGCCGCCTGCGCAAACAGCTGGGCAGAATAGGTGCGCTTCTGCGCAGGCAGTGGGAATTTGTCGGAGCGATCCGGCGCGAAAGGGTTACCGCCCTGCGCTTTACCCACGATCTTGCCGTTGATGCTCCATGCGCTACCGGAGGTGCCGAATACTTTTTCAGCTTTGTCGAAGAACGGCTCCAGCTCATCATAGGTGACGCCGAAATCCTGGATTGTCATCCCTTCTGGAATGAATTTTTTGCCGTAACGCTCTTCGTAATGGCTGCGCATACGCAATTCTGTAGGATCGACGCGGAAGTGTACGCCTGACCAGTGCAGACCCGCGCCGCCAGTACCGGTTCCAGGTAAGAAGGCCGCAAGCTGACGATATGGCACTGCTGTTTGCGAGGCATTGTGACGGATCGTGACGGTGCTTTTTGAGAGATCCTGGAACAGCTTTTTACGGATGTTATAGGTCAGTTCATCAATGGATTGCGGATAAGATCCATCAGGATAGGTATCGCGATGCGGACCGCGCTCCAGCGCCAGGACATTCAGGCCCGCTTCGGTCAGCTCTTTCGCCATAATGGCACCCGCCCAGCCGAAACCGACAATCACCACATCTACTTTTTTCATTTCACTGGCCATGCTTATGTTCTCTCCCCGCGAATCGAAACGGACGGGAACGGATAACGTTCGCCGCGCTCTACCCAATCCATAAAATCAGCGCGCACGCCAGGGAAGCCAATGAGCTTCCAGCCCACCATGCCCTGATTGCCGCCGTGGATGGGGTCACTAAAGAAGCCTTCGCGGGTGTTTTGAATCAGAAACGCAAAGAAGGTTTTGCTGGGGAGCTGTTTGAATTCGGCTGTACCGCTTTCCATCGCCTGTAACAAGCTGTCTTGCTGTTCGTGGCTCAGCTCAGCGAACACTTTACCGTGCTGCTGTTTGCTGTAGTCATCTGCATCCGCCAGGCCTAAACGATAGATTTGCTGCGGCACCAGCGGTAGCTGGTAACCTAACTCTTTAGGCAGATCGGGATTGAAAGGGCCCTGCATATACCAGTTAGCACCGGTAGCGTAAGGCGTATTCATTTGACGATCGATAAACTCTGGCACGCCAGCTTCCAGCGCGCCGGGGCCGCGCTCGTCAGCAGGAATTAAACGTGCCACCGCCGCCTTGATGAACGCGAACTCTTCGGCAGTAAACCAGTCAGGCTGATAGTCGCGCGCCTGCTGCGGCTGATGAGAGGTTTCCGCAGCCTGTGCGGCCAGCGGTGCGCTTAATGCGCCCATTGCCGCACTGCCTACCGCCATTGCTGGCGCCAGGGTGATGGTCTTCAGCAAAAAATCTCTGCGTGAATGACCCTGTTTTTGTTCTGACATGACATTGCCTTAGTACCGCCTGTTGTGCGGCCTGAAAGGAAAAATGAGTGCGTTGTAATGGTTTTTATCTGCGGTTTTAGGGTTACAGCTTTATTGTTACCGGTAACAATGGAAAATATTGTAACACCCTAAAAAAGAAATATTTAGCTGGCAGAAACAAAATCGCACAATTTCATTAACATTTATCACATGCCTGTCATCGCCAGAAACATCACTCAACAGATTGTTATCAGCGAAGAGGCTATAACAGACTACCTACAACAGCGGAGAGCCTATGTTTAAGTCATTTTTCCCCCGGCCGGCGCTGTTTTTCAGCACTGCGGCCATTTGGAGTTTGCTGGCGATTTTTGCCTGGTTCGGCTTTGCTGACAGTTTGCCTGGCTTATGGCCAGCTTTTGAGGCTGCCATGAAGCAGCCTTTACCGGCGACAGCAGCACGCTTTATCGCGCCCGGTGAGCTTTGGTTTTACGCTTATTACTGGATTATGGTGGCGATTTTCGCGCTTGCCTGGCGCATTATCGATAATCATCCGTGGCAGCGTTGGTCGGTCTGGGGTTCAGCCTTGATCATTTTTGTCACCTGGTTTGGCGTGCAGGTTGGCGTCGCCATTAATGCCTGGTATGGGCCTTTTATGATTTGATCCAGAAAGCGTTGACCAAAGCCGGTTCGGTGCAGATAGGTGAATTCTATACGCAGGTTTTTGCCTTTTTAGGCATTGCACTGATCGCCGTGGTGATAGCAGTGATGAACGCCTTTTTCATCAGCCACTGGGTTTTTCGCTGGCGTACCGCGATGAATAACTACTACATGCACAACTGGCAGCGTTTGCGTCATGTTGAAGGGGCCGCTCAGCGTGTGCAGGAAGACACCATGCGCTTCGCCACTACGCTTGAAGACTGGGGCGTGAGTTTTATTCAGGCGATTATGACCCTGGTCGCGTTTCTGCCGGTACTGGTGGCGTTGTCGCGTCACGTTGAAAATATACCGATTCTCGGCAACATTCCTTATGCGCTGGTGATTGCCGCTGTGCTGTGGTCAATCTTTGGTACCGGGCTGCTGGCGCTGGTGGGTATTAAATTACCTGGTCTGGAGTTTCGTAATCAGCGCGTAGAAGCGGCGTACCGTAAAGAGCTGGTATATGGCGAGGATGATGCGTCACGCGCCTCACCACCCACGGTGCAGGCGCTGTTTAGTCGGGTGCGTTTTAACTATTTCCGTCTTTACTTTCACTATTTGTATTTCAACATTACCCGCATACTTTATCTGCAACTCGATAACGTCTTTGGCTTGCTTCTGCTGTTTCCGTCGATTGTGGCAGGCACCATCACGCTGGGTCTGTTGAATCAGATTACCAATGTGTTCGATCAGGTACGCGAGGCATTTCAGTATTTGATTAAGTCGTGGTCAACGTTGATTGAACTGATGTCGATTTATAAACGTTTACGCAGTTTTGAGCAGATTTTGCAGGATATTCCGCACCAGGAGATGATGCGCGAGGCTTCAGAAGAGGTGTAATCAATGGTGCTGACGTTCTCTCTCCCACAGGCGGGAGAGAGAACAGGATGGCTATCGCCGGCTCAGCCCTTACAGCGCAATACGCATGACGCTGTCTGGATTTTTAGGTGGCTCTTTACGCGAACCCGGCTGTTTCACACTGACGAACAGGGCTTTACCATCCGCTGACAGCGCCAGGCTGTTTGGTAAGCCAGGCGTTTTCACTGTGCGCTTCACTTTATAGCTGCTGGCATCAATGATACTGACTTCGCCTGCTTTGCGGTGGGTCACATACAGCTCATCACGGTCGGCATTGAACAGCACCGCCAGTGATTCCGGCACGTCAATTTTATGAATCACTTTTTGATCGCGTAGGTCAACCACCAGTACTTGTGGCTGTTTTGAGTCGCTGAGGAATGCGCGCTGACCTTGGGTATCCAGCGAAATATTCAGGAAGAAATGCGCGTTATCGCCATCGATTTTCTGTTTTTTCTCGACGGTGTTGGTGCGGGAGTTGATTGTCACCAACTCACCCTCGGCGTTTGTCACATAAACTTTTTGCGCATCAGCGTCGACAGCTAAACCGGTTCCCATTTTGCCCGTGTTCGGCACGGTGCTGAGCAGCGTCAGCGTTTTGCCATCAACCACCCATACGACGCTTTCTGGCCCTAAACCGGTGATATAAACGCGATCAGTTTTCACATCCACTGCCACCTGACGCGGCTGCATTGGCCGGACAGTCTCGCTGCGCTTACGACCGTCCAGCACTAAGGTATTCAGCACGTTGCCGCTGCTGGCATCAATGGCGGTCACTGAGCCATTAACGGTGTTGCCAAAATAGAGAATATTGGTTTGCGGATTGATTGCCGCGCCGAAGGTCTTCAGCTCGGTATTGATAGACTGCTTCACCGCCAGGCTCTGAGGATCGAGACGGAAAACAGTACCGCCTTTGCCGTCGCTGCTCTGGGCAGTGGCAAGAAACAGCGCGTTATCTTTCTGGCTTACCGCCAGCTCATAAGCGCCTTTGCTGATCGGTTGATTCAGCTGTTCAGTCTGCGCAGCGACTGCGCCAGAAAACAGGGCTGTTGCCAGCAGCAGCGGACGCAGCGCCCACGGTTTACTCGTTAAAGCTTTCATAACATCTCCAGAGTGAATTCACTGCAAACAGCAGTGAAAGAAAGCTCACCATTGCAACCAGATAAATAAAGCAAACAGCCTGTTACGGGCCGACGAAGGATTTTTTTGAGAATAATAATTATTTAGGCGGGAAAGTAACAGAATTATTATTTTACAACGCCGCCAGGACGCCCAAGAGCGTCCTGTCAGCAACTACTTTAACTATTAAAGTTCGGTAATACCGCGAGGGTAAACTTATTTGGTTAATTCAGCGGTCATATGCACGCCATTGTTAAAATAGGCTTCGGTAACTTTATAGGAAGCACCAGTTTCTTGCGCCTGTGCAGCAATTTTCGCTTCTGCGCCATCAAGCGTGGTGTCTGTTGCGGTGATAGTTTGTGCAAAGCTGGCGAAAGGCAGAACGGTAAGCGCAACTACAGCAGCAAAAGTTTTGATAGATTTCATGGTCAATTCCTCAGTCGATTTTTGATCAGGTAAGGCGCATTGCCTTGTTGAAAGAGATAATAGACCGCATGTTACTCAGTAAAAAGCAGAGAGATTTGGTTAACTCATTCAAAATAACTGATTTAAAAAGCACATTTCGCACAGTTATCACTCAAAAGGTTAATTATCCATACACCTTAAAAAAGGCAGCATTTATCGCTGCCTTTGTCGTTTTTAACCGTGATGCCTGACACAGCGATAAATGGTTATCGCTGCCATCAGCATCAATACGCCACTGGCGAGAAATACGCCGCCTGCGCCCTGTAAATCGAACACCCATCCGCCTGCCGCCGCGCCGAAGGTAATGGCCAACTGAATAGTTGCTACCAGTAAACCCCCACCCGATTCGGCATCGTCTGGCACTGCACGGGAAATCCAGGTTGACCAGCCAGTCGGCATTGATCCAAATGCCATGCCCCATAGCGCCACGCCTGCGCCGACTATCCAGCTCACATCACCCAACATAACGAGCAGCAGCGCCGTTGCGCTCATCAGCAAAGCCATGCCGCTCAGGGTTAACGACACGCTGCGTGTGACCAGATAGCCAGCCAGTGAGGTGCCAAAAAAGTTAGCAACACCAAATGCCAGCAGCACTAACGACAACTGATTCAGGTTGAGCAACGCCACGCTTTCCAGGAAAGGTCGCAGATAGGTAAAAAAGGCAAAGTGGCCAGTAAACATCATGATCACCGCCAGCATGCCCCAACGCATCACGCCAATGCGCAGCAGATCCAACACGCCGCCGTTACGCGCTTTGTTTTCTGCAGGCATGGCCGGGAGGGTGAAGAACTGCCACAGCAAAGCGGCGCTGCCCAGGCCTGCGGTCAGCAAGAAAATATTACGCCAACCGATTAAGCCACCGAGGTAGCTGCCGAGCGGTGTAGCGATAATGGTAGCCAGCGAGATCCCGCTAAACACAATTGATAAGGCGCGCGGCACCTGATCGCCTGGCACCAGGCGCATAGTAATTGCGGTAGAGAGCGTCCAGAAACCGCCTATCGCCATGCCCAGCAGCACACGCGCCAGCAGGATTACGGTTAAGTTTTCGGCCAGAGCGACCATCAGGGCCGATGCAATCAGCAGCAGCGAAAAGACCAGCATGACTATGCGGCGATCGACTCTTCGCGTCACGCTTCCCGTGAGCAGACTGGTGAACAGTGCCACTAATGCGGTGACCGTTACGGTTTGTCCCGCCTGCCCTTCTGAAACATTCAGACTGGCTGCCATCGGTGTAAGCAAACTAACCGGTAAAAATTCGGCGGTAATCAGGCTAAAAACGCCAAACGCCATCGCAAACACCGCGCCCCATGCAGGACGGGCGGGCGAGGAAACCTCATCAGCCACTTCGGTCGTCAGACTCATGCTGCTTCTCCAGAGAGTAAAAAAGTAAGTGTGATCATAGTGGGCAGACAAAAGACGATCTATGATGCTTACACCGCCTTTATTGATTATTCGTCTGGATTAACATGAGCCAATATGAAGATCTGACCAGCGAGCTGCTGATGGGAATGCGCCTGTATGGTGTCAATTACCAACGCATTGACGTCTGTGCACCGTTCGGGTTGCGCTTCGATAACGCGCCGGGCCGCGCGCAGTTTCACTTTGTCGGACGTGGTTCGCTGCTGGTGCGTGGCGCATCCGGTGAGATTTTCTCGCTTAACAGCGGTGATGCGTTACTGGTGCCGCACGGCAAACCTCACAGTTTGATCTCCAGCGAAGATGCAGAGTGCGAGTGCATTAACAAGCTGGAAAGTAAGCCGATTTGTGACAGCGTCTGCGCCATTGCCGCGCCTGCAGATGCCTGTCAGGACGCGCACAGCGTGATTTTATTCAGCGCCTGCATGGCTTTTGAACTGGGCGGCATGCAGCCTCTGATTAACACCATGCCTGACGTGATGCTGGTCAGCACGCTGTTATCGCAGTATCCCGAGATCAGTCCCATTCTTACAGCCATGGAACGAGAGTCGCGTACACGTCAGGCGGGATTTGCGGGGATTTTGTCGCGTCTGGCTGATGTGGTTGCTGCCCTGATCGTGCGCGGCTGGGTAGAGAACGGGTGTGGGCAAAGCAGTGGTCTGGTGCAGGCAATGCGCGACCCGCGCCTGAGCCAGGCCATTGCGGCCATGCATCGGGAGCCGGGGAAAACTGGACGGTAGAACGTCTGGCGCGCGTGGCGGGCTGTTCGCGATCGGTCTTTGCCGGACGTTTTCTCAGTGCGACTCAGATGACGCCGCTGCGTTATCTTACCGAATTGCGTATGCGGCTGGCGGTTCAGCGTATCGTTAACAATGGTGAAGCAGTGGAAGCTGTTGCCTGGCAGCTTGGCTACGGCTCGCTGGCGGCGTTCAGCCGCGCTTTTAAGCGCATCGTGGGCCAGTCGCCAGGGGCACTGCGTGCTGGTCGTGTCAGCACGCAGGCAGTGGCGTCTTAGCGAAATACGCTGATCGCTTCCACCAGGCGGTTAGCCTGATGTGTCATGCGACCAGAGGCTTCCGCGCTTTCCTGTACACGGGCGGCATTTTGATGCGTGATGTCATCCAAATCTTCAACGGCGGTGCTCACTTCGCTCAGCGCGATAGATTGTTCAGCCGTGGCAGCACTGATCTGGGCGATTAACGACGTTACGTTTTGTACCTGAGACACGATATCCTGCATGGTACGGCCCGCTGCATCGGCGTGATCGCTACCCGACTTCACGCGGCTGGCGCTGGTCTCCACCAGCGTTTTGATTTCGCTGGCTGCTTTGGCGCTGCGCTGTGCCAGATTACGCACTTCACCTGCTACCACAGCAAATCCTTTGCCCTGCTCACCGGCTCGCGCGGCTTCTACTGCCGCATTGAGCGCCAGGATATTAGTCTGGAACGCGATACCGTCGATCACGCTGGTGATGTTGGCGATGCGCTTAGAGCTGTCAGCGATCTCACCCATCATCTCCATCATCTCTTTCATCACTTCACCGCCTTTGATGGCTGCGCCGCTGGTATCAGCGGAGAGCGAATTAACCTCACTGGCAGTTTCAGTATTACTTTTTACCGTTGCGGTCATTTCGTTCATGGTCGCGGCAGTTTGCTGCACGTTAGCGGCTGCCTGCTCGGTGCGTCGGCTCAGCTCGTTGTTGCTGCGTGCAATCGCATCGCTGGCGCTCAGGACGTTAATCGCCTGCCCGCTCACATCGTCCACCAGCCAGCGGAACATTAAACCGAGCTGGCCGATAGCGCGCAGCGTCACACCTACTTCATCGACGCGATCCATCTGCTCAACTTTGTGGCTGGCACCGGTTGCCACGCTCAGTGCTTGTTTGCACATGCGTTCGATGGGACGGGAAATTTGCTGCTCCAGCCACAGACTGGCGAGCAGCAGTAAAATTGCCATACCGCCAGCAAAACAGCCAAGCGCCATCGGTGCCATGCCCAGCAGCCAGACGCTGACAACGGAAAGCGGCAGCAGCGTGAGTAACGTAGAGCGAATACGCCAGCGCAGTGGCAGTGTTTTAAAAAGCGACCCCAGCCGACGCCAGCCCGTGCGCACGATCAATCCTTTATGAAAGCGCCGCCCTTTGGCGCGGCCTTCGCGGAAATCACGATATAACGCCTCAGTCTGACGCACCTCTTCCGCATCCGGTTTGGTGCGTACCGACATGTAGCCTTGTACTTTGCCGTTGCGTACCACCGGGATGGCGTTGGCACGTACCCAATAGTGATCGCCATTTTTGCGGCGGTTTTTCACCAGAGCGGTCCAGGGTTCACCCTGCTTCAGCGTCGCCCACATGTCGGCGAAGGCTTCTGGAGGCATATCTGGATGGCGTACCATGTTATGCGGCTGGCCGTTTACTTCTTCCGGCGAGAATCCGCTAGCCTCGATAAACGCATCGTTGGCATAAGTGATGTAGCTATCAAGATCGGTGGTCGACATTAATGTCGCATGATCGTCGAATACATACTCACGCTGAGAAACGGGTTGGTTGTTACGCATGACAAAGGTCCTTGAGGCAAGCCAATGGATTCGGGAAAAATCCATTACGTTTTTTTACCTTTTCGGCATCACAGGACCGACACTTTAATGATCTTGGTTATTTTTCATTAAGAAAAAAGCCGCTTTGTAGCGGCTTTCACATTTTTGTCATCTTTAAAAGGGTTAAGAATATTTTAGGGTAAATAAAATCAATCTTTTGCCGGAAACAGAATTTTTAAGAAAAATGGTTAACTGATGTTGGCTGTCACCATGCGCTTTTATTGCTCTGTTTTTGCATCGTGCAGCGCCAGGCGGATAAAGCCCTGGTGCTTACCGAGTATGGATGCTGCTTCGTCAGCGTTCAGTTCGCCCAACACCATGACGATGGCCGTTTTGCAATGGCCCGAACAGGCTGCCAGAGCGGCGCTGGCCGTCGCCTCATCGCACTCTGTCGCCTGCATGACGATATTTACCTGGCGCTGCACCAGCTTTTGGTTAGTGGCTTCCACATCAACCATTAAATTGCCATACACCTTGCCACTGCGGATCATTGCGCCTGTCGTCAGCATATTCAGCACCAGCTTTTGCGCCGTGCCCGCTTTCATGCGCGACGAACCCGTAACCACTTCCGGGCCAACAACCGGTGTCAACGCCATCGTCGCGATGTGCGCCATGGCGCTGTCAGGATTGCAGGTGAGCGCAGCGGTTGTGGCACCCAAACCGTTAGCATATTCCAGCGCCCCCAGCACATAAGGTGTGCGTCCGCTGGCTGCAATGCCAACCAGCACATCATTCTGGCTGAAGTGAATATCTTTCAGATCCTGCGCGCCCTGCTCGCGGTTGTCCTCGGCGTTTTCAACCGCCTGTAAAATAGCGCGATGCCCGCCCGCAATCAGGCCAATAACCTGACTGTGCGGTGTGCCAAAGGTAGGTGGGCATTCACTGGCATCAAGAATACCCAGACGCCCGGATGTTCCTGCACCGCAATAAATAAGCCGGCCACCCGCCTGGAATGCCGCGCATATGGCATCTACAACTTTAGCGATCTGCGGCACAATCGCTTCAACCGCCAGGGCCACTTTTTTGTCTTCATTATTAATGACGCGCAGCATTGCTTCGGTCGGTAACTCATCAATATGCTGGCTGGCTGGATTACGACCTTCGGTAATCATCTGGCTAAGATCGATTTTCATCGCACGCTCCATATAAGAATAAAATATTCGATTTGTTCATTATCATAGCGAATGATTAATTCCATGCGTGATAATTTTTTCCGCATGCGTATACCGATATGAAACGCAGGCGATTTACCCGGAATAAAGGATATAAAAAAGGCCCAACATCTGTTGAGCCTTTTTGTAAACCTGCACGCGAATATTAATTCGCTGTCTGCATCTGCAGTTTCAGCTCATATTCAGCCGCCTGTTTTGCGTCGAACTGGTTTTCCCAGCGAGCAATAACCAGCACCGCCAGTGCGTTACCAATGACATTCAGGGCGGTGCGCGCCATGTCCATGATGCGATCCACACCGGCGATAAAGGCCAGGCCTTCCAGTGGAATGCCCACGCTGCCCAGCGTTGCCAGCAGCACCACGAAAGATACGCCCGGAACGCCCGCAATACCTTTTGAGGTCACCATCAGCGTCAGCACCAAAATGATCTCGTCGGTCAGCGACAGATCAATACCATAGAGCTGAGCAATAAAGATGGCGGCAATGCTCTGATAAAGGGTCGAACCATCGAGATTGAACGAATAGCCGGTCGGCACAACAAAGCTGGTAATGGATTTCGGTGCGCCATAGGCTTCCATCTTCTGCATGATACGCGGCAGAACGGTTTCTGAACTGGATGTCGAATACGCCAGAATCAGCTCATCTTTCAGAATGCGAATCAGGGTGGTAATGCGCAGCTTGCACAAACGCGCCACCGCACCCAGCACCACGAAAGCAAAGAACAGAATGGCTGCGTATACCAGCAGCACCAGCTTCGCCAGCGGCCAAAGTGACGCGAAGCCAAAGTTAGCGATAGTCACAGCAATCAGGGCAAACACACCAATCGGCGCATAGCGCATGATCATGTGCGTCACTTTGAACATGGTTTCTGAAATGCCACGGAATACGTTGACCAGCGGATCGCGTTGTTCTGACGGAAGTGCCGACAGTCCCATACCAAACAGCACCGAGAAGAAGATGATGGGCAGCATGTCACCCTTCACCAGCGAGGCGAAGATATTTTGTGGGATCAGTGACAGGATGGTGGTCACTAAGCTGTGCGGGCCGTTCTGTACCGCTTCGGTGGTGGCTTCATATTTTGAGATGTCGACGGAAACCAGCGTAGACATATCAATGCCACTGCCTGGCTGGAAGACGTTAGCTAAGGTGATCCCTACCACAATGGCGAGGGTGGTGATCACTTCAAAATAGACAATGGTTTTCACACCAATGCGTCCCAGTTTTTTGCATCACCGACGCCAGCGATGCCGACAACCAGAGATGAAATCACAATGGGCACAACAATCATCTTAATAAGATGAATAAAGATATCGCCAGCCGGGCTGAGAATATTGGTGATTAACCATTCACGATCGTCTGGCTGATTATGCAACACAGTGCCAACCACGATGCCCAGCACCAGTGCAATCAGAATCTGCCAGGCAAGGCTGATTTTAAAACCTTTCATAACGCGTTATTTCCTCAGTCAAAACCCTTTTCTCTCTACTGCGAAGGTGCAGAAGACAATACACACAGGGAAGTGAGCAAAAAGCCCGGTAAATTAGAGGGTGTTTGTAGACAGCGCCTCGCACGAGAATGCGACGATTCCCATACCCATTTTCAGACGCGGTCTGAGTTGATACCTGTAGAACAGGGGCGAGATAAGTACCATTTTCACTAAGGTAAATGCAACCCTTGGCGTCTTCGTTTAAAACTTCACCACCTTGCCAGCATAAAATGCTGATTCTTCGCTAAAACCCTAACCTGCTGTTATGAAAAGTATTACTTCGATGAAATTACGCATAGCTATGCATGAATGGCTAAAAATACGCCGGGTTCGTTTGCTGCTATTTTAAACAATATTTATCAGCTGTTTTCCCTTAATAAATCCTTAACCGAAGCAGGGGCTTACTGTTTTTTCGCGTTTCGAATGACAGATTTGTGTCCCGATAATCAGCGCGTGATCTATGGCGCAAAAAAGAAACAAAGCTTCCGGCTGGGGTTCACTTAACCTTTGATTGACATATCATTAACAACTTCAAGGAGATCCGCCATGAGCCAAATACACAAACATCCCGTTCCAGACAATATTGCAGCAAACGCGCTGATTACTGCTGAGCAGTATCAGGCGATGTATCAGCAATCCGTTGACGACCCGGACGCCTTTTGGGGCGAGCAAGGCAAAATCCTCGACTGGATGAAACCCTACAGCAAGGTGAAAAACAGCTCTTTTGCACCAGGCAATGTTTCTATCCGTTGGTACGAAGATGGCACGCTTAATCTGGCGGCAAACTGCCTTGACCGACACCTGCCGACCCGTGGCGATCATCCAGCCATTATCTGGGAAGGTGACGACGCCAGCGAAAGTAAAACCCTTACCTTCCGCCAGCTGCATGCTGATGTGTGCCGTTTTGCTAATGTGCTTCAGCTGCTCGGTGTGCAGAAAGGCGATGTGGTCGCCGTTTACATGCCGATGGTGCCTGAAGCGGCTGTCGCCATGCTGGCTTGCGCACGTATCGGCGCTGTGCATTCGGTTATTTTTGGTGGATTTTCTCCTGAAGCAGTGGCGGGCCGCATTGTCGACTCCAGCGCCAAACTGGTGATTACCGCTGATGAAGGCATTCGCGCCGGACGCAGTATTCCGCTGAAGAAGAATGTTGATGATGCGTTGAAAAACCCGAAAGTGACCAGCGTGACGAATGTAGTGGTCTTTCAGCGCACCGGTAAAGTGACTGGCTGGGAAGAGGGCCGCGATGTGTGGTGGCACGATCTGATGAAAGATGCCAGCCACAATCATTCACCTGTGGAAATGCAGGCAGAAGATCCCTTATTTATTCTTTATACCTCCGGTTCTACCGGCAAGCCGAAAGGTGTGCTGCATACCACTGGCGGTTATCTGGTTTATGCCGCGACAACGTTTAAATTTGTCTTCGATTATCATCAGGATGATGTCTACTGGTGTACTGCTGATGTCGGCTGGATCACCGGGCACAGCTATCTGCTGTACGGGCCGCTCGCCTGTGGTGCCACCACGCTGATGTTTGAAGGGGTACCAAACTGGCCGACCCCAAGCCGTATGGCAGAAGTGGTGGATAAGCATAAGGTGACGCTGCTCTATACTGCGCCAACCGCGATTCGGGCATTGATGGCGGAAGGTGATAAAGCCATTGAAGGCACCGATCGCAGCACGCTGCGCATCATGGGTTCCGTCGGTGAGCCGATTAACCCCGAAGCCTGGGAATGGTATTACAAAAAGATTGGTGACAGTCGCTGCCCAATCGTCGATACCTGGTGGCAAACAGAGACTGGCGGTTTCATGATCACGCCTTTACCGGGTGCAACCGAACTGAAAGCCGGTTCGGCCACCAAACCGTTTTTTGGCGTACAGCCCGCTCTGGTGGATAACGAAGGAAATCCACAACAGGGTGCCTGCGAAGGCAATCTGGTGATCACCGACTCCTGGCCAGGCCAGGCACGGACGCTTTTTGGCGATCACGATCGCTTTGAGCAGACCTACTTCTCTACCTTCAAAAATATGTATTTTAGTGGCGATGGCGCCCGACGTGATGAAGATGGCTATTACTGGATCACGGGGCGCGTGGATGATGTTCTCAACGTTTCCGGTCACCGCCTCGGCACAGCAGAGATTGAATCGGCGCTGGTTTCCCATCCCAAAATTGCCGAAGCGGCAGTGGTTGGCATTCCGCACAGCATTAAAGGCCAGGCGATTTATGCTTACATTACGTTGAACCACGGTGAAGAACCGTCGCCGGAACTCTATACCGAGGTGCGCAATTGGGTGCGTAAAGAGATTGGCCCAATCGCCACGCCAGATGTTTTGCACTGGACTGATTCACTGCCAAAAACCCGCTCCGGCAAAATCATGCGGCGCATTCTGCGCAAAATTGCGACAGGTGATACCAGCAATTTAGGTGATACTTCAACCCTCGCCGATCCGGGCGTGGTTGATAAACTGCTTGAGGAAAAGCAGTCGATCAAAATGCCTTAACACGGTTGTTAGCCGGCGGGAGGGTTCACGTCTCCCGCCATCCATCCCTACGTAGTCTGTTTCTGTAGTCACAAAACAAAATAAATCCGCGCGCCTGCGTGAGGTTCACGCCTGCAAGCCCTCTGGAGAAAATGTGATGAATGACGCCCTTTCTAATCAGGATGCAATTTACCAACAGATGGAACGCAACCCCCGTTTTCAGGAGTTGGTCCACAAACGCCAGGCTTTCGCGATGCTGCTGTCGCTGATCATGCTGGTGTTGTATGTCGGCTTTATTTTGCTGATTGCTTTTGCCCCCGCCTGGCTTGGCACCCACTGCATGCCGGCACCAACGTGACGCGCGGGATCCCCATTGGTGTCGGTTTGATTGTCATCTCGTTTGTGCTGACCGGTGTGTATGTCTGGCGCGCCAACGGCGAGTTTGATCGTCTGACCCGACAGATCCTCAGCGAGGTGAAATCATGATGCGTTACGCTTTTTGGCTGCTGACCGCGCTGCTGCCTTCATCGGTACTGGCTGCTGATGCGATCACCGGCGCGGTACAAAAACAGTCCACCAACTATCAGGCAATCATCATGTTTGTGGTGTTTGTGGCGGCAACGCTGGGGATCACCTACTGGGCGTCGAAACGTACCCGCTCGCGCAGTGATTACTACACCGCAGGCGGCAATATCACCGGTTTCCAGAATGGTCTGGCGATGGCGGGTGATTTTATGTCAGCGGCCTCCTTTCTCGGTATTTCGGCGCTGGTTTACACCTCGGGTTATGACGGGCTGATCTATTCGCTCGGCTTCCTTGTCGGCTGGCCGATGATCCTGTTTTTGATTGCTGAACGCTTGCGTAATCTGGGCCGCTACACCTTCGCTGATGTTGCGTCGTATCGCCTGAAACAGAAACCGATTCGCACGCTTTCGGCCTGCGGCTCGCTGGTGGTTGTGGCGCTCTATCTGATTGCGCAAATGGTCGGTGCCGGTAAGCTGATTCAACTGCTGTTTGGCCTCGATTATCACGTGGCGGTGGTGCTGGTCGGTATTTTGATGGTGATGTACGTGCTGTTTGGCGGCATGCTTGCCACAACCTGGGTGCAGATCATCAAAGCGGTGCTGTTGCTGTTTGGTGCCACTTTTATGGCGGTTATGGTGATGAAGGCGACGGGCTTTAGCTTCAACACGCTGTTTACTGAGGCGATGGCGGTGCATCCGAAAGGCGTTGCGATTATGCAACCCGGCGGGCTGGTCAAAGATCCCATCTCTGCGCTGTCACTCGGCCTTGGCTTGATGTTCGGCACTGCCGGGTTGCCGCATATTCTGATGCGTTTCTTTACCGTCGCAGATGCCAAAGAAGCGCGTAAAAGTGTGTTCTGGGCCACCGGCTTTATGGGCTACTTCTACTTCCTGACCTTTATTATCGGCTTTGGTGCGATTCTGCTGGTTGGCGCTAATCCCGCATTCAAAGACGCTACGGGCGCTTTGATTGGCGGCACCAATATGGCGGCAGTGCATCTGGCTAATGCAGTTGGTGGCAGCACTTTCCTTGGCTTCATTTCTGCAGTTGCCTTCGCCACTATTCTGGCTGTTGTCGCGGGTCTGACGCTGGCGGGCGCATCAGCAGTCTCACACGATCTCTATGCCAGCGTTTACCGTAAAGGCCAGGCGAATGAACGTGATGAACTGCGCGTGTCGAAAATCACCGTGCTGGTATTAGGCGTAGTGGCTATCGCGTTGGGTATTTTGTTTGAAAAACAGAACATTGCATTTATGGTTGGCCTGGCGTTCTCCATTGCAGCAAGCTGTAACTTCCCGATTATTCTACTGTCAATGTACTGGTCAAAACTGACCACGCGCGGAGCAATGGTGGGTGGCTGGTCAGGATTGATTACCGCAGTGGTATTAATGATTCTCGGTCCAACGGTTTGGGTGCAGGTATTAGGACATGCTACGCCAGTTTATCCGTATGAGTATCCGGCGCTGTTCTCAATGCTGATCGCGTTTGCGGGCACCTGGTTTTTCTCTCTTACTGATAATTCAGCACAGGGTACAGAAGAACGGGGTCGCTTCCAGGCACAGTTTGTTCGTTCACAGACGGGTGTCGGTGTTCAGCAAGGCAAAGCGCACTAAAAAAGGCGGCTCACCTGATGGTGAGCCGCCTTTTTCTTAAACGCCGTTAGAAACGCAGTGATGCGCCGACATAAGGGCCATCGACCAGTACGTTATCTTTACGGTTACCTTTGTTGTTCAGCTCAATGTACTGATAACCCACACGCAGATTTAGCATTGAAATCGGTGTGAAGCTCAGGCCACCCGCCGCTTCCTGATAGCTGTCGAGATGATCGGTAAAGCCCTCTGGCGCATAGTAATACTCGCCGTACAGGCCCCACATGGTGTTGAAGTTATAGGCGGCACCTGCACCGACCGCCAGCGCAAAACCATCTTTTCCATCTTCAGGATGGGTGAAGATTGCTTTTGCGGTCGGCGCCAGACGCAGCGGACCGATATCCAGGTTATAACCCAGACCTGCACCGTAAGTGCTGCCATCATGATCGCTACGCAGCCAGTTACCTTTGAGAAACAAGCCCGGCGACGCAGTGCCAAGACCAAGGTTCAGGTTAGTGTTGTGCTCACCCACATCCACACTGCCTTCGATTGCCTGTGCTGCACCGCTCAATAAAACCAGCCCCAGTGCGCTTCCAGTAACAAGTTGCTTTAACATGATTCCACTCCGTGAAGGACAATTAATTCGGCGGAAAGGGTAACAGCCTGAAACAGAGAGACAACTTATTTTGACAAGCTTTACGTAAACGGACATGTCTCAGAGAGGAGACAACAGCCAGAAAGTGGCTGTTGCCTTAGCGAAAGAAGGTTAAAGCGCCCACATCAAATGACCAATAAGCGGTGCCAGAAGCACGGTGACGACACCCGACAGCATCATCACCAGGCTGGAAACCACGCCTTCCTGCTGACCAAGTTGATAGGCACGCGCCGTTCCGGCACCGTGTGACGCCGCGCCCAGACCCGCACCTTTTGCGACGCCCTGTTTGATTGCAATGCGCAGGAACAGCACATCGCCCACCGCCATGCCAAACACGCCGGTAATCACCACAAACAATGCCACCAAATCGGGCTGTCCGCCGATCGGCTTAGCCGCGGCCAGCGCGAAAGGTGTTGTAATAGATCGTACCGCCAAACTGCGCTGAATGGACTCTGGCAGCATTAACAGCCGTGCCAGCCAGACTGAACTACACACGGCGACAACGGTTGCGGTTAACACGCCCGCACTTAACGAAAGCCAGTGACGTTTGATGATCGCCATGTTTTCATACACCGGCACAGCAAAAGCCAACGTAGCTGGTCCCAGCAGCCACAGCAGCCAGTGGCTTTCGGCAATATAATCCTGCCAGCTAATGTGCGTGACCAGAAGCAACGCCACCAGCAGCAGCGGTGTCATCACCAGCGGCATCAATATCAGCGTGCGCCAGCGGCGATAGAGCCGTTTGTTGAGATAGTAGATCAGTAATGTCACCGCGACACACAGCAGGCTCAGTGTCAAATCACGCATCATTGCCCTGCTTACGCGCCGCACGCGCCACTTCATAGCGATAGATGCGATCAACCACCCATGCTGTTGAGGCCAGCACCAGCAGCGTACTGATAGCGATTACCACACAGATGCGCCAGCCTTCTACCCGCAGCAGATCGCCATAATTAACCACCGCCACCACGGCAGGAATAAAGAACAGCAACATTTCAGCCAGAAGCCAGTTTGAACCCGCCTTTACCCAGCTCAGCGGCACGATGCGCGTCACAATTAGTACCAGCATCAGCAGCATGCCCACGATATTGGCCGGTAGCGGCAACTGCAGCCAGCTCACCAGATGATCGCAGGCGATAAAGACGCCGATATACAAGGCTAACTGTAGCGGCAGGCTAAATCGTTGCAGCTTGTCCGTTCTGCGCGGACTCAAGGCTAACGCCATTTTTTCTCCCCGTTAAATTTAACCAGCTCAGTATAAATCGCAGACAGAAGGTGAAAAAATGAATTAATATTATTCAAATCATGCCAAACAGGAATAGTTTATGGATGTCCGCGCCCTGCGCTACTTCACTGAAGTGGTACGCCAGCAAAGTTTTACCCGCGCCGCGCAAAAGCTGTTTGTTACTCAGCCGACCATCAGCAAAATGTTGCGTCAGTTAGAAGAGGAGTTAGGCTGCACCTTGATCCTGCGTGATGGTCGTCGACTGCACCTCACCGACAGTGGCCAGGCGGTGTATCAGCGCGGACTGGCAATTTTGCAGGAGTTTCACCAGCTGGAAGCTGAAATTGGCGACATTAATCAGCTTAAAACCGGAGAGCTACGGCTGGGCATTCCCCCATGGTCGGCATGCAAATTGCCGGTTCGATCTCAGCATTTCGCCGTCGCTATCCTGGCGTTGAGTTAAAAATTTCTGAGTTTGGCGGTTTAACCGTGCAGCAGGCGGTTCTGGCAGGCAGCCTGGATATTGCGCTTACTGCGTTGCCAGTCGATGCTGAATTACCTTTGAATACCCTGCCACTGATGCACCATCCGCTCTGCGTGCTTTTACCCCGTCGTGCCGAATGGCTGAACCGTACTCACCTTGCCTTGCCTGAACTGGCCGAACATCCGCTACTGATTTTCAACGAAGAGTTTTCACTTAACCGGCAGCTTATGAAGGCGTTTCAGCGCCTCGGCGTTACCCCAAATATTGCCGTGCGCAGCGGTCAGTGGGATTTTCTGGCGGCAATGGTACAGGCAGAGATGGGGCTGGCGATCCTGCCGGAGCCTATCTGCCAGCGGCTGGACAAGCAATCGCTGCTTTGGCTGCCGCTGGAGTCAGAACTGAAGTGGAGTCTGGGGCTGATTTGGCGCGAAGGCAGTTATTTGTCGCGCAGTGCACAGGCGTGGATTGCCTGCTGTCGGGAGTACTGGCCGGATGATGCACCGCGCCTTTCAGTCTGAATCTCCAGGCTGTAAACAGGGAAACGGGGTCCTTTTCTACAGCCTGAAGGCTCAGGATCACTCTTCTTTCGTCACCAGTAACGCTTCCAGCAGGTCGAGATCGTGCAGTAACTTCTGCATGATTTCGTTGGAAATCTGCTGAGTGGCACGTAAATGATAAACTTCCGCGCGTTCGGCGCGCAGTGCTGTCAAACGGAAACGCCGTTCAAGGTTTTCAGCAAACAGCGCATGTTCCATATCATTTTTGCCTTCCGCCCGGCGTCGCAGGTTACCAATGATACGCAGACTGACTTCTTTAAGCAGTTCAGGATCGATGTTTTCATTAGTATCATTTTCCAGCCGTGACTCCATCTTATGCAGACTTTCAATTGCCACACTGGCCATCACGGCGCGGGCATTTTGCAGTTCGCGACGATGGCTTGATTTATCAATGCCGTCGTAACCGCGCAGCAGTATCGGCAGGATAATGACGCCAACCAGCAGCGAGAGCAGAATGACGCCGGTGGCGATAAACACCAGCTCATAGCGTGCCGGGAACGGTTCACCGGTGCTCAGAAGCAGCGGAATAGAAAGCACACCCGCCAGAGTGATCGCACCACGGACTCCAGCGAAAGAGGCAATCCACAGCTCTTTCAGAGAATAGTTGCCGAACTCCATCGGTTTTTCTTTAGCAGACGCTTACTGAAACGCTGCATGATCCACAACCAGCCAAAACGCACCACCATCAGCGCCAGGTAGACCAGCCCGATATCAGCGAACAGTACCCATAATTCGACGTTAGGATCGGCATTGGCCGTGTCGATGGACGTCTGGAGAATGTCTGGCAGTTGCAGACCAAGCATCAGGAATACCATGCCGTTAAACACGAATTCCAGCATCTGCCACACGCTGTTCGCACGTAAACGCATCGCCAGCGGGGCCTGACGAATAATACCGGAGCGCGTAATCGTCATACCCGCCGCAACGGCGGCAAGGATGCCAGACACACCTAAATGCTCGGCAATCAGGTAAGAAGCAAACGGCAGCAGCAGCAGTAATACGGTTTGCGTAGCCGGATCGTCACCGCTCCAGCGACTCAGCAGGCGCAACGATTTACCATACAACCAGCAAACGGCAACACCGGCGACTAAGCCGCCCACCGCAACTTTCAGGAATTCAACGCTGGCCCCGCCCCAGCTAAACACCATGGTTCCCATCGCGACGGCGACGGCGAACTTAAGCGAAACCAGGCCGGAAGCGTCATTCATTAACGCTTCGCCCTGCAATATCGACATGATTTTCTTCGGGATGCGACCTTCGCCCACAATGCCAGAAAGCGCCACGGCATCGGTCGGAGAGAGCACCGCTGCCAGAGCGAAAGCGGGGATCAAAGGAATGCCAGGCACCATCCAGTGAATCAGGTAACCGATGCCAACCACGGTGATCAATACCAGAACCAGAGCTAAACCGATGATTTCGCGACCGTGATGCAGGAACTCACTGATCGGCGTTTTCCAGCCGTCAGCAAACAGCAGCGGCGGAATAAACAGCACCAGAAACAGTTCCGGGTCAAAGTCGACATGTAAACCAAAGGTCGGCCAGGCGAGTAGCGCACCGGCGGCAATCTGGACCAACGGCAAGGGAATTTGAAAAGGGAGAATGCGAGCAGCGACGCCAGAAAGCGACACGACCAGCGTCATAATGAGAATAGTAAAAAAGATTTCCATGCTTTCCTTAAGCGCCTTCAACTCTTTCAGTCAATGTTGTGACGCTAAAGTGTAAAACAATCCGCCAGCAACGGGGATTGCTACACGTGCGGCAAACAGGAAAAAGAGGAATATTCCGGACGTGCGGCTGCACGCCCGGTTGAGAAGTCAGATCGCCCAGCCGCCAGCGTAAAAGGTTACCAGGGCAACAGCGATGATCACGGTGCCGGCATTCAGCTTGCGCCACTCTCCGGCAAACAGACGTCCAACGACCAGTGCAGCAAAGCCCAGCATGATGCCGGTAACAATGTTGCAGGTAAGAACGATAATGACCGCCGTGAGCAGACCCGCCATCGCATCCACAAAATCGTTGAAGTCAATTTTTGCTACGTTACTTAGCATCAGCAGGCCGACATACATCAACGCCGGTGCGGTGGCATAAGCTGGCACTAAATACGCCAGCGGCGACATGAACAGGATCACCAGGAAAAGCAGACCGACGACAATAGCCGTCAGGCCGGTTTTTCCGCCTGCCGCCGTACCCGCTGCGGATTCGATATAGACAGCTGCCGGTGATGCGCCCACTAAACCAGCAAACAGGCTGCTGACCGAATCGGTAGTCAGGGCACGCCCACCATTGATAATTTGCCCCTCTTTATCCAGCAAGTTTGCCTGGCCGGCCACTGCGCGAATGGTGCCTGTGGCATCAAACACGGCGGTCATCACCAGCGCCAGTACGCTGGGCAACGCAACCGGCTGCAACGCTCCCGTGATGTCGAGGCTGAAAACTAACGACTGACCACTGGCATCGCTAAGACTGGGTAAGGCAAACAACCCCTGATACGTAACTGCGGGATCAAAAATCAGGCCCAGCACGGAGATGGCGATGATTGTCAGAAGAATGCCCCCTGGCACACGACGCTTCTCCAGCCCAATAATAGCCGCCAGTCCTGACAGCGTCATGAGCACCGGGAAAGCGTTAAAGTCACCAAGCGATACCGGTAAGCCTGGGGCCGGGTTTTTCACCACTAATCCCACACCGTCAGCGGCAATCAGCAACAGGAACAAACCGATACCGACGCCTGTACCATGCGCCACCCCCATTGGCAGATTGCGTAAGATCCATGAGCGAATACCGGTCACCGAGATAAAGGTAAACAGCACCCCCATCAGGAACACCGCCCCGAGAGCGACAGGTACGCTGATTTGCTGACCGAGCACTAAGCTGAACGCGGTAAAAGCCGTTAAGGAGATAGCGCAACCGATCGCCATCGGCAGGTTAGCCCATAATCCCATGATGATGGAGCCAAAGCTGGCGACCAGACAGGTGGCGACAAATACCGCCGTCGGTGAAAAACCGGCTTTACCCAGCATGCCAGGAACGACGATAACCGAATAGACCATGGCCAGAAACGTGGTCAGTCCCGCCAGGATTTCCTGACGTACACTGCTGCCACGCGCAGAAATGGCGAACCAGGCGTCCAGTTTTCCACTGGCCGGGCGTGATTCAATTGACATATTTGAGCCTCAAAGATTTTTGTTGTGTGGATCGCCCTGCGACCGCCGCCCTGAAATTCCCTGGGTAATATCTCTGTACCAACCGGCAAAGAGAGAGGGCAAACGTTTACCTTGCCGCAAGTCATTGCCCATCTTCAGACGAGCAAACAGAAAGGCAAACGATTATCCGGCGTTTGCTGGCACATTTTCAACTGCTTAATAGTCAATAATCAGGATAAAGATTGCGTTGGAGTTTAAAGAAGACCGGCTTGCTCTGTTGCGCAACAGACTGTACGCAAGGTTTGCGCATTGATGTAACAGGATTTTCTTATGATGAAGGGCGTTGCGCAACAGATGAGGCCACGCAACGTAAGAGAGGATTCAACCCAGCAGACTGATATCGCCGCCCTGCTCAATGGCACGGTGCCAGGCAGCACGCTGTTGGACTGTTTCCAGCCATTGTCGGGTAGCAGGCATATCGGCAAGTCCGCCGCGCTGACTCAGCGCCATGAGCGGGAAACTCATTTGAATATCAGCGATGCTGAAACGCTTACCGGCAAAGCAGAGATGCGTAGCGAGATGTTGCTCAATCATTTCCCTGTGTGGTTTAAGCTGTTTATCGAGAAACGCTTTCTGAACACCTTTACCTAACGCACCGCCAACGGGCCGCAGTAACCAGGGAACCGGTGCCTGACCAAGCCGCCCAAAAATCAGTTTCATTACCAGCAGCGGCATGAGCGATCCTTCTGCATAGTGCAGCCAGTAGCGCGCCTGCAGCACTTCTTGCTCATCGGCCAGCTTCAGCCGATATTCTGCATCATACTTATTTTCCAGATACTCCAGAATCGCACCCGATTCTGCAATCACCCGGTTTTCATCGGTAATCACCGGTGATTTGCCTAACGGATGAACTTTTTCAAGGCTTCCGGGGCCAGCATGGTCGATTCGCGCTGGTAGCGTTTAATCTGATACGGGACGTCCAGCTCTTCCAGTAGCCACAACACGCGATGCGAACGCGAATGTTCAAGATGGTGAACAGTGATCATCATGGTTCCCTGTTTAGCGACATCAACCAAGTATAGACATCACTCACGCTCCGTCAGCTTGTCATCCTGTTCAGGATTGAGCAGCACCGCACCTGAACCCTGCTGCGCCAGTCGGTCGCCTGGATTGCGTAAAGGGCAGTCACGCATTGAAAGGCAGCCACAGCCGATGCAGCCATCCAGATCGTTGCGAAGGCGCGTCAGAGTTTCGATGCGTTTATCCAGCTCCTCGCGCCAGTGCTGCGTCAGCGCATCCCATTCGTGTGCCGACATACGTTTATCGGCAGGAATATGTTCCAGGCTGTCGCTGACTGTTGCTAAAGGGATCCCGATGCGCTGTGCAATCTTAATGATCGCCACGCGACGCAGCACATCACGGCTGTAACGCCGCTGATTACCGCCGTTACGCGTGCTGGAAATTAGCCCTTTCGTTTCATAAAAATGCAGCGCCGAAACAGCAACTCCGCTACGTCGTGCGACTTCACCTGGGGTTAATACCGGTTTTGGGTAGTTGCGATCTTTTTTCATTTGGCCCTTTACCTCAAGTTAACTTGAGGAATTATACTCGCTTCCCATCAGAACGGCATAATCTCCTTTTCCTTTAATCATTGATGTATTCGCCAGGCGCTGGATCAGCAGAACCCACGTCTGGAAAACAGCCAATATGACGGGAAAAATCACCAGAAGGATGTGACTATGATTCAAGAAGAGATCATTCATTCCCTGACACACTGGATCGACGAAAACCTGGACAAGTCTTTGTCTATTGATGAAGTGGCAGCCAAATCAGGTTATTCGAAATGGCATCTGCAACGTATGTTCCGTAGCGTTACGAAACAGACGCTGGGTGGATATATTCGTGAACGCCGCCTGACGCTGGCTGCGGAAGCCCTGCGCCAAACGCAGCGCCCTGTTTTTGATATTGCCATGCAGTATGGCTATGACTCGCAGCAAACGTTCTCGCGCGTTTTCCGTCGCCAGTTCTCTCAAACGCCTACCGCTTATCGCCACACTATGCGTCGTCAGGCCATTCAGCGTCCGCGTCTGTTCAACTTTGATTGCAGCGAGAGTATGGCCAGTTTTACTCAACGGACCACCGGTGAGTGCTGCCCGGTTCGGTGATTTTCTGTGCGCCTACCCTGGGCGCGCCTTTCTTTTGTTTTCCTTCAGCTTTTCCCCTCTTCTCGCTTTACGCTTAAACTTCAATCAAATTTTTTCTACCATACAAGATACAAATTTTGTTCAAAGTTTAAAATCGAGTGATATAATGTGAGCCAAGTCACATTATGACCTTGGGTTGACGACAAAAAGAGACTACCTGACATCTCTTTGTGCCGCCGGTGATGTCCGCAGATTGTCAGGAATTCCTACTGATTTATTGAGGTCCAGCCGATGGCTACGTTAACCACCAGTCTACTTGTTATGCGTTGGGAATTGCTGAGCGCCGTCATGATGTTTTTTGCCAGCACCCTGAAAACGAAACTTCGTCAGGAGAGCCATCACGTTATGGCATTTATGTGCGGCGGCGTTGGTTTAGCAATGACCTGCTGGTTTGTGACCGGCTTGATGGGCATTACCCTGAGCATGGACAATGTGCATAACTTCATGGAAATTTCAAAAAACGCCTTCATCCAGGCGATGAGTCAGGCGCCTGCTGACTGGCCAATGCCTTGATTTTTCCCAATAAAAAACCCCGCTAAGCGGGGTTTTTTACATTGCTGTGTATACCTAAATTTTCTTCAACAAGGCAGGAATATTAACATCCCCTACTGTGACGCCCGGTCTCTGCGTGCCGCGGCGATCCTGAATCCACATGTCTCCCATTATTTGATTTAATCCACGATCTAACCCGGTCACCAAACCTGCGCCTGGCGTGAATGTCAGTTCGCCGAAATAGATGCGCTCTTCATGGATATACCAGTCAACGCGCACATAATCGAAATCGCTGGCTAACTTTTTGCTCAGAGCAAGCGCATGTTGCAGCGAAGGCATAACGTCAGAAATGTCTAAACCAGTATCACGGATTTTATGGAATGCCTCGTCAAGGTTATTCACATAGAAGTTCATCGACAACAGCGGCTGGCAGCGGTTGTAGATAACCTGCAGCACATATTCAAACCGGCCATCACGCTTGTTAAACATGTGAAACTTGTAATCAATCGGTGCACTTTTGCCGTCGCCAATATATTGCTCAACTAAAATGCGCGGCTTGATGTAGCGATAATGAATTTCGCGGGCTTCGTTAGCAAAATCGGTTTTCAGCCAGCGATAACAGTCATGAATGATCTGCTGTTTACGCAGCGCATCTGGCTCTTCCAGCAAAATTTCCACCATGTTTGAAGCATGATTCGGCTTAATTACCGTTCCTTTCCAACACGGCAAACTGTTCAGCGTAGTCGGATCGGTGGTTTCATGTACCAGTGGGATCAGGTATTCATTACCGATCTTCTCGGCAATAAATTCACGTACTGAAAACTTATCTGACAAGCGACCATAACTCTGGTAATCGCCGTAGATAAATTTACGGTACAGCACCTTCTCGTTAAACACCTTCGGCTGACGCAGATTGGGCAATGATTTGAACTTGTGGAAGTAGTAGATGCGGTCCTGATAAGACCAGGGCATCTTCTTAATAAAATACTGCACACTTCTTCTGAGTTCTTCTTTCAACTTGAGCATATCGGACCTCATTTGTAGGTTTTGTAGTTGAGTGAGGAAACTTGAATCTTTTGAATGACGCCGTTTTTGAAGAAGTAATTCATTACGGTAAGGGACAAGAGTTCTGAAAGGAAAACGCTCCAGGCGGCTCCCATAATGCCGTAGTCCTGGATCAGCCACCAGGAAAGCGGCACACTGATGACCATCAAGCAGATGATTTTCCTCAGTAAGTAGTTAAAACCACCCTCTTTTACCATGTAGCGATACGCTACAGTCCCCATTGCCGAAAAGCTTGTGGCTATCGACAGTAATGTAATGAGCCCTCCTGACTGTGTGTATTCCGAACCGTATAACGCAATAGTGATCTGCTCGCCGAACAGGGAAACGATCAGCAGCATCAATAATGAAACGCCCATGACATAACCGTGTAGCCGTGCTGCCAGCTTAATCGCCATGTCGCCGCGCTCTCTGAAAATCTCAGTGAAGCATGACGTAATCAGTGCTACGGGGATAAAAATCCACGAAGCTGCAATGGTATTGGCTGCGGCAAACAAGCCGAGATCGCGTGCTGAAGCGATACCTGCCAAAAACATTTGTGCAGTTTTCACCTGGACAGAAATAAAGATGCTGGAAATGGCCAGTGGTAAGCCCGCATACATGAGGTAACGCAAATAGGCGCTACGCTTCTCACGTGGTGGCATGTGATCCTGGTGTTCACGGTAAAAGTTGTAGCGTTTGATCGCATAAGGCACCAGCGTGACCGCCACAATCGACAGCGTGAGCCACAGCGGATTAAGTCGCAACCAGGCAATGGTAAAACTGATAGCAAAGCTCAACAGCATGCCAATGGCATTCGCAATGGTATTTAACCGTGAAGCGAGACGCGCATTGTTGAACACGCTGAAGGTATCTTGTGTGACAAAGACCGAGGCAACAAATGAGGCCAGGGCAAACACCAGGAAGTTTTCCTGCATGTTGTACCAAACCCAAATGAGCACCGGAATGGAGGTAAGCAACAATAAAACCAGCCGCATCGTGCGTGCGATGGTCATTAAACGTAAGCCTTTGGATGCGTTTTTACTTACGCGCTTGAAAAGGATAGTTTCGGTACCGAATATCGCAACGGTTTGCACCATAGCAAATAAGGAAGTTGAAAACGCCATCTGGCCAAACACAGTTGGACCAAAGGATTTTGCCACGTAAGACGTCACGAATATGACACCAAACACGGAAATGATCTTCTCAGACATCATCCAGGCGGCATTAGACATTACGCTCAATTTCATCGATTCTTCCTTAGTATTACTCAACTACTACCGCTTCGGTAAAACGTCCCTTTAACGAATTAATAAGCGCACAGTGGGCCTGGCGAAAATTAAAGGCTTCAAACCAGTCTGGTCCGAAAATTGAGAATCAGATCATAATCCGGAGAATAAATTCAGGATAATTCTTATTATATTTGGCGCGAATAACTTGATGTGAAAACGATTTCAAGCAGAAAAAAGCGCGTTTTTTTTAGAGTCACAAACGGCGTAATAATCAAGCCAGTTATGCTAAATATCCAATGTGCGTAGAATTTTTTCGTATTTGGGATGTGAAGAATCTATATCAAAAACCCTTTTCCAGGAAGGTATGCCAACCCGATCGGAATAAAATAAGATTTATCCCATGATGATATTTATTCTAAATATCTTAATTTAACCTTCGCAATTCAATTCAAGCACTTTGATACTGTATTAATAGAATACTTACAGTGCCAGGATTTAATAAAGTCATTCTCATCCATTAATCGATAAGAAAGGTAAGAGCATTTATGAGAAAGTCACGATATAGCGAAGATCAAATCACAAATGCCATTAAAGCTTCTGAATCAGGCGTTAAAGTCAGAGAGATTTGTGAAGAGCTTGGCATCTCTGAAGCAACTTTCTATAGCTGGAAGAAGAAGTTTTCTGGGCTGTCTTCCGAGGAGGGCAGAAAAATCAAGGAACTGGAGGAGAAGCTGCAATCACTTACGCGCGAATTACAGACGTTAAACTCAGATAAGGAGATGCTACAAAGCGTACTGAAGAACTTCTTTACAACGAATGAAAAGCGTCAGGCAGTCAATTTTTTACAGAACACCTTTGAAATTGGTACGCGCCGCAGCTGCCGTTTATTAGATATTAGCCGCAGCGTTTATCACTATCCCTCAGGTACAGAGAACCGTTAATACTATTACTACCGCGTTTCCTGGACTAAAGCTGAGATTTGTTCTTACCAGAAGAGATGAAGATCATTTAACAGGACATTTGTGGCTACCCTTTCCGCACCATTTATTACTAATGAATGATTGAGCGGCTAAGCTTCTTTTTTGCGGTAAAATTGATTCGCAACAGCAAAAGTCTCGCTTTCTACGCTACTTCCCCTCAGCCCAATCTCATTTCGGTGAGATTGGGGCTTCTCATTATTTACGTTAACCGTGCTAATTAGCGGGACTGAATCCAGCAAATTTAGTTAAGCCTAACTGAACACGCTTAAATTTTGCGCTTATTTTTTCTCAGTTTATAGTGGATCTAACCCTTTTCCCGTAAGCTGACATTTCAGCCACAGAAAATCAGCTATCTTTGCCGCGTCCATCAGCAAAATCCCATATCTAATAGTTTATAAAATCTTAACACTTCAGTGCATTTGCCTGGTTTTATTTGTTAAAGAATGCAGATAAAGATGCCTGAAGCTAAACTTTTAATATAAACGAAGCGGTAATTTTTCTTAGCCTCTTGTTTATATATGAAGTAAAAATTGGTTTATTGCTCCGCTTTCTCAGGTCCAGTCATCCGTTAAAGCGAAGCGGCAGCCCATTTATATGCACATTCAAGCCGTTATTACAGACTTAATTGGCTATTTATCGCGCACAAGGTGAATGAAATAATAACGCTTATGCACTTTCTGACATAAAAAAGGCCCGCAAAAGGGCTATTGCTTAGAACCAAATCAAAGCTGAAGAGTGATTTCTGACGTAACAGAGAGGGTTAAAACCGATTTAACAACGTATCAGGCGTAGAATTTCAGCTGACAGAGCCTGAAACGGGATGCGACTAATTCTTAAAATTGAGCAAAATCAGGGAGTCGCGCTGGCGATAATATTTTGCCAGCGCAGGTATTCAGAGATCGAGTGCGGTTACAACTGGCTCGGGTTTAATTAACATCGCCCAGATCACGCCAATAATCAGCAGCAGAATACCCGTTGCGGTTAATAACGGAGGCCAGTGTTGATACCAGAGAAACGTCCACAGCAGGCCGAAAAGGATTTCAAAAACGATTAAGGGCCCCATCAACACCGTGGGTAAACGCTGGCTTGCGGCGTTCCAGCACAGCGTGCCAAGCCAGGAACACAACAAACCAATGGCCAGCATTAACGGAATAAATATGTGGGGATGCGGGCCGAATGGCAGGCTAAAGTCAGGCCGTTGCCAGGCAAGCTGCATGCTGACGAGGCCGTAAAAAACTAACGCCAGTGGCAACGTCACCACGCCCTGCGCCGTGGCCCAGGTGGCAGGTTTCAGCTCTGGGTGGGTGCGCAACCAGCGTGCATTACGAAGCGGATACCATGTCCAGCATACCACCGCCATTATCGCCAGCAAAATGCCAACCAGGTAGCGATTCAGATCTAAAGCGGCCCCCTGCGTTTGCAGCTCCGCTGCATTGACACATAACAGACCACCTCCCATGACGATTAATGCAGGGATCAGCCGCCGCCAGGCAAGCCGCCCTTCAAGGTGGCCGTAACAGAGGTTCGCGGTCACCGCGATAACCACCGGCAATGTGCCAATAATCATGGTTGAAACTGGCGCGCCCGTGCGCTGAATCGCATTAGCGAGAAAGGCATAATAAAGAAGATTTCCTACCAGTGAGAGTTTCAGTGCTTCTCGCCAGTCGGCAGAAACCAGTTTGCGCAGCCGATGACGATCGTGCCAGGCAAGCGGCAGCGCAATTAGCCCAAAGGCCACATAACGCCCAGCCGACTGCAGCGTGCCAGGATAATCGGGCACCAGTAGCGGGCCAACAAAAATTAAGCCCCACATTAATCCTGCGGTGAGAGCAAACAATACGCCAGCAAGCATTTTCTCTTCCTTTATAGATGAACCGGCGCAGTGTCGCGAAATGAGGTGAGGATTGCTTGTAGCAAATTGCGATTGAGCTAGCCGCGCATCACCTGTTTTTGGTAACGGCCCGGCGTAATGCCATAGCGTTGGGCGAATGCGCGCGTGAGATGTGCCTGATCGGTCAGGCCAACCGCAGCCGCCACGCCCGCAGGTGTCTCCCCTTTTGCCAGCAACTGCTTGGCCTCATATAAACGATAGGCCATTAACATTTGCTGTGGTGTCACATGAAAATGTTCGCGAAAGGCGCGCAAAAAATGCCACGGTGACAATGACGCCAGCGCCGCTAGCGTGTCCAGCCGTACCGGCTCGGCCAGGTTGGTGCGCAAATAGTCGCGGACATTATCGAAGCGATGCCTGGCGTCTGGCTTCCGTTGCGTAGCCATCCGCGCCAGTGGACGCATTTGCCGTAACACTTCTGAGAGTAAACTCTGGCGCGCCAGAGCAGAATCAGCCTGCCATAACGCTGTCAGCACCTGGGAAAGCGGCTTCGCCAGCCGTGGATCGGTTAACAGTGCGTCTTTGAACCACCAGCCGCTGTCTCCGGTTAACTCATCCATTAATTGTGGCTGGATATAGATCATTTGATAGCGCCATCCCTGCTCGCACGCTGATTCGCCGGTATGCAGCTCGTCCGGGTTCATCATCACTAACGAGTTGACCGGGGCCGTATATTGCGTACCGCGATAGCGAAAACGCTGTGCGCCCGATTCAATGGTGCCAATGCCAAACGCTTCATGCGTGTGGGGTTCAAAGGCGTAGCGTGAGATGTGGGCCTGATAAAGTTCAATGCCTGGCAGCTCCGACAACTGTTGAAACTGCGCGCGATCTTTTTCACAGGGAAAAATGGCCGGAACCCCTTCCACGTCACACCTCCGCCTCTTAGTTCAGTCACTGGGTTTACTAGCATGCCTGTGGAAAGCAGCAAAATGCAAAGGTTTGCTTAATCGAGCCTTGCGTGTTGAGCTGCGATGCGATTCTGGCTGAGTGGCAATAAAAGAAAAGGCCCAACAAGTGGGCCTTTCACAGAACTGATCATCAACGTTATCAGAATGGAATATCGTCGTCGAAATCCATTGGCGGCTCGTTGTTGTTACTTGCCGGCGCACTCTGTGGCTGCTGTGGACGAGACTGTGCGCCGCCGCTGAACTGGTTATTACCACCCTGTGGCTGCTGCGGTTGACCCCAACCATTGTTGTTATTGGCTGGCGCACCGCCCGCTGAAGCACCGCCTGCGTTGCCTTGACGGCCGCCCAGCATTTGCATGGTGCCGCCAACGTTCACCACGACTTCTGTGGTATAGCGTTCCTGGCCGCCCTGATCCTGCCACTTACGTGTACGCAACTGGCCTTCAATATACACCTGTGAACCTTTACGCAGATATTCACCGGCCACTTCTGCCAGCTTGCCAAACAGCACCACACGATGCCATTCCGTGATCTCTTTATTTTCACCGGTCTGCTTATCGCGCCAGCTTTCCGACGTGGCCAGCGTAATGTTGGCAACAGCGCCACCATTTGGCATGTAACGCACTTCCGGATCCTGACCCAGATTCCCGACAAGAATCACTTTGTTAACGCCACGACTGGCCATGTTGCTGTCTCCCGATGAGTTAATGCTAAAAGTCTAAACGATCAATTCTAACACGTCCTGGACGCTGTTCCCACTTTCGAGCGGGGTTCCAATTTTGACCATTTAGTCGCCAAAAAGCAAAAAACTACTGGATATTTATTCAGTCTATTTTTTGTGCCATAATGATGCGTTTATTCTGGTCGTGTCGGCAAGGCGCGGCGAGTGCTTCTAATCCGGGAAAGGTGAATGGATAAGATCGAAGTTCGTGGTGCCCGCACCCATAATTTGAAAAACATCAACCTGATCATCCCGCGTGACAAACTCATCGTGGTAACCGGCCTGTCAGGCTCCGGTAAATCCTCTTTGGCGTTTGACACGCTGTATGCGGAAGGTCAACGCCGCTATGTAGAGTCGCTTTCTGCCTATGCGCGCCAGTTTCTCTCATTGATGGAGAAACCGGATGTCGACCATATCGAGGGTTTGTCGCCCGCGATCTCTATCGAGCAGAAATCCACGTCACACAACCCGCGCTCGACGGTTGGCACCATTACGGAAATTCATGACTACCTGCGTCTGCTGTTTGCACGTGTGGGTGAGCCACGTTGCCCGGATCACGACGTGCCGCTGGCGGCGCAAACCGTGAGTCAGATGGTGGATCAGGTGCTGGAGCAGCCTGAAGGTCGCCGTTTAATGCTGCTGGCACCGGTGGTGAAAGATCGTAAAGGTGAACACACCAAAACTCTTGAAAACCTGGCTACGCAGGGTTATATCCGTGCGCGTATTGACGGTGAAGTCTGCGATCTTTCTGATCCACCAAAGCTCGAACTGCAAAAGAAGCACACCATTGATGTGGTGATTGATCGCTTCAAAGTGCGTGACGATCTGGCGACACGTTTAGCTGAATCGTTTGAAACCGCGCTCGAGCTTTCCGGCGGCACGGCGATCGTGGCCGATATGGATGACAGCGAAGCGGAAGAGTTGCTGTTCTCTGCTAACTTTGCCTGCCCGATTTGCGGCTACAGCATGAGCGAGCTGGAACCGCGCCTGTTCTCCTTTAACAATCCAGCAGGCGCTTGCCCAACCTGTGATGGCTTAGGCGTACAGCAATATTTCGATCCGGACCGCGTGGTGCAAAACCATGAACTGTCGCTGGCTGGCGGGGCGATTCGCGGCTGGGATCGTCGCAATTTCTACTATTTCCAGATGCTGCGCTCGCTGGCTGAACATCTCGATTTTGATATCGAAGCGCCATTTGGCAGTCTGCCAGGGAATGTGCAGAAAGTGATTTTGTACGGCTCCGGCAAAGAGAGCATCGAATTTAAATATATCAACGATCGCGGTGATACCTCGGTACGTCGTCATCCTTTCGAAGGCGTCCTTAATAATATGGAACGCCGCTACAAAGAGACTGAATCATCAGCGGTGCGCGAAGAGCTAGCCCGATTCATCAGCAACCGTGCTTGCGCCAGCTGTGAAGGCACACGTCTGCGTCGTGAAGCGCGCCATGTGTACGTGGAAAACACTACACTGCCCACTATTTCAGAGATGAGCATCGGTCACGCGATGAGTTTCTTTGAAAACCTCAAGCTCAGCGGTCAGCGGGCTAAAATCGCTGAAAAAGTGCTGAAAGAGATCAGCGATCGCCTCAGCTTTTTGGTCAACGTCGGCCTGAACTATCTGTCGATGTCGCGTTCAGCTGAAACCCTGTCTGGCGGTGAAGCGCAGCGTATCCGTCTCGCGAGTCAGATCGGCGCTGGTCTGGTTGGCGTCATGTATGTGCTGGATGAGCCTTCCATCGGTTTGCATCAGCGTGATAACGAACGTTTGCTTAGCACGCTGATTCATCTGCGCGATCTGGGCAATACGGTGATTGTGGTTGAGCATGACGAAGATGCGATTCGCGCCGCTGATCACGTGATCGATATCGGGCCAGGTGCTGGTGTGCATGGCGGTCAGATTGTGGCAGAAGGTACGGTAGATGAAATCATGGCTGAGGAAGCGTCGCTTACCGGCCAGTTCCTGAGCGGCAAGCGAGAAATTTCTGTACCGAAAGAGCGCGTGAAAGGCGATCCGGGCAAAGTGCTCAAAGTCACGGGCGCGCGCGGTAACAACCTGAAAGATGTCACCTTAACGCTACCAGTTGGCCTGTTTACCTGTATTACGGGCGTTTCCGGTTCAGGTAAATCGACGCTGATTAACGATACGCTGTTCCCGATTGCTCAACGCGCGCTGAATGGTGCGACGATTGCCGAACCCGCGCCTTACCGCGAAGTTAACGGTCTGGAGCATTTCGATAAAGTGATCGATATCGACCAAAGCCCCATTGGTCGTACGCCACGCTCCAACCCGGCAACCTATACCGGTATCTTTACGCCGGTGCGCGAGCTGTTTGCTGGCGTGCCGGAATCACGTTCGCGTGGGTACAATCCGGGCCGCTTCAGCTTTAACGT
Organism: Candidatus Pantoea haifensis; assembly: GCA_018842655.1. Classification (GTDB taxonomy): domain Bacteria; phylum Pseudomonadota; class Gammaproteobacteria; order Enterobacterales; family Enterobacteriaceae; genus Pantoea; species Pantoea haifensis. Next base: position 3,292,195 of record JAGTWN010000004.1, on the reverse strand, counting down.
ACGCGGTGGACGCTGTGAAGCCTGTCAGGGTGACGGTGTACTTAAGGTAGAAATGCACTTCCTGCCGGACATCTATGTACCGTGCGATCAGTGTAAAGGTAAGCGTTATAACCGCGAAACGCTGGAGATAAAGTACAAAGGCAAAAGCATCCACGAAGTGCTGGAGATGACCATTGAAGAAGCCCGTGAGTTCTTCGATGCCGTGCCAGCCCTGGCGCGTAAGCTACAGACGCTGATGGATGTGGGCCTGTCGTATATTCGTCTTGGTCAGTCAGCTACCACGCTGTCCGGCGGTGAAGCTCAGCGCGTGAAGCTGGCGCGTGAACTGTCGAAGCGCGGAACCGGTCAGACGTTGTATATCCTTGATGAACCAACCACCGGCCTGCATTTTGCTGATATTCAGCAATTGCTGGAAGTGCTTCATCAACTGCGCGATCAGGGCAACACCATCGTGGTGATTGAGCACAATCTTGATGTGATCAAAACCGCAGACTGGATTGTCGATCTCGGACCTGAAGGCGGCAGCGGCGGCGGTGAAATTCTTATTGCCGGCACGCCAGAAACGGTAGCAGATTGCGATAAATCACATACCGCACGCTTCCTTAAGCCGTTACTGAAGAAGTAGTCTTTTCAGGCCCGCCTCTGTGCGGGCCTTGTTTTATGCGCAGCCTGATCGACCTGAAAAATGCAGAATCAGGCAAGATTCAGACATGTATAGGCATATACGCCTGCCGTTTCCCTGACTATCCTTAAGCGGTTCCTCTTTGGCACGCCCGGCGTCGCCCTGTTTGCTGCAGCACGGTCTGCCGCACCATCGAAAAACACTCACGACACATCGAAACTGGAGACACCATGAATATCACGCATGCGTATGCTGCTCAGGATGCTCAATCCAAACTCGCACCGTTCGATTACAAACCGCGCGAACTCCGCGCGCATGATGTGCAACTCGACGTTTTGTACTGTGGCGTTTGCCACTCTGATTTGCATCAGGCGCGCAATGAGTGGAAAAACACGATTTTCCCGGTTGTGCCTGGCCATGAAATCGTTGGCCGCGTAACCGCTGTTGGCGCGCAGACTCAAAAATATAAGGTGGGCGATCTGGTCGGCGTTGGCTGTATGGTTGATTCCTGTCGCAGCTGCCCAAGCTGCCAGGAAGGGTTAGAGCAGTATTGCGAAAATGGTTTTGTCGGCACCTATAACGGTGAAGATCGTGAAACAGGCGCGATTACTTACGGCGGCTACTCAACGTCAGTCGTGGTTAATGAAGACTTTGTGCTGCGTGTTCCAGAAAACCTGGATCTGGCAGGCGTTGCGCCGCTGCTGTGCGCGGGTATTACAACCTATTCTCCGCTGCGTCACTGGAACGTGGGTCCGGGCAAAAAAGTGGGTATCGTCGGCTTAGGCGGTTTAGGCCATATGGGTGTGAAAATTGCCCACGCGATGGGTGCCCATGTGGTGCTGTTCACCACCTCTCCCTCTAAAATTGAAGATGGCAAACGCCTCGGTGCAGATGAAGTTGTGGTCTCCAAAGATGCCGATCAAATGGCACAACACACCAACAGCTTCGACTTTATTCTTAACACGGTTGCGGCTCAGCATGACCTCAATCCTTTCATTGCACTGTTAAAACGTGATGGCAACATGACGCTGGTAGGCGCGCCAGAGCACGATCACCCTGCTCCGCAGGTTTTCAATCTGATCTTCAAGCGTCGCAGCATTGCCGGTTCACTGATTGGTGGTATCGCTGAAACTCAGGAGATGCTGGATTTTTGTGGCAAGCATGGCATCACGTCAGACATTGAAATGATTGCAATGAATCAGATCAATGAGGCCTATGAGCGTATGCTGAAAAGCGATGTGAAATACCGCTTCGTCATTGATATCAATTCACTGCGTGAAGAAACGGCAGCATAAGCCTGCTTCCACTGTCCTCGCCTGTTGACGAGGACAGTGGACATCAGAGCATTACCGCGCATCATCTGCCTGCTGATAAGAGGCATCGACCAGATAGTAGATCTGCGAATCTTTCAACGACCCATCCAGGAACAGCGTGTTCCAGTGCGATTTATTCAAGTGTTCGCTTGGAAAAACGTCTTTGTGTTCGTCACGCATCAGTTCAGCCAGGGCCGGGGTTGATTTAAGCGACACCGCGGGTCGCCCTTTCACCTCATGAACCATGGCAAACAGCATGCCATCGCTTTTAATTTGTGTGGCTTTCCAGTCGCTGTGCACACTCTGCTCCGCACCCGGCTTGCTCATACAATACGTTAATAACTCCGACGTGTTCATTATGACTCCCTTGTAAAGTCGCGACAATTCGCCTTGCTCCGCCATGAATACGATGCTCGCCCAGCCAGATGCCTTGCCAGGTGCCAAGTACCAGCCGTCCACGCTGAACCGGTAGCAGCAGCGAAACGCCCAGCGTTGATGATTTAATGTGTGCGGGCATATCATCACGCCCTTCGTAATCGTGCTGATAAGGCGCATCTTCAGGTACATGGCGCATGAAGTGCTGTTCCATATCGCTGCGTACCGTCGGATCACAATTCTCATTCAGCGTTAACGAGGCTGACGTATGCTGTAACAGCAAATGCAGCAGACCGGTTTTAACGTCAGCCAGCGCGGGTAACTTACCGACAATCTCATCGGTTATCAGATGAAACCCGCGCGGTTTCTCGCTAAGCGTTAACGTTTGTTGATACCACATAGTCCCTTCCTGAATCGTTTACACCTTTTAAGTGTGCAACATGTGGTGGAAAGGTAAACCCAACCAGGAAATTAAAACCGCTACGTCTGGTATTCAGCAAAAAAAACCGCCGAACAGTGTCGGCGGTTTATGACTGTCACTCTGTTTTACATCACAGCAGCAAAGGCTTCTGCGACCTGATGGACGTTTTTGCTGTTGAGGCCCGCTACGCACATACGACCACTGCCCACTAAATAGATACCAAACTCTTCGCGCAGACGATCAACCTGCTGCGCGCTCAGTCCGGTGTAGCTGAACATACCGCGCTGTTTCAGCAGATAATCGAAGTTCTGGCCCGGCAGTGCCGTGCTTAACACCTGCACCAGAGCTTTACGCATATCAATAATACGTAAACGCATTGCTTCGACTTCGTCCAGCCAGTTGGCTTTTAGCGCGTCGTCGTTGAGTACGCGAGCCACAACCTGTGCACCAAAGTTTGGCGGGCTGGAATAGTTACGACGCACGGTTGCTTTCAGCTGACCCAGCACGCGGCTTGACTCTTCTGCGCTGTCGCACACAACAGACAGCCCGCCAACGCGCTCGCCATACAGAGAGAAAATTTTTGAGAACGAGTTGCTGACTAATGCCGGCAGACCCGCCGCCGCAATCGCGCGGATCGCATAAGCATCTTCTTCCATACCTGCGCCGAAGCCCTGGTAAGCGATATCCAGGAACGGAATCAGCTCCTGAGCGTTGAGCACATCAGTCACAATGTCCCACTGCGCGTTTGTCAGGTCAGCACCAGTAGGATTATGACAGCACGGATGCAGCAGTACGATGCTCTGCTTCGGCAGTGTTTTTAATTTTTCCACGAAGGCGTCAAAGCGCACGCCGTTGGTTTCCGGATCGTACCAGGGGTAAGTATTGACCTCAAACCCTGCACCACTAAAGATAGCGACGTGGTTTTCCCAGGTTGGATCGCTCACCCATACATTCGACTGTGGGAAATAACGCTTCAGGAAGTCAGCACCCACTTTCAGCGCACCTGAACCGCCTAACGTCTGAATCGACGCAACGCGGCCCGCTTTTAACACCGGATGTTCAGCGCCAAACAGCAAGGGTGCAATGACGTTACGGTAAGCGTTCAGCCCTTCCATTGGCAGATAAAGCGAAACCTGCTGTGGCTCAGCATTCAGCTGTTCTTCTGCCGCAGCCACTGCCTGCAACTGAGGAATGATACCTTGCTCATTGTAGTAAAGCCCGATGCTGAGATTAACTTTATGCTCGCGTGGGTCCTGTTTGAAGGCTTCCATCAGCGACAGAATCGGATCGCCGGCATAGGCATCAACGTTTTGAAACACGGTGCAGATCTCCATGATTGGTCTTAGTAAGCGGGTCAGGTTGTGTCATTAAACTGTGTATCGTCCGGGACGATGGTTCATGGCGATAATCAAATTAAGGATCACCGCGCCTGCAACTGACGCGAGCAATACCGGCAGGCTTACAACAAACAGCGACGCCAGCACCACACAGGTGTCGACTGCCATTTGCAATTTTCCGGCGCGGATGCCAAAGCGATCCTGCAACCAGAGCGCCAAAATATTGATGCCGCCAAGGCTGGCTTTATGACGAAACAACACTATAAACCCAATCCCCATAATGACGTTACCGAACAATGTCGCATAAAAAGGATTGAGACTGGAAAAGTGAACAAAAAGCGGATGAAGCTGGGTAAACAGTGAAACCAGGCCCACAGCGCAGAAGGTTTTCAGCGTAAATTCCCACCCCATTCGGCGTACAGCCAGCCAGTAAAACGGCAGATTAATCAGAAAGAAAGCACTACCAAATGAGAGCGGCGACAGGTAGCTCAGCAAAAAAGCGATGCCAGCAGTGCTGCCGGTTAATGCCCCCGCCTGCTTAAGCATAATCACACCGAACGACACCATTAAGGTGCCCATCACGATGGCCAGTGCGTCTTCAAGGCGGGAATGGGGAATACGAGAAGGCTGAACGACGTTATCCATGGAGTTATCTCATTGCAAATGATGCGGTTCAAATGCAAAAAACGCACCATACCAGCAGCTTTTTCAGGCTGCTGGCTGGTGCCAGCGATTATCCCATTGATAATTAAGGCGCTTTATTGCAGGTTTTGATGCATAAATTTGATGTCATGCCGTCAAATCATGCACAAATTCTTTTCTGGTGCGCGTTTTTTGCATTACTTGCGCTCAGTGTGCACCAAAAACGCACATCACGCACGCTTTTGGCGCACACTCTGTTCAGGAAGCATCATTAAGCCATTTTCTTTCAAACGCCCTAACACGACCGAGGTTTTGACGTGCGATACACTTTGATGGCCCGCCACCAGTTGGCTGATCAATGCACTGAGCGACGCCAGGTCAGCAACGGCAACCTTTAACAGGTAATCGGCATCGCCCGTGGTTTTGTAAGCATCCACAATGGCCTCTTCCTGTTCAACCATACGGTGAAAGCTCTCAACGTACTCCGCGGTGTGGTTAATCAAGCGCACTTCAATTAATCCCACCATGCCTAATCCTACGGCGTCAGGAGAGAGGCGCGCATGATAGCCAAGGATGAGGTTGGCCTGTTCAAGATTAATGCGGCGGCGTGAGCACTGTGAGGCTGACAATCCCACTAAATCACTTAACTCCTGATTCGTGAGGCGGCCGTTTGATTGTAATAAAGTCAGGATTTTAAGATCGTAATCGTCTACGTGAGTCATTCTGCTTCCATAGCGTGTTAAGCGGCGCTTTGCTACAGATAACCTGATGATCAGCGGGGTTGTCCAACACTATTTTCTGATGACAGGCGTGACATGCACAGATTGTGCATGTCAGCACAAAGGAAAGGTTATTCGTCGTCGTATTGCGGGCCAGCGTAATTGTCAAAACGTGACCACTGGCCGTTAAAGGTTAAGCGCACCGTACCAATTGGCCCGTTACGCTGTTTACCTAAAATGATTTCTGCAATGCCTTTGAGATCGCTGTTTTCGTGATAAACCTCATCGCGATAGATAAACATGATCAGGTCAGCATCCTGCTCAATTGAGCCAGATTCACGCAAATCAGAGTTTACCGGACGTTTATCAGCACGCTGTTCGAGCGAGCGGTTTAGCTGCGAAAGTGCGACGACCGGCACATTCAGCTCTTTTGCTAACGCCTTGAGTGAACGTGAAATCTCCGCAATTTCCAGCGTGCGGTTATCTGAAAGTGACGGTACTCGCATCAGTTGCAGGTAATCGATCATGATCATGCTCAGGCCATCATTTTCACGATAGATACGACGAGCACGAGAACGGACCTCTGTTGGCGTCAGGCCAGAAGAGTCATCGATATAGATGTTCTTTTTTCCAGTAAAATGCCCATGGTGCCAGAAATACGCGCCCAGTCTTCATCGTCAAGCTGCCCGGTACGGATGCGCGTCTGATCAACACGCGACAGCGAAGCCAGCATACGCATCATGATCTGCTCGCTGGGCATCTCCAGACTAAAAATTAATACGGGTTTGTCATGCAGCATCGCCGCGTTTTCGCACAGGTTCATGGCGAAAGTGGTTTTACCCATCGATGGACGCGCTGCCACAATGATCAGGTCAGATCGCTGTAAGCCTGCGGTTTTCTTATTAAGATCCTGATAACCCGTATCGACACCCGTTACGCCATCATGTGGCGTTTGGTATAGCGACTCAATGCGCGATACCGTTGCTTCAAGGATTTGCTCAATATTTTGCGGGCCATCATCTTTATTCGCGCGCGCTTCGGCGATTTTAAAGACGTTTGACTCGGCAAAATCTAACAGCTCTTCGCTGCTACGGCCCTGCGGATCGTAACCCGCATCGGCGATTTGGTTAGCGACTGAAATCATTTCGCGAACGACTGCGCGTTCACGCACGATGTCAGCATAAGCACCGATGTTGGCTGCACTTGGCGTGTTTTTCGCTAACTCTGCCAGATAAGCAAAGCCGCCCGCCATTTCCAGCTCGCCTCGCGTTTCGAGAGATTCGGACAGGGTGATAAGGTCAATGGGCTGGCTGTCTTCAAGTAAACGCTGCATTTCTGAAAAAATCAGACGGTGCGAACGGTTGAAGAAATCATTGGCGACAACGCGCTCGGAAACGTTATCCCAACGCTCATTATCCAGCATTAACCCACCGAGCACCGACTGCTCCGCTTCCAGCGAATGCGGGGGCATTTTCACGCCTTCCAGCTGGCGATCCTGCGTTTCGTTCGATTTGTTGGTGGGTTTATTTCCTGCCATAGTGAATGCAATACCGATCTTTTGTGGGGACGCGCCAGTATACCTTGTTGTGAGGCGCGCCTCACCCTCATGATTCAACAATCACAGGAGTAAGAATGGCAAAGCGTATTCAGTTCAACGCGCACGGTGGCCCCGAGGTTTTACAGTGGGTTGATTTTGAACTTACCGATCCTGCTGAGCTTGAAGTACAAATAGAAAATAAAGCCATCGGCATCAATTACATCGACACCTATGTGCGAAGTGGACTTTATCCGGTAAGTGACTTTCCTTCGGGCCTGGGCACCGAAGCCGCAGGCGTAGTGAAAAGTGTCGGGAGCCGGGTTACGCGCTTCAAACCCGGCGACCGCGTGGTTTACTGCATGGCAACGCAGGGCGCCTACAGTGAATTTCACAATGTGGCAGAAGATCGATTGATGCTGCTGCCTAATCAAATCAGTTTTGAGCAAGCGGCTGCCAGCTTTTTGAAAGGGCTCACCGTGCAGTATCTGCTGCGTCAAACTTATCAGGTCAAACCTGACGAAATTTTCCTGTTTCATGCCGCAGCGGGCGGCGTCGGCCTGATTGCCTGCCAGTGGGCGAAAGCGTTGGGCGCGCATTTAATTGGCACCGTAGGATCAGCAGAAAAGGCGCAACTGGCTAAAAAAGCGGGTGCCTGGGCCACGATCAACTATCGCGAAGAGAACACTGCGCAGCGCGTCGGTGATTTAACTAACGGTAAAAAAGTGGCCGTGGTGTATGACTCAGTAGGGAAAGATACGTGGGATGTATCGCTCGATTCGTTACGCCGCCATGGCTTGCTGGTGAGCTTTGGTAACGCGTCGGGGCCGGTAACCGGCATCGATTTAGGTATTCTGAATAAGAAAGGCTCTCTTTTCGTGACTCGTCCTTCGCTTTTCGGTTACATCACTAACCGTGAAGAGCTGGAAACAGCCAGTGCGGAGTTGTTCTCACTGATAGCCAGTGGCGCGATCAAAATTAACGTGCCGGATCAACAGAAGTTTGCACTTAACGAGGCCAGTAAAGCGCATCAAACGCTGGAAAGCCGTGTGACGCAAGGCTCAAGTTTACTGATCCCCTGATCCCCAGATGCAAACAGGGCTTCCCGCAGGAAGCCCATTTTTCTTTTTTATCGTTCGCGCTGGTTGTAGGGACAGCGGCGATGGATACTGTTTCGACTCAACGAAAACATCCTGACAGAAAACATAAGTAAAAAGTATGTTTAATTGCAGAATTGTTATGAATAATCTCTGACTCTGTGATCGTCACCGCATTTAGCGCCAGTCATTACGGCTTAAACGGTTGATTTTACGCCTGAGTTTATTGCGTGTTCGCGCTTCACTGTCAGAGAAAAAGGCGCGATAAAGCCAGACTGCGACTACCGCCAGTACCAGCCATGGCAACAATTTGATAACCATTGCCAGAAATCCGCCAATAAACATCAATAGCGTTGCAACTGCCAATGCTGCAATCACGCCCAGTAACGAAACACCTGTTATCAACAGCATCAGGAAAAAGCCTAATACAAATAAAATTTCCACTTTTGCGCTCCTGTCATTCACGACTGGTTGGTTATTACAAGAAGCGTGCCAGAATTTAAGCTATTGATTTTGCGTCAGACCGGGGAAAAAGCGTAGGCATTAACTAATGAAATTCACCAAATTTTGGCTCAAAAAAACCAGCCCGTTAAGGCTGGCCTCTTTGTTATCAGGCTTCCTGCGGAATTTTATCGGCAACCAGAGCTAACGCGGCCTCAAGTACGCGAACATCTGCGCCCGGCTTGTGTGCATTTTCACTAAGATAGCGACGCCACTGACGCGCCCCGGGGATCCCCTGGAACAGGCCGAGCATATGTCGGGTAACGTGGCCGAGCCAGGTGCCTTTAGCCAGTTCAGCCTCAATATAAGGATACATGGCACGCACTACGGCAACCGGATCGGCAGCAGGCGTGTCACGCCCAAACAGTTCGCCATCAACCCGCGCCAGTATGCCCGGATTTTGATAAGCCTCACGGCCCATCATCACGCCATCCAGGTGCTGTAAATGCTGTTTCGCCTCTTCCAGCGTTTTTACCCCGCCATTGATCGCCAGCGTCAGGTGCGGAAAATCACGTTTCAACTGATAAACCCGTGGATAATCGAGCGGCGGAATTTCACGGTTCTCTTTTGGACTAAGACCAGAAAGCCAGGCTTTACGCGCGTGAATGATAAAGGTGTCACAGCCGCCGCGCTCTGCCACTGTTCCAATAAAGTCAGTCAGAAACGCGTAGCTATCCAGCTCATCAATACCGATACGGGTTTTTACGGTAACGGGAATGTTGACGACATCGCGCATGGCTTTGATAGCATCGGCGACCAGTTCGGCTTCCGCCATCAGGCACGCACCGAAACGTCCGTTTTGTACGCGGTCTGACGGACAGCCTACGTTCAGGTTAATTTCATCATAGCCACGCTGTTCGGCCATTCTGGCACACTGCGCCAGCGCCGCAGGATCGCTTCCCCAGCTGCAGCGCAACCGGATGCTCCTCTTCGCTATAAGCCAGATAATCGCCTTTGCCATGAATAATCGCGCCAGTCGTGACCATTTCGGTATAGAGCAGCGTGTCACCCGTGAGCTGGCGGTGAAAATAGCGGCAGTGACGATCGGTCCAGTCAAGCATTGGAGCGATGGAAAAACGTTGCGAAGAAAAGGTATCGGTCATGAAGCGCAGTAAATCCGGTGATTATAAGTGAGGGATTCTGCGCAATACTACCACAAGGGTGGCCGATATTGCAGTGCCCGCCTGATGATTACACCGAATGGGCCGTTGAGACCAGTGCGGATGGCGTGCCTGAACCGACATTACTGGCAGAGCGCGGGATAGCGTTAAAACTGGCGACTGGAACAGCTTAATCTGCTCCAGCTGCGCTGATGGCCATAACGTTTTTTGGCAGAGTAAAAAAGCAAGGCCGCCTGACGCTGCCTTGCTTTTATGATGTTTTTGACATCCCGGTTTAAAGCGCCTCTGTCAAAGGTGACGTCGTGGGTTTAGAAGTTAAACCCGAGTTGCATCATGGCACCCCAGGTGTTGTTCGCTCCCACCGATCCGGCCAGATCAACATGCACGGCGTTGTTGAAAGGAGAAAGGCCAAAACCGGCAGTCGCGACATTTTCATCCGTGCCGCGCATATCGGCGCGATAACCGGCACGCAGCTGCAACCAATCCAGAACGCGGTATTCTCCGCCTACGGCGACATACTGACTACTCTCTTCTGATTTAAAGCGTTTCGTCTCGGTTAAATCAATGTCCCCCGTGACGGTGAACGGCCCTTTATCCCAGGAGAGACCTGTCGTAACCAGCGGACGAATTTGATAGGTATCGCGATAGCCATTCACTTCTTTGGTATCAAGATCGCGTGATATCAGGTTTTGTCCGGTCAAACCCAGGGTCCAGTTTTCAGCAAAGGTGGTTGCTAATCCCGCATCAATGTTAAAACCGGTATCGGAACTGCGATAGCGTCCACTGTTGATATCATTTTTGTCGTAGTTGTAGAGCGTGTCGGTATAGTTGTAGAGCCAGGTCTTTTGAAGTTTAGGTGTGACGCCAACTGATACAGGCTGTCCGGCAATGGAAAATTCATGCGCCACTGCAATACCGTAATCGGTGATTAATGCAGCAAGGCCGTTAGCGTTGGATCGCAAATTGTCTTGATCCCCAGGTACCGGAATAACCGTCCCGTTTGCTACGCCCTGTAAGTAATCAATATCACTCTGGGCAACATTCGCCTGCACGTGAACCGTACCGTAAGCTTTGGTCACAAAAGCAAAGGGCAAGTTCTCGTTCGGAATAGTGACGGCTAACGCTACGCCAGCACTGGCGTCCGCCTTATTGCCTTTTAAATCTTGCAGCTGATTTGCCACATCGCCTGAGGCAGCACGTAGCTCAGGATAACCGCGTAAATAATCAGCGAATGTCAGGTTATCAATCACATCCTGATAGCGATCAACGGTATCAGAGATGTCATCCACCTTATCAACCAGCTTGTCTTTATCGGTGATTTGCACACCTGCGGACGGGAAAATAATGCTGACATTATCCTCTGGTTTGGCTTTTGTCATTAATGCCGGGTTGGCCAGAACAGCAGAGCCATAGGTTGAGGAAGCGACGCCGGTGCCACCCATCGCGTCATTACGTGCGTCATACCATGTACCTGCCGCCATGGCAGAAGAAGAAAAAAGGAGCGCATTCAAAACAGCGGGATAAATCAGCGCAGAACGCTGTACGAATTTTTTCACCATTTACCTGCCATTACCTGAGAAAAGTGCCGTTAAAACATTTAACGGCTGAATAGGTTGTTAGCACTATTGTGAACGAGGGCTAACGCGTTATTGCTGCGAATTCAAAGGGAACAGTGTCTTAATTCAACGGATTGGATGTTTTTACAACGCAAAAGCGTTTTTATTGTTCAAAAAAGCGTTAAAAAAGCAAATTACTGCCAAATATTGCTTAAATGCTTTTGAACATTAGTGCTTAACTCAGTGAGTTGCAAAGGGAAAAAATGAAAAAATCTTTATTTATTTTTAAACGCGCTGGATCTGAATCCAGGGTTAATTAGCGTCAGACAGCAGGATCGGGAAGGCAGATCGCAGGGTAAATAGCGTATTGTGCTTGAGCAGCAACCTCTGCGGAGGAAAATTAGCTGTGATAAAATAACATCACTTGTCTAGCGGAGAATTTTCATGTCGACGATGACCTCAGAGCAAATTATGTCCCAGGCTGAAAAACTGTGTCTGCAGCGCGGTGTTCGTCTGACTTCGCAGCGTGCGGAAGTTTTGCGTTTGATGGCAGAACAGCGAGGATCGATAAGCGCATACGATTTACTGGATCAGCTGCGCATTAATGAACCGCAAGCTAAACCGCCGACTGTTTACCGTGCATTAGACTTTTTGCTTGAACAAGGCTTTATTCACCGCGTTGAGTCGAATAACAGTTACGTGATGTGCCACCACTTTGAAGCACCTGCTCATACTTCCGTTATGCTGGTGTGTGATCGCTGTGCGGCAGTCATTGAAAAACATGCCGAAGGTGTTGAAAACATTATTGGGTTATTAGCGAGTGAGGCGCGTTTTGCGCTACGCCATAGCGTGATTGAAGCACACGGTTTGTGTGAAAACTGCGTTGAAGTTGAGGCCTGTAACCGTCATGGAAGCTGTGAACATGACCATGAGACAGAAACTAAAAAGCGGGGAAAGAGAAGTTAGTCGGCACATCCTTGTGCCAGCCAGCATGAGCGTACCGGCGGGGTAGGAGCATCATCCATAAATTGACTAAATTACCAGCGGTAGTCTTTGTTATGGCCTTCCCAGTCTGTGACTTCTTTTTCCGCCTCATCCTTAGCGTAGCCATAACGTTCCTGAATTTTACCGACAAGCTGATCGCGTTTCCCTTCAATGACCTGCATATCATCGTCAGTCAGCTTGCCCCATTTTTCTTTCATTTTTCCTTTGAACTGCTTCCAGTTACCACTCGCTTCGTCTTGATTCATTGCAGACCTCCACGTCCTTTAGATTTCATCATATATCTTGCCTTGCAAGACAATAACGATATAAAGCGCCTGTCGTTTGCGCCATTCAGAGTTAATTATAGTAGAGGTTTTGGAATTTGCCGGGACAATACAGAATAATCCGTAGCCTCCGGGGATTTTAAGAAAAAGATCAGCCCATAAACCAGGTGTTGTTCTGCCAGTGGCGACGCCATAGAAAGCCTAACGACACACCGCGGAGCGCCAGGAAAACCGCTACCGCCAGCCATAAGCCATGATTGCCCAGCCAGGGCACCGTCAATAACGTGAGAAAATATCCCAGCGCCGCTACCGCCATGCTGTTGCGCATCTCGCGACCGCGCGTTGCGCCAATAAACATGCCATCCAGCAGATAACACCCTACACCGACTATCGGCATAACGATTTGCCAGAACAGATAACGATCCGCCATCTGCTGTAACGCGCCAATGGACGTTAGCAGTGACACGATTTGCGTACCGAAAATGGCATATATCAGCGAAAAGATAATTGCGACCAGCAATGCCTGTCGACAGGCTGCTCGCCAGACACGTAATAATTTGCTGCTATCTTTCGCACCGTGCGCTTCACCCGCAAATGCCTCAACAGCATAAGCGAAACCATCAAGCGCATAGGCAGTGAAGGTAATAAACATCAGCAACACGGCGTTGACTGCTACCACTTCCGGCCCGATCCGTGCCCCAAGCAGAGTCAGGGAAGCAAAGCATGATTGCAGCATGAGCGAACGCAACATAATGTCGCGATTAAGCCGCAGCAGGCGGCCCATATCCCCACGCCAGCTCTGTCTGATGACATTCATATCAATACCGCGCAGCTTCAAAACGCGCCAGACCATCGCTAAACCGACTGCCAGCGTGACATATTCTGCCAGCGCCGTGGCTGTTGCAGCCCCCGCTACGCCCCAGTGCAACCCAGGCACCAGCCAGAGATCGAGTAAAATATTCACTGTATTACCGACCACCAGCAAAATCACCGGTGCGCGTGCATACTGCACACCAAGCAACCAGCCTAAAATCACCAGGTTTGCCAGGGTTGCGGGGGCACTGAGCCAGCGAATATGAATAAAGAGCGCGGCCTGCTCCAGCACGTCTGGATCACCGCCAATCAGATGAGTCGCGAGCAGAGAGATCGGATCGCGCAGGAAGATAAAGATTATGCCGGCCAACAGCGCCATGATTAATGGCTGGGTCAGCGCACGTGCCAGGGCTGCTTTGTCATTTGCGCCGAATGCCTGTGCTGTTAACCCCGTGGTGCTCATCCGAAGGAAAAGCAACAGCATAAAAAGGAAGCTGGTGATAGTGGTGCCAATAGCTACGCCGCCGAGATAGACCGGGCTATTAAGATGACCAATGACGGCTGTATCAACCAGGCCCAGTAACGGGACAGTAATATTAGAAAGGATCATTGGCAGGGCTAGCCGCCAAAGATTTTTGTCGGTTGTAGTCAAAAATGGCATTCGCAGATCCGTGCTCAACGCCGCTGCGTCAACAGGCGAGACAGCAGCGGCTAAATTCGGGCAGACAGAATAGCATCAGGACCAGCGAACAAAAGCAGCTATAGCAGGATTACAGCCACTCACCGTTACGAACCACGCCAACCGCTAAACCTTCGATGGTCAAAGACTGAGCGCGTGTATCAACCACGATGGGTTCAAATTCGTTATTTTCTGGCAACAGATGCACAATGGCACCCTGTTTTTTCCAGCGTTTCACCGTAACTTCATCGTCAATACGCGCCACAACCACTTGTCCGTTGCGCACATCCTGCGTTTTGTGTACCGCTAACAAATCGCCATCCATGATGCCGATATCCTTCATCGACATACCGTTAACGCGCAGCAGGAAATCCGCTGAAGGCTTAAACAGGCCGGGATCGACTTTGTAATGAGTTTCGATATGTTCTTGCGCCAGCATCGGCTCACCGGCGGCCACGCGACCGATCAGTGGAATGCCTTCTGACGTCTCTTCTTCCATTAACAGACGGATGCCACGTGATGCGCCAGAAACAATTTCAATGACGCCTTTACGCGCTAAGGCTTTTAAGTGCTCTTCAGCAGCGTTGGGTGAACGAAAACCCAGTTGCGCAGCGATTTCTGCACGTGTAGGCGGCATGCCCGTTTGATTAATGTGGTCGCGAATCAGATCATAGACCTGCTGCTGCCTGCTGGTTAACGCTTTCATCCCGCCCCCTGGTTGTTTATACAGTCGCTGTGAGTATATACAGGTATTGGCGAAATGGAAACCAAAAGTCAGGTATTAATCAGCCGGTTGGCACTTTCTGGAAAGCTTATCGCAAATGTGTCCAAAGCAGCGCGATCCAGACGAAAACCGCCAGTAAGATACTTAGCAATACCGCCGCTGAGCCCATATCTTTTGCCCGGCCAGCAAGCGGGTGACGTTCCTGGCCAATACGGTCAACAACCGATTCAATAGCACTGTTTAGGATCTCAACGATGACGACTAACATCACCGTTCCAATCATTAAAATGCGCGAAATAATATCGATATCCAGCCAGCAAGCCACGCCGATAGCAACAAGCGCAACGATAGCTTCCTGGCGAAATGCAGCCTCATGTTGCCAGGCGGCGCGCAGGCCTTGCCAGGAATAACCGGCTGCTTTCACAATTCTGATAAGACCGGTGGCGTTATTTGCCATGTTGAGGGAACCCTTTTAACGGAATGACGTCAATGTCTGGGCTGCGTGCATTTGGCACCACCACAGATCTTCGCTGCACTTTCTGGTATGCTTGCGGCGCTTTGCTAACAAGAGGCTTCATGTTGTCTATGTCAGGTTGGCGTAAACTTTATTACAAATTACTCAATTTACCACTCTCGTTTTTGGTAAAAAGTAAGGCCATTCCGGCCGATCCTGTTTCTGAACATGGTCTGGATCCTACCCGGCCCATTATGTATGTTCTGCCTTACGATTCGAAGGCCGACTTACTGACTTTACGTGCGCAGTGTATCAAACACGATCTTCCCGACCCACTTTCTCCCTGGAGATTGACGGGGTACTGCTGCCACGCCACGTTTTTATTCACGATGGCCCGCGCGTGTTTCCCTATTTTGTGCCCAGCGTCGAGTCAGTGAAAATCTTTCACGATTATCTTGATCTGCATCGCAACAATCCCGACCTCGACATTCAAATGTTGCCGGTAACGGTGATGTTTGGTCGCGCGCCGGGGCGTGAGGTTCAGGGAGAAGCCACGCCGCATTTGCGTGTACTGAATGGCGTGCAAAGTTTTTCGCCGTGCTCTGGCACGGACGTGACAGCTTTGTGCGTTTTTCGCCCACGGTTTCGCTACGCCGAATGGCGACCGAGCACGGAACAGATCAATCCATTGCGCAAAAACTGGCGCGCGTGGCGCGTATTCACTTTGCCCGGCAGCGTCTCGCGGCGGTTGGTCCACGCTTACCCGCTCGTCAGGATCTGTTTAACAAGCTATTGCAATCAAAAGCCATTGAAAAAGCAGTAGAAGATGAGGCGCGCAGCAAAAAAATCTCTCATGAAAAAGCGCAGCAAAATGCGGTTGAGATGATGGAAGAAATCGCCGCTAACTTCTCTTACGAAGCGATTCGGGTGACAGATCGCGTCATGGGTTGGCTGTGGAGTCGCCTTTATCAGGGCATCAATGTCAACGGCGGCGAGCGGGTGCGTCAGCTGGCGCAGGATGGTCATGAAATTGTCTATGTGCCGTGCCACCGTAGCCACATGGACTATTTGCTGCTCTCTTATGTTTTATATCATCAGGGTCTGGTTCCGCCTCATATTGCGGCTGGGATCAACCTCAACTTCTGGCCAGCCGGACCGATCTTCCGTCGTCTCGGTGCCTTCTTTATCCGCCGTACCTTCAAGGGTAATAAGCTCTACTCAACCGTGTTCCGTGAATATTTAGGCGAGTTATTTACACGTGGCTATTCAGTGGAGTACTTCGTTGAAGGTGGGCGCTCACGCACAGGCCGCTTACTGGATCCGAAAACCGGTACGCTGGCAATGACGCTACAGGCGATGCTGCGCGGTGGCAATCGCCCTATCACTCTGGTGCCGATTTATATTGGCTACGAGCACGTGATGGAAGTGGGTACTTACGCTAAAGAATTGCGCGGCGCGGCAAAAGAGAAAGAAGGCTTTATGCAGATGGTGCGCGGGTTACGTAAGCTGCGCAACCTGGGTCAGGGTTACGTTAACTTTGGCGAACCGCTGCCGCTGGTGAATTACCTTAACAAGCGCGTGCCGGAGTGGCGTGACGCAATTGACCCTATAGAGCCGCAGCGCCCAAGCTGGTTGACGCCAACCGTAAACGACATTGCCGCACGTTTAATGGTCCGCATCAACGAAGCAGGTGCAGCCAATGCGATGAATCTGTGTGTTACTGCTCTGCTTGCCTCGCGCCAGCGTTCGCTAACGCGTGAACAGTTAATCGAACAGCTTGAATGCTATACCCAGCTACTTCGCAACGTGCCTTATTCACCAAACGCGACCGTGCCAGAACTTTCGGCTGAATCGCTGCTTGATCATGCGATGGGCATGAACAAATTTGAGAGCGAAAAGGACAATATTGGCGACATCATCATCCTGCCGCGTGAACAAGCGGTGTTGATGACCTATTACCGCAACAACATTCACCATATGTTGGTCATGCCGTCGCTCATCGCTGCGATAATTCAGCAGCATCCGAATCTGAGCGAAGCTGAGTTGCTACGCCAGGTCAGTTTGATTTACCCCATGCTGAAGAGTGAACTGTTCCTGCGTTGGGAGAGAGAGGAACTGCCACAGTTGCTGTCAGATTTCTGTCAGGAGATGGCGCGCCAGGGACTGATCACTCTGGAAAATGGTCAGTTGCGCTTTACCGCCGCCCGATACCGCACGTTGCAGTTGCTGGCAGCCGGTATTCGCGAAACGCTGCAGCGTTATGCCATTACCTTCTCGATTCTCAGTGCCAAACCGGCCATTAACCGCGGTACGCTGGAAAAAGAGAGCCGCACGCTGGCACAGCGTCTGTCGGTTTTGCATGGAATCAATGCGCCAGAGTTTTTCGATAAAGCCGTATTTACTTCTTTGGTGCTCACGTTGCGTGACGAAGGGTATATCAGTGACCGCGGTGATGCAGATGTTACACAGACCCATGCTACATGGCTCATTCTGGCCGATCTGGTGACCAGTGACGTTCGTCTGACCATTGAAAGTGCGGTTGCGCACGAGTAAAGACCAGTGAGTTGATGTCATTAGCGATCAAAAAAGGCGACCTGCCAGCGGGGTCGCCTTTTTTATTGCCGGTTAACCCTCTGCTCAAAACATTTGGCTAAACGGCGGCGTATTCATTAAGACACCGATGAACAACACCAGCCCAACATAATTGTTATTCAGAAAGGCCTGAAAACAGGGCTGGCGTTCACGCTGAGCGATCAGTCTTTGCTGGTGCACAAACAGCGCCGCCGCCAGCAGAAGCGACCAGTAAAAGGCCCCATTGAGTTGCAGCAGCAAACCGACAGTGACCATCAAAGCTAACGTGGCTAACTGCAACAGGCCGATGATTAATTTGTCAAAACGGCCAAACAGAATCGCCGTTGATTTCACACCAATTTTCACATCATCATCGCGATCAACCATCGCGTATTGCGTGTCATAAGCCACCGTCCAGCAGATGTTCGCGATGAACACCAGCCAGCAAACCAATGGTAAGGACTCACTAACTGCCGCCCATGCCATGGGGATCGCCCAGCCAAATGCTGCGCCTAACACGACCTGCGGCAGATGGGTGTATCGCTTCATAAAAGGATAAACCCAGGCCAGCGCCAGCCCGACGACAGAAAGCAAAATCGTCATCAGATTCATGGTCAGTACCAGCACAAAGGCGACCAGTGCCAACCCGACAAACAACATTTTCGCCTCTTTCGCGCTCACAGCGCCGCTGGGCAGCGGACGATTTTGTGTGCGCTGAACGTGACCATCAACCTTACGGTCAGCATAATCATTAATCACGCAGCCTGCGGCGCGCATAATAATGACGCCGGCTACAAACACCACCAGCACCGACACCGGCGGCACAGCCATATTCGCCAGCCATAATGCCCATAGCGTAGGCCACATGAGCAGTAAGGTGCCGATCGGCTTATCGATACGCATCAGGCGGCTGTAGGCCTGCCATTTATTTAACTGCAATGTCTTCTGCACAGCGTAATTCCTTAAACCAGGTCGCGGTAAAGTGGGCAAGCCGGTAAAAATAGCTCGGTAAGCAGCAACGGTTTATCTGACAAGCGTAAACGCGAGCGGCGTCCCCACAAATCATGGATTTTGCCCGGTTCGATAAAGTCACGGCTTAAGGTAGAAGAAGAAAAAGATAACGACCAAGCGGGCGTGTACCCAGTTGCTGCAGCATGATTTCCGGGCCATTCAGTGTGCTTTCAGGCACCAGCGTGCGCCCCGCTAGCCAGGGTTCATCGTCGCCAAACAGAATGATTTCGCGCAGCCAGAAACGTTCGTCATCTGGCAGCAATGCTTTTTCATCCGTTAACTCGTCTGCGTTAATAAAGCCTTCACGCACCGGTTGCACGGTAACCTGCTGACAGTGTTGCTCAAAACGTCGTGTCATTGAGTCTTCTTCCAGCAACCAGTTCAGCAACGCAGGTGAAAGCCCCGGTTGCTCAGGTGAAAGCCAGTTGAGCGCGCGTAATAAGCTGAGCGCATCTTGTGACATAGCACCACTCCCAATAATTAGCAGGGCGCTAGTTTAACGCAGAGACGGCGTGTGAACACCACTCTCCGCGTGACAGATTATTCGCGTTTTAAACGGTTGCTGTTCGCCAGCCACAGCGTAACCACCAGCAGCAGGATGGCGGCGGAATAGCACAATGTATCGAACGGATTTTTATGATCGACAATAATCAGTCGAATAATCGCCGTGATGCCAATATAAACAAAATAGCGCAGGGGAAAATGATAGCCAGACTGAAAATACTTAACAATCAAGGCAATAAATTCAAAATAGAGGAAGTAGATTACTATTCCCTCAACAAGCAGATAAGACGATGCCTGCTCACCGGTGTTAAGCAGGACGTTAGCTAAGTGGATAGTTTCTTTACCGAGAAACACCACTAAAATGATCGCCAGAATCACCAGGCCTGCATTAAGAACCCATTGCAACACGCATGCAATGTGTTGACCTGTGGTGCTTTTTTCACTCATGTTACGCCTCAAAGGAAACGATTAATCGCTGGCGCTATCATGCGTTAGTGTGACGCAAATCACAATATGACTATCAGGCTTCAACATCGACACAGAGTGCATCGTAACGCCAGTACTCGCAGTCGCAGTCAATGACCTGCTTTTGCTGGTCGCGGTTGATACGTGTGATGCGCAAGCCAGGACTGCCGGGAGCCACGTTAAGCGCGGGGGCAGCAACGTTTGGCAACGGGCCTGGCAGGATGGTGAATCGTGCGCCACCGTAACGAATGCCATAACGCTGGTCATAAAGATCGGTCAGTGAACGCGTCAGGTCTTCTGCTAATAAGCCAGGGAAAAAACGTGGGTTGAGGTAATGCTCGACGTACAACACGGCGCGTCCATCAATACGACGCAAACGACGAATGCAATAAACGGTGTCACCCTCCGCCAGCATCAGTGCTGCTGCAATGTCGCTCTGCGCCAGAACCTGCTCTGCCGAAATGACTTCCGTGCTGGCCTGACGCCCCTGCTCGGCAGCCATAGCGTGAAAATGGCTGTGATGTAATGGGTTATAAATCAGGCGTGGGGAGCAATAAACCAGCCACGGCGCAGTTCGCGGTAAATAACGCCCTGCGCTTCCAGTTTGCCCAACGCTTCGCGTAACGTAATGCGCGTGGTGGAAAAAGCTTCACTTAATGCCCGCTCGCCAGGCAATTTTCCGCAATTAAATTCGCCCGCATTGATCCTCGCCAGTAAGGCTTCAGCGATCATATCAGCCGTTTTGAGTGCTATCGACTCCACAACAGTAGCCTCATTTTGGTGCGACTTCGCACTATGACAGTTCGGTGACAGCGTTCAGATCTGACTGCCCTGCGTTGATTCGGTGTTGACTGTCATGCTTCATCTTGCCTGCTGCGCAGCTGTCATAAATCCTTCATCCGCTCAGGCTACATTGGCTCGGTTCTTGCTGGACTAGACCAGTCAGGCATTTCAACTTACACCGGGAGCAACTGAGATGAAAGCGTTTATCGCCTCTGTAGTAGCCAGTGCTGTATTTCTTGCCCTGCCTGTTGCGCAGGCTGCCGATAATGATCTTGCCGCGCTGGAAAAAGCTGCGCGCAGCGAAGGCCAGGTGAACAGCGTCGGCATGCCAGACAGCTGGGCCAACTGGAAAGATACCTGGAACGATATCAGCAGTAAGTATGGTTTAAAGCACAGTGATACTGACATGTCTTCGGCGCAGGAACTGGCGAAGTTCGATGCAGAGAAAGAGAACGCCAGTGCAGATATCGGTGATGTGGGTGCCGCTTTTGGCCCAATTGCTGTGGCAAAAGGCGTGGCGCAACCGTATAAGCCAACCCACTGGGATCAGATCCCGGCATGGGCAAAGGACCAGGAGGGTAACTGGATGTTGGCTTATACCGGCACTATTGCTTTCCTTGTAGATAAACAACAAGTCAAAGATATCCCGCACAGTTGGGCTGACCTGAAAAAAGGTAAGTATGTGGTTACTATCGGTGATGTTGGCGTGGCAGCTCAGGCAGCCAACGGCGTGCTGGCAGCAAATTATGCATTAGGCGGCGATGAAAAGAACCTGAAACCGGCGCTGAACTTCTTCGCTGATTTAGCCAAACAAGGCCGTCTTGGCGTAACCGATCCGGTGATTGCTAACATCGAGAAAGGCGAAATTCAAATGGCGGTAGTGTGGGACTTCAACGGCCTGAACTATCGTGACCAGATTGATAAAAGCCGCTATGAAATCGTTATCCCTTCCGACGGCTCGGTGACGTCTGGTTACACCACCATTATCAACAAATACGCCAAACATCCGAACGCGGCAAAACTGGCTCGTGAATACATTTTCTCTGACGCTGGTCAGATCAACCTGGCAAAAGGCTATGCCCGCCCGATTCGTGCTGAACATCTGACTTTACCGGCTGACGTCCAGGCTAAGCTGCTGCCACAGTCTGAGTACAAAAATGCCCGTCCAGTCAAAGACCAGGCGGCCTGGGACAAGTCATCCAAAATGCTGCCGCGCCTGTGGCAGGAAAACGTCATCATCAATATGTAGCAGTAAGCCCTGACAAGGAGAAAGCCATGAAGACGATCCTGGTGGTGCTGGATGGGTTAAGTAATCAGGTTGCACAACATGCGATGGGCTATCTGCATGCTGAGTGCGCGCAAGGCAAGGGACAATATTACGCCCTGACCTGCGAATTACCCTCTCTGTCCCGCCCGCTGTATGAGTGCATTCTGACCGGTATTCCACCCGTCAGAAGCGGCATTATTCATAATGGCGTGAATCGCCTGAGTCGTGAACGCAGCATTTTTCACTATGCGCGCGCGGCTGGGCTGAAAACCGCCGCAGCAGCCTACCACTGGGTGAGTGAACTCTATAACCAGACGCCGTTTGTTCCGGCGCGCGATCGCCACACCGACGCGCCGGAACTGCCTATTCAGTACGGCCATTTTTATTCTGATGACAGCTATCCCGATTCTCATCTGTTCGAAGATGCAGAGAGTCTGCGCCTGCGCTACAACCCAGACTTTCTACTGATCCATCCGATGAATGTAGATGATGCCGGTCATAAACATGGCTTGTCGTCTCCGCAATATCGCAACCGGGCACGCATGGCTGACGGGTATCTGTCGCACTGGATGCCCACCTGGCTGGCAGAAGGCTATCAGGTTATCGTAACCGCCGATCACGGAATGAATGACGATCGATCGCACGGCGGCATGTTGCCAGAAGAGACGCGGGTGCCGCTGTTTGTCTTTGGCAACGCGTTTTCGCTGCAGCCCGATCCCAAACCGCAGCAGACTGAACTGTGCGGCACGGTATGTGAACTGCTGGGCATTGCGCATGACAAACCGGTTTGTCGCGATCTGCTGGCGGAGCCGCGCGCATGAAGGGGAAAGCGTTAGCCCTGTTGCTGCTACTGCCTTTTACGTTGTTTTGGCTGGCGTTCCAGTTCGCACCGCTGCTATGGATAGCCATTAACAGCTTTTGGAGCGACATGAATGAAGCGTGGGGCTGGGATAATTATCGCGACATTCTGACCTCACCCTTCTATTTGCAGGCGTTTCGTTTTTCACTGGATATTTCAATCTGGTCAAGCATTTATGGCTTACTGATTGCGTTAGTTGCAGGCTACTCCCTCCATCAGGTGGGCGGTGGCCGCCTGCAACGCTTCATGATGTCATTCACCAACATGACCAGCAATTTTGCAGGCGTGCCGCTGGCGTTCGCTTTTGTCATTTTGCTCGGCCTGAATGGATGCCTGACGCTGCTGCTGCGCCATTACGATTTGATTGAGAGTTTTAAACTCTTTTCGCGTGACGGCATGGTGCTGGTTTACACCTGGTTTCAGATCCCACTCGGCGTTTTGCTGCTCTATCCGGCTTTTGACGGACTGAAACGGGAGTGGCAGGAGTCAGCTGCCTTGCTGGGTGCGGGCCGTTGGCACTACTGGTGGCATATCGGCCTGCCGATTCTGTTTCCTGCCCTGCTTGGCACCTTTGTTATTTTACTGGCTAACGCGCTCGGCGCTTACGCCACTATCTATGCCCTGACCACGGGCAATTTTAACGTGGTACCGGTGCGCATTGCGGCATTAGTGTCGGGCGATATTTCACTGGATCCGAATACTGGCAGCGCGCTGGCCATGTTGCTGGTGCTGATCATGGGGTTAATTACCGTGGTACAGCAATATCTGGTGCGTCGTAGTTATCTCAACGCGAAACAGCCCTGAGAGGAGCAATGATGTCGCGCGCGGAACAGGTCTTTCACCGCCTGATAGTATGGTTGCTGTTTATTATTCTGGCGCTGCCGCTGGTGGCAACGTTTCTCTATGCCATCTCTTCTGAATGGAGTAATACCATTCTGCCGGAAGGCTATTCACTGACATGGTTTATTCAGCTATGGAGTGATGGACGCTTTCTGACCGCACTGGGCCATTCTTTACTGATTTGCTTCGGCGCGCTGCTGTTCTCGTTAGTGCTGGTACTGCCTGCAATGTTTGTAATTGCTTACTACTACCCACGTCTTGATGCCGTCATGAACGTGCTGATTTTAATACCGTTTGCCGTTCCGCCGGTGGTTTCGTCAGTGGGATTACTGCAACTCTATTCGTCATCACCCCTGATGCTTACCGGCACGCCGTGGATCCTGATTGGCTGCTACTTCACCCTTGCTCTGCCCTTTATTTACCGTGCCATCGCCAACAACATGCAGGCAATTAATTTAAAAGAGCTGATTGATGCCGCACACCTCTTAGGCGCCAGCACCTGGCAGGCCGCTCTGTTTGTCGTGCTGCCTAATCTGCGCAAAGGTGTGCTGATTGCGGTGCTGCTTTCGTTCTCGTTTCTGATAGGTGAGTTTGTATTCGCTAACCTGCTGGTCGGCAACCGCTATGAAACTCTTCAGGTTTATCTCTACAACATGCGTAACGGAAGCGGGCATTTCACCAGCGCATTGGTGATCTCTTATTTCTTTGTGGTGCTGCTGGTCACCTGGCTGGCAAACGCCCTGAATCCTGAACGAGGCCGATCGTGAGTTATCTTGACGTCAAGCAACTGAATAAAAGCTATGGTCCGACACAGATTTTTCAGCATATTGATTTCAGCGCCGAAGAAGGCGAGTTCGTTACGCTCCTTGGCCCCAGCGGTTGCGGCAAATCGACGCTGCTGCGCTGCCTGGCGGGCTTAACCTCTGTTGATAGCGGACAGATTTTACTTCAGGGTAAAGATATCGTGCCGCTGTCGCCGCAGAAGCGATCCATTGGCATGGTATTTCAGAGCTACGCGCTGTTTCCCAATATGACGGTGGAAAAGAACGTCGCCTTCGGCCTGAAAATGCAAAAACTACCGAAGCATGAGGTGCAACAGCGGGTGATGGAAGTGCTGGAGCTGGTAGAGCTGACCGATTTTGCTCGCCGCTATCCGCATCAGCTCTCTGGCGGTCAATGTCAGCGCGTGGCGCTGGCGCGCTCTCTGGTCACGCGTCCCCGTTTGCTGCTGCTGGATGAGCCTCTGTCGGCGCTGGATGCACGTATTCGTCGCCATTTACGCGATCAAATTCGTCGCATTCAGCAGGAGCTCAGGCTTACTACGCTCTTTGTCACGCACGATCAGGAAGAGGCACTGACCCTGTCCGATCGCATCGTGCTGATGAATCGCGGCAAAATTGTGCAGAACGGTGATGCTGAATCGCTTTATACCCAGCCGGCAGATCGGTTTGCTGCGGGCTTTATTGGCAATTACAACCTGCTGAGCGCCGAACAGGCCAAACAGTTGACCGGGCAAACGTTCCAGGGTCAGGTCGCGATTCGGCCAGAAACAGTGAGCGTTACTGCGGTCGGAAACGGTATTCCGGCTGAAATTCTCAGCCACAGCCTGCTTGGCAACGTGATTCGCTATCGTGTCAGGGCGCAAGGCGTTGAGCTGTCTGTTGATGTATTAAACCGAACAGCGGCGGATTTGCACCCTGATGGGCAGCAGATTGGTCTACAGTTAGAAATGTCGACGTTGCGCCAGGTGGCTTAAAACACAGGGAAAATTCACGCTTCGTCTGGCAATCCTTCCCACAGATTGCTCTCTCCGTCAGGCTGGCAGTCTGTGCTGCTTAAAGCCTGATGGTTGAGGAGCCCTTATACGTGTTAACCCTGCTTAATTTACTCTCTGCCGTCGCGTTACTGGTATGGGGCACACACATCGTGCGTACCGGAATTATGCGCGTCTACGGTGCCGATTTGCGCCGCGTGCTCAGCCGCAGCATTGAGCAAAAGCCCATGGCTTTTCTTGCCGGAATCGGCGTGACTGCCCTGGTGCAAAGCAGCAACGCCACCACTTTGCTTGTCACGTCCTTTGTCGCTCAGAACCTGGTCAGCCTGACACCAGCCCTTGTCGTCGTGCTCGGTGCAGATGTCGGAACCGCGGTTATGGCGCGTATCCTGACCTTTGATCTCTCCTGGCTATCACCGCTGTTTATCTTCTTTGGCGTGGTGTTTTTTCTTAGCCGTAAACAGACGCGCTTGGGGCAACTTGGCCGGGCCAGCATTGGCCTTGGGCTGATCCTTTTAGCTTTACACCTGATTGTTGAAGCTACCCGCCCCATTACCCAGGCCTCTGGCGTACAGGTGCTGTTTTCCAGCCTGACCGGCGACATTATGCTGGATGCGCTGATTGGTGCGGTGTTT
The DNA here is from genome assembly GCA_018842655.1 of Candidatus Pantoea haifensis. Classification (GTDB taxonomy): domain Bacteria; phylum Pseudomonadota; class Gammaproteobacteria; order Enterobacterales; family Enterobacteriaceae; genus Pantoea; species Pantoea haifensis. The sequence goes on along the minus strand of JAGTWN010000004.1, from coordinate 3,266,310 downwards.
GCCATTATCAGCTATTCCAGCCTGGCGGCAGTGCTGATCACGGCGACCCTGACCGCCACAGGAGTGATTTCATTTAAGGTGGCGCTTTGTCTGGTGATTGGCGCGAACCTTGGCAGCGGATTGCTGGCGATGATCAATGCCAGCGGATCGAACGCAGCGGGCAAACGTGTTGCACTCGGCAGCCTGCTGTTTAAGCTGGTTGGCTGTATCGCTATTCTGCCGTTCGTCAACCTTGTCGCCGAGTGGCTGGATAAACTGCCGGTTAACGATGAAGAATTAGTGATCTTTTTTCACGTTTTCTACAACCTGATCCGCTGCGTAGTGCTGGTGCCGTTTGCCGAGCCGATGGGACGCCTGTGCCGCCGCCTGATTCGTGACGATAGCGAAAATGAAATGCACCTTAAGCCAAAGCATCTGGATCGCAGCGCGCTGGATACGCCCGCCCTGGCGCTGGTGAATGCCGCGCGGGAAGTGTTACGCATCGGCGATGTGCTGGAACAGATGCTGGAAACGTTTAGTAAAGTGATCCACGGTGAGCTGGCCGAAGAGCGCACAGTACGACGGCTGGATGATGATGTTGATGTGCTTTACACCGGCATCAAACTCTATCTGGCGCGTATGCCAAAAGAAGATTTAGGCGAAGAGGATTCGCGACGCTGGGGTGAAATCATTGAAATGTCGCTCAACCTCGAGCAGGCGGGTGACATTATTGAGCGCATGAGCGGCGACGTTGCGGATAAATCTCTTGCGGCGCGACGTGCGTTTTCGCCAGAGGGAATGAAGGAACTTGAGGTGTTGCAGGAGCAGTTAACGACCAACCTGCGGCTCAGCCTGTCCGTTTTTCTGGCGCATGATATAACCAGCGCCAAACGCCTGCGTCGCGCCAAACACCGCTTCCGTATTCTTATCCGACGCTATTCACATACGCATGTGGACAGGCTGCACCAAAAAATGTGCAAAGCATTGAAACCAGCTCACTGCATTTAGGCTTGCTGGGCGATATGAAGCGACTCAACTCGCTGTTTTGTAGCGTGGCTTATACGGTGCTGGAACAACCGGATGATGAGCGGGAATATGAGTAAACAGACGCGGCCCTTTCCGCCTGGAGAGGGCCGCCGCCTCTTATTTCTTCTTGATCGGCTTACCTGACCAGTAACCGGCGAGCAGCGATCCTGACAGGTTATGCCAGACGGAAAAGAGTGCGCCAGGCAGTGCAGCCAGCGGCGAGAAGTAAAGTTTACCCAGCGTCGCCGCCAGACCGGAATTCTGCATGCCAACTTCCAGTGCCAGAGTCCGGCAGGTTGACTCATCGAAGCCAAACAGTTTTCCGCCCCAGTAGCCGCCCAACAGACCAATGGCGTTATGCAGAATGACCGCAGCGATCACGACTAATCCAACCGATCCGATAAAGCTCTGGCTACCTGCAACCACCGCGCTGATGATAAGCAGAATACACACCATTGAAAACGCTGGCAGATACGGCTCGACGCGACGCACCACGCTGTTCATGGTGTGGTGAATAATCAATCCTAAACCGATCGGGATCACGACAATTTTCACGATACTCAACAGCATGCCAACCACATCGACCTGAATATGCGTATCGACATAAAAACGTGTGAGTAGCGGTGTCGCAAATACGCCTACCAGCGCAGAGACAGATGAGATGGTAACCGAAAGCGCAACATCCCCTTTCGCCAGATAGATCATGACGTTGGATGCAGTACCGCTGGCAACACTACCGACTAAAATCATTCCGGCAGCCAGATCGGGTGGCATCTGAAACAATTTTGCCAGCGCCCAGGCGGCGAGCGGCATCACTAAATAGTGCAAAAAGTACCGGCAATGACCGGGGCCGGACGCACCAGTACACGTTTGAAATCATCAATATTCAGCGTCACGCCCATGCCAAACATAATCAGCATCAGCAGATAAGTGACCCAGGGACCAATGCCGAGAAAGGTGTTGGGTGAAGAGTAAGCGGCGATGGATAACAGCACAGCCCAAAGTGGGAACAGGCGAGTTAAGGTGGCGAGCATGGCCAGACTTCCTTATAAGAATGTTGTGTTTTTAAGCAGATTTGCCATAGAAATAACGCGGCGCAGGAACGACTACGCGAGCGGACGCAGGATCATAACATTTCATTATCAAGACGAAAGGCGAAGATGCAGCCAGAAGGGAAAATGCAGATTGCCTGCTGCGGATCGGCTACCAATCCCTGAAATTACACTGCTTACTGGCCCTGAACACGGTAGATCGCACCACTTATCCGCTGCAGTTTGCGTCTCTGAAAATAAAAAAGCCGGGCATTGCCCGGCTTTTTTACGGCTTGCTGATTATTCGAAAAGATTATGGTGTAGCGTTCGCACCACGCTTTCAGCATCAGCGCCTGGCACCAAAAAGCAGAGGTTATAGCTACTGGCACCGTAACAGATCATGCGCAGATTGAAAGGCTCAAGCACCCCAAATACCTCTTTGCCGACACCGCAGGCTTTCGACAACTGATTACCGATCAATGCCACCAGCGCCAGGTTCTCTTCCACTTCCACCCGACACAGCGATGATAACTCTGTCAGCAACGCCTGGGTCAACAGGCTGTCACCCGTTGAGGTAGAGCCTGTGGTATCAAGCGTCAGCGCCACACTCACTTCAGAGGTGGTGATCAGATCAACAGAAATATTATGGCGCGCCAGAATACTAAACACTTCGGCAAGGAAGCCTGGCGTATGCAGCATATTCAGGCTGTGCAGCGTCAGCAGGGTTTGCTTACGGCGCAGCGCCAGTGCGCGGAACAGCGGCGGGTTTTTCGTTTCATTACAGACGCGCGTTCCGCCCGCTGCCGGATCTTTGCTTGAACCGACAAAAACAGGGATATCACGGCGTACCGCAGGCAACAACGTTGCCGGATGCAGCACTTTGGCACCGAAGGTTGCCATTTCAGCCGCTTCTTCAAAAGTAATTTCGTCGATGCGTTTCGCTGTTGGCACCACACGTGGATCGGTGGTGTAAATACCCGGCACGTCAGTCCAGATATCAACGCGCGCTGCGTGTAACGCTTCACCCAGCAAGGCGGCTGTGTAGTCGCTGCCGCCACGTCCTAACGTGGTGGTACGCCCTTTACTTTCGCTACCAATGAACCCCTGAGTGACGACCAGCGCCTTGGCGATCCGCGGTTGCAGTTGTGCAGTTGCCTGCTCAGCCAGTACATCGACTTCAGGTTCTGCGCGGCCAAAACGGTCATCGGTACGCATGACTTTACGCACGTCAAACCATTCTGCATTTACCTGCCGTTCACGCAGGATTTCGACAAACAGCAGCGTCGACATTAATTCACCGTGGCTTACCAACTCATCGGTAAGCGCCGTCGAAGTTGCCAGTGCGGCGGCTTCAGACAGCATGGCAATGTTTTCAATCATCCGGTCGATTTCTTCACGGATGACGTCAGGACGCTGCAGGCGATCAATGATGGCGTATTGGATACGGCGGATCTCATCCAGTAAGGAAACGCGTTGTGACGGTTCCTGACCTTCAGCGAGAGAAACAAGGAGATTGGTGATACCCGCAGAGGCGGAAAGCACCACCAGACGCGTATTGGCATCAGCCAGCACCACATCGGCGCTGCGGTTCATGGCTTCAAAATCGGCAACGCTGGTGCCACCAAATTTCGCCACAATCAAAGTTTGAGACATATACGACCTCGTGTCAGGTTATCTTGCTCCCGCACGCTTACTGCGGACGAGAGACATTCTATCAGCCTTGGCACAAGGAAAGAGCAGAAACGGGCAGACCAGATCGGGTAGACGAGTCACCCAGAAGCGCCCCACCTTGTAAAACGTCCGACTGCGAACATTTCTGGTGACAACCCAGGGGATTCAGCCCCTGCAGCCGACAGGCAACACACCGCGTGTTGACCACCTCGGCGTCGCTCCCCCTGATGTATTTTCACCGGATACGGTTCCTCAAACACACTGCCTGGGCGACGCGCCTCTTCTGGCTTACGCTTGGTAGCGCAAGTAGGCGCATACAAATATCGGTTTCTTGCCTTGCTGTCAATGTTGAGCGTTTGAGGAATTTTCATTTTCTGCGCACCCGGAGGCAAATTTGCCGTTACTACAACAAGTAGAGTGCTAAACGGGTTCAGCCGGAGCGGCAAAATTAAGAATCCTGACACCACAACAGGCTGTTTCCCCATCGCATTATGCCGAAAATTCATGCCAGCCAGATCTGGCGAACAGCCGCAGTAAGCCAGGCGACAACAGGGTGCGTGATGACTGCATACCCACTGCGGTGACAAAATTTTTCCTTTCAGTTGCAACTATGGTCATACTGAAACGCTAACCGGGTACGATGTGACCCCGATGGAATGACGGTTCTTAATATCAACAAGAGTGTTGCCATGAAAAATATCAATCCGACACAAACCGCAGCCTGGAAAGAGCTGCAACAGCATTTTGAAGAGATGAAAACGGTAGAAATCGCCGATTTGTTTGCTCAGGATGCCGATCGTTTTGCCAAATTCTCTGCCACCTTTGATGATCAGATGCTGGTGGATTACTCCAAAAACCGCATCACCCAGGAAACCCTCGATAAATTACAGGCGCTGGCGAAAGAAACAGATTTGAGCGGTGCCATCAAATCCATGTTCTCTGGCGAAAAAATTAACCGCACTGAAGATCGTGCCGTGCTGCACGTTGCGCTGCGCAATCGCAGCAACACGCCAGTGATGGTAGATGGCAAAGATGTCATGCCGGAAGTGAATGCGGTGCTGGATAAAATGAAAGGCTTTTCCGAGCGCATTATTAGCGGTGAATGGAAAGGCTATACCGGCAAACCGATTACCGATGTGGTGAACATCGGTATCGGCGGCTCGGATCTCGGCCCGTTCATGGTAACCGAAGCGTTGCGCCCGTATAAAAATCACCTGAACATGCACTTTGTTTCCAATGTTGATGGTACGCATATTGCTGAAACGCTGAAAGATCTCAGCCCGGAAACCACGCTGTTCCTGGTCGCTTCCAAAACCTTTACGACTCAGGAAACCATGACCAACGCCCACAGTGCGCGTGACTGGTTCCTGAACACCGCTGGCGATCAGCAGCATGTGGCAAAACACTTTGCGGCGCTGTCGACTAATGCCAAAGCCGTGGGCGATTTCGGCATCGATACCGATAACATGTTTGAATTTTGGGACTGGGTGGGTGGTCGCTACTCGCTGTGGTCAGCGATTGGCCTGTCGATCATCCTTTCCATCGGCTTCGATAATTTCGAGCAGTTGCTGAGTGGCGCACACGCCATGGATAAACACTTCTCGACAACGCCTGCTGAACAAAACCTGCCCGTATTACTGGCGCTGATTGGCATTTGGTACAACAACTTCTTTGGTGCTGAGACCGAAGCCATTCTGCCATACGATCAGTATATGCATCGCTTTGCCGCCTATTTCCAGCAGGGCAACATGGAATCCAACGGAAAATATGTCGATCGCGATGGCAATCCTGTTGATTACCAGACAGGCCCTGTTATCTGGGGTGAGCCAGGCACGAATGGTCAGCACGCGTTTTACCAACTGATTCATCAGGGCACAAAACTGATCCCGTGTGATTTTATTGCTCCGGCAATTAGCCATAATGCGCTGGCCGACCATCATCCGAAACTGCTGTCGAACTTCTTCGCCCAGACCGAAGCGTTGGCGTTTGGTAAATCTCGTGATGTGGTGGAAAAAGAGTTCACTGATGCCGGTAAATCTGCCGAGTCAGTGGCCCATATCGTGCCGTTTAAAGTCTTCGAAGGTAACCGCCCGACGAACTCAATTCTGTTGCGTGAAATTACTCCGTTCAGCCTTGGCGCACTGATTGCTCTTTATGAGCATAAAATCTTTACGCAGGGCGCGATTCTCAACATCTTCACCTTTGATCAGTGGGGCGTGGAATTAGGTAAGCAGTTGGCGAACCGTATCCTGCCAGAACTGGAAAATGATGAAAAAGTTGAGAGCCATGACAGTTCCACTAATGCCTTGATTAATCGTTACAAGGCCTGGCGTTAATTCATTATTTATTTTCTCAGGCGGCGGGTATGCCGCCTTTTTTCTGCCTGAAAAGGCTCAATTGACTATGAATTCGCCGTCATGCCTGTTTTCTCTGCTTAGATAATTCTTAAAATACCCTGAGATAATTCTGAACCTGCCCTTTTTTATTGCCTTATCCTCTATTAAAAATGGATCTAATTCCCCCTCCTCGCCTCGCTTAACCTTTGATAATTAATATTATTTTTATTTGCCATTAATAAGGAAAATCTGATTATTCTTATTCCGTACCAATATTAATTAAATAAGAACAAAACGCTTTGCATTATTTGCCGTACCAGTTAAAGATTTCGTGCAACCGCAAAAATAGCGATTTTAAAAGCAGTTAACGCTGAATTAACTCAATATTACTCCCTTAGCACTCACTGAATACCTGACTTTTTCCGGCGCTGAACTCTGGTAATTTGTTGCCCTATACTGAGCGCGCCCGCAACGGGTAAATCCGAACGGCTTCTGATGTAAAGCTTTGCCTCTACAGCGTGAGCATTTCGGGTTTAAATCCTTCATTCATTCAATGCAGGTGTTGTTATGAAAAAATACAGGGTTGCCGGTGCAGCCTTACTTTTCGTTGCTGTCTCTTCCAGTGCTTTTGCCGCGCCGGAAGAAGCAGGTGCCGCAGCAGGCGCGCAGGCGGGAGCAATCTCTGCCGGTACGTCTACCGCTGTCGGTATCGGCGCACTCGGCGCGTTAGTAGGACTCGGCGTTGCCGCTTCTGGCGGTGGTGACGGGGCAAATACCGGTACAACAACCACAACCACAACGAGCACCACTCGTTGATATACCCAACATAATTCGCGGCGCAGGAAGCGGTAAACAAGTGAATCCTGAAGCTTACTGCTGTAAGCGATCCGGTTGAGCGGGTGAGCCAGCGGATCTGCAGCCTGAAATATGCAGGGTGAACAACATTAAACATAACCACACATTTGTGTGGTTATTCTACTTTGGCATTATTTATCAGGGACATACAGTGCGCCAACTTCCTCTGCTGCTCGCTTGCCTGCTGCTGCAGGCCTGCACACCAACGCAAAAGGTCTGGAACAGACCGTGATGCTCGCCATCAACGGCCCGGATGATGTCACCGTCACCGATCAACAGGTGAACGAGCTGCCTTACGCCAGCCTCTACGCCCGCATCAATAACGGCCCACGTATTTTTGTGGTGCTGGGTTATAACGAACAGGGTCAACAAAAATGGGTGACCCAGGATAAAGCGATGCTGGTCACCGCTCAGGGTCGTCTGATTAAAACTGTTGGCTTACCCGATAACCTCCATCAGGTCAGTAATTTGCAGCACGATCCGCTGACTGACACTTTACATATCAGCCCTGGAGCACGCTGGACACGCATCGTTCAGTGGACGGAGCACGGTGAGGTACGGGCAGCGACCGTGAGTTCCAGCTTTCAGCGTGGCGACGATGAAGTACTGGAGATTGCCGGTAACCGTATTGCCTGCCGCGTCTGGCATGAACAGGCACGCATCGACAGCAGCGGTCGTGAATGGGAAAACACCTTCTGGATCGATAACCGCAGCGGTGAGGTGGTCCAGGCCCATCAAATGCTGGCGGCTGACGCCTTCCCCGTTGAAACCACCATTCTGAAGCCGGCAAGATCATGAAAAAAGACGCTTTATACTGGCCGGGCTGAGCCTGTTCAGCGCACTGGCCTCAGCGGAAGGTCAGGTCACAGTACATCTGCCGCGCAATCAAAACAGCATTGTTATTGATCGGGTGAAAAACCTTGCGCAGCTGATGACACAGCCTGCGTTAATGCCCTACAGCCACGGTGCCGTCATTGCCGAACGTAGCGCAACGGCGGTGGCACAGCAGCACTATCAACAGACGCTGGCACAACTTCGTGCCTGGCGTGCCGACAGCAGCAGCGACAGTGCCGCAGCGATTGATGACGTGATTCGACAACTGCAAGCGATCAACGTTACCGGACGTCAGTTCACGCCGCTCGATCCCGACTGGATCCGTCTGCATTCCACGGATAACCGCCGTCTCGAAGGCCACTACGATCTTTATCTATCCAGCCAGCCTGACAGCGTGCTGCTACTCGGTGCACTTGCTGGTGCCGGTAAAGTGCGGTGGCAGCCGGGACAGTCAGTGCGTCATTATCTTGCCGATCACGCTCGCCTTGCGAATGCCGAGCGTGATTTTGCTACGGTTATCTCCCCTTCCGGTGCGACCAGACAGGTGCCGATTGCTTACTGGAATCATCGTCATGTCGAAGTTGAACCCGGCAGCATTATCTGGCTCGGTTTCTCTTCATGGAGCCTGCCCGCTGCCTTTGACGACCTGAACAGCCGCATTCTCTCCGTACTGACTCACCGGATACCCGACTGATGAAAAAACGTTATCTCTTCAGCCTGTTGGCTGTTTCTGTCGCAACGGCCTGTCAGGCTCAGGCTGACACCTGGCCCGAACCGGTTGGCCCGTCACAATCAGATTTTGGGGGCGTTGGCTTATTGCAGGTGCCGACTGCACGTATGGCCAAAGAAGGCGAGTTCAGCCTTAATTTCCGCGATAATGATCAATATCGCTACTATTCAGCTTCGTTACAGCTTTTTCCCTGGCTGGAAACCACCGTGCGCTATACCGATGTGCGTACCCGCCAGTACAGTGCAGTTGAAAATTTCAGTGGTAATCAAAGCTACAAAGACAAAGCCTTCGATCTGAAAATACGCTTGTGGCAGGAAAGTTACTGGTTACCGGAAGTCTCGCTGGGCACACGCGATCTCGGCGGAACCGGCCTGTTCGACAGTGAATATCTGGTTGCCAGCAAAGCGTGGGGACCGTTTGATTTTACGCTGGGCCTCGGCTGGGGTTATCTCGGCAACAGCGGCACGGTGAAAAACCCCTTCTGCTCTTACAGCGACAGCTATTGTCAACGTCCCGGCGTTGGCGAAGCGGGGTCGATCAACGGATCGCAAATGTTTCATGGCCCGAGCGCGCTGTTTGGCGGCGTGGAGTATCAAACGCCGTGGCAGCCGCTACGTCTCAAAATGGAATATGAAGGCAACGATTATCAGAACGATTTTGCCGGTCGTCTTGAGCAGCGCAGCAAGCTAAATGTCGGCGCAATTTATCGTGTAACCGACTGGGCAGATATCAACGCCAGCTACGAGCGTGGCAACACGTTTATGTTTGGCGTGACCATTCGGACCAATTTTAATGACCTGCGCCAGGCGCATCTCGACAGTGCTAAACCGGCTTACGATCCCCATCCGCAGCCGCAGCTCTTAGAGCCAACCGTGGTGGCGAAGCAGTTAACCGATTTGAAATACAACGCCGGGCTGAACGGTCCAAAGATACAGACTAAAGGCCATACGCTCTACGTTTCAGGCGAGCAGACTAAATATCGTGATACACGTGAAGGCGTTGATCGCGCTAATCGCATCGTGATGAATGACCTGCCCGCGAATATTGATACTATTAACGTCACTGAATCACGCTTCAACATGCCGCAGGTCACCACGGAAACGAAGGTTGCCAGCCTGCGCAATGAGCTGTCCGGCTACCCGCTGGGTCACGAGCAGCCGCTGCAACAGACGCGCAAAAATCCAGTCGATGCCGGACAAACAGAACAGGGTTTGTTTATCCGTAAAAGTCGCCTCAGCTACAGTTTATCGCCGGTGCTGAACCAGTCAGTGGGTGGCCCGGAAAGTTTCTACATGTATCAGGCTGGCGTCATGGGCAACGTCGATTACTGGCTTACCGATCATTTGCTGGTGGGCGGCAGTCTGTTTGGCAACATCGCCAATAATTACGACAAGTTTAATTATAACGGCGCGCCTGCCGATTCCTCCTTGCCGCGCGTGCGAACCCATATTCGCGATTACGTCGAAAACAACGTCTACGTTAACGATCTGCAGGCCAATTATATGGGCTATCTCGGTAACGGTTTCTACGGCCAGCTGTATGGCGGTTATCTGGAAACGATGTATGGCGGCGTGGGCGGCGAACTGCTTTATCGCCCGGTTGACAGTAACTGGGCTGTGGGTGTTGACGCTAATTATGTTCGCCAGCGCGACTGGGACAACATGATGCAGTTCACTAACTACAAAGCGCCAACCGGTAATCTGACCGCTTACTGGCGTCCGTGGTTTATGCAGAATGTGGTGGTCAAAGCCAGCGTCGGTCAGTATCTGGCGAAAGATAAAGGCGTAACGGTGGACGTTTCCAAACGCTTTGACAGCGGTGTGATGGTTGGCGTCTATGCCACCAAAACCAATGTGTCGTCTGAAGAGTATGGCGAAGGAGATTTCACCAAAGGCTTCTATATTTCTGTACCAATGGATCTGTTTACCGTGACGCCAACCCGTGGTCGGGCGCAGGTCAACTGGGTGCCGTTGACGCGTGACGGCGGTCAAATGCTGGGACGTAAATATCAGCTTTATGACTTAACCGCCGATCGCGACGCGCGGTTCAATTAACCGCAAGGGCGACCGGTTGGTCGCCCTTATTATTTAATCCGCATCGTAACCCAGGTTGGAAGCCAGCCAGCGTTCAACCTCGGTAACTGACATGCCCTTACGCGCCGCATAATCTTCAACCTGATCGCGCTGAATCTGCGCGACGGCAAAATAGCGGCTGTCAGGGTGGCTGAAGTACCAGCCTGAAACCGAGGCGCCAGGCCACATGGCGAACGATTCGGTTAACTTCATGCCCGTCTGGGTTTCGACATCCAGCAACTGCCAAATCGCTGCTTTTTCCGTGTGTTCCGGGCACGCCGGATAACCTGGCGCAGGACGAATACCCTGATAGTTTTCGCGAATCAGCTCTTCATTACTGAGGTTTTCATTGGGTGAAAAACCCCAAATGACTTTACGTACCCGCTCATGCAGATATTCCGCAAAGGCTTCAGCCAGGCGATCGGCGACCGCTTTCACCATAATTTTGTTGTAGTCATCATGCTGGCGATCGTAAGCCTCCGCCAGCGCGTCTTCTTCCAGCCCACCGGTGACGGCAAACGCGCCGAGATAATCAGCTTTACCGCTCGATTCAGGTGCAACAAAATCGGCCAGGCAATAATTAGCAAAGTCTGTTTTCTCAGTCTGCTGGCGTAAGTGATGGCTCACACACAAAACCTGATCGCGCTGCTCATCTTTATAGATATGCACATCATCACCTACACGGTTGGCCGGAAAAATGCCGACCACACCGCGCGGCGTTAATGTGCCCTTTTCACTCAGCATATCCAGCATGGCATTGGCATCTGCAAACAGGCGTTTCGCCTCTTCACCCACCACTTCATCCTCAAGAATGCGGGGATATTTACCTGCCAGTGACCAGGTCATAAAGAATGGCGTCCAGTCGATATAGTGACGCAGCGTAGCAATACTCGCCCCCACCGTGCTGACACCCAGCCGATGCGCGACAGGTGGCGTGTAGTTTTCCCAGTCGATGCTGGTGGCGTTATCACGCGCAGCCTGAAGCGAAACCGGCGGCGTACGGGGCTTTTTGCGCGCATGCTGAATGCGCACCGTTTCATACTCTTTACGGGTACGTGCCACAAAGTCATCTTTCAGGGTTGGCGACAGCAGCGAAGAGACGACGCCAACGGTGCGTGAGGCGTTCTGCACATAGACTGTCGGCCCGCTGTAGTTCTGCTCAATTTTTACGGCAGTATGCGCTTTTGAGGTTGTCGCACCGCCAATCAGTAACGGCAACGTGAAGCCCTGGCGCTCCATCTCTTTGGCCATGTTGACCATCTCATCCAGCGACGGCGTAATCAGGCCCGATAAGCCAATGATGTCAGCATTTACTTCCCGCGCCGTTTTCAGAATTTTTTCGCCCGGCACCATTACGCCAAGGTCGATAATTTCGTAGTTATTACACTGCAATACCACGCCAACGATATTCTTGCCGATATCGTGTACATCACCTTTTACCGTCGCCAGCACGATTTTGCCGTTGCTGCGGCCCGCTTCTTTGCTCGCCTCGATAAAGGGTTCCAGATAAGCCACCGCCTGCTTCATCACGCGCGCCGATTTCACTACCTGTGGCAGGAACATTTTGCCCTCGCCAAACAGATCGCCAACTACGTTCATGCCTGACATCAGCGGGCCTTCAATTACCTCGATCGGTCGTGGAACCTGTTGGCGCGCCTCTTCGGTGTCCTGCTCGATGCACTCGGTGATACCTTTAACCAGCGAATATTCCAGACGCTTCACCACATCCCAGCTGCGCCATTCGGCCTGCTGTTTGTCCTCTGCACCCTCGCTTTTGCTGCTGCGATATTTCTCAGCCAAATCCAGCAGGCGTTCAGTACCATCTTCACGGCGGTTAAGAATGACGTCTTCCACTGCATCGCGCAGCCCGGCAGGCAGGTCGTCATAAATCGCCAGCTGACCGGCGTTGACGATGCCCATATCCATGCCTTTACGGATAGCGTAATAGAGGAAAACCGCGTGAATGGCTTCACGCACGGGATCATTACCACGGAACGAAAACGAGACGTTGGAGACGCCGCCGGAGATCATCGCGTGCGGTAACTCGCGCTTGATATCCTCACAGGCACCGATGAAATCCACTGCGTAGTTGTTGTGTTCTTCAATGCCAGTCGCCACGGCAAAAATGTTCGGATCGAAAATGATATCTTCTGGCGGGAAACCCACCTGCTGGGTGAGGATGTTGTAGGCGCGACGACAGATTTCAATCTTGCGCGCACGGGTATCCGCCTGACCGACCTCATCAAATGCCATTACCACGACCGCAGCGCCATAACGACGCACCTGACGCGCATGGTGAATAAAGGCCTCTTCGCCCTCTTTCATTGAAATAGAGTTAACAATGCCTTTGCCCTGAATACACTGCAGGCCTTTTTCGATCACTTCCCACTTTGAGGAGTCGATCATGATCGGTACGCGGGCAATGTCAGGTTCACCGGCGATCAGGTTGAGGAAACGCACCATTGCCGCTTCGGCGTCGAGCATCCCTTCATCCATATTGATGTCGATGATCTGTGCGCCGCTTTCAACCTGCTGGAGCGCAACTTCCAGAGCTTCGTTATATTTTTCTTCTTTGATCAGGCGTTTAAATTTAGCCGAGCCGGTTACGTTGGTACGTTCACCCACGTTAACGAACAGCGATTCAGCACTGATATTCAGCGGCTCGAGGCCAGAGAGACGGCAGGCGACGGGAATATCAGGCAGCTTACGCGGCGCAACGCCCTCAACTGCTTTCACCATCGCCGCGATATGTTCTGGCGTCGTGCCGCAGCAGCCGCCGATGATGTTAAGGAAGCCAGAGGTCGCCCATTCGCCAATCTGCTGCGCCATAATATCGGCATCAAGATCGTATTCACCGAAAGCGTTCGGTAATCCGGCGTTCGGGTGAGCAGTGACATAGCCTTCCGCGATGCGCGACAGCTCTGCAACATACTGGCGCAGCTCGTCAGGGCCAAGCGCACAGTTGAGGCCAAACGACAGCGGTTCGGCATGACGCAGCGAGTTATAAAAGGCTTCTGTGGTTTGTCCAGAAAGGGTACGGCCTGACGCATCGGTAATGGTGCCAGAAATCATCAACGGCAGCTTAACGCCAAGCGATTCCATTTCAGTCTGGACCGCATAGATCGCAGCCTTGGCATTCAGGGTATCAAACACCGTTTCGATCATAATGAGGTCAGCGCCCCCTTCCACCAGCGCCCGGGTGGATTCACGGTACGCTTCTACCAGCTGGTTAAAGGTGACGTTGCGGTATGCCGGATCGTTTACATCAGGCGAGATCGAACAGGTACGGTTAGTTGGCCCTAACACGCCTGCGACGTAGCGCGGGCGATCCGGTGTTTTTGCCGTCCATTCATCTGCACAGGCGCGCGCCAGTCTGGCCGCCTCATAGTTGATCTCAGCCGATAACGCCTCCATCTGGTAATCCGCCATCGCAATGGTGGTGGCGTTAAAGGTGTTAGTTTCGAGGATATCGGCACCCGCAGCCAGGTAGGCGTTGTGGATCGCGCGGATCACCTCTGGCTTGCTTAAAACCAGCAGATCGTTGTTGCCCTTAAGATCGCAGGGCCAGTCAGCGAAACGGCTGCCACGGAAATCCGGCTCATCCAGCTTGTAACTCTGGATCATGGTGCCCATGCCGCCGTCCAGCACCATAATGCGTTGCGCGAGCTGCTGATGCAGCGTTTCGATTTTATTGCTCACTGAAGCCTCGTTCACGTCAATCTGCTGGCTAAAATACCCGCCGTCATACTGTCATAACTTCGTTAAGGGTCAAAGCAACCTTATATGAGACATTTTCAGGCGACTGGCTATACAGATCCGACCAGTAAAGCGTTGTTTGCAAATCAGCCAATTAAAACGAAAATGATTTCCATATTTCAGAAGGAGAACAGCAATGGCTACGCCCGTTATCGCAAAGCGCGGTAAGAAACCTCGCGGTACACTCGCCGCTGCCGCACCTGCTGGCGGCCAGGTTCAGTCTTTAACCCGGGGCCTGACGCTGCTGGAATTAATCGCTGAATCCCACGGCAGCGTGGCGCTCACCGAACTGGCGCAGCAGGCTGGCTTACCTAATTCCACAACGCATCGCTTGCTGAGCACGATGCAGCAACAGGGTTTTGTGCGTCAGGTGGGCGATCTTGGCTTCTGGACTATCGGAGCACATGCCTTTGTGGTTGGCAGCAGTTTTTTACAGAGCCGCAATCTGCTGGCGCTGGTGCATCCGGTCCTGCGCACGCTAATGGAAGTCTCTGGTGAAACGGTTAACCTGGCGGTGCTGGATCTGAGCGATCATCAGGCGGTGATTATCGATCAAGTACAGTGCACACAGCTTATGCGTATGTCAGCACCGATTGGTGGTAAGTTACCGATGCATGCATCCGGCGCTGGGAAAGCGTTTCTTGCCCATCTGAGTGACGACCAGGTTACGGCACTGCTGCATCAAAAAGGCCTGCATTACTACACGCCAAATACGCTGATGTCACCGCAAAGCCTGAAAGCGAATCTGGCACAGGTGCGTAAAATCGGCTTCTCGTTTGATGATGAAGAACATGCACTCGGTTTGCGCTGCGTCGCCGCGCCGATCTATGACGAACACGGCGAAGCCTTTGCGGCGCTCTCTATTTCTGGACCGATCGCCCGCATGACAGACGATCGCATTACTGAGTTAGGGGCGCTGGTTATTCGTGAAGCGCGCCAGGTCACACTGGCCTATAGCGGGCGTTAATGTCGTGAATTTAAACAGCGTGATCTGCGCAACAGCCTTATATAATTAAAAGCTGTTCATGCCATAAAACCCCTATAATAAACAAGGTTTATCAAATAAGGGATGGGTTGTGGCTATACAGGGAAAGTTCATCATCAACGGTGCCCACTATTCACCTCTGTCAATTTATGGTGTTGGCACCTTTCTGGCTTTTTCAGGGCAAGGCAGCTGCCTTAACCAAAGTGGTTGCGAGCATATTCCTAATGTAGGGCCGATTCCAGCAGGCAGGTATTATATTGTCGACAGGTCTCACGGGAGTTTTTTAACTCATTAAGAGCTACAGGTATCGATTTTATTAAAAGCCGTACTGATTATTATGTAGATCATTCAGAATGGCTCGCACTATATCGTGAAGATGCGGTAATTAATGACACGGTTTTCATAAAAAATATTGAACGTGGAGCATTTCGGCTACATCCCGGAATGCGATCAGAAGGCTGCATAACATGACCTCACCGTTCAGATTTCCTTAAAATCCGAAGAGCAATTCTTGGCCAAAAAAAGAGAACATCCCTAACTCTCAATTCGCAACCTACGGCACAATTGAGGTAATACAGAATGCTTTTTCTTGCTTGTAAATTACTGAAAACAGTCTTCTTCTTTTCAATCTTCTATCGTGTCGCGAAATTAAGCTATAAACATATTATCTGGTATAAAGTCTTCCCGTTTAGTATGGCAATTAAAATTGCTAACCTGACAGTAAATAACCTTTCACATGAGTATATTCACCAGGTAAACGACATGGCATTGACAGCATTACAACTCATCACTGCCATGTTAATCTACTCGCCATGTGTGCAAATATTTTTATATATTAGAGGAAAAAAACAGTAATTTAATTAGCCACTTTAAAGATGCTTGCCTGGTTTGACTCAATTATTAACAAAAAGCCTGCTATTCTTTTTTATATTTTTCACTCTGGCAAAACTCATAAATTATGATATTTATTTAAAATCAACCGAAACAATAAATATAACAACACTTCTCTTAACAAACACATCCTTGACGATTGCTATTTATTTTCAATTAAATTTATAAAAAAAAGTAATGGGCATTAAGCCCCTTTTATTAGCGATTCTGCCAGCTATCGGCGTGTTGCACATTACCATCACAAAATTTATGCGTGATTTTCTCATACATCAGCGCGATCGATTCCGTATGATTGATATGCTGCGTGCCCGGCGCTTTTGCATTCGGCATGCCTGGATTAAACGAAACGTTTTTTACGCCTTCCAGCAGCATGTTGTAATACTCAACTTCCTGACCTGTATCGTTAATGTGGTACCACTTAATTTCAGCTGACATTAATTTCTGGCCAGTTGTTACCGCTTTAAAAGATAAGGGCTGGATGAATCAAATTTCTTTTCCAGTGAGACAAGCGAGTGTATCCGTTTACCTGTGATTTGTCCGGTTATGAATCAACTGGCAGCGACACGCTATGCGAAAAACCGATAATCTCAATGCTGCATTCCCGGCTCTCCACATCCACAGAACCTTTAATGAGCGCACCGCCATTGTCCTTTAACTATAAATAAGCCGGAACAGGCATAATGTAACCTCCACTGTTAATGTTTCCCTGCGGAATAATACACGCTAAACCATAATAAAAAGTGGTCTTTATTCCATCGTCGTTTATACCCCTAAGCAAATGCCTCACCGTAGCGCACACTAAACCGCTGTGACTGTTGCCAGGCCATCACCTCTTCTATGTGGCCTTGTGCAATACGCTGCTGCTGCCTGCGCCACCAGCCAGCATCAAAAAGCTCAGGATGCAGCTGTTGTAATAACGCGCCGGTTGCCGCCTCACTGCATAAGGCGTAGCGAAAGGTTTCGGGAAAGACATCATCCGGCCCTACGCTATACCAGGGTTCGGCGCTTAACTCATCTTCCTCATAGCGCGCCCGGGGTACATCGCGAAATTGCAGCTCGCTCATTGGCCGAATTTCGTCATAGTCATAAAACACCACGCGCCCATGCCGCGTGATACCGAAATTCTTGAACAACATATCACCGGGAAAAATGTTTGCCGCCGCGAGCTGCTTGATCGCATTGCCATATTCAGCAATAGCCTGCTGTCGCTGTGCAGCACTCGCCTGCGCCAGATAAAGATTCAGTGGCTGCATCCGGCGCTCCAGCCAAAGATGGCGAATGATCAGCCGATCGTTTTCAATACGCATTTTTTCAGGAATGGTCGCATTCAGCTCCGCCATTAACGTTGGGGAAATACGCGCCAGCGGCAGAGAAAAGTGTTCAAATTCTTGCGTGTCCGCCATCCGACCGACGCGATCGTGCTCTTTAACACGTTGATAACAGGCACGGACCTGCGCTTCGGTCACCTCTTTTTGCGGGGCAAAGCGATCCTTGATCACTTTAAATACCCGATCAAAACCAGGCAGTGTAAACACCGTCATCACCATGCCGCGCACGCCTGGCGCGATTTCGCATGCGCCAGTGGAGTGCGCCAGCGCCTGAAGATATTCACGATAGCTTTCTGTTTTGCCGTGTTTCTGACAACCAATCGCCATGTAACGTTCAGCCAGCGTTTTGCCCGGCAAAATCGGTTGCAGCCAGGCCACCAGCGCGGCTGGCACCGGTGCATACACCATAAAATACGCGCGCGCGAAGCCAAACACGATGCTGGCATCATCGGTTGTGGTCAGGCAGGTATCAATCCACAGTTCGCCTTTGTCGCTGCGCTGAATCGGCAGCAGACAGGGATGAATGCCATCCGGTAAATGTAAACGCGCCACTATCCATGCGGTTTTATTACGAAAGAACAGCTCGCAGCTAACATCCAGCCAGCCTTTACTCAGTTGTTCAGGGGAAAAGTGCTCAAATAAATGCCGAATAATCCACGCTTCATCACGCGCCCGATCCTGCCACGGCAAGGTCAACGGCAAGTCTGTTAGCACCTGATGAATGAGCGGCAGCCAGCCTTGTTGTGGTCGATAACGGCGAGCCAGCGGACGAGCAGGCACAGCTGCGGGGACGCAGCCTGCGAACTCACAATAAAGAGCCGCTGGGGTTGCAGATGTGTATGCCCGTGTAGCCGACAATAGACAGAGTTAAAGAAGCTTTCGGCAATCTCATAGCGTGGATAGCCCGGCAATAAGGTTTCGTAATGGCTTTTTATTCGCAACCAAAACGCGTCGTCCCAGTGATCGGCGTCATTCAGCACCCGTAGCTGATCGGCGACTAACCCAACGTGATGATCATAGAGATGAATGCGCGCTTTCATTGCCAGCTGCACCGCATGCCATTCGGCCTGCTCAAAGCGTTGCTGTGCGCCTGCAGTAATATCTAAAAAGCGGCCATACTGGGCGTCAAAACCCTGCAAAATGGTATGGGCAATCAGTGATTCGCGTGGCGACATAGCCTGCTCTCCGAAAAGTCCCGCCTGCAAAAGGCCAGGCGGGAGACGCAGCGTTAAAACTGATGCTCCTCAGTCGAACCGGTCAGCGCCGTGACGGATGACTGACCGCCCTGAATTACCGTCGTCACCCGATCGAAATAGCCAGTGCCGACCTCTTGCTGGTGCGAAGAGAAGCTGTAGCCGCGTTCACGCGCAGCAAATTCGGGCTGCTGCACTTTCTCGACGTAGTGGCGCATTCCTTCACCCTGCGCGTATGCCTGGGCCAGATCAAACATGTTGAACCACATACTGTGAATGCCCGCCAGCGTGATGAACTGAAAGCGATAGCCCATTTCACTGAGTGCCTGCTGGAAGCGAGCAATGGTTTTATCATTGAGATTTTTCTTCCAGTTAAAGGAAGGTGAGCAGTTGTAAGCCAGCAGCTTGCCTGGAAACCGGGCATGTATCGCTTCAGCGAAACGTGCCGCCATCGTCAAATCAGGCGTGGAGGTTTCGCACCACAGCACATCAGCATAAGGCGCATAAGCCAGCCCCCGGCTGATGGCTTGTTCAATACCGGCATGGGTGCGGAAGAAACCTTCTGCGGTGCGATCGCCGCGAATAAACGGACGATCGTATTCATCACAGTCTGAGGTAATTAAATCTGCTGCATCGGCATCGGTCCGGGCCAGCAATATTGTCGGAACATGCATCACGTCGGCAGCCAGCCTTGCTGCGACCAGTTTTTGCACAGCTTCCTGAGTAGGAACCAGCACTTTACCGCCCATATGACCACATTTTTTCACGGCCGCCAGTTGGTCTTCGAAATGGACTGCCGAGGCACCTGCGCTAATCATCGATTTCATCAACTCAAAAGCGTTGAGTACGCCGCCAAAACCCGCTTCTGCATCAGCGACTATGGGTAAAAAATAGTCGATATAGCGACTGTCGCCTGGCTCAATACCCCCGCCCACTGAATCTGATCGGCACGCTGAAAGGTCTGATTAATGCGTGTCACCACTTCCGGCACTGAGTTCACCGGATAAAGCGACTGGTCGGGATACATCTGCCCGGCCAGGTTCGCATCTGCCGCCACTTGCCAGCCGGAAAGGTAAATCGCTTCAATGCCGGCTTTAGCCTGTTGTAGCGCCTGACCGCCGGTTAAGGCGCCAAGGCTATTGATGTAGCCTTTCTTCGCTTCGCCGTTGAGCAGTGACCACAATTTTTCAGCGCCACGCTCTGCCAGCGTGCAGACCGGGTTCACCGACCCGCGCAGATTAACTACATCTGCGGCACTGTAAGGACGAGTAATACCTTTCCAGCGCGCATCCTGCCACTGTTGTTCAATCTGTTGGATTTGTTGGGTACGCATCATGGCAACGGCTCCTTTAGTCAGGGATCAGGCGGTAGCCTGGCAGGGTGAGAAATGAAACCAGCTGTTTTTCGAGAGTAATTTCCGTCATTAAGCGGGCCGCTTCACCATAACGATCCGCACTAAAACGCGCCTCGCCAGATGAAGTTTGAAGTCGGTGCAATTCCTCGCTTAACAGCTGTTGAAACAGCTCGGCGGTTACCACTCTTCCGTCAACCAGCCGTTGCTGATGACGTATCCATTGCCAGATTGAGGTACGTGCGATTTCCGCGGTGGCGGCATCCTCCATCAGGCCATCAATCGGTACGCAGCCGTTGCCACTGATCCAGGCTGTAAGGTATTGCAGCGCAACACGGATATTGGCGCGCATACCCGCTTCAGTGCGCTGGCCTTCGCAGGGCGACAGTAAGTGTTCGGCTGTTATGGGCGCATCATCTTCGCGTAATACGTGTAGCTGGTTTGGTTGATCGCCCAGCGCCTGGTTGAACACTGCCATTGCCGTATCCGCCAGGCCTGGATGCGCAATCCATGTTCCGTCATGTCCGTTTTGTGCTTCTCGCTGCTTATCTTCGGTGACCCGCTGTAGCACCCATTCATTGCGTGCCGCGTCCTTATCCGGGATCAGTGCTGACATGCCCCCCATGGCTAACGCGCCACGCTTATGACAGGTTTTAATCAGTAAGCGTGAATAAGCATCGAGGAACGGCTGCGCCATACTGACTGACTGGCGATCCGGCAAAATGCGATCATCATGTTGCCGCAGTGTTTTGATGTAGCTGAAGATGTAATCCCAGCGTCCGCAGTTCAGACCCACAATGTGATCGCGCAGATTCCACAGGATCTCATCCATCTGAAATACAGCCGGTAAGGTTTCTATCAAGACGGTAGCTTTGATGGTGCCACGCGGCAGATCAAAGCGATCTTCGGTGAAGCGAAAGATCTCACGCCACCAGGCAATTTCCTGCCAGCTTTCTGTTTTTGGCAAATAAAAATAGGGGCCACTCTTTTTCGCTAACAGAGCTTCAGCGTTATGAAAAAGTAGAGCGCGAAATCAAATAGCCCAGCCGGAATGGCTTTACCCTGCCAGGTAACATGCTTTTCAGAGAGATGCAGGCCACGTACCCGGCACATCAGCACCGCAGGATCGGCTCGTAGCTGATAAATCTTGCCCTTCTCACTGGTATAACTCAGCGTGCCTTTCACCGCTTCGCGCAATGCCTGCTGCCCTTCAAGCAGCTTATGCCACTCTGGCGAGAGTGAATCCTCAAAATCGGCCATGAAAACTTTTACGTTGGCATTTAATGCATTGATGATCATTTTACGTTCTGGCGGACCGGTGATTTCCACCCGCCGATCTGATAAATCCTGCGGTATGCTAAGGATCTTCCAGTTACTTTCCCTAATGGAAGCTGTTTCCATATTGAAACCTGGAAGCTGCCCATTGTCATAATCTTGCTGACGTACCAGGCGCGCTTGCAATAAATCCTCACGTTGTGACGCGAAGCGCATAATCAAATCTTGCAAAAAGACGATCGCTTCTGGTGTAAGCAGCTGTTTATCAATGGCTTTAAGAGGTTGCGTGAAATGAAGAGCATTGCTGATAACCGAGTCAGTCATAGTGGCATACTCCTGTTACTTGGCGAAACGAAAACCGGGATCTGCAAGCAGGCTAATTTTTGAGCTACAGGATCAAAGCATATGCAAATAATTTTCAAAATCAAAAACTATTTCCATTTTCAATTCAATAGCAATTTAATGGCTTGTTTTCACGAGGTTTAAATTTAGAGAAAGGGTGGAATAAATTTCAGAAAATGAATTTCAGGCATAAAAAAACCGTGGCAGCGCACAGCGGCCACGGTTATGAAGAGCGGGAACTGACCGTTTAATCTAACGTTGGATTCATATGACGCAAATCGAATGGCGTGATCTGATAGACGTAATAGTTGAGCCAGTTTGAAAACAACAGGTTGCCATGACTGCGCCAGGTGGCACGGGGCGGCAACTCAGGATTATCATGCGGAAAATAATTATACGGAATATCAGGATTTAGCCCCGCTTCATAATCACGGTGATACTCACCCGATAGCGTCAGCGCATCATATTCCGGATGACCTGTAACAAACGCCAGACGCTTATCTTTACTCGCCATCAAATAAGCGCCTGTTTGTTCCGATTCAGCAAACAGCTCCAAATCAGTGTAATCAGTAATCAGCTGCGTAGGAAAATCTGCATAACGTGAGTGCGGTGCGAGGAAATTATCATCAAAACCTCGCGTCAACAGTGAATGAGGATGGCAAATTTGATGCTCAAACACGCCTGACAGTTTGTTCTGCCGCGTTTGCTTTGGAATGCCATAAAGAATATTAAGCGCAGCCTGAACCGCCCAACAGACAAACAGGGTCGATGTGACATGCTCTTTTGCCCAATGCAGTACACGCTGAATCTGAGGCCAGTAAGCCACATCATTAAAATCGACCAGGCCGAGAGGTGCGCCTGTAACGATTAAGCCGTCAAAGTTATCGTGCTCAATATCATCAAAGTTACAGTAGAAGTTATTGAGATGCTCCGTTGGCGTATTGCGAGATTCGCGGCTGTCGATACGCAATAACTGGATATCGATTTGCAGCGGCGAGTTGGAAAGCAAACGCAGGAACTGATTTTCTGTCTCAATCTTCTTTGGCATCAAATTGAGCACCAATACTTTAAGCGGACGGATCTCCTGAACACTGGCGCGTGACGACGTCATGACAAAAACATTTTCGTTACGTAAAAAATTCACTGCCGGTAATTCGTCGGGAACCCTGATTGGCATAGCCTGCTTACCTCTTACAACCATATAAACGTTTAGACATCCAGATGCCCAACATTAGCCTGGTACATGCCACTTGTCGATGTTTTCATGCAGTGAATGAAAATGTTTCAGCTTTATTTGGGATAAGATTTTTGCTTCTACGTGTAAGAGCAAAGCTGAGCGGCAAACGGGTTAGAGTAAATTTGGGCGTAGTTGCCATGAAATGACTGAAACGATCCGGCTATGCGTGATCCTAATAGAGATCCAGAGCAGGATTGATAATCTGTCCGCCGTCTGGAACGGGATCACTTTTCTGCAGACGTAAAAAAGCCCCCTGCAGACGCAGGGGCTTTTTCTGTTGGATGCCTGGCAGTTCCCTACTCTCGCATGGGGAGACCCCACACTACCATCGGCGCTACGGCGTTTCACTTCTGAGTTCGGCATGGGGTCAGGTGGGACCACCGCGCTAGTGCCGCCAGGCAAATTCTGTCTCCGCGCCGCCCGCAGGCCGCGCAGAATTATCCGTCACAAGCTGAAAGTCTCTCAAAAACGCCTCTGGCGTTGTAAGGTTAAGCCTCACGGGTCATTAGTACCGGTTAGCTCAACGCATCGCTGCGCTTACACACCCGGCCTATCAACGTCGTCGTCTTCAACGTCCCTTCAGGACCCTCGAGGGGTCAGGGAAAACTCATCTCGGGGCAAGTTTCGTGCTTAGATGCTTTCAGCACTTATCTCTTCCGCACTTAGCTACCGGGCAGTGCCATTGGCATGACAACCCGAACACCAGCGGTGCGTTCACTCCGGTCCTCTCGTACTAGGAGCAACCCCCTCAGTTTTCCAGCGCCCACGGCAGATAGGGACCGAACTGTCTCACGACGTTCTAAACCCAGCTCGCGTACCACTTTAAACGGCGAACAGCCGTACCCTTGGGACCTACTTCAGCCCCAGGATGTGATGAGCCGACATCGAGGTGCCAAACACCGCCGTCGATATGAACTCTTGGGCGGTATCAGCCTGTTATCCCCGGAGTACCTTTTATCCGTTGAGCGATGGCCCTTCCATTCAGAACCACCGGATCACTATGACCTGCTTTCGCACCTGCTCGCGCCGTCACGCTCGCAGTCAAGCCAGCTTATGCCATTGCACTAACCTCACGATGTCCGACCGTGATTAGCTGACCTTCGTGCTCCTCCGTTACGCTTTGGGAGGAGACCGCCCCAGTCAAACTACCCACCAGACACTGTCCGCAGCCCGGATCACGGGCCCACGTTAGAACATCAAACGTTAAAGGGTGGTATTTCAAGGTTGGCTCCACACGGACTGGCGTCCGCGCTTCAAAGCCTCCCACCTATCCTACACATCAAGGCTCAATGTTCAGTGTCAAGCTGTAGTAAAGGTTCACGGGGTCTTTCCGTCTTGCCGCGGGTACACTGCATCTTCACAGCGAGTTCAATTTCACTGAGTCTCGGGTGGAGACAGCCTGGCCATCATTACGCCATTCGTGCAGGTCGGAACTTACCCGACAAGGAATTTCGCTACCTTAGGACCGTTATAGTTACGGCCGCCGTTTACCGGGGCTTCGATCAAGAGCTTCTCCTTACGGATAACCCCATCAATTAACCTTCCGGCACCGGGCAGGCGTCACACCGTATACGTCCACTTTCGTGTTTGCACAGTGCTGTGTTTTTAATAAACAGTTGCAGCCAGCTGGTATCTTCGACTGGCTTCGGCTCCGGGAGCAAGTCCCCTCACCTACGCGCCAGCGTGCCTTCTCCCGAAGTTACGGCACCATTTTGCCTAGTTCCTTCACCCGAGTTCTCTCAAGCGCCTTGGTATTCTCTACCTGACCACCTGTG
Organism: Candidatus Pantoea haifensis; assembly: GCA_018842655.1. Taxonomy (GTDB): domain Bacteria; phylum Pseudomonadota; class Gammaproteobacteria; order Enterobacterales; family Enterobacteriaceae; genus Pantoea; species Pantoea haifensis. The sequence continues at coordinate 3,241,643 of JAGTWN010000004.1, read as the reverse complement.
TCGGTTTGGGGTACGATTTCGTGTTACCTGATGCTTAGAGGCTTTTCCTGGAAGCAGGGTATCAGTCACTTCAGCTCCGTGGAGCTTCGTCGTCACGCCTCAGCCTTGATTATCCGGATTTGCCTGGATAACCAGCCTACACGCTTAAACCGGGACGACCGTCGCCCGGCTGACCTAACCTTCTCCGTCCCCCCTTCGCAGTAACACCAAGTACAGGAATATTAACCTGTTTCCCATCGACTACGCCTTTCGGCCTCGCCTTAGGGGTCGACTCACCCTGCCCCGATTAACGTTGGACAGGAACCCTTGGTCTTCCGGCGAGCGGGCTTTTCACCCGCTTTATCGTTACTTATGTCAGCATTCGCACTTCTGATACCTCCAGCGGCCCTCACGGACCACCTTCTGCGGCTTACAGAACGCTCCCCTACCCAGCAACGCAAGCGTCGCTGCCGCAGCTTCGGTGCATGGTTTAGCCCCGTTACATCTTCCGCGCAGGCCGACTCGACCAGTGAGCTATTACGCTTTCTTTAAATGATGGCTGCTTCTAAGCCAACATCCTGGCTGTCTGTGCCTTCCCACATCGTTTCCCACTTAACCATGACTTCGGGACCTTAGCTGGCGGTCTGGGTTGTTTCCCTCTTCACGACGGACGTTAGCACCCGCCGTGTGTCTCCCGTGATAACATTCTCCGGTATTCGCAGTTTGCATCGGGTTGGTAAGCCGGGATGGCCCCCTAGCCGAAACAGTGCTCTACCCCCGGAGATGAGTTCACGAGGCGCTACCTAAATAGCTTTCGGGGAGAACCAGCTATCTCCCGGTTTGATTGGCCTTTCACCCCCAGCCACAGGTCATCCGCTAATTTTTCAACATTAGTCGGTTCGGTCCTCCAGTTAGTGTTACCCAACCTTCAACCTGCCCATGGCTAGATCACCGGGTTTCGGGTCTATACCCTGCAACTTAACGCCCAGTTAAGACTCGGTTTCCCTGCGGCTCCCCTATACGGTTAACCTTGCTACAGAATATAAGTCGCTGACCCATTATACAAAAGGTACGCAGTCACACCACAAGGGTGCTCCCACTGCTTGTACGTACACGGTTTCAGGTTCTGTTTCACTCCCCTCGCCGGGGTTCTTTTCGCCTTTCCCTCACGGTACTGGTTCACTATCGGTCAGTCAGGAGTATTTAGCCTTGGAGGATGGTCCCCCCGTGTTCAGACAGGATACCACGTGTCCCGCCTTACTCATCGAGCTCACAGCTCGTGCACTTTTGTGTACGGGAGTGTCACCCTGTACCCTGCGCCTTTCCAGACGCTTCCACTAGTGCACAAGCTGATTCAGGCTCTGGGCTGCTCCCCGTTCGCTCGCCGCTACTGGGGGAATCTCGGTTGATTTCTTTTCCTCGGGGTACTTAGATGTTTCAGTTCCCCCGGTTCGCCTTGCAGCACTATGTATTCATGCTGCAATGATGCACTGAGTGCACCGGGTTTCCCCATTCGGACATCGCCGGCTGTAGCGGTTCATATCACCTTACCGGCGCTTTACGCAGATTAGCACGTCCTTCATCGCCTCTGACTGCCAGGGCATCCACCGTGTACGCTTAGTCGCTTAACCTCACAACCCACAGGCGTTTTGCAACGCGTGCAGACTGCAAGCATTTGAGAGACTCGTCCGCATCGCTGTGCCACTCCCTGTTACGGAGAAATGGCGCGACGCGTCGTTTCAATTTTCAGCTTGTTCCGGATTGTTAAAGAGCAGTAAAACTTCGCAATGCACTCGAAAATGCATTCTGAAGTTTTGGGTATCAACCGCAGGTTGATGGTGGAGCTAAGCGGGATCGAACCGCTGACCTCCTGCGTGCAAGGCAGGCGCTCTCCCAGCTGAGCTATAGCCCCAAATAGGTAAAACCCGTGACCATGATTCTTCTGTAATCAGGACGTGGCAACGCCAGGCGCGCTGAACTGTGCGCTCCGGGGTCACAACGAAGAGTACGCAAGAACTGGTAGGCCTGAGTGGACTTGAACCACCGACCTCACCCTTATCAGGGGTGCGCTCTAACCACCTGAGCTACAAGCCTGCCGGGGTTTTACTGCTTCTTTACTTTCTATCAGACAATCTGTGTGAGCACTTCGCGGGAAGGTATCTTCAGGTAAGGAGGTGATCCAACCGCAGGTTCCCCTACGGTTACCTTGTTACGACTTCACCCCAGTCATGAATCACAAAGTGGTAAGCGCCCTCCCGGAGGTTAAGCTACCTACTTCTTTTGCAACCCACTCCCATGGTGTGACGGGCGGTGTGTACAAGGCCCGGGAACGTATTCACCGTGGCGTTCTGATCCACGATTACTAGCGATTCCGACTTCACGGAGTCGAGTTGCAGACTCCGATCCGGACTACGACGCACTTTATGAGGTCCGCTTGCTCTCGCGAGGTCGCTTCTCTTTGTATGCGCCATTGTAGCACGTGTGTAGCCCTACTCGTAAGGGCCATGATGACTTGACGTCATCCCCACCTTCCTCCGGTTTATCACCGGCAGTCTCCTTTGAGTTCCCGACCGAATCGCTGGCAACAAAGGATAAGGGTTGCGCTCGTTGCGGGACTTAACCCAACATTTCACAACACGAGCTGACGACAGCCATGCAGCACCTGTCTCACGGTTCCCGAAGGCACTCAGGCATCTCTGCCCGATCCCGTGGATGTCAAGAGTAGGTAAGGTTCTTCGCGTTGCATCGAATTAAACCACATGCTCCACCGCTTGTGCGGGCCCCCGTCAATTCATTTGAGTTTTAACCTTGCGGCCGTACTCCCCAGGCGGTCGACTTAACGCGTTAGCTCCGGAAGCCACGCCTCAAGGGCACAACCTCCAAGTCGACATCGTTTACGGCGTGGACTACCAGGGTATCTAATCCTGTTTGCTCCCCACGCTTTCGCACCTGAGCGTCAGTCTTCGTCCAGGGGGCCGCCTTCGCCACCGGTATTCCTCCAGATCTCTACGCATTTCACCGCTACACCTGGAATTCTACCCCCTCTACGAGACTCAAGCCTGCCAGTTTCAAATGCAGTTCCCAGGTTAAGCCCGGGGATTTCACATCTGACTTAACAGACCGCCTGCGTGCGCTTTACGCCCAGTAATTCCGATTAACGCTTGCACCCTCCGTATTACCGCGGCTGCTGGCACGGAGTTAGCCGGTGCTTCTTCTGCGGGTAACGTCAATGATGAGGCGTATTAAACCTCATCCCTTCCTCCCCGCTGAAAGTACTTTACAACCCGAAGGCCTTCTTCATACACGCGGCATGGCTGCATCAGGCTTGCGCCCATTGTGCAATATTCCCCACTGCTGCCTCCCGTAGGAGTCTGGACCGTGTCTCAGTTCCAGTGTGGCTGGTCATCCTCTCAGACCAGCTAGGGATCGTCGCCTAGGTGGGCCGTTACCCCGCCTACTAGCTAATCCCATCTGGGTTCATCCGATGGTGTGAGGCCCGAAGGTCCCCCACTTTGGTCTTGCGACGTTATGCGGTATTAGCCACCGTTTCCAGTGGTTATCCCCTCCATCGGGCAGATCCCCAGACATTACTCACCCGTCCGCCACTCGTCACCCAAAGAGCAAGCTCTCCTGTGCTACCGTCCGACTTGCATGTGTTAGGCCTGCCGCCAGCGTTCAATCTGAGCCATGATCAAACTCTTCAATTTAAAGTTTGATTTGCTTCAACCCGTGAAGCGATGCTCTGTGAATTAAACTTCGTAATGAATTACGTGTTCACCCAGCAGAGACTTGATATTTTTTACGTCCGGAGACGCTGATATCAATCCTGCGAGTGCCCACACAGATTGTCTGATAAATTGTTAAAGAGCAGTGCGACCAGCGGGTTAACCGTCTGTCGCGAGGTGGCGTATATTACGCTAACCTCCTTCAGAGTCAACTTCTTTTTCGAAGTTTTTCTCCGGCGGCTCAGTCTCCTGAACCTCTCAACACGTCATTCCGTAAGCCGGTGTGCCGTGTCGATGGAGGCGCATTATAGGGAGTTGTTCGGCGCGTGCAACCACTAAATTCAATAAAAACAACCGTTCGCTGCATTCCACAGCAAAATGCGGCTTTATACGCAGTTACACACAAACTTATCCACATTCTTCAGCATCACGAATTTAGACGAGCATCACGCAAACGTTTTCGCTACAATGCCCCGCGACGTAACGGACGCCCCTTTTCGGGGCGTTACCTGAAGTTTTCTTTCTTTCTTTATAAAAGAAGAGATCGCAAAGCTTGATGTAACGCTCTTATTTACGCGAAACAAAGCCAAGGGATAAAACCACCATGCAACATCGTCGTCCTGTACGCCGCGCTCTGCTTAGTGTTTCTGACAAAGCCGGTATCCTTGAATTTGCTCAGGCGCTCTCCAACCGCGGTGTCGAGCTACTCTCCACTGGCGGCACTGCTCGCCTGCTGGCAGATGCTGGCCTTCCTGTGACTGAAGTCTCTGACTACACCGGTTTCCCGGAAATGATGGATGGACGCGTCAAAACGCTGCACCCCAAAGTGCATGGCGGTATTCTGGGTCGTCGTGGTCAGGATGATGCCATCATGGCGCAGCATGCAATCAGCCCTATCGACATGGTGGTCGTCAATCTGTATCCCTTCGCACAAACCGTTGCGCGCGAAGGCTGCTCACTGGAAGATGCCGTCGAGAATATCGATATCGGTGGACCGACAATGGTGCGCTCAGCCGCTAAGAACCATAAAGATGTGGCGATTGTGGTGAAGAGCAGTGACTACGATGCCATTGTGGCTGAGCTGGATGCCAACGAAAACTCATTGACCCTGGAAACGCGTTTCGATTTGGCTATTAAAGCTTTCGAACATACAGCCGCTTACGACAGCATGATTGCCAACTATTTCGGTAGCCTGGTGCCGGCTTATCACGGTCAGAGCAAAGAACCGGCTGGCCGCTTCCCACGTACGCTGAATCTTAACTTCATTAAGAAGCAGGATATGCGTTACGGTGAGAATAGCCATCAGGATGCTGCTTTCTATATAGAAGAGAATGTCCAGGAAGCCTCTGTCGCTACTGCACAGCAGGTTCAGGGCAAGGCGCTCTCTTACAACAACATCGCTGATACTGATGCGGCACTGGAGTGCGTAAAAGAGTTCAGCGAACCTGCGTGTGTTATCGTCAAACACGCTAATCCATGCGGCGTGGCAGTCGGCGATTCTGTTCTTGCTGCCTATGAGCGCGCTTATCAAACCGATCCGACTTCTGCCTTTGGCGGCATTATTGCGTTTAACCGCGAGCTGGATGAAGCGACCGCGCAGGCAATTATCAGCCGTCAGTTTGTTGAAGTGATTATTGCCCCTTCCGCTACTGAGGCAGCATTAAAAATCACGGCCAGCAAACAGAACGTTCGCGTGCTGGTTTGCGGTCAGTGGCAGGATCGTGTGAAAGGCCTGGACTTCAAACGCGTAAATGGCGGTTTACTGGTTCAGGATCGCGATCTGGGGATGGTTGAAGCCAGCCAGTTACGTGTGGTCAGCAAGCGCCAGCCAACTGAGCAGGAATTGCGTGACGCCCTGTTCTGCTGGAAGGTAGCTAAATTCGTTAAGTCTAATGCCATTGTCTATGCGCGCGACAACATGACGATTGGCATTGGCGCAGGCCAGATGAGCCGCGTTTACTCGGCCAAAATTGCTGGCATCAAAGCCGGTGATGAAGGTCTGGAAGTAAAAGGTTCTGCAATGGCGTCTGATGCATTCTTCCCGTTCCGTGATGGCATCGACGCCGCTGCGGCTGTCGGCGTAAGCTGCGTGATTCAACCGGGTGGCTCTATCCGTGATGATGAAGTGATTGCCGCTGCGGACGAGCACGGTATCGCGATGATTTTCACTGATATGCGTCACTTCCGCCATTAATCGTCTGGAGAGTAGTTAATGAAAATTTTAGTCATCGGTAATGGTGGACGTGAACACGCGCTGGCATGGAAAGCGGCACAATCGCCGTTAGCTGAAACCGTTTTTGTTGCACCAGGCAACGCCGGCACGGCACTTGAGCCAACACTGCAAAATGTTGCCATTAGCCCGACTGATGTGCCTGCCCTGCTGGAATTTGCCCAACGTGAAAACATCGACCTGACAATTGTCGGCCCGGAAGCGCCTTTAGTTATTGGTGTGGTGGATGCGTTTCGTGCGGCAGGTCTGAAAATTTTTGGCCCAACACAGGCTGCTGCTCAGTTGGAAGGTTCAAAGGCTTTTACCAAAGATTTTCTTGCCCGTCATAACATTCCCACAGCGGAATATCAGAACTTCACTGAAGTCGAGCCTGCATTAGCCTGGCTGCGTGAGAAAGGCGCGCCGATCGTTATTAAAGCGGATGGCCTGGCGGCAGGAAAAGGCGTGATTGTCGCCATGACGCTGCAAGAAGCAGAAGACGCAGTGAAAGATATGCTGGCTGGTAATGCCTTTGGTGATGCCGGTCACCGCATCGTGATTGAGGAGTTTCTTGCAGGAGAAGAAGCCAGCTTTATCGTTATGGTGGATGGCGAAAACGTCCTGCCGATGGCAACCAGCCAGGATCATAAACGCGTCGGCGATGGCGACACCGGTCCTAATACTGGCGGTATGGGAGCCTATTCTCCTGCGCCGGTGGTCACTGATGAGATCCACCAGCGCGTGATGGATCACGTCATTTGGCCAACCGTGCGTGGCATGGCCGCAGAAGGCAATGTATATACCGGTTTCCTTTATGCAGGTCTGATGATCGATCAAGCGGGCCAGCCAAAAGTGATCGAATTTAACTGCCGCTTCGGGGATCCTGAAACCCAACCTATTATGCTGCGCTTACAGTCAGATCTGGTCGATCTCTGCCTTGCGGCCTGTGAAGGCAAGTTGGATCAGAAAGATTCTCAGTGGGATCCACGTCCGTCGCTGGGTGTGGTATTGGCCGCGGGTGGCTATCCGGGCAGCTATAACAATGGCGACCAGATTCATGGCCTGCCGCTGGAAGAAGTTGCGGATGGCAAAGTGTTCCACGCCGGGACGCGTCTTGAAGAGGATGTGGTACTGACCAACGGCGGTCGCGTACTGTGCGTGACGGCGCTGGGCGAGGACGTTGCCGCTGCGCAGAAACGGGCTTATGAACTCGCCCAGCCTATTTCATGGCAGGGCAGCTTCTGCCGCCGCGATATCGGTTATCGCGCCATTAACCGCAAATAAGATACAGGGGCCAGCGCGCCCTTTTTTGACTAAAAATCGGCTTCTTTAGGCTGCTCTGCGCAGTCGTCCTGCTGGCTGACACGCAATAACTGGACTCCTTCTTCAGCTTCAAGCCATGAAACCATCAATGGCTCGCTGGTGCTACGCTGCTGCTGCGCTAACGACTGTAGCGCATTCATATCAAATGCGGGAGTGACGCGCTGTCCCTCACAGGTTTCAATAAGGTTTCCACCGAGCCAGTGGCCCTGTTTGAGAAATACCCGACCGCTTAATAGCGCATCGCTTACTTTACGCATGCGTTGCGCGTCAAACTTATACAGTTCGACTGCATCCGGGCTGACGGCTTCACGTCGTCCTGCAAGCTGCCGTTGCATGAAATTCAGACCACCCTCCTGGTCGAACCGTAGCGTGACATCATCCGGCTGCGCGCCACTGACTTTGCGTTGAACGCTAATCAGTGCGTCTTCCAGCCAGATGTAATCGGTGGTTTCAACCACATCGCCATTAAAGGGAGTAAAGAGAGTGCGGATATGAACAGCCTGATGGTCACTGTTCTTACGCCAGATGCGCACAGCACCGCGATCGGCAAGATAACCACTGGCAGAAAAGGCCGGGACATCCGGAGTGGAACTGCATCCAAAGAGAAATAAAATAAGACTAAGGGCAGAAAGGCGCTGAAACAGCGAAATCATCATGGTTGGCCCCTTAAACAAAAGGGGCGAAAACGCCCCCTGTTTTAAAGCTTGACCGCAATGCGACGACTTACTTAACAGCGTCTTTCAGTGCCTTACCTGACACGAATGCTGGTACGTTAGCTGCAGCGATTTTGATCTCTTTGCCAGTCTGCGGGTTGCGACCGGTACGCTCAGCGCGGTGGTTCACTTTAAAAGTACCAAAACCAACCAGTTGTACAGCATCACCATCTTTCAGAGACTCAGTAATCGCAGCCAGAGTAGATTCCAGCGCCGCCTTAGCCTGGGTTTTAGACAGGTCAGCTTTATCCGCGATCACATCAATCAGTTGAGTCTTGTTCATAAGTTATCCTTAAAGTGTATTTATCGCTTGCTAAGCAACGAGTGCGAGGGAAAAGCCATATTCTGGCACTCTTCAGCCTGCACGCACCGATAGCCACAATTTTCAGCCCCCAAATGTAGACCAGACAGGGGGCCGATGTGAAGCCTTCAGGCGCGGTAATTCAGGCCTGAAGTCACGTTTTCTCGCCTTATTGCTGAAATTTTATACCGATGTTACTGATTCCCGCTTCACGCAGGTCTGATCGAAGTCCTTTGATCAATTCAAGGTCTCGTTCTTCACAGTCCGCGAGTAGGCGAAAAATCTCCCATTGCAGGTCCCATTCGTCGATAATTGCTGAGTTTTCACGCAGTTCTTCATCGCTCATTTCACGGCCCGCCTGCGTCATTTCCAGCATGGCGACGGTAGTAATTGAACTCTCGCTGACTTCGATAGCATGCTCAAGCGTCTCACCGCTTAGCTGAGCGTGTAGCACCTCGCTCAGGGCCACACAAGCATCAATAGCGGGATAAACGCCGTAAACCTCAAAGGCATCGCCATCAGGGATTGCCGCTTCCAGCTTTTCAAGCTGGCTGTCAAAATTGATCTTCGCATCTTTGACCGTCAGGCTTTCCCAAATCAAATCGAGAATACGACGATACAAGGCGGGATCGGCAAACTGCGTCTGTTCGCAAAAAGCCCAGTAATTGGGATACATGCGTTCGCACAGGCAGGCCATAAAGGTCAGGTGCTGCCAACTTTCCAGCTTCGCCAGACGCAAATGAACGGGGTTTTGTAACATGACGGTGGCTCTTATTCGTTTCGCTGGCGGCAGTGTATCGCAAAAGTGCCGTTGAAACAGCGTTAAAGCGTGTTTTGCCAACGCTGAAACGCAGTACGGTTCGACGCAACGGCATCTGCCCAGCGTGTAGGTTCCGGTAAACGGTAGCCACGCGTGCAGTTTTCAACCCAGTGCAGCGCGCTGTCGAGGCTGACACGATGTCCGGTTGCGACAAATAATGGATTACAACGCTGCTTACTGCGCCATACCCAGCCAATCTGCTCGCCTTTGTCGATCAGAGGCTGGCGACTGCCAGGTTGCGCATCGACCTCTTCATAACGCCCGCACAAGCGACGTTTAGCCACACCTATGGTTGGCACGTCCACCAGCAAACCAAAGTGTGATGCGACGCCCAGGCGACGTGGATGCGAAATACCGTGACCGTCAACAAACAGCAGATCGGGCTTTTGTTCAAGCATCTGCCATGCAGCCATCAGCGCGGGATATTCGCGAAAGAGAGAAAGCCAGGGATATAAGGCATGGTGGTGTCAATGCGCGCAATGCGGTGCTCCACCAGCCTGAGAGAAGGATATTCAAGAATGACCATGGCGGCACGCGTAACGGCGCCCTCTTGCTCGAAACCCACGTCTGCCCCACCGATAAAGCGCGGCGGCAGTACGTCGAAATCGTCATGCCGCACCACGTCAGCGGCACGCTGAAGCTGCTCAGCACGTAATGCAGCAATATCCATAATTACTCCTGATGCCATGGACGAGACAAACGATGCACTGCTTCAACAAACGCACCTGCATGTTCTGGCGGCACATCCTGATGAATACCATGGCCGAGGTTAAAGACGTGGCCATTTCCACGACCAAAGCTTTCCAGAATCCCAGCCACTTCCTGTTCGATACGCGCAGGGGGCGCATATAACATTGAGGGATCCATATTGCCCTGGAGCGCAACTTTATCGCCAACGCGACGACGTGCCTCTCCGATATCGGTGGTCCAGTCCAGACCCAGCGCATCACAGCCCGTTTCTGCCATCGCTTCCAGCCACTGTCCGCCACCCTTTGTGAACAAGGTTATTGGCACGCGGCGGCCTTCATTCTCATGCAATACGCCGTCGACAATTTTGTGCATGTAGTAGAGCGAAAACTCACGGTAATCACGACCAGTGAGTACTCCGCCCCATGTATCAAACACCATCACTGACTGCGCACCGGCACGAATCTGCGCATTCAGATAGAGAATCACGCTGTCTGCCAGTTTATCCAGCATCGCATGCAGCGTCGTTGGATCGGCGTACATCATTTTTTTAATTTTAGTGAAAGCCTTGCTGCTGCCGCCCTCAACCATATAGGTTGCCAGCGTCCAGGGGCTGCCAGAAAAACCGATCAGAGGGACTTCGCCTTTCAGGTTTTTACGGATCGTGCGCACCGCGTTCATCACATAGCCCAGTTCCATTTCAGGATCCGGCACCGGCAAACGTTCAACATCGGCACGGCAAGTAATGGGATTTGAAAAGCGTGGGCCTTCACCGGCTTCGAAATAAAGACCCAGCCCCATCGCATCGGGGATAGTTAAAATATCGCTAAAGAGGATCGCCGCATCCAGTGCGTAACGACGCAGCGGCTGTAGCGTAACTTCACAGGCCAGCTCGGCATTTTTACACAGCGACATAAAATCCCCGCTTCAGCACGGGTCGCTTTGTATTCCGGTAAGTAACGCCCGGCTTGTCGCATCATCCATACCGGTGTGACATCAACTGGCTGACGTAACAGGGCGCGCAAATAACGATCGTTCTTCAGTTCACTCATTTCAAGGCTCTCTCAATTTCAGGCGTGTAGTGTAGCATTTTCCTCACGCCCCGGCGCGGCAGATGGCAACGGTGTCTTCTATCAAACGGCGTGCCACCGTCCCCGCTGGCGGTAACAACGGCAGTGCGTCATAACGGAACCATCCGGCGTCCAGCAATTCTTTGCCATCGTGTTGCAGGTCACCGCTCTCATACTCAGCCATAAACGCCACCATTAGTGATTGTGGGAACGGCCACGGCTGTGATGTTACATAACGCACATTTTTCACCCGCACATTGCTTTCTTCCATTACTTCGCGCGCAACAGCCTGTTCCAGCGTTTCGCCCACTTCGACGAAGCCTGCCAGCACGGTATAAATGCTATTACGATGCCGGGAGTGATTCGCCAGCAGGATCTCCTCTCCGCGGCGAATGGCGACAATGATGCAAGGCGCGATTTGCGGATAGTAGCGTTCACGGCAGTGCGTGCACAGACAGGCAAACTCGCGGGTGCTGTGCTGCATCTCATGGCCGCAGTAGCCACACCAGCGATGGGAACGATAAAACTCAGCCAGTTGCACCCCCGACCCGCCAGCTGGAACAGGCCAACGTCTTCATCAATCAGCTGCCGCACCGATAACATGCTGTCCGGACGCGTCTCGCAGATGAGCCAGACTTTCTCACCTGACCACTCGCCAATCACCTGTGCTTTGCTGCCCACCAGCCCCCATTTTTGCGCACTTCCATGGGGTAATTCGCCCTGCGGTAACCAAAGTTTTTGTTCATGGCTGACAATCCACCATCCAGCGTCTACGCTTGAAATCTCGTATTGCATTTTTTTCGTCATCCTTAGCGTCAAATGGCACGCTGAAGTCCTGATGTTAAGTGTGTAGATAAACAACTATACCCAAATAATTCGGATTGCAGGAAGGCGGCATGATGATCTCTCCCCAGGCGCTTACAGAGATAAGTGATGGAGAAGAAGACGCGCAGCCAACGCATTTGCAGCCTGAAGTATGAAGGGATATGACTCACATGGAGTTAGATATGCTTAACCAGTTAGACGTCCTGACCGAGCGCGTAGGTGGCAGCAATGAACTGGTAGATTCGTGGCTGGAAGCCCGACGCCAACTGTTGGTTGCCTATTACCATTTGGTAGGAATGAAACCGAATAAAGAAGCCCTTACCGCGTTGGATGAACAAGCACTGGATAATTTTTGCCACGGCCTGGTAGATTATCTGTCAGCAGGACATTTTAGTATTTATGAGCGCATTATTAGCGAAATGAGTGGCGACAGCCCGCTGATTGCCGCTGCGCAAATTTATCCGCCGCTCGAAGCAAACACTGAACGGCTGATGCAGCTTTATGATGGTCATTTACAGCAGTCGATTGATGATGATAACTGCGTGACGTTTCAGCAGGCATTATCCGAAGTGGGCGAAGTGTTAGAAGCGCGTTTTACGCTTGAAGATAAGCTGATCCAGCTGGCATGGGACAATCACCTGGCGCGGCCGCCTGTTGCAAACGACAGCCAAATGGCGCGTCCGGCGTAATATCAGCCAGATAATCACTTGTGATTATCGAAAGGCGCTTTTATGCTGAATGGGTTTTGACGACTTCGGTCTGATAAACCTGTTTTTAAATTCTTGTCGGAGTGCCCTTTTAGGGCTGAGACCGTTCATTCGGGATCCGCGGAACCTGACCAGGTTAATACCTGCGTAGGGAACAAGAGTAAATTTGTTCAGTATACGGGCGGCTTTTGCCCGGTATCTGTTACTCCTTCCGGCTCCAGACAAGCAACGTTCCCCTTTAACTGGAAAATTGCTATGTCTCTGTCAAAAACCACTCGTCGCGAACAGCGTGCTCAGGCACAGGAATTCATCGATTCACTGCAAAGCGGCAGCGCATTTCCTCGTTCGAAACGCATTTGGATCACCGGCAGCCGTGAAGATATTCGCGTGCCGATGCGCGAAATTCAGCTCAGCCCAACCCTGACGGGCGGCAGCAAAGACAATCCACACTACGAAGATAACGAAGCAGTGCCGGTCTATGACACAGCCGGTGCGTATGGCGATACGTCAGCGCAAATTGATGTACATCGCGGTCTGGAAAAACTGCGCGCCCGCTGGATCGCTGAACGTGATGATAGCGAGCCACTTAAACAAATCAGTTCAACTTACACTCAACAACGTCTGGCCGACGACGGTCTTGATCATTTACGTTTCGAACACCTGCCTGAGCCGCGCCGCGCTAAACCAGGCCGCCGGGTGACTCAGTTGCACTATGCGCGTCAGGGTATTATCACCCCGGAGATGGAGTTTATTGCCCTGCGTGAAAATATGGGACGCGAGCGCATTCGCGGTGAGGTACTGCTGCAACAACATGCGGGACACAGCTTTGGCGCTCATCTGCCGCAAAACATTACGCCAGAATTTGTCCGTAAGGAAGTGGCGGAAGGCCGCGCGATTATCCCCGCTAACATCAATCATCCTGAATCTGAACCCATGATTATTGGCCGCAACTTTCTGGTGAAGGTCAATGCCAATATCGGTAACTCGGCCGTTACCTCTTCCATCGAAGAAGAAGTTGAAAAGCTGGTGTGGTCAACACGTTGGGGCGCAGATACGGTGATGGATCTCTCTACCGGCCGCTATATTCACGAAACGCGTGAATGGATTTTGCGTAACAGTCCGGTCCCGATTGGTACCGTGCCGATTTATCAGGCGCTGGAAAAAGTAAATGGTGTGGCAGAAGATCTCAACTGGGAAATCTTTCGCGACACGCTACTGGAGCAAGCCGAACAAGGCGTTGATTATTTCACTATTCATGCTGGCGTGCTGCTGCGCTATGTGCCAATGACCGCCAAACGGCTGACAGGTATTGTGTCACGCGGCGGATCAATTATGGCGAAGTGGTGCTTATCGCATCACAAAGAAAGTTTTCTGTATCAACACTTCCGTGACATTTGTGAAATCTGTGCGGCTTATGATGTCTCGCTGTCTTTGGGTGATGGCTTGCGTCCTGGTTCGATCCAGGATGCTAACGACGCGGCGCAATTTGCTGAGTTACATACGTTGGGCGAATTGACGAAGATTGCCTGGGAGTATGATGTGCAGGTCATGATCGAAGGCCCTGGTCACGTGCCGATGCAGATGATTCGCCGCAACATGACTGAACAGCTGGAGCACTGTCATGAAGCGCCTTTTTACACGCTCGGCCCACTTACTACTGACATCGCACCGGGTTACGATCACTTCACATCCGGTATTGGTGCCGCCATGATTGGCTGGTTCGGCTGCGCGATGCTGTGCTATGTCACGCCAAAAGAGCATCTCGGCCTGCCGAATAAAGAGGATGTAAAGCAGGGTTTGATTACCTATAAAATTGCTGCGCACGCAGCCGATCTGGCGAAAGGTCATCCTGGCGCGCAGATTCGTGATAACGCCATGTCTAAAGCGCGTTTTGAATTTCGCTGGGAAGATCAGTTCAATCTGGCCCTTGATCCTCATACCGCTCGGGCTTATCACGACGAAACACTGCCACAGGAATCGGGCAAAGTGGCACACTTCTGCTCCATGTGTGGGCCAAAGTTCTGCTCAATGAAAATTACCCAGGAAGTGCGTGACTATGCTGCTCGCCAGGAAGCCGAGGCGAAGCCGGTTGATATTGGCATGGCGCAAATGTCTGCCCATTTTCGCAACCGTGGCGGTGAGCTTTATCATCCTGCGGATGCTGTTCAGGAGGACAAAATATGAATGCATTCCCTGCCACCGCGCCGCGTTTAGGGCTTTATCCGGTGGTTGATAACGTAGAGTGGATTGAGCGTTTGCTTGATGCGGGCGTGCGTACGCTCCAGTTACGTATTAAAGATCAGCCTGATGATGCGGTAGAACCGGCTATTGTTCAGGCTATCGCGCTGGGTAAACGCTATCGTGCGCGCCTGTTTATCAATGATTACTGGCAGTTGGCGATCAGGCACAATGCGTATGGCGTACACCTCGGCCAGGAAGATCTTGATGTGGCTAATCTTGCGCTGATTAATCAGGCAGGGCTGCGCCTGGGGATATCGACGCATGATGATGCTGAATTAGATCGGGCGCTGGCCTTACAGCCCTCTTACATTGCACTGGGCCATATTTTTCCTACGCAAACCAAGCAGATGCCCTCTGCGCCACAGGGACTGATTGAGCTAAAGCGTCATTTAGCGCGTTTACAGCATATCCCCACCGTTGCGATTGGGGGCATCAGTATTGAACGCGCTCCGGAAGTCTTAGCAACGGGCGTAGGCAGCATTGCTGTCGTGAGTGCGATTACTCAGGCTGATGACTGGCGTGAAGCAACACGTATTCTGCTGACATTAGCGGAACCAGAGCCTGTCGCCTGATTTCTGGAAGCCGTTACGCAGCGATGCGTGTAACGTACGCAACGACGCAAGTCATGCTGGAAGACCGCGCGCAGCAATAAAGATCCATGCTGGCGCGGTTTTTTTACGCCGTGTAACGTTGCTCTCGCCGGGTAAGCTCTGCCCGGTCAGGGCCGGTTCCCCTCTTTCTGGCCCTGCCTTTTTACTTCGCCGGGAGAATTTCTGTGTACTGTTTATTTTGTGCTGGTTCATGCATACACGCCGCCATTGCCCGTTCTATCGCAGCCCCTAACAAGGCCAGCGCGTTCTCGGTTTTCTCAGTTAAGGGCAGCCCATAATTCAGACGCAGACAGTTACGGTATTTGCCCGAGGCGGAGAAAAGAGACCCCACAGCAATTTGAATGCGGGATTCACGCAGTTCACGATTAAGGCGAACAGCATCAAACGCTTCTGGTAACTCAACCCACATTAAAAAACCGCCTTGCGGGCGCGATACACAAATGTCGCAGGGAAAATAATGGCGCACCCAGCAACTAAACGTTTCATAGTTGCGTTGATAAATTTGTCGCATACGACGCAGATGCGGTAGATAGTGCCCATGACGAATAAACTCAGCTACGGCATGTTGCGGCTGAGTTGCCGTCGAGCCAGTAACGATGTATTTCATGTGCAACACGCGATCGCGATAACGTCCCGGTACAACCCAGCCAACGCGCAAGCCAGGTGCCAGTGTTTTTGAAAAGGAGCTGCAAAGCAGAACGCGACCATCCATATCCATCGCTTTTATGGTAGGCGGACGCGGATATTCCCATGCCAGCTCGCCATAGACATCATCTTCAATAATTGCAGCATCAAAACGTTGCGCTAAAGTCAGCAGTGCACGTTTACGGTTTTCCGGCATGATAAAGCCCAGCGGATTATTGCAGTTAGGCACAACGACCACAGCTTTGATCGGCCACTGCTCAAAGGCCAGTTCCAACGCTTCTAAACTAATACCTGTAACAGAATCGGTGGGGATCTCTATGGCCCGGATGCCGAAGCCACGAAGCGTCTGCATAATGCCGTGAAAAGAGGGTGACTCAACGGCAATAATATCACCAGGCTCACATACCGCGCGGATTGATACCGATAAAGCTTCGTGACAGCCCGTTGTGATCACAATTTCTTCAGCCATAAGCTGGCAGCCGCTATCAATGGCCAGACGGGCAATCTGTTCACGCAAAGCGGCCACGCCATACAAATTATCGTAGTTGAGTAAGAGAATGTCCTGCTTTTGCGCCTGACGGCTAAAGGCCTTCCAAAGGGGTTTTAACGTTGGCTGGGTCAGATCAGGCATACCGCTGCCCAGTTGCAATACATTGTCTTCGAGTCGGCTATCAAGCAACTCTAATACTGCATCCCATTGGGTAATTTCAACCGGGCGCTGAGCAGGCCGCGTTAATGCCGGCATCGGCGGATTTGCTTTACGTGAGGCGACAAAGTAGCCCGAACGCGGCTGTGGCGTAATTAACTGCTTCTCTTCCAGCAAATGATAGGCTTGTTGTACGGTGCTGATGCTGACGCCGTGCTCCACGCTTAAGCTGCGTACGGAGGGCAAACGTTCGCCACTGCGATACAGGCCTTGCTCAATACGCTGTGCCAGCAGCGTTGCCAGATGCTGATAACGCGTCATCGTATGCCTCGCATTGACAGGAATTAGAAAAACCGATACAGATCACATCTTTTTTTACCATTCAGATCGCCTGAGGAGCAATCTGTATGTTAAAGAAAGGTTGATTTTGAATCTGTATTCAAAATTGTTCTCATCAGAAGATAGCACTACACATTCAGATGAGGAGATGAAAATGGAATTCCATGAAAATCGAACCGCCAGGCCTGCCACATTTAGACAGATACGCAGGTTGGTGGCAGGATTGCTTCAACTGTACATTCACTGGCGCTTAGTGCAGCAAACGCGACGCATTTTGACCCACCTGAATGACAATCAGCTCAAAGATATAGGGATGACGCGTGAAGAGGTACGCCGTTATCGTTAAATATGCATCGCTTTATTTGCTTAAATACCCTGCAATAACAGGGTATTTAAGCTGATTCGTTAATGACAACGATCACATAATCAAATGAATTTCTGGCACAATCCCGACGTTATCGAATCTGTTGCCGCCTTTTATGCACAAATTGCATACTATAGCGGTTGGACAGAGCAGCAGAGGGAAAAGTGTGAGGGAGCAGGTGCTGGAGTTAAAGCTGCTAAAAGCGTTCGTGATCGTTTGCGAAGAGCTGCATTTTGGTCGCGCAGCGCGACGTTTAAACATTTCACAGCCGCCGCTTAGCGCAAAAATTGCCGAACTGGAAGATCGTTTAAATACCCGGCTTTTTGTTCGCACCAGTCGACACGTTGAGATGACAGCACAGGCACAACGACTTTTACCGCTGGCAAAAAAGATGCTGGCATCAGTAGATAGTGGTATCGCGCAAATTCATCAGGTGTGTCGCGAACAGCAACATCTCAAGCTTGGCCTCGTTGGCAGCGCATTTTGGGGTGAGCCACAAAAATTGTTCTCACTGTTTATGCAAGCGCACCCTACTCTACAAATTGACCTGAAAGAACTGAATCCAAGCCAACAGCGCCAGCAGCTTGCAAACAGCCAGATCGATCTTGGAATATGCCGTTTACAGCCCGATGAGTTTCCTGAAATGGCTCACCTCTGTTTAGTCCGCGAGCCACTGGTGTTAGCTGTCGCCTCCTTTCAGGCGCTGACACAGCGCCGCGTTATCTGGCTCAGAGAAGCATCGTTCCTGCCTTTTATCTCTTTACCCCTGAGTCAGTCTGGTTTTGCCCGTTACCTGAGCAGCATGATGAAGCAGGCAGGTTTTTCTCCGCCAGTGGCTGAAATTGCTGAACCCCAGAGCCAGCTGGCGCTGGTCAGCATGGGATTGGGCGTAGCCCTTATTCCGGCAAGCTATGCCACCATTAACTGGCCCGGTGTTTCCTTTCTGAAACTCAAAGACGAGCCTACAGCCGATCTGTTTGCTTGCTGGCAACCCAGCCACCTGACGCCGAACGTCCGGCTTTTTCTCGATTTTGCTCTGCAACAAAACATGACTGCCGCGTAATTTTTGCATCTGGCAGCCGGGTTCAGGCCGTACCATAACTGCTATTTCACGCACAATTTTCTCATGCACAGCGCCCGATCCCCCTGATTTGCAGCGATATCATTTCTCTTTCGCTATCAATCAGACATAACTGACGATTGGTTATCGCTGCCGCTGCGCTTTAGGTTGATGTTTTTACCTGAAAGGAAATAGCGATGTCTGTTTTTGATAACTCCCCTTTGAATGCGCCGAACTTATCCGTAAGGCAATGCCTGATTTTTCCCCGCGCGTTGCCTTAATTTTAGGCTCAGGTCTTGGAGGCCTGGCCAGCCAGCTCACTAACAGCACAGTCTTTCCTTACCAAACCCTGCCGGGTTTTCCGATCAGTACGGTGGAAGGCCATGCCGGTGAGCTGCTTGCCGGTTGGCTAAATGGCGTAGCGGTCATATGTATGAAGGGCCGCGGCCACTTTTACGAAGGAAAAGGTGCCAGCGTGATGACGAATGCAGTACGGCTTTTCCAGTTGCTTGGATGTGAATTGATGTTAGCGACCAATGCCGCCGGCTCGTTACGCGCTGAGGTTGGGCCTGGGGAGCTGGTGGTATTAACTGACCACATTAATTTACAGCCCGGTTCGCCAATGGCTGGCCCTAACGATGATCGCTTCGGGCCTCGCTTCTTCAGCATGGCAAACGCCTACGATGCGGGCTTGCGCAGCACGCTGGCAGAGGTGGCGCAGGCCGCAGCCATTCCCCTGCATCAGGGTGTTTTTGTCGCTTACTCTGGCCCTAATTTTGAGACGCCTGCTGAGATCCGCATGATGATTAATATGGGCGCTGATGTGGTCGGTATGTCGATCGTGCCAGAAGTTATCTCTGCCAGGCATTGTGGACTTTCGGTGCTGGCGATCTCAGCTATCACTAATCTGGCTGAAGGCTTGTCTGATGTTGCGCTTTCCCATGAGCAAACACTTTCCGCAGCACAGCTTGCCAGTGGCAACCTCATCAGGCTGGTCAGCGATTTCGTCACTCATTATGGTCGTCAGAACGCGTAAGGAGACGTTATGTCCTCAGCGATTGGCTTGTCGGGTATGTTACTGCTGCTGGTACTTGCCTGGTGTTTTTCCAGTGACCGTAAGGCCATTCGTCTGCGGACGGTAGCTGGTGCGCTGGCGTTGCAGGTCGCTATCGGCGGCTTTGTACTCTACTTCCCGTGGGGAAAACAGGCGCTGGCGCATATTTCAGCCGGTGTAAACAATGCCATTCACTACGGTAAAGATGGCGTGGCATTTTTGTTTGGCCCCTGGTCAGCCCGCAAATGTCAGCACTCTTTTCGGGTAAAGGCTTTGTATTTGCATTAAACGTATTGCCGCTGGTTATTTTTTCTCCGCTCTTATCTCGGTACTTTACTATCTCGGCATTATGCAATGGGTTATCCGTTTGCTGGGTGGCGCCATTCAAAAACTCCTGGGCACCAGCAAAACTGAATCGATGTCAGCGACATCCAATATTTTTGTGGGCCAAAGTGAAGCGCCGCTGGTAATTAAACCTTTTTTAGCCCGTATGACCGATTCAGAGTTTTTTGCTGTCATGGTAGGAGGTATGGCTTCAATTTCCGGTACGACACTGGCAGGCTACGCCGCCTTAGGCGTAAAAATGGATTATCTGGTCGCTGCATCATTTATGGCCGCTCCGGGCGGTCTGCTATTTGCCAAACTGCTGATGCCCGAAAACGGTTTTCGTTCGCCGGGTTATATGCCGGATGAAAATGCACCACCAGCCCGACAACCCGTTAATATTCTTGAAGCGGCTGCCGAAGGGGCCGCCAGCGGATTAAAGCTGGCAGTTAATATTGGTGCGATGCTGCTGGCTTTTATCGGTCTGATCGCAATGCTAAATGGCCTACTGGGTGG
Source organism: Candidatus Pantoea haifensis (assembly GCA_018842655.1). Lineage (GTDB taxonomy): Bacteria > Pseudomonadota > Gammaproteobacteria > Enterobacterales > Enterobacteriaceae > Pantoea > Pantoea haifensis. The sequence continues at coordinate 3,221,484 of JAGTWN010000004.1, read as the reverse complement.
CATCGGCGATCTTTTTGGTCTTACGCTATCAATGGAACGTATTTTAGGTTGGGCTTTTTCACCGCTCGCGTTCCTGCTTGGCGTGCCATGGCAAGACAGTGCTGTTGCCGGGAATTTGATTGGTCAAAAGCTTATCCTGAATGAGTTTGTCGCTTATGTGAATTTTTCACCCTGGTTGCAGGATACACAAAGCATCATCGCGCAGGGGCTTACACCTTTATCTGATAAAACCACAGCGATTATTTCATTTGCTCTGTGTGGTTTCGCCAATCTCTCCTCTATCGCTATTTTAATGGGAGGTCTTAGCGTACTGGCACCTGAACGCCGCGCTTTTATTGCCCGAACAGGGGTTAAAGCTATGGCAGCAGGCACAGCATCTAATTTAATGAGTGCAACCATTGCCGGGATTTTTCTGTCGCTTTGAGTTATTCGATCCTGCCTGAAAAACGAGGCTCATATGAGCCTCGTTTTTGACGTTAGCGACTCAGCGCCTCGCTGATAGCCTCAATGAGACTCTCATCTTCTACCTGCCACGGATGTATAACGATCTCCTCGCTGTACAGCGGTGGCAGACCGCGACAATACGCCTGTAAAGCCGCATCATCTGTCATCGGCACGATGTACTGAAACTGACGAGGATTATCGGACGGCAGTGCGCCTTCCATTGTCGAACCGTAGGCACCCAGCGTCATCAAGCCTTCATCACTGCTGTCTGGCCCACGCGCCAGCACCAGGGTGCCATATTTACAGTGGCCAATAAAAGGCAGTACAGCTTCGCCTTGCTGAAGAAACAGCTGATGACGTAGCTGCGCCCAGGTACGGGTAGTTTGCATAAAGGCAGTTTGTATTGGCGACTGGCTGATATTGCCCGGCATGCAAAGCAGCAAATTGCCAAATATATCCAGCAGCGCCACAGCATCCCCCTTACCGCCCCGCTGGCGATCTTGTTCGATCACCGGGATCATAAAGTTTGCCAGCGCGACATCAGGCTGCCCGCGCGATGGAGCACGGTATGTCAGTGACTGCGGATAGACAGCTCGCAGTGCCGCTACCACAGGATGATCGTCTGGCAATGTTGCCGGATCGCACAGTGCCTCTGGTGGCAGATCGTTACTGATCTGTTGCTGAACGCTGTTCAGCGAGGTGGTAAAAATAGATTCGCATAGCGCCAGCGTTTTATCGGTTGTGGCTTGATCGATGAAAAACATCGGCGGCTGAGCGGAGGTTGCCGGACGCACAAAACAGCTTTCGCCAGTTGCCTGCGGATAGCTAAAGTTAGCTAACGCTCTGCTACGCTGCTCATTTGTCAGGCTGGGATAATTTGCTTCCGTGTTGTAATTGATACCTGAAAAACGATCAAAGGCACCCACGATGACTTTAAAACCCGCCCGCAATAGTGCACCGGTACACATACAACACGGATCAAGCGAGGTGACAACCGTCATCTCTTCGGCTGGTGGTAAAGCGACTCCCGCCGCAATTTGTTCAAAATACCAGTCAACAAGTTGCCTCTCACCATGCGCGGTTGGATCGTAAGTAAATCGCTCAATCACCACGTTGTTGTGCATTAACATCAATTCCTGGCCATTGCTATCAAGTAAAACGCCGCCTACGCTGAAGGTTTCCTGACAATAAGCCTGCATTGCCATTTCACCGCTGCGTGCCAGAGCATCATCAATACGTGTATAAACCGCGCCTCTTCCGGTAAGTAATGTCATTTTTATCTCCTTGTATTGTTGATGATGTCAGTCTGCGCAACGGCTGCGATGAACACAATATAAGCTGACTTTGCGCTTAACAGGTTTCGGGATGCCTCGCAAAAACACGCTCTTCAGGCAAAAAAACCCTGCCGAAGCAGGGTTTTTTATTACGCAGTTAACGATTACTCGTCGTCACTACCGCCGAGACCGGCGTTCAGCAGTTCAGCCAGACTGGCTGAAGCTTCATCCGCAGTAACCTGCGGTGCTGCTGGCACTTCGCCTGCCTGACGGCGACGCATACGATCCTGGTGATAAGCGTAACCAGTACCGGCCGGGATCAGACGACCCACGATCACGTTCTCTTTCAGGCCACGCAGTTCGTCGCGTTTGCCCGCCACGGCTGCTTCGGTCAGGACACGTGTTGTCTCCTGGAACGATGCCGCAGAGATGAACGATTCGGTTGCCAGTGACGCTTTGGTGATACCCAGCAGGTCGCGCATATAAGTTGCGCCAACTTTTCCGTTCGCTTCCAGATCACGGTTAGAGATCTTAATGCGAGAGAATTCTGCCTGTTCACCTTCCAGGAACTCGGTGCTACCCGCGCTCATGATGGTTGCTTTACGCAGCATCTGACGAACGATGACTTCGATGTGCTTATCGTTAATCTTAACGCCCTGCAGACGGTAAACGTCCTGCACTTCGTTTGTGATGTAACGGGTAACCGCATGCACGCCACGCAAGCGCAGGATGTCATGTGGAGACTCTGGGCCATCGGAAACAACATCACCGCGCTCAACACGTTCACCTTCGAACACGTTCAGCTGACGCCATTTCGGAATCATCTCTTCGTACGGTTCGCTGCCGTCAAGCGGTGTAATCACCAGACGACGCTTACCTTTGGTCTCTTTACCGAAGGAGATGATACCGCTGATCTCCGCCAGAATCGCTGGCTCTTTCGGACGACGCGCTTCGAACAGGTCAGCAACGCGTGGCAGACCACCGGTAATATCCTTGGTACCGCCAGATTCCTGCGGAACACGCGCCAGCGTGTCACCAGAACTGATCTTCACACCATCTTCCAGCTGAACAATCGCTTTGCCTGGCAGGAAGTACTGAGCTGGCATGTCGGTGCCAGGGATCAGAACGTCGTCGCCGTTAGCATCGACAATTTTCAGTGCAGGACGCAGATCTTTACCACCCGCAGTACGCTCGGCGCTGTCCAGAACCACCAGCGAAGAAAGACCGGTTAAGTCATCGGTCTGACGCGTAATGGTCTGGCCATCAATCATGTCAGTAAAGCGAATGAAACCGCCTACTTCGGTGATAACCGGCATGGTATGCGGATCCCAGTTCGCTACGGTTTCGCCTGCAGCAACCTGTTCGCCATCACCTTTCGCCATTGTCGCGCCGTAAGGCACTTTATAGCTTTCTTTGGTGCGACCAAATTCGTCGATCATTTTCAGTTCGACGTTACGTGAGGTGATCACCAGCTTACCAGCAGAGTTCGTTACCGACTTCGCGTTGGTCAGCTTGATAGTACCTTTGTTCTTCACCTGAATGCTGGATTCAGCAGCCGCACGCGATGCCGCACCACCGATGTGGAACGTACGCATCGTCAGCTGTGTACCCGGCTCACCGATGGACTGTGCTGCAATAACACCGATCGCTTCACCTTTGTTGATGATGTGACCACGTGCCAGGTCGCGACCGTAACAGTGCGCGCACACACCAAAGTCGGTTTCACAACCTACAACAGAACGCACTTTCACGCTGTCGACTGAATTCAGTTCTAACACGTCACACCAGTGCTCATCGAGCAGCGTGTTACGTGGAACCAGAATGTCAGCGGTGCCCGGCTTCAGCACATCTTCTGCGGTCACACGACCCAGAACGCGCTCACGCAGTGGCTCTTTAACGTCGCCACCTTCGATAACTGGCGTCATCATGATGCCTTCGTGCGTGCCGCAATCGTCCTCGGTAACAACCAGGTCTTGCGCAACGTCAACCAGACGACGCGTCAGATAACCGGAGTTAGCGGTTTTCAGTGCGGTATCCGCAAGACCTTTACGCGCACCGTGCGTTGAGATGAAGTACTGAAGTACGTTCAAACCTTCGCGGAAGTTCGCGGTGATTGGCGTTTCAATGATCGAGCCATCTGGCTTCGCCATCAGGCCACGCATACCGGCCAGCTGACGAATCTGAGCAGCAGAACCACGCGCACCGGAGTCGGCCATCATAAAGATGCTGTTAAAGGAAACCTGTTTCTCTTCTTCGCCGTCACGGTTAATCACGGTTTCAGTTGAGAGGTTTTCCATCATCGCCTTGGCAACGCGCTCGTTAGCGGCAGCCCAGATATCGATGACTTTGTTGTAACGTTCGCCAGCGGTAACCAGACCAGACTGGAATTGCTCCTGAATTTCGGCCACTTCGGCTTCTGCTTCAGAGATGATTTCCACTTTCTTGGCCGGGATAACCATGTCGTCGATACCTACAGACGCACCTGAACGGGCCGCATAAGCGAAACCGGTGTACATGGTCTGGTCAGCAAAGATAACAGTCGGCTTCAGACCCAAAATGCGATAACAGGTGTTCAGCATTTTGGAGATAGCTTTTACCCAGCGCCTGGTTGACGATGGAGTACGGCAGACCTTGCGGCACGATCATCCACAGAATCGCACGACCAATGGTCGTATCGATCAGGCTGGTTTTCGGCACAAACTCGTCTTGCTCGTTTTTGCTGTATTCAGTGATACGTACTTTAACGCGCGCATGCAGCTCGGCCTGGCCAGCGCGGTATACACGCTCAGCTTCTTTCGGGCCGGTCAGAACCATGCCTTCGCCTTTGGCGTTCACTTTGTCGCGGGTCATGTAGTACAGACCCAGAACAACGTCCTGTGAAGGAACGATGATTGGCTCGCCGTTCGCTGGAGACAGAATGTTGTTGGTCGACATCATCAGCGCACGCGCTTCCAGCTGGGCTTCCAGCGTCAACGGTACGTGAACAGCCATCTGGTCACCATCGAAGTCGGCGTTATAGGCCGCACACACCAGAGGGTGCAGCTGGATCGCTTTACCTTCGATCAGAACCGGTTCGAAAGCCTGAATACCGAGACGGTGCAGCGTAGGCGCACGGTTCAGCAGAACCGGGTGCTCACGGATCACTTCGTCAAGGATATCCCAGACAACCGCTTCTTCGCGCTCAACCATTTTCTTAGCGGCTTTGATAGTGGTGGCCAGGCCACGCAGCTCCAGCTTGCCGTAGATGAACGGTTTGAACAGCTCAAGGGCCATTTTCTTCGGCAGGCCGCACTGATGCAGGCGCAGGTATGGACCTACGGTGATAACCGAACGACCTGAGTAGTCGACACGTTTACCCAGCAGGTTCTGACGGAAACGACCCTGCTTACCTTTGATCATGTCAGCCAGCGATTTCAGCGGACGCTTGTTAGAACCGGTAATCGCACGACCGCGACGGCCGTTATCCAGCAGCGCATCGACCGCTTCCTGCAACATACGTTTTTCGTTGCGCACGATGATATCTGGCGCAGCCAGATCCAACAGACGCTTCAAACGGTTGTTACGGTTGATCACGCGACGATACAGATCGTTCAGATCCGACGTTGCGAAACGACCACCGTCCAGCGGAACTAACGGACGCAGATCTGGCGGCAGCACAGGCAGCACAGTCAGAATCATCCACTCTGGTTTGTTACCAGACTGAACGAAGGCTTCCAGCAGCTTGATGCGCTTGGTCAGCTTTTTACGCTTGGTTTCAGAGTTGGTTTCGTTCAGCTCTTCACGCAGCTGTTCGCACTCTTGCTCCAGATCCATGTTTTTCAACAGGGCCTGGATCGCTTCGGCGCCCATTTTAGCGTCGAACTCGTCACCGAACTCTTCCAGCGCGTCGAGATACTGTTCTTCAGTCAGAATCTGACGTTTTTCGAGGTTGGTCATGCCACCTTCGATAACAACGTAAGATTCAAAATAAAGCACGCGCTCGATATCACGCAGTGGCATATCCAGCAGCAAACCGATACGTGATGGCAGTGATTTCAGGAACCAGATGTGCGCGGTCGGCGACGCCAGTTCAATGTGACCCATGCGCTCACGGCGCACTTTAGTCTGGGTCACTTCAACGCCACACTTCTCGCAGATCACACCACGGTGTTTCAGACGCTTGTACTTACCGCACAGGCACTCATAGTCTTTCACTGGCCCGAAGATACGGGCACAGAACAGACCATCACGTTCTGGCTTAAAGGTACGGTAGTTAATGGTTTCCGGCTTTTTAACTTCACCGAAAGACCAGGAACGGATCATGTCTGGCGAAGCCAGCGCAATCTTGATCGCATCAAACTCTTCGGTTTTAGTTTGCGCTTTCAGAAACTTAAGTAAGTCTTTCACGGATTAGCTCCCGTCGGAGTGAGACTCTCAGGGGCGTTCAACCGAAATTGAACGCCCCATAACCAGTACAATTGCAGGCGCATAAACCCGGCATTTTCACGCTGTCGCGATAGGCCACAGCGTGAGTTTGCGGGTTACTCGTCTTCCAGCTCGATGTTGATGCCCAGCGAGCGAATCTCTTTCAACAATACGTTGAAGGATTCTGGCATGCCCGGTTCCATCTGATGGTTACCGTCTACGATGTTTTTATACATCTTGGTACGGCCGTTGACGTCATCAGACTTAACGGTGAGCATTTCCTGCAGGGTATAAGCTGCGCCGTATGCTTCCAGCGCCCATACTTCCATCTCACCGAAACGCTGACCACCGAACTGTGCCTTACCACCCAGCGGCTGCTGAGTAACCAGGCTGTACGAACCGGTAGAACGCGCATGCATCTTGTCATCAACCAGGTGGTTGAGTTTCAGCATGTACATGTAGCCAACGGTAACCTGACGCTCGAACTGCTCGCCAGTACGGCCATCAAACAGCGTAATCTGACCGGAAGAAGGCAGGCCGCCGAGCTGCAACAGCTCTTTGATTTCGCTCTCTTTCGCGCCGTCAAACACTGGCGTTGCGATTGGCATACCTTTTTTCAGGTTCTCAGCCAGGCGCAGGACTTCGTCATCGCTGAAGGTATTCAGGTCAACTTTCTGACGAACATCGGTACCCAGATCGTAAGCACGCTGGATGAACTCGCGCAGTTTCGCGACTTCTTCCTGCTTCTTCAGCATCGCGTTGATTTTCTCACCGATACCTTTTGCCGCCATACCCAGGTGGGTTTCGAGGATCTGACCGATGTTCATACGTGACGGTACGCCCAGCGGGTTCAGTACGATATCGACCGGCGTGCCGTTCTCATCGTAAGGCATATCTTCGATCGGGTTGATCTTGGAGATAACACCTTTGTTCCCGTGACGACCTGCCATTTTGTCACCCGGTTGAATCTGACGTTTAACCGCCAGGTAAACCTTAACGATTTTCAGCACACCTGGTGCCAGATCATCGCCCTGGGTGATCTTACGACGCTTACCTTCGAGTTTTTTCTCAAACTCGTGCTTCAGTTCGTCGTACTGCTCGGCCAGCTGCTCGAGCTGGTTTTGCTTGGCTTCGTCAGTCAGACCCAGTTCCAGCCAACGCTCACGCGGCAGCTTGCTCAGCTTCTCCGCTTCCACGCCACCGGCAATCAGGACCGCCTGAATACGGCTAAACAGGCCCGCTTCGAGGATCTGCAATTCTTCAGACAGGTCTTTTTTCGCCTGCTTCAGCTGCATTTCTTCGATTTCTAACGCACGCTTGTCTTTTTCCACGCCATCACGAGTGAAGACCTGAACGTCGATAACAGTTCCTGAAACGCCATTCGGTACACGCAGTGACGAATCTTTTACGTCAGACGCTTTTTCACCGAAGATAGCGCGCAACAGTTTCTCTTCTGGCGTCAGCTGAGTCTCGCCTTTAGGCGTTACTTTACCCACCAGAATGTCACCGCCGGTCACTTCCGCACCGATATAAACGATGCCAGACTCATCCAGTTTTGAGAGCGCAGCTTCGCCCACGTTCGGGATATCAGCCGTGATCTCTTCTGGCCCCAGCTTGGTGTCACGAGACACACACGCCAGTTCCTGAATATGGATAGTGGTGAAGCGATCTTCCTGAACCACACGCTCGGAGACTAAAATGGAGTCTTCGAAGTTGTAACCGTTCCACGGCATGAACGCTACGCGCATGTTCTGGCCCAGCGCCAGTTCACCGAGGTCGGTAGACGGGCCATCTGCCAGCACGTCGCCGCGCTCAACCGGCTCACCCAGAGAAACACATGGCATCTGGTTGATGCAGGTGTTCTGGTTAGAACGGGTATATTTGGTCAGGTTGTAAATGTCGATACCGGCTTCGCCTGCATGCATTTCGTCTTCGTTAACTTTGATAACGATACGAGATGCATCAACGTACTGAACGGTACCACCACGTTTCGCAACGGCAGTAACACCCGAGTCGACTGCTACAGCACGCTCCATACCGGTACCAACCAGCGGCTTATCCGCACGCAGAGTTGGAACGGCCTGACGTTGCATGTTCGCACCCATCAAGGCGCGGTTGGCGTCATCGTGTTCCAGGAACGGGATCAGTGATGCACCGACAGAAACCACCTGCTGGGTGGAAACGTCCATGTAGTCAACCTGATCGCGGCTGAACAAGCTTGATTCGCCTTTGCTACGGCAGGTTACCAGGTCATCAACAAACGCACCGTTGTCATCAAGTTGGGCGTTCGCCTGAGCGATAACGTAGTTACCTTCTTCAATAGCAGAAAGGTAATGAATTTCATCAGAAACCACACCGTCAATAACGCGACGATAAGGGGTTTCCAGGAAGCCATACTCGTTAGTCTGTGCATAAACAGACAAGGAGTTGATCAGACCGATGTTCGGGCCTTCCGGGGTTTCGATCGGGCAAACACGGCCATAGTGCGTTGGGTGTACGTCACGCACTTCGAAGCCGGCGCGCTCACGGGTCAAACCGCCTGGGCCGAGTGCAGAGATACGACGCTTATGCGTAATCTCTGACAACGGGTTGTTCTGATCCATAAACTGAGACAGCTGGCTTGAACCAAAGAACTCTTTCACCGCCGCCGAAATCGGCTTAGCGTTGATCATGTCCTGTGGCATCAGGGTGTCAAGATCGCCCAGAGAAAGACGCTCTTTCACTGCACGCTCAACACGCACCAGGCCGACGCGGAACTGGTTTTCGGCCATTTCACCCACTGAACGAATACGACGGTTACCGAGGTGGTCGATATCGTCCACTTCGCCTTTACCGTTACGGATATCGATCAGTTTTTTCATGACTTCGATGATGTCTTCTTTGCTCAGGATACCTGAGCCTTCAATTTCATCACGCAGCAATGAACGGTTGAACTTCATGCGGCCTACCGCGGAAAGATCATAACGATCTTCTGAGAAGAACAGGTTCTCAAACAGGTTCTCTGCAGCTTCACGCGTTGGCGGCTCACCAGGACGCATCATACGGTAGATTTCAACCAGCGCGCTCAGGCGATCGTTGGTTGGGTCAACACGCAGGGTCTCGGAAATGTAAGGGCCGTGATCCAAATCGTTGGTGAACAGCGTTTCGATGCGCTTGTGACCAGACTGGCTCAGTTTAGCCAGCAGATCCAGCGACAGCTCCATGTTGGCAGCAACAATCAGTTCACCGGTGCTCTCATCGATATAGTCTTTAGAAACGACTTTGCCCGCAATGTACTCAACCGGTACTTCGATGTGCTGGATGCCATCTTTTTCCAACTGACGGATATGACGAGCGGTGATGCGACGTCCTTTCTCAACGTAGACCGTGCCGTTTGCTTCGATATCGAAGGTGGCGGTTTCACCGCGCAGGCGCTCAGGCACCAGTTCCATCTGCAGTTTGTTGTCACGGATTTCAAACACCACTTTCTCGAAGAAGATATCGAGGATTTCAGCGGTGGTGTAATGCAGTGCGCGCAGAATGATACTGGCCGGCAGCTTACGACGACGGTCAATACGGACGAAAAGGTTGTCTTTCGGGTCAAACTCGAAATCGAGCCATGAACCGCGATAAGGAATGATGCGTGCGTTATACAGCACTTTGCCCGATGAGTGGGTTTTACCCTTGTCGCTGTCGAAGAACACGCCAGGACTACGGTGCAGCTGAGAAACGATAACACGCTCAGTACCGTTGATAACAAAGGTACCGTTGTCAGTCATGAGCGGGATTTCGCCCATGTAGACTTCTTGTTCTTTAATGTCTTTTACGGTGCCTTCTGGCGCTTCGCGCTCATAGATCACCAGACGCAGTTTAACGCGCAGCGGTGCCGAATAGGTCACGCCACGGATCTGACATTCTTTTACGTCAAAGACAGGTTCACCCAGGCGATAGCTAACATACTGCAACTCAGAGTTGCCGCTATAGCTCGCGATAGGGAAGACGGAACGGAATGCAGCTTCCAGTCCGTACTGACCTTCTGGATCTTGCTCGATAAACTTCTGGAACGAATCAAGCTGGATAGAAAGGAGATAAGGTATGTCCAGAACTTGTGGACGTTTACCAAAATCCTTACGAATACGTTTTTTCTCGGTATAGGAGTAAACCATAGGGTTCCTCAGCTAGCTGACAAGTCGACCCACGCTGTCCGTCCTGAAGGACAGTTCATGCAACACGATTTTGTTTGTTTCACAGCCTGCGTGGCAGGGTGTGCAATACCTCTTTCTATCACTCTTAAATCATTTCATCGCTTTTGCGTGGGCAGGGAACCCGCACAGGAAAGCGGTATATTAAGTCGTCGATAGAGAAAGATATTGAAGAGCAACAATGGACAAACAGTGCGAAACCCCATTGAGGCCCTGTAGCGCAAAAAGGCTGGTGACCAAAAAGTCACCAGCCATCAGTCTGAAACTACTCAGACTGCAACCCGAAGGTTGTCTTACTTAACTTCAACGTCAGCGCCAGCTTCTTTCAGAGCAGCTTCCAGAGCAGCTGCGTCATCTTTGCTGATGCCTTCTTTGATCACGCCAGTTGCTTCAACCAGATCTTTGGCTTCTTTCAGGCCCAGACCAGTTGCGGTACGAACAGCTTTGATTACTGCAACTTTGTTCGCGCCAGCACCTTTCAGGATTACGTCGAATTCAGTTTTCTCTTCAACAGCTTCAGCTGGGCCAGCAGCAACAGCTACAGCGGCAGCAGCAGAGACGCCGAATTTTTCTTCCATAGCAGAAACCAGCTCAACTACTTCCATTACGGACATAGCGGCAACGGCTTCCAGAATTTGGTCTTTAGTGATAGACATGACAATTGTTCCTAAGAATCAGAAAAAGTTTATACGTTAGCAAGTACGAAGAAAAAGAATCTGGCCTTAAGCCGCTTCTTTTGCATCGCGAACAGCAGCCAGAGTGCGGACCAGTTTGCCTGCAGCGGCTTCTTTCATGGTCGACATCAGACGTGCCAGTGCTTCTTCGTAAGTCGGCAGAGTTGCCAGGCGGTCAATATTAGCCGCCGTGATCAGCTCACCTTCAAAGGCCGCAGCTTTGACCTCAAATTTTGCATTCGCTTTCGCGAAATCTTTGAACAGACGAGCAGCAGCGCCCGGGTGTTCCATAGAATATGCAATCAAGGTCGGACCAACAAACGTGTCTTTCAGGCACTCAAACTGAGTACCTTCAACGACGCGGCGCAGCAGGGTGTTACGAACAACACGCATGTAAACGCCAGCTTCACGACCTGCTTTACGCAGTTCGGTCATTTTATCAACGGTAACGCCACGGGAATCCGCAACAACCGCTGAAAGCGCGCCTTTGGCTACTTCGCTGACTTCAGCAACAATCGCTTGTTTGTCTTGAAGATTTAATGCCATTAGCTTTTGCTCCTGGATTTGACCGGGGAAGGATTTCCCCGGAACTCACTTCACCTGTTAACCCAAAGGAAATCAGGCGCTATTACACGGTGAGCAGAATCCAGCTAAGAAAAATTCTTTTGGTTCTGTCACCGTCTACGCAGGGGATTAAGCGTTACATCCGAAAATGTGCAGCTCCTGCGGTCTTGGACGGAGGCCAGGATAAGGCCTGGCTCCAACCTAAATTCTTGTCTACGCGTCTTTTTCGATATGCGGCGCCAATAGTCGCCATGCTGCAATCGCGCTCGCTCGCGTAGAAGTCTGCATTAGCAGAACAACGGGCGTAAGATTCTAGGTGAATTTTTCGCCCGTTTCAAGCAACAATTAGTTTGCTGCTGCGTTCAGACCAGCCTGGTCGATGGCAACGCCAGCGCCCATGGTGGTAGAAAGGCTAACTTTCTTGATGTACACGCCCTTCGCCTGAGATGGTTTCGCTTTTTTCAGCGCAACCAGCAAGGATTCCAGATTTTCTTTCAGTTTGTCAGCGTCAAAGTCCACTTTACCAATGGTGGTGTGGATGATGCCGTTTTTGTCGTTACGATAACGAACCTGACCTGCTTTAGCGTTCTTAACCGCTTCAGCAACGTTAGGCGTTACAGTACCCACTTTCGGGTTTGGCATCAGGCCACGTGGACCCAGAACCTGGCCCAACTGGCCAACAACGCGCATTGCATCTGGAGAAGCAATAACAACGTCAAAGTTCATTTCGCCTTTTTTGATCTGATCTGCCAGATCTTCCATACCTACCAGCTCAGCGCCAGCCGCTTTAGCAGCTTCAGCGTTTGCGCCTTGGGTAAAGACAGCAACGCGTACTGAACGGCCAGTACCGTGTGGCAGCACAGTTGCGCCACGCACGTTCTGATCTGATTTACGTGCGTCGATGCCGAGGTTAACAGCAACGTCAACGCTTTCTACGAATTTCGCGGTAGCCAGTTCTTTCAGCAGAGCAACAGCTTCGTTGATGTCATACTGTTTAGTCGCGTCCACTTTGTCACGGATCACGCTCATGCGCTTGGTCAGCTTAGCCATTTCTTAGTCCTCTACTACCAGGCCCATGGAACGAGCAGTACCTTCGATTGAGCGAGTCATCGCTTCAACGTCAGCACCAGTCATGTCCGCAGCTTTGGTTTCTGCGATTTCACGTACCTGAGCACGGGTTACTTTACCGACTTTGTCTTTGTTCGGCTTACCAGAACCAGACTTAATGCCAGCTGCTTTTTTCAGCAGAACGGCAGCAGGAGGCGTTTTGGTAACGAAGGTGAAAGAACGGTCGCTGTATACGGTAATAACAACTGGAGTCGGCAGACCTTTCTCTAAAGATTCGGTCTTAGCGTTGAACGCTTTGCAGAATTCCATGATGTTAACACCCTGCTGACCCAGAGCTGGACCAACCGGTGGACTTGGGTTTGCCATACCAGCCGCTACCTGCAGCTTGACATAGGCTTGTACTTTCTTAGCCATGATATTTCCTCTAATGGGTTATAACGCCTGAACAGACAGGCTCCCCGTGATAACGATTTACACGCTGATCACAGCGCATAAAAACAAAAGGCGCGAAATTGTATTGAAATTTCGCGCCTGCTGCAAGAGCTAAATTGTGAACAGTGGAGGGTTAACCTTTCTCCACCTGACCGAAGTCCAGTTCAACCGGTGTTGCGCGTCCAAAAATAGAAACAGACACTTTCAGGCGGCTCTTCTCGTAATCCACCTCTTCTACAACACCGTTAAAGTCAGCAAACGGGCCATCATTAACACGGACCATTTCACCTGGTTCGAACAGCGTTTTCGGACGCGGCTTGTCACCCACCTGTTGCAGGCGGTTCATAATCGCATCGACTTCTTTATCGCTGATTGGTGCTGGACGGTCTGATGTACCACCAATGAAACCCATTACGCGCGGAACGCTGCGTACAAGGTGCCAGCTGGCGTCATTCATCACCATTTGAACTAAAACGTAACCGGGGAAAAACTTGCGTTCGCTTTTACGACGCTGGCCACCACGAATCTCAACCACCTCTTCGGTTGGAACCATGACATCACCAAACAGTTCTTCCATGTTGTGCAATTTGATGTGCTCACGCAGCGACTGTGCTACGCGGCCTTCAAAACCGGAAAACGCCTGCACGACGTACCAGCGTTTTTTTGGAGCTTCAGACATCTCAGAACCTCAGGCCAGTGATAAACGATACCAGACGGACCAGAATACCATCCAGCCCCCACAAAATCAGTGACATCACGGCGGTAACCGCGGCAACGATTAACGTGGTGTGCAGCGTTTCCTGGCGAGTCGGCCAAATGACCTTACGCATTTCGGTTCTTGCTTCACGTGCAAAAGCCACGGTCGCTTTGCCTTTGGTCGTCAAAAGCGCAATGCCGCCAGCCGCCGCGATCAGCACAACCACAGCCAGCGCACGCAGAGGTAATGTCACGTCGCGATAATAGTAATTACCCACGATTGCTGCGAGTAACAATACAGCTACGCCCAGCCACTTTACCGCTTCCAGGCCGCGCCCGCTCCCTTGAGCTTCGGTATTCGCACTCATAAACCAACCTGCCACAATAATTCAGGAACTATTCTGCCCCGCAATGCGAGGCATCCAAACCGAATGAGCTTTTGGGGCGTAACTCGGTATTTAACGCCGCATAACAGAGCCTGTCTCAGCAATGATTATGATCGAAAATCACTGATGAGCCAGGTTCTATAAAACAGCGTGCAAAAAGGGCATCAAATGATGCCCTTTCCGTGTGCATTGCGTCAAACGTTATCGATTAATTAAGCGATAACTTTAGCAACAACACCCGCACCAACGGTACGGCCGCCTTCGCGGATTGCGAAGCGCAGACCTTCGTCCATTGCGATTGGGTGGATCAGGGTAACAACCATTTTGATGTTGTCGCCCGGCATTACCATCTCAACGCCTTCTGGCAGCTCTACTGAGCCGGTCACGTCAGTTGTACGGAAGTAGAACTGTGGACGGTAGCCTTTGAAGAACGGAGTATGACGGCCGCCTTCGTCTTTAGACAGAACGTAAACTTCTGACTCGAACTGAGTGTGTGGCTTGATGGTGCCTGGCTTAGCCAGAACCTGACCACGCTGGATATCTTCACGCTTGATACCACGCAGCAGAACACCACAGTTCTCGCCCGCCTGACCCTGGTCCAGCAGTTTGCGGAACATTTCAACGCCAGTACAGGTTGATTTCGCAGTGGCTTTGATACCCACGATTTCAACTTCGTCGCCGACTTTAACAATGCCGCGCTCAACACGACCGGTCACAACGGTACCACGACCAGAGATTGAGAACACGTCTTCGATTGGCAGCAGGAACGGCATATCGATAGCACGAACTGGATCTGGGATGTAGTTATCCAGATGGTCAGCCAGTTCAACGATTTTTGCTTCCCACTCAGCTTCGCCTTCCAGTGCTTTCAGCGCAGAACCACGAACAATCGGGGTGTCGTCGCCTGGGAAGTCGTACTGAGACAGCAGGTCACGCACTTCCATCTCAACCAGTTCCAGCAGCTCTTCGTCATCAACCATGTCACACTTGTTCAGGAACACGATGATGTAAGGAACGCCAACCTGACGACCCAGCAGGATGTGCTCACGGGTCTGCGGCATTGGGCCGTCAGTCGCAGCAACAACCAGGATAGCGCCGTCCATCTGCGCAGCACCGGTGATCATGTTTTTCACGTAGTCGGCGTGGCCTGGGCAGTCAACGTGTGCGTAGTGACGGCTCGGGGTTTCGTACTCAACGTGAGCGGTATTGATGGTAATACCACGCGCTTTTTCTTCAGGAGTGCTGTCAATCTGATCGAATGCACGAGCCTGACCACCGTTAGTTTTTGCTAAAACGGTAGTAATTGCTGCAGTCAGGGTGGTTTTACCGTGGTCAACGTGACCGATGGTGCCCACGTTTACGTGCAGTTTGTTACGTTGAAATTGCTCTTTAGCCATCGCTTGTCCCTCTAAGACACGGATATATCAAAGATATCATGACATTAACCAGGCAGTGCCTGACTGCAATAAATTACAGAGAGAAAATCAGGAGGGAGATAAAGGAAGTGGTGCTGATACCCAGAGTCGAACTGGGGACCTCACCCTTACCAAGGGTGCGCTCTACCAACTGAGCCATATCAGCACATCTGGAGCGGGCAGCGGGAATCGAACCCGCATCATCAGCTTGGAAGGCTGAGGTAATAGCCATTATACGATGCCCGCATCCTGGAACTCGGCTACCTGTTCTTTCTGTAGCTTGTGAATAATAAGAGAAGTTCCCCTATTATTCTTAGCCTGCCAGCGAAGCTGGCCGACATTGATTGCGCTATTGCACAATCTGAATTCAGGGTGAGAAGAAGTGACTCACCTGACAGATAAACTGATTGTTTACCTGTTCTCAACTTCTTTGTTGAGATGGTGGTGGGAGAAGGATTCGAACCTTCGAAGTCTGTGACGGCAGATTTACAGTCTGCTCCCTTTGGCCGCTCGGGAATCCCACCTACTTGATGGTGCCGGCTACCGGAATCGAACTGGTGACCTACTGATTACAAGTCAGTTGCTCTACCAACTGAGCTAAGCCGGCATCAAGTGACGCGCATTCTAGGAAGGTCGGCTGCAGGATGCAACAAAAAAATCGCAGAAATTGTTCTATCGCTTACTATTTGTGCAAATCATCGCAATTTAGCATTTTCTTGCGGAAAAAATGCTCAGAGATGTACTTTTTTCAGCGTATAAAGAATCATAACGCTTTAGGCTTAAAGCGAATTGCGAGGCGGTTAGTGACAAATGAGGCGCAAAAATTTTCAGGATTAGTTGCATTACAGGTATCAATGAGGTGTCGAGCAGGAGGTCAGCACTTTGCAAAAACGGTTTTGGTTAAAATTCTTTCGACAGTGCCATACAACAGAGGCGGAACGAGCAAGCCATAACAGGCGGTAAGAAAACTGCCCGGATACTTTGATTACCGTAATCCCTTATTACACAGACAGGCTTTTGAACGTCTGACAAGCGTTACGGTGTGCGTTTAATCCCAAATTACTGAGACTTATCAAAATTGCGGGCGCGCCGACGAAAGCACAAACGTACTTATCTTTTTGCTTCTTTTGAAAGCTATACTGGTGATACCCTCCAATCCATTGTTCCCAATAATAACCCTGTGAGCAGCAATTCATTCTTAGGCTGTACCAAAATGCTTTTGACTTATAAAGCATGACGGAATGAAAACTTACTGCCAGAAGCACGCTTATGGATAAAACAACACCCCTTACGACACCTTACTTGCAGTTCACGCGTAAACAGTGGGCTATGCTGCGCAATTCTGTTCCGATGACCTTATCAGAAGAAGAAATTGCGCAACTAAAAGGGATTAATGAGGATCTTTCTCTGGAAGAAGTCGCTGAGATTTATTTGCCTCTTTCGCGTTTGCTAAACTTTTATATCAGTTCCAATTTGCGTCGTCAGGCTGTGCTGGAACAATTTTTAGGAACCAATGGGCAGAAAATCCCTTACATAATCAGTATTGCGGGTAGCGTAGCAGTTGGTAAGAGTACTACTGCTCGTGTATTGCAGGCCTTACTCAGTCGCTGGCCAGAACACCGTAAAGTCGAGCTCATCACCACGGATGGCTTTCTTCACCCAAACGCGGTATTAAAAGAACGCGGCCTGATGAAGAAGAAAGGCTTTCCACAATCGTATGATATGCACCGCCTGGTTAAATTTGTGTCTGATTTGAAGTCAGGTGCTGGTCAGGTAACGGCACCGGTTTACTCTCACCTGATTTATGATGTGGTTCCTGACGGCGATAAAGTTGTGCAGCAGCCAGATATACTAATTTTGGAAGGATTAAATGTCCTGCAAAGTGGCATGGATTATCCGCACGATCCTCACCATGTATTTGTTTCTGATTTTGTAGACTTCTCTATATATGTGGATGCTGCGGAAGATTTATTACAGAGATGGTATATCAATCGTTTCCTGAAATTCCGTCAGGGCGCATTTACCGATCCTGACTCGTACTTTCATCATTATGCTCAACTCTCTGAACAGGAAGCGATCGAAACGGCAAGCAACCTGTGGAAAGAGATCAACTGGCTGAATTTAAAAGAAAATATCCTGCCAACAAGAGAGCGCGCAAGCTTAATTATGACAAAAAGTGGCAATCATGCTGTTGATAAAGTCCGACTGCGCAAATAAATTCTATGATGAAATAAAAAAGCCTGCTTATTAGCAGGCTTTTTTACATTAATTTGGTCTTAACGATATTTCGCCGCCAACCCACGATTTAATTTCGCCATCTTGTTCCAGCATTAAACCGCCTCGATCATCAACCCCTCGCGCAATGCCGTGAATTTCCCTGTCACCAATCAACAATTTAACCGGACGGTTCATGAAATTATCTAACGCTGCCCAACGCTCTATGAAGGGTTTTAAACCATCACGTTCAAAGACGGGTAAGGCGGTACGTAAGCTGTTAATCAGTCTGGCAGCTAACTCGTTACGATCAATCTCAACATCAGCTTCCTGCAAATTAATCCATCCTTGATTGATCTGAGCGGCTTCTGCAGAGCGCATGGCGAGATTGATACCTGCCCCCATGACGATTTGCGCGGCATCGCCTGTTTTTCCCGTTAGCTCAACTAAAATACCTGCAAGTTTACGGTCATTAAGATAAAGATCGTTTGGCCATTTTACCCGGACTTTTTCAGCCCCGAGCGATTGCAGCGTCTCTGCCATAACAATACCAATCACCAGGCTTAATCCCATCGCGGCGGCAGGCCCTTGCTCTAAACGCCAATACATCGACATATAGAGATTGGCACCAAAAGGAGAAAACCACTGGCGCCCTCGTCTGCCACGCCCTGCTTGTTGATATTCAGCAATGCAGGCATCGCCAGAACTTAACTCATTCATTCGATCCAGTAAGTACTGATTTGTTGAATCAATAACCGGGATGACAGCCAGATTGGGTGTATCCAGCTTTGACAGAATGATGTCTTTGTCTAATAACTGGACTGGTGCGGGCAAGCTATAACCCTTGCCTGTGACGGTAAAGACGTCCAGCCCCCACGTTTTAAGCGTCTGGATATGCTTATTAATCGCCGCCCGGCTCATGCCTAACATCTCGCCAAGCTGTTCACCAGAGTGAAATTCGCCGTCAGATAAAGCTTCTACCAGTTTTAGCGGTACGCTATGGTCTTTCATGAAATTACCTCAACCGCATTGCATTCGCCCTGGGCCTTAATAAATCGCACTTCTGGCTCAAGCCATACATCAAATTTTTCGCCGACCCGGGCACGCACTTCTCTGGCCAGTGCAACAAAGTCTTGTGGCGTCGCATTTTCAGCATTAATGAGTACCAATGCTTGCTGTTGATGCACTGCTGCGCCCCTATCCGCAACCCCTTTAGCTGGCACCGATCAATTAACCACCCCGCAGCTAATTTAACCTCACCTGAAGGTTGTGGATAATGCGGCATATCAGAAAAACGAGCTAATAACTCTGCGGCTTGTTCATGAGGGATCACCGGGTTTTTGAAAAAACTTCCAACATTGCCTGTTATTGCTGGATCAGGAAGTTTACTTTGGCGCATCGTACATACAGCGTTAAAAACTTCCCAGGCTGTGACGGTGGCAGGATTTAACGTCTTTAAATCGCCATATGTTAAGACAGGATGCCACTGCTTACTCAGGCTGAATCCTACCGCCACGATGGCATAGCCAGACTGATACTGGTGCTTGAAAATGCTGTCACGATAAGCGAACTGGCATTCGTCACGATGAAGCCGCTCAATATTGCCGTTGTGCAAATTAAGCACATCTACATAAGCGCAAACATCTTTTAACTCAACACCGTATGCTCCGATATTTTGAATCGGTGCTGAGCCAACCATGCCGGGTATTAAAGCCAGATTTTCTAATCCTGTAATGCCTTTTTCCAGCGTCGTTTTGACCAGTTGATGCCAGTTTTCCCCTGCACCTACATGTAATTTCCAGGCTTCAACGTCCTCATCGATCTTGATACCTTTAATGCGGTTGAGTACCACGGTGCCGGCGAAATTTTCTAAGAGAAGAACATTGCTTCCTTCACCTAAAATCAGAAATGGAGAATCTTTCATACGGCTTGATTGCCAGGCCTCTAAAATAGCGTTGGGCGTTTCGGCAATAGTGCGCGTTTGAGTGCTGACATCAAGACCAAGCGTGTTGTCGGCTTTTAAGGAAGGAGACTGGCTAGACATTTAACGGCCTTAACTGATTAATCTGCGTGTAGTTTACCGCATCAGTAAAAGGTTTTTGGGGTGAATTTGTAGACTAAGGCATAAAATATACCAATCTGCAGACGTAAAAAAGCCCCTGCAGACGCAGGGGCTTTTTCTGTTGGATGCCTGGCAGTTCCCTACTCTCGCATGGGGAGACCCCACACTACCATCGGCGCTACGGCGTTTCACTTCTGAGTTCGGCATGGGGTCAGGTGGGACCACCGCGCTAGTGCCGCCAGGCAAATTCTGTCTCCGCGCCGCCCGCAGGCCGCGCAGAATTATCCGTCACAAGCTGAAAGTCTCTCAAAAACGCCTCTGGCGTTGTAAGGTTAAGCCTCACGGGTCATTAGTACCGGTTAGCTCAACGCATCGCTGCGCTTACACACCCGGCCTATCAACGTCGTCGTCTTCAACGTCCCTTCAGGACCCTCGAGGGGTCAGGGAAAACTCATCTCGGGGCAAGTTTCGTGCTTAGATGCTTTCAGCACTTATCTCTTCCGCACTTAGCTACCGGGCAGTGCCATTGGCATGACAACCCGAACACCAGCGGTGCGTTCACTCCGGTCCTCTCGTACTAGGAGCAACCCCCTCAGTTTTCCAGCGCCCACGGCAGATAGGGACCGAACTGTCTCACGACGTTCTAAACCCAGCTCGCGTACCACTTTAAACGGCGAACAGCCGTACCCTTGGGACCTACTTCAGCCCCAGGATGTGATGAGCCGACATCGAGGTGCCAAACACCGCCGTCGATATGAACTCTTGGGCGGTATCAGCCTGTTATCCCCGGAGTACCTTTTATCCGTTGAGCGATGGCCCTTCCATTCAGAACCACCGGATCACTATGACCTGCTTTCGCACCTGCTCGCGCCGTCACGCTCGCAGTCAAGCCAGCTTATGCCATTGCACTAACCTCACGATGTCCGACCGTGATTAGCTGACCTTCGTGCTCCTCCGTTACGCTTTGGGAGGAGACCGCCCCAGTCAAACTACCCACCAGACACTGTCCGCAGCCCGGATCACGGGCCCACGTTAGAACATCAAACGTTAAAGGGTGGTATTTCAAGGTTGGCTCCACGCGGACTGGCGTCCGCGCTTCAAAGCCTCCCACCTATCCTACACATCAAGGCTCAATGTTCAGTGTCAAGCTGTAGTAAAGGTTCACGGGGTCTTTCCGTCTTGCCGCGGGTACACTGCATCTTCACAGCGAGTTCAATTTCACTGAGTCTCGGGTGGAGACAGCCTGGCCATCATTACGCCATTCGTGCAGGTCGGAACTTACCCGACAAGGAATTTCGCTACCTTAGGACCGTTATAGTTACGGCCGCCGTTTACCGGGGCTTCGATCAAGAGCTTCTCCTTACGGATAACCCCATCAATTAACCTTCCGGCACCGGGCAGGCGTCACACCGTATACGTCCACTTTCGTGTTTGCACAGTGCTGTGTTTTTAATAAACAGTTGCAGCCAGCTGGTATCTTCGACTGGCTTCGGCTCCGGGAGCAAGTCCCCTCACCTACGCGCCAGCGTGCCTTCTCCCGAAGTTACGGCACCATTTTGCCTAGTTCCTTCACCCGAGTTCTCTCAAGCGCCTTGGTATTCTCTACCTGACCACCTGTGTCGGTTTGGGGTACGATTTCGTGTTACCTGATGCTTAGAGGCTTTTCCTGGAAGCAGGGTATCAGTCACTTCAGCTCCGTGGAGCCTCGTCGTCACGCCTCAGCCTTGATTATCCGGATTTGCCTGGATAACCAGCCTACACGCTTAAACCGGGACGACCGTCGCCCGGCTGACCTAACCTTCTCCGTCCCCCCTTCGCAGTAACACCAAGTACAGGAATATTAACCTGTTTCCCATCGACTACGCCTTTCGGCCTCGCCTTAGGGGTCGACTCACCCTGCCCCGATTAACGTTGGACAGGAACCCTTGGTCTTCCGGCGAGCGGGCTTTTCACCCGCTTTATCGTTACTTATGTCAGCATTCGCACTTCTGATACCTCCAGCGGCCCTCACGGACCACCTTCTGCGGCTTACAGAACGCTCCCCTACCCAGCAACGCAAGCGTCGCTGCCGCAGCTTCGGTGCATGGTTTAGCCCCGTTACATCTTCCGCGCAGGCCGACTCGACCAGTGAGCTATTACGCTTTCTTTAAATGATGGCTGCTTCTAAGCCAACATCCTGGCTGTCTGTGCCTTCCCACATCGTTTCCCACTTAACCATGACTTCGGGACCTTAGCTGGCGGTCTGGGTTGTTTCCCTCTTCACGACGGACGTTAGCACCCGCCGTGTGTCTCCCGTGATAACATTCTCCGGTATTCGCAGTTTGCATCGGGTTGGTAAGCCGGGATGGCCCCCTAGCCGAAACAGTGCTCTACCCCCGGAGATGAGTTCACGAGGCGCTACCTAAATAGCTTTCGGGGAGAACCAGCTATCTCCCGGTTTGATTGGCCTTTCACCCCCAGCCACAGGTCATCCGCTAATTTTTCAACATTAGTCGGTTCGGTCCTCCAGTTAGTGTTACCCAACCTTCAACCTGCCCATGGCTAGATCACCGGGTTTCGGGTCTATACCCTGCAACTTAACGCCCAGTTAAGACTCGGTTTCCCTGCGGCTCCCCTATACGGTTAACCTTGCTACAGAATATAAGTCGCTGACCCATTATACAAAAGGTACGCAGTCACACCACAAGGGTGCTCCCACTGCTTGTACGTACACGGTTTCAGGTTCTGTTTCACTCCCTCGCCGGGGTTCTTTTCGCCTTTCCCTCACGGTACTGGTTCACTATCGGTCAGTCAGGAGTATTTAGCCTTGGAGGATGGTCCCCCCGTGTTCAGACAGGATACCACGTGTCCCGCCTTACTCATCGAGCTCACAGCTCGTGCACTTTTGTGTACGGGAGTGTCACCCTGTACCCTGCGCCTTTCCAGACGCTTCCACTAGTGCACAAGCTGATTCAGGCTCTGGGCTGCTCCCCGTTCGCTCGCCGCTACTGGGGGAATCTCGGTTGATTTCTTTTCCTCGGGGTACTTAGATGTTTCAGTTCCCCCGGTTCGCCTTGCAGCACTATGTATTCATGCTGCAATGATGCACTGAGTGCACCGGGTTTCCCCATTCGGACATCGCCGGCTGTAGCGGTTCATATCACCTTACCGGCGCTTTACGCAGATTAGCACGTCCTTCATCGCCTCTGACTGCCAGGGCATCCACCGTGTACGCTTAGTCGCTTAACCTCACAACCCACAGGCGTTTTGCAACGCGTGCAGACTGCAAGCATTTGAGAGACTCGTCCGCATCGCTGTGCCATTCCCTGTTACGGAGAAATGGCGCGACGCGTCGTTTCAATTTTCAGCTTGTTCCGGATTGTTAAAGAGCAAATATCTTAAACATGACTCGTAAGTCATCTTTAAGATACGTGGGCAACACCTTTCACCTGTCACCAAGCAAGTGGCGTCCCCTAGGGGATTCGAACCCCTGTTACCGCCGTGAAAGGGCGGTGTCCTGAGCCTCTAGACGAAGGGGACACGTCAGTGTCTGACTTCGCAAAGACGCCTTGCTCATTACTTTCTATCAGACAATCTGTGTGAGCACTTCGCGGGAAGGTATCTTCAGGTAAGGAGGTGATCCAACCGCAGGTTCCCCTACGGTTACCTTGTTACGACTTCACCCCAGTCATGAATCACAAAGTGGTAAGCGCCCTCCCGGAGGTTAAGCTACCTACTTCTTTTGCAACCCACTCCCATGGTGTGACGGGCGGTGTGTACAAGGCCCGGGAACGTATTCACCGTGGCGTTCTGATCCACGATTACTAGCGATTCCGACTTCACGGAGTCGAGTTGCAGACTCCGATCCGGACTACGACGCACTTTATGAGGTCCGCTTGCTCTCGCGAGGTCGCTTCTCTTTGTATGCGCCATTGTAGCACGTGTGTAGCCCTACTCGTAAGGGCCATGATGACTTGACGTCATCCCCACCTTCCTCCGGTTTATCACCGGCAGTCTCCTTTGAGTTCCCGACCGAATCGCTGGCAACAAAGGATAAGGGTTGCGCTCGTTGCGGGACTTAACCCAACATTTCACAACACGAGCTGACGACAGCCATGCAGCACCTGTCTCACGGTTCCCGAAGGCACTCAGGCATCTCTGCCCGATCCCGTGGATGTCAAGAGTAGGTAAGGTTCTTCGCGTTGCATCGAATTAAACCACATGCTCCACCGCTTGTGCGGGCCCCCGTCAATTCATTTGAGTTTTAACCTTGCGGCCGTACTCCCCAGGCGGTCGACTTAACGCGTTAGCTCCGGAAGCCACGCCTCAAGGGCACAACCTCCAAGTCGACATCGTTTACGGCGTGGACTACCAGGGTATCTAATCCTGTTTGCTCCCCACGCTTTCGCACCTGAGCGTCAGTCTTCGTCCAGGGGGCCGCCTTCGCCACCGGTATTCCTCCAGATCTCTACGCATTTCACCGCTACACCTGGAATTCTACCCCCTCTACGAGACTCAAGCCTGCCAGTTTCAAATGCAGTTCCCAGGTTAAGCCCGGGGATTTCACATCTGACTTAACAGACCGCCTGCGTGCGCTTTACGCCCAGTAATTCCGATTAACGCTTGCACCCTCCGTATTACCGCGGCTGCTGGCACGGAGTTAGCCGGTGCTTCTTCTGCGGGTAACGTCAATGACGAGGCGTATTAAACCTCATCCCTTCCTCCCCGCTGAAAGTACTTTACAACCCGAAGGCCTTCTTCATACACGCGGCATGGCTGCATCAGGCTTGCGCCCATTGTGCAATATTCCCCACTGCTGCCTCCCGTAGGAGTCTGGACCGTGTCTCAGTTCCAGTGTGGCTGGTCATCCTCTCAGACCAGCTAGGGATCGTCGCCTAGGTGGGCCGTTACCCCGCCTACTAGCTAATCCCATCTGGGTTCATCCGATGGTGTGAGGCCCGAAGGTCCCCCACTTTGGTCTTGCGACGTTATGCGGTATTAGCCACCGTTTCCAGTGGTTATCCCCTCCATCGGGCAGATCCCCAGACATTACTCACCCGTCCGCCACTCGTCACCCGAAGAGCAAGCTCTCCTGTGCTACCGTCCGACTTGCATGTGTTAGGCCTGCCGCCAGCGTTCAATCTGAGCCATGATCAAACTCTTCAATTTAAAGTTTGATTTGCTTCAACCCGTGAAGCGATGCTCTGTGAATTAAACTTCGTAATGAATTACGTGTTCACCCAGCAGAGACTTGATATTTTTTACGTCCGGAGACGCTGATATCAATCCTGCGAGTGCCCACACAGATTGTCTGATAAATTGTTAAAGAGCAGTGCGACCAGCGGGTTAACCGTCTGTCGCGAGGTGGCGTATATTACGCTAACCTCCTTCAGAGTCAACTTCTTTTTCGAAGTTTTTCTCCGGCGGCTCAGTCTCCTGAACCTCTCAACACGTCATCCCGTAAGCCGGTGTGCCGTGTCAGTGGAGGCGCATTATAGGGAGTTCCTGCGGGCTGACAAGGCTTTATTGCAAAAAATTACTGTTCGATTTAAATTTCATCAAATCGGGTTATTTCACCGCAATTTGCCTGACAATTGAGCAAATTCCCGAGCAAAACGCGCCACCTGGTCCCAGTCGGTATATTCAACTTCTTTACTTGAATCAGTTTCGCCGCCTGTCATGCGCATAATCAACTGAATCATGATGCGATCGAACCAGCGATAGCGCGGATAACGCAATGCTCCTGCAAACACGGCGCAACAGTCAGGCTGCCAGGGCGACTGCTGAAGAAACTTAGCAGTATAGGCATTTGTCTCAGGTGATCGCTTTTCAGGTTTACGTGCTGTCAGGTTAACAGAGAAGAAGCCACTCGCACGTTGCTTGAGTTCATGTAAATGCTGCGTTACGAACTCCGCAACCGCTGGATGGTAATGTCCATAGCGAATCGATGCGCCAATCAGAACACGATCGTACTGCGTCCAGTCCAGAGTTTTCACCTCTGAGATATTGAATACATCGCAAGGCAACGTCCCGTTCAGTTCTTTTGCTATATAGGAAGCGATTTTTTGCGTTTGCCCGTCGCGGCTGGAAAAAGAATCAGTGCTTTCATCATTAGCATCCTTAGTTAATCACTCTCGCCAGAAAGTGGGGTTAACAACACCAGCAGCGTAAACACTTCAAGACGACCAAACAGCATAGTAGAAATCAATATCCACTTAGCGATATCGTTCATAGAGGTAAAATTGTCTGCCACCACACCCAGACCCGGACCGAGGTTATTCAGCGTAGCCGCAACCGCAGCAAAAGCGGAGAAGTCATCGACCCCCGTTGCGATGATGGCCAGCATGCTAACCAGAAATACCAGCGCATAAGCGGAGAAAAAGCCCCATACCGCTTCTAAAATGCGTTCGGGCAGTGCACGATTGCCCAGCTTGATGGTGTAAACCGCATTGGGATGGACTAACCGTTTAAGTTCACGGTTACCTTGTTTGCATAATAACAAGATGCGAATCACTTTTAAGCCACCCCCGGTCGAGCCGGCACAGCCACCAATAAAAGCAGAACAGAGAAGCAGCACCGGTAAAAAAAGAGGCCAACGCGCAATGCTATCGGTAGTAAATCCGGCCGTTGTGGCCATTGAGACAACCTGGAAAAAGCCTGATTCAGTGTTTGCCAGCCGCTGGCATAGACATTATGGAACCACAGGACCAGCGTACAGATCAGCACCAGCGTGAGCTGCACACCAATAAACATGCGAAACTCAGGATCGCGCCAGTAAACACGCAGATTTCTGCCGCTCAGCAGTGAAAAGTGCAAACCGTAATTACAGCCAGAAATCAGCAAAAAAATCGCAACGATAGTATTAATCGTTCCACTGTTGAAGTAACCGAGGCTGGCATCGTGAGTTGAAAACCCGCCGATTGCGATAGTTGAAAAACTGTGGCCAATAGCGTCAAACATCGGCATACCCGCCAGCCACAAAGCCACCGCACAGGCGATGGTCAGTAAGACATAAATCAGCCACAAGGTTTTAGCCGTTTCAGCAATACGCGGCCGCATTTTATTGTCTTTCAACGGACCCGGCATCTCGGCGCGGTACAGCTGCATTCCCCCACGCCCAGTATCGGTAAAATGGCTACCGCCAACACAATGATCCCCATCCCGCCGAGCCATTGCAGCATCTGCCGGTAGAACAGAATTGCTTTAGGTAGAGAATCGAGTCCCACCAGCGTCGTTGCACCGGTCGTGGTGAGCCCTGAAAAAGATTCAAAGAAAGCATCGGTAACAGAAAGATGGGGTTGTTCAGCAAAGACGAAGGGCATAGCACCAACGCTACCCAGCACTGTCCAAAAAGCACAACAATAAGAAAGCCTTCTCGCGGTTTCAGTTCGGTCTTTTGCTTGCGGTTCGGCCACCACAACAGTGAACCAATTACCAGCGCCATCATAAATGTCTGGCTAAAAGCACGGCCAGCACCGTCGCGATAAATCAGTGCAACAAGTCCGGGCAAAATCATTGTGACCGAAAAGAGGATCACCAGCAGACCGACAATGCGGGTAATGGCGCGAAAATGCATTCAGCCGTTCCTTTAATATAAGAATGAGTAGATCAAGGGGTGAGCAGGACCAGCGTTAACATGCCCCGACTAAAGTCTGACAGATTTTGTCGGAAACCGTCGATTTGCCCAAAAGGAATCGCCAGCGTCAGCGAGATGCGATCAAGATATTGGCTCTCTGTAATTTTGCCATCATAGCGTTGTACTAACCGCTCGATATCGCTGAGCTGAGCATAATCACACAGCAATGAAAACTGTTGCATTGGCACTTTACGCATGCGGGCCAGCTGTTTAAGCCCTTGCTGCACGCCGCCGCCATAGGCTTTTACCAGGCCACCGGTTCCTAACATAATGCCGCCGTAATAGCGCACAACTACCGCCGTGATTTCACCGATTCCGGCACCCATTAGCTGGGCCAGCATCGGTTTGCCTGCCGTGCCGGACGGTTCACCGTCATCAGAAAAACCGAGTTGTTGTGAATCATTCGGCGCACCTGCAACCCACGCCCAGCAATGATGGCGCGCGTCAGGATGGTCATTTTTCACTTGCTGTACAAAAGCGCGCGCCGCTTCTACGCCGTCGGTATGCGCCAGCAGAGTGACGAAGCGGCTTTTTTAATCGTCTCCTCACTGATGCTCAGCGCATCAGCAGGAATATCGAAAGCGTCCATCAGGCCAGATGCAAATCACGTGTCATGTTTTCAATGCGGTTCGCGTGAATCACCACATTATCCTCAATACGAATACCGCCATAAGGTTGCAACGCTTCAAGTGCCTGCCAGTTGATGTGCTGGCTGAATTTTCCTGCACGTAACGGCGCCAAAAGAGACTCAATAATGTAGAACCCCGGTTCGATGGTTAACACCATGCCTGGCTCCAGTACGCGGGTACAGCGCAGATAAGGATACTGCGACGGCGCGGCGAGATGGGTTCCACTGTCATCCTGCATAAATCCGGCAACGTCATGAACCTGCAAACCGAGCGGATGGCCCAAACCATGTGGCATAAACGGCCCCGTAATATCCTCTGCCACCAGGGCCTCTTCGCTCAAACCCTGAACCAGATCGAACTTCAGCAACAGCCTGGCGATGCGCTGATGCATTTGCAGATGATAATCGGTGTAACGCACACCCGTTTTTAGCGTAGCGATCAGCGCCAGCTCTTCCGCATTCATCGCATCCACCATGCTGGCGTACAATGAGCCGCTCTGTGCAGCGTAGCTGCGCGTTAAATCAGCGGCATAGCCGAGATACTCTGCCCCCGCGTCAATCAAAAAGCTATGACGTTTCGCCGGTGGCTGATGATCCAGTTTGGTGTAGTGCAGCACCGCAGCGTGTTCATTTAACGCGATGATGTTGCCATAGGGCACATCGGTGTCACGATGACCCGTTGCCGTCAGGTAAGCCTGGTTAATATCAAACTCGCTCAGACCTGCAGAAAAGGCTTCCTTCGCGGCGCGATGTCCCGCAACTGCCAGCTTTTGTGCCTCACGCATACAAGCCAGTTCATAGTCTGTTTTGATACTGCGATGGTAATGCAGGAAATCAATTACCGCTTTCGGGTTGATATTACCCGCGGGAATGCCTAACTGTGCAGCTCGCTCAACCACCGGACCGATATAAGCCACATTGTCGCGCTGTGCAGGCAGCAATTGCGCAATCTCTTCCGCTTTTGTCAGGCCTGCCACCTCGACATCATCTGTCCAGAAGCTGTCTGGCAATGGCTCAACGTTATGCCAGTAATCCACTGGCGAATAGAACCACAGCTTCGGTTTGTTTACGCCATCGATCCAGAGCCAACAGTTCGGCACTTGCGTCACCGGAACCCAGGCTTTGAATTGCGGATTCACTTTAAAAGGATAGTGATGATCATCCAGAAACACCGTCAGCAATTCGCCAGAATGGATCAGCATTGCATCAAGCTTATTACGCGCCAGCACCTGCTGCGCCCGTTGTTGTAAGGTAGCGATATGCGCGTGATACAAGGTTTTCAGTGAATCCATTGACGTTTCTCCAGTGGCTCGAAATGGCGGCAGTTTAGCACAGCCGCAAAAGGGATGCCGTGTTCAGGACAGCTGTGATCTTGTTAGCAAATAACCAAAGTCTCGTTTGCAAAAAAATAACAACACTCCCACACTCTCGATCATCTGGTATGACCAGATCACCTTTCGCGGTTTCAGGAGACGCACATGCTCTACCAAGGCGCAAACCTTTCACTTCACTGGCTGGACGAGGGTCTCGCCGAGCTGGTTTTCGATGCATCCGGCTCGGTGAATAAGCTGGATACCCAAACTGTCGCCAGCCTGGGCGAAGCTATTACAGTGCTGGAACAGCAACCCACGTTACGCGGTGTCCTGCTGAGTTCAGCCAAACCGGCCTTTATTGTCGGCGCAGATATCACTGAATTCCTGTCACTGTTTGATGCGCCCAGTGAAAAGCTGAGTCGCTGGTTGGCGTTTGCCAACAGTATTTTTAACCGTCTGGAAGATTTGCCGGTTCCCACTCTCGCGGCTATCGATGGCTACGCACTGGGTGGCGGCTGCGAATGTATTCTGGCAACCGATCTGCGTGTCGCCACGCCAGATGCACGCATAGGCTTACCCGAAACCAAACTGGGCATCATGCCAGGTTTTGGCGGCAGCGTGCGTTTACCTCGCCTGATTGGCGCTGACAGTGCGATGGAAATTATCGCAGCAGGTAAAGATGTTGATGGATTCAGCGCACTGAAACTTGGCTTAGTTGATGCTGTGGTTGAAAGCAACAAGCTGCGCCAGGCCGCCATCGCTATGTTAAAAGCGGCTGCGCGGGAAGGAAACTGGCGCCAGCGTCGTGCACCGAAACTGATGCCACTGAAACTCAGTCCGGTCGAAGCCGCAATGAGTTTCACCCTTGCCAAAAGCATGGTGATGCAAACCGCGGGCAAACATTATCCCGCGCCCATTACCGCGATTAAAACCATCGAAGCCGCCGCAACACTGGACCGCAACGATGCGCTGAAGCTGGAAAATGCTGCTTTTGTTCCGCTGGCGCAATCTGACGAAGCACGCGCGCTGGTAGGCATTTTCCTCAACGATCAATACGTCAAAGCCCTGGCGAAAAAGCGCGGCGGCGAAAGTGGAAGTCCCACCCAGGCCGCAGTGCTGGGTGCCGGGATCATGGGCGGCGGCATCAGCTACCAGTCCGCATGGAAAGGCGTGCCGGTCAAAATGAAAGATATCAATCCACAGGCTCTGACGCTGGGAATGAAAGAGGTCAGCAAGCTGCTTAACAGGCAGTTGGAACGCGGCAAAATCGACGGCAGCCAGCTGGCCAATGTGATCGCCACCATTCAGCCCACGCTGGATTACTCTGGCTTTGAACAGGCTGACGTAGTAGTCGAAGCGGTCGTTGAAAATCCGGTAGTGAAAGCAAAAGTTCTCGCAGAAACCGAACAACATCTGCGTGACGATGCCATTCTGGCGTCAAACACTTCAACGATTCCTGTTAGCCAACTGGCACAGTCACTGCAACGGCCCGAAAATTTCTGCGGTATGCATTTTTTCAATCCCGTACCGCGCATGCCGCTGGTTGAAGTCGTACGCGGAGAGAAAACCAGTGAAGCCACAATTGGCAAGGTCGTGGCATGGGCCAGCAAAATGGGCAAAACCCCCATAGTGGTTAATGACTGTCCCGGCTTTTTCGTTAATCGCGTGCTGTTCCCCTACTTTGCCGCCTTCAGCCTGCTGTTACGCGACGGCGCAGATTTCCGTCAAATAGATAAGGTGATGGAGAAGCAGTTTGGCTGGCCAATGGGGCCTGCCTGGCTGTTGGATGTTGTCGGTATTGATACGGCGCACCACGCTCAGCGCGTCATGGCTGAGGGTTTCCCACTTCGCATGAAGAAAGATTATCGTGACGCTATCGATATGCTGTTTGATGCGGGTCGATACGGTCAGAAGAACGGCAGAGGTTTCTGGCGCTGGGAAGAGGATAAAAGCGGTAAGCCGAAAAAAGTCGCCGATGCTGAGGTGGACTCGCTGTTGCAACAGGTTTGCCAGCCAAAACGTCTGTTTAGTGATGAAGACATTCTCAATCGTATGATGCTGCCGATGCTGAATGAAGTGGTGCGTTGTCTGGAAGAGAAGATTATCGCTTCCCTGCCGAAGCTGACATGGCACTGGTTTACGGACTGGGCTTTCCGCCATTTCGCGGTGGCGCGTTGCGCTATCTCGACACGCTTGGAAACAGCAACGTGGTCGATCAGGCGAAACGCTATACCGCGCTTGGTGCGCTGTACGAATTACCTGAACTCCTGCTGGACAAAGCTCATCAGCACGAAAGCTGGTATCCCGCCGCCAAACCGATTGACGAAGCCGCGCTGCAAAGCGCCTGAGGTGATGAAATGGAAAATGTGGTGATTATCGATGCGGTACGCACGCCGATGGGCCGTTCAAAAGGCGGTGCGTTTCGCCATGTACGCGCTGAAGATCTCTCTGCACATCTGATGCGAGAATTACTGAACCGTAATCCAGCCGTAGAACCCGCCGCGTTGGATGACATTGTCTGGGGCTGCGTACAACAAACGCTGGAGCAGGGTTTTAATATCGCACGTAATGCTGCGCTACTGGCTGAGATCCCGCATCGCGTTCCGGCAACAACCGTTAATCGCTTATGTGGCTCCTCGATGCAGGCGCTGCACGATGCAGCGCGTGCCATTATGGTCGGCGATGCAAGCTGCTGCCTGATTGGCGGCGTTGAGCATATGGGCCATGTGCCGATGAGCCACGGTGTCGATTTTCATCCTGGCTTGAGTCGCACCGTAGCAAAAGCCGCTGGCATGATGGGATTAACCGCCGAAATGCTGGCACGAATGCACCATATTAGCCGTGAACAGCAAGATGCTTTTGCTCTGCGATCGCACCAGCGTGCCTGGCAAGCTACCCAGCGCGGTGACTTCCGGCGTGAAATCGTGCCAACTTACGGTCACGATGCGGATGGAGCGTTGAAACGGTATGACTTCGATGAAGTGATTCGTGAAGAAACCAGTCTTGAAGGCCTGGCAGCACTTAAGCCCGCCTTTGATCCCGTCAACGGCACGGTAACAGCCGGCACATCTTCAGCCTTGTCAGACGGCGCAGCGGCAATGTTAGTGATGAGTGAAAGCCGCGCCCGTGAATGGGGCCTGACGCCGCGCGCGCGCATTAAAAGCATGGCGGTAGTGGGCTGCGATCCTTCTGTTATGGGTTACGGGCCGGTTCCTGCCAGCAAGCTGGCATTAAAACGGGCGGGGTTGAGCCTTAGCGATATCGATATTTTCGAACTGAACGAAGCCTTCGCGGCTCAAACGCTACCGTGCATTAAAGATTTGGGATTGCTGGATCAGATGGATGACAAGGTTAACCTGAATGGCGGCGCGATTGCGCTGGGTCATCCGCTGGGCTGTTCCGGCGCGCGAATTAGCACCACGTTACTGAATATTATGGAACGACGCGATGCCCGTTTCGGCCTGGCCACCATGTGTATCGGTTTAGGCCAGGGCATCGCTACCGTATTTGAACGTCTCTGATACGTTGATCAATTGGCTATCTGTTCCGCCTGTCAGGGGCGGTTTTTTTGCCTGCTTGCCGCCGTCAGATAAAGGCGAACGCATCACCGTACATTTGCGCTTCGACCGCACCCCGCTCGGCACAAAAACGATCGCGCGCAATCTTCGCCATCTCAAAGCGCCCGGCAATATAGATTTCATGCTCACTTAGCGTGGTGAAATCCTGCATGACTGCTGTCAGCACAGTGCCAGAGCGCCCTTGCCAGCCCTCTTCGGGCTGCTCAACGACCGGAATCACCTTCAGATTCGGATGTTTCACCGCCAGGGCATTCAACTCTTCCAGATCGTAAAGGTGTTTTAATTCGCGGCCACCCCAGTAAATCGCGATATCGCGGTCAGGCTGCTGCGCCAGTGCCGTCAGGAGAATAGAGCGCGCATAGGAGAAACCGGTCCCGCCCGCGATTAAAATCAGCGGACGCGTACTCTCTTCACGTAGCCAGGCATCGCCATGCGGGATATCGACAGTGATTTGACGATCGTCTCGGATGCGATCCATGACGGCCATGGCATACAGATTGATGTCTGACGCACCAATGTGCAGCTCGATAATGTCTTTTTCCATCGGCGTAGAAGCCAGCGAAAACGGGCGCTTATCACGCTCGTCCATTACCACCATCAAATACTGTCCTGCACGAAAATTAAAATCCGCTTCTGGAATCAGGCGAACGCGATACACCGTGTCGGTAATCGCTTCAACTGAAGTTACTTTACAGCTTAACGTTGTCATGCGTTCCCTCTGTCGGGTCGTCTTTATGGTTGTGCTTACCGTCAGCGTTGTGGCGGCTGATCGAAAATACCTAATTCATCCCAAATGGCGTCAATACGCGCCGTGACCGCAGGATCTTTCACAATGGGTGTGCCCCATTCACGCTGCGTTTCACCCGGCCATTTGTTAGTGGCGTCGAGCCCCATTTTCGATCCCAGGCCAGAAACCGGGGAAGCGAAATCAAGATAATCTATCGGGGTGTTCTCAACCAATACCGTATCACGTGCCGGATCCATGCGGGTGGTAATCGCCCAGATCACATCATTCCAGTCACGCGCATTGACGTCGTCGTCACACACAATAACAAATTTGGTATACATGAACTGCCGCAGAAACGACCAGACGCCAAACATTACCCGTTTGGCATGTCCCGCGTACTGTTTTTTAATCGTCACCACTGCCAGGCGATATGAACAGCCTTCCGGCGGCAAATAGAAATCAACAATCTCTGGAAACTGCTTGATCAGGATTGGCACCAGCACTTCATTCAGCGCCACCCCTAATACCGCAGGTTCATCTGGCGGACGTCCGGTATAGGTTGAATGATAGATAGCCTGATGACGTTGCGTTATGTGCGTAACGGTGAATACCGGAAAACTGTCTACTTCATTGTAGTAGCCGGTATGATCGCCGTAAGGCCCTTCCGGGGCAGTATCACCAGGCTCAATGTAACCTTCCAGAACAATTTCCGCGCTGGCCGGGACTTCTAAGTCATTAGAAAGACACTTAACCACTTCGGTTTTATTGCCGCGCAGCAAGCCTGCAAACGCATATTCGGACAGCGTATCCGGCACTGGCGTAACGGCGCCGAGAATAGTGGCAGGATCGGCACCGAGCGCCACCGACACCGGGAAACGTTCTCCCGGATGGGCTTTACACCACTCCTGAAAATCGAGCGCGCCGCCGCGATGTGAAAGCCAACGCATAATTAAACGGTTTTTACCTATAACCTGCTGGCGATAAATACCCAGGTTTTGACGCTCTTTATGCGGACCGCGCGTCACGGTCAGTCCCCAGGTAATGAGGGGTGCAGCATCGCCCGGCCAGCACTTCATTACTGGAATGCGCGATAAATCAACCTCATCGCCGCTAAACACGATCTCCTGACAAGGCGCGTTGCGCAGACGTTTAGTCGGCATGTTCAATACCTGCTTAAACTGCGGCATTTTATCGAACAGATCGCGGAACCCCTTCGGAGGTTCCGGCTCTTTTAAAAACGCCAGCAATTTGCCGACTTCCCGTAGCGCGCTGACCTCTTCCTGGCCCATTCCCATCGCCACGCGTTTCGGCGTGCCAAACAGGTTACACAGCACCGGCATGTCGTAACCTTTTGGGTTCTCAAACAGCAGGGCCGGGCCACCGGCACGCAGAGTGCGGTCAGCGATTTCGGTCATTTCCAGTTCGGGATCGATGGCTTGGGTAATACGCTTTAACTCACCGCGCTGTTCGAGTAACGCGAGAAAGTCTCTTAAATCCTGATATTTCATGCGGCTTTAGCTTTCCGGCCAGAGTGAAGCGGCCATTATAGGGCCGATTATCTCAGCGTGTTGAGGTTTATGCGGCAACCTTAGTCGCAGCGAAAAGGAACCAGCGACTGCAAGGCACTAACGTCGTGATAAGCCTGAGTCGGCTGGCCGTGACGGAAGAGTTTAAAATCTTCGCCACGCACGCTGATATAGCGCAGACGGTTACCGCTCACATGCAGGAAACTGCCTTCACGCAGTGCAATCACCGACTCAGCAGGATTGACGGCGCAGAATTCAGCCAGCCGTTCGTCACGCGTTTCTCCCTGTGACCGCTCACGTGAGCATCAAGGTAGTGCGGGTTAATCTGTACCGGAAACAGCCCCAACGCGGGCAGCACAACGCTGCTGCGTACCGGCATATCGTTAGTGGTACGAATCGAGGGTGTCGCCACGTTACAGCCTGCGCTCCAGCCAACATAAGGCACGTTGCGTTCACGTACAGCACGTTGAATGGCAACGATTAATCCGTTTTCATGCAGCATCTGATTCAAAAACCAGGTATTGCCGCCACTGACTAAAATCAGTTCTGCCTGCTCAATCGCCTCCTGCGGTGACGGAAAATCCTGAATGCAGGCTACGGAAATACCCAGTGATGCGCTGAGATCAGCCGCACGCTGTTGATGGTCGCCGAGAATGATGGCATAGGGAATGAGTAGCGCCGAGGTGATGCTGCGTTGGGCAATCATGGCGTGTAGCTGCGGCTGCGCATAGCTCAGCAAAGGTGCATCATCCGCCAGCTTGCCGTTGCTCAACAGAAACAGTTCCATCAGGTGATCCTTTTTGCATAGGTGATGGGCAACGAGTCTGATACAGAGCATAGCGGAACGTCAATTTTCAATCTGCTTTTCTTAAGCAATCCCACAGGTTAAGAAAAGTCTCAGTTTATTTTCATCTGACACCCCTTCAGCGCGCCGATGCGCTATAACTCTGGCAGCAGGTTTGCTATTCTTAGCGTCCATTCGATGGGAGCAGTTATGGAATCCTGGTACTTACTTTATTGCAAACGTGGGCAGCTCATGCGCGCCAAAGAGCATCTGGAGCGGCAAGAGGTGAATTGCCTCAGCCCAATGATCGCTCTGGAAAAGATCGTGCGCGGAAAACGCACCACCGTAAGTGAGCCGCTGTTTCCTAACTATCTGTTTATCGAATTCGACCCGGAAGCGATTCACACCACCACAATCAGCAGCACGCGCGGCGTCAGCCACTTTGTGCGCTTTGGCACAGCGCCAGCGACCGTGCCGTCGTCGGTCATTGAAGCCTTGCAGACGGATGCACCACAAACCCTGCTTGACCCGGAAACACCACAAATCGGTGACGAGGTGATCATCACCGAAGGTACGTTTGAAGGGCTGCGCGCTATTTTCGCAGAGCCTGATGGCGAAACGCGTTCTATGTTGCTGCTTAACCTGCTTAACAAACAGGTCATGCGCAGCGTCGATAACAAGCAGTTCCGTAAGGTTTAAACCAGTCT
Organism: Candidatus Pantoea haifensis; assembly: GCA_018842655.1. Classification (GTDB taxonomy): domain Bacteria; phylum Pseudomonadota; class Gammaproteobacteria; order Enterobacterales; family Enterobacteriaceae; genus Pantoea; species Pantoea haifensis. The sequence goes on along the minus strand of JAGTWN010000004.1, from coordinate 3,184,792 downwards.
GAACAGGGTGCGCGCGTTTATGTCCACGCGAGCAGCTAACGCCTCGACCTCTTCTCCACGCCAGCTGGCGACCTGCTGTACAAGGTGCGGCAAAAAACAGGGCTCATTACGACGTGACGTTGGACGTGGCCGCATATCGCGCGGCAGCAGATAGGGTGCGTCAGTTTCCAGCAGCAGGCGCTCAGCCGGGATCAGCGGCAACATTTCGCGCAGTTCAAGCCCGCGTCGCTCGTCACATACCCAACCGGTAATTCCTATTGACAGCCCCAGCGCCAGACACGCTTCCAGCTCATCACGCGTGCCGGTAAAACAGTGCATTACCGCGCCAGGCAATTTTGGCAGCCACGGCTCCAGCACCGCAACAAAGCGATCGTGCGCTTCACGGCAGTGCAAAAAACCGGCAGGTTCAGTTCTGCTGCCAGCGCCAGTTGCGCATCAAAAGCGTACTCCTGCTGCTGATGAGCAGAGAGGTTGCGGTTAAAGTCGAGTCCGCATTCGCCAATCGCCACCACTTCAGGTTTTTCGGCCAGGCGGCGCAGCGTGCTGGCAATCTCTGACGACCATTCACTCGCATGATGGGGATGCACACCCGCCGTTGACCAGCAATAATTTACGTGCCCCGCTGCAAGCCGTTGTGCCTGCTGGCTTTCCAGCGCATTGGTGCCGGTAATTAACATGCCGGTGACGCCCGCTTCACGCGCGCGTTTAACCACCTTTTCCCGGTCGGAGGCGAATTGCGTGCTGGTCAGGTTTACACCGATATCAAACATATTTCTTCCCATTGTGTATAAAAGTCATAAACAAAAACCGCCCAGAAGGCGGTTCAGATTCAACTTTCTCCCGCCAGTGCGGGGCGCTCAGAAGTGAGACATCAGGATTCGGTGTTGTGTTCCTCATCCTGCGCCTGACGGCCCTTCCCCACATAGTATCTGGAGAAGAATACGCCGACTTCAAACAGGCAGTACATCGGAATAGCGAGCAAAGTTTGGGAAAATATATCCGGTGGCGTCAGTAACATCCCCACGACAAAAGCACCCACCAGGATATAGGGACGTTTCTTTTTCAGATCGTCAGGGTTAGTGATGCCGGTCCAGCACAGCAACACAATGGCAACAGGTACTTCAAACGCCACACCAAAGGCCATAAACAGCGTCATGACAAAGTCGAGATAGCTGGTGATATCGGTTGCGATAGTTACGCCTTGCGGCGCAGTCTTCGCAAAAAAACCAAACGCCAGCGGAAAAACGATGAAATACGCAAATGCTACGCCGATGTAAAAGAGAAAGGTGCTGGAAAACAGCAGCGGCATCACCAGCTTACGTTCGTGCCGATAGAGTGCCGGCGCGATAAACGCCCAGACCTGATACAGGATCACCGGCACCGCAAGAAACACCGAAACCACAATGGTGAGCTTTATGGGCGTAAAAAACGGTGAGGCGACGTCAGTCGCAATCATGCTTGCGCCCACTGGCATCTGACTAATCAGCGGTGACGCAACCAGATGATAAATATCATTGGCAAAGTAGATCAGCGCCAGAAAGATGACTAACACGGCGATGATGCAGTTCAGAAGTCGCTTACGCAGCTCAATCAGATGGCTGATGAGCGGTTGGGTATCTTCAACGGCCATTATCGTTCATCACTTGCAGAAGAGGTTGATGCGGTGCTGCGTACAGTACCCGGCACATCAGGTTTTGTTGCAGAGGCAGCATCAGCACTGCCTGCCGCGTCAGGTTTTTTGCAGGCGCTGCGTCAGCATTACCCGGCACTTGTGCAGGTGCAGTTGCCTGGCTGTCGGCTGTTGCAGGCGTCACTGGCTGAGAAGCGTGAGGAGCTTCGACAGGTTTCTGCTGCGGAGCATGAATGGTATTGGCTTCGTCTTCCTCTTTTTCGATATCAATGCTCTGTTGACAGGAGCGTTTCATCGAATCAGCGGTTTTACGCAGCTCATCCATGGACTCTTTTAGCTCAGGCGAAAGCGTACCGCGGCCCGCTTCTTCCACCTTTTTCAGACTGTCCTGCAACTCTTGCAGTTTCAGTTCCTGCGCCAGTTCATTTTGCACATTGGCTGCCAGCGAACGTATCGCCCTGATCCAGCCGACTACGGTTTTCACCGCAACCGGTAAACGTTGCGGGCCGAGTACAATCAGCCCGATAACGAACACCAATACCAGTTCACTAAAACCAATGTCGAACACGGTTTACACCTGCTTGTCTTTCTTGGCTTCTTCTTTGTTAGCCGTGGTTTGCTGTTTGTCTGCCAGCGTTTTGGCGTTGAAATCAGCGTCCTGCTCTTTCGGTTGATCCTTTTTGTTGTCCTCATCGCCCATGGCCTTTTTGAAACCACGGATTGAGGAACCCAAATCCGAACCCAGATTGCGTAATTTATTGGTACCGAACAGAAGTACAACAATCACGGCAATAATTAACAATTGCCAAATACTGATACCGCCCATGAGATAGCCTCTAATAATCTGTGAAAAACTGTTGAGTAATGTGCCACAGAAAGCCCTTGCACACCCGGGTCTGAACCAGCGACATTACCGCGTTTTAGGCTGAGCTGACAATTAGTTTGTCTTACGCCAGCCAATTAACCAGGAGACGATGCCCGCCGCCATTAACACTGCCGGAAAGAGATCCCAGTCCGGTCGGCTCAGCAACACTGCCGTTCCGCTTAATAAAAGTGTGGCACCGACACCGAACAGATAACGCGCCTGATGGTGTCGCGTATGTTGTGCATTGAGATCGCCTACTAGCTTATCGACGCTATGCCGTAAAAGCTTATGCTGGCGCATACTCTCGTAAAATAATTCCGGTAATTCGGGTAATTTTTCTGCCCAGAACGGCGCTTTATCTTTTACCGCACGGATAATCGCTGGAATGCCGACCTGATCCTTAATCCAGTCTTCAAGAAAAGGCTTGGCTGTTTTCCACAAATCGAGTTGCGGATAAAGCTGGCGACCAATCCCCTCTATATAGAGTAGTGTTTTTTGCAGCAGCACAAGCTGAGGCTGCACTTCCATATTAAAACGACGCGCGGTATTGAAAAGGTTCAGCAGCACATGACCAAAAGAGATCTCAGCCAGCGGCTTTTCAAAAATCGGCTCACATACGGTGCGAATCGCAAACTCGAAGTCCTCAACGTTGGTATCTGGCGGCACCCAGCCTGAATCAACGTGTAATTCCGCGACTTTGCGATAATCACGATTGAAGAAGGCGATAAAGTTTTCAGCCAGATAGCGTTTGTCTTCTTTATTGAGCGATCCCACGATCCCGCAGTCGATACCGATGTATTGCGGATCTTCAGGATGATCGTAACTGACGAAGATGTTACCGGGATGCATATCTGCATGGAAAAAGCTGTCGCGGAAGACCTGAGTAAAGAATACCTGAACACCGCGCTCGGCCAGCAGCTTCATGTTGACGCCGTGCTGCTCAAGTGTCGCCACATCTGAGATCGGAATGCCGTAGATGCGCTCCATCACCAGCATGGTTTCGCTGCAATAATCGGAATAAATTTCCGGTACATACAGCATGCGGCTCTCTTCAAAATTACGGCGCAATTGAATGGCATTCGCCGCTTCGCGTAGCAAATTCAGTTCATCAATCAGTGTTTTTTCATAATCGCGTACCACCTCAACCGGGCGCAAACGTCGGCCATCTGGCAACAGACGTGGCACCCAACGAGCCAGGCGGTAGATCAGCTTCATATCCGCTTTGATCACCGGCAAGATATCCGGGCGAATCACTTTAATCACCACTTTCTTGCCATTGGACTTCAACGTTGCGGTATGCACCTGGGCAATCGAGGCTGATGCCAGCGGTATGATGTCGAAATCATCGAACCAGGTTTCAATAGGGGCGCCCATTGAACGTTCGATCTGGGCTTTTGCTTTGACACCGTCAAAAGGGGCTACGCGGTCCTGCAAAATAGCCAACTGATCGGCGATAGTCGGTGGAAACAAGTCGCGACGGGTGGACAGCATCTGTCCGAACTTAATCCACACCGGCCCCAGTTGCTCCATTGCCAGACGAATGCGCGCCCCAATTGGCTCCTGCGCATGTCTGTTAGGTAGCCAAAAAATGCCGCGACGCCACAGGCGAAGCGGAAGAGTAATACGCATTTTAGGGATTAATTCATCAAGGCCGTAAGTAAGAAATACCTTGATAATGAAGTATAAGCGGCGGATCTCTCCAAAACTCATTTCGCCTCCAGCTGCGCCAAACGCGCATTGAGCGCATCAAGCGAACGTTCCATCGCGTCGATCTCCTCAGAAAACCAGGCTAACTCCAGCGCGCCAGGGGCGACGCGCCACTCTTCGGTAATAGCCTGACCCAGATAATCCTGACGCCGTTGCACTTCGCCTTTAACAAAGCGGAACACGCGCTGCGCACGTTGACTGATCTCTTGTGCGGCAATATCGCCGATCCAGGGTGCCAGATACTCAGCAGGATCGAACTCAGCCAGATCCATCAGCGCGGAAAACTGCTGTACCACCTGTAAATCACCATCAACCTGCAACTCACCGCTACGAATCAAACCAGTAAGCTGCTGACGATCGCGCAGTTTGGGCAGCGTTTTCAGTTGGGTGATCACCGTGCAGTCACTGCTGTCTTGCCAGTCACCCAGCACATCGAGTTGCTGTTCGCTAAACACCAGCACCAACGGATGGGAAAGCTCACTCAGGCGCAGCGTCAATACTTTACCTGCCAGTCTTTGACGGGCCACTTTTAAACCGCGATCGCGATACAGCATGCGGTTTAATGCGGTCTCAAGACCGGCAGTAATTAGGGGCGTTAAGGTCATCACCATAATCGATTAGAACTTAAATCCACGGTGTAACGCGACGATACCGCCGGTCATGTTGGAGTAAGTGGTGTTTTCAAATCCGACATCATTCATCATCGCCTTCAGGGTTTCCTGATCGGGATGCATACGAATGGATTCCGCCAGATAACGGTAACTTTCAGCGTCTTGCGCAACCAGCTGTCCAATACGCGGCAAGATGTGGAAGGAGTAAGCATCGTAGGCTTTGCTCAGCGGCTCCATCACCGGCTTAGAGAACTCCAGCACCAGCAGACGCCCGCCTGGCTTTAACACGCGGAACATTGATGCTAACGCTTTTTCTTTATCCGTGACGTTACGCAGGCCGAACGAGATGGTGATGCAATCGAAATAGTTATCAGGGAAAGGCAGGGCTTCTGCATTCGCCTGAACATAATTAACGTTGCCCACAACGCCAAGATTACGCAGCTTTTCGCGGCCCATTTTCAGCATTGAGCTGTTGATGTCCGCCAGGACAACCTGACCCGTTTCGCCAACCAGGCGCGAGAATTTTGCAGTCAGATCGCCTGTACCACCCGCCAGATCCAACACGCGTTGGCCACGACGCACACCGCTGCTGTCAATGGTAAAGCGTTTCCAGACACGATGGACGCCAAACGACATCAGGTCGTTCATCAGGTCATATTTTGCCGCTACGGAATGAAACACGTCCGCGACTTTATCGGCCTTTTCGCTTTTAGCGACGGTCTGAAAGCCAAAATGGGTAGTTTCCTGCTGTGATTCATCTGCCATCGGTTTTACCTGCTCCACAAACAATACTCCCCGAAGTGTATCAGAGTCACGGAAGTCAGGCACGCTACGCCCGCGTTATTCGTGGAGGCGTCTCACACGTAAGTTACCCTCATCCGCTTCGTTTTCTTCATCCAGGCCATCATTGGTTTCACGTTCCGGCCTGGCGCGCTCTGCCAGCAAAGGATTAATGGGACGCTTTACCTCAACGCCAAGGTCGCGAAATCCTTCACTTTGCGCGATTAAATTGCCCCGCCCTTCTGCCAACTTCTTCATCGCTTCACGATAACTGTTTTGCGCTTTGTCGAGACTCAGCCCAATGCCGCTCATGTCATCAACAAACAGTCGCATCTTGTCGTACAGCCTCGCGGCACGATCGGCAATCCGCTGTGCATTACGGCTTTGATGCTCGTAACGCCATAAATTATTGATAGTACGCAACGCCACCAGCAGTGTGGTTGGGCTAACCAGCATGATGTTTTGCTGCAACGCTTCACCGATCAGTTCTGGCTGACGATCGATAGCCAGCAAGAAAGCTGGCTCAATGGGGATAAACATCAACACATAATCCAGCGACCGTAAACCGGGTAATTGTTGATAATCTTTACGTCCCAGCAAGCGAATATGGCCACGCATGGCGCTGATATGTTCCTGAATTGCCTGTTCACGTTCAATATCATCTTCCGCATTGAAGTAGCGTTCATACGCGATCAGGGTCATTTTCGCGTCAATCACGACATCTTTATCCTGTGGCAAACGGACAATGACATCTGGCTGCATTCTACCCTGCTGCTCGGATTGAATGCTGACCTGGATTTCATACTCGTAACCTTCACGCAAACCGGACGCTTCTAATACGCGACTCAGCACCACTTCTCCCCAGTTACCCTGAATTTTATTATCTCCCTTCAAGGCCTTAGTGAGATTGATAGCCTCCTGCGCCATTTGCGCATTGAGCTGCTGTAACTGACGGATCTCATGCGTTAACGTGTGGCGTTCACGCGCTTCCAGGCCAAAACTTTCATGCACCTGACGGCGAAAACCGTCTAACTGCTCGCGTAAAGGGCCGATCAGGCTATTCAGACTTTGACGGTTTTGCTCATCAACGCGGCGATGGCTGTTTTCAAAAATACGGTTGGCAAGGTTTTCAAACTGGGCGCTAAGGCGTTGCTCGCTGTGCGTTAGCAGACGTTGCTTTTCTTCGGCAGCAAAGCGGGTTTCTTCGAGGCGGATAGTTACTTCACGCAGCTCCGCTTCCTGTGCACTGTTGATTTCCAACTGATTTCGCAGTTCGCGGGTAAGCTGTTCACTCTCGCCGCGCCAGTAATCAAGCTGCTGCAGACGCTCATTGGCCCCACTCAACGCACCGTGGAGCTGACGCAGTTCCTGCTCACGCTGGTGGCCTTGCTGTTGAAGCTGCTCGATATGTTGCTGTTGATGCTGCTGCGCGTCGACCAACAGACGGCGCTCGGTCACAAAGCTGGCGGATTGTTGGCTGGCACGCAATTGCGCCAGTATCCAGCCAATGCCCAGGCCGGCCAGTGCCAGACAGGCGCTAATGATGATGTGCTGATCCATGTTTCCCTCGCCACACGCGTTGCTGAGGGAAAAGGTAGAGTTGCACTGTATGAATGTCTAGACAAATTTACCCGGAAAGCAGGCGCTACACTGCGTTAACGGTTAATTTTCCGGCTTGCCAGTCATCAATCAGGAAAAAGGGCATCGGCAGCACCCACTCTCCTTTTCTTACCTGCGCCGGATAACGCCATGAATGACCATCACAGCTTATTTCAATCTGTTGCTCACCCTCACTGATAACGCTTTTTCCGCTCATGCTGGCAAAACCAGCATTGCTACCCACGTGAAAGCGGCTGTTTTCCCAACGCACGGGAGCATGTGCTGGCCACGGCTGTGCCTGATGAAAACTGAATATGTCATCATGATTAAGCACGCTTTCACGTACCGTTGGCCACAAGGCGACTTTTAAGAAATACTGGTCGGTAAACCGTTCGCTGCCTTTATAGTGCGCAATAAAATCCCGCATTGCCTGTTCAATATTGTTAAAGACGCCACCGCATCCACCCCACATGCCCGCCAGCAGCAATTCCGTATGTGAATAGTAATCGCGCATGTGATGAAACCAGTAAGGCGACGCCAGCCAGGCGTTAACCGCCGCCGCTTCGCGTTCAGAAAGCAACGAATCCGCATCGCGCACGATAAAACGTTTAACGCCAGGATCGTCTACGACCAGAAAGCGCCACAACGTGGGAAAAAGTGTTTTTTCATGTGACATATCGATCAGCTGTACCTGCGGCCGATCGAGGCGTTGCCAGACATGCTGCGGCACAGTGTTATCAAGATAAACCCGACACACCCAGCCCGGATAGAGTTCCTGCGCCACTTCCACGTTTTTGATCAGCGTTTCACAATAGCGCGGTTGACCGCCGTAGAGACTAAAAGAGATCACGTTTTGTTCCGGATGCGTAAGATCGATCGGTTCAGGTTGCGGTGCAGGGCAGGAATATCGCTGCCCCTGACGAAAGCGTGCATCGGACTGGTTTAATGACTCGAGTCCGTATCGCGCAACCTCCTGATCTTTTCCCAGCCAGCCACACACTTCCGTCAGGCCATCCAGCCAGGTTTCCGATGCGGTTGCACGCACCGCTGGCGGAGCCTGATAGATTTTTTGGTAGGTTTTATACGCTTTATTATGCTGGCCCAGCCGTAGCAGGCAGAGCGCATAATCGCTGAGTACCTGCATTTGGTTGGGCATATAGCGCAAAACGTCTTCGCAGCATTTCATCGCTTGCGTAAAGTCATTCTGGCTCATCGCGGCGCGAAAGCGCGCGGCGCTGTTTTCCATCTGCGCCTGAAGGGCTGCGGGATGGGTTCCAAAGGAAGGCCGACGAACAGGAATCGAATTGCGCATGAATTATTCTCAGGTTTAGCTGAAATTGCGCACGTCTTGAAATGAGCAGCAGGTTAAAAGTGACTACGGAGAGTCCTGAAAACCTGCTGTCGTGCGCGTTACAACAAGCGTCGCGCCGCTTCTACCACGATCTTCACCGCGTCGCTTTCGGTTTGTTTCATGGTCGCCGCATCCGGGATCTCTTTCTGCGTGCGATTCACGATGACGCCCGCCACCATACCGGCTCGTAGTCCCTGACTGGCGCACATGGTTAACAGTGTAGCGGATTCCATCTCATAGTTGAGGACGCCCATTTGCTGCCACTCTTTCATGGATCCCTGAAAGCGATTCACCACGCGGCCCGAAAAGGTGTCATAGCGTTCCTGGCCTGGATAAAAGGTATCAGATGAAGCCGTAATGCCAATATGCGTGCTGGCCCCGCAGGCTTCAGCCGCCGCCACCAGCGCGGTAGTACAGGCGAAATCTGCTACGGCTGGGAATTCCATTGGTGCAAAATGCAGGCTGGCACCATCAAGACGCACAGAAGCGGTAGTGACCAGCACATCGCCAACATTGATATGCGGCTGGATAGCACCCGTGGTGCCGACACGCAGGAAGGTCCGGATGCCCAACTGCGCCAGCTCTTCAACCGCGATGGAGGTTGAAGGCCCGCCAATGCCTGTCGAGCAGACCACAACAGGCTTACCCTCCAGTTTGGCTAACCATGTGGTAAATTCCCGGTGAGACGCCAAATGCTGCGCATCGTCCATCAGTCCGGCAATTTTCTTTACGCGCTCCGGATCGCCAGGCACGATAGCCAGCGTTGCACCCTGTAAATCAGCTTTGGTGAGACCAAGGTGGAAAACGTCAGACTGTGTCATATCAGACTCCTGAATTTAGGAAAGTTGCGCGTCACTCTACGTGAGCGCGCCAGATAAATATGTGATTACCTTCACCTTCAAAAATGAAAGTTACATTTAAAATGAGAAACAATGTGACTAATATCACGCATTGAGTTTAAGCCTTCCCTCACTGCTACAAGCAGTGCTGTGTAACCTGTCATGGCAATGTTAAAGAGATAGGTGATGTTATCTGTTGCTGACTCTGTTACCCCTTGCCTGGTCCGCGCAGAATCTGACCAGGCTATAGTTACGCGATCGCGCTACTGCTTGCACGGAGAGAACAATGAAAACCGAAGATAATATGGCACAAAAATCTGCTGACGACGGCTTTGCACCTGCGGTACAGCCGACAGCGTCAACCACCATTATTACTAACCATCCTGCTATTCAATCCGGTGAAACCTCGGTCCCCAGCCAGGGCGAAAATATGCCTGCGTTCTTTGCTAAACCGAAAGAGGCGAATGCACCCTTACCGGTGGTGTTAGTGGTTCAGGAAATTTTTGGCGTCCACGAACATATCCGTGACATTTGCCGCCGTCTGGCAATAGAAGGTTACCTGGCGATCGCGCCAGAACTCTATTTCCGCGAAGGCGATCCGAATGACTATCACGATATTCCTACTCTGTTTAAAGAGCTGGTCAGTAAAGTACCCGATACTCAGGTGTTGTCCGATCTCGATCACGCCGCTAACTGGGCTTCGCGCAACGGCGGTGATATGCGCCGTATGGGCATTACCGGTTTTTGCTGGGGTGGCCGCATCAGTTGGTTGTACGCAGCTCACAATCCACAGCTCCGCGCTGCCGTGGCGTGGTATGGCCGTCTGATTGGTGATAAGACCATGAAACAGCAAAAGCACCCTATTGATATTGCCGTTGATTTAACCGCGCCGGTGCTGGGTTTATATGGCGGTCAGGATGAGGGTATTCCGTTAGAAAGCGTAGAGCAGATGCGCCAGGCGGTGCATGCAGCCAATGCAAAAGCTGAAATTATTGTCTACCCCGACGCAGGACATGCATTTAATGCTGACTATCGCCCGAGCTACCACGCAGAGTCTGCTCAGGATGGCTGGGCGCGTATGCTGGCCTGGTTTAAACTGTATGGCGTTGCGCCATCAGCCTGATCAAAAAGGGCGCCTGAGCGCCCCAGTTTTACTGCAACACAACGCACCTAACAGGTTTTACCCCGCAGATTTTTTGCCGCTTTTACCATGTTGGCTAATGCCTGGCGCGTTTCAGTCCAGCCGCGCGTTTTCAGACCACAATCCGGGTTAACCCACAGACGCTTTTCCGGGATACGCTTAGCCGCTTTCTGCAACAGGGCTTCCATCCATTCTACGCTCGGTACGTTTGGCGAGTGAATGTCATATACGCCCGGACCGATCTCATTCGGGTATTCGAAGTCTTCAAACGATTCCAGCAAATCCATACTGGAACGCGATGTTTCGATAGTAATGACGTCAGCATCCAGTGCGGCGATAGAATCCATGATGTCATTGAACTCGCAGTAACACATGTGCGTATGGATCTGCGTGTCATCCTGAGCCACAGCAGCGTTCAGACGGAACGCCTCTACTGCCCAGGACAGATAAGCTGCCCAGTCGGACTGATGCAGCGGCAGACCTTCACGCAAAGCCGGCTCGTCAATCTGGATAATGCCGATACCGGCTTTTTCCAAATCTTCCACTTCGTCACGCAGCGCCAGGGCTATCTGCTTCGCGATGGTTTCACGCGAAACATCTTCACGGGGAAAAGACCAGCAAAGAATCGTTACCGGGCCAGTCAACATGCCTTTCACTGGCTTATCAGTGAGTGACTGCGCATATGTCGCCCATTCAACCGTGATGGCGGCAGGACGGCTGACATCGCCAATAATGACAGGCGGTTTTACGCAGCGTGAACCGTAACTCTGCACCCAACCGTTTTGCGTGAAGACAAAACCGTCTAAATGCTCGCCAAAGTATTCAACCATGTCGTTACGCTCAGCTTCACCGTGAACCAGCACATCCAGTTCTAAACGCTCCTGCTCCACAATCGCTTGTTTGATATGCTCAGCGATGCCAGTGCGATAGTTGCTGCTGTCCAGACGCCCCTGTTTGAAGTCCAGGCGCAGGCCACGAATTTCAGTGGTCTGTGGAAACGAACCAATGGTGGTGGTGGGCCATGCTGGCAGGTTAAAACGCTGGCGTTGTGCTTTGGCGCGCTCGCTGTAGGGGCTTTGACGCTCGCTGTCTTGTGCCTTAATCGCCTGCAAACGTTGACCCACCGCAGCGTTATGCACGCGGCTGGAGTAGGCACGAGCACGAATCGGTGCGCTCCAGGCTTCGAGTGATGCTGCATCGTTGTTATTCAACGCCTCACTCAGCAGTGAAAGTTCAGTGCACTTTTGCAGCGCGAACGCGAACCCGCTTTTGACTTCCTCATCCAGGCGCGTTTCTACACTTAAATCGATCGGGCTGTGTAGCAGTGAGCAGGATGAGCCAATCCAGAGTTGCTCACGCTGACTCACCAGTGGTTGCAGACGCGCAAACCAGCGACTCAGGTCAGCACGCCATACGTTACGACCATTGATGACCCCAAGAGAAAGTAGCCAGGAAGCAGGCAGTTGCTGGCTGAGCTTTTCAATATCATCATGGCCATGCACCAGGTCAACATGCAGCCCCTGCACTGGCAATTCACGGATCACATCGATGTTTTGACCGATGCTGTCAAAATAGGTGGTCAGTAACAGTTTGATGTGGCCTGCCAGTGCAGCGTAAGCCGGTTGAAAGGCGTCGCGCCAGGCTTGCGGCAGTTCCAGCGCCAGTGCTGGCTCATCAATTTGCACCCACTCAACGTCGCGCTTAGCCAGTTCAGCCAGCACGTGTTGATAAACAGGCAGAATATCCTTCAGCAGTGACAGGCGATCAAACTGCTCACCCTTTACTTTGCCCAGCCACAGGTAGGTTACCGGACCCAGCAGCACAGGTTTGATTTTATGACCATATGCCAGAGCTTCGTCAACTTCATCCAGCAACTGGGTCCAGGTCAGTTTGAACTGCTGGCCTTGCGTAAATTCCGGCACCATATAGTGATAGTTGGTGTTGAACCATTTCGTCATCTCAGCTGCCGCAGCGGGTTCACCGGTCGGCGCACGACCACGCCCCAGACGGAACAGCGTATCGAGATCAACAGAGCCGTCTTTATTCTGGTGCCGGGCAGGCACGTTGCCCAACAGCAGGCTGGTGGTGAGAACATGATCGTACCAGGCAAAATCGCCTACTGGCAGCAAATCTACGCCCGCATCTTTCTGCTGCTGCCAGTGGCGCGCCCGTAATTCGCGGCCTACGGCTAATAACGCTTCCTGACTGCTGTTGCCTGCCCAGTAGCTTTCTTGCGCTTTTTTGAGTTCACGATGCAGACCCACGCGAGGGAAGCCGAGTGTATGGTTCAGTATGGTCATTCGTTGCTCTCCTTTCTTTGACTGAGGCGGGCAGCCAAAGATGTTTAGCCGTCCAGATGTTTACACCGCTATATTCTGCGGGTAGTGTATGTTGCTCAAGCGCAATTTGTTCAATCTCCATGTGAAGGACGCTCATGATCGAACTCAAGCACCTGCGGACGCTTCAGGCTCTGCGTAACACTGGTTCACTGGCCGCCGCCGCCGCCCAGCTTCACCAGACACAATCGGCGTTGTCACATCAGTTCAGCGATCTGGAACAGCGGCTGGGATTTCGCCTGTTCGTTCGTAAAAGCCAGCCGTTGCGATTCACACCGCAGGGAGAAATTTTGTTGCAACTGGCAGAGCAGGTGCTGCCACAAATTCAACAGGCCCTGCAGGCGTGCCATGAACCGCACCAGACCACGCTGCGCATTGCAATTGAGTGTCATAGCTGTATTCAGTGGTTAACGCCTGCGCTGAATAACTTTCGCCAGTGCTGGCCGCAAGTGATCATGGATTTTAAATCTGGAGTGACTTTTGACCCGCAACCGGCACTGCAACAGGGCGAACTGGATGTGGTACTGACGTCCGATATCCTGCCGCGCTCAGGCCTGTTCTATTCACCGATGTTTGATTTTGAGGTGCGGCTGGTCCTGGCGCCGGATCATCCGCTGGCGCAGGCGGTGCATATCTCGCCGGAGGATTTAGCGGATGAGGTGTTAATGATTTATCCGGTGCAGCGCCAGCGGCTGGATATCTGGCGTCACTTTTTGCAACCGGCAGGCGTAAGTCCGGCGTTGAAAAGTGTCGATAACACCCTGCTCTTAATTCAGATGGTCGCTGCGCGCATGGGTATTGCCGCCCTGCCGCACTGGGTGGTTGAAAGTTTTGAAAAGCAGGGATTAATTGTCACCAAAACGCTGGGAGACGGCTTGTGGAGCCGACTTTACGCAGCGGTGCGCGACGGCGAACAGCGCCAGCCGGTGCTGGAAGCATTTATTCGTTTTGCCCGCCAGCACGCCTGCGAGCATTTGCCGTTTGTGCGTGATGCCCAGCATCCCGGTGCGGTGTTGCAACGATAATTCGTGACCACAAACCTGCGCGAGCGCAGGCAAAATCCCCTATAATGCGCAGCCTGTCGATTGACCATAAGAAGATTTCACCATGACTAACAATGATATTCTGCGCAGCGTGCGCTACATGCTCGATTTGAGCGATGCCAAAATGGTGGCGATTTTTGCACTGGCAGACTGCGATGTGCCGCAAACCGATGTGCAGGCATGGTTAAAAAAGGATGACGATGCAGCGTTTCGTCCCTGTCCTGATGTGCTGATGGGCTATTTTTTGAATGGTTTGATTTTCCATCGCCGCGGTAAAAGCGAGGACGCGCCCGTCCCGTCAGTTGAACGCAAGATGAACAACAACATCTTTATGAAAAAGCTGCGCATCGCGTTTGATTTGAAAACCACCGACATTCCTGACGTATTAAAACGCGCTAACTTCACCGTTTCTCAGGCTGAAATTGGCGCGATTTTCCGTAAACCGGACCACAAGAATTATCGCGAATGTGGCGATCAGATCCTGCGTAATTTCCTTAAAGGCCTGGCGATGATACATCGCCCGAAGAGCGGCAAGCCCGCTTAAGTTCTGACAGGATGTCGTTCATTACTCGCTTTTTCGTGCAGAAAAGTGCTTGTTGATGAGTGCAGTAAGCAGGCTTTTCCCGCAAGGAGTGGCCTGTCTGAATAGCAAAGCATCCGAGCCAGAGAGGGTGCAGCCGACCCACAAAAATATGGGCCGGCTTTGCGATCAGACAGGCTATTTCTGTCTTGCGCATGCCATAAAGCAACGTGCTATTTCGGGCTATGCCCTATCACCCAACGCTTATGGACCCACAGCGAGGCGAGAATAACTAATGCCCCGGCAATAAAACTCGGCCAGTGTGGCTGCTCCTGCCAAATTGCCAGATTGACTAATAATCCCGCTGGCACATGCATATTGTTCATGATCCCCAACGTGCCCGCATCAACCTGAGTCGCGCCGTAGTTCCACATAAAATATCCCAGGGCCGATGCTGCAACGCCTAACCACACCAAAATGCCCCATTGCAGTGATGTTGTCGGTAACTTGTCAGGATTTCCCCATAAACTCCAGGCAATGGCTGCGATCAAAACCGCGCCAAGGTAAAACCAGGAAAACGCCGTATGCTGCGGCATGGGACGTGTCTCTTGTAAACGCTTATAGCCCACCATTCCTGCGGCAAAACAGATGTTTGCCAGTTGCACCAGCAGCAAGCCAAACCAGAAATGATCGCTAACTTTGTCGTAGCGAATAATCGCCGCGCCTGCGACAGCCAGCAATGCGCTAAAAACATAGCCGATACGCAGCGGACGTTTGCTGATCAGGTCATAAATGAGGGTGACATACAGCGGTGTCATCACGGTAAACAGCAAAAATTCTGACACGCTAAGATAGAGATAGGCTTCAAAGCTGATCAAATACATGATGCCGAGTTGCAACATGCCCACCAGCATATACAGCATCAACGTAGATGGCCGATAACCGCGCCAGCGTAGAAACGGCAGAAACACCAGCGCCGCCAGTGACAGGCGCATCAGCACTGAGAACCAGGTATCGACCTGACCCGCAAGATATTCACCGATAAGGCTAAATGAAAAAGCCCAAAGAATAGTGGTAACAATCAATAAAAACACGGTAACGACCCCGATTTAAACGAAGTCGCCAGTGTAAACAAAGAACGAAGCAGCGGCTGAGTTATCTGGTTGACAACTGTGCATTAAAGACGCAACCAGACAGCAGGTGACTGTTATTTTCTTTTTCGCGCTAACGCCTTATACAGACGAAAGCGCGGATGCGGAACAGCGTTTCATGCGCCACGCGCCGCTCATGGAACAGGCCAGATAACCGGCCTTGCATCTGTTACGACATAAACAGCTTTCTCAGCGTGTGCGGAACGGCATTTTCTACATTACTTCCGATGATATCCAGCTCCGGCAACGTATCTTTCAGGCGCTGAAGCGCGTTACGCATGATGTATCCTTTACCCGCCATACTCAGCATTTCTACATCGTTCATGCCATCACCAAAGGCGATGCACTCTTTTAATGAGTAGTTGAGTCGCTTTGCTACCGCTTCCAGCGCGTGACCTTTTGACACCCCACCCGCCATCACTTCCAGACAGGTCGGCAATGAAAAGCTGACGTTTACCCGATCACCCCAGCGCGCTTCGATTGCCTGCTCCAGCGGGATCAGCTGTTCTGGTTCTTCGCAGGTAAAAAGACTTTGCTGATGCCATCGGTGGGTAAAATACCCGGCTCATAAACCTGATAATTGAATACCGATTCGCGAAAATAGTCTTGCTCAGCCGGGCGTGAACGACTGATAAACCACTCATCATCACGATAAACGTGCGTCAGGATCTCTGGATGAGTGTATTGCAGGCCGAAAAGATCGCTCGCAATATCCTGATCCAGATTGTGCGTAAAGATCAGTTCGCCATCGGCATTGTGAACGCGTGCACCATTTGAAGTGATCATATAAGCCGGAATGCCAAGCTTGTCACGCATCTGGCCGACATCAATGTGATGGCGTCCGGTGGCAAAAACAAAGTGAATATCGCGCTGAATTAATTGTTGCAGCGTTTCACGCGCAAAAGGTGTCAGGCGATGTTCGGGAGAAAGCAGCGTGCCATCCAGATCGGATGCAACGATGTGGTACATGAAAACCTCGGGTATCTGTTTCAGGTGGCCGCAGCCAGCAAGGTAAATGAAATTATTTAGCGATGAGACGAGAAAAAATCGACCACTGCATTTAACGCTTCGGCGCGCATTTCGTCTTTTTCAAACAAGATCTCATGTCGCGCACCGTGAATAACCCGCGGTTTGTTGCCTTTACACGGGTGTCCTGCCGCCGCCATTGCGGTACAAAAAAGATCCTGTGAGCGGTTATCTACCACCCGATCGTCGCTGGCCTGCAGTAACAGCACCGGCGTTGTGATTTTATCCACCTGGCTAATGATATTTCGCCCGGCATGAACACCTTCCCGCACCCAATGATAAGTGGGCCCGCCCACGCGAATCGCCGGATCGTCAGAGTAAAAACGCAAACTACGGCGATAACGTTCCGCACTGTGGGTCAATCGGTTAATGCCAAAAGGGTGAGCACGCCAGCGTCCGGTGCCTAATGCGTAGCCCTCACGCATCGTTGGGCGCTTCTCTGCCCAGTCCAGAATACGGTGCGCCATCCAGTCCGGTAGCGGCAACGCAATACCAAACATCGGTGCAACCAACGCAACAGCATGAAAGGCCTGCGGTTGACGTGCTAAAAACAGGGTTAAAATCGCACCGCCCATGGAATGGGCCAGAGCATACCGCTGTTGATAATGGCCACCGACAATCTCTTTCAAATAGAGCGTTTCTAAATCGTCAACATAATGCGTGAATTCATCCACATGCCCACGGTGCGAATCTTCCAGCAACCGATCGGATCGGCCTTGCCCACGATGATCAAGAATGATGACGTCAAAACCGCAGTGGAACAGATCGTATGCCAGCTCAGGATACTTTATGTAACTTTCGATGCGGCCCGGCACAATCAAAATGACACGCTTGTGTTGCGGTGAGGTGAAACGCACATAGCGCAAAGTGAGATTTTCGACGCCAGTAAATTCATGCTCTTCACGACGATGCCAGAAGTCAAGCAGCGGACCAGTTGCAAAGGCAGCAAACGCTTTTTCACGCCGCAGCCAACTGGCTTTATGTTGATCCATCTGCCCTCCTGTTCGCTCAGAAAAAAGAGTTTTGCCCCGCGCCGATCGCCCATAGCGCCGCGCTTATTTGTGGCGTATTGTGTCACACTTCTGCCTCTACAGGGAACGTAACCCATGACCATCGAATGGTGGCTGACCTACCTTCTTACCACCACAATTCTCAGCCTTTCGCCGGGTTCTGGCGCAATCAACACCATGAGCACGGGCATCAGTCATGGCTATCGTGGTGCGGTGGCCTCTATTGCGGGCCTGCAACTTGGTCTGTCGCTGCATATTATGCTGGTGGGGATTGGGCTGGGCGCACTGTTTTCACAGTCGCTGCTGGCATTCGAGCTTCTGAAATGGGCAGGTGCGGCTTATCTGGTCTGGCTCGGCATTCAGCAGTGGCGCGCTGCCGGTGGCATCGATCTTAACGAGGTCGCCAAAGCCATGCCGCGCCGTCGTCTGTTTAAACGCGCCGTACTGGTGAATCTGACCAATCCTAAAAGCATTGTCTTTCTTGCCGCGCTGTTTCCGCAGTTCATCCTGCCGCATCAACCGCAGCTTGCGCAGTTCCTGGTGCTCGGCACCACTACCGTGGTGGTCGATATCATTGTGATGATTGGTTACGCCACCTTAGCGACACGCATTGCCGTGTGGATTAAGGGACCAAAGCAGATGAAAGTGCTGAATCGCACCTTCGGTGGAATGTTTATTGCAGTTGGCGCCCTGTTAGCCAGCGCCCGAAAAATCGCTTAGTCAGCTTCCCTTAACACCGCACAATGCCCAAGGCCGTCGGTGTCGCAGCCAGTTCACTGTCGGTCAGCGCGCAAAAACCGGAGCGTACACATAGTATGTGAGGATTTTGAGCACTGCCCGGCAGGGAAATGGCAAGTAAACCAGGCCTTAGCGCGAAATAATTAAGTGAATACCAAACCCGGCAAACAGCACGCCCGCCATGCCATCGATCCATTTAGCCAAACGCTGGTATTTATTGCGTATCCAGGGCATAGCAAAAATTGCCGCTACCAGTGCAAACCAGGCAAATGTTTCACCAATAATCAGCAGGAACAAACCCCAGCGTTCCAGGCTGCCGACATCATTACCGACAAACAGCGAAAAGACGCTACCGAAGTAAATAATCGCTTTGGGATTAGATAAATTGGTGAGAAAGCCTTTCAGAAAGCTGCGCCCTTTTTTGGGCAACGACACGGCTGGCGCGTCCTGCTGTGGTTGTTTGTGGCGCTGGCGGGCAGAACCGATCAACTGCCACCCCATCCACAGCAAATAGAGGCCGCCGCCGACCATAATGATCTGATGCAGCCAGGCCATTTTTTGCAGAATCAGATGTAAACCCATCAGTGCCACGCCAGCCCAGATCACGATACCGAGCGTAATGCCCAGCACGCCCATCATCGCCTCTTTACGCGAACGGCTGGCTGCAGTTTGTGATACAAAAAGAAGTCGGGGCCGGGACTCATCAACGCAACCAGATGGACCAGCGCAACCGTGGCGAACAGCATCAACATAATCTCTATCCTTTATTCTTCATCAAGATGTTCTTTGATCATCACCAAAAGGGCTTACCAAAGCGTTCCAGCTTGCGGTGACCCACGCCATTGACGCTTAACATTTCTGATGCGCTCACCGGCATTTGCTCCGCCATTTCAATCAGCGTGGCATCGTTAAACACCACGTAAGGCGGAATGTTCTCTTCATCGGCGATGGCTTTACGCAGCTTGCGCAGCTTGGCGAACAGCTTGCGATCGTAATTGCCACCGTGAAACTTCGCGAAGCTGTTGCTTTTCGGTTTGGCCGTCACCAGGCGTGGCACCGCCAGCATTAACGGCACCTCGCCACGCAATACCGGCCGGGCCGCTTCTGTGAGTTGTAAAGCTGAGTGCATCGCAATATTTTGCGTCACCAGTCCAAGATGAATTAACTGACGCAACACGCTGATCCAGTGTTCATGGCTTTGATCTTTACCCAAACCGTAAACCGGCAGCTTATCGTGGCCTTGCTCGCGGATGCGCTGATTATTCGCACCACGCAGCACTTCCACGATATAGCCCATCCCAAAACGCTGTCCGACGCGATAAATACCGGAAAGGGCTTTCTGTGCTTCAACTAAACCGTCGTAACGCTTCGGTGGATCGAGACAAATATCGCAGTTGCCGCACGGCTGCTGGCGTCCTTCGCCGAAATAATTCAGTAAAACCAGACGACGACAGGTTTGCGCTTCAGCAAACGCACCCATCGCATTGAGCTTGTGACGTTCAATATCCTGTAAAGGCCCCGGCGCTTTCTCTTCAAGGCATTTACGCAGCCACGCCATATCCGCCGGATCGTATAGCATCATCGCTTCAGCCGGCAAGCCGTCACGTCCGGCACGCCCGGTTTCCTGATAATAAGATTCAATGTTGCGCGGAATATCAAAATGCACCACAAAGCGCACGTTGGGTTTGTTGATACCCATACCAAACGCCACCGTCGCGACCACAATTTGCAGGTCATCACGCTGAAAGGCTTCCTGCACGCGCGCACGCTGCTCACTGTCGATGCCAGCATGGTAAGCACCAACACTCAGCCCACGGCTCTGTAAACGCGCGGCAGTATCTTCAACTTTTGCCCGACTGTTACAGTAAATAATGCCGCACTTGCCGCGCTGATCCTGCACATAGCGCAGCAACTGTTCGGTGGGCTTGAACTTTTCCACCAGCGTATAACGGATATTAGGGCGATCGAAACTGCTGATCTGAATCAACGGGTCCTGCATATGCAGCAGGTTTACGATGTCGTTACGGGTCGTTTCGTCGGCAGTGGCCGTTAATGCCATAACGGGCAGATGCGGGAAACGCTGACGCATTTGCCCCAGCGCGCCATATTCCGGTCGGAAATCATGGCCCCATTGTGAAATACAGTGTGCCTCATCAACCGCCAGCATCGTCGGCTGCCAGTGCGCCAGATTGTCGAGGAAATTATCCATCATCAAACGTTCTGGTGCGATATAGAGCAACCTGACACGCCCGGTGCGGCAATCTGCCATCACCGTTTGTTGCTGTTCGCGCGTCATGGTTGAATTCAGACAGGCCGCCGCCACGCCGTTTGCCAGCAGTTGATCAACCTGATCTTTCATCAGTGAAATGAGCGGTGAGACCACCAGCGTCAGCCCTTCGCGCACCAGCGCAGGGATCTGGTAACAGAGTGATTTTCCGCCGCCGGTAGGCATCACTACCAGACAGTCTCGCCCGTTCAGTGCTGCATTGATAATCGTCTGCTGGCCGGGGCGAAATTGCTGATAGCCGAAGGTATCCTGTAATACCTGCTGCGCCAGCGTTTCCTGATTAAGAACTGCCGAGGTTGCCACTGTATTCCTGTCTTAATTCGTTGATCAGAAGAGGTCGTTGAGCGTCACGCCTACACCGATACGCGTCTGGCGATGATCGTAGTCGATCAATGATTCGCCATAACCGCTATACAGCTGGGTATAAAAGCGAACATGTTGCGTGATGGGATAACTCCAGCCCAGCTGCGCACCGCCATAACCCGTATTCCAGTTATAAGTGCCTTCCACGCTGAAAATACTTTCACCCATCAGGTAGCCAAGCTTCAGGCGGTAATATCCCATGTATTTAGTGATGTCAGGGTTATCATCGCTGGTTTCGCTTTCTTTGATGCGATACCAGGGTTTTACTTCTGCTAAAAAGTTGCCGTTCTGCGCCATCAGGCGCGCATAAATACGGTTCCAGCTACGTGATGTGGGTTCGCTGCGACCGTTCGATTGATGGTTGAAACCCATTTCAATATCGCGCAATGTCCAGCCCGCGAATGAATAGTCAGTCGCCCAGCCGAGGAAAATCTGCGGCTCATAGTTTGTCTCACGAAACGGCGAAGATTGTTCGTGATTAGATAACTGCCACCATGAACGCTGTGTATAAGAGGCACCCAGTACCGAATTATCGCCTAAGATGCCACGCCAGAGCGGAAAGGCCAGGCTGAGCTGATATTTTACCTCATCCCTGCGCGCTTTATCGGCCCAGTTATAAGAGGAAATGGCCTCTTTGTTTAAATCGCTGGTAAGCGTGTAAAGCAGGTAGTTGTTTTCATAAGGATAAAGCACGAAAGGGTTATCATGCTTTTCGAGCATATTAGCAATAATGCTGCCGCGAACCTGTGGTGCATCATGCACCTCTTTAACTGTGGCTTCTTCTGCCTGCGCCAGAGCAGGCAGTAACAACATGGCCGTCAGTAAGGCGCGATACTTACGCATAAGATTCTCCGATGAACACTGCGCATGAAATGAGGTGGTGTAAAAAGCAGGTCATTCTACACGCAAATGGCATGGAACATGAATGCTGTTTTCCTAAACTGGAAAGCCCTTCGTGAGCGGCATAGAATACACAATTCATTAACATTTCACGCCCCTTTGGCGAACGTTTTCAGGATAAGAAATCATGTCATCTGTACTGCTGTCTCAGCAGGAAGCGCGCCGTTTAATCGGCGAAATTTTTGTTTATCACATGCCCTTTAACCAGGCGTTAGGCCTGGAGCTGGAACGTCTTGAGCCGGACTACGCTGAACTGAGCTTCGCCAATAAAACCATGCTGGTAGGCAACGCGGCGCAGCAAATTCTCCACGGCGGCGTGATTGCCTCTGTGCTGGATGTGGCTGCGGGTATGGTATGCGTCAGTAACGCGCTGACGCGCCAGGAAGGCATCAGTGAAGAAGAGTTGCGCCAGCGTCTGTCGCGCATGGGTACTATTGACATGCGCGTCGACTACTTACGGCCAGGCCGGGGCGAACGCTTCACCGCCACCAGCAGCCTGCTGCGTGCCGGTAACAAAGTGGCGGTAGCGCGTGTTGAATTGCACAATCAGCAAGGCGATTACATCGCCACGGCAACCGCTACCTATTTAATTGGTTAACTCACCCACGGCGTGCGAAAATCGCCGTTTTTCGGATGGTCTATGGATACGCAACAAACGCGCCAGGGCATTGGCTTTGCTCTTGGTGCTTATTTTATTTGGGGCATTGCACCCGCTTATTTCAAGCTGGTGAAAGAGGTGCCGCCAGCAGAAATCATGACGCATCGCGTGATTTGGTCTGCGCTGTTTATGCTGCTGTTAATTACGCTGAGTCGCAGTTGGGGACACGTCAGAAGCGTGCTGCGCCAGCCGAAAAAAGTGCTGATTCTGGCCGTCACCGCATTAACCATTGGCGGTAACTGGCTGCTGTTTATCTGGGCGGTAAACAATCAACATATGCTGGAAGCCAGCCTCGGTTACTTTATTAATCCCTTGATTAATGTGGTGCTCGGCATGCTGTTCCTGCGCGAACGCTTCCGGCGCTTGCAGTGGCTGGCCGTTGCGCTGGCAGCGGCGGGCGTACTGGTGCAGCTATGGCGGTTTGGTTCATTACCGGTTATTGCCCTTGGCCTGGCGCTGAGTTTTGCTTTTTACGGACTGGTGCGAAAGAAAATTCAGGTCGATGCGCAAAGCGGCATGCTGATCGAAACGCTGTGGCTGTTTCCGCTGGCCGCTGTTTACCTGTTTGGTTTCGCTGACAGCAGCACCAGCCATTTGAGCGCAAATCCGCTGAGTCTCAATCTTAAACTGGTGGCTGCTGGCATCATCACCACTATTCCCCTTATGTTGTTTGCGGCTGCCTGCACCCGTCTGCGTCTTTCTACCGTGGGCTTTTTCCAGTATCTCGGCCCAACGCTGATGTTTTTACTGGCCGTGCTGTTTTATGGTGAAACCATTACGCCCGATAAAATGGTGACGTTCGGCTTCATCTGGCTGGCGTTACTGGTTTTTATCTTTGATGCCCTGATGTATTCAGTTCGCGCTCGCGTGCGCATAGCGTGAGATAAAGCGAGCCAGAGCCGGGCCGGTAAGCAAAATGGTGAACAGGCGCAGCGTTTGTAGCGCCATCACAAAAGCAATATCCACCCGACTGCCTGCTGCAATGATCGCCACCGTGTCCAGCCCGCCGGGACTGGTGGCGAGATAAGCCGTCATCAAATCAATATGCAGCACCTGCGTCAGCATCCAGGCTAACCCGCCACACAAGAGCATTAGCCCAATAATCGAAATGATCATCTGCGGCAAAGTGCGCAGCGCCAGCAGAAAAACCGGGCGAGTAAAACGCAGTCCGACACTCCAGCCAATCAGCGCATACGCCAGCGCCAGCAGCCATTCCGGCACCTGTAACATCGCGATACCGCTTGAATGCAACCCGGCACCAACCAGTGCAGGCAGCAATAACGCGCCCGAAGGGATGCGTAATTTCGTTCCCAGCCACGCCCCTGCGAACATGACACCGAGCGTGACCAGAAAGCCGCGATCCAGCGGTGGAAACCAGACAAGTGAAACGCTATGTGCCGCATCGCCAAGCCCGATGCGCGCAACGATTGCCGCCGCTGTCGCCACAAACAGTACGCGCAGGTACTGCATAAATGCCACCAGCCGCACGTCGGCACCAAAATCACCCGCCATCGCCACCATTGCCGACGCGCCGCCAGGTGACGATCCCCACGCGCCAGTTGGTCCGGGTAAATGGCTGAAGCGCACCAGTAAAAAACCGGATAAGCCGCTGGCAGCCAGCGTCAGTAGCAATACGGCTAATACCACCGGCCAGTCTTGTAGCAATGGCGTCAGGATCGAAGGCGATAATGTTTGTGCAATCATGCAGCCCAGAACCGCCTGCGCCAGCAGAAAAAGCGTTTATCAATACGTAACGTGGCGCCCGATAATCCCATTACCACGCCAACAATCATCGGTCCCAGCAACAGCGCGGCAGGTACATGAAAAATCTGCAACAGTGCACCTGACAGTACGGATGCCGACAACAGCACTATCCACTGCGCACGCAACGAAAGAGAGGCCATAAGGATTGAATCTATTAAGAAAAAGAGCGTTCAGATTACGCAGATTCGCGAGCAGGAGCCAGCAAAACGGGCCGCGATAAACGGCCCGTAACAAAAATTACAGCCAGTTTTTACGTTTGAAATAGAGATAGGGTGCTAAACCGGCCAGGATCATCAGACCAATTGCCGCCGGATAACCAAAGCTCCATTTCAACTCAGGCATAAACTCAAAGTTCATACCGTAGCTTGATGCCACCAACGTTGGCGGCAGAAATACCACAGAAACTACCGAGAAAATTTTAATGATGCGGTTCTGCTCGATGTTAATAAAGCCCATCGCGGCCTGCATCAGGAAGTTAACCTTCTGGAACAGGGATTCGTTATGCGGCAGCAACGATTCGATGTCGCGCAGGATTTCACGCGCCTGCTCCAGCTGATTACCCGGTAAACGCGCCTTACGCACCAGGAAATTCAGCGCGCGCTGCGTATCCATCAGGCACAGGCGAACCTTCCAGCCGATATCCTCCAGCTCCGCCAGACGCGACAGGGCCAGATCGTACTCTTCGCCTTGCTGGCCTTCCATGATGATGCGGCTGAGCTTTTCCAGCGCGCTGTAGATGTTTTCAATTTCATCCGCCAGCTGTTCGATTTTGGTTTCGAACAGATCAAGCAGCAGTTCGAAGGCATTGCCATCCATCAGCGTTTGATTACGGGCGCGCATGCGATAGAGACGAAACGCGGGCAGCTCGCGTTCACGCAGCGTATATAAACGGCCCTCGCGAATGGTAAACGCCACGGTAGAGTTACCGGCGTGATCGGCGGCATCTTCATAAAAGAAAAACGAGTGGATATGCAGGCCATCTTCATCTTCGAAGAAACGCGCAGAGGCTTCGATGTCTTCCAGTTCCGGGCGAGTCGCCAGGCTCTGACCCAGCTCGCTTTGAACGCGCTCACGTTCGTCCTCTTCCGGTTCGATTAAATCGACCCAGACCGAGGTGGTCAGTTTGTGGTTTTCATCTTCCAGTTCCAGGCGCGTCAGGCGGCTGTTATCCAGTTTAAATGCGCTCAGCATAGCAATACTCCCCATTGCAAATGTAATGGGACAAGCCATGACACCGTGCGCCGAAAGACGGACGGGCAAGGCTTACACCTGAACACGGAAACTCACGTTTCAAGGGTAAATCAGTGCTGACTCATGCGACGGGATAAGAAAGGGAGGTCGCTGATAACCGCTAAGGCTACCCGCGTAAAGAGGTAGCCTTAGATGTTATTCCTGTTAACCAGGTAATCGAGCCAGCATCGACTGGGCGTGTCCAAGGCATTGTCCTCTCATGATAATAGTGCGCGCATGTTACGCTGAGACGAAAAAGTCGTCAACCGGTGGCTAAAGGGTTTCCAGTTTGGCGTAAGCTGCCACTAACCATTTGATTCCCTGCCCCTGAAACGCCACCTGAAGCCGACTGTGCTCACCGCTGCCTTCCAGATTAATGATGGTGCCTTCACCAAATTTCGAGTGTTTTACGCGCTGACCCAGCGCAAAACCGCTGTCATTTTTGGCTAGCGGCGTACCCATTCGCTGGTGGCTCACCGGACGGCTCACGCTGGCGCGTAAACGCACCTCTTCTACACACTCTTCTGGCAGTTCGCCAATAAAGCGTGAAGGCCGGTGATAAACTTCTTTGCCATATAAACGACGTGTTTCCGCGTAGGTCAGCGTCAGTTTCTGCATCGCTCGCGTCACGCCAACGTAGGCCAGGCGGCGTTCCTCTTCCAGCCGTCCACCCTCATCGATCGACATCTGGCTGGGGAACATGCCCTCTTCCATCCCGACGATAAATACCTGGCTAAACTCCAGGCCTTTCGCCGAGTGCAGCGTCATCAACTGTACGGCATCCTGCCATTTATCGGCCTGTCCTTCACCCGCTTCCAGCGCGGCGTGCGATAAAAGGCCTGCAGCGGCATCAAATCTTCATCTTCGTCCTGATAGCTGAACTGACGCGTCGCCGTCACCAGTTCCTCAAGGTTTTCAATACGGGCCTGACCTTTTTCGCCTTTTTCCTGCTCGTACATCAACCACAAGCCGGAGTCTTTGATTACCCGATCCGTTTGCACATGCAGTGGCATTTCAGCGGTTTCGGTTGCCAGCGAATCGACTAATTCACAAAAGCGTTGCAGTGCCGACGCAGCGCGTCCCGCTAATGCTTTGACCTGCAATAATTCGCGCGTCGCTTGCCACAGCGTGAGCTGTTTTTCGCGTGCTGTCTGACGTACCACATCCAGCGTGCGATCGCCGACGCCGCGTGCGGGCGTGTTCACTACGCGCTCATAGGCAGCGTCATCATTGCGGTTGGCCAGCAGGCGCAGATAAGCCAGAGCATCTTTAATTTCCTGACGTTCGAAGAAGCGCATGCCGCCATAAATACGATACGGCATACTGCTTTGCAGCAGGGCCTCTTCGAGCACGCGCGACTGGGCGTTGCTGCGATAAAGAATGGCGCAGTCTACTAGCGCATTGCCTTTTTCATGCCAGGCTTTGATGCGATTGACAACAAAACGCGCTTCGTCCAGTTCGTTGAAGGCGCAGTAAATTGAGATCGGCTCGCCGTCGCTGCCCTCGGTCCACAACTCTTTGCCCAGGCGGCCATTATTATTGGCAATCAGGGCATTAGCCGATTTCAGGATATTATTGGTCGAACGGTAATTTTGCTCAAGACGAATGGTTTCCGCAGCAGGGAAATCCTGTAAGAAGCGTTGAATGTTCTCAACCTGCGCGCCACGCCAGCCATAAATTGACTGATCGTCATCGCCGACGATGATGACCCGACCGCTGTCGCCCGCCAGCATGCGGATCCACGCATACTGGATATTGTTAGTGTCCTGAAATTCATCCACCAGAACGTTTGTAAAACGCTCGCGATAGTGATTAAGGATATGAGGCTTATTGAGCCAGAGTTCATGAGCACGTAGCAGTAGCTCGGCAAAATCAACCAGACCGGCGCGATCGCAGGCTTCCTGATAGGCCTGATAGATGCGCAGCCAGGTTTGCTCGACCGGATTACCATAGCTTTCAATATGCTTTGGTCGCAGCCCTTCATCTTTTTTACCGTTGATGTACCACATGCCCTGGCGAGCAGGCCACTGCTTCTCATCCAGATTCATTGCTTTAATCAGGCGTTTTAGCAGGCGCAGCTGATCTTCACTGTCGAGAATCTGGAAATCCTGCGGCAGATTAGCATCAAGGTGGTGCGCACGGAGTAAGCGGTGCGCCAGGCCGTGGAAAGTACCAATCCACATACCGCCCTGGCTGGTGCCAATCAGCTGATCGATACGATGGCGCATCTCCGCTGCCGCCTTATTGGTAAACGTCACTGCCATGATTGAATAAGGTGAGCAGTTTTCTACCGATAACAGCCAGGCGATACGATGTACCAGCACTCGCGTTTTTCCACTGCCCGCGCCTGCCAGCACCAGCAGGTTACTGCGTGGAGCCGCTACGGCCTCACGCTGTTTGTCATTCAAACCGTCGAGCAGTTCAGAAACGTCCATAAGCACCGTGTACAAAAGAAAAAATGTAGTTTGTATCCTGAATCTTTCGGTTTGCAGCAAGGCAGAAAGCGTGTGCAGCCAGGAAGGTAAGTGACCCGGATAAACACGCGAAGCTAACGCCTTTGCAAGCTAAAGGTAATGGATACGACTGGATATATTTACAGCCATTATAACAGTGAGGTCAGCGATGCCAACCGCGAAATTTCAACGTGCGGCAGTAAACGCGCATCGTTGATGTGCATCAGGTTGCCCTGACGCAGGTTAATCCAGCAGGCTTGCATGCCGCAGCGCAACGATCCTGCCACATCACTGGTGAGATCGTCACCCACATGCAGGATATGCTGCGGCTCAATGTTCAGCCGCTCTGCGGCAACGTGGTACATATCCATCCACGGCTTTGCACGGCCATCTGGGCCGGCGCGCAGTGCAAATTGAAAGTAATCCGCTATACCCAGCTTTTCAGGCTGCGCATTGCCGTTAGTGATCGCCACCAGGGGAACTTTTTCAGCCAGTATTTTCAACGTCTGATGGGTCTCTTCCGGCATGTCAACCTGGCTACGCCACTGATGAAAAACCTCCATCACCTGCGCCGCTCCTGTCAAGGCCTCTGCCGCCGATAGCCCGGCATTTAGCATGGCCAGTTCAACTGAACGGCGTCGCCACTCAGAGACATCATGACCGATGTCCGGCTCACGCAGCAGCAGTTCGTCACGCAGCAACTGATAGGCTTCCGGCGTAAAGTCACGCAATGACGGATGGTAAGCCTGTAGCGCAGCGTGAGATTCCGCAGTGGTTTTACGGATCACCGGATAATTGTCATAAAGCGTGTCATCAAGGTCGAAGGTAATGGCTTTAATGGCACGCAGGGGACGGTAAAACTTCATTCTTTCTTTCCTCGTTTGGCGCGGGGATGCGCAGCATCATACACCGAAGCCAGATGTTGGAAGTCGAGATGGGTATAAATTTGTGTGGTTGCCAGGTTAGCGTGGCCGAGCAACTCCTGCACTGCACGCAGGTCACCACTCGATTCCAGTAAATGGGTCGCGAAAGAGTGGCGCAATTTATGTGGATGGATATGGCTGGCCACGCCCTGCCTGATACCCCATTCGGCAAAACGCTTTTGTACATTGCGCGCCGAAATGCGCTGCCCACGAGAAGATAAAAACAGGGCATCAGTCTCGCTGTTAAAACTGGCGCGCAGCGGTAGCCAGTGTTCGAGCCAGGTGACGGCAGTACGACCAATCGGTACGCGGCGCTCTTTGCTGCCTTTACCCATTACCCACACTTCCCCGACGCCAGATCGACGTGGCGGCAATCCATATTCACCAGTTCGGAGAGACGCAAACCACCGCCATACATCACTTCGAGCATAGCGCGGTCACGTACCGCCAGCGGATCGTCGAGGTTGATTTCCAGCAGTTGATTAACTTCATCAACATCAATATTTTTGGGTAAATGCCGTGCTTTACGCGGGGTTGCAATGCCTTTAGCCGGATTGGCGCTCAACATGCCCTGGCTGACCTGCCAGTCAAGAAAACTGCGCAATGCAGAGAGACGCAGCGCGAGACTGCTGGCCGACAGACCAGTACGGCGACTGCGCGCCGCCATACTGCGTACCTGAGCCGGTTCCAGCTGCGCCCAGGCTGTGATTTTCATCTCATCTGCGATGGCTACCAGCGCCGCAAGCTGCCGCGCATAGTTACTTTGCGTCAACGGGCTGAGCTGGCGCTCGACTTTCAGATAGCGCAAAAAACCATCGACAGCATCCTGCAGCGGACTGCTCATGCGCGTTCTACCCAGCGCGTTAGCAAGTCGGGCATCATCTGCGATAAATGCTGCAGCAATAATGTTCCCATACCGGACTGATAATGCTGGCTGTCGCGGCTGCTAAAAATCAGCACGCCTAAATCACCGCCTTCGCCCATCAGCGACATGGCAACCGATCCAATCGCTTTAGCTTGCGGCAGCAGCAGCAGCAGCTCCGGGCCATTGATATTGCCAAGGTAATGTTGTTCGTTACCGAAACGCTGAATGCGTAACGGCTCAAATGCCTGACGAGACAGGCCAAGCTGAATAAAGTCAGAAGGCGCGCCGAGCTGCCATTTATCACTAAACAGACGAATATTGGCGCCCGCTAAACCCAACTCACGCGCCCAGCGATGCAGGCGATTCAACATTTCCTGCAGCGAGTCGGCCGCGGCTAAATGGCTTTGCAGCGACAGCAAACGATCAAACAGCTGATGATTGTTGGTCGCCTGCTCCATCAGCAGCGTGATCTCTTCTTCCAGCTGCTGAATATGATTGCGCTGGCGCGCCATATGCCATTCCACCAGCGATACGCTACCACGCACCGGATGCGGCACTGCCATTTGTTCTACCTGGCGAGCGTTGCGGATAAAGAAATCGGGATTTTGCCGCAGATAATCAGTAACGGCCTGATCGTCCAGCAGAACCGTGTTATCGGCCTGCTCTTCGATATTTTTCATAGATGAATAAACCCATCGTAGACGTGTGTGGCTGGGCCGGTCATAAACAGCGGCTGACCCGGCCCTTTCCAGGCAATATGCAGCGTACCGCCAGGCAGATCAACACGCACTTTGGCTGCCAAAATACCTTGCTGAATGCCACAAGCGACAGCGGCACAGGCGCCGCTGCCACAGGCCTGAGTTTCACCTGCGCCGCGTTCATAAACGCGCAGTCGAACGTGCTCAGGATTAACCACTTCCATAAACCCGACGTTAACGCGCTCCGGAAAGCGTTCATGGCTTTCAAGAATCGGGCCGAGTATCTCAACCTGTGCCGTTTTTACGCTTTCAACCTGAATCACACAGTGCGGATTGCCCATCGACACCGCACCAAACATCACGGTTTGTTCCGCGACGCGCAGCAGATAAAGATTTTCTGCTTTGTTGGCGCGGAACGGCACCTGCTGTGGCTCAAAGTCAGGCTCGCCCATGTTGACGCGCACCAGATCGTCAGGCGTGACGCTTAATACCATGCGGCCCGCCTGAGTGCTGACGCGAATGTCGCTTTTGTTGGTCAACCCTTTCAGTTGAACAAAGCGGGCAAAACAGCGCGCGCCATTGCCGCACTGCGACACTTCACTCCCGTCGGCATTGAATATTCGATAGTGAAAATCGAGATCGGGATCGTAAGGCGGCTCGACGATGAGCAACTGATCAAAGCCGATACCCAAATGACGATCGGCCAGACGGCGAATCAGTTCAGGCGAAAAAAGACATTTTGCGTGACGGCGTCCACAACCATGAAGTCGTTGCCGAGGCCGTGCATTTTGGAGAACTGCATTTTTTGCTCCGCCGAATGCGCCATTGTGTTAGTTCGCTTGGGTGCTGCCTGAATCGCCTGTGACCAATCCGCCTACATCCGCTTTGGAGGCTTCTGTTTTTTGCGTCTCAGTGGGCGTTTTCTGGCTTTTGGGCTGATCCTGTGGCGGGAAGTAAAGCGGTCCTTTCAACCCACAGCCTGCAAGGCTTGTTAACACCAGGGCGAGCCCCAACAGGCTAATTACTTTCTTCATTCTTTATGCTCTTCGTGTCCTTTACCTGGATGCTTATCATCGCAGTTGAAGTTGGAAAAGCAACAGGAAATGCCCGCAAATAGCGTGAGCGTTGTGACAAGCAGCAAAGATGGCGGCCGGGCGTTTACCACGCACGGCCTGCCAAAATCAATGCATCTGATAACGTGGCTGATAATTGCCGTGGTCGTTATCGGGTTGGGATGCGCACAACTGCGTCAGGGTTTGACTCCGGAACGGAATCACCTGGAAACGCTCGCCCGTGTTCACAATTTGATAAAACTGCGGCAGGTTAAAGTTGATAAAACTGGAGCCGTAGGTAAAGCGATCGTGCGAAGAGGAGTAGAAACGACTGACGTCGCGTACCAACTCCTCTTTGCTTCCTTCGCAATGGTGATAAACCTCAACCCGGTT
This sequence comes from Candidatus Pantoea haifensis, assembly GCA_018842655.1. Classification (GTDB taxonomy): domain Bacteria; phylum Pseudomonadota; class Gammaproteobacteria; order Enterobacterales; family Enterobacteriaceae; genus Pantoea; species Pantoea haifensis. The sequence continues at coordinate 3,152,859 of JAGTWN010000004.1, read as the reverse complement.
AGTCTCATCCAGAATATAAATATTAAAGCCACGCTCGTCGGTCGTGTCTTCAAAAAGAACTGGATGATGCCTTCACTCGCGTAGGCGTTTACCACTGACGGCAACGGCGTCTGGTTCGTTTCAACTTTGATTGATAAGCCATGCAGCTTATTGTTGGAGATCGCGCCATAAAATTCGACGGCGTTTTCCAGTTTTTGTACCGACACGCTCATGCGTTCAAAGAACAAGCCCCACGTCTCGCCTGCCATACGCAACGCTTTGAAGCGTCCCGGCTCCTGACGTGTGCTCGACAGACGCAGCTCGATACATTCAGACACCAGTTGCTGCACGCGGGTACGGATCAGACCACGCAGGTGCTGGCTGTAACAGAAAACTTCAACCGTATCTGGCGGCGCAGCATCCTGATGCATTTTTCCCAGAATGGTTTTTAATCCTTCAATCATCGCCTGCTCGCCGCTGAAATGCAGCGTGCGTACTTCATTCCACGAATTGCGATAGAGCAGATCGATACTGCCGATCAGGCATTGCTGCTGTTGACCGAAGCTAAACACATCCAGCTTACGAAAATCAAAATGCACCACCTGATTACGGAACGCCGAAGTCGGATCGTGCTCCAGATTGACGATAATCGCCAGGTGACGGATTTCACACGGGCTGTAAAGTGCTTTTGGCGTAGGTGCAGGCAAGCGCAACGGGAAATGGCTGGAAACATCACTCACCAGCTCCTGCAAACGTGCCAGATCACACAGCTCATTACCTTTTATGTGCAAACGGGTCTTGCTGGTCAGTAAGCCGTTAAACCAGGCCCATGCCACCAGCTTGTTCAGGTAGCGGTTATATTCCAGCGGCTGATGGCTAATAATCGAGCTCATGTCGGGTGACTGATTATACAGATACCAGCCAGAACGATTGGCGCGGCCCGGTGGCACGTGAATAAAGGTCAGATTGTCTTCTGACAAATCGGGTGAAATTTGAGGATTCACCAGTGTGACTTTACCCGGCAGGGCTTCAAATGCGGCGTACAATTTACGTGTCAGCACGCCAATATCCTGCGGACTCGCGCTGACACTTAAATTGTTACGGCGGGCAAAACGGATCAGGTTGCGATAGCTCTGCATCATCGCATCTAACAATTCGTTATGCGCTTCGCGCACGCGCTCGATTTTCCATTCCGCACGGTTATCAAGAATCGCTAATTTTTCGTCGTCCCAGCCCCACTCTCTGACCAGCTGCGACAGAATTTCACGTCGCCAGCCTGAACGATGATAGTGCTCTTCACTGGTGAGTTTTTCACACACTTTGAGATAGAAGCAGCGGCGCACCAAATCGAGCCGCGCCTGATCGTCAACGCTGGTCAAATAGTGCGTGACGCGCTCCAGCATCATGCAATAAGGATCAAGGCCAAAACAGACGATTTCACCGTCGTGCAGACGTTGTTTGATATCCATCGCCAGTAGCTGCGTATTGGGGTATTCCCAGCTATACGCTTCCAGCAGCAGGGTTTTCAATACGGCTTTGTAGGGCGAATCGATACTTTTATAGAGCTGCCACAGGCTGGCGCCGAAATACTCTTCAGCCGACAGCGTGCCGAGGCCACCTAAATCAAGCCATTCGTTTGGCGTCAGCACACCTTTGGCATACAACGACATGACGTAATCATCGTAATGGTGTTCTTCTTCACCCGGCACCATATTCCACAGAATACGTTTGCCTGCCATGCGCACCGCCGTGCGATAAAATTCGTCCAGCAACAAAATATGTTGGGTAGAACCGCAATCTTCACCACCGAGATTGCCGCTTTCGTTATGACGGAAGCGGTTTTCATCAATAAGAAAGAAGCTGACTTCAACGCCCATCGACACGCACCACTTTTGCAAAAGCGTGCATTTTCGCTGGAGATTGAGGCGTTCTTCATTATCAAGCCAGGACTGATGGCACACCCAGATGTCGAGATCTGACACGCTGTTCTGGCCTACAGAGGAAGTGCTGCCCATTGAGTAAATGCCGATAATCGGCATTTCGCCTTTGGGCGCATCGGCCTGAGTCAGATCATCATCGCTGGTCAAATCAGCCAGTAGCCGATGCTGATTTTCATCAGGCGTGAAGAAGCTGATGCCATGTGGAACGTTACCCTCAAGGTAACCCGGCATCAGCGGATGTTGATAATGTAATAAGGTTGGCAGCAGACTATAGACGCGCTGGAAAGCGGGTCCCATGGCAGCCAGCGCACGATCGATACGTAGCTGGTTGATGGCATCCAGTCTCTGTTTCAGTGTCTCAATGTAGAGGTACAAGACGTTTCGCCTGATTGTCCTAGTGTTTAAGCACCCTGTTTCCAAATCTGCCGCTTAATAATAAAGATATCGTGCAGATTTTTGCAGGAAACGTGATCAATCTATCACTCGAAAGATTGACCGTAAAGAAAGTTGCGCTACTTAACAGTTTAGCACGTTCTGATTGGCTTCCCGCCTTTTCGGACTCTGACTTACACCTTAACCCAATAAAAAACGGGCCAAATCCGAGTGCCAGCCGTTTTCAATTCGTTGAAACTGACAGCATTCCCCTAACGATGATAGGATATTCAGTGAACGATCAAAATGGTTAACAGCATGTTAGACAAAATTTTCAGAATTGCTACAAGACAAAGCCCGCTCGCTTTGTGGCAGGCACAATATGTACAGCAGCGCCTCATGAGCGCCTATCCTGGCTTACGTGTTGAGCTGGTTCCGATGGTCACAAAAGGTGACATCATTCTTGATACGCCGCTGGCTAAGGTGGGGGCAAAGGCCTGTTCGTAAAAGAACTCGAACTGGCAATGCTGGAAAATCGTGCCGATCTGGCGGTGCATTCAATGAAAGATGTGCCGGTAGATTTTCCCGAAGGTCTGGGGCTGGTAACCATCTGCGAACGCGAAGATCCACGCGATGCGTTTGTATCTCATCATTATGCTTCGATTGATGAGCTGCCACAGGGCGCGATTGTTGGCACATCAAGCCTGCGTCGTCAGTGTCAAATCAGCGCACGCCGCCCTGATTTAATCATCAAAACCCTGCGCGGCAATGTAGGAACACGCCTGAGCAAGCTGGATGCCGGTGAATATGATGCCATCATTCTCGCAGCGGCAGGATTAAAGCGTTTAGGCCTGGAAGATCGCATACGTCAGCCGTTACCGGCTGAAGTTTCGTTACCTGCCGTCGGCCAGGGCGCGGTAGGTATTGAATGCCGCCTTGATGACAGCACGCTGATCGGTTTATTGCAGGCGCTGAATCACGACGATACCGCTGTGTGTGTCAAAGCGGAACGCGCAATGAATACCCGTCTTGAAGGCGGTTGTCAGGTGCCGATTGGCAGTTTTGCCGTATTAGAAAACGATCAGCTGTGGCTGCGTGGTTTGGTTGGTGCGCCTGACGGCAGCGTCATCGTCAGCGGTGAACGCCGTGGTCCACGCGATCAGGCTGAGCAGATGGGCGTTTCACTGGCGGAAGAGCTGCTAAACGGCGGCGCACGTAAAATTCTGCAAGATGTTTATCAGGGGCAACCGCCTGCATGACCATTCTGGTGACCCGCCCGGAACCCGCTGCCGCAGAGTTAGTCACACGACTTCAGGCACTGGGTAAGCAGGCGTGGAGCCTGCCGCTGATAGAATTCGCGCCGGGTGGCGATCGCGATCGCTTGCCACAGCAGTTGGCGGCTTTACGTCCCGGCGATCTGGTTTTTATGCTGTCACAGCAGGTTATTCATTTTGCGCATCCCGCCATGCAGCATGCAGGCGCAGCATGGCCCGTCGACGTAGACTATTATGCAATTGGTCGTAGCACCGCGTTGGCGTTTCATACCATCAGTGGCCTGCACGTTACTTATCCATACGCGCAGGAAACCAGTGAAGAATTAATCCAGCTGAATGCGCTGCAGCAGGTCGCGCATAAGCGCGCCCTGATCCTGCGAGGGAATCACGGGCGCGAATTGCTGGCTGAAACGCTGCGTCGTCGTGGTGCTGAAGTCACATTTAGCGAATGTTATCAACGCTGTCAGAAGCATTATGACGGCGCAATTGAAGGTAAACGCTGGCGCGAACGCGGGATTACCACCTTAGTGGTGACCAGCGGCGAAATGTTACAGCAGCTTTTTTCGCTGTTCCCCGCAATTGACCGCGAGGAATGGTTGCTTACCTGTCGACTGTTGGTCGTCAGTGAACGTTTGGCTACCCTGGCTGCGAATTTGGGTTGGCAGGATATTCAGGTAGCCGATGGTGCCGATAACGACGCGCTGTTGCGCGCGTTACGCTGAACTTAACAATGGGATGTGCCACATATGACGGAACAAAAAGACTCCTCCGCCATGGTTGAAGAAACCACCCCAGCGGTTGATCACTCTCCTTCCTCCAGCAATCAATCACCGCGTAACAATAAAAACGGTGGCATGGTGCTGGGTGCGGTGGCGATAGTTATCGCGCTGGCGGTAGGTGCCGGTTTATACCTCAATGGGAAACATCAGGCTGATTTACAGGCACAAACTAATCAGAACCTGAGCGAACAGTTAAGCGCCCTGCAACAGCAGGCCAGTAATGATAAGCAGCAGTTAACTCAGCAACTTACCAGCGCCGAAAGCGCGCTGCAGACCGCACAGACGCAGCAGGCGAACACCGCCAAAGAACTGGAAACGCTGCGTGAAAAAATGGCAGTAATCTCCGGTAATGACCTCCGTAGCTGGCTGTTGGCGCAGGCAGATTACCTGGTAAAACTGGCGGGCCGCAAACTGTGGAGCGATCAGGATGTCACCACGGCGGCTGCACTGTTGAAAAGTGCAGATGCCAGCCTGGCTGACATGAATGATCCGAGCGTGATGAATGTGCGTCGTGCGTTGACACAGGATATCGGTACGCTGTCAGGAGTCAGCCAGATCGACTATGACGGGATCATCCTCAAGCTGAATCAGCTGTCGAACGGTGTAGACAATTTACGTCTGGCTGACAATGACAGTGATGATGCACCGATGGACAGCGACGGTGGCGAACTCTCCAGCTCGGTACGCGAATGGCGTCAAAACCTGGTGAAAAGCTGGCACAATTTCATGGATGATTTCATTACCATCCGTCGCCGCGATAATACCGCTCAGCCGTTGCTGGCCCCTAATCAGGATGTGTATCTGCGCGAAAATATTCGTTCACGCCTGCTGATTGCTGCCCAGGCCGTGCCGCGTCATCAGGATGAGATTTATAAACAATCCATCGATACCGTTTCCAGTTGGGTCCGCGCCTGGTATGACACCAACGATGCGGCAACAAAAGCGTTCCTTGCGCAGTTGGATGAGCTAAGCCAGCAGAGTATTAATATGGATCTGCCAGAAAGCCTCGACAGTCAGCCTTTGCTGGAACAGTTGATGCAAACGCGCGTACGCAACCTGCTCGCCCAACCTTCTGTTGCTGCTAATCCTAATCAGCAGGGAGGCTAAGCATGCTCAAGGTATTTATTCTTTTTGTACTGCTGATTGCGGGCATTGCCCTCGGACCGATGATCGCAGGTCACCAGGGCTACGTCCTGATCCAAACCGACAACTGGAATATTGAAACCAGCGTGACGGGCCTGGTTATCATTTTGATTATCAGCCTGTTGATTATTTTGGCCGTGGAATGGCTGCTGCGCCGCCTGTTCCGCACAGGCGCCCGCACCCGTGGCTGGTTTACTGGCCGCAAGCGTCGTCGTGCACAACGCCACACCCAGTCGGCATTGATGAAGCTGGCTGAAGGCGACCATAAGCAGGTAGAAAAGCTGCTCTCTAAGGATGCCGATCACGCTGATGTGCCGGTCGCAAATTATCTGCTGGCAGCAGAAGCGGCCCAACAACGCGGCGATGAAATCCGTGCGAATCAGCATTTGGAGCGCGCGTCTGAACTGTCGGATAAAGAGATGATCCCTGTGGAAATCACTCGCGCGCGCATTCAGTTAGCACGTAATGAAGATCATGCGGCTCGCCACAGCATTGATCGCTTGCTGGAAGTCGCGCCGCGGCATCCGGAAGTGCTGCGTCTTGCTGAACAAGCTTACATCCGCACCGGGGCCTGGGGGCATTGCTGGATATTTTACCTGCAATGCAGAAAGCGCAGGTATGCAGTGAAGAGCAACGTTCTGCACTGCAACAGCAGGCCTGGCTCGGTTTGATGAACCAGGCCATGGCGGACCAGGGAAGTGACGGTCTGAAGCGTTGGTGGAGTGATTTAAGTCGTAAAACACGCCAGGAGACGGCGTTACAGGTGGCGATGGCAGATCATCTCATCGAGTGTAATGACCATGATACTGCACAAGAAATTGTGCTGGACGGCCTGAAGCGCCATTACGACGATCGCCTGGTATTGCTGATGCCGCGTATCAAAAGCGGAAATCCGGAAGCCCTGGAAAAAGCGTTACGCCAGCAGATTAAACAGCATGGCGCAACGCCGCTGCTGCACAGTACGCTGGGTCAGTTGCTGATGCGTCATGGTGAGTGGCAGCAGGCCGCCGATGCACTGCAACAGGCGCTGGCGCAGCGTCCTGATGCATTTGATTATGCCTGGCTGGCTGATGCTTATGATCGATTGCATCGTCCGGAAGAGGCCGCAAAAATGCGTCGCGAAGGTTTACTGCTTACGTTGAAAAATAATCCCAACGTCTGATTATCTCTGCCGGGTTCGCCCGGCTTTTTTTGCCTGTCACGGGATAAACAGCAGATAAAAAAACACCTGCCAGAAGCAGGTGTAAGATCAGGTCGGTAAGACAACTGGAAGGTACCCGACTCAACGTAGTGTCTGTTGGTCTTGTAAAGCTTGCGCGATACAGGCAGGTCAGACAACAGGTACCCAAAATTGGCTCTGCGTCATTCCCAGGTTTATGTCGCATCAGCAAACATAATGGGTGGAATGAGCATCTACATCTGAATTATTGCATAAAGCGTGCCAAAAAGTCATTACTTCTGCAAACTGCTTATTTATCCGTTAGTTATAACGATTACGCCTTAATCAACAGCCTGTTGCTTGTAAAAACTGTCTTCTTAAAGCGACAACAAGGTCCCTTCTGTCTCGATTAAGCGACAACCTGTGAAAATCCACCTCAATAATTTCTAAATCAACGGCTTATTCGTCTCATATTAACGACACCCGCTGAATTCGCGTTGCTGAAAACAGATAAGCTGTCTTCCAGGCGATTACTGCAGAATTTAATAAGTTGTCTATGGCATATGCAGGCGGGCAAAAAGCCCGTTAGATGAGGAAACATCGCGATGAGATCGAGGCCGCAGCCAGCGAAGCGCCCTGCGGGCCGTTGCTGAAGCAACGTTGTCTCGCTACGCTCGGCTCAAACCTCCTTCGGAGGTTCTCATCCTTTTACTACAGGCGAAAAAAAACCTGCTTCAGAGAAGCAGGTTTCTAAAATGGTCGGCGAGAGAGGATGACGCTTCTCTGCGAGAAGCGCCCTGCGGGCCGTTGCTGAAGCAACGTTGTCTCGCTACGCTCGGCTCAAACCTCCTTCGGAGGTCCTCATCCTTTTTACTACAGGCGAAAAAAACCTGCTTCAGAGAAGCAGGTTTCTAAAATGGTCGGCGAGAGAGGATGACGCTTCTCTGCGAGAAGCGCCCTGCGGGCCGTTGCTGAAGCAACGTTGTCTCGCTACGCTCGGCTCAAACCTCCTTCGGAGGTTCTCATCCTTTTACTACAGACGAAAAAAACCTGCTTCAGAGAAGCAGGTTTCTAAAATGGTCGGCGAGAGAGGATGACGCTTCTCTGAGAGAAGCGCCCTGCGGGCCGTTGCTGAAGCAACGTTGTCTCGCTACGCTCGGCTCAAACCTCCTTCGGAGGTCCTCATCCTTTTACTACAGGCGAAAAAAACCTGCTTCAGAGAAGCAGGTTTCTAAAATGGTCGGCGAGAGAGGATTCGAACCTCCGACCCTCTGGTCCCAAACCAGATGCGCTACCAAGCTGCGCTACTCGCCGATTTTTTATTCTTTTTTGCCTGGTGCGAAGAGAGGGACTTGAACCCTCACGTCCGTTAAGACACTAACACCTGAAGCTAGCGCGTCTACCAATTCCGCCACCTTCGCGTTTCCCAGCAAAATCTGGGGTGGCTAATGGGACTCGAACCCACGACAACTGGAATCACAATCCAGGGCTCTACCAACTGAGCTATAGCCACCACTGTACTTAATGTTGCAAGCTAAAACCTACACCATCTAATTCTCTACTTCTTACTAACGCGGTAATGAAACCACCGCAGCTCCTGCGCACAAAGTTAATGGCGCGCCCGACAGGATTCGAACCTGAGACCTCTGCCTCCGGAGGGCAGCGCTCTATCCAGCTGAGCTACGGGCGCGTAGCGCCGTTGCGGATGTGCATACTAGAGATAAGCGACCATCCTGTCTAGTGCTTTTTCAATAAAAAATGCGTTTGCTTACGCTTTGTGCATTTCGTCGAGAATTAGAGCAATTATCATCGCCAGCCGCAAAAAAATGCCGCATTTATCAGCGATATCAAAGATCGCCACGCCAGTGATAACGCAAATACTGGATCAGTTTGAGTTGTCTGCGCAGGCGGCTGGGCTGCCGGATAAGCCGGTAAAGCCACTCCAGCCCGAGATTTTGCCAGATTTTGGGCGCACGCTTCACATGCCCGGTAAAAACGTCATAGGTTCCGCCTACTCCCATGTAAAGCGCATGCGGCCAGTGGGAACGGCAATCACGCATTAACAATTCCTGACGCGGCGAGCCCAGCGCCACGGTCACCAGCTTTGCGCCACTGGCAGCGATGCGGGCAAACAGTGCATCACGATCGGCCGACGTAAAATAACCATCTTGCGCGCCTACGATGTTCACATTCCACTGGCGGCGCAGTTTGTCACAGGTTTCATTCAGCACCGCCTGACGGCCACCAAGCAAAAACACAGGCGTTCCTTCGCGTCCTGCACGCTCCATCAGCGCCTCCCACAAATCAGCACCCGCAATGCGCTGCACTGCCGCACAGGGATATTTTTTGCGAATCGAACGCACAATACTGATGCCATCAGGATATTTGAACTCGGCGTGTTGCAGCAGGGATCGCAAACCTTCATCTTGTTCAGCCGTCAGCATCTTTTCCGCATTAATCGCGACCAGCGTACCGCTGCGCACACCTGATGCTGGCATAAGGAAATCAACAAACGACGACATACTGTCGAAGCCATAGAGCGCAACACCACGAATCTCGTACTGTGGCGTGTCAGGTAACTTTGTCATATCGTTTACTACTTCCCGTCATTCCCAAAAGCGGTCAGGATGTGCTCTGTAACGCCCGCACTGCGCGGCTGCGAATCAACCCGGCGCGATCCAGTAACCAATAAAGCAATTTTGCCACTGCCAGACTGGCGGCAAAAATAACGCAAAAAAATACCACGCGTGAACCAAACGCATCCAGCCCTTCACGCGCCAGTACAATCATGTTGAACACCGCACCAAAACAAAAACTTTGCAAAACGGCGCCACTGTAGCGATTGGTTTCATTACAACCTCGCGTATACAGTGCATCGAAAGCCTTAATAATCATGCCCACCGCCACTGCACCCAATGGGATTGCCCAAACGCCACCCATCACCAGCAGCGAACCGATCAACGTCGGTGATATCGCCAGCCCGGAATGGTTGTCGAGAACCTCCCAGGTAAAATAGTTGGCGCTGTTCAGGACAGCAGCGGGACGATCTGGCCACAACCAGCCCGGAATAAAGACATAGAAATCGCGCCACAGCGGCGCCAGCCCCTGAAACTCAATCTTAGAGTAGTTTTCCAGCAGCAAAGCTAAGTTTTCCCAGGGCGAAAAGGTATCGCGCGTTAAATAGAGAAAGGTATAAAACGCTTCATCACCCATCACGTCGAGGTTGTAACGCCGCAGCGCCAGCCAGAACATGCCTGCGATAGCCATTACACCTGCCATTGCCAGCATCCATAAGGTAATCCAGCCGCGCGTAATGCCAATAAACAGAAACAGCGCGAAGGCGATGATGATATTAGCGCGCGTACCGCCCACCAGCGCATAGGTTAACAGGCCGAACGCGACAGTTACGATCAGAAACAGCAGCCAGTTGCGCTGTGATGGCCGCAGAAAATAGGGGATCAGCATGGCCGGAATAAAGAAATAGAAGAAGCGTTTTAGCGCCACACCAGAAACTTCACTGGAAAAAATTTGGTTATAAGCCGTCAGCCTGAAAAGCAAAAAACCATTGTGCAGAAAAAACACCGTAACGGTGCTTAACGCCACCAATGCAAGAATGACGCAGGTCAGATGCGTTTCAACACGATTCATCTGTAGCCAGGGTTTAGCAGGCGGTGTATTCACGGACCTGAGCCGCACTTTATAGCTGACGTAATAAATAGCGTAAAACGTCCCCGCCGACAGCAGCGCCTGTAGCAAAAATTCCCCTGGCACAATCCCGGTGTTGAAACGAAAAACCAACAGGCAGGACAAGGGAAAACCGAAATAGAAGGTCAGTAGAAACAATAAAGTAAAGAAAAGATGGAAGTTGAAACGCACCCGCTTAAATTCCTGCCAGGTCAATGTCAGGATAAAACCGAGTGACAACAGATAAACCACCAGCAGACCACTAAACTGCATCAGGCTCATGAAGGTTCCTCTTCGCAAAGGCGTAATGCCGTGCGCCAGCCCGCCAGGTAGCCCGGGGCAAAAAGGCTATGGCCTGTTTGTCACAGCCTGCCAGCTGACGTCGCGCTTCTGCCACCACATCAGGATTGAGCGGATCTTCACTGAACAGCACCGGAAGCTGCTGCTCACTGATATCGCGCCAAAACGGGTTTTTACGATTAAGGACAAACGGCACACCGGCTTGTATCAGCAGACATAACGTGCCAATGCCTTGCTGACGCTCGAACATAAAATAGCCTAAATTGCAGCGCGCAAGCAGGCTTAAATAATCATCAAACGCCAGACTGGCTCGTAGCAAGCGCACTTGTCCGGCGGGAAACAGCGCGTCCGCCGCCGTTTTAACCTGCTCAATATAAGCATCATTATCAGGTGGATAGCCAAGTGGCACCTCAATCTTCACCTGCTCGCCAAACTGCGCACGTATCGCTTTTAACCCTTCAATGTGTCGATTGCTGGCATCGCCTGAATTTCCCAGCAGAATTGTGAAGGTTTCCGCCGGTTCAGCCTTTACTGCCGCCGTCGGCATTTTAGTAGGGAAATAGAGCAGCGATGCCGGCACGCGGGCATGACGTTGCTGGTAATGGTGCAGATCGCCACGTGTGGCAAAGACATGGGCCAGTTTGCCCTGCGCCATACGGCGTAGTCTGTAGAACAGCCGAAATTTCAGGCTGCGTGAATCTTCATAGAGATCAGCGCCCCAGATATGCCAGTACAGTTGCGAGCGGTGTAGCCTGCCACTGAGTAACGCCAGCCAGATCCACGGGTTAAACTGTCCATGGCAAAAGAAACGCTGTTTGCGATTTCTTGCGCGTTGGATAAGCGTCTGCGCCAGCGATTTTTTACTGTTAAATATTTCGATATGTAGCGCGCTGAACGCCTGCAAACTTTCAGGCTGTTGTGACACTACCATAAAATGGCGTGGTGCAACGGTCGGTTGCTCAACGCTCAGCAGATCGTTGAAAAAGCGCAACACGGTGTTGTTGTGATGGGGAATATCCGATCCCAAAACGTGAATTAAAGTCATTTTTTCCGGCAGTAAATGATAAAAGCGCCACAGCACAGGGCGAAATAACACACATAGGTGAACATGTAAGCAAGCGCAGCGCCAGTCGCACCCTGCAATGGTATGAGCCAACGAGAAAACAGCGTCAGTAGAATGAACTGGCTTATTTCCGTCAAAACATAAAAACGTAGCGAGGCTTTTGCGATCACCAGATAGCCAAATACGTAAGCACCAACCTTGAACACGTCACCGCATAACTGCCAGACAAACAGATCGCGCATGCCGCGAAAGGCTTCGGAAAACAGCAGACTGATCGCCACGTCGCGCATCAGCCAGACGCAGAAACTGGCCGCGGCAACAGCAGGTAATACAAAGCGCAGCGCACGACCAATTTCCCGCGCTATATCCGCTTTATGCTCCAGTCGCGCCAGCGTTGGTAACAGCCAGACGCTAAAAGTGGCGGTGATAAACTGCAGATAAGCATCAGAAATGCTGGTCACGCCTTGCCATAAACCTACCTGCGCCCATCCCGCTTGCGTTGCCAGCAAATTACGCATCATCACCCAGGCGACGGGTAAGGTAACAGCAGTAATTAGCGCCATCAGGGTGTATTTAGCCAGCTTTCGGGCCAGATCGGGCTGCCACTGAGGACGCAACCAACGCAGTGGCAACGGCACGCGCAGCTTGAGTATCACCAGCGCCGGAAGCAAAAGCAGGGCTGGCACCAGTGCTAAACCTGTCAGCGCCCCCTGATAACCACCAAGCCACCAGCACAACAGGTAGCCCGCGAGGCCGATTAAACTGCCAAGTATTACTGCCAGCGCGTTGCCGCGCGCATCCCGATAGCCTTTGAGTAACGCCAGCGTCAGGTTGGCCCAGGCGATACCAAGCTGTAGAAACGCGACCACACGCACCACTGCCTGATAGCGATCGTGGCCAAACAGCGCCTCGCTGACTGGCGCAGCGGCCAGCAAAAACAGCAGCGCCAGCACAGTCGAAAAGCCCAGAACCATTGCTGAAGCCGTGCCCACCACCGCGCGTAACCGCTCAGGCTGCTGTTGATATTGCGAAACGTAAGCGGTTACGCCATTAAAAATACCCGCACCCGCCAGTACGCCCAGCACGGTGATCAACTGGCGAAAGTTTCCTGCCTGCCCTACCCCTTCGGGTCCGAAACTGACCGCCAGCAATTTTACTATCAGCAAACCTGTGGCAATTTTGACCAGTGTAGACGAGGCCGTCCACACTGAAGCTTTGGCTAACGACATCAGGAAAAGAAGCTCAACAGAGAACTGATGACGGTATTCTGGTTATTGTCTGTCAGATTGTAGAACAGCGGCAGCCGCAGCAGGCGTTCACTCTCTTGAGTAGTGAAGCGATCTTCGCCAAAAAAGCGCGAAAAACGCTTTCCTGCCGGGGAACTGTGTAGCGGAATGTAGTGAAAGACGGTCAGGATCTCCGCTTCTTTCATCCAGTTGATCACTGCCTGGCGATCGTCATGATCGCGCAACTTGATGTAGAACATATGCGCATTGTGCTGGCAGTCGGCAGGAATGGTTGGCAATGTAATGCGGCCCTGCACAGCTAAAGGCTGTAAAGCGTCATGATAACGTTGCCACAGGCGTAAACGCCGTTGATTGATTTTTTCAGCAGCTTCCAGTTGTGCCCAGAGATAAGCGGCCTGCAAATCGGCCATCAGATAGCTGGAACCCATATCGCGCCAGGTATATTTATCGACCTGACCACGGAAAAACTGGCTGCGGTTAGTGCCTTTCTCCCGAATGATTTCGGCACGTTCCACCAGGCTGGCGTCATTGATTAAGGTCGCACCGCCCTCACCGCCTGCCGTGTAGTTTTTGGTTTCATGGAAACTAAAGCAGCCAATATGTCCGATGCTTCCCAGTGCGCGTCCTTTGTAGCGTGACATTACCCCTTGCGCCGCATCTTCAATAACAAACAGCTTATGCTTCGCCGCCAGCGCCATGATGGTGTCCATTTCACAGGCTACGCCAGCATAATGCACCGGAACAATGGCGCGGGTTTTTTCAGTAATCGCGGCTTCGATGAGGGTTTCGTCGATATTAAGCGTGTCAGGGCGTACATCGACAAAAACAATTTTTGCACCACGTAATACAAAGGCATTGGCGGTGGAAACAAAGGTATAGCTCGGCATGATGACTTCATCACCCGGCTGAATATCAACAAGCAGTGCCGCCATCTCGAGCGATGCGGTGCAGGAAGGCGTCAGTAAAACTTTTCTGCTGCCGAATCGTTGCTCCATCCACTGTTGGCAGCGACGCGTAAACCCCCATCGCCGCACAGTTTGCCGCTGCTCATCGCCGACTGCATGTAGTCGATTTCGGTGCCTGTGACCGGGGTGCATTAAATGGGATCATGACCTTTCCTGTAAAACCAGTACGCCGTGCTTTCCAGCCGCGCACCGCTGCGTAAATAGAGGCGCATCGCCGTAAGATTACTGAGCTGCGTTGCAACGCGCAGACGCTCAAGTTGCCGCACCCGTCCCCAGTCTGCCGCCGCCAGCATTAATCGCTGACCGACGCCGCTGCCCTGCGCCGCTGGCAGCACCGCCAGCAAACCAATACGCGCATCGCCATCAACTTCTCTCAACGAAACAAAGCCCTGGAGCGTGCCCGCCTCATCACAGGCAATAAGGCATTGATGATCAAAGGTGCCGCGCACCGCATTTTCGATCCACTGCGCGTAGAAACGACCACTCGCTTCATTAGCATACCAGGGGCACGAAAACGGCTCTGGCGAAAGGCCTGCGCAGCGGCTTCGCGTAGCGCAGGGATTTGCGCCTCACGCGCAATGCGAACACCGGTCTGACGCTCGGTACGCTTGATATTGAGAACTAAATCCGCCTCGCCTTCAACCAGCTGAAAACCGTGCTGATTCACAGCATCTATGATTTCGTGTTGCTCAGCAGGGATTTTGATCTGTAACAGCGCACAAGGATGTTGTACGGCTACCGCCAGTGGCAGATCGCCTGCAAAATCAAGTCGTGCGCTGTTCAGCCCAAAGAACTGGCTCTCCCACGCGAGTGGACTAATCTTGACGAAGACAGACATATTACCCATCCGATAAAGCGTGACCGTGACGAGAATGGCGTGACAGTGGGCCGCGACCGCAGGCTTTCATCGCCAAACGCCTTTAGTATCCACAATCCAGGGCTGCGTGACCTGATCTGCGCCAATAGCGCGGAAATCCCGGTGATCCACCAGCATCACCAACAGATCGGCCTCTGCCAGCGCCTGTTCAGGCTGGACCAGCGTAGCCTGCTCTTTAAGCACAGGCGGGATCGCGCTGATATTAGGCTCAACGACCCACGTAACGCCGCTGTGCCAGTCAGCAATCAGTTGTGCGACATGCATTGCCGGGCTTTCACGCAGGTCATCAATATCTGGCTTAAATGCCAAACCAAAACAGGCGATGGTGATCTCGCTGGCCCGCTTGCCGGTTTGTGTCAGGCAGTCAGCTAAGGCATTTTTACCTGATCCAATACCCATTGCGGTTTAGCATCGTTGACTTCGCGCGCGGTGCGGATCAAACGTGCCAGCGCCGGATTTTGCGCCACGATAAACCACGGATCGACAGCAATACAGTGACCCCCAACGCCGGGGCCAGGCTGAAGAATATTGACACGCGGATGCCGATTCGCCAGTGCAATCAGCTCCCAGACGTTAATCCCCTGTTCAGCACAAATCAGCGACAGTTCATTGGCAAAAGCGATATTAACGTCACGGAAACTGTTTTCGGTCAGCTTGCACATTTCAGCGGTGCGCGCATTGGTCTCAACGCATTCTCCTTTAAGGAAGATACGATAAAGCTCGCTGGCACGCGCCGAACAGGCTGGGGTCATGCCGCCAATCACCCGATCGTTGTTAATCAATTCAACCATCACCTTGCCAGGTAATACGCGCTCAGGACAGTAAGCGATAAAAATATCCGGCAAACCGCCCTGCTGAGGAAAACGCAGATCGGGACGCGCAGCCGCCAGCCATTCCGCCATTTGCTCGGTGCTTCCGACCGGCGAGGTTGATTCGAGGATCACCAGATCGCCTTGCTTCAACACCGGCGCGATAGATTCTGCTGCTGCTTTAACGAAACGTAAATCGGGTTGATAGTCAGCCATAAACGGCGTTGGTACCGCGATCAAAAAAGCGTCGGCGGCTTCCGGCTGCGTCGTTGCGCGCAGATCGCCGCGCGTGACGGCTTTATGGACAACGTGATCCAGATCAGGCTCAACAATATGAATTGCTCCCTGATTGATGATCTCAACGGCATGCGCGTTGATATCAACGCCAATAACTTTTTTCTTTTTGAGGCAAAAACGGCTGCCGTAGGCAGCCCAATGTAACCCAGTCCAATCACGGAGATGGTTTCAAAACTCATAATTCGGCTCTGTTATCTTTTAAGGCTTGCAAAATACGTCCGCAGGCTTTGCCATCGCCATAGGGATTATGGGCGCGACTCATTATTTGCCAGGCCGCTTCATCCGTCAGCAGCCGACTCACTTCCGCCACAATTTTGGTCACATCGGTGCCCACTAATTTTACTGTTCCCGCTTCTACGGCTTCGGGGCGCTCTGTGGTGTCGCGCATGACCAGCACCGGTTTGCCTAACGACGGTGCCTCTTCCTGAATACCGCCAGAATCAGTGAGAATCAGCCAGGCGCGGTTCATGAGCCAGACGAAGGGCAGATATTCCTGCGGCTCAATCAGCACAATATTTTCAATCCCGCTGAGAATGCGATTTACCGGCTCGCTGACGTTAGGGTTAAGGTGCACAGGATAAACAATCTGCGCGTCGGGATGCTGGCGGGCGATTTGTGCCAGTGCGCTACAGATACGCTCGAAACCGTCACCGAAACTTTCCCGACGATGCCCTGTGACCAAAACCAGCTTTTTGCTGGTATCAAGGAAGGGATAGCGCGCTGCCAGCTGGGCATTGAGATCGGCATCATCCAGCACGCGGTCACGCACCCACAACAGGGCATCAATTACCGTGTTGCCGGTAACAAAGATGCGGTTATCGGACAGATTTTCCTGCAATAAATTTTGCCGTGAGCGGCTGGTTGGCGTGAAATGCAGGCTGGCAAGATGCCCGGTTAGTTTACGGTTAGCTTCTTCTGGCCACGGCGAAGCGAGATCGCCTGTGCGTAATCCCGCCTCGATATGACCAACAGGAACCTGCTGATAAAATGCAGCCAGGCTGGCAGCCAGCGTGGTAGTGGTGTCACCGTGCACTAATACCACGTCCGGTTTGAAGTCGAGCAAAACGGTTTTCATACCCTGCAAAATACGGCAGGTGATTTCAGTTAACCCTTGCTCCGGACGCATGATGTTGAGGTCATAATCGGGTTGCAGCTGAAATAATCGCAACACCTGATCGAGCATTTCACGGTGCTGCGCCGTGACGCACAAACGTGATTCAAATGCGGGATCTTGCGCCAGGGCTTTGACCAGCGGCGCCATCTTGATGGCTTCGGGGCGAGTACCAAATACTGTCAGAACTTTCACACTGTTTCTCTCAATGACGCGGTTCTGATATTGGACGCGGACGACGCGCCAATGCCACACCAGCACCCACCAGCGCACCCACGGCGCCCCACATAATCATCATGAACAGACGACGCGGACTGTCACGTGATACGGGCTCTTCGGGCGTACGCAAATAGCGGTAAGTCTGAAACTTGCTGTTTTGCATCGGGCCTGCCTGCAGCGTGGTGAGCATGGCTCTGTTTTGATCATAGCTTATATCGTAGGTCGGACCGGTCGCCTGCAACGTCTCTAACTGCCCTTGCAGCATGGGCTGACCAAGCAAAAACAGATCGCTGTCAGACAGGCTTTCGTCAGATTCTCGCGGTTGCTTTTCACGAATGCCTTGCTGGCTGGCAATTTTCAATGCCTGCTCAAGCCGATGCTGTTGGCGCTGAAAGACGGCATTTGCAACATCTTCCTGACGTTTTACCTGCGCCTGTAACTGCGCGCCGCGAGCCTGCCACGCGCCTTTTAATTCGGCGTTAAGATGACGCGCCGCGCGTTCACTGGCGTAAGCGATATATTGTCGCAACAGGTTATTCGCATCGCTGGCGGTTTCCGCTTTGAGTTTGATGTTGTCAAAGGTGTTATGCGCGGGATCAGCAGGTGCGAACTGAATGTTCCCAATAAGATCATCCAGTAACGCTGCATCGTTATGTGCATTCCCCACTTTGCGGCTTTTGTAATACTCCGTCTGCTGCCAAAACTCGCGGCGGGTATCCCAGGAGGAAAGCTGCATGGTGAATTCCTGATACACCTCATCCATCACCGTAGGCGATGGCGCACTCAACGTCAGTGCATTGTTGTGCACGTCGAGGTTGTTGAGAAACTGCTGCTGGGCGTAATAAGAACCCAGCATATTCACCGTAGGACGATCGGTAATCGCCGTAGTGCTCCAGACTTGTTTCATCAACAGTGTTGCCAGCCAGGCAATCGCCGCAAACAGCAGCGCAAGCCCAACAATCCACCGCTTACCGCGCCATAAACAGCAGCACAGGCCGCGAATATCCAGTTCGTTCTCCACAACATCAGAGGGCATAACAGGGTTATCCTTTATCAGGTCTTATCAGAGTAATTTTTTTGGCGTCGCGGGCGCTATGAATACGACGTTTGATGCGGCGAATTCGACGTGCAACGCGCCAGGCGTGTTTCAGGCAATAGCCGTAAACCATAAAGGCAACCAGAAACAGCACCAGCATCACCCATTCAGGAATGAAGGCGAGATATTCACCCAGCACGCCAATACCGGCGAGAATTGCTGCCGCGACAGTAATTAACAAGAAGGCCTGACGCGAGCTAAAACCCGCGCGCATAATCAAATGGTGAATGTGCTGACGATCGGCAGAAAAAGGACTCATGCCTTTGCGCAAACGACGATACATGATGGCTACCATGTCCATCAGCGGGATCGCGATCAGCCAGAGCGCGGTAACAGGCGTTATCGGATGGCTCAGGCCTTGCGTGGTTTCGAGTAAGATCCAGATGATGGTGAAACCAATCATGGTGCTGCCAGCATCGCCCATAAAGACCTTATAGCGGCGCCCAAGAAAGCCAAGATTGAGCAAAATATAGGGCAGCGTGGCGGCGATCATCGCGAAGCACCACATCGCGAGACTGAACTGCCCGTCAAAATAGAGAATGATGCCCATTGCGGCAAACGTCACGGAAGAGAGTCCGCCCAGCAGACCATCTATACCGTCAACCATATTGAAGGCGTTAATAGCTGCCCACACCGCGAACAGCGTCAGTACATAGCCAAAAGGCCCGACAATGAGCTCTACCGGTCCGATGATAAAGCCAAGGCTCAATAAATAAAGCTTTGCGCCAACCATCATCACCACGGCAACAATAGCCTGAACCACAGCACGAATTTTCACGCTGATATCGAAGCGATCGTCCAGTGCGCCAACGAAGACTAATAATCCAGCACAGCCTAAATAGAGCAGCGCATGCGGCAGATAATAATTGGTGATAGCAAAGGTAAAACAGATACCGGCAAACACAGAAATGCCGCCAACCAGCGGAATCGCGCCATGATGGCGTTTACGCGAGTTTGGTGTATCAACCAGGCCAATTTTTAACGCTGCTTTTCGGGCAAAAAAGAGGAAAACTAAGGAAAAGAAAAAATTAAACCAAGCTCAGTACTCATAGTGAGTAAATTCACGTTAAACGCTCTCAGCTAACATCTTGGACAACGATACGCGATAAATCGCCAATACCACTGCGCCAGAATCCGAATTCTGCATCAAGAGGTGCATGAATGCTCAATAATTCACCACCGCTCCCACAGTCATTATAAATGCTCCTGTCAGTGTTCAATCCTATAGCCCAAAATGAAAAACGCCACGTTAAGACGTGGCGTAGGTGCGATTTCGCGATCATTTTAGTTAAAAAAGCCGAAAATAAGGTTCGGCTTAATTACTTATACGATCAGGAACGCTTCATCATGTCGAAGAATTCATCGTTGGTTTTGGTCATTGCCAACTTATTAATGAGGAATTCCATCGCATCGATTTCACCCATTGGGTGAATAATCTTACGCAGGATCCACATTTTTTGCAGTTCTTCCTGAGAAGTCAGCAGCTCTTCTTTACGCGTACCGGAGCGGTTGTAATCAATTGCCGGGAAGACACGTTTTTCAGCGATCTTACGTGAGAGATGCAGCTCCATGTTACCGGTGCCTTTAAACTCTTCGTAGATAACTTCATCCATCTTCGAGCCGGTATCAACCAGCGCCGTTGCGATGATAGTCAGGCTGCCACCCTCTTCAACGTTACGTGCTGCACCGAAGAAACGCTTCGGACGATGCAGGGCGTTGGCATCCACACCACCGGTCAACACTTTACCGGAAGCCGGTACAACGGTGTTGTAAGCACGCGCCAGACGTGTAATGGAGTCAAGCAGAATGATAACGTCTTTCTTGTGTTCAACCAGGCGTTTAGCTTTCTCAATCACCATCTCAGCAACCTGAACGTGGCGTGATGCGGGTTCGTCAAAGGTAGAAGCGATAACTTCACCTTTTACCAGACGCTGCATCTCGGTCACTTCTTCCGGACGCTCATCAATCAGCAGCACCATCAGCACGCAATCCGGATAGTTATACGCCAGGCTCTGTGCGATGTTTTGCAGTAGCATGGTTTTACCGGCTTTTGGCGGTGCGACGATCAAACCACGCTGACCACGACCAATAGGTGAAGCCAGATCCAGTACGCGAGCCGTCAAATCTTCAGTTGAGCCATTACCCCGCTCCATTCGCAGGCGATTATTCGCGTGCAGCGGCGTGAGGTTTTCGAACAGAATCTTATTACGCGCGTTCTCTGGCTTGTCATAGTTAACTTCATTAACCTTCAGCAGCGCAAAGTAACGCTCACCTTCTTTCGGCGGACGGATTTTGCCGGAAATGGTGTCACCAGTGCGGAGGTTAAAGCGGCGAATTTGGCTGGGGAAACGTAGATATCATCGGGACCGGCGAGGTAGGAGCTGTCTCCAGAGCGGAGGAATCCAAATCCATCCTGCAATATCTCCAGCACGCCATCACCGAAGATGTCTTCGCCGCTTTTTGCGTGCTGCTTCAGGATTGAGAAAATGATGTCCTGCTTGCGCATGCGAGCCTGATTTTCCAGCCCCATATTTTCGCCGAGGGTAATCAGCTCAGAAACCGGCGTATTCTTTAATTCGGTAAGATTCATAGTGATGGGTTCTTAAACTCGGGGTAATACTCGAAATGTTTGTCGTGAATGGTATGGCAATTAATCCATGCCTGTTAATGGCTCTTTTCGACTCTTCTCGACGATCATCATCAGGGATAGCGACTGGATGCGAGGAGGCGGCCGATTGCGATGCCAAAGTTGGAGCTAACCGTCAGATTGCAAAACCGCTGCTAAAGGTACAGTGCGGCAGGGTTCAACAGGGAAAACTTTAAGATGCTAACTACAAGGTAAGTTCGTAATGCAGTGTTGGTAACTTAGCACGCCTGAAAGCGAACGTCCAGCGGCAGAAATAAATTTCCACATCGCTGAACGTTCAGCCCTGATTAGGCCAAATTGGCGTTCAGGAACTCTTTCAACTGACCTTTGGACAAGGCGCCGACTTTCGTTGCGGCGACTTCACCGTTTTTGAACAGTAGCAGCGTCGGAATACCGCGAATGCCATATTTCGGCGCAGTGCCCGGGTTGTCGTCGATATTCAGCTTAGCGATAGTAAGCTTACCTTCGTACTCTTCTGCGACTTCATCAAGAATCGGGGCGATCATTTTGCAAGGACCACACCATTCAGCCCAGAAATCTACCAGTGTAACGCCGTCGGCTTTCAGCACGTCGGTGTCGAAACTGTCATCGGTCAGGTGAACGATTTTATCGCTGCTCATGTTTTACTCCACAAGATTATGCCTGGCGAATTGGCGTAAAATATACCAATGTAGGTTGACTTTATTTCATCGGATACGCTTTCGTAAAGCGATAGTAAGCTGATATTCTACCACACTATGAGCAAAACACACTTAACCGAACAGAAGTTTTCCGACTTCGCCCTGCACCCTCTGGTGGTGGAAGCCCTTGAAAATAAAGGCTTTCATAACTGCACGCCCATTCAGGCGTTAGCACTGCCTTTTACGCTTTCAGGGCGTGATGTTGCGGGTCAGGCGCAAACCGGTACCGGCAAAACGATGGCGTTTCTGACGTCAACGTTTCATCATCTTCTCTCAAATCCTGCGGCTGAAGGCCGTCAGGTCAACCAGCCACGCGCATTAATTCTGGCACCAACGCGTGAACTTGCCGTGCAAATTCATGCTGATGCTGAGCCGCTGGCAGCCGCGACCGGACTAAAATTAGGCCTGGCCTATGGCGGTGACGGTTATGACAAACAGCTTAAAGTCTTAGAACAGGGCGTAGATATTTTGATCGGCACCACAGGTCGCCTGATCGATTACGCTAAGCAAAATCACGTTAACCTCGGTGCCATTCAGGTGATGGTGCTGGACGAAGCCGATCGCATGTTCGATCTCGGCTTTATTAAAGATATTCGCTGGTTGTTCCGCCGCATGCCTGCTGCTACGCAGCGTCTGAGCATGCTGTTCTCCGCTACGCTCTCTTACCGCGTGCGTGAACTGGCGTTTGAACACATGAATAGCGCCGAATATGTTGAAGTGGAACCGGAGCAAAAAACCGGCCACCGCATTAAAGAAGAGCTTTTCTATCCTTCAAATGAAGAGAAAATGCGTCTGCTGCAAACGCTGCTTGAAGAAGAGTGGCCAGATCGCGCTATCGTTTTCGCCAATACCAAACATCGTTGTGAAGATATTTGGGGACATCTGGCGGCGGACGGTCATCGTGTCGGCTTGCTGACGGGCGATGTGGCCCAGAAAAAACGTCTGCGCATCCTGGATGATTTTACCAAAGGTGACGTGGATATTTTGGTCGCAACCGACGTTGCGGCGCGTGGCCTGCATATTCCTGCGGTAACGCACGTCTTTAACTACGATTTGCCTGACGATCGCGAAGATTATGTGCATCGTATTGGTCGTACCGGACGCGCAGGTGCCAGCGGACACTCTATCAGCCTGGCGTGCGAAGAGTATGCGCTGAATTTACCGGCTATCGAAGAGTATATCGGACACAGCATTCCGGTCAGCAAGTACAACAGTGATGCGCTGCTGAGCGAATTACCACCACCGAAGCGCCTGGCAAGAAGCCGTTCAGGTAACGGTCCGCGTCGTGGCGGTAACAACGCTAATCGTCGTGGTACGCCACGCAACAACAACCGTAAACGTTCGAGTTAAGCTCACCATGCTAAGCGCATCGTCACTTTATGCTGCGATTGATTTAGGCTCTAACAGCTTTCATATGTTGGTGGTGCGCGAAGTGTCTGGCAGTATCCAGACCGTCGCGAAGATCAAACGCAAGGTGCGCCTTGCTGCAGGTCTGGATAAAAGCAACCATTTGTCAGCTGAAGCGATGACGCGCGGCTGGCAATGTCTCAGATTGTTTTCAGAACAACTGCAAGATATTCCTCCCGAACAAATTCGCGTGGTCGCCACTGCCACGCTGCGCCTTGCGGCAAATGCACAAGCCTTTCTCGAAACAGCGCAGCAGATCCTGGGTTGCGCGATCAATGTTATTAGCGGTGAAGAGGAAGCTCGCCTGATTTATCAAGGCGTTGCTCATACTACTGGCGGTTCAGATCGGCGCTTAGTGGTAGACATTGGCGGTGGCAGCACGGAACTGGCGACGGGCGATGGCTCTCACGCCACGGTGTTGTTTAGCTTGTCGATGGGCTGCGTAACCTGGCTGGAACGTTTCTTCAGCGACCGTCACCTGGCTAAAGAGAATTTTGCGCAGGCTGAACAGGCAGCACGCGAAATGATTCAACCCGTTGTTGCGCGTCTGCGCGAGCAAGGCTGGCAAGCCTGTGTTGGTGCATCGGGGACAGTGCAGGCGCTTCAGGAGATCATGGTTGCGCAAGGCATGGACGAGCGCATCACCCTCAGCAAACTGCAACAGCTTAAACAGCGTGCAATTCAATGCGGCAAGCTGGAAGAGTTAGAAATCGAAGGTCTGACACTGGAACGCGCACTGGTTTTCCCCAGTGGCCTGTCGATTTTGATTGCCATTTTCCAGGAGCTGAACATTGAAAGCATGACGCTGGCAGGCGGCGCGCTACGTGAAGGGTTGGTTTATGGCATGTTACATCTGCCTGTTGACCGCGATATTCGCAGCCGTACCCTGCAAAACGTACAGCGTCGGTTCAGTATTGATATCGAGCAGGCTGGACGTGTGCGTCAACTGGCAGAAAGTTTTTTTCGTCAGGTCAGTGCGCTATGGAAACTCGATCAACGCTGTCGTGATTTACTGTTGAGCGCCTGCGCCATTCATGAAATCGGCCTGAGCGTAGATTTTCGTCAGGCACCCCAGCACGCCGCTTATTTAGTCCGCCATCTCGACCTGCCTGGTTTTACTCCTGCACAAAAAAGCTGCTGGCCTGCCTGTTGCAAAACCAGAGCGGCAGTATCGATCTGGCGCTGTTAACCCAGCAGAATGCTGTACCGCCGCGCCTGGCAGAACGGCTGTGTCGTTTGCTGCGTCTGGCAATTATCTTCTCCAGCCGTCGCCGTGACGATACATTACCTGCAGTGCGATTGCAGGCAGATGATGACGCGCTGCATCTGACATTACCTGCTGGCTGGCTGGCGGCGCATCCACTGCGGGCCGAGCTGCTGGAACAGGAGAGCCATTATCAGTCCTATGTTCACTGGCTTCTTACTATTACTTAATCGAACCTGCTGCGCTCGCCGATGCAGCGTTGAAGCTTTTCCGTCAAATGCTCCTTTACGCTGTGTAAACTCCGCTATGCCGGAAAAGCTTCGCCTTGCCTCAGCGTCGCTCGCTAAAGTTCTTGTCTGAGGCCAGGTTAGTGATGTTCAAAAGAAAATAATTTAAAAGGCAGCGCAAATTTTTCAGTTTCGCGTCGGGCGGCTCTTTCTCTCGCTGGCGGGAGAAAGGGCAGCATGCGCCCAACTCAGGCTTTCTTCGCTTTTTCCAGCATCGCTCTTAAACCCGCCACACGGCTTTGGCCGGTTTTCATTCTCTCTTCTGCGCTGACAACTTTGCGCTCGGTTTCCCAGGCCACATCATCCTGCGGCAGCTCCAGTAAAAAGCGGCTCGGTTCCGGGCGCACCAGCTCACCATACTGGCGACGTTCGCGACATAAAGTAAACGTCAGCTCCTTCTGCGCGCGCGTAATACCTACGTAAGCGAGGCGTCGCTCTTCCTCAATATTATTCTCATCGATACTGCTCTGGTGCGGCAATAACCCCTCTTCCATGCCAACCAGGTAAACGTAAGGAAATTCCAGCCCTTTTGATGCATGTAACGTCATCAACTGCACCTGATCGAGCTCCTCATCGTTTTCACCGCGCTCCATCATGTCGCGCAACGTAAAGCGCGTCACCACCTGCGCCAGCGTCATCGGCTCATCCAGATCGCTACCTTCCAGCATCTCCGTCATCCACTGAAACAGCGTATTGACGTTTTTCATGCGCATTTCTGCGGCTTTTGGACTGCCAGAGGTTTCAAATAACCAGCTTTCGTAATCGATGCCACGGATCAGATCGCGCACCGCGTTAACCGGCTCGCGTTCGGTCAGTTGAATGATCTCATTCAGCCAGTGCGTAAAGCGTTGTAGATGCTCCAAACCGCGACCGTTCAGGGTTTGCCCTAATCCAACGTCAAAACTGGCGTTGAACAGGCTCTTGTTACGCAAATTGGCCCATTCGCCCAGTTTTTGTAGCGTAGCCGGACCAATCTCACGGCGCGGTGTATTAACGATGCGCAGAAAAGCACTGTCATCATCCGGGTTGGTCAGCACGCGCAAGTAAGCCAGCAGATCTTTGATTTCAGGTCGCGAGAAGAACGACGTGCCGCCTGAAATACGGTACGGAATGCGGTTTTGCATCAACTGCTTCTCAAAGACACGCGACTGATGATTACCGCGATAAAGAATGGCGTAATCTTTGTAAGCCGTTTTATTGATGAAGTGATGCGCAATCATTTCACCCGCGACGCGCTCCGCTTCGTGATCTTCATTATTTGCGGTCAATACTTTCAGCGGGTTACCCATGCCCAGCTCAGAGAACAGCCGCTTTTCAAAAACGTGTGGATTGTTAGCGATGAGAATATTGGCTGCCTTCAAAATACGCTGGGAAGAGCGGTAATTCTGCTCCAGCTTCACCACCTCCAGCGCCGGGAAATCCTCTTTTAACAGCACCAGATTCTGCGGACGGGCACCACGCCAGGAGTAAATAGACTGATCGTCATCACCCACCACGGTAAAACGCGCCCGCGCGCCAACCAGTAATTTCACCAGTTCATACTGGCTGGTATTCGTATCCTGATACTCATCCACCAGCAGATAACGGATGCGCTGTTGCCAGCGTTCCCGCACCTCCTGGTTGCGCTGGAGCAGCAGCGTGGGCAGCAGAATCAAATCATCAAAATCGAGGACGTTACAGGCTTTCAGATGCTGATCGTACAGGCCATAGCAATGAGCAAAAAGGGTATCTCGCTCGGAGCGGGCCAGTGCAGCGGCACGAGCGGGATCAACCAGATCATTTTTCCAGTTAGAGATAGTGGAAATAAGCTGTTGAACCAGCGTCTTATCCTCTTCCAGCCACTGCTTCGTCAGCTCCTTTAGCAAGGCAAGCTGGTCTTGATCGTCAAACAGCGAGAAGTTGGATTTCATGCCCAGCGCGGCATATTCACGCTTGATAATCTCTAATCCCAACGTATGAAAAGTGGAGATCATTAAACCGCGCGCTTCTTTACGGCCAAGCGTCTGCGCAACGCGCTCTTTCATCTCGCGCGAGGCTTTATTGGTAAAGGTGACTGCCGCAATGTGGCGCGCCTGATAGCCGCACGCGCGGATCAGATGCGCAATTTTATTGGTAATGACACGGGTTTTCCCCGAACCCGCACCCGCCAGCACCAGACAAGGACCGGTGACAAATTCGACAGCACGCTGTTGGCCGGGATTTAAACGCATAACAGACATTCACTCAGTTGATTAAGAAAAGTTATAACGCCCGTTGCGCAGCCAGCCAACGCGCCTGCTGCGTGCAAGTTAGGGTTATAATGGGCGACGATTATACACAACGAGACAGCAACATGGCGAAAACTGCGGCGGCTTTACACATCCTCGTGAAAGAGGAAGCTCTGGCGAAAGAGATACTGACGAAGCTGGAAAAAGGCGGGAGCTTTCAACAACTGGCAAAGAAACACTCTACCTGTCCGTCCGGGAAAAACGGCGGCGATTTGGGGAGTTCCGTCAGGGTCAGATGGTGCCCGCATTTGATAAAGCGGTTTTCACCTGCCCGCTATTAAAACCTTACGGACCGGTGAAAACCGCGTTTGGTTATCACATTATCAAAGTGCTCTACCGCAACTGATTACTGACTGTTTTTCATCTGCTGTAATACAGTACTGCACTGATTATCCTCGTTATCGCTGGAGGAAATCAGTGCCAGTAATGCAGCAGCAGGCGCAACAACTGTACCTAACGCCACGGCAGCGGCACCACGCGCCAGCAGCGGACCCGCTTTCACTCCGGCGTCAGGATTTTTGAATGTTCCGCGCACATAAAGCGGCGAACGCAGGGTAATAATGCGAATGCCTTTGCTCTCTGGATTGATAGAAAGATCCATCCGCTCACTGGCGAAATTAGCGTTGCCAGTTACGTTAATCACTGCATTCTCAGTATCAAAAACAAACAGGTTGGGTGTCGCTAAGCCGTTTTGCAGTTTGATATCAGTTGCGGCGCAGTTAATACGCACCTGATCATCGCCAAACAGTTTGCCTACCACATAGTTACCGACATTAAGCCCGGCGATTTCCATCAGGCTGCGGCTGATCACGCCATCGTTCATTAACAATTTCAGTTGGCCATCACTGGTCGCCAGTAAATCTGCGACCGAATTACCCGTACCGGTAAAACTGGCATCGCCGTTTAGCTGGCCCAGACTGTTCTGCATCGCTGATACATCCGGGAACAGCTGACGCAAGCGCAGTTTCCGTGCGTGAATATCTGCGCGCCCGCGCATCGGCGTGCGATCGCCTTCTAAACGAATGGTGCTGTTTAAATTGCCGCCCGCCATGCCGAAACGCAGCGGATCCAACAGCAGGTCACCATTTTTTAGCTGCAAATGGGTATAAAGATCGCTCAACGGCAGCGAATTGCTGTGTTCAATACGCTTGCCGCTAAATTTCACATCAGCGTCCATCACGTCCCAGCTTTTGGTATCGAACTTATCGTGGGGTAACACGCGATCGGTGGGCTGGGTCGATTTTTCTCCCCGCTGCGCTTTCGCCTGCTCGGTTTTTTTGCTGCCTTTACCGGAATCAACGCCGATGAGTGGCCCTAAATCCGCCATACGCAACTGGCGAGACGTCAGTTCACCGCTCAGTTTGGGACGCGGTTTACCCTGGGTATAAGTTAACGAGCCATGAATATCGCTGTCGCCGATGTGGCCATTAAAATTTTCGTATTGATAAACAGGGCCTTTTTCACCGGCAAATTTAGCACGCAAATGACCATCTGTGTCATAAGGTGGGGTATCGGGCAGCAGTACGCCCGTCAGACCATACAAATTCGCCAGCGTGTCGCCCGAGAAGCGCAGACGCACGTCCAGCCCGCCTAAATTCATGGGATCCTGCAACCCGCCTGTTACCTGCACGCGCGTTGTCCCGTTCCGCACATCGGCCTGAATCGGGAACGGCGTATTCTGGCTGCGCAGCGACAGCATGCCGCCAGTTTTGCCCTCACCCTCTAACTGCTCGTTGTTATAAGTACCGTTAGCCTGCCAGCCAAATACAAAATCTCCCGCACCTTTTTGCTTATCATCACCGCCTGCAATTTGCGCATAGGGCACCGGCTTGCCCAACGGGTTCACCTTCACGGTGACATCAGCTTTATTGATCGCATCGCGATAGCGGATTTGCCCCTGATCAAACAAGATATTGTCGAGACGGAAGGACCACGCCGAGGGTGGCGCGTTCTCATCTTTGTTGTCACTGTTGGCGAGATTAAAGGTCCAGTTATTTTTCTTATCTGCCGTCTGGATCAAGCGCGCATCGGGCTGCTCCAGTTTAATCCAGGGTATAAATACTTCTTTATGCAGAAGCGCCAGCGGCGCCAGAGTGGCATCCACGCGCTGCAAATGCACCATTGTTACTTCCGGAACATCCGGCGGATTGCCCAGCATGATGTCCTGCGCGTGCAAGTGCGGCCACGGCACCCAACTGCGCCAGCCAGGCTCGTCACGATTACGTTCCCAGGCTACGCCTAAATCGCCACGAATGGCGAACGGGCGGTTCAATTCTGTCGAGACTTTCTGGTTAATGGTTGGCTTCAGACGATTCCAGTCAAATGTGGCAATAATGACAATGAGTACAACAACCAGTAATAAAAAAGCCCGATAATCCAACTTATGATTTTTCCTGTGCGAGACATTTCGCTTTCTCCTTGCCCTTCCCCGGTCTCTGTTAAAGATAGTCGAGACCGTAAGGAACAGCATCAGGAAAGCTGGATAGCAAGATGATTCAACTCAGAAAAAGGGACCGGGCGCGAAAAGAAATAACCCTGTGCAGCCATCGCTGGTGAAGACTGAATCTGTTGCCACTCCTCTTCAGTTTCTACGCCTTCAACGATGACCCCGTTACAGTAACGGTTGATAAGCGCCAGAAGCATTGCAAACAGGCTACG
Source organism: Candidatus Pantoea haifensis (assembly GCA_018842655.1). Taxonomy (GTDB): domain Bacteria; phylum Pseudomonadota; class Gammaproteobacteria; order Enterobacterales; family Enterobacteriaceae; genus Pantoea; species Pantoea haifensis. Next base: position 3,123,395 of record JAGTWN010000004.1, on the reverse strand, counting down.
TCCTTCGTCAGTTTTTCGCAGCAGGATAAACAGCTCGCGGGACAGCTTGATGTAATCATATTTAAGCTCGGTCAGGGCTGAGAAGTTGGCCATGCCTGAACCAAAATCGTCCAGCCACAGCGGGCCGAGCTCCGGCATCTGTGCAATCATCTCTTCCTGCGGTAAAACGTGATGCTCAGTGAGTTCAAATCGCACCCAGGATAGCCGTGCGATCAGGCTGCGAATCGGTGGATGATTCTGTATCGACAGCAGCGAAGGGCCATCAATATTGACCGACGCAACGATGTCCGCTTTTTCAAAAAATTCAGACCACTGTGTAAGCAACTCCAGTTGCTCATGTACGACATGCAGCCGTTGAGCGGTATCAAGCGCAGCAAAATATGATTCAGGTGACAGCTTTTTTCAGGTGCGGATGGGTGCGTTATGGCGGTGAGCAGTTCGATAGCCAGCAACCGGCCAGACACCTTGTAAATCGGTTGAAAAGTATAGAATCGTTGGCATTGTTGCCAGAAAAGATGTGTTTCCGGCTGGGGGCTTATGTCACTCAAAGAAGGTAGCCTGTGACTTGTATTCTCCATCACCATGGTATTTTCCTGGTTGGTAGTGAGCGCCTGGACAGGGCAACTCAGCGGCACTTATCGGCTATCTCCGGGATAACTTTATTAGCATTTGGCCGCTTGAAAGCACTGAGTGTAACAATGACTGAACCTGCACAATCGCCAAAACAAGCTGGAATTTGATTGCTATATCAACTGGAAATTCCACTTTTCAGACCTTAAGTGGAATTAAAACGCCGTTTTAAAAATCGTTGACGTCTGCCATACCAGACGCGAGACTAGGGTTGAATTTCACTACAGGCTAAAAACCATGACGCAGAAAAAAATCGCCATTATTGGCGAATGCATGATTGAGTTGTCCGAAAAGGGTGAGAACATTAAACGCGGCTTTGGCGGCGATACGCTGAACACCGCGGTTTACCTTGCCCGACAGGCAGATGACGCACAGCTCAGTGTTGATTACGTAACCGCGCTGGGAATTGATTCTTTTAGCGATCAAATGATTGCCGCCTGGCAACAAGAGAAGGTTAACACCGGCCTGATTCAGCGGCTGGAAAATAAAATGCCGGGCCTGTACGTCATCGAAACGGATGCCCACGGCGAGCGCACCTTCTGGTACTGGCGCAGTGATGCGGCGGCCCGTTACTGGCTCGACAGCCCAGAATCTGACAACATTTGTCAGCAGTTAGCGCAGTACGATTATCTGTATCTGAGCGGCATCAGTTTAGCGATATTGCCTGACAGCAGCCGTGACAAGCTGATGGCCTTACTGGCACGCTGCCGGGCCAATGGCGGTAACGTCATTTTCGATAATAACTACCGTCCACGTTTATGGCGTGATAACGCTGCCGCACAAACGGCCTACCGCGCCATGTTAAATTGCACCGATATCGCTTTTCTGACTCTGGATGATGAGTATCTTCTGTGGGGCGAGCAGTCACTGGAAGAGGTCATTGCCCGCACGCGGCAGGCAGGTGCCAGCGAGATTGTGATTAAACGAGGTGCCGAATCGTGTCTGGTTGCGGTTGGCGACGAGCCGCTCATCGATGTGCCTGCTATACGCCTGGCGAGAGAGAAAGTGATCGACACCACCGCTGCGGGTGACTCCTTTAGTGCTGGCTATTTGTCACAGCGTTTAACGGGTGCCTCACCGGAAGCCGCCGCGCAGTGCGGTCATCTGACTGCCAGCACGGTGATCCAGCATCGCGGCGCGATTATTCCGCTTGATGCCATGCCGTAATAAAAAAGCCCTCTCCTCTGTAGGATGGGGCTTTTCTATATTTACAGCTCTCATCCATTTAATAATTAATAATATATGTTAAATAAATTATTATTAATTTAAGTAACACGTTACTTTAAACAAGGCCATTAATATAATGGTCAAACCTCTGCAATTTATTGTGATATAGCTCGTAAAAAGCACCCTCAAGAAATAACGCCGTTTACTTAAATATAAATTTGCTTTATATCTTTCTTCAGGTCAGGTGCCATCCCGTAAATTAAAACAATATTAATACAAGGTAAGATATATGCGTGAACTCACTCTGGACGAAATAGAAACGATTTCAGGCGCAGGGAATTTTGCCGACAAATCCGAGGGCGGTCGTGTTTCTGGTGGCTATAACGGCGGTAAAGGTGGCGCGCCCAGGAGCTGTGCAAACGACGTGGGTGCCAGTATAATTTTGGGTTTGATTAGTGGAATGCCTGGCGGGCCAGGAGGAATGGCAGTCGGTGCCGCAATAGGTGGATTAAGCGGATCGCTTAGCTGTAATAACAGCCCTTACGGCGGTAATAAAAACGGTAGCAACTCCTCTAATCGCGGTAATTTTGGAGGGCAGTGTACCAGGTGATTAAACAATCATTTACCTTTCACATTAGAGATTTTTTTAAACAGCCGCGCAAACGACGAACCATAATAAATTTGTGTTCGTTAATTGTTTTTTATCCTGTAGCTTATAAGAGCAGTTTGTGCCGCTTTTCTGTAACAGGAAACTATTACGATCTCCTGCTATGGTTTTTTGTCATAATCGGAATTTATTCTTTTTTTCTTCAGCGGTCCGTTTTTTCGACTGGTATAACGGAAAAGAAACACGTTAATGATTATTTAAAAGGCAACCCTGCGTTGCCTTTTTCATTAGCAAGATCATTAATTTTCTCAATAATTTTCGCAAATGAAAAGTGCAATAATTTAACTTATGGTAAAACAATCCATTTTTGATTTTAGTTGAGTTATATAAACAAGCTGCCTTCAATTTTAACAGCCAGAAAAACCGCACATTCTGCAATTAATTCCTTTATAGATTAGTCAGTTGAAATCAATGGCCTCTCCCCAGGCTTAGTCCGAATCTGCTTATATTCTCTGTTTTCAGATGGACGCCTTTATAAAAAAACACCATCTTTTAATCAACAATAGCAGGATGCTGTTTACCCGGCCGCGAACAAAACTATTACAACATCTCTCGCATCAGGACATGTTATGAATACAGAAATTATTAATATCTGGCCGCACGGCGAAGCGCCAGGTGCCAGCGATTCTCGTGCACAGCCACAAATTACCGATATTGCAAAACAGTATGAACCTTATGATCGTGCCGCAACCGGCGTGCGCTGCCCGGAAATAGCGATCTGGCATCCTGTGGAGTCAAATGGTATTACGCTACTGGTTGCGCCCGGTGGCGGTTATCATCGCGTTATGATCGATCGTGAAGGCAGTGCGCTGGCAACCTTTTTCACCTCAATGGGCTACACGCTGGCTGTGATGACATACCGTCTGCCTTACGATGGACATCATGAAGGCCCTGACGCACCGCTTGCGGATGCGCAACGGGCAGTACGTGTCCTGCGCGAACGTGCGCAGCGCGGACTGAACGGCAAGTACATCGTGATGATGGGCTTTTCAGCGGGCGGGCATGTTGCAGCCAGCCTCGGGACACGTTTCGCGGAAAAGCTCTATCCGGTGCAGGATGGCGCTGAAAACCACTCACCGCGACCAGACGCTATGGTGCTTATTTATCCGGTCATCAGTATGCGTGACGGCCTGGCACATGAGGGGTCGCGTACACGATTACTCGGTGCGTGGCCCGATCAGAAAACGATTGATGCCTATTCGCTGGAGACACGTGTGCATGCGCAAGTGCCGCCCACGCTATTGATTCACGCTGCTGATGATGACTCAGTATCTGTTAATAACAGCATGGTATTTTTCAGCGCACTGCGCGAGCACAAGGTTCCGGCAGAAGTTCATTTTTATCAGAAGGGTGGCCACGGTTTTGGTATCCGTGGCCTGGCAGATTTGCCCCTCGCCAGTTGGCCAATGCTGGTCACCGAATGGCTCAGGGCAAAAACCTGAGGATTTAAGTAGCCGGGGGCGCAACGTCGCTCGCACTGCTGTCCGGCTGGCTGGCATCGCTGCTGGCCGCCGGTACGTCAGGAGGCGTCATGACTTTATCCCAGTTGCTTCGCAGGCTTTTCACATTGGTTTCCGCTTCGCCTTCTGGCTGAATCAGTACCATCATCAGCTCCTGCGTTAGCTGCTGGCGCAACTCCTGATTTAACCGGTCGCGCGTCAGACCCGCCAGAAAAGCCTGGCGCAGCTTTTGATATTGCTCAGGCGCAATATCCACCACCGAATTTTGCTGTGAGCGCAGACGCTGGCTCATTAATACGTCCGTATCGGTTCGGGCGTAGGTGGTAAACAGCTTGTTTAATTCCAGCAGCTTTTGCGCCATCAACGCATCAAACTCTTCCTGCGGCAGGCCCTTATCACGTACTTTTGCCAGCTCGCGCGCCACCAAATTCATGTTTTGCTCAAGCGTTTCGTTGCGGGCATCCATGTTGATAGAACACTGCGCGCGCTGATACAGCACACGACAATCAAACCCGACCTGAACGCCCTGCGCTTTACTGTCACTTAATGCACGCTGCACATGCCAGAACAAGGCTTCGCGCGCCAAATCGCCCTGCCAGTAACGCTGTAAATTTTGCGAATCCCGGATGGGTTGCCACGGCCCGTCCCACACTAATGACAAGCGATCCTGATTCATAGTGCCATTCACCAGATTAACCGGCTCGTGGGGTAACGGTGAGAGTGTCGGTAACGGCGCGGGCGTTTCACGTTTTCCTTTCAGCGGCGAAAACGCTTTATTGAGCTGCTCAGACAGGCTGCGGCTGTCAACATTACCCACCACATACAGCGTCATTGCATCGGGCGTATACCATTGGTGGTAGAACGCATTAAGCTGGGCTAAATCGACCGGTGCGCGAGGCTGCTCAGCAGGATCGTGCGCCAGTAACGCCGAGCCTTTCAGGCGATAACGCCACCAGACATCCTGCGTATTCGCAGGCCAGGTTGCGACAGGATCGGAAGCCGAAAGCGCGGTACTCACGACTTGTTCAGTAATCGCCATATTGCCTGCGGTTGCCGCCAGCCAGTTAAGGGCTTCTTTCAACAATTCTGGCCGGTTATTTGGCAGGCTGAGGTTATATTGCGTGAAATCATAGGAGGCGATAACAGGCGGCAGCGGATGTTGCGGATCCATCGCCTGTTGCCATAATGCGCGCTGTTGGTTGGTATCAAGCGCGGTGTTGTGCACCATTGCCAAACGCGGCAGCAAGTGACTGAAACCAGACTGTTGCGTTCCTTCTACCAGCGAACCGGTATTCACTACCAGACGCAGCTCGATGCGGTCGCTTGGACGTTGCGGTGTCGTCAGTACTTGCCAGTTAAACCCGTTATCCAGTTTGCCTTCCTGCCAGGCCGGATCCGGTTGCAGCGTTTCCGCTTGTACACCATAGCTGGTTGCTGCCAGCACTACACCAACCAAAAGCCAAATTCTGGTGCCCTGCATGTGAACCCCTACTAAACAATTCAAAATCGTTATCGCTGGCATGTTTTGCCGCTGTTATAAACGAACCGGCTGACGCCAGAGCGCGCTGTTATCCAACAACAAAGTGTTTGACCACAGGAAGGTCAGGATGTCGCGCAGCGAAATGAAAAACTCATTGGGGTTTATTATCCAAATGCCCGCAGTCAGGGCAAGTGACAGCGGGCATTTGGGAGGATTTAAATGGAAATCAGTGATTAAACAGATGATTCAGACGTTTTTTTCGCCTTATTGCCACCTGAAAGCGTCTCTTTCAACTGTTTGTGATCCAGCTGATCGACCCACTTCGCAACCACCACTGTTGCCACACCGTTACCCACCAGATTCGTCAGTGCACGAGCTTCAGACATAAAACGGTCAATGCCGAGAATCAATGCCAGACCCGCTACCGGCAGATGGCCGACCGCAGAAAGCGTCGCTGCCAGCACGATAAAGCCACTGCCTGTGACACCCGCAGCCCCTTTCGACGAGAGCAGCAGCACCACCAGCAAGGTGATCTGATGAACAATATCCATGTGCGCATTGGTTGCCTGCGCAATGAACACTGCGGCCATCGTCAGGTAAATGGAAGTGCCATCCAGGTTAAATGAGTAACCCGTTGGAATAACCAGTCCCACAACCGATTTCTTACAGCCGAGACGCTCCATTTTATCCAGCATACGCGGCAGCGCCGACTCGGAAGAGGAGGTGCCCAGTACGATCAACAGCTCTTCTTTAATGTAGGCAATAAATTTGAAGATACTGAAACCTGTTACGCGCGCAATCAGCCCCAAAACCACCACAACAAACAAAATACAGGTGATGTAGAAGCAGATAATCAACTGACCCAACTGCACCAGCGAGCCAACACCATACTTACCGATCGTGAACGCCATGGCACCGAAAGCACCAATTGGCGCGAGGCGCATGATCATGTTGATGATGCCGAAAATCACTTTCGAGAAGCTTTCAATAACGTTGAAGATCAGCGTGCCGGCGTTGCCCAGGCGATGCAGTGCAAAGCCAAACAGCACGGCGAACAGCAACACCTGCAGAATGTTACCGCTGGCAAACGCACCGATAACGCTGTTCGGAATGACATCCAGCAGGAAGGCGACAATACCTTGTTGCTCGGCCTGTTGTGCATACACTGCCACCGCTTTGGCATCCAGCGTTGAGGGATCAACGTTCATTCCTGCACCAGGCTGAATCACGTTAACCACGACCAGACCGATAATCAGCGCAATGGTGCTGACAATTTCAAAGTAAAGTAGCGCAACGGCGCCAGTGCGGCCCACTGCTTTCATGCTCTCCATACCGGCGATACCGGTGACTACCGTACAGAAAATGACGGGAGCGATGATCATCTTAATCAGTTTCACGAAGCCATCGCCTAACGGCTTCATTTGTGTACCTAATTCCGGATAAAAATGGCCCATCAAGACGCCGATACCGATGGCAACCAGCACTTGAAAGTAGAGGCTTTTAAACAGCGAGGTTTTCATAAACAAGTGTCCACTAGCGACAGAAATGACGTTATTGTCGGGTTCGTTATTATGACCGGCCAGCGGGTGGGAACCAGCTAAACGCGGTAGCCAGAAAATAACACTCTGTTTACGGGATTAATACAGGCTGACAAACCCGGGGAAATGATACAAGCATAATTCTGAACTGAAACGCTTCAGCTGCTACTTTTGTAACTAAATTTCTCGATAAATCAATGCATCCGGTGATTATTTTGTCGGTGACGGTTTCGCAATCCATTGTTGGTTGAAACGTGTCAATACAAGGGCTTCAGAGTAGAGATAGCCTTGTCCGATGCGGATACCTCGCGCCAGTAACCAGTCGCGCTGCTCATGCGTTTCCACGCCTTCAGCGATCACATCAAGGTCAATAATATCCGCAATGGCGGCGACAATTCGTACCATGGTGTCGTCGTCAGGCAGCGCCGAAACAAAGCTGCGATCCATTTTCAGTTTATTAACGGGCAACGCCTTAAACTGATGAAGATAATTGAGATTAGAGTAACCCATGCCGAAATCGTCCAGCGCCACGGCTACGCCGGTTTGCTGCAACATGCGCAGCAATGAAATAGCCTGTTCGGCATCGCCGATTTGTGCCGTTTCGGTCATCTCCAGTACGAAAGTACCCGGCGCAATGCGGTGACGCTCAAGCAATGCCTGAAGATGCGTGACCATACTGGCGTCACGCAGCTGCACCGCAGAGACATTCACGCTGAGCGGGATCATGACACCCTGCTTTTGCCAGGCCGCCAGAATGCGGCAGGCTTCTTCAAATACCCAGCGACCAATCGCAGAGATAACGCCAATCTCTTCAGCACTGGCAATAAATTCTTCTGACAGGCCATAACTGCCGTCTGGCTGACGCATACGTAATAACGCCTCAGCACCGACCAGCTCACCGGTTTGCATATCAATTTGCGGCTGAAGATAGAGCGCGAACTGCTCATCCTGCAAACCCTGTAAGATGTCGTGCTCCTGCGTTAAACGCTTCTGCGCTCGCTCATTTAGCGCGGCGTCAAAAAACAAAACCTGATTTTTACCCTGATGACGTGCCGACATCATGGCCGATGTGGCGCGATCGAGCAGCTCATTTGCACTGAGCGGCTCATCGTCCCGTAACGCCAGCCCGATACTGGAATTAGGACGTAACTGTAACTGATGCAGATTAACCGGCTGGTTGAGGCGAATCATCAGGTTACGCGCCAGACGCATGGCGCGGAAAGGATTACTGGCGCGCTTCATCAGTAGCACAAAATCACTGGCTCCGGTTTGCGCCAGCAGCGTGTGATCGTCAAGCGTGCTGCGAATTTTCTCGACCAGGGTCAGCATCAGCGTATCGCGCTGCTCGTCACTCAATACGCCGTTGGCTTCCTGCAAGGTTTCAACCCGGATCACCATCAGGCCAAACGGCTTTGAACGACTACGCATATATTGATCCAACAGGGCGAGAAAAAGCGCGCGGTTGGGTAAGTCGGTAACGTCAAAGTGAGTGGTTAATCTGCTCATCTCATCATGAACCGACTCCAGTACCTGTTGATTGCGATTGTAGCTACGGATCAACATGCCGATTTCGTCGTCGCGATGCCCCTGCGGCAGCGTCAGTTTATGTGTCAGAATCGATTGCGGCGGCAGCTCCTGCAATTCACGGGAAATATTACGCAGCGGATGAACGATTAACCGGTTGATACACCAGCTTATGGCTACTGAAAGAATCAACGCCAGCAGCAAATAGGTGGTGATCATGGTGGAAAACGTGCTGAGGATAAACTGATATACACGTGTCGAATTAGCCTGCAACACCAGATAGGCCAGAGGCTTGGGTGAACCGGTATTTTCTATTGAATAGAGCGGCAGCGTAATCTGTACTGGCAGCTCAAACAGCCGCGCAATCAGGCGTGGGACAGGTTTTTCTGGCTCAAAATCCGCGTGGAGCGCCTGAAAGGCATTCGGCAGCACCACATCAGCACGAGACAAAATCCCGGCTGGTTTAAGCGTATGCAAAATGCGTTCGGCTTGCGGAATATCCGCTTTCAGCACCGCTTCGGATAACGGCTGACGTACGGTATGCGCAATGTTTTCCATTTGCTGGGCGTAGTCAATCCTGCGCTGCTGCACAAAATGAAACAGTTGAATGACGATAAAGATGCTAATGGTAATGAGCGCAACGATCGAAACTGTTGCCATCTGCTTTATCGTAAGTGACCGACTTACCCGCAAAAATGTTCCCCGGCTATAAAAAAGCTCAGATATCAGACAGGAAAAAGCGTAGCAAGTATATCCCAACGTCATGTTTTTTGATGACCTTGCAGAAGAGCAAAAAAGATTCGGAAATGCACGTCGGATTTTCCTGACCTTTATTGCTCTCTGCGCACTATTTAAAATCTGCATATGGCGTTAATGCCTGCGGCGGCATCGCCAAATCACCCGCCCATCCTGCACCTGAATAGCGCAGATAAATCAAGCCATGGCTCGGGGTATAATCTTTCGCTTGCTGAATATCCACACCCGCGCCGATAAACCAGTTCGCGCTAATGCGGCGCTCAACGCCCGCTTGCAAAGTGTAACCAGTCCCGCAGCCTGACTGACTTTCCGAAACAGGATTTGAAGATAAAGCAAACCCTGGGTTAACGGGATAACGCTGCTGCGCATCCGTTTGCGAGCAGGACCAGGAGACCGAGCCACCTAAATCGTATGACCAGTTTCCGCTGCGCTGTCGCCAGCCCACAGGCAAAGAGAAAGAAAGGTACTGCTGCGGACTGTAATACCCCCTGACCAAAGCTGTAATCACTGAGGTCTTTTTGGTAATGCCACAGCATACTGTTTAAGCCCACAGTGGCGCGGCGATTATCTTCATTAATCAATTTATAGTAATAACCCGCCATTAAACGTTCGCGGCTGTTATCAGCCACGTTCTTGCCGGTGATGTGGTGGGCGCTGAAATCGGCCCAGATACCATGCGCCTCGCCGCGATCGTAACTCAGCCCGATACTGCCGCCCGTCGCGACCACGCCACCAAAGGTTTTCCCGCCGCTGGCTGCGGGATCGCGGGCGCCCGCATAAGCCAGCAGTGAACTGGAAATGGGACGCCGCGAGACGTTAAAGGTCATGCCAACATCATCAATATCTGTTTTCCAGCTGATCCCGCCCACCCAGTTTGTCACGGCAAAGCCAAGCGGCGTACTGCCGATATCTGCTGACCAGCGGTCGTTTTGCCAGCCAACACCCACCGCTGTGCCTTCTGCCCGCTGGGTAAAATCTCTGCGACAGCCGCCCGAATCTGCATCATTGCAGCTACCAAACACCAGGTTATGGCTGCCGTTGGTATCATCAAACGTGCCCGCTGAAACCTGCACGTGATCGAGCCGCATAAAAGCGCGTCCATCAGCCAGCGGCGTATCAGCTTGTAACATCGTGGTGTGCGCGGTGAAATCAGATATGCCACCGGTCCCTTTATTACGCGAGTAGTCCTGCTCCAGCGTTAAGGTCGTATCCTGTTGGCGATAAAGATCGGCAGCATCACTGCGAATGCTGCTTTTCAGCCAGTCATCCTGCGGGTCGTTGCGGGTTAATGCGCTAAAGTCTTCATTGTTTTGCGGACGTTGCGTAGCAATGCCGCTGGCCACCATCGCGTCCCGGTAATCAGAGAGCGCCGCACCCGGCTGGCGTTGCGCCTGCTCAAGACGCGCGGCATCACGGTAAATCAACGCCTTAGTTTGTGAAGGAGCATCAGTGGCAGCGCGACGTTTTAACCCTTCAAACAGCTGCTGCGCACGCGCCATCTCGCCTGCCTGCTGCCAGGCCAGTGCGACCCGGCGATCGCTGTTCAGGTTCCCGCTCTCGTCTGGCGCCAGGGTTTGTAACAGAGCGCGTGCCTCCGGCAAGCGTTTCAACGCAATAAGTGATTCGATACGTTCCAGCGCGTTGTCCAGCGCCAGCCGGTCGGCCAGTGCCTGCATATTGCTGTCCCACTTCTCCTGAGGCAGCTGATGTAACGCTGCCAGCGCCGCATCGTTATCGTCGTGGCTGGAAAAATAGAGCGCGGCGGCATAGAGCGCCGCCGCATTGTCCCCATGCTGAATCAACAGGTGATGCATGAGTGTGTCAGCCTGTTGTGCTTCGCCGCTGTTACGCAACGCTCCCGCGAGACGATATTTAAGCCAGATATCATCTGGGCTTAATGCGGCTGCCTGACGATATTTTGTCGCCGCCTGCGCCCACGCGTTCTGCTGCGCCAGCGCATCTGCTTCAGCGCGCAGGCTGTCGCTACGCAACGCACGCAGTGTGTCTGCCAGGGCGCGCTGCTGTACGGCAGGCAAGCTGTTGATAAACGTCATTGCCTGGGCCGGCGATTGCGTTTGATAAAGCCCCGCCAGTCGGCGAATAGCCGTAGTATTGTTGCGATCACGTTCCAGCGCCTGTAACCACAACAGCTCTGCGCGTTGGCTATTTTTACGTGCCATCGCTACGTCACCCAGCCCAATCAGCGCGTAACTGTCACGGCTGTCCGTGGCCTGGGCGAAACGATACTGGCGCTCTGCGCCATCAATGTCATTTTTCGCCAGCGCCTTGTCGCCATTCTCAATAGCCAGCCAGTAACGGTTGGTTTGTAGCAGAGATTGCCATTTCCCTGTTTGCGTACTCTGCTGCCCGGCTTTTAGCGCCCGTGTCAGCCAGTCGATAGCACTGGCACGGTTGTTAGCACGCGCCTGCGCCTGACCCATTGCTCCCATTAATTCAGCATCATCAGGAGTGGCTTTGAGCGCCGTTGTCAGGAAAGGTATCGCACTGGCCCCACTGCCTGCCTCCACCAGAGCTAAACCGCGCATCCGCTGACGATAAGCGGGATCGGCAAGCAATTTTTGCTGGCGCATCAGCTCTTCCTGCCCCTGCTGTCGGGCATCGCCACTGCTAAACAGGCTAAGGTATTGCTGCAAAGCCGCCACGCTGCTGTCACTCACCGGTTGATTGCGGATCTGCTCCAGCCACAGCTCCGCTGCGGCTACTCGCCCTTCGTCGCTGTTGGCGAGGCGACGCAGCTGCATGACGGCCTGCTCAGGCTGTTGTTGATCAAACGCCATGCGGGCAAGCTGCAACTCCACGCCCACATTGCCGGGATAGCGTTTTTCCAGCGCCAGTAATTGCTGATACGCCGTTGCAGTCTGGCCAGGCAAACGCGCCACCAGACGCCAGTACTCCAGCGCCAGATTAACGTCAGGAAACAGGCCGCCAAACTGGGCATCGTAAGCGGTTTTCGCTTCAGCCAGCCGACCCGATGTTGCCAGCAGACGCGCTTGCTGGAGCTTTTGCCGCCCTGCGTCTGTCATCATTTTCAGTCCGGCAGCGGATTCCCGCGCTGCCGCTGAATCTGGCGCAACCTTGTTTAGCTCATCCATCAACTTTTGCGCCTGGACTAAATCGCCCTGATGCAGTGCCATGCGTAAACGCGCCGCCAGCACCTGCGGATTATCAGGATCGATTTTTTCCAGCCGGTAGAGCGACTGCTGCACCAGATCGTATTTATGGGTCGATTCACCGGTACGCACCTGCGTTAACAACCAGTCGACAGGCGAAACCTGTTGCCCTTCCGTGGAAGCGGCCCTTGCCACTGACGATGCGCCCAGCACAGCACTCAGCAGCAGGAGCAAATGTCGGTTATTCATCGTCATATTCAGCTAAGCGACGGCGGCTCACCATGCGCATCAGTCGCCACACCATCAGCGCGAACAGCACCACCACAATTAGCGCACAGGTTGCCAGCCAGAACGGATGCGTTGCCAACGCATTCCATAAGCGTTCCCACCACGGCAGGTGTCCCACGTAATAGCGTTCGCCAACCCGCAGGCTGTTGACACCCGATTCCCGAATAATGGCGGCGGAACCAAATATCGCGTTGCGCTTGCCGCTGTCGTTCATGGCATTATTCAGCAACTCCCAGGCGCGCGGGCTGCCATCCGCCAGCAGCGCGACCACGCTGCGCTGCTGGTTAAAAGGCGACTGGAAGCCGATAACCGCTGCCAGCGGGCCACTTGAGCCAACAGCTGTCGTGCTCTCCGCCTGGCGATCGTCGGCGCTTTGTGCGGTCACATCTGACAGCGGTTGATACACTGGTTTGTTCATCCAGCCACGCGCCGCGTCCACCAGAGCAGTGATCTTCCGGTCATCCTGAAGATCAGCCGGAATCGTGCCGATCATCAACAGATCCGCATCCTGGTTTTTGGCTTCGTTCCAGTCCTGGGTTAACTGCACCCGCAGCGCCGGATAGCCGGTCTGCGCGCCAATATTGCCTAATGCATTCAACAGGGTTGTCATCTGCTGGCTGTCAGGATGTTTGTCCATGAGCACTAAGGTTTGCGCTAAATCGGCGTAGCGGCTGAACGGGAACCCGGCGTTGGCCCAGGCACGCAGCGACGGCATTTCGATATAATGACGGTAGCCCGATAAATCGATGCTCGAACTCTCATCAATCACCACATGGTGGCCAATCGGCGTAACGGTTTCGCAGCGTCCATCGGCAGTACCGCCAATAAACGTGTTGGCGTAATCGAAGTCAAAACGCAGCTGATTTATCACGCCCAGACGCAGCGCCGGGATCGTCAGCTGGCGATTGCTGTCCTGTAAACCCTGATTCAGGGGGATATGCAGCAGTTGTTTACCCGCATTGTCTTTCGGTGGCAGCGGGTAATCCTGCATAAACTGATTGTTGAGATTTACCGCCAGCCTTGAACCGTCTTGCTGAATCGGTGCGCTGTAGCGGTAAATCAAATCCATATCAATGCCGCGTGCGCGTACTAAAAACAGATCCGGCGGCAGGTTAAGCGTCAGGCTGATGGGACCGGGCTGCAGGCCGTCAGATTGCAGTTGGTTTTGATATTGTGTCAGTTCAGCAAAAGTCGTTCGGCGATCGGTGCGTACCCAGTTTGGCGCATCATAAGCGTTGCGCGCCGCCAGCAACGTCACGCTGTCGATAGTGGAAGTTGCACCGCGCAGCAGCAGCTCTCCCTGTGCAATACCCTGTACGGCCGTCAACAGATCGTTGTCATCACGACCCAGAATGAGCAGCATTTTTTCATAAGGATTGCCCGGCTGATTCACAATTTCTATTGTGGGTTTGCTGACCGGCGGTAAATCTTTAATAAAATCAGGGCGCTGAGCATTGGTGGCAAAGACCACAGCATGTTGCTGATCGGGTAACTGATTATACAGTACCGGGAATGACTGCCCGCGCCAGGCAGCTTTGCTGCCAAACCACGAAGCCAGTATGGCGGCAGCACGTTGTTGAGTAAGATCAGGCTGGGCGCTAAACACCATCGGCAGCGTCAACGGACGCGTATCACGCGCATCCAGGAACGGCTCGGGAAAATGCGACAGATCGTTCTTCAGCGGCAACTTTTGCAGCGTTAAATCGAGGCGGCTTTCTTTACCAATATCCAGCCAGATGGCACTGTTAGCCGGATTTTCACAAACGTTAGCGTAATGGCCTATCAGCTCCAGCCGAAGGCGATTGAAATCGCTGATAAAACGCGGATCGAGGGAAATCTCTGTTTGATTCAGCTTGCCTGTCTGTTCAGGCGTCAGCGTCACCAGGCCCGCCAGCTCATCATTAAGATAAATTTTAAGCTGCGACAGCGTCGGAATCAGCGCCGGTGACGGGCGATAGCTGAGATGCAATACCGCACGCGTGACCACTTCATCACTGCGCACGCCAAACTCAATCTGGCTGGAAGGCTGCGTACCGCGCAGCGTCATGCTGCCCGGCGGCGGTGCAACTTGTGTAAAGTTCAGTACGCTGTTGCGCAACGGCGCGTTGGGTTCGCTAACCGCTGCGGCTGCAACCGGTGCTGCCGTCGTGGTGGGCATCGGCAACGCGGGTTGTTGCGCTGCGGAACATGTCAACGTTGCCGTGCCCAGTAGCAAGGCGGTGAACCAACCGGTTAATCTTGTCATGGTGTTCTCAGTCAAGGGTGTTGAACCATCATGCCTGCTGACGCACGCTGATGTTTTTTGGCAACAGCGAGGCCAGCCAACTGACCAGCCCGGTCAGTAACGTAAAAAGCTGACGTAATTGCGGCGGTCCGTACTCCGCCAGGCGCAAATAGCCTTTGAAGCCGAGCAACATAATATCGGCAAGGCTTTGTACAGGTTTATCTTCCGGGAATCCGTCCTGCCACAGCGCCCAGGTGTCGGCGCGAGCGAAAGTGCACTGAATAAATTCAATGTGTTGTTCGGTGCTCAGCTGATGTAAACGGATCCCGGCACGGCGACCAAACACGCGCTGCACATAACAGGGAAAGCTAAACTCCTGCTGACCCCGCCGTAGCAACAAATGCACCGGTTCATTCTCGGTTAATGCCGCTGCTTCGCGTAATTCAACGCCGACACCCCCATCAGAGTAGTCGCGCAGCGTACAGGGCAGCATATGGCCATCAATACGCGCAATTGCGGCAGGCATGGCTATTTCCACGCGGTGCGCCTCACGAATCTGCCGCGCTTCCACCGACACCGCGACGGCGCCGCCAAGGATGATCATGTTGTAAAGCACCCAAATCAAACTGACACACACGGTGAGTATTTCTGCTGACGGACCATACATCATGCGCCAAAAGGCCATGCCGATGCCCGCCAGGTTGAGCAACACCAAAAACATGTAAGGACGGGTGATCACCCAGTCGAGATGGCGCTCTTCTACCAGCCCCCTTTAGCGGTGACGTTGAATTTGCCTTTATGCGGGTTAAACAGTGCCACCGTTGTCGGACGGGCGATATACCAGGCGAGGACGGTTTCGTATATCTCGCTCCAGAAAGAGTGACGCCAGCGCCCCTGAATGCGCGAGTTTGTCAGGCTGGTATGCAACATATGCGGCAGAACATAAATGGCGATCGCCAGCGCAGGTGCGTAGATGATGTAAGCGTGAAACAGCAAAAACGCCAGCGGCGCCAGCAGGAAGATCAACCGGGGAATACCGGCCAGAAAATGCAGCATGGCGTTGGCGTAGCAGAGCCGCTGTACCAGCTTCAGCCCTTTGCCGAACAGCGGATTATCCAGACGAAAGATCTGCACCATGCCGCGAGCCCAGCGAATGCGCTGGCCGATATGTGCTGACAGGCTTTCGGTTGCCAGCCCTGCGGCCTGCGGAATACGGATATACGCTGACTTGTAGCCACGACGATGTAAACGCAGCGAGGTATGAGCATCTTCCGTTACGGTTTCAACAGCGATACCGCCAATCTCATCCAGCGCACTGCGGCGCAATATGGCACAGGAGCCACAGAAGAAGGTGGCATCCCAGGTATCATTGCCATCCTGAACCAGGCCGTAAAACAGTGAGCCTTCATTTGGCGTGCGGCGAAAACGTCCCAGGTTACGTTCAAACGGATCGGGCGAGAAGAAGTGATGCGGCGTCTGCAACATCGCCATTTTGTCTTCTTTGATAAACCAGCCCATTGTCATCTGCAAAAACGAACGGGTTGGCACATGATCACAATCGAAAATGGCAACATACTCGCTGCGACAGCGGGTGTGTAACGCATGGTTGATGTTGCCCGCTTTGGCATGCTCATGGGTAGGACGCACCACATAATTTACCCCAACGCTGGCAGCAAACTCGCGGAACTCATCGCGTGTGCCATCATCGAGAATATAGATATTCAGTTTCTCTTTCGGCCAGTCGATACCCAGCGTCGCATATATTGTCGGCTTTACCACACTGAGCGGCTCATTGTAGGTTGGCACCAAAATATCGACACTCGGCCACTGTTCGACCGGAACCGGCATGGAGATCGGCTGACGATTCAGCGGCCATAAAGTCTGAAAATAGCCCAGTACCAGCACTGTCCATGAATAGGTTTCAGCAACGATCAACAGCAAGCCAAACCACAGGCTGACCGAATCATCCCAGTTAAGCGTTGAGGTATAGCGCCACCACAAATAGCGGCAGGAGACCGTTAACGACAGCACAATCAGCATGAGGGTGGTGAAACGGCCCGGCACACGACGCACCAGCATTGCCAGACTCCACAGCAGCACCACGAAGATGAACTGGGTCATTAAGCCAAACGGCTGCGAAATGCAGAGCAGCGCCAGCAGCGATGCAGCAAGCGCGACCGTGATAAACAGCACGCGACGCAAGCGCGGCGAAAGCCGCCGCAGGCGTTGTTCAGAGCGTTGACTTATTTCTCGCGCATCAATCCGGGCGGGCAGCCTCTCAAGCCACTGATAAAGGCGCTGTCGCCAGCCCATCAGCGGCTGTAAAACCTTGCGCTGTCGTTTATCAGAGCTGACGCGCGGCATCGCTAACAGCAACCACAGGCTTTGCAGTGCATAACGCACAATATCGAGCGGACGCGGACGTTCGGGCGAAATATGTGGATAAAGACGACGACGATCTGAAATGACACGTTGCCAGCCTGGTGCTTCAAAGCGAAACAGAGCCCAGCCCAGCGTGCACCACAGCAGATGCAGCACGCTGGAAAACACCGAAGCGCCATGCTGGCGGGCGCGGCTATAGCGCCATTGCAGTGCCTGCCACGTCTGAGGGATCAGCAGCCAACGTAACGGATTCATCTGGCTACTCCAGCCACTTGCAGGATCAGCCAGTTAGCCAGCGTGGTGACTTCTTCACTTGCCAGCGCATGCGGACGATATTCGCCCAGCGGCTGCTTCATCATTAATGATTCAGCCAGGGCTTCGTCGCGGTGAATCAAAACGGGAATTAAATTCCTGAGCGACGCGATCCAGAGCTGATGCAAATCTTGCTGCAGCTTGCTGTTAGCATTGAACTGATTGATTAAAAAGCGTGTATTCGCGTTAAAAGCCTGTTGATGCAGCCGCAGATGGCAATTGGCATCGGGTGTCAGTACCTGCAAAACAGCATCAGCGTGCGCCAGTAAAGGCTGATGCCAGCGCAAGGGCGTGGCGGGCGTATCGAGCAGTAACCATTGCCCGCTATTTTTCATTGCCGGTAAGGCAGCAGCCAGGCTGGCGGAAAGAGCGCCATCCTGAGAGAGATCCTGTGCACCGATATGACCAAACGGCAGCAAATCCAGGCCAGGCTGATAGCGCAATGCACTCTCTTGCCAACGCTCACCCTCAAGCAGCGCCTGCATCCAGCCACGCGGGGCGTCCAGCGGCGCATTAAAATGAGCAGCCAGTTGATTTTCCACACAGCAGTCAATCGCCAGTACCGCCTCACCTAATGAAGTCAGCGCCCAGCTCAGTGCTGCCGTAAGTGACGTTGCGCCTGTGCCGCCACGTAAACCCTGTATCGCGACGACGGGCATCAGACTTTATGCTCCGCTGCATCAGATGCTAATTCGCTCAGCAGAGGCCAGCGCGCAGTAATCTTCACCAGGCGCTCATCACGGGCAATATCAATATAGTCAAAATTATCAATGGAAAAGGCGTGACTTAACGCGCCAATGTCATCTTGTTGTTCACTGGCAGCGTTCGCCTGTGAAAAGGCATTCTGGATTTTCATTACTTTTCGCCAAAGAAAAACAACGAGGCAATGTCGTCATACATCGCAGAGTAAATATTATTTATTAATAGTAGCAGCGTAATTTTCTCTGATGATAAATCATCTTGAGGCATTCTGTCATAGCAAATGTTAAATATCTTCGGTTACTTCTGAGTCTTTCTATAATAAGCTAACCGCACTGTAAAAATCACGATGCATATATGAAAAATCCTTACCTGCTGGGCCTGCAACAGGTTCAGCCAGAATTAATGGCAATGCAATCTCCGGGTTGTTATTGGGTGACCTGTCAGCGTCAGGAAGATGCCCGCATCTTTATTCGCCAGGTAATTGCACAGCAGAAATCTGCAACGTTAATCAGTGCTGCGGAATCACCGCGCGCTTTATTAACGCCCGAACCTGTTACTGCGCCACAACGTATTCCCTTGTTTTCATTACCTGATAATAAAAGTAGCCTGCAAAAACTGGATAGCGATCTGGCGCGGACTATCAGTAATAAAAATGGATTAGTGCTGTTTTATACCCATGCCGCCATGTGGGATAAATTATCCGTTGAAGAACTGACACAATGGGTGAAACGCATTCGCCGCCTATTAATCCAAAAACAATTTACTCTGTTGATTATCACGTACGGCACCCCCTTATTAACCTTCGTGACAATCTACAACGTTATTTTCGTCAAATTGATGGCGTCGCGCATTTAGAATTTCAGCAAGATAGTTGGCAATATCGAATTAACTGGTGGTATTCCGCCGATCGATTGCTGGCAGATCGTGCCTTACGCCTCAATTGCCACGAGGAGCAGTTTGTTGCATTTAATGAAAATGAGCAGCATGAATCCTTAAGTCGTAATGACGCCACACATTATCTGGCCGATAAAATAGTGCTTGAAGGCGCGCCACCGTTGTCTAAACAGTGGTTTTTATTTACTGATAATGAACACGTTTTTCCCGCGCCCAGCAAGCCAATGCTGCGACAGTGATATTTAGCCTGACAAACAGCGAAGAGATTGCTGCGCTGGCGAGATGGGTGCACAGCCTGCGTCGTTCACGAGGCAACGGCCTGAAAATTGTGGTGCGCGAGATGAATACCAGCCTGCGCTACAGTGATGAGCGACTGCTGCTGGCGTGTGGCGTTAATGCCATCGTGCCGTCTGCGGCACCGATGTCACGTTTCCTGACCACGCTGGAAGGCTTGCAGGGTCTGCAATTCAGCCGCCACGTTCCGGCCGATCTCGACGCATTGATTAAGGCGTTACAACCGCTGCAACAAAAAGGCTATCTCAGGCTTGATGCCTTTTGCCTGGCGGTGCAGCAGTTAATGACAAATACCCTGTTGCCGGAGAATGATAAAGGCTTGCTGGTGGCGCTGCGTCCGGTGCCAGAGTTGAAACCCGCACAAGTGTTAACGCTGTGCAAGCCACGTCGCTATGGCGATTTAGTCACGGTGCTGGACGATCGCCTTTATCTTTTCTCTCCTCGTGTCGCTTTAACGATCTCGATACCGCGCTGACGTTTATTTTCTCCTTGCCACACGAAGATTTGTTCACTAATCGCGTGCTGTGGTTTGAGGACAACCAAATTCTTTCTGAGATCAATAAAATCAAGCGCCTGATGCCCGGTTCACTGCCTGATTTGCCGCTGGCGTCTGAACCCCTTTTAGTCAGCAAAACGGCAGCCACAGTAAACCGCGCAGAAGAACGCCGGGTACCGCAACCGATCACACTTAACACTGACGGGACAACATTCTGATGAACCTGATGGATTGGGTGCAAATAGCCCTGCTTATCCTGTTTCTGCTGTTATTTCTTAAACCGCTATACCGTCACTGGTTGCCGCGCCGCTGGCATGGCTTGCTGAATCGCTTGCTGCCTGCACGTGCGTTAAAATCAGAGGGCTACTGGCAGCGAAAATCTGCTAATAAGGATCGACAAGATTAATGACTGATAAACATAACGATTCCACTACCCCGCTGTCGCTGTCGCTGTGGCGTAACTGGCGGGGATTGGGCGGCTGGAATTTTTACTTTCTGCTGAAGTTTGGCTTGCTATGGTACGGCTACCTTAATTTTCACGCATTGAGCAATCTGGTTTTTCTGGCCTGGCTACTGCTTCCGCTGCCTTCGGCGCGCCTGCATCGCCTGCGTAGCGTCATCGCCATTCCCATCGGGCTTGCGCTGTTCTGGCACGATACCTGGCTGCCGGGTCTGAACAGTCTTCTTAGTCAGGGCGATCAGCTGGCTGGGTTTTCTGCTGCCTATCTGCTCGATTTGATGAACCGCTTTATTAACTGGCAGATGATTGGCGCAGCCTTTGTGCTGCTGGTGCTCTATCTGTTTGTTGCGCAGTGGATCCGCGTTTCTGTGCTGGTTTCACTGATGCTGATTTGGCTGAACGTGATTAATCTTGCCGGTCCGTCACTGTCGCTGCTGCCCTCTTCAGCCGCCGCGCCTGAAGTGGTGCGCAATACCACGCCAGCCACCTCTCAGGCGACCGCTTCGTCAGATGTGCTCGATCAGTCGGCTCCGCCTTCCAGCGCCAACCTTACCGCCTGGCTCAACCGTTTTTATGACAGTGAACGCCAGCGCGTGACTCAATTTCCGGATGCATTACCGGCTGATTCCCAGCCTTTTGATATTCTGATTATCAATATCTGCTCGCTGGCATGGTCAGACGTCGATGTCGCGCAGCTACGCAATCATCCGCTCTGGCAGCACTTTGACATTGTGTTGAACAATTTTAATTCGGCGACGGGCTACAGTGGCCCGGCGGGGATCCGCCTGCTGCGCGCCAGTTGCGGGCAAACCTCACACAGCGATCTCTATCAGCCCACCGATCAGCGTTGCTACCTGTTTGATAATCTGGCAAAGCTGGGCTTTAAACAGCAGTTAATGATGGATCATACTGGTGTGTTTGGTCACTATCTTAAAGAGCTGCGTGATTTTGGTGACGTTCAGGCTCCCCTCATGTCGCAGGCGGGCATTGCGCCAGAACTGACCTCTTTTGACGGTTCGCCAGTATTTAATGACGCGCAGTTGATGCAGCACTGGCTGGACGAGCGCCGCAAAAGCAACGATGCACGAAGCGCAACCTTTTATAATTTGATTCCACTGCATGATGGCACCCGTGAGCTGGGCAGCAATAAAACTGCCGCCTGGAAGCCACGCGCGCAATTGCTGTTTGACCAACTTGATAGCTTTTTAACTAACCTGGAGAAATCTGGACGTCGGGTGATGGTGGTAATGGTGCCGGAGCACGGCGCCGCGTTGCAGGGTGACAAGATGCAGATGTCTGGTTTACGTGATATCCCCAGTCCGGAAATTACGCATGTCCCGGTAGGTATTAAGTTTGTGGGCATGAAAGCGCCCCATCAGGCACAGCCGCTGACGCTTGATACGCCTACCAGCTTACAGGCAATTTCAGCGTTGATTTCGCGCGTGGTAGATGGCCAGGTGTTTAATGCGCCAAACGTGAATATGTCTGCACTGACCGATAACCTGCCGCAAACCGCGGTGGTGTCAGAAAATGATAATGCGGTTGTGGTGATGTATCAGGGCAAACCCTGGATTCGCCTGAACGGCGGTGACTGGGTGGCTTATCCGCAGTAATCCACTGCGTGTTGATGATCAGCTCAGTGCTCCTGCGACCTGCTGTTGTACAGATAAACCTCCCTGGCCTTCCTGCCGGGGAGGTTTATATTTTTCTCTGGTCAATTTTGGTGCGATGCGTGGCTGGATTTTACCTGACGGTGTTATTCACGGGCTGGAAAATAAACATTACCGGTTAATAAAAACAGGTTAAAAAAGGCGTACTGGCAGAAAAAGCATTACCGCTTGCTAAACAGTGGGATAATTCTGGTGGCTCAGACACAGCCATTAACAATTAACCAGCAATTTATAAAGTGCGGCAGACATTACCGGATAAGATAATAAAGTTAGATGAATTACGTTACCCGGGCTGTGTTCAGTGGGTTATTTTTCATGTTACGTCTTCAGGTAAAAAAAACGCCATCCGTCAGGAAAATAAAAGAGATTGCTGTTTTTGCCAGGGCTTTTATTTTTACAAATAAAAGAAAAATAATTTTCCTTATTCTGATAAACCTCACAAAAAAACATTCCCGACGTTAACAAGACATTTGTTAACGCGTATTTTGACCGACGAAAACAGAATGGACGATAACACAAGGAGTGTTTCCCAATAACTGCATTACAGTTTCCCTGCACGATATTCAAAACGCAAAACAGGTTTAATGACTATGGCGCTAAAGATATGCGCTGTGGTGATCTGTCCGCAGCACAACTGAAAACGCAGTATCATCTGGTGGATGTGTCCACCAGAGCCTGTCCTTATACGCTGACGAAAATCACGCCGTTTAGCCAGCCGCAGTCGATGTTTCACGGCTCCCGTGGTTTGGGCGATAAACTTACTCTTCAGCAGTGTGCCAGCATCCTGTTTGATGAATTTCGTTATCTTTCTCAGTCATTTTCTGTTTACGGCCCTTACAGACATTTGATCGAACAGATGATCACCCATATGCAATATGGCGACGGGTTAACCTTCTCGAATATGCAACTGGATTGCGCGCTGAAAGCGCATATTCTGAATGACTCGTCGCAGCAAAAAAGTACGCGAATTTTATTAGAGAGAGCGTTTGTAAAAAATATAGACTGGACGAAAAATATTTACCCTTCAGGAAAAAAAATGGCTTAACTGAAGCCATACTGCGTGGGAAACTCCCAAAGTTCGACAGGCTGCAGGATACTTTTAACGGAATGGGAATTACCGTCCATGATACCTGGGCAACCGAAATAACCCTAAAATCGCTACAGATTGCTAATGATCAGTACCGCGCGGTAGTACATTACAAAATCCAGGATCATTTCGGCCTGGACAGTGAAGACATCACAAAGTTTAAATTTAACCAGTTCCGCCTTTTCCGCATCTGGTTTGTGCTCCAGCGATACAGCGCGTTTGGTTTTCAGCCGTTTATGACCAATATCGAAGCAACAGTGGAAATCAGCGGAGACCGCAGTGAAAGTCAGCAATAAGAGAACGTTTTTCGCACTGTTTCTGGCCGGCTGTGTGCTGGCTGGCTACTTCTTATGGCTGTCGCTACGCCCTGTGGAAATTGTTGCTGTCCATCAGAGTCACCATTACAGTTCTGTTTTGGTTAAAACATTTCCGTTTACTGATAAAGGTAAAATTAACTGGTGGCTGAAAAATAAGGACAGACTAAAAAGCCGTTATGACATCCCCAGGCCAGCGTCCGATGGAAACTATACTGTTATGTTCTGGAATTTTGGCGAGGGCTACAAAGAAGAAGGTAAATATGACCGGCTCTGCTTCACGGATATGCAGCCCCCAGTAAACTGTATTGAAAAGGATCCTCATCTTTATGTAGAGTACACGACAGAGCGCGGGGAATATTTTATCCTGGAAAGCGGACAATATTATATTAACCGCAGCGGGAAGATTCAAAAGAGAAAGTAATTCGCTTTACCGCAGATGTGTATAAACCTGGATCCGCCTGAACGGCGATGACGGGGTGGCTTATTTCTCATACTCCGCCAGGTGATAATGCCTTCGCCCCAACCTTCTGCCGCAGGGAGAAGGTTGGGGTATACAAGCTTAAAGCAACATGTCACAGCGACTGCTTCCCCGTTAAGGAAGGGAATGGCAGGCTTACTGTTTTTCCTGAAACGCCAGCCACGATAACAATTGCAGACTTGCTGAGAAGTAGTTCTGATCTGGCGCGAGATTATCACTCAAATAGCGGGTCTCATTCAGGGCTAAATCACGCACGGCCAGTAAGCCACCGTCTAGATTATAAGGCGCGGGCGTATTCGCCAGCACATCAAACCAGGCTGGCGTTTGCTGGCGTCCATAGCCCTGCCAGACACGCTGAAACGGCACCAGGCGCAGGCTTTGCGGATCATACCACCAGATGTTCAGCGGCACGCGAATAGCATCGTAGCTAAAGCGATTAGAATATCCCAGCGCAGGCGCAACTGAACCATCAGCATTTAGCGCCACCCAGTCCAGCAGCAGGCCGGTTTTGCCAAAATGCATTTTTCCCAGCAAATCCATACCGTCATCGATCAGTCTGGTCCAGACCTGAAGATGGCTACGCTGGGCAAATTCTTGCCAGGCGGCAAACAGGAAATAGGAAGGGTTGAGCACCACATAACTGTTTTTATTAAAACCCTGCGCGCCCGGCAGCATGACAGTATGGTCAGCAAAGGTGATCACATTAAGCTTCACGATAGCGCGCTGAATGCGATCCGATGCCTGCTGATATTCACTTACCTGCCATTTTTGTGCCGCGCGTTGCAGCGCCAGGCCAGCAACACGTCACCATCTGACGCATTGTTTTTATCCGCCACCGGATCGGCTGCACCCGGCGTGTAGCGCCAGTAGAACAGATCGTTTTGAGCATTACGTAAATGCGTACGCGTCCAGTGCCACAGCCGATCAAACGTGGCGCGGTCATCATTCGCCACGGCCAACAACATGCCATAGCCCTGACCTTCAGTGTGACTGACATTATTATTAGCGGTATCGGTAATGCGTCCGTCTGCGGTCATGAAACGATTTTTAAAGGTATCCCAACCGGTCGCCGCCGCCTGAGCACTAAAAATCATTACCATGAAACAGAATATCCATTGCGTATAACCTCTGGCTCTCATCTCAACGTCCTATTGATATCGATAATGCAACGTATTGCCATCATTCAGCTCCAGCGTGACCGGCACGGCGGCGCTGCCCCCTGACCTTTCAGCCAGCCGGTATATAAACCAGTCAGTACCGCGCCAAATGCAGATTGCCAGTTAGTGGCTTCAAAGGCTTTGTCGCCAGCCGGCAGCGCGTGATGTGTTAATAACAGCGCCGTACTTTGCGGTCGTAGCTGCACAAACCCCAGTTAAAGCGTGCCAGTTGCAGGTTAATATCACGCTCCAGATCCTGCACAGTCAGCGCCTCTGGCAAAGGATAGCGCGCCGCCAGTGATTCACCCATATTTTGCAGGAAAGCCTCAGCCTCTTGCTGGCCCGCATTGGCTACCATGCCTTCAATGAGCACACTGACTAAATCAAACCAGCCCGGCTGATAAGGGTGCGAAGCTGCACCAAATGGTTCATTCATTACTTCTCTCCGAACATATAACGGAAGTACAACTGCGCTGTACTCTCGTTGTAATCGCCAAAGGTGTCATAGCCAAGCTGGCCGCCAATCGTCACGTCTTTATTAACGTTGTAATCTGCCCCTGCATGCAGGTTATAGCCAATGCCGTTTTTGCTGCCGCCAGAGTAATAAGATTCTTTGGCATAGCCGAGAGCAACCAACTGGTTCATGGCGGTTTGTGTATCAGGATCGTTCGGAAAATAGGCGCTCTTATCCTGGCTATACGATTGATAACCGACCGAGCCGCCAACCTTCACTTTTAGGTCATCGAATTTACGTGAAAAATCGACCGGGAATGAAACCGATGCATAGTTCTGTGGACTGAAGTAACCGCCCTGACCGTAGGTGAAGTAACTCAGGTTTTTGGAGTAATCCATCCAGGACAGGTTCATACCGACCTTTAATTCACGATCGTCAGCATGGAACGGACGAATGTAAGCCCCCGCATTCGCCTGCACACTGTTGTTGCTTGCCACGTTTTCACCAAGATAGCTGTAAGCGCCCGCACCCACAAAGAAACCCGCATCGCCATTGTCATAGCTCAGCAAGGCGTTACCGCCATTTTTGGTCACACGACCCCATTCCTTTCCGGACGTTTTGTCAGATGTCCCTACATAAGAGAGCAGGCTGTCCGTGACTGCGCGGCGTTCTCCGGTGAGGATCAGCGTCAGGAAATCGGTCAGTTTTGGTGACCACTGAACGCCGCCCACCAGCGTACTGAGATCTTGCCCAAGCGGTGTACTGCCCAGATCAACTTTATAACTGTCGCCTTTCAGCGCCAGATTCAGCTCTACGCCCGTGGCTGTTTGCGATTCCGTTGTGGCATTCGGCACATCGTTCACCGTTGCCGCACCTGATGCCACAACCGCACCCTGAGTCAGTGGATTGGTACCAAAGCGACGCCATGCATCACCCGATGCACTGCCCGCTGTCAGCGACACTGGCGTCATGGTGAAGTCAAAGCGTGATTCACCAAATGGCACCGTAGAGAAGGTCAGCGGCGCTTTGGCTTCGGTCAGCTTACTCAGGCCCGATTCTCCATCCCGGCCCCGCACCTGCATCGTACCCTGAACCCAGGTGCCGGTTTTCTCTTGCAGCGACTCCATCATGGTATCAACCTGATGCAGCGTCTGCGCCTGCTGCGAAGGCACACTTGTGCCAGACGCCAGCGTCACACCGTCAGCACTGCTGGTCGATGCAGGCGCAGCCTGCCACGGCAATACCGTACCGTAGCCAGAAGGTGAACGCCCGACCGGCGAAGTGCCGCGATTGATAAACGGATTGTCTGCCAGCGCCAGTCCACCCACAGTTGGCGTACTGCCCGGCTGCGCACCTTGCAAGCCGATCAACTGTCCGCGTGCGCTGCGTAAATAGCTCATCGCCTGCGAATGTTCACCGTTTGCTTCGGCGACTCGCGCCAGCAGTAGCAGGCGATCCGGCGTCTGCGCGCTCGTCAGGCCACGGCTGAGATCGTTGGCACGCTGCACATTGTTCTGTGCCAGCGCCACGTCAATCGCCCCGACACGCGCATCCTGGTTTGGCGTATCCTGCGTCATCAGGTAGTCATACACCACGCCTGCATCTTTGTTCATCTTGCCGTCCTGATAGAGGCGCGCCATGGCGAACATCAAATCGCGGTTTTGCGGATCGTGTTGCAGCGCACCGATCAGCTTGTCGTAGGCGGCGGCGTACTGTTTCTGCTGGCGCAGACGATCAACTTCATTAATCAGATAACCGTTGCGAATACCCGCCAGTTGGGTTGGTGTGCTGCGTGCCTGCAATTCGGGATTGCTCAGAAAGTTCTGCGCTTCGCTGCTTAATCCAGCCTGATTCAGTACCGCGACCTGCGCTGCGTAGTCACCCGCGTTACCCTGCACACCGCGCTGCATATTGCCACGCACGATAGCTACTGCCGTGGTGATATCGCCCGCTTTCGCCAGCTTCTGTGCCAGGTTACCGGCATCAACAGGATTTGTCGGTGGATTCGTCGCCAGGGCTTTCAGCGTATTGGCGGCTGCCGCATTTGAACCCTGCGCCAGATATTGATCGGCCGTATTCATTTGCAGGTTGAAATTTACCCGCTGCGCCAGTTCGCGCATAGCACGTGTTTGGGCGCTGGAGGGAATACGCGCCAGCAGCACGCTCGCCTGCTGCCAGGCACCGCTTTCGCTGGCGTTCAGCGCACCTGCATAAAGTTCACTGGTGCTGGCGCCGTTGCGCATCACCGGTTGCATGACGCTGGCGGCCTGCATCGTATTGCCCTGCTGGCGATAGAGACGCGCCAGATCGAGACGCAGCCAGCCATCATTTGGATAGCGTTGAATACCTTGTTGCAGCGTGGCGATGGCGCTGCTGGTATTGCCCGCCGCCAGCTGACGTTTCGCCTGCTGACGAATCGGATCGGTGCTGTTGCCTCGCGGTGCCACGCTCTGACGCACGCTGTCTGGCAGCGAGGCCAGCAAGGTATTGGCTTCGGCGCTGCGGTTCTGCTGACGCAGCACGTAGAACAGCCCCTCTTTGGCGCTGCGGTTGCTGGCATCACTTTGCAGCACAGCGCGATAGCTCTGCTCTGCCTGCTCCGGTTGATTGCTGCGGCGCTGCACATCAGCGCGGAACAGCTTAGCGGCGATGCCTTTATCCCCTTCAGCCTGGGCTAACGGCTCGCTCAGGGCGAGTGCCTGCGCGCTGTCACCGTTTTTCAGCGCCTGCTGCGCATTTGCCAGCTGCGCATAGAATTGCGCATCTGCCGCCTGCTTTTGGCGTTCCGCCCCTTGCTCGCCTCCAGGCTGTGCGGCACGTTGTAAATAATCTGCGGCTTCCTGATAACGTCCAGCGCGTTGAGCAATATAGCCCATGCCCGCCAGGGCATCAGCATCTTGTGGGTTCGCAGATAATACTTTTTCGAAGTTGCTTTGCGCGCCGCTCACGTCGCCGCTGTTCAGGGCGCTAAAGCCTGCGCTTTTCTCTGCACCCCCAACGTTTTTGCGGTAATAATCCATCACCGCTGAATC
The DNA here is from genome assembly GCA_018842655.1 of Candidatus Pantoea haifensis. Lineage (GTDB taxonomy): Bacteria > Pseudomonadota > Gammaproteobacteria > Enterobacterales > Enterobacteriaceae > Pantoea > Pantoea haifensis. The sequence goes on along the minus strand of JAGTWN010000004.1, from coordinate 3,094,795 downwards.
CTGCGGATGGCGCTGCTGCCAGGTTTGATAAGTGGCGGCGTCTGAGGCTTGTGGGCCGAGCCACAAAAGCGCCTGACGCAGCGAGCGATCGGCATCCTGATTGCCATCCGCCATTGAGGCCAGTACATCAATGCCTTCGCGACGCGTCGATTCCTGATAGCTCAACGCTTTACCCAGCGCCAGTCTGGCACCGGTATCTTGTGGATGTTCAGCAGAGAACTGACGCAACGCTTCAACCGCCTGTGGCAGTAACGTGCGATCGCCCGCCATGGTCAGATAATATTCAGCTGCCACGCTGGCAGGCGGCTCGTTGCCGCTAAACGTATTGCGCCACGTCTGCAAAGCTGCCGCAATGTTGCCGCTGCGTGCCTGCTGACGTGCCAGCGACAGTTGCGCCTGTGGGATCGTCTGTAGCTGGCGTGCGTTATCTAACTCGCTGAGATGCGGATCGTCAGGCGATACCTGACTCAGACGAGCACGATACTTCGCTGCGCTCACGCTGTCGCCGCCCTGCTGCGCATAAAGCGCCAGCAGGTAGAGCGCCTGCGTATTACCAGGCTCAACCATCAACACTTTTTGCAGCGATGCGGCGGCCAGATCGTCATGGGCTTTCTGATGCCAGTAAGCCGCCTGATCGAACAGCGCCTGTAACGCAGGATTGCTGCTCTCAGCCGCCATCAGCGGCTGAGAAAGCGTCAGTGCACCGCCCAGAAGCAGCGCATGACGAATGCCGGCACTTAACAAATTTGTTTTCATTATTGTTCCTTACTTCTTGCCGGAATCGCTGTTTTGAGGGTTGAGGCGTCGCCAGGCGTGACGTTTCAACATCACCCACACCGCACTCCCCACCAGTGCAGAGAACAGCAGCGCCGCCAGAGCCAGCAGCACCGAATGCTGGTTGGCGTACCACACCACCATCATGTACCAGGGCATTTCACCGCTCGGAAACTGCGGGCCGACACGAAAGCTGCGGATGCCGTTTTCATCAGTAATGATCGCGGTATCACCACGAATGCCCGCATTGATACGCGCCGAGCTTAAATCGCTGTGCAGACGCAGCAGCTGTTCATCACTGGTTGCCACTGTCATCACCACCAGACGATCCGGGTTCCACGGTGAGCGATAGCTAAGGAAACCGCGCCACGCCTCATTCGACGAGAAGTAACGATCGGCATCTAACTGCTGGCGATACCAGTCACCCGTCAGCCAGCTGCGCAACTTATCCAGCGTATCCGGCTCTTTCACACCAAAGGTATTGCCGCTGGCTTCATAAGGTGAATTTGCCAGCATCGCCTGATTAAAGGAGCTGTTTCCGGTAGTACTGACCGCCAGCAAGTCGCTTTGCTGCAAACGTGCCAGGTGAGAGCCACCGTTCGGCAGGCCAAACAGCACCTGATTTTGTGCCAGCGCCACGCCGGTTGCATTACCTGCACGCGCAGCCAGATCCAGCAGCGTTGCGATCTCTGCATCGGTCGGTTTTTCCGGCAACAGCAGCGTAGTCTGACCAAAGTCTGCCAGACGTGAGAACGGGAACGATGCGCCAACAAAGTAGGAAAGGTTAGGCAACAGGCTAAAGTGGCGGGTGTGGCTCAAATCAATCCAGGCATCTTCTTCTATGCGGCTCTTGATATTGTTGTTGAGCAATACACCGCACGGCGCATCCGCCTTCGGTTTGATGTTGAAATAGAGCGCCAGTTGGTTATCGCCGTAGATCAGATAGGGATCGAGGTTGATCTGATATTTTTCCTGACGTGCATCTCCTCCCAGACGATGCCAGACACTTTCCAGCAGGCCGACTTTGTTAACCGTCAAATTGTGCAGGAATGTGCCATTCAGCATCACATTCAGGAACGACTTGTTTTCATCAATCCAGCTTTCTGACGGGAAACGATAGTGCAGGCTGACCGGCACGGTGTCGCCATCCCACAGGAACAGATCGGGCGCAGCGCGGAAATTGACACGTAGCGCATCGTGCCAGATACCGGTGCTGGTCAGGTTTTGATCTTTACGCAGCAGCTCGCTCAGGCGCACCGGGCGACTGGTGTTGATCCAGCGCGGCGCATCATAAGGTTGACGGTTGACGATCGCTTGCGGCTGCACCTGCAACGTGCTGGCATCGGTAGCCAGCGGCTGCGTGGTTAAGCGATAAGCGGCCTGGCGCAACTGCGTTTCATCGGCGCCGCTCACCAGCAACAGCTTGTAGACCGGATTGTTCGGGTTATCCACGACCTGCAATTGTGGGCCATTGGCCGCCGGGAAAGTCAGCGTGCCGATCCTGTCGCCAGGATGTCCAAACAGGATGCCATTTTTCTCTGGCAGCTCACCGCGCACCACCGGGAAGCGAATGCCGCGATAGTCACTTTGAATGCCGAGCCAGGAGGCCACCAGCGCCGCGGCGCTAACAGTATCTGGCGAGACGTTGCTGGCAAAACCCATGCTCACGCTCGCCGCCGTCATACGCTGCGGATCGAGGAACGGACGCGGGAAATTGCGCAGGCTGGTGCCCGAGTTTAACTGTTGCCCCTCCAGGCTAAGCGTGGTCTTTGGCAGAATCGTGACCTGATATTGCTCAGCACTCTCTTTCTCGCACAGCAGCTTATCCGCATCGTTGATTTTGAAACTCAGGTTGTTGCTGGACACGACCATCGCGGCCGGAATATCCAGTTGATAATCCGCTACGTCACTGTCGCTGGAGCCGAGCGGCAACGTGCCAAGCGGCTGGCCGTTCAGCATCAGTTGCAGCGAAGTATTGCGCGCCGCCAAAGCCTGCGACACACGCAGCGACAGGTTGAGATGCGCATTGGTGACCACTTCATCATTCGGCAGAGTGAACACAATGCCAGACTGTAGCTGCCCACCGGTTAGCGTGATGCCCTGAGTTTGCCCCATCTGTGCCACGGTAATGGTGCTGCTGATGGGCTGATTCAGCGAGGCGCTGACCACAGGCGGTGGCAGTTCGTCAGGTGTTGTTACCGGCTGGCCTGGTGCATAAGGCAGCGCACTGGCTGCCGCTTCCAGTTGTGGATCGGCACTTTCCAGCCCTTCCGGCGGCGGCACTTGTGACAGCGCCTCATTATCCTGGGTAACAGCCGCCGTATCGCTGGTTTGTGGCAACGCAGCAGGCGCGGCACTGTTCACGGGGGCATCGCTGTTATTGTTTGTGTCCACAAGGGTTTCTGCCCAGGCTGGCGTCAGTAACAGGGCGGCTGCCAGCGAACTCGCCAGCAGTGTTTGCGTCAGGATCTTCATGCTGCGCTGTCCTCTTTGGCAGTAGCAGCCTGTGCGGCGTTTTTCCGCTTATCATGACGGCCTTTCCAGGTCAGCCAGAACAGCTCAAACACGGTACGAATAATGGTGCCCAGTGATATCAGCGGATTATCTTGTTTATATTCCGGCTGAATCCAGGCATCCGCACGCGCCAGCACCACGCGCACTAACTCACGGCGACGCGACAGCGGCATGGCTTCAAAGCGCAGACGAATGGTTTTGTCGTCGCCAGAGATTTTGCTCACCGGAATAGAGATGGTGCCGGATTTAAGCAGCAGATCGATCTCTTCGATTTCATCAAACTCATGGCGACCATCTGGCGCGTCCAACTGTGCGCCGCCCATCGACATATCGCTGGTCATGGTGCGTGAAGAGATCCCACTGGCGTAGTGGATAATCGCCGGGATCTGCACCTCAATACGGATGGTTTTACGCACCTGCTTGGTTTCACGCGCCACGGCAATGGCTGCCATCAGAATAATCAGGCTGAATACCGCCCATCCCACATTAAGCGCAATCACATAGGGATCCACGCCAAAGTAATCATGCATTACGGCGCGTACCACGCCCGCGACAATCCCTACCGTCAACAGCACCGCGACAATCACATGTGGACGCACAATGTGGAAATCGAAAAAGCCCTGATCCAGTACGCCGCCTTTATCCGTTACGTTAAATTTGCCGTGCTTCGGCGAAAACAGGGTCAAGATTGTCGGAATAATCAGGTGGAAGCACATTACCGTTTCGTAAATCTCACCCCAGAAGGTGTAACGGAAACGGCCATTCATCCGCGAGTTGACGTACAGCGACATCACCAGATGCGGCAACACGTAGGCAAAAATCAGCGACGCCGACGAGTGGATAATATTAAGGTTGAATAACAGGTAAGCCAGCGGCGCGGTTAAAAACGCAACGCGCGGCAGACCAAACTGAAAGTGCAGCATGGCGTTGAGATAGCACAAACGCTGTTGCCACTTCAGGCCGCGTCCAAACAGCGGATTATCGACGCGGAAAATCTGCGTCATGCCGCGCGCCCAGCGAGTACGCTGGATAACGTGCAAGCCGAGGCGCTCGGTTGCCAGGCCAGCCGCCAGCGGAATTGACAGGAACGCCGAACCCCAGCCCAGACGCTGCATTTTCAAAGCGGTATGCGCATCTTCGGTAACTGTTTCAGTCGCAAAGCCACCGATCTCCTCTAATGCTGAACGTCGGATTACCGCACAAGAGCCGCAAAAGAAGGTGGCGTTCCAGTTATCGTTACCCTGCTGAACCGGACCGTAAAATAATAAGCCTTCATTGGGGATACTGCGTGCTGCGCGCAGATTACGTTCGAACGGATCGGGTGAGTAGAAGTAGTGTGGCGTCTGCAACAGCGCCAGTTTTGGATCTTTCAGGAACGGACCGACCGTGGCCTGTAAGAAAGTACGGGTGGCAACATGGTCACAGTCAAACACACAAATGAGTTCACCTTTGGTGATTTTCATGGCGTGGTTGAGGTTACCCGCTTTTGCGTGGCTGTTGTCGTCACGCGTGATATAACCCACGCCAACATCCGCAGCAAAGACCGCGAATTCGCTGCGCTTGCCGTCATCCAGCAAATAGACTTTTAGCTTGTCGCGCGGGTAATCAATGCACTGTGCTGCCAGCACGGTATCACGCACCACATCAAGGCTTTCGTTATAAGTGGGGACATAAACGTCTACCGTTGGCCACAGACGGGTGTCGTCCGGCAGCGGTTCAATGGTACGCTTTAATGGCCAGGTGGTTTGCAGGAAGCCAAGAATTAATATCAGCCAGACATAAAGCTCGGCAAGATATAAGCCGATCCCTAAGATAGCCTCTATTTCGGAATTAAAATGTAGCGTCTCAGTGGTGCGCCACCAAATATATCGGGTGGACATCAGCGCCGAAAGCATCACCATGACCACTGTTATTTTGCGGCTTTTGCTGAAACCCAATAAAAACATCATCGCGATACTGATTAAGCCAAAAATATACTGCTTTTGACTATCCATCGGCGTAATGACGATCACCGCAGCCACAGGTGCAAGCACCAGCAGCAGCAGGTAAAACCCGATCTTATTCATGATTCACCCTGAGGGAGCTGTATAGAGTCATTAGCCTGACAACGCCGGGCTATTAATAGTGGCGGGTATGAATGGGTGCCTGAACCTCGCCGTTTCCGACAGTAATATCCAAAATACTGGCGACGCGTTTGGCGATCAGTTCAATATCAAACGCTGCCGCAGAAGCAGGGCTGAAATCATAAACGGATTGCTGTGAAGCGTTGGCTTCACCCACGCTTTCATCGCGGTGAACGACACCCAATAAATTGTCGCCCAAACGCTGCTGTATAAAGGCAGTCACGTCACGATTTATATTGCGGCGATTGTCACATTGGTTCAGAACAAAATAATGTCCCTGTTTATTATTGAGGGGCTGACCAATCATTCGGTTCTCCTCAATTTGCGGTAATAATGAAACCGACGCGGTGTCCGCTAACATGACCACTAAATGCATATCGGCTAATGCGGTCATTGCTTTAAGCGCAGGCCCCGGACCCGGCGGAAAATCGGCAACAATCACCAGTCCTGGATAATTGAGCACCGTATCCAGTCCACGGCGAAGAAAATGGGGATCTTTCGCCAGTTTTTCTTCAAACCGCTCACGTTGTGGTTCAGTTACATTGCCATACGGCAGAACGAAAATATTGCCACCAGTGGTAAGAATCGACTGACTCCAGTCTGCCTGCTCTTCTGAGCGCGCAACAAAACCGCGCCCGTCATGGAGCGGAACGCCGAAATGAAGACGCAGCGCATTTTGCACATCGAAATCTATCGCCAGAACTTTGCTACCCGAACGCGCCAGACTCCAGGCCAGGTTGGCCGCCATCGTGGTTTTTCCTACTCCCCTTTCGGCGAGCACACACAAACTAACGGCATAGCGCAATCTTCTCCAGTAACGGTTTCAGTAAAGTCTCTTTCGACAGGCTGACCGGTTCGCTATTGCGTGAACGGAATAGCGCACCAAAACGTCCCGGTTCGGTGCTGATAACAGGTGCAGCAGGCGGTTGGGCTGCGACTGGCACAGAGTGACAGGTGGCAGGCGCAGGCGGCGGGTTTTCAGGCTGTGATACCACAGCAGATTGAGCATGCGCCAGTGGCGGCGGGAACAGCGACGATACCTCAGAGGCGGGCACATCAACAGGCGCATCAGCACCAGTGGAGGCCGCCAGGCTATCTAAAACTGACGCGCGTGCAGGTACATTCGACGGCGCGACAGCATGTGCCTGACGGAGGAAAGCCGTTGGCGCAGGCGCACTAAACGCATCAGCACGTACCGGCTGAGGTTCAGGAAGATCAATACGTTGGCCACTACCGAACGGTGCGTGTTGTCATCATTTGCCAGCTGGCGAATCAATGCCCATTTACTCTGTTCCGCCGCTTCCTGCGTTTGTCCAGACATGTCCTTAAAGGCGATGTCGAGCGTTTGCGTTTTTCTTTGAAACGCTGCAAATCGTCGTAACTTTTCATGGGGCATGGCCTGCAACAGGGGGAAATTTCCCGGAATATATCATATCCATTTAAACACGGTGAGAAAAATCTGATTATAAAATCAGCAAGTTCAATAAAAGAGTTTAATCAGTAAGATTCATTATTAACGGTAAAATGGGGAAATTAACTGTTTAGCTTTATAAATTAATAAGAAAATTTTAAGTTAAATTATTTAACAACACGATAACACTTAAGCACTAAATCGTGGTTACACATCGTCTGTCAGTGCCAGAGTTGTTAAAAGTTTGAATAGTCCCAAATACTGCCATAATTCATACTGCGCTTTAACGTTAACAAAACATTATTTACAGCCTGCGTTTGCGTCACGCTGAATCAGGCGTTTCGCCTGTTTTTGCCACACTCTTGCAATGCGTTAACCTTAATGAATAGTTTTAAAGAGGTTACAGGCAGGAATAAATCAGTCACGGCGGGGGTTTGATGGAAAATCGGCTTAAAAAAGGCTCCAGAACGGAGCCTTTTTGGTGATTAACTGACCTTTTCTGCTGCACCGACCGGCTGATTCTCATCCTGATCAACAGCGAAGCAGGCGATCTGTTGCTCGCCGTAACGTTTCAGTTTTGGCTGAAGCTGTACGCAAGTGCCGAAGCGGCGGCGGCAGCGCGCATTAAATGCGCAGCCTGGCGGTGGATTCAACGGACTCGGCAGCTCGCCGGTCAGTTTAATGCGTTCGCGACGGTCATCAGGATTCAGACGCGGCGTTGCAGAGAGCAGAGCCTGAGTGTAAGGATGGCGCGGATTGCTGAAAATCGCCTCTTTACTTCCTTTCTCGACGCAGCGGCCAAGGTACATCACCATGACTTCGTCAGCGATGTGTTCCACCACGGACAAATCGTGCGAGATAAAGACATATGACAAGCCCATTTCCTGCTGCAGATCCATCATCAGGTTAAGTACCTGTGCCCGGACTGAGACGTCGAGCGCGGAAACGGGTTCATCAGCAATCAGCACATCAGGATCAAGCATTAAGCCACGCGCAATCGCGATGCGCTGGCGTTGCCCACCAGAAAACATATGCGGATAGCGATCGTAATGCTCGGTTTTAAGCCCCACTTTCGCCATCATTTCCAGCGTCTTTTCACGTCGCTCCGCTTTGGTCAGCGAAGTGTTGATGAGCAGCGGCTCTTCAAGGATCTGACTGACCTTTTTACGCGGATTGAGTGACCCGTAAGGATTCTGGAACACAATCTGTATTTTCTGACGACGCAGCTTTTGTGCCTGCGGATCGTGCTTTAATAAATCCTGGCCGTGCCAGTAAAGCTGCCCTTCCGTAGGGGTTTCGATCATCGTCAGCAAACGACCCAGCGTTGACTTACCGCAGCCCGATTCACCAACAACCGCCAGCGTTTTACCGCGTTCCAGATTAAACGAGACGCCATCCAGGGCTTTTACTAAGCGTTCCTGACCGAAAAATCCCTTTTTAACCGGGTAGTGTTTTTTCAGGTCAATCGCCTGTAGCAGGTAATCCTGCCTGGTGTTATCAAGACTCATAAGTTGGTCTCCCGGCATCATCCAGCGGATAGTGACATTTGGACTGACGCCCCGGAATAGTACGTAATTCGGGTTCTTCCTTACGGCAACGGTCAGTTGCATAAGGGCAGCGTGGATTAAGCAGGCAGCCGGTTGGGCGATCATATTTACCTGGCACAACGCCCGGCAGCGAGGCCAGACGCGCTTTATCCGCAGCAAACTCCGGTAACGCACGCAACAATGCCTGAGTATACGGATGGCGTGGCGCTTTAAAGATATCTGTCGCTTTACCGCTCTCCACTACCTGACCGGCGTACATCACAATAATGTGGTGTGCTGCTTCAGCTACCAGCGCCAGATCGTGCGTAATCAGGATCAGCGCCATGTTTTCCTGCTTTTGCAAATCCAGCAGCAACTCAATGATCTGCGCCTGAATCGTTACGTCGAGTGCCGTCGTCGGTTCATCGGCAATCAGCAGTTTTGGCCGACAGGCAATTGCCATCGCAATCATTACGCGCTGGCTCATGCCGCCTGAAAGCTGATGCGGATAAACATCCAGGCGTGAAGCCGGATCGGGAATGCCAACCTGCGTCAGCAGATCAATGGCACGCTGACGGCGGGTACTTTTATTGCCGCCCTGATGCACCTTAATCGCTTCCATAATCTGAAAGCCTACGGTATAGCAAGGATTCAGGCTGGTCATCGGGTCCTGAAAGATCATGGCGACTTCAGCGCCCACCAGCTGGCGGCGCTCTTTTTCGGAAATACGCTTCAGGTCGCGCTGATTAAATTCCAGCTTCTCCGCCATCACTTTACCGGGAAAATCGATCAGCCCCATGATAGCCAGCGAACTCACTGATTTACCTGATCCGGACTCACCAACAATACCGACGACCTGGCCTTGCTCAACCTGATAGCTGATGCGGTCTACTGCGCGAAAGGGTGCTTTTTCGTCGCCGAAATGCACCGACAATTTATCTACATTTAATAACGCCATCTCGGTGCCTCTTTACTGCTTGAGTTTCGGGTCGAGTGCATCACGCAAACCATCGCCCATCAGGTTAAATGCCAGCACGGTAAGCAGAATGACCAATCCAGGAAAGGTCACTACCCACCAGGCACTTTGCGCATACTGCAACACGTCGGAGAGCATGGTGCCCCACTCCGGCGTTGGCGGTTGCGCACCCATACCGAGAAAGCCCAACGCCGCCATATCCAGGATGGCGTTGGAAAAGCCTAATGATGCCTGCACGATCAAGGGTGCCAGGCAATTAGGTAAAATATTGATGAACATCTGACGCAGCATTCCCGCGCCCGCCACGTTAGAAGCGGTAACGTAGTCGCGATTCACCTCGACTAACACCGCAGCGCGGGTCAGACGAATGTAGTGCGGTAGCGCGACAAAAGTCAGTGCGATTGAGGCGTTGACGATCGAAGGACCAAAAATCGCCACCAAAACCAGCGCCAGCAGCAGGCTCGGCAATGCCAGCATGATGTCCACCAGACGCATAATGGTGGCGTCAACCACACCGCCGAGATAACCCGCCAGCAGGCCAAAAATCACCCCAAAGATCAGTGACAGTACCACCACCAGACAACCGACCAGCAGTGACAGGCGTGCGCCGTACATCAGACGTGACAGCACATCACGTCCTACGTCATCTGTGCCGAGGATAAAACGCCAACTGCCGCCTTCCTGCCATACAGGCGGATGCAGCAACGCATCGCGGAACTGCTCGGCGGGGGCGTGCGGTGCCAGCACGTCGGCAAAAATAGCCACCAGCAGCATGATAACGATGTAAACCAGGCCAATCACCGCGCCTTTATTACGCTTAAAGTAGTGCCAAAATTCCTGAACCGGCGTCATTGGCTTAGGTGCAGCGGGTACGCTAGCGGGATCAACAATAGACATGATTCCCCCTTATTTCTTATGACGTATGCGCGGGTTCACCACGCCATACAGCAGATCAACCAGCAGGTTGACCAGGATAATCAGAACCGCAACCAGCAGCACGCCGCCCTGCACCACCGGATAATCGCGGCGTTGCAAAGCTTCAATCAGCCAGCGGCCCAGGCCTGGCCATGAAAAGATGGTTTCAGTCAAAATTGCGCCAGCCAGCAAGGTGCCGACCTGTAAACCGATGACGGTTACTACCGGCAGCATGGCATTGCGCAGCGCGTGGATTACAATCACGCGCATACGGGTCAGTCCTTTGGCGCGGGCGGTGCGGATGTAATCCTCACCCAGCACTTCCAGCATGGCGGAGCGCGTCATACGGACAATGACCGCCAGCGGAATGGTACCCAGCACGATGGCGGGCAGAATCATATGCATCACCGCATCTTTGAAATCGCCCGGCTCGCCCCACAGCAGCGTATCGATCAGCATAAAGCCAGTCAGCGGGTTGGTATCATCAAGGAACACCGTATCGCCGACGCGCCCCGACACAGGTGTTAGGTTCCATTGAACCGACACCAGCATGATCAACATGATGCCCCACCAGAAAATCGGCATGGAATAGCCCGTCAGTGAGATACCAACAGCGGTGTGATCGAAGATAGAACCGCGTTTCACAGCAGCGAGCACGCCAACAGGAATACCGACGGCAACCGCAAATAACATTGCGCAGATGCCCAGTTCAAGCGTGGCTTTGAAGCGGGGAACAAATTCATCCCACACCGCGATGCGGCTTTTCAGCGAGATACCTAAATCACCGTGCAATACACCGTTGATATAGGTCAGATATTGTTTCCACATCGGCTGATCGAGACCCAGTTGGGCCATCAACTGCGCGTGACGCTCGGGGAGATCCCGCGTTCACCTGCCATGATCAGGACCGGATCACCGGGGATCAGGTGGACAAAAATAAAGGTGAGTAAGGTAATACCGATAAACGTCGGGATGACAAGGCCCAGACGTCGGAGTATGAATTGCAGCATAATCCGGTTTCTCTCATTACCCGGCGGACGTTGCCGCAAGGTTAGTTAATGCTCACATCTGACGATCGGGTAGCCCCGACCGCGACGCAGACAGGCTGCGCCTCTACCGTTTCCAGTAAAACAGGGATAAAACCGGGGCGATTTGCATCAGCCCCGGTAAGGTGACAACGGTTATTCCTGAATGTCTACCTGGGCAAAGTAGTGTCCGCCAAGCGGATCAACTTTATAGCCGGAGACTTTTTTGCTGACCGGTTCGTATACCGTTGAGTGCGCAATCATCAGCGCCGGTGCCTGATCGTGCATGACAACCTGAGCCTGCTTGTAATACTCAATGCGCTTCGCCTGATCGGCAGTTGCACGCGCAGGCTGGATCTGGTCTTCAAACGATTTGTCACACCAGCGTGAATAGTTAGAGCCGTCTTTCGCAGCGGCGCAGCTAAACAGGGTGGCCAGGAAGTTATCTGGATCGCCATTATCACCGGTCCAGCCCATCATCACGGTCTGATGCTCACCGGCTTTCGCACGTTTCAGATATTCGCCCCACTCATAGGTAACGATTTTGGCTTTTACGCCAATTTTCGCCCAGTCAGACTGCACCATCTCCGCCATGCGACGCGCATTCGGATTGTAAGGACGCTGCACCGGCATTGCCCACAGATCGATGGAGAAGCCATCAGCCAGACCCGCTTCTTTCAGCAGCGCCTTGGCTTTCTCTGGATCGTAAGCATAGTCTTTCACTGCATCGTTGTAGCCCCACATGGTTGGTGGGATCAGATTTTTCGCTGGCTGACCTGCGCCTTGATACACGGCGGAAATGATCGCTTCTTTATTCACCGCCATGGTCAGTGCCTGACGCACTTTCACGTTATCCAGCGGTTTTTTCTCAACGTTGTAAGAGAGGTAACCTACGTTCAGGCCAGCCTGCTCATACAGATTGATATTTTTGTCCTGCTTCATGCGCGCAATATCTGCCGGGTTTGGATACGGCATAACCTGACATTCGCCTTTTTGCAGCTTGGCATAACGTACAGAGGCGTCTGGGGTAATGGAGAAGACCAGGCGATCGATTTTCGGCTTGGTACCCCAATAGTCCGGGTTCGCTTTGTACAGGATGCGAGAATCTTTCTGGTATTGCAGCAGCTGGAACGGGCCGGTGCCGACAGGATTCAGGTCCACTTTTTCCGGCGTACCCGCTTTCAGCATGTTGTCCGCATATTCTTTCGAAAGAATGGAGGCGAAATCCATCCCTAAGTCAGCAAGGAACGGTGCCTCTGGACGGGTCAAAACGAAGCGCACGGTATAGTCATCGACCTTCTCGACTTTACCGATCAGTGCCGGCATATCCATGCCTTCAAAGTACTCATAGCTGCCGCCAGAGACGTTATGGTATTTGTTGTTTTTATCGAGCTGACGTTCAAATGTGAACACCACGTCGTCAGCGTTGAAATCACGCGTCGGTTTAAAATCTTTGGTGGTCTGCCACTTAACGCCTTTACGCAGGTGGAATGTATACGTCTTACCGTCTTCGCTGATGTCCCACTTCTCAGCCAGCGCCGCATGCAGCTCTGTGGTCCCGATAGTAAATTCAACCAGACGGTTATAGATCTGACGTGAGCTGGCGTCATAGGTGGTGCCCGATGTAAACAGCTGCGGGTTGAAACCTTCCGGGGAACCTTCTGAACAGTAAACGAGGGTTTTGGCCTGAACACCGGCGGCGACAGTCATGGCAATCAGGCTCAGACCGACCTTCAGCATCCCGGATTTTGCCAGGGAGTTGATCATGCGTTTGCTCCATTGTGATGTGATGTTGTGTGCATTGCCCGACCTCTGATTTTTTTATGCGGTTCGGGCGGACCACCTTTACAGGTGGAAAAGAGCGAAGCGTTATTTTGTCGTTTTCTGACACCGTGGAATCTGTCAGAGCATGTCGCTTCTGCTTCTTTATTGACGCATCAATTTGTCAACAGTTGCAAAGAACGTCAATACAACGGTTAGTTATTTACACAGAGTGTGAGGAATAGCAAGCAACGCTAAAAAAACCGTTTTTGCGCAAATGCCATATTTTGCGCAAGATCGGCGGGTCAAAATCCGTACTTTCTGCTGGTGTTTAAGTTTGTCGCTAGTGATTCTCACCGTTAAAAAACATAAAACTTTTACCGGCAAATGTTGAATAACTGAACGATTCACCGTGCGTTATGACGTTCAACTAGCGAAATATGCTGCCTGAGTGGCATAAGAAATCAGCAACTTGCCGCTTTCGGTCATAAGAAGAATGTGTCGCGAAATAACGCTGCAACACTGATACAGCAAGGGATAACTAAAGAAAAGCCGGGAAAAGAATGCTCTGGCAAGCTAAGCCGCTGAAAGGGGATTATTGATACGTTATTGGAAAGAGAGTGCGGCATGGAAAGGCGACAGGTTTTATGATCGATACAACGGTGTTGTCTCGCTACGCCCGGCTCAAATCGCCTTCGGAGGTTCTCATCCTCTTTGCTACAGGCGAAAAAAACCTGCTTTTTCAGGCAGGTTTTTAAATGTGGTCGGCGAGAGAGGATGACGCTTCTCTGTAAGAAGCGCCCTGCGGGCCGTTGCTGAAGCAACGTTGTCTCGCTACGCTCGGCTCAAACCTCCTTCGGAGGTTCTCATCCTCTTTGCTACAGGCGAAAAAAACCTGCTTTTTCAGGCAGGTTTTTAAATGTGGTCGGCGAGAGAGGATGACGCTTCTCTGTAAGAAGCGCCCTGCGGGCCGTTGCTGAAGCAACGTTGTCTCGCTACGCTCGGCTCAAACCTCCTTCGGAGGTTCTCATCCTCTTTGCTACAGGCGAAAAAAACCTGCTTTTTCAGGCAGGTTTTTAAATGTGGTCGGCGAGAGAGGATTCGAACCTCCGACCCTCTGGTCCCAAACCAGATGCGCTACCAAGCTGCGCTACTCGCCGATGGGGGCGCATATTACTGCGCCCTATAAACAGCGTCAACCGCTTTTTAAGCTTTTACCGCCAATCGCCTGGAAAGCACGCGACGCAAGAAAAGCCGCGATACGTCAATATGTTTTGGGCCGTATTATAACGCATTCGCCTTGCCGGATGCCGGTGCCTGACACCAGTTATTAGCCGCTTTGATGCCGCCATCGGGTGAGGTATAACCCAGACAACCCAGAATCGTATCGAACAACTCAACGTGGCGATGCGTTTTACCTACGCGCTGCTGCGCCTGTAAACGCTCAAAGTTGCTGCGATTAGTTGGATCAGCCAGATACTTATCCGAAGCCCAGACAATCATTGGCACCCGGAACTGCTCAGGGGAGCCATTTCACGTGGGGTGCCGTGCAAATGCATGTTGTCACTGATTGATTCGCCGTGATCGGCAGCATAGAAAACAATCGCTTTCTTATCACGTAACTGATCAAACACGCTATCGAGCATATTGTCGACATACAAAATTGAGTTGTCATAAGCGTTGATCAATTGTGCTTTACTACAGGTGTCATCAACCCCTAAACATTCCGGCTGATAGCGCGCAAAGCTGCGCGGGTAACGCTGCGAATAAAGATAGTGCGAGCCTTTTGTATGCAGAACCACTAAATGTTTGCCGTCAGGAAAACGATCCAGCGACGCTTTCAGCTCAGGCACTAACAGCATATCGTCTACCGCTTTGCCCTGATTACGCTTTTCAGAACCAATCTGCTCACGAAACGCGAAGTTATTAGCATTGACGTTATCGTAGAACCATACTTCGCTTTGCATAGCGAACAGTTCAGACGTGAAGCCCAGTTCTTTCATCACTGCAAACACGTTCTGCTCTTTCAGCGTGCGGCCTGGGTTATCCATGGTGCCGCCTTCACGTACAAACATACAGCGCAGCGACAGCTTGGTTGCGGTATCGCAGGACTGACCACGAAACGCGACTAAATTTTTCTCTTTAGAAAGCTTAGGCGTCGTGTCACGCTCATAGCCAAGCATCCCCATGTGATCCCAGCGGGTCGTTTCACCAATCACAAATACCACGTAGGTATCATCTAACCCTTTGGGCGCGACATAGGTAAATTTCTTCGCCGGATCGAGCAACTCCTGGCTATCCATGGTTTCATCAAACCGCGTCCAGGCAAACAGTCCAACCGCGGCCAGCCAGTTTGATGGTAAATAAGAGTGCGCGACGACACCACCGTAGCTTGGCAGATCGATATTGGTTATTTCTTCATTGGCTTTTTGTAGCTTGTCAAAATAGCGAATGGGCAGCCAAACCAGCGCCACGCAGACCAGCATGATCAGCACAGGCTTCAGGCGCTGTCCCGGTGTGCGTAACTGCTCATTTAGCGTCAGGCTAAGGTTATTGCGCCAAATCATCAGCAACGGCAACCCGCTGACCAGTATCATCCACACTACAAAGTGCAGACCAATTACCTCTTTTGACAAATCGATATCGGTGGTCATCACCGATGCCACGATGCCATAGCCGATCACGACATTAAAAAATGCCATGTAATAGGCGGCAGCGACGGAAATCAGCACTAAAAAAGTGGCAAGAACGCGATAAATCCTTTTTCCCCTAGCGAAAGCAAACGCATCAGGAAAAAGGTTAACAGAACAATAGCCACAACTTCCGTTACGGCAGAAACCCAGTCGACGAGTGTGGATTTCGTTAAGAAGCCGTCAAACCGGCGATAAAAAATCGGTAAATTCAATAATATACCGATGTATAACGCCAGCAATAGCGACAGCTTTTGCTGCGTTAAACTTTTAATATAACTCATGAAAAATGGCGTTTCCCTGGAGTGGTGCACGTTATGAACGTATTGTGACTGCCAGATTGCAGCAGAGTTCGCTTTATAAGCGCGACGCACAGGATGCGAGATAAATCTGAGCGATTATAGCGAGGTGGCACAGTAAAACATGCGAGTTACGGTTAGGCCAGAAAATAAACGTTATGGTGGCAATTTGCACATTTTTTGTTCATCGAAAATGGCAGGAACGGCTATAACACCGCCCCTGCTTAACACGTTGTAATACGTTGCCGTACCCACCGGCATCACCACCGAACACAACCGGCCCGTGATAAAGAGAGCGTTACATAGGCGGCGTCAGGCCATCTTTACCTGCTGAAATTCCTCTCGCCACAATGTGACCCTCACGGGTTAATGTGCCAAACAACACCACTTTACCGCCTGGTTTTAACAGGCTTTTGTTACCCGGTTCAATCAGTACGACGGGCACGTCATCCGGCACCTGCACGATTTTTTGTTTATCACCATATTTTACGGTAAGGGTGCGGCCATTGTTATTGACCAGCTTGCCGACGGTGCCGTTAGTCATGGTATTAATCGCGCCGTCTGCGGATTCAAACGGATTAAACCCTTCCCCACTACCGCGCAGGCTCGGTGCAAACACATGGACTTCGAGCGCCTTCAGCTCACCGTTGGCTTGAGGCACCGCAGCGGTGCCAATAAAGCTGTCAGGTTTGATGTCACTCATCTGCGCTTTGCTGACGCTGTTCACTTTCGTTTTATCTGTTATTTCGACGCTGAGTTTTTCCCCTGACGGGTAGTGATCTCCATTTGATTACCGCTAATGGCATCAATGGTGCCGCGTGTAGGCGTAATAACGTTGTCGGCTGCGGCAACAGTAAAAGCAGCAGTCAACAATAAACCGGGCAGCAAGGCGCGCAGGTGTAAAGTCATGAGCACTTCTCCAGGATAGTTAGCAGACTGAATAAGCGTAAAGCGCGTGGAGAAAATGCGGGGAAACGGCAGAAAAAGAGTGTGTGAAAACATTATGGGCCCGTTTTGCGGGCCCATGCTGCGCTTAGCGAATAATATTAAGCGTTACGTCAATGTTATTGCGGGTAGCGTTTGAGTACGGGCAAACGATATGTGCCGCATCGACCAGCTTCTTCGCTTCCTCTTCATCCATCTCTGGCAGGTGAATATTCAGGGTTGCTTCAATACCAAAACCATCTGGAATCGGACCGATGCCCACTTCGCCTTCAATCCAGGCATCTTTTGGCATAGCAATCTTGTCACGACCCGCAACAAACTTCATCGCACCAAGGAAACAGGCTGAATAGCCTGCCGCAAATAATTGCTCTGGGTTAGTCACTTCACCGCCCGCGCCGCCCATCTCTTTTGGCACGCCTAATTTAACGTCCAGCACGCCGTCGGAAGAGGTTGCGCGGCCATCACGGCCCCCGGTTGCTTTGGCTTTAGCACGATAAACCACTTGTAATGACATATATCCTCGCTATAACGCTATTTAATCGCTCGCTATTTAAATCTGTGTCGTCGAGCGGATGAAGTTATGCCGGTACACTGTACCGACAGCCAGATAATTAACGCGACTTGTTTAAATTATCGCGCAGCCCTTCCAGTTGCATTTTCAAGGCATTCAGTGCGCTGTCATCACAGGCCGCTGCACACTGAATCGCTTCTGGAATACTCTCAGCTTTACTGCGTAATGCTCTGCCTGTTTCAGTTAACGTAACAACAACCTGACGCTCGTCCTGACGGGAACGCTGACGATTAATCAATCCGGCGTTTTCCAGCCGCTTTAACAGCGGTGTTAAGGTGGCAGAGTCCAGAAACAACTGCTCGCCTATTTCAGAAACGGTGACATCATCTTTTTGCCACAACACCAGCATAACCAGATACTGCGGATAGGTAATGTCGAGCTGCGTCAGTAAATGTCGATACACTTTATTCATTGCCAGATTAGCTGAATAAAGTGCAAAGCAAAGCTGTTGATCGAGCAACAGTGGCGTCGCTTTCACTTTTTTGTCATCTTGATCACTGTTCATGGGTTAGAATATAAATAGCGCACTACATAATTGCAAGCAACTTATTCCTCGGGGGTTAACGCATGATGGATTCTCTGGAAGAGCAGGCGCGACGCTATGCCACACAAGCCCATGCCGAAGCAGGTCAGCGCCGTAAATACACTGACGAACCTTACATTGTGCATCCTGCGGCAGTGGTCGAACTGGTGCGCAGCGTCAGCCATGATGAGCATTTGCTGGCCGCCGCCTGGCTACACGATACGGTAGAAGATACCGGCACCACATTAAGCGATATCGAAAATTTTTTGGCCCGCGCGTCGCAGAACTGGTTGAGATGTTAACGGACAGCGTGCAGCCTTCTGCTAAAAATCGTGCGGCGCGCAAACTGGCACATTTTCAACACACAGCCAGTGCATCACCCGATGCACAAACCATTAAGTTAGCTGACATTATCGACAATACCCGTTCGATTGTGCGTTTCGATCCACATTTTGCCCGGGTTTATTTAGTGGAAAAAAGGTGCAGATCGCGTTGCTCAAACAGGGCGACAGGCAGTTATGGCAGCAGGCCTCAACCATTATCGAAAATGGCATCGCTCAGTTAGGACAGCCCCGCACAGCGTGCCAGAAAGCTGGTTTGTTAAGCAGGCGGCAAAATATGGTGGGCTGAGTTAAAAAAACCCGCCTGTGGCGGGTTCCTTTCTTTTTCTTTTTTATTCAAGTAACTGCCGGCCAAGATAGGGATTGGCATGAAGCAATTTCATCAATTTCTGCGCGGTAGCGGAAGGGCGCGTGCGGCGTGCTTCCCAACTTTTTACAGAAGAAACGCTAACACCCATTACTTTGGCAAACTCATCAACCTGCATACCCGTCATTTCACGTAAGCGTTGGGGTTCTGGCATAGCAGGTTGAAGTTGGATTTCCGATTCAACAGGGCAGTTATCACGTGTCAAAACAATCTGCTCAAGGCTGCTGAGCAATTCAAACATTGGGTCTTTTAACTCCATAGAGAACTCCTTCAAACTCACTATGAATCACGTGAAAGTAGAGAGGTACGAACCTGAAATCAGGTTCTGAAACCGGCCAGTTCAGGCTGTATCCCGCAAGGGTTTGTTTTTGTTATAGGTGAAACCATTACGGGACACAGCCTGATGCGCACTGCTTTTTGAATAAGTCAGGACAATGCAACAAATGCCGGGAGATTAAGTATGGATAGAGACCGGACGATTTGCTGTGCAATTTATGATTATTTTTTTACCTTAACGATGCCGTTACGGGCAAAAACAGGTTAAGCAAATGATAATTATAAACTTTCACTGAAATGCTCTTATCTGGAATTGAACAACTCTGCTTATCGTTGCCGTAACCAGATTCTCCATCTTTTCTTCACCGTCCAACCCGACGTTGCTCCCAACCCGTCACACCCGCTTGTTCTGCCACTGAATAATAACGTCTTAGCTTTTTATCCGTGCAAAATTTGCGCCATTTGTTTACTTAACAGGCTGCAATCACCCTCCCTTTACCGCCCATCCCGCTTTAAAGCTGAATGCGGTTCATCACACCTGCCGACTTTTTCAGCATTTAACCCACGGTGACATCGCTTAACGCAGATCGCAGCGATGAGCGCAATGCTGCGTAATAGTGCGGACACGTCACAGGTTGTGCATCGTCAGTTAAGCTCAGAAATGATTTCACTGACGCTTCGGATTAATACGCCCAACAACAACGGCTTTCACGTTGTGCGCACTCCCCGTTTGTTCTATTCTTTAGGCCATTCTTACGTAGATATCAGCCCGATTCACTGACAGGAGTTGAACGAATGGCTTCAGGACTTTCCCGCCTCTGGGCGCGCAGCGGTATCATGCTTGCTGGCGCGCTTATCGTGCTGCAACTTACCGCTTGCGGTGATAAAGAAGGCGAGCAGCGCAAAGCCTTTATTGATTTTCTGCAAAACACGGTCATGCGCAGCGGCGAGCATCTGCCCAGCCTGAGCGAAAATCAAAAGCAGAGCCTTGGCAATTTCGCCAGCGACTACGCCATCATTTATGGTTTTTCTCAGCAGGCGAATAAAGCTGTGGAACAAGGGATGCGCCCGGTAGTGGATGAGCTGTCAGCGATCCGCGTGCCGCAGGACTATCTTTCCCGCCGTGATTCGCTGCGTCAGGCCAACGGTGCGTTAGTCATCGTTACCCAGCAAATTGAGAGCGCCAAAATGCAGGCTGACAGCAGCAAGGCCGCACTTAAACAACCGGACGATCTCAAGAAAGTTTACGACACCGTTTATGACAAAGTGGTGACAAAACCTGCCAACCTGCTTATTCCTTTACTGCCTAAATTACAGGCGTTAAGCCAAAGCGCAGTGCAAACCGGTGATTTCCTGCAAACCCAGGGCACGCGCGTCAGCTTCAATGACGGCGGTGTGCAGTTCCCGACTCAGGATCAGGCATCGCAGTACAACACTTTGATGAGCAACCTGTCAGCTAATACGCAGGCCCTAACGCAGGCACAAAATGCCGTTCAGGGCGGCTTACAGTAATCATGCCAGCAATGAGCCTCGCCCGAGGCTCATTTTTCCCGCAACCGTTGTTAACGCCCCGCAGCTTAAAGTATGAACGGGCTAAACGCTCGATTTCTCGCCTTTCGTTACTCTCTTTCAGATTTATACGCATGAAAACAGCCCACGATTAAAGTGCGATCTGGCGCATTTTTAAACGAAAATTCTTTGTGATCTAAATCACATAAATGAAACAAAGAGACCATCATTATCTGTGATTACAATCACAAAACTGGCCCGGTTACGCTTATAAATTCACCAACGTACTTTTATTACAGCTTAATTTTGTGATCTACATCACTTAAACAACCCCAGCCCCCACCTTAAGTGCGTGATCTGCATCACACTTATTCCAGACGCTACGCAGCGTCATATTCGCGTGATAGAGTCCGCGTGCATACAGTAATACCAGCGGTTTCCCGCCGCGGTGGTTAAACAAAAACAAACGCGCTCTCCTATTGCAGCGCGTCTCAATAAGGGGTGGGTTTATGTCCTCATCAGTGAAGGTCAAAGTACAAAGCTTTGGTCGCTTTCTGAGTAATATGGTGATGCCAAACATTGGGGCGTTTATCGCCTGGGGTATCATCACAGCGTTGTTCATTCCAACCGGCTGGATCCCAAATGAAACCTTGGCCAAGCTGGTAGGTCCGATGATCACCTATCTGCTGCCGCTGTTGATCGGTTTTACCGGCGGACGTCTGGTAGGTGGTGACCGCGGTGGCGTGGTCGGTGCGATCACCACTATGGGCGTGATTGTCGGTGCCGATATGCCAATGTTCCTTGGCTCAATGATTGCCGGTCCGCTTGGCGGCTGGGCGATCAAGTCCTTTGACCGTGCCATTGACGGCAAGATCAAAAGCGGCTTTGAAATGCTGGTCAACAACTTCTCTGCCGGTATTATCGGTATGTTGTTGGCGCTGCTGGCCTTTATGGCTATCGGTCCGCTGGTTGAAGGGCTGTCGCATATTCTCGCTGCGGGTGTAAACCTGATGGTGCAGAATAACCTGCTGCCGCTGACCTCAATCTTTGTTGAACCTGCAAAAATTCTGTTTCTTAACAACGCCATTAACCACGGCATTTTCTCGCCGCTGGGTATCCAGCAGGCCAGCGAAGCCGGTAAATCAATCTTCTTCCTGATTGAGGCCAACCCAGGCCCTGGTATGGGCGTGCTGATGGCCTATATGTTCTTTGGTCGTGGAAGTGCAAAACAGTCTGCGGGCGGTGCGGCAATCATCCACTTCCTCGGCGGCATCCATGAAATCTACTTCCCTTACGTATTGATGGCACCGCGTCTGCTGCTGGCGGTTATCCTTGGCGGTATGACGGGCGTATTCACACTGACACTGCTGAACGGCGGCCTGGTTTCTCCAGCCTCACCGGGTTCGATCCTTGCGGTGCTGGCGATGACGCCAAAAGGGGCTTACTTCGCGAACATCATGGCTATCGTCGCGGCTTTTGCCGTCTCCTTTGTGGTATCAGCCATCTTGCTGAAAACCAGCAAAGTGAAAGATGAAGATGACATTGAAGCGGCCACGAAGCGCATGCAGGATATGAAGGCGCAGTCTAAAGGCCAAAGCGTAGCTGGTGCGCCTGTCGCCAGTGATGCGATGAGCGTTGAACTGAACCATGTGCGCAAAATCATCGTTGCCTGTGATGCCGGAATGGGATCAAGTGCGATGGGTGCTGGCGTGTTGCGTAAAAAAGTTCAGGATGCGGGTTTGAGCAACGTGTCGGTAACCAATACTGCTATCAATAATCTGCCGGGTGATGTGGATCTGGTTATCACGCACCGCGACCTGACTGAACGTGCAATACGTCAGGCTCCGCATGCTCAGCATATTTCATTGAACAATTTCCTCGACAGCGCCCTGTACAGCACGCTGACTGAACGCCTGGTTGCGGCAAACCGCAGCGAATCGAACCGTGAAATAGTCCAGAAAACGTTAGGCGACAGCTATGACGATGGCAACACAAACCTGTTTAAACTGGGTTCAGACAACGTGTTCCTCGGTCAGAGCGCAACCACCAAAGAGCAGGCAATTCGCTTTGCCGGTGAGCAATTGGTGAAAGGGGTTACGTCGAGCCGGAATACGTAGAAGCGATGCTGGAACGTGAAAAGTTAACGCCAACCTACCTCGGCGAATCCATTGCTGTGCCACACGGCACTGTTGAAGCGAAAGATCGCGTGCTGAAAACGGGTGTGGTTTTCTGCCAGTATCCGGCTGGCGTGCTGTTTGGCGAAGAAGAAGATGACGTTGCCCGTCTGGTGATTGGTATTGCTGCACGCAATAACGAGCACATCCAGGTCATCACCAGCCTGACCAATGCGCTGGACGATGACCGTGTGATTGAAAAGCTGGCCAACACCACCAGCGTGCAGGAAGTGTTGGATCTGCTGTCAGGCAGCCCGGCAACCGCGTAATTCAGATAAATCATTTCCCTGGGGCGGGTAAGCCCGTCCTGAAATCCGGGGCGGGCATGCTCGCCCCATCGTCTTTTGAAATGGGTCAAAATTATGAAAGCGTTACATTTTGGAGCAGGAAACATCGGTCGTGGTTTCATTGGCAAACTGTTAGCAGATGCAGGCATCGAACTGGTGTTTGCTGATGTTAATCAGGCGGTGCTGGATGCGCTGAACGCACGTCATGAATATCCCGTTCATGTTGTCGGCGAGCAGGCGAAGGTTGACGTTGTAACAGGCGTGAGCGCGGTAAACAGTACCAGCGAAGAGATTATTACGCTGGTTGCCGAGGTTGATCTTGTTACTACTGCGGTGGGGCCACAAATCCTTGAGCGCATTGCGGGTAGCCTCGCCAGAGGCCTGGCCAAACGCAGCGACAGCGGTAATGCCCGCCCGTTGAACATTATCGCCTGCGAAAACATGGTGCGTGGCACCAGTCAGTTAAAGCAGCATGTTCTGAAAGCTCTGCCGGAGCAGTATCACGCCTGGCTGGAACAGCATGTCGGCTTTGTTGATTCGGCTGTTGACCGTATTGTACCGCCGTCTGAAGCAGGCAGTAATGATCCGCTTGAAGTGACGGTGGAAACCTTCAGCGAATGGATTGTTGATAAGACTCAGTTCAAAGGCGAATTGCCGACGATTGCAGGTATGGAACTGACTGACAACCTGATGGCCTTTGTGGAGCGCAAGCTTTTTACCCTGAATACGGGCCACGCGATTACGGCCTATCTTGGTCAGTTAGCGGGTCATCAGACTATTCGTGATGCCATTCTGGATGACAAAATCCGTGCGGTAGTGAAAGGCGCGATGGAAGAGAGTGGCGCTGTATTGATCAAACGCTATGGTTTTGAAGCCGATAAGCATGCAGCATATATTGAAAAAATTCTGGGCCGTTTCGAAAACCCCTATTTGAAAGATGATGTAGAGCGCGTAGGTCGTCAGCCGCTGCGTAAACTGAGCGCAGGTGATCGCCTGATCAAGCCGACACTCGGCACGCTGGAGTACCAACTACCGCACACGCATCTGGTACAGGGGATTGCTGCCGCGATGCACTACCGCAGCGATCAGGACCCACAGGCACAAGAGTTAGCCACGCTGTTACAGGAGAAAGGCCCGCAGGCTGCGCTGGCGCAGGTTTCTGGCCTTGACGCTAATAGCGAAGTAGTGGCTTCGGTGGTGAGCGCATATAACGCTATGGCATAATGCGCGTATGTTAGCTTTGCTCATCGGGTGCAGTGCAGTTGCACCCGATAGCGGTATCAAACCCATGCAGGCAATAATGGAAGAGAAGCAAGCTTTTGAAAACCGGGTGCTTGAGCGCCTGAACGCCGGTCGCTCGGTGAGAAGCTTTCTGATCGCCGCCGTCGAGCTATTGGCCGAAGCGGTCAACTTGCTGGTTTTACAGGTGTTTCGCAAGGATGATTACGCCGTTAAATACGCCGTCGAACCGCTATTGCTTGGCAATGGGCCGCTGGGCGAATTACCGGTGCGGCTGAAATTGATCTACGGCCTGGGTGTGATCAATCGTCATGAGTATGAAGATTGCGAATTGCTGCTTGCGCTACGCGAGGAGCTGAATCATGACGAGGGTGATTACCGCTTCACGGATGATGAAATTCTCGGCCCGTTTGGCGAGCTGCATTGCGTCACTGCATGGCCACCACGACCCGATTTTCATCCTGACGATGCAGAGCTGCGTGCTATGCAGCAGCTACGTTATCTGCAAATGGTGCGATCTACCATGGTGTTATCACTGACTGAATTGATTTCCCGCATTAGTCTTAAGCAAGCATTTAAAAAGCCCGTTAGCTGAATCTTATCTGCTTTATCCCCTAACCTCACCGAGAACATGCGCCAGTTTTGGTGTATCCTTTGCCTGTTTTCCTTAACGAGTTGT
Organism: Candidatus Pantoea haifensis; assembly: GCA_018842655.1. Lineage (GTDB taxonomy): Bacteria > Pseudomonadota > Gammaproteobacteria > Enterobacterales > Enterobacteriaceae > Pantoea > Pantoea haifensis. The sequence goes on along the minus strand of JAGTWN010000004.1, from coordinate 3,069,870 downwards.
TGTCATGAAAGAGCCAGAAAAGAACGAAATCAAACGCCTCAGCGATCAGCTGGATGCCCTGAACCGTAAAGAGCCGCAGTTGCTGGAATCGGGTGATGCAGAAAAGCTGGGTGCGCTGTTAAAAGAGAAAGAAACCCTGGTTACTGAGATCGAGCGTTTACGTAATCAACGCGTCGAAAAGTTGAGCGTTGAAGCGCAAAAGCTGCAAAAACTGCCTTTTAGCCGTGAAATCACCAAAAAGAGCAGGCGAACCTGGGCGCGCTAAAGAAAAGCGTGCGCGGTCTGGTTGTGGTGCATCCAATGACCGCGCTGGGACGTGAAATGGGCCTCAAAGTCATGACCGGTTTCGCTAAAAACGCATTCTGAGATAACGGTCAGGCTGCGGCCTGATCGACATTGCGTTGTCCGGCGGCAGCATAAACCTGCTCCGCCAGGCTGGCTAACAGCTCATAACGACGACGATACTCAGCGCGTTTTTTACTGGCAATCTCTTCCAGCGATTTACGTGGCAGGCTTAACGGCAACTGAAATACGCCATCTGCACGCTCTTCACCGCTTAACGACAGCCAGAACTCACTGTAGCTGGCAAAAAAGTGTTCGCTTTTGCTATGACGATAACGCAGGCTGCGGAAAACATGGGTGTTATCACCTACTGCCGCTATTTTCTGCGCCCGACACTCTCCGGCCAAAATAAAAACCACTTCCATTAAAAGACGTTTCGGAAACAGGCCGTGCGCAGCTTTGGTCGCTTCACGGATAACGTCGTTGGTTATGTTTTTACGCGGTCCCTGCAAACCACCAATTAACAACGTGCGCTGGTTATCCTCATTAATCAGTGAAAATGAGAGTGAGGCAATAATGTCCTGCTGATAGCGCAGCACTAATGTCACTTCGCCTTCACGATCATAATGTCCGGGGCTGGCCGTAATAAAAAATGCCTCGCCATTTTTGCCCTGTAAATGAGCCAGCACATTATCGCCGTGGCTTTGCAGAAGCTGACGCAACTGCGGATCCTGCAGCTGATTGATGGTTTGATAGTGATCGAGAATAGCCTGTGCACGCGCTGCCACGCTGAGGCCCGCGCGCAGATAAGGGCGATGAGGTCTGGCTGGCAGCAAGCCCTGGCTGTTCATCAACTGCGTTATTTGCGGCAGTTGTGAAAGCTGGTGTAAATAGCGCACGGTGGTGACAGGCGATATTAAGGTTCTTAACAAGAACTTTAATCGGAAGCGTTTACTTAGCCACAATTTATCTGGAATATATTTCCCGCTAATTAACGGCAAAAACAGTGAAACAGACGAATCAGTGTTCGTCTCCTGAGCAGTGATAATTGACATGTTAGCGTCATACTCTGAAGTGGAAATGGCGCTCAGGGTAAAACCACGAATATCAACGGCAGGTTAACGTTAAAAAGCCAGGCGGAGAAAATCAGGATTGGTTTACTTTTGATTTAGCAATCGAGGCTGGAAAAGAGATCATGATAAACACGAAAAACCGGCGGAATCGCTTCCACCGGTTTGTCACTTATTTACTTAGCTGAAGCGAAACGTGCTGCTGCTTCGTCCCAGTTTACAACGTTCCAGAATGCTTTGATGTAGTCAGGACGTTTGTTCTGATACTTCAGATAATAAGCGTGTTCCCACACATCCAGGCCCAGAACTGGATAGCCTGATGCGCCAGAAATTGCTTCACCCATCAGCGGGTTGTCCTGGTTTGCGGTAGAAACCACAGCCAGTTTATCGCCCTTCTTAACCAGCCACGCCCAGCCAGAACCAAAGCGGGTTGCAGCCGCTTTCTCAAACTCTTCCTGGAATTTTTCAACGCTACCGAAATCTTTTTCGATGGCTGCTTTCAGGTCGCCCTGTAAAGTCGTACCGGTTTTCAGGCCTTTCCAGAACAGGCTGTGGTTAGCGTGACCACCTGCGTTGTTACGCAGTGGGCCTTTTTATCTGCTGGCAGCTGATCCAGTTTAGTGATCAGTTCATCAACTGGCAGATCGGCAAATTCAGTTCCTTCCAGCGCCGCATTGGCGTTGTTGACGTAGGTCTGGTGGTGTTTAGTGTGATGGATTTCCATCGTCTGCTTGTCAAAATGCGGTTCCAGTGCGTCGTATGCGTAAGGCAGGGATGGCAGTGAATAACTCATGTTCTTCCTCTCCATTTAATGTTTGAGCAGCACTTGTTTTGAGCGTGCCGCGTAAGCAGTCGAATCATTATAGTTAAATTCATGATCCGTAAAAGAGTAATCAATGCCCCATTAAACATAAGGGTTTGAGCAAGCGAGCAAAAGCAACCCGTTGTTTTTACGGCCTGGCCTTCACCGGCAGCACTATTGCCGCCGGACCCACTGTTATTTACCCAGCTCGCGCAGCGATTTATCCAGCGCCCCCACTAACCAGTCGATATCGCTTTCCTGGAACGCTAACGGTGGACGCAGTTTCAGAACGTTGCCATAAGGCCCGGCGACTGAGGTCAGCACACGATGTTCGCGCAGCTTTTCAATCAGATTTAATGCCAGCACTTTGTCTGGCGTTTTACTGGCGCGATCTTCTACCAGTTCAAAACCGATAAATAATCCGGCACCGCGCACATCGCCAACGCAGTCGAAACGATCCATCAGTTTACTCAGCTCAGCCTGCAATTTGGCACCGACAACACGGCTGTGCGCTTGTAACTTCTCTTCTCTGATGACTTTCAACACCGCCTGTGCTGCGGCCATCGCCACCGGATTGCCACCAAACGTATTGAAGTAAGGAATGTCGTCACTGAACGCGGCCAGCACATCACTTTTGGCTAGCAGGCCAGACACCGGAATGCCATTTCCCATGGGTTTGCCAGTTGTGATCACGTCAGGCACGATGTCATGACGACCAAATCCCCAGAACGCATCACCGGTGCGCCCAAAACCAGGCTGCACTTCATCAGCAATAAAAATACCGCCGTTGGCGTGAACCACATCCACCGCCTTTTGCAAAAAACCGCGTGGATTGGGCAAGACGCCATCAGAAGAGAAAATCGAATCAGCAAGAAAGCCCGCAAATTTAATGCCGTGCGCTTTCATATCGTCGATTTGCTGTTGAATTTCTTTGGCAAACCATTCACCCAGGTCCGGTGCGTCAACGCGATACGCATCCGGTGGCATAACTAAACGTGTGGTCGGGGCCAGCGGCTGCCCACTGCCCAGCGCCGGTGATGCGCCTGATGTCAGTTCACTGGTGCCGTGGTAGGCCTCTTTCGTCACGATGATGCCTGTACCGCCACTAAAAGCGCGCGCGACGCGGATGGCCAGATCGTTAGCTTCCGATCCGGTACACATATACATGGCGCGATCAATTTCGTCGGGAGTGGTCGCCAGCAATTCTTCGGTGTAATCCAGAATATTTTCATGCAGATAACGGGTGTGGGTATTCAACATTTTCATCTGCTGAGTAACCGCATCAATTACCGCCGGGTGGCAATGACCAATACTCGCCACGTTGTTATAAACATCAAGGTACTTATCACCTGCCGCATCCCAGAGATATTGCCCTTCGCCGCGCACCAGATGTACCGGCTTGCGGTAGAACAGGCGATAGGATTCGCCAAGCACTTTACTGCGTTTGTCAGTCAGCTTGCGCGTATCAGCATCAAGCGCGTCAGCATGTTCTGCACGAAAACTATTGGTATCCATGATGGTGGAGCGCGTGGCCATGATAACTCCCGTTGCGAATGTAGGTGATGCAGCGAATAGTCACATCATGCCTGCTCTTTTTAAAAATGCAACCAAATACACAAATACAACTAAATACACATGACGCCTTCGCCCTGCTCAGGTAAGCTTAGGCACTTGTTCATGTTGTCTCAGGGAATTTGCCATGCTGCAGGAAACGCGCCTTCACCGTATCCGTGCTTTACTGACTACGCTCAGTCAGGTTAGCACCGAACGCATCATCAAAGAGCTCGGTATATCGCGTGAAACCGCACGTCGCGACATCATTGAAATGGAAGCATTAGGGCTGGCGCGCCGTGTGCATGGGGGACTGGTGGCGATCGACACCCCGCCTGAACCGCCGCTGATCGTCCGTCGCGCTGCGCAGGCCAAAGAAAAGCGCGCCATTGCCTTAGCCGCCGCGCAATTGTTACAGCCAGGCCAAACGCTTTTTCTTGATGCTGGCAGCACCACCACCGTGCTGGCGGAAATCCTGCGCACCATGTCCGGCTTGACGATTCTGACGAACAGTTTGCAGGCGGCACTGGCGCTGAGCGCAGGTGAAGAGCATGAAACGCTGAATAATCAGGTTATTTTATTAGGCGGTACTATGGGCGCAGGCGCGCAACACACGCGGGGTGAAATAACCGTTGGGGAAATTTATCGCTACCGCGCCGACGTGGCCCTGCTTTCGCCCGTGGGCATTGATGCAAAAAGCGGTGCCACCAGCTTTCATCCCCATGAAGCCGCCATCGCCCGTGCCATGGTGCAGCAGTCGAATCAATGTTTTTTACTGGCCGATCACAGCAAAATGGGCGTTGTCAGCCGCACGGTTTACGCATCATCGTCCGAAATTAGTTTGCTTATTACCGATAATGGCGGTGGCAAAACTGTGGCGCTGGCTGCGCTGCAACAGGCTTTGCCACAGGTCATGGTGGTTTAATTTAAAACATAGCGGTAAGCGAATGTATTTACGCTGTTTGCTTTTTCCGCACGTTTAAATAAGCGGAAATGGCAAAGTCGCTTTTTTCATTAAAGACACTATCCGCCATCGCCACCCGCAAAGCTAAACCGGATATAACGGCTCTCACCGGCATAGCGGCTTACTGTTTCGAAGCTCAAACATAGCCGCGTACTTTTCCCACAGCCATTTGAGCCAGTCACTCTCTGGATCCCAGTCTTTCTGTGTCACGCAGTTCACTCTTTATCGGCGGAAAAACAACCTACCTCTATTCAAATACGCCGCTATCCTTTCGCGTCAAACGCTCAGTTCGATAGTGTTGCCACATCGTGTCACTTCCGTTTTGTGAACAAAAAAGCGTTTAAATTAACCGCTGTGGATGTGTATAGACCGTTGCGCGTCCGGGTTTGCTAAAACCCACCAGTGTCACATTACAGCGTTCTGCCACTTCAACCGCCAGGCGCGTGGCGGCAGAAACAGCGAACAGAATCTCAACGCCACACATGGCCGATTTCTGCACCATCTCGTAGCTGGCGCGGCTGGAGACTAATACCGCGCCTTGCGTCCAGCGAGCCTGGCTGCGAATGCCTAGCAGTTTATCCAGTGCGACATGGCGCCCGACATCTTCACAGCCCCCGCCAGTTCACCGTTTGGCTGAATCCAGGCGGCCGCATGAGTACAACCGGTTTTCTGGCCCACCGGCTGAAACGCTTTTAACTGGCTTAATGCACGATCGAGATGATTTAACGCGAAACGCTGGGTGAAAGGCAGCGGCATAACCGGTTTACCGATTTGATCTAACTGTTCGACGCCACATACGCCGCAACCTGTGCGCCCCGCCATTGCCCGACGCTGCTCTTTCAACGCCATAAAGCGGCGGCTGGAAAGCTCTATCTGAACCTCAATGCCATTACAGCCCGGCACCACATCCATGCCAAAAATATCCTCTGGCGCATCAATAACGCCTTCAGACAGCGAAAAGCCAAGTGCAAAGGCTTCAAGATCTTTGGGTGTCGCCATCATGACCACATGCGAAATGCCGTTATACACCAGCGCGACGGGCACCTCTTCTGCCAGCCAGTCAGCCTGAGACTGTTGTAGATCATCACGTTGCCAGACCTGGGTTACAACCATTCCCGCGATCTTGATCACATTCGCGTCACTATTCGCGTCGTTTATTTTCACTTTATCTGTCCGATCTAAAAACCACAGTAAATAAAGGGTATTATCATGCCGCTTTTCCAGCGAATGATCATTTTGAACCTGCGCTATAACCTCTACAAACTCGCAGAGGAAGAACCATAAAGATCATTGCCAGACAAGCACTCATCAGTCACCGCAATCGTATAAAAGGATGTAATCATGAATGTCAGCCGAAGAAAGTTCTTCAAAATTTGTGCTGGCGGTATGGCAGGCACCACGGCAGCGGCGCTCGGCTTTATGCCTGAGACGGCGCTTGCGCAATCGCGGCAGTATAAGCTGTTGCGCGCACGCGAAACCCGTAATACCTGTACTTACTGTTCAGTAGGCTGCGGGCTGTTAATGTACAGCCTCGGCGACGGTGCAAAAAATGTTAAAGAAACCATTTTCCACATTGAGGGCGATCCCGATCATCCGGTAAGCCGCGGTGCGCTCTGTCCAAAAGGAGCCGGACTGCTCGATTTTGTCCACAGCGACAGCCGACTGAAATACCCGGAATATCGCGCGCCAGGTTCAGATAAATGGCAACGCATTAGCTGGGACGAGGCCTTCACCCGTATCGCCAGATTAATGAAAGCGGATCGTGACGCCAACTTCGAAGCGCAAAATGATGCGGGCGTGACGGTTAATCGCTGGCTGACAACCGGCATGCTGTGCGCATCGGCATCCAGTAACGAAACTGGCTATTTAACTCAAAAAATGGCCCGATCGCTGGGTATGTTAGCGGTCGACAACCAGGCGCGCGTTTGACACGGACCAACGGTAGCAAGTCTTGCTCCAACATTTGGTCGCGGTGCGATGACCAACCACTGGGTCGACATCCGTAACGCCAATCTGGTCGTGGTGATGGGTGGAAACGCTGCTGAAGCGCATCCGGTCGGTTTCCGCTGGGCAATAGAAGCTAAAATTCACAACAATGCCAAAATTATTGTTATCGATCCGCGTTTTACACGTACCGCATCGGTAGCCGATTTCTATACGCCGATTCGCTCAGGCACTGACATTGCTTTCCTGTCGGGTGTCTTGCTGTGGCTGATCACCCATAACAAAATCAACCGTGAATATACCGAAGCGTACACCAATGCCAGCCTGATCGTGCGCGACGATTTTTCGTTCGATGCAGGCCTGTTCAGCGGTTACGACGAGACAACACGTCAGTATGATAAAACCAGCTGGCACTATGAACTGGATGCAGAGGGCTTCGCCAGACGCGACGTCACCCTGACCCATCCGCGCTGTGTGTGGAATTTACTCAGGCAGCACCTCAGCCGTTATACACCTGACATGGTTGAACGTATCTGCGGCACGCCACAGGCTGACTTCCTGCAAGTGTGTGAGCTGTTAGGGGAAACCAGCGTCCACGATCGTACCGCATCGTTCCTTTATGCGCTGGGCTGGACGCAACACTCCGTGGGTGCGCAGAACATCCGGACTATGGCCATGATCCAGCTACTGTTAGGCAACATGGGCATGGCGGGCGGTGGCATTAACGCATTGCGTGGTCACTCCAATATTCAGGGCCTGACCGATCTCGGTTTGCTGTCGCAAAGTTTGCCGGGTTATTTGACCTTGCCGTCAGATAAGCAGACCGATCTGCAAAGCTATCTCAGCGCCAACACTCCCAAAGCCATGCTGCCAGGCCAGGTAAATTACTGGAGCAACTACCCTAAATTCTTTGTCAGCCTGATGAAGGCATTTTTTGGCGATCACGCCCGGCAAGAAAATAACTGGGGTTTTGACTGGCTACCGAAGTGGGATAAAGGCTACGACGTGTTGCAATACTTCGAGCTGATGGCGCAAGGCAAAGTGAATGGTTATATCTGTCAGGGCTTTAACCCGCTGGCCTCCTTCCCTGACAAGCGCAAAATTACCCAATCGCTGTCGAAGCTGAAATATTTGATAACCATCGATCCGCTGAATACCGAAACCGCCACCTTTTGGCAGAACCACGGTGAATACAATGAGGTGGATACCGCTGCGATTCAAACCGAAGTTTTCCGTCTGCCCTCAACCTGTTTCGCTGAGGAAGCAGGCTCAATCGTCAACTCCGCCCGCTGGATGCAGTGGCACTGGAAAGCTCAGGATGCACCGGGCGAAGCGGTGAATGATGGCGAAATTCTTGCCGGTATTTATCTGCGGCTGCGTGAGATGTATGCGCGTGAAGGCGGCGCTGTACCGGAACCGGTACTGAACATGACATGGAACTATCTGACGCCAGACAATCCGGCTTCAGAAGAGGTTGCGAAAGAAAGCAACGGTAAAGCATTAACGGATATTTTCGATAGCAAAGGCACGCTGCTTGCGAAGAAAGGCCAGCAGCTCAGTACATTTGCCCATCTGAAGGATGACGGTTCGACCAGCAGCGGCTGTTGGATTTTCGCCGGTAGCTGGACGCCAGAAGGTAATCAAATGGCGCGCCGCGATAACAGCGATCCGTCTGGTCTGGGTAATACGCTGAACTGGAGTTGGGCATGGCCGCTGAATCGCCGCATTCTTTACAACCGCGCTTCGGCAGATCCACAAGGCAAGCCGTGGGATGCAAAACGGCAGTTAGTGCAATGGGACGGCAGTAAATGGACTGGTCAGGACGTTGCCGATTACAGCAACGCCGCGCCAGGCAGCGACGCAGGGCCGTTTATCATGCAGCCTGAAGGGCTTGGACGGCTATTTGCGCTCAACAAAATGGCTGAAGGTCCGTTCCCGGAACATTACGAGCCTTTTGAGACCCCTATTGGCACCAATCCGCTGCATCCTGATGTGGTATCAAACCCGGCTGCACGCTTGTTCAAAAACGATCGCGACAGTCTGGGCCACGCTGATGCGTTCCCTTACGTTGGCACCACCTATCGCCTGACTGAACATTTCCACTACTGGACCAAACATGCACGGTTAAATGCTATCGCTCAGCCTGAGCAATTTGTCGAAATTGGCGAAACGCTGGCCGTTAAGCTGGGCATCGTTCAGGGCGACACCGTGAAAGTCAGTTCCAGCCGCGGCTATATCAAAGCCAAAGCCGTGGTGACCAGGCGTATTCGCTCGCTGACGGTGGAGGGCAAAACCGTCGATACCGTGGGTATTCCGATTCACTGGGGCTTTCAGGGCCTGGCAAAAAAGGTTTCCTCGCTAACACCCTGACGCCCTTCGTCGGTGATGCCAATACGCAAACGCCTGAGTTCAAAGCGTTTCTCGTGAATGTCGAAAAGGTTTAAGGAGAACGAAAATGGCTTATCAATCACAAGACATTATCCGTCGCTCTGCAACCAACGGATTGACCCCACCGCCCCAGGGGCGCAATCATCAGCAGGAGGTGGCGAAGCTCATTGATGTCACCACCTGCATTGGTTGCAAAGCCTGTCAGGTTGCCTGTTCGGAGTGGAACGACATTCGCGATGAAATCGGGCATAACGTCGGGGTTTACGACAATCCCGCCGATTTAACCGCAAAATCCTGGACAGTGATGCGCTTTTCAGAAGTGGAAGAGAACGGCAAGCTGGCGTGGCTGATTCGCAAAGATGGCTGTATGCACTGCGCCGATCCTGGCTGTCTGAAAGCCTGTCCGGCGGAGGGTGCCATTGTTCAGTATGCCAATGGCATCGTCGATTTTCAGTCTGAGCAGTGTATCGGTTGCGGCTACTGCATTGCCGGTTGCCCGTTCAATGTGCCACGCCTTAACCAGGAAGACAGCCGCGCCTATAAATGCACGCTGTGCGTTGATCGCGTCAATGTCGGACAGGAGCCGGCTTGCGTAAAAACCTGCCCAACCGGCGCGATTCACTTCGGCAGTAAGGTACAGATGCAATCGCTGGCAGGCGAGCGTGTCGCCGAGCTACAAACGCGCGGCTACATCAATGCAGGCCTGTACGATCCGGCTGGCGTGGGCGGCACGCACGTCATGTACGTATTGCACTACGCCAACAAACCGCAGCTCTATCATGGTTTGCCCGATAATCCAGGCATTAGCCCGGCCGTCACGTTCTGGAAAGGCATCTGGAAACCACTGGCGGCAGCAGGCTTTGCCGCGACGTTTGCCGCAGCCGTGTTTCACTATGTCGGCGTTGGGCCTAATCGTGTTGAAGATGAAGAAGATGATGATCACTTTCAGGAGCGCAAATCATGAAAAAACACGATCGCTTTGTGCGCTATACCGCACCCGAACGCATTAATCACTGGATCGTCGCGTTTTGCTTTGTGCTGGCCTCGTTAAGCGGGTTAGGCTTCTTCTTCCCGTCGTTCAACGGATTGATGCATGTATTAGGTACGCCACAACTGGCGCGCATCCTGCATCCGTTTGTTGGCGTGGTAATGTTTGCTGCGTTCATGCTGATGTTTTTACGCTACTGGAAACACAATCTGATCGGTCAACAGGATTGGGTTTGGGCAAAAAACTTTCACAAAATCGTGCAAAACCACGAAGTCGGCGACAGTGGCAAATATAACTTTGGTCAGAAGTGTGTGTTCTGGGCTGCTATCATCAGCTTAATCCTGCTGCTCATCAGCGGTATTGTCATCTGGCGTCCTTACTTTGCAGGCGCGTTTGACATTCCGCTGATTCGCCTGGCGTTGGTAGTGCATTCTGTGTCGGCAACGGCGCTAATTATCGTCATTATGGTGCACATTTATGCCGCGTTATGGGTCAAGGGCACGCTTACCGCGATGGTTGAAGGTTGGGTAACATCTGCCTGGGCGAAGAAACACCATCCTCGCTGGTATCGTGAGCAGCGTCATCGGCCAACACAACAGGAAAAACGCCCCAGATGAGTATTCGCATTATCCCGCAAGAACAGCTGGAGAAGAGCGATAAATCAACGGTGGAGATGATTCCGCCGTTACTTTTCCCACGGCTGAAAAACCTATACAGCCGTCGCGCCGCGCGTTTGCGTGACCTGGCGGCAAAAAATCCCCTCGGCGATTATCTGCGCTTTGCCGCCGTTATTGCTCAGGCGCAGGAAATTGTGCTGTATGACCATCCGCTGCACATGGATCTTTATGCGCGCCTGGTGCAGAGCGCCAGCGAGGGTAAACCCCCACTTGATATTCACACCCTGCCGCGTGATATGCACTGGCATCGTTTACTGCATTCATTGATTGCTGAACTTAAACCAGAAATGAGTGGCCAGGCGCTGGCAGTGCTGGAAAACCTGGAGAAAGCCTCTGCAATGGAGCTGGAAACGCTGGCCAGCGCGCTGTTTGCGGGTGAGTTTGCCAAAGTCAGCAGCGACAAAGCGCCGTTTATCTGGGCGGCACTGTCGATCTACTGGGCGCAAATGGCTGCACTGATCCCCGGCAAAGCACGCGCCGAATATGGCGAGCAACGCCAGTTTTGCCCGGTGTGCGCCAGCATGCCGGTTGCCAGCGTAGTGCATATGGGCCACAACGACGGTGCGCGCTATCTACACTGCAACTTGTGCGAAAGTGAATGGTATGTCGTGCGCAGCAAATGTACTAATTGCGAGCAAACCCGCGATCTGCATTACTGGTCATTAGAAAATGAACACGCTGCGGTGAAGGCGGAAAGCTGTGGCGATTGCGGCACCTACCTCAAGATGCTGTATCAGGAAAAGAATCCCGCACTGGAGCCAGTGGCAGACGATCTCGCCTCGCTGGTGCTGGATGCCCGCATGGAGCAGGAAGGTTTTGCCCGCAGCAGTCTCAACCCCTTTTTATTTCCTGGCGAATCGTAGTTAACGTTTAACGGAGACCTTCAATGAAACTGATTGGCAGCTATACCAGCCCGTTTGTGCGTAAGATTTCCATTATCATGCTGGAAAAAGGCATTATTTTTGAGTTCATTAACGCCTCGCCATACAGCGAAGAGAGCCAGGTTCCTCACTATAATCCGTTAGGAAAAGTCCCTGCGCTGGTGGCTGATAATGAGCAAGTTTGGTTCGATTCCGCCATCATTGCCGAGTTTCTGGCGCTACGCGATAACGCGCCAGCGTTGCTGCCCGGCGACCCGCTTGAATCACTGCAAGTTCGTCAGATAGAAAAGCTGGCTGATGGCATCAGTGATTCTGCGCTGGTGATTGTGCGTGAACAGATGCGCCCTGGCGATCAGCAATCTGAAGAAGTGCTGCTACGTAATCGTGAAAAAATACAGCGTGGTCTGGATATGCTGGAAAAACTGGCCGCCGAGGGAAAATGGCTCAACGCCGGACAGCTCAATCTGGCCACTATCGCCACCGGCTGCATGATTGGCTACCTTAACTTTCGCCGCGTCGTGCCAAACTGGTGCGTAGAACGCCCGGCGCTGGTCAGGCTGGCAGAAACGCTGTTTCAGCGTGAAAGTTTTGCCCGCACTACGCCACCGACAGCCTGATAAGTGAGGCATACCCTGTTCAGCCAACTTCCCGCCATTGATAGCCTGCTTCGTGCTCCGGCGTTGCAGGCATTGTTAAACCACTCAGGATCGATATTCGTTACGACTTTACTGCGCGAAATGCAGCACGAGGCGCGCCAGCACATTCAGCAGCAGCAAAACTGCCAGCGTGGCACAACGACTGGTGCACCGAAGCCCAGCGTCGTGCCGGCTTGCGTGAAGCGAGCGCACTTAAACCGGTGTTTAATCTTACCGGCACGGTATTGCATACCAATTTAGGACGCGCACAGCTTTGTGATGCAGCAATCGAAGCCGTAACGCAAACGATGCGCCAGCCTGTTACGCTGGAATATGCGCTGGATGAGGCCGGACGCGGACACCGCGATCGGGCACTGGCTCAATTATTGTGTGAACTGACTGGCGCAGAAGATGCCTGTATTGTGAATAACAACGCAGCGGCGGTGCTGCTGATGCTTGCCGCGTTAGCCTCCGGTAAAGGTGTTATCGTTTCCCGTGGCGAGCTGGTGGAGATTGGCGGCGCGTTTCGTATTCCTGATGTGATGCGTCAGGCGGGCTGTCAGTTGATTGAAGTTGGCACCACTAATCGTACTCATTTAGCAGATTATCGTCACGCAATCACCGATGATTGCAGCCTGTTGATGAAGGTCCACACCAGTAATTATCAAATCCAGGGCTTTACCCATGCGGTGGATGAAGCTGAATTAGTTGCACTTGCCAAAGAGCACGCACTGCCGCTGATTACCGATCTGGGCAGCGGCTCGTTAATTGATCTGGCGGAGCAGGGTTTACCTGCCGAGCCGATGCCGCAATCACTTATCGCCGCCGGTGTCGATTTGGTGAGTTTTTCGGGTGATAAACTGCTGGGCGGCCCACAGGCCGGCATTATTATCGGTAAAAAAGCGTTAATTGATCGGTTACAGCAGCACCCGCTCAAACGTGCATTGCGTGTCGATAAGATGACGCTGGCAGCACTAGAGGCCACGCTCAAACTCTATCGCCATCCTGAACGGCTGGGTGATAACTTGCCAACGCTGCGCCAGCTCACGCGCAAAGCACATGACATCTTACAACAGGCGGAACGACTTATGCCTGCGCTGGAAACAGCCTATGGAGACGATTTTCTCGTTGAAACAGCCGCCTGCTCCTCGCAAATCGGCAGTGGTTCGCTTCCTGTTGAACGCTTGCCCAGCTTTGCCGTGACCTTTACGCCACGTGATGGCCGTGGCAGCAGCTTAAACAGTCTGGCCCAACGCTGGCGGCAGTTGCCGCGTCCGGTGATCGGACGCCTGCAAGAGGGCAAGCTGTGGCTCGATCTGCGCTGCCTTGACGATGAATCGCAGTTCATTCGGATGCTGGTGCCATGATTATCGCCACCGCAGGTCATGTCGATCACGGTAAAACCTCGCTGCTACAGGTTATCACCGGGGTCGATGCCGATCGTCTGCCAGAAGAAAAGCGACGTGGCATGACCATCGACCTCGGCTACGCTTACTGGCCGCTGGATGAGAGACGCACGCTGGGCTTTATTGACGTTCCGGGCCATGAGAAATTTCTCGCCAATATGCTGGCGGGCATTGGTGGTATTCAACATGCTTTGCTGGTTGTCGCCTGTGATGATGGTGTCATGCCACAGACGCTTGAGCACCTGCAATTGCTGAAGCTTACCGGCCTGCCATCGCTGACGGTGGCACTGACGAAAGCCGATCGCGTTGATAAGGCGCGCATGAGTGAAGTTGAGCAACAGGTACGCGAACTTACGGCGCAATTCAGCTGGAATGACCTGCCGCTGTTCGTCACCAGCAGTTCCACTCAGCAAGGCATCGACGCGCTGCGCCAGCATCTCAGTCAGTTACGCGAGTCGCCCGGTGATACGCGACGCCGCTTTCGGCTGGCTATTGATCGTGCCTTTACGCTGAAAGGAACAGGTTTAGTCGTCACCGGCACGGCGCTGGCTGGAAAGGTTGAAGTGGGGCAAACACTCTGGCTGACCGGAGCCAGTCAACCGGTGCGCGTGCGGGCGCTGCATGCCCAAAATCAACCTGTGACGCAGGCGCAAGCCGGTGAGCGCATTGCGTTGAATCTGGCTGGCGCTGTTGAAAAAGCACAGATTGAGCGTGGCAACTGGCTGCTGGCCGAGCCACAAGCAGAAGGGTTTTCTCGTCTGGTGGTAGAAATCGATTTGCTGCAACCGCTCAGGCAGCCAACGCAGGCAGTACACCTTTATCATGCCGCCAGTCATGTTACCGGTCGCCTGACGCAGCTTTCCGATCGCCTCGCCGAGCTGGTTTTAATGACGCCGCTCTGGCTGGCTGAGAATGATCGCATCATCATACGTGATAACAGCGCGCAGCAGACGCTGGGCAGCGCCAGAGTGATTCTGCTTCACGGGAAAAAGCGTGGTAAACGTCAGTCAGATTATCTGGCCTGGCTGGAGGCTCTGGCTGACGCACAGGACGATCGGCAAAGCATTGAACAACACCTGATCCAGCAACCCGGGGATATGGCAGTATTGACCTGGGCTCGCCAGCTCACCCCAGAGGCTATGTCTGAACTGCTCAGCAGGCTCAATCCGGTATCGCTGGGCGGTTTGCTCACCACTGAACAGCAAGCCGGGCAATGGCAGTCAACGATGCTATCGGCACTGGCACATTTTCATCAATATCACCAGGAGCAACCCGGCATTGGGCGCGATCGGCTGCGCCGTATGGCGTTGCCGGGTTTGCCCGCCGGGATGATTTATGCGCTGATTGACCGCATGCTGGCGCAAGGATTGATTAACCACCGCCAGGGCTGGTTGCATCTGCCTGACTTCGAGCCGCGTTTTACCGCCAGCGAAGCACTGCTTTGGCAACAGACGGAACCACTGTTTCTCGACCAGCCGCTATGGGTGCGTGATATTGCCCAGGCACTGACGCAGGATGAAACCGCAATACGCGATCTGCTGCTCACCGCTGCGCGCCTGGGCCACATTACGGCGATCGTGCGCGATCGCTACTATCGCAGCGACCAGATCCTGATCTTCGCCGATCTGATACGCCAGCATGACGCGCAAGGCATCAGCACCACGACTGCCGATTTTCGTAGTCAGCTTGGTGTCGGGCGTAAAGTCGCCGTGCAAATCCTGGAGTTTTTTGATCGCAGTGGCTTTACCCGCCGTCGAGGCAATGAACATCTATTGCGCGACGCGCAGTTATTCCAGTTGCCCTGATTTCTCGCACCATCTCACCTTTATCACTGTAATCGGGCTGCAACGCACTTACCCCTTTACCCAAAGCTGGGCAGCGTATGGCTCGTACTATGACAATCGATCTGGGTAATGATTTAAGGGAGTTTGTTGAATCTCTGGTTGGATCAGGCGACTACCGAACACAAAGCGACGTGGTGCGGGATTCATTACGTTTGCTGCGCGAAAAGCATGTTGCCCCACAACCAGAAAATCTTAAGGCACTTTTGAAAGCGGGATTAGAAAGTGGCGAGCCCGAAGAATGGGACAGGGAAGCTTTTTTGAAAATGGTTAACAGGGCAGGCATGCATGATAAGGAAAATGAAGCTCTATCCCAAAGCAAAAAATGATCTCATCTCGATTTGGTTTTATGGCTTAAATAATTTTAGATTGCGGCAAGCAGACGATTACAACGCGATGCTTCATCAGATGTTCATTAAACTCACCAGATTTAATTCAGGCCATCGCCGTCATGAAACTGGGCAGAATTTTATTTCATGCCATGCGGAAGCCACATCATTTTTTATCTACGCGATACTCACATTATTAGCATCGTTCGTGTAATTCATCACTTTCAAGATTATCGGTTCAGATTAAAACCCGTCTGAAACAGGCAAAAAAATGGGACGAATTTCTTCGCCCCTTTTTACACTCCATCAAAATCACTTACTGCAGCAATGAGATATCCGCAACCTGCAAGAACAGCTCGCGCAGTTTTGCCAGCAGCGTTAAGCGGTTAACCCGCACAGCCGGATCTTCAGCGTTGACCATTACTTTGTCGAAGAAGTTATCTACCGCTTCACGTAGCTGCGCCAGTTCAATCAGCGCATCCTGATAGCGGCCTTCAGCAAAGAAAGGTTGAAGCTTGCTGCTTAAAGCCGTCACGAAGGTTGCCAGCTGGATCTCTTCGTTCTCTTTCAACAGCGAAGCCTGCACGCTGTCGTTCAGCGTTTCTGTCGATTTTGCCAGAATGTTAGAGACACGCTTGTTTGCTGCTGCCAGCGCAGCCGCTGCCTCCAGCGTACGGAAATGCGATACGGCTTTCATACGCGCATCGAAATCGGCCGGACGGGTTGGACGACGCGCCAGCACTGCCTGCAGCGTATCAATGCTGTGGCCTTCTTCCTGATACCAGCTACGGAAACGGCCCAGCATAAAGTCGATCACATCATCAACGACCTTCGCGTTGCTCAGTTTGCTGCCGTACAAGCGTACAGCTTCTTCTGTTAGCGTTTGCAGATCGAGCGGCAGGTTTTTCTCAACGATAATACGCAGTACGCCTAGCGCCGCACGACGCAGAGCGAACGGGTCTTTATCACCTTTTGGATGCTGACCAATACCAAAAATACCGGCTAAGGTATCCATTTTATCGGCGATAGCCAGCGCACATGCGACCGGGTTAGATGGCAGATCGTCACCGGCAAAACGCGGCTGATACTGCTCATTCAGCGCCACCGCCACATCTTCGGCTTCACCGTCATGACGCGCATAGTGCATGCCCATCACGCCCTGAGTGTCGGTGAACTCAAACACCATGTTGGTCATCAGGTCACATTTCGACAGCAAGCCCGCGCGCGTAGCGTGGTTTACGTCTGCGCCAGTCTGACCAGCAATCCAGCCTGCCAGCGCCTGAATGCGATCGGTTTTATCGCGTAACGTACCCAGCTCTTTCTGGAACAGCACGGTTTCGAGACGCGGCAGGTTATCTTCCAGACGCTTTTTACGATCGTTATTGAAGAAGAATTCGGCATCCGCCAGACGCGGACGAACCACTTTCTCGTTACCTGAAATAATCTGGCGCGGATCGCTGGACTCGATATTGGTGACAAAAATGAAGTTCGGCAGCAGGTTGCCGTCATTACCGTAAACCGGGAAGTACTTCTGATCGCCTTTCATGGTGTAAACCAGGGCTTCAGCCGGGACTTTGAGGAATTTCTCTTCAAAGGTCGCAGTCAGTACCACTGGCCACTCCACCAGCGAGGTCACTTCTTCCAGCAGGCTGTCGCTCAGGTCAGCATTGCCACCCAGTCGGCGTGCTGCCGCTTCGGCATCAGCCTTAATCATCGCTTTACGCGTCTGATAATCGGCGATGACTTTACCGCGCTTTTCCAGAACGTCCGGATACTGATCGGCGTTCTCAAGGATGATTTCATTCTCGCCCATGAAGCGGTGGCCACGAATGATGCGAGCAGATTCAACACCCAAAATGGTGCCCGGAATCAGTTCATCGCCCAACAACATGGTTACGGTATGCACTGGACGCACAAACTGTACGTCGCTTGCGCCCCAACGCATCAGTTTTGGCACCGGCAGTTTACTCAGCGCCGTGGCGATCATGCCAGGCAACAGCTTTTGTGCGGCTTCGCCTTTTACCTGCGCGCGGTAAACCAGCCATTCACCTTTGTCGGTACTCAGACGTTCAGCCTGATCAACAGTAATGCCATTACCGCGCGCCCAGCCTTCAGCCGCCTTGGTGGCGTTGCCTTCAGCATCAAAAGCGGCAGCAATAGCTGGCCCACGCTTTTCAACTTCGCGATCGGGCTGTGCGGCGCTCAGACTCGCGATTTTTAATGCCAGCCGACGCGGTGCAGCAAACCAGCTCACTTCACCGTGTGCCAGATTAGCCGCGTCCAGCTCAGCCGTTACCTGGGCAGCAAAAGCTTCTGCCAGGGTGCGTAGTGCTTTTGGTGGCAGCTCTTCGGTGCCAATTTCCACCAGGAAGGTTTTTTCTGTCATGGCTGCCTCTTACTTTTTGTTATTGCACATCGGGAAGCCCATTGCCTCGCGAGAGGCGTAGTAAGCTTCAGCCACGGCTTTGGTCAGGGTGCGAATGCGCAGAATATAGCGTTGGCGCTCGGTTACAGAGATCGCCTTGCGCGCATCCAGCAGGTTAAAACTGTGCGCTGCTTTAAGAATGCGCTCGTAAGCAGGCAGTGGCAGCGGTTTTTCCAGCGCCAGTAGCTGCTGAGCTTCCTTTTCATACTGCTCAAAGCAGGAGAACAGGAAATCGACGTCAGCGTATTCAAAGTTGTAAGTGGATTGCTCGACTTCGTTCTGGTGGAACACATCGCCGTAGGTGGTTTTACCCAGCGGACCGTCGCTCCACACCAAATCGTAGACGCTGTCGACGCTCTGAATGTACATCGCCAGACGCTCAAGACCGTAAGTGATCTCGCCAGTGACAGGCTTACATTCCAGACCGCCAACCTGCTGGAAATAGGTAAACTGCGTCACTTCCATGCCGTTGAGCCACACTTCCCAACCCAGGCCCCATGCGCCCAGCGTCGGGTTTTCCCAGTTGTCTTCAACGAAGCGAATATCATGTACTGTCGGGTCAATACCTAATTCTTTCAGCGACCCGAGATACAGCTCCTGAATGTTATCCGGGGATGGCTTAATCATCACCTGGAACTGGTAATAGTGCTGTAAACGGTTTGGGTTTTCACCGTAGCGCCCATCGGTCGGACGACGGGATGGCTGCACATAAGCGGTTGCAATCGGCTCCGGGCCTATTGCACGTAGGCAAGTCATTGGATGAGATGTGCCAGCGCCCACTTCCATGTCCAGCGGTTGAACGATGGTGCAGCCCTGACGCGCCCAGTAATCCTGCAAGGTCAGGATCAGGCCCTGAAAGGTCTTGGTATCAAACTTTTGCATGTTGAATTCGCACGCGATTCGGCTAGATGAAAAAGAGTGCGTCAGTATACCCTTTGACCGCGCGATGTGCAGCCGGAAATCCTGTGCGGCCTGAGGGGCGATTTATACCGGATCGGTTCGCCCATCGTCTTCAAACCCTTCTGCCAGGCATTACAGAGGGATCCGAATCCTTAAGCCAGAGGTTGTCGGTGTGATGATGACTGTCTACCCTTCTTCGCACCAGAATCTGCGCAAGAGGACGCCATGCCACAAAAGATTTACTGGATCGATAATTTACGCGCGGTCGCCTGCATGATGGTGATTGTGATTCACACCACCACCTGGTACATCACCGGCCCGATGGCGGTGACGGGATGGCACTGGGATATGGCCAACATTTTGAACTCTGCGTCGCGCATCTGCGTTCCGCTGTTTTTCATGATCTCGGGCTACTTGTTTTTGGTGAGCGCAGCGCACAGCCACGCCATATGCAGCGACTGCTGCTGTGCTTACTTTTCTACAGTGCCGTGGCGCTGGCCTATATCACCTGGCTGACGCCCATCAGCGAAGGACGCTCAATACTGAAGATGCTGCAAAAACCGGTGTTCTATCACTTATGGTTTTTCTTTGCGCTGATCGGCATCTATTTGCTGTCGCCGCTTATCCAGGTGAGAGCGGTACAGGCGCGTTATGTTGCGTTGTTAGTGGCTGTGCTGGCGGTATTAGCCAATCCGAATACGGTCAGTCAGTCGCTTGGCCCATTCCATTGGCTGCCGGTGAATTTATATGTCAGTGGCAACAGTATTTATTATCTGCTGTATGCCTTGCTGGGTCGCGCTATTGGGTCGATGCAAACGGACCGGCGCTTTACCACGCCACTGGCTACGCTGTTGTTTATCGCCTGCGTAACGGGAATTGCGTTAGGGACGAAACAGGCGCTGAAGATTAACGGTGCGTTTAACGATACCTGGTATTTATACTGCGGCCCGTTGGTTTTTATTGCTGCTATTAGCCTGCTAATCGTGTTTAAAAATGTTTTAAATCAGCGCACGTTGCCGCTATTTGCCTTTATTTCACGCTATTCGCTGCCTGTTTATGGATTTCACGCCCTGTTTATCCATTTTTTGCGTACCCATCATTACGACAATATGGCACGCCCGCTACTGGATTTGCCGTGGGTGTTTGGCGTCACCCTCGGCGGCAGCCTGCTGTTAGCGATGGCGCTGAAGCGTGTTGATAAACATCATCTGGTCAGTTGATCATCCCAACGCTGGCGAGCGCGACGCAGCTGGCGTGCTGAGGAAAATCCTGCCGCCAGCGCCGCCTTTTCAGCAGCTTCACCCTGCTGCTGGCGCTGGCGCGCAATGCCGACGCGCAGTTGTTCATGATATTCCCGCACGCTAATGCCTAAATGCTGACGAAACAGTCGGGCCAGATGGCGGCTGCTGACATGGGCACGTGCGGCGAGTTCAGCCAGTGTCCAGGCATGTTCCGGATGGGCGATCATCGCATCCTGGGCGCGATGAATGGCAGGGTGAAGATGATTGCGATAGCGCAGCCACGGCGACAGTTGCGGATCATCGCCAGAACGGCGAAACCACACCACCATCTCGCGAGCGACTGCCAACGCACGTTGCGCGCCGCAAAGCCGGTTGATCAAATGCAAAGCGAGATCGATGCCTGCGGTAATACCGGCACTGGTCCAGATGTTGCCATCTTCAACAAACACGCGGTTATCTTTTACCCTCGCCTGCGGGGCAGCAGCTTTCATGCGATCTGACACATCGTGATGGGTAGTGCACTGAACACCGTTGAGCAATCCTGCCTGCGCTGCCAGCAGCGCGCCGGAGCAGACGCAGATCAGCATGAGATTTTGCGCCTGAATCACCGCCTGTTGCGTTTGCAGCCATTTGCGCGCCTGCTCCGCCTGCGGCGTGTCGTAGCAAATACGCGAATCATAAACGCCCGGCACCACCAGCAAACTTTCTGGCGGCAGCGTATCCGGTAAGGGTTCAATGTTGCCGATCGTCATGCCGGTGGAACAGACTACGCTCGGCTGTGGACCAATATAGCGCAGCGTAAAATGATCGCCCGCCAGCGCCAGTGATTCGGCGGGGCCGGTAAGATCCAACACCATTACACCAGGCAATGTTAAGAACCAGACG
The DNA here is from genome assembly GCA_018842655.1 of Candidatus Pantoea haifensis. Classification (GTDB taxonomy): domain Bacteria; phylum Pseudomonadota; class Gammaproteobacteria; order Enterobacterales; family Enterobacteriaceae; genus Pantoea; species Pantoea haifensis. The sequence continues at coordinate 3,048,661 of JAGTWN010000004.1, read as the reverse complement.
GTTTGCGGCATAGTTTTCCCTGCGTTGCGCAACGGGTGCGGCTCTCTTTTTACACCAGATCCCAGCCGCGGGCGCGCCAGAGCGCGGGCAATTGCGCCATATCGTCGAAGCGGGTGACGAGCGGATGATCAAGTTCGGGATTATGCGCATCGGCACAGTAATAAAACACGGGAATGCCAGCCGCAATACCGGCCCGGGCGCCCGCTTCTGAATCATCCACCAGAATACAGTTTTCAATGGGCACCTGCATCTGCCCGGCGGCGTGATGCATCAGCTCTGGATCCGGCTTCCAGTGCTGGATGTCATAGCCGCTGTAGAGGTGATGTTCAAAATGCTTCAGCATGCCGGTTAAACCCAGCGAATGCTGCATCTTCTTCACCGTTCCGTTTGACACCACGCACATCGCGACTTTTATCTGTTCAACCAGAGCCTTTGCTCCAGGGACAGGTTTCAACTCTGCATCAAACAGCCGTGCCACTTCTGCACGATAAGCTGTTTCCACTTCATCCATCGGCAACGCCATATCGTGCGCCTCGCCCACCTCACGGATAATGTCGTACAGTTTGACACCTTTATATTTTTCAAACATTTCCTGCAGCGACAGGGCAATGTCGTAGCGGGCAAAGGTATTTACATAGGCTTGCGTACAGAGTAATTCGCTGTCTACCAGCGTGCCGTCGCAATCAAAAAACACACATTCTACCGACATTGGGCTTTATCCTTTGATTTGTGAGTACCTTCTCACTCTACCGTAATGGGCGCAGATTGCGAGACTGGCAATCGGTTGCGAAAAATCATTGTATTGCGTGGGTAAAGTCGCCAGGATACGCGCCGAAAGTTTTTCTTCTGGATGGATGAAATGAACAAACAAGGCCTTTTGCAGCGCGTATTCAAGCTGCAGGAACACGGCACGACGGTGCGCACCGAGGTGATCGCCGGCATTACCACTTTTCTGACCATGGTCTATATCGTCTTCGTCAATCCGCAGATTTTAGGCGTGGCGGGCATGGATACGCAGGCAGTGTTTGTGACGACCTGTTTGATTGCCGCACTCGGCAGTATTTTGATGGGATTAATTGCGAACCTGCCTGTGGCGCTGGCACCCGCAATGGGTCTGAACGCCTTTTTCGCTTTTGTGGTGGTCGGCGCGATGGGCTATTCATGGCAAATCGGTATGGGCGCGATTTTCTGGGGCGCCCTGGGCTTGCTGATCCTGACGCTGCTGCGTGTGCGTTACTGGATGATTGCCAATATTCCGCTCAGCCTGCGTGTGGGTATTACTGCTGGCATCGGCTTATTTATCGCCATGATGGGCCTGAAGAACGCCTGTATTATTGTCCCCAATCCCGATACGCTGGTCACAGTGGGTAATTTGACCTCACACAGCGTACTGCTCGGTGCGCTCGGCTTTTTTATCATTGCTATTTTGGCATCGCGTAATATTCATGCTGCCGTGCTGATTTCCATGGTGGTAACAACGGCGATTGGCTGGATGCTGGGCGACGTTAAGTTTGTCGGCCTGTTCTCTGCGCCGCCCTCCATCAGTACTGTTGTCGGGCAGGTTGATATCAAGGGCGCCTTTAATATTGGGATGGCGGGCATCATTTTCTCCTTTATGTTGGTGAACCTGTTTGACTCCTCCGGCACGCTGATTGGCGTCACGGATAAAGCCGGGCTGACCGATGAGAAAGGCACTTTCCCGCGCATGAAACAGGCACTCTATGTTGATAGCGTGAGCTCGGTAAGCGGCGCTCTGATCGGCACCTCATCGGTAACGGCTTATATTGAAAGCACCTCAGGGGTGGCGATTGGCGGGCGTACCGGACTAATGGCTGTGGTGACCGGCATCCTGTTTTTACTGGTGATGTTCCTGTCACCTTTGGCGTCAATGGTGCCTGGCTCATGCGGCTGCGGGGGCGTTGATTTATGTCGGTGTATTGATGACTGCCAGCCTGTCGCGCGTGCGTTGGGATGATCTGACAGAAGCGGTGCCAGCCTTTGTCACCGCAGCGATGATGCCGTTCAGCTTCTCTATTACCGAAGGCATTGCGCTGGGTTTCATTGCTTACTGCGTAATGAAACTGGGCACGGGCCGCTGGCGTGAAATCAGCCCGTGTGTGGTTATTGTGGCGCTGCTGTTTGTACTGAAAATTGTCTTTGTCGACGCACATTAACGTAAAAGGCCGCAATTGCGGCCTTTTTATATCTCAGTCTGCGCGCTTCGTTCGTTGGGCAAACTGGTCAGGCGCAACGCGCGTGGGCCGATGTTCGGTTTACTCATTTCCACTTCGCGCAGTGGCCGCCACTGAAGCGTGTTATCCATCTCCCACAAGTGCAGACGCTGCGTTGCCGACGATAACGCGCAGGCCCAGACCAGGGTTGGTTCTGCATCACACACCACCTGAACGTCGGGATAAAGCGTTGAACGCAAACGTCCTGCACCGGGTAATAACCGTAACGAATCCAGCCCGCTTTCACCCTCCCCGGTTAATTTGAGGATGCTCTGGCGCAACGTCCAGATTTGCGTCACCGCCTCCATAAAATCTTGCTGAGCGTTAATCCAGGCAATCTCACCAGAGGTAAATCCCTGCATAAGCTGTTCCTGCGTCTGACGACTGTGCGCACGCACAATTTCAATATCCAGCCCGGCACGCCCTCCCTCTTCGGCCAGCAGCACGCCAACCATATTTCCGGCATAGGCGATGCTGAAATCGGGCAGATTGCTGTCAGCAAACGCCGGGCGGCCATTGAATTTGGTAATCAAAGGAGGAAGCTCGTTGATGCCGTAAACGCGCAGCATAAGCTGCGCCAGCAGCGTACGTGCGGCGAGAAAGCGACCCCGACGCTTGTCAGCAAAGCGTTGCGCCGTGTTAAAAACATCCTGCGGAATCCGCATACCTTCTGGCGAAAAACCGGGATCGCCCGTCCAACGTACGAAATGACCAGCCATCTGTCGCTCCGTGAAAATGGTCAGATAATCATCAGGCGCATTGTAAGAATTTTCTGAGCTGATTGCATCCGGCATACCACAGAATGGTTAAAATTCAGAATAAGATGAAGTTTGTGACAGAGAGCTGAACGTTTGGGTTGTTGATGCGCCGCGACGTCTGTCGCGACGCTGATGCCATCAGGCGAAGGTGCTGGCCCGGTCAAAACCCAATCGAGGCAGGCGCGGATGCAGCTTATCAGGATTGCCGTAACCGAGGTTTATCAGCAAATTAACCTGCCATTTGCTGCCAGAGAAGAACGCATCATTAATTTTCGCAGGATCGAAACCGGACATGGGGCCAGCATCTAAACCCAAAGAACGCGCAGCGAGGATCAGATAGCCAGCCTGTAGGCTGCTGTTGCGAAATGCGGTCTCTTTTGCCAAATCCGGGCTGCTGGTAAACCAGCTACGCGCATCGCCATGAGGAAACAGCGTGGGCAATGCTTCATAAAATTCACTGTCCCAGGCCACAATGACCGTCACAGGGGCTGCCATGGTTTTTTCAAGATTGCCGGAAGAGAGTGCCGGTTTGAGCTTCTCTTTGCCTTCTGCGGAGGTGACAAAAACAAAGCGTCCCGGTGAACAGTTGGCAGACGTCGGGCCAAGGGCAGTGAGCGCGTAAAGCTGCTCAAGCAGCGAATTATCAATAGGCTTATCTTGCCAGTAACTGTAAGTGCGGGCCTGGTTGAACAGCGTGTCTAATGCAGCAGTATCGAGCGGAGTACTCATTCTGTATTCCTTATTAAACATAAAAATAAAGAAGCGATTACCACAAATGAAGGCGCGCCCCGGGCAGGGCTTCAATGGTTATACTGCAATGCTTCAACACAGCCAAATAGCATTCAGGCAAGAATCACCCTAATAAAGAGTGAAAATCATCTGACCGGCGACAGGACGTTGCCGGTCAATAGGTGTTGTACGCTTATTTCCCAATACAAAAACTGGAGAAAATGCGTCCCAGTAAATCATCCGACGTGAACTCACCGGTAATTTCACTGAGCGCCTGCTGCGCAAGACGTAACTCTTCTGCCAGCAGTTCGCCTGCCCATGCGCCAAGCAGTTGCGCTTTACCCTGAAGTAAGTGAGTAGCTGCTAACTCCAGCGCCTGTAAATGACGGCGTCGCGCAAGGAATCCACCTTCCATGTTGCCTGCAAATCCCATGGTTTGTTTGAGATGTTCACGCAGCGCATCAACGCCTTCGCTGGTGCGCGCCGACAGGCGAATAAGTGAGTGACCGTTTACTTCTGTCAGACCTAACGCCTCACCCGTGACATCGGCTTTGTTACGTACCACCGTTATCGGCAACGCTTTGGGCAACCGCGCAACAAAATCGGGCCAAATAGCCGCAGCTTCGGTAGCATCGGTGGTCGTGCCATCCACCATAAACAGCACGCGATCGGCTTGCTCTATTTCATGCCAGGCGCGTTCAATACCGATGCGCTCAACCTCATCACTGGCTTCACGTAAACCTGCGGTATCAATGATATGCAGCGGCATACCATCAATGTGAATATGTTCACGCAGTACGTCGCGCGTCGTACCCGCAATGTCAGTCACAATGGCCGCTTCCCGTCCCGCCAGTGCATTGAGCAGGCTCGATTTTCCAGCATTAGGCCGCCCGGCAATCACCACTTTCATGCCTTCACGCAGCAAACTTCCCTGACGCGCTTCAGCACGCACACCATCAAGGTCACTGATGACAGCATTAAGCTGCGCTTCGATTTTGCCGTCAGAAAGGAAATCAATTTCTTCATCAGGGAAATCGATCGCTGCTTCCACATAAATTCGCAGGTGAGTAAGTGCTTCCACAAGATGGTTAATACGGGTGGAAAATGCGCCCTGTAACGAGTTAACAGCTGAACGCGCCGCCTGTTCGGAACTCGCATCAATCAGATCGGCGATCGCTTCAGCCTGGGCTAAATCAAGCTTGTCATTCAGAAAGGCGCGTTCAGAGAACTCACCCGGCTGCGCAATACGCACGCCGGGCAGGGCAACAATACGCTTTAACAACAGATCAAGGATCACCGGGCCGCCGTGGCCCTGTAATTCCAGCACATCTTCACCGGTAAAAGAGTTAGGCCCCGGAAACCACAGCGCAATACCCTGATCCAGTACGCTGTTATCGGCATCTCTGAACGGCAAATAATCAGCGTAGCGCGGTTTAGGTAATTTGCCTAAAACCTGCTGCGCCACGTCGGCTGCACGTGCGCCGGAAATACGCAAAATACCCACACCGCCGCGTCCGGGCGGTGTAGCCTGGGCAACGATAGTATCGCTGTGGCTCATAAATTCTCTCTCACTACAAAAAACAAAGGCGGTCGCAATGACCGCCTCAGGATAGACCTTTTAATGCGGGATGTCTCCCGCAACGTCTTACGCTTTCTTCTTGTCGCGGCTGTGTAAGCCACGTTTTTCCAGGCCGCGATAAATCAGCTGCTGCTGGATGATGGTTACCAGGTTGCTGACGATGTAGTACAGCACCAGACCTGACGGGAACCACAGGAAGAACACGGTAAAGATAACTGGCATATAGGTCATGATCTTCTGCTGCATCGGATCGGTCACGGTGGTCGGTGACATCTTCTGAATGAAGAACATGGTGATGCCCATCAGAATCGGCAGAATGTAGTACGGGTCCTGCGCAGACAAGTCATGGATCCACAGCGCGAATGGCGCATGACGCAGTTCAACCGAGCCCATCAGCATATAGTAAAGGGCAAGGAAGATTGGCATCTGAATCAGCAATGGCAAACAGCCACCCAGCGGATTCACTTTCTCTGCCTTATACAGCGCCATCATTTCCTGGCTCATCTTCTGCTTGTCTTCACCCAGACGCTCACGCATGGCCTGGATTTTAGGCTGCAGCATACGCATTTTGGCCATCGAGGTGTACTGCGCTTTTGTCAGCGGGTACATGATGCCACGCACGATGAAGGTAATGACGATAATGGAGAAACCCCAGTTACCGATAAAGCTGTGCAGGAATTTCAACAGTTTGAACAGCGGCTGAGAGATAAACCACAGCCAGCCGTAATCTACGGTCAGATCCAGATGCGGCGCAACAGCAGCCATCTTATCCTGAATTTCCGGGCCCACCCACAGCGTAGCACCCAGATTCTGCTGTGAACCGGCGGCGATAGTAACCGGCGCAGATTTATAGCCGACGGCAGCAACGCCGTTACCCAGATTGCTGGTGTAAAGCGAGTTACTGCCTGCGGTGCGCGGTACCCAGGCGGTCGCAAAGTATTGCTGCAACATCGCCACCCAACCATTGTTGGTGGTGATATTCAGGTTTTCGTTATCCGCGATGGTGTCGAATTTATACTTTTCGTATTTCTCATCGCTGGTGGAGTAAGCCGCACCACGGAATGTATGCAGCGCAAAGTTATTGCTGCCGGTATCACGGTGCTTGGGCAGATCAATGGTCTGCTTCAACTGGCCAAACAGAGCGACTTCCAGCGGCTGCTGCGTGGTGTTGTTAACGTTATAGTCAACATTAACGGCAAAATCGCCACGCTTGAAAACGAAGGTTTTGGTGTAAACCACACCGTTTTCCGCCGTGAAGGTCATCGGCACACGCAATTCAGTCTGACCGTCAGCCAGTTCGAAGTGATCCTGCGAGGTGGTAAACAGCGGACGCGCACCATTGTTTGGGTTATCCGGACCGTTACGACCAGTTAAGCCACTCTGCGCCTGATAAACAAATCCAGGCGTAGTTTCGAGCAGCTGGAAAGGCTGATCGGAACCTAATTTGTCTGGGTAAGTCAGCAGCTGTGCTTGCTCAACATCACCACCGCGGGTGTTGATATTTAATGACAGGACATCGGTCTTAACGGTGATCGTTTTGCCCTGACCGCTGGCCGGCACACCCTGACTGGCGGCATCACCCACTGTGCTGTTGGTGTTTTGCGTGGTCTGGGTCTGCTGTGGCTGCGGAGCATGGTCCGTCTGCCAGGCTTGCCAGATCATGAAAGACACGAACAGAAAAGCGATGAGAAAGAGATTGCGTTGCGAATCCATCGTTAATGTTCTCTGGTATCAAAGGTTTTTGGCGGCACAGGATCGTCACCACCCGGGTTCAAAGGGTGGCATTTTAATACGCGTTTTACAGTCAACCAACTGCCTTTTATCATGCCAAACCTGCGTAATGCCTCAATTCCGTATTGAGAACAGGTTGGATGAAACCGACAGTGTGGTCCCAGTAATGGACTGATACCGCGCTGATAGACGCGTATCAGGACGATCAGGAGCCGCGCGCCAGGCGACAGTGACGACGCCATAATTTCTCCAACGCTTCCGCCAACGTACGGTTGTCAAGATCGGCAACCCCTTCTTCGCGACCACAACAAAGTCCATCGACGGTAATTCATGCTGACGCAGACGAAAGCTTTCGCGGGTCAATCGCTTGATCCGGTTGCGTTCGTGGGCGCGCTTCACATGTTTTTTAGCGACGGTGAGACCGATGCGGGGATGCCCCAGCGCGTTAAGGCGGCCGAGAATAGTAATTTGCGGCGTGCCAGCCCGTTGTGGCTGCTGGAAGACGAAAGTGAAATGAGTGGGAGTTAACAAGCGTAACTCCCTGGGAAATGCGAGCTTACCCATCAGGGTTAGCTTTATTACTTAGAAACGGTCAGACGAGCGCGGCCTTTAGCACGACGACGTGCCAGAACCTGACGACCATTTTTATTTGCCATACGAGCACGGAAGCCGTGTGAACGGTTGCGCTTCAGTACGGACGGTTGAAAAGTGCGTTTCATGGCGATTTCTACCTAAACTTGAAAATTTTCACTGGGTGACGCGTTTTTGGGCCAGTAAAACGACCAACGCCTCAATGTGTCTTTAATAAAGAGGCGGGATTGTAATAATTGTACAGTCCAGAGTCAATTTACTTCGCTTGTCGCGGTACCTGGAATCCCGGATACAGCCCGCTGAGTCCGGGCATTGGGCATAGCGCGACAACGCCGGGGGAGAATTATACGGGCTCCGCATCAAAGCGCAAGGATCGCACTGGATCTAATTGCGATCGGATCGCAAGATCTGGTGTTTAAAACGAGAGGCTACCAGAAAAATTGCATCATTCAGCCTTATTCTTGCTGGTTTTTTCCGCAGCTGGCGTAAACTTTTCTCCGCGCCTTTCGCCTGTGGATAAAAAGGATAAAAACTGTGTAGAAAGTGAAGATCTCTGGCGCGCTTTGCGCTATGATCCGCCCTTCCGCTGACGATCCTCCGATGATTGCGGGACGGAAAACCGCTGATAGCGGTCGCAGGCGCTTTCTTTCGTCTGTGTCAAAAATGAACGTTTCTTAGTTTAGCGCCTACTATTCTTATCGAATTTGTACGAGTGGAGTCCGCCGTGTCACTTACGCTTTGGCAACAGTGTCTTGCCCGTTTGCAGGATGAGCTTCCTGCCACCGAATTCAGCATGTGGATTCGTCCGCTACAGGCTGAGTTAAACGACAATACGCTTGCCTTGTATGCTCCAAATCGCTTCGTACTCGACTGGGTTCGGGATAAATACCTCAACAGCATTAACGCCCTGCTGAATGAATTCTGCGGAACAGATGTGCCGTTACTGCGTTTTGAAGTAGGAACACGCCCGGTACAACAAGCGACAACGGTTAGCCAGCCGGTAATGGCCAGTGTGAGCGCGCCCGCACCGGTTCCACCGCGTCCCGCGCCTGCGCAAATTTTGCGCCCAAGCTGGGATAACGTGCCAGCGCCTGCAGATGTGACCTATCGTTCCAATGTAAACAATCGCCACAACTTCGATAACTTTGTCGAAGGTAAATCTAACCAGTTGGCGCGCGGCGGCACGTCAGGTGGCAGATAATCCTGGCGGTGCTTATAACCCGCTGTTCTTGTATGGCGGCACCGGTTTGGGTAAAACGCACCTGCTGCACGCTGTCGGCAATGGCATCATTGCACGTAAACCCAATGCTAAAGTGGTTTACATGCACTCTGAACGTTTCGTGCAGGACATGGTAAAAGCCTTGCAGAACAACGCTATTGAAGAGTTCAAACGTTATTACCGTTCAGTGGATGCACTGCTTATCGATGACATTCAGTTCTTTGCCAATAAAGAACGTTCGCAGGAAGAGTTTTTCCACACCTTTAACGCCTTATTAGAGGGCAATCAGCAAATTATTCTCACGTCGGATCGCTATCCTAAAGAGATCAACGGCGTTGAAGATCGTTTGAAATCGCGTTTTGGCTGGGGATTAACCGTCGCGATCGAACCACCTGAGCTGGAAACACGTGTCGCGATCCTGATGAAAAAAGCGGACGAAAATGATATTCGCCTGCCGGGTGAAGTTGCTTTCTTTATTGCAAAGCGTCTGCGCTCTAACGTGCGTGAACTGGAAGGCGCGCTGAACCGCGTGATTGCCAACGCCAATTTTACTGGTCGCGCCATTACTATCGATTTCGTGCGTGAAGCCTTGCGCGATCTGCTGGCGTTGCAGGAAAAGCTGGTCACCATCGATAATATCCAAAAGACAGTGGCTGAATATTACAAGATTAAAGTCGCGGATCTGCTTTCTAAACGTCGTTCGCGCTCGGTCGCGCGTCCGCGCCAGATGGCAATGGCAATGGCAAAAGAGCTGACTAACCACAGCTTACCGGAAATCGGTGATGCCTTTGGTGGCCGCGACCATACCACGGTGCTTCACGCTTGCCGTAAGATCGAGCAATTGCGTGAAGAAAGCCACGATATTAAAGAAGATTTCTCTAATCTCATCAGAACATTATCTTCCTGACGCTATGAAATTTATTGTTGAACGTGAGCAGTTGCTAAAACCGCTGCAACAAGTCAGCGGCCCACTTGGCGGACGCCCGACGCTGCCGATTCTTGGTAATCTGCTGATGCAGGTTAACGAAGGCTCGCTGTTGCTGACCGGTACCGATTTAGAAATGGAAATGGTGGCTCGCGTGGCGTTGACGCAAGCGCATGAACCCGGCGCTACCACCGTTCCGGCGCGTAAATTCCTCGATATCTGTCGTGGTTTGCCGGAAGGGGCAGAGATCAACGTTACGCTGGAAGGCGATCGTATGTTAGTACGCTCTGGCCGCAGCCGTTTTTCTCTGTCAACGCTACCTGCCAGCGATTTCCCTAATCTTGATGACTGGCAAAGCGAAGTAGAATTTACGCTGCCGCAGGCCACCCTGAAGCGCCTGATCGAAGCGACACAGTTTTCAATGGCGCATCAGGATGTACGTTACTACCTCAACGGCATGATGTTTGAAACCGAAGGAGAAGAGTTACGTACCGTAGCCACTGATGGTCACCGGTTGGCAGTATGTTCTATGCCGATTGGTCAGGCATTGCCGAGCCATTCGGTGATCGTGCCGCGTAAAGGTGTGATTGAGCTGCTGCGCCTGCTGGATGGCGGTGAAACCCCTTTACAGGTACAAATTGGCAGCAGCAATATTCGCGCGCATGTTGGCGACTTCATCTTTACGTCGAAGCTGGTTGACGGCCGTTTCCTGATTATCGTCGCGTATTGCCGAAAAATCCTGACAAAGCATTAGAATCTGGCTGCGATCTGTTAAAGCAGGCTTTTGCACGTGCTGCGATTCTTTCTAACGAGAAATTCCGTGGGGTTCGCCTCTATATCACGGAAAATCAGTTAAAAATCACTGCAAATAACCCTGAGCAGGAAGAAGCGGAAGAGATGCTGGATGTCTCTTACAGCGGCAGCGAACTGGAAATTGGCTTTAACGTCAGTTATGTGCTGGATGTACTGAACGCGCTGAAGTGTGAAAATGTGCGTCTGCTGTTAACGGACTCTGTTTCCAGCGTACAAATCGAAGACGTCGCGAGTCCAGCAGCCGCCTATGTTGTAATGCCCATGCGCCTGTAGAAAATATTGGCCTGGCTTACTGGCCAGTCTGGCCCCGGGCAGTGCTCGTCCCTGGTCACATACTTTAGTATGCTCCCAGATGCTGCGCGCTGGCCGTGACCAGACTGACTGCGTCGCCTACGGCCTGGGTAGTATTGAAAAATGTTGCTTTACTCTCGCCCTTAAGCTGGATGATTCATGGCTTTAACCCGCCTTCTTATCAAAGATTTTCGCAACATTGAGCAGGCCGATTTAACACTCGCGCCGGGCTTCAATTTTCTCGTTGGCGCCAATGGCAGCGGCAAAACCAGCGTATTAGAAGCTATTTATACTCTGGGACATGGTCGCGCGTTTCGCAGTTTGCAGGCGGGCCGGGTGATTCGTCACGATCAGGCTGCCTTTGTTCTGCATGGGCGCCTTGAAGGCAAAGAGCGCGAACTGTCGGTGGGATTAACCAAAAACCGTGCGGGTGAAAGCAAAGTCCGTATTGATGGCAGCGATGGCCATAAAGTTGCTGAACTGGCGCATCTGTTGCCCATGCAACTTATTACGCCGGAGGGCTTTACTTTGCTTAATGGCGGCCCCAAATACCGTAGAGCTTACGTTGACTGGGGATGCTTTCATAACACGCCCGGCTTTTTCAACGCCTGGAGCAATTTGCGACGCCTGTTAAAGCAACGAAACGCCGCCCTGCGCCAGGTTTCACGTTACAGCCAGGTGCGTCCATGGGATCAGGAACTGGTCCCGCTGGCTGAGCAGATCAGCCAGTGGCGCGCCGAGTACAGTGCCGCAATCTCCGCTGAAATTACCGCCACGTGCGGACAGTTTTTGCCGGAGTTTGACTTAGCCTTCTCTTTTCAACGCGGCTGGGACAAAGAAAGTGATTACGCTGAATTACTTGAACGTAATTTCGAGCGCGATCGTGCCTTAACTTATACCGCCAGCGGCCCGCACAAAGCAGATTTTCGCATTCGTGCCGAAGGGACGCCGGTAGAAGATTTACTCTCACGCGGCCAGTTAAAACTGCTGATGTGTGCATTACGTTTGGCGCAGGGCGAGTTCCTGACGCGCCAAAGCGGACGCCGCTGTCTTTACCTGATTGATGACTTTGCTTCTGAGCTGGATGACAGCCGCCGTCGCCTGTTGGCGGAGCGGTTAAAAGCCACGCAGGCGCAAGTTTTTGTCAGCGCCATTTCTGCTGAGCATGTAATCGACATGACCGACGAAAAGGGCAAGATGTTCCGCGTGGAACAGGGTAAAATAGCGGTTCAACCTGAAGATTAAATGAGCGAGAAACGTTGATGTCGAATTCTTATGACTCCTCAAGTATCAAAGTCCTGAAAGGGCTTGATGCGGTACGCAAACGCCCGGGCATGTATATCGGCGATACGGATGACGGCACCGGTCTGCATCACATGGTATTCGAAGTCGTGGATAACGCAATCGACGAAGCACTCGCTGGCCACTGTAGTGATATTGTGGTGACCATCCATGCTGATAATTCCGTTTCTGTGCAGGATGATGGACGCGGTATTCCGACCGGTATTCACGAAGAAGAAGGCGTTTCCGCCGCTGAAGTTATCATGACCGTGCTGCACGCAGGCGGTAAATTCGATGATAACTCCTATAAAGTTTCCGGTGGTCTGCACGGTGTTGGGGTTTCTGTGGTTAACGCCCTGTCGGAAAAGCTGGAGCTGACCATTCGTCGTGAAGGCAAAGTGCATCAGCAGATTTATCAGCACGGCGTGCCGCAGGCACCGCTGGCTGTTACGGGCGATACCGAAGCGACCGGTACGCGCGTGCGCTTCTGGCCAAGCCATGAAACCTTTACTAACGTAACCGATTTTGAATACGACATCCTGGCTAAACGCCTGCGTGAGCTGTCGTTCCTCAACTCGGGCGTGTCGATTCGTCTGGAAGACAAGCGCGACGGTAAAAACGACCATTTTCACTATGAGGGTGGTATCAAAGCGTTTGTTGAATACCTGAATAAAAACAAAACGCCAATCCATCCCACTGTGTTCTATTTCTCCAACGAGAAAGACGGAATTGGCGTGGAAGTCGCATTGCAGTGGAACGACGGCTTTCAGGAAAACATTTACTGCTTTACCAACAATATTCCACAGCGCGACGGTGGTACTCACCTTGCGGGCTTCCGTGCGGCAATGACACGTACCCTGAATGCCTACATGGACAAAGAGGGTTACAGCAAAAAAGCCAAAGTCAGCGCCACGGGCGATGATGCGCGTGAAGGCTTGATTGCCGTGGTATCGGTTAAAGTTCCGGATCCAAAATTCTCTTCACAGACCAAAGATAAACTGGTCTCTTCTGAAGTGAAATCCGCGGTCGAGCAGCAGATGAACGAGCTGCTGGCTGAATACCTGCTGGAAAATCCAGGCGATGCGAAAATCGTTGTCGGGAAAATTATTGATGCTGCACGTGCCCGTGAAGCCGCGCGTCGCGCGCGTGAAATGACCCGCCGTAAAGGTGCACTGGATCTGGCTGGCCTGCCAGGCAAACTGGCTGACTGTCAGGAACGCGATCCGGCGCTGTCAGAAATCTACCTGGTGGAGGGTGACTCTGCGGGCGGCTCAGCTAAACAAGGCCGTAACCGTAAAAACCAGGCGATTCTGCCGCTGAAAGGGAAAATCCTTAACGTTGAGAAAGCGCGCTTCGACAAGATGCTCTCTTCGCAGGAAGTCGCAACCCTGATTACTGCCCTCGGCTGCGGCATTGGCCGTGACGAGTACAATCCAGATAAACTGCGTTATCACAGCATCATCATCATGACCGATGCGGACGTCGACGGCTCACACATCCGCACGCTGCTGTTGACCTTCTTCTATCGCCAGATGCCAGAAATCGTTGAGCGTGGCCACGTTTATATCGCACAGCCGCCGCTCTATAAGGTGAAAAAAGGCAAGCAAGAGCAGTACATCAAAGATGATGAAGCGATGGATCAGTATCAAATCGCTATCGCACTGGATGGTGCAACGCTGCATACCAATGCCAGCGCACCGGCATTAGGCGGCGAGCAGCTGGAAACGCTGGTGGCTGATTTCAACAGCACGCAGAAGATGATCAAACGTATGGAGCGCCGCTATCCCGTCGCGCTGCTGCGTGCACTGATTTATCATCCAACGCTTAGCGACCTCAGTCAGCAAGCTGAAGTCACTGACTGGCTGAACGGTCTGGTTGCTTATCTGAGTGACCGTGAAGCGCATGGCAGCGCCTATTTTGCTCAGGTCCGTGAAAACCGCGAGCAGAATCTGTTTGAGCCAATTTTGCGCGTGCGTACTCACGGCGTCGACACCGATTACCCACTGGATGCAGAGTTCGTTCAGGGACCGGAATACCGTAAAATCTGCGCGCTCGGCAGTAAGCTGCGTGGCCTGTTGGAAGAAGATGCGTTTATCGAGCGTGGCGAACGCCGTCAGCCGGTAGCCAGCTTTGAGCAGGCTATAGAGTGGCTGGTGAAAGAATCGCGTCGCGGCCTGTCAGTACAGCGTTATAAAGGACTGGGTGAAATGAACCCGGAACAGCTGTGGGAAACCACGATGGATCCAGACAGCCGTCGTATGCTGCGCGTCACTATCAAGGATGCGATTGCCGCCGATCAGTTGTTCACTACGTTGATGGGTGATGCGGTTGAGCCGCGCCGCGCATTCATTGAAGAGAACGCCCTGAAAGCGGCCAACATCGATATTTAATCGCTAAAAACCCTTCCCTTCGCGGAAGGGTTTTTTTATGCCTGGCGCGGCACTGAAAAGCGAAAGCACGCCCCTCCTGAGCCTTCATCAAGGCTGATATCACTCTGATGTAATTGCAAAATCCTGCGAACCACCATGAGTCCAAGCCCGCCACTGTTTGTCCCGGTGCTGGCATGTGAAAGTGCTGAGGGCCGCTCAAATAACGTTGCGCGTTGCGCGTCAGAAATACCGGAACCGCTGTCTTTGATACAGACTTCGATAGCGCGCTCTGTCTGGCATAAACCAATCGCGATCGTGCCTGCTACAGGCGTGTGCTTGATAGCATTATCAAGCAGGTTAGTGAGTACCCGGTCCATCATGGAAATATCGGCATGAACCTGCGGTAAATTTTCGTTGATATCGCTTTCTACACGAATTTTTTTGCGTCAATCATTAACTCAAATTTTTGCAGCACATCATAAGTTAGCTCTGGCAGGCTGAAAACTTCGCAGTTGGGTTTGATTACGCCATATTCTAACTGGGCCAGTTCGAATAGCTGCTGTGCCAACGTGCTAACTTTTTGACTCTGCGATAACGCGATATGCAGATAATGCTGTCCCTGCTCCGCTTTCAGGCTGTGTGATTTATACAGCAGCGTTTCAAGGTAGCCGTGCAACGTGGTCAGCGGCGTGCGGAGATCATGAGAAATATTTGCCACAAACTCGCGGCGCAGCTGGTCCTGGTAAGCCAGTTTCTCCCATTGAAAGGCGATATGCCGCGCCATGCTGACAAACGCCCCCTGCAACAAACTGACTTCATCTTTTTCGCCAGGCGGCGGCAGCGGAAGTTTCGCCATGCTTTGTATTTCCGCCATTTCTTTACTGCTTAGCTTGCGCACGCGCTGCGTAAGCTGTCGTACTGGCCGCGTAACCAGACTGAAAGCTACCGCACCCGCAGTCAGACCAAAAAGTACAACAAGCAGTGATGACCAGATTGAGGTATACAGAAAGGTATCGAGCTGTGCTTTTTGCGCCAGTAAGTGATAATTAGCGCCTTGTAAAATCACATACAAATAACCGCAAATCGCGCCATTACGCATTACAGGCGCGACACTGAAAACTTTTTCTTTGGCAAAAAGCGGGGATCATCCCCATAAACTGGCAGTGCAGTCCCGTTCAGAAAAGCCTGTATGGGTTTGATATCGATCCGGTTACGTTTGAGCCGTCCCGGCGGAATGGTATCGTTTAATATATTCCCAGATGAATCAATCAAGTAAACTTCTACACGTGGATTCAATATCATAAAATCATTGAACATGGCTTGTAGCACAGGCAGGTCTGTGCCCTTTTCAAGGATCATATCACCGTAACGGTTAACCATATGTCCGGCGAGTCCGGCGTTGAGCCGTTGTATCACCACGCTACTGTATTGCCTGTTTATGTGGATTTGCATCAAACCCGACAGCAAGGTACAGCCCAACAGCAAGCCAGCAAAAACCAACGCGAGACGTTGGCTAAGTGTCAGGCGTTTCATTATTTTTCACTAAATGCGTTGGTACTGAAAACTTATAGCCTTTACCCCAAACTGTTTTAATGAAAAGGGGTTCAGCAGGATTAACTTCAATCTTCAATCGTAAGCGATTAATGTGAGTATTGACGGTGTGTTCATAGCCATCATGTTGATAACCCCAGACCTGGTTAAGCAGATTGAGGCGGGAAAATACTTTCCCCGGATGTTTAGCAAAGTAGTAGAGCAGATCAAATTCGCGTCGGGTCAGAATAACAAGGTTATTGTGAAGCCATACCTCACGCGCCACCGGATCGATGATAAGCGTATCCAAATTCAATGTTCCCGCTTCCATACGGGAATTCATATTCATTGCTTTCTGGCGACGAAAAAGTGCTTTCAGTCGCGCAATGAGTTCTAAAACAGAAAATGGCTTCGGCAGATAATCATCTGCGCCCAGCTCAAGGCCTAATACACGATGTACTTCACTGGTACGGGCACTAATAATAATAATCGGTGTGTAATGCGTCATGGCGCGGGCACGTCGACAAATTTCCAGGCCATCAATTCCAGGCAGCATCAAATCCAGTATTAATGCATCCCATTGTTGCTCCTGCAGCAGCCCGGCCCCTAAATGACCTTCTGCTGCGTGTGTTATGTCATATCCTTCATCGCTTAAATGTAAACGCAGTATCTCCGCAATTCCCTTGTCGTCTTCAATGATCAAGACTTTTTTGGCTGCATCCATCGGCTTCTCCCTTTTTATGTCGTGAATATTACCGTCAAACACAAGTAAAAACGCACGGTGAGTTATCATATTTTGTTTATGTTTACGGGAGGCTTTGCTAAACAAAGTTCCGCCATACTGATTTTATTGTTCTTGATGAAAGCCAGATAAGTAGGGCATGACGTGATCTCAGCATTGATTTTGCCAGATACACCAGGCTACAGACTTAATCATCCTCACGTCATGAATCGAATTTCACTTTTTAAACAAGGAGAGTCTGCATAATAATTTAACGTAATGTTAACGTATCCCTTGTTTATTAACTGTCTTTCATAATCGGTTTATGCCGGGTTGACTGGCTTTTCTTTATTTCATGATTTGAAGTGATACTCACAAGGAATAAGAATAATGCAGACGGAAAAGATTAACGTGAATCCGTTATTCATTTATTTGAGTAAATCATCTGTGCCAACACCAACTTAATGATATTCAAAACAGGACGCAAAAATGAAAAAATCCTTATTGCTACTTTTATTTCAGTAATGACTGTTGCCTCTGCTTATGCGGCTGACTCTGTGAGCAAAGACGCGATGCAGAAAGATGAGATGGCAATGAAAAAAGATGCCATGCAGAAAGATAAAATGAACAAAGAAAAAGAAGCCATGCAGAAAGATGCAATGAGTAAGCAGAATAATGAGATGAAGAAAGATGGGATGAGCCATTGATACTTCACAGCACGCCTTCCTGATGTTTAGCCATCATTTCAATGATGGCTTTTTTTGCCGTAAGCAAGTTGCCTGTCAGTGTGTCGATAAACTGGTCAATGTGAGCTGAATCGCGCTAGCATTAAGTCAAACCCTGACTCAATGAGGACGTTATGGCAATTAAACTGATTGCGATCGATATGGATGGTACGCTGCTTAATCCACAGCACCTGATTACCCCAGGCGTGAAGTCTGCGCTTGACCGGGCACGTCAGCAAGGCGTCTCGATTGTGCTGGCAACCGGCCGTCCATTTGTTGGTGTGCAACGCTATTTGATGGAGCTGAATTTACAGGAAGATCAGTACTGTATCAGCAATAACGGCGCACTGGTACAGCGTGCTATTGATGGCGAATGCGTGGCGGAAGTTACGCTGACGTTTGATGATTACCTCTACGTTGAGCAGCTGGCACGCGAGTCAGGCGTGCATTTCCAGGCATTCGACAAATCTCATTTGTATACGCCCAATAAAGATATCAGCGAATATACCATCCATGAAGCCAGCCTGACCGGGATCCCGGTACGCTATCGTTCAGTGGACGAGATGGATCGCAACATGCGTTTTCCGAAGCTGATGATGATTGATAAACCGGCATTGCTGGATTCAGCCATCGAACGTTTGCCTGACCATGCCAGGGAAACCTATACCATCCTGAAAAGTGCGCCTTACTACCTCGAAATTTTAGATCGCCGCGTTAACAAAGGTCAGGGTGTGAAAATGCTGGCAGAAAAACTTGGCCTCAGGCAGGAAGAGGTTATGGCCATTGGTGATCAGGAAAATGATCTGGCAATGATTGAATATGCAGGCACTGGCGTCGCTATGGGTAATGCTATTGAATCTGTAAAGAAAATTGCGCAGTTCGTGACTAAAACCAATATGGAAGATGGCGTCGCGCACGCTATCGAAGAGCTGGTGCTTTAACCCTGCGGCGGCATGACTGAACAGCAAAGTGCCGCCACTTTTTTCTCACCCATGTCCGCAAATCGAAGCTGCATCTTGAACGCATTTGGCGTAGCGTGTGTGGCAACTTTTTTCTCAGGTTGCCCTTCATGCGCGAAAAACAGATCACTTTTGCCCAGCGTCATCATCAACTCACTAACATCAACGTCTGGACTGCCGACAGTCAGTGGTTAGCCTTTGACGTCAGGCCCTCAGGCGCCCTGTTTACCAGCCAGACCATTGAGCGCGTCAATGTGTTTACCGGCGCGGTTGAAGTGCTCTATCAAGCCAAAGAGGGCGCTCACGTGGGTGTGGTAACGGTCAGTCCTGATATGCCGCCGCGTTACGTCTGCATTCATGGCCCTGAACATCCCGATGAAATCTGGCATTACGATTTTCATCATCGCCGCGGCGTGATTGTGCAAAACGGTGAAGCACATAATCTGGACGCCTGTGATATTACGCCGCCTTTTACCCCCGGTGCGCTGCGTGGAGGTTCCCATGTGCACGTTTTTAGCCCAGACGGGTCGCGGCTCAGCTTTACCTATAACGATCATGTAATGCACGAATTAGAGGTAAGCCAGGATCTTCGCAACGTTGGCATTGCCGTGCCGCTGCATGCGGTAACGCCGCAGAAGCAGCACCCGCGTGAATACGACGGCAGCCACTTTTGCCTGCTGGTAAGCCGTACAACAACGCAACCAGAACGCGGTAGTGATGAGATCAATCGTGCTTATGAAGAGTGCTGGATCGGCTCGCAAGGTTATCAAAAACCAGACGGCAGCTGGCAACGTTGGGCTATCGCTTTCATTGGCGACACGCTTACAGCGCAGGGCGATAAACAGCCAGATATCTTTATCGTGGATCTGCCAGAGGCACTTGAAGATTATGCACGTGCCGGTGACGCACCGCTGGAAGGAAGCAGTAAAACATTACCCGCGCCCCTGCCGGAGTAAACCAGCGCCGCGTAACCTTTACAGGCCTGGCACAGCAGCCGCGTCACTGGTTACGTGCATCGCCAGATGGCAGCGCAATTGCTTTTTAAAAGCAGATGATCAGGGCGTCATTCAATTGTGGACGGTTTCCCTAACGGTGGCGCAGCGCAGCAAATCACGCAGCTGACAAACAGTATTCAGTCAGCATTTAGCTGGCAGCCAGAGGGTAAAGCGATTGCTTTTATCAGTGATAACAGCGTAATGCGTTGTGACATGGCAAGCGGAATGTGCCAGCGTTTAACCGATCGTCGCGATGAAGCACCCTCCGGCGACGCGGTGGTATATTCGCCGGACGGAAAACAAATTGCTTTTATGCGTGAAGTTAACGGCTGGCGTCAACTGTTCACGGTGACGGCTGGATAGTTGGCATTGGCTGTGCCTGAGCTAAATTTTCCTGCGTGCGTGCCAGCTTTTCACTCTGCAAGACGCGCGCACGCGGTGAATCCAGAGATTTATCATGATCGCTACGATAGTAATCCCACGGCAGCAGCAGCGTATCCATTACAGCTGAGAACGGCAGATCTACTAACGCCAGCGGCTTTAGCGCCCAGCTGGTGTTGTCATCCACTAATAAATCGGCGCTGGCACGGGTGCCGGGATAGTAACCCTGGCTCGCGCCAGTATGAGACATGACGCTGGAACAACCGCTTGTCACAACAGCGCAGCAGATAACGCCCGCTAGCGGTAAGGCTTTTATCAATTTCATATTCATCATCCCTTCAGTCGCAGCACTGGCCTGACTGAGTTTGCTTGCCTGACCACGTCCACACTCTGCGGTGAAGTCCGTTCTGGTCAGTAAAGGTATCCCTGAGTGTATGCTATATCGTCAAATTGGCGAAAAAATTACTTTTGCCCCTTGAAACGCCTCTTCTGGCACCCATTTTCATAGCACGGTCATACAGCGGGTCGCCGAAAGGGACACTGCAAAGACCAAACAACCTGTCCAATGGTGGAAGGTTGCCAAAACTTGCTGAATTTCAGGAGTCTTATAATGCGTAATTTTGATCTGTCCCCACTTTATCGTTCATCTATCGGTTTCGATCGCCTGTTTAACCTGCTCGAATCTAATCAAAATCAGAGTAATGGCGGTTATCCTCCTTATAACGTCGAACTGGTCGATGAAAACCACTATCGCATTACAATTGCGGTTGCGGGTTTTGCGCAAAGCGAACTGGATATTACCTCTCACGACAATATGCTGATTGTGCGCGGTGCGCACCCTGAAGAGCAGGTCGAGCGTAAATATCTTTATCAGGGCATCGCCGAGCGTAATTTTGAACGGAAATTCCAGCTGGCCGACCACATCATCGTGCGCGATGCACGTCTCGAAAATGGTCTGTTAAGCATTGATTTAGAGCGGATTGTTCCGGAAGAGGCGAAACCACGCCGTATTGAAATTTTGAAATAATCCTGAAAAACGCCGCAGCCTTGCGGCGTTTTTTATTATCTACGACTGCATACGCATCGCTAATCGTTGGCTCAACCGCCCACCAAATACATTCACCAGCAGGCCAATAATGATGACCGATGCGCCCAGCATCTGCTGCGCGGATAACGTTTCATCAAGACACAGCGCCGCACTGAGAATACCCACCACCGGCACCAGTAGCGAGAGCGGTGCTACGCGCCAGGTTTCATAACGGCTGAGTAGATTGCCCCAGATAGCGTAACCGATGATAGTGGCGGCAAAAGCCAGATAGATCAGCGCCATCACGGTTTGGAGCGTGATGTGCAGCAGGCTATAAACGATGGCCGCTTTACCTTCAAACAACAATGCACAGGCGAAAAAGGGACCAACAGGCACCAGTGCGCTCCATACCACCAGTGACATAACAGGCACCTTGCGGTTGCGCATAATGATTTTGTTTGTGATGTTGCCAAGTCCCCACGATAAAGCCGCTGCCAGCGTCAGCATCATGGTTGTCAGGGTAATTCCCGCCGTGGTTTGCCCTTCCATACCAGCCGTTGCCAGCATAAACATGCCCAACGTGGCGATAATGATCCCCGCTATATGATTCCAGCGCAGTTTTTCTGCCAGAAACAGCGCCCCCAGCAACAGGGTGAAGAAAGCCTGTGCTTGCAAGACTAACGATGCCAGCCCGGCAGGCATGCCAAGCTTGATGGCGAGAAAAAGAAACGCAAACTGACCAAAGCTGATCGTGATGCCATACACCACCAGCCAGCGCAGGGAATTGCCGGACGACGCACAAAAAATATCGCCGGGAACGCCACCAGCGTAAAACGTAACCCGGCCAGTAAAAGGGCGGCATGCCCTGTAGTCCCAGTTTAATCACGACAAAATTCACGCCCCACGCCACGACAACGCAAAGGGCTAACAGCATATCTTTCACGGACATGACGTCCTCCTTCTGCCGCCGTCAGGCGGTAATCGCCATCGGTGTGGCGATATCTGCACAACAGTTGTCACCTACAACACGAAAATAATCTTTTACCGCCAGTGTTATCGATTTTTCTAACACACCCGCGTTAAACCATAACGTACCGACATCACGCAGACGCGCATCGACGCGCAGCACCAACCGTTCATCAAAACTAAACGGTGGAACAGCGCCCATCTGGCAATCCGTCAGTGTCTGCGCTATTTCTGGCGGCGCAAAGCTCGACTTCTTGCCGCCAATTGCACGCGCGGCGCGCTTAAAATTGATTTTGCAATCACCCGGCACAATCGCCAGCATGTAGCGCGCCTCCGCGCCTTCTGGCATCGTGACTTCCAGTACCATAGCTTTTGCAGCCTGATTCAGCGCATTGCCACGAATGTCACTGATCAGATCAGTCTGGCCGATGGCATCATGTTCTACCACACGGTACTCCGCTTGCTGCTCGTCCAGTAATGCAGTGATTTTTCCAAATGTTGTCATTCCCCTCTCCTCATGTGACAAGCTCTGAATCAGCTCCAGGCAATCGCGTGCTTCATTTTTTTGTCGGTCAGGCCAAAGAAGAAGCCCATCGTGATGCGGGTATCGCCTTCGACCCGATCGATTTCGTGATAAAAAGCCGGATTAAACAGGTAGATATCGCCACTGCGCGGTGAGAATTCACAGGTTTCGCTGCAATCCGTTACGCCACTTTGATAGCCCAGTTCACCCGCCGTTTTGAAGCGTTCATCTTCGGGTGACCATTTCTTGTTATAGATGCGCAGCGCACCGCCAGCGTTGCACTCTTGCAGGCAGACGACACAGCTGAGTTGATGCAGAATGTGCGTTACCGCCAGATTCGTGCCAGCAGCATCACGCACGATATTGTCGTTATGCAGCGGATTCGCCACGCCGTGGGCATGAAAACGCACAATAGAACCGGCGTAATCGCCTAAGCCTGGCTCATGGGCCGTTTGCAGGCTCTCCAGCTTCAGAGCATGTTGTATCCAGTTAAAGATTTGCCCACGCAGGCAGCTGATTGATGGCGGCAGTGCAGGCTGAATATCACGCAGTTCGGTAAAATAATTTTCAGGTGCCGACGTGTGCTTCGCCAGATAAGGGCCCAGCGTGGTCAGTGCACCATTCGGATAGTGGGAGACGCGGATTTTTTCACGGCAAGACTGAAGATCGTCCACGACCGCTTCGCGCACCTCGGGTGTAAGAAAATTACGCAGCACCAGCAAAGGCACACGTGCAGTCACAATGTCATCCAGCCAGGTACTTTCAACGAACATTTTGGGATTAATAACGCGGATCTGATTGAAAATAGCCATCTATTTCACTCCCACAAAGGAATCTCATGAAGTTCATGATTGCTCATGCGCCGCCAGCTATCGGCACTGCCCAGTGTTGAAACAGGTTCAGAAGAGATAAACGTGCAGCCGTCCTGTTGGCGGCAATGCATCGTGAAATATTGCGGATACGGTGTGTCGTGTGGATACCATTGCCATGCCCAGGCTTTTTCACGCGTGACGAAGATGGCATTCCCGGCGCTACCGCCCGGCGTCACCTGCGCCATCTTGTTACGCAGATAGTCACGTGTGAAGTCCGCTGGCGTGACCTGCTCAACCAAATATTGCAGATACTCCGCCGAGTCAAAGCGCGATTCAGCCAGGCCAAGATGGCGGTAAATCGTGGGTAAAAAACCGTTATGCATCATGTACCACTGCGTACCTGCGCTGTGACGCTCCAGTGGGTGAGAAAAAGCCACCCCATGGTTTTTACTCAGCGTGGCGTGACGGACGTGCACCGCCAGAAAACGCCCGCGCAAACGGTCAATATCAATATCCGGCAGCGATTCAGCAAACGTACCCGTACCCTGTAGCGTCTGAATCTGCCCATTCTCAATCCACAGGCATCCCCAGCCATTTGGATGCGCTTTGATCGGACCATCATGATTCGCGGTTTCGCCGCAACTCATGGCACGTGCGGCATCCAGAACCTTTTCGGCATCAAACTGGCCGTGAGCCAGAATCATCCTGCACATAACATATCGCTCCCTACCTTTACCGACTGCGCGGTCATCTGCTTAAATATCGCGAGAATGTCGTCACGCCCGTTTGCCGCCAGGCGAAAGGTGGCCAGAATGCCGGCATGACGGGTAAGATCGGCATATAACGACGATCGCTGTGACACGTTTAACGCAGGTAAATTAAGAGACGGCAACAGCGCCCCCTGTTGATGCTCTGCTATCCAGTTTTCTGCTGCACGTAGCTGTAACGGCTGGCGCAAACGTAACTGTCCAACCGCTCGCGGTGGCGCAAACACCAGCTTCGACAAAGGCTCACCCGCTTCCAGACGAAAACTGACTTCAGCCCAGTTTATGCCCGTCACCTCCTGAACCAGGTTCACCACGCCCATACCAGAAAGGCGAAAACCCATCTCAAGAAAGTGCGGCACGCCCTCCACGACGATGAAATCAATGTGAAACGCGCCCTGACGATAACCAAATGTTTCACAGCAAAAGGTCATCATGCGGGAAAAAGAAGGCGGTAATATTTCGGCTGAAGAGGCAACATGACCCGATTCATAAAAGCCTATCGCGCCTTCTTTATCACGATGCTGCTCTACTACTTTCTGACAGCAGGTTAACGCCTGCGGCACGCCGTTATGCACGACGCCCTGTAGTGAATATTCATCGCCCGCCAGCCAGCATTCAACGATAAAGCCTGAAAACCCCCGCCCGCCGTAGTTCACGGTATTGATCAGCTTATTCACAACCACTGACAGCTGGCTCTTTTCTTCGATTAGCCAGATACCCAGCCCGCCACCGCCATCCACCGGTTTAATCACGCAGGGATAAATCAGCGCGTCCTGCGCATCCAGAATGCTGAGCGGCGAAGCGAAAAAGCGAAACTCAGGTTGAGGAAAATCTGGCGACGCTTTTTTAACGCCATGCGCTGGGCATATTTATCCAGCGGAATAAAGGTGGCGGGTGCATCCGGCCCGGCCAGCATTTCCCGCACCCGTCCGGCGCTGGCGTTATACGCTTCAAACCCTGCCAGCACGACGCGTGGATGTTCGAGCATGCCGGCATGCAGACAGGCCTGCATGACATCCCACGGATTTTCAGGGCGGTCGAGGCGTACAATCAGATCAAACGGCAGCGACAGGCTCAGAGACTGGTAATCAACAAAATCACTCATTTCCGCCAGCACGGTAAAATAGCCGTCGCGCTTCGCCACATCGCAGTAGGGATTTTGTCCGTCGCGGGTGGCGCCAATCTGCAGAAAAATCTTTCTCATTGCTTCGCCTTACCGGGTTTAGCGCCCGGAGATCACTTCGGTCACGGTATCCTGTAAAACACCGTTATTGACCTGTATCACCGCTTTGTGCGGATCAAAACGCAACACGCGCGACAGCGGATCGGCGTGCTTGCCGTCCAGCAACGAACTGACCTGTTTGCTCTGCCAGCAGTGACGCATTTGCGCCATCGTCATGCCTGAGCGTTGCGATAACTGCTGAACGAGCGTCGTATCGTGATGCTGCTGCTCAAAAAGAGCGCGAACAGCGGTTTCATCCAGCGAAATATTTTGCTGCGTCAACCAGGTGTTGAGCTGTTTACCCCTTTCAATGAAAGGTGAATAGATCATGCAAATTAACTGCTCTTCACTTAAATTAAACGCCTGTTTGGCGAAATTACTCGCACGTTGCCGCTGACGTTCGATAGCAACATCATCCTGATAACGTGCCGCCATCTCATCGATCAGCTGTGACGGGAAATCTTTTTGCACCATCAACCCAAGGGCAAAGCGCACATATTCCCGAATGCCTTCGGCGTAGTTGCGCTGCAACAGCGTTTCTGCACGCAGGCCGCGAATATGTGCCATTAACGTTGGGTTACCACAGTCAGATTCAGAAAAGCTGAACATCAATTCATCAAAGCGAAAGCGCATGAAATCGTTGAGTAGCGCCCAGTGCGCACCGGCTTCATAGGCAGTATCTTGATAAATATTGAAAAACAGCGGATCGCGCGCCAGTTGATGCGTAATACGATGTGCAGGCGTCACCTGATCGGTGCCGTAGACATCGGAAAAATAACGCTCAGCGACGCCATCCAGGGTGTGTAAAAAGCCACTAAAGCCGCGGCGTTTATCCGCTACCGGCGTATCAAACAGGCGTGAAAGATGGCGGGCCCAGGCGACATATGCTGTTTGTTCCTGTGGTGAGTCACCAGTAATAATGACATCAACGCCGCCATCATAATCAGCGGCCAGGCCAAACGAATTAACCATGCTGAGGTTGCAGGCGTTGCAAAAGGTTGAGCGTGCATCGGCCCGGAAGCGATGTCCATTCATCAGCACATCATTGCGATTTTGCTGGCGTACAGCGTCCGGCATCGGCAGATGACGTTCGAAGGGGCGAATCTGTAATCCATCAACCACCAGGCATTCGGTAAATTCATCACCCGGAATAGCCAGCGACTGATAAACGCGATCAATATTCTCCATCACACTGTCGCTCATTGCGGCATGTCGGTTGGTACTGATGCGCAGGCGAAAGGTATTGCCCTGCTGCTGCCAAATCAGTCCCTGAATATAACGCACATAAGCAACCATATAGCTGCTGTCTTTTCCACCGCCGTAAGCGAGCAGGACACGGTTATTATTAAGCTGGTGTGAATCTGGCAAAGCCGCAAGTAAACGCTCTGAACAACGATTAGCAGAGTCAATGATTGCAGGCGTGAGATAGCCTTCAATCTGGCTCATCATGGTGGACAGATTATTCATTTTTCACTTTTTCCTTTGGCTAATAAAATCGCTTAAAATGACATGGAACTCACTGATTCCACGTAAAAACGCCACGGTATAATTAGCGAATGAATGTCTCGGTCATTGAGATCGCCAGACGCGCAGCGGCTACGGAGAAATAACCGTCTGGTGTCATGAATAATTAAGAGATGCAGCTTAAAGTACTTTGAATGTACTCTGGTGAATATGCACAGATCAGCGCGATATGGGGTAAAACAGATGACGGATGTGATCGGGGGACAGGAGAGTCAAAGTAGTCGTTACCGCCAGATAGCAGAGCAGATTAAACAGGCTATTCATACCGGTACCCTGCCGCCGGACAGTCGTTTGCCGTCTGTGCGTACTTTAGCCACGCAATACAATGTCAGCCTGACCACGGCACTGAAAACATTGCGCACGTTGGAAGATGAGCATTATGCGGTTGCGCGACCCAAATCGGGCTTTTTTGTCGCGCCACGACTACAGGAAAAACATTCACTGGCGGTCATCAATGAGCAACCACGTAATATTGCGCCGCTGGATGAGCAGACAGAGTTACATCTGGCGATGCTGGGGTCTGACTGTCGCGTCAGACTCGATTTGGCCAATGGCGACAGCGCACTCTATCCGGTAAAGAAGATCGGTCTGCTCATGCGTCAGATGGGCTACAGTAAGCCCGCCCTGCTTGGCAACACGGTCAAAGGCACCGGTTATGCGCTGCTTAAAACGGAAATTGCCCGACGCGCCGTGGACTATGGCTGCAATATCAGTGCCGACGATATCCTGATCACTAACGGCTGTATTGAAGCTATTTCGCTGTCGCTGCGCGCAACCCTCAAACCCGGCGATATTGTCGCGGTAGAATCGCCCTGCTATTTCGTGCTGTTACAGATGCTGCATAACCTTAACCTGCGCGTGATTGAGGTTGAGGCGGGTCAGGAAGGTTACGTTAATGTTGAAAAGCTAACCGGACTGTTTCGTCGCAAAGCGGTGCAGGCGTTTTTGACTATTTGTAATATCAATAATCCGCTGGGAAAAAGCATTCCCAACGAGCAAAAAGCCTATATTGCGCGCCAGGCTGACGAGAATGATGTGGTGATCGTTGAAGATGACATCTTTGGCGATACCGCTTTTGGTGAGCGTCGTCCGTTTCCGATGCGCGCTTTCAGCCCTAACGCCATTCTCTGTAGCGGCTTTTCAAAAACGGTCGCGCCGGGCATGCGTATCGGTTGGGTGCATAGCGTGAATTACATGCGCAAAATTGCGTCACTGAAATACACCTCAACCATGGGAACATCCATGCTGTCACAGGCCGCAATAGCTGAATTGCTCCGCAGTGGCGGCTACGATGCACACCTGCGCAAACTGCGACGAGAACTGGCCAGTCAGATTACAAAGATGCGGCAGGCCGTGCTGCAAGAATTTCCTGCCGGGACACGGGTTTCTGAACCCGAAGGCGGTTATGTGTTATGGGTAGAAATGCCACTTAAGGCGTTGAACGTGCGCTCGCTGTTTTTGAAAGCGCGCAATGCCGGAATAGGCATTGCGCCGGGACATATTTTTGCTACCGATCACCGCTTTGATCACTGCTTCCGGCTTAATGCTGGTTTCGGCTGGAACGCTGAGGTGGAACAGGCAATTCGACAGCTGGCACAGTGGTGCCAGCAATCGTTAACAGATACGCAGGATTAATCGCGCCAGGCTTTTTCGACTTCTTCTGCCAGAATCTGCACCGCACGCTCAATTTTCTCTGCATCCGGGACATAATTCATGCGCATGCACTGGTGAGTATGCGGCCATTCATGCTCAAGACCCGGAAAGAAGAAGTGGCCTGGCACCATCAGCACGCCGCGTACTTTCAGGCGTTGATAGAGGGCTTCAGTGCTGATGGGCAAATCACGGAACCACAGCCAAAGAAAAATGGCCCCTTCTGGCTTATGGATCAGGCAGCGTTCTTCAGGCAGATAGCGGCGAATAATTGCCATGGTTTGCGCCACTTTCTCCTGATAAAACGGCTTAATGACCTCTTCCGACAGACGCAGCAGATCGCCACGACGAATCATCTCACAGGCTATCGCGGGGCCGATGCTGCCCGGCGCCAGGCTAATAATGCCATTCATGTTGCTGATCGCACTGATGGTTTTTTCATCGGCGATAATAATGCCGCAGCGAGCGCCTGGCAGGCCCAGCTTCGACAGGCTCATGCAGAGAATGATGTTGGGATTCCACAGCGGTCGGGCATCGCTAAAGATGATGCCGGGAAATGGCACGCCGTAAGCGTTGTCAATTAACAGTGGCACATCATGAAGCTGTGCCAGCGCATCCAGTTTTAACAGCTCATCGTCAGTGATAACGTTACCGGTTGGATTGGTTGGCCGCGAAACACAAATCAGCCCAACGTCATCATTCATCGGCAGATGTTCGAAATCGACGTGATACTTAAACTGACCTTCAGGCAAGAGTTCGATGTTCGGCTTTGCTGAGACAAACAGATCTTCATCAAGTCCGGCATCGGCGTAACCGAGGTATTCCGGTGCCAGCGGAAATAACACCCGTTTTTTGCTGCCATCAGCGCGACGACCCGCAAATAAATTAAACAGGTAAAAGAAGGCGCTCTGGCTGCCGTTGGTCAGGGCGATATTCTGCGCGCTGATTGACCACCCCAGATTTTCGCGCAGTAGTGCGGCCAGTGCCTCAAGCAGGACGGCTTTACCACGCGGGCCATCGTAATTGCAGAGCGCGTCGCTCAGCTTGCCCTCGTCGTGCATCTGCTGTAGCAGCTGCTGAAAATAGTCATTCATTGCCGGGATCTGTGCCGGATTGCCACCGCCAAGCATAATGGTGCCGGGCGTGCGCAGGCCTGCGCCCATATCTTCCATTAAGCGTGAGATACCGGAATTTTGCGTAAATTTGTCGCCGAACTGAGAAAAGGCCATAGCGGTTAAAAAGTTGTCATGACGAATGGGGATCCACCATAACGCCCACCACTGGCGGGCGCAATGGGAAGGGGCGCGGATTATTTCAACGCCTGGGGATTAACGCAGTTTTTCTCAACGTTACCGCTCAGCGCGGCGATCATGTTTTCTACCGCGTCCTGCATCATGCCGTAACGTGTTTCATGCGTCGCCGAGCCAATGTGCGGCAGTGTAACGACATTAGGAAGTTTTAGCAGCGGCGAGTCAGCCGAAACCGGCTCCTGTTCAAATACATCCAGCCCGGCAGCGTGAAGCGTACCATTCTGCAATGCAGCGATCAGCGCCTGCTCATCCACCACCGGCCCGCGCCCTGCATTGATCAGGATCGCGTCCGGTTTCATCAGTTTAAGCTGCTCTGCGCCAATCATATGATGGGTCTGTTCAGTCAGCGGCAGACTGATGCAGACAAAATCGCTCTCTTTCAGCAGCGTTTCCAGATCGCAACGCTGTGCACCGAAGCGCGATTGCGCCTCCTGATGTTCGCGTCGGGCATTATAAAGCACCTTCATGCCGAAACCGAAGTGTGCACGCTGGGCTAAGGCCATGCCGATGCGCCCCATGCCGAGGATCCCTATGGTTTTATGATGGACATCAATCCCAAACCGATCCGGCCCGATACTTTTTTGCCAGTTACCCGCTTTTACCCACGCATCCAGCTCGGTCACGCGACGTGCGCTGCTCAGCACCAGCGCCATCATGGTGTCAGCAACGGTTTCAGTCAGAACGGTAGGCGTATGCATTAAGACAACGTGACGCTGGCTGAGCGCCTCGACATCAAAATTGTCGTAACCGACCGACACGCTGGAACAGACGCGCAGCTTCGGCATTTTCGCCAGAAGCTCACCATTTACTTTACCGCCGGAGCCGAGTAAACCTTCCGCCTGCTGTAACGCTTCTGCATATTGCTGTTGGCTTTCTGGCGACAAATCTTTGATCTCAGTGACCGTACAGTGCGCATCAAGGCGGGCACGCAGATCGTCAGGCAGGCTTTTGTACAGAATCACAGATGGTTTCATCAATTGCTCCCTGTAAATAGGTGACGGGCGACACACAGGCCGCCCGGAAAAAGTGTTAACGCTTACGCTTTCAGGCGTGTTTCGCACCGTGCAGCGGCGGCGTTTTGTTCTGTGCCGGTTTGACAATCAACGTTAACCAGACCGATATCAACAAGGCGCTGCCCATAAAGATGTACGATGCGGCCGGGCTGCCGGTTGCACCATTAAGATAGCCGACAATCCATGAACCAATGAATGAGCCAAGTGCACCCATACTGTTGATGAGCGCCATTGCGCCACCCGACACGTTGCGAGGCAACATTTCAGGAATGATGGCGAAGAACGGACCGTAAGGGGCATACATTGCCGCACCGGCAATCACTAACAGCGTATAGGACATCCAGAAATTATTTGAGCCAACCATGTATGAGCCGAGGAACGCCAGCGCCCCAATCAGCAGCAGCGGCCAGACAAATAGCTTACGGTTTTGCGTCTTATCTGACGCCCACGACACCACGACCATGGCGATAGTCGCGGCCAGATAGGGCACCGCTGATAACCAACCCGCTTCCACCATGCCCATTTGCGTGCCGTTACGCAGAATTGAAGGCAGCCACAGCACAAATCCATATACGCCAATACTCCAGGCAAAGTATTGCATGCACAGAATAATCACGTTGCGGTTACGGAAGGCTTCGCCATAGTTACGTACCGCTTTAATATTTTCCTGCTCTTTCTGCAATTCAGCCTGTAATGCTGCTTTCTCCGCTTCGCTCATCCAGCGCGCCTGAGCAGGTTTATCCTGCACCATGAACCACCAGGCAATCGCCCAAATCACGGCAGGGAACCCTTCGATGATGAACATTTCGCGCCAGCCAAAAGACTCAATCAAATAGCCAGATACGACTGACATCCACAGTACCGTGACCGGATTACCCAGAATCAAAAAGGTATTTGCACGCGAGCGTTCTGACTTAGTAAACCAGTTACTGATATAGATAAGCATTGCTGGCATCACTGCGGCTTCGACAACGCCGAGCGTAAAGCGGATCGCCGCCAGCATTGGGATATTACTCACCACACCCGTCAACGAGGCGCAGGCACCCCATAAAATCAGACACCAGAAGATCAGTTTCTTCACGCTGCGGCGTTCGGCATAAATTGCGCCGGGGATCTGGAAGAAGAAATAGCCAAGGAAGAACAGGGCGCCGAGCAGCGAAGACATGCCTTTCGTGATGCCTAAGTCATCGTTAATGCCTGCCGCCGAAGCAAAGCTAAAGTTCGCGCGGTCCAGATACGCCAGACTGTAGGTGATAAACACGATGGGCATGATGAACCACCAGCGTTTCGGCGCGATTGTCTGCGTTTTCATGGGATACTCCTCTGTTATTGCGTTTGAGGTGCGAGCTACTCATCGCCCAGTTGCTGACGCGTCGGCAAACCTTCGCTGTCGCCAATCACCTGAATCGCCAAAGAACCAATTTTGTTGCCGCGACGAATCGCCTGCGGCAACGTTTTACCTTCCAGTAGTGCGCTAATGACGCCCACGGCAAAACCGTCGCCAGCGCCTACGGTATCAACCACGTTGTCGACCGGAATGGCTTCAATCTGCCCTTTTTCACCTTCAGCAGTTTTGAACCATGCGCCGTCACAACCGGTTTTGATCACCACCGCTTTTACCCCTTTATCAAGGTAAAAGTCGGCGATCGCTTCTGGCTGGCTATAGCCGGTTAAAATCAATCCCTCTTTTTCTCCCGGCAGCACCCAGTCCGCGTATTCAGCCAGCAGGTTGAGCTGGTGACGCATCTCTTCTTCACTGCGCCATAACACCGGGCGAAGGTTAGGATCGAACGAGAGCGTTTTACCACGCGCGCGCATCTCTTTAGCGGTGTGCTTCAGCAGCGCCAGTGAGCTGTCAGAAAGTGCCGCCGCCACGCCGCTTAAGTGCAAATGCCGCGCAGAGCCAAAATAGTCATGATCAAAATCGTCAACAGAGAGATGGCTGGCCGCTGAACCTTTACGGAAATATTCGACCAGCGGATCCGATCCATCTTCAACTTTAGATTTAAGTTGAAAACCCGTCGGATAACGCTTATCTACCGTTACCTGACGATGATCAACACCCTCTTTTTCTAACTGCTGGCAAATAAAGCGGCCAAAGGCGTCATCACCGACGCGGCTTACCCAACCCACTTTTAAGCCCAGACGCGCCAGTCCGATCGCCACGTTTAATTCTGCGCCTGCGGCACGTTTAACAAAGGTTTCCGCAGCCGCGAGATCGCCGGTTTCTCGCGCAACAAACATAGCCATCGCTTCACCGATGGTCACTACGTCGAGCGTGCCGTTTTCATGCGTTGTCATGTTTGCTCCTTACACGTTGCGCAGCAGCGTCACGTAATGACGCGTTACCGCTGTCAGATCGCTGCCTGCCAACGGAAATTCAATGCCGCGCGGTGCGCTTGCCGGTAACTGTGCCAGCAGCGTGCGCCAGCTATCGTCAGCATCATCCAGCGCAATAGCGCGGAAACTCTCTTTATGCGGCACGGCAGCTTTGACGTGCACATAGCTGACATATTTACCCAGCGCGACGGCGGCCTGTTCAGCGTCTTCCTGCGTCCAGCACCAGTTAGCCATGTCAAACGTCATGCTAACGGGTAAGCCAGACTCGCTTACCGCAGCAAAAAAGCTGCGACGGTGCCAGCTTGCCGTGTTCAGTCTGATCGTTTTCTACCGCTAACTGCCCATCAAAATCAGCAAGCAGTGCACGCAGTTGTTCAGTGGCAAGATCGCCAGTGAAATTGCCCAACGCGATTTTTAATCGCTGAGCATTTAACTGACGAGCCTCTTCAACGTAGTGCTTTAACTGAGGATTTAACCCGCCGTCGTCACAAAACAGGGAATCAGGCACCGAATAACTGGTTTTCAGCTGATGGTGTTTAACCGCTTCTGCCAGCGCAGGCAGGTTCGCCAGCGTGGCGTCATCGAATAATTCACGGCGGATCTCCACGCCGTCCGCGCCCGCTTGCTGAATGATGGGCAATAACGCTAACTGACCGCCCAGCTCAGCGATCTGCTGGTGTCCATAAGCGGCGGTAACGACGATGATTTCTGCTTTCATGCTCGGCTCCTGACGGGATACTCCCCATAACGAATATAAAAACGTTAGATGGAACCGGTTCCAAAACAAAGTAGCAAAACATGGAATTATGATCGTGCTCACGAAGTGAGCACGGAAAGGCAGGGAAGAGTCTGAAAATCAGCGTAAGGGTTGGCTGGAGCCGCGAATAATGAGTTCGCCGGAAAAAACGCGCTCTGTCACGGGGATGTCGTTGCTTTCAATGCGCGCAATGACGCGCTCCAGCGCAGCATAACCAATCTGCCAGGTAGGCTGTTTTAAGGTTGTAATACCGGGGCCAGCCAGTGCAGCCCACTCCAGCTCATCAAAACCAAGCAGGCCAATATCATCACCCCAGCGCAGGTTGATCCGCTGCATAGCACGCGCCACTTGCAGCGTCATGGCACCGTTCGCCACCATTATCGCCCTGCGTTTTCCGGCATAGCGATGATAAAAAGCGTTAAGGGTTTCATCCAGCGCCGCAGCGTGATGCAACGAGACTTCGGCGTTTTCATGCTGAATATGGGGATGAACAGCAAGTACCTGACGAAACGCCTGCAGGCGTTCACGCCGCGTATTTACACTGCCCAGCGGTTCACTCAGGAACAACAAGGCTTCGTAGCCGTTATCAACCAAATGACGCGTCGCGACCTCTGCCGCTTCGGCATTATTCAATCCTACAACGTCGCAGGCGAAATCAGGGATTTTGCGATCGATCAGGACCATGGGTAGCAAGGATTGTTGCAAGCGACTGAGGACTTCTTCGCGCATCCCAACGGCATTAACCACGATGCCCTCTACCTGATAGCTGCTGAGCAGTTGCAAATAATGCTGCTCCAGATCCACTTCATTATTGGTGTTGCACATCAGCAACGTAAAACCGCGCTCACGGCAGGCCGCTTCGATACCGCACATCACATCAACGGAATAAGGATTTGTGATATCGGCAATGATCAAGCCAATAAGACGTGTACGGCCACGCTTTAGTCCACGCGCCATCTGACTGGGACGATACTGCAGATCGGCAATCGCTTCTTCAATCCGTGCTTTCAGGTCGGCAGAAAGAAGATGTTGTTCACCGTTCAGGTAACGAGATACGCTGGTTTTTCCGGTTCGTGCCGCGTGAGCAACATCGCTGATAGTAGCGCGAGACGGCCTGATTTTCATGAATTACCCTGCTAAGTAAGAATCAGGCAGAGACTAGCACAGCCGCGCGCTGGCGCAAAAAGGGGTTATGCGTCACTGGGCAGCTGCAGCCAGGGCTGCCAAAGCGTCTGCAACTGCGCCAGCGGCGCGCCGTCTAACATCGCTAACATCATTTCCGCCACCCTTTCGCCAGCTTCATTATGCGTCACCTGACGAATAGCAATAATGGGCTGATCGAGAATCGAATCTCGCGGTAAGCCATCCCAGCCAATCAATATGACCCGGTTTACCCCCTGCAAACGTCCCGCTTGCTGTAGCGCCATCGCCGCGCCTTCTGCAAGTGCACTGCAATCCGTAATGATTGCCTGCGGTATCCTTTTCTGTGCCAGCCAGGCACACGTTTGCTGATAACCGGCACGGCGCGAAGGTGTAATCGCCGCCATCGCAAAAGGTGGAATATCGCCCAGCGCATCGATATAGCCTTGACGGCGATCGCGAACAAAAGTGTAAGGTTCGTTACCGCCAAGCCAGGCGATTTTTGGCATATTCTGCTGCAGGCAATACTCAACCGCGAGTTGCGATCCCGCGTAGTTATCAACATCAAGCCAGGCGTAAGTATCAGGTAGATCACTGCGGCCAATCGCCAGAAAGCTAAAGCCTTTTTGCTGCAGGAAACGTAGGCGCGGATCCTGAGGCGTGGTGTGAGTGACAATGATGGCATCAACCGTGCGGCTACGCAGCGTGCGGTTTAAGGTGCGCTGGCTGTCCTGCGGTTTATCTGCAAGCAGTAACAGGTCAATTTCATCGCGAGTGAGACGCTGATCAAGCGCCAGTAGCATGTCGCTGAAGTGGTTATCCGTTAACGGAGGCGCACACACCGGATAAACTAACCCTATGGCATTCGCGCGACCGCTTTTCAGGCGACGCGCAGCGGCATTAGGACGATAACCACGTCGGTGAGCCTCTTCTTCCACGCGCTGACGTGTCTCTTCAGCCACATCCTCATAGCCATTTAATGCGCGACTGACCGTCGTCACTGACAAGCCTAACACCGCAGCAATGGCTTTTAACGACATGATGCATTACTCACCGATCAATTTTTGGTCAAGCTAGCATAAAGTACCGCCTGGCTCTATGAGCAAACTCATAATTGGAAACTTCAGCGCACTATTTACTTAAAATCGCCGAAAGAGAGTTAAAAATCGGCAGAGCGCCCTCTTTTCAGAGGGCGATATAAAATCAACCAAGCGGGCTGAGTGTAATTTCGACGCGACGGTTCTGCGCCTTACCCTCTGTGGTGCTGTTGCTGGCGATAGGGTTATCCGGTCCTGCACCTTGCGTACGCAGACGATTATTCGCTACTCCCTGCACAATTAACGCGCTGGCAACGCTTTCCGCACGCTGCTGCGATAAACGCATATTTAATTCGCGCGTACCGGTGCTGTCGGTATAACCGATCACATTAACCGCTGTTTTTGGATACTCTTTCAGCACCATTGCAACACCGGTCAGGGTATTGGCACCCGCTGGCTTCAGGCTGCTGCTGCTGGAATCAAACGTCACGTTGTTCGGCATGTTGAGCACGATACTATCGCCCTCGCGCGTGACACTGACGCCCGTCCCACGCATTTTGTCACGCAGTTTAGCCTCCTGCACATCCATGTAATATCCTACGCCGCCGCCTAATGCCGCACCGCTTGCTGCACCAATTAGCGCCCCTTTGCCGCGATCCTTTTTCGATGAGGAGAGCACCCCACACCCGCGCCAACGAGCGCCCCTAAACCCGCACCCATCCCCGATTTACCGGCCTGAGATTCGCCCGTATAGGGATTGGTAGTACAACCTGGCAGTGCCAGACTGCCACTGAGTAACAAGGTGATCGCTAATAATTTCTTTTGCATATTCGTACCCTTACATTCAACAAGCAGGGGAAAAAGTCCCCAAAGCGGCACGATTATGCCGCTTAACGATGAGGAAAGTTTTGAGGGAACGTCTTATTTTCTAAAAATTCGCAGCTAAAGGTTATCAGGATGGCAAAAACAGTTGGTTTGATGATCGCTAATCAGCCCACATGCCTGCATAAAGGAATAGCAAATTGTGGGGCCGATGAATTTAAAGCCACGTGCTTTTAACGCTCTGGAGAGCGCAACAGCGTGCTCTGAGGTTGTCGGTGCCAGTTTATAATCAGCATAATGGTGAATAATTGGCGCGTTATCGACAAATTTCCAGATGAAACGCGCAAAATCCTCGCCTTGAGCTTCCATGGCCAGGTAAGCCTTCGCATTGGTAATAATGGCAGCAATTTTACCGCGATGGCGAATAATGCCGCTGTTTTGCAGCAACGCCGTCTCTTGTTGCTCATCCATTAAAGCAATAATCTGCGGATCAAATTGGGCGAATGCCTCACGGTAATTTTCACGCTTCTTCAGTATCGTAATCCATGACAAGCCTGCTTGCTGGCCTTCAAGGCAGAGCATTTCAAACAGCTTTTGCTTGTCGGTTTGCGGAATACCCCACTCATTATCGTGGTACGCCAGATAGAGAGGATCCTGAGTCACCCAGCCACATCGTTGCATCGCCTTATTCCTTATTTTGGAAAAATTTTATCGCGGGCCTTGATCTTAAAATTAATGGGTTAATAGTTAAACAACAGGCGCAATAACTGACTGTAAATCAAGACGCCCTATCGTTCCTTCAGCCTGGTCTGGAGTGTTCATGTTGCAAAAAGAGAGTGTGCAGGCCAGCGCCATCCGGTGCGGCTATTTTTTGGGACATTATTTTTCACCGTCGTGCAATCGGCCTTTGCGTGGGACGATTTTTCGTCCCTGTCCGCTATTCCGCAACCGCCACCCCATCTCGATTACAACACCCTTCTGGCAGAGAAAATTTCTCTCAGTCAGTTGGCGTTTACTGACGAACAACGAGGATTATGGGATGCGGCACTCAATGCGCCGGGTTCATCACCGCTGACGCTGCGTAGCGAACCCGCTACCGTCGGTGTCACATCGCTGGGTACGCGCTATAGCGCAGGCTGGAATGTGAAGCTCAGTCAGTCTGTTACCACCGGACCGGTGGCGCAATATTCAGCCGATCAGGCTTCACTTAACTGCCCACAATGCGAATTAAGCGATCGCCCCAGCCAGGAACAAGTGGCCAGCGTTGGCTGGCGGGTTAATTCCAGAATGGGCTGGATAACGCCCTGGGCACAGTTAAGTTACAGCCATCAACTCGCGGATGAAAATACGCGCTATCAGGCTGATGAGAGCGAAAGCGGTCGTCAGGAAAACTGGCTCGATGTCAGCGTCGGGGCACATATGCCGCTTAACAATAATCTGGCGGCTTTTGCCTCTTTTTCACAAACTGATGCGCTTAATACTGGCGAAAAGTTCATTTACAGCCTGGGCGTAAGCGCCAGCTTTTGAAGCGCGGCATGAAATGAGAAAGGCGCAACCTTGAATAAAATATAATAAGCGCGCTAATCATAATACTGGTAATAATATGCGCGAAAATTTGACACTTATTGGCCGCGAAATCGCGGTTTTTCTCTTTGCAGCACTTTTCCTTGCTCTGATGATTACGCCGATTTATATCGACGTAACCTGGATGAACGATGCGCTGCATGAAACTTCTTTTACTGAAACCACCCAGGAGATATTACTGGCGATCACGGCTGCGCTGTTTTTTCTTGCCGCGCGTCAGCGCCCTGAACAGCGTGGTGCGCTGTCATTGGTTGGCGGTTTTTATACCTGCATGCTGATCCGTGAACTGGATTTTTTGTTTGATGTTATTCATCACGGAAGCTGGGTGTGGTTTGCGCTGGCGGTCACGGCAGGCAGTCTGGCCGTCGCGATGCGGTCGCCAAAGCTCACCGTGCAGAACCTGGCAGCCCTGCTACAACATCGCAGTTGGCCGGTAATGGCCAGCGGCTTTCTGGTCGTGCTGGTTTTCTCTCGCCTGTTTGGCACGACCACTTTGTGGCAACATCTGATGCTGGATGGCTACAATAGGGTGGTTAAAAATATGGCTGAAGAGGGTACAGAATTGCTGGGTTACAGCCTGTGCTGGTTGGCCTCAGTGCGCTATTTATGGCAAACGCTCCCGGTTAACAACATCGTCAGCGCGCCCGTGACCAAAACAGCAGCCGCTAAACTTCAACCGTCACCGGTTACGTCACACTGATTATCCGCTTTTTGAGCGATCCTGAGCGTTAAAAAAGGTACAATATGGACTTCTGCGCCGAAGCGTTAACGGCTTCGGCGCAAGGTGTTCGTTAATCTCAGGTCTCGTCATGTCAGTCAAAATTTTAACCTCAACGCTCATTGGCCTGGATGCCTTTCGTCAAGACCCGCTCAACGCCTTGCAGCAAGCTGATCAAGGCACACTGGCCGTGTTACAGGATTACGCGCCTGTAATGTATGCCGTCACGCCTGAGCGTCTGGCTCAACTACTGGCGCTGGAAGCTGCCGCGCAGCAACCCAATGATGTCACGCTGGACGAGAGCTTGTTTGACGATGCGCCAGCAGCTATTCATACGCCGGTTGGAAAATTTGCTATGTATGACGGCTGGCAACCCGATGCTGATTTTTCGCGTCAGGCTGCAATTTGGGGTGTGGCACTGAGCGAGCCAGTCACCGCAACTGAGTTAGCGGCATTTGTTGCCTACTGGCAAGCGGAAGGCCGTCTGTTTCATCACGTTCAGTGGCAGCAAAAGCTGGCGCGCAGCTTACAAATGAATCGTGCCGTACACGGCGGACAGCCGAAGCGTGATATCACACAGTTGCCAAACCCCGATCGTACTATTCCCGATGGTTTCCGAGGTGAGTAATGAAAACGCCCAACGATCTCTTTAGCCGTTTGAAAAGGATGATGCCTGCGGGCACGCAGCCTAAATTTACTAAAGGCGAAGATCTGCTGGCCTGGAATCAGGAGCAAGGCCGTTTGCGCTCCGAATCCATTGTGCGTGAAAACCGCGCCATGAAAATGCAGCGTATTATGGGCCGTTCAGGCATTCGTGAGCTGCATATCAACTGTTCATTCGACAATTATCGTGTCGAAAACGAAGGCCAGCGTAAGGCGCTTGAGCTGGCGCGTCAGTATTCAGCCGAATTTGATGGCAGTATCGCCAGCTTTGTTTTTTCCGGTCGTCCCGGTACAGGCAAAAATCATTTAGCTGCCGCCATTGGTAACGATCTGATCTTACGCGGGAAAAGTGTGCTGATTGTGACCGTTGCCGATTTAATGTCGAGCATGAAGGGCACTTTTAGCGGCACCAGCGATATTACTGAAGAGCGGCTGATACACGATCTCAGTAGCGTCGATCTGCTGGTGATTGATGAAATTGGTATGCAAAGTGAGTCGCGTTACGAGAAAGTAATTATTAATCAAATAGTTGACCGTCGCTCCTCATCTAAACGTCCTACGGGCATGCTCTCTAACCTTGATCATGCTGGTATGAATGCTTTGCTGGGCGAAAGGGTGATGGATCGTATGCGCTTAGGCAATAGTCTGTGGGTGCGCTTTGACTGGGAAAGTTATCGCAGCCGGGTACGCGGCGACGAATATTGATCGTGCTTTGCCGCAGTTTTTTGTTTAACAAGGCCCGGCATTGCGGTGTTGTGTGAAACAGGGCGCAAAAGTGTGAGATAACCAATACGCAGACACTGATACACTGAGTCACTTCTCTTTGGTCAGGTATATGCGTTATGAAAGCCATCGGCAAAGGGCCGGCACTATTACGGCTAAATAACCAGAAGCGGGTAATGACGCAAATGCGCAAGGTGCGCGTGACATCACGCCAGGATCTTGCGCAAACATTATCGCTCAGTAAAAACACCGTTTCGCTGATTATTGATGACTTTCTGGAACAGGGTTTAATTGAAGAACTCGGCCCGGTCAGCGTTGCCGCTGCAGGACGGCCAAAGATTGAAATCGCGCTACGGCCGCAGAAGTTGCCAAGCGCCGGTGTGATGGTGGAGCGCAACTTTATCCACTGGTGCGTCTGTGATTACTTTTCCACAATAATTGCTGAAAAAACGCTTCGTACCGACACCAGCCAGCCAGCGAATCTCCTGGCTGAACTGGCGGTGCTCTGCCGCGAATTAGCGAGTAAATATCCTGACCTGTTGGGTATCGGGCTGGGTTTTCCTGGCATTGTCGATCCGCCAGGCGGCTGGATGCATTTTTCATCACATCTTGGCTGGCAGGATGTCGATCTGCTTACCCCGCTGCGCAAACATGTACGGTTACCCCTTCGCATTATGAATAATGCCAAAGCCGCCGCACTGCTTTCTGTACAGCATCTGGGGCTGGCAGCCGAGAATAGCCACTTTTATCTGCGAATTTCTGAAGGGATTGGCGGTGCGTTAGTACAGCACGGCGAAGTCTATACCGGCAGCAGCTGGACAGCAGGTGAAGTTGGGCATTTAATTCTTCAGCCAAACGGGCCGCGTTGCAGTTGTGGCCGTCAGGGCTGTCTTGAAACTTTAATCAGCCAACCTGCCATTAAACAGCAGCTCGCCCAGCGAGATCCCGGATTAACCTGGCAAAACCGCGACAGTGCACCGCGAGTCGTCAATGAAATAATGACGCAGGCAGGGGGTTTTTTAGGTAAGGCCCTCAGCCAAATTATGTTGTTACTTAATCCAGCCAGTATAGTGATTGATTGTCCATGGAATGCGAATCCTGAATTTTGCGAAGCCGTAAGTAGCGTTGCAGAGTCCAGCGCACTGAGGTTTACTTTCCAGCACACGCAACTGCATTTTCTGCCTACCCGGCTGGACCCCGCCAATGGACTGGCGCTGGCCGTTATCGAGCAATCAGAACAGTATGTTCGCTAAACGGCGCACTAAATACAAAAAGGGCAGCGTTTGTTGCCCTTTTGTTTTATGACATTGCGGTTACCGGAAGAATAAAGGCAGAAGACAGGTAACATTCAGTGAGAAGAGAAACAGGAAGCTGGCGGAAGATCACAGGAGTCGAACCTGCCCAGGACCGCTGGCGGCCCTAACCGGATTTGAAATCCGGCCGCCTCACCGGAGACGACGATCTTCCTTTTTGATAAGGCCGCCGATTATAACAACTCCCCGATGCGCCACCGCGATGTAGATCAATTCCTTTGAATTGTGCAGTGCGCCATCCTCTGGCACAGAGAACAGCGCACAGAATGTTAGCCAATCGCGCCTAATGCATCTTCCCTGCTCTGCTTCTTCGGCAATAAAAACAGCGTGGCGACAATATCCAGCAGATAGATGAGTGCCAGCAAGGTAATTGCCGCCACGAATGAAAATTTGCTCGCCAGCAGGCCAATCACTACCGGGCCGAAACCGCCAACGCCGCGCCCCAGATTAAACAACACGTTTTGCGCGGTAGCACGCGCCTGTGGCGGAAACGTATCAGAGATCAACGCGCCATAGCCACCAATCATACCGTTAACAAACAGGCCCATTAACGCACCGGTAAACAGCATGACGGAGGGATCGCGCAACTGGGCATAAATAATCATCATCGCCACCGCGCCAAACTGATACAGCAGAAAAATTTTCCAGCGGGCAAAGCGATCTGCTAACACGCCAAACAGCCAGATACCGAACGTCATACCCACTACCGTTACTGCGGTCCACAGGCCCGATTTAGTCAGGCTAAAACCGAAGTTGGAAGAGAGATAGCTTGGCATCCAGATCATCAAGCCGTAATAGCCAAAGTTTTGCACTGAACAGAGAATAAATATACCAAGGCTGGCTTTTGCGGTGGCACGATCGCGCACCAGCAGCTTAAGCCGCGCCGGGAATGAGAGGGACGGCACATGCTTAACCTGCTGCGTATACCCTTCCGGCTCGCCCATGCTGCGGCGAATAGCGAATGAGACAACGGCTGGTAGCAAACCCACCAGGAACATGCCGCGCCAGCCAATCACGCTTAATAATGGCGGAGTAATAAACGCCGCCAGTAATACGCCGAACTGCCAACCGATGCCTACCCAGGCTGAAGCGCGATTACGCTTCTCTGACGGCCAGGCTTCGGCTATCAGCGCCATGCCGATACCAAATTCGCCGCCCAGTCCGACACCCGCCAGCGTGCGGTAAATCAGCAAATCCCAGTAACCTTGCGCCACTGCGCACAGTCCGGTAAAAACCGAAAAGACCAGAATAGTGACAGTCAAAACGCGAATGCGGCCAAAGCGATCGCTCAGATGACCAAATACAACGCCGCCAATGACTGCACCAATTAGCGTCCAGGTCACCAGCGAACCGGCCTGAGACGGATCAAGCGCCAGCGACACGCTGATAGCGGGCAGCATAAAACCGAGGATTAACAGGTCAAATCCATCCATAGCATAACCGCTAACGGCAGCCAGCATCGCTTTAGCAGGCGTCGCGCTCTGCTTAGGTTGAGAAATTTGGGGCATCAGTCAGCACCTGAAGAGAAGAGTGCCGCAAGTATAAAGAGGCGTTACAACGGGGTCCAACGAGAAAACCGAAACCGTACGTCAGGACGACGCACGGTTTGATCACAATCAAGACGGTTTATTACTGCCGTCATCACCGGACAGCAGTTCATCCAGCTTATCGCCACCGACGTGACGAAAATCCTGTCCTTTGACGAAATAGAAGATGATTTCGCAAATGTTCTGGCAGCGGTCACCGATACGCTCGATAGCGCGGGCGCAGAACAGCGCGGTCAGCACGCTTGGGATAGTGCGCGGATCTTCCA
The DNA here is from genome assembly GCA_018842655.1 of Candidatus Pantoea haifensis. Lineage (GTDB taxonomy): Bacteria > Pseudomonadota > Gammaproteobacteria > Enterobacterales > Enterobacteriaceae > Pantoea > Pantoea haifensis. The sequence goes on along the minus strand of JAGTWN010000004.1, from coordinate 3,005,109 downwards.
TCATGTAAGTCATCAACTGACGGACAATACCTTCGTACTCTTTATCGACTTTCTTGTCTTCGCGGTAGATCTGGATCGCTTCGTTAAGATCCATACGTGCGAAGGCATCCAGCACATCGTGCAGCATCTCTACCGTGTGGCGGCCTAACGATTCCAGGCTCACCAACAGCGGCATATGTTGTTGACCAAACTTTTCCAATGCGGTGCGGCTGATTTTTTCAGCCACATCACCAATGCGCTCCAGCTCAGAAATGGTCTTGATGATGGCCATAACCAGGCGCAAATCAATAGCCGTTGGTTGGCGTTTGGCGATGATACGCACGCAGGCTTCATCAATCTCCACTTCCATCATGTTGACTTTCTGATCGCCGTCGATGACGCGCTGAGCCAGTTCGCCGTCCAGATTGTGCATCGCGGTGATGGCGTCGGTGAGCTGCTGCTCTACCAGGCCACCCATGATCATCACCTGGGTACGAATATGCTCCAGCTCTGCATTGAACTGACCGGAGATGTGTTTATTCAGATTTAAATTATCCATGGCGATCTCCTGTCAAATCAGCCGTAGCGACCCGTAATATAATCTTCTGTCTGTTTCTGTGCCGGCTTGGTGAACAGCGTGTCGGTATCGCTGAACTCAATCAGTTCGCCCAGATACATAAATGCAGTGTGATCGGAGCAGCGCGCAGCCTGCTGCATGTTATGTGTGACGATCACCACGGTATAATCCTGTTTCAGTTCAGTGATCAACTCTTCAATGCGACCGGTAGAGATCGGGTCAAGTGCTGAACAAGGCTCATCCAGCAACAGCACTTCCGGGCGAATCGCGATACCGCGGGCAATACAGAGACGCTGCTGTTGACCACCAGAGAGACTGTAACCGCTCTGATGTAGCTTGTCTTTGGTTTCATTCCACAATGCCGCTTTGGTCAATGCCCACTGAACGCGCTCATCCATATCCGCTCGCGACAGCTTCTCAAACAAACGCACACCAAAAGCAATGTTGTCGTAGATCGACATGGGGAACGGCGTCGGTTTCTGGAACACCATGCCCACGCGGGCGCGCAGCAGAGCGATATCCTGATGCGAAGCCAAAATATTGTCACCGTCTAACAGGATGTCGCCTTCAGCACGCTGTTCAGGGTAGAGCGAATACATTTTGTTGAAGGTACGCAGCAGGGTGGATTTGCCACAGCCAGAAGGTCCGATAAACGCAGTGACCTGATTTTTAGCAATATCCAGGTTGATGTTTTTCAGCGCATGAAACTTACCGTAATAAAAGTTCAGATTACGGACCTGAATTTTACCGGATGATGAATTCGCGATACTCATTGCTCGTCTCTCTTAAACGGTGCCGCGCAGGGCAGCATTAACCGTGTTTGCCCTTGGCAAAAATCACGCGCGCTATGATATTCAGCAACAGCACGCATAAGGTAATAATCAGTACGCCAGCCCAGGCCAGGCTCTGCCATTCAGCAAACGGGCTCATAGCGAACTTAAAGATAGTGACTGGCAGGTTAGCCAGCGGCTGCATCATGTCGGTGCTCCAGAACTGGTTCGACAAGGCAGTAAACAGCAGCGGCGCGGTTTCACCTGCGATACGTGCAATCGCCAGCAGCACACCGGTGATAATGCCCGACACCGACGCTTTCAGCGTAATGGCAGAAATCATCTTCCATTTAGGCGTACCCAGCGCGTAAGCGGCTTCGCGCATGCTGTCTGGCACCAGGCGCAGCATGTTTTCAGTTGTACGGATCACAATCGGAATCTGCAGCAGAGCCAGTGCAATTACACCAGCCCAGCCGGAGAAATGCTGCATTTGCGCCACTACGATAGTGTAAACGAACAGTCCCACCACGATGGACGGCGCTGACAGTAAAATGTCGTTAATAAAACGAATCACTTCCGCCAGCCAGGATTTGCGCCCATATTCAGCCAGATAGACGCCTGCCATAATGCCCAGCGGCGTACCAAAGAACGTGGACCAGAAAATCAGCAAGCCACTGCCTGCCAGGGCGTTGGCTAAACCGCCACCAGCCGTGTTGGGCGGCGGAGTAGACTCAGTAAACAACGTCCATGACAGGCCATCGATACCGCGCGTTACCGTGGTGAACAAAATCCACACCAGCCAAAACAGGCCGAATGCCATGGTCAGCAATGACAGCGTTAATGCGATTTTATTTTTAGTGCTGCGCCAGGACTGCATCTTACGACGTGATTGTTCCAGCTCAGCACGCGCCTGCAATTCAATCGTGGTCATGAGCGCGCTCCTTCACTTTTCTGCAGGCGCAAAATCATTAATTTTGAAATCGCCAGCACGATAAAGGTGATAACAAACAAAATCAGACCCAGCTCCATCAGTGCAGCGACATGCACACCCGATTCCGCTTCAGCAAATTCGTTTGCCAGTGCAGAAGTGATACTGTTGCCGGGCATAAAGAGCGATGCGCTGTCGAGCTGATAGGTGTTACCGATGATAAAGGTCACCGCCATGGTTTCCCCTAACGCACGCCCCAGGCCAAGCATCACGCCGCCAATCACACCGTTTTTAGTAAACGGCAACACGATGCGCCAAATCACCTCCCAGGTGGTGCAGCCAATACCATAAGCGGACTCTTTCATCATGACGGGCGTCTGCTCAAACACATCACGCATTACCGAGGCGATGTAAGGAATGATCATGATGGCCAGAATCACGCCAGCGGCAAGGATCCCGATACCGAAAGCGGGGCCGGAAAACAGCTCGCCAACAATCGGAATGCCTGATAACACTTCGCCTACCGGTGTTTGAAAATATTCTGCAAACAGCGGGGCAAAGATAAACAATCCCCACATGCCATAAACGATGCTGGGAATGGCCGCCAGCAGTTCAATGGCGGTGCCCAATGGGCGGCGCAACCAGCCTGGTGCCAGTTCCGTCAAAAACAGCGCGATCCCAAAGCTCACCGGTACGGCAATAATCAATGCAATGAGAGAGGTAACGATAGTGCCGTAAATCGGAACCAGCGCACCGAATTGTTCGTTTGGCGCATCCCAGGTTTTGGTCCATAAAAAAGAAAACCCAAACTTTTGAATGCTCGGCCAGGAGGAGAAAATCAGGGAGACGATGATGCCACCCAACAGCAACAGTACGATTAGCGCGGAAAGTTTTACCAGCGCACCGAATACTCTGTCACCTTGCTTGCCTGGGGCTTTGAATGCCGGCTTCGTTGCAGCCATAGAAGTCTCAGTCTTCAGAGGTTATCAGGGCGGCATAACGCCGCCCGTAGGGTCTGACCGAACCTGATGTCCGGTCAGGGTCATTCACTTACTGGTAAAGCGCCTTGCCAGAACTGTCTTTGATATTAGCTTTCCAGGCTGAACGGATCTGCTCGGTTACGCTGTCAGGCAGGGTCGCATAATCCAGGCTGGTGGCCGTTTTGTCACCGTTTTTGTAAGCCCAGTCGAAGAACTTCAGCACTTCGCTACCTTTAGCAGAGTTAGCCTGATCTTTGTACATCAGGATGAATGTAGTCGAGGTGATTGGCCAGGCGTTGTCGCCTTTCTGGAAGGTCAGATCCTGAGCAAAAGATTTGCTCCAGTCTGCGCCTTTGGCTGCGTTGCTGAAGGTTGATTCATCTGGCGCGACGGCTTTGCCATCTGCATCCATCAGCTTAGTGTAAGTCAGGTTATTCTGTTTGGCATAGGCGTACTCAACGTAGCCGATTGAACCCGGCAGACGCTGTACGAAGGCTGCAACGCCGTCGTTGCCTTTACCGCCCAGACCGGTTGGCCAGTTCACGGTGTTGCCTTTACCTACTTTGCTGTTCCACTCTTCGTTCACTTTAGCCAGGTAGCTGGTGAAGACGAAAGAGGTGCCTGAACCGTCAGCGCGGCGAACCACGTTGATGTTAGTTTCTGGCAGTTTCACGCCGGGGTTCAGTTTAGCAATCGCTGGATCATTCCACTTTTTGATCGTACCCAGGTAGATGTCACCCACCGTTTTGCCATCCAGCGTCAGTTCGCCCGATTTAATGCCCGGCAGGTTAACTGCCAGCACAACACCACCGATCACGGTTGGGAACTGGAACAGGCCATTTTTTTGCAGGTCTTCGTCTTTCATTGGTGCATCTGACGCGCCGAAATCAACGGTTTTGGCGATAATTTGCTTCACGCCACCAGATGAACCAATACCCTGGTAGTTAATTTTACTACCCGTGGCTTGCTGATATTCTGCTGCCCACTTGGCATAAACCGGCGCCGGGAACGTCCCGCCTGCGCCAGTGAGATCGGTGGCTGCATAAGCAGATACCGCGCTTACTGCGAAGGTGGCGGCGAGGATTCGGGCTACGGTGCTACGCATCAGTGTCATGTTCCCTCCAGGGGAGTTAATCTCAGGCTCAAAGCCATTTTAGTAAGAGTCAGTGATTGCTGCAGGAGGGAAAATAGGACAGTTTGATGACAGCTAAATGTAGGAAATATGACAGTTATGTGACAGTGATTAAAAAGGAGCGGGCCCGCACTGGGGCCCACTTTTTTATTCAACGGTAACTGATTTTGCTAAATTACGCGGTTGGTCGACGTCAGTGCCTTTTATCAGCGCGACGTGATAGGAGAGAAGCTGTAACGGCACCGTATAAAAAATTGGCGCAATAACATCTTCTACATGTGGCAAGGGAATAATTTTCATCCCTTCGCTGTCATTGAAACCGGCATCCTGATCGGCAAATACATACAGCAAGCCGCCACGTGCACGCACCTCTTCAATATTCGATTTCAGTTTTTCCAGCAGTTCATTGTTAGGCGCGACCACGATGACCGGCATGTCAGCATCAATCAGTGCTAATGGACCATGCTTCAGTTCACCCGCAGCGTAAGCTTCTGCGTGTATATAGGAGATCTCTTTCAGCTTCAATGCCCCTTCCATGGCGATGGGATATTGATCGCCACGCCCAAGGAACAGAGCGTGATGTTTGTCAGAGAAGCCCTCAGCAAGATTTTCGATCAGCTTGTCCTGCGCCAGCATTTGTTCAATGCGGCTTGGCAGCGCCTGCAAACCATGCACAATGTTATGTTCAGTTTCTGCCGCCATGCCGTTCAGACGACCCAGCTTCGCCACCAGCATTAGCAGTACGGTTAACTGAGTGGTAAACGCCTTGGTAGACGCCACCCCGATTTCGGTGCCTGCTTTGGTCATCAGCGCCAGGTCGGATTCACGTACCAGCGAAGAACCTGCGACGTTACACACCGCCAGCGATCCGAGATAACCAAGCTCTTTCGACAGGCGCAGCGCCGCTAGCGTATCGGCAGTTTCACCAGACTGAGACAGGGTGATTAACAAGCTGTTTTTACGCACCGCTGATTTGCGATAGCGGAACTCAGAGGCGATTTCTACATCACACGGCAGGTTAGCCAGGGATTCAAACCAGTAGCGCGCAACCATGCCGGAGTTATATGAGGTGCCGCAGGCAATAATTTGAATGTGCTCAACCTGGCTTAACAGCGTTTCGGCTTGCGCACCCAGCTCACTGAGATCGACTTCGCCGTGACTAAAACGCCCGGTCAGGGTGTTTTTGATCGCCATCGGCTGTTCATAAATCTCTTTCTGCATGTAGTGACGATAAAGGCCTTTGTCACCCGCATCGTATTGCACACTGGATTCAATTTCTGTACGCACAACTGGCTTGCCCGCGCGATCGACGATCGTGACATCACGGCGGGTGATTTCAGCAATGTCACCCTCTTCCAGGTAGATAAAGCGACGGGTAACGGGCAGCAGCGCCAGCTGATCAGAGGCGATAAAGTTTTCACCTACACCACGGCCGATAACCAATGGGCTACCGGAACGAGCAGCCACCAGCAGTGACGGATCGCGGCTGTCCATAATAACCATGCCATATGCACCACGTAGCTGAGGGATAACGCGCTGTACCACTTCGCGCAGCGAGCCGCCCTGCTTTTGCTCCCAATGCACCAGATGTGCAACTACTTCGGTGTCAGTTTCAGAGGCAAAATGATAGCCACGCTCAATCATCATTTCGCGCAGCGGCTCGTGGTTTTCAATGATGCCGTTGTGAACAATAATGATGTGCTCAGAAATATGCGGATGCGCATTGGCTTCTGACGGCTCACCGTGGGTTGCCCAACGCGTGTGCGCAATACCGGTGCCGCCAATCAACGGCTGCTGTTCTGCGGCTTCCGCCAGCTTTTGAACTTTGCCTAAACGGCGCAGGCGCGTAACGTGCCCCTGACGATCAACCACAGCCAAACCGGCCGAGTCATACCCGCGATACTCCAGACGACGCAAACCTTCCAGCAATATCTCTGCGATATCGCGTTGCGCTACTGCACCAACAATTCCACACATAATGTTTTCCTGACTTCATGGCTCTTCGCCATTTTCGTTGTCATGCGACCTGATTTCCGGCTTTGCCGGTTCCCCGAGCCTTGTAGAGAGTGGGGATTATAGTTTTGTTACTGCAACGGCCTGCGCAGGGCAGACCGTAAAATTCATTTCTTCTTCTGGGGACGCTGCCAGCCAGCTTTATGATTTTGCTCTTTGCGGTTATAAACCAGTGCTGCATCAGTGATGTCTTTCATCACCGTGGTGCCTGCCGCAATGGTGGCTCCCGCCGCGACTGTCACCGGCGCCACGAGCTGTGTATCGGATCCCACAAACACATCATCGCCGATAACAGTTTTAGATTTATTCGCACCGTCATAGTTGCAGGTGATGGTGCCAGCACCGATATTCACGTTAGCACCAATTTCCGCATCACCAAGATAGGAGAGATGCCCCGCTTTGGAGCCTTTGCCCAGGCGCGCTTTTTTCATTTCAACGAAGTTACCGACATGCGCTGATTGTGCCAGCTCGCTTCCCGGACGCAGACGAGCAAATGGCCCGACGGTGCAAGCCTCTGCCAGATTAGCATCCTCGATCACCGAATAAGGGCTGATTTCGCAGTCATCGCCAATCGTACTGTTTTTGATAATGCAGCCCGCCCCAATTTTGACGCGATTACCCAGCTTTACCTGACCTTCAATAATAACGTTGGTATCGATTTCAACGTCGCGGCCATGCGTTAGCGTTCCACGCAGATCAAAGCGAGCCGGGTCACGTAGCATTACGCCTGCCAGCAGAAGTTTTTCAGCATGCTCAGCCTGATAAGTCCGTTCTAACGTAGCAAGCTGTAGACGGTTATTTACGCCATCCGTTTCACTTATCCGTGCCGGATGCACTGCATTAATTAAGCGACCTTCCTGATGTGCCAGTGCGATGATGTCGGTGATGTAATATTCACCCTGAGCATTGTTATTGGTCAGTTGCGCCAGCCAGCGTTTCATGTCGCCACCGTTAGCGACCAGGATACCGGTATTGATTTCGGTAATAGCAAGCTGTTCAGGACTGGCGTCTTTTTGTTCAACGATACCTGTGATTGTGCCATTTTCACGCACAATCCGACCATAACCGGTGGGATTATTGAGCACAACGGTAAGTAATCCAATGCCACCCTGCGGTTTTGCATCACACAACTGCTGAAGTGTGGCTTCAGAAATCAATGGCACGTCGCCGTACAGCATTAAAATATCTTCGTCATTAGCAAAAAAGGTGCCGCCTGCTGCATTGCATGGCCGGTCCCTAACTGCTCAGCCTGTAAAACCCAATTGAGCGTGCTCTCGGTTAACGTGGCTTTGAGCCGATCGCCGCCGTGACCATAAACCAGATGAATATGCTGTGCACCCAGCCCCTTAGCGGCATCAATCACATGCTGAACCATCGGTTTACCTGCAAGCGTATGTAACACTTTAGGCAGATCGGAATACATACGTGTGCCCTTGCCGGCTGCAAGGATCACCACACTCATTGCGCTGTTTGACATAACCATCCTGACTGAATTTTGACTTTCGAAACTTACACGGTTTAGCCTTGAGATTACTACATTTTTCTCGAGCCGAAATTAGGCTCGCTTCCCGCTTCATTAATCTTATCGCCTCAATAATTCAGATTGCAGGAAGGCAGAAAATGAGTAACAAACTGGTCGGGAAACGATTCTAACAGCATTTACGCCGCCCGCTGCGGGATGAGCCTAAAAGTTAAGGCTTCTTAATCCCGGAACTTACTAAAGTAAAGGATTCGGGTGAAAGACAAACCTGTCGTGAGAAGATTTGAACGCTGCAAAGCAGCGGCCCCAGCGGAGCGAGGCTTAAACGAACCGAGAGAAGCCACCGCCCATGCGGCTGAAGTCTGGAGGAAATAAACAAAAAAATGCCAGCCCGAGGGGCTGGCATTTCGTGACGCATAAAGCCGGATTACATCGCTTTTTTGGTCAGCTCGATCACGCGCAGTTTCGCAATGGCTTTCGCCAGTTCGGCAGAAGCCTGTGCATAGTCCACGTCGCCGTGGCTGCTGTGCATGTGCTCTTCTGCTTTACGTTTTGCTTCCAGCGCGCGCGCTTCGTCCAGATCGGTACCGCGAATTGCGGTATCGGCCAGAACGGTGCTGCTGCCCGGTTGCACTTCCAGCACGCCGCCAGAGAGGTAAATAAACTCCTCTTCGCCGTGCTGTTTCACGATACGGATCATTCCAGGCTTGATGGCAGTCAGGAGCGGTGCGTGGCCAGGGAAAATACCCAGTTCACCTTCGCTACCTGACACCTGAATTTTCTGTACCAGCCCAGAGAACAGCAGTTGCTCTGCGCTGACCACATCCAGGTGATAAGTCATAGCCATATCTTTCCTCCCGGGAAACCGTTATTACAGTTTCTTCGCTTTTTCTACCGCTTCGTCGATGGAACCGACCATGTAGAAAGCCTGCTCTGGCAGGTGGTCGAATTCACCTTCCATGATGCCTTTAAAGCCACGGATGGTGTCTTTCAGCGAAACGTATTTGCCCGGAGAACCGGTGAATACTTCGGCCACGAAGAACGGCTGAGACAGGAAACGCTGAATCTTACGCGCACGTGCCACCAGCAATTTATCTTCTTCAGACAGCTCGTCCATACCAAGGATGGCGATGATGTCTTTCAGCTCTTGATAACGCTGCAGCAGAGACTGCACGCCACGAGCAACATCGTAGTGCTCCTGACCAACAACCAGCGGATCAAGCTGACGGCTGGTGGAATCCAGCGGGTCAACGGCTGGGTAGATACCCAGAGAAGCGATCTGACGGCTCAGCGTTACGGTTGAGTCTAAGTGGGCGAAGGTGGTCGCCGGAGACGGGTCAGTCAAGTCATCCGCAGGAACGTAAACGGCCTGTACAGAAGTGATTGAACCTGTCTTGGTTGAGGTAATACGTTCCTGCAACACACCCATCTCTTCAGCCAGCGTTGGCTGATAACCTACCGCTGAAGGCATACGACCCAGCAGTGCAGAAACTTCTGTACCGGCCAGGGTATAACGATAGATGTTGTCGATGAACAGCAGAACGTCGCGGCCTTCATCACGGAATTTTTCCGCCATGGTCAGACCGGTCAGCGCAACACGCAGACGGTTACCTGGTGGCTCATTCATCTGGCCATACACCAGCGCAACTTTATCGATAACGTTGGAATCAGTCATTTCGTGGTAGAAGTCGTTACCCTCACGAGTACGCTCACCGACGCCAGCAAATACCGAGTAACCTGAGTGCTCAGCCGCGATGTTACGGATCAGCTCCATCATGTTAACGGTTTTACCTACACCCGCACCACCGAACAGACCAACTTTACCGCCCTTAGCGAACGGACACATCAGGTCAATAACCTTGATGCCGGTTTCCAGCAGTTCCTGCGAGTTTGACTGTTCTTCATAAGAAGGGGCAGGGCGGTGAATAGAGGAGATCTCTACTGCGCTGCCATCTTCTTCTTTCAGCTCGCCTTTCATGTCGATCGGCTCGCCCAGCACGTTCATGATACGGCCCAGGGTCGCTTTACCAACCGGAACCTGAATTGGCTTCTGCAGATCAGCCACTTCCAGACCGCGCTTCAGGCCGTCAGACGTACCCATAGCAATGGTACGCACCACGCCGCCACCCAGCTGCTGCTGAACTTCCAGCACCAGACGAGCATCACCATTCTGAACCTCAAGGGCGCTGTACACTTTCGGTACCGCGTCCTGAGGAATTCGACGTCAACAACGGCGCCGATAATCTGGACAATCTTTCCAGTTGCCATCTTGAATCCTCTACCTAATTCCAAACCTGGTTAAACCGCGGAGGCCCCCGAGACGATCTCGGTAAGTTCCTGGGTGATGCTGGCCTGACGAGCTTTGTTGTAAACCAACTGCAACTCTTTGATCAGATTTCCGCCGTTATCGGTTGCAGCTTTCATCGCCACCATACGTGCGGCCTGCTCACTGGCCAGATTTTCCACCACACCCTGATAAACCTGCGATTCGACATAGCGACGCAGCAGGGTATCCAGCAGCGCCTTCGGATCGGGTTCGTACAGGTAATCCCAGGTCTTCGCCTTCATCTCTTCTTCACCTTCCGCTGGCGGTAACGGCAGCAGTTGGGTAATGGTCGGAGTCTGAGACATGGTGTTATTAAACTTGTTGCTGACGATATACAGCTTGTCGATGCGGCCTTCATCATAAGCCTGCAACATCACTTTTACCGGGCCAATCAGTTCTGACAGGGAAGGTCGATCTCCCATGCCATTGACTTGCGCCACGATGTTGCCACCTACAGAGCCGAAGAATGACATCCCTTTAGAACCGATAACCGCCAGATCGCTCTGTACGCCTTTATCGGACCAGGATTTCATATCTGCCAGCAATTTTTTGAACAGGTTAATGTTCAAACCACCACAAAGCCCGCGGTCAGTTGAAACGACCAGGTAGCCGACGCGCTTAACGTCACGCTCTTGCAGGTAAGGGTGCTTGTATTCCAGATTGCCTAACGCAAGGTGACCAATCACTTTGCGCATGGTGTCTGCATACGGACGGCTGGCCGCCATGCGTTCCTGCGTTTTACGCATTTTGGAGGCGGCGACCATTTCCATCGCTTTGGTGATCTTCTGCGTATTTTTTACGCTTCCAATCTTGTTACGTATCTCTTTTGCGCCGGCCATTAGCTTCTCCTCAAAGCCTTGCGGCCTGTCTTTTCAGACAAGCCGCCAGACATTACCAGGACTGGGTTGCTTTAAACGTGTCGAGGAGGCCTTTCAGCTTCGCTTCGATGTCGTTATTAAAGTTGCCAGATTGGTTGATTTCCTGCATCAGCTCGGCGTGATCGCGGTCAGCGAAGGCCAGCAGTGCAGCTTCGAAGCTGCCAATTTTCGCAATTTCAACGTCGTTCAGGTAACCGCGCTCAGCTGCGAACAGAACCAGACCCTGCTGCGCGACAGACATCGGCGCATACTGTTTCTGCTTCAGCAACTCGGTCACTTTCTGACCGTGGCTCAGCTGTTTACGGGTTGCATCGTCCAGATCAGACGCGAACTGAGAGAACGCAGCCAGTTCACGATACTGTGCCAGCGCGGTACGAATACCACCGGACAGTTTCTTGATGATCTTGGTCTGTGCTGCACCACCTACACGGGATACCGAAATACCTGGGTTAACTGCCGGACGAATACCGGAGTTGAACAGGTTCGATTCCAGGAAGATCTGACCATCGGTAATTGAGATTACGTTAGTCGGTACGAACGCAGAAACGTCACCCGCCTGGGTTTCGATGATTGGCAGCGCGGTCAGAGAACCGGTCTGGCCTTTCACTTCGCCATTGGTGAAACGCTCAACGTAATCAGCACTTACGCGTGATGCACGCTCCAGCAGACGAGAGTGGAGATAGAACACGTCACCAGGGAATGCTTCACGGCCTGGCGGACGGCGCAGCAGCAGTGAAATCTGACGATAAGCGATAGCCTGTTTAGACAGGTCATCATACACGATCAGTGCATCTTCACCGCGGTCACGGAAGTATTCGCCCATCGCACAACCTGCGTACGGTGCCAGATACTGCAGTGCTGCAGATTCAGAAGCAGACGCAACCACAACAATGGTGTTCTGCAGTGCACCGTGCTCTTCCAGCTTACGCACGACGTTAGAGATGGTTGATGCTTTCTGACCAATCGCAACGTAGACACATTTGATGCCTGAATCGCGCTGGTTGATGATGGCATCGATAGCCATCGCGGTTTTACCGGTCTGACGGTCACCGATGATCAGCTCACGCTGGCCACGGCCGATTGGAATCATCGCATCGACAGATTTGTAACCGGTCTGAACAGGCTGGTCGACTGACTGACGATCAATAACGCCCGGTGCAATAACTTCAACTGGCGAGAAGCCGTCGTTGTCGATCGCGCCTTTACCGTCGATAGGTGCACCCAGGGTGTTCACCACACGGCCCAGCAGGCCACGACCAACAGGAACTTCCAGGATACGGCCAGTACACTTGACCTTCATGCCTTCAGCAAGATCAGCATACGGACCCATCACCACCGCACCTACAGAGTCACGCTCAAGGTTCAGGGCGATAGCGTAACGGTTACCCGGCAGGGCAATCATCTCACCCTGCATCACATCGGCCAGGCCGTGTACGCGGATGATACCGTCACTTACAGAAACGATAGTACCTTCGTTGTGAGCTTCGCTCACGACATTGAACTGAGCAATGCGCTGCTTGATCAGTTCGCTGATTTCGGTGGAATTCAGTTGCATATGCTCCAGTCCCCTTAAGACTGCAAGACGTCTGCCAGACGCTCAAGACGGCCGCGTACGCTGCCATCAATAACCAGATCACCCGAACGGATAATCACGCCTGCCATTACAGACTTATCAATTTTGCAATTCAGCTTAACTTTGCGTGACAGACGTTTTTCCATCGCGGTGCTGATTTTGGTCAGCTGGTCGTCACTCAGCGTACTGGCAGAAATCACATCAACTTCCGCAATCGCTTCATAAGCGTCACGCAGTTGAATGAATTGTTCCAGTACAGCCGGAAGCGCTGTCAAACGTCCGTTTTCCGCCATCACCTTAATCAGGTTTTGTGCGGGTTCATCCAGTTGATCACCACAGACTGCGTTAAACGAAGCAGACAAAGCTTCCGGCGCCAAAGCACCGGAAAGGAGATCTGCCATCTGTTCATTGCGAGCCACTTCTGCGGCAAACGCCAACATCTGTTGCCAGCGTTCTATACTTTGATGCTCAACAGCAAAGTCAAAAGCTGCTTTGGCGTAGGGGCGAGCTACAGTAATCAGATCAGACATCAGCCCCTCCTCCTTACAGTTCAGCGACCAGTTTATCAACGATGTCGCTGTTAGCAGCTTCATCCACGGAACGTTCGATGATCTTCTCGGCGCCAGCCATTGCCAGCAACGCGACTTGCTTACGCAGTTCTTCACGTGCACGTTTACGCTCGGCTTCGATTTCGGCCTGCGCTTGTGCAACGATGCGATTACGTTCGTTCTCAGCTTCGGTTTTGGCTTCGTCCATAATCTGCGCGCGACGCTTGTTCGCTTGCTCGATAATGACCTGAGCTTCTTCTTTGGCTTTTTTCAGCTGGTCGGTCGCATTAGCCTGCGCGAGATCCAAATCTTTTTTCGCGCGTTCAGCAGAAGCAAGGCCTTCAGCAATTTCTTTCTGGCGCTTTTCGATGGCAGCCATAATCGGCGGCCATACGTACTTCATGCAGAACGCGACAAACAGGATGAACGCGATGGCCTGGCCGAGGATTGTTGCATTAATGTTCACAGCACAATGCCTCTAATTAAGTATTTAACTTTTCTGCCGTTATCAGTGATAAGCGGCAGAATCCGTTCACTCGTGCACAGTGCGTTGAGTGAACAAAGGGCTTTAGGCGACAGCAAACATCACGTAGAGACCCAGACCAACAGCGATCATCGGGATTGCATCCACCAGACCCATTACAACAAAGAACTGCGTACGCAGCAGAGGAATCAGGTCAGGCTGACGAGCAGCGCCTTCCAGGAATTTACCTCCGAGGATGCCGATACCGATCGCAGCACCGATTGCCGCCAGGCCCATCATCACAGCGGCAGCCATGTACAGCAGATCCATATTCAGGTTTTCCATGACAGTCTCCAGTTTGTTTCAGTTAAATGCTCCCTTCATCTTTCGAGCTGCAGCGGTGTTGGCTGCCTTCTCTCACCCCGATTACACACTCATGTATGCTCCCGGGGATTCGTTCAGTTGCCGCCTTGCTGCAACTCGAAATCTATAGGGAAAGTGTTGAGAAAAAATCAATGTTCTTCAGATGCCATCGACAGATAGACAATCGTGAGGACCATGAAAATGAAAGCCTGTAGCGAAATGATCAGGATGTGGAAAATGGCCCACGGCACATTCAGCACCCACTGTGACCACCACGGCAACAGACCGGCAATAAGGATAAAGATCAGCTCACCCGCATACATGTTACCGAACAGTCGCAGACCGAGAGAAACCGGTTTAGACAGCAGGCTCACACCTTCCAAAATCAGGTTGATGGGGATGAAGATCGGGTGATTAAAAGGCTGCAGCGTCAGCTCTTTCGCGAAGCCGCCAATGCCTTTCATTTTGATGCTGTAGAACAGAATCAAAATAAATACGCCCAACGCCATAGACAGCGTGATGTTCACGTCTGCAGACGGCACGACGCGCAGCGCCGGCAGGCCTAAGAAATGCTCGCCAATATAAGGCAGCAGGTCGATAGGCAGCAGATCCATGAAGTTCATCAGGAAGACCCAGACAAAAATAGTCAGAGCCAGCGGGGCGATAAGTTTGCTCTTACCGTGATACATGTCGCGCACGTTGTTATCAACGAAACCGACAACCAGTTCGATAGCCGCTTGTAATTTCCCTGGCACACCGCTGGTGACGCTTTTCGCCACTTTACGGAACAACACCAGGAAAATAAGTCCCAGCACCAGAGAGAAAAACATGGAATCGATATTTAATACCCAGAACGTCGCGGGAGCGTCGTGCGGATTCACTAACTCGAAAGTACGCAGGTCCAGCTGAAGGTTGTTCAGGTGGTGTCCTATGTAATCTTGCGGAGTAGAGATTTCTCCTGCAGCCATGATGCCTCTTACCCTTTGTTGTTAATTACCGCCGGTGCCAACATTTGAACCACCAGCACCGATAACCAGGTTATCCCGAGAGGCCAAAAGACCGCCCCGAAAACACCCAACGCCACAATGAGCAAAATAATGGTCGCGAACACTTTGGCTATTTCACCCAAAGCGAAGCTCCACGCGACTCGCCCCGAAGCTGGGGTTTGCCCCTGCAGGCGCCAGGCTAAAAACAAAAACAACACGTTTGGCAGCCAGGCTGCCGCTCCGCCAGCAAGAGCAGAAACGCCCCAGGTGACATCTTTCAGGGCAAAGAGAGCGCCACTGATGACAATCGTCACCAACTGAATGAACAACACAGTTCGGGCGAATTTCACACTGTAAAGAGACACTGACATGACGCTGTAACTCTCCTGCCCCGTCAGGGGTATGTCGCGTGTCGTATAAGACTGCCTTTACTCATTCGAGTCAAGCAGCAAAAGCCGTGCAAATTATACGGGCCGCACCTGCGATTTCAATCGCTAAGTAGCGAAAAGGTGAACAATTATTTAAATTTCTTTCTGGAGGGCTATTTTTTCAAAGATTGTCCTGAAAGAATTTGCCCGCTGGCTTCTGAAATCCCACCTGCGACTTGCTTTTAAAGCGTGCGATAGATCACATTATAAGCATTCACGCCAGGCCAGGTTTTACAAACGTACAAATTCCGCCGTTTAATAAACCAACAAATAACATAAATAATCAATCAGTTATAAATAATCATCGCTGTGTCGCAGCTTATTTTTGATAAAAACATGCTATTGACATCGAAGCGTGCATTAAAAGTGTGTAATTCATATTACGCACGCCGAGTAATTACTGCGATATATTTTCTGGCGTGACTATCCTTATTCCATAAACCGCGAAAACAAGTGATCTTCCTGATAAAAAATTGTGAATTAAACGTTAAATGTAACAGAAATTTTCGGATAATTTCCGTCGGCTTTTTTAACCTAATTTGGCTGAACGTTAATTAAAAATCAGGGCTATTCAAAAAATCGAATGCTTAATTTTTAGCCAGCCATTTTGTTAAGCCAAATCGGTCTTACCGTTAAATCCACACTATTAAAAGGTTTATTCGCGGCCAATGATCACTAAATGACGCTCACCTTCTAATTCAGGGACGTTAAGCGCGACAACAGAGTGCAGTTTATAACCTGCGGGCAGCGTCGCGATTTCATCATCAGGACGTACCCCTTTCAGCGCAAAAAAGCGGCCTTCCGGCGCAGGGAGATGATGACACCAGTTCACCATATCTTCCAGTGAGGCAAATGCCCGGCTAATCACGCCATCAAAAGGCGGTTCTGAAGGAAACTCCTCTACCCTACTCTGCACTGGCGTAATGTTTTCGAGGCCAAGCTCATGCTGTACCTGGCGTAAGAAGCGTACACGTTTGCCCAGACTGTCAAGCAGAGTGAAGTGTGCATCAGGCATTACAATTGCCAGTGGAATGCCGGGTAATCCTGGGCCGGTTCCCACATCAATAAAACGAGTACCGCTCAGATGCGGCGCAACCACGATACTGTCGAGAATATGGCGCACCAGCATCTGTTGCGGATCGCGTACCGAGGTCAGGTTGTACGCTTTGTTCCACTTGTCCAACAGCATGACGTAGGCCACGAGTTGCTGTTTTTGTTGATCGGAGAGGGAAATATTGGCCGCTTGCAGCAGCGAGGTGAGTTTGTTAATCACAGCGTGAGTCCAGTCAGCGGGGGCGAGTCACCTCGCCCCGTTTCAGGTCAGGCGCTTTTGCGCAGCAGCCCTTGTTTTTTCAGGTAAATAAGCAAAATAGAGATTGCAGCCGGCGTGATACCGGAAATACGCGAAGCCTGGCCAATTGATGTTGGCTTATGATCGTTCAGCTTAGCGATCACTTCATTTGATAAACCATTTACCTGACGATAATCGAGATCGGCAGGCAGCAAGGTGTTTTCATTACGCAGTTGGCGATCGATCTCTTCCTGCTGGCGCGCAATGTATCCTTCATATTTGACCTGAATTTCAACCTGCTCAGCAGCCTGCTCGTCAGCCAGAGCCGGTCCAAAGCCTTCTAACGTCATTAACTTCAGATAGGTCAGTTCCGGACGGCGCAGCAGATCTTCACCACTGGCTTCTTTGGTCAGCGGCGCACTGAGCACGGTATTTACGTTAGCCACATTCTCTGATTTCGGATGAACCCAGATGTCACGCAGACGTTGACGCTCTTGCTCAATCGCTTCCAGCTTCTGGTTGAAGCGCGCCCAGCGTTCGTCATCCACCAGTCCCAGCGAACGGCCGGTTTCAGTCAGACGTAAATCAGCATTGTCTTCACGCAGCATCAAACGGTATTCAGCCCGGGATGTGAACATACGATAGGGCTCTTTGGTTCCCAGCGTACAAAGATCGTCAACCAGCACGCCAAGATAAGCCTGGTCACGACGTGGTGCCCAGCCCTCTTTGTCTGCTGACAGACGGGCAGCATTCAGGCCTGCCAGTAATCCTTGCGCGGCAGCTTCTTCATAGCCTGTCGTGCCATTAATCTGGCCCGCAAAGAACAGTCCATGGATAAATTTGCTTTCCAGCGTCGGTTTCAGATCACGGGGATCAAAGAAATCGTACTCAATGGCATAACCCGGGCGCACGATCTTCGCGTTTTCCAGACCTTGCATTGATCGAACGATCTGTATCTGTACATCAAACGGCAGGCTGGTTGAAATGCCGTTCGGATAAATTTCATTACTGGTCAGTCCTTCTGGCTCCAGAAAGATCTGGTGTGCATTACGATCGGCAAAACGCATCACTTTGTCTTCGATCGACGGGCAGTAGCGTGGCCCGATCCCTTCGATGATCCCGGCATACATTGGGCTGCGATCGAGGTTATTGCGAATAACGTCATGCGTTTTTTCATTGGTATGGGTAATCCAGCACGGCACCTGCTGAGGATGTTGTGAAGCGTTACCCATGAATGAAAATACCGGCACAGGATTATCACCGTGCTGCGGTGTTAACACGCTAAAATCGATTGAGCGCGCATCGATACGCGGTGGTGTACCTGTTTTCAGGCGATTTACGCGCAGCGGTAAAGCACGCAGACGTTTTGCCAGCGGGACAGAAGGAGGATCACCAGCACGGCCACCGCTGTAATTATCCAGGCCAATATGAATTTTACCGTCAAGGAAGGTGCCGACGGTAAGCACAACCGTTTTAGCACGGAATTTCAGTCCCATCTGGGTCACCGCGCCAACAACACGATCGTTTTCAACAATCAGATCATCTACCGCCTGCTGAAAGATCATCAGGTTGGGCTGATTCTCCAGCGCAGTACGTACCGCCTGGCGATAAAGCACACGGTCTGCCTGTGCGCGCGTCGCACGAACGGCAGGCCCTTTGCTTGCGTTTAGTATCCTAAACTGAATGCCGGCCTGGTCTATTGCACTGGCCATCAAACCGCCTAAGGCATCCACTTCCTTTACCAAATGTCCTTTTCCGATACCACCAATCGCCGGATTACAGGACATTTGTCCAAGCGTATCAATGTTATGGGTGAGTAACAGGGTTTGCTGACCCATTCGAGCAGCAGCCATAGCGGCTTCTGTACCCGCATGACCACCACCAATTACGATGACGTCAAAAGGATCTTGATAAAACATGAAGTGGTACCTCGTTAATAGACGTTCAGGATCGTTGTCCCTGGGCCGTGGATTCTACTTAAATTCAGCTCAGGGTGAAAGCGGTGGGATCGTCAGGGTTTAAAAGAAAGGATCTTTATTCTGTATATGATCTTTCTGTTAGATCTCTTATTAGGATCGCGTCCTCTTGTGGATATATTCGAAAAGTTAAACTGAAACAGCAGTTTATCAAGGATCATTTGCTGTGAATGATCGGTGATCCTGTTCCGTATAAGCTGAGATCAAAATAGCTGATTATCCACAGCTCAAAAAACAAACACGGGTTGATCTTTGGATAACTACCGGTTATACGCAGGAAAAAGGGGTAGTTATCCACAGAAGAATGACTTTCAGCAGGATAAATTCAGCATCATTCACTGGGGATCGTCACTATTTCCCGATCCCCTGCCAGATCAGATCTCACTTTTCCAGCCAACAACCCATTCGCCAGCCGGATCTTCGGGGATCTCATGCTCAAGCACATCAATTTCCAGGCGATCGCCGATCCGCTGTGCGCCACAGGCGATCAGCAGTGCTTCAATATTACGGATCGCACCGCAAAACAGATCGTATTCGTGATTACCGATACCCACCGCAC
The DNA here is from genome assembly GCA_018842655.1 of Candidatus Pantoea haifensis. GTDB lineage: Bacteria > Pseudomonadota > Gammaproteobacteria > Enterobacterales > Enterobacteriaceae > Pantoea > Pantoea haifensis. Next base: position 2,985,859 of record JAGTWN010000004.1, on the reverse strand, counting down.
CGAAACGCACCGAGGAGAGATCGGGCTGAGCTTCATTGATCGCGTCGTAAAACGGTTGCAGGTTATCCGGCAACTCCCCGGCTCCGTGAGTTGAAGAGACAATCAGCCAAACGCCCTCCAGCGGCACGTCATCCAGTTCTGGCCCATGTAGCAGCTGCGTTGAAAAGCCAGCTTCCTGCAGTTTTTCTTCTAAATGCTCAGCGACATATTCGGCGCTGCCCAGCGTGCTGCCAGTGATTAACGTAATATCGGCCATCATGCTCTCCCGGACTAAAGGCGAGCATTGTACGCTGTGATCAAGCCGTGATCCACCTGTGGAAAACAGGGGTAATAGATCAATTGATCCGAACGCAGCCGTTGTCAGACGGCGCATTCATGGAGGATAAGGTTGTGCACAAAGCAGGGGACAATTAAGGCTTGATAGTACGCATGATCGGGTTTTGTAGTGAGATCAACGTTTCTGTGGACTGAATTTCATCAATCGTCTGAATCTTGTTGATCAATACCTGTTGCAAGGCATCAATTGAGCGGCACATCACTTTGATAAAAATGCTGTAATGGCCGGTGGTGTACCAGGCTTCTACGACTTCATCCAGAGCTTCAAGCTTACTCAGCGCCGCAGGATAATCGCGCGCGCTTTTCAGGATAATGCCAATAAAGCAGCAGACATCAAAACCTAACTGGCGAGGATCGATTTCAACACGGGTGCCGAGAATAATCCCAGCCTGTTTCATTTTTTCTACCCGTACATGGATTGTGCCAGGGCTGACGTTGAACTGTTTTGCTAATTCAGCATACGCAGTACGGGCGTTTTCCAGCAGAGCATTTAAAATGCCGCGATCGAGATTATCCAGTTGCAGGTGTTCGGCCATTTCATCCTCGTTGTGATTCTTCTTCATTGAACAGGTGAGAATGTGCAGCAAAACGCGGGATTAGGCAATGTATCGGCAGCGGCGATTGCCGCTGCCTGAGGGATTAACGACGCCAGTGGCGCAACAGGCGACTTTTCATGCCGGTATCAAAGCGCCAGATGTGATCAAAGATACGCATAATGCCGGGTTTACCGTGCGTTGACATCGCGACGGCATGAAAACGCTGTTGATGCTGTTGCTGACGCTGTTTGATGACCCGAACGGCCTCTTCCGGCAAACGCTGGGCGATAAAGTCAGAGACAATAACCGCATCCGCTTCTTGCCAGCTCGGGCCTTCCATGCGTTTCACTACTGCTGAGAGGCAAGCGGCAAGATCGGTACCACCGCGAAAACGCTGGCTCAGAAAACGAATAGCCTGCTCCAGGCCATCATCACCGGTTAACTCATAGCCAATAACTTCATGCGCAAACAGCATGATGTAGCAGCGCCGACGATCGGCCAGAGCCACTTTTAGTAAGGCCAGACAAAAAGCTTTGGCGCAGCGTTCATTGAATCCACCCATCGAGCCGGAGGTATCCACACAAACGATAAACGGGCCGCGAGGTTGTTCTTCGTGCTGTTGATGATTCACCGGGCGCAGCGTGACCTTTTCATGCCAGGTATCGCCCTGCAATCTGTAGGTAAGGAGTCGTTTTTCCACCAGCCGACGATAAAATTCCAGCTCCAGTTCGTTGATGCTCAGCGCCGCCAGCTCTGGTGGCAGCAAACGCAACACATCATCGCTTTGATGAATACCGCTGACCTCTTCCGGTACAGTATCCGGTTCATGCACCAGATGATGAAAGGCCTCCATTGGCGCATCTTGTGCAGGCACCGATTTCGCCTCGCGGCTGCGGCCAAGCTGCTGTGCCAGTTTCATCAGCTCGGGCTGCTGCGCTAAAAAATCGCCATATTGCAGCATCAGCTGATAATCACCGTGTTGCCGTGAGGCCTTGCTCATATCCCACAAGCGACCCGCCGCCGCTTCATCATTGTCACTTAACACAGGCGCAAGCTGACCGCTGAGCGCCATACGCTGTTGCAGTTCAGCCATTAAGCGTTCGCGCTGCTGCTCCAGCAACTGCTCGTTTAACGTCAGGGTTTGTAACGTCAGACTGAGCCGCCAGCGTTGTAAAAACAGGGTATGTTGCGCACTGCTGAGTTGATGCGCGTCGTTGTGCTGGATAAGTCGGTTTGCTTCTTCGATAAAAGGTGAGGGCAGGCGCGCCAGCAGATCCAGCGTTTCAGTAAGCTGATGGTTAAAATCAGCGTGGCTTAACAGTTGCACACGCTGAAAAAGATGAAACTCCTGCGTCAGATTTTCCGGTACTGGCGTCGCTTTTAGCTCAGCATTAATTTCCGCCTTCCAGCGTGGAACATCCCGCAGCATGGCTTTTTTCAGACCGGGAAATTTTTCAAAAAACAGAGCAAGTTGTGGCGATGCCAGCAGCGCAAGGATCAACTCCTCAATCAACTCGGCTTCGCCAACAGAAAGCAGGGTGCTGAGGGTTTCCAGCGAAATCATTTACGCGCCTGTTTCAACTGTTCCGCAACATCCTGCAAGCTGGTTTCAATCCGCGCCAGCCAGTCATCACTGATAAACAGACATCGCTGATGCTGGTTGAAAAGGTGACGCTGCGCGCGCAGTTGAGTATCCAGCTCATCCAGTGCGTCAGTGATTTCAGTGGGCAGATCGTTGTTATTACTCGCGCCCGGCAGCGTCAGGCGTGCAGCTTGCAGGCTGACATCGCGCACCGCTAAACAGTGCTGGGCATCCACCTGTAAATCCAGCGTCTGGGCAAAGCCGATGCCATTGAGTTTGCCGCGAATATCGCCACCTTTTAGCAACCACTGATTAAGCGCATCGCGGGCAATGACAATATGGTTGACCTGTATATCGTGCAGTGTCAGCGGCTGTTGCAGCATCAGTGTAAGCTGTTCGTCGGTCAGGGTGTCGGGCAGTTCGTAATGGGGTTTGCGGCTGAACATGCCGCTGTGTTTCTCCAGCGTAATCGCCTGCGCAACGCTTTGCTGCTGCTGCAACGCCAAACGTCGCGCCTTAATTTGCTGCAATTTTAGAAGCATAGGTTGCTGCTGCCACGCATATTGCGTCATCAGCTGATCGATTTCACGATCCAACAACTGCATTGATGCGACGTCGTGCCACAGGCAATCTTTCAGCAGGATCAGATCAATCGGCGCAATAGTGGTACGCCCGCTGTAAAATGCGCTGGCCTGCAATAAATGGATAGCTTTTTTCCAGCGACGATCGGAAATGTAAGGCGCATCGGGCTGATTTTCCAGCTGCTGGCGTAGCTGATAGATCAGTTCAAACACATTATCTGGCAAACCGACCTGGCTGATGCTTTGCTGCCACTGTAAATACTCTTCGTCGCTGATACGCAACGTATCCGCGACCGGATTAGCATTTTCATCCTGCTGATGCGTTAACATGCTGCGGAAGTTTTGCTTTTCATGCACATTATCCAGCCACAGACGAATTAACATGCGGTCATACAGGGCTTCCAGCCCGCTGTCAGCTTCCGGTAACTCATTGGACGCCGTCACCAGCAGTCGCATAGGAATTTTTTCTTCGCAATCACCGTTGCGAAAGCGGCGTTCGTTGATGGCCGTCAGCAAGGTATTCAAAATTGCCGGGCCGGCTTTCCAAATCTCATCAAGAAAAACGATTTCAGCATCAGGCAGATAGCCTTTGGTCAGCCGCTGATAACGCCCTTCGTCTTTCAGTGCCTGAATCGACAAAGGTCCAAACACCTCTTCAGGCGTTGAGAATCGGGTCATTAAATATTCAAAAGCGCGGGCATTCTGGAAAGCATATTTCAGGCGACGCGCAATCAGGCTTTTGGCAATGCCAGGTGGCCCCAGCAGAAAAACGCTTTCACCGCTCAACGCGGCCAGCAAACAGAGGCGAATTGCATGATGTCGCTCATATAAACCTTTTTCTAATGCATTGCTAAGGCGAGAAATTCTTTCTGCCAAAAGATGGGGTTGAGCCATAATCACATCATTGTCCTTTCTATCGTCGAGCCGCCACGCTTCAGCGAGCACCACACTTTATCGATTATGATGCGTGAAAGCGTTGATAGCTGTCAGCTTTTTTGTTTCAGAAGGTTCAGCAAGGTTAAAACATACATTAATTACCTGTTTTAAAAGGTAAAAATGCCGGGTGGCTTAAAGGCAGAGAGTTTCAGGGTATAGGTTTTTTTGCGAATACGTGCATACTGTGCGCTTTTTGATGGCATGAGCGAGAGGATTTTGTGCCTCTTAGACTCCAACAAAAGATAACGCTATGAGCTCGGAAAATAAGCAGTCGCTCGGTGGATTAACGCTGGCCGCTATTGGTGTGGTTTACGGGGATATCGGCACCAGTCCGTTGTATACCTTACGTGAATGTCTTTCTGGTCAGTTTGGTTTCGGTGTGGAACGCGAAGCTGTATTTGGCTTTTTATCCCTGATTTTCTGGCTGTTAGTGCTGGTGGTATCGCTTAAATACATCAGCTACGTGATGCGTGCTGATAATGCTGGTGAAGGCGGTATTTTGACGCTGATGTCGCTGGCAGGCCGCAATACGACCGGGCGCGCCACGGCAGTACTGGTGATTATGGGGCTGATCGGCGGCAGCTTTTTCTATGGCGAGGTGGTGATTACGCCAGCTATCTCCGTTATGTCGGCGATAGAGGGGTTAGAAATTGCCGCGCCCTCGCTCGATCCTTTTATTGTGCCACTCTCCATTGCCGTATTGACGCTGCTGTTTGTGATCCAGAAACACGGCACCGGCATTGTCGGTAAGCTGTTTGCTCCCGTGATGCTGTTGTGGTTCCTTGTGCTGGCGGTGCTCGGCGTCAGTGGCATTATGAAAAACCCCGATGTTTTGCAGTCTCTGAATCCTGCGCATGCTGCTCACTTTTTCCTGCACTACAAAACGATCTCTTTCTTCGCGCTTGGCGCTGTGGTTCTGGCGATAACCGGCGTTGAAGCACTCTATGCTGACATGGGTCACTTCGGTAAAGTGCCGATTCGCCTTGCCTGGTTTTCCGTGGTGTTACCGTCGCTGGTGCTGAACTATTTTGGTCAGGGGGCGTTATTGCTGAGCGATCCTGCGGCGATTAAAAACCCGTTCTTCCTGCTGGCACCGGAATGGGCGCTGATCCCATTGCTAATCCTTGCGACGCTGGCGACAGTTATTGCATCGCAAGCGGTCATTTCTGGGGTGTTCTCGTTGACGCGTCAGGCGGTTCGTCTGGGTTATCTGCCCGGCATGCGCATTATTCACACCTCAGAAATGGAGTCGGGTCAGATCTATATTCCGACGATTAACTGGGTACTCTATTTTGCGGTGCTGATTGTGATCATCAGCTTCGAACACTCCAGCAATCTGGCGGCGGCTTACGGCATTGCGGTAACAGGTACCATGGTGCTGACCACATTCCTTTCCTGTACGGTGGCGCTGAAAAACTGGCACTGGCAAAAGCTGGCGGTCGGTTTGATTCTGCTGCTGCTGTTGTGCATTGATGTTCCGTTGTTTACCGCTAACCTGATTAAAATTTTCTCCGGTGGCTGGCTGCCGCTTTGTCTGGGATTAGTGATGTTTATCATCATGACAACCTGGAAAAGTGAACGCTTCCGCCTGCTGCGTCGCCTGCATGAACACGGCAATTCGCTGGAGGCGATGATTGCGTCGCTGGAAAAAATCCACCGGTACGGGTTCCGGGCACAGCGGTGTATATGTCGCGTGCACTGAATGTCATCCCGTTTGCCATGTTGCATAACCTGAAGCACAACAAAGTGCTGCATGAGCGCGTAGTGTTATTAACGCTGCGCACTGAAGATGCACCTTACGTACATAATGTGCGTCGCGTTACCATCGAACAGCTTTCACCCACCTTCTGGCGCGTTGTGGCAAGCTACGGCTGGCGTGAAACACCGAACGTGGAAGAGGTATTCCATCGCTGTGGGCTGGAAGGATTAAATTGCCGCATGATGGAAACCTCATTCTTTATGTCGCACGAATCGCTGATTATGGGTAAACGTCCGTGGTATTTACGCCTGCGCGGTAAATTGTTCATGGCGCTGCAGCGAAATGCGTTGCGCGCACCCGATCAGTTTGAGATCCCGCCCAATCGGGTTATCGAACTGGGAACGCAGGTCGAGATTTAACCCAATGCGCCCGCTGGTTGGGCGTGAGCAGACCAGCGCAAGGTAACGCACAACCCGCCGCCTTGTCGCTGGCTAAAAGCAAGCTGCATATCATGAAGCTGCGCGATATTTCGCACTATAGATAACCCCAGGCCGCTGCCGCTTTCTCCTGGCCCGGTGGCCGCCAGAAACGCTCCCTAATCGCTGAAGATCGGCATCGCTGACGCCGCTGCCGTTATCTTCAATTTGCAAAGCGTTGGCCTCCAGCCAGACATCAACGTCACTGCCCGATGGCGTATAGCGAATCGCGTTATCGAGTAGATTGCGCACCAGCAATGAGAGCAGCAGCGGATGTCCATGGATCAGCGGTCTGGCCTGGGCGTGTAGACGTAATGACACACCGGCTTTATCAGCCAGGGGGATTGGGCAGCAAGCGTTTCCTGTAAGGTTCGCTGCAAGTCAACCGTTTTAAAAGCGTGGCGGGCATCATCCGCTTCAACGCGGGAAAGTGTCAGTAGCTGATCAACCAGCCGCGTAGCCCGCGAGATCCCCGCATCCAGTTGATGAAGCGCATGGGTACGCATGACCTCATCATCGGTGGCGAGTTGAATGACTTCACTCTGCACCTGCAGCGCCGCCAGTGGACTGCGCAGCTCGTGAGCGGCATCAGACGTAAAGCGCCGTTCACGTTGCATCATGGCGTTAATGCGATGGAATAATCCATTTAACGCAATGATGAGAGGCTGTACCTCTTTCGGTACGCGCCCGGTCTGTAAGGGCGTATCATCATCAGGCGCGCGCTGCGTCAGTTTTTGCGCCAGCTGTTTCAACGGGCGCAGCTCATACCAGACTAATCCAGTCAGCAGAATTAACATAAAAGGCAGCGCGATCAGCCACGGCATGACGCTGGCATTCACTAAATCTCTGGTCATATCATCACGATATTCCCACTCCTGGCCGACCACGACGCGAAACTGTTTATCTGGCGTAGTAAGCCAGACAACCCGCCACGGATCGTCGTCGCCGTTTAGATGAGTATCGTGAAAACCTTGATACTCCGCTTCAAACGGTAAATTTTTGCCGTTATCACCATCGTCCAGTACGTGTTTGCCCTCGCGGCTAAAGACCGCAAAAGCCAGCGCATCGTCGTCCTGATCGCCGCGATGATGGCGCAGCAACTGCCTGGTTTTTGGCAGTGAAACATTATCCAGCGTAGTAAAATCCAGGCTGAGCAGGCGCTTAGCCAGCAACATTTGCTGCGTATCAAATAATTCGTTGAGCGTTTCGCGCGTTTTATACCATGCGCCCAGGCTGGCACTGCCCCAGCAAATGCCCAGCAGCAAAACGACACCAATACCCAGGCGTAGAAACAGGCTCATTGATCGCATGCCACCTCTCCCAGCGTATAACCTACGCCGTGAACGGTACGAATAAAACGGCTTCCGAGTTTTTTACGCAGGTGATGAATGTGAACTTCTACCGCGTTGCTGGAGACATCCGCGTCCCAGTTATACAGCTTTTCCTCTAACTGGCTGCGCGTCAGCACCCGGCCAGGGCTGCGCATAAACAATTCAAGCAGCGCCAGTTCGCGGCTTTTTAATTCTACAGCGGTGCCAGCCACCATCACGCTGTGGTTACCGGGTACCAGTACTACATTGCCATGGCGAAGTTCGGGTTGCAGTTGGCCATGACGTCGTCGAATGAGCGCCTGTAAACGTGCCGCCACTTCGGTTAACGCAAAGGGTTTGCACAGATAATCATCTGCGCCCAGTTGCAAACCTTCCACTCGCTGATCAAGCGCATCACGTGCTGTGAGAATTAAAACTGGCACGTCGTGTCCCTGCTGACGCCACTGACGTAAAATATCCAGTCCGTCGCGTTCTGGCAGAGAGAGGTCAAGGATCACTGCATCCCAGGGCGCAGCCTCTAATGCCTGATACCCCGCTTCGCCAGAGATAAACCAGTCGACACTGAAACCCAGTTTACTGAGCCCCGCTTTAATGCCGTCGCCAATTAAGCGATCATCTTCTATTAATAAAATGCGCATCGATTTTCCCTTCAGTGAAAGCGAGTTATACGAAGCACGACGCGGCTTGTACAGCGGCTTTCACAAAAAAATGCTCTTTTTTCGCCTTAAGATCCCGTTAAGAACTCTGTGTTTAACTGGGTACAGCAAAACGGAAACAGGTTCATAAAAAGAGGTGAAAGTATGAAAAAGCAAGCTGCACTGTTAGCTATTGTCATGTTGGCGTCCGCCCCGGTTTTTGCCGCTCAGCAAGGTGGATTTATTGATCCCGACGCACCGAAAACGCAGGTGCAACAGGGTGGATTTAATGCTGACAGCACCAGCGTCGTGACCGTAAAGCAGGCTGAAGAGATGAAAGATGACAGCTGGATCACGGTACGAGGCCAGCTGGAAAAGCAGACGGGGGACGAAGATTATCAGTTCCGCGATCAAACCGGCACGATGACAGTGGAGATTGACCATAAACGCTGGAATGGCCAGACTGTTTCGCCTAAAGACCGTGTTGAGCTGACCGGTGAGCTGGATAAAGATTTCAACAGCATCGAACTGGACGTCAAACACGTTAAGAAACTGCCTTAATCCTTCTCTTCAGGACCGCTACGGTGGTCCTGCTTTTCTTTTCACGTCACGCTTAACTCAAATCCCTCCCGCTAAGCGCGAAACGTTTCGATAACGATCACATTTCTTTTATTACACGATTGAGTTGATAACGGCTTTTCATACACTGCTGTCAGCGAAACGTTTCGCTGTGGAGTGAATAGATGAAAAAAGGTCGCTTGTTAAACGCTGAACTCTCCTTTGTGATTGCCCGTCTGGGACACACGGATACGCTTACCATAGCCGATGCTGGCTTGCCAATTCCGGCTGGGCCACAGCGCATCGATTTGGCGCTTACCCCAGGTACGCCCGATTTTATACAGGTGGTCAATGCTGTCGCGCTGGAGATGCAGGTTGAGAGTGCCCTGATTGCGGAGGAGATTAAGCTGCACAATCCGCAGCTCCACAGCGCACTGATCGCTGTGCTCGAAGCCTTGCAACAGCACCAGGGAAATACCATTGCCGTAAGTTACACCAGCCATGAGCAGTTCAAACAACACACTCAGCGTAGTCAGGCGGTCATTCGCAGCGGGGAGTGCTCTCCGTTTGCGAATGTCATCCTGAGCGCCGGTGTCACTTTCTGAGGCCGTTATGCAACCTTTATTGCAACTCACAGAAATCGAGAAATCGTTTCCGGGCGTAAAAGCACTGAAAGGCGCATCGCTGGCGGTTTATCCCGGACGTGTGATGGCGCTGGTGGGTGAAAACGGCGCAGGCAAATCAACCATGATGAAAGTGCTGACCGGTATCTACAGCCGGGATGCCGGATCGCTACGGTGGCTGGGTAACGAAACGACATTTAGCGGGCCGAAAGCGTCGCAAGAAGCGGGCATTGGCATCATCCATCAGGAACTCAACCTGATCCCACAGCTTAGCGTGGCAGAGAACATTTTTCTTGGTCGTGAATTTGTAAACCGCATGGGTCGCATCGACTGGAAGCGAATGTACGCCGAAGCGGACGCATTACTGAAACGACTCAATTTGCGGTTTAACAGCCACAAGCTGGTAGGCGATCTGTCAATTGGCGATCAGCAAATGGTCGAGATTGCTAAAGTTCTGAGCTTTAAATCGCAGGTCATCATTATGGATGAGCCGACAGATGCGCTGACTGATACCGAAACGCTGTCGCTGTTTCATGTCATCAAAGAACTCAAAGCGCAGGGCTGCGGCATCGTTTATATCTCGCATCGCATGAAAGAGATTTTTGAAATTTGTGATGATGTTACGGTGTTTCGCGACGGTCAGTTTATTGCTGAACGCGCCGTTAGCGATCTGACAGAAGAGAGCCTGATCGAAATGATGGTGGGGCGAAAACTGGAAGATCAGTATCCGCACCTCGAACAGGCACCAGGCGATGTGCGCCTGAAAGTCGAAAATCTCAGTGGGCCGGGCGTACATAACGTCAGTTTTTGCCTGCGTAAAGGTGAAATTCTGGGCGTGTCCGGTTTGATGGGCGCGGGCCGAACCGAACTCATGAAGGTGCTGTACGGTGCACTGCCACGCAGCGAAGGAAAAGTGTGGTTAGGCGAACGAGAAATTGTTACGCGTTCGCCACAGGACGGCCTGGCAAACGGCATCGTCTATATCTCAGAAGATCGTAAGCGCGACGGCCTGGTGCTGGGCATGTCAGTAAAAGAGAACATGTCGCTAACCGCTTTACGTTACTTCAGCCACGGCGCTGGCAACCTCAAGCACGCCGCAGAGCAACTGGCCGTGGGCGACTTTATCCGCCTGTTCAACGTCAAAACCCCTCCATGGAACAGCCCATTGGCCTGCTATCTGGCGGAAATCAACAAAAAGTGGCGATTGCGCGCGGTTTGATGACACGCCCGAATGTGCTGATCCTTGACGAACCGACACGTGGCGTTGATGTCGGTGCAAAAAAGAGATTTATCAGTTAATCAATCAATTCAAGGCTGAAGGACTCAGCATCATTCTGGTGTCGTCGGAAATGCCTGAAGTATTAGGCATGAGCGATCGCATTCTGGTGATGCACGAAGGCCGCTTAAGCGGTGAGTTTAACCGTGAACATGCCACGCAGGAGAGCCTGATGGCGGCAGCCGTAGGTAAGCAACACAGCGAGGAATTAGTCGTATGAGTACCCAAACGTTACCTTCCAGCTGTCGCTGGTTCAGCAAAGCCTGGCTGATGGAGCAAAAATCGCTGATTGCGTTGATCGTACTGATCGCCGTTGTCGCCAGCCAAAGCCCGAATTTTTTACCGTCGCTAACCTGTTCAACATTCTGCAACAAACCTCGGTCAACGCCATTATGGCGGTAGGCATGACGCTGGTTATTCTGACGTCCGGCATCGACCTTTCCGTCGGCTCATTACTGGCGCTAACCGGTGCGGTAGCGGCATCGCTGGTGGGGCTGGAAGTGAATGCTCTGGTAGCCGTTGCGGCCTCGCTGGCCTTAGGCGCGGCAATTGGCGCACTAACGGGGACGATTATTGCACGCGGCAAAGTGCAGGCGTTCATCGCCACGCTGGTCATGATGCTACTGCTGCGCGGCGTCACCATGGTGTATACCGACGGCAGCCCGATCAATACCGGCTTTAACGACAATGCCGATCTGTTCGGCTGGTTCGGTATTGGTCGTCCGCTGGGTATTCCAACGCCGGTGTGGTTGATGGCAGGCGTCTTTTTGCTGGCCTGGTACATGCTGCATCACACCCGTTTGGGTCGCTACATTTATGCGCTGGGCGGCAATGAGGCCGCAACGCGCTTATCCGGCATTAATGTCAATCGGGTGAAGGTGATCGTCTATGCGCTGAGCGGCATGCTGGCGGCCCTGGCTGGAACAATTGAAGTTGCACGACTCTCTTCAGCACAGCCCACTGCCGGCACCGGTTATGAACTTGACGCTATCGCTGCGGTGGTGCTGGGCGGAACCAGCCTGGCGGGCGGTAAGGGGCGCATTATGGGAACGCTGATTGGGGCATTGATTCTCGGCTTCCTGAATAACGGCCTCAACCTGATGGGTGTTTCTTCGTACTACCAGATGATCGTAAAAGCGGTGGTAATCCTGCTGGCGGTGCTGGTGGATAATAAAAGCAGTAAATAACTCTGACCTTTACACAGGATGAAATGATGAAAAAGTTGACCGCATTGGCCGTCATTCTTGGCGCTACGCTGAGCGCCAGCGCAATGGCAAAAGAGACCATCGCGCTGGTTGTTTCTACCCTCAATAACCCCTTTTTTGTTTCATTAAAAGAGGGTGCGCAAAAAGAAGCGGATAAACTGGGTTACAACCTTGTAGTGCTGGATTCGCAGAACAACCCAGCAAAAGAGCTGGCTAATGTGCAGGATTTGACGGTACGCGGCACTAAATTATTGCTGATCAACCCAACCGATTCTGATGCGGTAGGCAATGCAGTGAAAATGGCAAACCAGGCGAAGATTCCGGTGATTACCCTCGACCGTGTTGCAGCACAAGGCGCAGTGGTTAGTCACGTGGCGTCGGACAACCGTTTTGGCGGTAAAATGGCGGGCGACTATATCGCGAAGAAAGTCGGTGAAAACGCTAAAATTATCGAATTACAGGGCATTGCGGGCACCTCTGCAGCGCGTGAGCGTGGTGAAGGCTTCAAACAGGCCGCTGATGCCCACAAATTCCAGATTCTTGCCAGCCAGCCCGCAGACTTTGATCGTACTAAAGGTTTGAATGTCATGCAGAACCTGCTGCAGGCCCATCCTGATGTGCAGGCAGTGTTTGCGCAAAATGACGAAATGGCGCTTGGCGCACTGCGCGCGCTGCAAACAGCGGGTAAAACCGATGTTATCGTGGTGGGCTTTGACGGCACCGCAGATGGCGTGAAAGCCGTTGAAGCAGGAAAACTGTCAGCGACCGTTGCCCAGATGCCCGATAAAATTGGCATGATTGGCGTGGAAACCGCTGATAAAGTGCTGAAAAATCAAAAAGTGCAGGCCGTGAATCCGGTTGACCTGAAACTGGTTACCCAATAAATCAAAGTAAAGCAGGGCATTGCGCCACTTTCCAGGGTGGCGCACTCTTTCTGGACTCTCCCAATGAGCAAAAACGCAAAGCTGACTGTTCTCGGCAGTATCAATGCAGACCATATTCTTAATTTGGCGCACTTTCCTCGTCCCGGCGAAACGGTGATCGGGAAGCAGTATCAAATTGCGTTTGGTGGCAAAGGCGCTAATCAGGCGGTTGCCGCGGGGCGTGCCGGGGCTGATATCGCCTTTATCGCCTGTGTTGGTGCCGACGACATGGGGAGCGCATCCGCCAGCAGTTAGCGCAGGACAACATTGACGTAACCTCTGTTGAACGTATTGAAAATGAGTCAACGGGCGTGGCAATGATCTTCGTTAATGGTGAAGGTGAGAATAATATCGGCATCTATCCCGGCGCGAATGCGTCATTAACGGTGGATTACGTTGAGCGCCATCAACAGCTGATTGCCGACGCTGACGCGCTGCTTATGCAGCTGGAGTCGCCTCTGGAAAGCGTGCTGGCGGCGGCGAAAATTGCTCGCCGGCATCAAACCCAGGTGATCCTGAATCCCGCCCCGGCAACGAAATTGTCAGATGCGCTGTTATCACGGGTCGATATCATCACGCCAAACGAAACGGAAGCGGAAATCCTGACGGGTATTGCGGTGAACAGTGATGAAGATGCCGCGCGTGCGGCTGAGGTGCTACATGCCAAAGGTATTGCAACGGTTTTAATTACTCTGGGACGGCGTGGCGTATGGCTAAGTGAACAGGGGCAGGGTCAGCGTATTGCCGGATTTAGCGTAAAAGCTGTGGATACCATCGCAGCCGGTGATACGTTTAATGGCGCGTTTATTACCGCACGCCTGGAAGGTAAAGCAATAGACGACGCGGTACGATTTGCCCATGCCGCCGCCGCGATTGCGGTTACACGACCCGGCGCGCAGCCTTCTGTACCCTGGCGTGCAGAAATTGATGATTTTATGCAACAGCAGGATTAATCGCTTGGCCACCATGAAAGATGTCGCTCGCAAAGCGGGCGTCTCAACCTCAACGGTTTCTCACGTCATTAATAACAATCGTTTTGTTAGCGATGGCGTGCGAGAAAAAGTTGAACTGGCAATCCGTGAATTAAACTACGCACCATCAGCACTGGCGCGCAGTTTGAAAATCAACCAAACGCACACTATTGGCATGCTGCTTACCGCAAGCAGTAACCCCTTTTATGCAGAAGTTGTGCGTGGCGTTGAAGATAGCTGTTACGAACGGGGCTACAGCCTGATCCTGTGCAACACGGCTGGTGATGAAGAACGCATGAATCGCAGCCTGGAAACGCTGCTGCAAAAGCGTGTTGATGGTTTGCTGATCATGTGTACAGAGAGCCATCTGCCCTCAGCGGATATTCTGAATCGCTACCCTTCTATTCCTACCGTCATGATGGACTGGGCACCTTTTGAAGAGCGCGGTGACATCATTCAGGACAATGCGTTACTGGGCGGCGAGCTGGCGACACAGCATTTAATCGACAGCGGATATACACGTATTGCCTGTATTGCCGGGCCGCTCGATAAAACGCCGGCACGTATGCGCCTTGAGGGTATCAAAATGCCATGGCTAAAAACGGTTTGCCGATACTGCCGGGATACGTAGTGAACGGTGATTTTGAATTCCAGGGTGGCTATAACGCGATGATTGAATTGCTGGCGCTGGATACACCGCCGCAAGCTGTTTTCACCAGCAATGATGCAATGGCAGTGGGTGTTTATCACGCCTTGTTTCAGGAAGGACTTACCATTCCGCACGATGTGGCGGTGATGGGATACGACGACATCGAGCTGGCGCGTTATCTGTCGCCTCCGCTAACCACCGTTCACCAACCTAAAGATGAACTGGGCGAACTGGCAATTGATACTTTAATACATCGTCTGAGCGATCCCGACGCCAGCCCGCAAACGCTGGTCCTGACGCCGGAATTGGTCATACGTGGTTCTGCTTAAGCAGCTTTCTTCTTTTTATCGCGATTGGTAATCAGGTTGCGACCATCACCATGACGCAACATCATGAATGTCAGTGCTGACAACACCGTGACCACACCCATGGTCAGGAACGTGGCATGAAACTGTTCCACAGTACTGGTTTCAAACGCTTGATAGAAGCGCAGCACTGCAGCACTGACCGCGACCCCAAAACTGATCGCCAACTGTTGCGTAACGGCCAGCACACTGTTTCCACCGCTGGCGTTATCATCATCTAAATCGGCCAGGGTAATGGTGTTCATTGCCGTGAACTGCGTTGACATCGCCATGCCGAGAACAAAAAGCGGTATTAATAAGATGATGACGCTCTCAGCGGGCGACTGAAGGGCAAAGGTTGCAATCAGAATACCAATAATCACCGTAATGCCGACCAGAACGTGGCGATAACCAAACCAGCGTAGCAGTTGCGTTACCGTTGACTTAGCCAGAATGGAGCCGATTGCCGTGGGTGCCATCATGCAGCCAGCGATAATAGCGGAATAACCAAAACCGACCTGGAGCATTAACGGCATGAGAAAAGGAACGCAGCCCGTTCCAAGGCGCGACGCAATATTGCCAATGATACCCACCGAAAAAGTGCGAGTTTTGAACATCGGTAAATTGATCAGAGGTGAAGGATGGCGACGCGCATGGGCTATATAAAGAAGAAGCAACATCACGCCGGTGAATAACACCCCGGCTGCCAGCCAGGCAGAAACGATGCGCTCACCAAACAGTTCGATGCCAATCGAAATCATCACCAGCCCAACGCCAAATAGCACAAACCCCAGAAAGTCGAAGCGACGCTTAGGCGTGGTGAAATCCGGCATATATTTACGTGCATAGAAAATGCCGAGAATGCCGATGGGAATGTTAATCAGGAAGATCCAGTGCCAGCTTGCGTAAGTCACCATCAGGCCGCCCAGTAACGGGCCTAAAATAGGCCCGACTAAACCCGGCATAGTGACAAAGTTAAGTACCGGTAGCAGCTCGCTACGGGGATAAGCACGCAGCAGAGCAAGACGTGCGACAGGCATCATCATTGCGCCGCCGATGCCCTGAATGATGCGTGACATCACCAGCACAGAAAGTGTCTGTGACAGGGCGCAGGCTAACGAACCTAAAGTAAACAGTGAAACGGCGGCGATAAACACTTTTCGCGTGCCATATCTGTCGGCAAGCCAGCCGCTGACAGGAATTAGCATGGCGACAGTTAGCGTGTAGCTAATAATGGCTGACTGCATGGCAAGTGGAGAACGTTCAAGGCTGGTGGCGATAGCGGGTAGAGCGGTATTAAGAATGGTGGCATCCAGTGCCTGCATGAAAAACGCCATGGCAGCAATCCATGGCAGACCGGCCATACTGCGCGCGGATCGGATCATTGAGCGTCCTTTTTAGAGGTTATCCGGTATAAGAAAGAAAAGAATAGCATTGGGCACAGCACGCGGTGAGCGCCTTTTGGTCTCTAACCGTGCTTTTTTGTGCGTTATTCCATCGGGAAATGGCTGCTTTTACAGCGATAGATTAAAAAAGAAACGGTCAGTAAAATTATTTGATATTACCCCTTGTCAGCCCGCAGGAACTCCCTATAATGCGCCTCCACTGACACGGCACACCGGCTTACGGGATGACGTGTTGAGAGGTTCAGGAGACTGAGCCGCCGGAGAACTTCTTCGAAAAAGAAGTTGACTCTGAAGGAGGTTAGCGTAATATACGCCACCTCGCGACAGACGGTTAACCCGCTGGTCGCACTGCTCTTTAACAATTTATCAGACAATCTGTGTGGGCACTCGCAGGATTGATATCAGCGTCTCCGGACGTAAAAAATATCAAGTCTCTGCTGGGTGAACACGTAATTCATTACGAAGTTTAATTCACAGAGCATCGCTTCACGAGTTGAAGCAAATCAAACTTTAAATTGAAGAGTTTGATCATGGCTCAGATTGAACGCTGGCGGCAGGCCTAACACATGCAAGTCGGACGGTAGCACAGGAGAGCTTGCTCTCCGGGTGACGAGTGGCGGACGGGTGAGTAATGTCTGGGGATCTGCCCGATGGAGGGGATAACCACTGGAAACGGTGGCTAATACCGCATAACGTCGCAAGACCAAAGTGGGGGACCTTCGGGCCTCACACCATCGGATGAACCCAGATGGGATTAGCTAGTAGGCGGGGTAACGGCCCACCTAGGCGACGATCCCTAGCTGGTCTGAGAGGATGACCAGCCACACTGGAACTGAGACACGGTCCAGACTCCTACGGGAGGCAGCAGTGGGGAATATTGCACAATGGGCGCAAGCCTGATGCAGCCATGCCGCGTGTATGAAGAAGGCCTTCGGGTTGTAAAGTACTTTCAGCGGGGAGGAAGGGATGAGGTTTAATACGCCTTGTCATTGACGTTACCCGCAGAAGAAGCACCGGCTAACTCCGTGCCAGCAGCCGCGGTAATACGGAGGGTGCAAGCGTTAATCGGAATTACTGGGCGTAAAGCGCACGCAGGCGGTCTGTTAAGTCAGATGTGAAATCCCCGGGCTTAACCTGGGAACTGCATTTGAAACTGGCAGGCTTGAGTCTCGTAGAGGGGGTAGAATTCCAGGTGTAGCGGTGAAATGCGTAGAGATCTGGAGGAATACCGGTGGCGAAGGCGGCCCCCTGGACGAAGACTGACGCTCAGGTGCGAAAGCGTGGGGAGCAAACAGGATTAGATACCCTGGTAGTCCACGCCGTAAACGATGTCGACTTGGAGGTTGTGCCCTTGAGGCGTGGCTTCCGGAGCTAACGCGTTAAGTCGACCGCCTGGGGAGTACGGCCGCAAGGTTAAAACTCAAATGAATTGACGGGGGCCCGCACAAGCGGTGGAGCATGTGGTTTAATTCGATGCAACGCGAAGAACCTTACCTACTCTTGACATCCACGGGATCGGGCAGAGATGCCTGAGTGCCTTCGGGAACCGTGAGACAGGTGCTGCATGGCTGTCGTCAGCTCGTGTTGTGAAATGTTGGGTTAAGTCCCGCAACGAGCGCAACCCTTATCCTTTGTTGCCAGCGATTCGGTCGGGAACTCAAAGGAGACTGCCGGTGATAAACCGGAGGAAGGTGGGGATGACGTCAAGTCATCATGGCCCTTACGAGTAGGGCTACACACGTGCTACAATGGCGCATACAAAGAGAAGCGACCTCGCGAGAGCAAGCGGACCTCATAAAGTGCGTCGTAGTCCGGATCGGAGTCTGCAACTCGACTCCGTGAAGTCGGAATCGCTAGTAATCGTGGATCAGAACGCCACGGTGAATACGTTCCCGGGCCTTGTACACACCGCCCGTCACACCATGGGAGTGGGTTGCAAAAGAAGTAGGTAGCTTAACCTCCGGGAGGGCGCTTACCACTTTGTGATTCATGACTGGGGTGAAGTCGTAACAAGGTAACCGTAGGGGAACCTGCGGTTGGATCACCTCCTTACCTGAAGATACCTTCCCGCGAAGTGCTCACACAGATTGTCTGATAGAAAGTAATGAGCAAGACGGCTGCGAAGTCGTGACACTGACGTGTCCCCTTCGTCTAGCGGTTAGGACTCCGCCCTTTCACGGCGGCAACAGGGGTTCGAATCCCCTAGGGGACGCCACTTGCTTGGTGACAGGTGAAAGGTGTTGCCCGCGTATCTTAAAGATGGCTTACGAGTCATGTTTGAGATATTTGCTCTTTAACAATCCGGAACAAGCTGAAAATTGAAACGACGCGTCGCGCCATTTCTCCGTAACAGGGAGTGGCACAGCGATGCGGACGAGTCTCTCAAATGCTTGCAGTCTGCACGCGTTGCAAAACGCCTGTGGGTTGTGAGGTTAAGCGACTAAGCGTACACGGTGGATGCCCTGGCAGTCAGAGGCGATGAAGGACGTGCTAATCTGCGTAAAGCGCCGGTAAGGTGATATGAACCGCTACAGCCGGCGATGTCCGAATGGGGAAACCCGGTGCACTCAGTGCATCATTGCAGCATGAATACATAGTGCTGCAAGGCGAACCGGGGGAACTGAAACATCTAAGTACCCCGAGGAAAAGAAATCAACCGAGATTCCCCCAGTAGCGGCGAGCGAACGGGGAGCAGCCCAGAGCCTGAATCAGCTTGTGCACTAGTGGAAGCGTCTGGAAAGGCGCAGGGTACAGGGTGACACTCCCGTACACAAAAGTGCACGAGCTGTGAGCTCGATGAGTAAGGCGGGACACGTGGTATCCTGTCTGAACACGGGGGACCATCCTCCAAGGCTAAATACTCCTGACTGACCGATAGTGAACCAGTACCGTGAGGGAAAGGCGAAAAGAACCCCGGCGAGGGGAGTGAAACAGAACCTGAAACCGTGTACGTACAAGCAGTGGGAGCACCCTTGTGGTGTGACTGCGTACCTTTTGTATAATGGGTCAGCGACTTATATTCTGTAGCAAGGTTAACCGTATAGGGGAGCCGCAGGGAAACCGAGTCTTAACTGGGCGTTAAGTTGCAGGGTATAGACCCGAAACCCGGTGATCTAGCCATGGGCAGGTTGAAGGTTGGGTAACACTAACTGGAGGACCGAACCGACTAATGTTGAAAAATTAGCGGATGACCTGTGGCTGGGGGTGAAAGGCCAATCAAACCGGGAGATAGCTGGTTCTCCCCGAAAGCTATTTAGGTAGCGCCTCGTGAACTCATCTCCGGGGGTAGAGCACTGTTTCGGCTAGGGGGCCATCCCGGCTTACCAACCCGATGCAAACTGCGAATACCGGAGAATGTTATCACGGGAGACACACGGCGGGTGCTAACGTCCGTCGTGAAGAGGGAAACAACCCAGACCGCCAGCTAAGGTCCCGAAGTCATGGTTAAGTGGGAAACGATGTGGGAAGGCACAGACAGCCAGGATGTTGGCTTAGAAGCAGCCATCATTTAAAGAAAGCGTAATAGCTCACTGGTCGAGTCGGCCTGCGCGGAAGATGTAACGGGGCTAAACCATGCACCGAAGCTGCGGCAGCGACGCTTGCGTTGCTGGGTAGGGGAGCGTTCTGTAAGCCGCAGAAGGTGGTCCGTGAGGGCCGCTGGAGGTATCAGAAGTGCGAATGCTGACATAAGTAACGATAAAGCGGGTGAAAAGCCCGCTCGCCGGAAGACCAAGGGTTCCTGTCCAACGTTAATCGGGGCAGGGTGAGTCGACCCCTAAGGCGAGGCCGAAAGGCGTAGTCGATGGGAAACAGGTTAATATTCCTGTACTTGGTGTTACTGCGAAGGGGGGACGGAGAAGGTTAGGTCAGCCGGGCGACGGTCGTCCCGGTTTAAGCGTGTAGGCTGGTTATCCAGGCAAATCCGGATAATCAAGGCTGAGGCGTGACGACGAGGCTCCACGGAGCTGAAGTGACTGATACCCTGCTTCCAGGAAAAGCCTCTAAGCATCAGGTAACACGAAATCGTACCCCAAACCGACACAGGTGGTCAGGTAGAGAATACCAAGGCGCTTGAGAGAACTCGGGTGAAGGAACTAGGCAAAATGGTGCCGTAACTTCGGGAGAAGGCACGCTGGCGCGTAGGTGAGGGGACTTGCTCCCGGAGCCGAAGCCAGTCGAAGATACCAGCTGGCTGCAACTGTTTATTAAAAACACAGCACTGTGCAAACACGAAAGTGGACGTATACGGTGTGACGCCTGCCCGGTGCCGGAAGGTTAATTGATGGGGTTATCCGTAAGGAGAAGCTCTTGATCGAAGCCCCGGTAAACGGCGGCCGTAACTATAACGGTCCTAAGGTAGCGAAATTCCTTGTCGGGTAAGTTCCGACCTGCACGAATGGCGTAATGATGGCCAGGCTGTCTCCACCCGAGACTCAGTGAAATTGAACTCGCTGTGAAGATGCAGTGTACCCGCGGCAAGACGGAAAGACCCCGTGAACCTTTACTACAGCTTGACACTGAACATTGAGCCTTGATGTGTAGGATAGGTGGGAGGCTTTGAAGCGCGGACGCCAGTCCGCGTGGAGCCAACCTTGAAATACCACCCTTTAACGTTTGATGTTCTAACGTGGGCCCGTGATCCGGGCTGCGGACAGTGTCTGGTGGGTAGTTTGACTGGGGCGGTCTCCTCCCAAAGCGTAACGGAGGAGCACGAAGGTCAGCTAATCACGGTCGGACATCGTGAGGTTAGTGCAATGGCATAAGCTGGCTTGACTGCGAGCGTGACGGCGCGAGCAGGTGCGAAAGCAGGTCATAGTGATCCGGTGGTTCTGAATGGAAGGGCCATCGCTCAACGGATAAAAGGTACTCCGGGGATAACAGGCTGATACCGCCCAAGAGTTCATATCGACGGCGGTGTTTGGCACCTCGATGTCGGCTCATCACATCCTGGGGCTGAAGTAGGTCCCAAGGGTACGGCTGTTCGCCGTTTAAAGTGGTACGCGAGCTGGGTTTAGAACGTCGTGAGACAGTTCGGTCCCTATCTGCCGTGGGCGCTGGAAAACTGAGGGGGTTGCTCCTAGTACGAGAGGACCGGAGTGAACGCACCGCTGGTGTTCGGGTTGTCATGCCAATGGCACTGCCCGGTAGCTAAGTGCGGAAGAGATAAGTGCTGAAAGCATCTAAGCACGAAACTTGCCCCGAGATGAGTTTTCCCTGACCCCTCGAGGGTCCTGAAGGGACGTTGAAGACGACGACGTTGATAGGCCGGGTGTGTAAGCGCAGCGATGCGTTGAGCTAACCGGTACTAATGACCCGTGAGGCTTAACCTTACAACGCCAGAGGCGTTTTTGAGAGAGATTCAGCTTGTGACGGATAATTCTGCGCGGCCTGCGGGCGGCGCGGAGACAGAATTTGCCTGGCGGCACTAGCGCGGTGGTCCCACCTGACCCCATGCCGAACTCAGAAGTGAAACGCCGTAGCGCCGATGGTAGTGTGGGGCCTCCCCATGCGAGAGTAGGGAACTGCCAGGCATCCAACAGAAAAGGCCCCTGCGTCTGCAGGGGGCTTTTTTACGTCTGCAGAAAAGTGCTTTCAACGCAGCGCAAGCCAGTTCTTAATAAAATCAGCAATAACAGCAGGTTGATTCAGATCTAAAACGGGCAATTCCAGCTGTAAACATCGATCACTGGCTACAGCAATCACATGCTGATCCAGCAACTCCGCTATCCCACCTTTAACACCCGCACGCCACAACGCTATTTTAGGTACCGCTTCACCTTTAAAACCTTCAACCAAAACTAAATCCAGCTCAGCGGCATCCATACGACTGACCAACTGGTGCAAATCAACCGGTTCCGCCAGAGGTGTTTCACACATCAATGCCCAACGCTGTGAGCTGGCGACCATCACCTGTGCGGCACCTGCTTTCCTTAACACATAACTGTCTTTACCTGGCGTGTCGATATCCATTTGATGATGCGTATGCTTAATTAAACCCACGCGAACGCCGCGCGACTTTAGCAAAGGAATAACCTTTTCCAGCAGCGTGGTTTTTCCCGTACCGCTCCAGGCGGCAATAGCAAGTAAGGGTAACGTCATATCAAAAACCCCTAATCAGATCTTGCGGTGAATTAACGTTACGAAACGCGGATTCATCGTCATTAAGTTGCACGGCGTGACCACCTTGCTCAAGCAAGAATTGCATTAAACGGCGCTCGCCACGTTGTAAATACGCTTCGAGTGCAACCGCTACCTTTCGATGAATAAGGGCTAATGTCGGATGATCTCGTGTTTGTGAACGCACCCAGACAGCGGATGCCTCACCTTTTCGCTGCATTAACTGCTGCACGTAATCAAGAGGAACGGCTGGCGTATCGCAAGCGCAAAAAACGGCCCACTCACTGGAGATAACCTTAAGCGCACTCAATATGCCACCCAGAGGCCCAGGGTAATCAGGTACAGAGTCTTGTATTACCTGACAGCCGCTCATCTGATAGCGATCAATATTACGGTTGGCGCTAATCATAACAATGTCTACTTGCGGACTGAGTCGCAGAAGAACATGCTGGTAAAGCGGCTTTCCGTCGAGCAGCAATAATCCTTTATCGTGACCGCCCATGCGACGGCCTTGACCGCCAGCCAAAATGACGCCGGTTAATCCTGTCATGAAGATGCCCTCACTTTTGGCTTTCGATTAATTATATTTCGAGGAAGAAAAGATGAAATGCCATCGCCTGAACGAATTGATTGAACTGCTACAACCCGCCTGGCAAAAAGAGCCTGATCTTAATCTGGTGACATTTTTACAGAAACTGGCGCAGGAGTCTGGTTTCAGTGGCCCATTAAGTGAATTAACGGATGACGTATTGATTTACCATTTGAAAATGCGTGATTCAGCTAAAGATGATGAAATTCCGGGTTTAAAGAAAGATTACGAAGCCGATTTTAAAACAGCATTACTGCGTGCTCGCGGTGTCATAAAAGAGGGTGAGTAAGGTATCCTTGCTAACTAACAGCAACGGCTTACATGAGTAATGAACAGGTATATGGATGAGCGAAGCCGCATTTAACTTCCAGACGCTGAATCCCGACATGATCCTTGATGCGCTTTGGGATGCGGGAATTCGTGTCGAATCGGGGCTGACAGCCCTGAACAGCTATGAGAATCGTGTTTATCAGTTTAGTGACGATGAAAAACGACGTTACGTAGCAAAATTTTATCGGCCACAACGGTGGCGAGCAGAACAAATTGAGGAAGAGCATCTGTTTGCGACTGACTTACAGGCTAATGAAGTGCCTGTTGCCGCACCTCTTAAACTGCAAGGCCACACCCTAAAAACACATTCAGGCTTCTTTTTGCTGTCTTTCCCAGCTCAGGCGGGCGGCAATATGAAACCGATAACGAAGAGCAGCTGGAATGGGTAGGCCGTTTTTTAGGGCGCATTCATCAAACCGGACGCAAATCGCTGTTTAAACACCGTCCAACAATGGGGATGGATGAGTATCTCCATCAGCCCCGGCTGACGCTGGAACAGACAAACTTAGTGCCTGCTAAGCTCAAAGCTGCGCTATTACAGGCTGTTGATAAGCTGGGTGATACGCTGCAACAACGCTGGCATAACGCGTGGCATCCGCTGCGATTACATGGCGATTGTCATCCAGGTAATATTTTGTGGCGTGACGGCCCTCTGTTTGTCGATTTGGATGATGCGCGCAATGGGCCGGCTGTTCAGGATCTCTGGATGCTGATCAATGGTGATCGCCAGGAACAGCGTATTCAATGGGATATTTTACTGGAGGCTTATAGTGAATTCAGTGAGTTTGATATTCATGAATTGTCACTGATTGAGCCTTTACGGGCGATGCGCATGGTTTATTATCTGGCCTGGATTGCGCGGCGTTGGCAGGATCCCGCCTTTCCACGCGCTTTTCCCTGGATGACCGATGAAGATTTCTGGCGCAGACAGATTTCGCAATTTACCGAGCAGGAGAAACTGTTACAGGAACCCCTTTGCAGCTTACTCCGCAATTTTAATGAAGAAGTCAGGAGAATTTTTCACGATGAAAAAGATTTGGTTTGCACTGATTGGTTTAGTGCTGGCGTTTAGCGCATCTGCTGCACAATTCACCGACGGAAAACAGTACGTGAGTTTGCAGAAGCCGGTTGCAGGTGAGCCTCAGGTGATGGAGTTCTTCTCCTTTTTCTGCCCACACTGCTATCAGTTTGAACATGTTTATCACGTTAGTGATGCCGTGAAAAAGAACCTGCCAGCAGATGTAAAAGTCGTGAAATATCACGTCGATTTTCTTGGCGGAGATCTTGGCCCGGTCGTAACGCATTCCTGGGCCGTTGCGATGGCATTAGGTGTCGAAGATAAAGTCACCGCGCCTGTTTTTGATGGCATCCAAAAATCTCAAACTATTACCGACGCAGCCAGTCTGAAAGAGACTTTTATTCAGGCGGCAGGCATCTCATCTGAAGAATATGATGCAGCCTGGAACAGCTTTGCCGTAAAAGCCCTGGTTGCTCAGCAGCAAAAAGCCGCTGCGGATATGAATCTTCAGGGTGTGCCTGCCATGTTTATCAATGGCAAATATATGGTCAATAATGGCGGCCTGGATACCAGCTCGATGGATAACTTCGTAGCAGACTATGCAAACGTCGTAAAATTCCTGGTCGATAAAAAGTAATTTCAGTCGATATAAAGCAAAACGCCAGATTAGCTGGCGTTTTTTTGGTGAAAAACTCCAGATCAACGCCCCACACGCCAGGGCATAAATTTAATATCCACACAAGGGATCGCGTAATTAAAAATCGCGATCGAGTCACGGATTTTACTTAACCTTTTGTTATTAAATGATTTAGTGATAAGTGTGAATGTTTTTTAATGTAAATAACAAGACGTTAGAATTTTTACGCACAAACTTATCCACAGCATGATCTTTGCGATCGCTATGCCAGACTCATTAAAAAAGCGTGAAGATCTTAGCCTTAATTCAACATTCTTCTCAAGCTGTGGCATCCTTATAGGCCAATCCACGGCAACGAAGAATAGACAGACTTATGGCGCAAATAGCAGAAAATCCCCTGATTCTGGTTGATGGCTCATCTTACCTTTACCGCGCGTATCACGCTTTTCCGCCGCTGACTAACAGTGCAGGTGAGCCAACGGGTGCTATGTACGGCGTGCTTAATATGCTTAAAAGCCTGCTAAACCAATACAATCCAAGCCATGTTGCTGTGGTTTTTGACGCCAAGGGCAAAACATTCCGAGACGAACTGTTTGAACACTATAAATCTCATCGCCCACCGATGCCTGATGATCTCCGTGCTCAAATCGAACCGCTGCATGAAATGGTTAAAGCGATGGGATTGCCTTTACTGGCAGTAAGTGGTGTCGAAGCGGATGATGTTATCGGTACGTTAGCACTGGAAGCCGAGTCAAAAGGCCGTCCGGTGTTAATCAGTACAGGCGATAAAGATATGGCGCAGCTGGTGACGCCTGGCATTACGCTTATCAATACCATGACCAATACTATTCTGGGCCCGGAAGAGGTCGAACAAAAGTATGGTGTACCGCCATCATTAATCATCGATTTTCTTGCCATGATGGGGGACAGCTCAGATAACATTCCGGGTGTGCCTGGCGTCGGTGAGAAAACGGCGCAGGCGCTGTTACAAGGTTTAGGCGGCATGCATTCAATTTATGACAATCTGGACAATGTCGCCGGGCTTTCATTCCGCGGTGCCAAAACCATGGCGGCTAAGCTGGAACAAAACCGTGATGTGGCTTTTCTCTCTTATCAACTGGCCACCATTAAAACGGATGTTAAGCTCGATTTGCCGTGTGAGGCGCTCACAGTAAGTGAACCTGATGTCACTGCGTTACATACGCTGTTTAGTCGTTATGAGTTCAAACGCTGGTTAGCAGACCTGCAAGATGGAAAATGGCTACAGGGCAAAAAGAGCAATCAACAGGCACAGAAAGTCGTCTCAGAAGAACCGATTCCGCAACAGGCTGAAGCGTCAAGCGTGCTTTCCGCTGACGGCTACGTCACCATTCTTGATCAACAAACGTTTGAAAGTTGGTTAGACAAACTCAAAAACAGCGACGTTTTTGCTTTTGATCTGGAAACCGATTCGCTTGATACGCTGAGTGCTAACATCATCGGTATTAGTTTTGCGGTTGCGCCTGGCGAAGCGGCTTACCTTCCGGTGGCACATGACTATCTGGATGCGCCAGAACAGCTTGATCGCAAAGCGGTACTGGAACAATTAAAGCCGCTGCTGGAAGATGAAACAGCCTTTAAGGTCGGCCAAAACCTGAAGTATGATCGTGGCGTGTTAAAGAATTACGATATTGAACTGGCGGGCATTAAGTTTGACACGATGCTGGAGTCTTACATCCTCAATAGCGTGATTGGCAAACACGATATGGATAGCCTCGCGGCACGCTGGTTGAATCACAAGACCGTGACGTTTGAAGAAATCGCCGGTAAAGGTAAAAACCAGCTCACCTTTAATCAGATCGCGCTAGAGCAGGCGGCGCATTACGCTGCTGAAGATGCTGATGTCACGCTGCAGTTGCATCTGAAGATGTGGCCAGAAATTGAAAAAGAAGCGGGCCCGAAAAACATTTTTGAGCATATCGAAGTGCCGTTACTGACGGTCATTTCACGCATCGAACGTAATGGCGTACTCATTGACCAAAACATTTTGGCACAACACTCAAAAGAGCTGACGACGCGGCTGGCTGAGCTGGAACAAAAAGCGCATGAGCTGGCGGGAGAGCCTTTCAATCTCTCTTCTACAAAACAGTTACAGGTCATTTTGTTTGAAAAGCAAGGCATAAAGCCGACGAAAAAACGCCGGGCGGCGCGCCTTCGACCAGTGAAGAAGTGTTAGCGGAGCTGGCATTAGATTATCCACTGCCCAAAGTCATTTTGGAACATCGTGGCCTGTCTAAACTGAAATCGACCTATACCGACAAGCTGCCGCAGATGATTAATCCACTCAGCGGTCGCGTTCATACTTCCTATCATCAGGCAGTGACAGCCACAGGCCGCCTCTCGTCTACCGATCCCAATTTGCAGAATATTCCTGTACGTAATGATGAAGGCCGACGTATTCGTCAGGCATTCATTGCTGCCAGAGGGAACCGCATTGTAGCGGCTGACTATTCTCAAATCGAACTGCGCATCATGGCGCATCTGTCACAAGATAAAGGCCTGCTGGATGCATTCGCCCATGGAGAAGACATTCACCGTGCAACGGCTTCAGAAGTATTTGGTGTGGCGCTGGACAAAGTGAGCGGTGAACAGCGCCGCAGCGCAAAAGCGATCAACTTTGGTCTGATTTATGGCATGAGCGCATTTGGTCTGTCCCGCCAGCTCAACATTAGTGCAGGCGAAGCGAAAAAGTATATGGATCTTTACTTTGAACGTTATCCTGGCGTGTTGCGCTACATGGAGAATACCCGTCAACAGGCGGCAGAAAAGGGCTATGTTGAAACCCTGGATGGTCGCCGCTTGTGGTTGCCGGATATTAAATCCAGCAATGCCATGCGACGCAAAGCAGCGGAACGTGCTGCGATTAACGCACCGATGCAAGGCACTGCCGCAGACATCATCAAGCGCGCAATGATTGCCGTTGATGACTGGCTGGAGCAGCAGAACAACGATGCTGTGAAAATGATCATGCAGGTACACGATGAACTGGTGTTTGAGATTAATGCTGATGTGATTGATTCAGCCAGTCAGCAGATCCGCACGTTAATGGAAGGCAGCATGCAGCTGGATGTACCACTGCTGGTGGAAATTGGTGTGGGCGATAACTGGGATCAAGCCCACTAAACATAACACGCGGGCCGATGCCACCTGCCCGTCATCGGCCAGTCTGAAACCATAAGTTTATTGTTTACCTAATCGGTTCAGCCCGTGCTGAATTGACCGGGTAAACAGTAGGCGCACTAACTACTTATCGACTAAGCACTTTTTTAGTAATTAAACTACAACGTCGCTCTGTTTTTGTGACGCGCTCGGTAAAAAAACCGCTTTTTCATGTAAGTAAGCAACAAAAAACGCTTTGTCGTCCACAAAAAATCAGGTAAAGTTCAAGGCGTAGGGTACAGAGGTAAGATGTTCTATCTTTCAGACCTTTTACTTCACGTAATCGGATTTGGCTGAATATTAGCCGCCCCAGTCATTATATGACTGGGGCGTTTTTTATTGGGCTTTTTCTGCTGTTAACGCATCAGCTCGCAACGCTATAGTTACTCAACAGCGTCGTTATCCTTGCTGTCACGTGCCGGTTCCAGATCATTAAACCAGCTGTCCAGTTTGTGTCGCACTTTATCGACACCCAGCTTATTCAGCGACGAAAACATCTCCACCTGAACATCGCCCATAAAGGCCAGTGAAGCTTCACGCACCATATTTAGCTGCGCTTTTCGTGCACCCGAGGCGAGTTTGTCGGCTTTTGTCAGCAATAACAGCACGGGAATTTCACTTTCCACGGCCCACTGAATCATTTGCTGATCGAGATCTTTTAATGGATGGCGAATATCCATCAGGACAACCAGGCCTTTCAGCGCCTGACGTTTTTGTAAATATTCGCCAAGTGCGCGCTGCCATTTTAGCTTCATCTCTTCCGGTACTTCGGCATAGCCGTAACCGGGTAAATCAACCAGACGCTTACCTTCAGCCACTTCAAAAAGGTTGATCAACTGAGTACGGCCAGGCGTCTTACTGGTGCGAGCCAGACTTTTTTGGTTGGTAAGTGTATTTAGCGCGCTTGATTTACCGGCATTGGAGCGTCCCGCAAAAGCGACTTCAATCCCCGTATCAGAGGGCAGATGACGAATGTCAGGGGCGCTCAGCACAAAGCGGGTAACGTGATAATTAAGTTCAGACAAGGTAACACTCCAGAATACGCGTAAAGGCAATGGCGCTGATTATACGCATTATGGCGCTAAAGTGCTCAACGACGTCATTTCTCACAATTTTGTAAGCGATCAGCCATAAATACTGCCAGTAATGTCATCTTTTTATAGTAAAAGTAAAAATAAAAAACATTTTTATTCAGTGGGTTACGCCAGAAGATTGCTGTTTGCGTAAAAATTAATGCCAGGTCTGGCTTGAGGGTTTTATCAATTGGTCTACATTATTCAGCAGTGCATGGTAGCACCCATCAGGAGGATGCGCTCAGGGATATCAGGATGATAAAGAGCACTGGAGTGGAAATGGTCATGGAGTGCGGCCAGGCATGGAAAGGAAACGCTCAGGAGTCGAGCTGGCACGGGATAAACCGGGATGTTATGGGCCAAAAGGATTTATAATGTAATTCCTTCTCTGGAAGGTATGAAATAAGGCGACAGCTTGAGCTGTCGCCTTTTTTCTTTGTCTGCTTTCTGCTAGATTTCGCCGCAATTCTATACTGAATAAAAAACGCCGAGACTAAATACTATGAAGCAACCTGCACGAGCTGCGAACGGCAAACCTGCCGCCAGGGCCAAACGCAAATCGCGTGAAGAAATAAATATGGAAGCACGCGATCGCAAGCGAGAGAAAAACATCGCGGCCACGCGTCAGGCAGCCGTGCGAATCCTGAAACTCAGAACAGCAAAAGCGGGCGCCAGAGTCCTAAAGCGAAAGATCCACGCATTGGCAGTAAAAAACCTATAGCGTTGATTGCTGAAGGCCAAACCGCACCGGCAAAAGTGAAAAAAGCACCGACAAAACCCGTGGCCGAAAAAGTCCGCCTCAGCCCTGAAGAGGAGCTGGCGAAGCTGGAAAATGATCCCCGTCTGGATGAGTTGCTCGATCGCCTTGAAAATGGCGAAACGCTGTCAGCTGAAGATCAAGGCTGGCTGGATGCAGCCCTTGATCGCATCGATGAGTTGATGGAGCAATTAGGCATCGCTATGGATGATGACGAAGATGAGCAGGCTGAAGAAGATATGTATCGCCTGCTGAAGGGCAACTAAGCTTTTCGATCGGCATGCGTGCAAACGCATGCCGTATTAAACAGGTAAACAACAATGTTTTGGCCTGGATCAATTTTCGCGCTGTTGCTGACGTGTTATCTGTTGTGGTTATTGATTAAACTACGACGCCTGTCGCGTCTGAAGCAACGTATACGTCGGGTCCCAACCCGCTCACCTTTTTCCTCTTCTGCATCGCGGCCTTCTCTAAGACGACGTCACCGGAAGGAGTGAGCATGTCATCGCAGCAGATTGAGTGGGATCAGAGCTTAATCGAAAAATACAATTACGCCGGTCCGCGCTATACCTCCTATCCCACTGCGCTGGAGTTCAGCGAAACCTACACAGAGAATGATTTCCAGCACGCTGTAGCGCGTTACCCCGATCGTGCTTTATCTCTTTATGTTCATATCCCGTTTTGTCATCGTCTTTGTTACTTCTGCGGCTGCAATAAAGTTGTGACGCGGCAGTTGCATAAAGCCGATCGCTATCTGGATGTGCTGGAGCAGGAGATACGTCAACGCGCACTTCTGTTTCGCCAGCGCCGCGTAACGCAGTTGCACTGGGGTGGCGGCACGCCTACTTTTCTTAATAAAGCGCAAATTACCCGTTTGGTTACGCTACTGAAGCAGCATTTCGACGTGTCAGATGATGCGGAAATGTCGATAGAAGTTGATCCGCGAGAAATCACGCTGGATGTTATCGATCATTTGCGCTCACTTGGCTTTAACCGGCTGAGCATGGGCGTGCAGGATTTTAATAAAGCGGTGCAGCAGCGCGTTAACCGCGAACAGGATGAAGACGTTATTTTCGCGCTGATGGCGAGAGCGCGTCAGCAAGGTTTTCGCTCAACCAGCATCGATCTGATCTACGGCTTGCCGCTTCAGACACCTGACAGCTTCGCCTATACCTTGAAGCGCGTGATTAAGCTTAATCCCGATCGTCTGAGCGTTTTCAATTATGCGCA
Source organism: Candidatus Pantoea haifensis (assembly GCA_018842655.1). Classification (GTDB taxonomy): domain Bacteria; phylum Pseudomonadota; class Gammaproteobacteria; order Enterobacterales; family Enterobacteriaceae; genus Pantoea; species Pantoea haifensis. Next base: position 2,954,843 of record JAGTWN010000004.1, on the reverse strand, counting down.
TTTGCCAGCCCTGTTCGCCGCACAGCGCAAAATTAAAGAGGATGAGCTGCCTTCCGCCCGGCAAAAGCTGCAAATCCTTCAGGAAACCATTGCTACGCTGACGCAGCATGGCTATCAGTTCATCGGCATGGATCATTTCGCCAGGCCTCAGGATGAGCTGGCAGTAGCACAGCGTGAGGGCTTGCTGCATCGTAATTTTCAGGGCTACACCACCCAGGGCGATAGTGACCTGTTGGGGCTGGGCGTCTCGGCAATTAGCATGATTGGCGACAGCTATGCGCAGAGCCAGAAAGATCTTAAGACGTGGTACAGCAGCGTGACAAGCAGCGGCAACGGTTTATGGCGTGGTTTGACGCTCAGTGAAGATGACTGCCTGCGCCGCGAGGTCATAAAAATGCTGATTTGCCATTTTGCGCTGGATTTTAATGCGATAGAAAGCCAATGGAATATTTGCTTCAGCGACTATTTCGCAGAGGATTTAGCGTTACTCAAACCGTTAATTGCCGATGGGCTGGTGGTACACAGCGCAACAGGGCTGCAGGTGACGGGCGTAGGGCGCTTACTGATTCGTAATATTTGTATGTGCTTCGATCGTTATTTGCGGCAGAAAGCGCGCCAGCAACAGTTTTCGCGCGTTATCTGACATACCGGGCTGGCTCGTGTTACGACGCCAGCCCGGTATTATCAATGCTATTCCATGCCAAGCTCTTTCAGTTTACGGGTCAGGGTATTACGCCCCCAACCCAGCAAACGCGCCGCTTCCTGCTTGTGGCCTTGCGTATGACGCAGCGCAGTCGTAAGCAGCGTGCGCTCCATCTCTGGCTGCGCTTCTGACAGCAGGTTCTGATGACCGGAACGCAACGCGCGATCGGCCCATTGCGCCAGCAGCGTTGCCCAGCTGTCAGGCAAAGATTGCACAGGGTTTTCCGGCGTACTGGATTCAAACAGTTCGGCGGGTAGATCCTGAATCAGCACTTCCTGACCGGCCGCCATCACCGTTAACCAGCGGCAGGTATTCTCTAACTGACGCACATTCCCGGACCAGTGCAAACGCGTCAGCGCCGTTTCGGTTTCAGGATGCAAAATTTTCGCTTCAACACCCAGTTCACGTGCAGCAATCTGTAAGAAATAACGCGCCAGACGAGGAATATCCTCACGACGTTCCCGCAATGGCGGCAGATGTACGCGGATCACATTCAGGCGATGGAACAGATCCTCACGGAATTTGCCCTCCTGTACGCGCAGCTCCAGATTTTGGTGTGTAGCCGCGATAATGCGTACGTCTACTTTCACTGGGGCATAGCCGCCAACCCGATAAAACTGACCGTCAGCCAAAACGCGCAGTAAGCGGGTCTGTACATCCAGCGGCATATCACCAATTTCATCTAAAAACAGCGTGCCGCCGTCGGCCTGCTCAAAACGCCCCTGACGAATTTGATTAGCGCCGGTAAATGCCCCTTTTTCATGACCAAACAGCTCAGACTCGATCAAATCTTTGGGAATGGCCGCCATGTTCAGGGCGATAAACGGTGACTTCGCTCGTGGGCTATGGCGATGCAGCGCGTGCGCAACCAACTCTTTACCGGTTCCTGACTCGCCGTTAATCAATACACTAATTGATGAGCGCGACAGGCGACCAATGATGCGGAACACATCCTGCATTGCGGGTGCTTCACCGATAATATCGGTTGTCGGCCCGCTAACCGGTTGATTACGTGGCTGTTGTTGCTCCTGATAGTGACTAATCGCGCGCTCAACCAGCGCCACCGCTTCATCAATATCAAAGGGTTTTGGCAGGTAATCGAACGCACCTTGCTGGTAAGCACTTACCGCTGCGTCTAAATCAGAATGCGCAGTCATAATGATGACCGGCAGCATTGGATGACGCTGTTTAATCTGTTTCAGCAGCGCCAGACCGTCCATGCCAGGCATGCGAATATCTGACAGTAAAACATCTGGGGTTTTGGTCGATAGCGCATCCAGCACCTCGTTAGCACTGTCAAAGGTTGCACAGCTCAAACCGGCTCCAGTGAGCGCGCGTTCAAGCACCCAGCGGATGGAGCTATCGTCATCGACGATCCAGACTATCCCTCGTTGCATAGAAACCTCACTGGCGAATAGGCAAGTAAACCGAGAATTCGGTATGACCCGGCCAACTGTTAAATTCTATTTTTCCTGAATGCTGATCGATCAGGCTACGGGCAATGGAAAGACCTAAACCCGTGCCACCTTCACGTCCGCTCACCATGGGGTAAAACAGCGTGTCCTGCAGTTGAGCAGGAATACCCGGGCCGTTATCTTCAATATCGATGCGTGCTACCAAACGATAACGCGTGCCGTGCAGCGTTAGTTGAAACGCCGTGCGGGTGCGAATAACGATTGTGCCGCCTTCTTCACCTAACGCCTGTAAAGCGTTACGCACAATGTTCAGTAAAACTTGTTCAATTTGATCGGGGTCGTGCGGCAGTTCAGGCAGGCTGGGATCGTAATCGCGCACCAGCGAGACATTATCTGGCAGCTCCATCGACACCAGATTTACCACGCGTTCAGCTACCTGATGAATGCTCTGAGTAATGTGCATACCGGGTTGCTGCGGCCCTAGCAGGCGATCCACTAAATTACGTAACCGGTCCGCTTGCTCAATAATGACTTTGGTGTATTCATTGAGCGACGGATCGGGCAGCGCGCGTGATAACAGTTGTGCAGCACCGCGCAGGCCTCCAAGCGGGTTTTTAATTTCATGCGCTAAACCGCGCACTAAATCCCGGGCGGCCACTTGCTGGGCATGCTGCAATTGTTCCTGACTGAGACGACGTTGATTATCCATTGGCGCCATTTCCATCAGGATAAAACCATCAGGCAAACGTTGTGCCGTCAGTGACATGATATGCGCGCGGCCATCCACAACCAGCGTCACTTCACTGTCGGTAAATCCCTGGCCAGCCTCAAGACTCTCACGCATCACCTCAACATTCAGCGAAAAGTAGCCGGTTAATTCAGGTAACGGCGTGCCGAACAATTTACGTGAGCTTTGCGCCAGTAATTGCTGCGCCGCCGGGTTGGCGTAATGAATAACCAGTTCGTTATCCACCAACAAAATACTGTTGATTAAGGAATTGAGAATCTGCCCCGCATCGGGCAGAGAGCCAGTTGCCATACAGCGTTCCTCTGCACAAATTTAGTGCATTGTGATCTTTAAGCCGACTTTCAGGCGAATGAACGATGAATTCGCGGAGAAAAAAGCCCATCCGAAGATGGGCTGAAAGTTTCCACGGCAACAAAAAACCTAAAACTTATTAAACGCTGTAGTACAGCTCAAACTCTACCGGGTGCGGCGTCATGCGAACACGGTCGTTTTCAGACTTACGCAGTTCGATGTAGGCATCGATGGTGTCGTCAGTGAATACGCCACCACGGGTCAGGAACTCGCGGTCTTCGTTCAGAGCGTTCAGTGCTTCTTCCAGGGAGCCAGCAACTTTTGGAATCTCAGCTTCTTCTTCCGGCGGCAGGTCATACAGGTTTTTGTCCATTGCATCGCCAGGGTGGATCTTGTTGATGATACCGTCAAGACCTGCCATCAGCAGAGCAGTAAACGCCAGGTATGGGTTAGCCGCTGGATCCGGGAAGCGAGCTTCAATACGACGTGCTTTCGGGCTGGCAACAACCGGGATACGGATTGAAGCAGAGCGGTTACGCGCAGAATAAGCCAGCATAACCGGCGCTTCGTAACCTGGAACCAGACGCTTATAAGAGTTGGTGGTCGGGTTCGCCAGGGCGTTGATTGCTTTCGCGTGCTTGATGATACCGCCAATGTAGAACAGCGCCATTTCAGACAGGCCGCCGTACTTGTCGCCAGAGAACAGGTTTACGCCGCCTTTAGACAGAGACATGTGGCAGTGCATACCTGAACCGTTGTCGCCAAACATTGGTTTAGGCATGAAGGTTGCGGTTTTACCGTAAGCGTGAGCAACATTGTGCACAACATACTTATAGATCTGAATTTCGTCCGCTTTTTTGGTCATGGTGTTGAAGCGGGTCGCCACTTCGTTCTGACCTGCTGTTGCGACTTCGTGGTGATGTGCTTCTACCACCAGGCCCATTTGCTCCATGGTCAGACACATTGCAGAACGGATGTCCTGAGATGAATCGACTGGTGGAACCGGGAAGTAACCGCCTTTCAGACCTGGACGGTGACCTTTGTTGCCGCCTTCGTATTCTTTGCCGGTGTTCCATGCTGCTTCGATGTCATCAATAGCAACGTGTGAGCCGGAAGTAGAAGAGCCGAAACGGATATCATCGAACAGGAAGAATTCTGGCTCAGGTCCGAACAGCACGGTATCCGCGATGCCAGAAGAACGCAGGAAATCTTCAGCGCGCTTGGCGATTGAACGCGGGTCACGATCGTAGCCCTGCATGGTGCCTGGCTCGAGAATGTCACAGCGGATGATCAGCGTAGAATCTTCGAAGAAGGGATCCATGACCGCAGTTGTTGCGTCAGGCATCAGCACCATGTCTGATTCGTTAATGCCTTTCCAGCCACCGATGGAGGAGCCATCGAACATTTTGCCTTCTTCGAAGAAGTCAGCGTTAACCTGGTGAGCAGGGATAGTAACGTGCTGTTCTTTACCTTTAGTGTCGGTAAAACGCAGGTCAACAAACTTAACTTCGTGCTCGTTCATCATCGAGAGAACGTGTTCAGCGGACATACTCAACTCTCCTGGAAATGGTCATTGTCTACATGGTGAGAGAACTTCGTTGCCTGGAATGCGTCTCTTGTTACAACCATCCCGAACCAACTGAATCTCGGCAAGCTCTTCAACCGTTTCTAACTGTCGTTTTCGCTTAAGTAGTACAAAGCGAATTCTGTGCCAACTTTATTTTTGAACGTTAAATCGCGCTACCATGCGCCCTGTTATCGTTCTGCAGCTGCACCAGGATGGTCATGGTGCACTAAAATGGTGCTTTGAAGGTGAATTATGGCACCAAGTTGGTGCACAGGACCAACTTAGTGCATTTTCTGCACCGGGAACAGTGCGAATTTCCGGCAATGCAATAAACTTTCAGTGAAAAGTGTGATCGTGTTCAGTCTTCCGCTTAATCCGTGTACAATAGCGCGCTATTTCTAATGCCTGAGGCAAAGCTGTGATCGAAAATTTGCGTAACATCGCCATCATCGCGCACGTTGACCATGGAAAGACCACCCTGGTTGACAAACTGCTGCAACAATCCGGTACTTTTGACGCCCGTACCGAAGCTACCGAGCGCGTGATGGACTCCAATGATTTGGAGAAAGAGCGTGGGATTACCATCCTCGCAAAAAACACCGCCATTAAATGGAACGACTACCGTATCAACATCGTTGATACCCCAGGACACGCCGACTTCGGTGGTGAAGTAGAGCGCGTCATGTCCATGGTGGATTCGGTGCTGCTGGTTGTAGATGCGATGGATGGCCCTATGCCGCAAACCCGCTTCGTGACCAAAAAAGCGTTCGCGCATGGTCTGAAGCCGATTGTGGTTATCAACAAGATTGACCGTCCTGGCGCACGTCCGGACTGGGTTGTTGATCAGGTGTTTGACCTGTTCGTCAACCTCGACGCCACTGACGAGCAGCTCGATTTCCCGATCATCTATGCTTCTGCGCTGCAGGGCATTGCGGGTCTGGACCACGCCGATATGGGCAGCGACATGACTGCACTGTATCAGGCGATCGTTGACCACGTTTCTCCACCACAGGTTGAAGTTGAAGCCCCGCTGCAGATGCAAATTTCTCAGCTCGACTACAACAACTATCTGGGCGTTATCGGTATCGGCCGCATCAAGCGCGGTAAAGTGAAGCCGAACCAGCAGGTCACCATCGTTGATAGCGAAGGTAAAACGCGTAACGGTAAAGTCGGTAAAGTGCTGGGCCACCTGGGTCTGGAGCGTATTGATACCGATCTGGCTGAAGCAGGCGACATCATCGCTATCACCGGCCTGGGCGAACTGAACATCTCTGACACAATCTGTGATCCGCAGAATGTTCAGGCGCTGCCAGCATTGAGCGTTGATGAGCCAACCGTAACCATGTTCTTCAACGTTAATACCTCGCCGTTCTGCGGTAAAGAAGGTAAATATGTGACCTCTCGTCAGATCCTTGAGCGTCTGAACAAAGAGCTGGTTCATAACGTTGCGCTGCGTGTTGAAGAAACCGAAGATGCTGACGCTTTCCGCGTATCGGGTCGTGGTGAACTGCACCTGTCCGTACTGATTGAAAATATGCGTCGTGAAGGTTTCGAACTGGCGGTATCACGTCCGAAAGTTATCTTCCGTGAGATAGATGGCCGTAAACAAGAGCCGTTCGAAAACGTGACGCTGGATATCGAAGAAACGCACCAGGGTTCAGTCATGCAAGCCATGGGTGAGCGTAAAGGCGATCTGAAAAACATGGATCCAGATGGCAAAGGCCGCGTACGTCTCGACTACGTGATCCCAAGCCGTGGCCTGATCGGCTTCCGTAACGAGTTCATGACCATGACTTCCGGTACGGGTCTGCTGTACTCCACCTTCAGCCACTACGACGACATCCGTCCAGGCGAAGTGGGCCAGCGTCAGAATGGCGTACTGATCTCCAACGGTCAGGGTAAAGCCGTTGCGTTTGCTCTGTTCAGCCTGCAGGATCGCGGTAAGCTCTTCCTGGGTCACGGTGCTGAAGTATATGAAGGCCAGATTATCGGTATTCACAGCCGTTCTAACGACCTGACAGTAAACTGTCTGACCGGTAAGAAACTGACCAACATGCGTGCTTCCGGTACTGACGAAGCCACGACTCTGGTTCCGCCAATCAAGATGACGCTTGAGCAGGCAATTGAGTTCATCGATGATGACGAACTGGTTGAAGTTACGCCACAGTCGGTACGTATCCGTAAGCGTCACCTGACTGAAAACGACCGTAAGCGTGCTTCACGCGGTAGCAAAGATATTTAATCTGCTACGGTCATTTGATAAAAGCCCCGTTTAACGGGGCTTTTTTTGCCTGCCATTATCTGATTTTCACCGTTCTTATGCCTCCCTCACTCACGGTGGCCTGGCCCGCGCACTGCCGGGCGAGGACTTTGTTGCTCAATCTTCCACTTCTTATCTTTCTCGACGGCCTTGCCTGTTCAGCCTCAGCTTTTGCCGCTAGAGTGAATAATCCAGGGAACAGAAGGAGGCACCATGCTGTACATATTCGATTTAGGCAACGTAATTATTGATATCGATTTTAACCGCGTATTAGGCGTCTGGAGTGACCTTAGCCGTGTGCCGCTGGCATCACTGCAAAGTCACTTCCACATGGATGAAGAGTTTGAACAACATGAACGCGGTGAGATTAGCGATGAAGCGTTTGCGGTCGCACTGTGTGAGAAGCTTGAAATCGCCTTAAGCTATGAGCAATTTACTGCGGGCTGGCAGGCGGTTTTTGTCGGCGTGCGGGCTGATATGCTGGCGTTGATGAACTCGCTACGGGCTGAAGGCCATCGCGTCGTGATTTTGTCTAACACTAATAAGCTGCATTGTGCTTTTTGGCCGACGCAATATCCCGACGTGCAACAGGCGGCAGATAAGCTTTACCTGTCGCAGGAGTTGGGCATGCGCAAACCAGAGGCGCGCATCTATCAACACGTGCTGGAGAGTGAAGGCGTCAGTGCCGATCAGGCGGTGTTTTTTGATGATAACGAGCAGAATATCGAAGCGGCACGCGCGCTGGGCATTGAAAGCGTGTTGGTCACTGACCGTAAAACCGTACCGGGCTGGTTTGCGAGTCATCCATAAACCATGATGTCTCGACAATTCCGTCCAGGGCTTCATGCGTTTTGGCTGTGGCTCAAACTGCTTTGGAAACGCATCGACGAAGATAATATGACGACGCAGGCGGGTAATTTAGCCTACGTCTCGTTGTTGGCGCTGGTGCCATTGATTGCGGTAGTGTTTGCGTTATTTGCAGCCTTTCCTGTGTTTTCTGACATCAGCGTTCAGCTCAAAAACTTTATCTTTACTAATTTTATGCCTGCAGCAGGTAATACGCTGCAGCGTTATCTTGAGCAGTTCGTTGCTAACGTAAACCGTATGACGGCAGTCGGCGCAGTAGGGCTGATCGTCACTGCGCTGTTGTTGATGCATTCAGTAGACACAGCATTCAATACCATTTGGCGCAGCCATAAAAAGCGACCGCTGGTTTATTCGTTTGCTGTCTACTGGATGATCCTGACGCTCGGGCCGCTGTTGGCTGGTGCCAGCCTGGCGATCAGTTCCTATTTACTGTCGCTACGCTGGATCAATGTCACTGGCGTGACCAGTCTTATCGATCAGTTGCTGCGTGTTTTTCCTTTGCTGCTGTCATGCATTGCATTTTGGTTGTTATACAGCATTGTGCCGACCCGGCGCGTGCCGCCGCGAGATGCATTAGTTGGTGCATTAGTTGCGGGTCTGCTTTTTGAGCTGGGTAAAAAGGATTTGCGCTGTATGTTACGATGTTTCCTTCGTACCAGTTGATTTACGGTGTGTTAGCCGTGATCCCAATCCTGTTTCTGTGGGTTTACTGGACCTGGTGCATTGTATTGTTAGGTGCTGAAATTACCGCCACCCTTGACGACTATCGGCAGCTAAAACAAGCACATCAAGAAAAAAACAAGAGGAAACATGATTGCTTTGATCCAACGTGTGAAACATGCCAGCGTCACCGTCGATCAGATTGTTACTGGAGAAATTGGCACCGGTTTACTGATCTTATTAGGCGTTGAGAAAGGTGACGACGAAAAGCGCGCGGAGCGTCTCGCAGAACGCGTATTAGGTTATCGCATTTTCAGTGATGAGCAGGGCAAAATGAACCTGAACGTCAAACAAGCAGGCGGCAGCGTGCTGGTGGTTTCACAGTTTACGCTGGCGGCAGATACGCAAAAAGGCATGCGCCCGTCATTTTCCGGGGGCTGAACCGGCTGAAGCTGAACGGCTGTATGAGTATTTCAGTGACAGCTGTCGCAAGCAGGATATCACTACGGCAAACGGACGTTTCGCTGCTGATATGCAGGTCGCGCTGGTGAATGATGGTCCTGTAACATTCTGGTTGCAGGTGTGAGGTCGTTAGCCGAGCGGCAAGGGAACAGCCACGCAAGCTCCGAACGAGAGAATCATTATATGTATCATCTTCGCGTGCCCCAAACGGCGGAAGAACTGGATATGTATTATCAGTTTCGCTGGGAAATGCTCAGAAAACCGCTGCGCCAGCCACAAGGATCGGAACGTGATGCCTGGGATGCCTTAGCGCACCATCAAATGGTCGTGGATGAACATGGCAAGCCAGTCGCTATCGGCAGGCTATATATTAATGCAGATAATGAAGCGGCTATTCGTTTCCTGGCGGTTCATCCTTCTGTACAGGGCAAAGGCCTGGGCACACTGGTGGCGATGACGCTGGAATCCGTTGCGCGGCAAGAGGGTGTCAAACGCGTGACCTGTAGCGCACGTGAAGATGCCGTGGCGTTTTTGCCAAGCTGGGGTACGTCAATCAGGGTGAAATTACTGCCCCCAGACGACGCCGGTGCGCCATTTTTTGATGATCAAACCGGTTGTGACGCTGGATGATATTTTGCATCGTGCTGACTGGTGCGGGCAGTTACAACAGGCGTGGTACGAACACATTCCGCTCAGCGAGAAAATGGGTGTGCGTATCCTGCAATACACCGGGCAGAAATTTATTACCACCATGCCAGAGACTGGCAACCAGAATCCACACCACACCCTGTTTGCCGGCAGCCTGTTTTCGCTGGCAACGTTAACGGGCTGGGGATTGATCTGGCTACTGTTACGTGAACGGCATTTAGGCGGCACCATTATTCTCGCGGATGCGCATATTCGTTACAGCCAGCCGATCAGCGGACGCCCTGGTGCTATTGCTGATTTGGGTTCGCTGAGTGGCGATCTTGATCGCCTGGCTCGTGGTCGTAAAGCGCGTGTGCAACTGGAAGTTGAGCTGTTTGGCGATGAAAAACGCGGTGCGGTATTTGAAGGTGTCTATATCGTTCTGCCAGTCGATCCTGATGGGCCACTGGAAGAGGGCGGATCGGGCGCTCGTATCAATTAAAGCAAAAGGGCCAGCAATGGCCCTTTGTTCTATCTTACCTGGCCTGCCTGCATGGTTTGCTGTAATTGCTGGCTGTCGGTTGTCACCGATAAATTCCCTGTTACCGTAGGTCGCAGCGGTGAACCTGCTTTTATTGCCGCGTTCAACTGCAAGTGCAGATTACTGTCGCCGCTCAGTGGCAAAACAGGCCAGCCCCAGTTTTGCAACACATTAACCGGTACAGCACGTCCCGTAAGATCGAGTGTAAGCGGGCGGTCCGGCTGCTGACCAATACTGGCCGTTCCTTCCAGCAAACCTTTGCCATTAAAGGCACTCATTTCTGTCACCTGAATATGCTGATCGCTGGCGCTGATTGTTAGCGAAGGATGGCGTAAATCGGTACGGTTGAACGTTGCTTCAGCGGCATTCAGAGTCATCTTGCCCGACCATATTCCCCACTGATGCTGGCGTGCCAGTAAAGATTTTCACCGCTGCCATCGAGCGAAGTCATCTGAAAAGGGAAGGCTGGATTAATATCAATAATCAGGTTGCGGTTAGAGGTGAAACGCGTCACCGATACGCTATCCAGCCAGGCGGGTAATGCGCTCTGCCAGCGATCGCGCCAGTTCTCAGGCAGGGTATATTCCAACCCGGCAACGGCCAGATTATTCAACATCAGATGTTTATCGCTGCGTGTCCAGTTGCCATCAGCACGAATAACGCCATTGGCCCAGCGTGAACTGAATTGCGTCAGCGTCACGCCCTGGGGAGAAAAATCCATATTGATGATCGGATCGTTTAGCTCAAAACGACCGTTAATGAAGTTACCTGCATTCATTGCCAGTGAGCCATCCTGGCTTTGCCAGTCGTCGCCCTGCCAGTGAAGATTTTTTAGCGTCAGATCGAGATCGGTAACAGCCCAGTCCGGACCTTGCAAACGCGCATCGGTCATATCCAGACGAGTGATAGCAATCGAAGGCACATTTTGTATCGGGCGCAAAAAGTCGCTCAGGCTGTGAGTTGTTTGCAGGCGAATATCATTAAGGCGTAGCTGATTAATTTTCCAGTTACCCTGAGCATCGCGCTCACCGTTGCCGGTCATTGAACCTCGTGCTAAATCCGCACCGATATTGCTAAATAACATCCGGTCTTGCGTCACGCTGCCCTGAATCAAAACATTGTCGCCAGGTACGCCGTTCAGCGTCATGCTGCCGGCACTCATCTGGAACTGAGCATCGTGTCCAAGCATATCGCTGGAGGTTGGCTTCCACGGCACGATGCCGCCATTAACCTGTTGAGCAAATAGCGGCAGCATACTTTTCGGATTATCAATGCGCATATTGTTTAGCTGCAAGCGATTAGCCTGAATGGGTAGCGCGCTGTTGGGGGCCAGGTTCGCCAGATTCACTTCACCGTCACGTAACTCAATGCTGCTGAAATGTAGAGGGTGACTAAATTGCACCAGCGCCAGGCCCAGATCGACCTTTTTTGCCACTAATATCGCGGGCTGACCATCATGCCCAAAGCTAAAATCATCCAGTATGAGATGAGAGGGGAGGAAAAGTTGTGCTCAATCTTGCGCAGAGAAAGATGCCAGTCCGTTTTATCGCTCACCCAACGGCTAAACCAGCCCGCACCCCACTGCGTTTGCAGCAGGACATACACAATCACCAGGCCGAAAAGCAGCAATAACACTAAGGTAAGGAAAAACTTTCCAATAAATTTCATCGCATCCATCCCGATTTAAATCCGGTCAGAGGTTGTTATGCCTGAATTACCGTTACAGCTCAACAGCCTGGATGTAAATCCGAATAAATAGCAGGCAGGCCGTAGCCTGCCCTGGGATTACTTTTCTTGAGGAAAGATCAGGTTCAATACAATTGCCGTGATACCACCGGCTGCGATGCCTGAAGAAAGCAGGGTTTTCAGCCAGTCAGGTGCAAATTGTAGGATCAGCGGCTGTTGTGAAACTCCAAGACCGACCGCAAGCGACAGCGCAATAATCATAATGGCGCGACGGTTAAGTGGCTCACGCGACACAATACGCACGCCAGAAGCAGCAATAGTACCAAACATCACAATCGTTGCACCGCCAAGTACCGGTTCTGGAATATGCTGCACAAAACCGCTCACCGCCGGAAACAGACCCAGCACGATTAACATCAGCGCGACGACAAAACCAACGTAGCGGCTGGCTACGCCAGTTAACTGAATAACACCATTATTCTGACCAAAGCAGGAGTTAGGGAAAGTATTAAACAGCGCCGACACAAAAGAGTTGAGGCCATTTGCCAGCACGCCGCCTTTCAGACGCTTCATATAAAGCGGCCCGCTCACCGGTTGCTCAGAAACGTCAGAGGTAGCGGTGATGTCACCAATAGTTTCCAGCGACGTCACCATAAACACCAGCATCAGCGGAATCAGCAGATTCCAGTCAAAGCCAAGGCCGTAATAGAGCGGAGAAGGCACGGCAACCAGCGGCTGATCGCCTGGTGCAGCGGTTTGGGGCAACATATCAAGCGCCCAGGCAAGCAAATAACCTGCCGCCATCGCAATAACCAGCGAAGCCACCCGCAGGTAAGGATTTTTTGCCTGTTAAGCAAAATGATCACTAACAACACGGCACCAGCAAGTAACAGGTTTTTCGGCGCGCCAAAGCTGTGATCGTTCATCGCGGCAAAGCCGCCACCAATCGAGGTTAAGCCAACCTGAATCAGCGATAGCCCAATAATCATCACAACGATGCCGGAGACCAGCGGCGTAATAATACGACGCGCCAGATGCAACACGCGCGACAGCACCATTTCCGTACAGGAAGCGATCATTAACGTACCGAACAGCGCAGCCATCATGGTAGGCACATCGGCTCCGCCATTTTTCAACGCCATGCCACCCATGATGAGTGGCGTCACGAAATTAAAACTGGTGCCCTGGATCGACAATAAACCGGAGCCAACGGGTCCCCAGGTTTTTATCTGTAAAATGGATGCCACACCTGAAGCAAACAGCGACATGCTAATGATGTGCTGCGTATCTTGCGCTGGCAGGCCGAGCGCCTGACAAATCAGCAAGGCGGGCGTAATTACCGCAACAAACATCGCCAGCAAATGCTGGCAAGCAGCAAACAGCGTTTGCGGCAGCGGTGGGCGATCTTCGAGACGATAAATTAATTCACTATGATGAGCGGAAAGTTGGCTTTGCTGCGGATTGGTGGACATCTTTTGCTGTTCCCAGAAAATAGTGTGGCGATTGTAATCATCCGCAAGGCAAAAGCAAACGTTTGCCCAACAGCAATAAAAAAGCCAGTCAGACGTTGGTATAGCGAGCGTTTTCCGGCAGCCAGCGTTCGATCAGGGCGCTGGCTTGTTCGGGATAATGCTGGTGGATGTGGCGTGCCACACGCTGCACTTCCGGTACCATCGCCTGATCGCGCAGTAAATCTGCCACTTTGAATTCAGCATTACCGGTTTGCCGCGTGCCCAGCAGCTCACCAGGACCGCGAATTTCCAAATCGTACTGTGCAATAACAAAGCCGTCATTGCTGTCACGCAGTACCTGTAAGCGTTTTTGCGCTGTTTTGCTGAGCGGCGCTTTATACAACAGTACGCAATGCGAAGCTACCGCCCCACGTCCGACACGGCCTCGCAATTGATGAAGCTGTGCCAGACCAAGACGCTCCGGGTTTTCGATAATCATCAGGCTGGCATTGGGCACGTCAACACCTACTTCGATGACCGTGGTAGCCACCAGCAGCTGAAGCTCGTTGGCTTTGAATGCTTGCATCACAGCCTGTTTCTCAGCGGGCTTCATGCGGCCATGCACTAAACCGATGTTCAAATCCGGCAATGCATTTTTCAGGGCTTCCCAGCTTGCTTCTGCAGCCTGCGCTTCTAACAGCTCTGATTCCTCAATAAGCGTACAGACCCAGTAAGCCTGACGACCTTCACGGCAGGCATGGTCAACCCGGGCAATGATATCGTCGCGGCGACTGTCTGGGATCGCGACGGTTGTTACTGGTGTGCGACCTGGCGGCAACTCATCAATGGTTGAGGTATCAAGATCGGCATAAGCGGTCATCGCCAGCGTGCGGGGAATCGGCGTAGCGGTCATGATCAACTGATGAGGATGAAAACCTTGCTCTTCACCTTTTTCCCATAACGCCAGACGTTGATGCACACCAAAACGGTGCTGCTCATCAATAATCACCAATGCCAGGCCGTTAAACTGCACCTGCTCCTGAAACAGTGCATGGGTACCAACCACCATTGCGACGTCGCCACGGGCAATTGCGTCTTGCTGCGCCAGACGCGCTTTGCCTTTCTGTTTACCCGCCAGCCAGCCAACCTCAATGCCAAGGGGCGCAAACCACTGACGGAAATTATTAGCATGCTGCTCTGCCAGCAGTTCGGTAGGTGCCATCAGCGCCACCTGCTTGCCGTAAGCAATGACGTTGAGCGCGGCTAACGCCGCAACCAGCGTTTTGCCAGATCCTACGTCACCCTGCACCAGCCGCATCATCGGGAAATCATTTGCCAGGTCTTTTTCAATCTCAGCGACGACCCGCTTTTGCGCATTGGTTGGCGTAAAGGGCAGTGCCGCCAGCAATTTATCGCTTAAGGTATGACGTGCAGGCATCGGTAAGGCGTAATAACGCTGTGCACCCGCGCGTACCGCCAGCATGCTGAGATTATGTGCCAGCAGTTCTTCGAGAATTAAACGACGCTGAGCGGGATGCCGCCCGGTTTCCAGTTCACTCAGCTTTAAATCTGGCGGAGGGCGATGCAGCGTACGCAACGCATCAGGCAGGCTGATGAGCCCACCACGTAACGCCTGGGGCAGCAGTTCGGCAATCGGGCAGTTATCGAGTAACGTCAGCGCCTGATCGGTCAGATTACGCAGCGTTGCCTGACGAACGCCTTCGGTCGTGGGATAAACCGGCGTCAGCGTCTCTTCCAGTGTGACGTTGCTGTTTTCGCCCTGGATACGGTATTCAGGATGGATAATTTCGGCGCCGCGCTGGCCTCGTTTAATTTCACCATAAGCGGTGACGCGACGGCCTGGCGCGAGCGCATTTTTCATTCCGGCGTTAAAGTTGAAAAAGCGCATCGTCAGTACGCCGCTGCCATCGCTAATCTGGCAGACCATCATTTTTCGGCGGCCAAAGGTGACATCGGTGTGCAGCACTTCGCCTTCTACCGTAGCCCAGATGCCTGGCAGGAGATCGTTAATGGCGTAGAGTTGGGTGCGGTCTTCGTAGCGCAGCGGCAGATGCAGCAACAGATCCTGAATAGTATGCAGGCCGATTTTGGCCAGCTTTGCCGCCTGGCTGGCGCCTACGCCGGTCAGGGTACTGAGCAGGATGGCATCCAGCAGGCGGCCTTTCATTTTTTACCTTTAGCTTGCATGGTTGCCCACCAGTCGGCATCAGCTTCGACTTCGCCTCGCGCATTGATGTGAGGATAGGGCAGACCTTTCTGATTAGCCACGCGAGCCAGTACCGGATAACCGCCTTCAAACAGCAACCGCTGCTGCTCATTCTCATCGAGCAAGCTGTGTTTACGCTGATACAGCCCGGCATTTTGCCGCTGACGCTGCGCTTCATACAAAATAAGCGCCGAAGCCACGGAGACGTTAAGCGATTGCACCATGCCCACCATTGGAATAATGATGTCCTGATCGGCCAGCGCCAGGGCTTCATCAGTAATCCCTGTTTTTCCTGGCCCATCAGAATACAGGTGGGCCGGGTATAATCGATTTCACGAAAATCGACTGCGCTGTCAGAAAGGTGCGTGGCCAGTACCTGCATCTTTTGCGCTTTAAGATGTTTTACGGCTTCGCCGATATTGCGATGCGTGACGACTTTTACCCAGCTATTACTGCCCGCAGAAGAGGAGACCTGGGTGCGCATACGCTGGCTCGGCCAGACGGCGTGAACAGCATGAATACCCACCGCATCGGCAGTGCGTATAACCGCAGAGACGTTGTGCGGTTTATGCACCTGCTCCATGCAGACGGTGAGATCGTGCTGGCGCAAGGCCAGCATCTCCTGAATACGAGCAAAACGTTGAGCGTTCATTAACTAATTACGGTTACGGTGAACTTTGATTACGTCCGGCATCACACGAATTTTCCGCATGATATTAGCCAGATGGACGCGATCGCGCGCGGTCAGGCGGATAAAGGCGCTATAAACGCGGCCATCACGCTCTTCCGTATTCAGGCTCTGAATATTTGAACCGGCGGTGTTAATTGCTGCTGTCAGGTTTGCCAGCGCACCCTGATGGTTAAACATATCGACTTTAATCTCAGCAACAAATTCCTGCTCGGTCACTTTATCCCACTCTACCGGCATGAATTTTTCTGGCTCTTTCTGGTAGCCGCGAATATTTCGACAAGACTCGTGGTGAACCACTAAGCCCTTACCTGGACTGACGTGAGCCACAATCGGGTCGCCAGGAATGGGGCGGCAACATTTAGCAAAGGTGATCAATACGCCATCGGCACCTTTGATGGGCAATTTTTTACCACGTTTGCTGTTGGTTAACGGTGTCGTACCTGA
The DNA here is from genome assembly GCA_018842655.1 of Candidatus Pantoea haifensis. Lineage (GTDB taxonomy): Bacteria > Pseudomonadota > Gammaproteobacteria > Enterobacterales > Enterobacteriaceae > Pantoea > Pantoea haifensis. The sequence goes on along the minus strand of JAGTWN010000004.1, from coordinate 2,938,203 downwards.
CTGCGTCAGATTTTTCGCCACCACCACGCTCATAGCATTGCCGAGGCCGATTTCTGCCAGCAGATCGTCCAGTGAGGTGAGTTTCATCCGATCAAGCTCATGCTTGATGTTCTCAACAGGCACTTCTGCCAGCTTACGACTGCCGCCCAACGCATGACTCAACAAACGACGTCCCAGATTCACGGAATCTTCACGCTTAAGGTTCTTCAGTAATTGACGAATCTTCGCACGCGCTTTTGAGCTGACGACAAAGTTAAGCCAGGCCGCATTAGGGCGAGCGCCTGGCGCAGTGATGATTTCGATGGTTTGACCGCTACTCAACGGCTGTGAGAGCGGATAAGGTTGACGATCGACGCGAGCGCCAACACAGGCATGGCCGATATCGGTATGCACTGCATACGCGAAGTCCACGGGTGTCGCACCGGTGGGAAGTTCGACAATACGGCCTTCTGGCGTGAAAACGTAGATCTCATCCGGGAACAGATCTGACTTCACGCTCTCAATAAATTCAAACGAACTGCCTGCGCTTTGTTGCAACTCCAGCAGGCTTTGCAGCCAACGCTGAGCGCGGATTTGCGCGGTGGTGCCACTTTCGCCCGCCTGTTTATAAGCCCAGTGCGCGGCGACCCCCATTTCTGCCATCTGATCCATATCTTCGGTACGGATCTGCACCTCAACCGGTACGCCGTGTGGGCCGATCATCGAAGTGTGCAGCGACTGATAGCCGTTAGCTTTGGGGATGGCGATATAATCTTTAACGCGGCCCGGACGCGGTTTATACAAACTGTGCATCTGACCCAGTACGCGATAACAGGTATCCAAATCTTTCACGATAACGCGGAAAGCGTAAATATCCATGATCGAGTGAAAACGCTGCTCTTTCAGGTGCATTTTGCGGTAGATCGAATAAAGATGCTTTTCGCGACCGCTAACCCGGCAGGGAATGCCGGCTTCCTGCAAACGACCATCGATCTCAGAAAGGATTTTCTGGATCATCTCTTTACGGTTACCGCGCGCCGCTTTGACTACCTCTTTAATCACCCGATAGCGATTCGGATACAGGGCTTCGAAACCCAATTCTTCCAGTTCGGTTTTAAGGTGATGAATACCCAGACGGTGGGCCAGCGGGCTGTAAATCTCCAGGGTTTCCAGCGCGATGCGGCGACGTTTATCCGGACGTAATGAGCCCAGCGTGCGCATGTTGTGGGTGCGGTCAGCCAGCTTGATGAGAATGACGCGGATATCCTGCACCATCGCCATTATCATCTTGCGGAAGTTCTCTGCCTGCGCCTCTTTCTTGTCGCGGAACTTAAGCTTATCCAGCTTCGAAACGCCTTCCACCAGCTCAGCAACGCTCTTACCGAAGAGCTGTTCCATATCCTGATAAGTTGCAGGCGTATCTTCAATAACATCATGAAGCAGCGCGGCCATGAGTGTTTCATGGTCGAGCTTCATTTCAGCCAGAATACAGGCTACAGCAACCGGATGGGTGATATAAGGCTCGCCGCTGGAGCGTGTCTGTCCCTCGTGGGCATCACGTGCAACAAGGTATGCTTGCTGGAGGCGCTTGATTTGCTCCTCTGGCAAGTATTTTTCAATCAGTTGATTGAGGCTTTCAAACAGATACAAGGGTGACCTGCAGCTTGCTGTTAACGACGGCCTTCAGCGATAGCGGTAACGGCTTGTAATTCAGCGGCTTCCTGCTCTTGCTGCTCCTGACGGTCACGGACATCTAAAATCTGATTCGTGACCAAACCTTCTTCGATTTCGCGCAGTGCGATAACGGTTGGTTTATCGTTCTCTTCCGGAACCAGCGGATCTTTGCCGCCTACCTGCATCTGACGTGCACGACGTGCAGCGACCAACACCAGGTCAAAACGATTACCAACTTTTTCTACTGCGTCCTGAACGGTTACGCGTGCCATAGGTGTGCTACTCCACAGATGAAGAAATGACTGGGCATCATACTGAAACTGTATTCAGACTGCCAATAGTTTGCTGATTAAAGCATCATGGCGCGCCTTTTGACGGGCCATACGCAGACGCTCTGCACGAATAATGGTTTTAAGATCGGACAACGCCAGATCAAAATCATCATTCACAATTAAATAGTCGTATTCGGCGTAATGGCTCATTTCAGCCACCGCCTGTGCCATACGGCGCGTAATCACCTCTTCACTATCCTGACCCCGGCCACGTAGGCGGCGGTCCAGCTCATCTTTCGATGGAGGCAATACAAAGATACTGCGTGCGTTAGGCATTTTTGCGCGAATTTGCTGCGCGCCTTGCCAGTCAATATCAAGAAATACATCCACGCCGGTAGCAAGAACCTGCTCAATTGCTTTACGCGAAGTCCCGTAATAGTTGTCGAAAACTTTCGCATGTTCGAGAAAAGCATCGTCGGCAATCATCTGCTCAAATTCATGCTTTTCAACAAAATAGTAGTGCTCACCGTGCGCTTCGCCCGGACGCATGCCGCGAGTGGTATGAGAAACTGACACCTGTGTATCGTAAAGCGGCTGTGTCTTTAACAGTGCCTGAATCAGGCTGGATTTACCTGCGCCACTGGGGGCGGAAACAATATAGAGCGTGCCTTGAGCCATGGTTTTTTTGAATTGAATAATAGCGGAGTCGATTTCCTGCACAGTATACACAGCTTCCCGCGTGCACGCAGCGTTTGCGCAGCGGCAGGAGGAAAACTTTTGCGCAGCGGGGCGCAAAAAGGTGTTGAACAATGTAACGCTGAAAAAACGCTTGCAGAGTACCTTCCATCTTTCACAAACGTAACTGGTTGAATTAACGATAAAAGGGTGGAATGACCAAAAATCATCAGGAGAGTAAAGATGAAAGGGATATTCGCGATAGTTTTGGCTCTGCTGGCAACGCTCTGTCAGGCAAAAGGCGCGGTGTGTCCCGCCTGGACACCTCAGCGTGCTGATAACGAAATTAATCAGCTGCAACAGCAATTACGACACTGGGATAATGCTTACTACCAACAAGGCAGTAGCCAGATTGCGGATACAGATTATGACAGCCTGCAACTGCGGCTTACGCAATGGCTGCACTGCTTCAGAACAGCCGCCCTGGATGATGAGCCGCACTTACCTTCCGGTGGTGAGCAGTTACATCCCGTCGCGCATACGGGGGTAAAAAAACTGCCCAATAAACTGGCTGTGGCTTACTGGATGCAGAGCCGTGATGACCTCTGGGTACAGCCCAAAGTTGATGGCGTAGCGGTAACGCTGGTTTATCGCCACGGCAAACTGGTTTCACTGATCAGCCGCGGTGATGGTTTGCGCGGTGAAGAGTGGTTGAAAAAGGCGGCGGGTATTCCCGCCATACCCTCACTATCGAAAGCAAACAAAATGAAGTGGTTCTGCAAGGTGAGCTGTTTTTGATGATGAACGGTCATTATCAGGCCCGCGCGGGCGGTAAAAATGCGCGAGCGCAGGTTGCGGGTGCGATGATGAGTAAGCAAACAAGTCCGTTATTACCTCATATTGGCGTGTTTATTTGGGGCTGGCCAGACGGGCCTGCTGATATGGCCGCTCAGCTGCATCAACTGACGCAATGGGGATTTGGTCTGGCCGGAGAGTGGAGTAAAAGCGTCAAAGATGAGGAGGACGTTGCTGGCTGGCGTGAACGTTGGTTTCGTGCGCCGCTTCCTTTCGTGACTGATGGGGTGGTTATTCACCAGGCTTCCCGCCCGGCAGGAAAAAACTGGTTACCTGGAGAAGGACACTGGGCTGCTGCCTGGAAATATCAGCCGCCTGAAGCCAGCACAGAAGTTTTATCAGTCAATTTTTCAATCGGGCGAACCGGCAAGATTAGTGTGGTGCTCAACCTGCAACCGGTTCAGTTGGATGATAAAACGGTCAGGCGGGTAAACCTGGGGTCGTTACGTAGCTGGCGTGAGCACGATATTATTGCAGGCGACCAGATTACGATCAGTCTGGCAGGACAAGGTATTCCTCGTCTGGAGCGTGTTATCTGGCGAGTGAAAGAGCGTCACTATCCACTTATACCTGATGAGGAACGCTTTACGCCAACCAGTTGTTATTATCTGGAGGCAGAGTGTCAAAGACAGCTATTAGCGAGGCTGAGCTGGCTGAGTCAAAAATCAGTGCTGAATATTCCCGGCGTACAGCGCAGCACATGGCTACGGCTGCTTGAAATTCCAGAGATGGCACATTTATTTTCCTGGCTAACTCTCTCCGTTGAACAGATCGCGGCGGCTGCGGGCATTTCACCGGCGCGGGCGCAGCAGCTTTGGCATAGTTTCAATCTGACGCGACAGCAGCCACTGCGCCGCTGGATCGCTGCTCTGGGACTTCCACTACCGCGTAAGGCCTTGAATGCGTTGACCGATAAAAACTGGGATACCCTATTGCAACGCGATGCACAAACATGGCAGACGCTACCCGGCGTAGGTAAGGTCTCAGCGCAGCGTATTGTTCATCAGTTGCAGGATGAACATTTGCGTAGACTGATCACTTTTTTGCAGCAGCAAAATATTCCTGCTATCCCATCAGTGCTCGGGGTGAGGGTAATTAAAAACAGGCAAGCCGAGACGGAAACGCAGCGCCAGTAAGCGAGCAAGAAAACCAAATAATAACGTAATAGTAATGACTGCTTCGTGTGCCAGCGGCGTTTTTAACAGCAGGATATACATCCAGCCAGAGGCAAAGGCAATGCCAGCATAGAGCTCTTTCTGAAACACCAGCGGGATACGATTACAGAACATGTCGCGCAGTACACCGCCAAACACGCCGGTAATCACTGCGCTAATAGCGGCGATAATCATGGCGTGCCCACTGCTCAAAGCAACCTGGGCACCAATAATAGAAAAAACCACCAGACCGAGCGCATCCAACACCAGGAATACCTTACGCAGATGGGTCATTAATGGCGCAACGACGGTAGTCACAACGGCAGCAGCAGCGACGATCATGACGTATTCGGGATGTTTTACCCAGCCGAGCGGATAATGTCCCAGCAGGATATCGCGTACTGACCCTCCGCCAATTGCCGTTACGGAAGCAATAATAATGACACCAAACAGATCCATTTTGCGTCGGCCAGCGGCAAGTGCGCCGGTCATGGCTTCGGCGGTGATACCAATAATATAGAGAACGGTAAGTAACATATCAGGCTCCAGAAAGTCGGTGGCAAGGCTACGTTGTTAAGCGCGTAACCACTACTGAGTTTTTCTATCCCTTAGTTAACAGAAGTGAAAATGCTCATTGCTGCGTTTATAAAATCTTTTATTATCAATATGATAATTTATCTTTAAGACTTTTTCGCATAAGGTAATTTTATTCGATTATGGTCTCAGCCGGTAGCAGGGAACGAATAGCACTTAAGTAAGCATGGCAGTTCAAATGTTAGAGATGCCTACAACGAGTCTGCTATTCATACTGGCGTGGTTAAGCGTTGAAATCAAAAACACGGGCTGGACAAAAGAGCGGGATACTTTTTGTAGGTTGGTGCGTGAAAAACGCACTGAAAATTATAACAACCGGGACGCTCATTGAAGAGAATGTCAGTGCGGACAAACTTCATTAAATAAAATATCGATGCGTTACCGCGACAGTGAAAGCCATTTTACACACACCGATGATATATAAAAAAGGGGAGTGGGAGATGGAAGCATGGGTTTTATTACGGGAAGCACAGAAAAGAAAAAGCGTGCTGATTAACAGCACGCGAACGCATCGTTTCAGATGCCCAGAGCCCACCATACAGATTTATTGTTATACGTGTCTTGCGCGAATTTGAGTGAATGTTTTCAGGTTGAAACGGTATTCAGGTTGGAACCATGAACGACCGTAATAGCAATATATCAGCATCCTGATTGATGCCATCGCCAGGTAACCCCAAATTGCGCATAATACCGATGGTGTTAACCAAACTGTAAATAATGTTACGCCGAGGCCTGCTAATACTGACGACGTTTCAGTAAACGCAATGCGCGTATATTGTTTCTCTCGCTGTAATATGGCACGATAATGCTGGCCTTGTGGAATAATAATAAAAATGACTGAAACCATTTCTACCATTACTGCCAGTTCAGGCTGATTAAAGGTGCTACTCAGCAAGTCGCTGCTAAGGAACAATGCAGCACAGATTAGAATACCCAATAACACATTTCCCCAATACAACATGGAAAGATCGTTAATGGAAAGCATGCGATGTCGAATTAGCGAATTCGAGAACCCGCGATCCGCCAGTGTGTCGATAGCTAATAAACCAATAACGGCAATGGCTAGCAGGTTTAATTCATTCGCCTGCAAAATTTGTGCTAGTAAAGAGAGTTGCAGCACGCCAATGCCAATAATTTTTATTGATGAGAGAACAGACCATTTTGCGTCAGTCAGATTTCTTTCTCGTATCGCCATATTATGCTCGTTATGGTACATGTACCAGTGCAAATTGATACGTTGTGCAACATCAAGCTGTGATTGTTGTTACACGGTAAGTCAGTGCAATTTTTCCGGCCGAAGTCCTGAAATGCCCTTCCAGGCTTGCCATGTTATTATCGATTCAATTAAATGGTGTTCAGAAAAAAATAAATATCTCTGGAATATTCACTTTCTCGTGTAATGGCTGAATCTCCTGCTGTGAGCAAAAAGAGCGCCAAATCATGCATAAATCCTGTTGTGGTTGTATATTCTCCAGCCAGTATCCTTCCGGCTATCTCAACGAACTCTTTTTCTGATAACAAAGGATAAGTTGAGCGATCCATTATTTTCCCTGCTGTAGTTATTATGGGTATTGCTGTGTGTGAGACGATTTATACCGTGTTTTGTTTAAATTAACACCATGAGAAAAATCTGATAAGACAAACTCAGGAAATAATGGATTCAATTTTTGCATGGGAATAGTTAATTTTTTAAATAGGGGTTTATTAATGTTTGTTGAGGTTAATATTTAAAAATTTAGGGGGATATTATCTCAGTATCAAAAAAACAGTTCTAAATCAGCCACAACAAGCCTTTTTCATCACATAAAAGCCAGGATTTTTCTGGCCTTTATGCTTAAGCATAATTTTTGTAATGGTGCATTGTGTCATGCATATCCTGAGAGAACGTTTATGCTTTCGATGAGATAAAAAATATAAATTTTTTACTATCTTCCAGCAATTAATAAAGTCTGTCTTTTTTAGGTAACTTATTGAAATTATTTGGTAAGCTTTGTATTGAGTTGAGCAAGATCACGTTTAACCCATTCAATATCTTTAGCGAATTTTTCGTCAGACATCAGGCGCTGACGGTAAACGGTGATCAACACCTCGGCACCTTGTTCATTAGCAATGACCCGCATTGGCATATAAATCTCTTTGCCTGACCCGGTATCAATCCAGTGATCCATTACGCCAAAAGGATTATGAGGGGAGAAACGAATTTTTACGCTTCCCTCTGGCCCACGTGCTCGCCAGTGATTGCCTTCAGGCTCCAGTGTACTGCTGCTCAAGCCGGACGCCCATTTTGGGAAAAATTCTGGTTTCCAAATGGTTTCATAAAGATCGAGCCAGTTGCGGGCAATGGTTATGCTTAAAGTATGAGAGGACAGCATGTTACCTCCTGACGGGAACAAAAATTGATTAAAGCATGGGGCGCAGGAGGGTAAAACGCTCTGCCAACAGAAGTGTGGGCCAGATACAGTTTCGCATCGGGTACGGGCAGACACAGGCGCTGCCCGTAGAGTGAAATCAGGTAAAGTTACCGCGTGCAGACACCGGTTCAGTTTCAGCGTGCCCATCAGCATGACGTAAAACAAAACTGTCTGATTGCGCCATAACGGCACAGCTGTGGTTAGGAAAGATACGCAACAGGCTGCCAATGCGCGGTGCATTACCTTGATAAATCAAAAATCCATGCTCTTCTGACAGTTTACTGACGTCGAAAGTATTGCCATGCTCATCGACGGCAACACCAAAACCGCTGGCATTGGTGCCGTGCGGACCCTTATCTGAGCTCAACATTTTTGAACCGGCATCAACGATAGCAAAATGTTCATTGACCGCAACCACGCGCGTGATGACGCTGAGTGCCAGCTCATCGACCTAGCTCAAACCCAGGCGGCAGGCAGTAAGATCAAGTAGCGCATAATTTCCTGGGCGGATTTCATCAATACCAGGAGGCACTTGCGCTGCCAGCGCAGTTGGGGTTGATCCCACCGACACGGGGCAAAAATTGAAGCCAGCCTCATGCAGCCTGTGTTGCAGAGATTGCATCAGCTGAGCTTCCTGCCCGGCTATTACGCTAATGGCAGAGAGATTTCCTGCACCATAGGCGTGCCCCGCGTGTGAGACCAAACCGGCAAATGGCAGGCTCTCTTTTTTCAATGCCTGTGCGAGGATTAATGCATCATCGCTATCTGGATTGACGCCCACTCGGTGTAATCCGACATCGACTTTAATAGCGACCGCCAGCTCACAATCTGGCTGCAGACGCTGTGCTTCAGCAATTGCCGTTACGCCATGCAGCGCATCAGCAATCAGGGTGATTTTTGCGCAATGATATGCCGCCTGGCGTAGAAGCTCAGTAATACTCTTTGCCTGTACGACAGGATAAGCCAGCAGTAAATCGCGCTCCCCGCCCCGTATAAAACTGATACCCTCGCTCGGTTTTGAAACAGTAATTCCTTTTGCGCCCAGTTCTCGCTGACGACGGGCAATCCACACACTTTTATGCGTTTTAATATGGGGGCGCAACGCAACGCCCGCTTCGTTGGCTCTTTTCTGCATACGCTGCAGGTTGTGTTCGAGGCGCTGTGCATCAATTTCGATATAAGGCGTCAGACGATCGTCAAAAAGAGGACGCTGCCAGTTGGCTTCGCTATTCATATCCATGCGAGATTCCTGCGGTAGCTTATGAAAGCGCCATCATTCACCAATTTTTAGACAGATGCCAGTTGGCTTTCGATGCCATCACGTTGGTTGACATCCGCACCAGCAAAGACCAGCCAGTTCAGATAAGCGCCTGTTTCGCTGAGTCTCGAAACAAAAGGCGAAAAAAGCAGGCGCGAGGCCTGCTTGATGATTAGACGTAGAGAGGGCTTCGCCTGGCGGGCGGGTTTTAAAGCGCCGATGCAGCCAAAGGTATTGCTCCGGTGCACGCAGGATTTGATTCTCTATCACTTTATTCATATAAGCCGCGGCGGCAGATTCATCATTGTGAGGATAATTTTCTAGCACCGGTTCAATGATCAGCTGATAGCCATCATTATCTGGATTACGAATCAACACAATGGGAATCATCGCGGGTTTAGCCAGTCGTGAAAGAACAAAAGTGCCGTTAGTGGTAGCCGCTTTTTCTACAGCGAACAGTGGCGCAAAAGTGCTGCCCTTCGGGCCGTAGTCTTGATCAGGCGCGAACCACACCGATTCACCTTGTTTAAGCGCATTGACCATGCCACGCAGATCGCGGCGGTCAATCATCGCTTTATTGGAACGCATACGACCTTTGGTTTGTACATATTCCATCGCGCGATTGTTATGCGGACGATACATCGCCATCATCGGCTGGCATAAACCGCTGATGCGGCCACCCAGTTCCAGCGACATAAAATGTACGCCAATCAGCATTACACCGCGCTTTTCATTTTGCGCGGAATGCAAGTTAGCGAGACCGGAAACGTTAAAAAGGCGTCTTACCGCACGATCGGACCAAAACCAGGCAATGCCGGTTTCAGCCAGCGCCATGCCAAGCGAGGCGAAATTACCCGCAATCATTCGCTCTGTTTCTTCTTCGCTGATGCCTGGAAAACAAAGTTCGATATTACGACGGGTAATACGTTCACGACGCTGTAAAAAATGACGTGAGAGTTTGCCGGCACCAGCGCCGAGGCGGATTAAGAGTGGATAGGGAAGCTGGACCAAAAGCCAAAGAACAGCGAGGCCAAACCAGGTGAACCAATAACGCGGATACAGCAACGAGGTGCTAAATTGTCCGGTGTTTTTCATTACCAACCTTCATGGGATAAATGGATGTATCGCATAAGAAGCACTTCCATAAGTTCCCCAGGCGGTACAGCTGTACTCTATTCGACCAGCACTTTATCAAATAGTGCGTTTAAAGAAAGGTAAACTCCAGAATCTACAGGATTGAGCAGATTCATGGATAACGCCTTGTCTGATTTAAAAAACCACACGCCAAAAACAAAAATCACTTTTAACAAGGAGTTAAGCGAAACCGCAAGGTGGAAAACCGCAAAAATAATTATCGCCTGAGATCTTTCTGGAAATTAATTTTCACTTTTTCTTACGTACTCTTTACCGGAACACTGAAAAAGCGGCTTTAAACTGACAATCAGTGAGATGTTAAAGTAAGCAAAAGCGGAAATCTTTGATCTGAACGCAGCAATGGACAGGCGAAAAACAGACGATGCAGAAGGCGATAAAAAAGCCCCATTGCTGGGGCCAGTGAGTGGAGGTGTTTACTCGATATTCTGGATCTGCTCACGCATCTGCTCAATCAGTACTTTCAATTCGATAGCGGAAGCAGTGATGTCAGCATTTATGGATTTTGATGCCAGCGTATTCGACTCGCGGTTAAATTCCTGCATCATAAAATCAAGGCGACGACCTACCGCTTCTTTTTCTTCAGAATGTTATAGGTCTCTTTAACGTGCGCATCCAGGCGATCAAGCTCTTCCGCCACATCAATACGCTGCGCCATCATCACCAGCTCTTGTTCGAGGCGATTGTTTTCAAGCTGCACGTCGGCATCTTCTAACTTCGCCACCAGACGTTCACGCTGCCATTTAAGTATTTCTGGCATACGGGCGCGCACTTTACTGACTTCCTGTGACACACCTTCCAGGCGCTGCTCAATCAGTGACTTGAGTGCCGTGCCTTCAGTTTCGCGTGCGATGATAAAATCATCCAGTGCAGCGTCCAGCGCCTGAAGCAACACGGTATTGATTGCATCAAGATCTTGTTCTTGCGCTGACATTACGCCTGGCCAGCGCAAAATATCCATTGGATTGATGGCGCCTTCATCGCTTTGCATTTTCACCCAGTTAGCTGCCTGTACCAACTGTTTGGCCAGCGTTTCATTCAGCATTAACTCGCCTTGCGCACTGGGATCGGCGTCAAAACGCAGATTGCACTCTATCTTGCCGCGGGTCAGGCGCTGACGAATACGCTCGCGGATCACCGGCTCCAGGCTGCGAAATTGCTCCGGCAAACGGATATAAGTTTCCAGATAGCGTTGGTTAACAGAACGCAGCTCCCAGGCGGCGCTGCCCCATTCGCCTTTAGCTTCGCGGCGGGCATAAGCGGTCATACTGCGGATCATAAGCGATACTCATTTTCAGAAAGATTGGGGCAAGTATAGCGAGGCAGGCGAGCGCATAACAGGCGTAAGCGCGTATCAATGCAGATAACGAATCATTTCCGCTTTGAGCAACAGGCACCTATGATAACGACTGGTTCACTTTGCGAGGAGTACGCATGTTTCGCGTGATTACCTTTCCTTTTGCGCTGGCCTTGTTACTGGCAGGCTGCCAGTCGCCACCCGCACCGCCAACCAGACCACAGCCGATCTGTGCCGGTGGTGACGTAATGATACAAACAACACTGTGGTTTGGGCTCAGTAAACCGCAAGGCGGCACAGTAAGCTCTCTCGACTGGATGAATTTCATCGATACAGAAGTCACTCCGCGCTTTAAACAGGGTTTGTCGGTTTATGATGCGAAAGGTCAGTGGCTGGGGGAAACGGGCAACTGGTGCGTGAGAACAGTAAAGCTTTGTTGCTGATTCACGGTATTGATGCACAAAGCAATGCCGCCATAGAAGAGTTACGCACGCTCTATAAAAAACGCTTTAGTCAGGAGTCCGTAATGCGTGTCGATGCGCCAGCGTGCGTAGGGTTTTAAATAAAAATGGCGGCCTGTTTTGCCGCCGTCCTGCTCAGATAAAAAGTCCGGCAAACGCCGCCGAGAGCAGACTAACCAGCGTCGAGCCATACACCAGTTTCCAGCCGAAGCGTGAAACCACATTACCCTGCTGTTCGTTCAGGCCTTTAATCGCACCGGCGACAATACCAATTGACGCAAAGTTAGCGAAGGAAACCAGAAAGACTGACAGAATGCCTAAACCGCGTGGACTCATATTCATCGCCACTTTTTGCAGTTCAATCATTGCCACAAATTCGTTGGCGACCAGCTTCGTTGCCATAATGCTGCCCGCCTGCAATGCATCAGCGGCTGGAATACCAATCAGCCAGGCAAAGGGATAAAAGAGATAGCCAAGCAACTGCTGGAAGCTATAGCCAAACAGGGCGGCGAACAGAGCATTCACTGCGGCAATCAACGCAATAAAACCAATCAGCATCGCTAAGATGATCATGGCGACTTTGAAGCCAGCCAGGATGTATTCACCGAGCATCTCAAAGAAGCTTTGATCTTCATGCAGCTTATCCAGCACAATTTCCTGCGTCGTATCCTTACCGGGATTGATAATTGAAAGAATAATGAAGGTGCTGAACATATTAAGCAGCAGCGCCGCAACGACATATTTAGCATCAATCATCGACATATAGGCGCCGACGATAGAGAGCGATACGGTCGACATGGCAGTAGCAGCCATGGTGTAAAGCCGTTTAGCCGGAATATCACCGAGAATGCCTTTATAAGCGATAAAGTTTTCTGACTGGCCAAGAATCAGCGTGCTGACGGCGTTAAAAGATTCCAGTTTGCCCATACCGTTGACCTTAGACAGCAGCGTTCCCACCAGACGAATAAGCAGCGGCAGGATGCGCCAGTGTTGCAAAATGCCGATCAGCGCCGAGATAAAGACAATCGGGCACAGCACGCCAAGAAAAATAAAGGCGAGGCCTTGTTTATGCATACCACCGAAAACAAACTCTGTGCCTTGTGCCGCAAAACCCAGCAGGCTTTCGAAGAAATGCCCCACTGAACCCACCAGAGCCAGGCCGCTGGCTGAGTGCAGGAAAAACCAACCCAGTGCGGCTTCTGCCACGATCAGTTGAATAATAAAACGAAGACGAATCTGTTTAGGGTCGTGACTGACCAACAACGCAAGGGCAAAAATCACCACCAGCGCCAGCAGAAAATGAAGAATGGCTGCCATATTTTTTATTCATTAAAAGAGACATGTGAAAGGAGGGCGCATTTAGCCACAGTCGGAGAGTAATTTCATCCCGCAATGTGGCAGGCCGCAGCAAGAGACAGCAGACAAGTAAGTCCGTATAATGCGCAGCCAATCATTAGCAAGCCGGAGATTACCATGCGTCCAGCAGGCCGTAGCGCACAGCAGGTGCGCCCCGTCACATTGACCCGCAATTACACCAAACATGCTGAAGGTTCCGTTCTGGTGGAATTCGGTGAAACCAAAGTGCTCTGCACTGCCACGGTGGACGAAGGCGTTCCGCGTTTCCTTAAAGGGCAAGGCCAGGGCTGGGTCACCGCCGAATATGGCATGCTGCCGCGCTCAACGCACAGCCGCATGGCGCGTGAAGCCGCCAAAGGTAAACAGGGTGGCCGTACACTGGAAATTCAGCGTCTCATTGCCCGCTCACTGCGCGCCGCAGTCGATCTTAAAGCGTTGGGTGAATTCACCATTACGCTCGACTGTGACGTTATTCAGGCTGATGGCGGTACGCGAACGGCATCAATCACGGGTGCCTGTGTGGCGTTAGCCGATGCGCTTAATAAGCTGGTTGCTGACGGCAAACTGAAAGCTAACCCGATGAAAGGCATGGTGGCGGCCATTTCTGTGGGCATCGTTAACGGCGAAGCGTTGTGCGATTTGGAATACGTTGAAGATTCCGCTGCCGAAACGGATATGAATGTAGTGATGATGGAAGATGGTCGCATGATCGAGGTGCAGGGCACCGCCGAAGGTGAACCGTTCAGCCATGATGAATTACTGGCGCTGCTGGCATTGGCCCGTGGCGGCATCGATGAATTAATTCAGGCGCAAAAAGCCGCACTGGAAAATTGATGTAACAGGCGACCACAGAGTCGCCTTTTCTTTATTTGAGGAGTGAGAAATGAAAGCCTGGCAGCGTCAGTTTATTGAATTCGCCCTGAACAAGCAGGTGCTGAAATTTGGTGAGTTCACTTTAAAGTCAGGGCGTAAAAGTCCCTATTTCTTTAACGCCGGTCTGTTTAATAGTGGACGGGATTTAGCCCTGCTGGGACGCTTCTACGCGCAGGCGCTGGTAGATGGTGGCGTGGATTTCGATTTGCTGTTTGGTCCGGCATACAAAGGTATTCCTATTGCCACAACAACCGCTGTGGCGCTGGCCGACCATCATGACCGCGACGTGCCTTACTGCTTCAATCGTAAAGAAGCCAAAGACCATGGAGAGGGCGGTTTGCTGGTGGGTAGCCCGCTGCAAGGCCGCGTGATGTTGGTCGATGATGTGATTACCGCCGGAACCGCCATTCGTGAATCAATGGACATTATCAGTGCGCACAACGCAACGCTGGCTGGCGTGTTGATTTCTCTGGATCGTCAAGAGCGTGGGCGCGGTGATATCTCCGCTATTCAGGAAGTGGAACGTGATTATAAATGCACAGTCACCGCTATTATCACGCTGACAGATTTGATTGCCTATCTGGAAGAGAAGCCGGAAATGGCCGATCACTTAGCGCAGGTTCGCGCTTATCAAAAAGCCTACGGTATTTAAATATAAGGCGGGGGTTACCCGCCTTGATATTAAATCAGCTGGGCGGCAATGAGTGGCCAGCGGGCGTCAAAGTCAGCAGTAGGACGGAAACGAAACTCAGAACGAACATAACGCGCCAGTAATCCTTCACAGAGCGCAATTAGCTGGCTGGCTAATAGCGTATCGTCAGTTTGAAAGCCTTCACCTTCACGCATTTTGCGCTCGCGCATGACCTGTCGCAGTTGAACTTCAATACGCTCAAAAAGCTGATTAATACGGCCCTGCAAACGGTCCTGTTCGAACATCAATGCATGTCCGGTTAAAATGCGCGTCAGCCCTGGATTACGCTCACCAAATCCCAGGATCAGTTGCACGATAAGACGCAGGCGCGCCATCGTCTCTTTCTCATCTTTAAGGATCAGATTGATGCGGGTAATCAGACTGTCTTCGATAAATTCGATCAGGCTGTCGAACATACGCGTTTTGCTGGGAAAGTGGCGATATAACGCTGCTTCAGACACGCCAACACTCGCCGCCAGTTTAGCGGTAGTAATACGCTGGCTGCCATCACTTGACTCCAGCATCTGCGCCAGTGCCTGCAAAATCTCTTCGCGACGATTCCGTTTCGCGATTTTTTTCTGCCATGATTTTAAAGACCCCTGAAATCCACCATAAACAGGCAATACCTACGCATCTGCCACGAGAAAGCGTCTCATGGCGATGAGAAATAAGCTGGCGTAAGTAAGAATCGGTAGCGTGAGTTACTGACGGCCTGAGTGACCAAAGCCACCTTCACCGCGCAAGCTGGTGTCAAACTCATCCACCAGATTGAATTCAGCCTGAACAACCGGTACGAAGACCAGTTGCGCCATACGGTCGCCCGGTTGCAGCGTGAAGCTTTCCTGACCACGGTTCCAGACCGATACCATCAACTGGCCCTGATAGTCTGAATCAATCAGACCAACCAGATTACCCAGAACGATACCGTGTTTATGGCCCAGGCCTGAGCGCGGCAGGATTACGGCCGCCAGGCTCGAATCGGCAATGTGAATCGCCAGGCCGGTTGGCACTAACGTCGTGGTACCTGGAGTGATTTCTAAGGCATCATCAATACAGGCACGTAAATCTAACCCAGCGGAACCCGAGGTTGCGTAAGTCGGCAGCGGAAACGCCTTCCCGATACGCGCATCAAGAATTTTAACGTCTATTTTTTCATCATAACGGCTGACAATCTCGTCTAATAACTGTTGGCCAAGGAGTGACTTATCGTTGAGCGGTAAGCGTTTTTCTCCGTCCTGCCAAAAAAGGTGAAGAGCATTGGTGTCGCTGTTAAACCCTTGTCCGGCTTTAGCAACGTCGTTCGCGCAGATTAGGTCCAGATTTTTGCGCACCCGTTTTTGCCGGGCGTATTCTTCCACATTCTGGGTTTCAGCAGCAAATCCAACCACAAAAGGCCGTCCTTCCTGCAATGCGGCGACACCGGCAACAATATCGGGATTCTTTATTAACTGGAGCGTGACGTTATCATCGCCGCCCTGTTTTTTAATTTTTTCGGCCGCAATTTCGGCTGCCCGGTAGTCTGCCACGGCTGCGCTTGCAATGAAAATATGTTGTTTATTTATCTCCGCCATCACTGCCGACTGCATCTCTAGCGCACTGGTGACATCAATGCGTTTTATATCGGCAGGCGTTGGCAGCGTAACCGGTCCGGCGATCAGCGTAACGTTTGCACCGCGTCGGGCTGCGGCGGATGCAATAGCAAAGCCCATTTTTCCGGAGCTGTGATTAGTGATGTAGCGCACCGGGTCCAGCGATTCCCGGGTAGGTCCAGCGGTAATCATAATATTGAGATGTTGCAGATCCTTTACGGGTGATGCCCACTGCACCGCGTGGTCAACAATGGTCAACGGGTCGAGCATACGACCTGGGCCAACATCGCCACAGGCCTGACTACCGCTATCCGGGCCCCAAACCAACAGGCCACGCGCATGCAAAGTTTGCAGATTTTGTTGCGTAATGGCAGCGCGGTACATCTGTTGATTCATGGCTGGAACCACAGCAATCGGGGCGGCGGTAGCGAGACAAGCCGTTGTGACTAAATCATTCGCCATACCTGCCGTGACGCGGGCAATGAGATCGGCTGTGGCGGGAGCCAGTACGATTAAGTCAGCCCACTTAGCCAGTTCAATATGGCCCATCGCGGCTTCGGCGGCTGGGTCGAGCAGATCATCAAGCACCGGATAGCCCGAAACGGCCTGTAGGCTGAGCGGTGTAATAAACGCTTTTGCTCCTTCGGTCATCATCACACGGACTTCAGCGCCACGATCGCGCAGACGGCGAACCAGCTCAGGCGTTTTATAAGCTGCAATGCCGCCGCTGACACCTAAAAGAATCTTTTTACCGGCTAATCCCATCATGTTGTTGACCTCTCAAAGCTGTCTGCCGCTTCTGACGCGACACAATGGATGAACTTTACCATAAAACGCCGTCATCCCTTTTTCACTCCCTGTGGTTTGCGAGCCGTCTCGTAAAATGTAACCGTGTCGCTGGCGATGCATGATGAGATTGATCAGGATAGCGGGTGCTCAAGGGAGAATGACGATGGAAAGTATGTCACCACGGGAAAAATTACAGCAAATGGGCGCTGAGAAACTAAGTGATGCGGAGTTACTGGCCATTTTTCTGCGCACCGGTTCGGCGGGACACAACGTTATGGCGCTGGCTCATCAACTGCTGCAAGAGTTCGACTCGCTTTACTCTCTCATGACAGCCAAAAAAGCGGCATATAGCAAAATCAAAGGGGTTGGCGACGCTAAGCTGGCGCAGCTACACGCGATTGCGGAGCTGGCAAAACGTTTTTTGCCAGCCAGCTGGCACGTGAAAGTGTGATGGAGAATCCTAAAATCACACGGCACTACCTTCAAAGCCTGCTGGCGCATCAGGAGCGGGAAATTTTTATGGCGCTATTTCTGGATAATCAGCATCGCGTTCTGCTGGCGCAAAAGATGTTTTCCGGCACGATTAGCAGCGTTGAGGTTCATCCACGCGAGATCGTCCGTGAGGCGTTAAAAGTGAATGCTGCGGCATTAATCCTGGCGCACAATCACCCTTCCGGCATGGCAGAGCCGAGCAAAGCAGACTGCGATATTACGCTTAAAATTGGCGAAGCCTGCCGCCTGATGAATATTCGTTTACTCGATCATCTGGTGATTGGTCATGGGGAATATGTCTCTTTTGCCGAGCGTGGATGGCTGTAAACAGGGGCTAAAGCGTGCCAGGTGGCGGCTTTTTACACGATCATTCGGGATCTTTATCTGTTCGGGACTTGAGCACTTGCGCCGAGCGGCGTATACTACGCCACCTTTGAGAATCTCGGGTTTGGCGGTTAGGCCAGCTTAGCGGGTTCCATGGAACTCGCCTGGCGGGCTGCAAGCCTGACGAGGCGGCCAAAACCTAATTTTTAAAGCTCGAGCTGATTTGATTTTTGGAGAATAGACATGTCACGAGTCTGCCAGGTAACTGGAAAGCGTCCGGTGACCGGTAACAACCGTTCCCACGCAATGAACGCGACGAAACGCCGTTTCCTTCCGAACCTGCACTCACACCGTTTTTGGGTTGAGAGCGAGAAGCGCTTCGTTACTCTGCGTGTATCTGTAAAAGGTATGCGTATTATTGATAAAAAGGGCATTGATACGGTTCTGGCCGATCTGCGTGCCCGTGGTGAGAAGTACTAAGGAACTGAATCATGGCTAAAGGTATTCGTGAGAAGATCAAGCTGGTTTCCTCTGCTGGTACAGGTCACTTCTATACCACCACGAAGAACAAACGTACTAAACCAGAGAAACTGGAACTGAAAAAGTTCGATCCGGTTGTACGTCAGCATGTAATGTATAAAGAAGCCAAAATTAAATAATTTTGGTGTTCTTGCTAAAAACCCGGCTTCGGCCGGGTTTTTTGTTTGTGTCATACGCTGAGGAGAGGTTATGCCAGAGTTACCTGAGGTGGAAACCAGTCGCCGCGGTATTGAACCGCATCTGGTGGGAGAAACTATCCTGCACGCCATTGTGCGTAATGCGCGCCTGCGCTGGCCGGTTTCACAGGAAATCCTTGCGCTGAGCGATCAGCCAGTTCTCAGCGTTCAGCGCCGTGCTAAATATCTGCTGGTGGAGCTACCACACGGCTGGATAATTATTCATCTTGGTATGTCCGGCAGTCTGCGCGTGTTATCGGAAGAGTTACCTGCAGCCAAACATGACCATGTTGATTTAGTGATGAGTAATGGCAAAGTGCTGCGCTATACCGACCCGCGCCGCTTCGGTGCCTGGCTATGGAGCAGTGATTTAGCGGGCAGCAGTGTACTTGCGCATCTTGGCCCGGAGCCGCTCAGCGATGTGTTTGATGGTGCTTACCTGTATGAAAAATCGCGCGGTAAGCGCACCGTAATTAAACAGTGGCTGATGGATAATAAAGTGGTAGTCGGCGTCGGCAATATTTATGCGAGCGAATCCCTGTTCACTGCCGGGATCTTGCCTGATCGACCCGCAATGAGTCTGACCAGAGAAGAAGCTGAACTGCTGGTGACTACGATTAAAGCCGTATTGCTGCGTTCAATAGAGCAAGGTGGCACCACCTTACGTGACTTCTTACAGAGTGATGGCAAGCCAGGTTACTTTGCGCAGCAATTGCAGGTATATGGCCGGGCGGGAGAACCGTGCCGCGCCTGTGGCACACCGATTGTTAGCGGTAAGCACGGGCAGCGCAGCACTTACTGGTGCCCGAATTGCCAGCGTTAATTCGTGAGTTTAGCCTGTAAGGCCTGATGGACTGGCGCGGGCAGAAAAGCGGTGACATCGCCGCCGTGACGCGCCACTTCTTTTACCAATGAAGAGGAAACAAAAGAAAAACCTTCAGATGGCATCAGGAACACACTTTCCAGCGTAGGCAGCAGATGACGGTTCATGTGTGCCAGTTGCAGCTCATATTCAAAGTCAGACACTGCACGTAATCCCCGTATCAGCACATTAGCCTGCTGCGTTCGCGCAAAATTCGCCATTAAATCGCTAAATCCGATCACACTAACATTAGGCAAATGTGCCGTTACCTGCTGCGCCAGCGCAACACGCTCATCCAGGCTGAACATCGGTTTTTTACCTGGACTTGCTGCAACGGCAACGATCAGGTGATCAAACATCTGCGTCGCACGCGTAACAATATCAAGATGGCCCAGCGTGACAGGATCAAAGGTTCCGGGATAAATGGCTTTAGTACTCATACGCGCCCTTTTGCCGTGGAGTGATTGAGCGCCCAAAGCGCCGAATATTTGTTGAACGTATATTGCGCATTCACGACTGCCAGAATCCAGCCTTGTTTCCCATCAAGAAAACCGGCCCGGAGCAGCAGCGTTTTTATAAAAGCGCCCAGCGTGTGACTAAAAATCGAGACTAACCCGCAACGTTTACCACGCTGATAACGTTCCTGTGCCCAGGCTTCAGCATAGGCTAACTGTTTACGCTGAAAAGCGATAAGGTCGCGGCAGGTTAAATGTTGCAGATCGCCTTTTAGCACCTGAACGGGCGCTCCCTGGGTATTCAGTGATTCATGAACCAGGTTGTCGTTGTAGCTTAAGGTGCGTGGGTACAGGCGCATCACGCGATCCGGATACCAACCACTATGGCGCATAAAGCGGCCAAGAAACAGATTGCTGCGGCTCAGGCTGTAAACAGTGGGGCTGGGTGGGGCGTTTAAGACATGTTCAATGGCGGCGCGCAGTGCTGGCGTAACGCGCTCATCGGCATCGATCATCAAAATCATTTCATGGCTGGCAAAACTTTGCGCCCGCTGGCGTTGTTTGCCATAACCTGGCCAGTTCTCAGCGTGATATACCTGAGCACCCGCTTCACGAGCAATCTGAACGCTGTTATCTGAACTGCCTGAATCCAGCACAATAATCTCGTCGGCCCAGCGAACAGAAGCGAGAGACTCTGGCAACAGTTCCGCTTCGTTTTTGGCGATCATTACCACCGAAAGACGTTGGCGTGTTGGCATTAATGGGCCCGTGGGGGTAAATGAGGTTCGAGTAACTGTAGCAGACGCTGTAACGCACCCTGATTCTGGTGCAGAACGTCAACCGCATGACGGCCATAATAGCGGCGGTAATCATCATCCTGCAGCAGGTTAGTGACTTCTTTTTCCAGCGAAATCACATCGGTGACCGTAATCAGGCCCTGTGCTTCCTGCAATTTGCTACAAATATCCTTGAAGTTCCAGATATGTGGGCCCATCAGTACCGGAATCGCATGTGCGGCTGGTTCAAGCGGATTATGACCGCCACGCTCCACCAGGCTGCCACCGACAAACGCCAGATCGGCAATGCCGTAGAGCAGCATTAATTCGCCCATCGTATCGCCAATCACGACCTGAGTTGAGCCGGACGGTATTTCACCGCTGCTGCGCAGAATAAAGCTGAAGTTGCGCTTTTGCGTGAGCACTTGCGCATCCTGAAAACGTTCCGGATGTCGCGGTACCAAAATTAACAGCAGCTCGGGAAAAGACTTCAGCAGGCGACGATGCGCATCCAGTACGATCGCTTCTTCACCTTCATGGGTGCTGGTCGCAATCCATACCGGACGGCGCGGCGCCCACTGGCGACGCAGCGTTACCGCTCTGGCCGCCAGTTCCGGCGTAACGGAAATATCAAATTTCAGGCTGCCGGTAATCGCCAGATGCGAGCGTTTCAGACCAAGATCCAGAAAACGGTCACCATCTTCATTGGTCTGCGCAGCGATCAGCGTGATGCTTTGCAGCAACCGGCGCATAAATTTGCCCAGCTTGCGATAGCCTTTGGCTGAGCGCGCCGACAGGCGTGCATTCGCTATCACCAGCGGTATTTGTCGCTGATGCAGGATGCGGATGATGTTCGGCCACAGCTCTGTTTCCATAATGATGACCAGTCGTGGATTGACGGTATCAAGGAAACGATTAATGGCGCCGGGTAAGTCATAAGGCAGGTAGACGTGATGGACATCTTTGCCGAAAGCCGAAAGCGCACGTTCAGAGCCGGTTGGCGTCATGGTTGTTACGGTAATCGGCAGGGTTGGATAGCGATGACGCAGCGCACGTACCAGGGGAACAGCCGCTAACGTTTCACCCACGGAAACAGAATGCAGCACAATGCCGTCAGGCTGTACTTTGCCGACACAATAGCCATAACGCTCAGCCCAACGCTTGCGATATGCCGGTGCCTTACGACCACGCAGCCACAGGCGCAGCCAGATGAGTGGCTGTATAAGATAGAGCAATACGGTGTAAATGGTCGTCATAGTTACCGTTACGACACGTTGGCGTCAAAAAATACAATAAAGTTAGATTGCGGCATGTTATCAGAAACCCTGAGCGCACTCATCTCACTTTGTCAGTTGGTTTGCAGCACCTGTTGATAAAGTGAGGTAAGCGACTGAGCCAGTCTTTGCGGATTATAAGGCTCGATTCTGCGGCGCGCAGCCTCGCCCATCGCTGAATTAGCTGAAAGTGCAGGGATCGCCAGGAGAGCCTGGTTTAACGCTTTGATATCTAAAGCATCACACACGAATCCTTCCTGACCAGCAGTAATAAATTCTGCACCGCCACATCCGGTGCTGGTGATGACCGGCAAGCCACAGGCCATTGCTTCCAGGACCACGTTTGGAAAGGGATCGTAGAGCGTAGGCAGCAGCAAGCCATCGGCTGCGTGATAAAAAGGCTGCACATCCTGTTGCACACCAACAAAGCGGATACGGTCAAGGCAGTTGAGACGATTCGCCAGTTGTTGATAACGCGGTAAGTGCTTATCCTGACCAACCACGATCAGATAACGATCGCTGTTAGCTAACGCCTCAATTGCCGCTTTTAAGCCTTTGCGCTCGAATCCGGAGCCGACATAGATGAGCACGGTGGCGCTATCCGGCAGATTCAGTTGCTGACGGGTAGCGTGACGCGTAGCCTCAGTGGCAGGCTGGAAACGCCTGGTGTCGATAGCATTATGAATAACATGAATTTTGCTGGCATCCAGTGAGAAACAGCGCAAAATATCTTGCTTCACCATCTCAGAATTACAGATAACAGCCTTCAGTGCGGGCGCCTCGAACATCTCTTCTTCCGCTCGCAAAACATAGCGGTGATAAGGACTAAGCGTGGCGCTTAAACGTTGCCAGGGTGAAACAATGCGCGCACGCTGCTCCAGCCAGACGCGATGCACACCATCACCAGCACGAAAAATATCACAACCGGCAATGCGCTCATGACTTTGCACAATATCAAATTTTTCCCGCTCCCAGCAGGCTCGCGCAGCATGAGCAAAGCCGCGCTCACGTGAAATGCGGCCCAGTTTAGGCGGGTTACAAATGTGCAGATGCCAGTCCGGATTAGGTGTGCCTTGCCAACTGCGGGTAATAATATTCAGCTCCAGTTGTTCGCTGCCTAATGCTTCTAACGCACGTGAGATAAAGCGTTCGGCACCGCCATCAGGGCGATATTTTTGACGAACGATCGCCAGGCGTAATTTATTCACTTAAATAGCTCCTTGCGGCGGCGACCACATCTTCAACCGGAATGGCGGAAAGGAAACGTTGTTCGGTGTTGGTATCAATCGAGTCGGGCGAGGGCAATGGCCCATAATCACCAGCCCAGATAACCTGGTTGTTTTCACCCCACGGACGCCAGTGCTGCAACTTTGTGGGTCCGAAAAGCGCAATGCACGGCGTATCTAACGCTGCCGCCATATGCATAGGCGCAGAATCGACGCCAATAAACAGGTGAGCCTGATCGATCAGTGCGGCAAGCTGCGGCAGAGACAATTTTCCGGCAAAGGAGACGACATCCGAGGATTGGCACAGCGACTGAATATGCTCAATCATGTGAAGCTCTTTTTTATCCGGCGCTGCGGTCAGCACCACTTTGCGGCCTGTTTGCGCAAGCTGATCAATAGTGGCGGCCACTTTTTCATCTTCCCAGCATTTAAATACCCAGCGCGACGTCGGTTGCACCACAATGAACGGCGATGAAACGGCGTTTTCAGCCAGCAGTGACAACACTTTTTGTTTGTCGGTTTCGCTGTAATGCATTGAGGCACGGGCATCGGTGCGGCTAATGCCCAGCGGTGCCAGCGCACTCATGTTTTGTTCAACGGTATGCAGTTTGCCGTGGTCAGCGGTAGAAACTAACTGGTTATGGCAACGTCGCCAAACGAAATTATCGCGTTTTTTATAAGCAAACCCGATGCGCAGCGGCGCGCCGGACAATAGCGTGATCATTGCCGCCCGCCACTGGTCAGCCAGATTGATCACTAAGTCATAATGACAAGCGCGGATATCAGCGAGCAGCGCACGTTCGTGCGCGAATTTGCGCCAGCTGCCTTCATTTTTCCATTTTCGATCAATCAGGTGCAGACGGCGAACTGCCGGGTGTGCTTCCAGCATCGGGCGCGTCTCCTGATAAAGCAGAACGTCGATACTGGCGTGAGGGTAGCGTCGACGAAGCGCATTGATAACAGGCGTAGTAAGCAGCATGTCGCCATGATGACGCAGCTTGATTAAAAGAATATTGTGCGGAGAGATGTTTACTGGAGTCGGGCTTGCCATAAACCATTGTTCTCACATTTTAATAAATCGATTGTAGGGCAAACCCTGAAGGGGTTAAAGCCAGCCTCATCGCTTATTTGTTACGCCAGCGATAGAGGCGACCAAGCCAAAGAAGCAATTGATACCACTGCTTTATGCCACGGGCATTACGTAACATACGGCGATGCGTTTGACTGGAAAAAACATCTGCAATCATCGCCTGGCGGGCTTCCGCATCAGGTTCCCGGCGTATGCTGTGACACACGCTAAGCGCCTCATGCGTAATTTGATAATGAAACGCAGGATAAATTTTTACTACGGCGTGATAACGCCTGTTGATCTCCTCCAGCAGGCGAGCAATCTTTAAATAGTGGCGTTGATATTCAACATTGCGCTGTCCGGTGCGTCTGCGGTTACTGATCGATGCATCATGCATGTAATAGCGATAAAGAATTTCATCGGTATAGCGCACGCGTTTCGCCAGCAGCATGAATTCAGTAGTCCAGGGAATATCCTGATGATGCAATCCTGGCTCGAACAGTAACTGATGTTCCTCAATGATTGCGCGGCGATAAATGCCAAGCCACACCACGTGCATATAGCGGCGTGTTTGCAGTGCGGTACTTAACCACTCAGCGCCACCGAGCACGGCTGTGCTGCGTAGTCTGTCCAGAGGGATTAAAGGTTTAACACGTTGAGTGCTTTTGAAAAACCACTCGGCATTACATTGTGCGGCGTCCAGACTATCAGCTTCAGCCATGCTGACCAGCGTTTGGTACATCTCTGGTTTCATCGCGTCATCCGCATCCGGGAAGGTGACATATTTACCCCGCGCAATCGCTAATCCCGCATTACGCGCTCGTGATACGCCGCCATTTTCCTGATGAATCACATGAACGTGCGGATACTGCTGTGCGTAGGCGTCAGCCCGTTCGCCGGAACCATCGGTTGAACCATCATCAACTATGATGATCTCCAGCGAGGTGAGGGTCTGCGCAAGTACAGCGTGCATAAATTCATCAAACATGCTGCCCGCGTTATACATCGGAGTAATGATGCTGAGCAGCGGATTTTGGTGCGGATCAGTCATGGAAAGTGTTGGCCGCGTTGGTTATTAGCGAATCGGAAGTGTGTCGCATCATCACAAAATAGCCCCAAATTAACAGAATAAAGTAAGGTGATTCGCGATTATAAAACTGTGAATCACCCATACTGAAATAGATCACCGGAATGGCGAGCAGTAAGCATTCATAGTGGCGTTTTTCCCGCTCAACGGCACCAGCAGTAAGGCGGTAAAAAAGCGATCATCACGAAGCCGCCCATGATGCCTTGCAGTGACAGACTTTCGACGATGTCGTTGTGGGTATGATACTGAATATTCAAATAAGCAATGTTGTTGGCAGGCTGATGCCGATCAAGCCAGTGTTTAGCTTCCTGATTACGCATATCTGCCGACTGCCCCCAGGGATGCTGCATAAACGCCCAGAGACCCGCCTGCCACATGCCCACGCGACCACCAATCGAGGTGCTGGTATCGCCTTGCTGATACTGTTCAATTTCTGTTTGCACCGTTTCAACGCGATCAAACAGGCGATCAGAATATTTGGCTGCGCTAAACATGCCCACCAGCAGTAAGGCAGCAAACAGGCTGAGCCAAATAACGCGCGAACGCCAGGGTGACACCACAATATGGTGAATCATCGCAGCAAGACAAAACAGGCTAAAAAGCAGAATGGCCGAGCGGGTTTCAGAGACGCCTAATAAAATAAAAGAAACAATCAGTATCAGAAAAAACGGCACGGGATAGTGGCGCGGAAAGGCCTTGCGGATGGACCAAAGCGTCACCAGCGCCAGCAGCGTAAACATGTAAGCACCGGAAGTGGCTGCATCCGAATTGATTTTCGGACGTTCGCCCGTGGTGATCACATCGTGAATACCCACTACCGTCGCAGCGATGAGCATAACGCACAGCAACACTGTTCCAGCCTGAATCAGGCGCGGGGGAAATCTCCACCGGGGGCTAAGACGGTGAATACTATAAAGCACAAAGGCACCTAATATCATTCGCTTACCACTGACACGATAATGTTCAGCAATCAGCGGCAAATCATGATTCGTTGTCAGCGTAGCCCAGAGCCATTTGCTGAGTCCCAGCAGTAAAAGCAGCACCGGGATCCAGTAAAAAAACTTTTATCACGCCATATCAACCAGCCGGTGGTCGCAATGGCGAGATAAGTGAGTAAATAGTAAGCGTTGCGCGAGACTTCGCCTGAAAAAAGAAAAAGGCGATGGAAAGGAGTGTCAGGCAGTAAAACAGCGTTGCGCGTGTAGATTCCGTAAAGGTTTTTTTAGCAAGATCGGTAATGCGCATTGCTGCCCTCAATTAAAAAACTTATGTCTGACGTAGTTCAACATCCAGGTGATACTCTCAGCGTAATGTTTTTGATGCCATTTTATACGAGCAAACCTTTTCATTTCTTTATAATGTTCAGGCAAATCAAGTGACTGTGACGCCCAGGGTGAGCGTTGATAGTAATCAAAATAGAGCAGCGAAAGATCGCTGCCGCCCCACGCATGCCAGGGTTTACACTTACCGGTGAAGTGAATCATAACGGTATCATCCGGTACGCGGAATCGATGCCAGACCTTATTCGCAATGATGTCATAGATATGGTTGTAGCGTTCTGGCAGGATCAAGACCTCTTTTTCCAGCACGATATTCAACGCATCCTGATCGGGAAAACCAAACTCCGCGCCTCGTTTGACCAGGACATCCATGATCCGTTCCGTTGTCTTACTACCGGACCAGCGTGGGATATTAATCAGCATGAAGCCCGAATTAAAATAATTACCTGTTGTTAAGCCCAACTTACCGCATTGATTGTGCCGTGCGCGCAGCGTGTCGTTGCAGGCACAAACGGTGTACTGGCTAATATCAAGCGTGAACAGCGGCGAATAATCACCGACAACCAGCGTATCGGCATCGATATAAATAACGCGGTCGCTATAATGAGCAACGGTTTCAGGAATGAGAAAGCGGTAGTGAATGCTTTTAGGGTAGCGCCCAACTTCCGGCAGCGTGTCCAGCCAGGCGCTGTTGAAAAGATGCAGCGTAATAGCTATACGGTGGCCTTGCGCAAGTGTCTGCAACTTTTCAATATCACTCTCTTTCAGCGAGTCAGAAAAGATATGGGCGTGGAAAGCGGTATCTGGATGGTTTTTTAATAAAGAAAACAGGGTGATACCTAAACCACGTGCGTAAGCATGGTTAATGCCGAAGGCGACATGCACGGGCGAAGCGTCCATGTCAGAAAGCGTGTTGACTAAAAGTTTACTTTGCTGAACAGCGTCTACAAGCTGAGTCATTGCCATTACGCTTCACTATCCTAAGTTATTGTGAATAAACGCTTTTATTCTATTTATTTTTTCCAGGTCCAGCCCAAATAATTCTTCTGCTGGCTGATCAAAGCGAAAACGCGTAGCGAATACAAACGTCGATGCAGCCCCATTCTCTGGCCCGATAAACAAGACATTATTAACCGGACGTTGCTCTCTGACTTCACAAGGCCCGTAAAGCATAATTATAGGAACGGCTTGCGCATCAGCAATATAAGCATTTCCCGAATCTGATGAGATGTAAAAATCCATCTGCCCAATCGCCCAGGGAACCTCTTCTAACTTTAGCGCACCGATCAAACTGACAATATTTTCTTTTGGCCCGGTTAAGGCTAACAGTTCATCCAGCCACGGTTGTTCGGCTGGCGGCCCAAAAACATACCAGGTGCACGGCAGGTCAGACAGCGCATCCATAAGCTGCTTCCATACGCTGGCCGGAATGGTTTTGGCGCGATTTCCCGCTGAAATACTGATGCCAATTTTGAGGGTATCAGAAGGGGCTAGCAGAACGGCAGGCGGCGAAGGCGGTTGCCATAAAGGCGAAGTCGCATGTTTTGGAAAATCGCTATAACGATATTGCCGGTTGATTAACTTGAGATAGCTGTCCAGCGTCAAATCCAGCTTGCTGTGATCGACAATGCCACTGGCGCTGCGGTAGAACACGCCGTGATAAGACTTGCGTACATACGTGCGAAGAAACTGCTTATTCGGCGCATTACACAGCGCCGCGAAGAACAGATTCACACTGTTGGGCTGAACCAGATAAACATTGTCGTAGCGGTTCATTAACTGAAAGGCCAGCCTGATTTTGCTGAAAAAGCTGCGTTTAGCCTCCTCAATCAGGAAATAGTGCGCAATGGTATCGTCGTGACGGGCAAGGGGTTCAACCGCTTTACTGAGCAAGACATCACTTTTCCCCAGCGCACGCAGCATCGGGGTAATGTTGATGAAGTCGCCTATTTTTGCTGTTTGAATCACTAAACTCCGGCCGGTTGGACGATAGAACAGCCGCATTACCGTCCGGAATGGCATCAGCAGCAAATAGATCAACACATAGTTCATTGTGTGTTTTCCGCTAAAACAGCCTGAAGTTTTTCAACTACCGTCTGGGCCGGGAGCTGTGCTAAATCACGCCCAGGCGCAATCAATGCCTGTTGGTTCTTGCCGTAACCGCCAATCAGGCCCGGATCGGTCGGCCCGTATAACGTGATATTGGGGCGATCAAGTGCTGCTGTCAGATGGCTTAAACCCGTATCAACTGAAACAACTGCATGCGCGCCTGCAAGCTGTTGCGCAACCGCTTGCAGCGTCAGCTTCGGCAAGACTTCAACATGATCAAAACCACTCGCCAGACGCTGGGCACGCTGATGTTCATGTTCCGCACCCCAGGGCAATTTAATGCGCAGGTGACAGGATTGCAGCAGGCCAATCAGTTCACGCCAGTGATCTTCTGGCCAGTGCTTATTGTCTCGCGTAGTGGCGTGAAGAAAAACCAGATAAGGGGCAGAGGGGTGTGCGGTTTCAGCGGAGAAATGTCCGGCAATGGCATAATCACCCTGCGTCTGCGGCTTTTCATAACCGAGGCTTTTAGCAAACAGTTCGCGAGTCCGCTCTACCGCGTGCTGTTGTTTACTGACTTCATGGCGTTTGTCATACCACCAACTGGCAAACGGCTCACGTGCGCTACGGCTGTCGAGTCCGTGCTTGATGCCTTTCGACAGCCGGGTAACCAGCGCCGCGCTTTTAATTAAACCCTGCGCATCAATCACGATATCGTACTGACGCGACTGCAATTCACGTTTGAACAGCACGCGCTCTTCACGCTGCTGACTGCCAAACCAGTGTTTGCGCCAGCGGCGAATCGCAACCGGCAGCACGTTATCGACTGCGGGATGCCAGCCAGGAATTTGCGCAAAATTCTCTTCAACCACCCAATCGAAACGGATGCCGGGAATAGCCTGCATCGCGTCAGTGAGCGCGGGTAACGAATGAAGGACATCGCCCATTGAGGACGTTTTAACAATCAGGACGTGCATCTCACCTCCTGAGACTGGCTTAACAGCCCGGTCAGTTCCTGGTGCACGCGCGCGGGCTGAATATCGATCAGGCTTTGGTGATAACCATGCCCGGCATCGCCTTTACGCACTTTGTGATAGCCGGTAATCAGGCGAATAATGCGCGCCTGTTTAGCTAACGGCGGCGTAAAATCTGGGCTGCTTGGCCCGTACAGCGCGACCAGCGGACGATTGAGTGCCGCGGCGATATGCATTAAACCAGAATCGTTGCTGACCACCGCACAGCAGTGGGCCAGCAAAATCACGGCCTGCTCAAGCTGCGTATCGCCCGCGAGATTACGGCAGTGTGAATGCAGGTCATCAGGCAGGGCGGCGATAATCTCATCACCGGTTGGGCGATCTTTTGCTGAACCAAACAGCACCACCTGATAGCCATCATTAATCAGCTGCTGCGCCAGCGCAGCATAATGATAGTGGGGCCAGCGTTTAGCCGGACCAAATTCAGCGCCAGGACAGAATCCGATGATCGGGCGATCGGCAGAGAGCTGAAACTGTGCCGCCGTTTCGATTTTTTCCTGATCGTCAACGCTCAGTTGCGGCCACAACAGCGGCTGAGGCAGTTGCTGCGCGGAGACCACTGGTGTGTCATAGCCCAGCGCAACATAGCGTTCAACCATGAGCGGAAACGCAGCTTTGTCCAGCTTACGCAGATCGTTCAGCAGGCCGTAACGCATTTCGCCACGCCAGCCAACACGACGCTTAATGCCCGCGAAAAAAGGCACAAGAGCAGATTTAAACGAGTTAGGCAGCACGTAAGCACGATCATAACCGCTGGCACGCAGGGCTTTTCCCAGCCGACGACGTTCACCGATTTCCAACGCGCCGTGTCCCAGCGGCATCGCCAGTGCCTGATTCACTTCCGGCATGCGTGACAGCAACGGACGGCACCAGGCGGGTGCCATCACATCAATCACCGCATCAGGATGCTCGGCCTTGAGTGTGCGATAGAGACTTTGCGACATCATCATATCGCCGACCCAGGAAGGGCCGATAACCAGAATTTTCATTGCCGGTGCAGATTCCTTTATGCGTTGCGGTTCAGCCAGGCCATATATTCAGCCACACCTTGCGCGACTGTTTTAAACGGCTTGTCATAGCCCGTTGCGCGCAGATTAGTGAGATCGGCTTGCGTATAGGCCTGATAGCGTCCTTTTAATTTGTCCGGGAACGGAATGTATTCGATCTGGCCTTTCTGATGGAATTTCAGCACGGCATCAGCAACTTCCTGGAAAGATTCCGCACGGCCAGTACCGCAGTTATAAATGCCGGATATGCCATTTTCCCAGCACCAAAGATTAACGGCAGCGACATCATCAACGTGGATGAAGTCACGTTTAAAGTCATCACTGCCTTCAAACAACTTGGGATTTTCGTTATTACTGATTTGCGTATTCAAATGGAATGCGACGCTGGCCATGCTGCCTTTGTGGCCTTCACGGGGTCCGTAAACATTGAAATAACGGAATCCACATACCGGTGAGTTCGCTTCTGGCAAAATCTGACGCACATAATGGTCGAACAACATTTTTGAGTAGCCATACACATTCAGCGGCTGTTCATATTCGCGTTGTTCAATAAAGTTATCGTTACGACCACCGTAAGTCGCAGCAGAAGAGGCATACAGGAAAGGAATTTCGCGTTCCAGACAGAAATGCAGCAGTTCTTTTGAATACTGATAGTTGTTATCCATCATGTATTTGCCGTCCCATTCGGTGGTAGCAGAGCAGGCACCTTCATGGAAAACGGCTTCAACAGGGCCGAGATCGTCGCCAGCCATTACGCTGATAAGAAACTCTTCTTTGTCCATGTAATCGACGATATCCAGATCGACCAGATTCACGAACTTGGTGCCGTCTTTCAGATTATCTACCACCAGAATGTCGGTGTGACCGCGTTCGTTTAGCGCCTTGACGATGTTGCTGCCAATCATTCCTGCGCCGCCAGTTACGATAATCATGTTAATACCTTCAACGTTGAGGGGTGAAACAGGAGGTTTCACACGCTAATGCCCGACATCATAACATTTCATCAGGGTGCAGACAGCCAGATGACTCTGTAACGATTTGTGCTTAACCCGCCGGGGCGTGAACTATGCTGCAAAATTAACATTCTGTTAGCGTGTTTATCGTGATTTTGCTGACTGCTCAGTATGATGTGCCAAACCATGGCCTTCTGAGGAGAGCAATAATGTCAGCGCAATTTTATCAGCAAATACAACAGCAACTGAATGACGCACGCCATGAAGGCTTGTTCAAACAAGAGCGTATTATCACGTCGGCTCAGCAAACTAATATTGACGTAGCTAACGGCTCATCTGTGATTAATTTCTGTGCAAACAATTATTTAGGTTTAGCAAACCATCCGGCATTAATCCAGGCGGCTAAAGAAGGGATGGATTCCCACGGATTTGGCATGGCATCCGTGCGTTTTATCTGCGGTACGCAAGACACGCATAAGCAGCTTGAAAAAACTGGCTGACTTCCTCGGCATGGAAGATGCGATCCTTTACTCATCCTGTTTTGATGCCAATGGTGGCCTGTTTGAAACGCTGCTGGGGGCCGAAGATGCCATCATTTCTGATGCGTTAAACCACGCATCGATAATTGATGGGGTGCGTCTCTGCAAAGCGCAACGCTATCGCTATGCCAATAATAATATGCAGGAGCTGCGTGCACGGTTGCAGGAAGCCCGCGATAACGGGGCCAGACACATTATTATTGCAACAGATGGCGTGTTCTCGATGGATGGCGTGATCGCTAATTTAAAAGCCATTTGTGACCTTGCCGATGAGTTTTCCGCGCTGGTAATGGTGGATGATTCACATGCAGTGGGGTTTGTTGGACACGCCGGACGCGGTACGCACGAATATTGTGATGTTATGGGTCGCGTCGACATTATCACCGGCACTCTGGGCAAAGCACTGGGCGGCGCGTCAGGCGGTTATACCGCTGGCCGGGCTGAAGTGATCGAGTGGCTACGCCAGCGTTCTCGTCCTTATCTTTTTTCAAATTCTTTAGCGCCAGCGATTGTTGCCGCTTCGATTCGCGTACTGGAGATGCTGAGTGAAGGCGATGGCCTGCGTCAGCGTTTATGGGATAACGCACGCTATTTTCGTGAGCAGATGACGGCGGCTGGGTTCACTCTGGCTGGAGCAGATCACGCCATCATTCCGGTCATGCTGGGCGAAGCAAAAGTGGCGCAAGAGTTTGCCCAGTTGCTGCAACAGGAAAGCATTTACGTTACAGGCTTCTTTTATCCCGTAGTGCCAAAAGGACAGGCCCGCATTCGTACACAAATATCGGCTGCGCATACGCAGGAGCAACTTGAGCACGCAGTTGCGGCGTTCACCCGCATCGGTAAACAGCTTGGCGTGATTGCCTGAGGAGTCGATGATGAAAGCACTTGCCAAGCTGAAAAGAGAAGAAGGGATCTGGATGGTGACGGATGCGCCAGTGCCTGAGCCTGGACATAACGATCTGTTAATCAAAATTCGTAAAACAGCCATCTGCGGCACTGATGTGCATATTTACAACTGGGATGACTGGTCCAGCAAAACCATTCCGGTGCCGATGATTACCGGCCACGAATATGTCGGTGAAGTGGTCGCAATCGGTCAGGAAGTAAAAGGTTTTAATATTGGCGATCGCGTTTCTGGCGAAGGGCATATCACCTGTGGCCACTGCCGCAACTGCCGTGCCGGGCGCACACACTTATGTCGCAATTCGGTTGGTGTTGGCGTAAATCGCCAGGGTTGCTTCGCTGAATATCTGGTTATTCCCGCCTATAACGCTTTCAAAATCCCTGACAACATTTCCGATGAACTGGCCGCTATCTTCGATCCTTTTGGCAATGCGGTTCATACTGCGCTGTCGTTTGATTTAGTCGGTGAAGACGTGCTGATTTCGGGCGCCGGTCCGATTGGAATTATGGCGGCTGCCGTCTGTCGTCACGTAGGTGCGCGCAATGTAGTGATTACTGACATCAATGACTATCGGCTAGAGCTGGCGCGCAGCATGGGCGTCACGCGCGCGGTTAACGTCGCGCAGGAAGATCTTCACGATGTGATGCACTCACTGGGGATGACAGAAGGTTTTGACGTTGGCTTAGAAATGTCAGGCGCTCCGCCAGCATTTCGCAGTTTGTTAGACGTGATGAATCACGGCGGACGCATTGCGCTATTAGGCATTCCACCGGGCGAGATGGCCATTGACTGGAATCTTGTCATCTTCAAAGGGCTGTTTATTAAAGGGATTTATGGAAGGGAAATGTTTGAAACCTGGTACAAAATGGCGGCGCTGATCCAGTCTGGTCTGGATTTAACCCCATTATTACGCATCGCTATCACATTGATGATTTTCAGCAGGGCTTCGATGAGATGCGTTCAGGGCATTCAGGAAAAGTCGTGTTGAGCTGGGATTAATTTTCGGCCGCGCTGGCGGCCGAAGGGTTATGCCTGTTTTTTTCTTCATCGGTCAGGTAGCGGACTTTACGTGTGTAGTCCTGGCCTTTGAATGTCAGCGGTTGATGTGGATCTTCAAGGTATTTTTGCCACTCTGACAGCGGAAATCCCCCGTGCGCACCAACGACCTCGGCCGGAATAACCGCAGCCAGGCCGCCAATCTTTTTCGACACAGGCCAGTTTGCCCATTCACCAAGATTAACGGTTTTGATATCCAGCATATCCAGTAACGCCGCCAGGGGTAACTGATCGGTCGGCGGCTGGCTGTCATTCATCAGGTTCCACGTATCGTTAAACAGCGTCATCCACAGCGGAGAGATGCGCTGCCACACTTCACGTGTTGCAGCCAGATAAGCGCCATTCACATGATCAACTAAATAAGGGCGAATACTGGTTTTGTAATAGGCCGGAACAACCTCGCTTGCGGCACCTTCCAGTTTGGCAATCATCTTCCCCTGTCGAAAGCTGGAGTAGAGATGGCCTGACTTCATCTGAATATCTGGCATTTTTAGCAGGTTAAGATCGGAATCGATCATCAAAATCCCTTCGCCTTTGGCCTGAAGCGGTGCCTGCAATTTGATGAGGCGGCTGCGGTAAATCTGCTTGTAGCGATAGCTCGCTTCACGATGCGGCACATCAAGCGTTACCACGCGCGTTTTTGCCGGTAGCTGGCCGAAATCAGCGACGGGTTGGTCACTGACAATCACGATCTCTTCGGCCTGGGTAGCAAAACGTTCTGCAAACAGCGCGCTGAGCTTTGCCTCTTCGATGAAATCTGCCCCGGTACAGGGAATAACTATCGAGGTAACAGGCACGCTGCCCTGCGCCTCTGCCTGCGAGCAGGAAAGATTATGTCGGGCGCGAATGTGGCGATAACGTGGATTTAAAAGTTAAGCATGTTGCTTTTCCCTGACAACACTTTGAAGAATGTTTTCGACGCCATTGACATAAGATTCAATGGCGTACTGTTCGCGTACACGTTTGGCAGCGGCGACAACCAGCCGTTGACGCAGTTCATTATCCTGCCACAGAGCGGTCAAATGCTGTGTCAACTGCACCACGTTGCCATAATCAAAAAGCAACCCGGTTTCGTCATGGCTGATCAATTCGGCAGTGCCGACCACGCGTGAGCCCACAACGGCGGTGTTGACCAGCATGGCTTCCAGTACCACGCGCGGCAAACCCTCACTGCGTGAAGCCAAAATGAAGGTATCAAAAGCGGTGAGATACTCCAGCGCGTTGTTTTGAAAGCCTGTGAAGATCACCTGGTTTTGGATATTTTCGGCAGTGGCCAGTTGTAACAGTGGTTGAAGTTCCGGGCCCGCGCCCACAATCACCATTTTCCAGTCCGCATCAGGATTGGCGCGCTTGAATCGGCCTAACGCTTGTAAAATATGGTGGTTGGATTTGCGTAAGATTAGCGATCCAATTGAACCGAACACAAAGGTATCGGGCGACAGTTTAAAACGCTGACGTACTTCAAGCCGATCCGGAAGCGGCTGATGAATATCGATAGCATTGGAAACGGTAAAGCAGCGTTCAGCCAGAACACCGCTGTTGCATAACGTCTTATTTACGCCATGTGAAACGGCAATAACCGCCTGGCAATCGTGGTTAACTATTTTAACCAGGCGTGCATCCATTAATGGATCAATACGACAGTGCTGTACAACTGCAACGTCCAGCCCGCGTGCAGCAATATACCCTTCCACATTGGTGCTGGGCTGGTTATTCATATAAAGCGTGTCGTAATTGCCGAGCTGTAGCAGTGAGTTTATTTTGAGAGCGTTCGGCGCAATACGCCAACGCTCATCAATAAGATCGATAAGCCGCTTTCTCAGCTTTCGGTTAAAAAACAAGAGAGTGCGCGTTGCTTCTTTAACAATTTTTGCCCAGCGTGGTTGCTTGATTTGAGGAATGAAAAACACCTGAATATCGAGCGAATTGAGGATAGATTCTATCGTCTCACCATTGCCGCGCGTATAGTTATGATAAAAGCAGCAGGTGATATCAAATTTTTGACGATCGATTCGTTTCAGCAGCTCTAACATACTGTTAGTGCCGCCGCCCCATTCTTTGCCGTTGTCCAGCAGCAGGATTTTCTGTTTATTCATCGTCATCCATCTCAACTTTCCCGCGTATCGCCTGCATTATACAGGCGTAAATTATAATAATTTCTGCGGGCAATTGAATGCAAAGCCGTGGGCTGAGCACGCTTAGTGAATTCAAAACAACTTTTCCAGCGTAGTAAACAGCGGACTCTGACGGAGGCTTTCGCCCACGACATCTAACGCACGCGTGGCCGGAACCGGCGTCAGCGGCTGTTGCGTTTTACACTCACCAGGCGGCTGGAAGTGAGGCTCAGGCCTGGCTGGCGGTGGATTAACTGGTTTACTGCCAGCATGACCGCTGCGCAACGGCTCATTAAGCAACTGACTTGGCCGCACTAATGTAATGTCAGCAGGCAGCGTCGGCAGCATTTGTTGCAGTACACGCACGGTATTGGGATGCGGATGGCCAATCGCAATGGCGTAGCCGTCTCGCTGAGCCAGTTTGACGGCGCGGGTAAATTGCTGGCGGATAGCGTTGATATCCTGACTGTCATCAAGGAAAACACGACGCTTCAATACTTTAACTCGCGTACCTTGCGCTGCCGGAACGGACTGGCTGTTGCCGATAGTCATGCTGTCAAGGAAATAGAAATTGTATTGATTAAGTGCCTGCATCACTTTTTGCATACCAAACAGGCTGGACGTCATTTTGCTGCCCATATGGTTGTTCAGTCCAACCGCGTAAGGCACGTTATTGGCGGCATTACGAATAATGCGTTCAATTTCAGCACTGCTCATCTCAGGCGTTAAGGTATCTTTTTCCAGCGGTTGCTTACTGAGGGGAGCCATGGGTAAATGAATAAGCACTTCATGTCCGCGCTGGTGTGCTTTTGTCGCCATATCACGCGCATGTGGCGCATTGGGCAATACCGCAACCGAAATCGCAGGCGGCATCTGCAAGACTTTATTCTCTTCTGTGGGACGGTAGCCAAAATCATCAATGACAATGGAAAGCTTACCTGCATGAGCGGCAAAGCTGAGTAGCAAGCTGCTCACAATGGCAGAAATTTTTCGAAGATGAGGCAAAACTTATTTTCCTAACCACGGAAGTGGATTGACGGCCTGTCCCTGGCGGCGAATTTCAAAATAGAGCGATGGCGTGCCACGGCCGCCGCTGGTGCCCACCAGAGCAACAGGCTGTCCTGCTTTCACTTGAGCACCTACGCTCACAAGTGCACTTTGGTTGTAGCCATAAAGACTCATGTCGCCTTTGCCGTGCTCCAGCACCACAACAAGACCGTAACCCTGGAGCCAGTCAGCCATCAAAACGCGACCATCAGCGATAGCTTTGACTTCGGTGCCTTCTGGCGCATCGATGACTAAGCCTTTCCAGCGTAACTCGCCCTGCAACTGCTCACCAAAGCGGTGCTCAATCCGACCGCGTACCGGCCACATCGCCTGTCCGCCGGGACGGCCCAGCCCCCTGTACGCGCCATTAATTCGCGCTCGCTTTGTGTCGGCTGATAACGAGAGCCTTTTGCTTTCGCCTGTTCCTGACGTTGGCGCACTTTTTCAGCTTCACGCGCTTCCCGGGCAGCACGCTCACGCGCTTCACGTTCGGCGCGAGCAATCTTATCCTGCAAGCGGCTTTCGTTCTGGCGCATCTCTACTAAGTCGGCCTGATCTCTTTCCAGAGAACTTTCCAGTGCGCTCAGGGTTTTCTTGCGTGCGGCGCTCGCCTGTTGCAGTTTCTCCTGCTGGCCTTGCTGCTGGGCTAACAACGTTTTTTGCTGCTGCTGTTTTTGTTCCAGCGCACTGCGCTGCTGGCTGAGATCGTGTCGCGTTTTTTGCAGCGCCTCGATGCTCTGCTGACGCGCATCGTTCAGATAGCCAAAATAAGCCAGAATACGTTCGCTACGCTGGCTCTCCTCGCCACCTAACAGCAGTTGCAGGCCATTGTGCTGACCCTGACGAAAGGCCGCGTCCAGCTGCTGGGACAGCAACGTTTCTTGCTGCGTCTGCTGCTTTTCGAGGCGGGTAATGGAAGCTGCAAGCTGACTGACTTCATTATTCAACGTGGTAAGGCTGTTGCGCGTTTCTCGCAGCTGACGACTGGCTTGCGCAATGATCTTTTCCTGACTCTGCAACTGATCTAACAGCTTGCTGCGTTGCAGCTTTTGCGCTTTAACAATTTTCTCTTTTTCAGCAATATTTTGCTGAATAGATTGTAGCTGTGATTTGTTGTCTTCCGCGCTTTGCGCAACGACAGGCAGCAACAGCGCGCCCGCACAAAGCAGACCGAATGAGAGAGTGGACAAGTGTGTGAACAACGGCAGGTTAACACCGTTGCGACGGGTCCTTGTGTGTAAAACGGTTGTTTTTCCCTTCATAGACCAATGATTATTCCACGATGAACAGCCGCTTACCAGCGCGCCAGATCAGCATTTCCTTTTCCAAACGTGTCTGTTATCGGCTAAACCAGGGATAAGCGTTACGTCATTTTTGCCATTCGGCCACTTTTTTGGAAAATGGCGCACAAATCTTAACTCTGCCCGCTAAGCGTCTGTACATGCGAAGTGGCGCAGGTATACTCAGAACCCTTGTTTTAGCTTATTAGCCCGGTCTGGAGTCGTTACCCCTCATGCAAGAAATTATGCAGTTTGCAAGCAATCACCCCATCCTGAGTCTGGCATGGGTCGTTTTACTTATTCTGGTGATTGTAACTACCGTTAAAGGGATGTTCTCTAAGGTAAAAACAATCAGCCGCGGTGAAGCAACCCGCCTGATTAACAAAGAGGACGCGGTAGTAGTAGACGTGCGTTCGCGCGACGATTATCGCAAAGGACACATTTCTGGTGCACTGAACGTAGCCGCGGCAGATATTAAAAAAGGCAGCTTTGCCGAACTGGAAAAGCATAAAGCACAGCCCATAATTGTGGTGTGCGCAACCGGACAAAGTGCTGCTGAACCTGCTGCACACCTTAGTGCTGCAGGCTTTACTCAAGTTTCTGTATTAAAAGATGGCGTTAGCGGCTGGAGCGGTGAAAACCTGCCGTTAGTACGCGGTAAATAATCTCACTGAGGTACAAGCTATGGCGAATATTGAAGTTTACACCAAAGCAACTTGCCCTTATTGCCATCGGGCAAAGGCGCTGCTCAGTCAGAAAGGCGTATCGTTTCAAGAGATTCCTATTGATGGGAACATGGCGAAACGCGAAGAGATGATCAAACGTAGCGGTCGTACGACTGTGCCTCAGATTTTCATTGACGCGCAGCATATTGGCGGCTGCGATGACCTTTTTGCGCTTGATGACCGCGAAGGTTTAGATCCGCTAATTAAGGCGTAATTTACGCCGAACATTCTAACTTAAAGGACTTAGTCACATGTCAGAACACAACACCAATGAAATGCAGTTCCAGATTCAACGTGTATATACCAAAGATATCTCTTTTGAAGCGCCAAACGCACCGCAGGTTTTTCAAAAAGAGTGGGAGCCGGACGTAAAACTGGATCTGGATACTGCATCTTCACAGCTGGCTGACGAAGTTTTTGAAGTGGTACTGCGTGTGACCGTAACTGCCAGTGTGGGCGAAGAAACCGCTTTTTTATGTGAAGTGCAGCAGGCGGGTATCTTTACCATCAGCGGCATTGAAGGTACACAAATGGCCCATTGCCTGGGTGCCTATTGCCCGAACATTCTGTTCCCGTATGCGCGTGAATGCATTACCAGCCTGGTTTCACGTGGTACTTTCCCGCAGCTTAACCTGGCGCCGGTTAACTTTGATGCGCTGTTCATGAACTATCTGCAGCAGCAACAGGGTGAAGAAGGCGCTGAACAACATCAGGATGCCTGATGACTAATAACGCTTCGATCAGCGTCATCGGTGCCGGTTCATACGGCACCGCTTTGGCGATTACGTTGGCTCGTAATGGCCATCCGGTCTTGTTGTGGGGACACAACCCTGCGCATCTGGCGCAACTTCAGTCTGACCGTTGTAATACCGCTTTTCTGCCTGATGTGCCTTTTCCCGACAATCTTACTCTTGAGCCTGACCTGGTAAAAACCATTGCTGCCAGCCGTGATCTGCTCATCGTAGTGCCGAGCCATGTTTTTGGCGATGTGCTTAGCCAGATCAAACCGCATTTGCGTGCGGACTCGCGGATTGTCTGGGCAACTAAAGGCCTGGAAAAAGAGACCGGACGACTATTGCAGGATGTCGCACGTGAAATTGTTGGCGAGTCGATTCCGCTGGCTGTTATTTCAGGACCGACATTTGCAAAAGAGTTGGCAGCAGGATTGCCGACGGCGATTGCGTTAGCGTCGACCGATGCGCAATTTGCTGATGATTTACAGCAAAAGCTACATTGCGGCAAAAGTTTTCGCGTCTATAACAACCCTGACT
Source organism: Candidatus Pantoea haifensis (assembly GCA_018842655.1). Classification (GTDB taxonomy): domain Bacteria; phylum Pseudomonadota; class Gammaproteobacteria; order Enterobacterales; family Enterobacteriaceae; genus Pantoea; species Pantoea haifensis. Next base: position 2,897,583 of record JAGTWN010000004.1, on the reverse strand, counting down.
TTATCGGCGTACAGCTGGGCGGGGCAGTAAAAAACGTTATCGCTATTGGTGCCGGTATTTCTGACGGCATAGGTTTTGGCGCAAACGCCCGCACTGCGTTGATCACGCGCGGTCTGGCTGAAATGAGTCGTCTGGGCGCTGCTCTGGGCGCTGATCCTACAACCTTCATGGGCATGGCTGGTTTAGGTGATCTGGTTCTGACTTGTACCGATAATCAATCTCGTAATCGTCGTTTTGGCATGATGCTGGGACAAGGTAAAGATGTAGATAGCGCGCAACGCATTATCGGACAAGTTGTAGAAGGTTACAGAAACACCAAAGAAGTCAAAGCATTAGCGGCAAGAGTTGGCGTGGAAATGCCTATCACTGAACAGATTTATCAGGTGCTATATTGCGAAAAACCGGCGCGAGATGCAGCATTGAGCCTGCTGGGGCGTACAAGGAAGGACGAAAACAGCAGCAGCTAAAGCAGGGAGCGAAGCGTAATCACCTGTAGCGCCAATTCAGGCGCTTTTTTTATCGGGAGAAAACAGCAATGTCGTCTGATGAGTTAGAACTGGTCTGGAATCATATCAAAGCGGAAGCGCGCGCACTGGCTGATTGTGAGCCTATGCTGGCCAGCTTCTACCATGCGACATTGCTCAAGCATGAAAACCTCGGCAGTGCGCTGAGCTATATGCTGGCAAATAAACTGGCTAACCCGATTATGCCAGCGATCGCTATCCGCGAAATCGTTGAAGAAGCTTACCGAGAAGATCCCTCAATGATTGCGTCGGCTGCTTACGATATTCAGGCGGTACGTCAGCGCGACCCTGCGGTGGATAAATACTCAACGCCATTGCTTTATCTCAAAGGCTTCCATGCCTTGCAGGCTTACCGAATCGGCCACTGGCTATGGAATGAAGGTCGCCGTGCGCTGGCGGTTTATCTGCAGAACGAAATCTCTGTCTCGTTTGCCGTTGATATTCATCCGGCAGCGAAGATTGGTTACGGCATCATGCTTGACCATGCGACCGGCATTGTCATTGGCGAAACAGCCGTGGTGGAGAATGATGTTTCCATCCTGCAGTCGGTAACGCTCGGGGGAACAGGCAAGACCAGCGGCGACCGTCATCCAAAGATTCGCGAAGGTGTAATGATTGGTGCCGGAGCAAAAGTTCTTGGAAACATTGAAGTCGGGCGTGGTGCGAAAATTGGTGCTGGCTCGGTAGTATTACAACCGGTGCCGCCGCATACAACCGCGGCGGGTGTGCCTGCCCGTATCGTCGGCAAGCCCGGCAGTGAAAAACCGTCAATGGATATGGATCAACACTTCAACGGCAGCCTGGCAGGCTTCCAGTTCGGTGACGGCATCTAGCTTTTAAGCAGCGCGCCAGCATAGTCCAGTTGGCGCCATGCTTCATAGACCACGACTGAAACAGCATTCGACAAATTCATGCTGCGACTTTCTGCTCTCATTGGAATTCTGATTTTCTGCTGTGCCGGTAAAGCATTTAAAATTTCAGCTGGCAAGCCACGACTCTCTGGACCAAACAGCAAATAATCTCCCGCCTGATACTGCACCGCGCTGTGTGCTGGTGTGCCTTTCGTGGTTAAAGCAAACAGCCGCTCAGGGCGTTCAGCATCAAGGAATGCCTGATAATCCGTATGCTTCCTGATAGCGGTAAATTCGTGATAATCGAGGCCGGCACGACGCAGACGCTTATCATCCCAGGTAAACCCGAGGGGCTCAATCAGGTGTAACTGAAAACCTGTATTGGCGCAAAGGCGAATGATGTTGCCGGTATTAGGTGGAATTTCTGGTTCAAATAAAACGATATTTAGCATAAGGCCCCCGATAACGAGGGCCGAAGCATAGCAAATTATTGGCGAGCAGAGGAGTAGAGTGGTAGCCAGATGGTCAGACGCAAGCCACCGAGCGGGCTGTCATCCGCTTTCACCCAGCCATGATGTTGCTGTATAGCCGTATCAACAATGGCCAATCCTAAGCCCGTGCCGCCCGATTCACGATCGCGTGCTTCATCGGTGCGATAGAAAGGGCGGAAAATCTGCTCACGATCTTCAGCACTTACGCCTGGGCCGTCATCATCGACGTGGACTGTAATGCCGGCAATATCGACTGAAAAGCTGACGCTGATGTGTGAATGCGAATAGCGTAGCGCGTTGCGAACAATATTCTCTAACGCACTTTCCAGTGCATGTGGGTTGCCATAAAGCGGCCACGGGCCAGGAGGATAGGGAATATCCAGCTTTTTACCCATCTGTTCCGCTTCAAATTTGGCATCTTCCAGCACGCCATTCCACAAATGGTTCGCCTTCATCGCTTCGCTGATCAACGCGTTTTTATGCTGTGTGCGCGACAGAACCAGCAGATCATTGATCATGCCATCCAGACGCTGGGCTTCCGTCTCTATGCGCTCAAGTTCTTTGCCTTCACCGTGGCGACGCCGTAGTAATGCTGTTGCTAACTGTAGGCGGGTCAGTGGTGTTCGCAGCTCGTGACTAATATCTGACAGCAAACGTTGCTGGCCATTCATCACGCGTTCCAGCGCGCTTATCATTTGGTTGAAACTGGCACCAGCGGCCAAAAATTCCTGCGGGCCAGATTCCAGTTCGGGATGTTGACGCAGGTTGCCGCTCGCAACCTCATCTGCGGCATATTTGAGTTTGCGCGCCGGACGCGCCAGGCTCCATGCCAGCCACAATAACAGCGGCGAGCTGATTAACATGGTGACAATCAGCAGTAGCAGTGGACGGTCAAACAGCAGGTTGACGAAATCGAGCTGTGAACTGGTGGCAGGACGAATCATATAGAGCTGGTAATTATCTTCGCCGTCTCGTACGGCAAAAGGCCCGACTAACTCTACGCGGCCATATTTTTTCTTCTGCGGATGATCGGCATTATCGGACTGCCCGATAAAGTTACGAATCACTTGCATCTCGTTGTGCTGTGCGCCAATCACGCGACCTTCGCTGGTCACTAACAACAAACGCTGACCTGGTGGTGCCCATTTTTCCACGGCGCGAAAAAGCCGACGCCACCACATCAAATCGTTGGGCGGATCCTGCAGCAGTTCCGCTTCTACGTGTTGCTCAATCATGATGCCTTGCCGCTGTTCACTCTCCAGCAGCGAGGTCATTTGACGTGAATCGAGTTTGGGCACCATAAGCACCAGCATCAACACTAACGCCAGCGTTAACCAGAAGATGGCGAAGATACGGGTTGTTAAACTTCCAATCATGATGCCGAAACCATCAGATAGCCGCGGCCACGCAAGGTTTTAAACCATGGATGTCCATCGCGGCGCTCTGGCAGTTTACGGCGCAGGTTAGAGATGTGCATATCAATAGCGCGGTCAAACGGGGTTAGACGCTTGCCCAGCACTTCCTGACTCAAATGCTCGCGTGAAACTACCTGGCCGAGATGCTGAGCCAGAAGATAGAGCAGGGTAAATTCGGTTCCCGTCAGATCCAGCGTTTCATTATCAAAACTGGCTTCCTGACGGCCCGGATTAAGACGCAAACAATCCACCTCCAGCGTTGGCGAGCTGTTGTCATGTTGCTGCTGCTGTTCGCTCCAGTTTGAGCGTCGCAAAATAGCACGGATGCGCGCAACCAGCTCACGATCGTTAAACGGCTTCGGTAAGTAGTCATCGGCACCCAGTTCCAGACCAAGAACCCGGTCCAGTTCGCTGCCGCGTGCGGTCAACATAATCACAGGTGTCTGATACTGCTGGCGCAATTCTTTTAAAGTATCGATGCCGTTTTTCTTCGGCATCATGACATCAAGTAAAAGCAAATCAATTGAGTTGTCGAGCAGGTTCAACGCCTGTTCACCATCGCTGGCAACCACAACGTCAAACCCTTCCATTTCTAAAAGTTCTTTCAAAAGCGAAGTTAATTCGCGGTCATCATCTACCAACAGGATTTTATTCATTTTTGTAGCCCTCCGCAGGCAAAATACCGTGTTCCTACAGCACCAATCCATCGCTTTACGTAGTTTTACACCCCTGACGGATGTTTGCAGCTTTCGCCGTACACTGGCTCTCGTTGAATCGCAAAACGGAACGAACTGGAGTAAACGATGCGCAAGGTAACCGCCGTCGTATTTGCCTCAGCGATGGTTCTCAGTCACGCCAACGCAGAAGCAGCCGACACGACGACGATTGACGAGATGCATCACGGCGGATTGACGACAGGCAGTATGACGCAAAATCCGCAAAGCCACATGTTCGATGGCATCGAGTTGACTGAACAACAACGGCAACAGATGCGTGACCTGATGCAACAGGCTCGACATGAACGTCCGGCGATAAGTATTGATGATATCGCAGCCATGCACGAATTGGTGATTGCAGACACATTTAACGAAGCGGCGATCCGTGATAAGGCAGAAAAAATTGCCCGCGTTCAGGTAGAACAGCAAGTTCAGATGGCCCGAGTAAGAAATCAGATGTATCACCTGTTAACGCCAGCGCAGCAAGCAACGTTGCAGAAGAATTATCAGCATCGGATTAATGAGTTACGTGAATTATCGAATTTGCAGTCTGCGTCACAACTGCAAGCAGTGAGTAGTACCGGCAGTAACCAGTAACATAGTATCCCTGTTTTCCTTGCCATAGACACCATCCCTGTCTTCCCCGCCATGATGGCGGGGTTTTTTTGCCCAACGTTTAAGTAGTATTTTTTGATTATCATCTTGCCTTCGTCTTAACCGCTTTCCTTAGTTCTTTAATCTAAAGGCTCGGCCTGCTGATGAGTTTTATGTGGTTAAAACAGAAACAATTATTCTGTTTTTTATGGCTGGCTTGATGTGCTGTATATTTTTTTCATTTATTTAAAAGTAGTGTGAATTAAATACCAAATATTTCTAAAATTATTTAAACCATTAATAATTAATGATTTAGCATTCGGCTTTAATTTTTTTAATTATTTAAATCAATCATTTAAGTATAAAACGCTTCGCTTGCGTAGGGGAGCTTGCCTTCTATACTTAGTTTTGTCGCAGCACGGAAGGCTGTATGTTTCGGAAAAAGGAAGCAGTAACCACATCATGTAGTCCAAAATGAGTCTATTAACGGAGTAAATTATGGCAGAACATCGTGGTGGTTCAGGTAATTTCGCAGAGAACCCGCAGAAAGCGTCTGAAGCTGGCAAAAAAGGCGGACAGAGCAGCGGCGGTAACTTTAAAAACGATCGCGAAAAAGCCTCTGAGGCAGGTAAAAAAGGCGGCAAAAGCAGCGGCCGCAGTTAAGCCTGATCTTGGCAGAACCTGTTAATTTGGCGCTTATGAAAATAAGCCATATGCCCCGTCCTTTTTCCGAGGTCGGGGCACGTTTTTATCTGCATCATGCTAAAAACACACTTCATTTCACCTCACGCTTCCCTCATCATCATTGCACTTTCATGTGCGACCGCAACGCGAGTGTTAAACTTTAACCCTACCTGTTTTGGATACGCATCCGATTAGCGCAGCATATGGAGCCTGACATGCAACCGACCTATGCTCGATTAGTGAAAAGCGCGGCATTAGCAGCCACGATCCTTGCGTCTGCTTTACTGATCGTCAAGATATTTGCCTGGTGGTACACCGGCTCGGTGAGTTTGCTGGCGGCTTTGGTCGATTCACTGGTTGATATTGCCGCATCACTGACCAATTTATGGGTGGTGCGCTATGCACTGCAACCTGCGGATGCCGATCATACATTTGGCCACGGTAAAGCGGAGTCGCTGGCTGCACTGGCTCAGAGCATGTTTATTTCTGGTTCAGCCCTGTTTTTATTTCTGACAGGTCTTCAACACCTCGCGTCACCCAATGTATTACGCGCACCCATTGTTGGCATCATAGTGACTATCGTGGCGCTGTTTTCAACTCTTTTGTTGGTCACTTTTCAACGTTGGGTGGTACGTAAAACGCGTAGCCAGGCGATTCGTGCTGACATGCTGCACTACCAGTCTGATGTCATTATGAATAGCGCGATTCTGGTCGCGCTGGTGTTGAGCGGATACGGATTCGCCCGAGCTGATGCATTATTTGCACTCGGTATTGGTGCTTTTATTCTCTACAGCGCACTTCGTATGGGGTATGACGCGGTTCAGGCTCTGTTGGACCGTGCATTGCCGGAAGAAGAACGGCAAAAAATTCTTTATATCGCAACGCACTGGCCCGGCGTACAGGGTGTGCATGATGTGCGTACACGTCAGTCCGGGCCAACTAAATTTATTCAGTTGCATCTGGAGTTAGAGGATCAGTTGCCTTTAGTACAGGCGCACAGAGTCGCTGATCAGGTTGAAAAAGCCCTGCTAAAGGCGTTTCCAGGGTCGGATGTCATCATCCATCAGGACCCCTGCTCTGTAGTGCCGCTTGAACGTCAGGATTCATTTGGTTTTTAACTAAAATAATCAATTCATTATGAAAGAAAATGACGTGGTGCTAACAATGCTGCAAAAAATAGTGAAAACTTGTCTGACCTGAATCAATTCAGCAGCAAGCCTTTGATATACTATCTGCCATCACGTGTCGCGCTTATCGCAAAAAATACTCAGCGGCGCCCGACAGGCAGGATTAACCCTTCGTTTTGAACAATCCAGAGGTTGTCATGATCAAAAAAATCGGTGTATTGACCAGCGGCGGCGACGCCCCTGGCATGAACGCAGCCATTCGCGGAGTTGTACGTTCCGCGCTGAGTGAAGGACTGGAAGTTTTTGGTATCTATGACGGCTATCTGGGGTTGTATGAAGATCGCATGATCAATCTTGACCGCTATAGCGTGTCAGACATGATCAATCGCGGCGGTACTTTTCTCGGCTCAGCCCGTTTTCCAGAGTTCCGCAACGAAGAGATCCGTCAGGTTGCTATAGAAAACATGAAAAAACGCGGTATTGATGCGTTAGTGGTTATTGGCGGTGACGGCTCTTATATGGGCGCAAAACGCCTGACGGAAATGGGTTTCCCTTGCATTGGTTTACCCGGCACCATCGATAACGATGTCGCGGGCACTGACTATACCATCGGCTACTTTACTGCTTTAGAAACCGTAGTCGAAGCCATTGACCGCTTGCGTGACACTTCATCTTCACATCAGCGTATTTCGATTGTTGAGGTAATGGGGCGTTACTGTGGCGATCTTACTCTGGCTGCAGCGATTGCAGGTGGCTGTGAATTTATCGTGTTGCCAGAAATCCCGTATACGCGAGAAGAGCTGGTAGCCGAAATCAAAGCGGGCATCGCGAAAGGCAAGAAGCATGCAATCGTGGCGATCACTGAGCACATTTGCGATATCGACGATTTGGCGCGTTTTATCGAATCTGAGACCAAACGTGAAACACGTGCAACGGTGCTTGGCCATATTCAACGCGGTGGTGCACCCTGTGCTTATGACCGCATCCTGGCATCGCGCATGGGCGCCTATTCGATTGAACTGCTGATGCAGGGTTACGGTGGTCGCTGTGTTGGAATTCAGAATGAAAAGATGGTGCATCACGACATCATCGATGCGATCGAAAACATGAAGCGTCCGTTTAAACGTGACTGGCTTGATACCGCCAAACAGCTTTACTAATCTCTCCAGGGTGTGCCATCGGGCATGCCCTTTATCCCTGCTATATTCCCTCAAGTTATATTGGCTTGTTTTTAATTCTTTTAGCTCTGGAATGGTTTATGTCACGCTTATCCCATAACGACATTGGGAGAGTGCGCAATGAACAAGTGGAGTATCGGTTTTACCCTTTTGCTGGCATCCACCAGCGTACTGGCGAAGGATATTCAGTTATTAAACGTTTCCTATGATCCAACCCGTGAGTTGTATGAACAGTACAACAAAGCGTTTAGTGCGCACTACAAACAGGAAACCGGTGATAACGTTGTCATTCGTCAGTCGCACGGCGGTTCCGGTAAACAAGCCACTTCAGTCATTAATGGCATTCGTGCTGATGTCGTCACGCTGGCGCTGCAATCAGATGTGGATGCGATTGCTGAACGCGGACGTATCGATAAAAACTGGATCAAGCGTCTGCCGGAAAATTCCGCGCCTTACACTTCCACCATTGTTTTCCTGGTCCGTAAAGGCAATCCCAAAGGAATTCATGACTGGAGCGACCTGATCAAGCCGGGTGTGTCTGTTATCACGCCAAATCCCAAAACATCTGGCGGTGCACGCTGGAACTATCTGGCGGCCTGGGGTTGGGCGCTTGACCACAATAATGGCGATCAGGCTAAAGCACTCTCTTATGTAAAAGCGTTATTTAAGAACGTTGAGGTACAGGATTCCGGGGCGCGTGGCGCAACCAATACGTTTGTTGAACGCGGCATTGGTGACGTACTGATTGCCTGGGAAAACGAAGCCTATCTGGCTGTGAACAAGCTGGGCAAAGACAAGTTTGAAATCGTGACGCCGAAAGAATCGATTCTGGCAGAGCCAACGGTTTCCGTGGTTGATAAAGTTGTTGATGACAAAGATACACGCAAAGTTGCGGATGAATACCTGAAATATCTCTACTCTCCGGAAGGCCAGACGATTGCCGCGCAGAATTACTACCGTCCGCGTGATGCTGAAATCGCGAAGAAATTTGCCAGCGCCTTTGCCCCGGTAAAACTGTTCACGATTGACGACAAGTTCGGTGGCTGGACACAAGCGCAAAAAGCACACTTTGCTGATGGCGGCAGCTATGATCAGGTGATGAAGCCGTAATCGCGACAGCCTTTCTGCACTAAACCCTGAAAGCCGGGCAGCCGGCGAGTAAGGGTTTTTTGTTTCACTGTTATTGCGGGTGTTCAGGGCGACAAAGCAGGCGTGACATTTAACGTGCGCCAGGCGAGGATGCGGACTGGTTAAGACAGAGGAAGCTTTGCTATGCGGGCGAGTCGTCGTGTCATCAGTCTGATTGTTATTCTGTTTGCATTAATCATTACAGCGATGCTGATCGCGGCTGCTCACTTCAAAAAAATTCCGATGCTTTATGGCAGATTGTCAGTGAAAAGTGCGTGCCAAACTTGCAGCAAACAGGCCGGCCAGCGCCCTGTCAGCGTGTCGTGCTGGCTCAGGGCTATGCGATGCTGAAAGATATCAATGGGCCGCTGCAATATCTTCTTATCCCGACAACGAAAACCAGCGGCATTGAAAGTCCGTCGTTGCTAAATCCCACCACGCCGAATTATTTTCTTTTTGCCTGGCAACAACGCCATGCGCTGGCGCAGCGGCGTAAAGCACCCATTGACGATAATGCGCTGTCGTTAGCTATCAATGCTAAGTATGGCCGCACGCAGAATCAGCTACACATTCATATTTCCTGCTTACGGCCTGACGTGCGTCAGCGACTCGATACGCTTGCACCTTCACTTAATGAGCAGTGGCAGACAGCCACGCTCCGCAAGCATCGCTATCTGTTGCGCACGCTGACCAGGGCGGAACTGGCACAGCAAAGTCCGTTTATTCGGTTAGCGACGGAAGTGCCGCTGGCACGTGGGGAGATGGGAAAATATGGACTCGCGATGGCGAGCTTAACCGATGGGCGTTTAGTGCTGATGGCGATTGAGCGCAACTGGCTGTTACTGAACAGCGGCTCGGCGGAAGAGGTGCAGGATCATAGCTGTAAAATGTTGCCGCCAGTAAAAAAGGCGGCTTAGTCGCCGCCTTTATTCACAGATTAAGCTTTTGCTGCCGCGGCGGCTTTCACGATCACGGTGAAAGCATCTGCCTTCAGTGAAGCACCGCCAACCAGCGCGCCATCAATGTCTGGTTGAGTAAACAGCTCCGCAGCATTTTTATCATTAACGGAACCGCCGTACTGAATGATTACTTGTTCGGCAATTGCGGCATCTTTCTTCGCGATGTGATCGCGAATGAACTTGTGGACAGCCTGCGCCTGCGCTGGGGTGGCTGATTTGCCGGTGCCAATAGCCCAGACAGGTTCATAAGCGATAACAGCATCTTTAAATGCTTCTGCACCTTGCGTTTCCAGCACGGCATCAATCTGGCGAGCACAGACTTCTTCCGTTTTACCGGCTTCGTTCTCGGCTTCGGTTTCACCAATGCACAGAACAGGCGTCAAACCTGCAGCTTTCAGCACGGCATATTTTTTCGCGATGAATTCGTCGCTCTCTTTATGATAAGTACGACGCTCGGAGTGGCCGATGATGATGTATTTCGCGCCGATGTCTTTCAGCATGTCCGCTGAAACTTCGCCGGTGAATGCGCCAGACAGATTCACATCCACGTTCTGCGCACCCAGAGCGATATGACTACCGGAGATAGCGTGCTTTGCCTGATCGAGGTAAATCGTCGGTGGTGCAATGGCCACGCCACAGCCTTCAACGCCGGAGAGTTCTTTGCGCAGACCGTCGATTAACTCGGCTGTCATCTGCTTGCTACCATTCAGTTTCCAGTTACCCATAACCAGTGGATGTCGCATTCTATCCTCCGCATAACGCGATTCATGAAATAGCACTGCCGGCAGGCAGCGTTGTCTGCCAGACAGTATAGAGATCAAATGTGCCGATGGCTTTGCTTTTCGTCATTTTTGCCCGCCCGATCAGGGGTAGCGAGCGTCAGTTTAAGCGGCTCAATGGCGAAGGTTAAGCCCTTGTCGCCGTTGTCAGCGACCACAAAGCGCAGCGCGCCTTCGTTGTGGGCAAAATAGTGCGATCCTTTGCCGTCACTCAGTAAACCTTCCAGCTTTTCACGTCCCTCTTCAGGCGTCAAACCCGGGACGAAAAAGCGTAACATTGCCGTCATATAATCCATTGCCTTCGCTTGCGAGGCGCTCTGATCCGGCCCCGGCAAGGGAAGCCAGGTAATCTGCAACGTTTTAATTTTACCGGTGCCAGGTTCCAGTGCAGTCGATGCGTATAAGGTCTCACTGATCTTGCTGGCAGCTCGTGTCAGGTTGCTTTTGTCGCCACGATTGTCGATGGCACGGTATTCCATTAGCGGAAGCGCAGGATTGGCAGCGTTATACTTCTCGCGGAACTGGCCAATCGACATATCAAACGTGGGTGCGCCAGATAACAGATAAGGCGCGGCGGGCATATGTTCGGCCCGATCCAATGGTTGTGGGTCGGCGGCAAATGCCGGAACCGTCAGCGCAGCACTCAACAACATTGCGCCTGGCAAATTCTTCATTTTGTCGATCCTAACCAGTAAACTCAGTTCCAAATTAGAACGGTTTTTATCCGCAAGGTCAAAAGCGCGGCGGCTTAAATTTATCGCAGAGTGATAAAGCATGACGATACAGCAATGGTGTTTCTCGTATCGCGGTCGGTTAGGGCGACGCGACTTTTGGATCTGGCAGGCTGTCTGGCTGGTATCCACTACGCTGTTGTTTGTTTTAGCCGGTAACGATCTGCTTGATACGCAAATGGCAGCCTTTGGTGTGGTTTGCTTGCTCTGGCCTGCCAGCGCAGTGTTGGTCAAACGGCTGCACGATCGCAATCGCCGCGGTTACTGGGCGCTACTGCTGATTGTGGCGTGGATGCTGGTGGCAGGAAACTGGAGCATGTTAGACGGTGTGCTGCCATGGCTGGTTGGACGCGCAATTCCCTTTATTATTTTTGGCGCACTGTTGCTGGATGTGGGTGTGTTTCGCGGTACCAAAGGAAAAAATCGCTTTGGTACCGCCACGTTGCCTGTGCGTTACCGATCTGCGGCTCACCAGTAATGTTCGCTGGTCATATGACCCGGCTTGCGTTTGAGATGCTTACGCATATCGCGCGTCTCTTTCAGCAACTGCTGGGTATCACGCACCATTTGTGGATTGCCGCACAGCATGATGTGGCTGCTTTCCGCCTCCATGGTTAGCCCAACTGCGCGCTCCAGCTCGCCATTTTCAATCAGCGCAGGCACCCGGCCCGTCAGCGAACCCGCGATCTCTTCACGACTGACCACCGTTTGGATATGAAGTTTGCCACGGTAAGTTTGTTGAAGCTGCTGCATGAGTGGTAAAAACTTAAATCGGCGGCATAGCGCGCCGCATGCACCAGTACAATGTTTTCGAAGCGATCGAGGCCTTCGCCCTGTTGCAAAATCGACAAATAGGGGCCGATCGCGGTGCCGGTTGCCAGCATCCATAACGTTTTGCAGTCCGGCACTTCATCCAGCACAAAAAAACCAGCGGCCTCTTTGGTTAGCATAACCTGATCGCCTGGGCGCAGCGCGTGCAGATGCGGACTCAGTTTGCCTTCAGGTACCGTCACCAGATAAAACTCCAGCAGAGGATCGTCAGGTGCATTGACATAGGAATAAGCACGCTGCACCCGCTCACCGTCGATTTCCAGTGCCAGCTTAGCAAACTGACCTGCCGTAAAGTGCTCAATGGGTGCCTGAACCCGAAGGCTAAACAGCGCATCCGTCCAGTTTTTTACTTCTATTACTTGCGCATTGACCCACTCGGCCATAATCACTCCTTGGTTGATTTTCAGGCGTGTGAATATCTTCGCGACTGAACGGTGAGATTTCTACCCTGCTCAGGGTTAAAAGCTCTAATCGACAAACTGTTGCGCTACATTTACAAGCTGGTGCATAAACTTGACGCGTGCAAGTTTATTGCTTTTCACTCGCCACTCGCTTTGTCATTGAATCCTGATATTTTGCCCGCCAGTCACCTGTTACAGCCTGATTAATGGCTGCTTTATCTTTACTTTTTAGACAACTTTCTCGCACATATAAAATGAAAAAACTGGAAAATCGCCCTTTGCTGGTGATGTTGATTGTACTGGTTGCCGTAGGTCAGATGGCACAAACCATTTATGTTCCGGCAATGGCCAGCATGGCTGAAGCCCTTAACGTGCGCGACGGCACGTTGCAACGCGTGATGGCGGCTTATTTGATGACCTATGGAGGATCGCAGCTGATCTACGGTCCGCTTTCCGATAGTGTTGGGCGTCGTCCCGTGATCCTGATCGGCATGATGATCTTTATGATCGGTGCGATCACCGCCCTGTTAGCGCCCTCACTCAATGTACTGGTGCTTGGCAGTGCCATTCAGGGCATGGGAACAGGCGTGGCGGGCGTAATGGCCCGTACGATGCCGCGCGATCTCTATTCTGGTCAGGCGCTGCGTCAGGCCAACAGTCTGTTAAACATGGGCATTCTGGTCAGTCCGCTGCTGGCACCGGTCATTGGTGCGCTGTTAACCCAGCTATTTGGCTGGCACGCCTGCTTCGCCTTTCTGCTGTTACTGTGCCTGATGGTAACAGTGGCTATGGCGCGCTGGTTGCCGGAAACCCGTCCGCACAGTGCTGAAGTCACGCCCTTTTTTAAGCGTTACGCCAGATTGTTAAGCGACACAAATTTTGTACGCTATATCATTTTGCTGATTGGCGCGCTGGCGGGTATTGCAGTCTTTGAAGCCAGTTGTGGTGTCCTGCTGGGTGGCGTTTTAGGCCTGAACAGTTTAACGGTGAGCATTCTGTTTATTCTGCCGATTCCGGCTGCTTTTTTGGTGCCTGGTTTGCCGGACGCGAGCAGCGTTCATGGCATAGTCTGATGTGGTGCGGGGTAAACAGTTGCCTGCTGGCGGGATTGTTGATGTGGCTTCCGGCATGGTTTGGCATCATGAACATCTGGACATTGCTGGTGCCCGCCGCGCTGTTTTTCTTCGGCGCAGGCATGCTGTTTCCATTGGCGACATCTGGCGCAATGGAACCTTATGCGTGGCTGGCAGGGAGCGCAGGCGCACTGATTGGCGGTATGCAGAATCTGGGATCAGGATTGATTGCCTGGATGTCAGCGTTGATGCCCCAGCGCGATCAGTTCAGTCTGGGTATGCTGATGTTTTTCACCGCGCTGGTGATGCTGCTCTGCTGGTTGCCGCTCTCACGTCAGCCGGAGCGCGGCAACCAACCGGTTACAGGATAAAAGCATGAAGCGCCGCGTCTTTGCGGTCGAGGTAGTGAATCGACTGGATGCGGCGAATAGTGCGAGATTTACCCCGAATCAGTAAGGTTTCACTGGTGGCGATGTTGCCCTGGCGCGTAATGCCTTTTAGCAAGTCGCCGCTGGTGATTCCGGTAGCGGCAAAAATCACATTGTCATTACGCGCCATCGCATCCAGCATTAAGACTTTATCCGCTTCAATCCCCATTTCAGCGCAGCGCAATAGTTCCTGCTCGCCTAACTGACGATTCTCATCGCTGTCGCCTTTTACCTGATGACGGGCCAGCAGCCTTCCTTGCATGTCGCCATCCAGTGCCCGGATCACCGCTGCAGAGATTACGCCTTCAGGCGCGCCACCGATGCCATACAGAACATCCACTTCACTGTCTGGCATGCAGGTCAGGATTGAAGCTGCGACATCGCCATCCGGAAAGGCGAAAACACGCACGCCAAGTTGTTGAAGCTGTTTGATGACCGCATCGTGGCGCGGTTTGGCCAGAATCGACACCGTCAGCTGTGACAGCGGTTTGCTCATGGCGGCGGCGATGTTTCTCAGATTCGTTTCCAGCGGCAGATCAAGATTGATATGCCCACGTGCGGCGGGTCCAACGATTAGCTTTTCCATATACATGTCAGGCGCGTGCAGAAAACTGCCTTTATCGCCTACCGCCAGCACAGCCAGCGCATTGGCCTGGCCCATGGCGGTCATGCGAGTGCCTTCAATTGGGTCGACAGCAATATCTACCGCATCGCCATTGCCGGTTCCGACGTTTTCACCAATGTAGAGCATCGGCGCTTCGTCGATTTCGCCTTCGCCAATTACAATCTGACCGGAAATATCGATCGTATTTAATACCTGACGCATTGCGTGAACAGCGGCGCCGTCGGCAGCGTTTTTATCTCCACGACCTAACCAGTGATAACCTGCCAGCGCGGCAGCTTCAGTTACGCGGGAAAATTCAATGGCAAGTTCTCGTTTCATGGCATCTACCTGACAAAAAACAGGCAGGCAGTGTAGCACAGCGAGGAGAGGGCGGGAAAAGGCCCGCATCAATGTGATGCGGGCGGTACAGCATTACTCCTGTTCTTCCCACGCTTGCGCGCGAGCAACCGCTTTTTTCCAGCCAGCATAACGATAGTTACGCTCGGTGGTTTCAAGGCTTGGACGGAATTCACGCTCAATAACTGACTTGGCACGAACCTCTTCCAGATCCTGCCAGAAGCCAACCGCCAGTCCTGCCAGGTAAGCGGACCCCAACGCAGTGACTTCGCGTACTTCAGGACGTTCAACGCGCGTGCCGAGAATGTCAGACTGGAACTGCATCAGGAAGTTGTTGGCAACCGCACCACCATCCACACGCAGCGCCTGCAAGCGCGTGTTGGCGTCGTTCTGCATCGCTTCCAGCACGTCACGCGTTTGGTAAGCGATAGACTCCAGCGTGGCGCGGATGATGTGGTTAGCATTCGCACCGCGTGTCAAACCGAAGATGGCACCGCGCGCATACGGGTCCCAGTAAGGCGCACCCAGGCCTGTAAAAGCTGGCACCATATACACACCGTTGGTGTCTTTAACCTTCATGGCAAAGTATTCAGAGTCAGCCGAATCGCTGATCAGCTTCATCTCGTCACGCAGCCACTGAATGGATGCGCCGCCGATGAATACCGCACCTTCCAGTGCATAGTTCACTTCACCACGCGGACCGCACGCGATGGTTGTCAACAGACCATGCGTTGACGTTACCGCTTCAGTACCGGTGTTCATCAGCATAAAGCAGCCGGTGCCATAGGTGTTTTTCGCCATGCCAGGCTGAACGCACAGCTGGCCATACAGCGCAGCCTGCTGGTCACCGGCGATACCCGCGATAGGAATACGTGTTCCGCCTTTACCACCAATGTTGGTCTGGCCGTAAACTTCAGAAGAGGATTTCACTTCCGGCAGCATTTCACGTGGAATATCGAGAATATCCAGCATGCGCTGATCCCATTCCAGCTTGTGAATGTTGAACATCATGGTGCGCGACGCATTGGTGTAATCCGTGATGTGTACGCGGCCCTGGGTCATTTTCCATACCAGCCAGGTATCAACCGTACCAAACAGCAGTTCGCCACGTTTCGCACGTTCACGCGCGCCTTCTACGTGATCCAGAATCCATTTTACTTTAGTACCGGAGAAATAAGGGTTAATCACCAGACCGGTGGTGTGCTGGATGTACTCTTCCAGACCCTCTTTCTTTAACTTGTTACAGTAATCCGCAGTACGTGGGTCCTGCCAGACAATGGCGTTATAAATCGGTTTGCCGGTCTCTTTATCCCAGACGATGGCGGTTTCACGCTGGTTAGTGATACCAATTGCCGCAATTTCGTCGGAACGGATGTCGGCGTGCGCCAGCACTTCTACCAGCGTTGAACTTTGTGAGGCCCAGATATCCATTGGATCATGCTCAACCCAACCCGCTTTAGGGTAGATTTGAGTAAATTCGCGCTGCGATACGGCTACGATGTTGGCGTCGTGATCCAGTATCACCGCACGTGAACTGGTTGTGCCCTGATCGAGCGCGACGATATATTTTTTATCGGTGGTAGTAGTCATAAATTCTTTCCTGATGATAAAGGTGAAACTTACGCTTTACGCTGCTGAGCGCGGGCGACCGGTTTTTCTGTTGTCGTGCTGGCAATTTCTTTTGCTGCGCCAGGCAGATGGCGACCAATCAGGACGCGATAACCAAAGGCACCCAAACAAGCACCAACGATGGGGCCAAAGATCGGCACAAGGAAGTAGGGAATATCACGGCCACCCGTGAATGCCACGTTACCCCAGCCTGCCAGCCATGCGAAGATCTTCGGTCCGAAATCACGTGCCGGGTTAAGGGCGAAGCCGGTTAACGGGCCCATTGCGCCACCAATAACAGCGACCAACAGACCAATCAGCAGCGGTGCCAGCGGGCCACGCGGCAAACCGTTACCGTCGTCGGTCAGGCCCATAATGACGGCCATCAGCACGGCGGTAATCACCATCTCAACTAAAAACGCCTGACCCACACTGATGTGTGGATTCGGATAGGTTGAGAAGATGCCTGCTAAATCGAGGCTTTCGACACTGCCGCGCACCATCTGATGACTGGTTTCGTAATCGAAGAACAGGCTGTAGTACAAACCATACACCAGCGCCGCTGCACAAAATGCACCCGCAATCTGCGCCACAATATAGGGCACCACTTTGCGCCCTTCAAAGTTAGCAAACAGACAAAGCGCAAGCGTGATAGCAGGGTTAAGGTGCGCACCAGACACGCCAGCGGTGAGATACGCTGCCATGGAAACGCCTAAACCCCAAATAATACAGATTTCCCACTGACCGAATGCGGCACCGGCGAGCTTCAGCGCAGCGACACAGCCTGCACCGAAGAAAATAATCAAGCCGGTCCCAATAAATTCGGCAATACACTGGCCTTTGAGCGTGTTAGTTGTCTGACTCATAATGTTGTTCCTGAAGCGAGGTTAAATTTTATCAGTTTTTGTTCTCATTCCATGAGTCACCCACCTCTTATGTAGGGCTGTTGTAAATTTATCGTTAACGAACATAAACGAGAAATAGCGAACTTAATTTTTGTGTGCTGTGTCATAAAAATGCGCGTTTTCGCGTATTTTTGCTTTCTTTAAGCATCATTCGCGCATTCTTGAATGGTGAGCGCGATCGCGCAAAAACGCGTCAGCACGATTCTTAGGCATAGGCTGAAAAGTGTTACAGACTCAGCGTGGAAGGTCAGCGTTACTGGACTTGCGCGGTGAGGCTACATACAATCGGGAAATCGTTGCTGGCTGAAGCGCCGTGCGCTTAGCTGGCATCATCAACGCCTTGCAAGATTTAGGAGAGGTCAGAAAGATGTCATTTGAAGTGTTCGAGAAACTGGAAGCGAAAGTACAGCAGGCGATTGATACCATCACCCTGTTGCAGATGGAAATTGAAGAACTGAAAGAACAGAACAACAGCCTGCGTAACGACGCACAGCAAGCGGCGGGTAATCACGACGCGCTGATGCGTGAAAATCAGCATTTGAAAGAGGAGCAGCATGTCTGGCAAGAACGCCTGCGTGCGCTGCTGGGAAAAATGGAAGAGGTTTAAACCTCAGCTGATGCGAAAAACGGGTGCGCAGGCACCCGTTTTCGTTGGCAGACTTATTCGATGTCCAGCGGATCTTCTGACAAAATCATACCTGTATTGTCAGCATATAAGTGGTCACCCGAAAAGAAGGTCACACCACCGAAGTTAACGCGCACATCGCTTTCGCCAACGCCTTCACCCGCAGCACCAGCCGGAATCGCAGCGATGGCCTGAATGCCAATCTCCAGCTCTTCAAGCTCATCAACCTGACGTACCGAACCGTAAACCACGATACCTTCCCACTCGTTTTGCGCCGCCAGACGCGCAAGCTGCGCATCCACTAAGGCGCGACGCACTGAGCCACCGCCATCCACTAACAGCACACGACCCCGGCCATTCTCTTCCAGCAGATCGTAAAGTAAGCCGTTGTCTTCAAAACATTTCACTGTGGTAATCTGACCACCAAATGAGGTGCGTCCACCAAAGTTTGAAAAAGCGGTTCAACAACGTTCACTTCTTCATGGTAGATGTCGCAGAGTTCAGAGGTATCGTATTTCATAAGGGTTTCGTCTGTTTGCCACAGGAGCGGTAAGTATATCGCTTTATGCGGATTGTTGGCAAAATCATCAACGGATGAAAAGGGCGATGCATCAGCAGCATGCAAATAAAAAAGCCCAACCAAATGGCTGGGCTTTGCGTAAACACATGGAATACGAATCAGAGAATAAAGCGGCTCAGGTCTTCGTCAGCAACCAGCTGATCCAGATGTTTGCCAACGTAGTCGGCATCAATAATCACAGATTCACCGTGGCGATCGCTGGCATCATAAGAGATGTCTTCCATCAAACGCTCCAGTACGGTGTGCAGACGACGAGCACCGATGTTTTCGGTGGTCTCGTTAACCTGCCATGCGGCTTCAGCAATACGGCGAATACCGTCATCGGTAAAGTCGATGGTCACGCCTTCGGTATTCATCAACGCTTTGTACTGCACGGTAACCGAGGCATTGGGTTCGGTCAGGATGCGCTCGAAATCATTTACCGTCAGTGCCTGCAATTCAACACGAATTGGCAAGCGACCCTGCAATTCCGGGATCAGATCAGAGGGGCTGGCAACCTGGAACGCACCAGAAGCGATAAACAGAATGTGGTCGGTTTTGACCATGCCATGTTTGGTTGACACCGTGCAGCCTTCAACCAGCGGCAGCAAATCGCGCTGCACACCTTCACGTGACACGTCCGGACCGCCAGAAGACTGACCGCCGCGCTTACAAATTTTATCGATCTCATCAATAAACACGATACCGTGCTGCTCTACAGCTTCGATCGCGTCTTGCTTCAGTTCTTCCGGATTCACCAGCTTGGCCGCTTCTTCTTCCACCAGCAGCTTCATCGCCTCTTTAATCTTCAGCTTGCGTGGCTTCTGTTTTTGACCGCCCAGGTTCTGGAACATGGATTGCAACTGGCTGGTCATCTCTTCCATGCCAGGAGGCGCCATGATTTCAACACCCGGTGCTGTGGCCGCGAGATCAATTTCAATCTCTTTGTCATCCAGTTGACCTTCGCGCAGTTTCTTGCGGAAAGACTGACGTGCCGCAGAAGGCTCGTTGCTTTGCTCTGGCTGACCCCAGTTATTTTTTGCCGGTGGGATCAGGACATCCAGAATGCGTTCTTCCGCCATCTCTTCGGCACGGTACTTATTCTTTTCAATCGCCTGCATGCGTACCATTTTCACAGCAGCATCGGTCAGATCGCGAATGATAGAATCCACTTCTTTACCGACATAACCCACTTCGGTGAATTTGGTGGCTTCGACTTTAATGAACGGTGCGTTAGCCAGCTTGGCCAGACGACGGGCAATCTCGGTTTTACCTACACCGGTCGGGCCGATCATCAGAATATTTTTTGGCGTCACTTCATGGCGCAGCTCTTCGTCGAGCTGCATACGGCGCCAGCGGTTACGCAGCGCGATAGCCACGGCGCGCTTTGCGCTGTCCTGGCCGATAATAAAGCGATCAAGTTCGCTGACGATTTCGCGAGGAGTCATCTCAGACATGGTTAAATCCTTACGCCTTGGACGGTAATTCTTCGAAATTAACGTTGTGGTTAGTGTAGATGCAGATATCACCGGCGATATTCAGCGATTTCTCCACGATGTCGCGAGCACCCAGCTCGGTATTTTCCAGCAGCGCACGGGCAGCAGCCTGAGCAAAAGGGCCGCCTGAGCCGATGGCAATTAAATCGTTTTCGGGTTGGATCACATCGCCATTACCACTGATGATCAGCGACGCAGACTCATCAGCTACCGCCAGCAAAGCTTCCAGGCGGCGCAGCATACGATCGGTGCGCCAGTCTTTTGCCAGTTCAACGGCTGCTTTCACCAAATGGCCCTGGTGCATTTCAAGTTTACGTTCGAAGAGTTCAAACAGGGTAAAGGCATCTGCAGTACCGCCAGCGAAACCGGCGATAACTTTATCGTTGTACAGACGACGCACTTTTTTAACGTTGCCTTTCATTACGGTATTGCCGAGAGTAGCCTGGCCATCACCGCCAATCACTACCTGGCCGTTGCGTCGTACACTTACTATTGTTGTCACGGGCAGACCCCTTGTTGCAGTCGGAAAAAGCGCCGCGCACGAGGCGCGGCGTATCATGCAAACTGATATGGGGCGAGTTTGTCGGGTTTCAACCCCCGACGGCGAGCGGAATGCAGCTTGAGTGTCCTGAACTGCGTAAGCGTTTTAAGGTGCTGTCAGCCGTTGCTCGATCTTTATACGGACCAATGACGACACGGTTCCAGCCGCCGCCCGTGGTGATGCGGCTTTCAAAGCCTTCAAAGGCTAAGCCCGCACGAACAGATTCAGCCTGATCGGTGCCTTTAAAGGAACCACATTGCACCATCCAACGCTGTGATGACGCTTTTTCAGATTTTGTCTTCGCTGTTTCTTGTGGCTTGGGTTGAGTGGCCGGTTCATGTGTTACAGGAGCAGGTTGCGTCTGGCGCTGAACATTTTGCTGTTGCTGTTGCTGTTGCTGTTGACGTTGCTGCTGTAACTGCTGCTGCTGACGTTGTTGTTGCAACTGCTGTTGACGCTGCTGCTGGGCCTGCTCCTGCTGACGCTGCATTTGCTGTAACTGCTGTTGATGCTGCAGCGTAACCTGGCGCTGTGCAGGCGTTTGCTCGTTCCACGGCACTTCGTTCAGCTGAGTTGGCTGCTGACGCATGTCTGCCTGCATCTGTTCCAGTAACTGACGTTGTTCATCTGTGAGCTGGGTTTGCGATTTCACTTCGCCACCCGCAGATGGTTCAATCGGCGTTGGCACTGTGACCTGACGATTTTCCAGCTCTTTGATGTATTTCCAACGCTCTTCCGGTTTCGGCGGTAAGCCATTGCCGTTGGCTTTATGATCCGTAATGACCGGCGCGTCTTCTTTTTATGATGCGCAAGGAACCATAAACCACCGGCAAAGGTCACCAACACCGCAACCGCCAGTCCAATCATTAATTTAGATATGCCCGAGCTACCTTTACTTTTTTACCACGGCTGGGGCTTTTCTTGCGACGCGTCCCTGTTGAACGCCCGCGGCCTACATAATCTTTTTGTGCCACTCTCGTCCTGATACCCTTCAAAAATAGTGCCAAATGGGCGATTTTGTTGCTTTTAACCCGCCCGACAAGGAGTCCGCCATGTTACTTAAGGGTAGGAACTTTGACCAGCGGTGTTCGCCTTAAGAATCTACTGAAAATAGCCAGTGAATGCGCTTATTTTTCACGCTTTTTACCTGGTGCTGTGCTGCCACGTACTGCCAGCTCGGCCTCAAGCAAGCGTGAGCCATTGTTTACACGTTTACCCTGTAGCTCATCTAACAGCAACAGCATGGCCTCCCGGCCAATCTGATAACGCGGTTGTGTCACGGTGGTTAGCGGCGGCTCGCAGTAGCGTGCAAGCTCGATATCATCAAACCCCACGACGGACAGATCCTCCGGAACACGTAACCCCATGCGCTTTGCCTGATTTATCGCGCCGAGTGCCATGATATCGCTGTGGCAAAACAGTGCCTGCGGCGGTTGGGCCAGGGCCAGCAGTTGCTTCATCGCGGCCACGCCAGCTTCAAACGTGAAATCGCCGCGTACAATATAAGTTGGATCGACAGTTAATCCGCTGCGACGCATCGCTTGTACATAACCTTGTAAGCGGTACTGGCAAAGCGGCATGGTTTCGGGACCGGCAATGCAGGCGATCTGTTTATGACCCAACTGTAAGAGATGATTAACCGCATTGAAGGCAGCGGTCAGATTATCAATATGAACGGTAGGCAGTGACATTTCAGGCGCGAATTCATTTGCCATCACCATGGGCGGCAGGTTGCGCTGTTCATCCAGACTCGCCTCAAATGGCAACTGAGAACCGAGCAGCACCATGCCGTCAATTTGCCGCGTCAGCATTAAATTCATAAAGGTTTTTTCTTGCTGATTTTGGTGGGCGCAATCGCCAATCAGCACCAGATAGCCTTCTTGCGCCGCCGTAACTTCGACGCCACGAATGATTTCGCTGAAAAAGGGATCGCAAATATCGGGCACAATCACCAGGATGGTTTGCGTTTCGCCGCGGCGTGTATTGCGCGTCGCACCATGCGCCGCATAGCCAACGGCAGTAACAGCCTGCTCAACTTTCTGACGGGTTGCGGCAGAGACTTTTTCCGGATTCATGAGCGCGCGCGAAACGGTAGCGGTCGATACGCCCGCTTTTTCCGCCACATCTTTCATCGTCGCGGCGGACGGTTGTTGATTCTGCTCCAACACTGTCTCCTGACGCGTTAAGCGCGTTCGAATGTTTGTTTTGTCTGGCTGAAAAAGCGAGCCGGGCAACATTGTTAACGATTGCCCGGCAAGGTTGTTACTTAATTTGCATAAAAATTGTGACTTATGCGACTTTTTTCGATCTGGCTCGCAGCCTGACGTGATTTAACTTTCGGTGGGGTCGATATCCAGCGTCCATTTCACTTTGCGCGCAGCCGGTAAGGTGGTTATCAGTGGCAAAGTGCTGCTCAGCAATTGCTGCAGGCGCTTACGTGAAGGGTGCTGAATTAAAAGCTGCCAGCGCCAGCGTCCACTGCGTTTTGGCTGTAACGCAGGCAGCGGACCCATTAGCCACATCGCTTTATCGTTAAGCGGGCTGGCTTCCAGCAAATTACGTAGCTGCTGTAAAAATTCGGCGGCTTGCTGGTTATCATGATCTTCAGCCCGAAACAGCGCGTGACTGGTCCAGGGAGGCAGAGAAACGGACTGGCGCTCCAGCAGCGTTTGCTGGGCAAAAGCAAAGTAACCCTGGTGCAATAAAATTTGCAGCAGGGGGTGTTCTGGATGGTGGGTTTGCAGCAATACTTCGCCCTGCTTACCGGCTCGTCCAGCGCGCCCGGCAACCTGCGTATAAAGCTGAGCGAACCGCTCAGCCGCACGGAAGTCAGCAGAGAACAGGGCGCCATCGACATCCAGCAACGCTACCAGCGTTACATCGGGAAAATGATGGCCTTTAGCCAGCATTTGTGTGCCGACCAGAATACGGGCTCCGCCGCGATGGACATCCGCCAGATGCTGTTCTAATGCGCCTTTTCGGCTGGTGGTATCGCGATCGATACGCGACACTGCAACGCCAGGAAACAGCGTGTCGAGCTGCTGTTCAAGCTGCTCAGTGCCGACCCCAACCGGCATCAGGTGGGTTGAACCGCACTGTGGACACTGATTGGGCAGCGGGCGCTGACTGTCGCAATGATGACAGCGCAGCTGGCGCTGATGCTGATGAAGCGTGTAGTAGCGATCGCAACGCTGACATTCCGCTATCCAGCCGCAGTCATGGCACAGCAGCGCAGGCGAAAAACCACGTCGGTTCAGAAACAGCAGCACCTGGTTATTGGCCTGTAAATGCTGTCGCATTTTACCCATCAGTGCCGGTGCAAGGCCGCCAGTCAGCTGTACGCCTTTTAAATCAATTAACTGTTGCAGCGCGGGTTTTGCATTTCCGGCGCGCTTAGTGAGATCGAGCTGGCGATATTTACCATTGCGCACGTTTTGCAGCGTTTCCAGTGCAGGCGTCGCCGAACCCATGACGATGGGAATATCTTCTTCATGGGCTCGAAACACGGCCAGATCGCGCGCCTGATAGCGCCAGCCTTCTTGCTGTTTATAAGAGCTGTCATGCTCTTCATCAATAATGATCACGCCAGGCCGCGCCAGTGGAGTAAACAGCGCCGAGCGCGTACCGATGATGATCGCGGTTTCACCACGTCGCGCACGCAGCCACACCGCCAAACGTTCACTGTCGTTAAGTGCGGAGTGCAATACATCAATCGGCGCGTCAAAACGCTCGCGAAAGCGGGCAATGGTTTGGGGTGTTAAACCGATTTCAGGCACTAGCACCAGCGCCTGTTTGCCGCGTGCCAGCACATTTTCCAGCACGCTAAGATAGACTTCGGTTTTACCGGAGCCTGTTATACCTGCCAGCAGCCAGGCGGCGTAGTGCTCATCTTCGCCGCGTATCGCGCCGACCGCCATAGCCTGATCGGTATTCAGCCGCAGGCGTTCGCCCTTAACGGCAAAGCTCTCACGCCAGTCGTGCATCTGCGGTTGATGCTCATAAAGTTCACATAGCCCTTTCGCCCGCAGCGCCTGCATGGCTGCATCGGTTAAGTCATGTTCGCTTACCTGATGGCGATAAAGCGGCTTTTGACGTAAAGCCGCTAATGCCTGCTGCTGTTTTGGTGCACGCTTCAGGCTTTCTGGCGCGGTCGCCCGTCCCTGTTCGGTGATTTGCCACTGCCAGAGCGGGTTGTCTTGCGCGGGTTTGCCCTGACGTAGTAACACCGGCAGAGCATGACTCAACACGTCGCCCAGTGGAGAGTGATAATAATTCGCCGCCCAGTTAAGGATGCGCCACAGCGAGGAGGGAAACAGCGATTCGCTATCCAGCACTTCATCGACTTTTTTAACTGCGCTTCGGGCAGATCGCTGGTTTCACGCAGGGCAACAACAATGCCAATCATTTTTCGATTGCCAAACGGCACGCTCACGCGGCCACCAATAACTGGCTGCGCGCCCTGTGGCGGCAGATAGTCAAACAGGCGGGGTAAAGGAACGGGCAGGGCAACCTGAACAACGGGCATAGCAATCTCTTTCCGGTTCAATAAGCGGGAAGTTAGTGTACACGCTGGTGCGTTGAGCGGATATATCAGCTTATATTTGCAGCAAGCTACAGATGTCTGTATACTATGCCGCCTTCGATGAGAAAAGTCTGGTCGAAGTTTACTTTAATGTTCAATCGCGTGTGGTGCTGTGCAGGTTTTATCCCTGGCACGGAGAGCGACACGGCCTTATATGAGGTTTTCCATGAAACAAGGTATTCACCCAAAATACGAAGCAGTGACCATCAACTGTACTTGCGGTAACGTGATTCATACGCGCTCTACGCTGACTCACGAACTGAACCTGGACGTATGTGGTCAGTGCCACCCGTTCTACACCGGTAAGCAGCGTGAAGTTGCAACTGGTGGCCGTGTTGACCGCTTCAACAAGCGTTTCAGCCTGCCAGGCAGCAAAAAATAAGATTACGGCATTCGAATCAGTCCGATTCGACGGCAACAAAAAACCCAGCTTCGGCTGGGTTTTTTGTTTCAGGCGACTCAGTATTCCCAGGTATCAGGATCGATGCCCATATCACGCATGATCTTTTTCGCTTCCTCGGGAATTTCATCACTGCGTTCTTTACGCAGGTCAACATCGTCCGGCAGAGGTTGCCCGGTAAAGGCGTGTAAAAAGGCTTCGCACAGCAGTTCGCTATTAGTGGCGTGGCGCAAATTATTTACCTGACGGCGGGTGCGCTCATCCGTTAAAATCTTTAGCACGCTCAACGGGATAGAAACCGTAATCTTTTTAACCTGCTCGCTCTTCTTACCGTGCTCAGCGTACGGGCTGATATATTCGCCGTTCCATTCAGCCATGGGTTACCTTAATCAATAAAAGTTAAATGTTAGGAAATCAGCGGATTATGCCTGATTTTTTAATGCCTGGCCCCTTAAATGGCGGGTTTTCTCCGTTCAGTAATCTCTCGCAACAAAGTTGAACGTCAGGCGATGACGCGTAATTTTAGCGGGTATTGCGATTTTGCTCAATCTATACGCAAAGACATTTAGATGTCCAGATGTATTGACGTCTAATTACGGGGTGCTATCCTGTTGCCTCATTATTTCACTCTTCAGGAACAGTTAGCACCATGACGCGTAAACAGGCAACCATCGCAGTTCGCAGCGGTTTGAATGATGACGAGCAATATGGCTGCGTTGTCCCACCGATTCACCTCTCCAGCACCTATAACTTTTTAGACTTTAATGAGCCGCGCGCTCATGACTACTCACGTCGCGGCAACCCTACACGTGACGTAGTACAGCGCGCACTGGCTGAACTGGAAGGTGGCGCAGGTGCGGTATTAACCAATACCGGTATGTCGGCAATTCATTTAGTGACAACCGTGTTCCTGAAGCCTGGCGATCTGTTAGTGGCACCTCACGACTGCTATGGCGGCAGTTATCGCCTGTTTGACAGCCTGAGCAAGCGCGGCGCGTATCGGGTGAAATTTGTCGATCAGGGTGACAAAGCAGCGTTACAGGCTGCGCTCAATGAAAAGCCCAAACTGGTGTTAGTTGAAAGCCCAAGCAATCCGCTGCTGCGCGTAGTGGATATTGCGGCTATCTGTGAAGCCGCGCGTGAAGCTGGTGCCATTAGCGTGGTCGATAACACTTTTCTGAGCCCGGCGTTACAAAATCCGCTGGCGCTGGGCGCTGACCTGGTTATTCACTCTTGCACTAAATACCTCAACGGCCATTCAGACGTGGTTGCAGGAGCAGTGATAGCCAAAGATCCACAGCTGGCTACCGACCTTGCCTGGTGGGCAAACAATATTGGCGTAACCGGCGCCGCTTTTGACAGCTATTTATTACTGCGTGGCCTGCGTACTCTTGCTCCGCGCATGGCAGCCGCCCAGCGTAATGCTCTGGCGATTGTTGATTACCTGAAGCAACAGAAATTAGTGAAAAAGTTGTATCATCCTTCGCTGGCGGAAAATGCCGGTCACGAGTATGCGGTACGCCAGCAGCGTGGCTTTGGTGCCATGCTCAGTTTTGAGCTGGATGGCGATGAAGCGTTGCTGCGTCGCTTCCTGAAAGCATTGCAGCTCTTCACGCTGGCTGAATCACTCGGCGGCGTGGAAAGTTTAATTTCTCACACTGCCACCATGACGCACGCAGGCATGTCTGCCGAAGCGCGTGCCGCAGCAGGTATTTCCGAAACGCTGCTGCGTGTTTCGGTCGGCATTGAGGATCACGAAGATTTAATTGCCGATTTGGATAATGCATTCCGGATCGCAGCCGAGGGTTAAGCATGACGATTTCAGCAGGCGCGGGAACGCCGAACAGTAAGCAGTTGCACAAATTTGGTGGCAGTAGCCTGGCGGATGCGCGTTGTTATCAGCGCGTGGCCAGCATTATGGCGGATTACAGCCAGCCGGGCGATATGATGGTGGTCTCGGCCGCAGGTTCAACCACCAATCAGCTGATCAGTTGGCTGAAACTCAGCCACAGCGATCGGCTGTCGGCGCATCAGGTGCAACAGGCTTTACGGCGCTATCAAAGCGACCTGATCGCGGCTTTATTGCCTGCTGACATTGCCGAACCGATGATCGCTACGTTTATTCGCGATTTAGAAAAACTGGCTGCGCTGCTGGATGGCACAATTACCGAGGCGGTATACGCCGAAGTCGTCGGGCATGGCGAAGTCTGGTCGGCACGTCTGATGGCGGCCGTATTAAGCCAGCGTGACATTGAGGCTTGCTGGCTGGACGCACGTGATTTCCTGCGTGCCGAACGCGCGGCACAGCCACAAGTTGATGAAGGAAAATCGTGGCCGCTACTGCAAACACTGCTGGCGCAACATCCGCATAAACGCATCGTTGTAACTGGATTTATCAGCCGCAACGAAGCGGGTGAAACGGTGCTGCTGGGCCGCAACGGTTCTGACTATTCCGCTACGCAGATTGGCGCGCTGGCAGGCGTGGGGCGTGTCACCATCTGGAGCGACGTTGCCGGGGTTTACAGTGCTGATCCACGCAAAGTTCCTGATGCCTGCCTGCTTCCGCTGCTGCGTCTCGACGAAGCCAGTGAACTGGCGCGTCTTGCTGCGCCAGTTTTACACACGCGCACGCTGCAACCCGTTTCGGGCAGTGATATTGATCTGCAATTACGCTGCAGTTACCAGCCGGAGCAAGGCTCTACACGTATTGAGCGCGTGCTGGCATCGGGAACCGGTGCGCGTATTGTCACCAGCCATGACGATGTCTGCCTGATTGAGATCCAGCTGCCAGAGCAACATGATTTTGCCCTCCTGCAGAAAGAGATCGATTTATTGCTCAAGCGGGCACAATTGCGTCCACTGGCCATCGGCGTACATCCCGACCGTTACTTGTTGCAACTCTGCTACACCTCGGAAGTGGTGAACAGCGCCTTCACGCTGTTACAGGACGCTGGCTTGCCGGGGCATCTGCAACTGCGTGACGGGCTGGCGCTGGTCGCGCTGGTGGGCGCTGGCGTCACCCGCAATCCACTGCATACGCACCGCTTCTGGCAGCAAATGAAAGATCAGCCGATAGAATTTATCTGGCAATCAGAAGATCACATCAGCGTTGTGGCGGTATTGCGTGTTGGCCCCACGCAGCATCTGGTGCAGGGTTTGCATCAATCCCTGTTTCGTGCAGAAAAGCGTATCGGGCTGATGCTGTTTGGTAAAGGTAATATCGGTTCACGCTGGCTTGAGCTGTTCGCACGCGAACACGAAACGCTTTCTGCACGCACGGGCTTTGAATTTATCCTGGCGGGTGTGGCAGACAGCCGTCGCAGCCTGCTGAGTTATGAAGGGCTGGACGCCAGCCGTGCGTTAGCCTTTTTTGATGATGAAGCGGAAGAGCGTGATGAAGAGTCGCTGTTCCTGTGGATGCGTGCGCATCCGTTTGATGATTTAGTCGTTCTGGATGTCACTGCCAGCACGCCGCTGGCGCAGCAATATCTTGATTTTGCCAGCCACGGTTTCCACGTCATCAGTGCAAATAAAGTGGCGGGCGCGTCAGACAGCCAAACCTGGCGTCAAATCCGTGATGCCTTTACTAAAACGGGACGTCACTGGCTCTATAACGCGACGGTGGGTGCAGGTTTACCGATTAACTATACGGTGCGCGATTTGCGCGACAGTGGCGATACCATTTTAGCTATTAGCGGTATCTTCTCTGGCACACTCTCATGGTTATTTTTGCAGTTTGACGGCTCGGTGCCCTTTACCGAGTTGGTGGATCAGGCGTGGCAACAGGGATTAACCGAGCCCGATCCGCGCGTTGACCTTTCTGGTCAGGATGTGATGCGCAAGCTGATAATCCTGGCGCGTGAAGCGGGTTACAACATCGAACCCGATCAGGTGCGTGTTGAGTCGCTGGTACCTGGCAACTGTGAAAATTGTTCAGTCGATCATTTCTTTGAAAACGGCGATGAATTGAATGAGCAGATGTTGCAGCGTTTTGAAGCGGCGCAGGAGATGGGTTTAGTGCTGCGCTACGTCGCGCGTTTTGATGCCAATGGCAAAGCGCGCGTGGGTGTGGAAGCAGTACGTCCGGCTCATCCTCTGGCCTCGCTGCTGCCGTGCGATAATGTTTTTGCGATTGAAAGCCGCTGGTATCGTGATAACCCATTGGTGATCCGCGGGCCTGGCGCGGGGCGTGATGTCACCGCTGGGGCGATTCAGTCAGATATTAATCGTCTCGCTCAACTGCTTTAGTTAGTGTGGACAGGCGTTCACTGCGCCTGTCCTGCCATCCTTTTTATCCCCCTCAAATGCATTTCTTTCAGGTTGTTTGAACATTTATCACCGTTCTCAATCATTTTTAAGTTGACGCTGCGCTAAGAATCGTTCATTTTGAGCATCTGGACGTCTAAACGTATGGATGTTCACGGGGCAACAGTTAACCGACGTGATCAATGAGGTAGCAGGATGAGTTTCTTTCATGCCAATCAGCGCGAAGCACTTAATCAAAACCTGGCAGAGCTGAACGGCCAAATTAATGTCTCGTTTGAATTTTTTCCGCCGCGTACCAGCGAAATGGAAGAGACTCTGTGGCACTCTATCGATCGCTTAAGCAGCCTGAAGCCAAAATTTGTTTCAGTAACCTATGGCGCTAACTCAGGGAGCGCGATCGCACTCACAGCATCATTAAAGGCATCAAAGATCGCACTGGCTTAGAAGCGGCACCGCATTTGACCTGTATCGATGCGACACGCGATGAATTACGCACCATCGCCCAGGATTACTGGAATAATGGCATTCGTCACATCGTGGCGCTGCGTGGTGATTTGCCCGCTGGCAGCGGCAAACCTGAAATGTACGGCTGCGATCTGGTGTCGCTGCTCAAAGAGGTCGGTGATTTCGATATTTCTGTCGCCGCTTATCCGGAAGTGCATCCGGAAGCAAAAAGCGCGCAGGCCGATCTGATTAACCTGAAGCGTAAAATTGATGCGGGTGCTAACCGTGCCATTACCCAGTTTTTCTTTGATGTTGAAAGCTACTTACGCTTCCGTGATCGCTGTGTGGCAACCGGCATTGATGTAGAAATTGTGCCGGGTATTCTGCCGGTCTCTAACTTTAAGCAACTGCAACGCTTCGCTACCATGACTAACGTGCGTGTGCCAGGCTGGATGAGCGCCATGTTTGCCGGTCTGGATGATGACGCAGAAACGCGCAAAATGGTTGGTGCCAACATCGCTATGGATATGGTGAAAATCCTGTCCCGCGAAGGCGTTAAAGATTTCCATTTCTATACGCTGAACCGCGCTGAAATGAGCTATGCGATTTGCCATACGTTAGGCGTACGTCCGATAGTCGCTGCGTAATGCAGCTTAGCTAAGCCGCTGGCCGTTAGATTTTTAAAACCGTTATCACCGCGAGGGATAACGTTTTTTTATTTTGCAGAAAATTAAACCTGGGAATAGCTGTTATGCTGTTTTTAATGAACACGTTTATATTACGCCAATGAGTAAAGCTTACTGTTAATAATATAAGATTGAATGGGTTTTAGAATAACACTTAAATCTCATCGGTAATTAATTCAGTCTGACTGTATGTGTTTTTTTATTTAGTCTTGTTTTTAATCTCTTGTGTTTGACATCAGCTTTTCATGGTAATAATTGATATTCCCCCGCAGAAGAATTAATTTTAGTGAGTGGCGTTGGCTCAGGAAGGAATGCTGGCAGTAATTGTCACTCGACTGGCACCTGCTCATGATAATCACCAAGAGAAGATTAAATGAAGCCTGTGTTATACCAGGTATATTAATCGCTTCGACTTTTTTAGCTCCCTGTGGGTTATTGCCTAATAGTTGGCTTAATTTCCTTTCGCCGGGTTTCGCTAAAATTATGATTATCGCCAGCTCATTTTGTGGTTGCATTGAATTAACAAGAAGAGTCGTTTCCTTATGTGTGACAGTCGATGAAGAGCGCAAAGATAATTGATAAGCAACAATATTAATAAAAGGCTCATTTCAGTGAGCCTTTTATTGTTGCGTTCGGCTTGTGATGCCAGTTACAGATGACCTTCTGCATCCAGGCATGTTTTACCGCTAGCCGGTGTTACGCATCCCGGCGGCTACGCCCGCAATCGTTACCATCAGCGCCTGTTCAACCCGTGCATCTGGCTCGTTACCACGCTCTTCCTGGGCGCGCGAGCGATGCAGCAGCTCCGCCTGAAGAACATTAAGCGGATCGGTATAGACGTTGCGCAGGGCAATCGACTCCGCAATCCACGGCTGGTCAGCCATTAAATGTGCATCGTTGGCGATGGTTAATACTGCTTTAATATCCGCATCTAACTGATCGCGTAACTGTTTGCCCAGCGGCCACAGCGATTTATCCACCAGACGCTGATCGTAGTATTCCGCCAGCCACAGGTCAGCTTTGGAGAACACCATTTCAAGCATGCCGAGGCGGGTAGAGAAGAAAGGCCAGTCGCGACACATCGCTTCCAGCTGATCCTGATGTCCCGCGTCCATTGCCTGTTGTAAGGCGGCACCGGCACCCAGCCAGGCAGGCAGCATCAAACGGTTTTGCGTCCAGGCAAAAATCCACGGGATGGCGCGCAGGGATTCAACGCCACCGGTGGGGCGACGCTTCGCCGGACGCGAGCCGAGCGGCAGTTTACCCAGTTCTTGCTCAGGTGTTGCCGAGCGGAAGTAGGGCACGAAATCAGGATTTTCACGGACGTAACCGCGATACATAGCGCAGGAATCGGCAGAGAGCTGATCCATGATGCTGCGCCACTCTTTTTCGGTTCTGGCGGCGGCATCAGGTTGGCTTCCAGAATTGCACCGGTATAAAGCGACAGGCTGGCGATGGTGACCTCTGGCAATCCGTACTTAAAGCGGATCATTTCACCCTGTTCCGTCACGCGCAGGCCGCCTTTCAGGCTGCCAGGGGTTGCGACAGCAGTGCCGCGTGAGCAGGCGCACCGCCACGACCAATGGTGCCGCCGCGTCCGTGGAACAGCGTTAATGAAATACCTGCTTTTTCACAGGTTTTGATCAACGCATCCTGCGCCTGATACTGCGCCCAACTGGCGGCCATGACTCCGGCATCTTTCGCCGAGTCGGAATAGCCAATCATCACCATCTGTTTGCCCTGAATAAAACCGCGATACCAGTCAATGCTGAGAAGCTGGCTCATCACGTCATTGGCGTTGTTCAGGTCGTCAAGGGTTTCAAACAGTGGCGCCACCGGCATGGCAAAAGAAATACCGGCCTCTTTTAACAGTAAATGCACAGCCAGCACGTCGGAGGGCGTTTTTGCCATCGAAATCACGTAAGCAGCAATGGAGCCTTGCGGCGCTTCAGCCGCAACGCGGCAGGTTTCCAGCACTTCACGTGTATCGTCGCTGGGTTCCCAGCTACGCGGCAGCAGAGGACGTTTGGAATTCAGTTCGCGGATCAGGAAAGCCTGCTTGTCAGCTTCTGACCAGCTTTCGTAATCGCCGAGGCCCAGATAACGGGTGACTTCAGCAATGGCTAAGGTATGGCGGGTACTTTCCTGGCGCAGGTCGATACGTACCAGCGGTACGCCAAAACACTTAACGCGGCGCAGCGTGTCGAGCAACTGGCCGTTGGCGATAATCCCCATACCGCACTGCTGCAATGACTGGTAAATCGTGTAAAGCGGCTGCCACAGTTGGTCATTGGAAACCAGTAAATCTGCCGGACGCGGCAGGCGTTCACCTTTCAGGCGACGTTCCAGATAAGACTGCGTGGTCATTAGCTGGCTACGGATGCGTTTCAAAATCATGCGGTAAGGCTCAATCGCCTCTGGATCGCCACATAACTCACGCACGTCATCGCTACATTCAGACATCGACAGTTCAGAAATCAGTACGCCAATATCGCGCAGGAACAGATCGGCGGCTTTCCAGCGGCTCAACTGCATGGCATGGCGGGTAATCGATGCCGTGACGTTTGGGTTACCATCACGATCGCCGCCCATCCAGGAAGTAAACTGCACCGGGACAAAATCGACCGGCAGCTTAATGCCAAATGACTCTTCAACCTGCTCGTTCAGTTCGCGCAGGAAAGCAGGCACGCCTTCCCACAGGCTGTTTTCCACCACCGCAAAGCCCCATTTGGCTTCATCAATTGGCGTTGGACGGTATTTACGGATTTCATCGGTATGCCACGCTTGCGCCACTAACTGACGCAGGCGACGCATGATCTGGTTACGTTCGTAGTCAGAAATATCACTGTGATCGAGCTGCTTCAGACAGCTATTCACTTCAACCAGTTTATGGATCAGCGTACGACGGGTAATCTCTGTCGGATGAGCGGTCAGAACCAGTTCCAGTGATAAGGACTCAATCGCGGCGCGGATGGCGCTTTCGCTAATATCGCTCTGCTGCTTGAGGTTTTCGAACGTTTTCTTCAACAATTCCGGATGATTCGCCCCTTCGCCGTTGTGAGAGATGGTTTGATACTGTTCAGCAACGTTGGTGAGATTGAGGAACTGACTAAAGGCACGCGCAACCGGCAGGAGTTCGTCATTAGACAGATTTTGCAGCGTATTGAGCAGCTCCTTGCGATGAGTGTCATTTCCCGCACGGGATGACTTGGAAAGTTTGCGGATGGTTTCTACCCGCTCAAGGATGTTCTCTCCAAGCGCATCCTTAATCGTATCCCCGAGCAGTTTGCCGAGCATACTGACATTACTTCGCATTGCGGAATATTGTTCGTTCATTTGACCCTGACACCCTCATCGTCTTTTAAACTTCTACACCCACCGGGCATAACATCGTCTTTTATCTAGCCACGTAATGTTCCTTTCGTCAATTGACTTAAACTGACGCAAACGTGCCGCTAAATAACGGAAATTCATAGAATTTAATTAAGGCGAAGCGGGATAAGTTATTCTTATCATTAAATCCCGCAGAATGACCGGGCATTTTGCTGCTTTTGCAGTGAAATGCCCCATTTGATGTTAATCAGTGACAAAAATGCTGTACAACCTGACTGATAAGCTCACGAGTGGGCTTTATAAATGCCGTATCAATAAATTCATCTGGCTGGTGCGCCTGATTAATTGAGCCTGGGCCTAACACCAGAGTTGGACACAGCTGCTGAATGAACGGTGCTTCGGTGCAATAGTTCACCACTTCAGTTGGCGTACCCAGTAATTTCTCTACCACTTTCACCAGTTCATGGTTAGCCGGACACTCATATCCCGGAATGGGTGGGTGCAGCTCGCCCACGTTGATTCGGCCTGGCCAGCGCGCGCTTACAGGTGCCAGCGCCTCGTTGAGTAATTCATCTAAATCGCTCAGCGTCAGGCCTGGCAGCGGACGAATATCCATATGCAATTCGCAGCAGGCGCAAATACGGTTAGCAGCATCACCGCCATTAATATGACCAAAATTCATGGTGGGATAAGGGATCGCGAAACCCTCATGGTGATAACGCTCTTTCAGCGTGTTACGCAACTGCATTAAATGACTGATAGATTCATGCATTAACTCAATCGCGTTAACGCCACGAGCCGGATCGCTGGAGTGTCCCGATTTACCTTCGATGCGAATCGCATGGGAAAGATGGCCTTTGTGGGCGCGCACGGGCTTAAGAGATGTCGGTTCACCGATGATGGCGCAGTCCGGACGCCACTGGGTGGATTCAGAAAAATACTTAGCACCCGCCATGGTTGTTTCTTCATCAGCGGTAGCCAGAATGTAAAGCGGTTTGCTCAGCGTTGTCACATCAACATCACGCAGCGTATCAAGAATGAAAGCAAAGAAGCCTTTCATGTCTGCAGTGCCTAAACCGTAAAGTTTGTTGTCGTGTTCGGTTAGCGTGAAAGGATCGCGCGTCCAGCGACCATCATCAAAGGGTACGGTATCGGTATGACCTGCCAGCAGCAGGCCACCGGCGCCGTTGCCGGTGCGGGCCAGCATATTGAATTTGTTGCGCGTGCCGGGTACCGGCTGCACTTCTACGCTGAAGCCGAGGTCGCGAAACCAGCCAGCCAATAAATTGATTAAAGTTTCATTACTCTGATCCAGTGCAGCATCCGTTGCGCTGATTGATGGTGTTGCGATCAACTGGCGGTAGAGTTCGATAAAAGGCGGTAATTTTGTCTTCACTGTTGACGGTCCTTGAGTTAGGATGTATCAATATTCATGCATTAATAGTGAATAAAAATACAATAACGTCGCTTGCTTGTGAACTTAAAATCTCGGCAAACGGCATCGTGGGCAACGGGGCAAGGCCGCGACCCGGAACGTGTGACTGTAATAAGGTATACAGCCTGATGTTGAATACGCTGATCGTTGGTGCCAGTGGTTACGCTGGCGTAGAGCTTGCCACCTTCCTGAATCGCCATCCACATATGAACATAACCGCTTTGGCGGTTTCAGCGCAAAGCCCAGACGCCGGTAAACGCCTCTCTGATCTGCATCCGCAGCTCAAAGGCGTGGTCGATCTGCCGCTACAGCCGTTGAGCAGTGCTTCAGAGTGGGCAGATAAAGTCGACGTCGTGTTTCTGGCGACGGCCCATGAAGTCAGCCACGATTTGGCTCCTGAATTTCTTAAAGCGGGCTGTGTGGTGTTTGATTTGTCGGGCGCGTTCCGCGTCAACGACGGCGAGTTCTATAACCAATATTACGGTTTCACACATCAGCACGGCGACTGGCTGGATAAAGCCGTTTACGGTTTGGCTGAGTGGCAACATGAGAAGATTAAAGAAGCGCAGCTGGTTGCCGTGCCGGGCTGTTACCCAACGGCTGCTCAGCTGGCATTAAAACCGCTGGTGGAAGCTGGCTTGCTGAATGAAACGCAGTGGCCAGTGATCAACGCCACCAGTGGGGTGAGCGGTGCCGGGCGTAAAGCTAATGTTGGCACCAGCTTCTGCGAAGTTAGCCTGCAACCTTACGGACTGTTTTCTCATCGTCACCATCCGGAAATCGTTGCGCATCTTGGTACGCCGGTGATTTTTACGCCGCATCTTGGCAGTTTCCCGCGCGGTATTTTGGCCACGATTACCTGCCGGCTGAAAGCAGGCATTGGTCGTGACGATGTTGCCGATGCCTTCCACAATGCTTATCACGACAAGCCGCTGGTGCGCGTCTACGAGCAAGGCGTGCCTGCCCTGAAGGCGGTTGTAGGGTTGCCCTATTGTGATATCGGCTTTGCCGTGCAGGGCGAGCATCTGATTGTTGTCGCCGCCGAAGATAATCTGCTTAAAGGCGCAGCCTCACAGGCGGTACAGTGTTTAAACATTCGTTTCGGCTTCCCTGAAACGCAGTCACTGATTTAACGGACGAGTAAATTAGCCATGACCAATCCTTTAATTATCAAACTTGGCGGTGTGCTGTTAGACAGCGAAGAGGCGCTGGCCCGTTTGTTTGACGCGCTGCTGACTTATCGCAATACACATCAGCGCCCGCTGCTCATTGTTCACGGCGGTGGCTGCCTGGTGGACGACCTGATGAAAAAGCTGGCGCTGCCGGTGAAAAAGAAAAACGGCTTACGCGTCACGCCTGCCGATCAAATCGACATCATTACCGGCGCACTGGCGGGTACGGCAAATAAAACGCTGCTGGCGTGGGCGAAAAAATATGGTATCAACGCAGTAGGCTTGTGCCTCGGCGATGCAGGTTTGGTGAATGTTACTCAGTTCGATGAAGAACTCGGCCATGTGGGTAACGCCATGCCGGGTAACCCTGCCTTACTGAATACACTGCTGGATGCTGGTTATATGCCGGTGGTTAGCTCAATCGGTATTACTGATGGCGGCGACCTGATGAATGTCAACGCGGATCAGGCAGCAACCGCGCTGGCTTCCACCCTCGGTGCCGATCTCGTCTTGCTGTCTGATGTCAGCGGCATTCTGGACGGCAAAGGTCAGCGTATTGAAGAGATGACTGCAGACAAGGCCGAGCAGTTAATCGCTCAGGGCATCATTACTGATGGCATGATTGTTAAAGTGCATGCAGCACTTGATGCTGCCCGCACGCTGGGCCGCCCGGTGGATATCGCCAGCTGGCGTCATGCTGAGCAACTGCCCACTCTTTTTAACGGCGTGTCGATTGGCACCCGGATTCTCGCTTAACGACTCTGATTCAAGGATTACGAAATGCAAACGCAAGGTATCAAAAAAATCGTTCTGGCTTACTCCGGTGGCCTTGATACTTCGGCCATTATTCCATGGCTGAAAGAAAATTACGGCGGCTGTGAAGTTGTCGCGTTCGTGGCAGATATTGGTCAGGAGCGTAGCGATCTTGAAGGCGTTGAAAAGAAAGCGTTGCAGTCCGGCGCATCAGAATGCCACGTCGTTGATCTGCGGGAAGAGTTCATCAGTGATTATGTTTATCCGGTGCTGCAAACTGGTGCGCTGTATGAAGGCACTTACCTGCTGGGCACCTCAATGGCGCGTCCCATTATTGCTAAAGCACAGGTTGAGCTGGCGCTGAAAGTTGGTGCTGATGCGCTGTGCCACGGTGCAACCGGTAAAGGTAACGATCAGGTACGTTTCGAAACCACCTACACCGCGCTGGCTCCTCAACTGAAAGTGGTGGCGCCGTGGCGTGAATGGGACCTGCGTTCACGTGAAGCACTGCTGGACTACCTGAAAGAGCGTAACATCCCAACCACCGCATCGCTGGAAAAAATCTACAGCCGTGACGAGAATGCGTGGCATATTTCTACCGAAGGTGGCGTGCTGGAAAGCCCGTCAAACGCGCCAAACAAAGATTGCTGGGTCTGGACCGTTGATCCCCTGGAAGCGCCCGATCAGCCAGAAAACGTGACCGTGACCGTAGAGAAAGGCCGCGTTGTGGCGGTAAACGGTGAAAAGCTGAGCCCGTTCCAGTGCCTGGAAAAACTCAACGTGATCGGTGCAAAACATGGTGTAGGCCGTATCGATATCGTGGAAAACCGCCTGGTTGGTATTAAATCTCGCGGCTGCTACGAAACCCCAGGCGGCACCATTATGGTGAATGCCCTGCGC
Source organism: Candidatus Pantoea haifensis (assembly GCA_018842655.1). Lineage (GTDB taxonomy): Bacteria > Pseudomonadota > Gammaproteobacteria > Enterobacterales > Enterobacteriaceae > Pantoea > Pantoea haifensis. Next base: position 2,859,007 of record JAGTWN010000004.1, on the reverse strand, counting down.
GCGGTTGAGCAGCTGGTACTGGATCGCGACAGTTTTAAATGGCGTGAGCAGTTAGGTCAGGAAATGTCCTATGTGGTCTACGATGGCCGCTGGTTTGCGCCACTGCGTAAATCTATCCAGGCGGCGGCTGAATCAATGGCCGAAGAGGTGAATGGCGAAGTGGTGCTGCAACTTTATAAAGGGCAGGCCACCGCCACGCAGAAACGTTCGGCAAACAGCCTGTACTCAGAAGAGTTTGCGACCTTTGGCGAAGACGAAGTTTACGATCACCGTCATGCAGGCGGTTTCATCCGTCTGTTCTCGCTCTCTTCACGCATTCGCGCCCTGAACGAGCAGAAAAAATAATTCTCAGGCGAGGTGCGCCTCGCCTCACAGCATAACCTCAGGGGCGGCATTTATGCCGCCCTTCGTTTAACGATTTGAAGGAGATTTCACATGGCACTTTGGGGTGGACGGTTTACCCAGGCAGCAGATCAACGTTTCAAACAGTTTAACGACTCGCTGCGCTTCGACTATCGCCTGGCGGAGCAGGACATCATTGGTTCAATCGCCTGGTCCAAAGCGTTAGTGACGGTAAACGTACTGAGCAGCGATGAGCAGCAGCAGCTGGAAGCCGCGCTGAACACGCTGTTAGCAGAGGTTCGCGCGAATCCCGAACAGATTTTGCAGAGCGATGCCGAAGATATTCACAGCTGGGTTGAAGGAAAGCTGATTGAAAAAGTCGGTGCACTGGGGAAAAATTACACACCGGCCGCAGCCGTAACGATCAGGTCGCGACTGACCTGAAACTCTGGTGCAAAATGCAGGTGGAAGCGTTATCTGACGCGACCCGTGAATTACAACAGGCGCTGGTGGCCACTGCAGAAGCCAATCAGGATGCAGTAATGCCAGGTTATACCCATCTGCAACGTGCGCAGCCGGTGACGTTTGCTCACTGGTGTCTGGCCTATGTAGAAATGCTGGCGCGTGACGAGAGCCGTTTGCAGGATACGCTGAAACGTCTTGACGTAAGCCCACTAGGCTCTGGCGCACTGGCGGGGACGGCGTATGAAATTGATCGCCAGCAGTTAGCCGGCTGGTTGGGTTTTGCTTCTGCAACGCGCAACAGCCTGGACACGGTTTCCGATCGCGATCACGTTCTGGAATTATTGTCTGATGCCGCCATTGGCATGGTGCATCTATCGCGCTTTGCTGAAGACATGATTTTTTCAACACCGGTGAAGCGGGTTTTATTGAGCTGTCGGACAAGGTTACTTCTGGGTCATCACTGATGCCGCAAAAGAAAAACCCGGATGCGCTGGAGCTGATCCGTGGCAAGTGTGGCCGTGTACAGGGCGCACTGACCGGCATGATGATGACACTGAAAGGTTTACCGCTGGCGTACAACAAAGATATGCAGGAAGACAAAGAAGGTCTGTTCGACGCGCTGGATACCTGGCTCGACTGCCTGCATATGTCAGTGCTGGTGCTGGATGGTATTCAGGTCAAACGTCCACGCTGTCAGGAAGCCGCAGAGCAGGGTTACGCCAACTCCACTGAACTGGCGGATTATCTGGTCGCGAAAGGCGTACCGTTCCGGGAAGCACATCATATTGTGGGGGAAGCGGTGGTGGAAGCGATTAAGCAGGGCGTGGCGCTGGAGTCACTGTCACTGGCACAGTTACAGCAATTTAGCGCAGTGATAGAAGAAGATGTTTATCCGATCCTTGCGCTGCAAAGTTGCCTTGATAAGCGCAATGCGCAGGGTGGCGTTTCGCCGCAGCAAGTTGCACGCGCCATTACAGAGGCGAAGCAGCGTCTGGTATAAATTGCAGATAAAAAAAGCGGGCACAGGAAATGCCCGCCAACCTCTAGCTTCAGAATTACTTTTTTATAGGCACATCATCAAAGGGTCAGCTTTCCTGCTGACACTGAGATTTTTTGCTGTAGTGACAGTCTTTATTTGATGTGTGCATTATTCCTATCGCCGCTTGATAGGGCTAATCGTTCATTGCTATTCTATCTATCGCCACGGGCTATCGTGGTTTGGAGGGTAACAATGAATATTCGTGATCTTGAATATCTGGTTTCGCTTGCTGAGCACCGTCATTTCCGCCGTGCTGCGGATGCGTGTCACGTTAGTCAGCCAACGCTGAGCGGGCAGATTCGTAAATTAGAAGATGAACTGGGCGTCATGCTGCTGGAGCGTACCAGCCGCAAAGTTTTGTTCACCCAGGCCGGTTTATTGCTGGTGGATCAGGCGCGGACCGTATTGCGTGAAGTGAAAGTGCTGAAAGAGATGGCGAGCCAACAAGGTGAAGCGATGTCAGGCCCGCTGCATATTGGTCTCATCCCAACCACCGGCCCCTATTTGTTGCCGCAAATTATTCCGATGTTGCATCAGACCTTTCCCAAGCTGGAAATGTATCTGCATGAAGCACAAACCCAGCAGCTGTTGGCGCAACTCGACAGCGGCAAGCTCGACTGCGCGATTCTGGCGTTAGTGAAAGAGAGTGAAGCGTTTATAGAAGTGCCTCTGTTTGATGAGCCGATGAAGCTGGCGATTTATCAGGACCACCCGTGGCGCGATCGCGATCGCGTGCCGATGTCCGATCTGGCTGGTGAGAAATTGCTGATGCTGGAAGATGGCCACTGTTTACGCGATCAGGCGATGGGCTTCTGCTTTGAAGCGGGGGCGGATGAAGATACGCATTTCCGTGCAACCAGCCTCGAAACGCTGCGTAACATGGTTGCGGCAGGCAGCGGCATTACCTTGTTACCTGCGCTGTCGGTGCCACCGGAGCGCGTACGCGATGGCGTCTGCTATTTGCCGTGCTACAAGCCAGTGCCGCAGCGCACTATCGCATTAGTCTATCGTCCGGGTTCACCTCTGCGCAGCCGTTATGAACAACTGGCAGAGGCAATTCGCACGCATATGCAGGGCTATCTCGACAGCACGTTAAAACAGGCGGTTTAAGCCATTTAACGCGGCTACGCGATAGGCCTCTGCCATCGTGGGGTAGTTAAAGGTGGTATTCACGAAATATTCAATCGTGTTGCCGCCGTTTTTCTGTTCCATGATGGCCTGACCGATATGAATGATCTCAGCGGCACGCTCGCCAAAGCAGTGGATGCCTAAAATCTCTTTGGTTTCACGGTGGAATAAAATCTTCAGGCTGCCCACGTTCATCCCGACAATCTGCGCACGCGCCAGATGTTTGAACTGGGCGCGTCCCACTTCGTAAGGCACTTTCATTGCGGTTAGCTGCTGCTCAGTTTTACCCACTGAACTGATTTCTGGAATGGTGTAAATCCCGGTGGGGATGTCTTCAATTAAGTGCGCTGAGGCCTCGCCTTTAATCAACGCTTGCGCCGCAATACGGCCCTGATCGTAAGCCGCTGATGCCAGGCTTGGATAACCGATAACATCGCCCACTGCGTAGATATGCGGCTGGGCAGTCTGATACATGCTGTTTACTTTCAACAAGCCGCGGCCATCTGCTTCCAGCCCAACATTTTCCAGCGACAGCGAATCGGTGTTACCAGTACGACCGTTCGCATAGAGCAGGCAATCCGCTTTGACCTTCTTGCCCGACTTCAGGTGCATAATCACGCCGTCGCTAACACCTTCAATCTTCTCAAACTCTTCGTTGTGACGGATCACTACGCCGCTGTTCCAGAAGTGATATGAAAGCGAGTCGGACATCTCCTGATCAAGAAAAGCCAGCAGGCGATCGCGGGTGTTAATCAGATCGACCTTGACGTTCAGACCACGGAAAATTGACGCATATTCACAGCCAATGACCCCTGCGCCATAAATAATGACGTGACCCGGCTCGTGGTGCAGATTGAGAATCGAATCGGAATCGTAAATACGAGGATGGGTAAAGTCGACGTCTGCTGGGTGATAAGGACGAGAACCACAGGCGATAACAAATTTTTCTGCTGTCAGGCGCTCACGCGAGCCATCCGGTTGTTCAATTTCAACCGTATTGGCATCGACAAAACGCGCATCGCCCTGATAAAGCTCACAGCGGTTGCGTTCGTAAAAGCCCTGGCGCATAGCCGTTTGCTGGCTGATAACGTTTTCGGTGTGGTTGAGAATATCGGCAAAGGAGGAGCGAAGAAGTCGGGTGTGGTCACTGTAAAGCGGGTTTTGATTGAACTCAATGATACGACTCACTGCATGACGAAGGGCTTTAGAAGGGATGGTGCCCCAGTGCGTACAACCGCCGCCAATGTTGTGGTAGCGTTCAATCACCGCGATGCGCGCTCCCTGCTTCACCAGCCCCATCGCCGCACCTTCGCCGCCAGGTCCTGAGCCAATCACAATGGCATCGTAATCGTAAGACTTTTGCATACCGATACGTCCTATTATTTATACATTTTTACAACGGGATTCTAACATCTCGCCGCGCACATCTGAATTCTATCAGCGATTTTCCACGCGGTTTGACAAAGAGTGAGGTTCACAGGCGATCACAAAGTTTGCGCATATGTACGCTGAATATTTTGTTATAGTGCCCCTTCAACACCGCAAAAGGCAGAGAGAATGGGCGTCAGAGCGCAACAGAAAGAACGTACACGACGTACACTGATTGAAGCAGCTTTCAGTCAGCTCAGCGCCGAACGCAGTTTTGCCAGTTTAAGCTTACGTGAAGTCGCGCGTGAAGCCGGGATCGCACCGACTTCCTTTTATCGGCATTTTAAAGATGTTGATGAGCTCGGGTTGACGATGGTGGATGAAAGCGGATTAATGCTACGCCAGTTAATGCGCCAGGCGCGACAGCGCATCGCTAAAGGCGGCAGCATCATCAAAACGTCTGTGGCGACGTTCATGGAGTTTATCGGCAACAATCCCAACGCATTCCGCCTTTTACTACGTGAACGCTCTGGCACGTCTGCTGCTTTTCGCGCCGCCGTTGCGCGTGAAATTCAGCACTTTATTGCTGAACTGGCCGATTATCTTGAGGTCGAAAATCGCATGCCGCGTAGCTTTACCGAAGCGCAAGCGGAAGCGATGGTGACCATCGTATTTAGCGCGGGTGCGGAAGCGTTGGATGTCGATATTGAGCAACGGCGCAAGCTGGAAGATCGTTTGGTATTGCAGTTACGCATGATTGCCAAAGGCGCCTATTACTGGTATCGCCGTGAACAAGAGCGGCTGGCGGTAACCCTGGATAAACCCGAAGAGTAATGAATAAGGATAATGCTATGACCCAACAGGTTCCTCGCGATAAAGGCACGCTAATACTGGCTTTTATTACCGGTTTAGCGATTAACGGTTCATTTTCCGTGCTGTTTAGTGCTTTTGTCCCTTTTTCGATCTTTCCATTGATTGCGCTAGGTTTAGCGGCATGGTGTCTGCATCAACGCTATCTGAACTGTAATATGCCAGAGGGTATGCCGGGGCTGGCCGCTGCGTTTTTCCTGTTGGGCATTCTGGTGTACAGCGCGCTGGTGCGCGCCGAGTATCCCGATATGGGATCCAATTTTGTTCCCACCATTTTGATGGTGGCGCTGGTGTTCTGGATCGCGAGCCGCATCAGACGCAGACGGAATCGATAAAGTAGAAACGGGAACCTCTGGGTTCCCGTTTTTTTAGGCTTTGCGCGTAAGCAACACGCTGCATTCCATATGATGGGTATAGGGAAACTGATCGAACAGCGCCAGGCGCGTGATGTCATGAGTTTGCGCCAGTGTTTGCAGATTGTCGCACAGCGTTTGTGGATTGCAGGAGATATAAAGGATGCGCGGATAAGCCTGCACCATTTTTACCGTTTCATCATCCAGCCCGCTGCGCGGTGGATCGACAAAAATGGTTTCACACTCGTAGCTTTGCAGATCAATGCCCTGCAAACGGTTAAAGCTGCGCGCGCCATTCATTGCCTGCGTAAACTCTTCGGCTGCCATGCGAATGATTTGTACGTTATCGATCTGGTTGGCTTCAATATTGAACTGTGCCGAAGCCACCGACGGTTTAGCAATTTCAGTGGCCAATACCCGGCGGAAATTGCGTGCCAGTGCCAGTGAAAAGTTACCGTTACCGCAATAAAGTTCCAGCAAATCGCCGCGTGAACCTTCCGTCGCCTTCAGCGCCCACTCCAGCATCTGAATATTCATTGCGGCATTAGGCTGGGTAAAACTGTTTTCGACCTGACGATAGATCATTTCGCGGCCCGCAACCGGTAAGCGTTCATCGACATAGTCGCGATCCAGGCAAATTTTCGTTTTAGTCGCGCGACCAATGAGTTGTACGTCAAAACCTTGTGCCCGTAACGCATCGCGCAATTTGCTGGCGGCTTGTTGCCAGACCTCGTCCAGCTTGCGGTGATACAGCAGTGAAATCACAATCTGCTGGCTCATGGTGGATAAATAATCGATCTGAAACAGCTTATGGCGCAGCGTGTTGTTATCACGGATCGCTGCGATCATTTTTGGCATCAGTTGATTAATCAATTCGCTGGCTGCCGGGAACTGATCGACGCGGATGCGTTCCCGCGTCTGCTGATCGAAAATGATGTGATAAATATCATCGCCATCGTGCCACAGACGAAACTCTGCGCGCATACGATAGTGGCTGACCGGTGAGCGAAACACCTCCACTTCCGGCGCAGCAAAAGGTGTCATCATCGTGGTTAAACGACTGACTTTTTCGGCCAGCTGCGCGTCATATTGTTCAATAGGGAGATGTTCGGGTGTCATGATCAATCCTGGTTAATAGCATGCTTGCCGGGCGATTGTAGGCATTCACTTGCTGATGTCCAGTGCTGTGCAGATAAGATGTGTAGCAGTCTGGACATCTACAGGCACCATCCGTAGACTGCGTGCGCCGGTCTCAGCCTGAGTTAACAGGGAATCCAGTGCGAATCTGGAGCTGACGCGCAGCGGTAAAGAATGTCGTGGTGATTGCAATTGCAGACACTGTCCTGCGGGATGGGAAGTCTTCACCATTTATGATTCCCAGCCCGAAGACCTGCCGGCGTGACGTCGCAACTCGTATAATCATCGCGTGCTATTGATTGTATGCCTGCGGCATCCTGCTTCGTCTATTGGATGCTATAAAAAATGAAAAAACCAAAGCATCGCTGTGCGCTTTCAGTGCAACGGCGATCTCTCTCTGGGCGCAAAATGGTTTCGCTCAGGTGAATGATGATACGCAAATTGTTACTGCTAATCGTTTTGCACAACCAGTGTCGAGCGTGTTAGCGCCAACCACAGTAGTGACGCGTAATGATATCGATCGCTGGCAAGCAAAAAGCCTGACGGATGTCATGCGCCGACTGCCCGGCGTCGATATTGCGCAAAACGGTGGGTTAGGGCAAACCAGCTCTTTATTTATCCGCGGCACCGGTTCTAACCATGTTCTGGTGCTGATTGATGGTATACGTCTTAATCAGGCCGGCATTACCGGATCGTCCGACCTCAGCCAGATTCCTGTTTCATTAGTACAGCGCATTGAATATATCCGCGGGGCGCGCTCTGCTGTGTACGGTTCTGATGCAATAGGTGGCGTGGTGAATATTATTACCGGTCGTGCGCAAACCGGCACCACGCTGACAGCCGGTGTCGGTTCACATGGCTATCAGTCTTATGATGGCTCGACTCAGCAGATGCTGGGTGACGCGACTACATTAACCATGGCGGGTAACTATACCTACACCAAAGGCTATGATGTCATTGCCAATTATCCCGACAACTACGGAACACCGGCTCAGAAAGATCGCGATGGTTTTATGAGCAAAACGTTGTATGGCGCGCTGGAACATCAATTCAGTGAGCAGTTCAGCGGTTTTGTACGTGGCTATGGATTTGACAATCGTACCGCTTATGACGGTTCAGCAACCTACGTTGAGCCAGATACTTTTGTTGATACTCGTCAGTTATATAGCCAAAGCTGGGATGGCGGCCTGCGTTTCAGTCAGGGCATCTATTCTACCCAACTGATCGCCAGTTACAGTCATACCAAAGATTACAATTACAGTCCGGCGCTGGGTCGTTATGACAGCAGCACGGCGACGCTGGACGATATCGAGCAATATAACCTGCAATGGGGCAATAACTTGCAGGTCGGCCACGGCACGGTAAGTGGTGGTGTTGACTGGCAAAAAGAGAGTACCGAGCCGGGAACAAGCTACCTGACCGAAGGTTATGAGCAGCGTAATACCGGACTTTATGCCACTGCGCAGCAGCAGTTTGGTCAGCTAACGCTCGAAGGCGCGTTGCGTGGTGATAATAACAGCCAGTTTGGCTGGCATACGACGTGGCAAACGGCTGCCGCCTGGGAATTTATCGAAGGTTATCGTGTTTTCGCCAACTACGGCACGGCATTTAAAGCGCCGCAGTTTGGTCAGTTGTATGGCTCAGGCTATGGCAATCCCGATCTTGATCCCGAATCAAGCAAGCAGTGGGAAGGCGGTTTTGACGGTTTGACCGGCCCGGTAAGCTGGCGTTTTTCCGGGTATCGTAACGATATTGATGACATGATTGGCTTTGCTAATAATCGTTATTACAACGTTAACAAGGCACGCATTAAAGGCGTTGAAGCGACGGCCTCGTTTGATACCGGGCCAGTAAGCCACACTCTTTCATACGATTATCTTGATGCACGTGATGCTGAAACCGATCAATGGTTGCCGCGTCGTGCTAAAGAGCAGTTGAAATACCAGCTCGACTGGACGGTATATGACTTTGACTGGTCTGTCAGCTATCAATACCTGGGTGAACGCTACGACACAGATTACAACACTAATAAAAGAGTGACGTTAGGTGGTGTAAGCTTATGGGATCTCGCAGTGTCGTATCCAGTCACATCACATCTCACGGTTCGTGGTAGAATTGCCAACCTGTTCGACAAAGATTACGAGACAGCGTATGGCTATCAAACTCCCGGGCGAGAATATTACTTCAGCGGCAGCTACAGCTTCTAATCTCCGTCCCACCGTGTTGGTATTCGACTCTGGCGTTGGTGGGCTTTCCGTTTATGAAGAGGTTCGGCAACTTCTGCCGGACCTCCATTATCTTTATGCTTTTGATAATGCGGGCTTCCCTTACGGCGAGAAAACCGAGACGTTTATTATTGAACGCGTTGTGGAAATCGTTGAGGCCATTACCCAGCGTTACCCGCTTTCTCTGGTCATCATCGCCTGTAATACCGCCAGTACTATTTCTTTACCTGCATTGCGCGAACGCTTTGCCTTTCCGGTTGTCGGTGTGGTTCCGGCAATAAAGCCTGCGGCACGCTTGACGCGCAACGGCGTCGTGGGGCTTTTGGCTACGCGAGCAACAGTACGCCGTTCTTATACCCATGAGTTAGTCACTCTGTTTGCTAAAACCTGCAAAATCGAAATGCTGGGTTCTGCAGAGTTGGTGGAACTGGCTGAAGCTAAATTGCATGGTAATAAGGTGGCGCTGGAAGAAGTGCGGCGTATCGTACAACCCTGGTTGCGTATGGCTGAACCGCCTGACACCGTGGTACTAGGCTGTACGCATTTTCCTTTACTGCGTGAAGAGCTTCAACGTGTGTTACCGGAAGGGACGCGCCTGATTGATTCAGGTGCGGCCATTGCACGCCGGACAGCCTGGCTGTTAGAACATGAAGCGCCTGAAGTCCGTTCTTCTGAGGAGAATGCAGCGTTTTGCACCCGCCTGGATGGTGAAGCGGTACAATTATCACCCGTTTTGCAGCGATATGGCTTTCCTTTGCTTGAAAAACTAGCGGTTTAATGCCTTTTAGTTGAAAAAAACAGCAGTCAGCAAATTATTTGAAATTAGCCCTTGTCAGCCCGCAGGAACTCCCTATAATGCGCCTCCACTGACACGGCACACCGGCTTACGGGATGACGTGTTGAGAGGTTCAGGAGACTGAGCCGCCGGAGAAAAACTTCGAAAAAGAAGTTGACTCTGAAGGAGGTTAGCGTAATATACGCCACCTCGCGACAGACGGTTAACCCGCTGGTCGCACTGCTCTTTAACAATTTATCAGACAATCTGTGTGGGCACTCGCAGGATTGATATCAGCGTCTCCGGACGTAAAAAATATCAAGTCTCTGCTGGGTGAACACGTAATTCATTACGAAGTTTAATTCACAGAGCATCGCTTCACGGGTTGAAGCAAATCAAACTTTAAATTGAAGAGTTTGATCATGGCTCAGATTGAACGCTGGCGGCAGGCCTAACACATGCAAGTCGGACGGTAGCACAGGAGAGCTTGCTCTTTGGGTGACGAGTGGCGGACGGGTGAGTAATGTCTGGGGATCTGCCCGATGGAGGGGATAACCACTGGAAACGGTGGCTAATACCGCATAACGTCGCAAGACCAAAGTGGGGGACCTTCGGGCCTCACACCATCGGATGAACCCAGATGGGATTAGCTAGTAGGCGGGGTAACGGCCCACCTAGGCGACGATCCCTAGCTGGTCTGAGAGGATGACCAGCCACACTGGAACTGAGACACGGTCCAGACTCCTACGGGAGGCAGCAGTGGGGAATATTGCACAATGGGCGCAAGCCTGATGCAGCCATGCCGCGTGTATGAAGAAGGCCTTCGGGTTGTAAAGTACTTTCAGCGGGGAGGAAGGGATGAGGTTTAATACGCCTCGTCATTGACGTTACCCGCAGAAGAAGCACCGGCTAACTCCGTGCCAGCAGCCGCGGTAATACGGAGGGTGCAAGCGTTAATCGGAATTACTGGGCGTAAAGCGCACGCAGGCGGTCTGTTAAGTCAGATGTGAAATCCCCGGGCTTAACCTGGGAACTGCATTTGAAACTGGCAGGCTTGAGTCTCGTAGAGGGGGTAGAATTCCAGGTGTAGCGGTGAAATGCGTAGAGATCTGGAGGAATACCGGTGGCGAAGGCGGCCCCCTGGACGAAGACTGACGCTCAGGTGCGAAAGCGTGGGGAGCAAACAGGATTAGATACCCTGGTAGTCCACGCCGTAAACGATGTCGACTTGGAGGTTGTGCCCTTGAGGCGTGGCTTCCGGAGCTAACGCGTTAAGTCGACCGCCTGGGGAGTACGGCCGCAAGGTTAAAACTCAAATGAATTGACGGGGGCCCGCACAAGCGGTGGAGCATGTGGTTTAATTCGATGCAACGCGAAGAACCTTACCTACTCTTGACATCCACGGGATCGGGCAGAGATGCCTGAGTGCCTTCGGGAACCGTGAGACAGGTGCTGCATGGCTGTCGTCAGCTCGTGTTGTGAAATGTTGGGTTAAGTCCCGCAACGAGCGCAACCCTTATCCTTTGTTGCCAGCGATTCGGTCGGGAACTCAAAGGAGACTGCCGGTGATAAACCGGAGGAAGGTGGGGATGACGTCAAGTCATCATGGCCCTTACGAGTAGGGCTACACACGTGCTACAATGGCGCATACAAAGAGAAGCGACCTCGCGAGAGCAAGCGGACCTCATAAAGTGCGTCGTAGTCCGGATCGGAGTCTGCAACTCGACTCCGTGAAGTCGGAATCGCTAGTAATCGTGGATCAGAACGCCACGGTGAATACGTTCCCGGGCCTTGTACACACCGCCCGTCACACCATGGGAGTGGGTTGCAAAAGAAGTAGGTAGCTTAACCTCCGGGAGGGCGCTTACCACTTTGTGATTCATGACTGGGGTGAAGTCGTAACAAGGTAACCGTAGGGGAACCTGCGGTTGGATCACCTCCTTACCTGAAGATACCTTCCCGCGAAGTGCTCACACAGATTGTCTGATAGAAAGTAAAGAAGCAGTAAAACCCCGGCAGGCTTGTAGCTCAGGTGGTTAGAGCGCACCCCTGATAAGGGTGAGGTCGGTGGTTCAAGTCCACTCAGGCCTACCAGTTCTTGCGTACTCTTCGTTGTGACCCCGGAGCGCACAGTTCAGCGCGCCTGGCGTTGCCACGTCCTGATTACAGAAGAATCATGGTCACGGGTTTTACCTATTTGGGGCTATAGCTCAGCTGGGAGAGCGCCTGCCTTGCACGCAGGAGGTCAGCGGTTCGATCCCGCTTAGCTCCACCATCAACCTGCGGTTGATACCCAAAACTTCAGAATGCATTTTCGAGTGCATTGCGAAGTTTTACTGCTCTTTAACAATCCGGAACAAGCTGAAAATTGAAACGACGCGTCGCGCCATTTCTCCGTAACAGGGAGTGGCACAGCGATGCGGACGAGTCTCTCAAATGCTTGCAGTCTGCACGCGTTGCAAAACGCCTGTGGGTTGTGAGGTTAAGCGACTAAGCGTACACGGTGGATGCCCTGGCAGTCAGAGGCGATGAAGGACGTGCTAATCTGCGTAAAGCGCCGGTAAGGTGATATGAACCGCTACAGCCGGCGATGTCCGAATGGGGAAACCCGGTGCACTCAGTGCATCATTGCAGCATGAATACATAGTGCTGCAAGGCGAACCGGGGGAACTGAAACATCTAAGTACCCCGAGGAAAAGAAATCAACCGAGATTCCCCCAGTAGCGGCGAGCGAACGGGGAGCAGCCCAGAGCCTGAATCAGCTTGTGCACTAGTGGAAGCGTCTGGAAAGGCGCAGGGTACAGGGTGACACTCCCGTACACAAAAGTGCACGAGCTGTGAGCTCGATGAGTAAGGCAGGACACGTGGTATCCTGTCTGAACACGGGGGGACCATCCTCCAAGGCTAAATACTCCTGACTGACCGATAGTGAACCAGTACCGTGAGGGAAAGGCGAAAAGAACCCCGGCGAGGGAGTGAAACAGAACCTGAAACCGTGTACGTACAAGCAGTGGGAGCACCCTTGTGGTGTGACTGCGTACCTTTTGTATAATGGGTCAGCGACTTATATTCTGTAGCAAGGTTAACCGTATAGGGGAGCCGCAGGGAAACCGAGTCTTAACTGGGCGTTAAGTTGCAGGGTATAGACCCGAAACCCGGTGATCTAGCCATGGGCAGGTTGAAGGTTGGGTAACACTAACTGGAGGACCGAACCGACTAATGTTGAAAAATTAGCGGATGACCTGTGGCTGGGGGTGAAAGGCCAATCAAACCGGGAGATAGCTGGTTCTCCCCGAAAGCTATTTAGGTAGCGCCTCGTGAACTCATCTCCGGGGGTAGAGCACTGTTTCGGCTAGGGGGCCATCCCGGCTTACCAACCCGATGCAAACTGCGAATACCGGAGAATGTTATCACGGGAGACACACGGCGGGTGCTAACGTCCGTCGTGAAGAGGGAAACAACCCAGACCGCCAGCTAAGGTCCCGAAGTCATGGTTAAGTGGGAAACGATGTGGGAAGGCACAGACAGCCAGGATGTTGGCTTAGAAGCAGCCATCATTTAAAGAAAGCGTAATAGCTCACTGGTCGAGTCGGCCTGCGCGGAAGATGTAACGGGGCTAAACCATGCACCGAAGCTGCGGCAGCGACGCTTGCGTTGCTGGGTAGGGGAGCGTTCTGTAAGCCGCAGAAGGTGGTCCGTGAGGGCCGCTGGAGGTATCAGAAGTGCGAATGCTGACATAAGTAACGATAAAGCGGGTGAAAAGCCCGCTCGCCGGAAGACCAAGGGTTCCTGTCCAACGTTAATCGGGGCAGGGTGAGTCGACCCCTAAGGCGAGGCCGAAAGGCGTAGTCGATGGGAAACAGGTTAATATTCCTGTACTTGGTGTTACTGCGAAGGGGGACGGAGAAGGTTAGGTCAGCCGGGCGACGGTCGTCCCGGTTTAAGCGTGTAGGCTGGTTATCCAGGCAAATCCGGATAATCAAGGCTGAGGCGTGACGACGAAGCTCCACGGAGCTGAAGTGACTGATACCCTGCTTCCAGGAAAAGCCTCTAAGCATCAGGTAACACGAAATCGTACCCCAAACCGACACAGGTGGTCAGGTAGAGAATACCAAGGCGCTTGAGAGAACTCGGGTGAAGGAACTAGGCAAAATGGTGCCGTAACTTCGGGAGAAGGCACGCTGGCGCGTAGGTGAGGGGACTTGCTCCCGGAGCCGAAGCCAGTCGAAGATACCAGCTGGCTGCAACTGTTTATTAAAAACACAGCACTGTGCAAACACGAAAGTGGACGTATACGGTGTGACGCCTGCCCGGTGCCGGAAGGTTAATTGATGGGGTTATCCGTAAGGAGAAGCTCTTGATCGAAGCCCCGGTAAACGGCGGCCGTAACTATAACGGTCCTAAGGTAGCGAAATTCCTTGTCGGGTAAGTTCCGACCTGCACGAATGGCGTAATGATGGCCAGGCTGTCTCCACCCGAGACTCAGTGAAATTGAACTCGCTGTGAAGATGCAGTGTACCCGCGGCAAGACGGAAAGACCCCGTGAACCTTTACTACAGCTTGACACTGAACATTGAGCCTTGATGTGTAGGATAGGTGGGAGGCTTTGAAGCGCGGACGCCAGTCCGCGTGGAGCCAACCTTGAAATACCACCCTTTAACGTTTGATGTTCTAACGTGGGCCCGTGATCCGGGCTGCGGACAGTGTCTGGTGGGTAGTTTGACTGGGGCGGTCTCCTCCCAAAGCGTAACGGAGGAGCACGAAGGTCAGCTAATCACGGTCGGACATCGTGAGGTTAGTGCAATGGCATAAGCTGGCTTGACTGCGAGCGTGACGGCGCGAGCAGGTGCGAAAGCAGGTCATAGTGATCCGGTGGTTCTGAATGGAAGGGCCATCGCTCAACGGATAAAAGGTACTCCGGGGATAACAGGCTGATACCGCCCAAGAGTTCATATCGACGGCGGTGTTTGGCACCTCGATGTCGGCTCATCACATCCTGGGGCTGAAGTAGGTCCCAAGGGTACGGCTGTTCGCCGTTTAAAGTGGTACGCGAGCTGGGTTTAGAACGTCGTGAGACAGTTCGGTCCCTATCTGCCGTGGGCGCTGGAAAACTGAGGGGGTTGCTCCTAGTACGAGAGGACCGGAGTGAACGCACCGCTGGTGTTCGGGTTGTCATGCCAATGGCACTGCCCGGTAGCTAAGTGCGGAAGAGATAAGTGCTGAAAGCATCTAAGCACGAAACTTGCCCCGAGATGAGTTTTCCCTGACCCCTCGAGGGTCCTGAAGGGACGTTGAAGACGACGACGTTGATAGGCCGGGTGTGTAAGCGCAGCGATGCGTTGAGCTAACCGGTACTAATGACCCGTGAGGCTTAACCTTACAACGCCAGAGGCGTTTTTGAGAGACTTTCAGCTTGTGACGGATAATTCTGCGCGGCCTGCGGGCGGCGCGGAGACAGAATTTGCCTGGCGGCACTAGCGCGGTGGTCCCACCTGACCCCATGCCGAACTCAGAAGTGAAACGCCGTAGCGCCGATGGTAGTGTGGGGTCTCCCCATGCGAGAGTAGGGAACTGCCAGGCATCCAATTAAGACCAGCTTTCTGGTCGTGACCGTTCTGGTGACGCAGAGCGGGTGAAATACCTGAAGTCAGCCTGCGGGCAGACGTCAGTACAGAATCGGTGGAGCGGTAGTTCAGTTGGTTAGAATACCTGCCTGTCACGCAGGGGGTCGCGGGTTCGAGCCCCGTCCGTTCCGCCACCCTATTTAGGGGCGTAGTTCAATTGGTAGAGCACCGGTCTCCAAAACCGGGTGTTGGGGGTTCGAGTCCCTCCGCCCCTGCCAGAAAAAGAAAAACCTTTGCTTATGCAAAGGTTTTTTTTGCTTAAAATCAGGCAAAAAATTAAGTCAGTTAATGGCATAACTGGCTTAATTCACTTCGCTATCTGCTGTTTTTACTCAGAAAACCTTTAACGTGCCATGACCGGAAACTTTAATAATTGCCGAATATGTGCCTGCTGATCGCTATTTTGTAGCCAGACTGCATAAAGTGGACGAACCGCGATCGGTGTATCAGGAATAACCATCAAATCGCTATAAAGCCCATGCCAAAAATCAGGCAAAAATGCGCAGGCACCCGTAGTATGTAACAACTCACGGGTGACATGTGCTGATGTTGTAGTCAACACCGGAACATCATCCCCACCTGAGAGATAACTTTCATGCTGGTGAAAATCAGCTCCCCATTCCAGTTTTATATAATCATACTTTTCCTGCTTCTCGGTCTTACGTGCGCGGAACAGGGCCAACGAAATATGGCCAATTTGCTGGCTGGTTAGTTCATCCATTTTAGGTGCTTCCGTCGTCACTAACAGATCAAGCTGCCGTTCGTGCAGTTGCTTTACCAGCAGATGCCGTTGTGCCACACGCGCTTCTAAATGCAGGTTCTCACGGTTTTCATAAAGCGTTTGCAGCCAGGGCGTTAAATAGGCCTCCCACAGTGACGCACTGGCTCCTATAGAGAGCTCATGATGCTGCTGTGTATGTGAAACTTCTTTCTTCGCCATTAGCCAGGTATTCATTAAGCTTTCAGCGTAGGGCAGTAAACGCTCACCAGCAGATGTCAGCCGTATGTTATTGCGATGGCGAGTAAAAAGGTTAACACCTAGCTGATTTTCTAACTGACGGATGCGAAAACTGACAGCAGATTGCGTTAAGTAAAGTGCTTCTGCAGCACGCCCGAAATGGCGAGTTCTGCTCACTTCCAGGAAAGTTTTCAGTAATTCCGTATCCACAGCGTTCTCCCAAAAAATGTTTGTCGTATAGATTTAAATGTTTTGTTTTACACTCTGTCAAGCCTATCTAATACTCCGCGCCATAAATAGCACGGCCATACGAGAATCAGGAGCGTGTAACATGGCGGAAAGCTTCTCAACACAAAATCGGTTCTTTGATAACAAACATTACCCGCGTGGGTTTTCGCGTCACGGTGACTTTACTATTAAAGAAGCGCAGCTTCTTGAACGCCACGGTTTCGCTTTTAACGAGCTGGATTTATCAAAGCGTGAACCGGTAACGGAAGAAGAACGTTTGTTTATTGAAGTATGTCGTGGTCTGCGTGAGCCGCAAACGGAAGCTGAGCGTGTATGGTCGAAATACACCGCACGCATTAAGCGTCCTAAGCGTTTTCACACCTTGTCTGGCGGTAAACCACAGATGGATACCGTTGAAGACTACAGCGACAGCGACGATTAATAAAAAAGGGGCCAGTGCCCCTTTTTATTGCAGGCTTTTATGCAAATAGATCATCAGACGATCAATGCTGCGATAACTCACTGCTTCCTGAATATGGCTTCGGCTAATATCTTGCTCCCCGCTAAATCAGCCACGGTGCGTGCCACCTTTAAAATTCGCTGCCAGGCTCGCACGGATAAGCCCAGCTTATTTAAGACAGCTTCAAGCCACTCTGCATCCTCCTGACGAATGTCACACCAGCATTGAATATCTGAATTACTCATATGAGCATTAATTTTACCTGCCCGCGTAAGTTGCATTCTTCGGGCTGACAATACGCGCTCACGTACCCTGGCCGATGATTCACCCGCTTGTCGTTTCTGACTCAGCATACCGCTGGGCAGGAGTGGGACTTCTAATGAAAGATCAAACCGATCAAGGAAGGGGCCAGAGAGCTTACTGAGATAACGCAACACTTGCTGAGGCGAACAGCGATTGTGCTGCCCCTGATAATGTCCGGTTGGGCTGGGATTGAGCGCGGCAATTAATTGAAAGCGCGCGGGATAGGTTACTTTCGCTCGGGCGCGCGAGAGGGCTATTTCACCAGATTCTATCGGCTCTCGTAGCGAATCCAGCACCTTACGATCGAATTCAGGTAGCTCATCCAGGAAAAGTACGCCGTTATGCGCCAGCGAAATCTCTCCAGGACGCGGCAATGAGCCTCCGCCGATCAACGCATAGAGAGACGCGCTGTGATGAGGCGATCTGAAAGGCCGTTTACGCCACTGTTGATGCACATTGCCGCTGTTTACCAGGCTGGCAATCGCGGCGCACTCTAACGCTTCCTGATCGCTTAAAGGCGGCATAATACCGGGTAAGCGGGTTGCAAGCATGGTTTTGCCGGTGCCGGGTGGTCCGATTAACATCAAATTATGCCCGCCCGCAGCAGTGATCTCTAACGCTCGTCGACCCTGATCCTGACCAATAATATCACTCAAATCATCCCCGATATTTTCCAGACTTTCTGCCTGTGGCTCGGCAATGCTCAACGCGCTTTGATTGTGTAAAAAGGCGCAGATGTCGAGTAAATGCGCACCGACTAACGATGCCCCTTGCCGAATGAGTCCAACATCAGCCTGGTTTTCAACGGAGAGAATTAACTGTCGCCCCGCAGCAAGGGCCGCCATTGCTGCCGGAATTGCGCCCTGTACGCGACAAATTGCCCCATCAAGTGCTAACTCTCCCAGAAACTCATGATGTATTAGCTTATCGGCAGGAAGCTGCTCAGAGGCGACAAGAATGGCTAGCGCCATCGGCAGATCGTAACGTCCTCCCTCTTTGGGTAAATCAGCCGGCCCCAGATTGATGGTAATTCGCTTCGCCGGGAACTCAAACCCGCTGTTGATGATCGCGCTTCGCACCCGTTCGCGCGCTTCTTTAACCGTTGTTTCAGGCAAGCCCACTAATGTTAAAGCTGGCAGGCCATTACTGATATGCACTTCAATGGTGACCAGCGGAGCCTCAACTCCTAAAGCCGCGCGCGTAAGAACTTTAGACAATGCCATAATTGCTCCTTGTTGCCGCAAGTCTGTCGAATTGTGGTAAGTCTTACGAAAGGGAAAATGCAGGTATACGAGATGCCATCCAATAAAACGGCTCACGTACATTTATTTTGCAAATAATCAGGAGGGTGAGCATAAAAACAGCAAAAGATTATTACGTCACTAAAGTGATGAATATTTATCATCCTGAAATTATTCTTTTAATTACAAACTGTTAACGCTTGACTTAAATCAATGTAACGAAAAAAGATGATGAAAAATATTGTCATCACACCACTAACTATGATAACTCTGTAGGCATTACTTCGAACACGTAAAAGAATTGAACAGCAAATGAAAGCCCTTCTACAAGTGATTAGCCTAGTCGTGATTAGCGTGGTGGTGATTATTAACCCACCGTGCGGGGCATCGCTTGGAGAAAGAAAGGCTTAAAAATCAAGCCCGGACTTCGAAAAACCCCGCACCGACAGGTCCGGGGGTTTTTTTCGACCAGGCAAAATATCAGCTAATCATCAAGGAACAAACAATGAACAGTAGCATAAAATTCTGTTGTTCCCGTCAGGACGCAGGAGAATAGTGATGACAGGTGCACAGTGGGTGGTTCAGGCTTTACGCGCGCAGGGTGTTGATACCGTATTTGGTTATCCTGGCGGCGCAATCATGCCGGTATACGATGCGCTCTATGACGGCGGCGTGGAACACCTACTGTGTCGGCATGAGCAAGGTGCGGTGATGGCGGCGATTGGCTATGCACGCTCAACCGGTAAAACCGGCGTTTGTATCGCCACTTCCGGTCCGGGCGCCACCAACCTGATTACCGGTCTTGCTGATGCCATGATGGATTCTGTTCCCGTTGTGGCGCTGACTGGCCAGGTTTCCTCCGCGTTCATCGGTACTGACGCCTTTCAGGAAATTGATGTGTTAGGGCTTTCCCTGGCCTGCACCAAACACAGTTTCCTGGTGGAATCACTTGATGATTTGCCTGCGGTAATGGCGGAAGCCTTTGCCATCGCTCAATCTGGCCGTCCTGGCCCAGTATTAGTTGATATTCCTAAAGATATTCAAATTGCGAAAGGCGAGCCGACGCCCCATCTGCAGCCAGTTGAAGAGATCATGGCGCTGCCGCACCAGGCGATCATCGAAGCACGCGCGATGATGGCACAGGCAAAGAAACCGATGCTGTATGTGGGTGGTGGTGTGGGCATGGCGCAGGCGGTACCGGCATTACGCGCACTGGCACAAGAAACAGGCATTCCAGCCGTTGCCACCCTGAAAGGCTTAGGCAGTGTGGATGCAAATAGCGAGGTTTACCTGGGTATGCTGGGTATGCACGGCACCAAAGCCGCTAACCTGGCTGTGCAGTGTTGTGATTTATTGATTGCGGTTGGTGCGCGCTTTGATGACCGCGTAACAGGCAAACTGGATACCTTTGCCCTGCTCGCCAATGTTATCCATCTGGATATCGATCCTGCTGAACTCAATAAATTACGTCGTGCCCATGTCTCCCTTCAGGGCGATTTAAATCATGTGTTACCTGCGTTAAGTCAGCCGTTACAGATTGATGCATGGCGCGAAGAGGTGAAGGCGCTCAAGGCGCTGCACGAATGGCGTTACGATCATCCGGGCGAAGCCATTTATGCGCCATTGCTGTTAAAGCAGTTGTCCGATCGCAAGCCAGAAAACAGCGTTGTTACTACAGATGTCGGACAGCATCAGATGTGGGCTGCGCAGCATATGGCTTTTAACGCACCCGAAAACTTCATCACCTCCAGTGGGTTAGGCACGATGGGCTTTGGTCTGCCTGCGGCTGTCGGTGCTCAGGTTGCACGACCACAGGATACCGTTATCTGCGTCTCTGGTGACGGCTCGATCATGATGAATATTCAGGAGCTGGGTACCATCAAGCGTGGCAAGTTGCCGGTAAAAATTGTGCTGTTGGATAACCAACGTTTAGGCATGGTACGCCAGTGGCAACAGCTGTTTTTTGATGGACGCTACAGCGAAACTAATTTGTCCGATAACCCCGATTTCCTCACGCTGGCCAGTGCGTTTGATATCCCCGGCCAGCGTATTACCCGTAAAGAACAGGTCGACGCCGCCCTTGATGCTCTGCTGAACAGTGAAGGTCCTTACTTCCTGCATGTTGCGATAGATGAGCATGAAAACGTCTGGCCATTGGTACCACCCGGTGCCAGCAATGCAAACATGATGGAGAAAACCGCATGAACCAGCATCAATTGTCTATCGAAGCGCGCTTCCGCCCTGAAATATTAGAACGCATTTTACGCGTAGTCCGTCACCGTGGTTTTCAGGTGTGCTCCATGAACATGGCGTCAATGACCAGTGCTGACAGCATTAATATTGAAATGACCGTTGCCAGCCAACGCTCAGTCGATTTACTGTCTTCGCAGTTAAGCAAATTAATGGATGTCGCGTGCGTCCAGATTCAACAACAGACAACACAACAAATCCGCGCATAGTCGCGAAAGGACATAACAATGAGCACGAAGAAAGCAGACTTTATTTGGTTCAATGGCGAGATGGTTAAGTGGGAAGATGCAAAGGTCAGCGTCATGTCCCACGCATTGCACTATGGTACTTCCGTATTCGAAGGTGTGCGTTGCTACGACTCTCACAAAGGACCCGTTGTGTTCCGCCATCGCGAGCACATGCAACGTCTGCACGACTCTGCAAAAATCTATCGCTTCCCTATCTCCAGCAGCGTTGATGAGCTGATGGAAGCTTGCCGCGAAGTTATCCGCGTCAACAAACTGAAAAGTGCTTATATCCGTCCGCTGGCCTTTGTTGGCGACGTAGGCTTAGGCGTAAACCCGCCAGATGGCTATACCACCGACGTGATCATTGCGGCCTTCCCATGGGGAGCCTACCTGGGCGCTGAGGCGCTGGAGCAGGGCATCGACGCGATGGTCTCTTCATGGAACCGCGTTGCACCCAACACTCTGCCAACGGCTGCGAAAGCGGGTGGTAACTATCTGTCCTCTCTGCTGGTAGGCAGCGAAGCGCGCCGTCACGGTTATCAGGAAGGTATCGCGCTTGATACTAACGGCTACATCTCTGAAGGTGCTGGTGAAAACCTGTTTGAAGTGAAAGATGGCATTCTGTTCACGCCACCGTTCACCTCATCTGCGCTGCCAGGTATCACGCGTGACGCCATTATTAAACTGGCGAAAGAGATGGGAATCGAGGTTCGTGAGCAGACTCTGTCGCGTGAATCTCTCTATCTGGCTGATGAAATCTTCATGTCAGGCACGGCGGCAGAAATCACCCCGGTACGCAGTGTTGATGGCATCCAGGTTGGCGAAGGCAAACGTGGTCCGGTTACCGCACGCATTCAGCAGGCATTCTTTGGCCTGTTCACTGGCGAGACAGAAGACAAATGGGGCTGGTTAGATCCGGTTAACCCATAATCAGATATTGCGCGGGCGTCATACGACGTCCGCGAGCTTATTCTTACTGGAGTAAATAGAGCATGCCTAAGTACCGTTCCGCCACTACCACCCATGGCCGTAACATGGCGGGTGCCCGTGCCTTGTGGCGCGCGACAGGAATGACCGACGCCGATTTTGGCAAACCCATTATCGCCGTCGTCAACTCATTCACCCAATTTGTACCGGGCCACGTTCACCTGCGTGACCTTGGTAAACTGGTCGCCGAGCAGATCGAAGCGGCGGGTGGTGTAGCCAAAGAGTTCAACACCATTGCCGTGGATGACGGTATTGCCATGGGACATGGCGGCATGCTGTATTCACTGCCTTCGCGCGAGCTGATTGCCGACTCGGTTGAGTACATGGTGAACGCACACTGTGCTGATGCCATGGTCTGTATCTCTAACTGCGACAAAATCACCCCCGGTATGTTGATGGCGTCACTGCGCCTGAATATCCCGGTGATTTTCGTCTCTGGCGGCCCGATGGAAGCCGGTAAAACCAAACTTTCTGACAAGATCATCAAGCTGGATCTGGTTGATGCGATGATTCAGGGTGCCAACCCGAACGTCAGTGATGCTGAAAGCGAGCAGATTGAGCGATCCGCCTGCCCGACCTGCGGTTCCTGTTCAGGCATGTTCACGGCCAACTCAATGAACTGTCTGACTGAAGCGTTAGGCCTGTCGCAGCCAGGTAACGGCTCTTTGCTGGCTACGCACGCAGACCGCAAAGAACTGTTCATCAATGCCGGTAAGCGCATTGTTGGTCTGGCGAAAAAATATTACGAGCAGGACGACTACAGCGTATTGCCGCGCAGTATTGCCAGCAAAGCGGCGTTTGAAAATGCTATGACGCTGGACATTGCGATGGGCGGTTCTACTAATACCGTTCTGCATCTCCTGGCCGCCGCGCAGGAAGGCGAAATCGATTTCAATATCTCTGACATCGATCGTCTGTCACGTAAAGTGCCGCATCTGTGTAAAGTTGCGCCAAGCACCCAGAAATATCATATGGAAGATGTGCACCGCGCAGGCGGCGTGATCGGTATTCTGGGCGAACTGGATCGTGCCGGACTGCTGGATAACCAGGTGCGCAACGTGCTGGGTCTGAGTCTGCGTGAAACACTGGATCAGTACGATATCATGCTGACTCAGGATGAGGCGGTGAAGAAAATGTTCCGCGCCGGTCCGGCAGGCATCCGTACCACACAGGCGTTTTCCCAGGAGTGTCGTTGGGACACGCTGGATGATGACCGCCAGGAAGGATGTATCCGCACACGGGAATTTGCTTTCTCGCAGGACGGTGGCCTGGCAGTGCTGTACGGCAACATTGCTGAAGATGGCTGCATCGTGAAAACGGCTGGCGTAGACAAAGAGATCCTGACTTTCAGCGGTCCCGCCAAAGTTTACGAAAGCCAGGATGACGCGGTCGAAGCGATTCTGGGCGGTAAAGTTGTCGCGGGTGATGTCGTCGTGATTCGCTATGAAGGGCCAAAAGGTGGGCCGGGCATGCAGGAAATGCTCTATCCGACCACTTACCTGAAATCCATGGGACTTGGCAAAAGCTGTGCGCTAATCACTGATGGTCGTTTCTCTGGCGGTACTTCCGGATTGTCTATCGGTCATGCGTCACCAGAAGCTGCCAATGGCGGCACCATCGCCCTGGTAAAAGATGGCGATACCATTGAGATCGATATTCCAAATCGTGGCATCAGGCTGGCGGTTCCGGATAACGAATTGCATGCACGTCGTGAAGAGCAGACAGCGCGTGGCGATGCAGCTTACACGCCTGTTAATCGTCAGCGTGAAGTCTCGTTTGCGCTGCGCGCTTACGCTTCCCTCGCCACCAGCGCAGACAAAGGCGCAGTGCGTGATAAGAGCAAGCTGGGAGGCTAACTGATGGCCGAGTCTCAACCGCTATCCGATGCGCCCTGTGGCGCAGAGTATTTGCGCGCGGTGTTGCGTTCCCCGGTATATGAAGTTGCCCAGGTTACGCCGCTGCAAAAAATGGAAAAAATTTCATCGCGTCTCGGCAACACGATTTTAGTGAAGCGCGAGGATCGCCAGCCGGTGCACAGTTTCAAACTGCGCGGCGCTTACGCGATGATTGCCGGGCTGAATGAAGAGCAAAAAGCGCGCGGTGTGGTGACGGCTTCGGCCGGTAACCATGCGCAGGGCGTGGCGCTTTCTGCCAGCAAGCTGGGCATCAAATCACTGATTGTGATGCCGCTGGCAACAGCTGATATCAAGGTTGATGCGGTGCGCGCATTTGGCGGTGAGGCTTACCTGTTCGGTGCCAATTTTGACGAGGCGAAAGCCAAAGCGATCGAGCTGTCAGAGCAACAGGGCTACACTTTTGTTCCACCGTTTGATCATCCGGCGGTGATTGCCGGACAGGGCACGCTGGCAATGGAGCTGCTGCAACAGGATGCACATATCGATCGCGTATTTGTGCCGGTCGGTGGCGGCGGTCTGGCGGCGGGTGTGGCGGTGTTAATCAAACAGCTAATGCCGCAAATCAAAGTCATTGCCGTTGAGTCAGAAGATTCAGCCTGCCTTAAAGCGGCACTGGAAGCGGGCCATCCGGTTGATCTGGCGCGCGTCGGGCTGTTTGCCGAAGGCGTGGCGGTGAAACGCATCGGTAGCGAAACCTTCCGTCTTTGTCAGGAGTATCTGGATGACATCATCACCGTTGACAGTGATGCCATCTGCGCGGCCATGAAAGATCTGTTTGAAGATGTTCGGGCAGTGGCTGAACCCTCTGGCGCACTGGCGCTGGCGGGGATGAAAAAGTATATCCAGCAGCATGACATCCAGGGCGAGCGACTGGCACATGTGCTTTCCGGGGCTAACGTTAATTTTCACGGCTTGCGTTACGTTTCTGAACGCTGCGAGCTGGGTGAACAGCGCGAAGCTTTGCTGGCAGTAACGATTCCAGAACAGCAGGGTAGTTTCCTGAAGTTTTGTCAGACGCTGGGTGGACGCTCGATCACTGAGTTCAACTACCGTTATGCGGATGCCGACAAAGCCTGCATTTTCGTTGGCGTGCGCTTAACCCGCGGGCTGGAAGAGCGCAGTGAGATCATTGCTCATCTGGTTGAAGGCGGTTATCAGGTCGTTGATCTGTCAGATGACGAGATGGCCAAGCTGCATGTGCGCTACATGGTGGGAGGACGTCCGTCCAAGCCGTTGCGTGAACGCCTGTTTAGCTTTGAGTTCCCAGAAGCGCCGGGCGCTTTGCTTAAATTCCTGCAAACGCTCGGCACCCACTGGAATATTTCGCTGTTTCACTATCGCAGCCATGGCACCGATTATGGCCGCGTACTGGCAGCGTTTGAGCTGGGCGATATTGAACCGCGTTTTGAAGAACACCTCGCCGACCTGGGTTACGACTTTCACGACGAAACCCATAATCCCGCGTTTCGTTTCTTCCTCGCCGGTCAGTAATTACAACTGACTCCAGAAAGCACTGATAAGCGGCTCACCGAGCCGCTTTTTTGTACGCACACGCCAAGTTCGAACGGTGCTACCGACTCCACATTTTCCAGCAGCAAGACGCGATTACGTACCGGCTCGGGGCTGTTTTCCAGCACCACATCGGGCAATAAAGCGATGCCACAGCCCAGGGCGACCATGGACACGATCGCTTCATGGCCCGACACCGTGGCATAAATCAGGGGATTGGGAATGCGATGGCGACGAAACCAGAGATCGATGCGGCGTCGGGCAGGTCCCTGTTCCGGCAGGATAAAAGGCACCTGCGACCAGTCCGGTGTCGCCTGGGTGGCCTGGGTACGCACAGCACAGGGCAACGCTGGCGCGATCAGCACCAGCGGGATCAATCCCAATGGCATAAAATCAATGCTGGCAGGCAGCGTTTCAGGCCGCCCGGCGATGGCCAAATCGGCATCACCCGATTGCACTTTTTCTACTGCATCAGCGGCATCACCGGTATTGAGCTTAATTTCAACCTGTGGATGTTCGGCGCGGAAGCGGTCAAGGATCGGCGGCAAGTGACTGTAAGCCGCCGTCACGGAACAAAACAGACGCAGCTCACCGCTCAGCGACGGGCCGTTCAAATCCATTACGTGGCGCAACTGTTGATACTGCAACAGGGTTTGCTGTGCGAACTGGCGCAGGCGTTCACCCGCTTCAGTCAGCGTCACGGTGCGGTTATCTCGCAAAAACAAGGCATGGCCGACATCTTCTTCAAGGCGCTGAATCTGGCGCGAGAGGGTTGAAGGGCTGACATGCATTGCGCGCGCGGTGCGGCCAAAATGGCAGCTTTCAGCCAGATGAAGGAACAGTTTCAGGTCTCGTAAATCCATACGCGTATCGCCTTAAAGTGATATTGCAAATAGTGCAACGTGACGTTGTTAATATATCAATTTAAGCAACAGATTTCCTGTCATATGATGGGGTCATTCGCGGCGCATCACAGTGCGTCGACCCTGAACAAAAACAGTAAACACAACCTCACTGGAGTACCCATGGCCAATTATTTCAACACATTGAATTTGCGTAATCAGTTAGCGCAGTTAGGTAAATGCCGTTTCATGGCACGCGATGAATTCGCTGATGGTGCCAGCTTTCTGAAAGGCAAAAAAGTTGTCATCGTTGGCTGCGGTGCTCAGGGTCTGAACCAGGGCCTGAACATGCGTGATTCAGGTCTGGATATCGCTTACGCCCTGCGTGCGGAAGCGATCGCTGAGAAACGCGCTTCCTGGCGCAAAGCGACCGATAATGGTTTTAAAGTGGGCACTTATGAAGAGCTGATCCCACAGGCGGATCTGGTGGTTAACCTGACGCCAGACAAGCAGCACTCTGCTGTGGTTCAGGCTGTTCAGCCGCTGATGAAAGATGGCGCTGCATTAGGCTATTCGCACGGTTTTAACATCGTTGAAGTGGGTGAAACGATCCGTAAAGACATTACCGTTGTGATGGTTGCGCCAAAATGTCCAGGCACTGAAGTGCGTGAAGAGTACAAGCGTGGTTTCGGCGTACCGACGCTGATCGCGGTTCACCCGGAAAACGATCCGAAAGGTGAAGGCATGGCGATTGCTAAAGCCTGGGCAGCCGCAACCGGCGGCGATCGCGCTGGTGTGCTGGAATCGTCCTTCGTTGCAGAAGTGAAATCTGACCTGATGGGTGAGCAGACTATTCTGTGCGGTATGTTGCAGGCGGGTTCACTGCTGTGCTTCGACAAGCTGGTGGCCGAAGGCACTGATCCTTCCTATGCAGAAAAACTGATTCAGTTCGGCTGGGAAACCATCACCGAATCGCTGAAGTTTGGCGGTATCACGCTGATGATGGATCGCCTGTCTAATCCGGCCAAACTGCGTGCTTATGCGCTGTCCGAGCAGTTGAAAACTATCATGGCACCCCTGTTCCAGAAACACATGGATGACATTATCTCTGGTGAGTTCTCTTCTGGCATGATGGCTGACTGGGCCAACGACGACAAAAATTTGCTGACCTGGCGTGAAGAGACCGGTAAAACTGCGTTCGAAACCGCTTCTCAGTACGAAGGTAAGATCGAAGAGCAGGAATATTACGACAAAGGCGTGGTGATGGTCGCAATGGTGAAAGCAGGCGTTGAACTGGCCTTCGAAACCATGGTTGACGCTGGCATCATCGAAGAGTCAGCTTACTATGAATCACTGCATGAACTGCCGCTGATCGCCAATACCATTGCGCGCAAGCGTCTGTATGAAATGAATGTGGTTATCTCGGATACCGCTGAGTACGGCAACTACCTGTTCTCCTTTGCGGCGGTGCCGTTGCTGAAAGAGTTCATGACAACGCTGCAGCCAGGCGATTTGGGCAACGCGGTTGAAGGTACCCAGGTTGATAACGCACAGCTGCGTGACGTGAACGAAGCGGTTCGTCATCACCCAATCGAAGCGGTTGGTCGCAAACTGCGTGGCTACATGACTGACATGAAGCGCATTGCTGTTGCTGGCTAAGTAGCGACACAATTTTCAGCAGATAAACCCCGGCTTGCCGGGGTTTTTTTATGGCTGTCAGCTCTGGTTCAACGCCAGCTTAGTGCAGCGTCTCTCTTTGGTGGAAAAGAGGGGTGATGGCACCAGGCTATCGCCGACAGAGACAGAAGATCCGCGCCCATAAAAAAGCCTGGCATTAAGCCAGGCTTTTCACGACAGCATTCACATCACGCTTCGTAAAGCGTCTGATGGCGCGTCTCTTTACAGGCGATCAGCGCGATCAGTGTTAACACCGCCATGCTTGCCAGATAGAACCCGACGGCCTGCAAACCGTAATGGGTATTCAACCAGGTGGCGATGTAGGGTGCGACAGAGGCGCCCAAAATCGACGACAGATTATAGGAGAACGAGGCGCCGGTATAACGCACTTCCGTTGGGAACAATTCAGGTAACAGCGCGCCCATTGGGCCAAAGGTCAGGCCCATAATGCTCAGGCCGAGCAGCAGGAAGCCCATCACCAAAATCTGTGAGCCTGAACCCAACAGCATCGGAAACATGAACGAAAACAGAATAATCAGCAGTGTAATAGTGATCATGGTTTTGCGGCGACCAAAGCGGTCAGCCAGCAGACCGGCAATCGGCACCATCACGCCAAAGCCAATCACCGCGACCATCAGCATCCACAGGAAACTGTTACGCGAGAAGCCAAGCCCAGCCGGAGCCGGTGCCGTACCGTAACTCATGGAGTAAACGGTCATGATGTAAAACAGCGTATAGGTGGCAAGCATGATGAACGTCCCCAGGATGGTGGCAGTTAAATGCTTGCTGAGCAGTGCTGCGATGGGCACGCGCACTTGTTTCTTCTCTTTCTGCACTTTGGCAAATACCGGGCTTTCGTGCAGCGATACGCGCACATATAACCCAATCAGTACCAGCACCGCAGACAGGACAAATGGCACACGCCAGCCCCAGTCCATGAACTGCTGATCGGTAAGCAGCCATGAGAGCAGCAGGAAAGTACCGTTAGCAAAGAAGAAGCCAATCGGCGCGCCCAGCTGCGGAAAGGAGCCGTATAGTGCACGTTTTTTCGCTGGTGCGTTTTCCGTTGCCAGCAGTGCGGCACCGCCCCATTCACCGCCAAGGCCCAGGCCCTGACCGAAGCGCGCCAGCGCCAGCAGCAGCGGTGCCATCACGCCAATGCTTTGGTAGCTCGGTAACAGGCCGATGACCACAGTTGAAATACCCATAGTAAGCAGCGAAGCCACCAGCGTGGCTTTACGGCCTACGCGATCGCCGAAATGACCAAATAGCGCGGAACCAATTGGGCGCGCCACAAAAGCAATGGCAAACGTGGCCAGCGATTGCAGCGTGGCAACGGTAGCATCACCTTGAGGAAAAAAGATGTGCGGAAAAACGATAACGGCGGCAGTGGCATAAATATAAAAATCGAAGAATTCGATGGCCGTACCGACCAGCGACGCAACGACCACTTTGCTACGCGAGTTGACCGGCGTTGGCTCATGTTGCTTGTCGAGTGATTCTGAGATGGAGGCTTGCATAACAGTTTCTTATTTGTAAATGAGACCAAGAATCTTACGCACCTGAATGGCGTCATTCAATGGCGAAAAACCGCGCCACGACAGGCTTTGCAGGGCAAAAAGAGGATAATTTCTGACTCTGAGGTAATGTCGGGTTATGGCAAGGTGAAGTGGCTTAATTTTGGCGAGATACTCTACAAAACCGCTTAATTAAAGTGACCCCTCAGCAATTCATCCTGTGATTCGGATGAAAATTAGCCGAGGGGGAAAATTTTCCGCTACCTTTTACGTTTTGTCATCATCCGTTACGTGATTTGCTGCCCACTTCGGACATGCGGGGATCATCTTTATATTTTGCTGTGGCGATCCACGCGGCACAAAACAGCGTCAGACGCGCAAAGAAATAGAAAAATGCCATCAGGCCGAGTACCGATCCAAATGCTGCACCGGAAGGGGATGTTGCCAGCTTCGGCAGTGTCAGCGTCATGACAAATTTGATCACTTCAAAGCCAATTGCTGCGAGCAACGTACCACGCAACAAGGCTTTTTTCCGTGGCTTGTGGCGCGGTAAAATCCAGAAAATCCAAAGAAAAAGCAAATAGTTAGCGAACACGGATATGGAGGTGGCAATGATGGTCATCGCCGGACGCAGCCATTCAATACCGCCCAGCCCCAGAGCATTAACAATGGTCGCCTGTGCCGAACCCGCAACTGAGGTCAGTGATAAGGTCAGAATCAGCGCCAGCATCAAACCGGTGAGAGATAAAAAATCGCGGATGTAGCGTTTCCAGATTTTTTCTTTTTCATCTGGCTTGCGCTCCCAGACATCACGCGACTGTGCACGAATCGCTTCGCGTAAATTACCCATCCAGTTAAGACCCGAATAGAGCGCCAGCAACAAACCGGTAATTCCCACCGTCGCGCGTTGCTGTATTGCGGTGTTCACCGTATTTTTCAGGGTCGTTGCCAGCGTAGGATCGCTGATGCTGCTGACAATTTTATTGATGATGTCAGTGAGCAGATCCTGATTCGATGCCAGTATAAAACCGACGGCGGCAAACGAGACCATCAGAATAGGGATCAGTGATAAAAATGAAAAATAGGTGATGGCTGCACCAAACTGACTGCCTAAACGATCGTTAAAGCGGTCCAGCGCACGAATAAAATGCGCAACCGCCGGAATCGCCTGAAACCATGCCGCAAAGCGCGACACGCGGACAATGGATTTATCGACCGATTTATTACCTGTTTTAATATCAATCAGCGGCTTCTGCGGCTGCGTATCCTCTGTTTTTTCCGGGTTGTCTGTCATAGACGATCATTATCCTGTTATTAAGCAAATTCAAATTATAGCCCGTCAGGTCACGTACTCCTGCAAGACCTGACTTAACCACTCCATAAACACCCGAACGCGACGTGCAACGTTACGGCGATGCGGATAGAGCAGATGAATCGGCATCGGCTTTGCCGGGAAGTGATGCAAGACTTCAACTAACTGTCCCGATTCCAGCAGTGGCTGAATACCTATTGCCGGTACCTGAATAATACCGAGTCCGGCCAGGCAAGCTGCACGGTAGGTTTCGGTACTGTTCACCGTGACTACGCCGCCGGTTTGTACGAAGTGGCACTGTTTACCGTCGAAATATTCGAAACCAGCAGAAGGCTGACCAAGCTGCTGGGTGTAATGCACCATGGCATGTTGCGACAAATCTTCAAGGCGAAGAGGCATGCCAAAACGCGAAAGGTAGCCAGGGCTGGCACAGTTGATCAAGCTATAGCTGCCGATTTTACGGGCGATCAGTCCTGAATCTTTTAACTCACCCACGCGGATAACACAGTCGAAGCCTTCCCGAATCACATCGACCTGACGGTCGCTGCTGCTGAGTTCAAGTTCAATGCCGGGGTAATGTTGTAAAAATTCAGGAAGCCGCGGCAGGACAAAACCCGTTGCCATCGCCACCGACATATCAACGCGCAGCTTGCCACTTAACGTCGCAGGATCGTGCTGAAACAGGCTGTCCATATCATCGATAATCGACAACAGATCCAGACAGCGATCGTAATAAACCAGCCCATCCTGGGTCAGCTGCACGCGCCGCGTCGTACGATGCAGCAGCCGCGTGCCCATTTGATTTTCCAGCGCCTGTAATTGCCGCGACACGCTTCCTTTAGGAAGGCCTAAACTTTCTGCAGCGCGGGTAAAACTGCCCATTTCGGCCACCCGGACGAACACCTGCATTGCATGAATTTTATCCATTTTGTTCACCGATTGTTGTTTTAATTGAAACAGTGCTGCGTATTTCTCTGCGTTTATAGATCAGTTATTCGTGAATATCCTTAAATCGTGTTCAATTTTGCAACAGGAGACAAAAATGAGTCGTAAAATTGCGTTAATAACCGGTGGAAGCCGAGGTTTAGGTAAGAATGCGGCGCTGAAACTGGCCGCAAAGCAGACTGATATTATATTGACCTACCGCAGTCAGGCTGAAGAGGCACAGGCGGTTGTAAAGGCGATCGAGGCGCTTGGCGGTCGCGCAGTGGCGCTGGCACTGGATGTCGGCGATATCAGTCAGTTCGACAATTTTATCGGCACGGTAAAAAACGAACTGCAAAATCGCTGGCAGCGTGACAGTTTTGATTACTTATTGAACAACGCCGGAACAGGTCACTACAAGCCTTTTGCTGAGACAACAGAAGAGGAGTTCGACAGCCTGATCAATGTGCATTTTAAAGGGCCATTTTTCCTGACGCAGAAGCTGCTGCCGCTTATCGTGGACGGTGGGCGCATCCTGAATATCTCCAGCGGACTGACGCGCATTACGCTTCCTGGCTCCGGCACTTATGCGTCAATTAAGGGCGCAATGGAAGTGCTGACACGTTATCAGGCAAAAGAGTTGGGTGAGCGGCGTATTCGCGTCAATATCCTGGCGCCGGGCGCGATTGAAACCGATTTTGGTGGCGGGCGCGTGCGTGATAATCCGGAAATGAATAAGCATATCGCCTCGTTAACGGCACTGGGCCGCGTTGGGCTGCCGGATGACATTGGCGATGCGGTTAGCGCACTGCTCAGCGATGAAACGGGCTGGATCACCGGTCAGCGCATCGAAGCCTCAGGCGGGCAAGCGATATGATCAAACGGGCGACAGAGGTCGCCCGTTTTTTTATACCTCAATGGTGCCATCAATTACCGTCACAGTTTTGCCACCGATCCAGATAGCGTCGCCGTCAAAATCTACCTGCACACGGCCCGCTCGTTGGATCGCGGTGCCCTGACGCACGCGATAAGCCGCAGTTTGGCCCTGCGAGGCAAAATAGCGCGCCAGGCACGCATTGGCACTGCCTGTAATCGGATCTTCCGTCAGGCAGCCCTGTTCAACCAGTAATCCGCGCACTTCATACTGTTCGGCCTCGCCTTCAGGCAGGCGGCCAAACGGCATTACGCCGGTAACATTTGCGTGTTTCAGCAGGCGTTGCAGGTCACTGACATTGGGCTGAATGGCCAGCACCGCCTCAGCATTCACCATCGGAACCAATAAAAAGCGGATTCCCATATCCACAACGGTTGCGGTATGTGTCAGATCAAAAGCATCGCTGTTTAAGGCGTTGCTCATCAGCGCATCGCTAAATGGCGTCAGGGTTGCGTCTGGCGCTGCAAACGCCAGGATACCCTCATCCGCAATTTTCACCGTAACGTTGCCGACACCGCACTCCTGTACGATGACACCCGGTTTTTGGGTTGGCCAGCCCGCTTCCAGCAGGGCATGAGCGGTGCCCAGTGTGGGATGGCCGGCAAAAGGTAACTCACCTTCCACGGTAAAAATACGCACCCGGTAATCAGCCTGCGGATCCTGCGGCGGCAAGACGAAAGTGGTTTCTGACAGATTGGTCCAGCGCGCAATCGCGGCGAGCTGCTCATCGCTGAGTCCCTGTGCATCCATGATTACCGCTAACGGATTGCCGTTAAAGGCTGACGATGTAAAAACATCTACTTGCTTAAACGCGACCTTCATTGTCACTCCTTCCTCATTATGGTCTGAAAAGGGCTTTTCTTTGCCTGGCGATTGCTTATCGCCGTTAACAGGGCTATGAATAAGTTAAAGATTTCGCGAGAGCCTTTTATGTTGAAAATCCTGGGACGCGCCTCCTCAATCAATGTGCGCAAAGTGTTATGGCTGTGTGACGAGCTGGACCTTGATTACGAACGCGAAGAGTGGGGCGAAGGTTCGAAATCGCAACACTCACCTGAATTCATGGCACTTAATCCCAACGCACTGATCCCCGTTATTAAAGATGATGATCTGGTGCTGTGGGAATCCAACGCCATTCTGCGTTATCTGGCAGGTGCCTATGGCGGCGACTGGCTCTATCCAGCACAGCCGCGTGCCCGTGCGCCGATCGATCAATGGATGGACTGGCAATCCACCGAACTCAACACCTCATGGCGCTATGCTTTTATGTCGCTGGTGCGTAACTCGCCTGCACATCAGGATCCGCGCCTGCTCGCAGCCGCGTGCAAAGGCTGGTCCCACACCATGAGCATTCTTAACAAACAGCTCGAAAAAACGGGCCGTTACGTTGCGGGTCGCAACTTTACGCTTGCCGATATACCGATCGGCCTTGCGGTGAATCGCTGGTTTGAGACACCGCTGGATCACCCCGATTATCCGGCAGTGCGTACTTACTACGAGCGCCTGACGGAACGCCACGGCTATACCGTCTGGGGACGCAACGGTACGCCGTGATCCTGACCTGGTGGCAAGCCTGCCAGTTCACAGGCGACAGCACCGGCACGCCTGATGGCCCATGTATAGCGTTCGTCGAACGGATAACAGCAGGAGAGGCGCAGCGCGTGATTGTAACGCTCGCTGAGTGAATAGAGCGCGCCTGGCGTGACGCAAATCTGTTCCTGCAATAGCCGATCAAACATCTCTGTGGTATTCACATTGCCTGGCAGTTCGACCCAGAAAACAAAGCCACCGCGCGGCAGCGTCGCGCGCGTACCCTGCGGAAAATGACGGGCTATTAATCCACGAGCCTCATCAAGATTGGCAGCGTAACGGCGGCGTAGCGTGCGCAGATGATGATCGTAGCCGCCATTCGCCAGAAACGCCGCCAGGGTTTCAGAGAGCAGGCTAGATTCTGCCATTGAAGAGAGTGCTTTCAGCCGCGCGACAGCATCATGGAAACGGCCTGCTGCAATCCAGCCGATGCGAAAATCGGGAGCAATCGTTTTGGTGAAGCTGGTGCAGTAGAGTACCCAGCCGTGCTGATCGAACGCTTTCACCGCCGGCGAGAGCGGCCAGTCAAACTGCAATTCGTCATAGAGACCATCTTCTAACAGCGGAACCTGGTATGTATTTACTAACTTCGCCAGCCGCTTTTTGTTTTCCAGCGACATACAGTAGCCCAGTGGGTTCTGTGCGCTCGGCATGGCAATCAGTGCCTGAATACGTTTCTCCTGAAGCAGCATTTCTAACGCATCCAGCGACAGGCCATGCTGTGGATCGGTGGGGATCTCCAGCGCCTTCAGGCCAAGCGAGGCTAACAGCGGAAACAGGAAAAAGTAGGTTGGCGACTCCAGCCCCACGCAGTCACCCGGTTGTGTCACCGCACGCAGCGCCAGTTGCAGGGCCTCTATGCAGCCATGCGTCAGGGTAATTTCATCGGCGGTGAGTGAATGTCCGGCATGTAAGGCGCGTCGTGCGATCTCCTCCCGTAAGTACACACTACCGGGTGGAAGCGCATAACGTCCTATCAGATTGGGTTGCCGACGTAATAACGAGGCCGTGATACGCGCGATGCGCGTTGACGGAAACAGTTCGCTATCCTGGGGACAGGCCAGCGAAATGTTGGTGTAGTCAGGATGGTTTTGCGCCGCAAATACTTTATCAATTAAATCCAGCTTTTCGCTGCTGGGGTCGCGTACCCGCGCTTTATGTTGTCCGGCACGGGTAACGGCGGGCAGCATGCCGCGCACGTAATAGCCGGACTGTGGGCGCGCTTCAATCAAACCGCGATCTTCCAGCAATTGCCAGGCGTTGAGTACCGTATTCACACTCACCTGGTGAGACTGTGCCACGCGACGAATAGCAGGCAGGCGTTTACCGGGTTTCAGCGTGCCCTGATGAATGGCTTCGGCAAAGTTATCGGCTAATTGTTGATACAGGCGCTGATCGGTTGAGGACGCAAGGGACACAGAAGCCTCCGGAAAGGATGGGTACAATTTAAAATAATAATAACTGTATCCATCACAATAGTAATTTTGTGTCTCTGTTACCATTATTTTTATCGCCGTAGCATGAAGCTCTGTTCATCAACCGGTAAGTCATTATGCTCGATCCCTCTTTTTTCAGTTACGTCACCGTGATGTCTATTACGCCCGGTCCGAATAACCTGCTGCTTGCCACCTCTGGTGTGAATTTTGGTATGCGCCGCACTCTACCGATGGTGTTCGGCATTTTGTTCGGTTGTGCGGTGCAAACGGTGATTGCGGGCGTGGCGCTGGAGGTATTGCTGCACTGGATGGCGGCGATCCGACTGCCGCTGACGCTGGCGGGTTGTGGCTATTTGCTTTGGCTATCGTGGAAAATTTTTCGTGCCGGTGCGCCAGAAGTACGCACAAAACCACAGCCGATGACACTGTTAGGCGGTGCCTGTTTCCAGGCCATCAACCCCAAAGCCTGGCTTATGGCGAGCAATGTTGCCTTGCTTTATAGCGGCAGCAGCGGCGTACTCACAGTAATGGCTGGTTTTATGTTGCTTAATCTGCCCTGCATTCTGGTCTGGGCGGCGCTCGGCGATCGCCTGCGCAGCCACTTACAGGTTGCCTGGAAACGCCAGCTATTCAACAGCCTGATGGCGCTGTCGCTGGTGGCAACGACAGCGTGGATGTTGATGGATGCCCTTCAGGCAGCTTAATCAGGCGCGCCCGGCGCTGCCTGTGATGGCCAAAGCCAGTCGCGTACTTCCGGCACATCTTCGCCATATTCACGCACGTAGCGGTGATGCTCGGCGATGCGCTCCTGCAAATCGTCCAGCAGTTCCGGGTGTTGGTCAGCCAGCCCCGGCACGCGCAGAATTGCCTGCTGCGCCAGATGATAGCGATCAAGCTCGTTCAGCACGGTCATATCAAACGGCGTGGTGGTGGTGCCTTCTTCATTAAAGCCCCGCACGTGGAAGTTGCGATGATTGTTGCGCTGGTAGGTCAGGCGATGAATCAGGGTAGGATAGCCGTGGAAGGCAAAAATCACTGGCTTGTCTTCCGTAAACAGCGCATCAAATTCCTCATGGGATTTGCCGTGTGGATGCTGATCCTGCGTTTGCAGCGCCATTAAATCCACCACGTTCACCACGCGAATGCGCAGATCGGGCAGATAGTTGCGCAGCAGATCGACAGCCGCCAGCGTTTCCATCGTCGGTACATCACCGGCGCACGCCATCACCACATCGGGCGATTCGCCTTCTGGTGTCGTGCCTGCCCAGCGCCATTCCCCCATACCCGCTTCACAGTGTGCAATGGCGCTTTCCATATCCAGCCACTGCGGCGAAGGCTGTTTGCCCGCCACAATAACATTGATGCGATCCCAGGTACGCAGGCAGTGATCGCCCACCCACAGCAGCGTATTGGCATCAGGCGGTAAATAGATGCGAACAATATCCGCTTTCTTATTGGCAACGTGATCGATAAAGCCGGGATCCTGATGGCTGTAGCCATTGTGATCCTGACGCCAGACATGCGACGAAAGAAGATAGTTAAGGGATGAAATTGGTTTGCGCCAGCCCAGCTTGCGCGTCACTTTCAGCCATTTCGCATGCTGATTAAACATCGAATCGACGATATGAATAAAGGCTTCGTAACAGTTAAACAAGCCGTGTCGGCCGGTTAACAGATAACCTTCCAGCCAGCCCTGACACTGGTGCTCGCTAAGAATTTCCATCACCCGACCGTCGCGCGCCAGCTGCTCATCGTAAGGTTTGACCGCTTCAAGCCAGGTTTTCCCGGTTACGTCAAACACCGGCGTTAAGCGGTTCGACGCAGTTTCATCCGGGCCAAACAGACGGAAGTTATCCTTATTGCGCTGAAAAATGGCGCTCAGGTAGCGACCAAGTTGTTCCGTGGCCTGCGCCTGTTGCGAGCCGGGGTGCTGCGTATCAAAAGCGAACTCGCGGATATCGGGCACATTCAGCTCCCGACGCAATATACCACCGTTAGCAAACGGCGATGCACCCATGCGCTTGTCGCCCTGGGGTATCAGCGTGCGCAGTTCTGCTTTTAGCTGCCCCTGCTCATCGAACAGATCGTCAGGCTGATAGCTGCGCATCCACTCTTCAAGAATTTTGCGATGCTCGTCATTCTCGCGACAGGCTGATACCGGCACCTGATGCGCTCGCCAGAAATCTTCGACTTTTTTCCGTCCACCGTTTGCGGGCCGGTCCAGCCTTTGGGGCTGCGCAGAATAATCATCGGCCAGCGCGGCACCGCATCACTGGGCTGACCGCTGCGTGCTGCCTGCTGAAAAGCCGCAATTTTCTCAAAAGCGTTATCCAGTGCTTCAGCCATCTGCACGTGCATCTTCTCTGGCTCGTGTCCCGCAACAAACAGCGGCTCATAGCCGTAGCCGCTGAACAATTGCTGCAGGTCATCATCGCTGGCGCGTCCGAGAAGAGTGGGATTAGCAATTTTGTAGCCGTTGAGATGAAGAATCGGCAACACAGCGCCGTCGCGCTCAGGATTGAGAAATTTAATGCCGTGCCAGCTTGATGCCAGCGGCCCGGTTTCAGCTTCACCGTCACCGATTACGCAAGGCACCACCAGATCGGGATTATCGAAGGCTGCGCCAAACGCATGTGACAGTGAGTAGCCCAGCTCGCCGCCTTCGTTGATTGAACCCGGCGTTTCGGGTGCTGCATGGCTGGGAATACCGCCAGGAAACGAAAATTGTTTAAACAGCCGCTGCATGCCTTCTGCATCCTGGCTGATGTGCGGATAGATCTCACTGTAACTGCCTTCCAGCCAGGTGTTCGCTACCATTCCCGGTCCGCCGTGGCCAGGCCCACAAATATAGATAAGATTGAGATCGCGCTGGCGAATGATGCGGTTCAGGTGCGCATAGATAAAGTTCAGTCCAGGCGTGGTGCCCCAGTGCCCGAGCAGGCGCGGCTTGATGTGTTCCGGTTTTAGCGGCTCACGTAACAGCGGATTTGCCATCAGATAAATTTGTCCGACTGACAAATAATTGGCGGCGCGCCAGTAGCGATCCAGCAGGGTGAGTTCATCAGCGGCGGTCGGTTGAGACATGCAATTTTCTCCTGATTTAGCGGGCAGATGATCTGCAGCACATCACTAACCCTAATAGAGAATCGGCAAGTCGACCAGGCGGGCAGAAAATAATAAGGCCTCGCAATGCGAGGCCTTAACAGAAGGATCAGTAGGTTACTTTCCCACGACATGGGCGGTTTCACGGCCCTCGTCGTTCGCTGCCACTGGCGTAACCGGCGCATAGTCAAGCTGCAATATGCGGCTGGTTTCTGCCAGCACTTTTTCCGTCAGCGCAACGTCACCGTTGAGCCTGCGGCCCCAGGAAGGAATAACGGCACGGATTTTATTTTGCCATTCCGGCGATGCCATCTGCTCAGGATAGACCTTACGCAGCAGCTCCAGCATGATAGGTGCCGCAGTAGAGGCGCCAGGCGATGCACCCAATAGCGCCGAGATCGATCCATCTTCAGATGCCACGACTTCTGTGCCGAGGCGCAACACGGCGCCCTCTTTCTCATCATTTTTGATGATCTGCACGCGCTGGCCTGCTGTTACCAAACGCCAGTCTTCCTGCTTCGCCTGCGGCACGTAGGCACGCAACGCATCCATTCGGTCACGATCGCTCTGTAAAACCTGATCCATCAGATATTTCACCAGGTCAAAACTCTTCAGACCCACCTGCATCATGGGCAGCAGATTAGTGGTGTTCAGTGAAGCGAACATATCCAGCAGTGAACCCTGCTTAAGGAATTTGGTAGAGAAGGTCGCAAACGGGCCAAACAGCAGCACCTGTTTACCATCCAGCACGCGCGTATCAACGTGCGGCACCGACATCGGCGGCGCGCCCACGCTGGCTTTGCCATAAACCTTCGCCATGTGCTGCTGCACCACGTCCGGATTTTCAGTCACCAGGAACGAGCCGCCGACCGGGAAGCCGGCATAGCCGTTCGCTTCCGGGATACCCGCCTTTTGCAGCAGCGGCAGGGCGGCACCACCGGCACCAATAAACACCGTTTTCGCCGTCAGCGTCCGGCGCGTACCGCTTGCCAGACAGGTAAGCGTTACCTGCCAGCGGCCATCTTTCAGGCGAGTGATGTCACGCACCTCCTGACGCAGGCGCAGGCGGAAATGGGGTTTTTCGCCAGCGAGGCGATCAACTGACGGGTGATTTCCCCAAAATTGACGTCAGTTCCCATCTCGGTCCAGGTCGCGGCCACTTTCTGGCTGCGATCGCGGCCTTTCATCACCAGCGGGATCCACTCTGCAATCTGCCCGGCATCTTCTGAGTAGTCCATACCGCGGAACAGCGTGCTTTTTGCAACGCCTGGAAACGCTTGCGCAGGAACGAGACGTTATCGTCACCCCAGACAAAGCTCATGTGTGGCGTGGTGTGAATAAAGCTTTTCGGGTTCTGCAAATTGCCTTTTTGTACGTGGTAAGCGTAAAACTGGCGTGAAATCTGAAAGGATTCATTGATCGCCACCGCTTTAGAGATGTCGATGCTGCCGTCAGCCTTTTGCGGCGTATAGTTCAGCTCGGCCAGCGCGGCGTGGCCGGTGCCTGCATTATTCCACCCGTTAGACGACTCTTCAGCCACGCTGTCCAGACGTTCAACCATTTCGATCGACCAGTCTGGCTCTAAATCCTGTAGCCAGGCACCTAACGTTGCACTCATGACGCCCGCGCCAATCAGCAAGACATCAACATCTTTACGCTCCTGCGCCGGGGTAGTGTCCTTTCCAGTGGCACTCATCGCGAGCGCAAGGTTTACAGCAGATTTGCACATGAGGCGACATCTCCTCTTCTGTTGACCTGAAGCTCAACAGGTTTGCAGGCGAAATAGACACGCTTCTTTCGGCGCGTTGCGCTATCTCTCAAAGGTTAAGACTCAGGTATAGGTTAAAGCGGTAATAACGGTTAACTGCACGTTATGCTTTGTCTTGCGAATATAACATTCTCGCATCTGAATTAAACATTTGTTTATTTTTTAAATGCAGAAATGATTCAGCATAAGAATTAATCATCATAGCAGACAAGGTATAAGTGATTTTTTATTGTTAACTCAGTAAGTTAGTGACGGGAAATGTTACAGGGATGATTTGACCAAATTTACCTGAAAACGCACGTGAAGATCGGTCTGTCTGTTTAAGTGATTGATTTTAATGTGTTAAAATAGAGTTGAGGAATTGTAGATTTTTTTGGTTACGTGATGTAAATCACGCTACTGTAAAGGTAATGTTACAAATTTGTGATGTTTGGATAGGCTGCGCAAGTGCGCAGCCATCATGCTTTGTTATCGCTGGACGCGAGTGATGTCGCGTTTCATCGCAAGCTTAAACGCTGAACCAGCGACGCCAGATAAAGCGAATGACAAAGAATTCCACTGCGCCTAACAGTAAAAACCACACGCAAAAAACCACGGTATAGAGCTGGCTGAGATCCTGAAAATGGAATATCTCCATGAGATGCTGGGCCAGGTTGATACCGAACGCGGGCGCGGGCAGGAGCAGGGCAGAAAGAAAGCCAAGCAGCAAAATGCCGCCAGGGATAATGAGCGTTTCAAATGGGTTATTCATGACAGGCGTTTCCTCAATTTCAGCCCGGCATTTTCCGGTAATCTGCCATGTGGTTCAATGCCAGGCGGTAAAAGAGGTTAAAACGGCGTTTGATGAAGCAGGAGCGGCTGGAGAAAACGCTTTAACACCATTAACTTAGCGCAAAAGCCTGGCGCAAAGGAAAAGTTATAGCCTTTGCTATACTTAAAGCCCTGATTTTACTGTCTTTTTATATGCAGGGATGCGTGCTAGACTGCGCGCACTTTTTCATTACTGAACAAAATGTGTGGTGAAATCAGCGTGAACGCTGGCTTTTTTACCGCAACAGTAGAAATCATGACTTTTATCGCCACGCTCATTCTTGCTTTGGGTATGTCCATGGATGCTTTCGCCGCTGCACTCGGCAAAGGTGCGACGCTGCATCGTCCAGGTTTTAAAGAAGCATTGCGTACCGGTCTGATTTTTGGCTGCATTGAAGCTTTAACGCCACTCATTGGCTGGGCTATCGGCCTGGCTGCCAGCCGCTACATCATGGCGTGGGATCACTGGGTTGCCTTTATCCTGTTGGCCTTTCTCGGCGGACGTATGATGATGGAAGGTTTTCGTCAGACCTCAGCCGAACCCTGTGAAGCACCGCAACGACACGGTTTTATGGTACTGGCTACTACTGCCGTAGCGACCAGCCTTGATGCGCTGGCAGTAGGCGTCGGCCTGGCCTTTTTACAGGTCAACATCATTGCCACCGCATTAACTATTGGCGCAGCCACAACCATAATGGCCACGACCGGCGTGCTGGTTGGGCGTTTCATTGGCCCGGTTCTTGGAAAATGGGCCGAGATCCTGGGCGGCTTAGTATTAATTGCCGTAGGCTCCACCATTCTGATACAGCACCTTGAGTTGTTCAACTGAGCACAGAGAAGTTAAAAGCCGCGTTTTGTGATCTACTTCAAAATTTATTGCCTGTAAAACGGCTGGAAGCTATACTTTTCGCGTATTTCTTCAACAAATTTTGAATCAGGTGAGACATGAAACGCTTTATGAAGTACGTGTTCCGCGCATACGTTGAGACTTTCAAACACGTACCGCCGGGTGCATTAAATTAAGCATCCCGCAAGAAACCCTCGATAATCGCGGTCAGGGATCGACCGGTGATTATCACTTTCTCTCCGCCCTGCCTGCCAGCAACATCCTTTTCAGCGCCTGAACCTACGATAAGCAGAACTGTGTACGATTTTCAGCTCATCTTTTGTTACCCTGCGCGCGAAATTCTATAATAACGAGGCCGTAATGCAGCTTTGCAGTTTTTATCTTCCTGACCAGGAAAGAAAAAGTTTTGGTATTGTGCGGGAAAATGGCGTGATCGATCTCGGTTTGCGCTTTGGTGCAGAGTCTCCTGACCTAAAAACTTTCCTCACCCGCTCGTCACTGGCGGATCTGAATGCGTTTCGTGCTATGCCCGTCGATTACGCCTTTTCAGCACTGCGCTTCCTGCCCGTCATTGAAAATCCCGGTAAAGTATTTTGTGTCGGCATGAACTATGCGGATAAGCGTAAAGAGTTTGCTGAAACCCTTGAAGCGCCAACGCTGTTTATCCGTTTTGCCGATTCACTGACAGGACACGAGCAGCCGCTTCTTAAGCCAGCTACCACGCAGGAGTTTGATTACGAAGGCGAGCTGGCCGTCATTATTGGTAAAGCGGCGCACCAGATAACAGCAGAAGATGCGTTAGATGTGGTGGCGGGTTACAGCTGCTTTATGGATGCCACGGTGCGTGACATGCAGTTTACCTGGTTTACCGCCGGGAAGAACTGGCCGCAGACCGGTGGGTTCGGTCCATGGATGACCACGGCAGATGAGATTGCCGACCCACAGCAGCTGGCGATTAAAACCTTTCTTAACGATCGTGAAGTGCAAAACGATAACACCGGCAGCATGGTGCATTCAGTGGCAAAGATTATTGAATATATCTCGGCATTCAGTCCGCTGTCGCCTGGTGACGTTATTATCACTGGCTCGCCGGGTGGTGTCGGTAAGAAGCGCACACCGCCACTGTTTATGTTTAGCGGCGACGTTGTTGAAGTCGAAATTGAAAAAATTGGCCGACTCAGGAATACCCTTTCCTGACACGTTGCGCCGTATCGGACAAAAACCACGCAGGCGGTTGTGATTCAGCCGCCACCGTAGCGGTTAACCTCACCTTGAATCGTAAAGCATTTTTGCTGCGCGCTGCTGCAATCTGTTATCCCCTTAATCTGATTACCCGCCTGCCGTTAAATCCCGTCCTACACTGAAATACACCGTCTGAACAGGAGCAACGGATGAGACGAACGATTCAGAGTAAGCGACGCAAGCAAGTAGCACTGGTGGCCGGCATTGGCCTTGGGGCGGCAGCTGTGGTGTGGGGCATGAAAAAGTGGCAACAGCTCAGGCAAACCCCACCGGTATCGCCACGCAGTCATCAGGCTGGCCTGGCCGGTTATTACCAGCAGATAGGCGACTGGCGCATTTTTACACGCGTGACGCCGAACGAAACGCGCGGTTTACCGGTGGTATTGGTCCACGGTCTGGTGATGTCGGGCCGCTCAATGGAAGAGCTGGCACTGGCACTGAGTCGTGATTATCACGTTCTGGTCCCTGATTTGCCCGGCTTTGGGGCCAGCGCGTTACCGGCAAAAGCGCCGATACTTTCGGTTGATGAGCTGGCGGAAGCCCTGTGGCTGTGGCTGCAACACAACCATTTTCAGCGTGCCATCTGGATCGGTAACTCATTCGGCTGTCAGATTCTGGCGGCATTAGCAGTCAAATATCCTGAAGCGGTCGCTGGATTAGTGTT
Source organism: Candidatus Pantoea haifensis (assembly GCA_018842655.1). Taxonomy (GTDB): domain Bacteria; phylum Pseudomonadota; class Gammaproteobacteria; order Enterobacterales; family Enterobacteriaceae; genus Pantoea; species Pantoea haifensis. The sequence continues at coordinate 2,814,937 of JAGTWN010000004.1, read as the reverse complement.
GCAAGGCCCGACCATTGACCGCCATGCACGCAGCCTGCCGCGTCAGATGTGGCGAGACTGGCGCAACGGACGGCTGGAAGCTCATCGCTCACCAAAAAAACTGACGCAAATTGATTACGCGAAGGCGGGTTTGTGGCGTGCTTTTGGCACCATGCGCGCCATGATGCGCGACCGCATTGAGCGTCGCCTGATTTACGTCACTGCACCGACCTTACTGTTACGCGGTTCACGCGATCCGGTCTCTCCGGCGCGCTGGTTTGAGGAACTCGCCGCCTTGTTAGCCAACGGTGAAACCATTACCCTGCGCGGCGGCACCCATACGCTGCATTATGTTTATCCCTGGAGTTTTTGTCGCGCCATTCGCCCCTTCCTGGCGCGCATTCAGCAGGAGAATCATCATGAGTAAACCGCCAAAAGGTATTGCCCGCTTCGACTCTTCCGCTGCAATGCTGGTTGCACTGGCCCATGCGTTACACGATCGTCCCTTTGACAGTCCCAGCCAGTCGCCGACGCTGGATCGTCTGCTGCCTTCACTCAACAAGCTGCCAACGCGGCTACGCGAATGGGGCTATGCCATTGGCGGTATGGCGGAAGGCATCAACGAAAACCAGGCAGGCAATCTGGATATTGAAGGCATTGCGGAGTGGATGGTGAGTGAGTACCCGCAGCAATCCTATCCGGCGGCGTTTATTGGCTCCTCAAACGGGGCGATCACGCATCTGGCAGCCGCAATGGGTGTGCCGTGGCTACCGCAAACCTTTCTTTGTCCGGTGCGGGCACTGAATAACGATCCTGACGATGCGCAAGCCGGATTTGAGCAGGGCAAGCAGGTGGCGGCTGCTCTTTTGGCCGCCTGGCCTCAACTGGCGGTGCATCATATGCAGGATCCTAATCAGGACCGTCTGATGCTCGATCAGATGAGCTATTACCGGCTGAAATTACGTGGGTTGCCCCTGGCGTTTAACGAGTTTTTGATGGGGAGCCTGCCGGAGAAAGCCACGCTGTTTATTACCCACTGCACACGTCAGTGGCCTGTCACCCGCACCAGCGACCGCTCTTTTTCCAGTTTGGGGCGTTAGGTGGCGCGACGGAAAAAGAGTATATGCAAGGTGGGCCGCGCGTGGCTAGCTATCTGGCGCATTATGGTATTGAACGTAAACGATGGGATCCGCCCGCCATTACCGACACGGTGCCGGAAGCGGAGTGGGGGCTGGATGAGTATCTGATCCCACCGCTGAAAAATCTGGCGACGTCGCAGGGGTTGAGGCTGATGGAGATCCGTTATGAAGATCCTGAGGCGCTTAGCTTTGTTGTTGCGGAAATTTATCGTGACTGGTATCTGGCGGCGGGCATTTTACCGACGCGCCTGACGGTAGACAGCTTTCTGTTAATGGATCCGTGGTGCACCATGCGCCAGCACGCCATTCCCTTCTGGCTGATATTTTGCACCTCACCGTCGGCGGCGACATTGCAACGATTCCTCGAAAAGCAGCCGCCGTTCCGTAATATTGACATGATGCTGTTTTCGCACGGCACCGACAGTATTGGTCTGGCAGCGATCTCGCGCTGGCAGGAGCTGTTGAATTTTGCCAAAGAAAAGGGGGATTTCGTGGGTGTGGATACCGAACGTTTTCCGCGTGATTTCGCTACGCTGGCGCGATTTGATACAGCCTTACGCGAGCGTGCGCCGCTGTTGCCGCCTCCGCCGCCACTCAACGTAGAAAAAGTAATTGCGGGTATTCAGCGTTACGGCGTGCGGTATGGTGTGACATTGACGGCGCTGAACTGAGGCAGCGCCGTCAGAGAGGGATCAATCACCGTCGGTAATGGGTTTACGCACCAGCACCAGGTACGCCAGTGCGCCCACCAGGGTCACGCAGGCACAAATCATCAGCGCCAGGCTAAATGATTTGGTGGTATCGAGAACCCAACCGGTAATCACCGGCGCGAATGAGGCAAAAATGAAGCTGGCAAAGTTCTGTATACTGCCGACTGATGCTGTCATACGTGCCGTAACGTTAGCGTGGATCAGGCCCCAGCATGAAGTACCGGCGAAGTGGATACAGAACAGCGCCATACCGATCAGCGTTACTGCACTGGTGGTTTCCGTGGCGCGGGTCACAATCGCGGTGAAGGCGGCTGACAGCACCATGCCGCTGACGATGCATACTTTACGGGTTTTCACTGCGTCAAAGCCGCGACGTACCAGCGAATCGACCACATAACCGTTTAACAACATGCCTGCTGCACCGAACAGGAAAGGAATCGCTGCCAGCAGACCGGTGCTTTTCAGATCCAGGTTATAGGTTGATTGCAGATAACCCGGCAGCCAGGCGATATACAACCATGCGGTGTAGTTGATGCCGCTGAAGCCAATCATCATGCCCCACATGGTGCGCTGTTTGAACAAACCGCGCCACGCTTTGAAGCTGATCGGTTCTTTACGAGAGGCCACGCTGCCTGCTTGCAGATAATGGATCTCCTCTGCGCTCAGTTTGCTGTTATCACGGTCGCGATAAATCATGTACCAGCCGATGGCGAGGAAAATACCCAGAATCCCGATGGTGACGAACATACCGCGCCAGCCCAGAACCAGCATCATTGCCGCAAGAATAGGCGGGGCAACTGACAGGCCAATCATCGAGGCGGCGTTGAACATCCCCATTGGCATGCCGCGATCTTTGATGTTGAACCAGTCGTTGATCACTTTTACGCCGCACGGGTTCATGGGGGCTTCGCCAATGCCGAGACCGATACGCACTAATACAAACTGGGTGAAATTGTGCACCAGGCCAGACGCTGCCTGAAACAGCGACCAGAAGAACATGCCAATGCCTAACATAATGCGTGGGCCTTTGCGGTCCAGCAGTGCGCCGCACGGTAGCTGCGCCAGTCCATATGCCAGCGAGAACGCCGACAGCAGTACGCCAATTTCTGTTGCGTTCAGCCCCATCTCTTCACGTATCGTCATGTTAGCCACAGAAAGCGAACTGCGATCGAGATAGTTGATGATGGCAGCGAACAGTAACAGCAGCATGGCTGTTATCTGAATTTTGCGGATGCGTGGCGAACGCACCACGTCACTGCGCATCGGGATGTAATCCTGACCCGCTGGCTCGTTGGGCGAGGTATCGCGGCCGGTAACCGATGTATTGCTCATTGCAACCTCCCGAAACTGGGTACTTATCGTTATGGTGAAAGTCAGTGTCGCGTGGCGGTAAAAAGGGCCGCCATGACGTTGCAGTCGAGACTAGAAGCAAAGATATGACGATGTTGCAAAGATGTATCTGATTCGTGCGGAAGCTAATGCTTTGTGGTTTTTAATCGGTTTTTAATTGTACTGCCTGATCGAACGCACCATCGACGTTTTGGCCGTGGCGAGATGGTTATGCAGCGCGCACAGTGCATCCACATCCTGTCGACCAATAAGAGCGGTAAGAATGGCCATATGTTCTTCCAGCGCCACGATATTACGCTGTTTTAAATCGCTCTCATCCCATTGATAATGCGAGTGAAAAATCACCGAGATAATCTCCAGTGACTGATTAAAAAACGGATTGTTTGCGGCGGATAAAATCAGCGAGTGCATCTGTTTATCCAGGGCGGCAAAGTGGCGATAATTGCTGGCAATGGTGTCGCGCATCGATCGATGACGATCCAGCAGATCGCGTGCCTGGATCCAGCGTTCATCATCGGCAGGCAAATTCAGGAAGCGGCTCAGAGCGTGGGTTTCCAGCATCTCGCGCAGCTCAAACAACTTCTCAGCATAATCTTTGGTGAATTTTTTCATTTTCCACTGGCCGCGTCTGACCGGCTCCAGCAGGTCATAGCGCATAAAACGCAGCAGAAATTCACGCACCACGACCGGGCTGACGTTAACCTGCTGCGCCAGTTGCAGCTCGCTAAAGGTATCGCCGGGAGTAAGCTGTCGCTGGTTAATCATATTGAAAAACGCCTGCTCAAACTGGCTGGCCTGCTGCTCAATTGGTGGCGTCAGCGCGCTGAACCCATCTTCTTCCGTCGGCTCGCGAATAATGACGTAGGTCTCGTTAACTTTTTCCAGCACGCCCCGCTGATGCAGATAATGCAGTGTATGGCGCACCGTGGTGCGGCTGATATTGAACATCTCCGCTAATGCCGCCTGTGGCGGTAACGGCGAACGAATGTGGCGCTGCGTGATGCTTTCAAGCATTTGGTTGATCACGTTGTGACGCAAATTCTGGCTTCGACTCATACCGCCTCCGGTTTTTTATTCATTAAAAACCATTCAAAGCCCAAAAAATCGCCGCGCTTCACAATTTCAGCAGCTTAAATCCGCTGTTCTGCTGGGATTCGCCATAACTGCGTGCAAGACAACGGGAGAATCACCATGACGACAATGAAAACTTTGCTCCTTGCCGAACCACGAAAAATGATCTGGACCACGCGCGACACACCAACACCTGCTGCAGGTGAGGCGTTAATTAAAATTCTCACGGCGGGCATTTGTGGCACCGATATCCATGCATGGGCAGGCAATCAACCTTTCTTCAGCTATCCACGAGTGCTGGGACATGAACTCTGCGGCGAAGTCGTGACAACCGGCAGCGATGTCAGCGATTTCGAGCCGGGACAACGCGTGGCGCTGATCCCTTATCTCTCCTGTCAGCGTTGCGATGCCTGTCAGAGTGGCAAGACCAACTGCTGTGAGAAAATTTCAGTTATCGGCGTGCATCAGGATGGTGGGTTTTGCCAGTATCTCAGCGTGCCAGCCAGCAACCTGTTAGCGGTAGATGATGTTGCGCCTGAAGCAGCTGCGCTGATTGAGCCGTTCGCCATCAGTGCTCATGCGGTGCGGCGCGCTGGGATCGAGGCGGATGAACATGTGCTGGTGGTCGGTGCAGGGCCGATTGGTCTTGGCGTGGCAGCAATTGCGGCTGCGAATGGCGCAAAAGTCGTCGTCGCAGATACCAGTGCGTTTCGCCGCCAGCACGTTGGTGAAAAGTTAGGTCTGGCGGCCCTGAATCCAGCTGATGAGGGTTTTTATGACGCGCTACGTGAGCAGTTCAACGGCAGACTGGCGCTGAAAGTGATCGATGCCACCGGCAGTCCGGCAGCGATGAATAACGCGGTAAATTTGATGCGTCACGGCGGCACCATTGTTTACGTGGGCCTGCACAAAGGCGATTTGGTGATCCCGGACACCGAGTTTCATAAAAAGAAACCACGCTGATGGGCAGCCGGAATGCGACGCGAGAAGACTTTGATCGCGTACGCGCCCTCATGGCCAGCGGCAGGCTTCGCGCCGACATCATGCTGAATCAGGAGTTTGCCTTTTCAGCGTTGGCGGAAACCTTTGAGCCGCAGGTCATCAATAATCGCGAACTTATCAAAGGCGTGATCTATTTTGACCGCTAAGGCTACACCGCGTGCTGTTGCGATAGGGATTATCCCGCGCCAAGCGTAGAAAAGAAGTGCGTGCGCACCGCTTCTGCATCCACATCCAGGGCGATGCGCTGCGCAGGCAGGCCGTGAAACGCATCTTCACGTGATGCCAGCGCGCTGCGTTTACGCACCGTCTGACCACTGGCGATCCCTTCGGTTATCACGCGCAGCGGGCTTTCTGCCAGCGTAAAGGCATCAGGTATGCAGAGCCATGACAGGGTCAGGGTGTCATGCAGCGCCATGCCTGCAAACCCTTCTTTTGCCAGACTGTAGGCAAGATAGGGTTGGCAGATGGCGCTCAGTACCGGTTGGTTGAGCTGCTGTACTTCTTCCTGACGGATCAGAACTTTATGTGTGACATCTAAAGGTATCAGTACAATGGGCAGGGCTGATGAGAGCACCTGATCGGCAGCGTGGGGATCTTTCCACATATTAAATTCGCTGAATGGCGTAACGTTGCCTGAATGTCCCCCGGTGCCAAACGCACCACCCATAATCACCACCTCTTTCACCAGCGAAACAATATCCGGCGCCTGATTAATGGCGCTGGCGATATTGGTCAACGGGCCGATCGCCACTAACGTGATCTCATGTGGCTGCGCACGCACGCTATCGATGATGAATTGCACTGCGCCGGGTGCCTGGTCGCTGTAGGGGTTTTCAAACACATCACCCAGACCATCTTCACCATGCAGCTTCGCGGGTGCACTCGGCGCGAGAGCCAGCGGGCGTGAACAACCGCGAAAAACCGGCACTCTGATTGCTATTTTTTCGCAAAACAGGCGCGCATTTTTTGTCGCCTGACCGACAGCAACGTTGCCAAAAACCGTGGTGATGCCCAGCAAACGCTGCGTGCGTGCCGCATAGGCCAGCGCAAAAGCGTCATCAACACCGATATCAGTATCAAAAATCAGGGTACGCATTAGCTTTCCACCACAGGTTTATCGATATGTGATCAATTTTTCTGTTTTAAACTCAAGATAAAAAATGAGCAACAGTGCCTTTTGTATTTAACTTATTGATTTTAAACCAGTAAAACAAGTGATGCGGTCTGTTATATTTCAGTATGCCACTGAGATTAAGGCAGTCCCAGGCGTTTTTTAATATTTTATTATCTCAATAATCAATAAAGTAATTAGTGATATGCCGTTAAACTTACTCTTGAAAATCAGGATATTATATGCCTATAGTCAGTTACCTTCGTGCAACGCTTTGTAATAGTAGTATTGCTGCATATAACCTTGCCGTAGACTCACCAAAGTATGCCAATCTGGCAAAAAGTATTATCTCAGCTAAAAATAGTAGGGCCAAATTAAAGCTGCAATCTTTTAATAAAGTGCAGCATCATTCACCTCTGTCACGCGCTTATTTAAAGCAATCCAAAGAAAATAAAGTGGCCAATGAAATAAAGAAGTATGATTCTTTTTTGAAAGGCCTGTCTGAAATTAACGTTAAGCATGATTTTGCTAATGAGTTAACGGTTTCTTCATCGTGGAAAAATGTTCACTGGAATAGAATGAATGTTACGGATATAAAAAATCAACAGCCGATGCGTGAAAATGCTGCCTTAACGAAAGGTTTAAGTATACCCGTTTTAGTGTGGACGGAAAATGTTCCCAAATCATCCCTTAACGTATAAAGCAGAATTATTATTGTACACGCTTTCGATGCTGCTAAAAATACAGGATTAAGCATTATCAGGCCCCTTATATCAGTATGAAAAGAGATCGTGATAATTTGATTACCATTAAATTCTGGCAGGTATCTTAATTTTTACATTTTAAATCAGTGAACTGCCGCGAGCGTTTGCGGTAATTCACTCACATGCATGAGGATGATATGCAAATAGTTAATTATTTACGGGCAACGCTTTGTAATAGCAGTAATGCTGCTTTTAAGCTGGCGTTACATGCGCCAAAATATGCGACATTAGCTCACAAGATTATTTCATTTAAAAATATACATGCGTCTTTTACCCTACAGGTGAATAATTACAAAATGAACAACACTTGTCACAGTGCAGATAAAACCAGTTATAGCAAAAAGATAGATGAGAGTTTTCAGAAAATAAATAAGTATAATGTCTTTCTAGATAAGCTAGATTTTATTATGCCTAACAGTGATGGTTATTATTCTATAGGACCATCTTTCTCTGCGAATAATGCCTGCGTAAATGAAACGCAAAGGGAAAAAGAGATTTTGCCGTGCCAGAAAAATAATAATGCCCGAGGATGCCGCTCTTTTTTAAGTATATTTTTCTGTTTGCTGAGTTGCCAGCCTATACATTACATCGTATTATCATCGGCTTAAGATAAGGGCGCTCCACCATCTCCAACCGCCTGCGGGTATTACTCGCAGCTGATGACGCCTGACATAAACCGTAATCTTGTTGCAGGAGCGGATGTGTCAGGCAGTATGTTTCCCGTCACACTGGCCCTGCACTTAAACAGCCATCAGGAGCCTGTTCCATGTTGAAGTCTCTTTTCGCCGTTATGATCGGCGGCGCAGTCGGTTGCTCATTACGCTGGTTAATTTCGCTACGTTTCAACGCACTGTTCCCCAGTCTGCCGCCCGGCACCTTAATGGTTAACCTGACGGGCGGTTTCATTATTGGTGCCGCGCTGGCGTGGTTCGTTAAACATCCGCATATTGATCAAGCCTGGAAGCTGCTGATCGTCACTGGCCTGTGTGGCGGCCTGACCACTTTTTCGACCTTTTCTGCTGAAATTGTCGTGCTGCTACAATCAGGTAAATACCTTTGGGCCATGTCGAGTGTACTGATCCATGTTGTCGGTTCATTGCTGATGACGTTTGCCGGTTTTGCGCTGGTGAATGCGCTGGGCTAAACCCCTTTATCACATCGCGCTTGAAATAACACTTCAGAGGTAGATACTGTGTCAGGTTCTGTAAAGCGCGGCACGACCAGGCGCGACAGTATCAGACACAGTCACCGATTATTCCGGACGATTAAGGAGCACGTTGATGAGCCACAACCCTAAATTCCTTAACCTGGTGCTGTTAAACGGTGGGCCTGCGCAGAAATTACAGGCGGCACGGGCTGCAGGTTTTGACCAGGTCGAAATTTGGCGTGAGGATGTGCAAGCCTGCGAACAAAGTGCAGCAGCGTTAGCGCAGTTTGCCGGTCAGCAGCAGATTGGTTTTACTAACCTGCAAGTTTTGCGCGATTTTACCGGCGCATCGGATGGCTTACGGGTTCAGAAGCGCGAAGAGCTGCGGCAGTTTATCCAGATTGCTCAGGCACTGGGCTGCGACACTATTCAGGCCCCGGCGACAACACGTGAAGATTGTATCGCTGAACGCATCGACGATGACTTGCGCTGGATGGCTTCCGAAGCGGCACGTTACAACATGCGCATCATGTATGAGCCGATGGCGTGGTGTCGTGTTGATAATAGTTTGCCCCTGGCCTGGGAACGCTTGCAGCGGCTCGATCAGCCCAACATCGGTTTGGTCATCGACCTGTTCCACATCTGTGCGCTGGGTGGCGATGCGTCACAACTGGATGGCATTCCTGCCGATCGCATTTATGAAGTGCAGTTATGCGACATGGCTGAAAAACCGTCGCAGAACAAAGAGGCGCTGATGGATATGGCGCGTCATCAGCGTTTATTACCAGGCGACGGCATTATCGAAATCGAGCATTTTGTCGATAAGTTGAAAAGCGCAGGCTATCAGGGACCGGTGGGTATTGAAGTCTTTAATGACGCGCTAAAACGCTTGCCGCCTGCCGAGGCCGCTCAACAGGCGTGGCGTGCGCTAAATCGTTACTGGCCTTAATCCTGCAAACACTGAGCGATAAACGCTGCGGCGCGCATTACACCTTGTGATGAAATGGTGTGGCCGGTTGTCGGTTCAAACAGCGTTTCGGTAGGCACGTCGGCACTTTTCAGCCGCAACGCCGCCGATTCGCTTTCACGCCACGGAATAACCTCATCCGCACGCCCATGTATCAGTAGTGCAGGCGTATAGGGCCGTGGCGTCAGCGCACCATCGAACGCCAGGCGACCTGAGAAGGCAACCACGCCTGCCAGCGGATAACGTCCCTCAGCCAGCGCATCCAGCGCCATAATCGAGCCTTGAGAGAAGCCAACCAGAATCAATTTTTCCCACTGATTCGCCAGGTCGTGCTGCGCCATCATCTCGCTGAGCGTGGCATCAAAGGCGGCACGGGCCTTACGCACGCGTTGAGGGCGATTTTCAACCGTCACATCCGTCAGGCTAAACCACTGATAGCCAAAACCCTGCTCAAAAGCGTAGGGTGCATTGGGGGCAGCAAACACAACATCGGGCAATAAGGGCATCCAGTGTTGTCCAATCGGTGCGAGATCATCGCCATCGCTGCCTACACCATGCAGAAAAACAACCAACGCTTTTGCCATTGTTGACTCCTTAAAAGCCGTAATCACTCATATCTGGTCCCGCAGGCACAATGCCGTTTGGGTTTAGCGCCTTAATAGAGTAGTAACCCTGTTTGATATGATCGATATTCACCGTTTCACGTACGCCAGAGACGGACAACATACTTTTCAGATAGCGATTGAGCAACGGATAGTCACGCAGCCGACGTTGATTACATTTAAATAAGCCATGATAAGCCGCATCGAAACGGATCAGAGTAACAAACAGCCGGATATCGGCCTCCGTAATGCGCTCGCCCAGCAGGAAAGTACGGCCATCACTGAGTCGCTGCTCCAGTTCATCCAGTTGGGCAAACACATCGTTAAACGCCTGCTGATAACTGATTTGCGTGGTGGCGAAGCCCGTGCGATAGACGCCATTGTTCAGCCGCGGATAGATCTGCTCATTCAGCGCATCAATCTCGCTGCGCAAATTGTCAGGATAGAGATCAATACGGTTATCTGCCAGGGTGCCAAAACCGCTGTTAAACATGCGCACAATATCAGCCGATTCGTTACTGACGATAGTGCCGTTCTGTTTGTCCCACAGCACCGGAACGGTAGCGCGACCGGTGAAGCCAGCCTCCGCGCGCGTATAGAGTTCGTAAAGGTATTCAGCGTTATTTAACGTGTCACGGTTTGCGCCGGGATAATCACCGAAGCGCCAGCCTTGTTCGCCTAACTGGGGTTCAACCACGGAGACGCTAATCAGCGATGTTAATCCTTTAAGCTTGCGGGCGATTAATGTCCGCGATGCCCACGGGCAGATCAGTGCCACATAAAGATGATAACGATCCGGTTCGGCAGCGAACTTAGTTGATCCATCGCTGCTGATCCAGTGACGAAAAGAAGAGGTTTGACGGACAAAACCGCCTTGTTTATCGGTGGCCTGCACCGGATGCCATTCTGCACTCCACTTACCGTTCACTAACATCGCATCACTCCTCATTGATAATGAGTGGCAGCTTAACGTGCGACCCGTTTGGTGATAATCCGGGCAAAGCGGTAATGATCCCTTCCATTTTGGAAGGAATCAGCTAAGCGGGTAGTGCACAAAGTGATCCACTAAAAAATCGATTAACAGGCGTGATTTTTGTGCCAGATGACGAGCCGGTGGGTAGAGTGCAAACAGTCCGAGCGGGGGATCTCAAAATTTTCCAGCAACGGAACAATGTCTCCGCGCTGCACGGCGGGAGCGGCAATAAAACCGGGTAGCCGGGCAATGCCCAACCCGGCTACCGCAGCTTGCAGACAGGCCTCGGTGTTCGCAAATCTTAAACGGCCCCGGATCGGTATCGTGACTATTTCGCCGTGACAACTGGCGAACGGCCAGTGCCAGGGATCGCGAAAATTGGTGTCCGTAATACATTGATGTTGAGCGATGTCACGCCAGTGCTGCGGCGTGCCGAAATGTTCTAAATAGACCGGCGCGGCGGCAACGCGCACATGCACCTCGCCCAGCTTGCGCGCAATCAGACTACTGTCACTCAGATTGCCAATACGAATCGCTAAATCAAACCCTTCGTCGACAATATTCACGGCGCGATCAGAAAAACTCACATCCAGTTCAATCAGCGGATAACGCTTAGCAAAGGCAACCAGTACAGCAGAGAGCACGGCGGTACCAAACGTACCGGGCGCGCTTATCTTCAGGCGGCCTGTGGGCGTGCTGGCACTTTCACGCACCGTGGCGTCAAGCGTATCGAAAGCCTCCAGCAAATGTTTTACACGTTCATAATAGGTCTGCCCGACGTCAGTCGGCGACAGTGCACGGGTGCTGCGTTTGAATAGCTGTACGCCAAGCTGCTGCTCCAGTTTTGATACCAGTTTAGAAGCCTGGCCGCTGCTGGTGCCCAGTCGCATCGCCGCGGCAGAAAAGCTCCCCGTTTCCAGCACCGCCACAAACATTCGGTCACAATCGAGTCGATCCATCTTATTCTCTGGCCGTCATCATCTCTGCTGAGTATACGGCGTGTGCCAGTGGCCCGCAGCCTTCACATTGCGTGCCCTGATGCTTTCCCTGTGCAGCAAAACCTGCTTGACTGATCTTTCCCGTTCTTGTCTGGAGTTGTTAATGTCGCTGTTTCACCTTTCTTCGTTAGCAGAGGTCTCTGCCGCCGAGTGGGATGCGCTGTTACCTGACGATCAGCCTTTTTTACGCCATGCCTTTTTACTCACGCTTGAGGAAAGCGGCAGTGTGCGCGCTGAAACGGGCTGGCAGCCCGATCACCTGCTGTGGCGCGAGAACGGCCTGCTCACGGCAGCGATACCGGGTTATCGCAAACGCAATTCGTGGGGCGAATATGTATTTGACCATGCATGGGCGGATGCCAGCCAGCGGGCAGGTATTCACTATTATCCAAAATGGCTCGGTGCGATCCCCTATAGTCCGGTGACCGGCGCACGCTTACTGGGCAATCCGGGTGCCGCAGAGCAACTGCTGGCCGCCTTGCCAGACACGCTACTGAGAAATGGCCTGAGCGGAGCGCACATAAACTTTACCGACGCACAGGCTAACCTGCTGCTGGAAAACGCACCTGACTGGCTGGCGCGGCTCGGCTGCCAGTATCACTGGCACAATCGCGGCTATCGTGATTTCCAGGATTTTCTCGATACGCTGATGTCGCGCAAGCGTAAACAGTTGCGTAAAGAGCGCGAACAGATGTTACAGAGTGGATTTGAATTTAGCGGCTATGAGGGTGATCGGCTGCGTGAGGATCAGTGGGACTTTGTTTATACCTGCTACGCCAACACCTACGCGGTGCGTGGACAGCGTCCCTATTTAACGCGCAATTTCTTCAGCTTGCTGGCAGAGCGTATGCCGCAAAATATTCATGTGGTGATTGCGCATCTGCAACAGCAACCGGCGGCAATGGCGTTTTATCTGAAGGACAGTACCACGCTGTATGGGCGTTACTGGGGCTGTCTGGCTGAATTTGATCGGCTGCACTTTGAAACCTGTTTCTATCAGGGAATGGATTTTGCGATTGCCGAAGGATTGCAGCGTTTCGATGCAGGCGCGCAGGGAGAACACAAGCTGGTGCGCGGCTTTGAGCCACAAATTACGCAATCATGGCATTACTTATTGCATCCGGGATTGCGTGATGCCGTTGACGACTTTCTTCAGCAGGAAAGGGAGGGCATGCGCGCATGGGCTGATGAGGCGCGCGATGCCTTGCCTTATCGACGAGGCGATTAATCGACGCCGACAAACCCCCAGTCTGATGCTGCCACAAGCGGGCGTACAGCCCGTTTTTCTCCAGCAGTTCGTGGTGGCTACCTATCTCAACAATTTCACCTTTTTGCAGCACCACTAAACGATCCATTTTGGCAATGGTGGACAAGCGGTGCGCAATAGCAATCACCGTTTTACCTTCCATCAACGATTCGAGGCTTTCCTGGATAGCCGCTTCCACTTCCGAGTCGAGCGCGGAGGTCGCTTCATCCATGATCAGGATCGGCGCATCTTTTAGCAGTACACGTGCAATGGCGACACGCTGGCGCTGACCACCGGAGAGCTTGACGCCGCGCTCACCTACCTGGGCATCCAGCCCGGTGCGGCCTTGTGTATCGGATAGCAGCGGAATAAATTCGTCTGCACGGGCGCGATGAATAGCCGTGAGTAACTCCTCCTCGCTGGCATCCGGGCGGCCATACAACAGATTCTCACGAATCGAACGGTGCAGCAGCGACGTATCCTGTGTGATCATGCCAATCTGGCTGCGCAGACTCTCCTGCGTCACTTCCGCGATATTCTGGTCATCAATCATGATGCGCCCGCCATTCAGGTCATACAGGCGCAGCAACAGATTTACCAGCGTCGATTTCCCGGCACCAGACGGGCCAATCAGGCCGATCTTCTCGCCCGGTCTGATGTCGAGATTAAGGCGATTAATCACCTGACGGCCATCACCATAATCGAAGATTACATTTTCAAAGCGAATATTGCCGTGTGGCACTTTGAGTGCCTGCGCCTGTGGCGCATCCTGCACGCTAATGGGCTGGGCAATTGTCGTTACGCCATCCTGCACCATGCCAATGTTTTCAAAGATGCCGTTAACAACCCACATGATCCAGCCAGACATGTTAACCAGGCGAATCACTAACCCGCTGGTCAGCGCAATGGCACCTACGCTGATCAGCGACTGACTCCACAACCAGAGTGCCAGCCCTGACGTTGATACGATCAGCAGGCCGTTTAGCGCGGAGAGCGTGATATCCATGCCACTGACCATACGGCTGGTAAAGTGGGATTTTTCCGTCAGTTCCTGAATCGCCTGGCGTGCGTACTTGCGTTCTAACTTACTGTGTGCGAAGAGTTTAATGGTCGCAATATTGGTATAACCATCAACAATTGTGCCCATGAGTTTCGAGCGAGCCTGGGCGGATATAACAGAACGCGCTTTAACGCGCGGCACGAAGTAGCGCAACGAGGCGCTGTAAGCCAGGATCCAGATGATGAGAGGTATCATTAAGCGCCAGTCAACTTCTGCAAACAGCACCAGCGAAGTGATGACATAAATCAGCACATGCCAGATGGCCTCCGCCAGCTGGACAGCCGAATCACGGAGTGCATTGCCGGTTTGAATTATGCGCTGGGCGATACGACCGGCAAAATCGTTCTGGAAGAAGTTTAAGCTTTGTCGCAGTAAATGATTATGGTGCTGCCAGTTCAGCATGCTGGTCATGTTGGGGTTGATGTTTTGATGAACCAGCATGTCATGCAGCGCAACAAATATTGGGCGCAGGATCAGGGCAACAAACCCCATCCACAGTAAAGTGGGCCAGTTTTCACTAAACAGGCTGGCAGGCGTAGAGTTGTTAACCATATCGATAATGCGGCTCAAATAGCTGAACAGCGCCACTTCAATCAGAGCTGAAGCCAGACCTACCACCAGTAGCGCGACAAAACTTGGCCAGACCTGGCGCAGGTAATAAGCATAAAAGTGCCACACTTGCGCGGGCGGTGTTTCGCTGGGCGCATCCTGAAAAACATTGATAAAACGTTCAAAACGGCGATACAACATAGAAACACTCTTTCTGTGCGCTGAAGAGTACAGCTTAGTGCAATAAAGATGATTGGCTAACAGGAGACGCTATGGAAATTACCGTTCGTGGACGTGAACCGCATGATGCTGCCGCTTACCAGCGTCTGTACAGTCACCCTGACGTTTACCCCTGGACACTGCAGTTGCCTTATCCAAGCGTAGCCACGTGGGAAAAGAAATTTATAAAAATGGATGCGGAGGGCTATGTCGCTTTTATTGCTGAAATTGACGGCCAGATGGCAGGGGAGTTAACGCTGTTTGTGGATAATAAACCGCGCACGCGCCACTGTATCAGCTTTGGCATTGGTGTCGATCCGACTTATGCGGGACGGGGTGTGGGTGAACGTCTGATTCGCACGGCGACCGATTATGCACAAAACTGGCTGGGCGTAACGCGCATCGAACTGGAAGTGTTTCACGATAATCACCGTGCACTGCGCTTATATGAACGTCTCGGCTTTGAGCGGGAAGGGGTACGGCGTCAGGCATCACTGCGTGAAGGCAAGTTGTATGACGTGGTGATGATGGCAAAGCTGTTAAACGTCTGATAAACAGCCGGAGCGGCGATGTCACCGCCCCGGCTGTTTGTTTACCTTGTTCAACCTATTGCTGCGGGCCTGTTTCATCATCGACTTCAGGGTAACGTATTAATAACTTTTTAATTTACTGCTTTTTATTCCGTGCTGCGCGACCTCAGCGGTGTTGGCCCCCATAGCTTCAACCCTGGTCGGTTTCTTCGATCTGGCGCACATTCCTCATTAAAAATTGTCTGCTTTGTTAGCTTATGTGCTGCGCCGCACTGCACGTTGTGGCAGACGCCAAAATTATAACCAAACTCGTCCGACAATCTCACCAAACGCACAATGACCTTTAGTTAGGCTCCTATCTATATTTCCTTCACAAGGGAATCTCAGCGGTATTCCTGAAAAAACTATGCGGCATGGAGCTGCCCCTTTTAAGCGAATTCACCTCATGTTGAAAGATAAACTCGTTACCCGAACAACCCATGTTCGCATCTGGATTTTGGGTCTCATCCTGTTTTTATCGGTAGTGGCCTATGCCGATCGCTCGATCTTGTCGATCTCAGGATCGGCGATCAAAGATGAATTTGGCCTGTCAGCGATCCAGCTTGGATTGATCCTGTCGGCGTTTAGTTGGGCTTACGTGATCGGCCAGATCCCAGGTGGGCTGTTCTTAGATCGCTTCGGTGCAAAGAAAGTGTATGGCGTTACGCTGGCCCTTTGGTCGTTATCCACTATCGCGATGGGGTTTGTCGGCGAGTTCTCCAGCGGCATGACTGGCGCGCTGGTGCTGATGTTTGGCCTGCGTTTTTTACTCGGACTGATTGAAGCCCCCAGTTTTCCCGCGAATGCGCGCGTTGTGATCATGTGGTTTCCGGGTGCGGAACGCGGTCGCGCGTCGTCACTGTTTAGTTCGGCGCAATATTTCGCTGTGGCGATTTTCTCCCCGCTTTCTGGCTGGCTGGTATCCCGCTACGGCTGGGAATGGCCCTTCTTCGTGCTGGGCGGAATTGGCGTGCTGGCCGTATTCGTCTGGGCGGCCTACATGCGTGAGCCACGTAACCATCCGGGGGTATCAGAAAGCGAGCTGCGCCATATTGTAGAGGGTGGCGGGCTGGTGGATATCGATGCCGCAAAAACGTTGAAAGAGCGTCCGGCACTGAGCAAGGCAATCTTTAAAAAGCTCCTCACTAACCGCATGTTGTGGTGCGCTTATCTTGGGCAATATTGCATCATCGCGCTGAGCTATTTTTTTATTACCTGGTTCCCTATCTATCTGGTGCAGGCCCGTGGAATGAACATTCTTGATGCGGGTTTAGCCACCATCGCGCCGGCGCTGTTTGGTTTTCTGGGCGGCATTAGCGGCGGTTATATCTCTGACAAATTGATCGCAAACGGCTGGAGCGTTTCCTGGGCGCGTAAAACGCCCTATATCGTTGGCATGCTGATGGCGGCCAGCCTGACACTCGCCGCCATCATCCCCAGCAACGTTGGCATTATCGCCATTATGTCATTTGCTTTCTTTGGCAAAGGCGTGGCGGCAGGGGCAGGAACCTGGACCGTGATTAGCGATACCGCGCCGAAAGAAGCCGTGGGTCTGGCAGGCGCTATTTTTAACGGCGTGGGCAATATTGCGGGTTTCACCACGCCGCTGCTGTTCGGCATCATCGTTGGCCTGACGGGCAGTTACAGCATCGGCCTGGCCTTTGTGGGGGCGCACTGTGTGGTCGCCGCCGTGTTGTTCTTGTTCGTGATGGGGCCGATTGAACGCGTCGGTGAAGAGCAGCAAACCCATCAAAATGTCAAAAAACAGGGGAAAGAAGATGGCATCAAAGCAATTTAATGTTCTGATCAAAGGGAAGTTTTTGCCGCCGCGCCTGATAGCAAATCTTGAGGCTACGTTTACAACCTTTCGCCTGTGGGAAGCGGCAGATCAGAATGCATATCTGAATGAGATCGGATCAAAAATTGATGCCATCGTCACCAGCGGTAACGCTGTGATGGGGGCCTCTGCGGCATTAATTGAACGGTTGCCGAATCTTAAAGTCATTTGCAGCAACGGCGTGGGCTATGACGCTATCGACATCGAAGCCGCGCGCGCGCGTGACATCATCGTAACCAACACGCCGGAAGTGCTTAATGACTGCGTGGCCGACTTGGGTATGGCGCTGTTGCTGGATGTGGCGCGGCGCGTCAGTGAAGCCGATCGCTTCACACGTGCAGGAAAATGGACTCAGGGGCGCTTCCCGCTGAGTTGTAAAATAGGGGGCAAAGTGTGTGGCATTGTCGGGCTGGGCAACATTGGCCAGGCGGTGGCGAAACGGGCGCAGGCGTTTGGTATGGACATTCACTACTATACGCCGCGCTCCCGACCCGATGTGCCGTTTACGCGCCATGAGACCATTATGTCACTGGCGCAGCGCGCTGATTTTCTGGTACTGACATTGCCAGGCGGAGCGGCAACCCGTCATCTGATTAATGCAGACATTTTGCAGGCGCTCGGGCCAAAAAGTTATTTGATCAATATTGCGCGCGGCAGCGTTGTTGATGAGCAGGCACTGATTCAGGCATTAGAAAAGGGTCAGATCGCCGGCGCCGGCCTGGATGTGTTTGAACAAGAGCCACAAGTCCCGGAGGCGCTGCGTCAACGCGATAATGTTGTGATCACGCCACACATTGCCAGCAGCACAGAGGAAACTATGGGCGCTATGGCAGATCTGGTGTTTGAAAACTTACAGGCTTTTGCGCGAGGCGATGCCGTGTTAACACGTGTCGTTTGAGTCAGCCAGCACCATCCTCTCTCCGGTGGGAGAGAGGATCTCAGATCGCAAATGACCAGAGGACCTACCACACAGATTGCACAATTCTGCCTGAAGAAAATTTCTGCCATTGCCGATATTCCCTTACCCCCACAGATATTATGGAGCGATATCGTGTTAAAGCTGATGACCGTTGACGAACTCCGTCCGGGAATGTTTATCCACAAACTGGACGTTTGGTGGATCAAAGACACACGCATTCGTAACCAAATGCTGATCACCGATCCACAGCAGATCGCGCTGCTACGCAACGAAGGCATACATCAGCTCTGGGTCGATATCAATAAATCGGTTCAGGCTCCGCTTAAACCACAGGAAAAAAGCCATTGCTAAGACGCCGTTTTTTCAGGAATTAGATCAGGCGCAGCAGATTTTCCAACAGGGTAAACCGCAGGTGCTGGCAATGTTTAACGAAGCCCGCCTCGGCAATAGTATCGATCTCTCTTATATGATCGATTTGGTGGATGAAATTTCCGGCTCTATTGAACGTGAACCCTCAGCCCTGTTAAGCGTTGCGCGTTTGAAAAATCACGACGACTACACCTATCTGCACTCAATGGCCGTGTGCGGCCTGATGATCTCGCTGGGAAGAAAAGTGGGTTTGAACGCACAGCAACTGCGTCGTGTTGGCATGGGTGGGCTATTACACGACGTCGGCAAAGCGGCCGTGCCGCTGGATATTCTGAATAAACCCGGCAAGCTGACTGAAGAAGAGCTCACCGTTATGCGCCAGCATCCCATTGTTGGTGCGCAAATCTTGATGGAGGCGGGGGCAGGCCACGATTTGCTGGATATCGCGTTACATCACCACGAAAAATTTGACGGTAGCGGCTATCCGCACGGCTTGAAAGGGGAAGAAATTACGCTCTTTTCGCGTATGGCTGCGGTATGTGATGTTTATGATGCACTGACCTCAACACGGCCTTATCGCAAAGGCTGGACGCCCGCAGAGGCGATGCACAATATGCTGGGCTGGCGCGGGCATTTTGACAGCCAGTTATTGCATAGCTTCGTGCGTACTATTGGTATTTATCCCGTAGGATCGCTGGTGCGCCTGGCGTCAGGGCGCGTTGCGCTGGTGGTTAAGGCAGGGGAAACATCGCTGCTTCGTCCGCAGGTTCATGTCTTTTGGTCGTTGCATGCGCAGCGCGAAATCAAACCCGAAATCGTCAACCTTGGCGACAGTTTCTGTACTGACAGCATCGTGGGTGCAGAAGACAGCAACCTGTGGGTTAACGTCGATCTCAATCGCATTTGGGCACTTGAAGCGGCCTGAACATGGGGCTTGTTCACTGGCCTCATTTTTTCCCGGCAATCTGCTTTAGCCCTGGCGCATCAGCCAGCGCGGCGGTAATTATCGCGGCTGTTCCCTTTGAAATTTCTCATGATGGATTGAAATAACTTCACAGTTCATCAGTTATACTGCCTCACTCTTTTCATTATTATTGGGAATGTATGGAACGTTTTACCGAAAACCTGATGTATGCATCGCGCTGGTTGCTGGCTCCGGTTTACATTGGTCTTTCGCTGGGATTGCTGGCGCTAACCATTAAATTTTTTCAGGAAATCTTTCACCTGTTGCCCAACATTTTCAGCATTGCGGAAAACGATCTGATTCTGCTGCTGCTGTCACTGGTGGATATGACGCTGGTAGGGGGCTGCTGGTGATGGTAATGCTGTCGGGCTACGAAAACTTTGTTTCTAAACTCGATATTGGCGAAAACAAAGAGAAGCTGAGCTGGCTGGGAAAAATGGACTCTGGCTCGCTGAAAAATAAGGTTGCCGCCTCGATTGTTGCTATTTCTTCCATTCACCTGCTGCGTGTCTTTATGGAAGCGCGTAATGTCGCTAACGATAAACTCATGTGGTACGTGATTATTCACCTGACCTTCGTGCTGTCAGCGTTTGTGATGGGTTATCTGGATAATATGTCGCGCGGTGATAAGAAAGATCATTGATCATCTCTGCGCGCTGATGCTCCCACCCCAGCCCTCTCACAGCAAGAGGGCGAGAAACAGCGCGCGAACTCTCAACGCTAACCCGACGCGGGGCGGGTTCCCGCCAGCGTTGGCATCACATCTTTAATCATCTCAAAAAATTTTCTTAACCTTGCCGGGTAATAGCTCGCCCATGGATAGGTCAGCCAGATGGGCAGCGGTGGCGCTTGCCACGCTGGTGTCAGTTGAATCAGCCGTCCTTGCGCCAGATCGTCCTGCACCACCCATGCGGAAACAATCGCCGCACCCATACCGGATAAGGCAGCTTTACGCACTGCATATAAGCTGTCGCTGCTCAGCCTTGGCTGAATGGGCAGATTAACGGGCTGGCCATCCTGAATACGCTGCAACGCAATCTCGTTACGGTAAAAACTGGTCAGGGCCAACCAGGGTAAATCAGCCAGTTGTTCAACCTGTTCAACAGGGGCGTGCTGAGCCAGTAATGCAGGTGAGGCCACCACGATGCGCGGCACTTCAGCCAACAGAATGGCAACTATCGAGGCGTCACCCGGTGCGCCGACCTGAATCGCACAGTCGACATTTTCAGCCATGAAGTCCGGGGTGCGATCGTTCAGCATCCATTCGACATTCAGACGCGGATAGCGTCGTAAATAATCCGTTAAGGGTGCAATGAGCTGATCCTGTCCAAATGCGTGCGGCGCACGTACCCGCAGTGTTCCCACCGGATCGTCGCTCGCACCAGTTAGTTCATCCTCTAATGCGTGCCAGGTTGCGACTAGCTGACGCGCCTGCGCATAACAACGTTCACCGTCATCCGTTAACTTTAACGCATGGGTCGTACGCAGAATCAGCTTTAGCCCGAGCCGCTGTTCCAGCGCCTGTAACCGGCGGCTAATGGTGGGTTGCGTTGTGCCTAACTGCGCCGCAGCGGCTGATAAACTGCCGCTCTCAACGATACGGATAAAAGTTTGCATTAATTCAATACGATCACTGCTGTTTTGATTATTCATACGTAGCACGCATAACGGTTTTGCCTGATGCCAGTCTACCGCGTATAGCCGCTCTGCGCTTTAATGAACGCAACCATTGAGGAGAACAGATCATGTCAGCAGTGAATAGCATTAAAGCGGAACAGCGCGCAGCCCTTCCCGGCCCGCTGGTTTTTACCCTGGCCGCCGGGGCCGGACTGAGCGTAGCGTCGATTTATTACAGCCAGCCGATGCTGGACATCATTAGCAAACAGTTCAATGCAGGTGTCGGCGCGGTGGGTATGGTGCCGATGCTGACGCAGGCGGGTTATGCACTGGGTATCTTATTACTGGCGCCGCTGGGCGATCGTCACGATCGCCGCACGATCATTTTGATCAAGGGCCTGCTGCTCATGGCTGCACTACTGCTTTGTGGTTTTTCCGGTGGGTTGAACGCACTGCTGATTGCCAGTTTCGTCACCGGTTTGACGGCGACTGTCGCGCAGGACATTGTGCCCGCTTCAGCGGCGCTGGCACCTGAACGCAGCCGTGGTAAAACAGTAGGCACCGTTATGACCGGCTTGCTGGTGGGTATTTTATTGTCACGGGTTGTCAGCGGCGTGGTGGCGGAATATTTCGGCTGGCGCACCATGTACATACTGGCTGCACTGGCCGTCTTGCTGATTAGTCTGGCGCTGTGGCGAGTCCTGCCCCGGTTTACGCCTGGCACTTCAGTCAGTTATCCCCGTTTACTGCTGTCGCTGGCGCATTTGTGGCGTCATCATCAAACGCTGCGCCGTGCCGCCCTGGCACAGGGTTTATTGTCCGTTGGGTTCAGTGCTTTCTGGTCAACGCTGGCATTAATGCTCAGCGAACGTTTTCATTTCGATAGCGCCGTGGCAGGAGCCTTTGGTTTAGCCGGGGCCGCTGGTGCACTGGCCGCTCCACTGGCAGGCAGCGTTGCGGATCGCATCGGCCCGGCTCGTGTTACCCAGGTGGGTGCCGCCCTGGTGACCGTTTCTTTCGCTCTGATGTTCCTGCTGCCGCTGCTGCCCATGCCGGGTCAACTCGCCCTGATCATACTCAGCACCATCGGTTTTGATTTAGGTGTGCAGGCCACCCTGGTGGCGCATCAGACGCTGGTATATGGCCTGGCACCGGAAGCGCGCAGTCGCCTTAATGCGCTGCTGTTTACCGTGGTGTTTATCGGCATGGCGAGCGGTGCCGCATTGGGCAGCCTGGCATTGGCGCACTGGGGCTGGAATGGTGTCGTTGCGCTTTCCACTTTGGCGGGTGCAGCAAGCCTGGCGGTGCGCATCGCCAGTCGTCATCTTAAAAACTGATTTCTTCGCCTTTTCAATAAATGTGCCAGGATTAGAAATAAACTCAAATTAAAACGGAGCGTTATGCATTTTCTCGCCTGGACAGCAGCAGCAGGCTTTCTGTTGCTGCTCATGTCACTGGCCGCCGGTTGGATACACCGTGGCCCGGTGACATCATTTGGTATTTTTTAGTCACGGGTTTGCTGTGCGGCCCGTGGATGTTCGGCGTGCTGCATATCGATATTCTTAAACATGCCGATCTGGTGGCGCACATTACCGAAATCACCATGGCAGCATCGCTGTTTATTACCGGCTTAAAATTGCGTTTACCGCTCAAATCCCGGAGCTGGCGTACAGGCATGCGGTTAGCCTTTCCGGCGATGTTACTGACGGTGGCGGCAATGACAGTGCTGATGCACTGGATAATGGGTTTCGACTGGCCGCTTGCGCTGGCATTTGGTGCCATCGTTGCGCCTACCGATCCGGTACTGGCCAGTTTGATTTCAGTGAATGACGCGCGTGATGACGATGCATTGCGCGTAGCCATTTCCAGTGAAGCGGGGATGAATGACGGTTCCGCGCTACCCCTGCTGGTGTTGGCGTTATTGCTGTTTAATGGCGAAAGCCTGAATGGTGCGATGTTGACGCACTGGACTGCCAAAGAATTATTGTGGGCGATCGGCGGTGGTCTGCTGATGGGCTTTACGCTGGGGCGCTTAATCGGTCTGATGGTCACCTCCCTGCGCAGTGCGCACGGCGACATTGCGCACAACGACTTTTTAGCTTTAGCTTTGATTGCGCTAAGTTATTCGCTGGCGCAATGGTTAGGCGCATCTGGCTTCCTTGCTGCCTTCGCTGCTGGTGTTGGCCTGCGTCGTGCTGAACTACGGGTATTCAAACGTTACCGACCCGATGACATGAGTGAAAAAGAGCGCGATTTACCCGCTGAAGCTCTGGTCAACCCCAATACGCGCATGGATGAACAAGACAACAATATGGTGAAATCGGTGGGCCTGGTGGTGGGTGATGTGCTCTCATTTGGCGATACCATTGAGCGTTTGCTGGCCGCTTTGATGATGGTGGTGCTGGGCGCCACGCTGGCGCATCACTGGAATATCTACGGCGTACTGCTTGGTCTGCTACTGTTTGTGGTGGTGCGCCCTCTGGCGGTGTGGCTGGTAACGATCCGCGCAGGCATTCCGGTGGTACAACGCCTACTGATTGGCTGGCTGGGTATTCGCGGCATCGGCAGTCTCAACTATATCGCTTTTGCCTGGGTACACGGCATGGAAGGTGAGCAGGCTGAGCTGATGGTAGATATGGCGTTGACGCTGGTAGTGAGCAGCATTGTCATTCATGGCGTAACGGTAACGCCGCTGCTTAACTGGCGTGAAAGACGGCTCGAAGCGCGGCAACGTAATCCCTGATTTGGTTTAACCCGTAATAACAGGAGTATTCAATGAAAATGCGGCAAATTCTGCTGCTGGGCATGCTGGTTTCCGGCAGTGCACTGGCAGCCAATGATAACGAACAAAACGTCTATGCCAGCCAACTGTGTCACATTGTGAGCAGTGAACAGTCGGTTTCCAGTGCCGATCAATATGTCGAAAAAATGAAAACTTATGTGGCGCAAAGCCAGTCTCCATCAGCCCTGAATCAACCGCAGTTTGATGAAGAGACCGCTAATGAAGTGGCCAGTGCCTGGCTGCAACTGGGCGACGACGAGCGAGCGAAGCTGCGTAGCAATGAGCAGCAGTGCGAACAGACAGTCCTGACCCAGTTCCAGCAAGAAGATTAAGCCAGTGGGATTAAGAATAAACGCGCCTGCGGGGCGCGTTTTTTATGGATTTCAACCGGGTAGTGCGTACATAATCGCCTGCGTTTGGCACTGCACTTGCATTACATACTGACACTTCGGTAAGCCGCAACGGCTTGCTGTCCATACAGGCATTTTATCAACAGGCATTATGATTACGCGTCGACGCTTTATTCTCGGCACGGGAGCCGTTGCGCTTTCCATGACCACCGGCAGTTTGTTTGCTCGCGATGAAGTCATTCCGCTTTGGCCGGACGATCCACCAGGCGGTGGCGGGCCAACGGGCAACCTGCATGTCAGTAAAAACGGTTCCTGGTCCAATATCGTCAGCCCGGCAATACAACGCTTCAGGCCAGAAAATCCTAACGGTGAAGCCGTGCTGATTGCAGCGGGTGGCGGCTACCGCTGGATCGGTATGGGGCGAGAAGCCTGGCCGGTTGCGCGCTGGTTAAATGCCAATGGCTACACCGCTTATGTGCTCAGCTATCGACTGCCGCATGAAAAATGGCAGGCCGGGCATCTGGCACCGCTACAGGATGCCCAGCGCGCCATTCGCCTGGTGCGCTCGTTCGAACGTAAAGTGCACGTGTTGGGGTTTTCAGCTGGCGGGCATCTGCTGGGTATGGCTGCCGCACGGCCTGCTTATCGATCCTATGCACCGCAAGATGCATTAGATGAAGTGGTGCCTAAAGTAGACAGTGTCGGCCTGATTTATCCTGTTATTACGCTGGAAGCGCCTTATCAACACACCACAACCCATTTGATGATGGTGGGCAAAAATGCCACACCGCAGGATGAGGCCAGCTGGTCAGTACAAAATTATGTGACGCGGGCTTATCCGCCTACTTTTTTGGCCCAGGCGGAAGACGATCACACTTCAAATCCATTCAATACTGAACTCATGCGTGATACCTGTCGCCGCAATCGGGTACCGGTCGAGCTAATCCAAATCAGTAAAGGGGGGCATGGTTTTGGCCTCGGTAAAGCGGGAACGCCAGCCGCATTATGGGATCAGGCGTATGCGCGCTGGCTGGATCGGCTCAGTTAAACTGCACTATTAAAGCGCGCAGATGCACCAGCAGATTTCAGGAACAGGGCCGGATAATGCAGCTTTAATTGCAGCAATATTGATGCTTTAAGCCACAAAAAAGCTGCCGAAGCAGCCTGGTTAAACGCATCAATACGGGTGTGATTAACGCATCGTCACAAATTCTTCCGCTGCGGTTGGGTGGATCGCCACGGTATTGTCAAAGTCCTTTTTGGTCGCGCCCATTTTCAGTGCGACGGCAAAGCCTTGCAGCATTTCATCCATACCGAATCCGATACCATGAATGCCGACAATCTTTTCTTCTTTACCGACACACACCAGCTTCATGCGGCACGGCTGACGGTGCTGCGTGACGGCGGTGTACATAGCCGTGAATGAAGAGGTATAAATTTTCACCTGGTCATCGCCATGCTGCGCGCGCCTGGGGTTCGGTCAGGCCCACGGTGCCAATCGGCGGGTGGCTGAATACCACCGTCGGGATATTGTTGAAATCCAGATGCTCGTCCGGTTTGTTGTTAAACAGGCGCTCGGAAAGACGACGGCCTGCCGCAATGGCTACCGGTGTTAACTCAACCGCGCCAGTATTATCGCCGACAGCATAAATGCCAGAAACGTTGGTGTTCTGGAATTTATCGACCTTGATGTGGCCTTTTTCAGTCAGCTCAATGCCGGTCACTTCGATATTCAGCTTGTCGGTCTCGGGCTGGCGTCCAATCGCCCAGACCAGGCAATCTACTGTTTGCTCACGGCCATCTTCCAGCTGCAGCGTCAGGCTGCCATCGGCGTTTTTTACCACCGCTTTCGGCGTAGCGTGTGTATGCAGCGTTGGGCCTTCCGACTTCATGGTTTCAACCAGCGTGTCGGTGATCATCGGATCAAAATGACGCAGCGGTGCATGTTTGCGCACAAACAGATGGGTTTCAGAACCCAGCGCATTAACCACGCCCGCCAGTTCAACCGCAATGTAGCCTGCGCCCACAACAGCAGTGCGTTTTGGCAGCGCATCCAGTTCAAAGAAGCCGTCAGAGTCGATGCCATATTCTGCACCCGGAACAGAAGGGTGACCCGGGCGACCGCCTGTGGCGATCAGGATGTGATCGGCGGTAATGATTTCACCGTTCACTTCTACCGTGTGTGTATCGACAAACCGGGCAAATCCTCTAATCACATCAACCAGATTCTTACCCAGCACGTTGTCATAAGAGGTATGAATACGATCGATATAGGCGCTGCGGTTTTTCACCAGCGTCGCCCAGTCGAAGCGGTTGACCGTGGTATCAAAACCATAATCCGGACCATAAAGATGGATGGCTTCGGCAATCTGTGCAGCATGCCACATGATTTTTTCGGCACGCATCCCACATTCACGCAGGTGCCGCCCAGTGCTTTGGCTTCAATCAGAGCACATTTTTTTCCATACATCGCTGCGCGGTTAATCGAAGCGATGCCACCACTGCCGCCGCCAATGGCGAGGTAGTCATAATGTCGGGTCATTGAGTATCCATCCGGTTACAAGAAAATTGACATAGAGTGTAACGCTGCGGGCCGAATTGACGCAAAGTTTGCACCTATGATTGTAATTAGGGTTCTGACTTTTCACCATTAACAGGGACATAGCATGCATCTCACTTTTTTAGGCACCGGTGCCGGTGCGCCCAGTCTGCAACGCAATGTGACGTCTATTGCCTTTACTCGTTCGATTCGCGGTGAAACCTGGCTGTTTGATTGCGGTGAAGCGACTCAGCATCAGTTCATGCGTAGCGCGCTAAAACCGGGGCGGCTGGATAAGATTTTCATTACCCATTTGCATGGCGATCATATTTTTGGTTTACCCGGCTTGCTCACCAGCCGCTCAATGGCAGGTCTCAGCGAGCCATTTACTGTCTATGGCCCAAAAGGCATTAAAACCTTCATTGAAACTGCACTGTCGCTCAGTGGATCGTTTACCACTTACCCCCTTGAGATCGTCGAAATTGAAGCGGGTTTAGTATTGGATGACGGTGAATTTCGCGTTACCGCCTGGCCACTTAATCATGTCATTGAATGCTACGGCTATCGCATTGAGCAATACGATAAGCCTGGCTTTCTTGATGCGCCGCGACTAAAAGCTGAAGGTGTGCCGCGTGGGCCGTGGTATCAGCAACTGAAACAGGGCAAAAAGATTACGCTGGAAGATGGCCGGGTCATTAATGGTGCCGACTATCTTGGCCCTGCCATCAAAGGTAAAACCCTGGCGATTTTTGGCGATACCGCGCCAACGGATATCGCGCTACAACTGGCCGCACATGTCGATGTAATGGTACATGAAACCACGCTGGAAGCGGCAATGCTGGAGAAGGCCAACGGACGCGGCCACTCCACTACGCTTCAGGCGGCAGAGGTTGCCAAAAAGCAGGCGCTAAGCGCATGATTGCCACACATTTCAGCTCGCGCTATTTACCTCAGGATATGGCGCGCCTGCTGGCAGAGTGCCAGTCCATTTTTCCTGCTACCGAGCTGGCACAGGATTTTGCCGTGTTTACGCTGTAAGCCAGTCAGTGCTGAAGCGCGGGATAGGTGAAAAACAGCAGATGCATCATATTAAAGGTGAAATGTACACCGGTGGCGACCCATAATCGTCCACTCCAGTGCCAGGCGAGGCCGTAAATTACGCCAGCCAGCGTGGCAA
This sequence comes from Candidatus Pantoea haifensis, assembly GCA_018842655.1. GTDB lineage: Bacteria > Pseudomonadota > Gammaproteobacteria > Enterobacterales > Enterobacteriaceae > Pantoea > Pantoea haifensis. Next base: position 2,786,927 of record JAGTWN010000004.1, on the reverse strand, counting down.
AAATCACCAGCAGTGCGCCACCTGAAAAGTGCGCCAGGCCAAACAGCAGTGACGTCAGCAGTAACGCTTTGCTGCCACCTGCCCACTGGCGCAAACGATGCTGAATGTAGCCACGGAAAAAGGCTTCTTCCGCCAGGCAGACGAAAAACAGATTGGCCAGCATGAAGGCGCCGATCCAGTCGGGGAAATGTGTTTCCAGCCCCAGTCCACCCAGCAGAACGGCGAGAAAAAGCAGCAGCGGCATCGCTGCCAACAGGCCAACCCATGACAAATAATGACGCGGTGGAAAGGCAGCGGTTTTAAACAGCGTCGGCATGCAGGCCAGCAGCAAAAAAGGGATCAATGCCTTATCGAAATTAAAATAGAAAGAGAAAGGCAGACTTTGCGGGCCTGCTTTTACTGCCTGGATTTGCGGTGGATTATGAAAGCCGGGAAAGACGTGTAAAAACAGGCCAATTGATGCTGTAACCAGAAGCAATTCTGTTATTTCTTTTACCCACCGGTTTGCATCAACATATCTTCGCAGCGCGGCAAGAGCAGCCAGCGCAAGAAGCAGCGTCACGGCAGGCCAGGTCACAACACCCTGATACAGGGCAAGGAGGGTGGAAAGCAGCAGCAGAAATAATGCGACACGCTGGCGCGGCAGTATAGCTAGCGCGCCAGCCAGTATTATCCACATGGTAAACATCCTTTTTTACCCGCAGCCCAGCGCCGCGACAGCTAAATCTATGGCGAGAGTGCATCCTCAGACAAGCGTAAAGGACGCACTTTGCGAGGCCGCTCGTTATTCCGCAACAATCTGCGTGACGCTGAAGTGCCCGGTTCCGGCTGGAACCAGCTTTTGATGCAGCCACGGCAGGAGAGTCTCCATTTGCTGCGCCAGCTTCCACGGCGGGTTGATGACAATCATGCCAGAGGCGGTCATGCCGCGCTGATCGCTGTCAGGACGTGTAGCCAGTTCAATTTGAAGAATATTGCGAATGCCGGTCGCTTCAAGGTCGCGCAGCATATGTTTAATCTGCTGACGTAATACCACCGGATACCACAAAGCGAACACACCAGTACTAAAACGTTTGTGACCTTCCTGAATGCCTTTCACTACTGCCTGATAATCGCTTTTCATCTCGTAAGGCGGATCGATCAGAATCAGACCGCGACGCGACGGTGGCGGCAGTTTTGCTTTTAACTGCTGATAACCATCGGCGCGATCAACCCGTGCACGTTTGTCTTTGCTGAACTCATTGCGCAGCAGCGGATAATCGCTGGAGTGCAATTCAGTGAGTTGCAGTTTGTCATCTTCGCGCAGCAAATGACGCGCAATCAGCGGCGAACCGGGATAATAGCGCAGCGTGTTATTGCGATTGAGCGCATGAATCGCATCAAAATAGGGGTGCAGTAATTCTGGTGCATCCGGCTGCTGCCAGATGCGTGCGATGCCTTCCAGATATTCGCCGGTACGTTCAGCGTGCTCACCGCTCAGTTGATAACGTCCCGCACCTGCGTGAGTATCAAGGTAGAAGAACGGTTTTTCTTTCTCTTTCAGCGCAGTGATGATCAGGCTTTGAACAGTGTGTTTCAGCACGTCGGCGTGGTTGCCGGCATGAAAACTGTGGCGATAGCTGAGCATATTTCTTTATCCTGTTGAATTTATAAGGTTTTAATTGATTAAAATCAATAAATTACAATTATTACCCCACGTATTAACCCACAGAACGGCGCACAGCAACGGATGCAGGAAAAGCATGAGAACCTTGAAAGGTGGTGGATTATATCAGGGATAACTGCCCGATGGACGGAGAAAGCATAAGATCAGATTGTTGTTTTTGCGCGTTTATCTTTTTACCCGTAACCGTTACGTGCAATCTTTTGAAAAATAAAATAAATCGCCTGACAACGAAGGCAAAAAGCACCAATAAGATGCGTCTCACAAAACGTCTTTTTGTCTCCGTTAAACACATTCACAGATGACTTAAGTCAAATTTACAGCACCTCTTCAACCCTGCAGTGGCTGCTCTTTTCACCAGCAATAACAACAGGGAATCATTCATGACCATTCCGGCTTATTTATGGCTTAAGGATGATGGCCAGGCCGATATCAAAGGCAGTGTGAATATCAAAGCCAGAAAAGAGAGTATTGAACTTCTCAGTTTTATGCACGGTTTAAATATTCCTACGGACAGCCACACCGGCAAATTAACCGGAACGCGCATTCACAGCGAGATGGAATTTGAAAAAGAATTTGATTCCTCCAGTCCTTATTTTTACAAAGCCGTAGCCACGGGGCAGACACTAAAAAGCGCCGAAATAGAATGGTATCGCATTAATTATTCCGGACAGGAAGAGGGATATTTCAATATGCAGCCTGTAGGGGTAAAGTCGTTTCGATTAACCCAATCATGCACAATGTTACGTCTGTGGAGAATATGAATCATCTCTAATCGGTAATGTTAAGGTATGAGAAAATCGCCTGGAAATATTGCGATGGTAATATTCAGTTTACCGATTCATGGAAAACCAGAGCGTTAAGAGGCTATGGCGCAGGAATGCGTCATTTATTAACGCAAGGAGAGATGCAATGGCCTGGGTTTATAATGTCAGAACGCTATCGTTTACGCTTAATGGTGTATATCAGTTTGATGAAAACAATCTGTTTACATGCAAATCCCATGAATATCATTGTGCGGTTTGATTATGTTAATAAAGAGAACAAGCATAATATTACACTTGCATCATTAGTCGTTAGTGAAGCGGAGTGTTCAATAAGCTTCAATGGCTACATTATCGTCAAGCGCGAGTTTTAGCCTCATGCCTGTACGGGTGCGTCCCGCCGTGGAAATCTTCACGATTTCATCCCTTCTCATCGCTATGCGACCGTTTCTTCCGCACTCATCCCGGCTGCCATTGATTTTCGCTACACTTAGCCGCATGTTAATACGATTGCATTGCGCGACCTGTCGCGCCTCATACATTGATAAAGGACTGCGCTATGACCAATCCGCTTCTTACATCTTTTACTCTTCCGCCTTTTTCCGCTATCCAACCTGAACATGTTGTTCCTGCCGTGACTGAGGTATTGAATGACTGTCGTGCCATGGTGGAGAAAGTGGTGGCGCAGGGCGCACCTTACACCTGGGATAATTTAGTGCAGCCTCTGGCGGAAACTGATGATCGTCTGGGTCGCATTTTCTCACCGGTAAGTCACCTTAATTCGGTAAAAAACAGCCCGGAACTGCGTCAGGCTTATGAGCAAACGCTGCCGCTGCTGTCTGAGTACAGCACCTGGGTGGGCCAGCATGAGGGGTTGTATCAGGCGTATCGCAACCTGAAAGAGGGTGAGCATTACGCGGCGCTGGATTTAGCACAGAAAAAAGCCGTCGATAATGCGCTGCGTGATTTTGAGCTGTCGGGCATTGGCCTGACGAAAGAGAAACAGACGCGCTATGGCGAAATCGCTGCGCGTCTCTCTGAGCTGGGTTCCACTTACAGTAATAATGTGCTCGACGCCACTATGGGCTGGAGCAAGCTCATCACCGACGAAAGCGAGCTGGCAGGTATGCCAGAGAGCGCAATGGCGGCAGCTAAAGCGCAGGCTGAAGCCAAAGAGCAGGAAGGCTGGCTGTTGACGCTGGATATTCCAAGCTACCTGCCGGTGATGACGTATTGCGACAATGCCGCGTTGCGCGAAGAAATGTATCGCGCTTACTCAACACGTGCTTCCGATCAAGGTCCGAATGCCGGTAAATGGGACAACAGCCCAGTGATGGCAGAAGTGCTGGCGCTGCGTCATGAGCTGGCGCAACTGTTGGGCTTTGATTCCTATGCCGACAAATCACTGGCTACTAAAATGGCAGAAAACCCGTCTCAGGTTATCGATTTCCTCAATGATTTGGCTAAACGCGCCCGTCCACAGGGCGAGAAAGAGCTGGCACAGCTGCGCGCTTTTGCAAAGCAAGAGCACGGCGTAGACAACCTGAATCCGTGGGATCTGACCTACTACGGTGAGAAACAGAAGCAGCATCTTTATACCATCAGTGATGAACAGCTGCGTCCCTATTTTCCTGAATCACGCGCCGTTGCTGGCTTGTTTGAAGTGGTGAAGCGCATTTACGGCATCACCGCTAAAGAGCGTACCGATGTCGAGGTTTATCATCCGGATGTGCGCTTCTTCGATCTGTTCGATGAAACCGGCGAGCTGCGCGGTAGCTTCTATCTCGACCTCTACGCGCGTGAAAACAAGCGCGGCGGGGCGTGGATGGATGATTGCGTCGGTCAGATGCGTAAAGCTGACGGCAGCCTGCAAAAGCCAGTGGCGTATCTCACCTGTAACTTTAACCGTCCGGTGAAAGGCAAACCGGCTCTGTTTACCCATGATGAGGTCATTACGCTGTTTCATGAGTTTGGTCATGGCCTGCACCATATGCTGACGCGCGTGGAAACCCCAGGCGTGGCGGGAATTAGCGGTGTGCCGTGGGATGCCGTCGAGCTGCCTAGCCAGTTTATGGAAAACTGGTGCTGGGAGCCGGATGCACTGGCGTTTATTTCGGGACATTATGAAACCGGTGAACCGCTGCCGAAAGAGCTGCTGGATAAAATGCTGGCGGCGAAAAATTATCAGGCAGCACTGTTTATTCTGCGTCAGCTGGAGTTTGGCCTGTTCGACTTCCGCCTGCATACCGAATTTAAGCCGGAAAAAGGCGCACAAATTCTCGACACGTTGCGTGAAGTGAAAAGCCAGGTCGCCGTGGTGCCAGGCCCGGAATGGGGCCGTTTCCCTCATGCCTTTAGCCATATTTTTGCTGGCGGATATGCAGCGGGATATTACAGCTACCTGTGGGCAGACGTGCTGGCTGCGGATGCTTATTCGCGCTTTGAAGAAGAGGGTATTTTCAATCGCGAAACCGGGCAGTCATTCCTGGACAACATCCTGACGCGCGGCGGCTCGGAAGAGCCAATGGAGCTGTTTAAACGCTTCCGAGGTCGTGAACCTCAGCTGGATGCGATGCTGGAACACTACGGCATTCAGGGATAAAGCGTTACGTGAAAATCTGTTTGCTCGATGAAACAGGCGCCGGGGACGGCGCCTTATCGCGTTTAGCGCAGCGTTGGCAGTTAGAGCATGACGACGATGCTGCGCTGGCGCTGGTACAGACGCCAACCCATCTGGAATTACGCAAGCGTGATGAACCAAAACTGGGCGGCATTTTTGTGGATTTTGTTTCAGGCGCGATGGCGCACCGTCGGCGTTTTGGCGGCGGACGCGGCGAAGCGGTTGCAAAAGCGGTAGGCATCAAAGGCAGTTATTTGCCGGATGTGATTGATGCCACCGCAGGTCTGGGACGTGATGCCTTTGTATTAGCAGCACTGGGCTGCCGGGTGCGCATGCTGGAGCGCCATCCCGTGGTTGCGGCACTGCTGGAAGATGGTTTACAGCGTGGCTATCAGGATGCTGAGATAGGTGGCTGGCTGCGCGAGCGACTGACATTAATCCATGCCGCCAGTGCGCAGGCGCTAAATGATATTACGCCCGCACCGGATGTGGTGTATCTCGACCCGATGTATCCGCACCGCCAGAAAAGTGCGATGGTGAAAAAGGAGATGCGAGTTTTTCAGTCGCTGGTCGGTGCCGATGAAGACGCTGACGCGCTACTGGAACCGGCTCGTCGTCTGGCGAAAAAGCGTATTGTGGTGAAGCGCCCTGATTACGCGCCACCGCTGGCAGGTGTGGTAACACAATCCGCAGTAGTGACGAAAAGTCATCGCTTTGATATCTATCCGCCCTTAGCGAATGAATAATAAAAAAGCCGGTTTACACCGGCTTTTTTACAGGCAAAGCATCACTATTCATCTTCATCATCGCGTAGCGGCACAATCAGCATGTCGATATGTACGGTGTTAATCAACTGGCGCGCTGACGACATCAGCTTGCTCCAGAAATCCTGATGATGACCGCAGACCACCATATCTACATCATACTTTTTAATCGCATCAACCAACACCTGAGCCAGATCACCGCTGCCACTCAGGGTTTCGCTGATGGGATAGCCTGCCGAATCTGACAGGTCTTTCAGTGCCTGATGGGTTTCATGCGAAATACGCTTCTGCATATCGCCAAGATTAACATCAATCAGACCGGTGTAGAGGTCGGAGTAATTCACATCAACGTGAATCAAAGAGATTTTGGCATCGTAAGGACGTGCCAGCGAAACGGCTTTATCCACCAGTAACTGGCTTTCTGGGGAAAGGTCTACTGCAATCAGGATATGTTTATAAGCCATGATATAACTCCTTTCACAAGATTCAGGATGGCAACCAGTCTTCCTGCCGCGTCACAGCTTAGCGTAATCCTTTGCGCGAACGGGCGATGAGCACCACCAAACTATTTAGCAGATGTCATGTTGTTATACCTCAGAGTATAGCTGCCAATGTAAACAAATGCTTCTGTCACCGCTACGGTTGTGAATCAGATCAAAGGCGAGCAATTTTTGCTCGCGCCGAACGAAAATCATCGCTGGAAAAAAATGAAACATTTCTCCTACACTGAAAAGACGGTCATTTACGCATGGCTCTGACCGCCCAGGCTTGTCAAAACAAAATCGCCGTCTGGTTCATTCAGTGGTTGGGAATTTCTGTGGAGCGTTTACAGCGTTACGCTGCTGCATTCGTCTCTGCCGCTCCAACTGGGAGGGGAACATGATTAGCACTATCGCGCTTTTTTGGGCTCTGTGTGTGGTTTGTATTGTGAATATGGCGCGCTATTTCTCTTCTCTGCGCGCATTGTTAGCGGTACTACGTGGTTGCGATCCGCTGCTGTATCAGTACGTTGATGGCGCGGGTTTTTTCACTTCTCATGGACAGCCAAGCAAGCAGGTGCGGCTGGTGCGCTATATCTGGGCAAAACGTTATCTTGATCATCATGACGACGAGTTTATTCGTCGCTGTGAGCGGGTACGTGGTCAGTTTATTTTGACCAGTGCACTGTGCGGGTTAGTGGTGATTAGCCTGATTGCGATGGCTATCTGGCATTAAAAAGGGCGACTAATGTCGCCCTTGATAAATTACACCAGTTTTAGCGCAATCCAGTACAGCGAACCTGAAAGTACGATACACACCGGCAGAGTAAATACCCATGCCATAGCAATGTTCTTAATGGTTCGCCTCTGTAATCCGCCGCCGTCTACCAGCATCGTACCGGCGACAGAAGAGGAGAGGATATGCGTGGTAGAAACCGGCATGCCGGTATAGCTGGCAATACCAATTGACAACGCAGCGGTAACCTGTGCGGACATACCCTGCGCATAGGTCATGCCCTTCTTACCGATTTTTTCACCGATAGTGGTTGCAACACGACGCCAGCCAATCATGGTGCCGGTGCCCAGTGCTAACGCAACCGCCACGATAATCCAGACAGGCGCATACTCAATAGTGCCTAACAAATCGCCTTTCAGCTTGTTGAGGAAGCGTTTGTCATCCGGGCTGGTTTCCGGCAGCTTGGCTGCTTTGTCGGCGGTATCAGAGATACACAACAGCAAGCGGCGCATCTGGCTACGCTGATCAACAGACAGTTGATCATAGCTTTGTAGATTATTCAGCAAGCCTTGTGCACGCTGAACAGCCTGTAATGCCCGGGCACTATCGCAATGGAACTCATGCGGACCTGACGGCACCTCTTCCGGTGTCGGCAGCGCAGGCGGCGCCATTTGAACAACATGCGTCAGCGATTGATTGTGTTGCTGATAATATTGCTCAAGATGATTAACCGCATCGCGGGTACGTGTAATGTCGTAACCGGATGAATTCATATTCACCACGAAACCTGCTGGTGCAACGCCAATCAGAACCAGCATGATCAGGCCAATACCTTTCTGACCATCGTTTGCGCCGTGCGAATAACTCACCCCAATAGCGGAGATAATTAACGCAGTGCGCGTCCAGAACGGCGGCTTTTTCTTGCCATCGATCTTCTCACGGTCAGCAGGCGTCATATGAATACGTGCACGTTTTTTCGTACCGCTCCAGTAACGGCGCAGGATAAAAATCAACCCACCCGCAATCAGCAGGCCGACAATCGGCGACAGAATCAATGACAGAAAAATGTTAATGACTTTCGGAATGTTAAGCGCATCAACGACTGACGTGCCATTCATTAATGCGTTGGTAAGACCGATACCGATAATCGCGCCGATCAGGGTATGGGAGCTGGAGGCCGGTAACCCTAAATACCAGGTACCGAGGTTCCAGATGATCGCCGCCAGTAGCATAGAAAACACCATGGCGAGACCGTGAGCCGATCCGACATTTAACAACAAGTCGGTGGGAAGCATGTGAACAATGGCATAAGCAACACTCAAACCACCGAGCAGTACACCAAAGAAGTTGAATACGCCGGCCATAACCACAGCAAGCTGGGCGCGCATGGCACGAGTATAAATGACCGTCGCAACTGCGTTGGCCGTGTCGTGGAAGCCGTTGATTGCTTCATAAAACAATACAAACAGCAGGGCAAGAACCAATAACAGGCCGGTACTAAGATCCAGGCCAGCAAACAGATGTAGCATAAACGTTACGCCATTTTGGGAGGACATGAACGCGGCGCATTATCCGCGACAACGTGCTGTATGGGAAAGGAAAATATAGCCTTAATTTGTCGTAAACCTGTAATTCACCGGGTGTGGAAAGACAAAAAGGTTTAAAAATTAATCATTTACAATATGACACATTTGCGGCATTTTTTTGACACTGGCGTCTGTATGAGCAGATCACTACAATCAGCGCCTTTCAGGTAAAGCGGGTAATTAGCAGTGGAACAGTTTGACGTTATCATTATTGGCGCGGGTGCCGCAGGGCTGTTTTGTGCCGCACAGGCAGGCCTTCGCAGCCGCCGCGTGCTGTTACTGGATAACGGCAAAAAACCAGGCCGGAAAATCTTGATGTCAGGCGGTGGCCGCTGCAATTTCACTAATCTTTATACAGATGCCTCAGCTTATCTGTCGCATAACCCGCACTTTTGTAAATCTGCACTGGCGCGTTATACCCAATGGGATTTCATTGATGCGGTCAATAAGCATGGCATTGCCTGGCACGAAAAGACGCTTGGCCAACTCTTTTGTGATGATTCAGCGCAGCAAATCGTCGACCTGCTGATGAAAGAGTGTGAAAAAGGGCAGGTGACGCTGCGCCTGCGTACTGAGGTGCTGAGCGTAAGCCGCGACGATGCGGGCTATACGCTGCAACTTAATGGCGCAACCGTCCGGGCCGAAAAACTGGTGATTGCCAGCGGCGGTTTATCAATGCCGGGTCTGGGTGCCTCGCCGTTCGGTTATAAGATTGCCGAACAGTTTGGTCTCAGGGTGTTTCCAACCCGCGCTGCGCTGGTGCCGTTTACGCTACACAAACCTTTACTGGAGCAGCTTCAGACGCTTTCAGGTGTCGCCCTCGATACCTCTATTGAAGCGCAGGATGGCACACTCTTTAAAGAGGCGATGCTGTTCACCCATCGTGGTTTATCAGGCCCGGCCGTGCTGCAAATTTCCAGCTACTGGCAGCCTGGCGAATTCGTTACCATAAATTTATCGCCCGCCAATGACCTGGATGGCTTTATCAATGTGCAGCGCGAAACCTATCCTAATCTCAGCCTGAAAAACAGCCTGGCAAAGTTGCTGCCTAAGCGGCTGGTAGAAATTCTGCAAGAGATGAAGGTGGTGCCGGATGTCAGTCTGAAGCAGCTCAACAGTAAACAACAGGCTGAACTGGTGAAAACGCTGCATCAGTGGCGTGTACAGCCAAACGGCACGGAAGGTTATCGCACTGCTGAAGTCACCCTGGGAGGGGTTGATACCACCCAGCTTTCCTCCAAAACCATGGAGGCGCGTGATGTGCCTGGACTCTACTTTATTGGCGAAGTGGTGGACGTAACGGGTTGGTTAGGCGGTTATAACTTTCAGTGGGCCTGGAGTTCAGCCTGGGCGTGTGCGCAGGCACTGTAGCGATCAAGATAAAACAGAGAAGGGTTAACTTAATACAGCAAAGAAAACCCTTTTCTTTTCCTAATTAATCAATAATCGCGCGCTAAATTAATTAATCTTATTTTTCTGCGCTGATTTTTATTTCCTGCGTTACAGTAAACCTCTGATTTAGTAGTGTGTTTTTTATTTCTGATTAGCGACTTCATGATAATGTTTTCAACTCGCCAGTAGGCTTTTGCCTACGAAAGTGTGTATTAATACAATTACGTGTTAAGTGTTTTACTATTTATTTTCCTTTTTGTTGCCGATAATATTTTTCCTGCCCTCTCCCATGAGAGACGACATAAATAAGGAAATATTATGCGTTTATTGACGAATGAAGAAATCGAACAGATATCTGGTGCAGGGAATTATGCTGATAAGCATGGGCCAGGCAGCGGTAACAATCGTGGTGGCGGTCGCTCAAATGGTAAAAGCGGTAACCCACGTTACAACGATCCAAATGTAGCAAATTGTAATAATGGCATTTTGGGTGGCGTTGTTTCTGGACTATTAGGAGGATTGCCTGGCGTAGCTTTAGGAATAGTGGGAGGTGCTATATCGGGAGGGTGCTTTAAAGGAGGAGGTTCTCCAAACACATCTTCTTCTGCCTGCAATGGCAGTAACAATAGCAGCGCCGGTGGTAATTACGGTGGACAATGTTCGCGTTAAAGCAGCGTATCCCGACATCCTGTCGGGATCTGTGGAGGTGCTATGAAGATTATTAAGTATATAACGATTTTTATCAGCACCCTTCTTGGGGCATCACTGCTTAAAGGGGCGGGTGTAGGTTATGACAGTTGGTATGCGGCACCAGCAGGCCTTTCAAAACTGCTTATTATCATATTAACGCTCTTAGCATTGACAAAAATTTCACTTTACCTGGTAGAGTTTTTTTATAATCTTTTTTACAAAAAATAGCTTTTCTTGAGGCGTGGTAATTCACGTCTCAAGAAAGCTAAAAAGATTTTTACGTCAAGCTGATTATTACTGGGTAATAACACAGAGATTTATATTTAAGTGGTCTAGCTAATTATCTGATTTAAGAAATTTTAGTGATAATAACATGGCGGTAACGCAGTTCCGGTCACATACTTATCTTTTAAACTAAAAAAGTGACCATTATGTTTAAATACGTTCTTCCCGTTTTTGCCAGTCCAGAGAAATTTTTGCAAATCATGACCCGTAAGGACATCAATGATACGATTGCTGATGGTGAGCGCATCATCATCGACGAAGATGGTAATGCCTCGGTCAATATCCTTAGCGATGAAGTAAAGGAAGACTTTGAACGACATGTTAATGCTCTAAAAGAGGTGTGACATGGGTACAGCGATATTTATGGTGCTCATGGTCAGCGGCTATTGGTATACCAGTCGGGATCTCTCCAGTCGGTTTAAGATCCGTCGCTCCTTTGGCTGGGATGTCTATTTTCTCGTCGCGCTGTATGGCTGCATCTTCGTTTTGCAGGGCGTCTTTGCCACTGGCATTATCTGGCTGATTTTATTGGGTATATCTTCGCTGGCTAATGCCTTTCAGGAAATTCCAGGCGTTAATTTGAAATGGCAAATGGAATTCATGAACTGGAGCTTTCTTGGCATCCAGGCACCTGTGGTTGTGATGCTGGCCTTTGCGATACTTTTTTGTCTTTACCGCTCAAACTGGTCCGGCAGTGCAAGACTGAATGCGCCGGGTCGAAAAGATCTTTATCAACGGCTGTCGCGCTCAAACGGCGTCGAACAATTACTTTTTCAATGTATGGAAGAGGGTGAACTCGCCTGGATCACGCTTAAGTCGCGTCGCATCTATATCGGCATGATTCATGCTGCAACTTTTGAATATGAAACGACGGCCAATATCGTTGTCATTCCGATGCTGAGCGGTTATCGCGACAGTAAAACGCTGAAGCTGGCAGTGGAGCACAATTACAGTAAATGGTATGCGGAACATGAAATTTCGCTGACATCCGAGCCGAAAAATGCAATGGCTTTTCGTAAAGTCATCATGGTCGATCAAATTGAGAGTCTGTCATTATTCGATCCGGCCAGCGCCAGTGCTTTGGAAAAAGGCGATCCGCAAGGCGTGACAAAAAGCCCGCACGCCTGACACGCAGCAGCGTTTTACTCTGTTAAAAGTCAGTGGCAGGCTGGCCAGCGTTAAGGCAAACCTCAACCTGCCCACGCCTGCGGGCCTTTTACTGCGTTAAGCCGCTTAATGTTTGGTCATTATATTAAGCGGCATAATCTGATTATGTTATGCCTGATGGGCTAAAAACATTAATTCTGCTTTATGCTTATTTGCCTGTTTTTCCTACAGTGATGTCATTCCGCTGCCGTGTGCACTGATTCGCGCATTCCCGGCGAATCCCTTTTTTACGCGAAAACATTAAAAGTCATCGATCTAATTATGAAGCTTATGTTTCATTTTTATTACATTGAGTGATAATCATTTGCAGCAAATAATATTCATAATTATTTTGAATGCTTCGCTTATCTGATCGGTTCCACTACGTCCTCTGGAGAGTGCTATGAGTGACACTGCGGCCCTTACCCTGCGTATTCCCCCTGCGTTAAAGGAAAAACTTAAAGCTGTTGCAGAACAGCAGCAGACAAGTCTGAGTCAGACTGTCACGACGCTGCTGGAAAGTGCGCTGAGTCAGCAGCAAAAAAGCGAGACAAATAGCAATGACAGCACTAAACAGGCGTCGTTTAAAGCAGATGCGGACGTGCCTGCGCTGTCGGCCAAAGAGATTAAAGCGTTACGTAAATTACTGAGGAAAAAGTAAATGGCATTAATCGACACTCTGACCGCGGAAGTTAGCGCAAAGGATTTGCAGCAAGCGCGTACCCTTTGTCTTTCCGGCAATTATGAACGTGTGCGCCTGACCTGGAATATCAGCAGCGACCAGTTCTTCACGCTGGCCGCCGAATTTGATGCGGAAGATAACATCCGCATGGCGCGTGATAATAAGGGCTTCTATCTGGAGCGTTATTCTGCCTGATACCTGTCAGAGCGGCTTCCTCTGCCGCTCTTAATACCGGCTTTCTGCCGTAAACCCTCTGCTTCATCCGTGCCGGAAAAAGCTGACGAGTAAACTGTCATGCGCTGACGTGGCACAGCGCCTAAAATCATCAACATAGCACAGGGTATCAATACCTTTTTCACTGCGGCGTGCCAGGCTTAAACTCCTTTTTATCGCATGGAGAAAACCTGGATGAGCCCGACACACGTGTTGAAGAAATCGCTTGGCATACTCACCTCGCTGGCTTTATTCAGCACCGCACCGGCTATCGCCGCCAATGTCTATGGCGAGCAGTTGGAAGGATTTCAGTATCCTTATACTTTGCAGCATTTTAATTTTTCCTCACAGCAACAGCCGCTCAGTATGGGCTACATGGATGTCAAACCTGCGCAAAATGCCAATGGTCAAACCGTGGTGCTGATGCACGGTAAAAACTTCTGCGGCGCGACGTGGGAAGAGACGATTCGTGCACTGAGCCAGAAAGGTTATCGTGTGATAGCGCCGGATCAGATTGGATTTTGCAGTTCAACCAAGCCGGCTAACTATCAATACACTTTTCAGCAACTGGCTGAAAATACGCATCAGCTACTGAGTCATCTGGGCGTTGAGAAAGCAATAATTATCGGCCATTCCACCGGCGGTATGTTGGCGACCCGCTATGCACTCATGTATCCGGCGCAAACGCAAAAGCTGGTATTAGCGAATCCGATTGGGCTGGAAGACTGGAAAGCCAAAGGCGCGCCCTGGCGTAGCGTTGATCAATGGTATCAACGTGAATTAAAGCTCAGCGCCGCTGGCATCAAAAAGTATGAGCAGAACACCTACTATATGGGGCGCTGGAAACCCGAATATGACAAATGGGTTGATATGCTGGCCGGGCTGAACAACGGGCCGGGCCATAAGAAGGTGGCATGGAACTCTGCCCTGATTTACGACATGATTTTTACCCAGCCGGTGTACTACGAATTTAAAGATCTTAAAGTGCCCACCACTTTGCTTATCGGTACGTCTGATACAACCGCGATCGGCAGCGATATCGCCTCACCAGAAGTGAAAGCGAAGCTGGGTGATTATAACGTGCTGGGGAAGGCGGTGGCGAAGCAGATCCCTGGCGCACGGCTGATTGAATTCCCTGGTATGGGACACGCGCCGCAAATGGAAGAGCCAGCGAAGTTTAACCAGACGCTGATTGACGATCTGGCTCGCCAGTAAAGGCATCAGGCACGCGGCACCTGTGCAGGCTTTGCGTTTTTAAACGCATCGCAGCGCCCGTTATTCCAGTGTTTGCCTTGCGGCTAAGAAAAAGAGAGCGGCTGTAGCGATACAGGCGCTCTCTGCAAAGAAGGGATCAGAGCACTTTTTGCTCAGCGAGATCGAGGGCAAAGTAGCTGAAGATCAGGTCGGCACCGGCGCGCTTAATGGCACCAAGGCTTTCCAGCACGACATTATGTTCATCGATAGCACCGGCCTGTGCGGCAAATTTGATCATCGCGTATTCACCACTGACCTGGTAGGCAGCCAGCGGCAGCTCAGTGCGTTCACGAATATCACGCAGGATATCAAGATAAGCGCCAGCAGGCTTAACCATTAACGAGTCAGCGCCTTCAGCAGCATCAATCAGTGATTCACGAATCGCTTCACGGCGGTTCATGGGATTCATCTGGTAAGTCTTACGGTCACCTTTCAGAGCAGTGCCAGCCGCTTCACGGAACGGGCCGTAGAAAGACGAAGCAAACTTGGTGGAGTAAGACATAATTGCCGTTTGGGTAAAGCCAGCGGCGTCCAGAGCCTGGCGAATCGCCTGCACCTGACCATCCATTGCTGCCGAAGGTGCGATAAAGTCAGCACCGGCTGCTGCCGCAACAACAGCCTGTTTGCCAAGGTTGACAAGCGTCGCGTCGTTATCGACACCGTGATCGCACAGCACGCCGCAGTGGCCGTGGCTGGTGTATTCACAGAAACAGGTATCCGACATCACAATCATTTCGGGCACGGTATCTTTGCAAATACGCGACATACGCGCGACCAGGCCATTTTCATTCCATGCATCGCTGCCGGTGGCATCAAGATGGTGAGAAATGCCGAACGTCATAACCGAGCGAATACCGGCTTTAGCAATACGTTCAATCTCATAAGCGAGGCGTTTTTCCGGAATACGGACCACGCCAGGCATAGCCTGAATCGCTTTATAATCATCAACACCTTCTTCAACGAAGATTGGCAGTGCCAGATCGTTCACGCTGAGAGAGGATTCCTGAAACATTGCGCGCATCGACGCGCTGGAGCGCAGCCTTCTTGGGCGCTGGATAAGAGAATAATCAGACATAATCATTGCTTACCAGTATAAAAAAGTGTCAATAGTTTACTCCCTTTGTCAACAAGGGATGAAGGTTTGTGTGCGGCTTAAGGCAAAAGAAGAAAAAATCTCCCGCCAGGCGGCGGGAGAGAGCAGTTACTCGTTAATGTCCGGGTGCTGCTGCACCAGGTTTTTACGTTTTGCTTCGAGGCGGGCAATTTCTTCGTCGATATCTTCGATTTTTTGTTCGATGCTATCGTGATGCTCCTGAAGAATTTCACGCGCTTCAGCCAAATCAGATGCGGCAGGTGTGGCGCCTTTCAGCGGCTTGTTCGCCGTCTCTTTCATGTAAATGCCCGTCACCAAACCAATTACCGCAATGACCATCAGATAGTAAGCTGGCATGTAGAGATTGCTGGTGGTCTCTACCAGCCAGGCGGCAAGCGTTGGCGTCAGACCGGCAATCAGCACGGAGATATTAAAGGCGCTGGCTAATGCACTGTAACGAATGTGCGTAGGGAACATGGCGGGCAGTGAAGAGGCCATCACACCGGTGAAGGCGTTGAGGATCACCGCCAGCAGCAGCAGCCCGGCAAAGATAAGCCCGATAACACCGCTGTTAATCATCATGAAGGCGGGAATGGCAAAAAGCAGCAGAGCAATACTGCCAATAATCACAAACGGACGGCGACCAAAGCGGTCGCTTAACATGCCCATGACCGGCTGAACAAACAGCATACCGATCATGATGGCAATAATGATCAATACGCCGTGATCTTCCGAGTAGTGCAGGTTATGCGATAAGTAACTCGGCATGTAGGTCAGCAACATGTAATAGGTCACGTTGGTCGCAATAACCAGTCCCACACAGGCCAGCAGGCTACGCCAGTGTTTGGTGGCAATCTCTTTGAACGAAACTTTCGGTCCATCGCGCAGGCCTTCACGATCGCCTTGCTCCAGCTTATCTACATGCTGCTGGAATGCGGGTGTTTCTTCCAGCGCATGGCGCAGGTAAAGACCGATAATACCGAGCGGCAGTGCCAGGAAGAACGGCAGGCGCCAGCCCCACGACAGGAAACGCTCCTCACCAATAATGGTTGAGATCAGCACAACTAAACCCGCGCCAAGTACAAAGCCCGCTATGGAGCCAAAGTCGAGCCAGCTACCCATAAAGCCGCGTTTGCGGTCAGGGGAGTATTCAGCGACGAAGATAGATGCTCCGGTATATTCACCACCGACTGAGAAGCCCTGCGCCATTTTTGCGACTAACAGCAGAATCGGTGCCCAGATGCCAATGGAGGCATAAGAAGGTATCAGGCCGATACAGAAAGTACTTATCGACATGATAACAATGGTTATTGACAGTATCTTCTGGCGACCATATTTATCGCCCAGCATGCCAAAGAACAAGCCGCCTAGCGGACGAATCAGAAAGGGAACCGAGAAAGTCCCGAGTGCAGCAATCATCTGAAGGCCGGGTGAGGCATCCGGAAAAAAGACTTTACCTAACGCGTAGGCAACAAAGCCATACACACCAAAATCGAACCACTCCATCGCGTTACCCAAAGAGGCCGCGGTGATGGCTTTACGTAAACGGGCATCATCGATGATAGTAACGTCATCAAGCCCAATCGGTTTTACACGCTTCCTACGCAATTTCATAGAATTACCCTGTAATAGAACATGAAAGTCCTCAACGGCGCGAACCGAGCAAATGCCTTCAGACCGCTGCGTTGAGGAAATTTAAGCATAGCCTTAATGGGGCGTTTTCCCTTGGCCATAATCACAATAATTCCTGTTGAAATTATTGCATCACGCGACAGAGTATACCGTTTTTGTGTGATCTTTGTCATGTTTGAGCTGAAAATGACCATTTCTGACGAGCAAGTGAGACATGCCAAAGCCCTGGAAAATATTGCCAGTAGCTCTCGATTGATGGCTTTCTGCGCAAGCGCCAAAGCCCCTTTTTTGCGGCGTAATGACGTTAAAGGTAAGTTATTTTTATGTGTTAATTTAAAGACAGATGTAACTTGCCAGATCTAAAACCTTCGGTAATACTCTGCGCCTCATGTCTGCGGAGGATACATGACAAGGAAAGCGGTTCGACCCTTCGATAATCCCTGGCTGTCACAACTCGACAGTGTAGAAAAAAATTAATGAATGCGGTGCCCGCGCATCGACAGGCCTTTTCCGTCGACACGCGCCCACACGTCTGGCTCCAGTGTAATCAGGATACTGAGCAGGTACTGCATCAACTGACGCAACATTCTGATGATCTGTTGCAGGACGCAAACGGTTGGCTCCAGGCTGGCTGGCTGTCACAGCAGAGCAGGGAAGACGGTCAGCAGCTTCAGCAGCCTGGTAAGTGGTTACAAACCGCATCCGGCAATAACATGTCGCAAACCGAGGAGTATCAGCGGCTGGTTGGGCAGCTAATGCCGACGCTGAAACGCATTAATCAGCGACGCAATATGCAATCTTTTCAGCCAGTCTGTTCGCGAATAACCAAAGAAGATCCGGTGGAAGTCGCATTACGCGTCGCCATGAAACGACGCGCGCCGCTGTTGAAGCAGTAAATACAGGTTTGTTTTGCCTGAATAAAGCCGATGCGATCTGATCCGCCCAGCAAATACATACTGCAAACATCACCCAGGGCGCTGCACAGAGTGATCATCTTTCTCAGCGTGAATAGGCCGTGGGCCTTTCTCTTTTAGCCAGGTGATCAGCGTGGCGTTGTCCATTGGCCGCGCATAATAGTAGCCCTGGATAAACACCACGCCGCGCTGTTGCAGATAAAGAAGCTGTAACGCTGTTTCGACGCCTTCACCCAGAACTTTCAGACGCAATTTCAGGCTCAGGTTGATAATGGCATCCAGCACCGGCGTTTCGCCGCCTAACGACTCGATCGCATTAATAAAGCCGCGATCGATTTTCAGATAGTCCAGCGAGAATGTTTGTAAATAGCTGAGCGAACAGTGACCTGTACCGAAGTCATCAATGGCAACTTTCATACCGGCTGCGCGTAACTGCTCCAGTTTGAGCGCAACCTCATCACCATCTTTGATCAGGCTGCGCTCGGTTAATTCGAGCGTAACGGTAAACTGCTTATGCTCCACGCGGGCAGCAAATGCCAGCATATCGCTGACAAACTCAGCATGCTGTAAATGCTCGGCGGCAACATTAATGGCCAGATGAAATCCCGGCTCAACCTGCCACGCCTGAACATCCTCTACGATCAGTTCGATTAAATGGCGCGTCAGCGGCACAATCATCCCTTCCGCTTCGGCGGCACTGATAAAAATATCAGGGCGAATGACGTCGCCATTGGGCAGCGTCCAGCGCATTAACGCTTCTGCGCCCGTACATCGCTGAAGTTGATTGTTATAAACCGGCTGATAATGAACCCTGAACTGGCGAGCATTGATGGCGCGGCGAATCTCATCACGCCATGAAATTCGGCGTTGCAGCCAGTTAGCGGTAAGTATCATCAGCAGAATGGAAAACACCGCCGCCACCGGCAGAAAGATAAACAATACCTGACCCCATGCGCGTGATACCTCCGAGCCGGGGGCAATAATGCTCACGCTTATCGGGTAACGATTTGAGGTTGTCTGATAGGGCTGCGCCTCAAAAAGCGGCTTTGTGCTAAATCCTGGTTGCCGAAAGAGACAGGAGCGCCGTTGTCAAAACGCATTGAAAGTTGATAACCATGCGACTTGCCGATGGCGCTCATAAAATCAATTAAATACTGACCGTCGATAATCGCCCAAAAACCTTCACTGTCTGGTAACTGACGTACAAATATCACCGCAGGACGATCGGGTACGCCAGCCGTACCGGCAATTGACAAGCTCCACCAGGCGCGACCCGTGATCGGCGGCTCACGGCGAATCATTTCGCTAAACGAGCCTGCGTTCAGTCCATACGCTGAGGAGCAGGTGATGGAATCGCCCTGCATTTTTCCAATGGCACGAAAATAGGCATTCAGCGTGCCTTTGCGCTGCAACTCATCTTCAATTTCGTTACAGGGGCGATAATGATACTGACGCAAAGACGTAATCATGTCCCAGCCGGTGTCACTCATTTTCTCAGCCTGAGATAAAAGCATACTGGCGGCACTTGCCTGCTGTTGGTGGACCGTATGGCGAGCATCGATCGCTGTAAGAATCAGGCCAAGAATCAATGGCAACGCACCGGCAAAAATAATGATTATCTTTGCGAAGTCGCGTTTTCGTTTCAGTGGCGGCACCGCAAAATCCTCTGAATGTTTATCCGTTTTGAGGAGGTGCTATTGTGACAGCGCAGCATAGCATGTCCTCGAGCAGTGCAGGGTAGCGTTTTGATTATTTTCAAAACTGCGTCAGGTCAATTATCGACCGGACATTGCATTTATTGACAAATTTTTGGCATTTCACCGCGCAAAAAAGGTCGTATCAGGATGTATTGCAAACAGATTCCCGGTGACACGGATCGGACAGAAGTATGGCAGCCCTGGCTGCATCTTCCCTGCAACAGTGCGTAAGCGGCGCCGAGTGGCCAACGCGGGTAAAGCGTGCTCAGACTGAGGTTTTAGCTGCAAAGCCACGCTGCCCCGAGCATATTGACCTCTCTTCTGCGTGATGGGTGTCGGGCGATGAGCCTTAAGGCTTACGGAAGCGTGGGATGACGCCTGTCCTGAAACATTAGTTAAGATTGATATTGACGGCAATATCATTGAAGGTTCTGGTGATATTCGGGCCGTGATGCCGGAAGAGATCGCTAAGGTACAGAAGGGATCGGACCTGTTCAGTGGGTTAAAAACGCCGCCGAACGCGATCAACGTAGAGGCACTGACCGATCGTTCGGTATGGAGTGCGGCGCAGTAAACGTGAAAAGCCCCGCAACGGGGCTGGGTGTGACAATCAATCCTGGAAAAAACATTGCCGCAGCGCCACTTCCACGCCGCGCAACTCCGCCAGACCTTTCAGGCGGCCAATGGCTGAGTAACCTGGGTTGGTGCGTTTGTGCAAATCGTCCAGCATCTGATGACCGTGGTCGGGGCGCATAGGGATCGCACGTTGATTACCCGCCTGACGACGACGCTGCTCCTCGGCCAAAATCACGTTAATCACACCGACCATATCAACATCGCCCGTAAGGTGCGCCGCCTCATGGAAACTGTTGGGGTTATCTTCGCGTTTGGTGGCGCGCAGGTGAATAAAGTTAATGCGATCGGCATAGGTTTTGGCCATTTCAACCAGGGCATTATCGGCGCGTACACCGTATGAACCGGTACAGAAGCAGAAGCCGTTGTGCAGGCTATCCACCGTCTCTTTGAGCCACTGCATATCTTCCTGAGTAGAAATAATGCGCGGCAGGCCGAGGATTGGACGTGGTGGATCATCAGGATGAACCGCCAGCTTAATGCCTGTTTCTTCCGCCACCGGCACGATAGCCCGTAAAAAAGTCGCCATGTGTTCACGCAGTCTGGCCTTGTCGATACCGTTGTACTGCGCTAGCTGTGACCGGAATTGTTCCAGCGTGTAGCCTTCTTCTGCACCGGGTAAACCTGCAATGATATTGCGTACCAGCGTCGCTTTTTCATCATCGCTCATCGCCGCAAAGTAGCGGCTGGCTGTCTCTTGTTCCGCTGCGCTGTAATCTTTCTCAGCGCCGGGACGTTGCAAAATATGCAGTTCAAACGCGGCGAAGGCATCCGCATCAAAGCGTAATGCTTTTGCGCCATTCGGTAATTCCCAGGCCAGATCGGTGCGCGTCCAGTCGAGAACCGGCATAAAGTTGTAGCACACCGTATCGATGCCGCAGCTCGCCAGATTGCGAATCGATTGCTGATAGTTAGCGATATAGCGTTGATAATCGCCACGCTGCGTTTTAATGGACTCATGCACCGGGATGCTTTCCACCACCGACCAGACTAATCCTTTTTCCGCCAGCAATGCCTGACGCGCTTTGATCTCTTCCACCGGCCAGACGTCGCCATTTGCAATATGATGCAACGCCGTGACGATGCCCGTTGCGCCTGCCTGACGCGCATCATCCAGCGAAACCGGATCGTTCGGGCCATACCAACGCCAAGTGTGTTCCATTTTCACTCCTTATGTGATTTGGCCCAGTGGTCAGGCCGCTGGACCAAGAGTATGATAGTGACCCAGTAAAGGCCGTGATCGGGATCGCAGCATGAAAAAATGTGATCGCTGCGGCACTTCGTCTACCCGCTTGCGACAAGGAGAACAGGATGGCGCTAACCGTACTCAAAACGGAACGTCTCTATCGTCAGATTGCTAATGCGATTATGGACGGCATCAAAGAAGGGGATTTTGTTCCTGGCGGGCTATTACCACCCGAGCGTGAACTGGCGAAACAGCTCGGCGTGAGCCGCTCTTCGGTACGTGAAGCATTAATTGCACTCGAAATGACCGGCTGGGTCGATATCCGTACCGGCAACGGTGTTTACGTGGCGCAGTTGCTACCGCAAAGCACCGACAAAGCGGTGGAAAGCTTTAGCCTGCAGGATTTGCTTCAGGCGCGTGAGGCTTTTGAGGGCATGCTGGCTGCCTTTGCCGCACGTAACGGCACTGCACAGCAGCGCGCCGATTTACAGGCATTAACCATCGCGTTACAGCAGTTCAGTGAGAATGATGCCGCGTTTCTTGAGCAGGATAAACGTTTCCACTTACTGATCAGCGAGATGAGCGGCAATGACCTGCTGCGCGATATGATGGAATATTTGTGGAACAAGCGTAACAGTCCACACTTCAGACGGCTTGAGCGCCACTATGCTGACAATGCTTTTGCTCACGAGATGAACAGTGATCATCAGCGTATTGCTGAGGCGATTGTGTCAGGGATGAAGCCGCTGCACGTACCGCAATGGAAGATCATTTGCGACACGTGCAGCAACGCTTACTTGGTTAATCCTTTAACGCGCTTAGGCCGTCCGGTGCCAAGCATAATCGCCAGACGACTGCCGCCTGGCGTGGTTTCCATCAGAATTTTAGTAATGCTGGTTAGCGGTACTGAGAGCAGCATCCCCACTGGTCCCAGCAGCCAGCCCCAAAAGATTAATGATAAAAACACCACCAGCGTGGATAAACCCAGGCCGCGTCCCATTAACCGTGGCTCCAGCATATTGCCAAATACCATATGAATTGCCGCGAACAGTGCGGCTACCATAAAGGCATCGAACACCGTGTTAAGTAATAACGCCTGAATAACGGGTGGGATACCAGCAATAATCGGCCCGATGTTAGGAATAAAGTTGAGAATAAATGCCACCACGCCCCACAGCAGCGCAAACTTAACGTCCAGCAGCAACAGGCTTAACCAGACTGACGCGCCCGTGATTAAACTCACTACGGTTTTCAGGGCCAGATAGTGCGTCACCCCTTTTAACGCCTTGTGCAAACCTGCAATGCGAATCTTGGGATTCACCAGCGAATTACGCATTTTGTAAGGCAGGTGATGCACTTCAAACAGCATGAATACCACCGTCAGTATCAAAAGAAAGATGTTAGTCATCATGCCTGAGAACTGAGTGAGCACCAGGGTGGCCACATTCATGATTGCGTTGGGATCAAATCGCTCAACTAATGTTGTGGTGGAAACATTCAGATGAAACTGCGCCGCCAGCTGTTGAACCACCACCATTCTTTGTTCCATGGTGGCACGTATCTGCGGATAAAGATCGGAGAACTCGCTGACTGAGCTGGCAAGCACGGCTATCAGCAGTAACATCACAAAGAAGATCACCGTGATCACCAGCGTAATGGCTAACCCACGACGAAATCCGCGCTTCATCAACAGGCTTACCAGCGGATTAAGCACGATTGCCAAAAAAGCGGAGAGTAAAAAAGGCACTAAAATTTCAGAAGCAGCCCGCACGCCAGCGAGGATGATGACCAGCATCGCCAGTTTGATCAGTATATTTTGTCCAATTTTTTCCTGCTGTAATTCACTCACATTCCCTCTCCTGATAATCAAATTGGCTGAAGAAAGTGTAGCTGAAGCAAAATTAACGGCCTGATTTATCAGAGAAACGACAAGATCGGTACGGCGATGTATCAGCCCCCATGATCCTCTTTTGCCTTTCGCCACGTATTACGCAGTAAAAAAACGAGCACGCTGGCAAAGAGAGCAGCTGCCAGTGCCAGCCCGATGCTGTAGAAAAGGCTGCCAGCGTATCGCTCACCTCTGACAGCCAGACTGGCGCTGAGCACACGAACCTGAATTCAGGCGTGCCAGCAAACTCTTATTTTCTTTAGAGTTTAGTGGAGGCGCATCCCGGCAGGGGGCGTGGTGGAAAGATAAACAGCCAGGCATCATTAGCAGGCGTTATGATGCGCGCCGGGTGAAAAGGCGTATAGTGAATACTCAAGCATAAAAATTTAGTCAAACACGAGCGCAATTACTCATGCCAGACCAGCCTGCAACGGGATCTGCACCACGTAGTTTTCAGATTACCCTCCTGATCCTTTCCATTGTGATGTACAACTTTGCCAGCTATCTCACCATTGGTTTGCCGCTGGCAGTGTTACCCGGTTTCGTCCATGACACGTTGGGTTACAGCGCCTTTTGGGCCGGTTTAGTGATCAGCCTGCAATATCTCGCCACACTGCTGAGCCGCCCCCATGCCGGACGCTATGCTGATCTGTGGGGGCCGAAAAAAGTGGTGGTGTTTGGCCTGGTGGGCTGTCTGATTAGCGGATTATGCATCTTGCTGGCGGCACTGACGCTCAGCACGCCAACATTGAGTCTGGCGCTGCTGTGTGTGGGACGTTTAATTCTTGGCATTGGTCAGAGCTTCGCCGGAACCGGTACGTCACTGTGGGGCGTGGCGCGCGTCGGCTCTTTGCATATTGGCCGGGTTATCTCCTGGAACGGCATCGTAACCTACGGCGCCATGGCGATAGGCGCGCCGCTTGGCGTGGTGATTTTCCGTATGGGTGGGTTGCTGTGGTTATCGCTAATCATCGTGATTATCTGTCTGGCCGCCATTGGCCTGGCGCTGCCACGTCCGGCCGTGACAGGCAGCAAAGCCAGACCGCTGCCTTTCCGGGCGGTGTTGGGTAAAATTTCCGGCTTTGGACTGATCCTGGCGATGGGCTCGGCAGGGTTTGGCGTCATCGCCACCTTTATTACGCTGTTTTATCAGGCTAAAGGCTGGGACGGTGCAGCCTTCGCATTGACGATGTTCAGCGCCGCGTTTGTTGGCGCACGCCTGTTGTTTCCCAATGCGATCAATCGCCATGGCGGCTTGCGGGTCGCCAGCGTTTGCCTGGCCGTAGAAGCAGTGGGCCTGTTTCTGGTCGCGGGTGCCTTCGATCCGTGGATGGCGAAAGCGGGGGCTTTCCTGACCGGCGCAGGTTTTTCTTTGGTCTTTCCGGCAATCGGCGTCGTCGCGGTAAAAGTGGTACCGCAGCAAAACCAGGGCAGTGCGCTGGCAACCTATACGGCATTCATGGATTTGTCACTGGGTATTACCGGGCCGATTGCCGGATTTATCATGAGTTATGCCGGGATCCCGCTGGTTTATCTGCTGACGGCACTGCTGGTCTGTTTCGCCCTGTTTTGTACGCTGCGCATGATTCGTCGTCAGCCCGATGAGCCTGTTGCAGAGATCAAAGAAGGGTAAAAAAGCGGCCTCCGACCGAGGCCAAAAAATGTGTCACGAGACACAGATAAGGGTAAGGTCACGCGGAGCACCGGCTTTGCTCCGCGCAGAGGATTAGGCTTGCAGCAGTGCGATGCTGTGACGGATCTGACGCTCGATTTCTGTGGGTGTCCAGTTATTGAGTTCCGACGAGAAAGGCTCAAAGGCGTAAGTTCCCTTATAGCCCAGCATCTCCAGTCGTTTCACCTGCGCCACGCTATTCAGCACATCACTGTCGCTCAGCATAATGCGTTCTTCATCGGTTAATTCAGCCGTCGGGCGCGTATCTTCTACACCTGAAAGGTGTACCAGGCCGATCTGATTAACATCAATCTCTGCCTGAAACGCCTGTTCAGCATTTTCATACAGATGATGATGAAAGGTATCCAGTACCAGCTTAAAGGGCACCTGCGCATCACGGATTAATCGCTGTGCCTGCACTGCCGATCGCAGCGAACTCACCGGAAAACCCAGTGGCTCAACCAGCCCCTGTATGCCGTAGTGCGCAAAGCGCGGTGCCAGTTTTTGCATCGCTTCCAGCGTCTGCTCCGGCGAAATCGCCACACCTTCATTGAGCGGGCACATCACCAGTGCTTTGGCCCCGATGCCTTGCGCCTCTGCTAACAACGCTTCCGCTTTCGCCAGCAGTTCTTCATCAGCGCGATTGAACGGATAGAGCGCATTGATGGTAACGATCTCAATATCATATTTTTCTGTTAATGCACGCAGCTGCGCGTGGGAGAGATCGTCTGTCACCTTGCCGCTCGGCATGTCATTACGCAGTTCTACTTTGCTCAGTCCCAGCCGTTGTACCAGCCGGAAGAAAGCTTCCAGCGAGAGGCCTGGGGCAATTTTGCGATTAATACAGAAACGAGTGGGATCGATGGCCATGCTATGGCTCCTGTTATAGAGAGGGGTTAGATGGAATTAAAGAAAACATTTATTTCATTGTCAGGAAATAATGAAACGTTAATTATTAGATCTGCTTCGCAATAATTTCATATTTCGGTTCGCGAATCACTTTTGCGATGGGCTTTCAACGTTCAAATAGCAAGAAGGAAGCGTCACCGTTCTGACAGATTGCCGGGCTTAAGCACCCCTTTTCACAGGTAATCGGGCGCTTAAACAGTGATCTCTTCAGCCAGAAGAAAAAATGCGATCTGTGCCGCTAAAAAAAATTTTCCAAAAAGAAGTATTTGAAAAATTTATTCCACTGTAATAGCTTCATATCACGCTTTTGGCTTTGCCTGGTCAGGCAACGTGACGCTTAGCACACTCAGTCTGCAGGGAACGTGAACCTTCAAAGAGGCAACAACATGAATATCGTAGGAAACTTTATTGGCGGTAAAATCACCCACAGCGCCAGCAACGAAACCATTCCTGTTTATGATCCAGCAACCGGCAAAGTGGTACGCGAACTGACGCAAAGTACCGCTGATGAAGTCGCCCAGGCGATTGAAGTGGCACACAATGCGTTTCCGGCATGGTCCAAAACCTCTCCATTACGCCGTGCCCGCGTGCTGTTTAATTTCAAAGCGTTGATGGAACAGCACCGTGATGAACTGGCGGCCTTGATTGTTTCTGAACACGGCAAAGTCTGGTCTGATGCGCTGGGTGAACTGACGCGCGGCATCGAAGTCATTGAGTTTGCGTGCGGTATTCCGCATCTGATTAAAGGGGAATATTCGCCGAATGTCGGAACTGGCGTAGACAGCTTTTCGCTGATGCAGCCGGTTGGCGTTGTTGCAGGCATCACGCCGTTTAACTTCCCGGCGATGGTGCCGTTGTGGATGTTCCCCATTGCCCTGGCGTGCGGTAACACTTTTGTTCTGAAGCCACCTGCGCTGGATCCGTCAGCGACAGTGCGTATGGCTGAACTGTTAACCGAAGCGGGTTTGCCTGATGGCGTATTTAACGTGGTTCACAGTTCAAATGAAGATGCTGAGCAGCTGTATAAAGATCCGCGTATCGCCGCCGTGAGTTTCGTCGGCTCTTCCGGTGTGGCAGAGCATATTTATAAAACGGCCAGTGCTCACGGTAAACGTGTTCAGGCGTTTGGCGCAGCGAAAAACCACGCCATTGTTATGCCCGATGCCGATCTGGAAGCCACCGTTAACGCCATTATGGGCGGTGCGTTTGGTTCGGCAGGTGAACGCTGCATGGCATTACCGGTAGTGGTTGCTGTTGGTGATGACACCGCAGACAAATTGATCGCCAGCCTGACACCGCTGGTCAAAGCCCTGCGCGTGGGGCCTGGCATCAATAAAGGTGCAGAAGAGAATGAGATGGGCCCTGTGGTTTCGGCGGCGCATCAGAAAAAGTGCTTGGCTACATCGATAAAGGTGAGCAGGAAGGTGCGAAGCTGGTGGTAGATGGACGTAACTATCAGGTCGCAGATCATGCGGAAGGCTATTATGTCGGCGGCACCTTGTTCGATCATGTCACCTCTGACATGGTGATCTGGCGTGAAGAAATTTTTGGACCGGTCCTGAGCATCATGCGTGCGCCAGACTATGAAACGGCGTTAAAACTGGTAAACAGCCACGAATTTGGCAATGGCAGCGCCATTTTTACCAGCAACGGCCACACCGCGCGTGAATTCGTACAGGATGTTGAAGCGGGCATGGTCGGTGTCAACGTACCGGTTCCGGTTCCTATGGCTTTTCACAGCTTTGGTGGCTGGAAACGCTCAGTATTCGGTGCGCTCAATGTGCATGGCCCGGACGGCGTGCGTTTCTATACCCGAATGAAAACCGCCACAGCACGCTGGCCGAGCGGTCAGCAAACCGTGTCAGAATTCAGTATGCCAACGCTGGGCTAACAGGAGGATTGGGATGTCTTTACTTTCGAAAGCGCAACAGCCAGATAGCCAGGGCCGCATTCAGCATGTCACTCCGGAAAGCGCGGGCTGGCGTTATGTCGGCTTCGATGCTTACCTGCTGAAAAAGGAGAAACCCTGCGTCTTACCAGCGGCGATAAAGAGCTTTGTCTGGTGTTAGTCGCAGGGCTGGCATCGGTGAAAACGCGCCATGCTGATTTTCCTGGCATCGGCAAACGTATGTCACCTTTCGAACGCATTCCGCCTTATTCGGTGTATGTGCCGCACAATGACGAAGTGGAAGTGCGCGCTGACAGCGATCTTGAGCTGGCAGTCTGTAATGCACCGGGTCAGGGCAATTTACCGGCACGCCTGATTTCGCCTGATGATGTGGGCGTTGAGCAGCGTGGCAAAGGCCGAAACAAGCGCCTGGTGCATAACATCCTGCCGGATGATAAGCCAGCGGACAGCCTGCTGGTAGTGGAAGTTTATACCGATGAGGGCGATACCAGTTCTTATCCGAGCCACAAGCACGATCAGGAAAACAGCGAAAACGAAACCTGTCTGGAAGAGACTTATTATCACCGTTTTGATCCAGAACCGGGTTTCGCCATGCAGCGCGTTTACACCGACGATCGTTCACTGGATGAATGTATGGCACCCTATAACCGCGATGTCGTCACTGTGCCGCGCGGTTATCATCCGGTGGCGACTATCGCCGGTTATAACAACTATTACCTGAATGTCATGGCAGGACCGGTACGGCTGTGGAAATTTACCTGGGAGAAAGATCACGCCTGGATAAACAGTGATAACTATCCGCGCAGTTAAATAAAACGCCCTAACAAAGCAGCCCAGCGAGGCTGCTTTTTTAGGGCTGAAACTTACTGAGCCGTAGCGTTATTTAAAGCGAGAGAAACGGCCAGGGTCTGTGCCAGACACAATGACGCGACCTGAGAACGGAAGCCATCAACCTGCGCTTCACGCACCACGAAGCAGACATCACTAAACGCCGCCAGTGGGCTAACCTGACTATCGGTAATGGCAATCTGATGCGCGCCGCGCTTCGCGCCGAGTTCAACCACCTCAACCGATTCACGCGCATAAGGCGAATAGCTTATCGCGATTACCACATCTTTAGGATTCACCAGGCTGAGCTGTTCGGTGAACATGCCACCCAAACCATCAATCAGAAAGGCACGACGCTCAAGATGACGCAGCGCATAAACCAGATACGAGGCAACACTGAAAGAGCGACGCAAGCCAATCACATAAATATTTTCAGCATCGTTTAGCAGCTTAACCGCTTTATTTAGCTGGTCCGGATTAACCTGCATCGCCAACTGCTGTAACGCCTGGCTATTGACCATCGTGAAGACGTTCAGGATCTCTGCCGGACTTTCGGGTGCGCTGGCACTGTCATCAGTGGATGTCTGACGGAACAGACGCGCGCGTTCAGTGTAGTTAACGGTTTCTTCCATCAGATGCTGACGAAAGACTTGTTTCATTTCATTGAAGCCGCTAAAGCCGAAGGCGTTGGCAAAGCGAATCAGCGTGGAGGGCGGCACATCCGCCTGTTGAGCAATGGATGCCACAGTGTCGAAAGCAATGCTGTTACTGTTATCAAGGATATAACGAGCAACCTGTTTTAGACGTTTGCTAAGTGTTTCATAGCGGCGACGAATATCGTCCTGCAACAGGGAAAGTTGAGTTGGGTTGTTGGTCATTAC
This sequence comes from Candidatus Pantoea haifensis, assembly GCA_018842655.1. Classification (GTDB taxonomy): domain Bacteria; phylum Pseudomonadota; class Gammaproteobacteria; order Enterobacterales; family Enterobacteriaceae; genus Pantoea; species Pantoea haifensis. The sequence goes on along the minus strand of JAGTWN010000004.1, from coordinate 2,757,411 downwards.
TTCTGCCCGTTTAATAAGAATATTGGCTGGATAATGAACGCTATAGTACCAGATGGATGGAAAATTTCATTTGTTTGCGCCGAATGAGGTCTTTATTTCATCGGATTATGAAATGCCTCACAAAATGAAGGGGTAGGGGTGGTCCGGCCCGCCGTGGGGGTAAACACTCCGTGTGGGTTCCGCCCGCCAGGCGTGGGGCAGTTTCAGCACCTCCGTGCAGGCGGACGTGTCAAGGGGGCGTCGCGGCCCCCTTAACAATCCCCGCGCCCGGCAGCCTCTGCTGTACCTTCGTCTCTCGCTGCGGCCTGACGGACCGCCCGGACTTGCCAGTCCCTGGCGCGTTCCGGCCTCTCGCCGACGTCCTGTCGGCTCATCCTGGCCTGCGCTCTTTCCTCAGCGCGCCGGATGCCTCCACCAACCCCCGCCTGTGATCCTTTTATTTATTAAAACAGATTCGTGTTGTCTGAGGTTTTGAAACGCAAAAACTCACCGCCATGAAGTCTGTAAAGAACGGAAGCTGCGGGTGCAGCGGGGGTTGTCAGAGGCCTTCCTGCACGCTGAGCGGATGAGGGATTTCAGGACGAGCGGCATGGATGCCGCGAAGAGGCTGGAATGAACCACGGAGGGTGAATTCAGCCGTTCCGTCAGAAATCCAGAAAGAGCGAAGGGACCGCGGAGCGGCGGGCGGGCAGGCCGGAAGCGCGGGTCAAGGGTTGCCGCTCAGCAACCCTTGTCGGTCGCCTGCAGCAGGGAGAATGAAACTGCCCGGCTGCCGGGCGAACGAAACCTTCCCCGTGCCTGTTCGCGCAGCGAACAAAACCCGCCGTGCGGGTAAATACTCCGTGTGGGTAAACACTCCGTGTGGGTTCCGCCCGCCAGGCGTGGGGCAGTTTCAGCGCCTCCGTGCAGGCGGACGTGTCAAGGGGCGTCGCGGCCCCCTTGACAATCCCCGCGCCCGGCAGCCTCTGCTGTACCTTCGTCTCTCGCTGCGGCCTGACGGACCGCCCGGACTTGCCAGTCCCTGGCGCGTTCCGGCCTCTCGCCGACGTCCTGTCGGCTCATCCTGGCCTGCGCTCTTTCCTCAGCGCGCCGGATGCCTCCACCAACCCCCGCCTGTGATCCTTTTATTTATTAAAACAGATTCGTGTTGTCTGAGGTTTTGAAACGCAAAAACTCACCGCCATGAAGTCTGTAAAGAACGGAAGCTGCGGGTGCAGCGGGGGTTGTCAGAGGCCTTCCTGCACGCTGAGCGGATGAGGGATTTCAGGACGAGCGGCATGGATGCCGCGAAGAGGCTGGAATGAACCATGGAGGGTGAATTCAGCCGTTCCGTCAGAAATCCAGAAAGAGCGAAGGGACCGCGGAGCGGCGGGCGGGCAGGCCGGAAGCGCGGGTCAAGGGTTGCCGCTGAGCAACCCTTGTCGGTCGCCTGCAGCGGGGAAAATGAAACTGCCCGGCTGCCGGGCGAACGAAACCTTCCTCGTGCCTGTTCGCGCAGCGAACAAACCCGCCGTGCGGGTAAACACTCCGTGTGGGTTCCGCCCGCCAGGCGTGCGGCAGTTTCAGCACCTCCGTGCAGGCGGACGTGTCAAGGGGCGTCGCGGCCCCCTTGACAATCCCCGCGGCCGGCAGCCTCTGCTGTACCTTCGTCTCTCGCTGCGGCCTGACGGACCGCCCGGACTTGCCAGTCCCTGGCGCGTTCCGGCCTCTCGCCGACGTCCTGTCGGCTCATCCTGGCCTGCGCTCTTTCCTCAGCGCGCCGGATGCCTCCACCAACCCCCGCCTGTGATCCTTTTATTTATTAAAACAGATTCGTGTTGTCTGAGGTTTTGAAACGCAAAAACTCACCGCCATGAAGTCTGTAAAGAACGGAAGCTGCGGGTGCAGCGGGGGTTGTCAGAGGCCTTCCTGCACGCTGAGCGGATGAGGGATTTCAGGACGAGCGGCATGGATGCCGCGAAGAGGCTGGAATGAACCATGGAGGGTGAATCCAGCCGTTCCGTCAGAAATCCAGAAAGAGCGAAGGGACCGCGGAGCGGCGGGCGGGCAGGCCGGAAGCGCGGGTCAAGGGTTGCCGCTGAGCAACCCTTGTCGGTCGCCTGCAGCGGGGAAAATGAAACTGCCCGGCTGCCGGGCGAACGAAACCTTCTCAGCGCCCGGTTCGCGCAGCGAACGAAATCAGCGCCGGTTCGCGCAGCGAACGAAACCCGCGCCGGTTGGCGCCCGACCCTCACCTCATTCTCGCGCGGCGCGCCAGTACTCAATGAGTCGTAAATAGTTGCTTTTCACGACCTCTGTCAGCGCCTGATCATCCAGCTCGCCTTGCAGCCACTGACGTGAAGGTTGACCAAAAATGGTACGGCCTACGGCGAAGCCTTTTACCCAGGGCGCTTTTGCAGCTGCGGCGAAGCCCGCTTTCAACTTCTCTTCTGGTGCATCCAGACCCAACAGCAAAATGCCGCGACAGTATGGATCCTGTTGCTCGATCAGGCCGCTGATGGCCTCCCAGGTTTCTGCGGACAGTGGGGGCAATTTCCACCAGTCTGGCTGGATACCCAGGCTGTAAAAATGGCTCAGTATATCAAGGTAATAAGACTCACTATGATCGGGATTGCTCTCAGGCAAAATCACTTCCAGTAGCAGTTCATGGCCGCTCTTGTTACAACCTTTCCACACGTCGAGAATGACATCGTCCTGCTCTTTGCGCAGTTCGGCGCTGTCATGGGGATGGTAAAAAACCAAACACTTCACGACGTGTTCGGCAGGCCAGTCAATTAATTGCGAGCCGATATTGCCGTGCTCCAGGCGTAGCGGACGTGAACCTGGCAGCTCAACCGGGCGACCAATCCACCAGTTTTTTCCGGTGATGGCGTTCAGGGCTTTTTGACCATAGGTGGTGTCCGCCAGAATACCGCTCTTGTTCTGCAAGCCCGCTTCCTGTGCTGCTTCTTCCGCTGCTTTTAACAGCAACCGTTTCAACTGTGGGATCCCGCTTTCATCAACGCCAGCTTCCCGCGCCATATCGGCGAGTTGTTTACGGTGATCAAAAGCAAAAACACACAGCTCAGGCCACTGCTGTTTGCGTGTCGTTACGCGGTGCAGATGATTTAATCGGCTGTCGCGATCGGGACGTTTCACCTCTGTATCGCGGCTCAGGAAATCATCCAGCTCGGTTTTGGTTGGCATAGCGGGTGCACAGCCGTGGCGAGAAACCACCAGCGCACCGCAAGCATTGGCATAACGACAGGCCTGTTCCCAGCCTTCATCGTTCAGCCAGCCGCGCAACAAGCCAGACATAAAGGCGTCGCCCGCGCCCAGCACGTTTAACACATCGACGCGCACGCCCGTGTGCAGTCTGGTCTTTTCCCAGCTATCAGGAATGTCTCCTTCAAAAACCACGCAGCCCAACGGGCCACGTTTGCACACCAGTGTCGCCTGACTTGCCTGGCGCACGTTCTTCAGTGCGGTCAGTGTGTCGGTGCTGCCACCGGCTATATGAAACTCTTCTTCGGTTCCTACTATCAAATCGAAGTAATGCACCACTTCCTGTAACTGCTGCGTTACCTGCGCGGACTCAATGAAACGCGTTTCACCGTCACCCAGTGAGGTCAGCCCCCATAATACCGGTCGATAATCGATATCCAGCGCGGTGCGCAGACCGTTGCTTTTGGCGATTTTTAACGCTTTCAACACAGCTTCGCGCGTTTGTGGATGGGATAAGTGAGTACCCGTCACCGCCACAGCGCGGGAAGACGCAATAAACTCTTCTTGAATATCTTCCGGCACCAGCCCCATATCAGCGCAGTTATCACGGTAGAAAATCAGCGGAAAGGTCTCTTCATCTTTAATGCCGAGGATAACCATACCCGTGAGGCGCTTCTCATCAGTGATCAATCCCTCGGTATTACAGCCCACGCGCTGCAATTCTTCACGCAGGAAGCGACCGTTATGCTCATCACCCACACGTGCCAGCATGGCGGACTTTAACCCCTGAATGGCGGTACCGTAAGCGACATTTCCCGATGAACCGCCGAGATACCTGGCAAAAGAGGTGACATCTTCTAAGCGTGCACCAATCTGCTGGCCATAAAAATCGACGGCGATGCGCCCGATACAAATCACATCAAGCCGCTTCTGTTGTGTACTCATACCTGTGGTTTCCTTCTGTGATAAGCAGACACTGTCGGCGAAAAGCCCGACATCGCGCGCTTTGCTTCCGGGGTCTCAAGGTGCCCGATTGGCTATGAGGGCAGTATGGGGAATAAAAATTCCAAATTCAATATGAAATGAAACGTATGTCGCGATTTTGTGAACCAGGTAAAACTCTGGAAAGCGTACAAACCCACAAGGCATGAGTCACATCGCTCCTTGCCATTTCAGGCTTGTGAGGCAGATCTCAGGAGTAGCTGAATAAATAAAGGAAGCTACTGAAGTGAAATGAAATTTCTTATATATGGCTTAAGCTTACTGAATATTCCACTTTTCGATCATAAAGCCTTTTTCAGCATCCCGTTACGTCCTTAAATTTGATCTCACTCGCAAAATGAAATGTTTCTTCTGTAATCATGTTTTATGGAAAAAATATTTGTTTATAATCGCCTCACGTTTCAATTATCCCTGGTCGCCTTTTCCGACATCTTACTTCGCTTCACGCGTTGTACCGGAATTCAGGTACCACCAGCATGTAAAGGAAGAGCATATGGGCACAATCAGGCTGACTACCGCGCAGGCGTTAGTTAGATTTCTTGATAATCAATATATTAATGTTGATGGCGTTGAAACTAAGTTTGTAAAAGGCATCTTCGCTATTTTCGGACATGGCAACGTTCTTGGCCTGGGCCAGGCGCTGGAGCAGGATAGCGGCGATCTGGTGGTACATCAGGGACGTAATGAACAGGGTATGGCACATGCGGCAACTGGCTTTGCCAAACAGTCCTTGCGCCGTCAGATCATTGCCTGTACCTCTTCCGTCGGGCCAGGCGCGGCAAACATGATTACTGCTGCCGCCACCGCCACCGCTAACCGTATTCCGCTGTTGCTGCTGCCGGGCGATGTGTTCGCTACACGTCAACCCGATCCGGTGCTGCAACAAATTGAGCAGAGCTACGATCTCAGTATCAGCACCAACGACGCTTTCCGCGCTGTGAGCAAATACTGGGATCGCGTAAGCCGTCCTGAACAATTAATGACGGCCTGCATCAATGCGATGCGCGTTTTAACCGATCCGGCTGAAACGGGCGCGGTAACGCTTTCTCTGCCGCAGGATGTGCAGGGCGAAGCCTGGGATTACCCAGAATATTTCTTCCAGAAACGTGTGCATCGTCTGGATCGTCGTTTACCCACCGCAGCACAGTTAGAAGATGCGCTAACGCTTATTAGCCGCAAACGTAAGCCAGTTATTATTTGTGGGGGCGGCGTGAAATATTCTGAAGCGGGTGAGGCGCTGCGTCAGTTCGCTGAACGCTATCAGATTCCGTTTGCGGAAACACAGGCAGGTAAAGGCACTTTGGTTTCTGATCACCCTCTTAACGTGGGCGGCGTCGGTGAAACAGGCTGTTTAGCGGCCAACCTGCTGGCTAAAGAAGCAGATTTGGTCATTGGCGTTGGCACGCGGTATACCGATTTTACTACCGCGTCGAAATGGATTTTCCAGAACCCCGATGTCAGCTTCCTCAATATCAATGTCAGCAATTTCGACAGCTACAAGCTGGATGGTGTGCAGTTGCTGGCGGATGCGCGTGAAGGTCTTACGGCGTTGAGCAGTGCACTGGCTTCACAAAATTACAGCAACGACTGGGGCAGTCAGATTGAGCAGGCACAAAGTAAGTTACTCAAAGAGACGCAGCGTGTTTATCAGGTGGAATACAGCGAAGGCTTTATCCCTGAAATTGCCGATCATATTGATCGCGAAGCGGTATTTGCGGAATTTAATCGTTTGACGCAATCCCTGCTGACGCAAAGCAGCGTGCTGGGCACCTTAAACGAGCAGCTCCCAAAGAATGCAGTGATTGTGGCGGCAGCGGGCAGCTTGCCGGGCGATCTGCAGCGCGTATGGCGCACCAAAGATTACAATGCGTACCACGTTGAATATGGCTATTCCTGCATGGGCTATGAAGTGAATGCCGCGCTGGGCGTTAAGCTGGCGCAGCCGCAGCGTGAAGTGTATGCGCTGGTCGGCGATGGCTCTTTCATGATGTTGCACTCCGAACTGGTGACCTCTGTTCAGGAAGGCGCAAAAATCAACGTTGTGCTGTTGGATAACATGACCAACGGCTGTATCAATAATCTGCAAATGGAACACGGTATGGACAGCTTTACCACTGAGTTCCGCTTCCGTAACCCGGAAGGCGGCAAACTGGATGGCGGTTTTGTGCCCGTCGACTTTGCCGCTATTGCTGCCGGTTACGGCTGTAAAACCTATCGCGTGACCACCCTCGATCAGCTCAAAGCAGCACTGGAAGATGCGCAGAAACAGACGGTTTCCACGCTGATCGACATCAAAGTATTGCCAAAAACCATGGTGCACAAATATTTCAGCTGGTGGCACGTAGGCGTGGCGCAGGCTTCGGATTCAGAACGCACTCAAGGTGTCGCCGATAACCTCAACGCCCATCTGGATCAGGCACGTAAGTATTAATCTCGGGGCTGGTTTCCGGCCCCTTTTTCTTATCTGAAAGAACCCTACAGGTGCAATTATGACTTTGAAACTTGGCGTGATTGGTGCAGGTGCAATTGGTCAGGAACATATTCGCCGCTGCAACAATGTATTACAGGGCGCAAAAGTGGTTGCCGTTTCGGACATCAATGTTGACGGCGCGCGTGCGGCGCTGCAACGGCTGAATATCGAAGCGGAAGTCTATCAGGATGGTCATCAGGTGATTCAGTCGCCAGAAGTGGATGCTGTATTGGTGACGGCCTGGGACCCGACTCACGAAGAGTTTACGCTGGCTGCGATTGCTGCCGGTAAGCCGGTATTTTGTGAAAAACCGCTGGCGCTGAGCGCAGAAGGCTGCCGCCGCGTGGTGGATGCTGAAATCAAACACGGTAAGCGTCTGGTGCAGGTTGGTTTCATGCGTCCTTACGATGCCGGCTATCGTGCGCTGAAAAAAGTGATCGCGGACGGTGAAATCGGTGAGCCACTGATGCTGCACTGCGCACACCGTAATCCAGTCGTGCCAGAAAGCTACACCACTGATATGGCGATCACCAACACCTTGATCCACGAGCTGGATGTGCTGCGCTGGCTGACCAATGATGATTACAAAAGCGTGCAGGTGGTTTTTCCCCGTGTGACGTCCAAAACCCACGCCAGACTGAAAGATCCACAAATCGTCCTGTTCGAAACCCAGAAAGGCGTGCGTATTGATGTCGAAATCTTTGTTAACTGCGCCTATGGCTACGACATTCAATGTGAGGTAGTTGGCGAAACCGGCATCGCTAAGCTGCCAGAGCCTTCCTCCGTGCAGATGCGTAAAGAGGCCAAACTGTCGAATACCATTCTGGTCGACTGGAAAGATCGCTTTATCGACGCCTATGACGTTGAGCTGCAGGCGTTCATCAACGATGTGAAGGCGGGTGAACTGACCGGACCCTCAGCCTGGGACGGCTTTGCTGCCTCTGTCGCAGCTGATGCCTGCCTCAAAGCCCAAAACAGTGGTGCAATTGAGCCAGTGGAAATGCCACCGCGTCCCGCTTTTTACAGCAAATAATCCGGTTTCATTGTGGGCAGCCTGGCTGCCCCTGTCGACAGGGATAACAAGATGAACAAAGATAACGTAAAACTGGCGATTGCGCCGATCGGCTGGACCAATGATGACATGCCGGAGTTGGGCAGCGAAAATACCTTCCAGCAAACGGTAAGCGAAATGGCGCTGGCCGGTTTTACAGGAAGCGAAGTTGGTAGCAAATATCCTCGCGATCCCGCCATTTTGAAACCCATGCTGGATATTCGCGGCATTCAAATCTGTAACGCCTGGTTCAGCACTTTTTTGCCAATGGCGACAAAGCAAAAACCATTGATGAGTTCATTAATCACATGAACTTTTTACATGCGATGGGCGCACGCGTCATTGGCTGTTCTGAACAGAGCAAAAGTATTCAGGGAACCACACTGGCGGTATTAGAGCAGAAACCGATTTTCACCGATGAAGAGTGGCAGCTGACAGCAGAAGGTTACAACGCGCTGGCAAAAATCGCCGCTGAGAAAGGCATGCGCGTCACGCTGCACCATCATATGGGGACCGGCATTCAGACCACAGAAGAGATTGACCGCTTTATGGCACTGACGGATGAAAGCGTCGGGCTGCTTTACGATACCGGCCACATTTACTATTCAGAAGGATCGCAGGCGAAGATGCTGGCGGTGTTGGAGAAATACCTGCCGCGCATTTTCCATGTACACCTGAAAGATGTGCGCGATGAGGTCGTCGCGGAAGTGCGTCAAAACAAGCTTTCATTTCTTGATGGTGTGAAGAAAGGCACTTTCACTGTGCCCGGCGACGGCGTGATTGATTTCAAACCGGTGTTCAAAATTCTCGATGATTACGGCTATAAAGGCTGGATGGTGGTTGAAGCGGAACAGGATCCGGCACTGGCGAATCCGTTTGAGTACGCAGTTAAAGCGCGTAAGTACATTCGGGAAAAGGCAGGCATTTAGTTTTCTGGACGTTGTGCCCTCTTCCTGTCGAAGGGAGAGGGCATCGACGCACTGAAAACCGCCTGCGTGACTTATTTCAGCGTAATACTCTTAACAATATTATCGGCGTCGCTTTGCGCTTGCTGCTGGTTATCGCCCGGCAGCGTGATCTGCAACGTCAGTAACTTGCCATCCACTTTTGCCAAAATCACTGATGACCACGATGTCTGATTATTGGCTGAAATCACCGTATCCAGCTGCTGTGCCGGTTGGTCTTTCAGCGTCACGGCTTTATTGGAAACCACCTGTAACTGCGGATCGCGGTTACGCTGCTGCTGTTCCATGCGCTGTGACAGCACATCCAGACTATCGTTGGTTGGATCACCGGCAATCACGATAATGGCACGCGCACCGGTTTCATCCGCGTACACGTGCATATTTGTCGCCTGAGAACCCAGTTTGCCGCTCTTATCGGACATGCCCGGCGGCAGTGAGAAACTCAGCTTTCCATCCATCAGCGTCACTGTCTGTGTGGACTGACTGGCGCTGACGCCATTGTCATTTGCTGCTTCGTCTTGCTTCTGATCACAGGCGGCTAAGCCTAAAACCAGTAAACCAATTCCCGCATATTTTACGATGTTGCGCATCAGAATCCCTTTTAAGTATCCAGCCAGGCGTTTATACAACAGGAATCAGGTTGCAAACGCAACCTGATGATTGTCAGCAAAGCTTAGCGTGTCACGATAAAAGGCTCTATTTCCGTTTAGCCGAAATTGACCTGCGCGCGAGTTGAACGTGCTGAGAGGCGTTTCAAAGTGGCATTGAGCAAAACGCCATAAGCCGGCAGGAAAAACACCATGCAGATCAGAATCTTAAAGCTGTAGTCGACCAGCGCAATTTCAATCCAGTGCTGCGCCATGAAGGGATCGGGACTTTTATAAAACGCGATGAAAAAGAAGGCCAGCGTATCGCTGATGTTGCCAAGAAACATCGCACAGCCAGGCGCAATCCACCACTGCGGTAAACGACGCAAGCGGTTAAACACATGCACATCAAGAATCTGACCAAGCGCGTAAGCCATAAAGCTGGCGCAGGCGATGCGGGCCACAAACAGATTAACCTCTTGCAGCGCGTGCCAGCCTTGCCATTCACCCTGATAAAACAGGCAGGAAACAGCATAGGAAACAAAAAGCGCAGGGATCATCACCGCCAGAATAATGCGACGTGCCAGCGGTGCGCCAAAGATGCGCACGGTCAGATCGGTAGCAAGGAAAATAAACGGAAAGCTGAATGCGCCCCAGGTGGTCGTGAAGCCAAAGATGGAAACAGGCAACTGCACCAGATAGTTACTGGATGTGATCACCAGCAGGTGAAACAGCGACAACCAAAACAGCGCGTGCATGCGCTGACGCGACGTGAATGCGAGCATAGTAAGCCTTTTTAATGTTGGGGTGAGGGAACCCATTGCAGGATATTGTCAGGCAATAGTCTGCGGTTTAATGGATAAAAAGCGGCGGCATATTACCGCGTTGTGCTATTTATGCAATGGTTAATTTTAACGCAATCGTTATCGCCTTGCGTCAGTTAACTGAGGGTTAGAATAAGCGCCCCAAACCAGAATCGAGTCCATTATGAGTGATGTTTTCACCTCGGCTGACCATCAGCTTGATGCGCGTGGCCTGCGCTGCCCGGAGCCTGTGATGATGGTGCGAAAAACCGTCCGTAATCTACAAAATGGCGAAACGCTATTGATTATCGCCGACGATCCCGCCACAACACGTGATATTCCTGGATTTTGCCGGTTTATGGAGCATCGTCTGTTAGCCCAGCAAACCGAAACGCTGCCGTATCAATACCTGATTAAAAAGGGGCTGGAAGGGTAACGGCGGCCGCCTGCCGCCGCCTGTTTTATGCCGAACGCGCCCGCAGCAACCGTAAAGCATTGGCTGTGACCAGTGCGGTGGCGCCTGAATCAGCCAGCACCGCCAGCCATAATCCCGTCATGCCCAGCAGGGTTGTCACCAGAAACAGCGCCTTGAGACCTAACGCCAGCGCGATGTTCTGGCGAATAATGCTGCGCGTGCGGCGTGCCAGCGCAATCATCGGTGCCAGATTGCTTAACTGATTACGTGTTAATGCGGCATCAGCCGCTTCCAGCGCCACGTCAGTGCCGCTGCCCATTGCAATGCCCAGCGTCGCTGCTTTCATGGCTGGCGCATCATTAATACCGTCGCCGACCATCGCCAGCGGATGTTGATGACTAAGCTGGCGAATGACTTCAACTTTATCGCCAGGCAGTAAGCTGGCGCGATAGCTGATATCCAGCTGTTGGGCGACAGATGCCGCCGCACGGGGATTATCGCCGGTTAACATCAGGCTGTTGATGCCCAGTTTTTTCAATGCCTGAACAGCAGCGATGGCATCGCGACGTAGCGAATCCTGCAACGCCAGTGCGCCCAGCGGCACGTCATCGCGTAATAAAACGATCAGCGTCTGTCCCTGCGCTTCTTGCTCAGCGATCAGGGCTTGTTGCGCTTCATTCAGCGTTGTGACACGAACCGGTGCCAGCAATTGCACCTGCTGGCCTGCAACCCAGGCGCTGATGCCGCTTCCCGCTAACGCCTGTTGTGACTGTGCCTGGGGCAACGGCAGGTTACGCGCCTGGGCGGCCGCAACGATCGCAATGGCCAGAGGATGGGTTGACCCCTGTTCTACAGCGGCGCTGAGCACCAGGAGTTCCTCCTCGCTGTTGTCGGCAAAACGCAGCACGCGGGTAACCTGCGGTTTACCCGCAGTAAGCGTGCCGGTTTTATCAAACGCAACCATTTTCAGTGCGCTTAATCGTTCCAGAGCCGCGCCGCCTTTAATTAACGCGCCCTGCCGGGCGGCGGCGGCAAGCCCGGAAGTAATCGCTGCGGGAGTGGAGATCACCAGTGCACAGGGACAGCCAATTAGTAACAGCGTCAGGCCCTTATAAATCCACGCCAGCCAGGCACCGAAGCCGAGCAGCGGCGGCAGCACCATCACCAGCAGCGAAAGCAGCATGATGGCTGGCGTGTAAACCCGGCTAAAAGTATCGATAAAACGTTCAACCGGGGCGCGATGGCTTTCCGCCTCTTCAATCAGTTGCAGAATGCGGTCGATGGCGCTTTCACCCGGTTCAGACACCACCTCCAGCGTAATCAGGCGATCAATACTGGTTGCGCCTGCCAGGATTTTTTCACCGCTTTCGCGCGTGACCGGCAGCGATTCGCCGGTTAATGCACTTTCATCAAAGCTGGCGCTGTCACTTATCAGGCGGCCATCAACCGGCAGCCGTCCTCCTGCGGCGACTTCGATAATATCACCGGGTTGAAGGTCAGCTAACATCACCTCGCTGCGCGTTGCGCCTGAAAGACGTGTGGCAGACTCTGGGCGCAGCGCCATCAGGCTGGTTACCCCGCTGCGCGCTCGTGACGCGGCGTAGGCTTCAAGCCGCTCGCCCAGCTGGAACAGCAGCAGCACCATCGCAGCTTCGGCATGGGCGCCAATCAGCAATGCACCGCCAGCCGCCAGCGTCATTAACATTTCTATAGTGAATGGAGAACCGCTGCGCAGGCGCTGAATCGCACTGACAGCGACGGGCCACAATCCGATCACAGTGGTGATGATAAACAGGCGATCGCCCCAAACCGCACTGAACTGGCTCAGCAACACGCTGGCGAGCATCAGCAAGCCGAGTACGATTACGCCGCGACTGGCGTACCAGGGTGAAGGCGCAGCACGCTCTTTCGAATGTGAAAGGAGCTGGAAACCGGCTTTTTTAACCGCGTGCTCTACAGCAGACGCCATGTTGCTGTTGGCGCTGACGACCAGCTTTTCACTGGAAAACAGTACGCGGGCCTGCGTGATGTCAGGCAACTGGCGAACCGCGGTTTCAATGGTGCGGGCGCAGCCTGGACAATCCATGCCGCTGATGTGCCAGCTGTATTGATACGATGTTAACGTTCGCCGATCGCTTTCCTCGTCGGTGTCACTGCCGGGGCTGTTCTGATCCTGAGGACAGCAGCCTGATGGCTCAGCCATGACCGGTGTTGCGGCGCTAATCGTAAGCGATGCCGGGCGAACACTGCGCACGTGACAAAGCGGTTTTGCCGCAGCGTGAGCGGCGCGGGGTTTGCCGCAGCCACAGGAGTGATGTTGATGCATGTGACCTCCGGATACAGAGCGGACCGGAATGTCCGCTCTGATATCCTACACTCTGGAGTTCACTCCAGAGTCAAGAGCCAGGTCATTTTTTCTTCAGTAGAGCCAGAGCGAACGCACAATCATAAAGTGACCGGCAAAATAGCAGGCAGCAATGATGGCGCTGTCGGCACTGAAACGGCGGCGATAGTGGGTAATGAACCAGATCACGTTAGCCAGTAACAGCAGGCTGGCCCCGATCATAATCGAGAAGCTGTAATCGGTAGGGCGGAAGAAATATTGCTCAGTTGCCATCCATGTCATCACTAATGTCATGCCAATAAAGGTACAAACTGGCCAGCGCAGATCAGCCAGTTTGCGCCAGATAATAGCGATCACCACCGCGCCAATGATCAGCAGCGTGAGCGGAATGGGCCAAAAGAAGGTCATCGTCATGTTCGCAGCAAAGCTCAGCGTATAGAGCAAATGCGAAAGGAAGAAGGCTCCCAGCGCATAGAGCATTTGCTGGCGCGGTAACAGCGTCAGGGCATCGCCAGCTAGCGTGGCGACCAAACCGGCGAGAATCAGATAGTCAGTGGTATTCAGGGTCGGAGCTTGCCATGCCAGGCCTACCAGCAGGAGAAGCGTAACCGGTTTAAACAGCCAGCGTTGCCATTGTGGTCCACGATAAGAGGCATCGACATACAGCCAACCGGAGAAAAGTACAGCGAGGAATGACCAGAGCATTGTTTCTCCCTTTTCCTACTCAACATCTTTCACGTTTCAGGCGTGTGGACTTCGCTTGCTCTCCCGAAGCACGGATTTCCGTCAGCTGCGGGATTGCGCCTTTGCCGCCTTTCTGAAACGCGAATTATTTTGAGTATAAATTGTGAAAGTTCCCAAAATGTCGATCTCAGTTTAGGTTACGCCTTGACGATGTGACAATCGGGTAACTCTGGTTGTATGCTTTGCCGCGCAACAAATTTCCCTGTTATTCATTAAGCACGAGCAAAAATATGAGCAAACCACCGCTACTCTTTTTTATCGTCCTGGCCATTATCGCTATTCTGGCGACCCGTCAGTTCATAAAGCAACGGCGTGAAGCCGCTGTGAATGATGTCTCACCGATTCGCAGTCTGACGGTTCAGGTGAAAACCAAACGCGAATTTCCGGCTCCCAATCGCCGCTCACGCCAGCGTGAAGTGATTGCAGGGGAAGAGATGCGTTATGAAGCCTGGTTTCATCCGCTGAACGGAGCCAGTGATATCAAAGTGCAGGTGAATGAAGCAGACTATCACCAGATGGATAAGGGTTTGAAAGGCGAGTTGAAAATGCAGGGTTCGCGCTTTGTGAGTTTCACACCCGCGCAGTAAAAGCGGGCATTACGCCCGCGTTTTTCGCTATTTCCGTGGAAAATGTTTTTTTGCCAGGCGACCAGTTCAAACACGCCAAACAGAAACACTTTCGCCTGCGTCACACGATCAATGGGTGGCGCATCTTTGGTTTGGGTGGCACGCAGCAGCACCAACTGCAAGCCGTGCATCAGGATCATGAAAATCAGCGCGACATTAATAAAATAGGTCAGCGGCTTCGGATAAGGGTGGAAAACATTCAGCAGTAGAAAAGCCCAAACGCACAGCATCAACAGGCGTCCCAAATTAAGTAACATCATGCGTCTCCTGTTGACGTTGATACAAACGATAAGCCACTTGCCCGGCGATTTTCTCGCGGTGCAAATCCCAGTTAGCGGGCACCGGCGGTGTGCCGTTCTCTACTTCACTTTCGACGTAAATTAAAGCGTCGTCGGCCAGCCAGTGATTCTGCTCCAGCAGTTGTAACGTCTGCTCCAGCAAGCCTTTGCGAAACGGCGGATCGATAAACACCACATCAAACGGCTCGCCGGTTTGCGCCAGCCAGTTTAGCGCATTCGTTTGAATTACGTTGCCATTGCTGGCATTAAGCGTGTGGAGATTTTTCGTCAGTTGCTGTGCGACCGGACGTTCAAGCTCCAGTAGCGTGGCTGAGCCGGCATAGCGCGACAGGGCTTCTAAGCCGAGCGCGCCGCTACCGGCAAAGCAATCAAGACAGCGGGCTTGCTGAATATAGGGTGCCAGCCAGTTAAACAGCGTTTCACGCACGCGATCGGTGGTGGGGCGCAGACCGGCGCTGTCCGGTACGGGCAATTTTCGGCCGCGCCACTGACCGCCAATAATACGGATTTGCCCGGCGCCACCTGTATTGCGAGGGGTTTTTATCATCTTGCTCACAACTCGTCATAATTTGTTGCGTAGTTTAACGGGCGAAACGGTGAGAAGAAACGTTAAAAAAGGGTGCTGTGGTGAGCTGGCTGGAAAGTGTTAGACTACTGAGTTGCTGAAGTCATGCATAATTCTACGGTTTTACGCCAGCCTGGCGTTTACCACCAATACTGATTTTACACCTGGGAACAACGTGCGACCGGGATGAAGCCATCGAGGAGTGTGGTCACACAATGGCAAAAGAGAAAAAACGTGGCTTTTTTCCTGGCTGGGATTTGGCAAAGAAGAAGAGAAGCAACAGCCGGCCGAAACGCCTGAGCAGGAACATCTGCCTGCTGAGACTGAAGTTGAGCAGCCAGCGCAGCAATCTCCGGCCTTAAGCGAGGCCGAAGCGGAAGCGAAAGAGACTGTCGCCATCACCGAAACGGTGGCCGAACAGCAACGCGAAGCAGACGTGGAGCCTGCGCCAGAGATCATCGCTGAACCAGAACCGGTGCGTGCCGATCCTGAAGAACTGCTTGAGGTCGAACCTGCACCCGAACGCCCGGTGGCGGAGGCAGTGCCGGTTGCCGAAACAGAGGCGGAAGCGGTTGAAGATGAGATGCCGCTGAGCGACGAAGAGCTGGAAGCCCTGGCTTTAGCGGATGCTTCACCTGTTGAAGAAGCAGAAGTCATTGAGCCGGAAGACACCGTCAGCGATCTACCGTTAGCGGCAGCACCGATTATTTCTCAAGAACAGGAACGCCCGACGAAAGAGGGCTTCTTTGCGCGTCTGAAACGCAGCCTGGTTAAAACCCGCCAGAATCTCGGTTCCGGCTTTATTAGCCTGTTTCGCGGTAAAAAAATCGATGATGAACTGTTTGAAGAGCTGGAAGAGCAGTTACTGATTGCCGATGTCGGGGTAGACACTACGCGACGCATTATCACTAATCTTACTCAGCAAGCGAACCGCAAACAGCTACGTGATGCTGAGGCCTTATATGGCCTGCTGAAAACGGAAATGGCTGACATCCTTGCAAAAGTAGATGCGCCGCTGGACGTTACAGGCAAAACGCCTTTCGTTATTTTAATGGTGGGCGTTAACGGTGTGGGTAAAACCACCACCATCGGTAAGCTGGCGCGTCAGTATCAGGCCGAAGGCAAATCAGTGATGCTGGCAGCGGGCGATACTTTCCGTGCTGCTGCGGTAGAGCAGTTACAGGTTTGGGGCCAGCGCAACAATATTCCGGTCATAGCTCAGCACACCGGGGCCGATTCTGCCTCCGTTATTTTTGATGCTATTCAGGCCGCCAAATCGCGCGGTGCTGATGTGCTGATTGCCGATACCGCAGGTCGTTTGCAGAACAAATCGCATCTGATGGAAGAGCTGAAGAAAATTACCCGTGTCATGAAAAAGCTGGATGATTCGGCACCGCACGAAGTGATGCTGACGCTGGATGCCAGTACCGGGCAGAACGCTATCAGCCAGGCCAAACTGTTCCATGAAGCGGTGGGGTTAACCGGGATTACCCTGACCAAGCTGGATGGCACGGCGAAAGGCGGTGTGATCTTCTCGGTTGCCGACCAGTTCGGCATTCCGATCCGCTATATCGGTGTCGGGGAAGGCATCGAGGATTTACGGCCCTTTAAGGCTGAAGATTTTATTGAGGCACTGTTTGCCCGAGAGGACTAATTGGGATGATTCGCTTTGAAGAGGTCAGTAAGGCATATCTCGGTGGACGTCAGGCGCTGCAAGGGGTGGATTTTCATCTCCGTCCCGGAGAAATGGCGTTTCTGACGGGCCACTCTGGTGCCGGTAAAAGTACGCTGCTAAAGCTGATTTGTGGCATTGAGCGTCCAAGCGCCGGGCAAATTTGGTTTAGCGGCCATGACATTTCCCGACTGCGTAACAGCGAAGTGCCTTTTCTGCGTCGTCAGATCGGGATGATTTTCCAGGATCACCATTTGTTGATGGACCGTTCGGTCTACGACAATGTTGCGATTCCGCTGATCATTTCCGGGGCCAGCGGCGAAGATATTCGTCGCCGTGTCTCCGCGGCGCTGGATAAAGTTGGCCTGCTCGACAAAGCGAAAAGTTATCCCATTCAGCTTTCTGGCGGTGAACAGCAGCGCGTCGGAATTGCACGTGCGGTCGTTAATAAGCCTGCGGTGCTGCTGGCAGATGAACCCACCGGTAACCTGGATGATGCGTTGTCAGAGGACATTTTGCGCCTGTTCGAAGAGTTCAACCGCGTTGGCGTCACGGTGTTAATGGCGACACATGACAGCGGTTTGATCGCGCGTCGTCGTTATCGTGTTATGACGCTGAATCAGGGACGCCTGCACGGAGGCCATGATGGTCAATAAACGCAATAAACGCCCAGCGGCACCGAAAGCGAAGCAATCGTCAAAAAGCAAAGCACTCAAAGGCGGCTGGCAGGAACAGTGGCGCTACGCCCTGCGCGGCACGCTGTCTGATATGTGGCGTCAGCCCTTAGCGACACTGCTGACGGTAATGGTTATCGCTATTTCTCTGACGTTACCCAGTGTCTGTTACATGGTGTGGAAAAACGTCAGCCAGGCGGCAACGCAGTGGTATCCCGCGCCGCAGTTAACGGTTTATCTCTCTAAAACGCTGGATGACACCGCCGCCGAAAATGTGGTGGCGCAGCTCAAGCAGGTTGATGGCGTGGATAATGTGAATTATCTGACGCGTGAAGAAGCTCTTAATGAGTTCCGTAACTGGTCCGGTTTCGGTGGTGCAATGGATATGCTGGAACAAAATCCGCTGCCTGCGGTGGCGATTATTACGCCGAAGCTTAATTTCCAGAATTCAGACACCATGCAAAACCTGCGCGACAGCGTGTCAAAAGTGCAGGGCGTGGATGAAGTGCGCATGGATGATAGCTGGTTTGCCCGGTTGGCGGCATTGACTGGGCTGGTCGGTCAGATTGCGTCAATGATTGGTATTCTGATGATAGTCGCCGTGTTCCTGGTGATTGGTAACAGCGTGCGGCTCAGTATCTTTGCGCGCCGCGATACCATTAATGTGCAGAAACTGATCGGTGCAACCGATGGCTTTATCCTGCGACCTTTTCTCTATGGCGGCGCGCTGCTGGGCTTCAGCGGTGCGGTTTTATCACTGGTGCTGTCAGAAGTCCTGGTGTTGCGTTTGCAATCGGTGGTGGCGCAGGTTGCGGCCGTTTTCGGCACCACTTTTTCGCTTGAAGGCTTCTCCTGGGATGAAGCCTTGCTGTTACTGCTTATCGCCGCAATCATTGGCTGGGTAGCGGCCTGGCTGGCAACGGTACAACATTTACGTCGTTTTACGCCGCAGTAAACGCCTGCAACATTTTTTGGTATAATGTTCCTCTGCTGCCGACAACAGGAAGCAGAGGATCTTTCCCCGCTTTCTTTCTTGTCATCTGTGTGTAAAATATGCACTGCTACTACTGAACTTGTGGATAACTTTCGTGTCTCAGGAAGTAGCACAGATTGCTTTCGGATTTTCAGCGTCGTTGACATACTGTAACGTCTGCTGAAGGATACGCGCAGCAATTCCACTTATTTTGTGAGGGTTTGAATGACCAAAGAAATGCAAACTTTAGCTATTGCTCCTCTTGGCAACCTGGAATCTTACGTTCGGGCCGCCAACACTTGGCCGATGCTGTCGGCAGAAGAGGAAAAAGCGTTGGCTGAACGGCTGCATTACCAGGGCGATCTGGATGCGGCTAAGACGCTGATCCTGTCTCACCTACGCTTTGTAGTTCATATCGCTCGTAATTATTCCGGCTACGGCTTACCGCAGGCTGACCTGATTCAGGAAGGTAACATCGGCCTGATGAAAGCAGTGCGTCGCTTCAACCCTGAAGTTGGCGTGCGCCTGGTCTCTTTTGCCGTGCACTGGATTAAAGCCGAGATTCATGAATACGTTCTGCGTAACTGGCGTATCGTGAAAGTCGCTACCACTAAAGCACAGCGTAAGTTGTTCTTTAACCTGCGTAAAACCAAGCAGCGTCTGGGCTGGTTTAATCAGGATGAAGTTGAAATGGTCGCGCGTGAACTGGGCGTGAGCAGCAAAGATGTACGTGAAATGGAATCGCGTATGGCTGCACAGGATATGACCTTCGATATGTCCGCTGACGATGAGAGCGGTGAAGGTAAATCTATGGCACCCGTGCTTTATCTTCAGGATAAAACCTCTGATTTTGCTGACGGCATTGAAGAGGATAACTGGGAATCGCATGCTGCTGATAAACTGAGCTATGCGATGGAAGGCCTTGATGAGCGTAGCCAGCACATCATCCGTGCACGCTGGTTAGATGAAGACAACAAGACCACGCTGCAGGAGCTGGCCGATCAATACGGCGTCTCGGCAGAACGTGTTCGACAACTTGAAAAGAACGCCATGAAAAAACTTCGTATGGCGATCGAAGCATAAAAAAGGGCGACGGAGAGTCGCCCTTTTTGTTGTCTGCGTTTTATTTTATCCAGCCATCTGTTTGCGCTCTGAATCCACAGGCCTGCATAAAAGCTGCCCGCACGCTCTGATCGTCGCTGCCATCATCCGCTATCCACCAGTCTGCCAGCGATGCGTTCTGCTGCATGGTTTCTTCCAGCAAATATTTCCCCACGCCGCGCCGCCGCGTTGCGTCACGCACTTCAAGATGATGTACTTTTCCCTGCGTACCCACGATTTCTAACTGTAAAGCCGCCAGTAAACGTTCGTTAAAGCGTGCCGCGTACAGACGATAATTTTCGCCCAGCGAGTGCTCTAACTGTTTAATGTCTTGATCCGGCCAAATTCTACTTAAATCGATGCGGTCCTGTGGCGTAAACGCCGTTAAGCGCAGGATAGTGAGCTTCATGACAAACACCTGTACTGGTTCAAAGGGCAAAGTGTAGCGAAATTATACAACGCGCGTGCCAACAGTTTTTTCTGAATAAAACAGGTCAAAAGTTGGCCTGGGTGCCAGGATAATAGTGGTAAACAGGGTTGGCTGATGACAAAAGCAGCATAACGCGCTGGCAAACTGGTGAAAAACCGGCCATTGCAACCAGTTAATTATGCTGTCTGGTCCAGCTATTTCTAAACATCTCAGTTGATTTACAGAAGAAACTTCCTGTTTAATAACCTGAAAAATAAAGCCTTATTAACTATAAATGCCAGAAAAGCGTGCTAACTCCTTATTGCTAAATCAGTTTTCATCTTTATCTGGCAGAAAATAAACAACTCACAACAAACACGACAAATCAGATGGGGAAGTTCGGATGAAAATGAAAGGTCGCGCTTTACTGGCAGGATGCGTTGCATTAGCCATGAGTCACACAGCTTTGGCAGAGGATATCAAAGTGGCCATCGTCGGTGCCATGTCCGGTCCGGTTGCACAGTATGGCGATATGCAATTTGCGGGTGCTACCCAGGCGATTGAAGACATCAACGCAAAAGGCGGCATCAATGGTGACAAACTGGTTGCTGTGAAATATGACGATGCCTGTGACCCAAAACAAGCGGTTGCGGTGGCTAACAAAGTCATTAACGACGGTATTCGCTACGTTATCGGCCACCTGTGCTCATCCTCAACCCAACCCGCCTCTGATATTTACGAAGACGAAGGCGTGCTGATGATTACCCCAGCCGCCACTGCTCCCGATTTAACCTCACGCGGCTACAAGCTGATCATGCGTACTACCGGCCTCGATTCTGACCAGGGCCCGACCGCTGCGAAATATATGATGAGTGAAATCAAACCTCAGCGCATCGCCGTGGTACACGATAAACAGCAGTATGGCGAAGGCCTGGCGCGTTCCGTTCAGGACAGCCTGAAAAAAGCCGGTGCTAATATTGTTATGTTCGAAGGGATCACCGCAGGTGACAAAGATTTCTCCACGCTGGTGGCACGCCTGAAAAAGAGAACGTTGATTTCGTTTACTTTGGCGGTTACTACCCCGAAATGGGTCAGATTGTACGTCAGGCACGTGCGGCAGGCCTGAAAACGCAGTTTATGGGACCAGAAGGCGTGGGTAACGCTTCCCTCTCTAATATCGCGGGGGCGGCCTCCGAAGGCATGCTGGTCACACTGCCGAAGCGTTACGATCAGGTGCCGACTAACAAACCTATCGTTGACGCGCTGAAAGCGAAAAACTCGATCCAACCGGTCCCTTTGTCTGGACCACCTACGCTGCGCTGCAATCAATGGCGGCCGGTATGGAACGTAGCAAAAGTGAAGAACCGGAAGATATCGTTAAGAACCTGAAAGAGGGCGCAGCTGTCCCAACCGTGATGGGCGACCTGAGCTGGGATCAGAAGGGCGATCTGAAAGGCTTCGAATTCGGTGTCTTTAAATGGCACGCCGACGGCACGTCTACTGCTGTGAAATAAGCCAGGCTATTTTCTGGCCCTGACGGGCCTGTGACAATAACGCCTGGTGCTTAGCGGCCAGGCGTTTTTTGTATCCCGTTTGGCAACGAACGGATAAGTAAGGGTTAAGGTATGTCCGAGCAGTTTCTCTATTTCCTTCAGCAGATGTTTAACGGTGTTACCCTCGGCAGCACCTACGCGCTGATCGCCATCGGTTACACCATGGTCTACGGCATTATCGGCATGATCAACTTCGCCCACGGCGAGGTGTACATGATCGGTAGTTATGTCTCTTTCATCGTGATTGCCGCCCTGATGATGATGGGCATCGACACCACCTGGCTGATGATTGCCGCAGGTTTTGTCATGGCGGTGATCATCTCCAGCGCCTATGGCTGGAGCATTGAGCGCGTGGCCTACAAGCCGGTGCGCGCATCCAAGCGCCTGATTGCATTGATCTCCGCTATCGGGATGTCAATATTCCTGCAAAACTACGTCAGCCTGACACAAGGATCTCGCGATCTCGCGCTGCCAAGCCTGGTGACGGGCCAGTGGACATTAGGCGAAAGCAATGGCTTTGCCGCCACGCTCTCTTCAATGCAAATTGTTATTTGGGTCGTGACTTTCCTTGCCATGCTGGCATTGACGCTGTTTATCCGCTATTCGCGCATGGGCCGCGCCTGTCGTGCCTGTGCTGAAGATCTGAAAATGGCCAGCCTGCTGGGCATCAATACTGACCGCGTCATTTCACTCACCTTCGTTATTGGTGCGGCAATGGCCGCTGTGGCGGGAGTATTGCTGGGTCAGTTCTACGGCGTTATCAACCCATTCATCGGCTTTATGGCCGGGATGAAAGCCTTTACCGCAGCGGTACTGGGCGGCATTGGCAGCATTCCTGGTGCGATGATCGGTGGCCTGGTGCTTGGCATTGCTGAGGCGCTGACCTCAGCTTATCTCAGCACCGAGTATAAAGATGTGGTCTCCTTTGCCTTGCTGATTGTCGTGTTGCTGGTGATGCCGACCGGCATTCTGGGCCGCCCGGAGGTCGAGAAAGTATGAAGACCCTGGTTAATGCATTGATCTCTTCTGTGATGTTGCTGGTGCTGGCAACCTTCTTCATGGGGCTGCGACTGAACCTCGATGGCACGCATTTGGTGGTGCAGAATGCGGGCAGTGTCCGCTGGGAATGGATTGCTGTCGCTTGTGTAGTGGTGTTTCTGTTCCAACTGCTGCGTCCGGTATGGCAAAAAGGCCTCAAAAAGTTTTCCGGCCCTGCGCTGGTGCTGCCGGGAATTGATGGCTCTACCGCAAAGCAAAAGCTGGTCATGGCGGTGATCATCGTTGCGGCTGTCGCCTGGCCGTTCATGGTCTCACGCGGTACGGTTGATATTGCCACCATGACGCTGATCTACGTCATGCTCGGGCTTGGCCTGAATGTGGTGGTTGGGCTGTCAGGTTTACTGGTGCTGGGCTACGGCGGCTTTTACGCTATCGGCGCCTATACCTTCGCCTTACTTAACCATTATTACGGGCTGGGATTCTGGCAGTGTCTGCCGCTGGCGGGCATGATGGCGGCGCTGTTTGGCTTGCTGCTGGGCTTTCCGGTGCTGCGTCTGCGCGGCGATTATCTGGCGATTGTAACGCTCGGCTTTGGCGAAATTGTCCGTATTCTGCTGCTCAACAACACTGAAATTACCGGTGGGCCGAACGGGATCAGCCAGATACCGAAACCGACTTTATTTGGTCTGGAGTTCAATCGCAGCCCGCGTGATGGTGGCTGGGACACATTCCATAACTTCTTTGGCCTGAAATACGATCCCAGCGACCGCATCATTTTCCTCTATCTGGTCGCGCTGCTGTTGGTGGTACTGACGCTGTTTGTCATTAACCGCTTGCTGCGTATGCCGCTGGGCCGTGCCTGGGAAGCGTTGCGTGAAGATGAGATTGCCTGTCGCTCACTCGGCCTGAGCCCAACGCGCATTAAGCTGACCGCCTTTACCATCAGCGCCGCCTTTGCCGGTTTCGCTGGTAGCCTGTTTGCGGCGCGTCAGGGATTCGTCAGTCCGGAATCTTTTACTTTTGTCGAATCAGCCTTTGTACTGGCGATTGTGGTGCTGGGCGGCATGGGTTCACAGTTCGCCGTTATTCTTGCCGCTATCCTGTTGGTGGTTTCACGTGAACTGATGCGTGATCTCAACGAATACAGCATGTTAGTGCTGGGTGGTTTGATGGTGTTGATGATGATTTGGCGTCCGCAAGGGCTGCTGCCGATGAAGCGTCCACATTTGAAGCTGAAGCAAAAACAAGGAGAGCAGGCATGAGTCAGCCTTTATTAGCCGTTGAAGGCCTGATGATGCGCTTCGGCGGCCTGTTAGCCGTGAATAACGTGGCGCTGGAGCTGCGCCCGCAAGAAATCGTGTCGCTGATTGGCCCAAACGGCGCGGGGAAAACCACGGTATTTAACTGCCTGACCGGTTTTTACAAACCGACTGGCGGCAGCATCAAACTGCGCGATCAACATCTGGAAGGCTTGCCAGGCCAGAAGATTGCACGTATGGGCATTGTGCGCACTTTTCAGCACGTGCGCTTGTTCCGTGAGATGACAGTGATTGAGAACCTGTTAGTCGCCCAGCATCAGCACCTGAAAAGCGGCGTGTTTTCCGGATTGCTCAAAACGCCCGCGTTTCGTCGTAGCGAAAGTGAAGCACTTGATCGTGCCGCCACCTGGCTGGCGCGGGTCGGGCTGCTTGAGATGGCTAACCGCCAGGCGGGTAACCTCGCTTATGGTCAACAGCGTCGGCTGGAGATAGCGCGCTGCATGGTGACACGTCCAGAAATTTTGATGCTGGACGAACCGGCTGCCGGTCTGAACCCCAAAGAAACCCACGAGCTGGATGAGTTGATTGCCGAACTGCGTGGCGAGCATCGGGTTTCGGTACTGTTAATCGAACATGATATGAAGCTGGTGATGGGTATTTCTGATCGTATTTATGTGGTGAACCAAGGGACGCCATTAGCCAACGGCACGCCGGAAGAGATTCGTAACAACCCGGACGTGATTCGAGCCTATTTAGGAGAGGCGTAAGATGGCAAGCATGTTAACCATTGAAAACGTAAGCGCCCACTACGGCAAAATCCAGGCGTTGCACAATGTCAGCCTGTATATCAATCAGGGCGAAATCGTTACCCTGATTGGGGCGAACGGTGCGGGGAAAACCACGCTGCTCGGTACGCTATGCGGCGAACCGCGTGCCAGTCAGGGAACCATTACCTTTGATGGTAAAGCGATAACCGACTGGCAAACCGCGCGTATCATGCGTGAAGCGATTGCGATTGTGCCGGAAGGCCGCCGCGTTTTCTCACGCATGACGGTAGAAGAGAATCTGGCGATGGGTGGCTTTTTTGCCAGTCGTCAGCAGTATCAGGAGCGCATTAAACGCGTTTATGAACTGTTTCCGCGTCTGGAGGAGCGCAAAGTGCAGCGTGCGGGCACCATGTCTGGCGGCGAGCAGCAGATGCTGGCGATTGGTCGTGCGCTGATGAGCCAGCCGCGCCTGCTGCTGCTGGATGAGCCATCGCTCGGTCTGGCACCGATTATTATCCAGCAGATTTTCGATACCATTGAGCAACTGCGTAGCGAAGGAATGACGATTTTCCTGGTGGAGCAAAACGCCAATCAGGCATTGAAGCTGGCCGATCGCGGCTATGTGCTGGAGAACGGTCATGTGGTGCTGGAAGATAGCGGCGAAGCGTTGTTATCAAATAAAGCTGTGAGAGATGCTTACCTTGGGGGATAATAACCAAGGGTAACGAATGCGCGTTGCCCGAGACAGAATGGCATGGAAGCCATGCCATTCCGTGACAAGGAGCAAGCATGCTATTTAAATTCTTATCTGTCGTATTCATCGCATTACCGCCTGCGTCGGCATTCGCTAACGACTTTTCCTATAAAGACTCAGGTGACTATTCTCATTTGATTGAAAAAAAGCAGCAAAACCCCTTCCTGACAGCCCGTTTTTTCCTACCGACGAACCCGACACCCTGCATTGGGGAAAAAGTATAAACACGCCTTTAACCTCTTCTGAGAGGATGAAAGAGAAGAATAAAAAATGTCGGTTTTTTTACTCTTCAGTATGCATAAAAGAGCAGAGCCCGCTGTTTCGTGGAGATGCGCATATGAAGCGGCGAGAAGAGCCACCCTCTAAAAGGCCGTTTTTTAATTTTGACCAGGAGTAAAACAACGAAAAGGCAGGCACTGTTTCACCTGCCTTTGTTTTGTCATATTTTCGCCATATTAAAACTATTTTTCCTTCATTTTTCCGTGTCATGTTACTTCGCGAACAAAAAATGTGTGATTTCACACGTACCTACCTGCACAGGAAAATAATATGTCCGTGTTTACTTTTCGTCGTAGCCTGATGAGTGCGGTGCTGGGCCTGACGCTCAGCGGCAATGCGCTCGCCGCCACTGAAATTCCTTTTTGGCACTCAATGGAAGGTGAGTTAGGCAAAGAAGTCGACTCTCTGGCACAACGTTTTAACCAGGCGCATCCTGATTACAAAATTGTTCCCACTTACAAAGGTAACTACGAGCAGAGCCTGGCCGCAGGTATCGCAGCAGTGCGTTCTCATAAAGCGCCCGCTATTTTGCAGGTATACGAAGTTGGCACTGCAACTATGATGGCGTCGAAAGCCATTGTGCCAGTGCATCAGGTCTTTCAGGACGCAGGCATCTCGTTTGATGAAAAGCAGTTTGTGCCTACGGTGGCGGGTTATTACAGCGATTCACAGGGCCGTCTGATCTCTCAGCCGTTTAACAGCTCTACGCCGGTGCTCTATTACAACAAAGACGCTTTCAAAAAAGCCGGTTTGGATCCAGAACAACCGCCTAAAACCTGGCAGGAACTGGCAAAAGACGCCGATGCACTGCGTAAAGCGGGTATGAGCTGCGGCTACGCCAGCGGCTGGCAGGGCTGGATTCAGATTGAAAACTTCAGCGCCTGGCATGGGTTGCCGGTCGCCACCAAAAACAACGGCTTCGATGGCACCGATGCGGTACTGACGTTCAATAAACCGGTTCAGGTTCGTCATATCCAGATGCTGGAAGAGATGAATAAAAAGGGGACTTCACCTACTTTGGTCGTAAAGATGAATCGACCGCAAAGTTCTACAACGGTGACTGTGCCATCACGACGGCCTCTTCGGGTTCGCTGGCGGATATCCGTCACTACGCAAAATTCAATTTTGGTGTAGGCATGATGCCGTATGACGAAACGGTGCCTGATGCGCCGCAAAACGCCATCATTGGCGGTGCCAGCTTGTGGGTAATGAAAGGCAAAGATGCCAATACTTACAAAGGCGTTGCCGAATTCATGCAGTTTCTGGCGCAGCCTGAAATTGCCGCAGAATGGCATCAAAAAACCGGTTACCTGCCAATTACCACCGCAGCGTATGAGCTGAGCAGACAACAGGGCTTTTACGATAAAAACCCTGGCGCAGACATCGCGACGCGACAGATGCTAAACAAAGCACCCTTACCGTTCACCAAAGGGATGCGTCTGGGCAATATGCCGCAGATTCGTACCCTCGTTGACGAAGAGCTGGAAGGCGTCTGGAGCGGCAAGCAATCACCACAAAGCGCGTTAGATAATGCTGTGAAGCGTGGCAACGATCTGCTGCGCCGCTTCGAGCAGCAGGTTAAGTAATGCGTCCTTCAGGGCCAGCTACGGCTGGCCCTTGTTCTCTTTTACGCAGAGCACGCTATGTCCTCATCTCGTCCGGTATTTCGCACCAGTCTGCTGCCTTATCTTTTGGTGCTACCGCAACTGCTAATCACGGCTGTTTTCTTTCTCTGGCCCGCCGGAGAAGCCCTTTGGTATTCGCTGCAAAATCTCGACCCGTTTGGTCTTTCCAGCACGTTTGTTGGGCTGGATAACTTTAAGCGGCTGTTTGCCGACGATTACTACCTCGCCGCTTTCTGGACCACAATAAAATTCAGCGGGCTGGTCACGGTATGCGGCATGGTGTTTTCGCTACTGCTGGCGGCGCTGGTGGATTATGTGGTGCGACTGCGCAGGCTGTATCAAATGCTGCTGCTGTTGCCCTATGCCGTCGCGCCAGTGGTGGCTGCGGTGTTGTGGATGTTTTTGTTTAATCCCGGCCTGGGCCTGTTCAGCTTTTTGCTGAACCATATCGGCTACAACTGGAACTATGCGCAGAACAGCGGTCAGGCGATGTTCCTGATCGTGCTGGCCTCGATCTGGCAGCAGATGAGTTACAACTTCCTGTTTTTCTTTGCGGCGCTGCAATCCATTCCGAAATCCCTGGTTGAGGCGGCAGCCATTGACGGCGCGGGTCCGGTACGGCGTTTTTTCAATTTATCACTGCCGTTGATTACCCCGGTGAGTTTCTTTCTGCTGGTGGTCAACCTTATCTACGCTTTTTTCGATACCTTCCCGGTGATCGATGCGGCGACAGGCGGCGGCCCGGTACAGGCGACCACCACGCTCATCTATAAAATCTATCGTGAAGGTTTTACAGGTTTGGATCTCTCATCCTCAGCGGCGCAGTCGGTAGTGCTGATGCTGCTGGTTATCGGCCTGACGATAATTCAGTTCCGCTTTGTCGAGCGTAAGGTGCAATACCAATGACAGAGAATCGACGCGGGCTGGATATCTTCAGCCATATCGTTTTAATTCTGGGCGTATTAACGATTTTGTTTCCGTTGTATATCGCCTTTGTGGCTGCCACGCTGGATAACGAAGCGGTATATCAGGTGCCGATGACGTTAATCCCCGGTACGCATTTATGGGAAAACGTCTCGCGTATCTGGTCTCAGGGGGTAAATGGCAGTGGCCCGGCGTTTGGCCTGATGCTGCTTAACAGCCTGATCATGGCGCTTGGCATTACTGTGGGCAAAATTGTCGTGTCGATTCTGTCTGCATTCGCGCTGGTGTGGTTTCGTTTTCCGCTACGCTCGCTGTTCTTTTGGCTGATTTTTATCACTTTGATGTTACCGGTCGAAGTGCGTATTTTCCCCACGGTGCAGGTAATCGCCGATTTGAACATGCTCGACAGCTACAGCGGCCTGACGCTGCCGCTGATGGCGTCCGCTACTGCCACCTTCCTGTTTCGCCAGTTCTTTATGTCGCTGCCGAATGAGTTGGTCGAAGCCGCACGCATTGATGGTGCCAGCCCGATGCGCTTTTTCTGGGATATCGTTCTGCCGCTCTCTAAAATCAACCTGGCGGCGCTGTTCGTGATCACTTTTATCTACGGCTGGAATCAGTACCTCTGGCCACTGCTGATTATTAATGATGCCAGTTTAGGCACGGCGGTAGCGGGGATTAAAAGCATGATCTCCACCAGCGGGGGCCAACGCAGTGGAACGAAGTGATGGCGGCGATGTTACTAACCTTAATCCCACCGGTTGTGGTGGTATTTGTCATGCAGCGCGCCTTTGTGCGTGGCCTGGTTGAGAGTGAGAAATAAAAAATGGCAGGCGTAACGCTTCAGGCGGTAACAAAATCCTATGATGGTAAGAATCAAATCATTCAGCCGCTCAATGTCACGGTAAACGATGGTGAATTTATGGTGATGGTAGGGCCATCCGGCTGCGGTAAATCTACGCTACTGCGGATGGTTGCCGGACTGGAGCAGGTCACATCCGGTGATATCTATATCGATGGCAAACGTGTTACCCATGAAGAGCCTAAAGATCGTGGCATTGCGATGGTTTTTCAAAACTACGCTCTCTATCCGCACATGTCCGTGGAAGAGAATATGGCTTACGGGCTGAAGATTCGCGGCATGGGTAAGGCGCAAATTCGTCAACGTGTGCTGGAGACGGCGCGCAGTCTGGAGTTGGAAAACCTGCTGAGTCGCCGTCCGCGTGAGCTGTCGGGTGGGCAGCGCCAGCGCGTGGCGATGGGCCGGGCCATTGTACGCGAGCCAGCGGTTTTTCTGTTTGATGAACCGCTGTCTAACCTTGATGCGCGGCTGCGTGTGCAGATGCGTCTGGAACTGCAACAGTTGCATCGCCGACTGAAAACCACCAGCCTGTATGTTACTCACGATCAGGTTGAAGCGATGACGCTGGCGCAGCGCGTGATGGTAATGAACAAAGGCATTGTTGAGCAGATCGGCACGCCGGTTGAGGTGTATGAGCGGCCCGCCAGCCAGTTTGTCGCCTCGTTTATCGGCGCACCGGCGATGAACCTTTTGCCAGGGCAGATCAACGGCGACGGCACGCGTTTCAACCTTAATGGTGCTGCACTGCCGCTGGATAAGAGCAAAGCCAAGTGGGCCGATCGCCCGGTCACGCTCGGCATTCGCCCGGAGCATATTCAGCTCTGCCGTGAAAATGAAGGTATTCCTTTACAGGTGGAAACGCTGGAAATGCTGGGCGCGGATAATCTTGCGCACGGGCGACTTGGCAAGGCGCGTTTAGTGGTTCGTTTGCCGCACAGCGAGCGTCCGCAGGCGGGCAGCACGCTGTGGCTGCATCTGCCGTCAGATGCGTTACACTTCTTCGATTCAACTCACGGAAGGCGTCTGGAATGAGTCAACACTACTGGCCTTACCCGCACATCGTTGCTCATCGTGGCGGGGGTAAACTGGCACCGGAAAATACCTTAGCAGCCATTGATATCGGCGCGAAATATGGTCATCAGATGATTGAATTTGATGTCAAACTTTCAGGTGATGCGCAGATCTTTTTGCTGCATGACGACACGCTGGATCGCACCAGTAATGGCTGGGGTGTCGCGAGTGAGCTGCCCTGGGAGAAGCTGGCGCAGTTAGATGCAGGTGACTGGTTTAGCCATCAATTCACGGGTGAACCGCTGGCGCGCCTGGATGGTGTGGCTGCGCGCTGTCGTCAGCATCAGATGATGGCCAATATTGAAATTAAACCCACTACCGGCAGTGACGTCGAAACCGGACGCGCTGTGGCCTTGGCTGCGGCAGAACTGTGGCAGGGACAAACCGCACCGCTGCTCTCCTCTTTTTCCTTTGAGGCGCTGGAAGCGGCAATGCAGGCGGAACCGACACTGCCACGCGGATTGTTGTCGCACAGCTGGGATGCGCAGTGGCAAGAAAAAACGCGCGCCTTAGACTGCGTATCGATTCATCTCAATCACAAGGTGCTGGATGAAGCGCGCGTCGCTGAACTGAAAGCGGCAGGCTTACGTATTTTAGCCTATACCGTGAACAGCCCGGAACGGGCACGGACATTACTCAAGTGGGGCGTCGATGCTATCTGTACCGACTGCATCGACATTATTGGCCCCGATTTCGCTTAGTTTTGATTTTGCTGCTGGCCCGGCTGCGTACGAATAACGCGCTGCTGGGCACTGTTTCGCTGCTCCTGCATTTTGCGCTGTAAATCCTGATTTTGCCGCTGCTGATCCTGCTGCAACTTCGTTTGCTGCTGCTGCTGCTGGATCTGCATCTGGGTTTGCATCCGTTGCTGGCTGGGGTTATAACCCGGTTTGTTTGGATCGTTTGTGCTGTTCAGCATGTTCGCCATGCCGGTTAACGGTAATAATGCCGCAAAAATAATTAGCCATTTCTTCATAACATCCTCCGTAAAGGCAGCCGCTACTGTGTGCAACGCGCTGAATTTGTGCGCATGGGCCGCCTGCATAAGTTTATGCAATATCACAGACTCCACATTCAGGTATGTGCCGAATTTGACTTAGCTGCCATTTTTTTGCTGTATTTGTAGCCACTTGTAGAAATGATAATAAATGTAAATTAATAAAGGTGGTGGCAGGATGAAAAAACAGAACCGTATTCGCCAGCTCTGCTGGTCATTATTGATGAGTTTCACCGTTGTCAGCGTGGCCGGTGCAGCACCCCATTCGTCGCCACCGGTTTCCTATGGAATTGAAAGCGACACGTTCCATCCGGTAAAGGCGCAGCACGGCATGGTTGCTTCAGTCGATGCCATGGCAACGCAGGTGGGTGTTGATATTCTGCGCCAGGGCGGCAACGCGGTTGATGCCGCCGTTGCGGTTGGTTTTGCCCTGGCCGTGACTCATCCGCAAGCGGGTAATCTTGGCGGCGGCGGATTTATGCTGCTGCGCACCGCTTCAGGCCGCACGACGGCCATCGACTTCCGTGAAATGGCTCCTGGCCGCGCTTCACGCGATATGTTCCTGGATAAGCAGGGCAACGCCGACAGTAAATTATCGCTCACTTCTCATCTGGCTTCAGGCACGCCGGGCACGGTTGCTGGTTTCGCCCTGGCCGCGCAGAAATATGGCACGCTGCCGCTCAGCAAGCTGCTGCAACCCGCCATCAAACTGGCCCGCGATGGCATTGTGGTTAACGATGCGCTGGCAGATGACCTGAAAACCTATGGCACAGAAGTGCTGCTCAGTCATGCCAACAGCAAAGCGATCTTTTTCAAACCGGACGGCAAACCATGGCAGAAGGGCGATCGGCTGGTGCAGAAAAATCTTGCACGCAGTCTGCAACTGATTGCTCAGCAAGGGCCTGAAGCTTTTTATCAGGGCGAGATTGCCGCTGAAATCGCTGGGGAAATGGCCCGAAACAACGGCTTAATTAACAAAGCTGATTTAGCTGCCTATCGCGCCGTTGAACGCAAGCCCGTCAGCGGCACCTATCGCGGCTATGAGGTCTTTTCGATGCCGCCACCGTCATCAGGTGGGATTCACATCGTTCAGATCCTCAATATCCTTGAAAATTTTGATCTGGCGAAAATGGGGTTCGGCAGTGCTGATGCCATGCAGATCATGGCAGAAGCGGAAAAATATGCCTATGCCGACCGCTCCGAATATCTTGGCGATCCCGATTTCGTGAAGGTGCCGCAGCAGGCACTGACCAGCAAAGCTTATGCGAAGTCGCTGGCACAGCAGATTGATGTTGCCAAAGCGCGCCCGTCCAGCGAGATCAAACCCGGCAAACTCGCGCCTTACGAAAGTAATCAAACAACCCATTTCTCGGTGGTGGATAGTAAAGGCAATGCCGTTGCTGTGACCTACACGCTGAACACCTATTTTGGTAGCGGCATCGTGGCGGGCAACAGCGGCATTCTGCTGAACAATGAAATGGATGATTTCTCAGCCAAGCCGGGCACGCCAAATGTCTATGGCCTGGTGGGTGGCGAGGCTAATGCGGTACAACCCGCTAAACGCCCGCTCTCCTCCATGTCGCCCACTATCGTCGCGAAAGAGGGCAAAACCTGGCTGGTGACCGGTAGCCCTGGAGGCAGCCGCATCATTACTACCGTGTTGCAAATGGTCGTGAACAGCATTGATTTCGGCATGAACGTAGCGGAAGCGACTAACGCGCCGCGCTTTCATCATCAATGGTTACCGGATCAGTTACGTGTTGAAAAGGGCTTCAGTCCGGATACGCTTCGCCTGTTGGAAAACAAAGGCCAACACGTAAAAGTGCTGCCTGCGATGGGTAGCACGCAAAGCATCATGATTGGTCCGGACGGCATGTTGTATGGGGCATCGGATCCACGCAGTGTTGACGATCTCAGTGCGGGCTATTGACCTTCGCTGATTAAAACCTTTTTAACATCAAGGGATTAAAAATCAATGTGCGTGAAATTATTCGCAAAAATCCTTTACAAACGCGAATGATAATGATTATTATTGCCTTGCGTTCCCGGGATCTCTACTGACCCTGCGGAAAGCACGACATTGCTCACATTGCTTCCAGTGTTTCTTAGCCAGCCGGGTGCTGGCTTTTTTTGTCTGCCATTCATGCCTTGTCAAACTGCTTGACCCACCTTTGCCTGCTCGTTCATTTTTTTGAACAGAGAAGTGAACTTTTTCAGCTATCAATCCCGGCTCCTCAAGCACAGACTATGAAAAAACATTGAGGAGAATTGAACATGATTTACGTACGTAAAGCGGAAGAACGCGGTCATGCCCGGCACGGTTGGTTAGAGAGCTGGCATACTTTTTCTTTTGCCAATTATTATGACGCTAACTTTATGGGCTTTTCGCGCTGCGGGTGATTAACGAAGATATTATCGACGCGGGCCAGGGTTTTGGTACTCATCCGCACAAAGATATGGAAATTCTGACCTATGTCCTGTCGGGCACCGTGGAACATCAGGACAGCATGGGCAACAAAGAGCAGATTCCGGCAGGTGAGTTTCAGATCATGAGCGCCGGTTCGGGTGTGCGCCACTCTGAATACAATGCCAGCAACACCGAGGCGCTGCATCTGTATCAAATTTGGATTATCCCTGAGCGCACTGGCATTGAACCGCGTTACGATCAGCGTCGCTTCCCGGATGTAAAAGGACGTCAGTTTGTCCTGACGCCAGACGCACGTGACGGCTCGTTAAAGGTTTATCAGGATATGACGCTGTCGCGCTGGGTGTTGGCCGCTGGCGATAATGACAGCATTGAGATCGAAGCGGGACGTCGCATCTGGATTCAGGTAGTAAAAGGTGATGTCACTGTGAACGGCCAGGCTGTGGGAACCAGTGATGCGCTGGCGATTTGGGATGAATCTGCCCTGATCCTTCAGGCAGAGCGTGATGCTGAAGTGCTGCTGTTTGATCTGCCACCGGTCTAAAGCGTGATGGGGCGCATCGTCGCGCCCCATTGGCTATTCTGTGACAATTTAATGATAGACTCATCGTAACTCTGTCCCCAGGCGCTTACGATGAAGAAAAAAGACCGGTATTACAGGATGTTGCCGATCGCGTCGGCATCACAAAAATGACCGTCAGCCGCTATTTGCGCAATCCTGAGCAGGTCTCCCTCGCACTGCGTGAGAAGATTGCTGTGGCGCTGGATGAACTCGGTTATATCCCTAACCGCGCCCCCGATATGCTTTCCAACGCCACCAGTCGCGCCATCGGTGTGCTGCTGCCTTCACTCACCAACCAGGTTTTTGCGGATGTGCTGCGTGGCATCGAAGCGGTGACTGATGAAGCGGGTTATCAAACGCTGGTGGCTCACTTTGGCTATAACCCGCAAAAAGAAGAGTTGCAGTTGCGTTCGCTGTTGGGCTGGAATATTGACGGGGTGATCCTGACGGAGCGCAGCCATACGCCGGGTACGCTGCGTATGCTGGAAGTTGCAGGCATTCCGGTTATTGAAGTGATGGATTGCGTCACGCCGTGCCTGGACATGGCCGTGGGTTTTGACAATGTTGAAGCGGCGCGTCAGATGACCCAGGCTATCCTAAAAAAGGGACATCGCCACACGGTTTATTTGGGCGCTCGCCTGGATGAGCGCACGCTACAAAAGCAACGCGGCTATGAAAAAGCCATGCGCGAGGCGGGGCTGACGCCGCGTAGCGTGATGATGGAAGATGCATCGTCGTTCAGCGCCGGTGGCGAACTACTTCGTGAAGCCCAGCGCCTTTACCCTGAAACTGACAGCCTGTTTTGTACTAATGATGACCTGGCCGTTGGCGCAATGTTTGAGTGCCAGCGCCAGGGGTTACAGGTGCCTGCGCAGATGGCGATTGCAGGTTTTCACGGTCATGACATCGCTCAGGTAGTGACGCCGCGTCTGGCAACGGTGCTTACGCCGCGTGACCGAATGGGGCGTGAAGCTGCGGCACTGTTACTGGCGCGTATTGCAGGCGATCACAGCGTAACAGAGCCGTTAGATGTAGGTTTTGAGATCGCGGAAGGCGGCAGCATCTGATTCTGACAAATTTATGAGTCAGTTCACACTTTTGTGCTTTTCCAGGTAAAAAGGTTGCCAGGCTGTTAAGTGGTCAAGACAATGAGAACCGACATTGTTATCGGTAACATTGGCAAATTCACCTGCCGGAGCAGAAAAATGACAACGCATTCCCCGTCGCATCACGTTTTTATCCTGATGGGCGTTTCAGGCAGCGGTAAATCTGCTGTCGCTAATCAGGTTTCTCATCAACTGAATACCGCCTTTCTCGACGGTGACTTTCTCCATCCGCGTGCCAACATCCTGAAAATGGCGGATGGCCATCCGCTGGATGATGACGATCGTCAGCCCTGGTTACAGTCGCTGAATGATGCCGCTTTTGCCATGCAGCGTACCCAGGCCATTTCGATCATTGTCTGTTCGGCACTGAAAAAGCGTTACCGTGACAGCCTGCGTCAGGGCAATGACAACCTGAGCTTCATCTACCTGAAAGGGGATTTCGACACCATCGAAGCGCGTCTTAAAGCGCGTAAAGGCCACTTTTTCAAGCCACAAATGTTGGTGACGCAGTTCGCCACGCTGGAAGAGCCAGGCAGCGATGAGGCTGATGTATTAGTCGTGGATATTGATCATCCACTGGACGAGGTTGTAGCGGCGACGGTTGCGACCATCAAGGAAGCAATCAATCAAGGCTAGTCAATGAATACCGCTACACTCGTTTTGACCGCAGCAGGCTCTGTCCTGCTGCTGCTTTTTTGGTGATGAAAGCGCGTATGCATGCCTTTGTCGCCCTGATGTTGGTGTCGATTGGTGCCGGGCTGTTTTCCGGCATGCCGCTGAATAAAATCGCCGAGACCATGGAAAAAGGGATGGGCGGCACGCTCGGCTTTCTGGCCATCGTGGTGGCGCTGGGGGCGATGTTCGGCAAAATCCTGCATGAAACCGGCTCGGTCGATCAGATTGCCATCCGCATGCTGAAAACCTTTGGCGAGAGCCGTGCACACTACGCGATGGGCATTGCCGGTTTGATCTGCGCACTGCCGCTGTTTTTTGAAGTGGCTGTGGTGCTGCTGATTAGCATTGCGTTCGCTGTGGCGCGGCGCACGCAGGGCAATTTAGTCAAGCTGGTGATCCCGCTGTTTGCCGGTGTGGCCGCGTCCGCCGCCTTTCTGCTACCGGGCCCTGCGCCCATGTTGCTGGCTTCACAGATGCACGCAGATTTTGGCTGGATGATCCTGCTCGGTCTGTGTGCTGCCATTCCAGGCATGCTGATCGCTGGTCCGTTGTTTGGCAATTTCATCGGTAAGCATGTCTCTTTCAGCTCACCGCCGGAAGATCATCAACCGGATGTCGATGAAAGTCAGCTACCCTCGTTTGGTTTCAGTCTCTGTCTGATTCTGTTCCCGCTGGTTCTGGTGGGGCTGAAAACCATTGGCGCACGGTTTACCACCGAAGGAACGTCGCTTTATCAATGGCTGGAATTTATGGGTCATCCGTTTACGGCCATTCTGCTGGCCTGTCTGGTGGCTATTTATGGTCTGGCTTATCGTCAGGGCATGGATAAAGAGAAAGTGATGCAGGTGTGCGGCAGTGCGCTGCAACCGGCGGGTATTATTCTGCTGGTCATCGGCGCAGGCGGCGTGTTTAAGCAGGTACTGGTTGATTCAGGCGTGGGGCCGGTGTTGGGTAATGCTCTGACCGGTGCCGGGCTTCCTGTTGCGCTGGCCTGTTTTATTCTGTCTGGCGCAGTGCGTGTTATTCAGGGTTCCGCGACCGTGGCATGTCTGACCACCGTTGGCTTGATTATGCCGGTAATTGAACCGTTACATTACAGTGGTGCGCAACTGGCAGCCTTATCCATTTGTATTGGCGGCGGGTCAATTATTATCAGTCACGTGAATGACGCGGGTTTCTGGCTGTTTGGCCGTTTTACCGGTGCCAGCGAAGCGGAGACGTTAAAAACCTGGACGCTGATGGAAACGATTCTGGGTACGGTGGGCGCAGTGGTTGGCATGATTGCGTTTGAATTGTTGTCTTAAGCTGTTGCGGTTTACTATTCTCACTTCAATCTTCCCCGATCAGAGGAGGATTGAGGTGGAGAAAGCGGGTGCCATACCTACAATTTCAGGTAAGCCCGAATCCCATCTAAAAACATCTGTGTCGCCAGCATAATCAGGATCAGCCCCATCAGTCTTTCCAGTGCGTTAACCCCTTTATCGCCGAGCAGCCGCAAAATACGCCGGAAAGCAGTAAAATCACCACGGTAACGCCCCAGGCAATCAACAGCGCACCGACCAGATGTGACATTTGGTGCGGGTATTGGTGCGATAACAGCATCAACGTTGCCAGCAGCGAAGGGCCGGCAACCAGCGGGATAGCAAGCGGCACCAGAAACGGTTCTTCTCCGGCAGGTAAACCGGTACTGCTGGTTTCGGGCGAAGGGAAAATCATTTTGATGGCGATTAAAAAGAGAATAACGCCGCCAGAGATCGAAACTGTTTCAGTGCGCAGGTTCAAAAACGCCAGAATGCGTTCACCCGCAAACAAAAACAGCAGCATAATCGCCAGCGCAATCAGCATTTCGCGAATTAACACCATGCGGCGACGTTTAGGCTCCAGATGCTTTAAAACCGACATAAAAATCGGCAAATTGCCCAGCGGATCCATTATTAACAACAATAATATTGTTGCAGAAATCATTTCAGTCATCTGTTTTATATCGACTCATGGTTAAGAAAAGCGTGTTATTAGATGTGCTGCTGAAAAAGTTAGCGCCATCGAATTAATTCACTTGCCAGAAATTGTGCATTTTGTAGAGTTGGTGGTCATATTATTACGCAGAGTGGGGTGAAATTGGCACTCCGCTCTTCCCCTCGGTTGAAAATCAGGTGTGACATCGCCTGAGACGGATACGACATGAAGAATGTAGGTTTTGTTGGTTGGCGCGGTATGGTCGGCTCAGTGCTGATGTCCCGCATGAGTGAAGAGCGCGATTTTGATGTTATCAATCCGGTCTTTTTCTCGACGTCGCAGCATGGTCAGGCGGCCCCGGAATTCGGTGGCAAGCATCATGGTGCACTTCAGGATGCCTTTGATATCGATGCACTAAAAGCACTGGATATCATTATCACCTGCCAGGGCGGCGACTATACCAGTGAAGTCTATCCTAAGCTGCGCGCCAGTGGCTGGAAAGGTTACTGGATCGATGCGGCCTCTACGCTGCGTATGAAAGACGATGCCATCATTATCCTCGACCCGGTTAACCATCAGGTGATTCGTCAGGGCATCGACAACGGCATTAATACATTTGTTGGCGGTAACTGCACCGTCAGCCTGATGCTGATGTCGCTCGGCGGCCTGTTTGCACAGAACCTGGTGGAGTGGGCGTCTGTGGCAACTTATCAGGCCGCATCGGGCGGCGGTGCACGACATATGCGCGAGCTGCTGACGCAAATGGGTATGCTGCACGACCACGTGGCAAAATCACTGCACGATCCGGCGTCAGCCATTCTTGATATTGAGCGCAGCGTGACGGATTTTACCCGTTCCGGCACTTTGCCGACAGACAACTTTGGTGTACCGCTGGCGGGAAGCCTGATCCCATGGATCGACAAACAGCTTGAAAACGGTCAGAGCCGCGAAGAGTGGAAAGGCCAGGCAGAAACCAACAAGATTCTGGGTACGCAACACACCATTCCGGTAGACGGTTTATGCGTACGTGTTGGTGCGCTGCGCTGTCACAGCCAGGCCTTTACCCTGAAGTTGAAAAAAGATGTGCCGCTGGCGGAGATTGAACAGCTACTGGCTTCACATAACGAATGGGTCAAAGTGGTGCCAAATGACCGCGAACTGACAATGCGTGAACTGACGCCTGCCGCCGTTACCGGCACGCTGACCACGCCGGTCGGTCGCCTGCGCAAACTCAATATGGGGCCAGAATATCTCTCGGCCTTTACCGTGGGTGACCAACTGTTATGGGGCGCTGCGGAACCGCTGCGCCGTATGCTGCGTCTGCTGGTAGACTAAATCTTAAACTTTTCAAAAAGGCTGGAAAATCTCCGGCCTTTTTGGCTTTTTATCCTCTAATAAGTCAAATGACTTATCCTCTGGAAGTGATCAGCTTCCCTTTTTTGCTTGCTCGTGAAGAATTTTTTGTTTTCTGGCCTGGCAACTTCCATCGCCAAGCTATGATTTAACAATGATGTGCCGCTTGTTGACTGTTTTGCTTTTAGAACTGAATGGTTGTTGTACACGGCAAAGAATCTTTCCCACGGACTGGCTTAATTTCCTTGTCGTTGTACGCATGGCTCAATGAAGAGCAGTGCATCTGATGCGTGTTGCGAATACGCCCATTTCGCCTGCCACTATCACAGGAAGAAAGTCATGTCAGAGCTTCCCGATCGCCAGGCGATCAATGCCCTGTTTGAGGGGAATTACGCCGATCCCTTTTCAATATTAGGGATGCACCAGACGGAAAAAGGCCTTGAAGTACGGGCGCTGCTGCCCGAGGCTTCAGAGGTTTGGGTAATTGAAACGAATACCGGGCGTAAACTCGCCCAGCTAAAATGTGTTGATTCTCGTGGCTTCTTTAGCGGTGTGGTCCCACGTCGCAAAAACCGTTTTCGCTACCAGTTAGCCGTAAACTGGCACGGACAGCAAAACTTGCTGGACGACGCTTACCGTTTCGGCCCGTTGCTGCAAGAGATGGATGCATGGCTACTGGCGGAAGGGACACATTTGCGTCCCTATGAAACGCTGGGTGCACATGGCGCAGTGATTGATGACGTGAACGGTACGCGCTTTTGCGTCTGGGCACCCAATGCACGTCGCGTATCGGTCGTCGGCGATTTCAATTACTGGGACGGTCGCCGCCATCCGATGCGCTTGCGTCAGGAACTGGGCATCTGGGAACTGTTTGTACCGGGCGCTTTCAATGGCCAGTTCTATAAATTTGAAATCATTGATGCGAGTGGTCAGCTGCGCATTAAAGCTGATCCGTTCGCCTTTGAAGCGCAGATGCGTCCGCAAACCGCCTCAACAATTTGTGGGCTGCCTAACCTGATTGAGATGAAAGCTGAGCGCAAAGCCGCCAATGCGTTTGATGCGCCAATCTCAATTTACGAAGTGCATCTTGGCTCCTGGCGCCGTCACACCGACAATAATTTCTGGCTCAGCTACAAAGAGCTGTCTGAACAACTGATCCCTTACGTCAAAGAGATGGGCTTTACCCATATTGAACTGATGCCAATCAACGAGCATCCCTTTGATGGCAGTTGGGGTTACCAGCCTCTGGGTATGTACGCGCCCACCCGTCGCTT
Source organism: Candidatus Pantoea haifensis (assembly GCA_018842655.1). Lineage (GTDB taxonomy): Bacteria > Pseudomonadota > Gammaproteobacteria > Enterobacterales > Enterobacteriaceae > Pantoea > Pantoea haifensis. The sequence goes on along the minus strand of JAGTWN010000004.1, from coordinate 2,717,066 downwards.
CGGGACGCGCGACGAGTTTCGCGACTTTATTGCCAGCGCGCATGAGGCTGGCCTGAATGTATTACTGGATTGGGTGCCGGGCCACTTTCCCAGCGATGACTTCGGCTTAGCAAAATTTGACGGCACTGAGCTTTATGAACACAGCGATCCGCGTGAAGGCTTTCATCAGGACTGGAACACGCTGATCTATAACTTTGGTCGCCGCGAAGTCAGCAACTATTTGTCAGGCAATGCGCTCTACTGGCTTGAACGTTTTGGCATTGATGGTTTGCGTGTCGACGCGGTTGCGTCAATGATTTACCGCGATTACAGCCGCGCAGAAGGTGAATGGGTTCCTAATTATCAGGGGGCCGTGAAAACCTCGAAGCGATCGCTTTCTTACGTTACACCAACCGCACACTCGGCCAGGTAATGCCAGGGACAGTGACCGTAGCAGAAGAATCCACCGATTTTCCTGGCGTGTCACGTCCACCTGAAGATGGCGGACTGGGCTTCTGGTTTAAGTGGAACCTTGGCTGGATGCACGACACGCTCGACTACATGAAGCTTGATCCAATCCATCGTCGCTATCATCACAACCTGATGAGTTTTGGCATGATGTACAACTACACCGAGAACTTCGTGTTGCCGCTGTCACATGATGAAGTGGTGCATGGCAAACGTTCCATTCTTGATCGTATGCCAGGCGATGCGTGGCAGAAGTTTGCCAACCTGCGTGCCTATTACGGCTGGATGTGGGCATTTCCTGGCAAAAAATTGCTGTTTATGGGCGGTGAGTTTGCACAGGGAAGAGAGTGGGATCACGACTCCAGTCTCGACTGGCATCTGCTGGAAGGTGCAGACAACTGGCACCATGGTGTGCAGCGTCTGGTACGCGATCTCAACTTCACTTATCAACACCATAAGTCGCTGCATCAACTCGATTTTGATCCACAAGGGTTTGAGTGGCTGGTGGTCGATGATTTTGAAAACTCGGTGTATGTGTTTGTGCGTCGCGACCGTGACGGCAATGAAATGATTATCGCCAGTAACTTTACCCCTGTGCCGCGTCCGGGTTATCGCTTTGGCGTTAACCAGGCGGGTAGCTGGCGCGAAGTGATGAACACCGATCAGCATGAATATCACGGCAGTGATGTGCGTAATCACCGGGTACATACCGATTCACAGGAGAGTCATGGTCGTCCGCAATCCCTCAGTCTGAATCTGCCGCCGCTTGCCACTGTCTGGCTGGTGCGTGAGGAGAGTGAATGACAGTCAATCCCGGTAGCCCTGAACCTTTAGGTGCTAATTACGATGGTAAGGGCGTCAACTTTACGCTGTTTTCTCATCATGCCACACACGTTGAACTCTGCTTGTTTGACGCGCGCGGTCGTGAACAGCGTATTGCATTACCGGGTCGCAGTGGTGATATCTGGCATGGTTACGTGGCAGGCATCAAACCAGGCCAGCGTTACGGCTATCGGGTGCACGGCCCCTGGGCGCCCAGGCAAGGGCATCGTTTTAATCCCGCGAAATTACTGGTTGATCCCTGTGCCCGCGCGGTAGAAGGGGATATTCCAGACGATCTCTGTTTTCACGGTGGAGAAATCGAACCGGATCTCGTGGATAACGCTGCCTTAGCGCCTAAGTCGCTGGTGGTCGCCGAAGATTTTGACTGGGAAGAAGATGTTGCGCCCTGCACACCGTGGGGCAATACAGTGATTTATGAAGCGCATGTGCGCGGCCTCACCAAACGACATCCGGAAATTCCGGAAACACTGCGCGGGACTTACGCAGCGTTAGGCCATCCTGTTATGGTGGATTATCTGCGTTACCTTGGTATTACCGCCATTGAGCTGTTACCGATTGCGCATTTTGCCAGCGAGCCACGCCTGCTGCGTCTCGGTTTAAGCAACTATTGGGGCTATAACCCGTTTGCGTTGTGGGCCGTTGATCCTCGTTACGCCTCCGGGCAAGATGGACTGACGCCGTTGCAGGAATTCCAGCAGGCGGTGAAAAATCTGCATGCTGCAGGCATCGAAGTCTTGCTTGATGTGGTGTTTAACCACAGTGCCGAGCTTGAGGAAATTGGCCCGACCGTTTCTCTGCGCGGTGTGGATAACGCCAGTTATTACTGGCTAAACGAGCAGGGTGAATATGTAAACTGGACCGGGTGCGGTAACACCCTCAATCTCAATCATCCTCAGGTCATGACGTGGGCGTTAGAGGCACTGCGTTACTGGGTGCGCGTATGTCACGTTGATGGCTTTCGTTTTGATCTGGCGACGGTTCTGGGCCGGACGCCAGATTATCAGCGTGACGCACCGCTGTTTAGAGCGATACGTGCCTGTCCGCTGCTGTCATCAGTGAAGCTGATTGTCGAACCCTGGGATATCGGGCCTGATGGCTATCAGGTGGGGCACTATCCCGAACCGTTTGCTGAATGGAACGACCAGTTTCGCGATACCGTGCGGCGCTACTGGCTGCATGGCGAGGTAACTAACGGTGAGTTTGCTCGCCGTTTTGCCGCATCCAGCGATCTGTTTCAGCACCAGACGCGGCAACCCCACGCTACCCTTAATTTAGTAACCGCCCATGACGGTTTCACGCTGTGTGATTTGGTCAGTTTTAACCACAAACACAATGAAGCCAACGGCGAAGACAACCGCGATGGTCATGGCAACAATTACAGCCATAATCATGGTAAAGAAGGATTGCAGGTCAGCTTTGATGTGTTTGAGCGTCGGCGGCTTAGCGTGCATGGCTTACTTACCACGCTGCTGCTGGCACAAGGCACACCCATGCTGCTGGCGGGTGATGAGCGTGGTCACAGTCAGCACGGTAACAACAATGCCTACTGTCAGGACAATGCGTTAACCTGGCTGGACTGGCAGGCTGATGAAAAAGGATTGGTCGATTTCACCGCTGCGTTGATCCACTTACGCCAGCGCATTCCTGCGCTGACGGCGGACCGCTGGTGGCAGGAAGGTGACGGCAATGTGCAGTGGCTCAATGCCAGCGGCAAACCACTGCAGCACGACGAATGGAAGCAGGGGCGCACAGAATGCAGATCCTGCTCTCCGGCCGCTGGTTAATAACAATAAACGCCACGGAATCGGTGAGTGACATCGCCTTACCAGACGGAGAATGGCGTGCCCTTCCTCCTTTCGCCGGGGACGATAACCCCATCCTGTTAACTGTCTGGCATGGTCCCGCACACGGTGTGTGCGTGTTCCAAAAGCAATCATAAGGAGTCAGACATGGTTAAATTAGACAGAACAGATCATCTGATGCTGGCTCGCCAGCTCCCTACACAAACGGTTGCCCTGATCCTTGCCGGAGGACGTGGCACACGCCTTGTTGACCTGACCGCGGAACGCGCCAAACCTGCCGTACACTTTGGCGGTAAATTCCGTATCATCGACTTTGCGCTCTCCAACTGCGTGAACTCCGGCATCCGCCGCATTGGCGTCATTACTCAATATCAATCGCATACGCTGACCCAGCATATTCAGCGTGGCTGGTCGATCTTCAACGAGGAGATGAACGAATTTGTTGATTTACTGCCAGCGCAGCAGCGTTTCTCTACTGAGCACTGGTATCGCGGCACTGCCGATGCGGTGACGCAAAACCTCGATATTATTCGCCGTTATGATGCACAGTACATCGTGATTCTTGCCGGGGACCATATTTATAAAATGGATTACTCGCGCATGCTGTTGGATCACGTAGATAAAAATGTAAAGTGCACCATTGCCTGTTTACCGGTTCCGGTTCACGAAGCCACAGCCTTTGGGGTGATGGCGGTGAACGAGGAAAATATGGTGGTTGATTTCGTTGAGAAACCGCCTAAACCCCTACCATGCCAGGCGACGATACTCAGTCGCTCGCCAGTATGGGCGTCTATGTCTTTAATGCAGACTATCTTTACCAGCTATTAGAAGAAGACCTGCTGGAACCCAATTCGAATCACGATTTTGGTAAGGATATCCTGCCAAAAATCGTGGCAAGCGGCGAAGGCTACGCTCATTCGTTTGCCCTTTCCTGTGTGCAAAACGATGACAAAGCAACGCCCTATTGGCGCGATGTGGGAACGCTGGAGGCTTACTGGCGTGCCAATCTTGATCTGGCCTCGGTTACACCAGAACTGGATATGTATGACCACACCTGGCCAATCCGCACGCATATGGAACCGCTACCGCCTGCTAAATTTGTGCAGGACCGCTCCGGCAGTCACGGCATGACCATGAACTCTTTAGTTTCTGGCGGCTGCATTATTTCGGGGTCGGTGGTCGTGAATTCTGTGCTTTTCCCGCGCGTGCGCGTTAATTCTTTTGCAATATTGATTCTACCGTGCTGCTGCCTGATGTGGTGGTTGGCCGATCCTGTCGTCTGCGCCGCTGTGTGGTTGACCGCGCCTGCGTGCTGCCAGAAGGGATGGTGATTGGCGAAAACCCTGATGAAGACAGTCGCCGGTTTCACCGTTCGGAAGAAGGCATCGTACTGGTTACCCGCGCCATGTTGGCCAAATTGGCTAATGCGGGGCAGTAGGCGATAAGCGGCACACGCAATGGGCACGCGGATCGTGCCTGATAACTTAATGAGGTCGAGGATGCAGGTTTTACATGTCTGTTCAGAACTTTTTCCGCTGCTGAAAACTGGCGGGCTGGCTGATGTAGTCGGGGCATTACCTCAAGCACAAATTGCGGGTGGAACGGATACGCGGGTGGTGATCCCCGCGTTTCCAGCATTGCGCAAAGGTATACCAGATACTGAAGTGATTGCTGATTTACAGACCTTTGCGGGTCCTGTGCGCTTACTGCTGGGGCATTTTAACGGCGTTAATATTTATCTCATTGATGCGCCAGGTTTATACGATCGGCCAGGCAGCCCATATCACGATGAATCACAGTACGCTTACGTAGATAACTATCTGCGTTTTGCGCTGCTGGGCTGGATGGGCTGCGAACTGGCATGCGGGTTAGATCCTGCCTGGCGGCCAGACATTGTGCATGCACACGACTGGCACGCGGGGCTGACCTGCGCTTATATGGAGGCGCGTGGACGTCCGGCAAAGTCGGTGTTTACCGTGCACAACCTGGCCTATCAAGGTTTGTTCGCCGCGCATCATCTGGATCAGATCCAGTTACCCAGCGCATTCTTCAACATGCACGGGCTGGAGTTCTTTGGACAGATCTCCTACCTGAAAGCCGGGCTGTTCTACGCCGATCACATCACTGCAGTAAGCCCGACCTATGCACATGAGATCACCTCAGCCGAATTCGGGTACGGTATGGAAGCATTGCTGGCGCAGCGCATGTTGGAAGGCCGCTTAAGCGGTGTCCTGAACGGTGTGGATCCCTCAATATGGGACCCGGCGCACGATCTGCTGCTGAGTGCCCGCTACAACCGCGACACGCTGGAAGCTAAGGCGGAAAACAAGCGTCAACTTCAGGTCGCGATGGGGCTAAAGGTGGATGATAAAGTCCCGGTCTTTTGCGTTATCAGTCGCCTCACCCGCCAGAAAGGACTGGATTTGGTGCTTGAAGCGTTGCCAGGCTTGCTGGCCCAGGGGGACAACTGGTACTGCTGGGACAGGGTGATGCGGAACTGCAACAGGGCTTCCTGGCGGCTGCGGCCGAACATCCAGGAAGCGTAGGAGTACAAATCGGCTATCACGAAGCTTTCTCGCACCGCATTGTCGGTGGTGCAGACGTTATTATGGTGCCAAGTCGCTTTGAACCCTGTGGCCTGACGCAGCTTTACGGGCTGAAGTACGGCACGTTGCCGCTAGTACGCCGCACCGGCGGTTTAGCGGATACGGTGAATGACAGCTCGCTTGAAAACCTGGCGGACGGTATCGCCAGCGGCTTCAGTTTTGAAGACAGTAACGCCTGGTCGCTTTTACGTGCGATTCGACGTGCTTTTGTTTTGTGGTCTCGTCCTTCTCTCTGGCGTTACGTTCAGCGTCAGGCAATGGGAATGGATTTTAGCTGGCAGGTGGCAGCACAAGCCTACCGCGATCTTTATCAACGTTTGTTGTAACGGATTGGGAAACTGGATATGAATGCACCTTTCACTTACGCCTCACCGACGTTGACGGTTGATGCTTTAAAGCACTCGATTGCTTACAAGCTGATGTTCACTATTGGTAAAGATCCTTCTATCGCCAATAAGCATGAGTGGCTCAACGCCGCGCTGCTGGCGGTGCGCGATCGCATGGTTGAGCGTTGGTTGCGTTCCAGCCGCGCCCAGTTATCACAGGATGTCAGGCAGGTTTATTACCTGTCGATGGAATTCCTGATGGGCCGCACGCTGGGAAATGCACTATTAGCGATGGGCATTTATGAGGATCTCAATCAGGCGCTGGACGAAATGGGTCTCGATCTTGCCGAACTGATGGAAGAGGAAAACGATCCTGGCCTCGGAAATGGCGGTTTAGGTCGTCTGGCAGCCTGCTTCCTGGATTCGCTTGCCACGTTGGGCATGCCAGGGCGCGGTTATGGCATTCGCTATGATTACGGCATGTTCAAACAGAACATTATTGATGGCGAGCAAAAAGAGTCACCCGATTACTGGCTTGAGTATGGTAATCCCTGGGAGTTCCAGCGTTTCAATACCCGCTACAAAGTGCGCTTTGGTGGACGTATTCAGCATGAAGGATCGAAGGTGCGCTGGCTGGAAACAGAAGAGATCCTGGCGATGGCTTACGATCAAATCATCCCAGGCTTTGATACGGATGCCACCAACACGCTGAGGCTGTGGGGCGCCCAAGCCAGTAACGAAATCAATCTGGGTAAGTTCAATCAGGGCGATTACTTCGCAGCGGTTGAAGATAAAAACCACTCAGAAAACGTGTCTCGTGTGCTTTATCCTGATGATTCAACCTATTCAGGTCGCGAGCTGCGTTTACGGCAGGAATATTTCCTGGTGTCCGCTACGGTTCAGGACATTCTTAATCGCCACTGGCGTATGCATCAAACCTGGGACAACCTGGCTGACAAAATCGCGATTCACCTGAACGATACGCACCCGGTTCTGGCGATTCCAGAGCTGATGCGTTTGCTGATCGATGAACATAAGTTTTCCTGGGACAACGCTTTTGAGGTGTGCTGTCAGGTGTTCTCTTACACCAACCACACTTTAATGACGGAAGCCCTGGAGACCTGGCCGGTTGATATGTTCGGGAAAATTTTACCGCGTCATCTCGGCATTATTTTTGAAATCAACGACTTTTTCCTCAAAACGATTCAGGATTATTATCCTGACGACTGGGATTTGCTGTCACGTATCTCGATTATTGATGAAAAAGAGGGCCGTCGGGTCCGCATGGCGTGGCTGGCGGTGGTTGTGAGTCACAAAGTCAATGGTGTATCAGAACTGCACTCTAATTTGATGGTGCAGTCACTGTTTGCTGATTTCTCTCGCCTGTTTCCTGGACGTTTTTGCAATAAAACCAATGGCGTTACGCCACGACGCTGGTTAGCACTGGCGAACCCGGCACTTTCCGACGTGTTAGACGAGGAGATTGGTCGCAACTGGCGCACCGAGTTGAGCCAGTTAAACGAGCTCAAAGCGCAAATTGATTACCCGGCCTTTATTCAGAAAGTTGCAGAGGCGAAGTTGCAAAACAAACGTCGGCTGGCAGACTGGGTAGCAAAAAATCTGGATGTTGTACTCGATCCGAATGCGCTGTTTGACGTACAAATTAAACGTATTCATGAATACAAACGTCAGCTCTTAAATGTATTGCATGTGATCACCCGCTATAACCGCATCAAAGCCGAGCCGGGAGCCAATTGGGTGCCGCGCGTCAATATTTTTGCGGGTAAAGCGGCCTCAGCGTATTACGTCGCCAAGCATATTATTCATCTGATCAATGACGTTGCTCAGGTGATCAATAATGATCCGCAGGTCAAGAACAAGCTGAAAGTTGTTTTTATTCCCAATTACAGCGTTAGTCTGGCACAGATCATTATTCCTGCCGCCGATCTTTCGGAGCAGATCTCTACCGCAGGAACCGAAGCGTCGGGTACCAGTAATATGAAATTCGCTCTGAATGGCGCATTAACTATCGGTACGCTGGACGGGGCTAACGTGGAAATGCTTGAGCATGTGGGCGAAGAAAATATCTTTATTTTCGGTAATACCACGCCGCAAGTAGAAGCACTGCGTCGCGACGGTTATAACCCACGTAAATATTACGAAGAGGATGCTGAACTGCATCAGGTACTGACGCAAATTGCGTCTGGCGTTTTCAGTCCACAGGATCCGGGCCGCTATCGTAATTTATTCGATTCACTGGTGAATTTCGGCGATCACTACCAGTTACTGGCGGATTACCGCAGTTATGTCGATACCCAGGATAAAGTCGATGCGCTTTATCGTCAGCCTGATGAATGGCAACGCCGCGCCGCGCTAAATATTGCAGGCATGGGGTATTTTTCATCGGACAGGACGATTCAGGAGTATGCCGATGAAATCTGGAATATCGCACCAGTAAGGTTGTAGTCGCCACTGCGTGGGAGGCTGCACGCCGTGCGGGTAAACACACTTTGTGCGGGTTCCGCCCGCCGTGCGGGTAAACACACTTTGTGCGGGTTCCGCCCGCCGTGCGGGTAAACACACTTTGTGCGGGTTCCGCCCGCCGTGCGGGTAAACACACTTTATGCGGGTTCCGCCCGGCGTGCGGGTAAACACGCTCCGTGCAGGTTCCCGCCCGCCAGGCGTGCGGCAGTTTCAGCACCTCCGTGCAGGCGGACGTGTCAAGGGGGCGTCGCGGCCCCTTAACAATCCCCGCGCCCGGCAGCCTCTGCTGTACCTTCGTCTCTCGCTGCGGCCTGACGGACCGCCCGGACTTGCCAGTCCCTGGCGCGTTCCGGCCTCTCGCCGACGTCCTGTCGGCTCGTCCTGGCCTGCGCTCTTTCCTCAGCGCGCCGGATGCCTCCACCAACCCCCGCCTGTGATTTCTGAATTAATGCCTTAACAAGGTGTTGTCTGAGATTGTGAAACGCAAAACTCAAAAACTCACCGCCATGAGGTTTATAAAGAACGGAAGCTGCGGGTGCAGCGGGGGTTTGTCGGAGGCCTTCCTGCACGCTGAGCGGATAAGGGATTTTCGCATGAGCAAATAACGATGACGTTATGAAAACAGGAAACCGCGGGTGCAGCGGGGGTTTGGCAGAGGCCTTCCTGCACGCTGAGCGGATGAGGGATTTCCGCATGAGCAAACAACGATGACGTTATGAAAACAGGAAAGATGCGGGTGCAGCGGGGGTTGTCAGAGGCCTTCCCGCACGCTGAGCGGATGAGGGACGTTCGCATGAGCAAACAACGATGACGTTATGAAAACAGGAAAACTGCGGGTGCAGCGGGGGTTGTCAGAGGCCTTCCTGCACGCTGAGCGGATGAGGGATTTCAGGACGAGCGGCATGGATGCCGCGAAGAGGCTGGAATGAACCACGGAGGGTGAATCCAGCCGTTCCGTCAGAAATCGTGAAGAAGAGAAGGGACCGCGCAGCGGCGGGCGGGCAGGCCGGAAGCGCGGGTCAAGGGTTGCCGCTCAGCAACCCTTGTCGGTCGCCTGCAGCGGGGAAAATGAAACTGCCCGGCTGCCGGGCGAACGAAACCTTCTCCGCGCCCGTTGGCGCAGCGAACGAAACCTTCTCCGTGCCTGTTCGCGCAGCGAACGAAATCAGCGCCCGTTGGCGCAGCGAACAAAACCCACGTCAGTTGGCGATCTGACTCAGGACGCCAGTGATAGGGCTGGCTTGGCGGCCAGCCACTCCGCTACACGTGCCTGCTGTTCTTTAGTCAGCCACATACCCTGTTTTGTACGGCGCCAGATGGCATCATCCAGTTCACGAACCCACTCGTTTTGAACCAGGTAGCGAAGCTCCGCTTCGTAAAACTCATGGCCAAAGTTTTCACCTAAATCAGCCAAGCTTTTTGCGCCGTCGAGCAGCACTTCACTGTTACTGCCGTAAGTCCGTGAATAGTGACGTGCCATCTGTTCACTGATAAACGGATAACGGCGACGCAGGCTGGCTGCGTAATCCTCACGCGTTCCGGAAATGTTACCACCTGGCAGCACACACGACTTCGTCCATGCCGGTCCGGCATGAGGGAAATACTTACTCAGTTTTTCCATCGCGTGCTCAGCCAGCTTGCGATAGGTTGTCAGCTTACCGCCAAACACCGACAGTAGTGGGGCCTGACCATTTTCGTCTCGCACGTCGAGCGTATAGTCGCGGGTAATCGCTTGTGGTGAATCAGACTCGTCATCGCACAGTGGACGCACGCCTGAATAAGTCCAGACGATATCATCAGAGGTCAGCTGCTTCTTGAAATGGCCGTTGTAAACCTTCAACAGATAATCGATCTCGCTGTCATCGATTTTAACGTTCTTTGGATCGCCTTTGTATTCCACATCGGTGGTGCCAATGATGGAGAACTCATCCATCCACGGGATCACGAATACAATACGATTATCTTCGTTCTGCAGGATATAAGCCTGCTTTTCATGGTGTACGCGCGGCACGACAATATGGCTGCCTTTAATCAGGCGAATACCGTAAGGCGATTTCAGCTTCAGGCCATCGTCAAATAGCTGCTTCACCCACGGACCCGCTGCGTTCACTAAACCTTTAGCGCGCCAGGTAAAGGTTTTACCGCTGTCGACATCTTCTGCTTCAACCATCCACAGGTTGCCTTCACGCCAGGCTCGGTTTACGCGGGTGCGCGTTCTTACTTCGCCGCCGTGTTTCACCACTTCCTGAGCATTGAGTACAACCATGCGCGCATCGTCTACCCAGCAGTCTGAATATTCGAATCCGCGCGTGATCTCAGGCTTCAAGGCCGAATCCGCGCCAAAACGCAGACTTTTACTGCCTGGTAAACTGGTGCGTTTACCCAAATGATCATACATAAACAGTCCGGTGCGGATCATCCACGCCGGACGCAAATGTGGGCGGTGCGGCAGGCGAAAACGCATCGGAAAAGCGATGTGTGGTGCCATTTTCAACAGCACTTCGCGCTCTGCCAGTGCTTCGCTCACCAGACGGAATTCATAGTGTTCAAGGTAGCGCAGGCCGCCGTGAATCAGTTTTGAACTGGCAGAAGAGGTCGCGCAAGCCAGGTCCCGCGCCTCCAGCATTAGCACCGACAGTCCGCGTCCTGCAGCATCTGCTGCAATGCCGGCACCGTTGATGCCGCCGCCGATCACGATCAGGTCTTTGGTTTCCACGTCATCTCCTCCGATGTTCGGAATAGTTCATTTATGTTCGTTTTCGAGCATAATAATAATCGCAAACCAACATTGATGCCAGCATTTAACCCGTTAAAAACATTTTTGCGTGATACAGCTAACATTCTGTGAGTGAAAAAATACAAACCCGCAATGATTGTCAGGTTATTGGCGCTGATTCTCGGGTTACACTAGGCAATAAATGTGACACAGCAATGAGAGACACCATGGAAACCTTCGAATGTATTAATGTCCAGCAGGCTCAGGAGCACCTGACACAAGGCGCGCTGCTGGTGGATATCCGCGATCCACAAAGTTTTTCCCTTGGGCATGCAACAGGCGCGCTGCACCTGTCAAATAGCAATCTCAATGAGTTTATTGCCAGCGCCGATCAGACATTGCCCGTGCTGGTGATGTGCTATCACGGCAACAGCAGTAAAAGCGCAGCGCAGTATCTGTTAAGTCAGGGATTCTCAGCGGCTTACAGCATTGATGGCGGTTTTGATGCCTGGCGCGCCGCCTTCCCGCTGCAGGTCGCCAACGGCAGCGTCTAAAAAGCCCGTCGTCACATGGAGAGTTACGTATGATGCGCATTACCCAGTTCAACCATCCCCGCATGGCGCAGGCGTTCGTCGACTATATGGCAACGCGTGGCGTTACGCTGCGTATTGAGCATGAAAGTCATTACGTCATCCTGTTAGATGATGAAAGTAAACTTTCTATGGTCGAAAACGAACTTCAACAATTCGTCCGCGACCCTAATCACCCACGTTATCAGGCTGCCAGCTGGCATAGCGGCAAAACCGATAGCGGCTTGCGCTATGAACGCACGCATTTCTGGGCGAACATTCGGGAACGCGCAGGCCCCCTCACCATGACGATAATGGGACTCTGCATCGCGGTGTTTATTGTGATGCAGGTGGCAGGTGACCGCACCGTACTCTACTGGCTGGCCTGGCCGGCAGACCCGGATCAATATCCTGAAGTGTGGCGCTGGTTCAGCCATGCCTTACTGCATTTTTCGCTGCTGCATATTTTATTCAATCTGATGTGGTGGTGGTATCTCGGCGGTGCCGTGGAGAGGCGGATTGGCAGTGGCAAATTATTTGTCATCATGTTGATTTCCGCGCTACTGAGCGGCTGGATGCAAGCCAAATTTAGCGGTATCTGGTTTGGTGGTTTGTCAGGTGTGGTTTATGCCCTGATGGGATATTGCTGGTTGCGTGGCGAGCGCGATCCCGATAGCGGCATTTATCTTGAACGTGGCTTAATCGGTTTTGCCATCGTCTGGCTGGTGATTGGCTGGTTTGGTGCGTTTGGTTTGGCGATCGCCAATGCCGCGCACGTAACCGGCTTAGTGGTGGGATTAGCAATGGCCTTTGTTGACACGCGCAAAGTGAAACGCCATTAGCCGCAGGAAAAAGCATACGCGGTCACGGGCCGCAAACAGGAGAGTAATGTGAAGCAGACGCAACGTCATGACGCCATTATCGATCTGGTCCGGCGTCAGGGATATGTCAGTACCGAAGAGCTGGTGGATCACTTCGAAGTTAGCCCGCAAACCATTCGTCGCGATCTGAACGACCTTGCCGATCAGAATAAAATTCAGCGTCACCACGGCGGTGCGGCACTGCCATCCAGTTCGGAAAACACGGCCTGGCAAGATCGTAAGATGATGTGGTCAGCGGAAAAAGCGCGTATTGCCCAACGTGTCGCCAGTCAAATCCCGGATGGCGCAACGCTGTTTATCGACATTGGCACCACACCCGAAGCCGTGGCGCATGCGTTGCTTAATCATAACGATCTGCGCGTGGTCACTAACAATCTCAACGTGGCGATGCTGTTAATGGGCAAACCCGATTTTCGGGTCATCATCGCAGGTGGTGAAGTGCGGACCCGCGACGGCGCTGTCATGGGCGAAGCCACACTCGACTTTATCTCTCAGTTCCGACTCGATTACGGCATTCTCGGTATCAGTGGTATTGATATGGATGGCTCATTGCTCGAGTTCGATTATCACGAAGTGCGCACCAAACGTGCGATTATTGAAAACTCACGCTGCGTGATGCTGGTGGTCGATCACTCTAAGTTTGGTCGTAACGCCATGGTTAACCTCGGTAACATGAGCCTGCTCGACTATCTCTATACTGACCAGACGCCGCCTGCGAGCGTAATGAAAGTGATTGAACAGCACGACGTCCATCTCGAACTTTGCTAACAGTCTGCGCCAGCGTGTTAACGCTGGCGTCTTGCTACCAGCGTAAATTTATACTCTTCCGTTTTGAAAAAATTCCGGCTGACTTCAAATACCGTACCCTGATTTTACGGGCAGGGAGTGATCCTCTTCTGCCCGGATCCTGCTTAACCGGTAAGCCCACTGTTTTGTGCCATTTTTTCCCTGCCAGTCGATTTTTTCTTAATGCCGTCTTAACTTAAGGCGTTGCTGAGGTGACCGCGTTTAAACGGCTTTAGGCTGGAGTCGTTCCCCTCAACCGATGACGCCACACCAAGGCTGGTAAGCCAAACGTTAAGGAGCGGCATGAAAGAGAATTCACTCGATAAGGCAGCACGCGCTGCCGGTATTTCGTTAACGCATATCAACGTCAACGGTGAAACCGAGGCGATCAGTGATGAAACCAAGCGTGCACTACTGGCGGTGATGGATAATCCCGGCAGTAACAAAAAAACGCCTTTGCCGCCGGTTGCGGTATTCAGTGGTAATGCCAAACGCCAGCTTACTGCACAAGGTCGTGGCGTGTTTCACTGGCAGTTGCGCAGTGAGAAAGGCGCGGTTTTTGAAGGGGAATTACAGGGCGGCGAGCTGTTTACGCTGCCCACACCGCTCGGGCAGGGATATCACCAGTTAACGCTCAGCAAAGGCAGGCAGCAATGGCTGACGCGAATTATTGTTACGCCGCGCCGCTGCTATCTGCCGCCCGCGCTGCGCGAAGGTGAAAAGCGGTGGGGAGCACTAGTGCAGTTGTACACCGTGCGCTCAGCTAACAACTGGGGCATCGGCGATTTTGGCGATTTGCAACAGTTGCTGGAACAGCTGGCGCTACGCGGCGGTGACTTTGTTGGCCTTAATCCTTTGCATGCGCTCTATCCAGCCAGCGCAGGTTTCGCCAGTCCATACAGTCCTTCGTCCCGGCGCTGGCTTAATATCATCTACATAGACGTGTCGCAGGTTGCGGATTTTCAGCAAAGTGCAGCGGCACAAAAGTGGTGGAAAAGCGCCAAAACCCAGCGTGCGCTCGCTAAAGCGCGTGAGAGTGATTTTGTCGATTACGAAACGGTAATGGCGCTGAAGCTCGCGGCGTTACGTTATGCGTGGGCAGAGTTTCAGCTGCACAATGAAGAGAATGAGGATAAGCGGGCCTTCGCCGCCTTTGTCAGTGAGGGCGGCGACAGCCTGCGTTATCAGGCGGCTTATGATGGCATTCAGGCCGCGCGGCGCGCGGATAATGCAGAACACTGGGGCTGGCCGGTCTGGCCTGAAGCGTGGCGCAACAGCCAGCTTCCTGAGGTGCAGCAGTGGTGTAAACAGCACGAAGACGAGATCGCCTTTTGGCAGTGGTTGCAATGGCTGGCGCAACAACAATTTTCACGCTGCTGGCAAGCCAGTCAGGCATCAGGCATGAGCGTGGGGCTGTATCGCGATCTGGCCGTTGGTGTGGCTGAAGGCAGCGCCGAAACCTGGCACGATCCCGAACTCTATCGCCTCAAGGCCTCCGTGGGTGCGCCACCGGATCGACTGGGTCCGCTCGGGCAAAACTGGGGATTACCGCCCATGGATCCCCATGTTATGCAGGCACGAGGCTATCAACCCTTCATCGATATGCTGCGCGCAAATATGCGCGACTGCGGCGCATTGCGCATCGACCATGTTATGTCGCTGCTGCGACTCTGGTGGGTGCCTGCCGGGGAAACCGCTGATAAAGGCGCATATGTGGCCTATCCGGTAGACGATCTGCTGGGCATTCTGGCGCTGGAAAGCCAGCGTCATCGCTGTATGGTGATTGGCGAAGATCTTGGCACGGTGCCGAAAGAGATCATCAGTATGCTGCGTGACAGCGGGATTTTTCATGGAAAGTGCTGTGGTTTGAGCAACAGCAGAATGGAGAGTACCGCTCGCCAGATGAATATCCACGTCAGTCAATTGCCAGCGCCAGTACGCACGATCTGCCAACACTCAACGGTTTTTGGGGCGAGGGCGATTTGTTATTAGGTGAGAAGATCGGCCTCTATCCTGATAAAGCGGTGATGCAGTCGCTGCAACAGCAGCGGGCCGCACAAAAACAGGCTCTACTGGAGGCGTTACAGCAGGCTGGCGCGTTGCCGGCGCGTAGTGCGAAACGAGCCGAAACGTTAGCAATGTCACCGCAGCTTAATCAGGCCATTCATCGTTTTCTGGCCGATACCAACAGCGCATTACTTGGCTTACAGCCGGAAGACTGGTTAGGCATGACCGAACCGGTCAACGTGCCGGGCACAACCAATGAATACCCAAACTGGCGCCGTAAGCTGGCACAATCGCTGGAGGAAATTTTTGCGGATAAAGAAGTGAATAAGCTGCTGAAAACCGTAAGCCAGCGTCGTAAAGCGGGCTGAAAGGAAAAGCGCGACAGCTAACCTGTCGCGCTTAATTATCAGTAATAAGAGTGCTCGCCACGCTGATGTTCAGTCAGATCACGCACGCCTTTCAGTTCTGGGAAGGCAGCCAGCAGCTCTTTTTCGATGCCATCTTTGAGTGTCACATCGATCATTGAACAGCCGTTGCAACCGCCGCCAAATTGCAGGATCGCGTAACCGTCATCGGTGATTTCCATCAGCGAGACGCGACCACCGTGGCCCGCCAGCTGTGGGTTGATTTGCGCCTGTAGCAGATACTCTACGCGCTCAACCATGGGCGCATCGTCAGAAACTTTACGCATTTTGGCATTGGGTGCTTTCAGCGTAAGTTGTGAGCCAAGGTTATCCGTGACGAAGTCGATCTCAGCGTCTTCGAGATAGGGCGCGCTCAGTTCATCAACGTAAGCGGACAATTTTTCAAATTTCAGTTCAGTATCTGTGGCTTCAACGGCATCGGGTGGGCAATACGAAACACCACACTCGGCAGTTGGCGTACCCGGGTTAATCACGAATACGCGAATCTGGGTGCCATCTTCTTGTTTGGATAGCAGTTTTGAGAAGTGCTCTTGGGCAGAATCAGTAATTCGGATCATGTCGATTGCTCAATAGTTGACTAATTTAGTTGGTTATAATACGCCCATCACCGACGCTCTACAAGGTACGGCACAGGCACCAAACCTGCACGCTGGCTGCGCCTTGCGCCAGCAACAGACGGCTAATCTCTTCCACCGTACTGCCGGTGGTGACCACATCATCAATAAGAGCGATATGGCACCCACGCACCGCTATTTCAAGCTGAAAAGCGCCGCGTAAATTGATGCGGCGTTGCTGTGCGCTTAACTGATGCTGCACTGCACCCTGACGTCGTCGCCGTAATCCGTGGCTGAATGTGCATCCCAGCCAGCGCGCCAAAGGTTGTGCCAGAAGCGCAGTTTGGTTGTAGCCACGCTGCCAGCTACGGCGTTGATGCAGAGGGACACACAATACGATATCCGGACGCGGCAACGCACGCGTGCGGTAAGCATGAAGCCAGCTTAGCAAAAGCAGCCGAGCCAGCATCACCCTGAGTGCGGTCACGCGAGAAAATTTCAGTTGATGTACCCAGTGACGAAGCGGTGGCTGATAATCGCCGACGCAAACCAGTGCCTGCCACGCGGGCGGTGAACGCAGGCAGCGACCACAGGGAAGAGAGGTTGATGTGGCGGGTAAACCACAGCGTGGACACAGCGGCGGCGGTGTTGCCAGGTTGCTCAGGCACCGGCTACACAGGCCGTGATGTGCAATGCGCAGTGGTAACTGGCATAGCCAACAAAGGGCAGGCATTGGTAGCATAGCGATCTCCTTATCATTTTTGGGATAGTAACTGATGACGTCGCTTTACTGGCACACCTGCGGGGAAGGAAAAGTCGATCTTGTGCTGCTGCACGGGTGGGGACTGAATGCGGAAGTGTGGCAAAGCATTGTTCCGCGACTCAGCACGCATTTTCGCCTGCATCTGGTCGATCTGCCGGGATACGGCCGCAGCCAGGGTTTTGCTGCGCTGACGCTTGAAGAAATGGCTCGCCATCTGACGCCATTATTGCCGCAACGCGCCATTGTGTTGGGCTGGTCGTTAGGAGGGCTGGTGGCGACGCAACTGGCACTGACCGTGCCCGAAAAGCTGCGTGCGCTAATCACTGTAGCCTCATCGCCCTGTTTTACGGCATACGATTCATGGCCAGGCATCAAACCAGAGACACTGCAAGGCTTTCAGCAGCAGTTGAGTAGCCATTTTCAACGCACGGTTGAACGCTTCCTGGCGCTGCAAACGCTGGGCACTGACAGCGCACGCGCAGATGCCCGACAGTTGAAAGAGATTGTGCTGTCGCAGCCGATGCCGTCGGTTGATGTGCTGGAAGGTGGGCTGGATATTCTGCGCCAGGTTGATTTGCGCGACGCGCTATCCGACATCTCACTGCCATTCCTGCGGCTGTATGGCTCACTGGACGGCCTGGTGCCGCGTCGCATTGCGCAGCAGCTGGATGAACAGCTGCCTTCTTCTCCTTCTGTTGTGATGGAGAAGGCTGCGCATGCGCCTTTCATTTCTCATCCCGAGCCGTTCAGTCAACAAATTATGCAATTCATCAACACATTACCGGCTTAACGGCGTGACGACTGGCAAAATCGCTGGCAGCGGCAATACTTCAATGCGTGAGCAAGGCCGCTGCACTTATATGTGATTAGTCTGGGATTTGACTATGCCGTTCCATATTGCCTCACGCGTTTCGCGGCTGCTTACATCTCAATAATGGATCTAAGAGGGTAAACATATGAAGGTTTTGAAATGGGTTGTGGCTTCAGTGATGATGGGTGCAGTGTCATTTTCAGCTTTGGCGGCGAAGGAAGTCACTAAAGAAGATGTGCAGAAAATGAATCTTGAGAAAATCGGTACGGTGAATACCACGGCGGAAACCACCTCACCGATGGATGCTAAACGCGAGCTGTCAAAAATGGCCGATGAGAAGGGCGGACGCTACTTCCTGGTCATCGCAGGCCGTGAGCACGGTAAATTTAGCGCCACTGCCGACGTGTATAAGTAATCAGCCTCGTAGCCACATGAACTGCCAGGCATCCAGCGTTAATGGCTGGGTGCCATCTATTTTTTCACCGCTGATCACGTCCTGTAGGATGCGCGCCTCGGGCAGATGCGTTTTGACCTGCCGTCCACTGAGATTAAACACGCACAATAACCCCTCTTCACTGTTGGCAAGATGACGCTTCAGAACCAGCAGGGCATTTTCACTGTCGTACAGCGTCATCGGATTATCGGGATGAAAGGCTGACTGACGCTGGCGAAGTTGAATGAGTTGGCTGAGCTGGATATAAACCTGCTGTCGCAGCCAGTCTCCTCCTGCCAGCGCAGTCTCGATCTCCTGCAAATGATATTTCTGTCGGTTGATGGCGCGGTTATGGCCTGCCATCCGCACGCCATCATAATCGTTACGTGATCCCAGCATGCTCTGAATGTAGATGGCGGGCACACCCGGAAATGCCAGCAAAATCGCGTGCGCTAAAAGAAAGCGTTTGAGGCGCGTTTTATCGTCATCATCCTGACGGCTGAGTGCATCAAGATAGGTGACGTTGATTTCATAGGGGCTGGTGGTGCCATCCGGGTTATTTTTATAGGAAACTAACGCTCCTTCCAGTGCCAGATCGCGCACCAGCGCCACAATTTCTATTTCTGTCAAAATGCCGCGCGCCGGATTCAACCCGATCCCGTCGTGCGAGGCGAGGAAATTAAAAAAGGTGGTGCCGCCAGTGCTCAGATCGAGCGAACTGGCCCATTGGCGCAAGGCACGGCCTGAACCAGAGTGGATCGCATGTAACACCAGAGGCGGCAGCGAAAACTGATACACCATCTGCGCTTCGTCATAGCCATCGCCAAAGTAGCTGATGTTGTCTTTATGTGGCACGTTGGTTTCGGTAATGATGACCGTGCCGGGCGCAACCACGTCAGATATTGCACGAAACAATTTCACCAACTGATGCGTTTTTTCCAGATGAATGCAGTTAGTGCCGGGGGTTTTCCACATATAACCCACCGCATCCAGCCGCACATAATCGGCACCACGTGTCAGGTAGTCGAGCAGCACATCCACGATACGAATCAGCACCTCAGGATGAGCAAAATTGAGGTCGATTTGGTCAGCACTAAAGGTTGTCCAGATAAAGCGGGTTTCGCCATTCGCCATTTCAAACGGCGTGAGAAGCGGCGAGGTGCGCGGTCGCGTTACGGCGCTGAGATCGGTTGCGGGTGGCATGCTGATAAAAAAGTTATCCCAGCCAGGATCCTGTGCCAGAAAGTGTTTAAACCATGCGCTGCGGGCCGACATATGATTACAGACAAAATCAAACATCAGCCGGGTTTCCTGATGCAGCGTAGCAATATCCTGCCATTCACCGCATAACGGATTGACCTGATGGTAATCAATGACGGAAAAGCCGTCGTCAGATGAATAGGGGAAAAACGGCAGCAGATGCACCAGCGGAAACGTCGTTTGCAGATGTTGCTGGTAGAAGTGTGAGAAGCTCTGGAGCGTTGGCTTGTCTGGCTCACGGAACTGGTCGGCATAGGTAATGAGCACCACATCCTGCTCATCCCAGTGAGCCTTGCGCGGCAGCTTTATCGCGTCGCGGGCTTTGGCAACGTTGGCAAGCAAACGCTCGCGCATGGCCAGTGGAAAGGTGTCAGCATAAATCTTATCGATTAAAGCAGTGATCGTTTCCATCGCGAATTGGGTGCCACAGCGGATGTAGTTTTTATGACAGGCGTATTGTTAGCGTAGCGCCCCGATGAAGATTTTCAACTTAATTGTTTGGAGCTTCAGGCGCAACTGCCCTTATTCCAACCCTTCCCACGTACAGGAAGGGTTGAGGAGAAGAAAGCGGGAAGGGTGCTGAAACTTATCGTTTCTTACCAAAAGCCGCTGCCAGCGCATCACCCATTGCGCTGTTACCCGCAGGCAGGCTGGCTGGACGCTGACGCCCTTTGCTCGCAGCCGGACGGCTGTTTTCACGCGGCGCGCTGCGATTACTGCTGCGCGCGTTGCTCTCACCGGGCTGCTCGTCAAGGCGCATCGTCAGCGCAATACGCTTGCGTGGCAGATCAACCTCCATCACCTTCACTTTGACAATATCGCCTGCTTTCACCACCTGATGCGGATCTTCAACGAACTTGTCAGAAAGCGATGAGATATGCACTAAACCATCCTGATGAACACCGATATCAACGAACGCACCAAAGTTAGTCACGTTGGTCACGGCACCTTCCAGAATCATGCCTGGCATCAGGTCGTTCAGCGTTTCAACGCCCTCGGCAAACTGAGCAGTTTTAAATTCCGGGCGCGGATCGCGGCCTGGTTTTTCCAGCTCTTTTATGATGTCAGTGACGGTGGGCAGACCAAAACGCTCATCAGTGAAATCAACCGCTTTCAGGTTACGCAGGCCAGACGGATTACCCATCAGCTCATTAAGGGCCTGCTCGGTCGCGGTCAGAATACGTTCCACCACTGGATAGGCTTCCGGGTGAACCGTTGAGGCGTCCAGCGGGTTATCACCGTGGCTAATACGCAGGAAGCCGGCGCACTGCTCAAACGCTTTTGGTCCAAGACGGCTGACTTTCAGCAACTGCTGACGGTTCTGGAAACGACCATTTTCGTCACGCCAGCTGACAATATTCTGCGCCATCATGCGCGTCAGGCCAGCGACACGCGTGAGCAACGGTACGGAAGCGGTATTCAGATCAACGCCAACGGCGTTCACACAATCTTCCACCACTGCGTCCAGCTTCTTCGCCAGCTGGCTTTGGCTGACGTCGTGCTGATACTGGCCTACACCGATCGATTTCGGATCGATCTTCACCAGTTCTGCCAGCGGATCCTGTAAACGGCGTGCGATAGAGACTGCGCCACGCAGGGAGACATCCAGATCCGGGAACTCCAGCGCCGCCAGCTCAGAGGCGGAATAAACGGATGCGCCCGCTTCGCTGACAATGACTTTTTGTGCGGTAATCTGCGGATACTGCTTTTGTACTTCAAGGAAGAATCGCTCAGTCTCGCGTGAGGCGGTGCCGTTACCGATAGCCACCAGTTCAACCTGATGTTTAGCGCAGAGCGCCGCGACCACCGTGGCGGCTTTAGCCGCCTGGCCGGTATGCGGATAAATAGTATCCGTTGCAACCAGCTTGCCGGTCGCGTCGACTACCGCTACTTTTACGCCAGTACGCAGGCCCGGATCCAGGCCCATCGTCGAACGCATACCCGCAGGCGCTGCCATCAGTAAGTCGTGCAGGTTACGCGCAAACACGTTGATGGCTTCCTCTTCTGCACGCTCGCGCACGCTGCCCATCAGCTCCGTTTCCAAATGCAGCATCACTTTAATGCGCCATGTCCAGCTGACTACCGCTTTACGCCAGCTATCCGCCGGAGCATTATTCAGGCGCAGATTCAAATGGTCGGCAATCAGCGTTTCGCCATGACTTTCACGCGGTGCTTCATCAAATTGCGGATCGGCATTCAGGGAGAGTTGCAATACACCTTCGTTACGGCCGCGCAGCATCGCCAGCGCACGGTGGGAAGGCACACTGTTTAACGCTTCGTGATGATCGAAATAGTCGCGGAATTTTGCGCCTTCTTCCTCTTTGCCTTCGACAACACGCGAGACCAGATGGGCGTTTTTCCATAAATAGTTACGCACTTTCGCCAGCAGCGTCGCGTCTTCGGCAAAACGCTCCATCAGAATATAGCGCGCACCGTCTAATGCCGCGCGCACATCGGCCACGCCTTTTTCGGCATCAACAAATTGTGCGGCTAACTGCTCAGGATCGTGCGACGGTTCTTGCCATAGCGTATCCGCCAGCGGTTCCAGACCCGCCTCAATGGCAATTTGTCCCCGGGTGCGGCGTCTGGGTTTATAGGGCAGGTAAAGATCTTCAAGCTCGGTTTTGCTGAGGGTGGTGTTAATGGCTTTGGCGAGATCGTCGGTTAGTTTGCCTTGCTCATCAATGGATTTCAGAATCGACTGGCGACGCTCTTCTAATTCACGCAGATAGCTCAGACGGGTTTCCAGTTGACGCAACTGGGTATCATCCAGTCCGCCGGTCACCTCTTTACGATAACGTGCGATAAAGGGCACGGTATTCCCTTCGTCCAACAGGCGAACGGCAGCGTCTACTTGCTCTGCCCGCGCCTGAAGCTCACTTGCAATTATGTGGCTCAGAACTTTCATCATCAGTGCTGTCTTGCTTACAGGGTTGAGAAACAGCGGACAGTTATACGGATTGATGGTGAAAATTGCCAGAGAAGCGGGCGGCTTTCAGCGATATTCTGAGTCGCTATTCCTGATAGCGAATGTTGTTAACATACCAGATTGCCGGACCGGCTGGTGTCTCCACCGTCGCCGCATCGCCGACCTCTTTTTTCAGTAAGGCACGCGCCATCGGTGAGTCGATGGAAATATAATCTTTGCGGCCAAATATCTCGTCGTAACCCACAATACGAAAACGTTTAAGATCGCCATCATCGTTCTCAACTTCGACCCATGCGCCAAAGAAGACTTTGCCGTCTTGCTGGGGGAATAGTCAACGATGCGAAGCTGTTCCAGGCTTTTGGTTAAGTAGCGTACCCGGCGATCAATCTCACGCAGACGCTTTTTATTGTATTGATAATCGGCGTTTTCACTTCGATCGCCAAGGCTGGCAGCCCAGGTGACTTTTTTGGTTACTTCAGGACGCTCTTCACGCCAGAGATAGTCGAGTTCGGCTTTTAACTGATTAAAGCCTTCACGGGTAATGAGTCGGGTTTTCATGCCACAGCAGTCAGAAAAGTCAAAAGAGACTCAGTGTATAGCAAATATCATCGCAAAAAGAGTCGGGGAAAGGGTTTTAAAAGTTAAAACCCCACGTTGACATCCCCGGTGGCGAAACTGGCTGACACAGAAAGAATGATCTAAGCGCGTTAAAGCAGTGAGTTATTTTCCGGCCTGCGTTGCCGTTGTGGTTGACGTACCGTTGCCATGTCCGTCGCCACCGCCTGCGGTAGCGAGCGCAACGCCAAACAGAGCTGCAACAGCGCCGACACCGATGGCATTGGAATTCCCTTGTGCGGTGGTTGATGCCTGCGCGCCTGCGGCTTCACCGACCACGGTGGCAGCATAAACGGGATTCAGCGCAGTCAGCACCAGTGCACTTAACAGCAATGCTGTTTTTTTCATTGTTATCTCCCTGTCGTCACATTATAAGAAGCGGTGCTGATGCAGTCTGATGGAAATTGTTCAGAACGAAAAGTTGACGTTAATGATTGATTTAGCGCGGTTTATGCTTGAATGGATCTGGCGGGCTGGTTCATGGAGTTAATCCGAGAGAGGAAACGTCAATGCGCCCTTAATTACAGCGTCTTATGCTGCTGTGAACGCCACGGAATGGATTATTAGCCGCTTCAACAGGTTTATGGCTGAACAATTAAGTCAAATTCTCCGCTAACACGCTGAATTTGTTCAATCAATAAAAGATGGCGTTAATCTGGCACCAGTTAATGTAAGAAAAAACGCGCATATTTCAGATTTGTCGTGCTCTACTCAACCCATTGTGTAACGAGCCTTTTCAGGCTGCTCGAAGCGCAAAAAATAAAGATAAGCTGCTGTTTAATATGCTTTGTAACAATTTCGGCTAGAATATAAACCATTAATGACTGTCACTATAAGGCATCTTTTTTTAACAATATCGGCACAGGCAATAGCGCCTTTGGGAGTAAATAATGCAAGAGAACTACAAAATTCTGGTCGTCGATGACGATATGCGTCTGCGCGCACTGCTGGAACGCTATCTCACCGAGCAGGGCTTTCAGGTGCGTAGTGTCGCCAATGCCGAACAGATGGATCGTTTGTTAACCCGTGAATCTTTTCACCTGATGGTGCTGGATTTAATGTTGCCGGGAGAAGATGGTTTGTCTATCTGCCGCCGCCTGCGTAGTCAGAGCAACCCGATGCCCATTATTATGGTAACGGCGAAAGGGGAAGAGGTGGATCGTATTGTTGGGCTGGAAATCGGTGCGGATGATTACATTCCCAAACCGTTTAACCCGCGCGAACTGCTGGCGCGTATTCGTGCGGTGCTGCGTCGTCAGGCTAACGAATTGCCGGGTGCGCCATCGCAGGAAGAAGCGGTGATTGCGTTTGGTAAGTTCAAACTCAATCTCGGCACACGTGAAATGTTCCGTGAAGATGAGCCAATGCCGTTAACCAGCGGCGAGTTTGCCGTGTTAAAAGCCCTGGTCAGCCATCCACGTGAGCCGCTGTCGCGTGACAAGCTGATGAACCTGGCGCGTGGTCGTGAATACAGCGCAATGGAGCGATCAATCGACGTACAGATCTCCCGCCTGCGTCGCATGGTGGAAGAAGATCCAGCGCATCCGCGCTATATCCAGACCGTTTGGGGTTTGGGCTACGTATTTGTACCGGACGGCAGTAAAGCATGAGGCGGCTGCGCTTCTCGCCACGTAG
The DNA here is from genome assembly GCA_018842655.1 of Candidatus Pantoea haifensis. Classification (GTDB taxonomy): domain Bacteria; phylum Pseudomonadota; class Gammaproteobacteria; order Enterobacterales; family Enterobacteriaceae; genus Pantoea; species Pantoea haifensis. Next base: position 2,692,174 of record JAGTWN010000004.1, on the reverse strand, counting down.
CTCCTTCGCACGCACCCTGCTGTTGATCGTTACCTTGCTGTTTGTCAGCCTGGTAACGACCTACCTGGTGGTGCTTAACTTCGCCATTCTTCCCAGCCTGCAACAGTTTAATAAGGTTCTCGCTTACGAAGTGCGTATGTTGATGACCGACAGATTGCAGCTGGAAGACGGGACGCAGCTCGAAGTGCCGCCCGCTTTTCGGCGGGAAATCTATCGCGAGCTGGGTATTTCGCTTTATACCAATGCGGCGGCGGAGGAGAGCGGCTTGCGTTGGGCGCAGCACTATGAATTTCTCAGCGAGCAGATGGGGCAGCAGCTTGGCGGTCCCACCGATGTGCGCGTAGAAGTTAACAAGAATTCACCGGTCGTGTGGCTGAAAACCTGGCTCTCGCCTGATATCTGGGTGCGTGTACCGCTAACGGAAATTCATCAAGGCGATTTTTCGCCGCTGTTCCGCTACACCTTAGCCATTATGCTACTGGCGATTGGCGGTGCCTGGTTATTTATCCGTATTCAAAACCGCCCTTTAGTCGATCTTGAACATGCGGCGTTGCAGGTCGGGAAAGGCATCATTCCTCCGCCGCTGCGTGAATACGGGGCGTCTGAAGTTCGTTCAGTGACACGTGCTTTTAACCAGATGGCAGCAGGTGTGAAACAGCTGGCCGACGATCGTACTTTACTGATGGCGGGTGTCAGCCACGATCTTCGCACGCCGCTGACGCGCATCCGTCTCGCCACTGAAATGATGGGCGAAGAAGATGGCTATCTTGCCGAGTCGATTAATAAAGATATCGAAGAGTGTAACGCCATCATTGAGCAATTTATTGACTATCTGCGTACCGGTCAGGAGATGCAAACTGAGCGCGCCGATTTAAACAGCGTGCTTGGCGAAGTGGTGGCCGCCGAGAGCGGTTACGAGCGTGAAATCGAAAATGCGGTGATGCCGGAAGAGTTAATGCTTAACATCAATCCTCTCTCCATTAAGCGTGCACTGGCCAATTTAGTGGTCAACGCCGCGCGTTACGGTAATGGCTGGATTAAGGTCAGTAGCGGACGTGAGTTGCATCGTGCCTGGTTCCAGGTAGAAGATGATGGTCCAGGTATCAAGCCGGATCAGCTTCAGCATCTGTTCCAGCCGTTTGTGCGCGGCGACAGCGCCCGTAGCACCAGCGGCACGGGGTTAGGGCTGGCCATTGTACAGCGTATTATCGATGCGCATCAGGGATCGCTGGAGATTGGCGACAGCGAGCGTGGCGGATTACGTATTCGCGCCTGGCTACCGTTGGTGGAAACGCCTGCGTCGGGCCATAGCGTTCACGCACAAAGCTAAAACAGGCGCGGCACGCGTGCCGCGCCGGGTTTTACAGCTGTGGACCCGCTTTTACCAGTGCGGCACCGGCGGCGTTATCGGTATATTTCCCGAAGTTAGCAATAAAACGCTGCGCCAGATCCTGAGCAGCCTCCTGCCATTTCTCTTCACTTCCCCAGCTACCCCGCGGATCAAGCATCGCGGCATCCAGCGTACCGAGGCTGGTTGGCATCTGCAGATTGAAAATCGGCAGCGTTTGCGTTGGCGCATCATCCAGTTCGCCTGCCAGAATCGCGTTGATAATGGCGCGCGTATCTTTCAGCGAGATGCGCTTGCCGCTGCCATTCCAGCCGGTATTCACCAGATAAGCTTGCGCACCTGACGCTTCCATGCGCTTTACCAGCACTTCAGCGTACTGCGTGGGATGCAGCATCAGGAAAGCGGCACCAAAGCAGGCAGAAAACGTTGGCGTAGGTTGCGTCACGCCGCGCTCCGTGCCCGCCAGCTTGGCGGTAAAGCCTGACAGGAAGTGATATTGCGTTTGCTCCGGCGTCAACCGCGATACTGGCGGTAACACGCCAAAGGCATCGGCAGTGAGGAAAATCACTTTCTTTGCATGGCCCGCTTTCGATACGGGCTGGACAATATTATCGATATGGTTGATCGGATAAGACACGCGGGTGTTTTCGGTTTTGCTGCCATCAGCATAATCAACGCTGCCGTCAGCCCGCACCACTACGTTTTCCAGCAGCGCATCGCGGCGGATTGCACGGTAGATTTCTGGCTCAGCTTGCTCTGAAAGGTTGATGGTTTTGGCGTAGCAGCCGCCTTCAAAATTGAACACGCCATCATCATCCCAGCCATGTTCATCATCACCAATTAACTGACGTTCTGGGTCAGTCGAGAGCGTGGTTTTGCCGGTGCCAGATAAACCAAAGAAGACGGCAACATCGCCCGCCTTGCCGACGTTAGCCGAGCAGTGCATTGACGCGATACCTTTAAGCGGCAGCAGATAGTTCATGACGGCAAACAGGCCTTTCTTCATTTCGCCGCCGTACCAGCTTCCGCCAATCAGTTGCATGCGTTCAGTCAGGTTGAAAGCAATGAAGTTTTCCGAATGGAGTCCCTGCTGTTGCCAGTCTGGATTGGTACACCGGGCACCGTTCATCACCACGAAATCGGGTGTGAAATCGGCCAGCTCAGCCTCATCAGGGCGAATAAACATGTTTTTGACGAAATGCGCTTGCCACGCCACCTCGGTAATGAAGCGTACGCTAAGGCGGGAATCTGGATTCGCGCCGCAAAAGGCATCAATCACAAATAAACGCTTACCGGAAAGCTGCTGCGTAACACAGGCTTTCAACGCTTGCCACGTTTCCTGAGAAAGCGGTTGATTATCGTTTTTACCGGTTCCCTGATCGTTCCACCACAGGGTATCGCGCGTGGTGTCGTCACGAACAATGTATTTATCCTTTGGCGAGCGCCCGGTAAAAATGCCGGTGTCCACTGCTATTGCGCCGCTTTGCGTCAGGGTGCCACGTGCAAAACCGTCAAGCTCCGGGCGAGTTTCTTCCTGGAAGAGCGTGTCGTAATCAGGGTTGTAAACCACTTCCGTGGTCTCTGTGATGCCCAGATTGACAAGGTCTTGCGAGGTCAGGCCGTTAACGCGCATTTTACTGCTCCTTAAATCGGTATCTGTTCTGCAAAGGCAGAGAAAGGTTGGGATCGTGCACATTTAATGCCGCCCGGTTTTGGGCAGCCGCATGATCGCGCGCAGTTTACTCCTCCTGGCGTTTGGTAAAAGCGTTGGCTGTTAAAAATGCGACTCAGGGCGCGCTAAGAGGGTGTTTCAACTGTTTTTAAGGCGTTATGAAACTAAAGAAAGATATTTTTTTATGTAAATTAAGGGGATAGGCGAGACGGCAGAAGTGCGGGCGGCGAGGCCGCCCGGCAGAAATTAGTGCAGACGATCGCTGTTGTCGACCGAATGAGTGCGCAAAGCAGCAATATCGACCGCATCAAAAATATAGTGCGAACCGCAATAATCGCAGTGCATATCGATCTTGCCATCTTCTTCGATAATCTCATCGACTTCTTCCTGCGGCAGCGTTTTCAGCACGTCACCGCAACGCTCTCTTGAGCAGGTACATTTGTAGATCACTGGTTGTGGATCGTACACCGTTGCCTCTTCCTGATGATAAAGACGCCACAGAACATCGTTGGCTGGCAAATCGATCAGCTCTTCGCTCTTGATGGTTTCAGTCAGCGCAGCGAGGTGGTCAAAATCTTCTTTACTGGTCTCTTGCGCAGGCAAAACTTGCAGCAAGATTCCGGCAGCGCCTTTATCGTTAGTGCGAATAAACAGACGCGTCGGTAACTGCTCTGAGCGCATAAAATAATCTTCCAGGCACTCGGCAAGCGTTTCGCCTTCTAAACCCACAACGCCCTGGTAACGTTCACCTTTTTCTGGCGAAATTGTAATGACCAGATAGCCATTGCCGACCATGCTTTTCAGTGTGCTGTCAGCAGGAATCTCACCTTTGTGACGCGCAACACCGCGCAGTTCCTGCTTGTTGTTACCGTTGATCACTGCCAGCGAAAGTGGGCCGTCGCCCTGCAACTGCACAGTAATTTCGCCATCAAATTTCAGCGTCGCGGTTAACAGGCTGGTTGCCACCAGCAATTCCCCCAGCAGCGTCTGCACTGGCGCAGGATAGTCATGATTTTTAATGGTTTCACGCCAGGTATTGGAGACGTTCACCAGCTCGCCGCGCACGGCCGCATTTTCAAACAGGTAACGATGCAGTTGATCTTGTACAGACATAGGTTTTCTCTCGATAGGGGCGAGGCAGGTTAGCGCCTGAAAATACCCGTTGCAGCCCAGGCTGCCATGCAGTGACTGCTTGCATTCACCCGAATCACTTACATGCGTAACGTCATCGGAATTCATGGATTTGCCGTCTTGCGGCAGCCTGAAAGCCTCAGGGTATTGTTCTATTCATCGCCTGATAATTTAAATTTCATCAGATCGCGCCGCTCTTTTTTATCAGGGCGACGATCGGGATGCGGCATGGTCAGCGCATTCATTTTGCGCGCCTGGGCCATTTTTTCGCGCTTTTCAATACTGGCTTCGGTTTCGCGATAAAGCTGTTGTGCTTCACTGGCGGGCCGCCGCTGATCGCTGATTTCGGCAATCACTACGGTGCGCTCATCATTCCCCTGACGCAGCGTAAGTTCGGCATCAATCTCCACTAACTTACTGGGCTTGCTGCGCTGCCCGTTGTAATGCACTTTGCCGCCTTCAATCATTTCACGTGCGATTGAGCGGGTTTTGTAGAAGCGCGCAGCCCACAGCCATTTGTCGAGGCGCACGCCTTCGCTGTTTTTCTCTTTCATTGCTGCTCCTGTTTCAGATCAGCTTACGGTAATCGCTGACTGCGACATGACGTTGAAAGATCTGCTCAGGGCGACCTGAGTCGGGATTACTCACCCCTAAGCACCAGCCGATGCCCCAAATCCTGGCGGCATCCAGAATCGCTTCGTTGTCATCTATGAACAGCGTGCGCGAATTAATAAATCCGGTTTGCTGTTGTACCGCTTGCCATAAACGTTGGTCTTCTTTCGGATACCCAAAGGTGTGGGTAGAAAGTAATAAATCAAGGTGTGGCGCTAAGCCGGTTTGTGCCAGTTTCACATCCAGATTGTAAGGATGCGCATTGGTGAGCAAAATGGTGCGTTTTCCGGCGCGGCGCAAAGCCTGAAGAAAGGGCAGCGTATCTTCACGCATCGTCGCGCGGCTACGCTTTTCCCAGGTCATGGCGCGAATATCCAGCGCCAGCTCCTGCGCCCAGTAATCCAGACAATACCAGTTTAGCGTATGCGCTACGGCCTGATACTTTTCCGCAATGATCTGCTCAGCCTGCGCCAACGTGATGCCGCGCTGTTGACTGAGCGTTTCTGGCACGTGCTCCAGCCAGAAATGGCGATCGAATGCCAGATCGAGCAACGTACCGTCCATATCGAGCAGTACGGTGTCAATGTCAGACCAGTTGAGCGTCATAAACGTTACCCCGCAAAAACAGGGCGACAGGGTAGCACAGAAGGGAAGGGCTCAGAATAACGAGCGCACGCTCTGCATAGTGCCGAGGTTGTGATTGAAGCACTTATCGTAATATTGCTGAATATCAAGCATGCGCTGACGGTTGCGGTGCATACGGCGCAGCGCCAACAGTCCATTTATCACACAGCAGGCCACTAATATCAGCAGTAACAGCGTAGTGCCAAGATAGCGCCATTTCGCCATCGCATCTGGCTCATTGTGCAGCGCGATATGTCGCGTCCCGTTCGCATCGGTGGAAATACTGGTAATAATGCCTCTGGCGCTGAACGGTGTATGCAGCAACATTGCAGACATCCGCTGCAATTCTTGCCATTGTGACGGCGCATCAAGATCAAACAGCGACACGCCAGGCTGCGGCTGATTAACCAGTTGACGGCCTTCGTCGCTGAGAATTAAAAAGCCACCCGGCGGTGGGCTATTCAGATTCTCCGCTGCACGGCGCGTTTCGCGAAAAAGAAAGTGGAGGTCGCGGTATTAACCAAATTCTCCAGAGCTTCGGCACTGACCGGACGGAGCAGTACGTTCATGCCATTTAACTGCCCGGAATCCGCGCGGGCGACCAGGGCTTCCCAGTCCTTCGCGTTACCTAAGTTCACCAATGCATTCTTCAGTCGTACGCAATCTTGTTGTTGATTACATAAGTCCTGCGTTTTCAGCACTAAATCGGAAAAATCATCTAACAGGATCATGCCTGATTTCTGAATCGCTGACGCCAGCTGCGGGTTGAGCTTAGGATCGGTATTGGTTTCAGGATGCAGCTGTCGGGTTGTGGTATCTAACAGTGCGGCAGCCTTATCAATAATATCAGACTGCGGCTGCGGCAATGGCGTGGCGTTATTCCAGTAAATGGCCGAACAGTCGAATGGCATATAAGCATAGCTACGGTTGCTCTGATAATTGCCAGGTACAGAACACATGCCCGTCCCGTTCACTTTCAGGCTGTCGCCGATATTCAGCGCCACGCTGTTAAGTTTATCGACGCTGTTCACTTCCAGGCTGTCAGTGCCTTTAACCCAGGCCAGGCTGAGTTTGATCGGCATGCTGAGCGGGATCCACGTGACCAGCAATGTCAGCACCAGCAGCGAGCCGCAGGCCAGCGCCACGTTTTTACGCCAGCGTTGAATCGGGAAGTTTTTGACTTCATCCTGCAAAGATAAAAAATGGCCCTGGCGCACAACCTGCCGATTAAGGTAGATCTCAACATCTGTGATTTGACCCAGATCGTGCGCGACATAAGGTTGCCAGTGCTGCGGATAAGTCAGATCGATGATCCCCAGCGTAATATTGCTCTGTTCCTGATTGGACTCACCAAACAATCCCCAACGCTTCGGCGCACCTCGCAGGCAGTGGATGTCGCGTAAGCCATGTTCGGCTGGAAAGCGATACAGCAGCCACAGGCTCACTGCAATCAGCGCGCAGCCGGTCAGCACCAGCCAGAGCATCAGGGCAGGTGGCACCAGCAAACTAATAAAAAACAGCAGGAAAGCCAGCGAAATGGTCACGGCTTCGCGTGTGCCGTCGGGACGAGACAAGCGATACTCTTCCGGCGTCTCTTTCCGCACCTGCAACAGTTCAACGTTTTCACTTTCTGCTTTGCGAATCGAGGCGTTAGCGGAAACAGGACGCATCAGCGTAGGAAGCGCGGGTTGATCAGCGGCGTAATCAACCAAAGAGTGACCATTCAGCGAGATCACTAACGGAATAGATTGGGTGCGTATCAGCTCAACGTAGTTCTCATCGGTGATGTACTGTTCCCATAATGGCGGCAAATGAACTTCGACTTCATCAAGGTAATAGCGCCACTTGTGCGGATCATCCGTTGAAAGACCATAACGCGTAATAGCGCGCGTGACCGGATAGACATTATTGCTTTGAGCAGTGAGCGCGAGTCGATCATTGCTGGCACGTTTTTCACCCGGTAGCGCCGAACGAGGATGCTTTTCTAAAGTCGCGACATATTTTTCAACAGCACTACGCTCTTTATCAGAAAGTTTACGGCAGGGTGGACTGATAAATGGCAGCGGTTTCGCCAACGGCGGACGATGCCGCATAGCGTACCAAAAACCGATTCCTGCCAGAATTGAACAGGTTAGCACTACGGCCAATATGATAATTATTGTGCTCATGCTTTGCTCAATTCAGCCAAAATACTGCCTTCACGTTAAATACGTACTCCCAGATGCTCCCACAATTTAAGACAAATTATGCGGGAATAAACAGCCATGGCACCTTAAACACCAGATGAAATACTACTGCAAATCATTTAATTAGAAGTTATTACACCATGCCTTGTCGGAATGGTAACCATCAAATACTGAATTAAAAATCGGTATTGTCTGAATTTTCTTTAGAGACATTGACTAATAGAAAAAATTGCTTAGCAACGGGTACAGGAACATCTCTCAGGCGGAAGCCGCATTAACTCACTGTCGCACAATTGTCTTCGGTTAGGTATGCTGATCCGCTCCTGGCAGCTGGCGTTGCAAAGTTTGAGGCTGATATGAAAAACCCCTTAAAAAACCGAACATCCTCAATGTTGAAGCCGTGGCGCGCTCGCGGTTGTTTACTATCGAAGCGGTGGATTTGGCTTTCAGCAACGGTGCACGTCGCGTTTACGAACGCATGAGACCGTCTGAGCGAGAAGCCGTAATGATCGTGCCTGTTATCGATGACCATCTCATCCTTATTCAGGAATATGCTGTTGGGTTGGAAAGTTATGAGCTTGGCTTTCCAAAAGGATTGATCGATCCGGGTGAATCCGTGGATCAGGCAGCCGATCGTGAACTCAAAGAAGAAGCGGGATTTGGAGCAGGTACGCTGACATCGTTGGGTAAACTCACCATGGCACCGTCTTATTTCTCCAGCAAAATGAATATTGTGCTGGCAGAAAACCTTTATGAAGAGAAGCTGGAAGGGGATGAACCAGAACCGTTAATTGTGCGCCGCTGGCCATTAAATAACATGCTGGCACTGTTACAGGAGCCTGATTTTCGTGAGGCCCGCAACGTCAGCGCGCTGTTTATGGCGCGCGAATGGCTGGTACAGCAAGGCCGAATAACGTATTAACCCATAAAGAAGGCTGACAATTGTCAGCCTTTGCAGTTAAAAGATCGGCCTGTTTATCAGAACAGTTCCTGGCTCTGGCCGTTATCCATAATAGTGGTTCCAACGTCGTGAACAGAATACTCGGTCGGTTGTGTGCCGTTGATAAAGTATTCCTGACGTGTATTACCGCCACCGTTTGCCAGCTTGCCGGTGCTGCGATCGATCGTGACCGTCACAACCCCGTCCGGCGGCGTTAACGGCTGAGGCGGCACGCCATCCAGCGCGGTTTTCATGTAATCATCCCATGCCGGTTGCGCACTCTTCGCGCCGCCTTCATAACCTGAAATCTGATCGGGAATGGCCCCTGACAGCGTGCTACGACCCAGATCGCGACGCGCATCGTCAAAGCCTATCCACACTGATGTCACCACGCCCGGGCCGTAACCTGAGAACCACGCATCTTTTGAGCTGTTAGTGGTACCGGTTTTACCGCCAATATCATTACGCTTCAAATCGCGCGACGCGCGCCAGCCCGTGCCCATCCAGCCCGGTTCGCCAAAAATGTTGGAGTTCAGTGCGCTCTTAATCAGGAACGACAGCGGCGTGTTGATTACATGTGGTGCATACTGTTGATCGCCATTCTGCGCCTGAGCAGGAACCTGTTCCAGTTCCGGCTGCGGCACAGCCTGGTTTTGATTCTGATCAGAAGGCGCAACGTTTTCTACGCTCTCTTCATTCAGCGCCAGGGCTTTTTGGTATCACCATAAATCACCGGCAAATTGCATTGCGGGCAAGCAATTTTCGGCTGCTCTTCAAACACCGTCTGACCCTGTTCATTCTCAATCTTTTTAATGAAATAAGGATCGATCAGGAAGCCACCGTTCGTCATCACTGAATATCCGCGCGCTACCTGCAATGGGGTAAACGAGGCGGCACCCAGCGCCAGCGATTCGGTATGCACGATGTTTTGCGCCGGGAAACCGAAGCGTTGTAAATACTCAGCGGCATAATCCACACCCATGGCACGCATCGCACGCACCATCACCACATTCTTCGACTGACCTAAGCCCTGACGAAGACGAATTGGGCCATCATAGGTTGGCGGTGAATTTTTGGACGCCAGTCAGCACCTGCTCCTGCATCCCAACGGGAAATCGGCACATCGTTCAGAATAGAGGCCAGCGTTAAGCCGCGATCCATTGCTGCGGTGTACAGGAAAGGTTTGATGTTTGACCCGACCTGACGCAGCGCCTGAGTTGCACGGTTAAACATGCTCTGGTTGAAGTCGAAACCGCCAACCAGCGCGCGCACCGCGCCATCATTTGGATCCAGTGACACCAGGGCTGAATTCACATCAGGCACCTGTCCCAGCCACCAGTCATCGCCGACTTTACGTACCCAAATCTGCTGACCCGCCTGCAAAACTTGCGTCACGCTTTTTGGCGTTGCGCCTTGCAGCGTGTCTGATTTATAGGCACGCGCCCAGCGTACGCCTGCCAGCGTTAAAGACACATTGGTGCCGTCTTTCAACATGGCTGTGGCTTCATTGCTGTTTGCGTCTGTTACCACCGCAGGAATCAAGGGACCGTAAATCGGCAGATCTTTTAGTGCCTTTTCGATTTGCGTCTGGCTCCAGGCCGCTTCACCCACTTTCCACAACACGTTAGTCGGGCCGCGATAGCCATGACGCATATCATAAGCCATCACGTTATTCCGCACTGACGCCTGCGCGGCTTGCTGCAAACGGCGCGTCACTGTGGTGTAAACTTTATAGCCGTCGGTATAAGCATTGTCGCCGTAACGTTTCACCATCTCCTGACGCACCATCTCGCTGAGATAAGGTGCAGAGAACGCGATTTCCGGGCCGTGATATTTCGCAATCAGTGGGGCATCACGCGCATCGTCATATTGCTGCTGGGTGATGTAGTGCTGATCCAACATACGTGCTAATACCACATTGCGACGCGACAGGGCACGGCTGTGAGAATAGAGCGGGTTAAATGTGGAGGGGCTTTCGGCAGCCCAGCAATCATTGCTATTTCGCTCAGAGAAAGCTGATCAACCGGTTTACCAAAATAGACCTGTGAAGCCGCGCCGACACCGTAGGCGCGATAGCCGAGATAGATCTTATTCAGGTAAAGCTCAAGGATCTCATCTTTCGTCAACAGTTGCTCAATGCGAATCGCCAGAAACGCTTCCTTTATCTTACGCATCAGCGTGCGTTCAGGGCTAAGGAAGAAGTTACGCGCAAGCTGCTGCGTAATGGTACTCGCACCTTGTGAAGCGTGGCCTGAGATCAGCGCAATACTGGCGGCACGGAAAATACCCACCGGATCGACACCGTGATGCTCATAAAACCGGCTGTCTTCAGTGGCGATAAAGGCTTTCACCATCTCAGGCGGAACCTGCTGCAAGCTCAGCGGGATACGGCGCATTTCGCCGTACTGCGCCATTAATTCGCCATCGGCACTGTAAACCTGCATAGGGGTTTGCAGGCGCACATCTTTCAGCGTGTTAACGTCGGGCAGCTGCGGCTCTATGTATTTGTAGAGACCATAAATCGAGCCGGCTCCCAGCAAAATGCAACACACTGCAAGGATTAATAAATACTTTACGAACTTCACCTGAGATTTCCCATCTGTTGTCAATTGGGCAGTTTATAAACAACCGCGCGGTAGTATAAAGGCAAGCCAGACGCTTTGATATGTCCATTTTCCCCTGACGATAAGGAGATCGCGCGCATGGCTTTTCATACATGGCAAATTGGACTGGATATTCAGAATAGGCAGCTTTGTGCCCTTGCCGTCCAGCGTCGTCGTGAAGGCTGGCAGTTGTGCCACTGGTGGCAACAGCGGCTGCCGCAAGATACGTTAAGAAACGGCGTGCTGCAATCTTCGCCTGAATTACTGGCTGCATTAACAACGTGGCGTAAACGCTTGCCTAAACGCTACTCACTGCGTGTCGGGCTGCCTGAACAGTTGGTATTGCAGCGATGTTTACCCCTGCCTGCGCAGCCCTTACGTGAGCCTGCGCTGCGCTGCTATGTCCAGGCGGCAGCGCAAAAACTGTTCCCGGTCGCACCAGAAGCACTGGCGCTGGATTATCGACTCGATAGCCAAAGCGGCCAGTTGTGTGTCACTGCCGCGCGGCAAGCGGTCATCGATCAATGGCTCGCGCCGTTACGGCAAGCAGGCCTGAAACCGTCGATATTTGACCTCACTACTCACGCGCTTCAAAAGGTAACCGAAGTGGCGCAACTGTCGCCTGGGTGTGTGCTGGTGCTGCCGCGTGAAACGGGCTGGCTGTGGTGCGAAGGAAGAGGTGTAGCCTGTTCGAGCGACGTTGCCACACTGGCGGAGCTACAGCAGCTCTTTCCCCAGCCGATGAAAATTTATCTCTGTGATACGGCTGAGAACGCACGCGCGAGGGAGGCTGAACCGTTTTCACCTTTTGCGCTGCTTCGTTATCAGCAGCCGCCGCTGCCTGATTGTAGCGGTGAGTTCACGCTTGCTGCAGGGCTCGCGCTACGTAAGGACGATCACTAATGGTCGCCGTCAATCTTCTTCCCTGGCGCGAACACCGCTGGCAACGACAGCGGCAGCACACTATTCGCCTGAGTGTCTTGCTTGCAGGCAGCATTGTACTGACAGTGGCGTGTCAGGCGTGGCAAATACAGCAGGCTAAGCAACATGTTATGCAGCAGCAGGCAACCCTTACACAGGCGCTGAATGCCATCGCTCAGCGTCTGGCACTGCAAAAAATGCACTGGAAGCCCTGAGCCAGCAACGATCGCGTCTGGAAAAGCAGCAGCGTGAGGCGGAACAATTTGCTCACTGGCAGCAGTTTTGGCTGGATTTACCCGGCTTATTGCCTGACGCTCTGTGGCTGCAACGAATTGAAAAGCAGGACTTACAGCTGCGAATTGAAGGCCAGGCGCAGGATATGCAGGCGATTGGTCATTTTCGTCAGCAGCTGGCTCTCCAGCCGCTGTTTACACAGGTTCGGCAAGGCAACGTAAAGCGTCAGGCTGAAGGCAGTTACCATTTTAGCCTGCGGGCGCAGCTGCAGGAGCAGCCCAATGAATGAGCGGCTGTACCGCTGGATGCAAATCAATCCACTATTGCGCTATGCCATGCTTCTGGTAGGGACAGCAATCTTTCTGCTGTTGTGCGGATTGCTGTTACTGCGTCCGCAGCGTCTTGAACTTGATGTTCAGCGCCGTGCGCTTGAACAACAGCAGCAAAATTTGCAGCAGCGTCAGCGGCAGCTGGCGTTGAACCCTTCATCAGAAACGCTACAACAACACCTGACGCACATACTGGCGCAGCTGCATCCAGATTCCTCAACTTCTGCGTTAGAGCTTATTTTAGCGACACGCGGTCCACAACTGGCGCAATGGCAGCCTGAAGCGCAGCCACGTTCGCTAACGCTGCATTTGCAGTGGCCGCAGTTTCAGCCGCTGTTTGCCGAGCTCGCCCAGGCTGCTGCACCGTTTCCGCACCGTTTTCAACTGCTGGCACAGCCATCATATCTGGCGGTTGAGCTTTGGCTGGAGCATGAAGATGTGTCGTAGCTTTCTGATTTTTCTGATTTTTTGCGGTATTGCGCAGGCCCGCGATCCGTTTAAACCTTACCCTGGCGCGGCCTGCATTAAACAGGTTGAACCGCTGCAAGGCTGGCTTTTACAAGGCGTGATAGGACGAAAGGATCGCTTCCAGGCCTGGCTGCTAAGTCCGCAAGGTAAAGCGATTAAGGTTCGTACCGGACACCCCTTTCCGCTGCCGCCATGGCAACCTGAAACCCTGAACAGGCGCAGCCTCTCACTGACAGTAAAAAATAGCTGTTTGCCGCAGAACATCTCATTTCAATTAAAAGGACGCATACGTGATAAGGACGATCATTTTGCTGCTGGCACTCTGTTGCCTGACGTCGACCTACGCAAGTGATGAAGGAAAATTAAGCCTGGCTTTCGATAACACGCCAGTTGAGCGTATTTTGCAGGCGCTGGCAGACTATCAGCAGATTAATCTGCTCATCGCACCGGGTGTCCAGGGGCGCTTTCGCTACGGCTGGATGATATTTCATGGCGACAGGCGCTAAGGCTGGTGTCGCGTATGGCAAACCTGACGGTGATCGAAGAAGAGAACGTTCTGCTTGTTTATCCTGAGAGCTGGCAGCAACAGCAACAAAAAGAGCACAAGGCGCAGCAGAAGAAGCAAGAGCTGCAGCTTCCCTTAAAGCAGCGGACCCTGGTGCTGCACTATGCTAATGCGACGGATATACACCGTAGCCTGCAAAGCGAGCGAGACTCTTTAATGACGTCACGCGGCAGCGTAACGGTGGACAGTCGCACCAATACATTGCTGCTACGTGATACCGAAGCCGCGTTAAAAGAGACTGAGCAGTGGTTACGGGCGCTGGATATTCCGCTGGAACAGGTTGAACTGGCGGCTCACATTGTGACCATCAGTGAAGAGCACCTGCAAGAACTTGGCGTAAACTGGGGCTGCATTCAGGCGAGGGCGCTGTAGTCGAAGCATTACATCATCCCCGGCTGGCTATTCCTTTAGCCGTCAGTTCACCGGGTGCCAGCGTTGGCGTCACGCTGGCACGTATTGGTGGGCAACTGTTAGAGTTAGAGCTGAGTGCGTTGGAGCAAGAAAATCAGATCGAAATCATCGCCAGCCCCCGTTTGTTTACCTCTCATCAGCAAACTGCATCAATCAAGCAAGGCACAGAAATTCCTTATGAAGTTTCAGCAGGCAACAGCGGGGCCACCAGCATTGAATTTAAAGAGGCGATTTTAGGGATGGAGGTGACGCCCAGCGTACTCGGCAACGGGCGCATTCAGCTTAAAATTCGCATCAGTCAAAACGTCCCAGGCCGTAGCATCCAGACGGGGAAATCGGCGGTGCTGTCGATTGATAAACAGGAAATTGAAACCCAGGTCACGTTAAAAGATGGGCAAACGCTGGCGCTTGGCGGCATTTTTCAGCAGCAGCGGACTCAGGGGAAAAATCAGGTGCCGCTGTTGGGCAATATTCCGCTCATTAGCGCACTGTTTCGACATCAGTCACAAGAACATAAAAAACGCGAGCTGGTTATTTTTATAACACCACGATTGGTCAGGGAAGCATCGCTTACCGCCGGATAAAGCGGAAAATGTGGCCTCAAATGCCAACTGCGTTGACGCAGGACAGGAATTAGCATACAAGGTTTAGCGATTTTCAATACGTTGTAACCGTCCATGTTGGATAAAACCCAGCAAACAGATCAGAAATCTCCTCTGAAAGCGGCGTTGTAAAAACGCAGCCCTGACGCGTTACAGTTTCGCGAACGACAGACCAATTCAGTAATGAGTGTGCTGCAAGCAATATAATCGGTTGCCAAACAGCCTTGAGTGTTGAGATAATTTTTCGTCTGACTCTTGCTAATGCTCATGAGGTCTCAGTTCCTGTCCCGCCAGCGAGAAGCTGAACGCGGGGTATCATTAACGAATTCTTAGTAATACCGACAAAATGGCAGAGAAACGCAATATCTTTCTGGTTGGGCCGATGGGTGCCGGCAAAAGCACTATTGGTCGTCAGTTGGCTCAGCAACTCAATATGGAGTTCTTCGATTCCGATCAGGAAATTGAGCGACGCACCGGGGCGGATGTGGGCTGGGTTTTTGACGTCGAAGGCGAAGCTGGCTTTCGCGATCGCGAAGAAAAAATCATCAATGAATTGACCGAGAAGCAAGGCATTGTCCTGGCGACTGGCGGTGGATCCGTTAAATCCCGGGAAACGCGTAATCGTCTCTCCGCTCGCGGTGTCGTGGTTTATTTAGAAACCACTATCGAGAAGCAGCTGGCGCGCACGCAGCGTGATAAAAAGCGTCCGTTGCTGCAGGTCGATTCCCTCCGCGTGAAGTGCTTGAGGCATTGGCTGACGAACGTAATCCACTTTACGAAGAGATCGCTGATGTCACCATCCGTACTGATGATCAAAGTGCGAAAGTGGTGGCGAATCAGATTATCCACATGTTGGAAAAAATTGATCCAACGCCTAAAGGCTCTGTAACAGGTATTGAGCATCATGGAGAAGATCACCGTTTCATTGGGGAGCGTAGCTACCCCATCACTATCGCCGCCGGACTGTTTAACGATCCGGCTTCTTTTGGCCGCTAAAAGCGGGCGACAATGCCATGCTGGTGACGAACCAGACGCTGGCGCCGCTCTACCTTGATAAGCTGTCGACGCTGCTAAAGGCGGCGGGTGTAAAAGTGGATCAGGTGATTTTGCCCGACGGTGAGCAATACAAAACGCTTGCAGTAATGGAGCAAGTTTTTACCGCATTACTGCAAAAGCCGCACGGTCGCGATACGACGCTGGTTGCCTTAGGCGGGGGCGTCATTGGCGATCTTACCGGTTTTGCTGCTGCCAGTTATCAGCGTGGTGTGCGCTTCATTCAGGTGCCGACCACGTTGTTATCACAGGTTGACTCTTCAGTCGGCGGCAAAACAGCGGTAAACCACTCGCTTGGCAAAAACATGATCGGCGCCTTTTATCAGCCTGCTTCGGTGGTGATTGATACCGATTGTCTGCGTTCGTTACCGCCGCGCGAATTATCTTCCGGCCTCGCTGAAGTCATTAAGTACGGCATCATCCTGGACGGTGAATTTTTTCAGTGGCTGGAGCACAATGTAGACCGGCTGCTGGCGCTGGATAACCAGGCGATGGCGTATTGTATTCGTCGTTGCTGTGAGCTGAAAGCTGACGTGGTTGCGGCTGATGAGCGTGAAACTGGCCAGCGCGCGTTATTAAATCTGGGCCATACCTTTGGTCACGCGATTGAAGCGCATATGGGCTACGGAAACTGGTTGCACGGTGAAGCTGTCGCCGCAGGGATGGTCATGGCTGCACGTACTGCCGAACGCCTGGGGCAGTTCAAAGCAGAAGAGACCGATCGTATCATCGCGTTACTGCTGCGTGCGGGTTTGCCGGTGCACGGCCCGGAAACGATGACAGCTGAAGCGTATTTACCCCATATGATGCGCGACAAAAAAGTGTTGGCAGGCGAACTGCGTCTGGTGCTGCCGTTGTCGATTGGCCGCTCTGAAGTGCGTGGTGGCGTCGCTCATGATATGGTGCTGGCTGCAATTAACGATTGCCAGAAAATTTGATATTAAGCCGTTAAGTGGTGACGTGGCGCACAACATACGCCACGCACTATGCCGCTTGACGCAGGAGGCAAAATGGATGAGTTCAAACCGGAAGACGAGTTAAAACCTGACGCCAGTGACCGCCGTCCCTCGCGCCCACGAAAATCGTCTTCTGCACCTAAAGTGCCGGTTTCCCGTCAACATATGATGATGGGCATCGGCATTTTGGTTTTACTGCTGTTAGTGCTGGGCATTGGTTCAGCATTAAATGGCCCGGACGAGAGCAAACCGGCGTCAAATAGCAGCAATACTGCATCTTCAACGGGATCGGGTGCAGACAGAAATATCGATCTGACGGGATCAACGTCAATGAGTGGTGCGCAAAATGCACCCGCAGAAACTGGCACGCCTGCAGCAGGTGAAAATGCCAATAATGCGCCGCGTGATGTTTCTATGCCAGCGGTTTCCCCGTCGCCAACTCAGGCTGCGCCTGTCGATGCGCCTGAAAATCAGCAGCGTGTTACCTTACCGGGCGATCTCAACAGCGCGTTGAGTAATCAGCAGCAGCAGATCGATGATGCGGCGCAGGGTGCACAGAACGGCAGTTCATTGCCAACAGCCCCGGCTACCGTTAGCGCAAGTAGCGGTGCGGCTGCGCCAGCCAGTCGCCCTGCGCCGGTTAAAACCACAACGCCAGCGCGCACTCAACATGAGACACCGCACAAAACCGCTTCTAAACCTGCGGCCAGTGAAAGCAGAACGCACACTACGCCAGCGCGTCCGGTGACCAGCGGTTCGGGCGCCACTAAGGCAAGTAGCGCAAGCAGCAGCACGACAAGCAGCACTTTGCCCGGCGGCAATTACACCCTGCAGCTGAGCGGGGCATCACGTGCCGAAAGCCTGAATGCCTGGGCGAAAAAGCAGAACCTGAGCGGTTATCACGTTTATAAAACCACCCGCAACGGTCAGTCCTGGTACGTATTAGTGAGCGGATCCTATGCTACACCCGCAGAAGCTAAGCGCGCTGTCGCTTCCTTGCCTGCTGACGTGCGTGCACAAAATCCCTGGGTTAAGCCGCTGAGCCAGGTAAAGAAAGAAGCTCAATAATTGATGTGGGGTCAGCCAGGCTGGCCCCGTTTTAAGCGCAGATCTGCTGTCGGTCCAGCCACAGCCTCACAATAAGATGTAAGAACCACGACAGCATGAAGAAAAACCGCGCTTTCCTGAAATGGGCAGGGGGAAATTCCCTCTGGTAGAAGAGATCCATCGCTATTTGCCACAAGGCGACTGCCTGATAGAACCCTTTGTCGGTGCCGGCTCGGTGTTTCTTAACACCGACTTTGATCGCTACCATCTTGCTGACATCAACAGCGACTTAATCAATCTCTATAACATCGTTAAAACGCGCACTGCTGATTTTATCCGGGATGCACAACAGCTGTTCACGCCGGAAGGGAATAACGAAGCCTGCTTTTATCAGCGCCGTAGTGAATTTAACACCAGCACTGACAGCTATCAGCGTGCGCTGCTGTTCCTTTATCTCAATCGTCACTGCTATAACGGTTTATGTCGTTATAACCTGCGTGGTGAGTTTAACGTGCCTTTTGGCCGTTACCGTAAACCCTATTTTCCAGAAGCAGAACTGCTTTGGTTTGCCGAGCGGGCGCAGAAAGCAACGTTTGTCTGTGAGTCATACGATGTTACCCTGACCAATGCCTCTAAAGGCTCCGTGGTGTATTGTGATCCACCGTATGCGCCGCTGTCAGCAACAGCGAATTTTACGGCGTATCACACCAACAGTTTCAGCCTGCGCGAACAGCAGCATCTGGCGGAACTGGCAGCCAAACTGGCAGAAGAGAGCCGGATCCCGGTTCTGATTTCCAACCATGACACTGCATTAACCCGTTTGTGGTATCAGGATGCAGTGTTACATGTGGTCAAGGCCCGGCGTTCTATTAGCCGAAGCATAGCCGGTCGCACGAAGGTTGACGAACTGCTGGCGCTTTATAGCTAGTCTGTTTCGTCCGCGACCAACGCATTACGCCAGCCGCAAGGCTGGCGCACAACAGTGGGAGAATCGGATGAAACAATATTTGCTGGCCCCTTCAATCCTTTCGGCGGATTTTGCTCGCCTCGGCGAAGATACCGCAAAAGCGTTGGCGGCAGGAGGCGACGTGGTTCACTTCGACGTGATGGATAACCATTACGTTCCCAACCTGACCATGGGGCCAATGGTGCTGAAAGCACTGCGCGACTATGGCATTACTGCGCCAATTGATGTGCATTTGATGGTAAAGCCCGTTGATGCGCTGATCCCTGAATTTGCTAAAGCCGGTGCGACTTATATCACTTTTCATCCTGAAGCCAGTGAGCATGTTGATCGCACATTGCAGATCATCAAAGAGCATGGCTGCAAAGCGGGACTGGTGTTCAATCCTGCCACACCGCTCAGCTACCTTGATTATGTAATGGACAAGCTGGATATCATTTTGTTGATGTCAGTGAATCCCGGTTTCGGTGGACAATCTTTTATTCCCGGCACGCTGGATAAACTGCGTGAAGCGCGTAAGCGCATTGATCAGAGCGGCTACGATATTCGCCTTGAAGTTGATGGTGGTGTGAAAATCGATAACATCGGCCAAATCGCGGCAGCAGGCGCGGATATGTTTGTCGCCGGTTCTGCTATTTTCGGTCATCCCGACTACAAAAAAGTGATTGATGATATGCGTAACGAGCTGGAGAAGGCCAATGGCTCATTTCACTGATGTTCGTGCGCTGGCGTTTGATCTCGACGGCACGCTGGTAGACAGCGCGCCGGGCCTGGCTGAAGCGATTGATCGCACACTGGCAGATTTAGCATTGCCTGCAGCAGGCGTCGAGCGCGTCTCTACCTGGATCGGCAATGGCGCTGACGTGATGATGACGCGCGCAATGACTTACGCGCTGGGCCGTGAACCGCAACCCGATGAGCAACGCGATGCGCGTGCGCTGTTCGACAAGCATTACGCTGATACGGTAGAAGCGGGCAGCACCCTGTTTCCGCAGGTAAAAGCGACGCTGGAAACGTTACAGGCCAGAGGCATGCCGATGGCAATTGTGACCAATAAGCCTACGCCATTCGTTGCGCCTTTACTGGCCTCGCTTGGCATTGCTGACGCGTTTTCGCTGATCATTGGCGGAGATGATGTGATTGTTAAAAAACCGCACCCGGCCGCGATTTTCCTCGTACTGGGTAAGTTTGGCGTGCTGCCTGAACAATTGCTGTTTGTTGGCGATTCTCGTAATGATATTCTCGCTGCCCAGTCGGCTGGCGTACCCAATATTGGTATGACGTTTGGCTATAACTATGGCGAACCGATCGCTGCCAGCCAACCCGATTTAACGCTCGACTCTTTCGATGAACTTCTGCCCGCGATCGGGCTGTAATTATCAGGACAAAAGAATGAAACCCATCGTTTTCAGCGGCGCGCAGCCGTCCGGCGAACTGACCATTGGCAACTATATGGGTGCACTGCGTCAGTGGGTACAGATGCAAGATGATTTTCATTGCATTTACTGCATCGTCGACCTGCACGCCATTACTGTTCGTCAGGATCCTGCTGCGCTGCGTA
Organism: Candidatus Pantoea haifensis; assembly: GCA_018842655.1. Classification (GTDB taxonomy): domain Bacteria; phylum Pseudomonadota; class Gammaproteobacteria; order Enterobacterales; family Enterobacteriaceae; genus Pantoea; species Pantoea haifensis. Next base: position 2,671,947 of record JAGTWN010000004.1, on the reverse strand, counting down.
AAGCGACGCTGGACACGCTGGCACTCTATCTCGCCTGCGGTATCGATCCTGAAAAAAGCACCATTTTTGTTCAGTCACACGTGCCAGAACACACGCAACTGAGCTGGATCCTTAACTGCTATGCCTACTTTGGCGAACTGAGCCGTATGACGCAGTTTAAAGACAAGTCGGCGCGTTACGAAGAGAACATCAACGCCGGTCTGTTTGATTACCCGGTTCTGATGGCGGCAGATATCCTGCTCTACCAGACCAACCAGGTGCCGGTGGGCGAAGATCAGAAACAGCATCTGGAGTTGAGCCGCGATATCGCGCAACGCTTTAATGCACTGTATGGCGACATTTTCAAAGTGCCTGAGCCGTTTATTCCAAAATCAGGCGCGCGCGTGATGTCACTGCTGGAGCCGACCAAAAAGATGTCCAAGTCAGACGATAACCGCAATAATGTTATCGGCCTGCTGGAAGATCCGAAATCGGTGGTGAAGAAGATCAAACGTGCCGTGACTGACTCTGAAGAGCCGCCAGTAGTGCGCTATGATGTGAAAGAGAAAGCCGGTGTATCGAACCTGCTGGATATTCTGGCTGGCGTCACGGGTAAGACTATTGCCGAGCTGGAGAAAGAGTTCGAGGGGCAGATGTATGGCCACCTGAAAGGGGCGGTAGCAGACGCGGTATCTGGCATGTTGGCAGAGTTGCAGGAACGGTATAACCGCTTCCGTAATGACGAAGCTTTCCTTGAGCAAGTTATGCGTGATGGCGCGACAAAAGCCCGGGCACAGGCGCAGGAAACGCTGAAGAAGGTTTATCAGGCCGTGGGATTTGTCGCCCAGCCTTAATCACTCAGTGATAAAAACAGCAACGGCGGGCAGGCAAACCCGCCGTTTTTTATTGTGTGTGAATAAGTGACTAAAACCAGCGCAAGGTGTCGCGCAGGCTGACGACGCTGCCTACGATGATCAGGCTCGGACTGGTTACCTGCCGGGATAATTCATCTAACTGAATAAGCGTGCCGGTCACGACACGTTGATCCGTGCGCGTCCCGTTTTCCACCAGTGCTACCGGCATATCAGCGCGCATCCCGTGTTGCAGCAACTGATGCTGGATCTCCGGCGCTTGTGCCAGCCCCATATAAAACACCAGTGTTTGCTGGTCGGCAGCCAGCTTTTGCCAGCCGAGCCTGCCCTCATGTTGCAGATGTCCGGTTACCAGGCGCACACTTTGCGCATGGTCTCGATGTGTAAGTGGAATACCGCTGTAAGCGGCGCAGCCTGATGCAGCCGTAATGCCTGGCACCACGCTGAAAGGGATATGATGCCGGGCAAGAAGTTCCAGCTCTTCGCCACCTCGCCCAAAAATAAAGGGATCGCCGCCTTTTAAACGCACCACACGTTTACCGCGCTGCGCCTGCTCCAGCAGTAACTGGTTAATTTGCGCCTGTGGAACGCAATGATCTCCGGCTCGCTTGCCAACAAAGACCCGCTCGGCGTCACGTCGCACCAGGTTAAGGATCTCCTCAGAAACCAGTCGGTCATAAACGATGACATCCGCCTGCTGAATATGCTGTAAGCCTTTCAGGGTCAACAAACCCGCATCACCAGGACCGGCCCCCACCAGCGTGACATCCCCGTGAGTTTCAGGTGCTGCATTAAATAGTGTCTCAGTCAGGTCGTTAGCTCGCGCCATGTCACCGTTAGCCAGCGTTTGTGCCAGCCGGTCACTGGAGAAAAAACGCTCCCAGAAATGGCGACGTTGTGACACAGAGGCAAACTGTTTTTTCACCCGTGCGCGCAGCGTGCCGGCAAGCCGGGCAAGCTGGCCGAGATGCTGTGGCAGCATCGCTTCCAGCTTTTCACGCAGTAAGCGTGCCAGCACAGGCGCACGTCCGCCAGACGACACGGCGATCATCAACGGTGAGCGATCGATTATCGACGGCATAATGGCGCTGGCTTGAGCTGGTGCGTCGACTAAGTTGCAGAAGATCCTGCGCGCATCAGCAGCGTCAGCGGCGTGCTGGTTTACCTGGTCATTATCGGTGGCGGCCACCACCAGCCAACAATCGGACAGCCAGCAGGTATTAAAACTGCCCTGTAGTAAGGTCACTTTTCCCTGTTGCGCCCACTGATGAAAAGCAGCAGAGAAATTCAGCGCACCGACATGCAGGTCTGCGCCTGCCGCTAACAGCAAGCGCGCCTTACGTTCAGCGACTTCGCCACCGCCGACTAACAGGCAGCGTTTGCCTTGCAGGCGGCAAAACAGGGGAAAATATTCCATAGTGGATCCTGAAAAAGCCCGCACAGTGCGGGCTAAAATATGTGAGTTAAACGGATTTAAGCGGGGCGGTTTGTAGGTGTGGCTGTGGGCGCTGCGCCCGTGGAGTGGCGTACCAGTAGCCGAGGCCCATGAATACCATGCCAGATAGCATGTTACCCAGTGTTACCCACAACAAGTTATGGCCGATACCGCTTAATGTCAGATGGCTATTATGCTCACCAAACCATGAGAGAGCAAAAACCGTCATGTTAGCGATAGAGTGCTCATAACCTGAGGCGATAAACGCCAGCAGGCACCACCAGATAGCGATAAACTTAGCCGACCCCTCGGTACGCAATGCCATCCAGATTGCCAGACAAACTAACCAGTTACACAGCGCACCTTTAAAAAACAGGGCCGTTGCCGGTTGGGTGGTTTTAGCCAGAGCTGCCCCATGAATTAACGCATCGCCATTTGGCAAGAGCGCACCAGCGGCAAAATAGTAAATTAACGCGACGGCAACGGAGCCGACCAGATTACCCAGCCAGGTTTGCGGCAGAATACACCACATCTGACCTTGAGAAATGGTGCCCGCTTTCACTCCGATGGTAAGAAACATCGTATGACCGGTAAAGAGTTCGGAACCCGCGATGATTACCAGCGTCAGGGCGATACCAAACGTGGCCCCCATCACCAGCGGGCGCAACGCCGGATCGATGAGGTTACCAAGCGTAAAGATAAGAATGATCGCCAGGCCGACGTAAGCGCCAGCCATTGCTGAGCTGATCCAGAACGCGAGTGGGCTTTGCTGTGCGGTACGGACAATACGCGCCGCATTGTCCGCGCTTTTATTTAAGGTTTCAGTAAACATAGTGGTATCTCATAAAAAGAATTCAGGCACAGATTTCCACCTGGCCGGCGGTGACGCGCACGGGCCAGGTGGCAACCGATAACGCTTCATCTTCCATACACAGGCCGTCACTTAGACGAAACCGCTGCTTTTTCAGCGGGCTGGCTACCCAGAGCTGGTTCTGATGCTCAGCGATGATACCGCGTGATAACACGCTGGCCTGGGCAAAGGGATCAATGTTGCTGATGGCAAACAGCACTTCATCATCGCGTGGACGGAAGATGGCAATCTGTTGGCCATTCACCAGCGCGCAAACACCGGTTGCAGGCAGGATTTGTGTTAGCTGACATACCGCAGTCCAGTGGCTCATGCTTCGCTCTCCTCAATTTGCGTCACGGCGATGCGCTCTGCCGGACGTGCCGGACGATGTTGATCGCGTTCACTCACCATTTGCACATTAGGATCGCGCTGTGACGAGTTGATAAAGTGTGCGAAATGCGTCGGGTTTTGCGCATCATGCAGTGCTTCTTTCCATTCACAACTCACGCTGCTACGCAGGCGGTTTAGCTCATTTTCGAGTTGAGTATTTATGCCCAGCTTGTCGTCAATAATCACACTGCGCAGGTAATCGATGCCGCCCTCCAGGCTTTCCAGCCACAGCGAGGTACGCTGCAGGCGGTCGCCGGTACGGATATAGAACATCATGAAGCGGTCCAGACAGGTGACCAGCGTTTGCAGATCGAGATCAGCAGCCAGTAAGTCGGCATGGCGCGGTTTCATACCGCCATTCCCACAGACATAAAGATTCCAGCCTTTCTCAGTGGCAATAACGCCTACATCTTTGCTCTGGGCTTCGGCACACTCACGAGTACAGCCTGAAACGCCAAACTTCATTTTGTGTGGTGTACGGATGCCTTTGTAACGATTTTCCAGCATCACGCCAGTGCCAAGGCTGTCACCGACGCCAAAGCGACACCACGCACTGCCGACGCAGGTTTTCGCCATACGCAGGGCTTTTGCATAGGCCTGCCCGGTTTCGAAACCCGCAGCAATCAGTTGTGACCAGATGGCAGGCAGATCGTCTTTCTGGGCACCAAACAGGCCGATACGCTGCGAGCCGGTGATTTTGGTGTAGAGATGATATTGCTGTGCAACCTGGCCAATGACCTGCAGCCCCTGCGGGGTAATTTCACCACCCGGTGAGCGGGGATCACCGAATAGGTGCCATCTTTTTGAATATTACCGAGGAACATATCATTGCTGTCCTGAAGCGGTGTATGTTGCGGCTTCAGCACATACTCATTCCAGCAGGACGCCAGCAGGGACGCGACGGTAGGTTTACACACTTCGCAGCCGTAGCCCTGGCCATATTTCGCCAGCAGCGCCTCGAAACTTTTTATCTCTTCCACACGAATCAGGTGATACAACTCCTGACGTGAGTAGGGGAAATGGGCGCATAAATTGTTACTGATTTCGATGCCCTGGCGGCTGAGCTCACTGTTCAGCACCTGAGTAATCAATGGAACACAGCCACCACAACCGGTGCCCGCCCGGGTTTCACTTTTCAGGGCTGCCAGGGTATGACAACCCCCTTGTACCGCTTTAATGATGTCGCCTTTGCTGACATCAAAACAGGAACAGATTTGTGCGCTGTCGGGTAACGCCTCAACGCCCATAACGGGTTTTTCGCCGCTGCCTGCAGGCAGAATCAGCCCTTCAGGAGAGGCTGGCAAAGGAATCGCATTGAGTACCAGTTGCAACAGATTGCCGTAATCGTGGGTATCGCCTACCAGCACGGCGCCAAGCAGTGTTTTTTGATCTTCGCTGATGATTAAGCGTTTATAAACCGATTTGCTCTCATCCAGCCAGACAATGCTGCGCGCCCCTGGCGTGCTGGCGTGCGCATCGCCGATACCGCCCACATCAACGCCCAGCAGCTTCAGTTTGGCGCTCATGTCTGCACCGGCGAAAGCGTTGTCTCGGCCCAGCAGGCTATCGCTTGCGACCTGAGCCATTTTGTAGCCCGGAGCCACCAGGCCGAAAACGCGATCCTGCCAGGCGGCACACTCGCCAATAGCGAAAATGGCCGGATCGCTGGTGCGGCAACGATCATCAATGGCGATCCCGCCACGCGCGCCAGTCGCCAGACCGCACTGTTTTGCCAGCTTATCCTGCGGACGAATGCCGGTTGAAAAAACAATAAAATCGACCTGCAATTCACTGCCATCGGCAAACTGTAATGTCTTACCGCCTTCGTCGTGATGGATGATTTGCTGGGTATTTTTGCTGGTATGCACCTGCACGCCCATCTGTTCGATCTTACGGCGGAGCAGCTCGCCGCCTTGCCTGTCGAGCTGCTCCGCCATTAGCACCGGTGCGAACTCAATCACATGCGTTTCAATACCCAGATTTTTTAACGCGCCTGCGGCTTCCAGCCCCAGCAGGCCACCGCCAATCACGGCGCCACGCTTACTGCGGCGTGAACAGGCTTCAATCGCGTTGAGATCTTCAATGGTGCGATAGACAAAACAGTTACTGCCTCCTGCGCCTTTGATTGGCGGTATCCATGGATACGAGCCGGTAGCGAAGATCAGCGTGTCGTAATGTACTGCACGACCCGTAGTGGAATGGATCAGCTTCTCATCACGATTGATGGTGATGGCGCGCTCGCCCAGCAGCACGCTGACCTGATGCTTTTCGTAAAATCCTTCACGAACTAATGACAGTTCTTCGGCGGTATGGTGGGAGAAGTAGGCGGAAAGGTGAACGCGATCATAGGCGACGCGAGGTTCTTCACAAAAGACGGTTATCGAAAACTGGCCGGCTTCGGCTTTATCGATTAATTCTTCTATGAAGTGGTGGCCGACCATGCCGTTACCAATTATGACGACATTGTGCTTGCTCATTTTTGCCCCAAATTTGCGATATCTGCGGCTACAATAGCGCGCTATATCCGGGGATTATTGATGTAAATCAATTGCGTTGTTATATACCTATTTATAGGTATCTGGTTGATTTTGATAGAATTACTTAACCCTTTTAAATCCCTCAACAAAGTGCCAACTGGCGCGATCGTGTTTTAAAGCTGAATCGTGCTAGCTTTAACCTGAAGCGTTCAACAGGAGAACAGATTGCGATGATAAAAACTTCACTGAAGTGGATTAATAATTTGCGTCTGTCCGGACGCGAGGGGTTGTGGCAAATCGGCATTGATGAAGGAAAGTTTACCCATATTCAGGCGCAGCCACAGCACCTTCAGCCAGATAACGAATCACTGGATGGTGAAGGCGGGCTGGCCTTTCCACCTTTTATTGAGCCGCATATTCACCTTGATACTACGCAAACAGCCGGTGAACCTGCATGGAATCAGTCTGGCACACTGTTTGAAGGCATTGAGCGTTGGGCCGAGCGCAAGGCGCTGCTCAGTCATGAAGATGTGAAACAGCGCGCCAGCCAGACCTTGAAGTGGCAAATCGCTAACGGGGTTCAGTTTGTTCGCACCCATGTGGATGTTTCCGATCCTACGCTGACCGCGCTCAAAGCGATGCTGGAATTAAAAGCAGAAATGGCTCCGTGGATCGCGATTCAAATCGTGGCTTTTCCACAGGAAGGGATTCTTTCCTATCCCAACGGGGAAGTCTTACTGGAAGAAGCCCTGCGAATGGGAGCCGATGCGGTGGGTGCCATTCCACATTATGAGTTCACCCGTGAATATGGTGTGGAATCGCTACACAAAACGTTTGCGCTGGCCAACCGTTACGACAAGCTGATCGATGTGCATTGCGATGAGATTGACGATGACCAATCGCGCTTCGTTGAAACCGTGGCGGCGCTGGCGCATCGTGATGGTCTGGGTGCGCGCGTTACTGCCAGCCATACCACGGCAATGCATTCCTATAACGGTGCCTATGCCTCGCGCCTGTTTCGGCTGCTTGGACTTTCTGGCATCAATTTTGTGGCTAACCCACTGGTCAATATTCATCTGCAAGGGCGCTTTGACAGCTATCCCAAACGGCGCGGTATTACGCGGGTAAAAGAGCTGCTTGAGGCAAATATCAATGTCTGTTTTGGTCACGACGATGTGTTCGATCCATGGTATCCGCTCGGCACCGCCAATATGCTTCAGGTATTGCATATGGGACTGCATGTTTGCCAGCTTATGGGTTATGAGCAGATTGATAGCGGACTGAATCTGATTACACATAACAGCGCCAAAACGCTTAATTTAACCGGCTATGGCCTTGAACAGGGCAACGATGCGAGCTTAATCATTTTGCCCGCAGAGAGTGGCTTTGATGCGGTGAGGCGGCAGGTGCCGGTGCGCTATTCCATCCGTCGTGGTGACGTTATCGCAGCAACGCAACCGGCGCAGAGTGAGATCTATTTGCCGGAAAAAGAGCAAGTGAATTTCAAACGCTGAACAGAGCAGGGCGGCGGGCAACGCCGCCCAAAAAATCAATGTGTGATATGACCGTGTTGACGATGTTTAGTCACAAAGCCAAGCAGCGCACACATGATAAACACGACCGCATATAAACCGTTAGCGGTTGTGAGTGCGGTATGCACACCACTCTTCTCAACAATCGGGCCGGTGACTACAAAGGTCAGCATCGTCCCTACGGTGCCGCAGGTCAGAATAAAGTTGACCAGCTTTGGCGAGGCCACTTTAGTTTGCAGCGATCCAAGCGTGATGATAGTGGTATAAATGGCGCTGGAGCTGAAGCCCAGAATCATAATAATCCAACTCAACATACTGGCGTCACGGCTGCTGACAAACCAGTACATCAACAGGGTAGCAAGACCCGCTAATACCATCAGAATGCGCTGTAGATCGAAGAACCGCAGCAGGAAGCTGAATACCCACATGCCGACCATGTAAGCTGTCCAGAAATTGCCGACTAACTGACCTGCGCTGGTGATATCCATGCCCATGGTTTTGGTGGCATATTCTGGCACCCAGGAGATAAAACCGAGCTGGCCCAAAATGTAGCACAATGCCGCAATCGACAGCAGCAGCACACCCACACCCCATTTCTCTTTCTCGACGGTGGGGCTGTTTTCTGGCTTGCGCAATACCGGAAATTCAACGAACAGCGTCAGCACGAAAATCGCAACGTAGATGACGCCGATACAGACATAAACCCAGTACCACGGCAACTGCCGCGCCAGGAGGATACCCGCCAGTACCGGGAACAGGGTTCCCGCCATACTGAAGAAGGAGTCGGTAAACAGCAGACGGGAACCACGCTGTCTGCCTTCATACATATGCGTAATCAGGAATGTGCCAATCGACATAGTAATGCCGCTGACCACGCCCAGCACGAACATGCAAAGCGAGAAAATGGTCAAATCGCGGCTGGTCATCAGGCCAATGATCGCCAGTACCATGAGAATGAAACCAAAAATGAGTTGGCGTTTTAATGGCACAATAACCATGAGCCAGGCATTAAGAAATACGGCTACCAGAATGCCGGTGTTAAGGAAAGTAAAGGTATTGCTCATGCTGGAAACAGGGATCTGAAAATCCTTCGCAATATCCCCCATTACCATGCCGGTAACAATTACCAGCGCGCCGGTAAGCGCATAGGAAAAAAGCTGATCCAGGTAAGGCCTAGTCGATTTCGGTTTGTCATGTTCTGAACCTGTTAAGAACCGGAAGGTCGGCAAAAGTGTCAGAAAGTGTAAACGGAACTGTGATCTTAATAAACAACCAGTGAAAATCGAGATCCAAATTTCACTAGTTGTGTGATTTTCGTCACGCATTGCTGCAACTTTATCGTTTGCGCCATATCGTTAAGACCAGCGTAAATATAGGTAAAACACTGGCTCTTGAAAGACATGCTCTTTACAATCAATTTCGTTTTGAGCTCGCTCTCCAAGGTAAGGGATCTTTTATGTTTAAACGTACTTTGACAGCGGCAGTTGCCCTGTTTGCGCTCTCCTCAGTTTCCGCCTCAGCTCTGGCCGCTAAAGGCGACACTCATGTGCTTCTCACCACGTCTGCCGGTAATATCGAACTCGAACTGAACGATCAAAAAGCGCCGGTTTCAGTGAAAAATTTCGTCGATTACGTTAATAACGGCTTTTATAACAACACCATTTTTCATCGTGTCATTCCTGGTTTCATGATCCAGGGCGGTGGATTCACCACAGACATGCAGCAAAAGCAGACCCAGGCGCCGATCAAAAACGAAGCGGACAACGGTTTGCGTAACCTGCGCGGCACCATTTCGATGGCGCGGACCGCAGATAAAGACAGTGCCACCAGTCAGTTCTTCCTGAACGTGACAGACAATGCCTTCCTCGATCATGGACAACGTGATTTTGGTTACGCGGTATTTGGAAAAATTGTCAAAGGCATTGAGGTCGCAGATAAAATTTCTCAGGTCCCAACAAAAGATGTGGGTCCTTATCAGAATGTACCGGCAAAACCCGTCGTTATCCTTAGCGCAAAAGTGCTGCCTTAACCCGCTTCGTCGCCATCTGCGGATGGCGATCATCGCCTCGTCTCCGGCAAAGGAAAATTTTGCTCTTATACTTAGGGCAAAACCCAGCCAGGAGGCGACATGGCAAACAAACTCACAGACAAACAAAAATCTACGCTTTGGCAACAGCGGCGAGGCGTGAGCTATCAGGCAAGCTGCCGCCTTGAAGGTCTGGCGCTAAATGAAGCGATCAAAGGCGAAGATGCGCAGGCGCGCTTAGCGTCGTTAAGGAGGCAGTATGGCAAATAATGCTGCTGTCTCTCGCGATCCGTATCTCTGGCAAAACGATGATGTACTGAAAAACCGCCTCGATATTCATGATGCCGCTCAGTTACGCAAAGCTGAGCTGAGCTTTAGTGCTGCTCGTCTTGCTACGTTAGAGCTTGGCACAAGTACGCTGGGCCTTCCTTATCTTTGTCACATTCATCGCACCCTGTTTCAGGATGTCTATAGCTGGGCGGGTGAGCTACGCACCATCGACATCTGGCGAGATGAAACGCCGTTTTGCCACTTCGAGTACATCGAAAAAGAGGGCAATACCCTGATGAGCGCGCTGGAAGAGGAAAAAGGCTTAACCGATCTGCCTCGTGAAGAATTTGTGCAGCGAATTGCCCACTACTATTGTGAAATCAATATGCTGCATCCATTCCGCGAAGGGAATGGCCGGGCACAGCGTATTTTTTCGAGCAACTGGCGCTGCATGCGGGTTATTTGCTGGACTGGAATAAAATCGAAGCTGAGCCGTGGATCGCCGCTAACCAGGCTGGCGCATCTGGCAACCTGGAACCGCTGGAAAAGGTCTTTGCGAAAGTAGTGAGTGAGGCGGACTAAACGCGTAGAATAGCAGCGCCATCAACCTCTCTGGATTGATCATGCTGTTGCTCATTGATAATTACGACTCTTTCACCTGGAACCTTTACCAGTACTTTTGCGAACTTGGGGCTGAGGTGCGCGTGGTGAGAAACGATGCGATCAGCCTCGAAGAGATTGACGCGCTCCCTCTGACGCATCTGGTGATTTCACCCGGTCCCTGTACGCCGGATGAATCAGGCATTTCACTGGCAGCGATCCGCCATTATGCGGGGCGCGTACCTGTGCTGGGCGTCTGCCTGGGGCATCAGGCTATCGCGCAGGCTTATGGTGCTAAAGTGGTACGTGCGCGGCAGGTGATGCATGGCAAGACATCTGTGATTCAGCATACCCACTGTGGCGTGTTCCGCAATTTGAATAATCCGCTTACCGTAACGCGTTATCATTCACTAATCGTCCAACGCGATACGCTTCCCGATATTTTTGACGTCACGGCCTGGAGTCTGCGTGATGGCCAGCCTGATGAGATTATGGGGTTTCGCCATAAAACGCTGGCGCTGGAAGGCGTGCAATTCCATCCTGAAAGCATACTCAGCGAACAGGGGCATCAACTGCTGCGCAATTTTCTTGAACAGTAAAGTTCTGTTTGCCTTTGAGTGATTTTTTATGCATATTTTGTGATTATTATTTCACATTGGCTCAACAAATAATCAAACGAGGTCGTCAATGGCAACGGAAAAAATTGCGGTAACGCGGGAAACGTTCGATAACGTCATTTTGCCTGTTTATGCACCTGCGCAGTTTGTGCCGGTGAAAGGCAAGGGCAGTCGCATATGGGATCAGCAGGGCAAAGAGTATATCGATTTTTCTGGCGGTATCGCGGTCACCGCATTAGGCCATTGTCACCCGGCGTTAGTCGAGACCCTGAAAAGCCAGGGCGAAACGCTATGGCATACCAGTAACGTTTTTACTAACGAACCGGCACTACGTCTGGCCAGTAAGTTAATCAATGCCACCTTTGCGGAGCGCGTATTTTTCGCTAACTCAGGCGCAGAAGCCAACGAAGCCGCATTCAAACTGGCGCGTTATTATGCTTATAAACGTCATAGTCCGTTTAAAAGTAAAATCATCGCTTTCCACAACGCTTTTCATGGCCGCACGCTGTTTACGGTCTCGGTCGGCGGACAGCCAAAATATTCCGATGGCTTTGGTCCGAAGCCAGCGGACATCGTACATGTTCCCTTTAACGATCTTGATGCCGTCAAAGCGGTGATTGACGATCATACCTGCGCCATTGTGGTTGAGCCGATTCAGGGCGAAGGTGGCGTGATGCCCGCAACGCAGGAATTTATGCAAGGCCTGCGCGAGCTTTGCGATCAGCATCAGGCGCTGCTGGTGCTGGATGAAGTGCAAAGCGGTATGGGACGCAGTGGTAAACTGTTCGCTTATGAACATTATGGCGTGACACCAGACATTTTGACTTCAGCCAAAGCCCTGGGCGGCGGCTTCCCGGTGAGCGCAATGCTGACCACTCAGGACATTGCTTCAACGATGGCACCTGGCGTACACGGCACCACCTATGGCGGCAATCCGCTGGCCTGTGCCATTGCGGAAACTGCGCTGGATATCATCAACACGCCTGAAGTGCTGGAAGGCGTTGAAACCCGTCGTCAGCAATATGTGGAAGCGTTAAAAGCCATTGATGCGAAGTATGATCTGTTCGCCGATATTCGTGGTAAAGGCTTACTGATTGGTGCTGCGCTGAAGCCACAGCATGCAGGTAAAGCACGTGACATCCTCAACGCCGCAGCGGCGGAAGGGGTAATGATTTTAGTCGCTGGCACGGATGTGATCCGTTTTGCGCCTTCTCTGGTGATTGAGCCAGGCGATATCGAGGAAGGCATGGCAAGATTTGCTGCCGCAATAGATGCCGTGCTGAAGGCATAAATTCATTCCGCCATTTATTTTCTCTGACGGGTTATCTCTTGTAACCCGTCAAGAAACCCCTGCAAAACCCCACCTGTTGATTCTTTCGCCGTAGCATTACCCGAATTTCTCCCGGTTATTATCTCTGTTAAGTATTGGGCTTTGACACAGCGGTAGCGGATTTTTCAATTGATAAAACTTATAAAAATATTAACTTTATAAATAGTGTTTAAATGCTAGTGCTAATAAAAGGCGTGCCTCTTTTCTGTTTGTGGTATTGGTCACGGAATATCAAAAACAGATAAAGGTTATTTTGCTTTTTAAACTGTTAATTTGTTGCAAGACTATTCTTTATTTGCTCAGTTTTTAATTTTATCCTCATTGAAATAATTTTGGAAAATGCATAAATTTTATTTGCAAGGTCACTGTTATTTATTGTTATCGATGTGCGTAATAGTTTAGCTTAATGCAAGGCATGTTTTATCACTACCCTACTAATAATTAAGGGTTATATTGTAAGTAAAATATCATTATCTTTAGAAGAAGGTTTACATGATATGTAAACCGATGGAAATCTCTCTTTGAAGAATTCTAATCTTTGCGTGATGAAGCGGATAGAAGCTGGGATCGCGTTCGCAGTGAGATGGGTTCAAACCGGACGCTTGAATCATTTCAAAAATCAATGGACATTGCAATGCACCTGCTATTTTTAAGCATTGAAAAGGTGCGGGATCAGGAAGTAACCGATCCTGGCGAAGCGATGGTTAAAGATGCCGTGTTCGCGCAAACTGAATATCTCAAAGCCGGTGCAGATTTAACATTAAAGATGGTGGCAGTAGGCGATAATACGCCATAATGTTAATTCGAATTAGCCTGGATTTAATAATGTTGTAATTGTTCATAGAATAAATCTATTTTTCACTTTTTGTTATTTAAAAAAGTGCGTTTTTTAAATACGCTCTCATTCACTCTTTAAATTATTCTTTTCGTAGTTTTTTCACCAGCCAGCGGCCATGCTGTGGTCGCTGGTTCCACGCCAGAGACGAAATCGTGTGCATCACGCTCAGGTGTCCCAGAATGCGTTTTACATGTTGCTCAACGATAGTGATCGGCCCTTCATTAAGATTCTCGGGTCCTTCCAGTATATTCGTTTGCGAACCGGGACCATCATATTCCAGCCGTTGCTGACAGCGTTGCAGCGCAATCTCACATGACTGCAAATATTGTTGCGCCAGCGAGGCGGTTAACATGGTGTGCTCGCGTGCCAGAATTGTCATTGCGTTAATATGTTCGACAATAAACTGACTGTGCGTGACCCACATACGCATATCTTTTAAATATTGTGCATTAAAAGCCGGTTCCTGCATCGCCTGGTTAAGTGAGTTAAACAATGCGTTATGGGCCTGATTCACCGTTACGCGCTGATAGGCCAGCTTTTCTGGCGACTGTTCAGGGCCAAGTAACATGCGCAACGCTTCCTGATAGGTTTCCAGCGCATCATGTGCGTTCTGCCTCAGTAATCCGCTTTGCCACTGCGGCCACAGCCACACCATGCCACCAAAAGCAATCAGACAGCCCATTAGCGTGTCCATCAGGCGGGGCAGCAAAAACTCTGCGCCGTTCAGTGACAAGAGTTGCAGACAGTAAACCGCCGTCACGGTGAAACCGACCATTGACCAGCCGTAAAATTTGCGTGTAAACGCATAGCTGATAAAGGTAATCGCCAGCATGATCAGCAATATGAGCGATTCAGGCACCGCGAAACGCAGTGTGGCGGCGGCGATCACCAGACCGGCAAAGGTGCCTGCGGCCCGGTGCTGAATACGTACTCGCGTTGCGCTATACCCATTTTGACTGACGAACATAATGGTCATCAGGATCCAGTAAGGTTTAGGAATATTGAAAAACATAGCCAGCGCGCTGCCAAACATCAGCATCACTGCAAAGCGCCCGGCAGTGCGTAGCGCGGCGGATTTTAGTGAGAGATAGCTGCGTAAAGCAGGGATCAGGGGCAGGCGGCGTTGGCGATCGGCCATCAGGTCGCGTTGATACAGCGGCTTGTGCGTACGCAGCACCCGCGCAATGCGGTTGAAATGATAAAGACAGAAATTGCCGACCGGGTTGTCTGGATGCTGACGCGCAATCTTTTCCAGCGCGCCGAGCTGTTTGTCCATTGAAAAGCGATCGGGCAGTTGGTGATACAAAATGTCATCAGCCAGCACGCGTAACCGCGCGGAAATCGTATTGGCGTTCCAGCGAATCACCGCTTCAGCATGGCTTTGCTCCACCAGCTTTTGCACCTCTTCCGGCTGATGCAGGCTGACAGAAATGTGTTCCTGTAAATCCAGCGCCATCTGAAAAGCGCGTTTCAGCCGCTTATGGCTTTCGTCGCCATTCGCTGACAGCATATGCATCTGCTGATAGCAGGTGTTAATCATATCGATCACTTTCTGCTGGCGCGCCAGCAAAGGAGGCAACGCTTTTTCAGGATCGGTAAGCTGGGTTAACAGGGTATATTTTGCATCGCAATAATCTGCCAGCTCGCGGTAAATCAGGCTCAGGCTTTCGCGCATCGGCTGCTCTTTCCACAGCCTGAACCAAAACCAGTTGAATACGCCGTACCACAGCGTACCGCCGATATAGAGCAGTGGCGGCACCCAAATCGGCATATGTCCCATCAAACTCAGAGTAAAAATTGCAGCAATAAGCGCACCCGGCAACAGGCGCCCATGCAGTGGACTGATTTCACCTGTCACACCGAGCAGCAGCGGCATAACGAACAGAATGGCTGGCAACGGAATGCCCTGCAGCGTCAGCCACTGGATAAGAAAACTGCCGAGTGCGAACAAACTGCCGCCGACAATCAGGCGTTTGAAGAAGCGTTTATGCGGTGTATCCAGACCGGCAATGTTACAACAGGCGGGAACTAACGAGAACAGCAGGCCATTTTGCAGATCGTTAAACAGCCAGCCGAGCGTGACAGGCAGGCACAGCACCAGCGTCTGCCGCAGAGCATAATTGACTTCGGGGTGATAGATGATTCGACGCCACATAGGACAGCAACAATAACGGCGTGATGTTGCCATCACGCCGGAGTGACAGAAATTAGCGGGTGCCGTAAACGACGATGGTTTTGCCGTGTGCGGAGATCAGGTTCTGGTCTTCCAGCATCTTCAAAATACGGCCCACGGTTTCACGTGAGCAACCAACGATCTGGCCAATTTCCTGACGAGTAATTTTAATTTGCATGCCGTCGGGATGCGTCATGGCGTCTGGCTGTTTGGCCAGGTTAAGCAACGTCTGTGCAATGCGGCCAGTAACATCGAGAAATGCAAGGTTACCTACTTTTTCTGACGTTACCTGCAGGCGACGCGCCATTTGCGACGACAGTCGCATCAAAATATCCGGGTTAACCTGGATCAACTGGCGGAATTTCTTGTAAGAAATTTCTGCC
Source organism: Candidatus Pantoea haifensis (assembly GCA_018842655.1). Lineage (GTDB taxonomy): Bacteria > Pseudomonadota > Gammaproteobacteria > Enterobacterales > Enterobacteriaceae > Pantoea > Pantoea haifensis. Next base: position 2,656,175 of record JAGTWN010000004.1, on the reverse strand, counting down.
ACTTCGCACGCGGTTTTAGCACGTACCCAGGCACTGCGTTCCTGACCCTCTTCAAACAGGCCAAGCTCGCCGATAAAATCCCCCTGATTCAGATACGAAAGAATCATCTCTTTGCCTTCTTCATCTTTGATCAGAACCGCGACGGATCCTTTCACGATGTAATAAAGCGTTTCAGCTTTTTCACCTTGGTGAATCAGCGTACTTTTGGAGGGATACTTGTGAATATGGCAATGGGACAAAAACCATTCGAGTGTAGGGTCTGTTTGCGGTTTGCCGAGAACCATTCGCTATTATCCTCTGTTGTAATCGTGCCCAAAATACAGGGGGCAGTTTTCCCTGTCAGGCGATGAAAGCTTCAAGCGTTTTTCCATTCAGGAAATTATTCGGGCTGCATTCGGCGCAGTGCGCATAATTCTTCCCGGCTTCGCCATCGAGTGACGAAAAATATTTTCAGCTCTTTTTGTAGCACAGCTTTTGCCGACTGTCTTCTGTTGTCTCGCTTCAGCAAAGGGCGGATTTCTCTGGATTGCTGTTTATCAGGTGAAAGCGTACTCTGGCGGCAAAACCCCCTATTCTGGAGAAAAAACATGCAGGCAAGAGTGAAATGGGTGGAAGGTCTGACGTTTCTCGGTGAGTCATCGTCTGGTCATCAGGTATTAATGGACGGTAATTCTGGTGATAAAGCACCAAGTCCGATGGAAATGGTATTGATGGCAGCGGGCGGTTGCAGCGCGATAGATGTGGTATCCATTTTACAAAAAGGGCGTAACGATGTGCGCGACTGCGAGGTAAAGCTTAAGTCAGAACGCCGTGAAGAAGCCCCGCGTATCTTCACGCATATCAATCTGCACTTTATTGTCAGCGGCAAAGATCTGTCGGACAAAGCGGTCGCGCGTGCGGTTGATCTTTCGGCTGATAAGTATTGCTCGGTGGCAATTATGTTGGGCAAAGGCGTGGAAATTACCCACAGCTACGAAGTCGTTGCTACCGCATAACGCCACTCATATTTGTCACAACGTTGCCGTAACAGGTTCAGAAATCGCTGTGAGCTTAAGGTGAGCGGCGATTTTTTTGGCCAGATCACGCCATAATGCGCTTCCGGGATCGCTGACAGATTGAGAATAGTCACTTCACTGCCGAAAGATCGGGCCATCGGCTGCGCCACTACCGCCAGAAAATCAGCTTCCAGCACCAGCCTCAATCCGCAGACTACCGAGTCAGTACGCAACGGTGGCGTTGTCAGGGACGGATAAAAATCCGCCATGTATTCAGAGAGTAACGGATAATATCCCATCTCCGTTTCTGGAATTATCCAACGCTGATCGCGCAGCTGATCAAAACTGCGGACGTGCTGACAGGCATGATCGCGACGCGCAATAACACAGAATGGCACGTTAAACAGCGGTTCGACATGCAGTGCTTCCAGCGGCAAATGAGAACTGAGCGAGCCAATGGCAAAATCTAATATGCCTTCGCGTAAAGGGGTCAGCAGCGTTGAAAGTTGCGCTTCTTTAATCGTAAAGCGCGTGCCGGGATAGTGCTTCTCGTAGCTTTTAATTGCGCCAGGTAAAACGGTAAACGCTAATAAAGAGGAGAGGCCAAATGCAACGGAACCTTGTGAAGAGTGATTGATAACATCAATTTCATCTGTGGCGCGCCGCAATTCTTCGAGAATAAGCTGCGTACGTGAAGCCAATACTTTTCCACTTTCTGTCAACATCACACCTTGTGCACTGCGAATAAATAGCGTGGTGTTTAACGTCTGCTCCAGTTCTTTCAAGGCCCGGCTGATGGCTGGCTGGGACTGATGAAGTGCCCGTGCTGCCGAGCGAATGCTTCCCTGTCGAATAACAGCCTGAAAAACGCGTAACTGTTGCAGCTTGGGCAAATAGGCCATCGCTGTGTCTCCCTGATGCCTTATCGCTATCACTGATAGCAAAATACCATCTTATCTTGGGCCGCTGATTATTTAATGATACGGGAACGTTATAAGTCACTGAATGTTATGTGATTGTGAGAGGTATCACATCTTTTTCCTTTACTTTATCATTCCCAGAGCAACGAGGTTGCGATGACGACACGATCCCGTCCCATGATGATTGCCATGCTTTTTACCGGGTATGTCCTGGTCTATATCGATAAAACGGTAATGGGGTTTGCGTTATTACCCATCGAAAAAGAGTTTGGGCTGAGCACCACCCAGCTTGGTTATATCACCGGTATTTTCTTTCTCGCCTATTCGCTGTTTCAAATCCCGGCAGGTTGGCTTAACGATCGCTTTGGTTACCGGGCGATGACATTTCTTTCGCTTTGTCTGCTGGGGCTGTTTGCTATCTGCTTTGGCCTGATGGGATTCAGCCTGGGACTCCTCATCGTTTTCCGCTTTTTATCAGGCGTAGGGCATTCTGGTTATCCCTGCTCTTGCGCCAAAGCGGTAACCGAAAACTTCGCCGTTGAACAGCGAACTTTTGCACAGTCGATACTGCTCTCATCATCCGGTCTGGCAATGACAGTCGGGCCAGTGATCACCGTCGCGGTGTTGAACATGGCGGGCTGGCGTCACGCCTTTATCGGGCTTGGCCTGCTGGTGATTGTGGTCGCAGCCCTGATCCTGCTGATCTTACCGCGTCAACATTCATCAGCTTCGCAACAGCGCGCCGCCATGCCGTGGTCAGAGATAATCAAAAACCCGCTGGTTATCATGCTGTTTATTGCCATTTTTTGTATCAACATTCCGACCTATGGCTTACTGGCATGGTTGCCCAAGTTTTTGGTTCAGCAGCGGGAGATTCCGGTACATATCTCCGGTTTGATTGTAGGAGCGGGAGGGTTAGGCATCTGGATCTCCTCACTGACCACCGGCTGGCTGGTTGGACGCTATATGCAGGGCCATGAGCATCGGGTGATCAGCCTGAGTGCGTTGCTCAGTGCCGCAGGGATTTGGCTGGTTTACGTCAGTGAAAACGCCTGGGTAATCGGTTTATCGCTGTTTTTTGCCGATATCTTCCTGATGGCGGCTTTCGTTACTGTTTTTACCTTGCCAATGAAGCGGCTGCCGCAGCAGGTGATGGGCGCCACTATTGGTTTAGTGAATACCGGCGGGACGCTAGGCGGTTTTGTTGCGCCGATTGTGATGGGCTATTTACTGGCGTTAACAGGAGATTACAGCGCCGTGTTTCTGTTTCTGGCTGGCGCAATGCTGCTTGCTGGTCTGGTTATTCTGCCAGCCGCCGCTTATCGCGTACAGCCGCAGGCTCACTAACTCAGGGCACTTATTATGCGAGAAAATTTAACGGCGTTACTCGATAAGATTGCGCCACAGGTCATTGCCTGGCGTCGACATCTGCACGCTAATCCAGAACTCTCTTTCCATGAACAACGCACAGCCGACTATATTGCACAGCAGCTCGCGGCAATTAAAGGGCTAAGCATTTCCCGGCCCACGCCCAATAGTGTGGTAGCGGACCTTACCGGCGCTATGCCTGGCCCCTGTTATGCGCTGCGTGCAGATATTGACGCTTTGCCGATTGAGGAGCTTAACGATGAACCGTTCCGCTCGACAAATCCTGGTGTTATGCACGCCTGTGGTCATGATGCACATAGCGCAATGCTGCTGGGCGCAGCCTGGGTACTTAGCCACGTTCAGCCACAGCTCAAAGGATCTGTGCGCTTTATTTTTCAACATGCTGAAGAAGTGCCACCCGGGGGTGCACTCGACTTAATCGAGAAGGGTGTTTTGAATGATGTGGCAATGATTTTTGGTCTGCATGTGTTTCCTAATATACCGACCCACTCAATTGGCTTCGCTGAAGGCGTGTTTAGTGCCTCCAGTGATAACTTTGATATTGTACTGGAGGGTAAAGGCGGACATGGCTCGATGCCGCATTTGAGCTGCGATCCAGTGGTGCTGGGAGCCGAAGTCGTATTGAAACTGCAACAGATCGTTTCACGTCGCCTCGATCCGCTTGATAAAGCCGTTCTGACAGTCGCTTCGTTTCGGGCTGAAGGTGGTTACAACGTGATCCCTGATAGCGTTGAGTTAGCAGGCACCTTGCGAACCCACAGCGCAAAAGTGCGTGAGCAGGTGCCTGTGCTGATAAAAGAGATGCTCGACGGACTGACAATGGCACAGGGTGCGCGCTACACGCTAAAGTGGACGAAAGGCTACGCCATCGGCTTTAACCATCCTGATGCGTGTCGCATCGCTGAACGGACCGTGACTGTCGCGATGGGCGAAAATACGCTGCAAAAATTTCCCAATCCCATGTTTGGAAGTGAAGATTTCTCTTCTTATCAGGAAAAAGTACCGGGATGTTTTCTGTTTATTGGCAGCGGCAATCCTGAGAAAGGGACAACCTGGAGCGTACATAATCCTCGCTTCAAACTTGACGAAGAGGCGTTACAGGTTGGTGTAAAAACACATATAAGCCTTATTGAGCAGCTGCTGCTTTAGACTCTTCAGGACGACAGGGAGGTCGTCCTGAAAAAAGGTTATTCAATGCGTTTCCCTTCCATGAGTCGTTTCACCAGCGGCCCCATAATCAACTCCATCGCCAGTCCCATTTTGCCCCCGGCACCACTAACGTATTGATATGGGATATAAACGAGCCTTGTAGCATGGCGAGCAGATAGGGGAAATCAATATCTTCCAGTGCCTGGAAATGAATCACCACGAAGCTTTCATCCAGTGACGGGATGGAGCGTGCCGCGAAGGGATTAGAGGTATCAACGGTCGGTACACGCTGGAAGTTAATATGCGTACGCGAAAACTGTGGCGTAATAAAATTGATGTAGTCTTCCATTGAGCGCACCACGGAATCCATCACCGCCTCGCGTGAATGACCACGTTCGCTGGTGTCACGTACCAGTTTCTGAATCCATTCAAGATTAACAATCGGGACGACCCCCACCAGCAAATCGACGTTCTCAGCCACATTGTGTTGGGCCGTCATTACTCCGCCGTGCAGCCCCTCGTAAAAGAGGATATCGGTATTGGCTGCCAGCGGCTGCCAGGGCGTAAATGTTCCCGGCACCTGATTCCACGGCACGGCTTCATCATAAGTATGGAGATACTTGCGCGACTGACCCTGGCCGCTTTTGCCATATTCGATAAATGTTTGTTCCAGCAGCCCGAAATCGTTCGCCTCCGGGCCAAAATAGCTGACATGTCGTCCAAGATCGCGCGCTTTGCGAATGGCCATATCCATTTCCGGGCGCGTGAAGCGGTGAAAGCTGTCGCCTTCAAGCTCCGCAGCATGCAAATTCAGCTGTTGGAAAATTTTACGAAATGCAAGGCTGGTGGTGGTTGTTCCTGCACCACTGGAGCCGGTCACTGCAATAATTGGATGCCGTGCAGACATAGAAAAGCTCCCTGAGAGATCGGGCGAAGCGCATTGTTAGCACGAATTTTCATCCAACGCATCAACCGCGAAATTCGCTGCGCGGCAAAATGTTGATCGTTTCATGCAGCTCAGACCACACGATCACCACCTCGCCACGTTCAAGCTGACGGCGTACATCAGCCACTTTCTCTGTCAGGCTGCGCTCTTGCTCGCCGTAATCTGTGCCTTCGCGCAGGACAAAAGTTTCGATGAGATTTTCCAGCGTTTCAGGTGAAATTTGTTGCCAGGGAATAATCACGATTTAGCTATCCAAAAAAGGTGAAAGCCATTGCGGTACGCGCTGTTCCAGCCACAGCTGAGGTTGCCGCAGCGTACCGCCTACAAAGCCAACATGTCCGCCATGTTGCGTCAGTTGATAAGTAATAGTGGCAGATAATTGTTCCTCACGCGGGATCACCTCATCGCTCATAAACGGATCGTCTTTAGCGTGGATAATGAGCAGCGGCTTACGCACCTTGTGAAGCAAGGGCAGGGCGCTGGCGCGGCGATAGTAGTCACCCGCATCAGCAAAGCCGTGTGCCTGAGCGGTAATGGCATCATCAAAATCGCGCAGGCGGCGTAATGCTTTCAGTTGGGTCAAATCAACAGGCAAGGTTTCTGGCCATGCGTGCAACTTCCGTGCAGCATTTTTCTTTAGCTGGGCCAGCAAATAGTATTGATAGAAACGTGAAAAGCCGTGCTCCAGCCGCATGCTACAGGGTTCCAGCATCAGGGGTGCCGATACGATAACCCCGGCATCGACTAAAGCAGCATTTCCTTGCCTGCCGAGCAAACATCCCAACATATTGCCGCCTAATGAAAATCCGACAGCGGCTGTAGGCACCTCACCCCAGCGCGTTTGCAGCCACTGCAGGAAAAAGCTGGCATCATCTGTTTCGCCAGAATGATAAATACGATTCAGGCGATTGGGCTCGCCGCTGCATCCGCGAAAATGCATGACAACGGCCAGCCAGCCGCGCGCCTGACAAGCCAGCATCAGGCCATGTACATAAGGGCTGTAAAAATTGCCCTCTAAACCATGAAACAGCACCACGCGCGGTTTATGTTGCGCTTGTTGCGGGTCTTCGCTCCAGGCTAAATCAACAAAATCGCCGTCAGGCAGATCGAGCCGCTGCCAGTGAGGCTGTAAAACCACGCGACGACGCAGCAGACGTGGCAGCACGGTTTGCAGATGCGGATTACGTAAGCCGGGCAGCCCGGTGAATCGCTCTGCTTCATTACCAGAAAATTTCATGTCGTAAAGGCTTGTCTGTTCCATATCACACTGTTAGCTTCGATAAGTTTTTTGCTTGATGGGGTGAGGAGCACCCAATTTTCATGGAACTGAGTCTTTTTTTATCAATGCTGGGCTTTCTGTGGGTCGCCGCAATCACACCAGGCCCTAATAATATGTTACTCACCGCCTCGGGCGCTAATTTTGGCTTTGTGCGCACCATACCGCTGATGATTGGCATTATGATTGGCATGCAGGTGATGCTGCTCATGGTGGCATTTGGCGTAGGTGGCCTGATTCTGCTCTATCCCTCACTGCACCTGATCCTTAAGATTGCCGGCAGTCTTTATCTGCTGTGGCTGGCATGGAAAATCGCTACTGCAACCTATGAAAAGCTGGACACCGATCAGGCCCAGGCGGCTCCAATACCATTTTGGCAAGGCGGTCTGCTGCAGTTAATTAATCCAAAAGCCTGGCTAATGGCACTGGGCGCGGTCGCCAGTTTTAGTCTGGCTGGCGACGCTTATCGACATTCCGTGGCTGCCATCAGTCTCGGTATGTTCAGTGTGAATCTGGTGTCGGGGATCATCTGGATGGGCTTTGGCGCTATGATTGGCCGCATTCTGCGCAGTCGCCGTGCCTGGACCATTTTTAATCTGGCAATGGGCTTATTAACCGCAGCCTGCGTCCTGTTAATCTGGCACTGAAATGCAGGGAAGCGCATCTGGCGCCTCCCTGATCTTACTTTCGAAACGCTTTTTGTCCCTTGAAAACCCTGAATCGCTATTTGCAGCTTGTAACAATGAATCTGCGTTGGTCATTTCCTGTGCATTGTCTTGCGGCGGTACGAACATTTGGCGTTTGTACAGAGAGTAAAAAACTTATGATGCCATCATCTGCTCTAACTTTTCTTGCGCATCCAGCCATGCCATTTCTGCCTCTTCCAGAGCGGATTTACTTTCAGCCTGGCGCTGTAGAGCCGCGGTCAGATCGGCTTTACGGCTCTGCTCGTAAATAGCACTGTCAGAAAGCTGCGCTTCAGCTTCAGAAAGCTGGCTCTGCCACTTACTCATCTGCTTTTCCAGCTTCTCAATCTCTTTACGCAGCGGCTGCGTTTGCGTACGCAGTTCAGCTTCGCGGCGCTTCTGATCTTTGCGCGCCTGGGCACTGTTGCCATTATCCTGCTTAGGGGCAGCATCCTGTTGCGCTTGCTGTTTCTGCAGGTCACTCAGCCACTGTTGATAATCTTCCAGATCGCCTGGGAACACATCGACTTTGCCATCGTGAACCAGATAGAGATCGTCTGTCGTGGCGCGCAATAAATGACGATCGTGCGATACCACCACCAGCGCACCTTCAAAATCGATGAGGGCTTCAGTCAATGCCTGACGCATATCCAGATCGAGGTGGTTGGTAGGCTCATCAAGTAGCAGCAGGTTAGGGCGCTGCCAGACAATCAGCGCCAGTACCAGGCGTGCCTTTTCGCCGCCGGAGAAACGTTCGGTCATTTCACTGGCTTTATCACCCTGGAAACCGAACCCGCCCAGATAATCGCGCAACTGCTGCTCCAGCACTTTAGGCGCAATGCGCGCAAGGTGTTGCAGTGGTGATTCATCGGCACGCAAAAATTCCAGCTGATGCTGCGCGAAGTAACCCAGTTTGATGCCTTTCGCCAGGCCAATTTCACCCTGCATGGCATCCAGTTCACCCGCCAACAGCTTGATAAGGGTCGATTTACCGGCCCCGTTTCGCCCCAGCAAGCCTATCCGTGAGCCAGGCACCAGGTTAAGTTTTATCGCGTCAAGAATGATGCGATCGCCATAGCCTGCGGTGACTTTTTCCATTTTCAGCAAGGGATTAGGCAAGTTTTCTGGTGGACGAAAACTGAAACTGAACGGGTTATCGACATGCGCGGGCGCAATCATCTCCATGCGTTCCAGCATTTTGATGCGGCTCTGCGCCTGCCTGGCTTTAGAGGCTTTGGCACGGAAGCGATCAATGTAGTTCTGTAAATGCGCGACTTTTTCTTGCTGACTCTCATACAGCGACTGCTGCTGAGCGAGTTTAGCGACGCGCTGGCGCTCAAACGAGGTGTAATTGCCGGTATATTCAAACAGCGTTTGCTGTTCGATATGGATAATCTTATCCACCACCGGATCGAGAAAGTCACGGTCGTGAGAAATCAGAACCAGTGTGCCTTCATAGCTTTTCAACCAACGTTCGAGCCAGATTACCGCATCAAGATCGAGGTGGTTAGTCGGTTCGTCGAGTAACAGCAAATCAGAACGGCAAATCAGCGCCTGCGCCAGGTTAAGACGCATACGCCAGCCACCCGAAAAATCACTTACCGGGCGTTGCAGTTGTTCCTGATTAAAGCCCAGCCCGTGCAGCAGGCTGGAGGCGCGCGCCTGAATACTCCACGCCTGAATCGCATCCAGTTTGCCATGCAACAACGCAATGGCATTGCCCTCGTTGCGGGCATTGGCTTCGGCTAATTCAGATTCAAGCTGACGAAATTCGCGATCGCCATCAATAACATAGTCGAGAGCGGGTTTGCTCAGGGCCGGCGTTTCCTGGTTTACCCAGGCTAACGCCCAGTTTCCTGGAAATGTCACGCTGCCGGCATCGCTGGTGATCTCACCTTTCAGCAGCGACAGCAGCGTGGATTTACCACAGCCGTTTTTACCCACCAGACCGACTTTTTGGCCGGGATTGATGGTTGCGGTGGCATTGTCGAGCAAGACGCGGATGCCGCGGCGTATTTGTAAGGAAGAGAAGACAATCATAAGCGCCGTATCGTCAGAATATGTTAATTTACAGGCAACATAATTAGAATTTGCTGCGTCGTGCATGGTAGCGGAAATCCGCCGCAATGACGACGCTTTGGAGCGTAACGATGTCGCAGCCACCAAAAATTTTGCTGCTATATGCCCATCCCGAACCGCAAGATTCGGTTGCTAACCGAATTTTATTGCAATCGGCTCAGGCGCTGGAACATGTCACGGTACGCGATCTCTACGCGGTCTATCCGGACTTCTTTATTGATATTCATCGTGAACAGCAATTGTTGCGTGAACATCAGATCATCATCTTTCAGCACCCACTTTACACCTATAGCTGCCCGTCGCTGCTTAAAGAGTGGCTGGACCGCGTGCTGTCTCGCGGCTTTGCCAACGGTATTGATGGCAATGCGCTGGAAGGAAAATACTGGCGCAGCGTAGTGACGACGGGCGAGCCTGAAAGTGCTTTCCAGCAACAGGGACTGAATCGCTATTCCATGAACGACATCATGCGCCCATTTGAACTCACCGCGCAGATGTGTCGCATGCACTGGATGCCACCAATGATTGTTTATTGGGCTCGCCGTCAGCAACCCGATTTAATGAAAAATTATGCCCGCGCTTATGGCGACTGGCTGGCAGCGCCGCTGCCGAATGGAGGGGTGTAATGGAAGGACAAACGCTGCTGACCGCAGGCGTCATTTATTTGGTTGCGGCGGTACTGATTGTGCCGGTGGCTGCTCGCCTCGGTATTGGTGCCGTTTTAGGTTATCTGCTGGCGGGCATCGCTATCGGCCCCTGGGGTTTAGGGTTTATTAGCGACGTCGAAGAGATTCTGCATTTTTCAGAACTCGGTGTGGTATTCCTGATGTTTATCATTGGCCTGGAGCTGAATCCCTCCAAGCTGTGGTCGCTGCGTCGCTCTATTTTTGGCGTTGGGGCTGCACAGGTGATCTTCTCTGCGGCTATTCTGGGCGGGTTATTGTGGTTCACTCATTTTAGCTGGCAGGCCGCTGTTATAGGCGGCATCGGCTTAGCAATGTCCTCAACGGCCATGGCGTTGCAGGTCATGCGTGATAAAGGAATGAACCGCAGCGAAGCCGGGCAGTTGGGCTTTTCCGTGTTGCTGTTTCAGGATCTTGCTGTGATCCCGGCACTGGCGCTGATTCCTATCTTAGCGGGCAGCGACAGCGGACATATCGACTGGCTAAAGCTGGGCATGAAAGTGCTGGCTTTCGCGGGAATGCTGATTGGCGGACGCTATTTATTGCGTCCGATTTTTCGCTATATCGCGGCCTCTGGCGTGCGGGAAGTCTTCACTGCCGCGTCGCTGCTGCTGGTACTCGGTTCGGCGCTGTTTATGGATGCGCTGGGGCTGTCAATGGCGCTGGGCACCTTTATTGCCGGTATCCTGCTGGCAGAAAGTGAATATCGTCATGAGCTGGAAGTAGCTATCGAGCCGTTTAAAGGTTTGCTGCTTGGTTTGTTCTTTATCTCGGTAGGTATGGCGCTTAACCTTGGCGTGCTTTATACCCACATCGTCGAGATCCTGCTGGGTGTGGTTATTCTGGTCGCCGTGAAGACGCTGGTGCTTTACGTGCTGGCGCGCATCTTTGGTTTGCGTAGTTCGGAGCGTCAGCAGTTTGCCGTCGTGCTGAGTCAGGGCGGTGAGTTTGCCTTCGTTCTCTTTTCGGCTGCGTCGTCCGCAAAGCTATTTTCCGGCGATCAACTGCCTATGCTTTTGGTAACGGTAACGCTGTCGATGATGACCACGCCACTGCTTATGCAGGGTATCGATCGTATGCTGGCGCGTCGCTTTAACGAGCCAGATGATGATGCAGAAAAGCATTTTGTTGAGGACGATCAGCCGCAAGTCATTGTGGTAGGCTTTGGGCGCTTCGGTCAGGTGGTTGGCCGTTTGCTGATGGCAAATAATAAGCGTATCACCGTGCTGGAGCGTGATATCAGTGCGGTCAGCCTGATGCGCAAGTATGGTTATAAAGTGTACTATGGTGATGCAACTGAGCTGGAGTTGTTACGCGCAGCGGGAGCGGCCAGCGCCCAGTCCATTGTGGTGACTTGTAGCGATCCAGAAGACGCGATGACAATTGTTCATCTTTGCCAGCAACATTTCCCACAGTTACAAATTCTGGCGCGTGCGCGTGGACGTGTGGAAGCCCATGAGTTACTGCAGGCAGGCGTGACACAATTCTCGCGTGAGACCTTCTCCAGTGCGCTGGAATTAGGTCGTAAGGCGCTGATGTCGCTAGGCATGCATCCCCATCAGGCCCAGCGCGCGCAGCTCCACTTCCGTCGCCTGGATACCAATATGCTGCGTGAGTTGATGCCAAACCATGCTGATAGTGCGCAAGTTTCTCGCGTACGTGAAGCACGACGAGAACTGGAAGATATCTTCCAGCGTGAGATGCAGCAGGAGAGGCGGCAACTCGATGGCTGGGATGATGATCGGTAAAAAGACTTAAACAGGCAGGACATAATGCGTAAACGTTTTATTGCCGGTGCGGCCTGTCCGCACTGTCAGGAAAAAGACACGCTGGCGATGTGGCGTGAAAACAATGTTGATGTTGTTGAGTGCGTTAAATGTGGTCATCAGATGCGTGAAGCTGATAAACAGGCTCGCGATCAGGTGCGCACCAATGAGCAAGTTATCGGGATTTTCCATCCAGAGTAGCGGAATGGCGCAGCTTTTTTAAGCTTAAACTTACAGCGGGATTGAATTCCGTTACAATCGGCGCCATTAACGCTGAGGTCGCGAGAGACAGTAAATCCTCTCGTACTCAGCCCCGAACCTTTCTGGTTGGTGTTATTGCACGCAAAAATAGACCAATGAGACGGGATCTCAGCTCTCAACGGTTAGGAGATATCATGAAAGTAGCAAAAGACCTGGTGGTAAGCCTGGCCTATCAGGTACGTACAGAAGACGGCGTGTTGGTTGACGAGTCACCGGTGAGTGCACCGTTGGACTATCTGCACGGTCATGGTTCCCTGATTTCTGGACTGGAAAATGCCCTGGAAAATCACGTAGCAGGCGATAAGTTTGACGTGCATATCCCGGCTAACGATGCCTACGGTCAGTACGACGACAACCTGGTGCAGCGTGTACCAAAAGATGTGTTCATGGGTGTTGACGAACTGCAGGTTGGCATGCGCTTCCTGGCAGAAACCGATCAAGGTCCGGTTCCGGTTGAAATCACTGAAGTGGAAGACGATCACGTTGTTGTTGATGGTAACCACATGCTGGCGGGTCAGAACCTGAACTTCAACGTTGAGGTTGTTGCGATTCGTGAAGCGACGCCGGAAGAACTGGCTCACGGCCACGTTCACGGTGCAGATGGCCATCATCATGACCATGATCACGACCACGACCACGACCACGACCACGGTAAAGGTGGTTGCGGTACGGGCGGTTGCGGCTGCAGCCACTAAGCAAAGCGATATGATAAGGCCACCTCCAGGTGGCCTTTCTTTTGGTTTCTACGATCCGAAAAAGCGCGAGAGCGGAACATTTCACGTCACGCTGACACAGCCTGCTGATGGCGCAGCTCTGTTAACGATTAATAGTGAGGAGGGGGCGTCTCTTCCGACTGCGAAGCAATCATCGACGGTGCGCTGGCTTTTAGTTTATCCAGCAGTAACCGCAGCTGTTCGCGCATTTTTCCCATCTCCAGTTCGTGTTGCACAACGGTATTGTTTAGCTGATCGATGGTCATTTCCTGAAAGGCCAGTTTGCTTTCCAGCGTCTCCAGACGTTGTTCCCACTCGGCTTGTTGCATGACCCTTCCTCATAATTGCATTCGATATGGTTGACGTATGACATGATTTTACGGCCTGATGGCGCAGAATCATCTGATTTTTTGATCTTACCTGGCGTTTCGCTTGAAAAACCCTAAAGCGGCATCATCTCTGATGAAACTTCCTGATGCAAAAAGGTCGGAGGTAAACCGGGTAATTACGTTGTGGGAGTGTTCGCCACTGCCACGTACAGTTATAGTGTGGACCCTCAGTCCGCAATGATATTCCCGAGGTGAGAGGCTTCGGTTTTGGAGAAAGGATGAAATCACTGTTTAAAGTCACATTGTTAGCTACCACCATGGCCGTCGCGCTAAATGCTCCGCTGGCAATGGCTGCAGAAACTGCCACCACACCAGCAGCAGCAGCGACGACTGCTCCACAGGCTCCAAAAAATGCGGCCTTCAAAAACGAAGACCAGCAATCCGCTTATGCGCTGGGTGCCTCGTTGGGTCGCTACATGGACAATTCCCTGAAGGAGCAGGAAAAACTGGGCATCAAACTGGATAAAGATCAGCTGATCGCTGGCGTTCAGGATGCGTTTGGTGGCAAGAGCAAGCTCTCTGACGAAGAGATTGAACAGACTCTGCAAGCATTCGAAGGCCGTGTGAAAGGCGCTGCTCAGGCAAAAATGGAAAAAGACGCGAAAGAGAATGCTGACAAAGGCAATGCTTATGCGACCAAATTTGCGAAAGAGAGCGGCGTGAAGAAAACCGAAAGCGGCTTACTGTACAAAGTTGAGAAAGAAGGCAAAGGTGACGTACCGAAAGACAGTGATACCGTTGTTGTAAACTACAAAGGTACACTGATCGATGGTACTGAATTCGATAACTCTTATACCCGTGGCGAACCGCTGTCATTCCGTCTGGATGGTGTTATCCCAGGCTGGACTGAAGGCCTGAAGCACGTGAAGAAAGGCGGCAAGATCAAGCTGGTGATCCCACCGCAGCTGGCTTACGGTAAAAACGGCGTTCCGGGCATTCCGGCTAACTCCACGCTGGTGTTCGATGTCGAGCTGCTCGACATTAAACCTGCACCTAAAGCAGATGAAAAAGCGCAGGCACCTGCTGCTGACGCGAAAAAGCGCAGTAATCTGTTCACCGCCGCCTTCGGGTGGCGGTTTCATTTCTACACGGTGACAAACCTCTGGCATAAGCGGGCGACATTTGCCAGACTAGCGCCTGCATAACTATCCCAATATTGAGTCTGCCCTGCAGCGCCTGTGACAGGCTCCAGCCACTTAGGGTGATGTCTTCAATGTCTAATCCATTTAATCCCGGCGAACTGAGTGACTTCGATCTTCTGGAGCAGCGTCCGTTCGAGCAAACTGATTACGATATTTTGAAATCGTACGAGGCCGTTGTTGATGGCCTGGCGATGCTTATTGGCTCGCACTGTGAAATTGTCCTGCATTCTCTGGAAGATCTGAAATGCTCAGCAGTACGCATCGCTAATGGTGAGCATACAGGGCGAAAAGTGGGATCGCCGATTACCGATCTGGCATTACGCATGTTGCATGATATGCATGGTGCGGACAGCAATGTCTCCCGCGCCTATTTCACCCGAGCCAAAAGCGGCGTGCTAATGAAATCTGTCACTATCGCTATTCGCAACCGCCAGCAACGGGTTATCGGACTTTTGTGCATCAACATGAATCTTGATGTGCCATTTTCGCAAATTATGTCGACCTTTATGCCGCCAGAAATGCAGCAGGTTGACTCGAACGTCAATTTCGCCAGCTCGGTTGATGATTTAGTGATGCAAACTCTGGAATTTACCATTGAAGAGGTGAGTGCAGATCGCAACGTATCGAATAATGCCAAGAATCGCCAAATCGTATTGAATCTGTATGAAAAGGGCATTTTTGACATTAAAGATGCCATTAACCAGGTGGCCGATCGCCTCAACATTTCCAAGCACACGGTCTATCTCTATATTCGCCAGTTTAAAAATGGCGATTTTCAGGGGCAGGATCGTTAATGCGTTATACCTTGCTGGTTACTGGCCCGGCTTATGGTACGCAGCAGGCCAGCACTGCCTTGCAGTTTGCGCGTGCCTTGCTGGCGGCGGGGCATCAACTGGACAGCATCTTCTTTTATCGTGAAGGTGTGATGAATGCGAATCAGCTGACCGCACCAGCAAGTGATGAATATGATCTGGTGCGTGCATGGCAAACATTACATATAGAAGAGGGTGTGGCGCTGAACATTTGCGTAGCTGCGGCATTACGACGCGGCGTAACGGATGAGCAGGAAGCGAATCGCTTACAGCTGGCGGGTAATAATCTACAGCCCGGTTTTGAAATGAGCGGCTTAGGTGCGCTGGCAGAAGCCGCGCTAACCTGTGATCGCATGGTGCAATTCTGATGAAGCGTGTCGCGTTTGTCTTTACGCACGCGCCGCATGGCAGCAGTGCGGGACGAGAAGGATTAGATGCGGCGCTGGCAACGGCAGCACTCAGTGAGGAAATTGGCCTGTTTTTCATTGGTGATGGCGTGCTGCAAATTACAGCCGGACAGCAGCCAGACGTCATTCTTAGTCGGCACTATGCTGCGACCTTTGGTGTGCTGGCACTGTATGATATCGAACACTGCTATCTTTGTCTGGACTCACTGACGAGGCGAGGCTTGCCCGCAGAAATGACACGGGTGCTGGATGTTGAGATACTGAATGCCACTGCGCTACGTCAGCAGTTGGCGAGTTACGATCGCATTTTGACTTTTTAAGAGATTTTGATGCTGCATACTTTGATGCACTCGCCCGCTTACAGCGATCTTGATACCTTGCTTCTGCTAATCCAGGCAGAGGATGATGTATTGCTGCTGCAGGATGGTGTATTAGCTGCGCTGGAAGGCAGTTATGCACTGGCACGGCTGTTAAGCTCTGCTGCCACCGTGTCGGTGCTGGAAGAAGACCTGACAGCACGCGGCCTGGCTGGACAAATTTCAACCAAAGTGCGGCCAGTGAACTATACTGGTTTCGTCGCGCTAACGGTAAAACATCAACAACAAATGGCCTGGTAATGAGGTAAAGCCTGGTTATTTCTTGACACCCTTTTGACACAGCCCTAAAATTCTGCCTCCTCGTAGTCATACGAGGCGATTTATCACGTGTTTACGAAGCAAAAGCAAATCCAGGAGCTATTTAATGGCAACAGTTAACCAGCTGGTTCGCAAACCACGCGTCCGCAAAGTTGCAAAGAGCAACGTGCCGGCGCTGGAAGCTTGCCCGCAAAAACGTGGCGTTTGTACTCGTGTGTACACCACCACTCCAAAAAACCAAACTCAGCACTGCGTAAAGTTTGCCGTGTGCGTTTAACCAACGGTTTTGAAGTTACCTCCTATATCGGCGGTGAAGGTCATAACCTGCAGGAACACTCCGTGATCCTGATCCGTGGCGGTCGTGTTAAAGACTTGCCAGGTGTGCGTTACCACACCGTTCGTGGCGCGCTGGACTGCTCAGGTGTTAAAGACCGTAAGCAGGCTCGCTCCAAGTACGGCGTGAAGAAGCCAAAGGCTTAATGGTTCTCCGTTAAGTAAGGCCAAACGTTTTAACTTAAATGTCAAACTAAACTCGTAGAGTTTTGGACAATCCTGAATTAACAACGGAGTATTTCCATGCCACGTCGTCGCGTCATTGGTCAGCGTAAAATTCTGCCAGATCCGAAGTTCGGATCAGAACTGCTGGCCAAATTTGTAAATATCCTGATGGTAGATGGTAAAAAATCTACCGCTGAATCAATCGTTTATACCGCGCTTGAGACCCTGGCTCAGCGTTCAGGTAAAAACGAACTGGAAGCCTTTGAAGTAGCCCTTGAAAACGTACGTCCGACTGTCGAAGTTAAGTCACGTCGCGTTGGTGGTTCTACCTATCAGGTACCAGTAGAAGTCCGTCCGGTTCGTCGTAATGCTCTGGCAATGCGTTGGATCGTTGAAGCTGCTCGTAAACGCGGTGATAAATCTATGGCTCTCCGCCTGGCGAACGAACTTTCTGATGCTGCAGAAAACAAAGGTACTGCAGTTAAGAAACGTGAAGACGTTCACCGCATGGCAGAAGCCAACAAGGCGTTCGCTCACTACCGCTGGTAACAGCCAGGTAGTTGTTGTTAAACCAGCGGGCGCTCAAACAGCCAACCCGCTGGGGTCGACTTACTTTGAACGTCCGAGAATCAGAGGAATCAAATGGCTCGTACAACACCCATTGCGCGCTACCGTAATATCGGTATCAGCGCACACATTGACGCCGGTAAAACCACAACTACCGAGCGTATCCTGTTCTACACCGGTGTTAACCACAAAATCGGTGAAGTGCACGATGGCGCCGCGACCATGGACTGGATGGCACAGGAGCAGGAGCGTGGTATTACCATTACCTCTGCTGCAACCACCGCATTCTGGTCTGGTATGGCTAAGCAGTTTGAGCCGCACCGCATTAACATCATCGACACCCCTGGACACGTTGACTTCACCATCGAAGTAGAACGTTCTATGCGTGTTCTTGATGGCGCAGTAATGGTTTACTGTGCAGTTGGTGGTGTTCAGCCACAGTCTGAGACCGTATGGCGTCAGGCTAACAAATATAAAGTTCCACGCATTGCGTTCGTTAACAAAATGGACCGCATGGGTGCAAACTTCCTGAAAGTTGTCGGCCAGATCGAATCACGTCTGGGTGCAACTCCGGTTCCTCTGCAGCTGGCTATCGGCGCAGAAGAAAACTTTACCGGTGTTGTTGACCTGATCAAAATGAAAGCGATCAACTGGAACGATGCTGATCAGGGTGTGACCTTCGAATACGAAGAGATCCCAGCCAACATGCAGGAACTGGCTGAAGAATGGCGCGGTAAGCTGGTCGAAGCGGCTGCTGAAGCGTCTGAAGAGCTGATGGAAAAATTCTTTGGCGGCGAAGAGCTGAGCGAAGAAGAGATCAAGACTGCTCTGCGTAAGCGCGTTCTGGACAACGAAATCATCCTGGTAACCTGTGGTTCTGCATTTAAGAACAAAGGTGTACAGGCGATGCTGGATGCAGTAATCGAGTATCTGCCAGCACCGACCGACGTACCGGCAATCAACGGTGTGTTGGACGATGGCAAAGATACCCCAGCTGAGCGTCACGCTGACGATTCAGAGCCGTTCTCTGCACTCGCGTTTAAAATCGCAACTGACCCATTCGTAGGTAACCTGACGTTCTTCCGTGTGTATTCTGGTGTTGTTAACTCCGGTGACACCGTACTGAACTCAGTGAAATCTGCTCGTGAGCGTTTCGGTCGTATCGTTCAGATGCACGCTAACAAGCGTGAAGAGATCAGCGAAGTTCGCGCGGGCGACATCGCTGCTGCGATCGGTCTGAAAGACGTTATTACTGGTGATACCCTGTGTGATCCAAACGCGCCAATTATTCTGGAGCGTATGGAATTCCCTGAGCCGGTAATTTCAATCGCCGTTGAGCCGAAAACCAAAGCTGACCAGGAAAAATGGGTCTGGCTCTGGGACGTCTGGCGAAAGAAGACCCGTCATTCCGCGTATGGACTGACGAAGAATCTAACCAGACCATCATCGCTGGTATGGGTGAACTGCACCTCGACATCATCGTTGACCGCATGAAGCGTGAATTCAACGTTGAAGCGAACGTCGGTAAACCACAGGTTGCTTACCGCGAAGCGATTCGCTCAAAAGTTACCGATATCGAAGGCAAACACGCGAAACAGTCTGGTGGTCGTGGTCAGTATGGTCACGTTGTGATCGACATGTACCCACTGGAGCCAGGCTCTAACCCGAAAGGTTATGAGTTTGTCAACGAAATCAAAGGTGGTGTGATTCCTGGTGAATACATCCCTGCGGTTGACAAAGGTATCCAGGAACAGCTGAAATCAGGTCCACTGGCTGGTTATCCGGTAGTAGATTTGGGTGTTCGTCTGCACTTCGGTTCTTACCATGATGTCGACTCCTCAGAACTGGCGTTTAAACTGGCCGCTTCTATTGCCTTTAAACAAGGCTTTAAACAAGCGAAACCAGTTCTGCTTGAACCTATCATGAAGGTTGAAGTTGAAACTCCAGAAGAGCATACCGGTGATGTCATCGGTGACCTGAGCAGACGTCGTGGTATGCTTAAAGGGCAGGAATCCAACGCTACTGGCGTTCAGATTCACGCTGAAGTTCCGCTGTCTGAAATGTTCGGATACGCAACTCAGCTGCGTTCTCTGACCAAAGGTCGTGCTTCTTACTCCATGGAGTTCCTGAAGTATGACGATGCGCCGAACAACGTAGCGCAGGCCGTTATTGAAGCTCGTGGCAAATAAGGCTACGGTTTAAATTTGAACTGATGCCTTCATCCAGACGATGAAGGCATAACGTAAGGAATATCGCCATGGCGAAAGAGCAATTTCAACGTAACAAACTGCACGTAAACGTGGGCACCATCGGTCACGTTGACCACGGTAAAACCACCCTGACTGCAGCAATCACTACCGTTCTGTCTAAAACCTACGGTGGTCAGGCTCGTGCATTCGATCAGATCGATAACGCGCCAGAAGAGAAGGCTCGTGGTATCACCATCAACACCTCTCACGTTGAGTACGAAACCCCGACTCGTCACTACGCACACGTTGACTGCCCAGGCCACGCCGACTATGTGAAAAACATGATCACCGGTGCTGCGCAGATGGACGGCGCTATCCTGGTTGTTGCTGCGACTGACGGCCCAATGCCGCAGACCCGTGAGCACATCCTGCTGGGTCGTCAGGTTGGCGTTCCTTACATCATCGTGTTCCTGAACAAGTGTGACATGGTTGATGACGAAGAGCTGCTGGAACTGGTTGAGATGGAAGTGCGTGACCTGCTGTCTCAGTACGACTTCCCAGGCGACGACACCCCGATCGTTCGTGGTTCTGCGCTGAAAGCACTGGAAGGCGAAGCTGAGTGGGAAGCAAAAATCATTGAGCTGGCTGAGCACCTGGACAGCTACATCCCAGAACCAGTTCGTGCTATCGACCTGCCGTTCCTGCTGCCAATCGAAGACGTGTTCTCAATCTCTGGTCGTGGTACCGTTGTGACCGGTCGTGTTGAGCGTGGCGTTGTTAAAGTCGGCGACGAAGTTGAAATCGTGGGTATCAAAGCTACTGCGAAATCAACCTGTACTGGCGTTGAAATGTTCCGCAAACTGCTGGACCAGGGTCAGGCAGGCGAGAACTGTGGTGTTCTGCTGCGTGGTATCAAGCGTGAAGATATCCAGCGTGGTCAGGTTCTGGCTAAGCCAGGCACCATCAAGCCACACACTCAGTTCGAGTCAGAAGTTTACGTTCTGTCTAAAGACGAAGGCGGCCGTCATACTCCGTTCTTCAAAGGCTACCGTCCACAGTTCTACTTCCGTACAACTGACGTGACCGGCTCAGTAGAGCTGCCAGAAGGCGTTGAGATGGTAATGCCGGGCGACAACATCAAAATGGTTGTTACCCTGATCCACCCAATCGCAATGGACGAAGGTCTGCGCTTCGCAATCCGCGAAGGCGGCCGTACCGTTGGTGCGGGTGTTGTTGCTAAAGTTATCGCTTAATTGTGATACTTTGCGTGGCCGTGAAAGCGGCCACTGCAACGGAAAGAGAGCACTTCGGTGCTCTTTTTTTGCTGTTTTTTAGCTATGGAGGTTAATTACCACACAAAGCCTGGGTTTGAAATAAAAACCATTCGCATTTAAACTAAGTTTAGAAAATGTACCAGAGTGAACAGTAAATGTACGTCTGCCTGTGTAATGGGATAAGTGATAAAACCATCCGCGAAGCGGTGCGCCGCTATCAGCCAAAATCTATTCAGCATTTGCGCCAAATCGTCCCTGTCGGTAAGCAATGCGGAAAATGTATCCGTGCGACTCGTGAAATCATGGATGAAGAGATGCAACATATCCCGTTATATAAAGAAATAGCCTGACAACTTCGCTGTACGTCACTGCAAATACCCACAATATTTGTCGCGCTTTTTTGACTTCTTTTTATCCGCATCTACGCTCATAGTATCTGGAAGCGGAGGAAGCAAAATGAAGGGCGATATCAAAATCATAAGTCACTTAAATAAATTATTGGGAAATGAATTGGTTGCGATAAACCAGTACTTCCTGCATGCACGTATGTTTAAAAATTGGGGGCTGATTCGCCTCAATGATGTTGAGTATCATGAATCAATTGATGAGATGAAACATGCCGACAAATACATTGAGCGCATCCTTTTTCTCGAAGGCATACCGAATTTACAAGACCTGGGCCGACTGAGAATTGGTGAAGATGTCGAGGAAATGCTGCGCAGCGATCTGACGCTTGAACTGGAAGGGGCTAAAGACCTTCGTGAAGCTATCGCCTACGCAGATAAAGTTCACGACTACGTGAGCCGCGATATGATGATCGAGATACTGGCAGAGGAAGAGCACCATATTGACTGGCTGGAAACTGAACTCGATCTTATCCAGAAAATGGGTATTCAAAACTACCTGCAGGCACAACTCAGAGACGAATGATCCCACTGTTTTTATCTCTGTTCGCCCGTTATGGCCAGAAGTGGCATTGAAGTTGCGGGCGCTTTATTCCCTCTCTTGTTTTTGCTTTCCTTCATCCCTGGACGTCTGAACATAACCGTTACCGCTTAAAACGCATTTTTTAGCGACAAATGACGGCTAAAAACAGAACACGGGTTGCTTCCTGAACGTATTTACGTATAATGCGCGGGCCTGCCGATATTGGCAGGCGCGATTCGAGCAGAATCGCAGGCGGCAGGATGTTGGGCCGTCTGACAATACTCCCAATTGGGGAGTTATATGCTGAACGATTACACTCTCCCATCAATCGTAATGGGTTCGAGTAGTAATTTTTTCGTCTATAAAAAGTTTGGAGCTCTGGTCTCATGCAGAACCAAAGAATCCGTATCCGTCTTAAAGCGTTTGATCATCGTCTGATCGATCAATCAACCGCGGAAATCGTTGAGACCGCCAAGCGCACTGGTGCGCAGGTTCGTGGTCCGATCCCGCTGCCAACCCGCAAAGAGCGTTTTACCGTTCTGATCTCTCCGCACGTAAACAAAGATGCGCGTGATCAGTACGAAATCCGCACTCACAAGCGTCTGGTAGACATCGTTGAGCCAACTGAAAAAACCGTTGATGCTCTGATGCGTCTGGATCTGGCTGCCGGTGTTGACGTGCAGATCAGCCTGGGTTAATCAGGTCATCGAGCGATTGAGAGGTTGAAACAATGATTGGTTTAGTCGGTAAAAAAGTGGGCATGACCCGCGTCTTCACTGAAGATGGCGTATCTATCCCCGTCACCGTAATCGAAGTTGAAGCGAACCGCGTTACTCAGGTTAAAGGCCTGGAAAACGATGGTTACCAGGCAATTCAGGTTACCACCGGTGCTAAAAAAGCAAACCGTGTGACCAAACCTGAAGCTGGTCATTTTGCTAAAGCTGGCGTTGAAGCTGGCCGTGGTCTGTGGGAATTCCTCACCACTGAAGGTGAAGAGTATTCTGTAGGTCAGAGCATCAGCGTTGAGATTTTCGCTGAAGTTAAGAAAGTTGACGTAACTGGCACCTCTAAAGGTAAAGGTTTCGCTGGTACCGTTAAGCGTTGGAACTTCCGTACCCAAGACGCTACCCACGGTAACTCCTTGTCGCACCGCGTTCCGGGTTCTATCGGTCAGAACCAGACTCCGGGCAAAGTGTTCAAAGGCAAGAAGATGGCAGGTCAGCTGGGTAATGAGCGTGTAACCGTTCAGAGCCTGGACGTAGTACGTGTTGACGCTGAGCGCAACCTGCTGCTGGTTAAAGGTGCTGTCCCGGGTGCGACCGGTAGCGACCTGATCGTTAAACCAGCTGTGAAGGCGTAAGGGGATAGCAATGGAATTAGTATTGAAAGACGCGCAGAGCGCGCTGACTGTTTCCGAAACTACCTTCGGTCGTGATTTCAACGAAGCGGCTGGTTCACCAGGTTGTTGTTGCTTACGCATCAGGCGCCCGCCAGGGTACTCGCGCACAGAAAACTCGCGCTGAAGTAACCGGTTCAGGCAAAAGCCTTGGCGTCAGAAAGGCACCGGCCGTGCGCGTTCAGGTTCTGTTAAGAGCCCGATCTGGCGTTCAGGTGGCGTGACCTTCGCTGCGAAGCCGCAGGACCACAGTCAAAAAGTTAACAAAAAGATGTACCGCGGCGCGCTGAAAAGCATCCTGTCCGAGCTGGTACGTCAAGATCGTCTGATCGTTGTCGAATCATTTGCTGTAGAAGCACCGAAAACCAAGCTGCTGGTACAGAAACTGAAAGACATGGCGCTGGAAGACGTGCTGATCATCACCGGTGAACTGGATGAGAATCTGTTCCTGGCTGCGCGTAACCTGTACAAGGTTGACGTGCGTGATGCAGCGGGTATCGACCCAGTTAGCCTGATCGCCTTCGACAAAGTCGTTATGACTGCTGATGCAGTTAAGCAAGTTGAGGAGATGCTGGCATGATCCGTGAAGAACGTCTGCTGAAAGTGGTGCGCGCGCCGCACGTATCTGAAAAAGCATCTAGCGCGATGGAAAAAACCAATACCATCGTACTCAAAGTAGCTAAAGACGCGACCAAAGCAGAGATCGTTGCTGCTGTTGAAAAACTGTTCGAAGTTGAAGTTAAAGACGTGAACACCCTGGTAGTTAAGGGCAAAGTTAAGCGTCACGGACAGCGTATCGGTCGTCGCAGCGACTGGAAAAAGCTTACGTCACCCTGAAGGAAGGCCAGAATCTGGACTTCGTCGGCGGCGCTGAGTAAGTCGGAGGAGAAAGACAATGGCAGTTGTTAAATGTAAACCGACATCTCCGGGTCGTCGTCACGTAGTTAAAGTGGTGAACCCAGAGCTGCACAAGGGCAAGCCGTTTGCCCCGTTGCTGGAAAAAACAGCAAATCCGGTGGCCGCAACAACAACGGTCGTATCACTACCCGTCACATCGGTGGTGGTCATAAGCAGGCTTACCGTCTGGTTGACTTCAAACGCAACAAAGATGGTATCCCGGCAGTTGTTGAACGTCTTGAGTACGATCCGAACCGCTCTGCGAACATCGCACTGGTTCTGTACAAAGACGGCGAGCGCCGTTATATCCTGGCCCCTAAAGGCCTGAAAGCTGGCGACCAGATTCAGTCTGGCGTTGATGCTGCGATCAAAGCAGGTAACGCTCTGCCGATGCGTAACATCCCAGTAGGTTCTACCGTTCATAACGTAGAAATGAAACCAGGCAAAGGCGGTCAGATTGCTCGCTCTGCTGGTGCTTACGTGCAGATCGTTGCGCGTGAAGGTTCCTACGTAACCCTGCGTCTGCGTTCAGGTGAAATGCGTAAAGTCGAATCTGACTGCCGCGCAACTCTGGGCGAAGTCGGTAACGCTGAGCACATGCTGCGCGTTCTGGGTAAAGCCGGTGCAACCCGTTGGCGTGGTGTTCGTCCGACCGTTCGTGGTACTGCGATGAACCCAGTTGATCACCCGCACGGTGGTGGTGAAGGTCGTAACTTTGGTAAGCACCCGGTCACTCCGTGGGGCGTTCAGACCAAAGGTAAGAAGACCCGTAGCAACAAGCGTACTGATAAATTTATCGTACGTCGCCGTAGCAAATAATATTAGAGGATAAGCCATGCCACGTTCTCTCAAGAAAGGTCCTTTTATTGACCTGCACTTGCTGAAGAAGGTAGAGAAAGCGGTGGAAAGCGGTGACAAGAAGCCTTTGCGCACTTGGTCCCGTCGTTCAACGATCTTTCCTAACATGATCGGTTTGACCATCGCTGTCCATAATGGTCGTCAGCACGTTCCTGTTTTTGTTTCCGACGAAATGGTTGGTCACAAACTGGGTGAATTCGCGCCGACACGTACTTATCGCGGTCACGCGGCTGATAAAAAAGCCAAGAAGAAATAAGTAGGAGGAAGAGATGGAAACTATTGCTCAACATCGCCATGCTCGTTCTTCTGCTCAGAAGGTACGCCTTGTGGCTGACCTGATTCGCGGTAAGAAAGTGTCGCAGGCACTGGACATTTTGACCTACACCAACAAGAAAGCGGCTGTACTGGTCAAGAAGGTTTTGGAATCTGCCATTGCTAACGCTGAACACAACGATGGCGCTGATATCGACGATCTGAAAATCACGAAAATTTTCGTTGATGAAGGTCCGACCATGAAACGCATTATGCCGCGTGCCAAAGGTCGTGCAGATCGCATCCTGAAGCGCACCAGCCACATCACTGTGGTTGTGTCCGATCGCTGAGACTCTGGAGACTAGCAATGGGTCAGAAAGTACATCCTAATGGTATTCGCCTGGGTATTGTAAAACCATGGAACTCTACCTGGTTTGCGAACACCAAAGAATTCGCTGACAACCTGGACAGCGACTTTAAAGTACGTCAGTTCCTGACAAAAGAACTGGCTAAAGCGTCTGTTTCTCGTATCGTTATCGAGCGTCCAGCGAAGAGCATCCGTGTGACTATTCACACCGCTCGTCCGGGCATCGTTATCGGTAAGAAAGGCGAAGACGTAGAAAAACTGCGCACGGTCGTCGCGAACATCGCTGGCGTTCCTGCACAGATCAACATCGCCGAAGTCCGTAAACCGGAACTGGACGCAAAACTGGTTGCTGACAGCATCACTTCACAGCTGGAACGTCGCGTGATGTTCCGCCGTGCAATGAAGCGTGCTGTTCAGAACGCCATGCGTCTGGGCGCGAAAGGTATCAAAGTTGAAGTTAGCGGCCGTCTGGGCGGTGCCGAGATCGCACGTACCGAATGGTACCGTGAAGGTCGCGTGCCATTGCACACTCTGCGTGCTGACATTGACTACAACACCTCAGAAGCGCACACCACTTATGGTGTAATCGGCGTTAAAGTATGGATCTTCAAAGGTGAGATCCTGGGTGGTATGGCTGCTGTTGAACAACCGGAACCGGCTGCTCAACCTAAAAAGCAGCAGCGTAAAGGCCGTAAGTAAGGAGAGTCGCTGATGTTACAACCAAAGCGTACGAAATTCCGTAAAGTGCACAAAGGCCGTAACCGCGGTCTGGCTGCCGGTACGGATGTCAGCTTCGGTACTTTCGGTCTGAAAGCTGTTGGCCGTGGTCGTCTGACTGCTCGTCAGATCGAAGCAGCACGTCGTGCTATGACCCGTGCAGTTAAGCGTCAAGGTAAGATCTGGATCCGTGTATTCCCGGACAAACCAATCACCGAGAAGCCGCTGGAAGTGCGTATGGGTAAAGGTAAGGGTAACGTTGAGTATTGGGTTGCCCTGATCCAGCCTGGTAAAGTCCTGTATGAAATGGACGGCGTACCAGAAGAGCTGGCCCGTGAAGCATTCAAGCTGGCAGCAGCAAAACTGCCTATCAAAACCACCTTTGTAACTAAGACGGTGATGTAATGAAAGCAACTGAGCTGCGTGAAAAAAGCGTTGAAGAGCTAAACACTGAGCTGCTTAATCTGCTGCGTGAGCAATTTAACCTGCGCATGCAGGCAGCATCTGGCCAGCTGCAGCAGACCCATCTGCTGAAGCAAGTTCGCCGTGATGTTGCGCGCGTTAAGACTTTACTGACTGAGAAGGCGGGTTCGTAATGACCGATAAAATCCGTACTCTGCAAGGTCGTGTCATTAGTGACAAAATGCAGAAATCTGCTGTTGTTGCTATCGAACGTTTTGTGAAACACCCGATCTACGGTAAATTCATCAAGCGTACGACCAAGCTGCACATCCATGACGAGAACAACGAATGTGGTATCGGTGACGTGGTTGAAATCCGCGAATGCCGTCCACTGTCTAAGACTAAATCTTGGACGCTGGTTCGCGTTGTAGAGAAAGCGATTCTGTAATAGAATTCGCCCTCTTTAAAAATCGAATGAACGGCTCGAAAGAGCCGTTCATTTTTTCTACCCATCTGCGAGAACCGGTGTTATAATGCCGCGCCCTCAATTATGGGGCTTTCTAACGACCTGAGGTTTAGGTCCCGAAGTAGTAGTTGACATTAGCGGAGCACTAAAATGATCCAAGAACAGACTATGCTGAACGTCGCCGACAACTCCGGTGCACGTCGCGTAATGTGTATCAAGGTTCTGGGTGGCTCGCACCGTCGCTACGCAGGCGTCGGCGATATCATCAAAGTTACCATTAAGGAAGCAATTCCACGTGGTAAGGTGAAAAAAGGTGATGTCCTGAAGGCGGTAGTGGTGCGCACCAGGAAGGGTGTTCGTCGCCCGGACGGTTCTGTCATTCGCTTCGATGGTAATGCATGCGTTATTTTAAACAATAACAGTGAGCAGCCTATCGGTACGCGTATTTTTGGGCCGGTAACTCGTGAACTTCGTACTGAAAAGTTCATGAAAATTATCTCTCTGGCACCAGAAGTACTCTAAGGAGCGAACAATGGCAGCTAAAATCCGTCGTAACGACGAAGTTATCGTGTTAACCGGTAAAGATAAAGGTAAGCGCGGTAAAGTTAAGAATGTCCTGTCTTCTGGTAAGGTCATTGTTGAAGGTATCAACCTGGTGAAGAAACATCAGAAGCCGGTTCCGGCTCTGAACCAACCAGGCGGCATCGTTGAAAAAGAAGCTGCAATCCAGGTTTCTAACGTTGCTATCTTCAATGCGGCAACTGGTAAGGCTGACCGTGTAGGCTTTAGATTCGAAGAAGGCAAAAAAGTCCGTTTCTTCAAGTCTAATAGCGAAACTATCAAGTAATTTGGAGTAGTACGATGGCGAAACTGCATGATTACTACAAAGACGAAGTAGTCCAGAAACTCATGACAGAGTTTGGCTACAATTCTGTCATGCAAGTCCCTCGGGTCGAGAAGATCACCCTGAACATGGGTGTTGGTGAAGCGATCGCTGACAAGAAACTGCTGGATAACGCAGCAGCTGACCTGGCAGCAATCTCCGGTCAAAAACCACTGGTCACCAAAGCACGCAAATCAGTTGCAGGCTTCAAAATCCGTCAGGGCTATCCGATCGGCTGTAAAGTAACTCTGCGTGGCGAACGCATGTGGGAGTTCTTTGAGCGTCTGATCACCATTGCTGTACCGCGTATCCGTGACTTCCGTGGCTTGTCCGCTAAGTCATTCGATGGTCGTGGCAACTACAGCATGGGTGTACGTGAGCAGATCATCTTCCCAGAAATCGACTACGACAAAGTCGATCGCGTTCGTGGTTTGGATATTACCATTACCACTACTGCGAAATCTGATGATGAAGGCCGTGCTCTGCTGGCTGCCTTTGACTTCCCGTTCCGTAAGTAAGGTAGGGTTACTTAATGGCTAAGCAATCTATGAAAGCACGCGAAGTTAAGCGTGTGAAATTAGCAGACAAATTCTTCGCAAAACGCGCTGAATTGAAAGCGATCATTTCTGATGTGAACGCTTCCGACGAAGATCGTTGGGATGCTGTTCTTAAGCTGCAGAGTCTGCCGCGTGATTCCAGCCCTTCACGTCAGCGTAACCGCTGCCGTCAAACAGGTCGTCCGCACGGTTTCCTGCGGAAGTTTGGGTTGAGCCGTATCAAGGTCCGTGAAGCCGCTATGCGCGGTGAAATCCCGGGTCTTAAAAAGGCTAGCTGGTAATTGTCACCAATTGAATCACGGGAGTAACACAGATGAGCATGCAAGATCCGATCGCGGATATGCTGACCCGTATCCGTAACGGTCAGGCCGCGAACAAAGTTGCGGTCACCATGCCTTCCTCCAAGCTGAAATTGGCAATTGCCAACGTGCTGAAAGAAGAAGGCTATATTGAAGATTTCAAAATCGAAGGCGACATCAAGCAAGAACTGGAACTTACTCTTAAGTATTTCCAGGGCAAAGCTGTTGTAGAAAGCATTCAGCGAGTAAGCCGTCCGGGCCTGCGCATCTATAAGAAAAAGATGAGCTGCCAAAGGTAATGGCTGGTATGGGCATCGCTGTAGTTTCTACATCTAAAGGTGTCATGACTGATCGTGCAGCGCGCCAGGCAGGTCTTGGTGGCGAAATTATCTGCTACGTAGCGTAATCGGAGGATACTATGTCTCGTGTTGCTAAAGCACCTGTCGTTGTTCCTGCCGGCGTAGAGGTAAAACTCAACGGTCAGGTAATTTCGATCAAAGGTAAAAACGGCGAGCTGACTCGTACTATCAATGATGCTGTTGAAGTTAAGCATGCTGACAACGCTCTGACTTTCGCTCCGCGCGAAGGTTTCGTTGACGGCTGGGCGCAGGCGGGTACTACTCGCGCGCTGCTGAACGCAATGGTTATCGGTGTTACCGAAGGCTTCACTAAGAAGCTGCAGCTGGTTGGTGTAGGTTATCGTGCTGCCGTTAAAGGCAACGTGGTAAACCTGTCTCTGGGCTTTTCTCATCCAGTCGATCACCAGCTGCCCGCGGGTATCACTGCAGAATGTCCGACTCAGACTGAAATCGTGCTGAAAGGCGCTGATAAGCAGGTGATCGGCCAGGTTGCAGCTGACTTGCGCGCCTACCGTCGTCCTGAGCCTTATAAAGGCAAGGGTGTCCGTTACGCCGACGAAGTCGTGCGTACCAAAGAGGCTAAGAAGAAGTAAGGTAACACTATGGATAAGAAATCTGCTCGTATCCGTCGTGCGACCCGTGCACGTCGCAAGCTCAAAGAGCTGGGTGCTACTCGCCTGGTGGTACATCGTACCCCGCGTCACATTTACGCACAGGTAATCGCCCCGAACGGTTCCGAAGTTCTGGTCGCTGCTTCTACTGTAGAAAAAGCTATCACTGAACAACTGAAGTATACCGGTAATAAAGAAGCCGCAGCTGCTGTAGGTAAAGCTATCGCAGAACGCGCAATCGAAAAAGGCATCACAGGTGTTTCTTTCGACCGTTCCGGTTTCCAATATCATGGTCGCGTCCAGGCACTGGCAGATGCTGCTCGTGAAGCTGGCCTTCAGTTCTAAGGTAGAGGTCTAAGATGGCACACATCGAGAAACAAGCTGGCGAACTGCAGGAAAAACTGATCGCGGTAAACCGTGTATCTAAAACTGTAAAAGGTGGTCGTATTTTCTCCTTCACCGCACTGACTGTAGTGGGTGATGGTAACGGCCGCGTTGGTTTTGGTTACGGTAAAGCGCGCGAAGTTCCAGCAGCGATCCAGAAAGCGATGGAGAAAGCCCGTCGCAATATGATTAACGTCGCGCTGACCAACGGTACTCTGCAGCATCCTGTTAAAGGTGCTCA
Organism: Candidatus Pantoea haifensis; assembly: GCA_018842655.1. Taxonomy (GTDB): domain Bacteria; phylum Pseudomonadota; class Gammaproteobacteria; order Enterobacterales; family Enterobacteriaceae; genus Pantoea; species Pantoea haifensis. The sequence goes on along the minus strand of JAGTWN010000004.1, from coordinate 2,625,786 downwards.
CACGGGTTCCCGCGTGTTCATGCAGCCGGCTTCTGAAGGTACCGGTATCATCGCCGGTGGTGCAATGCGCGCCGTCCTGGAAGTCGCTGGAGTTCATAACGTTCTGGCTAAAGCGTATGGTTCCACTAACCCGATTAACGTGGTTCGTGCAACTATCGATGGCCTGGGCAACATGAAGTCTCCGGAAATGGTCGCTGCCAAGCGTGGTAAATCCGTTGAAGAAATTCTGGGGTAATCACGATGGCTAAGACTATTAAAATTACACAAACCCGCAGTGCAATTGGCCGTTTGCCTAAGCATAAAGCCACACTGGTTGGCCTGGGTCTGCGTCGTATTGGTCATACCGTTGAGCGTGAAGATACGCCTGCTGTACGCGGTATGGTTAACGCGGTTTCCTACATGGTTAAAGTGGAGGAGTAAGAGATGCGTTTAAATACTCTGTCTCCGGCCGATGGGTCTAAACACGCACCTAAGCGTTTAGGTCGTGGTATTGGTTCTGGCCTCGGCAAAACCGGTGGTCGTGGTCACAAAGGTCAGAAGTCTCGTTCTGGCGGTGGCGTACGTCGCGGTTTTGAAGGTGGTCAGATGCCTCTGTACCGTCGTCTGCCGAAATTCGGTTTCACCTCTCGCAAAGCAATGATCACCACAGAGATTCGTCTGTCTGATCTGGCGAAAGTTGAAGGCGGTATTGTAGACCTGAACACGCTGAAAGCGGCCAACATCATCGGTGTACAGATTGAGTTCGTTAAAGTCATTCTGTCTGGTGAAGTTTCTGCACCGGTAACGATTCGTGGTCTGCGTGTCACCAAAGGTGCGCGTGCTGCAATCGAAGCTGCTGGCGGTAAAATTGAGGAATAAGTAGCAGATGGCTAAACAACCGGGATTAGATTTTCAAAGCGCCAAAGGTGGCTTTGGTGAACTGAAACGCAGACTTCTGTTTGTAATCGGTGCACTGATTGTCTTCCGTATTGGCTCTTTTATTCCAATCCCTGGTATTGATGCCACTGTACTTGCCAAACTGCTTGAGCAACAGCGTGGCACCATCATTGAAATGTTTAATATGTTCTCTGGTGGTGCTCTCAGTCGTGCTTCTATTTTCGCGCTGGGTATCATGCCGTATATTTCGGCATCAATTATTATCCAGTTGTTAACGGTGGTTCATCCAGCGTTAGCGGAAATCAAGAAGGAAGGGAGGCTGGCCGTCGTAAGATTAGCCAGTATACCCGCTACGGTACGTTGGTATTGGCTATATTCCAGTCGATCGGTATTGCTACCGGTCTGCCGAATATGCCTGGAATGCAGGGCCTGGTATTAAATCCAGGCTTTGCTTTCTATTTTACCGCTGTTGTAAGCCTGGTTTCAGGAACGATGTTTCTGATGTGGCTGGGTGAACAGATTACTGAGCGAGGTATCGGTAACGGTATTTCGATCATTATCTTCGCGGGTATTGTTGCGGGTCTTCCGCCGGCCATTGGCCATACCATCGAGCAAGCGCGGCAAGGTGACCTGCACTTCCTTCTGTTGCTGTTGGTTGCAGTTCTCGTATTTGCAGTGACCTTCTTTGTAATTTTTGTTGAGCGTGGTCAACGCCGCATTGTGGTGAACTATGCGAAACGTCAACAAGGTCGCCGTGTATACGCTGCACAGAGCACACATTTACCGTTGAAAGTGAATATGGCGGGCGTAATCCCGGCAATTTTCGCTTCCAGCATTATTCTGTTCCCGGCAACGATTGCATCGTGGTTTGGGGGCGGAACCGGTTGGAACTGGCTAACTACAATTTCGCTGTATTTGCAGCCAGGACAGCCGCTTTATGTGCTACTCTATGCGACTGCAATCATCTTCTTCTGTTTCTTCTATACGGCGTTGGTTTTCAACCCGCGTGAAACAGCAGATAACCTGAAGAAGTCTGGTGCATTCGTACCGGGAATTCGTCCGGGAGAGCAAACGGCGAAGTACATCGATAAAGTAATGACACGTTTGACCTTAATCGGCGCCCTGTACATTACATTTATCTGCCTTATCCCGGAGTTCATGCGTGATGCGATGAAGGTTCCCTTCTACTTTGGCGGTACATCACTGCTCATCGTAGTGGTCGTCATCATGGACTTTATGGCTCAAGTGCAAACTCTGATGATGTCAAGTCAGTATGAGTCTGCATTGAAGAAAGCTAACCTGAAGGGCTACGGCCGTTAATTCAGGTGGTTGAGAAGTTACGGAGAGTAAAAATGAAAGTTCGTGCTTCCGTCAAGAAATTATGTCGTAACTGCAAAATCATTCGTCGCGACGGTGTCGTTCGTGTGATCTGCAGTGCCGAGCCTAAGCATAAACAGCGCCAAGGCTGATTTTGTCACATATTTTTCTTGCAAAGTCGGGTTGAGCTGGCTAGATTAGCCAGCCAATCTTTTGTATGTCAGTGCGTTTCCATTTGAGTATCCTGAAAACGGGCTTTTCAGCATGGGACGTACTTATTTAATTATAGGAGTGCATAGTGGCCCGTATAGCAGGCATTAACATTCCTGATCAAAAACATACCGTCATCGCATTAACTTCGATCTTCGGTATCGGCAAAACACGTTCTAAAGCCATCTGCGCTTCAACGGGTATTGCTGAAAATGTTAAGATCAGTGAGCTGTCTGAAGAACAAATTGATCAACTGCGTGATGCAGTTGCTAAATTCGTTGTAGAAGGTGATCTGCGCCGTGAAATCACCCTGAGCATCAAGCGTCTTATGGACCTTGGTTGCTATCGTGGTTTGCGCCATCGTCGTGGTCTGCCGGTTCGCGGTCAGCGTACCAAGACCAACGCACGTACCCGTAAGGGTCCGCGTAAACCGATCAAGAAATAATCGGGGTGAGTAAATAATGGCAAAGGCACCAGTTCGTGCACGCAAGCGTGTAAGAAAACAAGTCTCAGATGGCGTGGCTCATGTCCATGCTTCTTTTAACAACACCATCGTTACCATTACTGATCGTCAGGGTAACGCACTGGGTTGGGCAACCGCCGGTGGTTCCGGTTTCCGCGGTTCACGTAAATCCACTCCGTTTGCTGCTCAGGTCGCTGCAGAGCGCTGTGCAGAAGCGGTAAAAGATTACGGTATTAAGAACCTGGAAGTTATGGTTAAGGGTCCGGGTCCGGGTCGCGAATCAACAATTCGTGCTCTGAACGCCGCTGGTTTCCGCATCACTAATATTACTGATGTGACTCCTATCCCTCATAACGGTTGTCGTCCGCCGAAAAAACGTCGCGTATAACGCCCGTTTTTTAGGATAGTTGGAGAAAGAAAATGGCAAGATATTTGGGTCCTAAGCTCAAGCTGAGCCGTCGTGAGGGCACTGACTTATTCCTTAAGTCTGGCGTTCGCGCGATCGATTCCAAGTGTAAAATTGAACAAGCGCCTGGTCAGCATGGTGCGCGTAAACCGCGTCTGTCTGATTACGGCGGTCAGTTACGTGAAAAGCAAAAAGTTCGTCGTATCTACGGTGTGCTTGAGCGTCAGTTCCGTAATTATTACAAAGAAGCAGCACGTCTGAAAGGCAACACCGGTGAAAACCTGTTGGCTCTGCTGGAAGGCCGTCTGGACAACGTAGTTTATCGTATGGGCTTTGGTGCCACTCGTGCAGAAGCACGTCAGCTGGTGAGCCATAAGTCTGTTCTGGTAAATGGCCGCGTTGTTAACATCGCTTCTTATCAGGTATCTCCGAATGATGTCGTTAGCATCCGTGAGAAAGCCAAAAAGCAATCTCGCGTGAAGGCCGCTCTGGAGCTGGCTGAGCAGCGTGAAAAGCCAACCTGGCTGGAAGTTGATGCGACTAAGATGGAAGGTGTGTTCAAGCGTATTCCTGAGCGTACTGATCTGTCTGCGGACATTAACGAACACCTGATCGTCGAGCTTTACTCTAAGTAAAGCTTAGTACCAAAGAGAGGACACAATGCAGGGTTCTGTGACAGAGTTTCTAAAACCGCGCCTGGTAGATATCGAGCAAGTGAGTTCGACGCACGCCAAGGTGACCCTTGAGCCGTTAGAGCGTGGCTTTGGCCATACTCTTGGTAACGCACTGCGCCGTATTCTGCTTTCTTCCATGCCGGGTTGCGCGGTGACCGAGGTTGAAATTGATGGTGTACTGCATGAGTACAGCACCAAAGAGGGCGTACAGGAAGATATCCTGGAAATCCTGCTCAACCTGAAAGGGCTGGCGGTAAGAGTTCAGGGCAAAGATGAAGTTATCTTAACTCTGAATAAATCTGGCATTGGCCCTGTGACTGCAGCCGACATCACCCATGATGGTGATGTCGAAATCGTCAAGCCTCAGCATGTAATCTGTCACCTGACTGATGAAAACGCATCTATTAGCATGCGTATCAAAGTTCAGCGTGGTCGTGGTTATGTGCCGGCTTCTGCCCGAATTCATTCGGAAGAAGATGAGCGCCCAATCGGCCGTCTGTTGGTTGACGCTTGCTACAGCCCTGTAGACCGTATTGCCTACAATGTTGAAGCAGCGCGTGTAGAACAGCGCACCGACCTGGACAAGCTGGTCATCGAAATGGAAACCAACGGCACAATCGATCCTGAAGAGGCGATTCGTCGTGCGGCTACCATCCTGGCAGAACAACTGGAAGCTTTCGTTGACTTACGTGATGTACGTCAGCCGGAAGTAAAAGAAGAGAAACCAGAATCTGATCCGATCTTGCTGCGCCCAGTTGACGATTTGGAATTGACTGTCCGCTCTGCTAACTGCCTTAAGGCAGAAGCTATCCACTACATCGGTGATCTGGTACAGCGTACCGAGGTTGAGCTGCTTAAAACGCCTAACCTGGGTAAAAATCTCTTACTGAGATTAAAGATGTGCTCGCCTCACGTGGACTTTCTCTGGGTATGCGCCTTGAGAACTGGCCACCGGCAAGCATTGCTGATGAATAACCGGATCACAGGTTAAGGTTTCACTGAGAAGGATAAGGTCATGCGCCATCGTAAGAGTGGTCGTCAACTGAACCGCAACAGCAGCCATCGTCAGGCTATGTTTCGCAACATGGCTGGCTCTTTGGTTCGTCATGAGATCATCAAGACGACTCTGCCGAAAGCCAAAGAGTTGCGCCGCGTAGTTGAGCCGCTGATTACTCTTGCCAAGACCGACAACGTAGCTAATCGTCGTCTGGCATTCGCCCGCACTCGTGATAACGAGATCGTGGCAAAACTGTTTAACGAGCTGGGCCCGCGCTTCGCGAGCCGTGCCGGTGGTTACACTCGCATTCTGAAGTGTGGCTTCCGCGCTGGTGACAACGCTCCGATGGCTTACATCGAGCTGGTTGATCGTCCAGAAGCTCAAGCAGAAGCTGCTGCAGAGTAATCTGTAGCAACGTAAAAACCCGCTTCGGCGGGTTTTTTATTGTCTGTTATTTGCCTTTTTCACTATGCTGATCCTCATGCATATCTTAAGGAGGTGCTTATGTGGTTAATTGATCAGCTTGCTGAACAACATATCAAAGCGGCAGAGGAAAAAGGTAAATTCAATAACCTTCCTGGCGCTGGTAAACCTCTCAATCTTGATGACAACAGCCATGTTCCGCAGGCGTTAAGAGCCGGATATCACTTGCTGAAAAATGCCGGGTTTTTGCCACCCGAACTGGAGCTACGCCGGCAGGCTATTGAAGTGAATGATCTTCTTAAGCAGCTTGATCCAGAGGATCAGCGTTATAAAGATCACAGCAAACAATTAGCGATCCTGGAAATGAAACTTCGTCAGGCAGGCATGAGTACGGATTTTCTTCATGGTGAGTACGCGGCCGCCCTTCATCAGCGATTCGGGCGGGAGATCTAAATGTATCGTATAGGGCAACTGGCAAAACTGGCTGACGTTACGCCAGATACAGTTCGTTTTTATGAAAAGCAGCATATGATGGATCATGAAATCCGGACGGAAGGTGGCTTTCGGCTATACAATGATAAAGACCTTCAGCGCCTTAAATTTATTCGCTATGGACGACAACTCGGATTCAGCCTGCAGGCGATAAGAGAATTACTTTCAATTCGTGTTGCTCCTGCGCAACATACTTGCCAGGAATCGAAATCCATTGTGCAAAAAGGCTTAATGAAGTAGATATAATGATTGCTGAATTACAAACCATGCAACGTTCACTTCAGCATCTTTCATCTGCTTGCTGTGGCGAAAACCATAGCACTATTTCCTGCTCTATACTTGAAGCTCTGGAAAGGGGAGCAGTTGCTGAAAAGAAATAATTTATACGTTTTAACAGAATAATGAGTCAGGTAATTCTTAACGGAAAAAATGATGAATAAATATCACCATACTAAAGGGCAGATACGTGATAACGCTCTTGCGGCTTTACTTAACGATCCGCTGTTTCGCCAGCGCATTGAGGTGAACCAGAAAGGAAAGGGCAGTTTTAAGCGTAAGGATAAATACGTAAAAAATCGTGGCTGGGAGACCAGTGATAAGATAAGTTCTTATCACTGGTCTTCTGTTTTAAGCGATAAAAAAACCGCCATGATGGCGGTCTAATAATCAGATTTTTGTATTTTGCTGCTTCAGTAAATCACGGATTTCGCTTAACAGCACTTCTTCATTAGAAGGCTTTGCGACCGGCTTTTCAACTTCTTTTTCTTATGCAATTTATTCATTAACTTGATCGCCATAAAAATAGCAAAAGCCACGATGATGAAATCAAATACCGTCTGAATAAAGATACCGTATTGCATCACCACGGCAGGCGTATCTCCAACCGCAGGTTTCAAAACCCAACTGAATGATTTGAAATCGACTCCGCCAATCAGTAAGCCCAGTGGTGGCATAATAATATTCGCAACCAGCGAAGAAACGATCTTGCCGAATGCCGCGCCAATGATGACACCGACTGCAAGATCAACGACATTTCCGCGCATTGCAAAATCACGGAACTCTTTTAATAAACTCATGCTTTTCTCCTTGCCCTGACCAATCCTTAAAGTCTAACAAAGCTTGCTGTATTTGCCATTATCACAATGAATTTAGCGGAATTATCTGGAAGCGGTGCTTAAACGTACGCTTCCTTTCGGCTAAACCTCACAGAAAGAAAGGGCTTGGCTGGAATAAACGTTCAACATCGGGAACAAACTTTTTATCGGTTAAAAACATGATTACGTGATCGCCTTGCTCAATACGCAAATTATCATTTGCAATCATTACGTCATCGCCCCGAACGACCGCGCCGATAATAGTCCCCGGCGGCAATTTGATATCATCTATTGATCGCCCAACGACACGAGAAGTAGTTTCATCCCCATGCGCAATAGCTTCGATTGCTTCTGCAATACCGCGACGTAAAGAAGAAACGCCAACGATATCTGCTTTACGCACATGCCCCAGTAGGGCAGAAATCGTTGCCTGCTGCGGTGAGATAGCAATATCGATAACACTTCCTTGTACCAAATCGACGTATGCACGGCGTTGAATCAATACCATTACTTTTTTAGCACCCATTTTCTTTGCCAGCATCGCCGACATAATGTTTGCTTCGTCGTCATTAGTGACAGCAATAAACAAATCGACCTGCTCAATATGCTCTTCTGCCAGTAACTCCTGGTCGGAAGCATCACCATAAAAAACGATAGTATCTTGCAGTTGCTCAGCAAGTTCAGCAGCACGCTGAGGGTTACGTTCGATAAGTTTAACGCTGTAATTTTTTCTAGCTTTTGCGCGAGGCCAAAACCGATATTACCGCCGCCAACTAACATGATGCGCTTATAAGGCTTTTCCAGCCGCTGCATTTCGCTCATGACGGCGCGAATATTTTGACTGGCTGCAATGAAGAACACTTCATCGCCCGCCTCAACAATCGTTGAGCCCTGAGGTCGAATCGGACGGTCCTGACGAAAAATAGCCGCAACACGAGTATCAATATGCGGCATATGCTCACGTAGAATCGAGAGAGGATTACCAACCAAAGGACCGCCATAGTAAGCTTTTACTGCGGCGAGACTCACTTTTCCTTCGGCAAAGTTTACAACCTGCAGCGCCCCAGGATATTGAATCAAGCGATAGATACTATTGATCACTAACTGTTCTGGTGAAATCAAGTGATCAATGGGCACTGCTTCAGGAATAAACAGCTTATCTGCATCGCGTAAATAATCTGCCGCTCGAATACGCGCAATTCTGTTCGGTGTGTTAAACAGTGAGTAAGCGATTTGGCACGCGATCATATTGGTTTCATCGGAGTTTGTAACAGCAACCAACATGTCGGCATCTTCTGCGCCCGCTTCACGTAAAATACGTGGGTGGGAACCATGTCCCTGAACCACGCGAAGATCAAATTTATCCTGCAACTGACGCAAGCGCGTCGAATCAGTATCGACAACAGTGATATCGTTATTTTCGCCGACTAAATTTTCTGCCAGCGTACCACCAACCTGACCGGCACCAAGAATAATGATTTTCATCGCTTACCAACGCTCATCTCTATTCACGCTACGCTTTTTTAACCAGCTTAGCGTAGAAAAATCCATCGCCGCCATTAACGCTGGGAAATACCTGTAGACCTGTCTCAGGTGCTCCGGAAATCGCCTGCGCTGTGGCATCGCTATGACGCGCCAGAAAGGCGCTTATTTGCATCTGGTTTTCATCAGGCAGTATGGAGCAGGTTGCGTATAATAACGTGCCGCCGTGTTTGAGATGCGGCCATACAGCCTCAAGAATTTCGCTCTGCAACTTTGCAAGTTCTGCAATATCGCGATCGCGGCGTAACCATTTGATATCAGGGTGACGACGTATTACGCCTGTAGCAGAGCAGGGCGCATCCAACAAAATACGATCAAACTGGCGATTTTCACACCACGCTTGCGGCATACGCCCATCGCCTTGTTTTACTTCCGCTTGCATACCAAGTCGTTGCAAGTTTTCATTTACGCGCTTAAGCCGCTGAGAATCTACATCCACCGCCAGAAGTTGTGCTTCCGGCGCGATTTCCAGAATGTGGGTCGTTTTGCCACCCGGCGCAGCGCAAAGATCAAGAATCTGTTCGCCGTTTTGTGGTTCCAGCAGTAAAGCACAACGTTGGGCGGAAAGATCTTGCACCGTTACCCAGCCTTTTTCAAAGCCAGGAAGCTGACTAACGGGAGCGGGTGTTTCGAGCCGTAGCGCATCGGGTACATCTGAATCGGTATAAGCTGTTTTTTCGTTTTCTGCCAGCAATGCCAGCCAGTTATCACGAGTATGATGCTGGCGATTAACGCGCAGCCACATCGGTGGGCGGCCATTGTTTGCTTCAATGATTTGCTGCCATTGCTCAGGCCAGGCTTGTTGCAAACGTTTAAGTAACCAGCCTGGATGAAGATAACGCTGCGGACCCTCTGCGATACTTGCCAGTAGCTCATCCTGTCGGCGCTGAAACTGACGTAAGACACCGTTCAGCAAACCTTTCAAATTAGCGCGCTTAAGCACTTCGGCACCAGCAACCGTTTCAGCCAAAATCGCATGTGCCGGAATGCGTGTATAGAGCATTTGATACAACCCGACCATGAGTAGATAATGCAAAACTCGCTGTTTACCGGTTAGTGGGCGTTCCATCAATTTGCCAATCAGGGCTTCCAGCTGTGGCAACGTGCGTAGCACACCAAAACATATTTCCTGTACTAACGCACTGTCTTTATCAGACAGTTTTTTCTGGGCATGAGGAAGCGCGGTATTAAGTGATTCGCCTTTATCGACAACACGTTCGATGAGCTGAGCCGAAAGGCTTCGCAGGTTCGTAGGTTTATTCATCATATTGGTCATTAAACAAAAAGCCCGGTCATTAACCGGGCTAAAGAATCAGTCCAGAATGGTTCCGGGTTCAAACCATTCACGGCGTGAGTTAAGCAAATCCTGAGCCGACATGGGTTTTTTACCCGAAGGCTGGATCTGAAGCAGATTTAGCACGCCATCTGCTGTGGCAATCTGGATACCAGATTTATCAGCCGCAATGATTTCGCCAGGCTGCTTGTTAGCATGAGGCAATACTGTAGCTTTCCAGACTTTAACCGGCTGCCCGTCAATGATAAAAAAGCTTACGGGCCAGGGATTAAATGCGCGAATACAGCGTTCAAGTTGCACCGCCGAAAGCTGCCAGTTTAAGCGTGCTTCTTCTTTGCTCAGCTTCTCAGCGTAATTCGCCGATGCTTCATCTTGCTTTTCCGGTTGGGCAAGACTGGAGGCAAGCTGCGCTAACGTATCAAGCATGCCTTGTGGGCCTAGCTGCGCTAGTTTGTCATAAAGCGTTGCACTGGTATCTTCAGGAGTAATCGGGCACGCAAGTTTATACAACATATCGCCCGTATCCAGCCCGACATCCATCTGCATGATGGTAACACCCGTTTCGCTATCACCTGCCCATAATGCACGCTGAATAGGTGCTGCACCTCGCCAACGTGGCAGCAAAGAGCCATGCACGTTGATACAGCCCAATCGCGGCATTTCAAGCACTGCTTTCGGCAAGATTAAGCCATAAGCCACGACAACCATCACATCAGCCTGAAGCTCGGCGATTAACTGCTGATTCTCTTCAGGGCGTAACGATTTAGGCTGGAATACCGGGATGTCATGTGCCTGAGCAAGAACTTTTACCGGGCCTGCTGTCAGCTTATTTCCACGTCCGGCGGGGCGGTCGGGTTGTGTAAACACACCGATAACCTGATGCTCAGAAGCAAGCAGCGCGTCAAGATGACGCGCTGCAAAGTCTGGTGTGCCAGCAAAAATGATTTTTAGCGGAGCAGACACGTTTATCCCTTCTTAAAGTATCAAGACTCGCGCGCGTTTTGACGCGCCAGTTTCTCTAATTTCATTTTGATGCGCTGGCGCTTAAGAGGCGACAGGTAATCAATAAACAGTTTGCCATCCAAATGATCAATTTCATGCTGGATACAAATTGCCAGCAAATCACCCGTTTCCAGTTCAAAACTGTTGCCGTCACGGTCAAGCGCGCGAACCTTTACAAATTCTGCTCGTGGCACAAAAGCACGTTGTTCAGGAATAGAGAGGCAGCCCTCTTCAATACCGGTTTCGCCGCTTTTTTCCAGCAATTCTGGGTTAATCAAGACCAGACGTTCATCACGGTTTTCAGAAACATCAATAACAATGATGCGCTGATGAATATCGACTTGCGTGGCGGCCAGGCCAATGCCTTCTTCGGCGTACATCGTTTCGAACATATCATCCACGATACGCTGAATGTCTGCGTTAACTTCTTTTACTGGCGTGGCGATTTTGCGGAGACGCTCGTCAGGGAAATGTAATACCTGCAAAACTGACATAAATTTCCAGATCTGTGTTCGGTTAAGAAAAGATTACTTCCTCATATTGTAGACTTTTTGAGGCCTGATTGACAGCATTCCACCACAGCAAGCCATGAGTAAAAAGGACGCGAATAATGGAAAAACTGGCGCTCTGTTTGCGGTTAGCCGCTGTAAGTGGAATGGCAGGAAAAGCTTGGGTGGATATCGCTAAATTGCTGCTTGATGGTCAAGACAGCGCAACGGTTTTTGCCCAGTCTGGATTCAGTAAAAGCCAGATTAACCAGTTTTTTATATTTCCGGAAGCCGCAGTAGATGCTGTGCAAAAATGGCTAAGCAGTGATCGAACACATCATCTCTTGACCGCTCTTGATAAGCATTATCCCGCACAGTTAGCAGAAACTAAACGCTTCCCGCCAGTTCTTTATATTAAAGGCGATCCTGCTGCCTTAAACACACCGCAACTGGCCGTGGTTGGCAGCCGAAACTGCTCACATTATGGCCGCAACTGGTGCGAATGGTTTACTCAACAGTTATCTCTGAGTGGCTTAACCATCACCAGCGGATTAGCGCGTGGAATTGATGGGATAGCGCATCGGACGGTTGTCGAGGTTAAAGGCAAAACGATCGCGGTATTGGGTAGCGGCCTGCAACAGCTCTACCCCAAAAACCATCATGCGCTCGCTGAAGAGATCGTGGCAAACGGCGGGGCCGTCCTGTCAGAATTTCCGTTAGATATGCCGCCATACGCAACCCATTTTCCTCGACGCAACCGTATTATTAGCGGGTTAAGCCGGGGCGTTTTAGTTATCGAGGCTTCATTGAAAAGTGGTTCATTAGTGACTGCCCGTTACGCCTTAGAGCAAAATCGCAATATTTATGCTTTACCCGGTGTGTTGGGAAACCCGAATAGTGAAGGTGTAAACTGGTTGATTCAGCAAGGCGCTATGCTGGTGGCACATCCTAATAACATACTCGAGGATCTACGTAGTACACTTAACTGGTTACCTGTTACACAATCAGACGAAATTTATTCTGATGACAGTGTCGATGCTCCATTGCCATTTGCCGATGTGTTGGCTAACGTAGGTGATGAGGTTACACCTGTTGACGTTGTCGCTGAACGTGCCGGCCAACCTGTGCCAGTTATCACAGCTCAGTTGCTGGAACTGGAGTTAGCAGGATGGATCGCAGCTGTACCCGGCGGCTATGTCCGATTGAGGAGGGCATGCCATGTTCGACGTACTCATGTACTTGTTTGAGACATATATCCACAACGAAGCAGAAATGGGTGTTGATCAGGACAGATTGACAGATGACTTGACGGATGCCGGGTTTCATCGTGAAGATATTTATAATGCGTTGAACTGGTTAGAAAAGCTGGCGGATTATCAGGAAGGACTGGTCGCGCCAATTTTGCTGGCAAACGATCCGCTCTCGATGCGTATCTATACAGATGAAGAGAGCCAACGTTTAGATGCCGAAAGTCGTGGTTTCTTGCTTTTCCTGGAACAAATCCAGGTCTTGAATCTTGAAACACGCGAAATGGTTATTGAACGTGTCATGGCGCTCGATACGCTTGAGTTCGATTTAGAAGATCTCAAATGGGTAGTGTTGATGGTACTGTTTAATATCCCTGGATGTGAAAACGCTTATCAGCAGATGGAAGAACTGCTATTCGACGTCAATGAAGGTATGCTGCATTAAATTTCCTTTCATGCATTCACCGTTATGAGTAAAGCAGCACTTTTTACCGTGCGAAAACAGGATCCTTGCCCCGCTTGCGGGGCAGAACTGGTTGTTCGCTCCGGCAAACACGGTCCTTTTCTGGGCTGCGCAAATTATCCTGCGTGCGACTATATTCGTCCGCTAAAAAATCAGGGCGATGGGCATGTAGTTAAAGTGCTGGAGGGGCATGCTTGTCCCGAGTGCGGTGCTGACAAAGTTTTGCGACAGGGACGCTACGGCATGTTTATCGGTTGTAGTCATTATCCTGAATGTGACTATACCGAAACCATCGATAAGCCAGACGAAACGACGATAGAGTGCCCTCAGTGTCATCAAGGGAAACTCATTCAACGTCGCTCCCGTTACGGCAAAACGTTCCATGCCTGCAATCGTTATCCTGCTTGTCAGTTCGCCGTCAATTTTACGCCAGTTGCCGGAATTTGCCCGTACTGCCAGTTTCCATTGTTAGTTGAGAAAAAGACGGCGCAAGGCGTGAAACGTTTTTGTGCCAGTAAAAGTTGTAGCAAAGCTATTACCGAAGAGAAATAAGAAATCAACATGCATAATCAACACCCTTCTGGCTCGCTATCTGATTGCGTAAGCCATCTGAATCGTCATGAGGTTATTGCGTATCCCACTGAAGCCGTTTTTGGCCTGGGCTGTGATCCTGATAGTGAAAAAGCTGTGATGGCCTTACTGGCATTGAAGCAACGCCCGGTTGAGAAAGGTTTAATTTTAATTGCCGCTGATTATGCGCAGCTGGAGCCTTATATTTCTGACCGTGAGCTTTCAGTGATTCAGCGTGAGCGGATGTTTGCTTGTTGGCCCGGTCCTGTGACCTTTGTTGTGCCGGCGCCACCGCATACACCACGTTGGTTAACCGGGCAATTCGATTCGTTAGCAATACGCGTCAGTGATCATCCTGATGTACAAGCATTGTGTCGCGCATTTGGCAAACCCTTAGTGTCCACCAGTGCCAATCTTTCGGGGCAGCCGCCGTGCCGTACAGCTGAAGAAGTGAAGCAGCAGTTCGGCGAGCAATTCCCCGTGCTGCAAGGAAAAACGGGAGGACGTCTCAATCCTTCTGAAATTCGCGATGTGATTACCGGCGATCTTATACGTCAGGGATAATTCATGGATAACTTTGCCGTTTTTGGCCACCCAATTAATCACAGTAAATCGCCCTTAATACATCGCGCATTTGCGAAACAGACCGGGATTGATCATCGCTATGGGCGTATTTGTGCACCGCTGGATGGTTTTCCTGACGCGATCGCTGAGTTTTTTGCACAAGGCGGCATCGGTGCAAACGTCACTTTGCCGTTTAAACAGCAGGCGTGGGAATTTGCTGATGAGTTAAGCGAGCGCGCGGCGCTTTCGGGCGCGGTGAATACTTTAAAAAGCACAAGGATGGCTATATTCTTGGCGACAATACCGATGGCATTGGATTATTAAGCGATCTTGAACGCCTCTCGATGATCAATCCAGGCGACAGAGTTTTGTTAGTTGGAGCAGGAGGGGCTGCCCGTGGAGTAATTCTGCCGTTACTTTCATTAGGGGTCGCGGTGACGGTAACTAACCGTACGCTGTCTCGGGCAACGGAATTAGCGACACTCTTTCAGCACAGTGGTGCGATAAGGGCTTGTGGGGTCGATGATCTGAATGGCATGGCATTCGAACTCGTTATCAATGCCACTTCTAGCGGAGTAGATGGACAGATACCATCACTGCCAGCCTCCTTGATACAGGCAAACGTGCGCTGTTATGACATGTTTTATCAAACGGGGCTGACACCTTTTTACACTGGTGCCAACAACAGGGTGCGATTCATCTGGCAGACGGTTTAGGAATGCTGGTGGGTCAGGCTGCACATGCTTTTCATTTATGGCACGGCATTATGCCCGAAATCTCGCCTGTAATTGAACGCCTGAAAAGCGAAATGCATCCATGAATCAGGCGATCCAGTTTCCCGATCGTGAATATCTTGATCCCGAACGAAACGCTGTTTGTTTTCCGGTATTAGTAAATGGAATGGGATTAACCTGTGCCATTAACATCGAGGCATTACATCAACGCTTCGGCGAAGGCGACACGATGGCGCTATTCAGCGACCATCGTTGGGATCTGGAAGAAGAGGCTGAAGCCTGTATTCGTCATGAACAGGTTGATAATCAAGGCTGGGTTTGGCTGGCTTCAGCAAGATAATCATTTTTCCAGCCAACGTAGTTGTTAGCGGAATAGAGTAGCCCCTCAATTTCCTTTTGATTAAGCGGCCGGATCTGTTTAACCGGACTTCCCAGATAGAGATAGCCGCTTTCTAAACGTTTACCCGGAGGAACCAAACTACCCGCGCCAATCATCACATCGTTTTCTACTATTACCCCATCAAGTAAAATCGCTCCCATTCCTACTAATACGCGATCGCCAATCGTACAGCCATGTAGCATCGCTTTGTGCCCAACCGTGACGTCCTCACCAATAATAAGAGGAAAACCTTCAGGGTTTGCCGCAGATCTATGTGTCACATGCAGGACACTGCCGTCCTGAATGTTGCTGCGTGCGCCAATACGAACCTGATTTACGTCGCCGCGGATAGCCACTAATGGCCAAATACTGACGTCATCTTCCATAATGACGTTGCCAACCACTACGCTACTTGGATCTACCATTACGCGCAGACCCGATTGCGGAAACATCTCTTTATAGGGGCGTAAGGCTGTCTTCATAATAGGGCTCCTTTATTAATTTCCTGGCAGCGTGATGTGATTTCAGACGGCAGGCAAGGGGTTTTTGCCTGAGATCGATGATGATCTCATCAATCTGGATGAATTCTCGACACTCGAAAAAAGATCTAAAAAAGGCTTGTGCTCTGAAACCGGATCCCTATAATGCGCCTCCACTGACACGGCACACCGGCTTACGGAATGACGTGTTGAGAGGTTCAGGAGACTGAGCCGCCGGAGAAAAACTTCGAAAAAGAAGTTGACTCTGAAGGAGGTTAGCGTAATATACGCCACCTCGCGACAGACGGTTAACCCGCTGGTCGCACTGCTCTTTAACAATTTATCAGACAATCTGTGTGGGCACTCGCAGGATTGATATCAGCGTCTCCGGACGTAAAAAATATCAAGTCTCTGCTGGGTGAACACGTAATTCATTACGAAGTTTAATTCACAGAGCATCGCTTCACGGGTTGAAGCAAATCAAACTTTAAATTGAAGAGTTTGATCATGGCTCAGATTGAACGCTGGCGGCAGGCCTAACACATGCAAGTCGGACGGTAGCACAGGAGAGCTTGCTCTTTGGGTGACGAGTGGCGGACGGGTGAGTAATGTCTGGGGATCTGCCCGATGGAGGGGATAACCACTGGAAACGGTGGCTAATACCGCATAACGTCGCAAGACCAAAGTGGGGGACCTTCGGGCCTCACACCATCGGATGAACCCAGATGGGATTAGCTAGTAGGCGGGGTAACGGCCCACCTAGGCGACGATCCCTAGCTGGTCTGAGAGGATGACCAGCCACACTGGAACTGAGACACGGTCCAGACTCCTACGGGAGGCAGCAGTGGGGAATATTGCACAATGGGCGCAAGCCTGATGCAGCCATGCCGCGTGTATGAAGAAGGCCTTCGGGTTGTAAAGTACTTTCAGCGGGGAGGAAGGGATGAGGTTTAATACGCCTCGTCATTGACGTTACCCGCAGAAGAAGCACCGGCTAACTCCGTGCCAGCAGCCGCGGTAATACGGAGGGTGCAAGCGTTAATCGGAATTACTGGGCGTAAAGCGCACGCAGGCGGTCTGTTAAGTCAGATGTGAAATCCCCGGGCTTAACCTGGGAACTGCATTTGAAACTGGCAGGCTTGAGTCTCGTAGAGGGGGTAGAATTCAGGTGTAGCGGTGAAATGCGTAGAGATCTGGAGGAATACCGGTGGCGAAGGCGGCCCCCTGGACGAAGACTGACGCTCAGGTGCGAAAGCGTGGGGAGCAAACAGGATTAGATACCCTGGTAGTCCACGCCGTAAACGATGTCGACTTGGAGGTTGTGCCCTTGAGGCGTGGCTTCCGGAGCTAACGCGTTAAGTCGACCGCCTGGGGAGTACGGCCGCAAGGTTAAAACTCAAATGAATTGACGGGGGCCCGCACAAGCGGTGGAGCATGTGGTTTAATTCGATGCAACGCGAAGAACCTTACCTACTCTTGACATCCACGGGATCAGGCAGAGATGCCTGAGTGCCTTCGGGAACCGTGAGACAGGTGCTGCATGGCTGTCGTCAGCTCGTGTTGTGAAATGTTGGGTTAAGTCCCGCAACGAGCGCAACCCTTATCCTTTGTTGCCAGCGATTCGGTCGGGAACTCAAAGGAGACTGCCGGTGATAAACCGGAGGAAGGTGGGGATGACGTCAAGTCATCATGGCCCTTACGAGTAGGGCTACACACGTGCTACAATGGCGCATACAAAGAGAAGCGACCTCGCGAGAGCAAGCGGACCTCATAAAGTGCGTCGTAGTCCGGATCGGAGTCTGCAACTCGACTCCGTGAAGTCGGAATCGCTAGTAATCGTGGATCAGAACGCCACGGTGAATACGTTCCCGGGCCTTGTACACACCGCCCGTCACACCATGGGAGTGGGTTGCAAAAGAAGTAGGTAGCTTAACCTCCGGGAGGGCGCTTACCACTTTGTGATTCATGACTGGGGTGAAGTCGTAACAAGGTAACCGTAGGGGAACCTGCGGTTGGATCACCTCCTTACCTGAAGATACCTTCCCGCGAAGTGCTCACACAGATTGTCTGATAGAAAGTAATGAGCAAGACGGCTGCGAAGTCGTGACACTGACGTGTCCCCTTCGTCTAGCGGTTAGGACTCCGCCCTTTCACGGCGGCAACAGGGGTTCGAATCCCCTAGGGGACGCCACTTGCTTGGTGACAGGTGAAAGGTGTCGCTGCTCAGTATCTCAAAACTGATTTGGTCAGCTGATGACCGCATCACGTTTGAGATATTTGCTCTTTAACAATCCGGAACAAGCTGAAAATTGAAACGACGCGTCGCGCCATTTCTCCGTAACAGGGAATGGCACAGCGATGCGGACGAGTCTCTCAAATGCTTGCAGTCTGCACGCGTTGCAAAACGCCTGTGGGTTGTGAGGTTAAGCGACTAAGCGTACACGGTGGATGCCCTGGCAGTCAGAGGCGATGAAGGACGTGCTAATCTGCGTAAAGCGCCGGTAAGGTGATATGAACCGCTACAGCCGGCGATGTCCGAATGGGGAAACCCGGTGCACTCAGTGCATCATTGCAGCATGAATACATAGTGCTGCAAGGCGAACCGGGGGAACTGAAACATCTAAGTACCCCGAGGAAAAGAAATCAACCGAGATTCCCCCAGTAGCGGCGAGCGAACGGGGAGCAGCCCAGAGCCTGAATCAGCTTGTGCACTAGTGGAAGCGTCTGGAAAGGCGCAGGGTACAGGGTGACACTCCCGTACACAAAAGTGCACGAGCTGTGAGCTCGATGAGTAAGGCAGGACACGTGGTATCCTGTCTGAACACGGGGGGACCATCCTCCAAGGCTAAATACTCCTGACTGACCGATAGTGAACCAGTACCGTGAGGGAAAGGCGAAAAGAACCCCGGCGAGGGAGTGAAACAGAACCTGAAACCGTGTACGTACAAGCAGTGGGAGCACCCTTGTGGTGTGACTGCGTACCTTTTGTATAATGGGTCAGCGACTTATATTCTGTAGCAAGGTTAACCGTATAGGGGAGCCGCAGGGAAACCGAGTCTTAACTGGGCGTTAAGTTGCAGGGTATAGACCCGAAACCCGGTGATCTAGCCATGGGCAGGTTGAAGGTTGGGTAACACTAACTGGAGGACCGAACCGACTAATGTTGAAAAATTAGCGGATGACCTGTGGCTGGGGGTGAAAGGCCAATCAAACCGGGAGATAGCTGGTTCTCCCCGAAAGCTATTTAGGTAGCGCCTCGTGAACTCATCTCCGGGGGTAGAGCACTGTTTCGGCTAGGGGGCCATCCCGGCTTACCAACCCGATGCAAACTGCGAATACCGGAGAATGTTATCACGGGAGACACACGGCGGGTGCTAACGTCCGTCGTGAAGAGGAAACAACCCAGACCGCCAGCTAAGGTCCCGAAGTCATGGTTAAGTGGGAAACGATGTGGGAAGGCACAGACAGCCAGGATGTTGGCTTAGAAGCAGCCATCATTTAAAGAAAGCGTAATAGCTCACTGGTCGAGTCGGCCTGCGCGGAAGATGTAACGGGGCTAAACCATGCACCGAAGCTGCGGCAGCGACGCTTGCGTTGCTGGGTAGGGGAGCGTTCTGTAAGCCGCAGAAGGTGGTCCGTGAGGGCCGCTGGAGGTATCAGAAGTGCGAATGCTGACATAAGTAACGATAAAGCGGGTGAAAAGCCCGCTCGCCGGAAGACCAAGGGTTCCTGTCCAACGTTAATCGGGGCAGGGTGAGTCGACCCCTAAGGCGAGGCCGAAAGGCGTAGTCGATGGGAAACAGGTTAATATTCCTGTACTTGGTGTTACTGCGAAGGGGGGACGGAGAAGGTTAGGTCAGCCGGGCGACGGTCGTCCCGGTTTAAGCGTGTAGGCTGGTTATCCAGGCAAATCCGGATAATCAAGGCTGAGGCGTGACGACGAAGCTCCACGGAGCTGAAGTGACTGATACCCTGCTTCCAGGAAAAGCCTCTAAGCATCAGGTAACACGAAATCGTACCCCAAACCGACACAGGTGGTCAGGTAGAGAATACCAAGGCGCTTGAGAGAACTCGGGTGAAGGAACTAGGCAAAATGGTGCCGTAACTTCGGGAGAAGGCACGCTGGCGCGTAGGTGAGGGGACTTGCTCCCGGAGCCGAAGCCAGTCGAAGATACCAGCTGGCTGCAACTGTTTATTAAAAACACAGCACTGTGCAAACACGAAAGTGGACGTATACGGTGTGACGCCTGCCCGGTGCCGGAAGGTTAATTGATGGGGTTATCCGTAAGGAGAAGCTCTTGATCGAAGCCCCGGTAAACGGCGGCCGTAACTATAACGGTCCTAAGGTAGCGAAATTCCTTGTCGGGTAAGTTCCGACCTGCACGAATGGCGTAATGATGGCCAGGCTGTCTCCACCCGAGACTCAGTGAAATTGAACTCGCTGTGAAGATGCAGTGTACCCGCGGCAAGACGGAAAGACCCCGTGAACCTTTACTACAGCTTGACACTGAACATTGAGCCTTGATGTGTAGGATAGGTGGGAGGCTTTGAAGCGCGGACGCCAGTCCGCGTGGAGCCAACCTTGAAATACCACCCTTTAACGTTTGATGTTCTAACGTGGGCCCGTGATCCGGGCTGCGGACAGTGTCTGGTGGGTAGTTTGACTGGGGCGGTCTCCTCCCAAAGCGTAACGGAGGAGCACGAAGGTCAGCTAATCACGGTCGGACATCGTGAGGTTAGTGCAATGGCATAAGCTGGCTTGACTGCGAGCGTGACGGCGCGAGCAGGTGCGAAAGCAGGTCATAGTGATCCGGTGGTTCTGAATGGAAGGGCCATCGCTCAACGGATAAAAGGTACTCCGGGGATAACAGGCTGATACCGCCCAAGAGTTCATATCGACGGCGGTGTTTGGCACCTCGATGTCGGCTCATCACATCCTGGGGCTGAAGTAGGTCCCAAGGGTACGGCTGTTCGCCGTTTAAAGTGGTACGCGAGCTGGGTTTAGAACGTCGTGAGACAGTTCGGTCCCTATCTGCCGTGGGCGCTGGAAAACTGAGGGGGTTGCTCCTAGTACGAGAGGACCGGAGTGAACGCACCGCTGGTGTTCGGGTTGTCATGCCAATGGCACTGCCCGGTAGCTAAGTGCGGAAGAGATAAGTGCTGAAAGCATCTAAGCACGAAACTTGCCCCGAGATGAGTTTTCCCTGACCCCTCGAGGGTCCTGAAGGGACGTTGAAGACGACGACGTTGATAGGCCGGGTGTGTAAGCGCAGCGATGCGTTGAGCTAACCGGTACTAATGACCCGTGAGGCTTAACCTTACAACGCCAGAGGCGTTTTTGAGAGAGATTCAGCTTGTGACGGATAATTCTGCGCGGCCTGCGGGCGGCGCGGAGACAGAATTTGCCTGGCGGCACTAGCGCGGTGGTCCCACCTGACCCCATGCCGAACTCAGAAGTGAAACGCCGTAGCGCCGATGGTAGTGTGGGGTCTCCCCATGCGAGAGTAGGGAACTGCCAGGCATCAAATATAGTGTGCTGATATGGCTCAGTTGGTAGAGCGCACCCTTGGTAAGGGTGAGGTCCCCAGTTCGACTCTGGGTATCAGCACCAGTTTCAGAATAGGCATGAGTTCGGTAGAAAAGAATTTGCCTGGCGGCAGTAGCGCGGTGGTCCCACCTGACCCCATGCCGAACTCAGAAGTGAAACGCCGTAGCGCCGATGGTAGTGTGGGGTCTCCCCATGCGAGAGTAGGGAACTGCCAGGCATCAAACAAGAAAAAGCCCTTTGCATTTGCAAAGGGCTTTTTTCGTTGTATCTCATTTTTTCCGCAGATGCGCTATTTCTTCTTTTCAGTGGAAACTTTTACCGGCGAAAAATTCAACCAATTGAAAAGATAAAAAACCCGACAAAAGCAGCCGGGTTAGATTTAAAAAATAATCACTCATTTAGTGGATTACTTGTGACAGGAAGGCGCGGGTTCGTTCCGATTTAGGATGCGCAAAGAACTCCTGAGGTGGCGCAACTTCAACGATCTCCCCCTGTCCATAAAGATCACCCGGTCAGCTACAGTGCGGGCAAAGCCCATTTCATGCGTTACGCACAGCATTGTCATACCATCTTCCGCCAGGCCAATCATCGTATCGAGAACTTCTTTTACCATTTCTGGATCAAGAGCCGAGGTTGGTTCATCAAACAGCATAATTTTAGGTTTCATACACAAAGAGCGTGCTATAGCAACGCGCTGTTGTTGACCACCAGAGAGCTGCCCAGGAAACTTATGCGCATGCTCTGCAATACGAACGCGCTCTAAGTAATGCATGGCAAGCGATTCAGCTTCTTTTTCGGTATTTTGCGCACCCATGACGGCGCCAGTGTGCAGTTCTGTAAAACCGTCAAATGTGGAAAAAGGTTAAAGTGCTGAAACACCATGCCAACTTCGGTACGGACACGCTCAATGTTACGAACATCATCATTGAGGTGAATACCATCGACAACAATACGTCCCTGTTGATGTTCTTCAAGATGGTTAATACAACGAATAGTCGTTGACTTACCTGAACCTGAAGGGCCACACAGTACGATACGCTCGCGCGGTTTTACCTGTAGGTTAATGTCTTTCAGGACGTGAAATTGCCCATACCATTTATTCACGTTTTCGAGCGTAATCATCATAGCGTCAGAAGAATGAGTTGTAGTTTGTGTCATGTAAAACCTCAATGCGATTTACGGCCGGTGTGAAAGCGTTTTTCCAAATACTGGCTGTAACGCGACATACTAAAACAGAAGATCCAATAAACGAGTGCAGCAAAAACATATCCTTCGGTAGACATGCCCAGCCAGGCCGGATCGACCGTGGCTTGTTGAACGCTGCTAAACAGATCAAACAGGCCGATGATGATCACCAGACTGGTATCTTTAAACAGCGCGATAATCGTATTAACCAGGCCGGGAATGGTGAGCTTCAGTGCCTGAGGCAGAATCACCAGCATTTGGGTTTTCCAGTAACCCAGCGCCAGAGATTCAGCTGCTTCATATTGTCCTTTTGGCAATGCCTGTAATCCGCCACGTACAACTTCAGCAACATAAGCTGACTGGAAAAGAATCACACCCACAAGGGCACGGACTAACTTATCGATCGTAGTGCCTTCAGCCATAAACAGTGGCAGCATAACGGACGACATGAACAACACGGTAATCAGCGGAACGCCGCGCCAAAACTCGATAAAAATAACCGATAACGTACGGACCACAGGCATACGTGAACGACGACCTAAAGCCAGTAGAATGCCCAGCGGAAGCGCACCAGCGATACCAACGGAAGCGATAATCAGCGTTAATGTCAAACCGCCCCATTGGCGTGTTTCAACACGTTCGAGACCAAAATAGCCGCCGTACATCAGGAACCAAACAATAACCGGGTAAGCAACCGCCCAAATCGCAATATAACGTCCGCGATATGGCAAGCTTTTCAGGAACATGGGGATGATGGACAACAGACCAATAACCAATGCCAGGTTGATACGCCAGCGCAGCTCGTGTGGATAAAGCCCATACATAAACTGACCGAAGCGTGCATGTATAAATACCCAACAGGCCCCTTCTTTAGTGCAGTCAGCGCGCGTAGTACCGAACCAGTTTGCCTGGAAAATAAGCCAGTTCAGCGCCGGTGGAATGACGCTCCAGATGACCCAGATGCAAAAAAGTGTCAGAAGCCCGTTAACCCAACTGGAGAACAGGTTTTTACGTGCCCAGCTCCAGGCGCGACTAACAGGCGTTGTCGGCACTGGCGGTGTTTCATGAGTAGTAACAGACATAGATAACCCGTTCTCTTAACGCTCAACCAGCGCGATTTTGCGGTTGTATAGGTTCATCAGCAGTGAAATCAGCAAGCTGATAATCAAATAAACGCCCATGGTAATAGCTATGGTTTCGATTGCCTGACCGGTCTGATTAAGCACGGTTCCGGCAAACAACGACACCATATCGGGATAGCCAATTGCCGCCGCCAGTGAGGAGTTTTTAACAACATTCAGATACTGGCTGGTAAGGGGTGGAATGATTACGCGCATCGCCTGTGGAATAATGACCTGACGCAACGTTACAGGATTCGGTAAGCCTAACGAACGTGCAGCCTCATGCTGGCCATGCGGCACTGACTGAATGCCAGCACGAATAACTTCGGCAATGAACGATGAGGTATAAATCGACAGCGCCAGCGTTAATGCCGCCAGTTCAGGGATCATTACGAAACCGCCGCGGAAGTTAAAGCCACGCAACTGTGGCACATCCCAATGGGTGGCTGCACCAAATCCCAGATGCGCAATCAAAGGAAAAATTACCAACATGGCGATAGCTGCGGGCCAGGAACGGCGTAATTGTCCGGTTTTAAGTTGATGGGCGCGATTGAAACGAAACAGTCCATAGCTGCCGATAACCGCCAGTGCCAGCGCAATAATAAATGGCCAGGTGCCGGGCGCATAAGACGGCCACGGCACATATAAACCCCGGTTGCTCACAAAAGCTAAATCGAATGCATTTAAAGCCTGGCGTGGTCCGGGCAAATTACGTAATACCGCGAAATACCAAAAGAAGATCTGCAGCAGCGGGGGAATGTTGCGGAAGATTTCAATATAAACGTTAGATATTTTGCGCAGAAGCCAGTTATCAGACAGACGAGCAAGGCCGATAAAGAATCCCAGGATTGACGCAAAAATGATACAGAGCGCAGAAACCAACAAGGTATTGGTTAATCCCACCAGAAAAACACGCGCGTAGGTGTCACCTTCCGAGTAATCAATAAGATGCTGAACGATGCCGAAGCCAGCATTACGTTCCAGAAAAGCAAATCCGGATGTTATGCCGCGATTAGACAGGTTGATCACAGTGTTGTGGATGAGATAACCCACCACCGCAAACACGGCCACTATTGCGATTATTTGGTAAAGCCAGGCGCGAACCGTAGGATTACCGAATGAAAAATCCATTTTCACGGTTGGGCGTTGTGACATGTTGAAACCTCAATGACGAAAGCTTTGGTGGGGCACCGCAGAATACGGTGCCCGACTGGTGAGGTGTATTAACGTACCGGTGGTGCGTACTGAATACCGCCTTTATTCCATAGCGCATTCTGACCACGTGCAATTTTCAGCGCGCTGTCTTTACCTACGTTGCGGTCAAAGCTTTCCTGGTAGTTACCCACTTGCTTGATGATGTTGTAAGCCCATTTATTATCGAGCTTCAGATCCTTACCAAAATCACCTTCTGCACCTAACAGGTGCGCCATATCAGGCGTGCTTGGTTTAGCGACCATCTGATCAACATTTTTAGAGTTGATGCCCATCTCTTCAGCGTTCAGCATGGCATACAGCGACCATTTCACGATGGTGAACCAGTCATCATCGCCACGACGCACGACCGGGCCCAGCGGTTCTTTTGAGATCACTTCCGGTAAAACGATAAATTCATCAGGTTTACCTAACTTAATGCGCAGCGCATACAGCTGAGACTGGTCAGAAGCCAGCGTATCGCAGCGTCCGCTATCCAGTGCCTTTGCTGACTCGTCAGAACGGTCAAAGGTCACTGGGGTATATTGCATATTGTTAGCTTTAAAGAAGTCCGCTACGTTCAGCTCAGTATCTGTTCCCGCCTGAATACAAACAGTCGCACCATCCAGTTCTTTAGCACTTTTGAGGCCCGCTTTCTGATGCGTCAGGAAGCCGATACCATCGTAATAGTTCACGCCGGCAAACAGGAAGCCCATGCCGCCATCGCGTGAAGAGGTCCAGGTCGTATTACGTGACAGGATATCCACTTCGCCTGATTGCAGAGCGGTGAAACGTTCTTTAGCGGTCAGCGGCGTATACTTCACTTTGGTTGCATCACTAAACACTGCAGCTGCCGCTGCACGGCAGACGTCTACATCAATACCCGTAAACTTACCGCTCGCATCCGCATAGGAGAAGCCTGGCAAGCCATCACTGATACCGCATTGAATGAACCCTTTCTTCTTAATTGCATCCAGCGTGGTACCTGCATGCGCTTGCTGGGCAACGGCAAATAAAGAAGCGGCAGCGACCAAAGTGGAAAGCATCATCTTTTTCATAAAGCATCCTGTGTGGCGAAATCGTGTAGTTATGTAATGCGCACTTTTTTGTGCGTTTTTCCTGTCTGTGGCAAGAAGCCATCCACGACTCTGCAAAGCTGATGCCAGGTTTGCAGAATCCTGAATTTACTGGAAAGATCTATTAATAATCTGTAGCACTCAGAAAGTTCCGCTAATATCGCGCACCATAAGAAAGCAAGGCGAGCCGACGCGATCACATTTAGTGCAAAAAGTTTCACTATATAGAAGCAATGTGAGCAGGCGCTCAGTGGTAGATGTACAGATAAGAGGTGTTGCTAATAAAAGGGAATAAGATCACATAAGCCCTGCATATAAGGATTGCAGGCTTTTTTAATTTTTTAATAAGGATGAATATCAGGAATAGTGCGGAGAAATAAACAGCGGATAATGACGTCAGCAATTGCAACTATAGTTACCATATCTGCGTTCATTGTTTCAAACGTTTCTGTTTTCTTTTATGAGCAGACAGACAAATAAAAACGCCAGCCCGAAGGCTGGCGTTTTTAACACAGATGAACTGAATCAGTTCATGCCATATTTTTTCAGTTTCTTACGCAGCGTACCGCGGTTGATACCCATCATCAGGGCAGCGCGGGTCTGGTTGCCACGGGTGTATTGCATCACCATGTCCAACAGAGGCTGCTCGACTTCAGCCAAAACCAGCTCATACAGGTCACTAACGTCCTGACCATTCAGTTGAGCAAAATAGTTCTTCAGTGCTTGTTTTACCGAATCACGTAGCGGCTTTTGCGTTACCTGATCCTGTGAGTTAACGGTAGAAACAGTCAGTACGTCAGAATTTACGCGTTGTTCGAACATAGTTCTTTCAGCTCTTTATTTCGTTACGCAAGATTTTCGAAGTATGCCTCCAACGCCTCCAGCTGTTCGCTGGCATCCTCAATGGCGTTGAATGTGCGCCGAAACTGGTCATTAGGGGCATGCTCCTGGAGATACCAGGAGACGTGCTTCCGCGCTATACGGTATCCTTTGCCTGGACCATAAAAGTCGTGCAGCTCACGTATATGCGAAACAAGCAAGCGCTTCACCTCTGCCAGAGGCAGTGGAGCAAGCAGCTCCCCAGTGTCCAGATAATGCTGGATTTCCCGGAAGATCCACGGTCTTCCCTGAGCGGCGCGTCCTATCATCAGAGCATCAGCTCCGGTGTAGTCAAGCACAGCTCTGGCTTTATGCGGGTCAGTTATGTCTCCGTTCGCGATAACCGGAATAGAGACACTCTGCTTAACTGTCCGAATGCTGTCATATTCAGCTTCTCCGTTGAACAGGCAGGCACGAGTGCGGCCATGTATCGTCAGAGCCTGAATGCCACAGTGTTCAGCCAATTGGGCAATCGCGACACAGTTCCTGTTTTCAGGATCCCAACCAGTGCGAATTTTTAGTGTGACCGGCACATCAACAGCGTTTACCACCGCAGAGAGAATAGATTCCACTACCTCGGGGTATTGCAGTAAGGCCGAACCCGCCATTTTGCGGTTCACTTTTTCGCAGGGCAGCCCATATTAATGTCAATTACCTGTGCACCGGCATTAACGTTAATGCGCGCAGCTTGCGCCATTTCGCTGGGATCGCAACCGGCAATCTGCACGGCGCGAATACCTGGCTCATCACTGTGAACCATACGTAAGCGAGATTTGTCACTGGCCCAGACTTCGGGATTAGATGACAACATCTCCGAAACAGCCATGCCTGCGCCCATCTCGTGGCAGAGCGTCCTAAAAGGCCTGTCGGTAATACCGGCCATAGGCGCTGCTATCAGTCGATTTCTCAGCTGGAGGTTTCCAATACGCATGAAGTAGAGATGGCCATACTGTGTCTGCAAGGCGGCGTATATTACGCATTTTTTCAGGAAGATGAAAGGCCAAACTTTGAACAATAAGCAAGGAAAGATCAAGGAAATGGCATAGTTGACTGAGGTTAAAGAATTTTTATCTTAAATTTCAGTGCATTAATGATTAATGATGAAATTGTGAACAAACGTTTTTCCGATAAAGGAGCCTGAATTGCCACATATTAAACGTCACATAGCGTGATTAACGATACAAGCAACGGGCCTGTAAAGCACAAAATAGTCTGCTTTAACGATTTTCAGACTATTTAGTAATCAGGCTGCTTACACGGGTAACGCTTCACTATCCTGCCTGCGATTAAGCGAAGCGTGAGCGGGCGGAAAAGAGAATTTCATGGGCCAGGAGTAGCTGAAAAAGCCCCGACATAGATGGCAGGGCATGACAAAATTTACTGTCAGATAGCTGTGCTTCAGGTGCAGGCAAGACCGCTAGCTGTGTTTGATACCGGTAATGCGGCACCACTCTTCTTTCACCGCAACCGGATCCAGCGCAAACTGCTCTTGATAAGCCTCACATACGCCTTCAGCCTGGCTTTCCAGTACACCAGACAGACCCAGATGGCCGCCTTGTTTCGGCAGAACGCTAATTAGCGGAGCCAGTTCGCGCAATGGACCGGCAAGAATATTAGCGACCACAACGTCAGCCTGCAGGTTTTCAGGTTGTTGATGCGGCAGATAAAGCGACAGACGATCCGCAACGCCGTTACGTTCAGCATTATCGCGGCTGGCCTGAATAGCCTGGGGATCGATATCAATACCAATGGCCTGTGCTGCACCCAGTTTTAACGCCGCGATTGCCAGAATCCCGGAGCCACAGCCAAAATCAATCACGGTTTTGCCTGTCAGATCCAAACCATCCAGCCAGGCCAGACAGAGTGCGGTGGTGGGATGCGTGCCGGTTCCAAACGCCAGTCCCGGATCAAGCATTACGTTTACGGCGTCGGGATCCGGTACATCACGCCAGCTTGGGCAAATCCATAAACGCTCACCAAAACGCATCGGATGAAAGTTTTCCATCCATTCACGTTCCCAGTCTTTATCTTCGATCTGTTCGATCTTATGGCGAAAACCGGCCCCCAGTAAAGGATGCTGCGATAATTCAGCCACTACGGCATCCATATCGGTTTCTGCGTCGAACAGACCAATGACGTCTGTATCACCCCACAGGCGAGTTTCGCCCGGTAGTGGTTCATAGACGGGCGTATCATGACTATCCTGAAAAGTCACCGATACTGCGCCCGTTTCCATCAGCACATCGCTTAGCGTCTCCGCGTGTTCGCCCGAGCTGTTAATTTTGATTTGAATCCACGGCATAATAGTTCTCTTTTACTTATTGTTGTGGCGCATCAGCCGATTGCGGGACGCGTCCAAACAGGTTGCCGACTAAAAACGCCAGCAGACTTAAAAGCAGGGAAGGCACGATAGGGTGAAAGCCCCCGATCTGCCAGTTAAGGCTCGCCAGAAAAGCGTAGCAGCCTCCGCCAACCACCATTCCGCTAATCGCACCTGCAGCGTTAGCACGCTCCCAGTAAAGACCGAGCACCAGTGGCCACAGGAAGACCGCCTCGAGACCGCCAAAAGCCAGCAGATTAAGCCAGATAATCATATCGGGCGGATTCCAGGCTGCGATTAACAATAAAATGCCCAACACGAAAGTAATGGTGCCAGATAAGATGCGCAGTCGCGCTTCATTTTCCATTTGCTGCGGCGCAACGCGCAAATAAAGATCTTTCACCAGAGTCGCCGAAGCTTGCAGCAGCTGTGCATTAATGGTCGACATGATGGCTGCCATTGGCGCAGCAAGAAACAGCCCTGCCGCCAGCGGAGGCAGCACTGTGATCATCAATGTCGGAATGACCCGATCGGGAATGGTGAGATCCGGTAAAACAGCGCGGCCCAGCGCACCCGCCAGATGCATACCTGACATCAGAATAACCACCACAATCGTGCCAAGAATAATCGCGCGATGAAGGGCTTTGCTGTCTTTATAAGAGATACAACGCACCGCGGTATGCGGCAGGCCAATCACACCAAAACAGACCAGCACGGTAAATGACATCAGAAAGGTGGGAGTAATAATATCGCCGGGGCCTTCTGGCGACAGTAATTTAGGATCAATGGCGTGAAGCTTATCCACCGCAGTGTGCAGGCCACCTGCGTGGTGAATAACGGCAAACAGCAGTAAAAAGGTGCCAATCAGCATCACAATGCCCTGCATCGCATCGTTGAGCACACTCGCGCGGAAACCACCAAAAGCTGTATACAGCGCAATTGTGCCACCAAAAATCAGCAAGCCGGTGTTGTAAGGAATACCGGCAGCCGTTTCCAGCAGACGCGCTCCACCAATAAACTGAACCGTCATGGCACCAATAAACGCCACCAGCAGACTCAGGCTGGCCAGCCAAATAAGAAGAGGGCTGCGATAGCGTGCATACAGCATATCGTTGAGGGTTACGGCATTGTGACGGCGAGCAAGGATAGCGAATTTCTTGCCCAAAACGCCGAGCGATAACCAGACGGCGGGTACCTGAACCATCGCCAGCAGTACCCAACCCAAACCGTACTTATAGGCTGCACCGGGGCCGCCAATAAACGAACTGGCGCTGATATAAGTCGTGGTGAGCGTCATCGCCAGCACAAATCCGCCCATGGAACGGTTGCCGAGGAAATACTCAGACAGGAAGTTGCCCTGACGTTGCTTACGGGCTGCAAACACAGAGAGCGCAGCGATCACCACCAGGTAAGCTAATAAAGGAAGGATAATTTCAGTTGTCACCTTCATCCTCCAGTGACATGTTGCGGAAAATTAGCCGCACCATAAGCCAACATAAAAAAATGAACAGTAGCGGTGCAAAAATGCAGGAAAGTTCAAACCAGCGCGGCAAACCGGTTATGCCGGTTTGATTGCCTCCCAGCCAGGCTGAAAAACCCCAAACAGCCAGCCAGGCCAGTGTCAGATAAAGTGACCAGCGCGCTTCTTTATGTGCCTGTAAAAAACGAGCGTCCATTGTTCAACCTCAACGCCAGCGGCAAAGAAAAAGGCCGGATTAACCGGCCTCCAATTCACTCAGCGTTACGTTTACTTCTCGTTCAGACCGAGCTTTTTCTCCAGATAATGGATGTTAGTGCCACCCTGCTGGAAGTTTTCGTCGGACATGATTTTCATCTGCAGTTCGACGTTGGTCTTAATGCCGTCGATGATCAGCTCCGCCAGCGCATTCTTCATGCGCGCAATCGCCACGTCACGGGTTTCACCGTAGGTGATCAGCTTGCCAATCATGGAATCGTAGTACGGCGGCACGCTGTAACCGGCGTAAATGTGCGATTCCCAGCGGACGCCAAAGCCGCCCGGCGCGTGGAAGCGGGTGATTTTACCTGGACTCGGCAGGAAAGTGTTGGGATCTTCCGCGTTAATACGGCACTCGACCGCATGGCCACGGATCACCACATCTTCCTGTTTGATCGACAGCGGCTGACCGGCAGCAATACGCAGCTGCTCTTTGATCAGATCCACACCGGTGATCATCTCAGTCACCGGATGCTCCACCTGAATACGGGTGTTCATCTCGATGAAGTAGAACTCACCGTTTTCGTACAGGAACTCAAAGGTACCCGCGCCGCGATAGCCGATCTCAATACAGGCTTTCGCACAGCGGTCACCGATGAAGCTGCGCAGCTCCGGCGTGATACCCGGTGCAGGGGCTTCTTCCACTACTTTCTGGTGACGGCGCTGCATGGAGCAGTCGCGCTCACCCAGATAGATGGCGTTGCCCTGGCCGTCGGCCAGCACCTGAATTTCAATGTGGCGCGGGTTCTCAAGATACTTTTCCATGTAAACCATGTCGTTGTTGAAAGCCGCTTTGGCCTCCGCCTTCGTCATGTTAATGGATTCTTCCAGATCTTTGTCGCTGCGCACTACACGCATGCCGCGACCGCCGCCGCCGCCAGACGCCTTGATGATCACCGGATAGCCGATGCGCTTCGCGAAGGCACGGTTCTTTTCCATGTCATCGGTCAGTGAACCGTCAGAGCCAGGAACGGTCGGCACGCCCGCTTTTTTCATCGCGTTGATGGCAGAGACTTTGTCTCCCATCAGGCGGATAGTGTCCGCTTTCGGGCCGATAAAGATAAAGCCTGAACGTTCAACCTGCTCGGCAAAGTCAGCGTTCTCAGAAAGGAAGCCGTAGCCGGGGTGGATCGCCACCGCGCCGGTAATCTCCGCAGCGGAAATCAGCGCCGGGATATTCAGATAGCTTTTGACCGACTGCGCGGGGCCAATGCAGACGGTTTCGTCTGCCAGCAGGACGTGCTTCAGGTCACGGTCCGCGCTGGAGTGCACCGCCACAGTCTTGATGCCCAACTCTTTACAGGCACGCAGAATGCGCAGTGCGATCTCACCGCGGTTAGCAATTACAATTTTATCCAGCATGGTTCGCCTCGTTATTCGATGACGACCAGCGGCTCGTCGAATTCAACCGGTTGTCCGCTTTCCACCAGGATCGCTTTCACCACGCCAGATTTGTCAGCTTCGATCTGGTTCATCATTTTCATGGCTTCAACGATGCACAGGGTGTCACCGGCGTTCACTTTCTGGCCAACTTCAACGAAGGCTTTGGCATCCGGGCTTGGTGTGCGATAGAAGGTGCCGACCATCGGCGAGCGTACAATGTGGCCGCTGATTTCAGCTGGTGCCGCTTCCGTTACGGCGGCAACCGGTGCGACAGCTGTCGCCAGGGCAGGCTGTGGTGCTGGTGCAGCATAAGCCTGCTGCATAACCGGGTAGCTCACATTTGCAGGTGCACGACTGATACGAACGGACTCTTCGCCCTCGGAGATTTCCAGCTCAGAGATGCCAGACTCTTCAACCAGTTCGATCAGTTTTTTAATTTTACGAATATCCATGAGTGGGGTTCCGTACTCAGTTTGATTAATTAGTTTGAGACAGGCGTTTTACTGCCGTTTGTAAAGCCCATGCGTAGCCGTCAGCGCCAAGCCCACAGATGACGCCAGCAGATACATCAGAAAGATAGGAATGATGGCGGAAGGGCTCGCGGGCATGCACGTTTGAGAGATGCACCTCAATAAACGGAATATTCACCGCCAACAGGGCATCACGCAGTGCTACGCTGGTATGCGTAAACGCGGCAGGATTAATGATGATGTAATCCACATTGCCTTTGGCCTCATGAATGCGATCAATAAGCTGAAATTCAGCATTGGATTGCAAATGGCTCAGTTTCACATTTAAACGGTCTGCCTGCTGAGACAAATCGCAGACGATCTGATCCAGTGTGGTGTGGCCATATTTTTCAGGCTCACGCGTTCCCAGTAAATTTAAATTGGGACCGTTCAAAAGCAGAATGTGTAATTTATGCGCCATCTTGCTGCCATCTCCCGCAATCATTGAGGCATCGCGTAAAATACCTTGCCTCTCTTCGTTTGTCACCCGTTAGGGCGAAAAAGAAGACGTGGCTTGCAATAAAGCCGGGCATTATATCCGTTTCGTGGCAATTCGCAGCAAAATACTGGTCTTATCTGCGAAGTTGATCGGATGTGGCCCGTAAGCCACACCTTTTATCAGAGAGTGCAAGAGGAAAACAACGGCAGAACGGTTAAAAGGGCCACCATTTACGGAATTTTTTGTAACGCCACGCTAACAGTATGAAAGCGAGTGCCGCGTAGATAAGCGGCTGTGGCGACACAGTTTTCACTGACCATATGTAGTGCACCGGCGCAAGAATAGCCACGATGTAAATGCCGTTGTGCAGCGTTTGCCAGCGTTTGCCGAGTTTGCGTTGCATACTCTGGAAGGAGGTAACGGCAAGCGCGAGTAAAATCAGCCAGCTAACGATGCCCAGCGTCAAATAAGGTCGCGAAATCAGCTCGCTGCCCAGTAAACGCAAATTATCAATACCCAGCTCAAGTAAGTAATAACTCAGCAGATGCAAACAGGCCCAGACAAATGTCCACACGCCAAGCAGGCGGCGCGTGCGAATTAACAGGGGCTGTCTGGCTAAGCGCGTGAGCGGGGAAACCAGCAGCGTGGCCAGCAGCAACTTCAGTGCCATACGCCCGGTAAAATGTTGAATATCTTTCGCCGGATCGGCGCTTAATCCGCCCTGACTGGCCGCCAGAACCAGGTAAACCAGGGGCAAAAACGCCACCAGATGCAAAATAACTTTCAGCCAGGTAATCTGCTTAATCGACAGTCGCACTCAATAGTTCTCCCGCAAATCAAGGCCACGATAGAGTGAAGCGACCTGGTCAGCATAGCCATTAAACAGCAGCGTTGGCTGACGTTCGACCTTAAGCGAGCCGCCAGGACCGATAAATCGTTCGGTTGCCTGAGACCAGCGCGGATGATTCACGTGCGGATTCACATTGGCATAAAAGCCGTATTCATCAGCGGCGATCTGATTCCAGGTGGTAGGTGGCTGATTGCGTGTCAGGGTAATTTTGACAATCGACTTGATGCCTTTAAAACCATATTTCCAGGGTACAATCAGACGAATTGGCGCGCCGTTCTGCGGCGGTAACGCTTTGCCATATACTCCGGTGCTGAGAATAGTCAGCGGATGCATGGCTTCATCTAAACGTAAACCTTCGACGTAGGGATAATTCAGGCCACCGCCAATAAAGCGGTCTTTCTGCCCAGGCATTTGATCGGGTGCATATAATGTCTGAAAGGCGACGAAGCGCGCATTGCTGGTGGGTTCCGCCAGGCTAAGTAATTTGTTTAATTCAAAACCCACCCAGGGCACCACCATCGACCAGGCTTCTACACAGCGCATACGATAAATGCGTTGTTCCATCGCGAAGCGTTTGAAAATCTCATCCATGTCCAGCGTGACAGGTTTGGCGACCTCACCATCAATGGTTAATTTCCACGGATCGGTTTTAAG
Organism: Candidatus Pantoea haifensis; assembly: GCA_018842655.1. Taxonomy (GTDB): domain Bacteria; phylum Pseudomonadota; class Gammaproteobacteria; order Enterobacterales; family Enterobacteriaceae; genus Pantoea; species Pantoea haifensis. The sequence goes on along the minus strand of JAGTWN010000004.1, from coordinate 2,591,182 downwards.
CGTGCCCGCGTTGGCTGCGGGATCGGCCTTATCCAGACCAAATTCATAGAAATTATTGTAGCCAGAGACTTTTTCAGCCGGGGTTAAGGTCAGATCGGCTTGATACTGTGCAGGCTTACTGAAATCCAGCGGGCGTCCTGCTGGCGCCGGCGGGCGATCGTTACCTTTGAACCAGCTAAGGAGATCGGCATTGGCGATACCGGGCACGCTTATCGCCGCCGCACTCAGACCTAAGGTTTTTAGCACCTGACGGCGCTGCATGTTAAAAATGCTTTCCGGCGTGACGTCGGCTTCAGTCAGTTTTTTTGTGGTTTTCATGCTGCGTTCTCCAGACGTGATGTTCGCTTCCAGCATGAGGTATCGTGCGGATGCTGGCGAATTTAGCGGCCAAAATGTGAAATTTCCTGGTAAACCCTGCCAATGAGAATAGACCGAAAATAAGGCCGCTAAGCGCCCGCTGTTATCTGGCGGCGGTATACTGCCTCATCACGCATTGTGACGCTGCCGCCTGCCGCAAATTATGTTATTTTGCTCGCGTTTTCATCAGACCGGTTCGGCGCCACCTTGCAGGAACGTGATTCGGTTATTACCGTAGTATTACAGGCACAGGGATGCGATTAACCACCAAACTAACTGCATTTATTACATTTCTTAGCGTACTGGCCATGTTGCTCATGCTGGTAGGCTGTGCTTTTAGCGTTTTCTGGTTAAGCCATCAGCGCGTTGAGAATCGGGTTCAGGTACTTGCAACCGAAATCGATAAAGCCATGCTCAGCCAAACGCCTGCGCAGCTTAATGACTGGTTAACACGTATGATGCCAGTAATGAATGCTGAGCAGCTTTCATTACATAGTAACCATCATACGCTGCTTAAACTCTCGCGCCATGAACATCAAATGATTGAAGATGAGCCTAATCGTTTTATTCAGTTTGACGTTCCGCTGATGCATCAACCTGGTGTGAGTTTACGCATCCTGCTACTCGATCCGGCAAAAACCTGGCTGCGTTCTATTACAGCGGCGTATACGCTTGGCGTGCTGTTGTCGGTGGTGTTGGTGATGAGCCTTCTGTTGCTGCTCATGCACCGCTGGCTTACGCGTCAGTGGCGTGGCATGGAGCAACTTGAGGTACGTGCAGACGCGATTATCGAAGGTGAGCGCCAGACAGCGCGCAACAGCGATATTGATGAGTGGCCGCCTAAAGCAAGCCGTGCACTGGATGTCTTGTTAGCCGATTTACAGGAAGCGGGCCAGCAGAGGTTGCGTATTGATACGTTAATCCGCACTTTTGCGGCGCAGGACGGACGTACCGGCTTGAATAATCGGCTATTTTTTGACAATCAGTTGGCCACGTTGCTGGAAGATCAGGAGACCGTGGGCACTCACGGTGTCGTAATGATGGTGCGCCTGCCTGACGTAGATACGCTCAGCGCAACGCTAAGTCCGGCGCTAATTGAAGAATATATGTTTGACCTCGTTAATATGCTGTCAACTTTCGTGCTTCGTTATCCGGGCGCGCTGCTGGCGCGCTATTTCCGCAGCGATTTTGCCGTATTGCTGCCGCACCGCAGTTTGAAAGAGGCGAACAGCATTGCCGATAAACTGATAAATGCTGTCGATTCACTGCCGCCGATGCGCATGGTCAACCGCGACGATATTATTCATATTGGCATCAGCGCCTGGCGCAGCGGGCAAAGCGTGTCGCAGGTTATGGATAATGTCGAAATGGCGACCCGTCGCGCAGCCTTACTTGGAGGCAATAACTGGTCAAACGGTGAAGGCAACCCACTGGATGCAGGACGAGGTAGCGTGCGCTGGCGTACCTTACTGGAAAATACCATGAGCCGTGGCGGACCGCGCCTCTATCAAAAGCCTGTAGTGAACAGTGAAGGCAAGGTGCAGCATCGCGTCATGCTAACCCGTATCTTTGATGGTGATAAAGAAGTGCTGGCGGCAGAGTATATGCCGCTAGTCCAGCAACTGGGTATGTCTGACAGTTGGGATCGGCAACTTGTTACGCGCATTGCCGCTTTATCTGAATGGTGGCCTGAAGAAACGCTGGTTATGCCCGTCAGTATCGATTCTCTGCTGCAACGTCCTTTTGTACTGTGGTTGCAAAATATGTTGCTGCAGTGTCCCAAAGCGCAAAGAAAACGATTTTTATTTGAACTTGCCGAGGCAGATGTTTGTCAACACATAAATCGTTTAACATCCGTTTTTCGCGCGTTAAAAGCATTTGGTTGCCGTATTGCAGTGAACCAGGCGGGGTTAACAGTTGTCAGCAGTGCTTACATCAGGCAATTACCGGTTGAGCTTATCAAGCTCGATCCGGGTTTGGTGCGTAATATTGAGCGTCGTACTGAAAACCAGCTGTTTGTGCAGAACTTAATCGAAGTCTGTAAACCAACCCATACTCGTGTCTTCGCTGCAGGAGTAAGAACACGTGACGAATGGCAGACGCTGGTGGGGTTAGGTGTAGCCGGCGGGCAGGGTGATTTCTTTGCACCTTCGCAGCCAGTGAACAGTAACGTGAAAAAGTACTCTCAACGTTACGGTATTTAGCCGATTGGATCGCATTAACTCATTTACACTCTGTTAATGACGCAATAGTTGATCTGCAATGACAGAATTTTAGGCCGGAAATGTTAAATTTTATGTCCAGGACGGCTGAGGTAAACAGGATGAAACCCGGCTGATAACGCCTGTTTTCGCCGTTCCGCTCATGTTAATGCCTCGCTTAGATCACTTAAACGCAATGTGGCGTATTTTTTCACCGAAGCAGAACGTTCTTGCGCCTTGTGGCAGCTTCGTGTGGTTGGTAAAGTAAGCGGATTTTATTTTCCGCCCCCAGCTTGCAGGATTATCCCTTAGTATGTTTAAAAAATTTCGTGGCATGTTTTCCAATGACTTGTCCATTGACCTGGGTACCGCGAATACCCTGATTTATGTAAAAGGACAGGGCATCGTGCTGAACGAGCCTTCCGTGGTGGCTATCCGTCAGGATCGCGCCGGCTCACCCAAAAGTGTTGCGGCCGTTGGTCATGACGCAAAGCAGATGCTTGGTCGTACGCCAGGCAATATTGCCGCTATTCGTCCGATGAAAGACGGCGTTATTGCTGACTTCTTCGTAACCGAAAAAATGCTGCAACACTTCATCAAGCAAGTCCACAGCAACAGCTTTATGCGTCCCAGCCCGCGTGTGCTGGTCTGTGTGCCAGTGGGGGCGACACAGGTAGAACGTCGCGCAATCCGCGAATCGGCGCAAGGTGCGGGTGCGCGTGAAGTATTCCTGATTGAAGAGCCAATGGCGGCAGCGATTGGTGCAGGTTTGCCGGTTTCTGAAGCAACCGGTTCGATGGTCGTTGATATCGGTGGTGGTACGACAGAAGTCGCCGTCATCTCCCTGAACGGCGTGGTTTACTCCTCTTCTGTACGTATCGGCGGTGACCGCTTCGATGAAGCTATTATTAATTATGTGCGTCGTAATTACGGCTCACTGATTGGTGAAGCAACAGCAGAACGTATTAAGCATGAGATCGGTTCGGCCTATCCGGGCGATGAAGTGCGTGAAATTGAAGTCCGTGGACGTAACCTGGCGGAAGGTGTGCCGCGTGGCTTTACGCTGAACTCCAATGAAATTCTTGAAGCACTGCAAGAACCGTTAACCGGCATCGTCAGCGCGGTGATGGTTGCGCTGGAACAGTGTCCACCAGAGCTGGCATCAGACATCTCCGAGCGAGGCATGGTGTTAACCGGAGGGGTGCGCTGCTGCGTAACCTTGATCGTCTGCTGATGGAAGAAACCGGCATTCCGGTTGTTGTCGCAGAAGATCCGTTGACCTGCGTTGCACGCGGTGGCGGTAAAGCGTTGGAAATGATCGACATGCATGGCGGCGATTTGTTCAGCGAAGAATAATCGCCTCAACCGGCTGGACCCTTAGTCATAATGCGCAGGGAGTAGCGTGTAAGCCGGCGTTGCACGTGTCGGTACGATACGTCCAGCCCAGGGAAGTGCGGTATTTTTCCGTACTTCCTTACCTGTAGTCGAGGAACACGCAGAATATATGAAGCCGATTTTTAGCAGGGGACCTTCCCTGCAGTTGCGTCTTTTTTGGCCGTAATCGTGGCAATTGCCATTATTATCGCTGACAGCCGTGTGGGTTCTTTTAACCAAATACGCAACTATCTGGATACGTCGGTCAGTCCGTTTTACTTCCTGGCCAACGGGCCACGCCAGATCCTTGATGGCGTGTCAGAAACGCTGGCATCGCGTCAACAGCTTGAGCTGGAAAATAAAGCCCTGCGTCGCGAGCTCTTCCTGAAAAACAGTGACCTGTTAATGCTGGGGCAATATAAGCAGGAAAACGCGCGCCTGCGTGAACTGTTAGGTTCGCCGCTGCGCCAGGATGAGCAAAAAATGGTGACGCAGGTGATTTCCACCGGCACTGACCCTTACACCGATCAGGTGGTCATCGATAAAGGCAGCGTTAACGGTGTCTACGAAGGCCAACCGGTGATCAGCGATAAAGGCGTTGTCGGACAGGTTATTGCTGTCGGCCAGGTGACCAGCCGCGTATTACTGATTTGCGATGCCTCACATGCCTTGCCGATTCAGGTGCTGCGTAACGATATTCGCGTTATCGCTGCCGGTAACGGCTGCACCGAAGATCTGCAACTGGAACATTTGCCAGGCAATACGGATATTCGCGTAGGTGATGTACTGGTGACATCAGGCTTAGGGGACGTTTCCCGGAAGGCTACCCGGTGGGTGTTGTCTCATCAGTAAAAGTGGATACGCAACGTGCTTACACCGTTATTCAGGCACATCCAACCGCAGGTTTGCAGCGTTTACGTTATTTGCTGCTGCTGTGGGGAGCCGATCGCAATGGCGATATGCCAATGGCGCCGGATGAAGTGCATCGTGTTGCAAACGAACGTCTGATGCAAATGATGCCGCAGGTGTTACCGCCTGCTGGCGAAATGGGACCGCCCGCGCCAGCAGTGCAAATGGGTCCTCCCGCGCCAACGCAAAGCGAGGGTAGCGCACCTGTTTCGCCGGCTCGCACGCGCGGAGGTCAGCCTTGAGTCGATATCGCAGCCAGGGCCGTTGGGTTATCTGGCTGTCTTTTCTCGTTGCCCTCGTTTTACAGATTATGCCGTGGCCGGAACAAATCTATATGTTCCGGCCATCATGGCTTCTGTTGATCCTCATCTATTGGGTATTAGCGTTACCGCATCGTGTTAACGTCGGTAGCGGCTTTTTGTTGGGCGCAATCATGGATTTGATCGCTGGCTCAACCCTCGGTGTACGCGCGCTGGCGCTAAGCATCATCGCCTATCTGGTTGCCTTTAAATTCCAACTTTTCCGCAACTTAGCGTTGTGGCAGCAAGCGTTAATGGTTATGGTGCTGTCGCTGGCTGTGGATGTGATTGTCTTCTGGGCGGAATTTTTAGTGATCAACGTCTCATTTCGACCTGAGATTTTCTGGAGCAGTGTCGTCGACGGTATTCTCTGGCCCTGGCTATTCTTATTAATGAGAAAGATCCGTCGTCAGTTCGCTGTTCAATAAGGAAATTTATGGTAACCCTGTATCTTGCTTCCGGTTCACCGCGTCGGCGTGAACTGTTGACTCAGCTTGGCCTCACCTTTGAACGTCTCGTCACTGATGTGGAAGAGCAGCGTCAGCCCAATGAAGCGGCGACGAGCTATGTGCGTCGCCTGGCGAATGAAAAAGCACGCGCGGGTGTCGCACTGGCCGCACAAGATTTACCGGTGCTGGGTGCGGACACGATTGTCGTGCTGAACGGCGAGGTGTTAGAAAAACCTCGCGATGGCGCACATGCTGCTGAAATGTTAGGTAAATTATCGGGGCAAACGCATCAGGTTATGACTGCCGTTGCGCTGGCCGACCGCCAGCAATCGCTCGATTGCCTGGTGACTACCGACGTCACATTTCGCGTCTTAACAGCATCAGATATTAGCGATTATGTTGCGACCGGCGAGCCGATGGATAAAGCCGGGGCATACGGTATTCAGGGCACAGGTGGAAACTTTGTCCGCAAAATCAATGGAAGCTATCACGCGGTTGTCGGATTACCTTTGGTTGAAACAGGGGAATTATTCAGCCATTTTCAGTCACTGCGTGCCTTAAGAGGTCAACAATGACGGCTGAATTGCTGGTGAATGTCACACCTTCTGAAACACGTGTGGCCTATATCGACGGTGGCATCCTGCAGGAAATTCATATTGAGCGGGAAGCACGGCGAGGCATTGTCGGTAATATCTATAAAGGGCGCGTGAGCCGTGTGCTGCCAGGTATGCAGGCTGCCTTTGTTGATATTGGCCTGGAAAAAGCGGCTTTTCTGCACGCATCCGATATCATGCCGCATACCGAATGCGTTGCGGGTGACGAAAAGAAAAATTTTATCGTTCGCGATATTGCTGAGCTGGTGCGGCAGGGGCAGGATTTAATGGTTCAGGTGGTGAAAGATCCGCTTGGTACCAAAGGCGCACGCCTGACGACAGATATTACTTTACCGTCACGTTATTTGGTTTTCATGCCGGGCGCATCGCATGTTGGCGTCTCACAACGGATTGAAAGCGAAAAAGAACGTGATCGTCTCAAAGCCGTTGTTGCAGATTACTGTGATGACCTTGGTGGCTTCATCATCCGTACCGCAGCCGAAGGTATTGGGGAAGATGAGTTGGCGCAGGATGCGGCTTTCCTGAAACGGCTCTGGACCAAAGTCAGCGAGCGTAAAAAACGCAATCAAACCCGTTGTCTGCTGTACGGCGAGCTGGCGCTGGCACAACGTATCTTGCGTGATTTTGCCGGTGCTGCGTTAGATCGCATCCGCGTAGATTCACGTCTGACCTGCGATCTGCTCGTGGAGTTTACCAGCGAATATATTCCGGAGATGGCCAGCAAGCTGGAGCTTTACAACGGCAAACAGCCGATCTTTGATCTGTTTGACGTTGAGAACGAAATCCAGCGTTCGCTGGATCGCAAGGTGGAATTAAAGTCAGGCGGCTATTTGATCATCGATCAAACAGAAGCGATGACCACCATCGACATTAATACGGGGGCGTTTGTTGGTCACCGTAATCTTGATGAAACTATCTTTAACACCAACGTTGAAGCCACCCAGGCGATTGCCCGGCAGCTGCGACTGCGCAATCTTGGCGGCATCATTATCATCGACTTCATCGATATGAGTAATGACGATCACCGCCGCCGCGTATTACATTCACTGGAAAGCGCACTGAGCAAAGATCGGGTGAAAACAGGCATTAATGGGTTTTCAGCCCTTGGCCTGGTGGAGATGACGCGCAAACGCACGCGTGAAAGTATTGAGCATGTGCTGTGCGAAGATTGCCCGGTTTGCAAAGGACGGGGCACGCTGAAAACAGTAGAAACCGTCTGCTATGAAATTATGCGAGAAATTGTGCGTGTTCATCACGCTTATGACTCTGATCGCTTCCTGGTTTATGTCTCGCCAACCGTTGGCGAAGCGTTAAAAACGGATGAATCGCATGCGTTAGCGGAGGTCGAGATTTTTGTTGGCAAACAGGTTAAGGTCCACATCGAGGCGCTTTATACCCAGGAACAGTTTGATGTGGTGATGATGTAATGTCAGGCTAATGTTGGCCCGATGAACGCTTTTCAGCGGATGTCGGGCTGAAAACAGAGCCTTATTTGGGTTAAAATGCGAGTCCATACCGCTTCAGGTCTGATAACGGTTGAGTATGAGAAAGAATCCGCTGCCGTTCGCGGAAGGCAAGGAGAGGTGTGAGTGAAGCAGTTGCCGAGAATTTTGTTACTGCTGGTCGCAACGATCATTGTGATTGTGGCGTTGCTGGTCAGTGCGCTGCGTCTGGTGATGCCGCATCTCGACAGCTATCGCAGCAACATCATGCAGTTTGTCTCTGCAACCAGCGGATTACCGGTAACGGCAGGCAAGCTGCAAGGCAAATGGGAAAACTTCGGTCCAACACTCCAGATCCGCGACCTGGACGTGGCAATGAAGGACAATGGCAGGCTCACTATCTCTCGCGTCAACCTGGCGCTGGATGTCTGGCAATCGCTGCTGCACTGGCGCTGGCAGTTCCGCGATCTGACCTTCTGGCAATTGCATCTCGACAGTAATCGCCCGCTGCTGGCGAATGACAAAGAAAAAACAGCTTTAAGCCAGCCCAAATTAATGAACTCTTTTACGCCAGTTCGACCACTTCGATCTGCGCGACAGCGCCATTCGTTTTTTAACGCCATCCGGCCAGCATGCTGAACTGGCGATCCCGAAACTCACCTGGCTCAATGAAAAAACGCGCCACCGCGCTGAAGGTGAAGTCAGTCTTTCCAGCTTTACCGGCCAGCACGGCGTGGTGCAGGTACGACTCGATCTCAACGACAGCAACGGCTTACTCAATGACGGGCGCATCTGGATGCAGGCGGATGATGTTGATGTACGCCCGTGGCTGGGGCGCTGGATGCGTGACAATACACGTCTCGACAGTGCGCGTTTTAGCCTGGATGCCTGGGTCAGTTTGCGTGATGGCGATATCTATGCAGGCGACTTACTGTTGCGTAAAGGCGGTGCCAACTGGCAGGGCGAAAACGCTCCGCACCGGTTAGAGGTAGATGGCTTAACAGCGCATTTGTCACGCTTTCAAAATGGCTGGATGGTTACCGTTCCACAAACGCGCCTCAGCACCGACGGCTCGCCGTGGCAAGCGGGGCATTTTTCACTGTTGTGGCGACCAGAAGATAAGCAGTTATTAGGCGCCAGCCAGCCGGCAGAAGTGCGCATCCGCGTCACGCAACTGGATTTACAGCACATCGCACCGGTAGTGCCTCTGTTTGCGCCTTTATCTCCGGCGCTGTTTGAAAACTGGCGCGCGCTGCGTCCGCAGGGCCTCATCGACGGACTGGCGTTAGATATTCCATTACAGCAGCCCGATCAGACCCGTATGCAGGTGAAATGGCGCGACTTTAGCTGGCAACACTGGCAGCTTTTGCCCGGTATAAGCAAGCTAAGTGGCGAAGCGCGCGGCAGTCTGAGTCACGGTCAGGTAAAAGTTGCTATGGGCCAGGCGACTGTGCCGTATGGCAACATGTTTCAGGCGCCGCTGGAAATTAATCACATTCACGGTTCGCTGGGTTGGTTGCGCGATCAACACGGCCTGACGCTGGATGGTCAAAATCTTGATGTGCAGGCGCGCTCGCTATGGGCGCACGGTGACTTCCGTTACCAGCAAAACACAGGTAGCCAACCGCGACTGGATATCCTGGCCGGTATTCGTGTCACCGATGCGGGCGACGCCTGGCGCTATTTCCCGGTGCCTTTTATGGGGCATGGTCTGACACAGTATTTGAGTGGGGCGATCAAAGGTGGCAAGGTCGATAACGCCACGCTGCTGTTTGCCGGTAATCCTGAGTTATTTCCGTTTAAGCATAACGATGGCATGTTCCAGGTTTGGGTGCCACTGCGTCAGGCAACCTATGCCTTCCAGCCCAAATGGCCTGACATTAACAACCTCGATATTGATCTGAATTTTATCAACGATGGTCTGTGGATGAACGCGCCAGCAACAAAACTGGGCGAAGTAGACGCGCGCAATGTCAGTGTCACTATTCCCGATTATCTGAAAGAAAAGCTGCTTGTTGATGGTGATGTCAGTGGTGAAGGCAGCCAAATTGCGGATTACTTCCAGCAGACACCGCTTAAAACTTCGCTGGGCGCGGCGTTAGAGCAGTTGCAAATCAAGGGCAACACCAAAGGTCATCTTAAGCTTGATATTCCCCTGGATGGTAAGCTGGTTCATGCCAGCGGTAACGTAATACTGAATAATAATGATCTGCATATCAAACCGCTTAATACAACGCTCACGCATCTTACCGGTCGCTTCCGATACAACAACGGTAATCTGGAAAGTGAAGAGATGCAGGCGAACTGGTTTGGTCAGCCGCTTGGGGTCACCTTCAGCACCAAAGAAAATCCAGATGATTTTGGGGTTAACGTTAAACTGCTGGGTGACTGGCAGCCCGGTAAAATCACCCAGATCCCTCAACCCTTCCGCAAGCAGCTTGATGGTCATTTGCCGTGGCGTGGCAACGTTGATATCACACTGCCGCACAAAGGTGGCGCGCAATATGACATTGCGTTAAACGCTGAGGCAAAAGAAGTAAGTAGTCGCTTACCTGCGCCGCTGGATAAAAAAGCGGGGAAGCGTTACCCGTGACGGTAAAAGCGCATGGCGATCTGCGCCGCTTTGATCTGAGCGGCAGCGTAGATGAGCATCACCGCTTCAACAGCCGCTGGATCCTGACACCACAACTGCGTGTTGAACGGGGAATCTGGCTAAATGACGCGAAACGTACTCCAGCCTTACCTGAAACAAAGGGAATGGTATTGGACTTACCTGCTATGGATGGTGAAGCCTGGGCCGCCTTAATGGGCGCAGGCGGTGGCAGCGCCGGTAATAAAGGCGCACGTCAGGTTGGCGGCGCGCTAATTCCAGGCAATATCGTTTTGCGTAGCCCGGCAGTCAAACTGGCGGGGCAGCAATGGCATGATGTTAATGCATCGCTGGCAGAAACCACCAGTGGCGCAACGCTGGTAAGCGTTAAGGGTAAAGAGATTCGCGGACAGCTTGTCATGCCAGCTGCTGCGCCGTGGCAAGTCGCACTTGATTATCTCTATTACAACCCACAGTGGGGCGACAGCCAAACGCAAAGCACTTCGCCGCTGGCGCAACAGTCGAAACAGATTAATTTCAGCGGCTGGCCCGCTTTGCAGTTGCGCTGTGCTGAGTGCTGGATTCTGGGGCAAAAATATGGCCGGATGCAGGCAAAGTTGCAACCGAAGGGCGATACGTTAGCACTTACTAACGGTTCGGTAGATACAGGCAGCTCACAGTTGGCCCTAACCGGCGAATGGGTTAATCGTCCTGACGATCAGCGCACCTCGTTGAAAGGAACGTTGAAAGGGCAGAATATCAATAATGCCACCAACTGGTTTGGCATGAACACACCGCTGCGCGACGCGCCCTTTAACATAGAGTACGATCTGCACTGGCGCTCTGCGCCGTGGCAGCCTTCAGAAAAAACGTTGAGCGGCACGCTGAAAACACAGTTTGGTAAGGGGCAAATCGCTGATGTTAATACCGGCGCGGCAGGACAACTCTTGCGGCTGGTGAGTTTCGACGCCTTACTGCGCAAGCTTCGCTTTGATTTCAGCGACACCTTTAATGACGGCTTCTACTTCGATTCGATCAACGGCACCGCATGGATTGAAAATGGTGTGATGCGTACCGACAACCTGTTAGTGGATGGGCTGGAAGCTGACATCGCCATGCAGGGCAAAATGGATTTGGTACAGCGTCGGATTGATATGGAAGCAGTAGTTGCGCCAGAAATCTCCGCTTCAGTAGGCGTCGCGACTGCATTCGTGGTAAATCCAGTCATAGGTGCGGCGGTGTTCGCCGCCAGTAAAGTGCTGGGGCCGCTCTGGAACAAGATTTCGCTGCTGCGCTATCACATCAGCGGCCCGCTGGATAAACCGGAAATCAACGAAGTGCTACGCAAACCGCGTGAAAACAGCAGTAAGTGAATTTGACGCCGTACCGGAATTGCCGCAGGCTATGATTATCCGAGCACATAATGAGTGAGAAACGATGACTCTGAACCTGGTAAGTGAGCAGTTGCTAACTGCTAACAACATTAATCAGCAGGACCTTTTTTCCCTGTTAGGGCAGCTTTCAGAACGTCGTCTGGATTATGCCGATCTCTATTTTCAGTCCAGCTTCCACGAATCCTGGGTGCTGGAAGATAAAATCATCAAAGATGGCTCCTACCATATTGATCAAGGTGTTGGCGTACGTGCGGTTAGCGGTGAAAAAACCGGTTTCGCCTATGCCGATCAAATTACGCTGAACGCTCTGCGTCTCTCATCTGAAGCGGCTCGCAGCATTGTTCGTGAGCAGGGCAACGGCAAAGCGCATACCCTTTCTGCCGTCGTAAACCGCTCGCTGTATGCTCCGGTTGATCCCCTCAGCAGCCTGACGCGTGAAGATAAAATTGCGCTTTTGCACCGCGTTGATCAGGTGGCGCGTGCGGCTGACCCGCGCGTGCAGGAAGTGAATGCCAGCCTGAGCGGCGTTTATGAGCAAGTGCTGGTGGCTGCAACAGACGGCACGCTGGCTGCAGATGTCCGTCCATTGGTACGTCTTTCAATCAGCGTGCAAGTGGAAGATCAGGGCAAGCGCGAGCGCGGTTCAAGCGGCGGCGGTGCGCGTACCGGTTATGAATTTTTCCTTGCTGATGAAAGCGGTGACGTGCGCGCCGATGTCTGGGCGCGTGAAGCGGTGCGTATGGCATTAGTAAACCTTTCCGCTGTCGCTGCGCCCGCAGGTACGTTGCCAGTGGTTTTGGGGGCAGGCTGGCCAGGCGTATTGTTGCACGAAGCTGTTGGTCATGGTCTGGAAGGTGATTTTAACCGTCGCGGTACCTCTGTCTTCAGCGGAAAAATGGGGCAACTGGTTGCCTCTGAGCTGTGTACGGTTGTGGATGACGGCACGATTGATGGCCTGCGCGGTTCGCTGGCCGTTGACGATGAAGGTGTGCCGGGTCAGTACAACGTGCTGATCGAAAATGGCGTGCTGAAAGGCTACATGCAGGACAAACTGAACGCACGACTGATGGGAGTGAATCCCACCGGAAACGGCCGCCGTGAATCCTATGCCCATCTGCCGATGCCGCGCATGACCAATACGTATATGCTGGCCGGTAAATCGACGCCGCAAGAGATTATTGAAAGCGTGGAGTATGGTTTGTATGCGCCGAATTTTGGCGGCGGTCAGGTTGATATTACGTCGGGTAAATTTGTTTTCTCAACGTCCGAAGCCTATCTGATCGAAAACGGCAAAGTGACTAAACCAGTGAAAGGTGCCACGCTGATTGGTTCAGGAATTGAAGCCATGCAGCAGATCTCTATGGTCGGTAACGACCTGGCGCTGGATAAAGGTGTCGGTGTCTGCGGTAAAGAAGGACAAAGCGTGCCGGTTGGTGTGGGGCAACCGACACTGAAGCTGGACAAGCTTACGGTTGGCGGCACCGCCTGATGTAAAAACAACCCGCCACTCTGGCGGGTTGTTAGTTTTTACGGTGCTGTTGATACTGTTCAGCGACCTGCGCAAAATACTCTGTCAGATAATCGATACAGACCTGTACCTTCAGCGGCAGCTTATCCTTTTCGGTATACAGCGCATAAACGGGCCGGGGATCGGACTGATATTGCGGAAACAGAATATCGATTTCTCCCGCCGCGATTTCATCACTCACCCACATCATTGGCACATAAGCGATACCGTTTCCGGCTTTCAGCCAGCGTATTAACGTGAGTGAATCATTGGTGACGAAGCGGCCCTGTGGCGACAATCGCGTCACTAATCCTTCCGGTGCAATGAGCTCAAAATTATTGTCGGGCCGTACGCTGTACTCCAGCCAGGCAAAATTACTGATGTCCCCTGGCTTCTCTGGGGTGCCGTGTTGCGCCAGATAGCTTTTCGCCGCGCACACAACCATTGGCATGGCACCCAGGCGGCGGGAAAACAGGCTGGAATCTTTTAACGCGCCGACGCGGATCACTAAATCCAGCCCATCGGCAATCAGATCGGGAGCCGGAATACCGGTGACCAGATTAACGCTCAGTCCCGGATACTCGCGCAGCATATTGCTGGTCATCTCAGCGAGAACGTTTTGCGCCATGGTAGAAGAGCTGCCAATGCGCAGCACACCAATGGGCGTGTTGTTGAAAGCATAAAGCTGCTCGTGGACCTGCATCGCTTCCGCCAGCATACGCCGACAGCCCTGATAATAAATTTTGCCCGCTTCCGTAAGTCCAATGCTGCGTGTACTGCGGTTAAGTAGCTTTACCTGCAATTCATCTTCCAGTTTCGCGACTATCTGACTAATAGACGAAACGCTAAGGTGCAACTGACGTGCCGCAGCAGTAAAAGAACCTAATTCAACCACTTTGGCAAAAATCGACATGCCTTTAAGTCGTTCCATTATTTACTCTGGCTAAAAAGTGATTTAGTTCACATTCTGTAGAAAACGTATAGTCAAGCGCGTTACTATAAGCACGCCGGGGTATTTCCCGGTGATTCTGCATTGTCTGTTATCACCCGATGATACGCTATTATTAAGCCATCCGTGGTTCGGATGTGGCGCTAAGCTGCATCTCATCAGGTTAAGAACATGCGTTCCGTCAGGCAACGGAGTATCCCGGCAACGTCGAACTAAGGATTTCTGATGAGTGTGCTTCCGGTATTTGTCGTGTTTGGGCTCTCTTTTCCGCCCGTTTTCATCGAATTAATTATTTCACTTATGCTGTTCTGGTTAGTGAAACGCGTGCTGACGCCCAGCGGTATTTACGATCTCGTCTGGCATCCGGCACTTTTTAATACAGCACTTTACTGCTGTGTGTTTTACCTTGTATCCCGTCTATTTGTCTGAGGTTTAAGTGAAAGCACTTATAAGAAAAATCGCGCGTTACGCGATTACTCTCCTGCTCGTTATCATTGCTGTCATCATTATCTTTCGTGCCTGGGTGTTCTACACCGAGTCACCGTGGACGCGTGATGCCCGATTCTCTGCTGATGTTGTGGCGATCTCGCCGGATGTAACCGGCTTAATCACGGATGTGCCTGTACATGACAACCAGCTGGTGAAAAAAGGCGATACGCTGTTTGTCGTTGATCGCCCGCGCTATCAAAAAGCCCTCGATCAGGCCCAGGCAGACGTCGAGTATTATCAGGCGTTAGTCAGTGAGAAACGTCGTGAAGCGGGACGCCGTAACCAGTTAGGCACCGTTGCGATGTCGCGTGAAGCTATCGATCAGGCTAATAACGATCTGCAAACCAGCGAACACCAGCTGGCCAAAGCCATTGCAACCCGCGATCTGGCAAAGATTGACCTTGAGCGTACCACTATCAAAGCGCCGTCCGATGGATGGGTGACAAACCTCAACGTATTTGGCGGTGAGTACATTACGCGCGGATCGGTGGCGGTGGCGCTGGTTCAGCAACACTCATTTTACGTGCTGGCTTATCTGGAAGAGACCAAACTGCATGGCGTTCAGCCGGGATTCCGCGCTGAAGTCACGCCGTTAGGTAGCAATATTGTCCTGCGTGGCACCGTTGACAGTATCGCGGCGGGCGTGACCAACAGCAGCAGCTCGGTGGACACTAAAGGCATGGCTACCGTGGATTCGAATCTTGAATGGGTTCGCCTGGCGCAGCGCGTACCGGTGCGTATTCGTCTCGACCAGCAGCCTGGCAACCGTTTCCCGGCGGGTACGACAGCAACAGTCGTTATCACCGGTAAAGCGGATCGTCAGCATACTGATGCCTCGCCAATGACGAAGCTATTCAATCGACTGCGTGAGTTTGGTTAAGCGTTATGATTGAGTTCCTGCGTTTTCCGGTAAAGCTGACGTTTGCGCTGGTGGCTGCGCTGATGATCGGCTTTCATCTGGACTTAGAAACACCGCGCTGGGCAGTAATGACGGCGGGCATTGTGGCAGGCGGTACTGCATTTGCGGCTGGCGGCGATCCCTATTCAGGTGCGCTGCGCTATCGGGGCATTTTGCGTATTATCGGCACCTTCATTGGCTGTATCGCTGCGCTAACGATTATGATCGCCACAGTACGTGCGCCGGTTGTGATGCTGCTGCTGTGCTGCATCTGGGCGGGATTATGCGTCTGGCTCTCTTCTCTGATCAAAGTCGAAAACTCTTACGCGCTTGGTCTGGCGGGTTACACCGCCTTGATTATCGTCGTGACTGCGGATGCCAGCGGCGGGCTGATATTAGCGCCGCAGTATGCGGTTGAACGCTGTAGCGAAATCGTATTAGGCATTTTATGCGCGATCCTGGCGGATATGATCTTCTCACCGCGATCGATTAAAAAAGTGATCGATCAGGAAGTTGCTTCACTGCTGGTGGCACATTATAAGTTGCTGCAACTCTGCGTGGCGCACGGTGACAAAGAGGAAGTAGATAAAGCGTGGAGCGCACTGGTTCGCCGTACCACAGCGTTAAACAGTATGCGCAGTCAGTTAATGATGGAATCTTCGCGCTGGCAGAACACCAGCCGCCGTTTGCAAATGCTTAACACGCTCTCGCTGACGCTGATTACCCAGGCCGCAGAAACCTTTCTGATCCAAAATGCTCGTCCCGATTACATTGCGCCGCAGTATCGCCTGCTGATTGAAAAGGATGTCGAAAACGTTGATGACGTGCATAAACGCATGAAAATCATGCGCAGGGTAATCAGCGCCAGCAGTAAAGCCACGCCGCTGACGCTGGCGAGTTGGGTTGGAGCCGCAACGGAATATCTGCTGTTAATCAACGGCATCAAAAGCAACAGCCGTATCACCACGCTGGAAGAGCGCATTTTGCAGCGCGAAGTTGTCATTCAGGCGCGTTCCGCCGAAACGCATCACGCGATGATTAACGGTATACGTACCTTTGTGGCAACGGCGCTGGGGTCGTTATTCTGGCTATATACCGGCTGGACGTCAGGCAGTGGCTGTATGGTGATGCTGGCGGTTATCACTGCGCTGGCGATGCGCATGCCGAATCCGCTGATGATGGCCAAAGACTTCCTGTATGGCATGACGGTAGCGGTGCCGCTAGGCGCGCTTTACTTTATGTATATTTTACCGGCCACTCAGCAAAGTGCTGTACTGCTCTGTATTGCGATTGGTTTGCTTGGCTTTATCGGCGGTATCTTTGTTCAGCGACGCCAGCTCGGTACGCTTGGTGCGCTGATCGGTACTATCAACGTAATTGTGCTGGATAACCCCATGCAATTTGAGATCAAGGTGTTCCTTGATAACGTGCTGGGCCAGGTCATTGGCTGCTTTGTGGCAATGATGGTGATCTTGCTGATTCGCGATAAATCCAAGGCGCGCACGGGTCGTAAGCTGCTTAATCGTTTTATGTATGCTGCGGTTTCGGCAATGACTACTAATCAGGCGCGGCGCCGTGAGAACCATCTGCCTGCGCTGTATCAGCAGCTGTTCTTGCTGTTGAATTTGTTCCCTGGCGATATTGATAAATATCGCATCGCGCTCACGCTGATTATTGGCCATCAACGCTTACGCAACGCAGAAATACCGATAAATGAGGATTTGTCCGCTTATCATCGGCAACTGCGTTATACCGCCGATCGCGTGATTTCTGCCGGTAGCGATGAGAAACGCCGTTACTATTTTGAGCGGTTGCTGAAAGAGTTAGCGATTTATCAGGAGAAGCTGGCGCATTACGAGGCACCAGCGAGCGTCACCGAGCCGGTGAAGCGGCTGGCAACAATGTTAGACAAGTATCAAAACACCCTTATCCAAATCTGAAACCAGCCGCTGCCTTCCGCAGCGGCTGACACAATCCCATCTCGTCACAAAACCTGTCGTTTTTGCCAACTATACTTTCTTCATGGAAAGCGAAACTCACAGGAGCGATCAATGAATTCTTCATTACAAGACAGCGAACTGTTTCAAACGGGTTTTCTGGCGGGTGGCCAGTGGCAGACCACGACAGCGACGTTTGATGTAACCAATCCGGCCACGGGCGAGGTTATCGCGCAGGTGGCGAAAGCGGGTAAAGCTGAGACGGAAAAGGCCATTGCTGCCGCTGCGGCTGCTTTTCCGGCCTGGCGTGCGCAAACCGCCAAAGCGCGTGCTGAGATCCTTAATCGCTGGTATCACCTAATGATTGAAAACAAACGCTGGCTCGGTCAACTCATGACGGCTGAACAGGACAAGCCGTTGAAAGAAGCCGAAGGTGAAGTGGAATATGCCGCCAGCTTCATTCAGTGGTTCGCGGAACAGGCCAAACGTGCCAATGGTGAAATCATTCCTCCGGCTAAAACTGGCTCGCGCATTCTGGCGACACGTGAACCCATTGGTGTCGTGGCAGCGATTACGCCGTGGAATTTTCCTATGGCGATGCTGACGCGCAAACTTGGCCCGGCGTTAGCCGCAGGATGTACTGGCATCATCAAGCCTGCCAACAACACACCACTGAGTGCATTCGCTTTACTGGCGCTGGCAAAAAAGCGGGCGTGCCCGACGGCGTACTGAATGCAGTCGCGGGTGACACGCATGCGATCAGCGATGCGATTATGGCCAGTAAAGAGGTGCGAAAAATTTCTTTCACCGGTTCGACTGAAGTCGGCAAATTGTTGATGCGCAACGCGGCTGAAACGATGAAGAAAGTGTCGATGGAACTGGGGGAAACGCGCCTTACATTGTGTTTGAGGATGCTGATATTGATGCAGCCGTGCAGGGTGCGATTGCCAACAAGTTCCGCAATGCCGGGCAGGTATGCGTTAGCGTAAACCGCTTCTTTATCCACAATGCGGTTTACGATCGCTTTGTGAATCAACTCGCCGCGGAAGTGAAAAAGCTCAAAGTCGGAAACGGCATGGAAGAGGGCGTGGTTGTCGGCCCGCTGATCGAACCCTCAGCGGTCGAAAAAGTTGAGCAGCATGTTAAAGATGCGCTCGCCAAAGGTGGAAAAGTGCTGACGGGAGGCGGTCGTCATGAGCTGGGCGGTAACTTCTGGCAGCCAACCGTGATTGCCGATGTGAATGAAAGCATGCAGTTAGCGCGAGAGGAGACCTTTGGCCCGGTTGCAGCCTGCTTCCGTTTCGATGATGAAGATGAGGTCATTCGACGCGCTAACGATACCGAATATGGCCTTGCCGCTTATTTTTATACTCAAAATTTACAGCGCGTATTTCGCGTTTCCGCCGCGCTGGAAAGCGGCATGATTGGTATCAACGAATGCGCAGTCTCTACAGAGCTGGCTCCGTTCGGTGGCGTAAAAGAATCGGGCCTGGGACGTGAAGGATCGGTACTTGGCATGGAAGAGTATCTGGAGATCAAAACGCTGCACCTTGGCGGCCTGAGCTAGTTTCACATCACTGGGCGGCGAATGTCGCCCACCGTTGGAGGATGGGAGCGGTCCGCATGAAAACCGAGCGTTTTGACTTCAATGAGATTGTTGATCAGGCGCATTTCTTTCGCCAGTTCAGCGAGCGTTTTGCCATAGAAGACAGGCGTATATGCGATCTGGATGGCTTATGGGATGTGGTCACCAGCGCAACGCTACCGATGCCGCTGGAAATTGAATTCGTGAATTTGGGAAAAGGGCAAAAAAGGCGCTACGGCGCACTGATTTTATTATTTGATGAAGCAGAAGAGGAGCTGGAGGGCCAGTTCCATTTCAACGTGAAATAAATTAAAAAGGGCCCCGGAGAGCGGGGCTAAAGGGTTCGTCAAAAATTGACGAGGAAT
Organism: Candidatus Pantoea haifensis; assembly: GCA_018842655.1. Taxonomy (GTDB): domain Bacteria; phylum Pseudomonadota; class Gammaproteobacteria; order Enterobacterales; family Enterobacteriaceae; genus Pantoea; species Pantoea haifensis. Next base: position 2,571,823 of record JAGTWN010000004.1, on the reverse strand, counting down.
TATTTATAGAGTTCTGCAGTGATGTGATAGTTATCGCCGGTACGCGCTTCAATCACTTTATAGGCACTGGCACCTTGTGCATCGGCTTTCTGTGAAAGCTGAGCACGATAATCCATTGGCGCACCTGCAGTACCGCTAATGGTTATGGTACCCGCAGGCTGCATGTTTTGTGCTTGCTCACCGGTAACCAGTTGGGCAGCGGAGGCACCAAAAGCGATAACGGAAAGTAAGCTAACGGTAGCGATGGTTGTTTTGATTTTCATAGTTTATCTCCTCATTACAATCAACAACCTGCGGGGTAAAAAAGAGAGCGGGTCGTCGATTTCTTCAGGCATTTTTCAAACGCCGGATGGGTTAATCTTTATTTCAGCTAATTATTTATACAGCTCAGCAGTGACGTGATAAGTGTCGTCCTGATTGTTCTCAATAATGCGATAGTGGCTTGCACCCTGTGCATCTGCTTTCTGCGACAGTACCTGGCGGACGTTGGTCTGGTCGCCGTCACGGCCACTCACGCTGATGGTTTGGTTCATTGATTGCAGGTTCATATCCTGTGCCTGCTGATTTGAAATCAGGCTGGCAGCGTTAACGCCAAATGACAGGGCAGAAAGCATACTCAGGGTGGCGATAGTTGATTTAATGTTCATGAATATTTTCCTCGTCGTTGGTTTTTCTCTTTTTATTGATGTGATTTGCATCACGAAAAGAAGTATAGAACTAATAACGTCAGAAATTAATACTCTGCTAATAATGTTTTTTTGTGATTCTTTATCCTTATGGCAACTTTTAATAACCATGAGTTATAAAAACCGGTGAATAAGTGAGCATAAGTGGTTAATTTCATGTTAAAACAGTAATATGCGTCACTTTATCCTTTTGTGCGAAAAATCATGGTCGATAAGGCTGTGGTTTAATTTGAAAGCAGGAAGAGACACTAATTGTCAGGTGTAAAGCAGCGTAAAGTAGCGAGAGAGGTTATCACGATTAAAAGGTCTGACCCATTATTCAGGCAACAAAAACGGGACAATCAGCGCACGTATGCACTGTTTTAATAATTAAAACAAAAAATTAATGTTATAGGGGTGGTGCGAGACAGGCGTAACCGGCAGGTTAACTGCCGGTAGACAAAGCGATATTTAAAGCTCTTGTTCGAATAACACCAGAATGGCGTCGTGGAGTTGCTTAACCGTAAAGGCGCGCGCAGGGGTAATGAAGATAGTGTCATCGCCCGCAATGGTGCCAAGAATCCCTTCTGATTTTCCTAACGAATCAAGTAAACGTGCAATAAGCTGCGCTGCGCCAGGGCTGGTATGAATGACCACTAAGGCATCGTTATAATCGATATCTAACACTAAATTCTTGAGCGGGCTGGTGGTTGTCGGCACGCCCAGTTCGGCCGGAAGGCAGTAAACCATCTCCATTTTGGCGTTACGTGTGCGTACCGCGCCAAATTTAGTCAGCATACGAGAAACCTTTGACTGGTTAATGTTCTCGAAGCCTTCCTCTTGCAGCGCCTGCACAATTTCCCCTTGGGAACTAAATTTTTCTTCTTTTAATAGAGCTTTAAAAGCTTTGATCAAATCGTCTTGTTTTGATGGGTTTCGCATAGGCTACCAATAAAAATAGGGAATAACCGGGATTCAGCCCACGGCAGAGCGAGGATTATGCATATAAATGAATTTTTATGCAATTGGTTGGTAAGTGAACAGCATGAATCGGTTAGCGGGCGGGGATAATAACAAAAAAATGTGACCGGGCCAAAAGGCTCCTTAAGCAGGCAAACAGACAATGGTTGCAGAGTTGTTATACTATGGGTGATGTAGCAACAGATAACGATTACGGCCGTTCTCTGTCTGCCCTCGGCAAAGTTGTCGGTCATTCAGGTTATATCCGGCATGCTTCAGGCTGCTAAGCAATTGACTGCGCACCTTTTTCCGCACTGAGTAAACTCATCGGGATCATGTGTCTGTCATCTGCCTGCACCCTGAAACATCAAGGTAAGTAGATGATTAGTCAGTTATGAATCCGGAAATTAAGTGCGCAAGCACGTAGAATGAGTGCGGATACTCGTCATCGCCTGAGCAGTTGATTAAGGTCTGACACAGATGGAATTTCGGCTCTTCTCTGCCCCACCTTAATAAGGAGTTAAGAATGAAAGTTGCCGTTCTCGGTGCCGCGGGTGGCATAGGCCAGGCGCTCGCACTTTTACTCAAAACGCAGCTTCCTGCGGGTTCAGAACTGTCCCTCTACGATATTGCACCGGTTACGCCGGGCGTTGCAGTTGATCTCAGCCATATTCCCACTGCTGTAAAAATTCAAGGATTTAGCGGTGAAGATGCTACACCTGCACTACAGGGTGCGGATGTGGTGCTGATGTCTGCTGGCGTCGCGCGTAAGCCAGGCATGGACCGTGCCGACCTGTTCAATGTCAATGCCGGCATCGTGCGTAACCTGATCGATCAGGTGGCACAGACAGCGCCTAAGGCCCTGATTGGTGTGATTACTAACCCGGTCAACACCACCGTGGCCATTGCCGCTGAAGTCCTGAAAAAACACGGCGTGTATGATAAAAACCGGCTGTTTGGCGTGACGACGCTGGATATTATTCGTGCCAACACCTTTGTGTCGGAGCTAAAAGGCAAATCGCCAGGTGAAATTGAAGTGCCGGTAGTCGGTGGGCATTCAGGTGTGACTATTTTGCCGCTGCTGTCACAGGTCAATGATGTCAGCTTCAGCGATCAGGAAATCGCAGATTTAACCCGGCGCATTCAAAATGCGGGCACTGAAGTGGTTGAAGCCAAAGCCGGTGGCGGCTCAGCGACACTCTCTATGGGACAAGCAGCAGCGCGATTTGGCTTATCGCTCGTGCGGGCGCTTAAGGGTGAAGAGAACATAGTGGAATGTGCTTATGTTGAGGGCGACGGTGAGTATGCGCGTTTCTTCTCACAACCTTTGCTGCTGGGTAAAAGCGGTATCGTTGAGCGCAGGCCTTTAGGCAACTTAAGCCGTTACGAACAGCAGGCGCTTGACGGCATGTTAGAAACCCTGAAAAAAGATATCGAGCAGGGCGAAGCGTTCGTTAAGCAGTAACCAGTCGTTAAAACGCCCGGACCAGCCGGGCGTTTTTTTGCCTATAAGCCGCCAGATTTAAAGGTTCGTGCAGCAGGCGCACCATTGCTGGCAGGCATCTTTTTGCCCAGCGTTTCCATACGCACCTGAAATGGCGGGAAGGGCATTTCAATGCCGTGTTGCTCAAAGCCTTTCAGAATCAGTTGGTGCAGTTCATGTCGCAATGGCATGCGATGCCCCATCTCTGCGGCATGAATACGCAGCTCGAACAACTGGATACCCTGTTGTAGATCGACCAGGAATATTTCTGGCGGCGGCATATCCAGCACATAGCTACAGCGTTCAGCCGCCTGCTTCAGTATGTTCGTCACTTCTTCGCTGTTTACTTTGGCAGGCGCCGGGATCGTCAGAACCACACGCGTGACCGAATCTGACAGCGACCAGTTAACGAACTGCTCAGTGATAAAGGCCTTATTCGGCACAATAATCTCTTTGCGGTCCCAGTCGGTGATGGTGGTTGCACGGGTATTGATGCGGGTAATGCTGCCGGTCAGATCGCGAATCGTCACGGTATCGCCAATACGAATTGGCTTCTCAAACAAGATAATCAGACCAGAAATAAAATTGGCAAAAATCTCCTGCAAACCAAAACCTAATCCCACACCGAGCGCGGCGACCAGCCATTGCAGTTTTGACCACTCAATACCAATCAGCGAAAAACCGATCAGGCCACCAATCAGTAACAGCAGATATTTGGTTAAAGTGGTAATGGCGTACCCCGTACCCGGTGTCAAATCGAGGTGCTGCAACAGAGCCAGTTCCAGCAGGGCGGGCATGTTGCGCACCATCTGCGTTGTGATAATAAACACCAGAATGGCAATCAGCACTGAACCAAGCGTAATCGGCTGAATGCTCTCTACGCCCTGAACAGACGTGCTGACATTCCACAGGCGGATATTCTCCAGAAAGCCAAAGGCTGAATGGATTTCTGACCACAATACAATCACGGAAACCAGAGCGATTAGCGTAAGAATCGAACGAACCAGCCGCAGCGATTGCGCACTGATCGCGTCGAGATCGATAACAGGCTCTTCCACTTCAATGGCATCAACATTCTGCGCGCTTTGCTCTTTTTCCTCTTCACTTCGTGCGCGGTTAGCGAGCATGTCAGCACGTCGCTGTCGGGCACGATCAAAACCAAGGCGGCGACGCTGAATCAGCATCCAGCGACGAATGATATGGTAGATAATTAACAGCAGAAACCAGATTGCCACCGACGTTTCCAGACGGGCCAGCAGCGCCTGCGCCGTTGCCAGATAACCGATCGCCGAGGCGAGGGCGGCCAGTAACGGAATCGCAATCATCAGGTTCCACAGTACGCGGTTGATGATATTGTCGCCATTGCCCTCTTTATCGAGATAGAGCGGTATCCCGGCACGTTTCAGGCTCACCGTGACCAGGCTAAGGGCGCCGCAAATCAGGATAAAACAGAGACGACCAAGCGATGAGGAAAACTGACGATCTTCCAGGTTGCCAAAGGCAATCAGCAACATAATCAGCGGCACGATCAGGCCAATGCTCAATGAGTAATAGCGCATTGCGCGTGCGACGCGGGTTTGTGGCCACCGAAAGTGGACAATAAACAATCCGTTAGAACGCGCAAACGCGGCACTGATCATAAATGCCCAGAGCAGCGGCAGCGTAGCCGTGATGCCATCACCAATCGCCACGGCAACCGGATAGGGCCAGGCATTTTGTAAGCCGTAACCGAGCGCGCCCCACAAAACAGGCAGCGGTAACGCAACCAGAATTGACCAGAACACAGTGCGAATGGTTAAGCGGAAGCGATCCTGTGTGACCTTACCGACTTTACCGGCGGCACGCGCCAGAAACGCATTAAAATGACGGCGAGAGCTGATACTGAATCCCACCAGCAGTACCGCACCTAAAATCGGTAACACCGTTGCCCGGCTGGTAAACATCATCGCCAGGGCTTTGCCCAATTGGCCTAACGTATCAAGCGACAGCAGGCGTGACAGATCCCTTGCTAAATCAACGGGGTAACTCAGGCTGACGGGGCTGACGTCAGCGGTCCAGAACAGATAGCGATGCGTGGCATCTTTAACTTCGGTCAATGCGTCCTGGAGCTGAGTGTTAGCCACTTTTAACTTGGTAATCTCAAGGATTAACGTATCACAGCCAGAGATCAGTGAGTTAAGCAGCTCTCGTTGTGTTTTTAACTGGGCATCAAGAATGCGTTTCTGCTCAGGGGTAAATGGCTGACCATCGGCCTGATGGGCTTTACGTAACGCATCCTGACGTTCCAGCAAATCTTCATAATAGAGACGTTGCACGCGCAGCTGCGCCATTTCATTGTCAATTTGCTGAGATTTAGGCATCTCCGGTAAGCGTGCAACCTGCGCGCGCAGAGCCTCGCCTAGCAAATTTGAAGCCCCCAGCCATTGGGATTGCTCACGTAAAGTAGTGAGGGCCTGACGTACCTGAATAATCTGATTGGTGGCAAGACGCTGCTGCGAAGCGACCAAATCCATGCGCTGCGCCTGCTGATTCAGCGAGCCGGAGAGGTCACGGTTAATCCGAAACTGATCGCTGATCGAGGAGGGAGATCACCGCTGTTTTCAGCTAGCTGCTCTGTGCGAGCCAGCGCCAGTTCCGCCTCACGCTGCCGTTGTTCGTTGAGCTGATTGCGCAGCGCCTGCAAATAATTATCTAACTGCGCAGCTTTACGCTGATGAAGCTCCGCACGCATCCGCGCCAGCTCCTGGCGATTGTTAGCTGACAGCTGTGCCAGCTCCAGTTCATCAACACGCGCTTTATTGGCCGCATTTTCTGCCTGACGTGTTGTCAGCTGAGTCTGAGCCTGCGGTGTGGCGTTATCAGCCCCCTGCAAACGGCGTCCGCTTTCTGTCATTGCACGGCGCGCTTCGGTCTGCTGCTGTGGAAGCTGTGACAGCGAATCGCTGATTTCGCGTGCGCGATCCTGCTCCTGTTGTGCCTGACGTCCCTCTTCCAGCAACTGGCTACTGACCTGCAAGATCTCCTGATCCAGCTCGGCGCTGCTCATATTACTGCGAATGGATTTACTGCTGTCGTTGAAAGAGGCTATTTGCTGGCGTAATTCACGGGCGAGGCGCGGAAAGTCATCAATGACCTGCTGATACTGCTTTGTCCGCTCCAGAGAATCATCACGCTCGCTGAGAAAGTTAAGCGCGGCTTCGATCGACTGGATCTGTTCCGCCTGAGCAGGCGAGCTTTTAGCGGCTTTCACCTCTTCAAGCTGCTGTTTTAATGAACTGGCATCAGGAACACTGGCTGCTAATGCTGAAGTGCTGAGCCACAGGCTCAGCAGCAGGAAAAGGATCGAACGCACGGGGGAACACTCAATTATTTAGCGATAACATCAGCGGCTTCAGCGGGCAACGGCAATGTCATTGCCAGCGGCTGACCCAGACGCGTTTTGCTTTCGGCTTCCAGACTGGCAGCCAGTCTGACACGACCAGGCGTGAACAGATTGATAACAGTAGAGCCGAGTTTAAAACGGCCCATTTCCTGGCCCTTCAGCAACACAACCGCACCTTCATCATCGGCAGCCGGATAGTGCCAACGCTTAATCACGCCTTCGCGTGGCGGCGTAATCGTACCCGCCCAGACGGTTTCAATGCTACCCACAATGGTTGCGCCTACCAGAATTTGCACCATTGGGCCGATATCGGTATCGAAATAGCAAATAACGCGCTCGTTACGGGCAAACAGATTAGGAATATTGCGCGCTGTCAACGGGTTCACCGAGTAGAGATCGCCTGGCACATAAATCATTTCACGCAGGATGCCATTACAGGGCATATGCACACGGTGATAATCACGCGGGGCCAGATAGATCGTCACAAACTCACCATCGCGGAACTGCGCCGCCATCTGCTCATTGCCCGCCAGCAATGCCTCAAGCGTGTAATGATGGCCTTTAGCCTGGAAAATCTGGTTGCCATCGATATGGCCCAACTGGCTGATCGCGCCATCTGCAGGCAGGACAACCAGGCTCGCATCAGGATCAACCGGGCGTGCGTCATCTTTCAGTGGGCGCACAAAAAAGTCGTTAAACGTCCGATAGCTGGCGGTATCTGGCTTGCGTGCTTCTGCCATGTCAACTTTGTAGAACCAGACGAAAATGTCGATGACCAGTTTAGTCAGCCAACCCGCACGGCGGCTTGCGCCCCAGCCAGCAAGTTCAGTCAGCCATTTCTTTGGGAGAACATGATTCAAGGCGAGTTTAAAACGATCAAACACCGTAGCCTCCTGGCTATATATCGCGACATTAATAAAAAAGGGAGCGGATTGTAGCAGCGCCCCGGTCCGATGGCGACTCTGCCCGCTATACTTCACGCCACGGCGTGTATTATTTGGCCAGAGAGGCAGTGATGCCGGTTAATCTTCGTTAGCGAAGTTTTTACGTGTTTTTACCTGCGCCATGCTTTCCAGAATGCGGTGATAGTTATCGAACCGGGAGACATCGATTTTACCCTCGTCTACCGCTTCGCGAATAGCGCAGCCGGGATCGTTGCCGTGTTTGCAATCACGGAATTTGCAATTGCCGAGAAATTCACGAAATTCGACAAATCCGCGCGTGATTTGTTCCGGTTCAAGATGCCATAAACCAAACTCACGCACGCCAGGAGAATCAATCACATCGCCGCCGTGCGGAAAGTGATACAGGCGCGCGGCGGTGGTGGTATGTTGACCAAGGCCGGAAACGTCAGAAACATCGTTAGTCAGGATCGCCGTTTCTTCTTCACTATCCAGGCCGAGCAGGGCGTTTAACAGGCTGGATTTCCCTACACCAGATTGGCCCGCAAAAATGCTAACGCGATCGGTAAGCGCAGCCTGTAGTTCATCAAGGCCATTCTTCGCCCGGCTGGAGACCATCAGGACGCGGTAACCAATCTGACGATAGATAGTCATCTGCTCATCGACAAAAGCACGCGCTTCGCTATCCAGCAGATCGGTTTTGTTCAGCACCAGCAGCGGTTCAATACCCAGCGTTTCACTCGCCACCAGATAGCGGTCGATAATATTCAGCGATAATTCCGGTAAGATTGCCGACACAATAATAATTTGATCGATATTGGCGGCAATGGGTTTTACGCCATCGTAGAAATCGGGTCGGGTTAGCACGCTGATGCGTTCGTGAACGGCCTCAACGATGCCTTTACCGCCGCTGTGCGCAGGGCGCCAGACGACGCGATCGCCGGTCACCAGTGAACGGATCGTTCGACGAATGTTGCAACGATGGGCGATGCCAGCACTGTCTTCGACATCGGCATGCATGCCGAAGCGGCTGACCACTACGCCTTCAGCTGCCTCGCCAAACAGATTATCGTCCGCTTCCGGCTGATCCTTCCGCTGGTTAAGACGACGCTGATGGTTAGCACTTACACGGCGTTGTTGACCTTTCGACAGTTTATTTTTACTCACTCATCCTCACACGGCGGTTGCCAGGCTTCGCCCTGCTGGGCAAAACGTCTATGATACACCCTAAACACCGTTATTGACGACTACAGCAACAGCAGGAAACAGCATGGCTACTGGAAATGAAAACAATTTAATCTGGATTGATCTGGAGATGACCGGTCTCGATCCGGAACGCGATCGCATTATTGAAATCGCCACTATTGTCACCGACGCCAATTTAACTATTTTGGCGGAAGGCCCGGTGATGGCGGTGCATCAGTCGGATGCGCAGCTGGCGCTGATGGATGACTGGAATGTGCGTACTCATAGCAATAGCGGCCTGGTGGAACGCGTAAAAGCCAGCCCGTTTGACGATCGTGCAGCGGAACTGGCTACCATTGAATTTCTCAAACAATGGGTTCCGGCTAACACCTCGCCGATTTGCGGTAACAGTATTGGTCAGGATCGTCGCTTTTTATTCAAATATATGCCAGAACTGGAAGCCTACTTCCACTATCGCTATCTGGACGTCAGCACGCTGAAAGAACTGGCGCGTCGCTGGAAACCAGACATTCTACCCGGCTTCAAAAAACCGGTACGCATCAGGCATTGGATGATATTCGCGAATCGGTTGCTGAACTGGCTTATTACCGTGAACATTTTTTACAGCTCTAACCGGCTGCATTGTTCATGTTAAAAGCGGGCAGGGCGCCTGTCCGCCCATTTGATAGTCTCGCGCCTGTTGTGACGCGTCGAAAATAGCGGCAAAAATAAACCTTGTTGCCACAGGTTACAGGAACAGGGTGCGTAATAAGTCGTCATATTGCTGCTTTAATCAGCAAACGCATCGAAAGCGAAAAATTTTGCTTTCAGACGCTTGCAGCAGAAACGATTTCTCGTATAATGCGCACCCCGTACCGGTGAAGAATTTATTAACGGTACAAGGCGCGGGAATAGCTCAGTTGGTAGAGCACGACCTTGCCAAGGTCGGGGTCGCGAGTTCGAGTCTCGTTTCCCGCTCCAAATTTGTTTTAGCAGTACCCTCTTTGCGGGAATAGCTCAGTTGGTAGAGCACGACCTTGCCAAGGTCGGGGTCGCGAGTTCGAGTCTCGTTTCCCGCTCCAAAATTTGTTTAGCAGTACCCTTCTATGCGGGAATAGCTCAGTTGGTAGAGCACGACCTTGCCAAGGTCGGGGTCGCGAGTTCGAGTCTCGTTTCCCGCTCCAAATTTTTAGTCAACGTTAAATCAGTCTTTTGTTAACTTGTTGATAAATGCTGTTGTGACATCCTTATCCAGGGTTATCCACAGCATGACGCACCGTTAATGACGCTATTCAGGGCGATCTACAAAAGTGTTTTGAACAGAGTTATCCACAGGCTGCTCTGATAAATACCTCGCTAGCCTAATTCTCAAATAAACACAACTTCAAGATAACTTATTGAAAATTAAGATAATGTAAATATTTCAATTTGTGATTTAGCTTATCTGATAACGTTACGCCAGTTGAATGACAACAGCTTTTTAATTTTATTCACAAGGTGTGGAAAAGCAGTTTAACTCTCCGGTTGCGCAATCACGCATCACGCGGCAATCCTTTCTCTACTGCACGAACCAACCGTTTTTGCTGCGCAGGCTGCACTTCAACGACAAGCTGTTCGCGTTTCTCCTGCTGTTGCCGCAGCGCCCACTCAATATGTTCATCCAGTAGCGCATGTTCGCCGCGTCGCTGCATCAACGCTGAGACAACGTCTGCTGACCAGGGCGCATTTCCCAAAGCGACAGCAATATTACGCAGCCAGCGCAAATGCCCAATACGTCGAATGGCTGAGCCTTCCGTAACACGTAAAAACTTAGCCTCGTCCCACTGAAACAGGGCAATCAATTCAGGCGCATGCAGCGCAGCGCGTGGAGAAAAATCTGTTTCGTCGCTGAGCTGGCCGTAGCGGTTCCACGGACAAATAAGCTGACAATCATCACAGCCATAAATCCGGTTGCCCATTAAAGGGCGAAATTCTTCCGGGATGGCACCTTCCAGCTCAATGGTGAGATAGGAGATACAGCGGCGGGCATCGACAACGTAAGGTTCAACGATGGCATTGGTTGGACAGATCGTCATACAGGCGACGCAACGTCCACACTGCTCTTCTTGCGGCTGATCGACGGGCAATGGCAGATCGATCAGTAACTCACCAAGAAAAAACCATGAGCCTGCTTCGCGGTTCAATATCAATGAGTGTTTGCCTGTCCAGCCCAGACCGGCTTTTGCCGCCAGCGGGCGTTCCAGCAGCGGTGCCGAGTCGACAAACGGACGAAAATTAAGCGTTTCACAGGCTGACTGAATCATTTCTCCGAGCTTTTTCAGTCGATTGCGCAATACTTTGTGGTAATCACGTCCCAAAGCATAACGGCTGACGTAACCCAACCGGGGGTTTTTCAGGGTGCTGGCAAAGGCGGCTTTCGCCGGGAGATAATTCATGCGAACGCTGATGACGCGCAGCGTACCGGGCAATAACTCATGCGGCCTGGCGCGCATCATGCCGTGGCGCGCCATCCATTCCATCTCGCCATGATATTGCTTATCCAGCCACGCTTGCAGGCGCGGCTCCTCGGCACTGAGATCGGTATCGGTAATGCCGACCTGCTGAAAGCCGAGATCCAACCCCACTGTTTAATCTGTTGAGCGAGTTGATGAAGATCGAGAGGATATGACATGAGTGACCAGGATTCAGAGAAAAACAGCCGCAGTTTACCATATTCTGTCTGGCCTGCGCAGGCGCTGGCGGCGCTGGAGCGCAATGCTGCTGACCAACTGGGCATAACGCTGTATGAATTGATGCAACGTGCGGGTCAGGCAGCCTATGAACATATTCGGGCGCACTGGCCGGATGCACAACACTGGTTGATTCTGTGTGGTCATGGCAACAATGGCGGTGATGGTTATGTTGTTGCACGCCTGGCGCAGGCAGCGGGAAAGCAGGTCACGCTGCTTGCCTGTGAGAGTGAAAAGCCCTTACCTGAAGAGGCGCAAACGGCGCGCGATGCGTGGCTGGAGGCGGGCGGAGAGATTCATGCGGCAGATACGGCGTGGCCAGAACAGGTTGATATTATTGTCGATGCGCTACTGGGCACAGGCAGTAATCGGGCACCCGTTGCGCCTTATTCAACCCTTATTCAGCAGGCTAACGCGCACGCGGCGCCTGTTTTGTCTGTTGATATGCCATCGGGGCTTTCTGCTGCCAACGGTAGCGCAGCAGGGGATGTAATGGCCGCGACTCATACATTGAGTGTGGTCGCGCTGAAACCGGGCCAGATAACCGGCAAAGCGCGTGATTTTGTCGGCGCGCTGCATTACGCCGATTTAGGCCTGAGTGCCTGTCTGGCGAGCGAATCCGCACCGATGGCGCGTTATGATGCAACTTTTTTATCGCACTGGCTCAAACCCCGCAGGCCGACCTCACATAAAGGCGATCAGGGACGCCTGCTGGTAGTCGGCGGGGACACTGGCACTGCGGGTGCCATTCGCATGACATCAGAAGCAGCACTGCGTACCGGTAGCGGCTTGGTGCGAGTGCTTACTCACAAAGATAATATCGCCCCTGTTCTTACTGCCCGACCAGAAATTATGGTAGATGAATTAACGGATGAACGATTGACCGAAGCTCTGGAGTGGGCCGATGTCATCGCGATTGGTCCAGGTTTAGGGCAGCGTGAATGGGGTAAGAAGGCGCTGAAAAGCGTGGCAGGCAGTGAAAAGCCCATGCTTTGGGATGCTGATGCGCTTAACCTGCTGGCAATCAGCGCAGAGAAACGTCAGAATCGCATCATTACGCCGCATCCCGGCGAAGCGGCACGTTTGCTGGGAATAAAGACCAGCGAAATTGAGAGTGACCGCTTACATGCAGCGCAGGCTTTAGCGAAACGCTATGGTGGTGTGGTGGTACTGAAAGGCGCAGGCACAATTATTGCCAGTGAGGCTGGCGAAATGGCGTTCGCGGATGTTGGAAATGCCGGGATGGCTTCAGGCGGTATGGGCGATGTGCTGAGCGGCATTATCGCTTCGCTAATGGGGCAGAAGCTGGCGCTTTTCGATGCTGCTTGTGCAGGCTGTGTCGCACACGGCGCAGCAGCAGACGCGGTGGCAGCACAGCGCGGCACTCGTGGCATGTTGGCAACAGATTTATTCGATCTGTTGTGGCAGTTTGTTAATCCAGAGATGAATCAAGAAGCATGAAAACCTGTGTTATTCCTCTGTCTGACGAGGCGGCAACCCTTGAATTAGGCGCTCAACTGGCTCGTGCATGTCGCAGCGCGGCGGTAATCTATTTATATGGCGATCTTGGCGCGGGCAAAACCACCTTCAGCCGCGGTTTTCTGCAGGCGTTGGGCCATCAGGGCAATGTAAAAAGTCCAACTTATACCCTGGTCGAACCCTACACTTTAGGTGAGCGTTCCCTTTATCACTTTGATCTTTATCGCCTTGCCGATCCTGAAGAGCTGGAGTTCATGGGCATACGTGACTATTTCACTGGTGACGCGATTTGCCTGGTGGAATGGCCACAGCAGGGCGCTGGCGTATTACCGCCACCGGACCTGGCACTGACCTTACGTTATGTTGGCGAAGCGCGTGAAGCGGAACTGATGGCACAATCGCCGCTGGGCCAGACATGGATTGAACAGATTGATCAAGGCAGGGATCAGGCATGATATCACGGATGAGAATCGCAATAGTGACGCTGCTACTGCTGGTAACCGCGCCACTTTTCGCCGCCAATCTTTCTGATATAAAAGTCTCAAACGGTGACAGCCTGGCAACGGTTACCCTGAGCTTTGCGGGTCAGCCGGTTTACGGCTTTTTCCCGCTGCGTAATCCCGATCGCGTCGTGCTGGATATTCGTCAGAGCGGCGTGATTCAGGGCTTACCGCTTAACTTTAGCGGTGAGAACATCGTTAAGCGCATTCGCACCAGTACGCCAAAAGATAAGCAGAGCGTGCGGCTGGTGTTTGAACTCACCCAGCCGGGTAAAACCCGCGCGGTGACGCAGCGCCAGGGTAATAACTACAGCGTAGTGTTTACCATTAAGGGGACGCAATCCGCTACGCGCAGCACCCCTTCACGCGTACCGACGCAGAATGCTTCAAAGAGCAATCCGTTTGATGCTAACCCCGTCACAGCGGTGACCAGCACAGCAAACACCGTGCGCCCCGGTAGCCGCGTTAGCCGCAACGATACGATCATCGTCGCCATTGATGCGGGTCACGGCGGTCAGGATCCGGGGGCGATGGGCCAGCACGGTTTAAAAGAAAAAACGTCACCATTGCGATAGCGCGCAAGCTGAAAGTGCTGCTGAATAACGATCCGATGTTTAAAGGTGTACTGACGCGTGACGGTGATTATTTTATCTCGGTGATGGGCCGCTCCGACGTGGCGCGTAAAGCCAACGCCAACGTACTGGTTTCGATTCACGCAGACGCTGCGCCAAGCCATGCTGCATCCGGTGCGTCTGTTTGGGTGTTATCGAATCGCCGCGCTAACAGTGAGATGGCGAACTGGCTGGAGCAAAAAGAGAAGCAGTCAGAGCTATTAGGCGGCGCAGGCGATTTGCTGGCAAACAGCCAGGCCGATCCCTATCTCAGCCAGGCGGTGCTGGATTTGCAGTTCGGGCATTCGCAGCGTGTTGGTTATGATATTGCCGTTAAAGTTTTGCAGCAATTGCGCGGCGTAGCTTCACTGCATAAACGCCTGCCTGAGCATGCCAGCCTTGGTGTGCTGCGTTCACCTGATATTCCCTCTTTGCTGGTGGAAACCGGTTTTATCAGTAATAACTCGGAGGAGCGACTGCTTGGCAGTAGCGCACACCAGGAGAAAATTGCGCAATCGATCTATAAAGGTCTGCGCAGTTACTTCCTGGCGCACCCGCTACAATCGGTCCCAAAGGAGGAAAACCGACCGATCGGCTCGCCGCCGACGGTTAGCGTTGCCAGTCATCCGGCGACAGGCGTAACGCAGTATATCGGGGCAACGCAACGTCACACGGTTACTCGCGGTGAAACGCTTTCGGGTATTGCAGTAAAATATGGCGTCAGCATGGCGACGTTGCGTGAGATGAACAGCCTCAAGCGTGATGTCGTTTGGGTAGGGCAGCGGTTGAAAGTGCCCGCCAGTGCCACAACGGCTCAATCATCTGCGCCAGTACGCCATAAAGTTGTACGTGGTGACTCACTGACCGGCATTGCTGCGCATTATGGCGTAAGCGCCAAAGCGATTATGCAGGCCAATAATCTGAAATCGACCAACGTCATGTTGGGTCAGAACCTGAAGATCCCTGCATCCTGATTGTTCGCCCGGCTGACAGGCCGGGCTGCCAGTTAAAAGGATATCCACCATGCCGATACAAATTTTACCGCCACAACTGGCTAACCAGATTGCGGCGGGTGAAGTGGTTGAGCGTCCTGCGTCGGTGGTAAAAGAGCTGGTGGAAAACAGCCTCGACGCCGGTGCGACACGCATCGAAGTTGATATTGAAAAGGGCGGCGCCAAACTCATTCGTATCCGCGATAACGGCTGCGGCATTCACAAAGCTGAGCTGGCAATGGCGCTGGCACGTCACGCCACCAGTAAAATTGCTTCGCTTGACGATCTGGAAGCGATCATGAGCCTTGGCTTTCGTGGCGAAGCCCTGGCCAGTATCAGCTCCGTTTCGCGTTTAACGCTGACATCGCGCACCGCTGAACAGAATGAGGCCTGGCAGGCCTACGCGGAAGGGCGCGATATGGATGTCACGGTCAAACCCGCAGCGCATCCATGCGGCACCACGCTGGAAGTGCTCGACCTGTTCTACAACACGCCCGCGCGCCGTAAATTCATGCGCACCGAAAAAACCGAATTCAACCACATCGATGAAGTGATTCGCCGTATTGCACTCGCACGCTTTGATGTTGCGATCTCGCTCAGTCATAACGGCAAGCTAATGCGTCAGTATCGCGCCGTGACGGATGAAAAGCAGCGCGAGCGCCGTTTAGGCGCGATTTGCGGCACTACGTTTATGCAGCATGCGCTGCGCATTGACTGGCAGCATGACGACCTTGCGCTGCGCGGCTGGGTTGCCGATCCAAAGGGTTCTCGTCAGGTCAGTGAGTTACAGTATTGCTACGTTAACGGGCGCATGATGCGCGATAAGCTGATCAATCATGCCATTCGTCAGGCGTTTCAAACGCAGTTACAGGACGATCAGCAGCCAGCTTACGTGCTCTATCTGGAGATCGATCCGCATCAGGTGGATGTCAATGTGCATCCGGCAAAGCATGAGGTGCGCTTTCATCAGTCCCGGCTGGTGCACGATTTTATTTATCAGGGTGTGATGAGTGTACTGCAAGCGAGCGCAGCCCTGTTTTGCCGACCTTGCAGGCTGAAGATAAAGAGCCTGCGCCGCGCTGGCAGCAGGAGAATCGGCAGGCTGCGGGAAGAAATCATTTTCCCAGCCTGCCCCAGGACGCAGTGGAAACGCCCCCGCGCCCGGCAGGCAGGCAAAAGAGAACAGCTACAGCAAGCGTGAAGGTAACGTTTATCAGCAGTTACTGAAAACCCCGACGGTTAGTGCGCCAGAGCCTGTTTCGCCTTCGGCAGAACCTGCGCCGCGTCCGGCAATAAAAGAGTCGCCTTTAGCCGCGCACGCACAGAGTTTTGGCCGGGTTTTAACGGTGGTGCAAAATCAGTATGCGCTGTTAGAGCAAGATGAAAAGCTGATGCTGATGGCGTTACCGGTTGCGGCGCGCTGGCTAAAACAGGCGCAGTTACAACCGGGTGAAAACGGCTTAAAACCGCAGCCGCTGTTAATTCCGGTACGCATGAAATTCGAGGCGCCTGAGCGGAAAGCTGCAAAGGAAAATGCCAGTCTTCTCAGTGAGATGGGAATTGATTTGCAGCCAGAAGGCGATCATGTGACGCTACGCGCGGTGCCTTTACCATTACGAACACAAAATTTACAAATCTTGATTCCTGAACTGTTAGGCTATCTGGCCCGACAGCAGGAGAACTCTGCTACGCAGCTGGCGCAATGGCTGGCGCGACGAGAACCAGCAGAGGCTCCAAACTGGAATCACTCGCAGGCGATTACATTGTTGGCGGAGTTAGAACGACTTTGCCCGCAATTATTAAAATCGCCGCCTTCAGGCTTATTACAGGCCCTTGAAATTGAGAGCGCGATCAACGCATTGAAGCATGAGTGAACGAAACCAGGCTGGCCGGCCTAAGGCTATTTTTTGATGGGACCCACTGCTTCAGGCAAAACTGCTTTGGCGATTGAACTGCGTAAGCATTTGCCTGTGGAACTTATCAGCGTAGATTCTGCCTTAATCTATCGTCAGATGGATATTGGCACGGCGAAACCGTCGGCTGAGGAGTTAGCATTGGCGCCCCATCGTTTGCTAGACATCCGCGATCCCAGCGAAGCCTATTCGGCCGCAGAGTTTCGACGTGATGCGTTAGCCGAAATGGCGGATATCGTTCAGCATGGACGTATTCCGCTGCTTGTTGGTGGAACCATGCTCTACTTCAAGGCGTTACTGGAAGGATTGTCGCCGTTGCCCTCGGCCGATCCCGACGTTCGTCAGCGGATAGAGCAAATGGCGCGTGAAAAAGGGTGGGAAGCCTTACACCGTCAACTGTGTGAAATCGATCCGGTTGCAGGTAGTCGTATTCATCCGAATGATCCGCAGAGACTTTCGCGAGCACTGGAAGTTTTTTTATTTCGGGTAAAACTTTAACGGAACTGACAAAAACGTCCGGTGAAGCGTTACCCTACGACGTGTATCAGTTTGCCATCGCCCCCGCGAACCGCGAACTGCTACACCAGCGCATCGCGTTACGTTTTGAACAGATGTTAGCGTCAGGATTTGAAGCGGAGTCTCGGGCCCTGTTCGCACGAGGTGATTTGCATACGGATATGCCTTCCATTCGTTGTGTGGGTTATCGACAGATGTGGTCTTATTTAGCTGGCGAAATCGATTACAACGAGATGGTTTATCGGGGAATTTGCGCGACCCGGCAACTTGCTAAGCGCCAAATCACCTGGTTACGCGGCTGGGAAAATGTTCACTGGTTAGAGAGTGACGAACCCCACTTAGCGCGTGATACGGTGCTACAGGTTCTTAGTGCGAAGCATGGGTGATTGTGTACAATTGGCTGGTTATCGTGCGCAAATTTTTACGCAGTTTTTTCAGAACCATAGGTTCTACAAGTAACAAACAACAAGCATATAAGGAAAAGATAGAATGGCTAAGGGGCAATCATTACAAGACCCGTTTTTGAACGCACTGCGTCGTGAACGTGTTCCGGTTTCGATTTATTTGGTCAACGGTATTAAACTGCAAGGTCAGATTGAGTCATTTGATCAGTTCGTAATTTTGTTGAAAAACACGGTAAGTCAGATGGTTTACAAGCACGCCATTTCTACCGTGGTTCCATCGCGCCCGGTTTCTCACCATAGCAACAATACCGGTGGTGGCAGCAATAATTACCATCATGGCGGCAGCAATCCATCTGCGCAGCCACAGCCACAACAAGACGGTGATAACGCAGAGTAAAGCGTCACCGTACAGCCAGGGCTGGAGAGCATAGTTCGTTTTCCGTCCTGGTCTTTTATTTTTAGCGAGGTTATAGCTTGTTTGACCGTTATGATGCCGGTGAGCAGGCCGTACTGGTACACATCTGGTTCTCCCAAGACAAAGAGATAGAAGATTTACAGGAGTTTGAAACCCTGGTTTCTTCTGCTGGCGTCGATGCACTGCAAGTGATTACTGGCAGTCGTAAAGCGCCACATCCCAAATATTTTGTCGGTGAAGGAAAGGCCGTTGAAATTGCCGATGCGGTGAAATCAAGTGGAGCATCGGTCGTATTATTCGATCATGCTTTAACGCCCGCTCAGGAACGAAACCTGGAGCGTATATGCGAATGCCGTGTGATTGATCGCACAGGCTTAATCCTTGATATTTTTGCCCAACGCGCTCGCACTCACGAAGGTAAATTGCAGGTCGAGTTGGCACAGCTTCGCCATCTGGCTACGCGCCTGGTGCGTGGCTGGACTCACCTTGAGCGCCAAAAAGGCGGTATCGGCTTGCGTGGTCCGGGTGAAACACAGCTTGAAACTGACCGTCGCTTGTTGCGTGGTCGCATTAGCCAAATTCTTTCCCGTCTTGAACGCGTTGAAAAACAGCGCGAGCAGGGACGACAAGCGCGCGCTAAAGCCGATGTGTCGACCGTTTCGCTGGTTGGTTATACCAACGCCGGTAAATCTACCCTGTTTAACGCAATGACATCCGCCAATGTGTACGCTGCGGATCAACTGTTTGCAACCCTCGATCCTACCTTACGTCGCCTGAACGTGGCAGATGTCGGTGAGGTCGTGTTAGCGGATACGGTGGGTTTTATTCGTCATTTGCCGCACGATTTGGTGGCAGCATTTAAGGCGACGCTGCAGGAAACACGTCAGGCTGCGTTGCTGCTCCACGTTATTGATGGCGCGGATGTTCGGGTAAACGAGAACATCGAAGCCGTCGATACCGTGCTGGAAGAAATTGAAGCGAACGATATTCCTGTACTGTTGGTTATGAATAAGATCGATATGCTCGACAGTTTTGAGCCGCGTATCGATCGTAATGAAGAAAACCTGCCTGTTCGCGTCTGGCTCTCGGCTCAGACCGGGGCGGAATTCCTTTGTTGTGGCAGGCGCTGTCGGAGCGTTTGTCGGGTGAAATTGCCCAATATGAATTATGTCTGCCACCCGACGATGCGGGGCGCTTGCGCAGCCGCTTCTACCAGTCGCAGGCGATTGAAAAAGAGTGGAATGAAGAAGACGGCAGTGTAAGTTTACAGATTCGAATGCCAATTGTTGACTGGCGCCGTTTATGTAAACAGGAACCGTCGCTGACCAGTTACATTGTTTGATATTGCCCAACGCATTTACCTGAGAAATTGACGATTGTTGCGACGAAGGTTGCCAGCCTCAAGATGCAAGATTGACCCGAGTATTTCGGATTGCAGCAAGGCGGCAACTGAGCAAGTCCCCGGAGCCTACATCAGTAGGTAACAGGGGCGTGTGAAGGCAGCCAACACAGCTGCAATCCGAAAGATGACGGGTAAAAACCGCTTATACAATAAATGGAGTAGAAACATGGCGTGGAATCAGCCCGGAAATAACGGACAGGACCGCGACCCGTGGGGAAGCAGCAATAATCAAGGCGGCAACTCTGGGGGAAATAAAGGAGGTCGAGATAAAGGACCACCTGATCTGGATGATATCTTCCGTAAGCTGAGCAAGAAGCTCGGTGGACTGGGCGGTGGCAAACAGAGTGACAATGGCCAACGTGGCTCAGGCAGCGGCGGCAAAATTATTGGCATTGTGGCTGTTGCTGCTGTGGTCATCTGGGCCGCTAGCGGATTCTACACCATTAAAGAAGCGGAACGTGGCGTCGTGACGCGCTTCGGTAAATTCAGCCACTTGGTTGAACCAGGTCTGAACTGGAAGCCGACATTTATCGATCAGGTTCGTGCCGTTAACGTTGAAGCGGTGCGTGAACTGGCTGCATCAGGCGTGATGTTGACCTCGGACGAAAACGTGGTGCGCGTTGAAATGAACGTGCAGTACCGCGTAACGGATCCTGAGCGTTACCTCTATGCCGTGACCAGTGCTGATGACAGCCTGCGTCAGGCAACGGACAGTGCCCTGCGCGGCGTGATTGGCCGCTCAACCATGGACCGCATCCTGACAGAAGGTCGTACCGTGGTGCGTAGTGAAACGCAGCGTGAGATCGATGAAACAATTCGCCCTTACAATATGGGCATAGCGGTACTGGACGTTAACTTCCAGGCTGCGCGTCCGCCAGAAGAAGTGAAATCTGCATTTGACGATGCGATTGCCGCGCGTGAAAACCGTGAACAATACGTACGTGAAGCTGAAGCATATGCTAACGAAGTGCAGCCTCGTGCTAACGGTCGGGCGCAGCGTATTCTTGAAGAAGCGCGAGCTTATAAAGAGCGCACCGTTCTGGAAGCGCAGGGTGAAGTGGCGCGTTTCGCCAAAATTCTGCCGGAGTACAAAGCTGCGCCAGAAATTACCAAAGAGCGTCTCTATATTGAAACCATGGAACGTGTACTGAGCCATACGCGCAAAGTGCTGGTTAACGACCGTGGCAATAACCTGATGGTGCTGCCGCTTGATCAACTGATGCGTGGCATGCAGTCATCAACCGGACAAAGTGGGCAAAAAGGCAGCAGTTCGTCCGCTTTACCGCCGCTTTCTGACCGCAGTGCCAGCCGTAGTGACAGCTCGTCATACAGTCCAGACAGCATCATGGATCAGCGTCGGGCCAATGCTCTGCGCAACGATACCCAGCGCGAAGGGAGAGAGTAATCGATGCGTAAGTCCATAGTCTTTTTGTTAATTGTCGTGCTGGTGGTGCTTTATGCGTCACTGTTTGTGGTGCAGGAAGGCCAGCGTGGCATTGTACTGCGTTTCGGCAAAGTTTTGCGTGATGATGAAAACAAGCCGCAGGTTTACTCACCGGGCCTGCATTTCAAGATTCCGTTTATTGAAACGGTTAAATCTCTGGATGCACGTATTCAAACCATGGATAACCAGGCCGATCGCTTTGTCACTAAAGAGAAAAAGATCTGATCGTCGATTCCTACATTAAATGGCGCATCAGTGATTTCAGCCGTTATTACCTGGCAACAGGCGGCGGTGACGTTTCTCAGGCTGAAGTATTGCTGAAGCGTAAGTTCAGTGACCGTCTGCGTTCTGAAATGGGACGTCTGGATGTTAAAGATATCGTAACTGACTCACGTGGTCGTTTAACCACTGATGTACGCGATGCCCTGAACACCGGTAGCGCAGGTGGCGACGATGAAATCGCGACACCGGCTGCCGATGATGCGATTGCCAATGCGGCAGCACGCGTTGAGCGTGAAACCAACAGTAATGAACCTGCGCCAAACCCAAACAGTATGGCAGCGTTAGGTATTCAGGTTGTTGATGTGCGCATCAAGCAGATCAACCTGCCGACCGAAGTCTCAGACGCTATCTTCAACCGTATGCGTGCTGAGCGTGAAGCGGTAGCGCGCAGTCAGCGTTCACAGGGTCAGGAAGAGGCAGAGAAATTGCGTGCTCAGGCTGATTATCAGGTAACGCGTACGCTCGCCGAAGCGCAGCGTGAAGCACTGATTACGCGCGGTGATGGTGATGCAGAAGCGGCGAAACTATTTGCTAATTCATTCAGCCAGGATCCCGATTTTTACGCCTTTATCCGCAGCCTGCGCGCTTACGAAAATAGCTTTAATGAAAATCAGGACGTCATGGTGTTGAGTCCAGACAGCGACTTCTTCCGATATATGAAAGCGCCCTCTAACGCCACACGTTAAGAACTGATATAACCTACAGGCCGACAATTTTGTCGGCCTTTTTTTGGACGATCAGAATGAACACAAGTATCTGGATGGCGTTAGCTTTGGTGTTAGTGCTGGAAGGGTTGGGACCGATGTTTATGCCTCGTGTCTGGCGACGTATGATTCAGTCGATGACGCAGCTGCCCGATCGCCTGTTGCATCGCTTTGGCGGTGGCTTAGTGGTCGCCGGGGTCGTGATTTATTGTATGTTAAGTCTGCATGGCAATGTGTAGCGAGAAAGGTATCACCGCTTAAATTGTGCTTTGAAAGGTCATTATCCCCAACATGTTGTAGTGATCAAAACTCAGGCAAAAAAGCGCGCAATCGTATGCTAAAAGTGCTGAAAGCGGCTGGATCAGATGGTAGAATCCATTTTTAAGCAATCGGTGATTTTGAGAAATGGGTAAGAACGTCGTCGTACTGGGCACCCAATGGGGTGACGAAGGTAAAGGTAAGATTGTAGACCTTCTGACTGAACGCGCGAATTACGTTGTGCGTTATCAAGGCGGCCACAATGCGGGCCACACACTTGTCATCAACGGTGAAAAAACCGTCCTCCACTTAATCCCTTCTGGCATTCTGCGTGACAACGTTACCAGCATTATTGGTAATGGCGTGGTTCTCTCTCCTGAAGCATTAATGAAAGAGATGAAAGGCCTGGAAGAGCGTGGAATTCCGGTACGCGAACGTCTGCTGATTTCTGAAGCTTGCCCGTTGATTCTGCAATATCACGTTGCCATGGATATGGCGCGTGAAAAAGCACGTGGCGCGAAAGCGATCGGCACCACCGGTCGTGGCATCGGCCCAGCGTACGAAGATAAAGTCGCGCGCCGCGCTCTGCGTGTGAGCGATCTTTTCAATAAAGAAACTTTTGCAGCTAAGCTGAAAGAAGTGGTGGATTACTACAACTTCCAGCTGGTGCATTACTACAAAGAAGATGCGGTCGACTACGACAAAGTGCTGAATGATGTGATGGCAGTTGCTGACATCCTGACCAGCATGGTTGTTGACGTTTCTGAACTGCTGGATGGCGCGCGCAAGCGTGGCGATCTGATTATGTTCGAAGGTGCGCAAGGCACTTTGTTGGACATCGATCACGGTACATATCCGTATGTTACTTCGTCTAACACCACCGCAGGCGGCGTTGCGACCGGTTCTGGCATTGGCCCGCGTTACGTTGATTACGTGCTGGGCATTGTCAAAGCCTACTCTACTCGCGTGGGTGCAGGTCCGTTCCCGACCGAACTGTTTGATGAAACCGGTGAATTCCTGTGTGCGAAAGGCAACGAATTCGGTGCGACTACCGGTCGTCGTCGTCGTACTGGCTGGTTAGATGCCGTTGCAGTACGCCGCGCGGTACAGATCAACTCACTGTCAGGTTTCTGCATGACCAAGCTGGACGTGCTGGATGGCCTGGAAGAAGTGAAAATCTGTGTGGCTTACCGTATGCCTGACGGCAGCGAAGTCACCACCACGCCGTTGGCTGCTGAAAACTGGGAAGGCATTGAGCCAATCTATGAATCAATGCCGGGCTGGAGCGAAACCACTTTTGGCGTGAAAACGCTGGAAGGCTTACCGCAGGCAGCGCGCGACTACATCAAGCGTGTTGAAGAAGTGACTGGCGTTCCGGTTGATATTATTTCAACAGGCCCCGATCGCAGCGAAACGATGATTCTGCGCGATCCATTCGACGCATAATCACGCAAAGGCCGGACACTGTCCGGCCTTTGTTTTTCCGTTCCCGACTTGCCGCCAATTATCCCTTCGCTTGCCAAATTACCTCCTGGCTTAAAAAAACGCCCAGCCAATCAGAGTCTGGTTTATCATCTTACGTAATCGCGAAGCGAACCGGGTTAAGACTAAAATTCGTTACCAGGCTGACGAGCGAATCAATGCAATGTTAAATGATTCAGCGAGGTTAATGTGCAGCTGACAAGTTTTACCGATTATGGTCTCAGAGCGTTGATATACATGGCGACGTTGCCGGAAGGCAAACAGACCAGCATTACGGAAGTCACTGAGATTTACGGCGTGTCGCGTAATCACATGGTTAAAATCATTAACCAACTCAGCAGGCTGGGTTTTGTGGCGGCCACCCGTGGGAAAAATGGAGGCATTCGCCTGGGCATAAAGGCGAATCAAATTGTCATTGGTGACGTCGTACGCAAGATGGAGCCGCTACAATTAGTGGATTGCAGCGCCTGTGTTATTACGCCCGCCTGCCGTCTGAGAAAAGCGTTATATGACGCGGTGCAGCTATTTTTAAAAGAGCTTGATCGCTATACGCTGGCGGATCTGGTTGATGGCAATAGCCCTTTATATGAAATCATATTGTCCGAACCGCCGGTGGCAATAAATATTAAATGACATCGGAGGAACCGTTATGTCAAAAGATCCTTATCAGGATAGAGAAGCTGAAAAATACGAAAACCCGATCCCAAGCCGGGAGTTTATCCTGGCATTATTAGAAAAGCGTGAAAAGCCCGCCAGCCGCGATGAGCTGGCGCAAGAAATGAATCTGCAAGACGAAGAGCATCTTGAGGCGTTGCGTCGTCGTTTACGTGCGATGGAGCGCGATGGACAGCTCGTTTTTACCCGTCGTCAGTGTTATGCCCTGCCGGAACGCCTTGATTTACTGCGTGGCAAAGTCATTGGTCACCGTGATGGTTACGGCTTTTTGCGCGTTGAAGGGCAAAAAGACGACCTTTATCTCTCTGCTGAGCAGATGAAATTCTGCATGCACGGTGATGTGATTCTGGCGCAACCGCTGGGCGCAGACCGTAAAGGACGCCGCGAGGCGCGCGTGGTACGCGTGCAAGAGCCGCGTAATAATCAAATCGTTGGGCGCTACTTCACCGATGCGGGCGCTGGTTTTGTCGTACCAGACGATAGTCGTCTGAGTTTCGATATCCTTATTCCGCCTGAAGAAACCATGAATGCGCGCATGGGAACGGTGGTGGTGGTTGAGCTGATTCAACGCCCAACGCGCCGTACTAAAGCTATCGGTAAAGTCGCCGAAATTCTGGGCGATGACATGGGCACCAGCCTGGCCGTTGATATGGCGCTGCGTACCCACGAGATCCCTCACACCTGGCCGCCAGAAGTTGAAAAACAGGTCAGTAAGCTGAGCGAAGACGTCCCGGAAGAGGCCAAACAGGGACGCGTTGATTTACGCCAGCTTCCACTGGTGACCATTGATGGCGAAGATGCCCGCGATTTCGACGATGCGGTGTACTGCGAGAAAAAGCGCGGCGGCGGCTGGCGTTTATGGGTTGCTATTGCCGATGTCAGCTATTACGTTCGCCCAGGCACACCACTCGACAATGAAGCACATCAGCGTGGCACGTCCGTTTACTTCCCTTCGCAGGTTGTTCCTATGCTGCCGGAAGTACTCTCTAACGGCCTCTGTTCGCTTAACCCGCAGGTTGATCGCTTGTGTATGGTGTGCGAAATGACCGTGTCGGCCAGAGGCAAGCTCACCGGCTTCAGACATTACGAAGCGGTCATGAATTCGCATGCGCGCCTGACCTACACCAAAGTGTGGAATATTTTGCAGGGCAATGAAGAACTGCGCGAGCAATATGCACCGCTGGTTAAAGATCTGGAAGAGCTGCATAACATGTATCAGGCGCTGGAAACCGCGCGTGAAGAGCGTGGCGGCATCTCGTTTGAAACAGAAGAAGCGAAGTTTATCTTCAATGCCGAGCGCCGGATTGAGCGTGTTGAGCGCGCTTCACGCAACGATGCGCATAAGCTGATCGAAGAGTGCATGATTCTGGCTAACATCGCCTCAGCGCGTTTTGTTGAGAAGAATGAAGAACCGGCTCTGTTCCGCGATCACGATCGCCCCAGCGACGACAGCATTAAAAGCTTCCGCACCGTTTTAAACGAGCTGGGACTCAGCTTGCCGGGGGAAATAAGCCGCAGCCGATAGATTATGCTGCCTTGCTGGAGCAGGTTGCGGATCGCCCGGATGCAGAAATGTTACAAACCATGCTGCTGCGCTCGATGAAGCAGGCCGTATATGATCCGGAAAACCGTGGTCACTTTGGCCTCGCGCTGGCTTCCTATGCACACTTCACTTCACCGATTCGCCGTTACCCGGATTTACTGCTGCACCGCGCCATCAAATACCTGCTGGCTAAAGAGCAGGGCGAAGTGAAAAGCCTCACCACGGAAACGGGCGGCTATCACTACGAAATGCAGCAAATGTTGCAGTTGGGGCAGCACTGCTCACTGACGGAACGCCGTGCAGATGAAGCCACACGCGATGTTGCGGACTGGCTGAAGTGCGACTTCATGCAGGATCAGGTCGGTAATGTGTTTAACGGTGTGATCTCCAGTGTTACCGGTTTCGGTTTCTTTGTGCGTCTGAACGATCTGTTTATCGATGGTTTAGTACACGTTTCATCGCTCGACAATGATTACTACCGTTTTGATCCGGTGGGTCAGCGTCTGGTTGGCGAATCCGGTGGTCGTACCTATCGTCTCGGTGATGCGGTAGAAGTGCGTGTTGAAGCGGTACACATGGATGAACGTAAAATCGATTTTGCTTTGATCTCCAGCCAGCGCCAGCCGCGTGGCGAAGGCAAAACTGCACGCGATCGGGCAAAACGTGAAGGCAAAGCGCCGCCGAAGCGCCGTCGCGATCTGAGCAAAAAGGGACTTTCGAGCCGGACTCTGCCTTCCGGGGGTAAGAAGAAGTCCGCAGCGACGAAGACAGAGAAAAAAGCAAAAAAGTCTCGGAAAAAACCCGTAAAATCGCCGCCGCCACGAAGGCTAAGCGCGCCACGAAGAAGGCAAAACCTCTCTGATGCGCGTTCAGGCCCTCTCTCATGTGAGAAAGGGCCTGTTGTAATCCATTCATTCCCAACCACTGAGCAGATTGATGAGCGAAATAATTTTTGGTATCCATGCCGTGCAGGCGCTGCTGGAACGCGATCCACAACGTTTCCAGGAAGTCTTTATTCTCAAAGGCCGCGACGATCGTCGCCTGCAACCGCTGGTGACCGCGCTGGAAGCTCAGGGGATCGTGATCCAACTGGCAAACCGTCAATGGCTCGACAGCCAGGTTGAAGGCAGTGTGCATCAGGGCATCGTGGCACGCGTGAAGCCGGGACGTCAGTATCAGGAAGGCGATCTGCCGGATCTGTTACAAAGTCTGGAAAAACCGTTTTTGCTGGTGCTCGATGGCGTTACCGATCCCCATAATCTGGGTGCCTGCTTGCGTAGTGCAGATGCTGCGGGCGTGCATGCGGTGATTGTGCCGAAAGATCGGTCAGCATCGTTAAACGCCACGGCGAAAAAGGTCGCCAGTGGTGCAGCAGAAAACGTGCCGTTGATTCGCGTCACCAATCTGGCGCGCACGCTGCGCCTGTTGCAGGAATATAACATTTGGGTCGTCGGCACTGCGGGCGAAGCCGATCATACGGTGTTTCAAAGCAAAATGACTGGCCCAATGGCGCTGGTGATGGGGGCTGAAGGCGAAGGCATGCGTCGACTGACCCGTGAACACTGTGACGAGCTGATTAGCATTCCGATGGCGGGCAGCGTTTCTTCCCTGAATGTTTCTGTCGCAACTGGCGTCTGTCTGTTTGAAGCAGTGCGTCAACGCAGCCTTTAATTCCCGGACGGCGTGATCGCCGCCGCAAAAGTGTTTCTGTACCAGGCATAACTGCACGTCGCTCCCATAATTAGGAAGTGACATCCGCGAGGAGTAGTTATGACCTGGACAACCCACACTGTTTTCAATCAGCCGCAACCCCTGGCCAACAGCAATTTATTTCTGTCCGATACGCCATTGTGCGACGCGTTACTTCGTGAAGGCGGAGAATGGGATCGTGAATGGCTGGCCTCGGTAGGTATGCAACTCGGCAGTGCCGAATCGCTGGAGTTAGGCAGGCTGGCTAACGCCGAACCGCCTGAACTGTTGCGCTACGATGCGCGCGGTGTTCGGCTGGACGAAGTGCGCTTTCATCCTGCCTGGCACTTGCTGATGCAGGGCGTCTGCGCCAGTCGCTTGCACAATCTTACCTGGCAACCTGATGTGCGTGAGCGCGCCAGCGTGGCACGCGCGGCACGTTTTATCCTGCATGCACAAGTGGAAGCCGGCACGCTTTGCCCCGTTACCATGACGCACGCTGCTATTCCGCTGTTGCAAAGTTATCTTCCTCAAACTTTTGAAGGCTGGCGCGATCCCCTACTCAGCGATCGCTACGATACGCATGCTCAGCCTGGCGATCAAAAACGCGGATTGCTGATTGGTATGGGAATGACAGAGAAGCAGGGCGGTAGCGATGTGCTAACCAATACCACGCGCGCAGAACCGCTAGGGGCGCGCGGTCCCGGTGAAGCCTATCGCATTGTGGGGCACAAATGGTTTTTCTCGGTGCCGCAAAGCGATGCCCACTTGATTCTGGCGCAAACCCAGCATGGTTTGAGCTGCTTCTTCCTGCCGCGCCTGCTGCCAGACGGCACACGTAATGCCATTTTTATCGAGCGCCTCAAAGATAAATTAGGCAATCGCTCGAACGCCAGCAGCGAAGTGGAATTCAAAGATGCCACCGGCTGGTTGCTGGGCGAAGAAGGCGAAGGCGTGCGGCTGATCCTTAAAATGGGCGGCATGACGCGCTTCGATTGCGCGCTCGGCAGCCACGGCCAGATGCGGCGCGCGTTCTCCGTCGCGCTGTATCATGCGCACCAGCGCCAGGTAATGGGTAAAAACCTGGTGGATCAACCGTTGATGCGCCAGGTGCTGGCGACTCAGGCGTTGCAGCTAGAGGGACAAACCGCGCTACTGCTACGACTCGCTCGGGCGTGGTCACAGCCTGCCCAGCCGCATGAAGCCGGTTTTGCCCGGTTGTTTACCCCCGCAGCGAAATATGTCATCTGCAAGGCAGGCATGCCCTTTGTGGCGGAATCGATGGAAGTAACAGGCGGTATCGGCTATTGCGAAGAGAGCGAGCTTGCGCGGCTGTATCGGGATATGCCGGTCAACAGTATCTGGGAAGGTGCGGGCAATGTGATGTGCCTTGATGTCTTGCGGGTGCTGGCAAAGCAGCCCGGCATGATGGAAATGTTGAATCAGGAATTTGATGCTGTAAAAGGCAGTAATCGGCATTTTGATACACGCTGGCGTCAGCTAAAACTGCGGTTGGGGAAAGCGCAGGAGGCGCAGGCGCGTGAGTTAACCTCTAACCTGTTACAACTGGCGACGGCTGCGCAATTGCTGAAATATGCAGAGCCGCCAATTGCAGATGCCTGGTGCTTACAGTGGATCGATCAGCGCGGATCGCGTCCGTTAGAACATGCGCTGACCGATCGTTTACTTCTGCGTGCCAGTGGCAGTTGAGGCACCATACAAAATGGCTGTGCTGTACCACAGGCCTGGCATTACCGTTTCACTGAGCATCACAATTTGGTAATAGGTTGCCCCGGCCCGATTCGCCTGCGCAGCAATTTCACGTTCGGCATCATCCGGTGAACCACGCACGTTGACACTAATGTTGCCAATCTTTGGCAAACCGTTGCTTTGGTCGCGCGAAATTTCTTGCGCCTGGCTGGTGGGAGCGGGCGGCGCCTTTGGCGTATCCTGAAATGCTGCACAGCTACTCAGGAGCAGGCTTAAAGCCAGAAAATAAGCGTAACGCATAGCTGATCCTTAGTTGGGACGATGGTTTAAGTGTAAGCTAACGTCCCATAAGATCACGATTTGAGGTTAAAAACGCTCACTAATTGTGTCAGATGATGCCCTTTCTGGCTCAGATTCTGAGCGGTGCTTTCTGCCTGCGCCACCAGGTCGCTGTTCTGATGCGTTGCCTGACTGATCTGGTTCATCGCCAGATTGACCTGACCAATCCCCGCCGCCTGCTGCTGCGCAGCAACGTTAATTTCACCCATCAGCGCCTGAACCTGCTCAATGTGCGTCACGATGTTCACCATCGCTTCACGCGTTTGCTCCGACAAGGTATGGCCTTCCGACACATTTTTGATTGAAGTCGCAATCAAACCCTCAATCTCTTTAGCGGCCTGCGCCGATCGTTGTGCCAGCGCACGCACTTCGGCGGCAACCACGGCAAAGCCTCGACCATGTTCACCGGCACGCGCCGCTTCGACCGCCGCATTAAGCGCCAGAATATTGGTCTGAAAAGCAATTGACTCGATTACATGCGTTATATCGGCAATGCTCTGCGAAGAAATTTTGATGGCTGACATTGTATTAACGGAGTGCACTACAGTTTTACTGCCGTGATTAACCATACTGGTCGCTTCTGAAACCAGAGCCATGGCCTGACGTAAACTGTCAGCGGTGTGCTCCACTGTGGCGCCAAACTGCTCCATGCTGGCGGAGGTTTCTTCAACACTGCTCGCCTGGCGGCTAATCTGGGCGCTGATATCCAGACTGCTGGCCGCGATAGTGTCGGTGCCGTCGCTAATCTCCTGCGCCGCGCCGCGCACCTGAGCAACAATTTTCTCTAAACCGTCGCCGATGCCGTTAATCGCATTCACCAGCTGTCCGACTTCATCTTTACGTTGGGTATCAAGATGAAACTGTAAATTTCCCGCCGCGTATTGTTCCGCCAGCTGAATAACCTGCTGCAACGGCTGAGTAATCGCCCGACGGCTGTACCAGACAAAGCCAGGCGCAAAGAGCATTACTAACAGCAGGCCAGTGATCATAAACACGTTACGGCTATGAATAATCGGTGCCAGCAGGCTGGCGCGGCTGACTTCACCAACAATTATCCAGTTCCAGTCAGGCAACTGCTGCCAGGCCAGTATTTTATTTTCACCTGCAACCTCGGCTTCCAGAATGCCTTGTGGCTGCGTCAGTAGCTGCTGCTGAACCGCCTTGTCCCATGTTGGCAGATCGCCTTCATGTTGCTTATCGAACAGATACTGGCCCTGTGCTTTTCCTGGCGTACCGTTCAGAACATAGAAATGACCACTTTCACCCAGACGACGCGCCAGCACTTTTTCGCGCATTAGAGCGTACTGATTATCAATTTGCACACCCACAAACAGGATGGCGATTACCGTGCCGCTGTCATCTTTCACGGGTTGATACTGGGTGATATAACGATGACCAAACAGCGTGGCGAGACCGCGATAAATTTCGCCCTGGTTAATCTGTTTCCAGGCGGCGCTGCTGCGATCCAGCTGCGTACCGATTGCCCGACTGCCGTCCTCTTTCTTCAGTGATGTCGAAATACGAATAAAATCATCACCGTCACGCACAAAAATCGTCGACACGGCGGCAGTCCGTTCTGTGAAATCATCTACTGAGGTCTGATCAAGATTGAGGGTTTTCAGTCCGGCTCGCAGCGTGGGGGTTGAAAATTCACCGACCTGAATGCGGGAACTTTCGTCACGGCTAAAGCGTTTTGGCAGAAAGCTGGTGAAAAGACGGGTGTAATTACTGACTTCTTCGGTCAGAGTGGCGTTAAACATCGTCGCCATTTCGCTAATGCCTTGCACCTGATTGTGCATATCATCCATCGCCAGGCTTTCCAGCTGACGAGAAGCATTGTGGCTTTGAGTCAGTGTCAGCACGAGCAAAAGCAGCGCAACGCTGAGAGACGTCAGTACAGACAGCTTCACTCCAAGACTCAGGCCGCTGAGAGAGAGACGCTTCATAAATTACCTTAAGGTTATGTTAGGAGGGTACAAGATCAACGGCAGGGCGCGAGAAAAGTTTAGTGTTGCAATTATTTAAATGAAATGTGAACAGGCTCGCATTTCAATCGGCAGAACGTACACTTGAATGGCAAGTCTTAACCATCACGCAGGAGGGAGCATGATTGAACTTAATACGGAAACGTTCGCGGGCATTGAATGCCTTCACGCAGCACCTGCGGGCCAGCGCCACGCCCGGTTGCCAACCGTACTGTTTCACCACGGATTCACCTCATCAAAAGACGTTTATGCCTATTTTGCCGTGGCGTTAGCGCAGGCGGGTTTTCGTGCGGTGATGCCTGATGCTGATATGCATGGCGCGCGCTATAACGGCGATGCCGAATACCGACAGAGCCATTTTTGGGACATTCTCAGACAAAACATTGATGATGTGCCGCACCTGGAAGCGGCGCTGCGCGAAAAAGATCTGATTGCTGAAGCGCGTTTTGCGGTGGCAGGCGCGTCAATGGGCGGTATGACCGCTTTGGGTGCAATGGCGCGTTATCCGCAAATTCATAGCGTCGCCTGTATGATGGGATCGGGCTATTTTATGCAGCTGAGCCAGACGCTGTTTCCGCCGCTGGTGGCACGCACACCAGAACAAAAAACACAGTTCGCCGAACGCATGGCTCCGCTGGCGGGTTACGATCCCTGCATGATGCTGGACAAGCTGGCTAACCGGCCGCTGTTACTCTGGCATGGTGAAGCTGATGAAGTTGTGCCGTTTGCTGAAACCACACGGCTTACGAACGCCCTGCGTGAACAGGGACGGGATAGCCATCTGACGTCGCTGTCAGAGAAATATATCGGCCACAAGATTACCCCGTCCGGTCTCACGGCGCTGGTGACTTTTTTCAAACATTATTTATAACGAAATCGGGCTGATAGCACGCCACCAGCCCGTTACGTTACAGGGCATCACATCTGGTTCGATAACCGTTCCGCCGCACTACTGCTGGCACTGGCATGAATACTGCCCGGCGCATCCAGTCGATTAACGTAAACATAGCCTGAAGCCGCGTTGCTAGTATTACTTCTTATCTGCTGCGCACAGTCAGCACTGCTGGCAAGAGCGGGTGGAGACAGGAAGAGACCCAGTAAAGTGGCGATGACGAACGTTTTCATGCTCGACTCCTCACTACAGGGAAAACACTCTGCTGGACGCCAACACGCTAACCTTGACGTCTGTATAAAGTTTAGTGCTTCGCTAATATGACGCCAACCGGCACTATTGAACGTCTTTATCAGTCCTGTTGAACAATCCCGGTCCAACCGCTTGTATTTCCTCTGATAGCACAAAATGCGCCAGCTTTTGGCACGCTACGCCAGATTTGATGAAATGTGCGCTTGAGTTTAATGGGTTACATCAGTATGATTACGCGTCAATTTTTCAGCCGCATTCTCAGGCGGTGTCCCGTGATAAATGGGGCACGGCTATAACGTTCCTTGCTTCCACGGGCCGCGGTTGACCCTGACAGGAGGCTGAATAATCCGTAAGGAGCAATTTCGATGCGTCATTACGAAATCGTATTTATGGTCCATCCTGACCAAAGCGAACAGGTTCCGGGCATGATCGAGCGTTACACTGGTGCTATCACTGGTGCTCAGGGCACGATCCACCGTCTGGAAGACTGGGGCCGCCGTCAGCTGGCTTACCCGATCAACAAACTGCACAAAGCACACTACGTTCTGCTGAACGTTGAAGCGCCGCAGGAAGTGATCGATGAGCTGGAAACGAACTTCCGCTTCAACGACGCCGTTATCCGTAGCATGGTTATGCGCGTTAAACACGCGGTAACTGAAGCATCACCGATGGTTAAAGCGAAAGACGAGCGTCGTGAGCGCCGCGAAGACTTCGCTAACGAATCCGCTGATGACTCAGATGCTGGGGATTCTGAAGAGTAATCCATCGTGACGGTTAATCGACTGCGTTTGTCTGGCACGGTGTGCAAGACGCCGGTTCGAAAAATTAGCCCGTCAGAATTCCTCACTGTCAGTTTGTGCTAGAGCACCGCTCAGTGCAGGAGGAGGCCGGATTTCACCGGCAAGCCTGGTGTCGGATGCCGGTGATTATCAGCGGCAGCACCCATCAGGTGATTACTCAACATATAACGGTCGGCACGCAACTCATTCTCGAAGGTTTCATTAGCTGTCATCAGGCACGCAATGGACAGAGTAAAATGGTGTTACATGCCGAGCAGATTGAATTGATAGATTCTGGAGACTAGCCAAATGGCA
The DNA here is from genome assembly GCA_018842655.1 of Candidatus Pantoea haifensis. GTDB lineage: Bacteria > Pseudomonadota > Gammaproteobacteria > Enterobacterales > Enterobacteriaceae > Pantoea > Pantoea haifensis. The sequence goes on along the minus strand of JAGTWN010000004.1, from coordinate 2,537,936 downwards.
CGTTATTTCCGTCGTCGCAAGTTCTGCCGTTTCACCGCGGAAGGCGTTCAAGAGATCGATTATAAAGATATCGCAACGCTGAAAAACTACATCACTGAAAGCGGCAAGATCGTACCGAGCCGTATCACCGGTACTCGCGCAAAATACCAGCGTCAGCTGGCTCGTGCTATCAAGCGCGCGCGTTACCTGTCTCTGCTGCCGTACACTGATCGTCATCAGTAACGGCCGCTGTCCATAACGACTTTAAGAGGATAAGGTAATGCAAGTTATTCTGCTTGATAAAGTAGCAAACCTGGGCAGCCTGGGTGATCAGGTTAACGTTAAAGCGGGCTACGCTCGTAACTTCCTGGTACCACAGGGTAAAGCTGTTCCTGCTACTAAGAAAAACGTTGAATTCTTCGAAGCACGTCGTGCAGAACTGGAAGCCAAACTGGCTGACGTTCTGTCTGCAGCTAATGCTCGCGCTGAGAAAATCAATGCACTGGGCACCGTTACCATCGCGTCTAAAGCAGGCGACGAAGGTAAACTGTTCGGTTCCATCGGTACTCGCGACATCGCTGACGCTGTAACTGCAGCTGGCGTTGAAGTGGCTAAGAGCGAAGTTCGCCTGCCGAACGGCGTTCTGCGCACCACCGGTGAGCACGAAGTGGACTTCCAGGTTCACAGCGAAGTATTCGCGAAACTGATCGTGAAAGTAGTGACTGAGTAATTTATTACTGAGTTATGCAGAAACGCCGGCCCTGTGCCGGCGTTTTTGTTTATTGGGCGCGGATAAAGTTGCCGTCCGGTTGACGGGTAAACAAAACCGGGCCGTTTGCGCCATCAACGGTTAATCCGGTGACTACACCTTCTGCGTTCTGACGAATCTTCACCCGTTGACCACTTTGCAGCGTACTGAGCGGCTGATCGTTTCCTTCCACGCGCGCCATAGCAAACACATCATTCACTGGCAGGTCGTTGTCACGAAACAGCTGTGCCAGCGTCTGGCCTGATGCTACGGTATAACTGCGCCACGCGCCCTGAGAATCAGCCTTCGTCTGCGTTGGCTGCTGTGCAGGTACGTTATTGTATATATCTGCCTGTAATGGCACATCTTTCTCCGCCGTTGGGGTGGCAGGTCGTTCTACCGGATATTGCGGCGTGCTTGTTGGCCAGAGAAAGGCCAGTAAGACCACCAGTAACGCGATGACGATGCCGCGACGATGGGGAGCGGGGAGCGGATCCATCCAGCGAATATGATCCGTTAAATGCCAGAGGCGATAAAGCCAGGTGGGCAAGCGGGATGACGCGTCTGAAGCCATTCGTGGTTCCTCCTCTCCGGCAGAATGCTGCGGCGTGCGCGCAGGCAGCCAGGCTTGCAACCGGGATAAAATACGCGGTGTGCGCTTCCTGCGGCGTCGTGGGGCGATCTGGCCCATAATTTCTCTCTTTATTCAGCGTGACTAACAAGGTTAACCTTGTCGATAGTTATAGTATGGGCAATGCGGGCGGGAAGTGCCTGCCAGCATTGATAAATTTGACCTGCGTATTGTTTCTCTTTCATCACGAAAAGTCATCTTTGATGCAGGGCATTTTACGCCAGCGGCCTGCGCTGCTATGCTGCCGGTTCGAATTTATCCGAGAGTGAAAGGAACGAAGATGACAACCCCTTCTTTCGACAGCGTCGAAGCACAAGCAAGTTATGGTATTGGTTTACAGGTTGGCCAGCAGTTGCAGGAATCTGGCCTGCAGGGGCTGCAGCCAGAAGCACTGCTCGCGGGCCTGCGCGACGCGCTGGAAGGGAACTCGCCGGCAGTTCCGGTTGATGTGGTACATCGCGCCCTGCGTGAAGTCCACGAGCGCGCTGAAGGCGTGCGCCGTGAGCGCACTGAAGCTATGGCAGCACAAGGCCAGGCGTTCCTGACTGAATATGCGCAGCGCGAAGGCGTGAGCAGCACCGAATCGGGTTTGCAGTTCAGCGTAATCACTCAAGGCGATGGCCCAATCCCTTCTCGTCAGGATCGCGTACGCGTTCACTATACGGGCAAGCTGATCGACGGCACCGTGTTTGACAGCTCGGTTGCACGCGGCGAGCCAGCAGAATTCCCGGTAAGCGGCGTGATTGCCGGTTGGATTGAAGCGTTAACCCTGATGCCAGTTGGCTCAAAGTGGGAACTGGTGATCCCGCACAACCTCGCTTACGGCGAGCGTGGCGCTGGCGCATCCATCCCACCATTCAGCACCCTGGTATTTGAAGTGGAACTGCTGGAAATCCTGTAAAACTTAAGGGCGACCATTACGTCGCCCTTATCTCTCTTATTTCTGCAAATCTACCTGCCACAAAGCAAAGCCAATATCATCGCTGCCTTTGGGCTGCATGGGATATTGTGCGTGCTGCTGAATAAAGCCAGTAGCTTTATCTCCTGGCGCGGTTTCAAAACGGATATCCAGTGGAACAGCTGTCATTATCGGGGCCAGCCGCCAGTTGTTATCCGCCTGCGGTTGCACTTCCCCCTGTTTTTTTGTTTCCGCACTGATATAGGCGGCAACGACAGAGCGGTTCTCATCAGGTGAGGCGAACGCAACATAGCTATCGCCAGTACCTGCAAACTTGCCGCCATAAGCGCGATAATTATTCGTCGCGACGAGGAAAGTCGCGTTTGGATCAACCGGCTTGCCTTGCCAGGTAAGCTGTTTAATACGCGAAGCGTCAGGGTTTATCATCTGGCATTCCGCGTCGTAGCGCGCCGGTTGCGTCACATCAATCTGATAGTTCACCCCGTCAATGACATTGAAGTTGTAGGTGCGAAAATCCCAGTTAATCAAAGATTGCGGTTTGCTGCTGTTGGTATCAATTTGATTAAACTGTCCTGCCGAACACTCCAGCCACTCTTTTACCTGGGCTCCGTTGATTTTCATGACGACCAGCGTGTTGGGGTAAAGATAGAGATCGGCTGCGTTACGGAAGGTGAGTGGGCCTTTTTCCACTTCAACATAACTGGCAGGATCGTTTTTGCGTCCACCCGCTTTAAAGGGTGCGGCAGCAGAGAGCACGGGCAAACGTCCTAAATCAGGATCGCCCTGAATAAAATGTTCAACATACGCGCGCTGGGCATTGTTAACAATTTGCACTGTCGGATCATCCTGCACCAGCGACAAATAGCTGTACATGACATCCGCAGATTTTCCGATGGGTTTAGCGACAAATTCCCGCGTGGCACGATGGTCATCAGCCAGCAGGTTAACTAACGCCGCATCTTCGGCGGCCAGCGACTTTTTCTGCGCTGTATCATAAATTGGGCGCGCTTCGGCTTTTGCCTCACTCACCTGCCAGCGACCGCTGTGGTTATTTAACACCAAATCAATGATGCCAAGATGATCGCCCCACATCCCCGGCATCACGGCAGGAATACCGTTTAGCTTACCGTTAGCGATATCCGCCCCTTTAACGGCCGCGAAATCTTTGCTGGGGAAAACCGCATGTGCATGACCAAACAGGAGCGCGTCAATGCCCGCAACCTGGCTGAGATAGTAAACTGAGTTTTCCGCCATGGCGTGATAAGGCTCGCTGCTCAGGCCTGAATGAGCAACAGCGATAATGACATCAGCGCCCTGGGCACGCATTTCCGGCACATAACGGCGTGCCGTTTCTGTGATGTCCTCAACCCGGACTTTGCCTTGCAGGTTCGTTCTGTCCCACACCATGATTTGTGGCGGCACAAAGCCAATGTAGCCAATCTTAAGGGTCTGAAGTTTGCCGTCTCGATCAACGACAGCGGTGGGTTTAATCAGATAAGGTGTAAACATCGGCTTACCGCTTTTTATCTCGATCACGTTGGCGTTGATATAAGGGAAGCGCGCGCCGGAGAGTGCCTTTTTCAGGTAAGGCAGGCCATAGTTGAACTCATGATTGCCGAGATTTCCAACGCTGTAATTCAGCGTATTCATCGCTTTATAGATGGGATGAATTTCGCCCTCTTTAATCCTTTCGCTGCCATGTAATCACCCAGCGGGCTGCCCTGGATAATGTCACCATTATCGATTAACACGCTGTTTGGCGCTTCCTGCCGGGCAGCATGAATCAGAGTTGCGGTGCGTACCAGACCAAACTTCTCGGTTGGCGTATCCTTATAGTAATCGAAATCCATCATGTTGCTGTGCAGATCGGTGGTTTCCAGTATGCGCAAATCCACGCTTGCTGCCTGTAGCGCGCTGGAAAAGCCAAGCGCCAGTAACATCACATGCTTCAACATGCTTTCTCCTGCGGGTAAAAACAGTAGGCTCTCAAATTAATGTAAATGCCTGATGAAGGGTCAGATTAAATCGTGATGGATATAACGTTTTGACGCATTTGGAACGCTGCTCGCAGATTTAAGATTTTGGCGCGACGCCACAAGCATGGCGATGAGGTATGAACTATGATATTGATATATCTATGAAATGCTCCACTGTAGTGCCGAATTTTCGGCGGGGACAGCGGAACTACTGAAATGGAACCGGTCTGGCGCTGTTATTGCGTAGAGGGCCGCATAAACCGAGGTGAAAAATGTTAGAGCAAATCTGCCAACTGGCGCGCGAAGCAGGTGACGCGATCATGCACGTTTATAATGGCGCAGCACCGCTTGACGTTTCTCACAAGTCAGACGATTCACCGGTGACAGCTGCCGACCTTGCTGCACATAAGATTATTATTCAGGGACTAAGCCAGCTTTCTCCCGATGTGCCGGTACTGTCAGAAGAAGATCCACCCGCCTGGGAGGTTCGTCAACACTGGCAGCGTTACTGGCTGGTTGACCCGCTGGATGGCACCAAAGAGTTCCTCAAACGCAACGGCGAGTTTACCGTTAATATCGCACTGATTGAGCGAGGCAAACCGGTGCTGGGCGTGGTTTATGCGCCTGCGTTAGGCGTCATGTATTCCGCTGCAGAGGGCAAAGCCTGGAAAGAAGAGTCGGGACAGCGGGTACAGATTCAGGCGCAGGATGCACGTCCGCCATTGGTGGTGGTCAGTCGCTCACATGGCAATGATGATGAAATGAAAGAGTATCTGAAACAACTGGGTGAGCACCAAACCATTGCCACCGGTTCATCGCTGAAATTCTGTCTGGTCGCAGAAGGTAAAGCGCAGCTTTATCCACGTTTTGGACCCACTAATATCTGGGATACCGGTGCTGGTCATGCGGTGGCGATGGCTGCAGGTGCGCATGTACATGACTGGCAGGGCAAAACGCTGGATTACGCGCCGCGTGAATCTTTCCTTAATCCGGGCTTCCGCGTTTCACTGTTTTAATCCGTTCAACGGGAGGATTGCCTCCCGTTTTTGGCACAATATATTCAGAATGCTTACTGTTTTAGCAAACTCGCTATCAGCGACATTACCTGCTGCACTTCTTCTTGCGATAATGCGCCGTCTTTTATAAAACGCACCCGACCATTTTTATCTAACACCACAATCGCTGAGCTTGCGCGTTCAAGTTGCCAGGATTTTTGCACATTGCCTTTATTATCAACAACAAACTGCGACCAGGGATAATGCTGTTTATTCGTCTGGATGCTGCTGCGCACAAACATACCCGTGCCGGGGATCGCATCGTCAGTGTTGACGATAGTAGTTGTTTGATAGCGATCGTGAGGAAACTGCGCTGCTTTTATCGCTTCAATTAGTGCAGCATTCTTCTCTTTTGCTGATGATCGACCGGCAATATGCTGAATAACACGCACTTTTCCACTTAGCTGCGCACTGTTCCAGTTTTTATAGCTAAACTCATTGTGTTGCCATACGAGTTCGCCCTTGTCGTTAACCCCCACAGCGGGAACGCGTTCGCCTTGATGTAGATCATCAGCCTGAGCAAAGTTGCACACCGAAATCATTAAAGTTGTGACCATCACTGTCGATATTATTCGCATGGCATTGTTCCTTGAGTGATCTGACCAGTTAGTCATTTTATTGCAATAGTAAGCAGGGATGATGCGGCTGTCTTTGAAAGGTGTCAGGTTTGTTAGCAATGCCACAATTATTTAACAAGCGATGGTTTACACTGGGTTCTGATAACGCAATAACAGAGTATTCTGTAATTGTGTGTCAATTCAGTAAAAAAGTTCATTTTTCGGAACACAGCTTGCGCAGAGTGTTCTATAGTTTATCCGCAATTCGCGCTTCATGGGCTCGTACCTATTTTGGAAACGGCGAAGCGTGCTTATAAATGGTCAGGAGTTAAACAGCATGAAGATCTTCCAACGCTATAATCCACTACAAATAGCGAAATACGTAAAAACGCTGTTCAAAGGAAGGTTATATATCAAGGACGTTGGCGCGTTTGAATTCGACAAGGGAAAAGTCTTGATTCCGCGCGTTAAAGACAAACAACATCTGAGCGTAATGTCTGAAATTAATCGCCAGGTTGTTCGTCTCAAGCTTGAGTTCAACTAAGCAAAAAAGGGCGCCGCTGGCGCCCTTAGTATATCTACTCTTCGCTGGTTTTCGTCACGTTCAACACCGGTGGTCGTTCGTCAATCCGGGTTACCAGTAGCTGATCAATGCGATAGCTGTCGATGTCAACCACTTCAAATTTATAGCCAGCAAACTTAACAAAGTCAGTTCGCTTCGGAATTTTACGCAGCATATACATCATAAAGCCGCCAATGGTTTCGTAGTTGCCAGACTGCGGAAAATCGTCGATATCCAGCACGCGCATTACATCATCAATTGGCGTACCGCCCTCTACCAGCCATGAATTTTCATCACGCGCGACGATCTGCTCTTCCATACCCTGGCCAACAAGGTCGCCCATCAGGGTGGTCATCACATCGTTCAGCGTAATAATGCCGACTACCAGCGCATATTCGTTCATGATTACCGCAAAGTCTTCACCTGCGGTTTTGAAGCTCTCCAGCGCCTCAGAAAGCGTCAGCGTATCCGGGACAATCAGTGCCGAGCGAATTTGCAAGCCGCTGTTTAGCGTCATGCTTTGATTACCTAACACGCGCAGCAGCAACTCTTTGGAGTCCACATAGCCGACGATATGGTCGATATCGCCACTGCACACGAGAAATTTAGAGTGTGGATGCTCGGCGATTTTGGTCTTCAGGCTCTGCTCTTCTTCATTCAGATCAAACCAGACGATGTTTTCACGTGAGGTCATTGAAGAGGGAACCGTACGTGATTCCAGCTCAAATACATTTTCGATCAGCTCATGCTCTTGCTTACGCAGTACGCCTGCCAGTGCACCAGCTTCAACCACGGCGTAAATATCATCAGAGGTGATGTCATCTTTGCGCACCATGGGCAGTTTAAAAATGCGAAAGAAGACATTAGCCAGACCGTTAAACAGAAACACCAGCGGACGCATGATCAGCAGGCAAAAGCGCATGGGATTGATAATGCGCAATGCAATGGTTTCTGGCGCGATCATACCGACACGTTTTGGCGTCAGATCGGCAAAAAGAATAAACAGGCTGGTAACGATGGTAAATGAGCAGATGAAGCTAAGCTGTTCGGCGAGGTCGGGTGCCATAAAGCGGTTGAACAAACTGCTGAAGGCGGGTGAAAAAGCGGCATCACCCACAATACCACCAAGAATAGCCACCGCATTTAAACCAATCTGCACCACGGTAAAGAACATGCCGGGCGTTTCCTGCATCTTTAATACACGCTGTGCATTAACGTTGCCTTCATCAGCGAGCAGTTTAAGTTTGATCTTACGGGCGGCCGCCAGTGAGATTTCTGAAAGAGAGAAAAAGCACTAATGACGATCAATAAAAGGATGACAAGTAAGCTATCTAACATAAGAGATCCAAAGGGTTATCCACTTGTCATTTTTGGCCTGGGCAGCGTGCGGGTAAGAGCGTACATCGTGTACTCACCAGTCAGTCAGGGCTATCCGTGCCAAAAATGTCTGCGCCAGTTCGACAAAAAAGCGATGTCGGGGCAGAAATGAAAACAGGCGAAATGCCTGTGGTGGCTGATTATAGCAGCAGCCACAATGTTGCCGCCAGAGGATGAATAGCGGCATGAAGCGCAATCGCCAGAAGAAAACGCAAGCCGCAACCTAAGATTAGTCTGAGTGCGTCACCCGGTACGGTCATTCTGCCGTCTGGTTGTTGTATCGTCCCCGGCATTTACCGACAATAGCCGCCACTGACGTATATGTCGTTTTAAGCCGCCACCAAGTGAAAAGTGTGGCTATGATGAGGATGTTGCCTTAGCGTTGGGGTTGACCAGGCAAAGATGATTAATTAGCGCCCTGTGGAAAAAGGGCTGGCATAATTAACAGGAGTACAAGTGCCACGACTTCATATTTATTGTATGGCCAGCTTACTGCTCGCCGCGCCAGCCCTTGAGGCCGCGACAGTGCGATTGCAGGTAGAAGGGTTAACCGGGGATTTACAGAAAAATGTCAGGGCCAGCCTGTCAACCATCGGCAGTGACGAAGTCTCAAACGATGGCCGTTTTCGTGCACGCGTATCGGAAGCGGTAAAAGATGGCTTACGTGCACTGGGCTATTATGAACCTGAAATCGATTTTGAATCGCGTCCGGCACCCGCTGGAGGTGGACGTCCGGTACTGATTGCGCACGTTAAACCGGGCGAACCGGTGAAGATTGGCGGCAGCACTATTGTGGTTGAAGGGGCCGCGAAAAACGACGCCGATTATAAAGCCTGGGTAGAGCAGGGCCGTCCCAAAGTCGGCTCCCAACTCAATCACGGCCAGTATGACAAATTCAAAAGCGGTTTCTCTAACCTTGCGCTGCGCAACGGCTATTTTGATGGTGATTTCAAACAAAGCCAGTTAGGTGTCTCGGTTGAACGACGCGAAGCGTTCTGGGATATCGACTACGACAGCGGACCACGCTATCGCTTTGGCGATGTAAGCTTTGAGGGTTCGCAAATTCGCGAAGAGTATCTGCAAAATCTGGTGCCGTTTAAAAAAGGCGATTATTACAGCTCGCGTGACTTAGCGGAGCTGAACCGCCGCATCTCAGCCACTGGCTGGTTTAACTCCGTGGTGGTGGCACCAGAATTCGACGAAGGCAAAAAACCAAAGTGCTGCCGCTGAGTGCGGTCGTCTCGCCGAGAACGGAAAATACGCTGGAAACCGGTGTGGGTTACTCAACGGATGTAGGGCCGCGCCTGAAGGGAACCTGGAGAAAGCCGTGGGTAAACGATCGTGGACACAGTCTGACGGCCAGCGCCTATGTTTCTGCACCGGAACAGCAGCTCGATCTCAGCTATAAAGTCCCGCTGCTAAAAAACCCGCTTGAGCAGTATTACACCTTTTCAGGTGGCCTGAAGCGTACCGATCTCAATGACACCAAAGCGGATACCTCGACACTTGCTGTCTCGCGCTACTGGGATAACAGTACCGGCTGGCAAAAAGCGATTAACCTGCGCTGGAGTCTCGATCACTTTACCCAGGGTAGCGTGACCAATACCACCATGCTGCTGTATCCAGGCGTGAGCCTTAATCGCACACGTTCGCGTGGCGGCCTGATGCCCACCTGGGGTGATTCACAACGTTATTCCATTGATGTTTCGGATACGACCTGGGGTTCAGACGTCGATTTCCTGATTTTACAGGCGCAGAACGTCTGGATACGCACGCTGGGCGATAAACACCGCTTTGTGGCGCGAGGCAATCTCGGCTGGATCGAAACCAATAACTTTGACAAGGTGCCGCCGGATCTGCGCTTCTTCGCGGGTGGTGACCGCAGTATTCGTGGTTATAAATATAAAGTTATCTCGCCGCGCGATGAAGACGGCAAGCTGACGGGGGCCTCAAAACTCGCTACCGGCTCAGTGGAATATCAGTACAACGTAACCGGTAAATGGTGGGGTGCGGTATTTGTCGATTCCGGTGAAGCGGTTAACGACATCAAGCAAAGCAATTTTAAAACCGGTGCAGGCGTTGGCGTGCGTTGGTCATCACCGGTAGGGCCGATCAAATTCGATATTGCCCGACCCATTGGTGATGATGAGGAACATGGATTGCAATTTTACGTAGGACTGGGGCCTGAACTATGAAGTTATGGAAAAAGGTCCTGATCGGCATCCTGATTTTTCTGGTGCTGGTATTGGGCGGCGTAGCGTTTTTAATTGGCACCACGCCAGGTTTGCATCTGGTGTTAAATGGCGCATCACGCTGGGTGCCGGGCTTATCGATCAAGCAGGTCGAGGGCGGCTGGCGTAATCTTACCATTAGCGGGCTGCGCTATGAGATGCCAGGGGTCAGCGTTGATGCCGGTAACGTTCACTTAGCCGTGGATCTCAACTGTCTGCTGCACTCTTCGCTGTGCGTTAATGATCTCTCGCTAAAAGATATCAGCGTGGTGGTCGACAGCAAAAAGATGACGCCAGCCAGCGAGCCGCCGCCGGAAGAGGAGAGCGGAAGCACTAATCTCAGTACGCCATATCCGATCGCCTTACGCCATCTTGGTCTGCATAACATTAATGTCAAAGTGGATGACACGGCTATTTCGCTGCTTGATTTCACCAGCGGATTGCAGTGGCAAGATCGGGCGCTGACGCTGAACCCGACGCATATCCAGAGCTTGCTGATTGCCCTGCCAAAAGCGGCGGAGGTCGCAAATGAGCAGGTCATTCAACCTAAAGTGCAGCAGCCGCAGCCGGATGAAAAGCCGCTGGGGAAACGCTGCAAGCGATGTTTGATCAACCCCTGTTGCCAGCGTTGCCTGATTTCCGTTTGCCGCTGGATATCGACATACAGGAAATTCTGGGCGAACAACTGCGCATCACGGGCGACACGGACATTTCAGTGCAACGCCTGCTGGTGAAAGCCAAAACGGCCGATCGTCAAATGCAGCTACAGACGTTGGAAGTAGATTCTAATTTAGGACAGCTTAACGGCAGCGGTCAGGCAACGCTGGCCGATAACTGGCCGGTAGATTTTTCTCTCAATGGGGCGGTGAATGTCGACCCTGTTAAAGGCGAAAACATCAAGCTGAAGCTGAATGGCGCGATGCGTGATGAGTTGACGCTGGCGTTGAATCTTTCCGGTCCGGTGCGTGCGCAGTTAGATGCCACAACGCAACCGGCGGTGGCAGGTTTGCCGCTGTCGCTGAAGTTGACCAGCCCGCAGTTGCGCTGGCCGCTGACCGGTCCGGTACAGTACCAGGCTGAGAATCTTGATTACCAGTTCAACGGCAAAGCCACCGATTATGTCATGTCGCTGCGCACCGCCGTGAAAGGGGAAGCGGTGCCGCCTGCCAACATCTCGCTTGAGGGCAAAGGCAATGTGCAGCAATTTAACCTCGACAGGCTGCGTGTTGGCGTGCTGCAAGGTAACATTGATCTTACGGCGCTGGTGGACTGGAGCAAAGCGATCAGCTGGCGTAGCGAACTGACTTTATCCGACATTAATACTGCCAGAGCGTACCCTGACTGGCCAGCGAAGCTGGATGGTAAAATTACCACCCGTGGCAGTGTATACGGGGGCAGCTGGCAGATGAGCGTGCCGCAGTTGCAGTTAAAAGGAAACGTGAAGCAAAACGCGGTGTCTGCTGAAGGATCGCTAAGCGGCAACAGCTATAACCAGTGGACGATTCCGGGTGTGAGGCTGGCGCTGGGGCGTAACCATGTTGATGTAAAAGGCGCGCTGGGTGATACCCTCAACCTGGACGCGAATATTGATGCGCCCCAGTTGAACAACGCCTTACCAGGCTTAGGCGGCGTAGCAAAAGGTACCATCAAAGCGCGTGGCACCTTACAGGCACCGCAGCTGCTGGCCGATCTTAATGCCAGCGGGCTGCGCTGGCAGCAGTTGCAGATCCGCCGCGTTACGCTGGATGGTGATGTGCGCTCCAGCGATCAGGTTGCGGGCAAGCTACAGCTGCGTGTGGAGCAGCTGAAACAGGATGCACTGAGCATTAATCTGTTAACGCTGAATGCCGACGGCAACGAAAAGCAGCATCAGCTCAAATTAAATGTGCAGGGTGAACCCGTTTCGGGCCAGCTTGCCCTGAGCGGCAGTTTTGATCGCAAGGAGCAGCGTTGGAAAGGTTCACTGAACAACACGCGCTTCGATACGCCCGTGGGTGAATGGCGTCTGACACGTGCGATGGCAATTGATTACCTCAATGCTAAACAGACCGCGACTATCGGGCCACACTGCTGGCAGAACCCAAATGCGCAGCTGTGCATCCCGCAACCGGTGGAAGCGGGGCCGAGCGGACAAGCGCATGTGGTGCTCAACCGCTTTGATTTAGCCATGATCAAACCTTTCATGCCTGATGCTACGCAACTGGAGGGGTCTTCACTGGCGATGCGCGCGTGAACTGGACCGCTGACGGTGGCTTGCCGACCGGCACCATCGCGTTGAAAGGGAACGGCGTCAAAGTGGCACAGGATGTACAGGGCAATACGCTGCCCATTGCCTTTGATACGCTTAACCTAAACGCCGCACTGCGCAACGGGCGAGCGCAACTCGACTGGCTAATCCGCATCGCGAATAACGGTCAGCTTGATGGCAACGTACAGATTAACGATCCTGAAAATCGTCGTACCCTGGGCGGCAACGTCAATATCCGCAACATCTCACTGGCGTTGCTTAACCCGGCGCTGATGCAGGGCGAGAAAATCGCAGGCAATCTTAACAGCAGCCTGCGCCTTGGCGGCAGCGTGCAGCAGCCGCAGATTTTTGGGCAGCTTGGTCTGCAAAATGTGGATGTTGAGGGCAGTTTTATGCCCGTCGATCTTACTGCCGCGAATCTCAATCTGGTGTTCAACGGCATGAGTTCAACGCTGAATGGCTTGATTCAAACGGCGCAGGGCAACGTCAATCTGAACGGTAACGCGGACTGGAGTCAGCTCGATAACTGGCGCGCTCGCGTTGCCGCACAGGGCAGCAAAATACGTGTAACTGTGCCGCCAATGGTGCGCATGGATGTCTCGCCAGATCTGGTATTCGAGGCGACGCCAGCAGCGTTCAACCTGGACGGGCGCGTGGATATTCCGTGGGCGCGCATTACTGTTCAGGAAGTGCCGCAAAGTGCCACCGGCGTCTCGTCAGATGAGGTCATGCTGGATGAGAACCTCAAACCGATTCAGCCTAAAACCACTGCGATCCCGATCAACAGTAATCTGGTGATCCATGTTGGCAACGATGTGCGGTTATCGGCCTTTGGCCTGAAAGCCAAACTGAATGGCGATCTTAAACTGGTTCAGGATAAGTCGGGGCTGGGATTAAACGGACAAATCAATATCCCGTCTGGTCGCTTCCATGCTTATGGACAGGATTTGCTGGTGCAGAAGGGCGAACTGCAGTTTGCCGGCCCGCCGGATCAGCCTTACGTGAACCTTGAAGCGATCCGTAATCCAGAGGCGACGGAAGATGACGTAACCGCCGGGCTGCGTGTGACCGGCTTAGCTGATGAGCCTAAAGTTGAAGTCTTTTCCGATCCAGCCATGTCACAGCAAGAGGCATTGTCTTACCTGCTGCGCGGGCAAGGACTCGACAGTGACGGCGACAGCAATGCATTAACCTCAGCATTGGTTGGTCTGGGGGTTGCACAAAGTGGGCAGGTTGTGGGTAAAATCGGGGAGACATTCGGCGTCAGCAATCTTGCTCTCGACACCACTGGCGTTGGCGACAGCCAACAAGTGCAGGTCAGTGGCTATGTGCTGCCGGGTCTACAAGTAAAATATGGTGTTGGCATTTTTGATTCACTGGCGACGCTAACCTTACGTTACCGCCTGATGCCCAAACTCTATTTGGAAGCTGTGTCCGGTGTGGACCAGGCTCTCGATTTGCTCTATCAGTTTGAGTTTTAGCAATGCGAATAATTGTTTACGGCAGTTTACGGCGCAAGCAGGGAAATAGTCACTGGATGACGAACGCGCAATGGCTGGGTGATTATCCGATTGAGGGCTTTGAGCTCTACAGTCTCGGTCATTATCCTGGCGTCGTTCAGGGCAATGGAACGGTATATTGCGAAGTGTACCGCATCGATGCCTCAACCCTTAACGAGCTGGATGCGCTTCGTACTAAGGGTGGAGAATACAAACGTCATCTGATTCAGACGCCGTTTGGCAGTGCATGGCTTTATGTCTATCAACGTTCAGTGGCGGGACGCCAGCGTATAACGAGCGGAGACTGGCTAAAGCGCGATGAGGAACCAAACGCCTAAACAAAAACACCGTCCAACTGGACGGTGTTTTTTTATCTGACGCGTGTATCAAACGAAACAGCAGAGTTATTTCTTCTGTGCGCGTTCGAAAGAGGAAATGATTTCAGCTTTTGCAGCTTCAGCATTATCCCAACCGTCAACTTTCACCCACTTGCCTTTTTCCAGATCTTTGTAGTGCTCAAAGAAATGGGTGATTTGCGCACGCAGCAGTTCTGGCAGGTCGTTCACATCTTTGATGTGATCGTACTCTTTTGACAGCTTGGTGTGTGGAACGGCAACCAGTTTGGCATCTTCGCCAGACTCGTCAGTCATTTTCAGCACACCAACCGGACGGCAGCGGATCACAGAGCCTGGCTCCAGCGGATACGGGGTTGGCACCAGCACATCAACCGGGTCACCATCCAGTGACAGCGTGTTGTTGATGTAGCCGTAGTTGCATGGATAGAACATGGCGGTAGACATAAAGCGGTCTACAAACAGGGCACCAGACTCTTTATCAACTTCATATTTGATCGGATCGGCATTTGCCGGGATCTCAATGATTACGTAGATATCTTCTGGCAGGTCTTTACCTGCTGGCACCTGGTTCAAACTCATCGGGCATTCCTTCAGTGTCGTGTGTTGAGTGACGGCTATTATAGCCAACTGACTCTGAAAGTATGCCCCTTTTTGGCGTTTAGGAATGCTCCTCGACGCTTACTTTTGCGTGACAAACAGCGAGACAATGCCTGCTGCAATTAGCGGGCCGACCGGTACACCACGAAAAAACGCCACGCCAATCACCGTACCGATGAGTAAACCACCAATTACCGTAGGGTTGGCGCTCATCATATTGACGCCACGGCCGCCCAGCCAGGCAACGAAAATACCCACCAGAATGGCCACAATTGATTTCCAGTTCGCGAACGATTTCAGCAGTGTTTCTGCGGGCAGCGAACCGCTGGCCAGCGGTGCCATCACCGCCACGGTAAGAATAATGATGCCTAATGTGATGCCCTGTTTTTCGACATAGGGAAAGAATTGCGCCAGCGGCGTGATTTTAATCGCCAGCAGGATCAGTATCGAAATAGTCACAGCACTGTTGTGAACGAAATAACTCAAAATGGCGAGGCAAACAAGGATCAGTGTTGAGGCATAAGCAGCCATGGTTTCTCCGTGAAGTAATTAAATGCGCCGACCGGCAACTGTCATTAATCAACAATCATCCGGGTTAGCGCAACTGCCGTCATTCAATGATTGCAACATACGAGCCTGATTACGCACCAGACTAACGGCTTGTGCGCTAAGCGAAAGTGCGCGCAGCGTCCCCTGATCGCGGTAACGGCTTTGGCTGGCCTCCAGCCAACTGTCACGGTAAGCCAGCCAGGCGCGCTGCGCCATGCGCAATTTATTTTTTGGCTCGCCGGTTAATTTTCCCATCAGCTTTCCATACTGATGGTTCATCTCGCTGTCCCAGGCCTGGCTAGCTTCGTTATAGCATGCCGACATGGCTGCCGTGGTCGATGCCCCGTTCAGACACTGATCCAGCCTGCTGTCGACAGGGAGCTTTGCGCCATGGTGCTACCAGTGATAAGTATCAATGTTAAAAGCAGAGCGGTTTTCATAACGGTTTCCTTAAGCAGGATAAAGCGGCGTAGAGCCAGGTTGAGTTGAAATGCCAGTTCAGACATTAACCGGCATGATTAAAGTTTATTCTTCCCTTTGCCGATACCTCATCCGAGTTAGGGAAGTTGCATTTATGCCTTTTTACTCCTCACAGGAAATCTATCTGAATGAAACAGTTATCACTTCGCACCGGCTTGCTGGCTATGCTGGGGTTTATGACGCTGCTGTTGCTGGCGGTAAGTTTTATGGGAATTTTGGCTATAAACAAAGGAAACCGCTCACTGGATGCGATCAATCGTATTCAGGGTGTTGAATTAAACAGTCTTTATCAAAGTAATGCAGAACTGATGCACGCCCGCACTTTAGCCGCACTGGCGGTGCGCAAAATCGAAATTGGCTTACTCGACGATGGCGCAGCCGTGACGAAACAGGCGCAGGCGGATCTGGCTACATCACAGAAAAATTTAAAACAGTTTATCGATGCAGGAACGGTTACTGCTCATGGCAAAACGCTGGCTGACGCAGTGGCATTAAGTTTCAACCGCTATCTGGAGCAGGGCATCAAGCCAATGATGTCGGCTTTGGATAAACAGTACACCGATGAATATTATCAGTTGCTGGAAGGCAATCTCTCTACTCTGGCAGACAATTACAGCAAGGCGGTGGGAGATTTTGCCCAGTACGCCAACGAAGTGAGCGCAGCACAGCTGGCGCAAGCTGCCTATAACGAAACCAAAATGAAGCTATTGATCGCTGTAGCAGTGGGGCTGTCGCTGCTGTTACTGGTGCTTGCCTGGCAGCTTCTGCGGCGTATGCTGCTGCGGCCTCTGGATAAGGCGATTGGTCACCTTGAGCAGATCGCAGCGGGCGATTTATCGCAAACCTTACCGCTGGCAGGCAACAATGAACTGGGCCGACTCAATAATGCCCTGGCAGGCATGCAGCAAGCCCTGCAAATATCAGTCAATCAGGTACGTGAAGCCAGCCTGCAAATTGATGTTGGCAGCCGTGAACTGGCTGCAGGAAATATTCATCTTTCCCAACGCACGGAAGAATCTGCGGCTTCGCTTGAACAGACCGCGGCCAGTATGGAGCAGTTAACCGCTACCGTGCGCCTCAATGCCAGCAATGCGCAGCAGGCGCATAAACTGGCTAACAGCGTATCGGATACCGCCGATCGCGGTGCAGAAGTGGTGTGTTACGTCATGGAGAAAATGCATGAGATCACCGACAGTGCTAATCGCATCGGCGACATTCTTAGCGTCATTGACGGCATCGCTTTCCAGACGAATATTCTGGCGCTTAACGCATCCGTCGAAGCCGCTCGTGCGGGCGAGCAAGGCCGGGGCTTTGCCGTGGTTGCCAGCGAAGTACGAAATCTGGCCCAGCGCAGCGCCAATGCAGCGAAAGAGATCCGCACATTGATTGGTGAATCGCAGGCGCGCGTGAAAGAGGGCTGCGAAATGGCGACACGCGCAGGCGAAACCATGGATGAAATTTCTGGCGAAGTAATGCGTGTTACGGCGTTGATGAAAGAGATTTCAATGGCGTCCGAAGAGCAGAGCCGTGGTATTGAACAAGTTAATCAGGCGGTGACGCAGATGGATGAAGTGGCACAGCAGAATGCTGCGTTAGTTGAGCAGGCAACAGCGGCCACGCAGTCGCTGGAATCGCAATCAGAACAGTTACAGGCAACCATGGCGCAATTCCGCTTGAGTGAAGCCTGACATAAAAAGGGCGCGATCATCGCGCCCTTTCTCATTTAGCCCTGGCGGCACTCAGGAAATTCGCGCAGGAAACGCTCGACATCGTCAACCATTGTGTCGTTACCACAGTAGAACGGGCAACGCTGGTGCAGGGTAACGGGTGGAATGTCCAGAATACGTGTCTGGCCATCGCTGGCTTTTCCGCCCGCCTGTTCAGCAAGGAAGGCCATCGGGTTGCACTCGTAAAGCAAACGCAGTTTGCCTTGCGGATGGCTGGCCGTGCTTGGATAAAGGTAAATACCGCCTTTCAGCAAGTTACGGTGAAAATCAGCTACCAGCGAACCAATGTAGCGTGAAGTATAAGGACGCCTGGTTGACTCATCTTCTTCCTGACAGAATTTCAGATATTTTTTTACGCCCTGTGGGAAGCGGATGTAGTTACCTTCGTTGATGGAATAGGTGTAGCCCTTTTCCGGGAAGGTCATACGTTCATGGCTCAGGCAGAACACGCCCAGCGACGGATCGTAAGTAAACGCATGTACGCCACAACCGGTGGTATACACCATCATGGTTGAAGAGCCGTAAACGACGTAGCCAGCAGCAACCTGCTTGTTACCGGGCTGCATAAAGTCCGCTTCAACGACCGGTGTGCCGGGTTCACTGACGCGGCGATAAATTGAAAAGATGGTGCCGACGGAAACGTTCACATCGATATTGGATGAACCGTCCAGCGGGTCCATTAATACGACATATTTGCCATTTTCTTCGCCTTCGAAGATAACAAACTCATCTTCTTCTTCAGACGCGATACCGGCAACGATGCCACGTGCTTTCAATGCTGCTTTCAGTTTTTCATTGGCGAACAGATCCAGTTTCATCTGCTGTTCACCCTGAACATTTTCTACACCACTGGCACCCAGAATATCCACCAGACCGGCTTTGTTAATGTCGCGATGGATAATTTTGGCCCCGAGCTTGATAGCTGAAATCAGCGCGGTCAATTCGCCGGTAGCATGCGGAAAGTCGTGTTGCTTCTCGACGATGAATTCGCCTAACGTTTTCATAACACATTCCCTGAATCTTCGATGGAGTGGCAGCATGCGTAACAAACCGCCAACGTATGCGTACGCAGTTTAGCCGATTGAACTTTAAAAACCATAGTCCTAATCCGTTTCTTCCGTCTGCGAGCGGCGTTACACTGTGCGCCGAACTTTTGAGTAATGGATCTCGTTATGCGCATTCACATCCTTGGGATTTGTGGCACTTTCATGGGCGGCCTGGCGATGCTGGCCCGTTCGCTTGGACATCAGGTGACCGGCTCGGATGCCAATGTTTATCCACCAATGAGTACGCTTCTGGAACAGCAAGGTATTGAATTAACTGAAGGTTATGATGCCAGTCAGCTTGATCCCGCGCCGGACATGGTGATCATTGGCAATGCCATGACGCGCGGAAATCCTTGTGTGGAAGCGGTACTGGAACGCAATATTCCTTATTTCTCTGGCCCACAATGGCTGCACGATTTCGTACTGCGCGATCGTTGGGTTGTCGCCGTGGCCGGAACGCATGGAAAAACCACCACAGCCGGTATGGCCGCGTGGATTTTAGAGGCCTGTGGCCTTGAACCTGGCTTTATTATTGGTGGCGTGCCGGGTAATTTTGATGTGTCAGCAAAATTAGGAAAAAGTCCATTCTTCGTGATCGAAGCAGATGAATATGACTGTGCGTTTTTTGACAAGCGTTCCAAGTTTGTACATTACTGCCCCCGCACCCTGATCCTCAATAATCTTGAGTTTGATCATGCTGACATCTTTGACGATCTGCGGGCGATCCAGAAACAGTTCCATCATTTGGTGCGCATCGTGCCAGGCCAGGGCAAGATCCTGCTGCCGGAACACGATCATAACCTCAAGCAGGTAATGGCGATGGGCTGCTGGAGCGAGCAGGAAAGCGTGGGTGAACATGGCCGCTGGAAAGCGAAGAAGCTGAAGCCCGATGCTTCACAATGGGAAATCTGGCTCGACGGCGCCAAAGTGGGCGAGGTGAACTGGGCGCTGGTGGGCGAGCACAACATGCATAACGGTCTGATGGCAGTGGCTGCCGCGCGACATGTTGGCGTGAAGCCGGAAGATGCGGGGCTGGCGCTAAACAGCTTCCTCAATGCGCGTCGTCGCCTCGAACTGCGCGGTGACGTAAAGGGCATCAAAGTGTATGACGATTTCGCTCATCACCCGACGGCAATTTCAGCCACGCTCGCGGCACTACGCAGCAAAGTGGGCGGCACGGCACGCATTCTTGCGGTGCTGGAACCGCGCTCTAATACGATGAAAATGGGCGTCAATAAGAACGAATTAGCCCCTTCACTGGTGCGTGCGGACGAAGTTTTCCTGTTCCAGCCTCATCATATTCCCTGGCAGGTGTCTGACGTTGCAGAGGCTTGTATGCAGCCTGCCCATTGTACTGCGGATATCGATACGCTGGTTGAAATGGTGGCGAAAGCGGCTCAGCCGGGCGATTCTGTTTTGGTGATGAGTAACGGCGGTTTTGGCGGGATACATCAAAAGCTGTTGGATCGTTTAGAGCGTTAATACACAGCCTTAATCCCCCTCTCCCTGGCGGAGAGGGTTGGATCAGGCCGCTGAGGAATTACCCTCAGCCAGCTCACGCAAATACTGGAAAATCAGACGAGCAGACTTCGGCGGCTTGTTGCCCGCTTTCTCTTTTTGCGCATTACGGATCATGCTACGCAACTGCTGGCGATCGGCCTGCGGATAAAGCGCAATCACTTCTGCCATCGCATCATCGCCTTGCTCAATCAAGCGATCGCGCAGCGACTCAAGCTTATGGAACAGGGCAACCTGCTGGTTGTGACGATTCTTTAGCTTATCCAGTGCCTGACGGATCGGTTCGACATCCATGCTGCGCATGATTTTACCAATCAACTGCAACTGACGGCGACGTCCCTCTTTTTTGATACGCTGCGCCAGTTCAATCTCGGTGCGCAAGCGTTCATCCAGCGGGATCTTATCCAGGGCGTTTTTACCCAGATCGACCAGTTCGGCACCCAGGCGTTTTAGCTCTTCAGCATCGCGTTTAATTTCGCTCTTACTGACCCAAATAATCTCTTCATCTTCTTCTTCGTGATTATCTGGCACATCGTCGAGCCACTCATCGGGCTGTTTGGTCATGTCTGGGCTCCAAAAAAGAGGCTAATCCTACCAGTTTATCGGGTGACTGCGAAATTGTTCTCTGACTCTGATAGACTCAAAATATTCATACATAAGATTAGACGGCAGGTCGATGAACGTATCTACTCAAGTTGCAGAACAGCGAAAGGTGTTGGAACAGGCGATTGCGCAAGCACTCGAACTGGCAAAAGCAAGCACTGACAGCGCAGAGGTGGCGGTAACCAAAACGACCGGCATCGGTGTCAGCACGCGCTATGGCGAAGTGGAAAACGTCGAGTTTAATAGCGACGGCGCGCTTGGCATCACCGTTTATCATCAAAATCGTAAAGGCAGCGCCTCGTCTACTGACCTCAGCCCGGATGCTATCAGGCGTACCGTGCAGGCGGCGATTGACATTGCACGTTACACCTCCCCGATCCGTTTGCCGGCCCGGCAGATGCCGATCTGCTGGCTTATGACGCACCCGATCTTGATCTTTACCATCCGTGGGAAATTGACGCCGATCGGGCGATTGAACTGGCGGCGCAGGCTGAGCTGGCAGCACTCCAGGCGGATAAACGTATCACCAATACCGAAGGCGGCAGCTTTAACAGCCATGTCGGCATTAAAGTATTTGGTAACAGCCATGGCATGTTACAAAGCTACTGTTCAAGCCGTCATTCGCTTTCAGGCTGCGTGATTGCCGAGCAGGATGGCAACATGGAGCGTGATTACGCTTACACCATCGGCCGTGCGATTGAAGATCTGAAAAGTCCGGAATGGGTGGGCGCAGAGTGTGCGCGTCGCACATTATCGCGGCTGGCTCCGCGTAAACTGTCGACCATGAAAGCGCCGGTAATTTTTGCGCCAGAAGTGGCTACCGGCTTGTTTGGCCATCTGGTTGGGGCAATCAGCGGCAGCAGTGTCTATCGCAAATCGACCTTTTTGCTTGATGCAATGGGGCAGCAAATTTTGCCTGAATGGCTCACTATTCAGGAGCAGCCGCATCTGTTAAAAGGGCTGGCCTCTACGCCGTTTGACAGCGAAGGCGTGCGCACCCAGGCACGCGACATCATTAAAGAGGGTGTGCTGCAAACCTGGCTGATGACCAGCTACTCGGCGCGTAAACTTGGCCTGACCAGCACCGGTCATGCGGGCGGCATTCACAACTGGCGTATTGCCGGACAAGGACACAGCTTCAACGATTTACTGAAGCAAATGGGCACCGGTTTAGTGGTGACCGAGCTAATGGGCCAGGGCGTAAGCGCCATCACCGGTGATTATTCTCGCGGCGCGGCGGGCTTCTGGGTTGAAAACGGCGAGATCCAGTATCCGGTAAGCGAAATCACCATTGCCGGTAATCTCAGGGATATGTGGCGCAACATGGTCACTATCGGTGACGACATTGAAACCCGCAGTAATATTCAGTGCGGTTCGGTTTTGTTACCAGAGATGAAAATCGCAGGTCAGTAGAATCACCGTTTTCGGAAAGCAGCCAGCAGGCTGCTTTTTTTGTCATAACTTTTACTTATTTCTTTACCTGCCACGCGCCTGCATCTGCGATTCGTTTGCATGATTCATGCATGATTTTTTAATTTCATCTCTGTCCCACGCATAACGCGATGGCGATCTCACTAAGCATGCATCCTGCGATCTGGCGCACAGTGCTCACCTCGATTTCCACTTCCATCCGGAAAAGATGCGTCTCCAAAGCCTGGTACTCTCCGCGTACTTTGTTTTCAACGCGATGTTCCAACAGGAGTAATAAGGTGAGCAATAACGGCGTTCCGGTACAAGCGACGTCACCGGAAAAAGTACAGCAGTTAGCTGAAAGGATAATGCAGCAGATTGCGGCAATTTACGCCCGGCACGGCATTTACCCTAATACGGTTCAGCAGCAAATGCTGGCCTCACACGTTTGCGCCATGGCGTCGCGTTCACTGAGTGGTGAACCGCTACCGGAAGTCGAAGCCGATCTCTTTGAGGATATCTCGCCAGAAACGATGCAGTTGGCCCGGCAGATCGTGGATCTGTTCGGCAATTTGCCACGCGAAGAAGCGTGGCTGCTTTCAGTACATATCGAAGTGGCCAGAGCGAATTAACACCTGGCTTACTCGCCGGTATGCCACCGGGCAGTGCCCGAAATCCTGACGTATTTCAGTACGCTCTGGTTTCTGCGCTGGCCGACGTCAAACTGACTTCGCCGGCGAAGGTGAAGCAATCATGAACATTAAACACATAAAAACCAAAGACATAACAGGAGAATGACATGGTAACTGTAGTGATTGGCGATCGTTTAGGTAAAGGGCAAAAAGTCGCGGCGGGTATTGAGAAAGCGGGTGGCCGTGCCGTGGTTGTGCCGGGTGTGGCAGCGGACATGAAACTTGGTGACGTAATGAAGAGCGAAAATGCTGACTTCGGTATTTCTTTCTGCGGCAGTGGCGGCGCTGGTGCGATCACGGCACAGAACAAATATGGCTACAAAGCCAAACACGGTATGCGTTCGATTGATGAAGGGGTGACCGCTATTAATGAAGGTGCCACCGTACTCGGTTTTGGCTTTATGGATAAAGAAGAGCTGGGCGAGCGTTTAGTGCAGGCCTGGAACAAGAAATACGGCAGCTAACCATGAAAGAACACTACGTTACTCAGGTGACGGTACAGGGCAAAGGCGACACCAAAGCAAAAGCGTTCGCAGATGCGCTGAGTCGCGTGCAGAACCAGGTTCTGCGCACGACGCAAAAGATTCTGTTGCGCATTGAACCCGAAGATGTCCGGGTGCTGCGCGCGCAGGAGAGCGTCAAAAGCGAGAAATTTTTATTCTTCTTTTGGCGCGCCAACGGCGGAGCTACAGCGTTGAGCTGGAGATCACCGTCAGCGTCACCGTAATCGATACCGAACAGGTTGCGTTTACGGCGGCTCCCTGAGTTTACCCGTCACGCTTTGCGTTGCAGCTGCACTGGCGACGCCTCTCCGTCTGCGCGTTTTATCTAAACCGTTTTCGGGATGCACATCTTTGCCGCCGCGCTGTTACTCAACGTGCCTGGGTAAATAACGACAACAAAGGTAAAAAAATATGTTTTTAATCATTTTGTTTAAGTCGTTGATCATTGGTGGATTAGTCGGTGTGGGCGTTGGCGCAGGCGCGGCACGCATGTTTCACGCTCCCACAACACAGGGCATGGGGGCATTTCGTACGCTTGGCGAACTGAACGCGTGCGAGGGCGATCCTGCTTCCCATTTCTCCTTTGGTCTCGGTTTTTTCTTTAACGCCTGGGCTTCATCCGTTGCGGCGGGGGCTTTCACACAAGATGTTGATCATCGCATCATTCCCAACTGGGGGCGGCGGCGTTGATGATAAAAAATCGCAACGTAGCGGAAACGCTGCACGATCCCAAAAAGATGGCTATCGCCTGCGGCATCATCGGCATGATCGTCGTGGCTTTTCTTAACTCAACCGCTTCAGCTGTTCCTGCGGCATTGCAGGTTACCGCCGTAAAAGTGCTGGTGCCGGCTGCCAATCTGTTGGTCAACACCGTGATGCCAGTGATTTTCTGGTTAGCGGCGATCGATGCAGGCAAGAAATCAGGTTTTTGGGCCACCATCTTTGGCGGCTTAGCGCAGCTGATCATGGGGAATGCCGTACCGGGATTAGTGCTGGGCATTTTGATCGGTAAAGGCGTTGAGGAGTCTGGCTGGAACAAAGTGACCAGAGTGATGATGTTTGCCATCGTTCTGCTGTTTGTACTCAGCGGCTTCTTCCGCGGCTTCGACATGAAGCTGTTGCAGTCCTTCCAGCTGGGCATTCCGGGCTGGCTTGACATGATCCACAACTCCCTGAGTGGCAAATAAGAGGCCATCGCCATGAACGAAAATAAAGGCTTTTGGTACGCTGACTGGTCTTTCCCGATTTTTGTCGGCTTGCTTTCATCGGGCGTGTTCGCCGGTACGCACATGTACTACCTGTATGGCATCGGCGCATTCAACGAAGTGGCATTCGTGTCAATGCTACGTTCGGGCATGGAAACCGGTGTTTATGGTGCGGTCGCGGCCTTTGGTGCCAGCTTTTTGTTTGCGCGCATCATTGAAGGCTCGCTGGTGGGCATCCTGGATATTGGCGGTGCGATTCAGACCGGTGTTGGCCTTGGCGTACCCGCATTGCTGCTGAGCGCAGGCATTGTGTTTCCGGTTGCGAACTTTGCCGCCTCGCTGGTTACCGGCCTGGTGATTGGCGTGGCGATTGGCTACGTGATTATTCTGGCACGTAAATTCACTATTAATCAGAGTGACTCTACCTACGGCGCTGACGTGATGATGGGCGCAGGTAACGCGTCAGGCCGCTTCCTTGGTCCACTGATCATTCTGTCCGCTATGGCAGCCTCTATCCCTATTGGGCTGGGCTCGCTGCTCGGTGCGCTGCTGTTCTATCTCTGGAATAAGCCGATTACCGGTGGCGCAATTCTTGGCGCAATGATTTTAGGGGCTATTTTTCCGGTTGCGATTTGATGCTTCAGGCGGCTCGTCAGCGGGTTGCCTGCAAGGAGTTACCATGTTTGACATCATTATTCGACATGCACGGTTAAGCGATGAGCAAATCGCCGACATCGCCATAGTGGATGGCAAAATTGCCGCCATTGGCGATGTGCAGGGCGAAGCGAAAAGCGAACGCGATTTAGCTGGCCGTTATTATCTCAGTGCGGGCTGGATCGATTCCCACGTCCACTGTTATCCAAAATCCCCGATTTATCATGATGAAGCCGATGCGATTGGGGTAAGCCACGGTGTCACCACGGTTATCGATGCTGGCAGCACTGGCGCGCAGCACATTGATGATTTCTATCAACTGACGCGCGCAGCACAAACCCAGGTTTACGCCCTAATCAATATCGCCCGTACCGGCATCGTTACGCAAAATGAGCTGGCAGACATGGCGCAGATTGATGGTACAGCGGTTGAGCAAGCCGTCGCGCGCTTGCCCGATTTTATTGTGGGCCTGAAAGCGCGGATGAGCAGCAGCGTAGTGGGCGAAAACGGTATTCAGCCGCTGATTAAGGCCAAAGCGATACAGAAAGCCACAGGCAATCTACCGCTGATGGTACACATCGGGAACAACCCGCCTAATCTGGACGAAATCGCCGATCTGCTCACCTCTGGCGACATCATCACTCATTGCTATAACGGCAAACCGAACCGCATTTTAACGCCGCAGGGTGAACTTAAAGCGGCAGTAAAAGTGCCATCGCACGCGGCGTGCGGCTGGATGTGGGCCACGGCAGCGCCAGCTTCAGCTTTGAGGTAGCACGCGTCGCCATCGCTCAGGGCATTTTGCCCGACAGCATCAGCTCCGATATCTACTGCCGCAACCGACTCAACGGCCCGGTACATAACCTGGCACATGTCATGTCGAAATTTTTCAGCGTTGGCATGACGCTGCCGCAAGTTATTGATTGCGTGACTCGCAAAGCGGCAGACGGTTTGCGCCTGTCGCAAAAAGGCCGGCTTGAAGTGGGCTATGACGCCGACCTGACCATTTTTACCGTCAAAGAGGAAGCTCGTCCGTTCGTTGATGCTGAAGGCGAACGGGTTGAAGGCGAAAAACATCTGATTCCACTGGCTGCTGTGGTTGCCGGGCAGTGGATTGTGACTGAAGAAGGGAAAGCCAATGTCTTCGATTTATGAAAAATATGGCCTGAAACAGGTGATTAACGCGTCTGGACGCATGACCATTCTCGGCGTATCGACACCGTCGGCTGACGTCGTCGATACGGTGAAATATGGTTTGAATCACTACTTCGAAATGAAAGATTTGGTAAATAAAACCGGCGCTTATATAGCCGGTCTGCTGCAGGTTGAAAATGCCGTTGTGGTTTCTTGCGCATCGGCGGGCATTGCCCAGTGCGTGGCGGCAGTGATTGTTAAAGACAACGACTGGCTGCTGGATAATCTCCATGCTGCGCCGCTCAGCGTGCCGCATGACATCGTGGTGCCAAAAGGCCACAACGTCAATTTTGGCGCGCCGGTTGGCAGCATGGTGACGCTTGGTGGTGGCAACCTGATCGAAGCGGGCTACAGCAATGAGTGCTCAGCAGAGCAATTAGCCGCGGCAATCACACCGCAAACGGCAGCGATACTCTATGTAAAATCGCATCACTGCGTACAAAAAAGCCATCTGAGCGTAGAACAGGCTGCCATTGTAGCGCGCAAGCATGGCGTACCTTTAATTGTTGATGCCGCCGCCGAAGAAGATTTGCAGTGCTATTACCGGTACGGCGCGGACCTGGTGATTTACAGCGGTGCTAAAGCGATTGAAGGGCCTACCAGCGGCCTGGTGGTCGGTAAGCATCAATATGTGGAATGGGTGAAGCGTCAGAGCAACGGTATCGGGCGCGCCATGAAAGTGGGCAAAGAGAGCATTCTTGGCCTGACGCAGGCAATTGAAAATTATCTGACGCTGGAAAAAACCAGCGGCGCGCAGATGGTCGAAAAAATGATGCCTTTTATTGAAAACCTCAACACGCTGAATGGCGTAACCGCACGGGTTGTATGGGATGCCGCCGGGCGTGATATTGCCCGAACCGAAATCCATTTTGATGAATTGATCGTTAATCAGCGCACCGGTGATTTAGTGCAGGCGTTAAAAAAGGGCACCATTGCGATCTATTTCCGTGGCTATAAAGCCAATGAAGGCATTATCGAAGCGGATGTGCGCAGCGTGAGCGCCGACCAGCTTCACACTATTTTTACCGCAATTCAGTCACTATTAAACGGAGCGAAAAACGCATGACGCTGACCCCGAATTTTTATCAGGATCGTTTGTGCCTCAATGTGTTGGCAGGATCTAAAGAAAATGCGCGTGCTGTCTGGCAGGCGGCGGAAGGTCATGTGTTGGTTGGCGTACTGTCGAAAAACTATGCCAGCAATGAGGCGGCGATCGCGGATATGCGTGAGTATGCGGCGCTGATTGATAATGCGCTTTCTGTGGGGTTGGGTGCTGGCGATCCCGGTCAGTCAAAAATGGTGAGCGAGATCTCCGCCATTCTGCAACCGCAGCACGTTAATCAGGTATTTACGGGGGTCGCCACCAGCCGTGCGCTGTTGGGGCAATCACACACCGTGGTCAATGGTTTGATTTCCCCACCGGTACGCCAGGTAAAGTGAAAATTTCAACCGGCCCTCTCAGTTCTCAAAGCAGCGACGCCATTGTGCCGATCGAAACCGCGATCGCCATGTTGAAAGATATGGGCGGCAGCTCAGTAAAATATTTCCCAATGGGTGGATTACAGACGGTAAATGAATATCGTGCAGTGGCTGACGCGTGCGCAAAGCACGATTTCTGGCTGGAGCCCACTGGCGGCATCGATCTGGATAACGTTGCCGGGATCGTGCGGATCGCGCTGGAGGCGGGCGTCAGTAAAGTGATCCCTCATATCTACAGTTCAGTCATAGATAAAGCCAGCGGCGAGACGCGGGTTGAAGATGTGCGCCAGCTTCTGGCGATCTGCAAAAACTGTTAGCCTGACGGCTGAACCTGACTCCCTGCGCACAGGCATCGGCGCAGGGATAAACCAACATAAACGTTCAGTGAACATCCTCGTAGGCTAAGGTTCTGGAAGGCTTTTTCCAACGGCTGCAACAGGTAAACTATCGTGAGATTTCCCAATCAACGCCTTGCGCAACTGTTTGACGCATTGCAAAACGAAACGCTGCCGCAGGATGAGCTGGCGCGGCGTTTTGCTGTATCAACCCGTACTGTGCGCACTGACATTACCGCGCTCAATGCGCTGCTGGAGCAGCATGGGGCGCAATTTATCTTAAGCCGCGGTGCGGGTTATCAGCTCAAAATCCGGGACGCGCAACGCTTTCACCACTTGCAGCAACAAACGCCATCACCGCTGCGGGTGCCACGCACGTCACCGGATCGTATTCGCTATCTGTTAACGCGTTTTCTTACTGCCGCCTATTCGCTCAAGCTGGAAGATTTGGCTGAAGAGTGGTTCGTTAGCCGCGCAACGTTACAGAATGACATGGCTGAAGTGCGCGAATGGTTGGGGCGTTACCATCTCACAATTGAGAGTAAGCCGCATTACGGCATGAAACTGTTTGGCAGCGAAGTGGCAATTCGTACCTGTTTAACCGATCTGCTATGGCAAATCGACCAGGAACAGCCCGACAGCCCACTGGTGACTATCGAGGCGCTAAACAGCGGCATCCTGGAGAGATTGCAGCCCATGCTGCAACAGGGTTTTGCCCGTCACAATATCCGTCTCAGCGACGAGGGTGAACGCTATTTGCGCCTCTATTGTGCTGTGGCAGTACGTCGCATCAGTGAAGGCTATCCGCTGACCGATGCCGGTGCAGAGGATGTCGGTGATGAAGTGCGTGAAGCCACACAGGATCTGATTAACCTGATGCGATCGCTGGTCAGCAAACCGATATCGCCAGCGGAAGAGAACTGGCTGCGGGTTAATATCGCCGCACGGCGAATTCAGGAAATTGCACCCAGCGCCATCAACGCGGATGATGCCGATGCGCTGGTGGATTATCTGTTGAGCTATATCAACAGCCACTACAACTTTAATCTGCAAAACGATCAGCAATTGCGGGCCGATCTGCTCACCCATATCAAAACCATGATTACGCGGGTACGCTATCAGATTCATATTCCTAATCCGCTGTTAAGCAATATCAAACAGCACTATCCAATGGCCTACGATGTCACGCTGGCAGCGGTGAGCAGTTGGGGAAAATATACGCCCTACGTTATCAGTGAGAATGAAATTGGCTTTTTGGTGCTGCATATCGGGGTGGGGCTGGAGCGCCATTACGATGTGGGTTATCAACGCCATCCGCGGGTTCTGCTGGTGTGTGACAGCGGTAACTCTACCTTGCGCATGATTGAAGCGATGCTGATGCGCAGGTATCCCCAGTTGCAGGTAACGGAACGCTTATCACAACGCGAATATGAGGCGCTGAATCGTATTGATGAAGACTTTGTTATTTCAACCACACGTCTCAGTGAAAAAACCAAGCCGGTGGTTGTGATGTCGCCGTTTCCAACCGGCTTTCAGCTGGAGCAGATCGGTAAGCTGGTGCTGGTCGATCGCACGCGCCCTTATATGTTGGAGAAATTTTTTGATGAGCAGCATTTTTTAATTGTGGATCGCCCGATGACACAGTCGGAACTCTTCAGACAGGTATGCGGGCAGCTACAGGATGAGGGATTTGTCGACGGCGAGTTTTATCCGTCAGTAGAGGAACGCGAAGCGATTGTCAGTACCCTGTTAGGCGAGGGGATCGCCTTGCCGCACTCGCTTGGATTGCTGGCGAAAAAACAGTGGTCTATACCGTACTGGCTCCGCAAGGAATCAGCTGGGGTGATGAAACGGCCTGTGTCATTTTTTTGCTGGCGATCAGCAAAAGCGAATATGAAGAAGCCATGGCTATTTATGATTTGTTCGTGACGTTCATGCGCGAGCGGGCCATGACAAGGTTGCGCGACAGCCGCGATTTCGCCAGTTTCAAAAGCGTGGCAATGGATTGTTTAAGCCGGTTGTAGATCGGCTTTACAGCACGCCGTTTTCCTGGGTCAGAGCATAGCGGCGAAAATATTCTACCGGGCCGTTCCTTTCCCTGTTTGATGGGGAAAGGTCAGGAGGAGCCAGCACGCACGCCATTCATATCACTCAGACGGAGCTGGCAATCAGCCCTTTTTTCGCCAGCAAACGGGGAATTTCGCGCAGGCACCACGCTTTTGCTTCGCCCATGCTGTCGCGACGCCAGGCCATAATAATATCGATCTCGCGGGTATATTCAGGACTCACCACGCGCAGGCGACCCTCTGCAATATCCTGTTCTACCAATGAATAGGGCATGGTTCCTATTCCCAAACCGGCCAGCAGCGCACGGCGCTTGTCATCCATGCTGCTCACCGTCAGACGCTGCTGCTTATCCAGCAGTTGCACGGTTAAAACCGGCCGTTCACGCGCGGTATCCGCGACCGCAATGCCGCGATATTTAACGCGAGTCACTTCCGACTGTGGTTCAGGTTCGTTGTGAATGGGATGGTCGGCGCTGGCAACATAGACACTCATCGTGGTGTAAAGCTTGCGGGTATTGATTTCAGTTGAGGCGCGAAAATGCATATCCGGCGCAATGACAATATCGGCACGCCCTTGCTCCAGACGTTCCCAGGCACCCGCCAGCACTTCAGTCATCAGCGAAATCTGGGTGTTGGCTTTATCGGCCAGCCGTGTAACCAGCGGAAACAGCGCGTCAGTAGGCACCAACGCTTCGGTCACGATAGTGAGATGGGTTTCCCAGCCCCGGGCTAACGCTTCGGCATCCGTGGTGAGCTTGTCGGCAGCTTCTAACAAGACCCGCCCGCGCTCCAGTAACATGCGACCGACATTGGTAAATTTGGTGCGATGGCCAGAGCGGTCAAACAGCACAACATCCAGCTCTTCTTCCAGCTTTTGCATGGTGTAACTGAGTGCTGACGGGACGCGTCCCAGCTCATCTGCCGCGGCGGCAAAGCTTCCGCGACGATCGATTGCGTCCATTACACGTAAAGCTTCAAGGGTTAACGCGCGCTCTTTAGCCATCCCGTTTCTCTGTCAGTAAATTTGAATATGCCTGGCAGATTAACTGGCTAACAATCCGCCGTCCAGCCTTTTACCATAAGTGTATAACGTCTGCGGCAGCCCTTCGCCGCAGGAAGCTGGAGGTAAATAATGATAACGACACGCAGTGCGTCCGCTTGTGGTCAGGCCGATTTTGGCTGGTTGCAGGCGCGCTACAGTTTTTCTTTTGGCCACTATTTCGATCCCAAATTAATGGGTTATGCCTCGTTGCGTGTATTAAACCAGGAAGTACTGGCACCGGGCGCATCGTTTCAGCCCCGTACCTACCCCCAGGTAGATGTATTAAATATCGTGCTGCAAGGTGAAGCGGAATACCGCGACAGCGAAGGCAATAACGTTATTGTGCATGAGGGCGAAGCGTTGTTGCTTTCCACTCAGCAAGGGGTCAGCTACAGCGAAATCAATCCGAGCAAAGAGCGTCCCTTAACGCGCATGCAGCTCTGGCTGGCGACGTGCCCGGAGCGTGAAAATCCGCGTATGCAGAAGATTACCCTGCCTGACGGCCAGACTTCACAGCTACTGGCGTCGCCAGATGGCACTGAAGGCAGCCTGCAACTGCGTCAGCAGGTGTGGATCCATCAGGTGGAGCTTGCGCCAGGAGAGCAGCATCAGTTACCACTGCACGGCCCGCGCGCCTATTTGCAATCTATTCATGGATCGCTGGAAGCGTCCTCGGGTCAGGATCAGCAGGAGAAGCTGGGCTGTGGTGACGGGGCTTTTTGCAGGAAGAGCAGCTGGTTCGGCTGCAAGCGAAAACGCCGACGCGAGCACTGGTTATTGATATTCCGATATAAAAAGGGCGGCCAGGCCGCCCTTAAAACAGCATCACTCACTTATTTCAAAATGGTAAACGCAGTGGTGACGTGCTTCACGCCGCTAACACGACTGGCAACATCTGCCGCCGCCTGTGCTTCCTGCGGCGTAACCAATCCTAACAAGAAGACTTCGCCATTTTCGGTGGTGACTTTGACGTTTGAAGATTTCACCTGATCGCTACCTAATAGCTGCGAGCGAATTTTTGTAGTGATCCAGGTATCTGACGAAGATGTGCCAAGCGTGACTTTCTGTCCGATACGGATCTCGTTGTAGACTTCCGTTGCGCCATCTACGCCCATAGTGATCTGTTTGGCGCGGTTAGCCATTTCCTGGGACGGCGCCTGGCCTGTCAGTAAAACTTTTCCCTGATAAGCGGTAGCAACAATACGTGCATCCGTTTTTAACTGCTGATCTTTGGCCAGAGCATTGCTGACGCGTAATTCCAGTGTACCGTCGTCAACCTGAGTGCCGACTGTGCGCGGATCCGTGGCCGTTTTTGTGGCGACGGCGGCGCTACCCGCGACGACAGCAACACAGCC
The DNA here is from genome assembly GCA_018842655.1 of Candidatus Pantoea haifensis. Taxonomy (GTDB): domain Bacteria; phylum Pseudomonadota; class Gammaproteobacteria; order Enterobacterales; family Enterobacteriaceae; genus Pantoea; species Pantoea haifensis. The sequence continues at coordinate 2,505,343 of JAGTWN010000004.1, read as the reverse complement.
CTGCAACATCATGGCGGTTAAGAGAATGGCTACAGCGTTCAATGCTTTCATTATTGCTCCTTCAGCTATTCCTGGTGCGGAAACAAAGTGTTATCGATAAGGTCGCACAAACAGTTGAGCGTCAACATATGCATCTCGTGAATACGTGCGCTTCGGTGCGAAGGAATGCGGATTTCCACATCATGCGGTCCCAGCAATCCGGCCAGTTCACCGCCATCATAACCGGTAAGCGCAACGATAGTCATATCGCGCGTCACGGCAGCTTCGACGGCTTTAACGATATCTCGCGTATTGCCACGAGTCGAAATGGCTAACAGCACATCGCCCGCCTGGCCTAATGCACGTACCTGTTTGGCATAGACTTCGTCATGCAGGCGATCATTACCGATTGCCGTCATCATGACATTGTCCGCACTCAAGGCGAGTGCGGGCAGGCTTGGACGCTCGGTTTCGAAACGGTTAATCATACTGGACGTGAAATGCTGAGCATTGGCTGCTGCTGCACCGTTCCCACAACTGAGGATTTTGTTACCGTTTAGCAATGACTGCACCAGCGTCATTGCCGCACGGAAATCGCATCAGGCAACGCTTCGGCTGCCGCGATCTGAGTCTGAATACTTTCAGTAAAACACGCTTTAATTCTGTCCTGCACACGACCACCTGGTTCTAAAGGTCTGCATTAAAGGCATTAGGCAACCATTCGAGCGCCGTGCCGGTAATGGCAATGATGTCGAAACGGCAATTCACTGTTTCAAAACTGCCGCCACGTTGCGCCAGCCAAAACGCTGCCGCACGCAGCAGCTTATGTTGTTTCTGACGGGTAACGCTGGCGAGTGCGCCACCGAACCGTGTATCACGTCGATAGCGTACCTCAACAAATACCCAGCAGTTTTTGTCCTGCATTATCAGGTCCAGTTCGCCACCGCGACTGTGGACATTACTGGCGACCCATTTCAGCCCGGCCCGCTCAAGATAATGGCGGGCGCGCTGTTCCTGCCCGGCGCCAATCTGGCGGCGGTTTAGTTGACCGCCCTGATTTCGCCCTGACGATACTGGTTCCATGTCAACTTCCTGTTGATCACACAATCCGTGTTGGCGCTGAGCTTGCCGGTATTACCGTCCAGCGTAAAACCTGGCACCTGACGCATCTGGTTAAAATGATTTGCCAGTGTCCAGGCATCGATGCCCATGGCATACAGGCGAACCAGCGAATAATCATTGTTAAACGATCTCGCGGCCTGCTGCATCAGCCCTGGGTTCGTGCCGGAGAGCAGTGGGATATCACTGAACTGCAAACCTTCCATCTCCAGACGAAAATCGGGACCCGCTCCAGCCTGGAAACTGCGTGAGCTGGCATACAGCGACACATTACTGCGGCTGCCGGTACGCATCGCAATCATCGGCTTGATGAGTTGCATTTCATCCTGCGTCGAGACGATATAGACCGAATCAACATTGCCGCTGCTGGTGCTTGCTGCCTCTGGCGCGCTCTGCTGCTGCGGTGCAGGAATGGTTAATCCGGCAATAGCAATTGCCTGTGGCTCGGCAGGCGTTGCATTAACCGGTGTACCGCTCAGTGCGATGCCTGAGCCGCTGTTGATGCCCTGTTTCAGTTCTGATACTGAACCAAAACGTTGTTGCATCACCAGGCTACCGCCCAGTGATTGCCACTCTTGCGCAAAGGCATTGGTTACCCGATCGCCAAAGCTGTTTCGTGGGGCCAGCAGCAATGGCTGACGCTTGCCTTGCTCCCAGATATGGTGAGCGGCATCACGCGCTTCGTCTTCAGGAGAAAGCGCAAAATAACAAATATTCGGATGACTCTGGATTTTTTCCGGTTCGTTAAGCGCCAGGACATTCAGTGTAGTTTGGCTATTAGCGACCGCTTCAACGTTATTCTTCAGCAGCGGCCCCACGACCAGGGTAGCACCGTCCTGTTGCGCCTGTTGCATCACCTGTTGAATCGGTTGACTGCTGGTATCGTAAACTTTTATCTGTGCATTGCTGGCCGGTGCACTGACTGGCTCGGAGGGGGACTTCTGCCGTCTGCGGCGGCTGTGATGGCGCAGCATCAGCCGCTGCCGGGCTTACCACCGCATTGGGATCGGCGGGTTGCTGTGCGGTTGCATTCGCCTCGGCTGGCGCGGGCTGTGCTGGCGCTGCCTGCGGTGCCGCAGTCAGGATGCCGTTTTTTGCATCGTTGAAGCCTTTTTCAATGGCACTGGCAAAAACCTGGGCCTGGCCGTTCAGTGGCAGTAACAGCGCAATGGTACTGGTCGACGCCTTGGTAAAATTCTGTACCTGGCTCAGCTGCGTGGGCAGATTTTTGGCACCCGGGTTTTGCGGATAGCGTGTTTGCCAGTCTTTAATGCCCGCTTTTAACATCTCGGCGTCTTGCGCATTTGCACGCCAGACCGCTAACAGATCAAGCCAGCCCTGCAAAACATTTTCATCTGCGTTGATCACCAGACTATTGATCTCCTGCGGAGGCATTTGCGTCAGCGTTTGCCAGGTCGCATCAATATTGTTTTGGTGATCGGCGCCTGACAGCAGCGGCTCCTGGGCGATATAACTGCGCAGCAGAGATAAAGAGGGACGCCCTTGTGCGGCGGCAATCTGTAAGCCGTAATAGCGAGCCAGCTCATCTTTCGACAGTTCACCGGTTTTCACCTGGCCGAGCAACTGCAGCGCGTCGTTCACATTCTGCTGCGCGATTTGATACTGTGCCTTTAACAACAGCAGCTCTTGTTGCTGAATATCGGAAAGCTGGCTCGGCAACTGATTCAACTGTTGATTGGCTTGCGGATACTTTCCTTCCTTCAACAAGGCGCGGATTGCAAGTAATTGCCAGTCGGTCTTGCTATCATCGCTGCTTTGCTGCACTTGTTGCAGATAGTAAGCAGAACCACCCGTAGCGGGACCCTGAATATTGACGGTTGAGGTTTGCGGCCCTTGACCGCTACATGCGGCTAAAATCAGCCCAGCAAGAAGAACAGGCACAAAGCGTCCTGCTTTATGACGAACGACTTTTGAAGGAAGCATACTGTATCCAGTGATGTTTTTTTCAAGATGCTCAATATTAAATCGGCAATTCGGATGAAACAATGAAACAACTCGATCGGGCAGAGATTTCTGCCAGCACGCTCTACATCGTTCCAACCCCGATTGGTAATTTGGGTGATATCACCCAGCGGGCGCTAACGGTGCTTTCGAGCGTCGATCTGGTCGCTGCGGAAGATACACGTCATACCGGACTGTTGCTACAACATTTCGCCATCAATGCGCGGCTCTTCGCACTTCACGACCACAATGAACAGCAGAAAGCCGAACTGCTGCTCACGAAGCTGCAGGAAGGACAAAGCATAGCATTGGTCTCTGATGCCGGTACGCCATTAATCAACGATCCCGGCTATCATCTGGTGCGCCGCTGTCGTGAAGCGGGCATCCGCATCGTCCCTTTACCGGGTGCGTGCGCAGCGATTACAGCATTAAGCGCAGCGGGGTTACCGTCCGATCGTTTCTGTTACGAAGGGTTTCTGCCAGCGAAAACCAAAGGGCGCTGCGATGCCTTACGCGCCCTGGTTCAGGAGCCACGCACACTTATTTTCTATGAATCCACGCATCGTCTGTTGGATAGCCTGCAAGACATGGTGAATGAATTAGGCGCCGATCGCTACGTCGTGTTGGCGCGTGAACTGACCAAGACCTGGGAATCGCTCCACGGTGCACCGGTAGGTGAATTGCTGGCGTGGGTGAAAGAGGATGAAAATCGCCGTAAAGGCGAAATGGTGCTCATTGTTGAAGGGCATAAAGCGGATGAAGAAGCTTTACCTGCCGATGCGCTGCGCACTCTGGCGCTGTTACAAAAAGAGTTACCGTTAAAAAAGCGGCAGCGTTAACGGCTGAAATCCATGGCGTGAAAAAATGCGCTATATCGCTTCGCACTTGATCAGCAAGGGGCGTGACAAATGCAGGCGAATGCCCTATGATCCCGCGCCGAAGCTGACCAGACAGTCGCCGCTTTGTCGTCGTCCCCACTTGTGGGGAGACAGGCAGAGGGAGGAAAGTCCGGGCTCCATAGGGCAGGGTGCCAGGTAACGCCTGGGGGCGCAAGCCTACGACCAGTGCAACAGAGAGCAAACCGCCGATGGCCCAGAAATGGGATCAGGTAAGGGTGAAAGGGTGCGGTAAGAGCGCACCGCGCGGCTGGTAACAGTTCGTGGCACGGTAAACTCCACCCGGAGCAAGGCCAAATAGGGGTTCATAAGGTACGGCCCGTACTGAACCCGGGTAGGCTGCTTGAGCCAGTGAGCGATTGCTGGCCTAGATGAATGACTGTCCAAGACAGAACCCGGCTTAACGGTCAGCTTCGACTCTTACTCAAAAACCCCGCTGCGGCGGGGTTTTGCTTTTGTGGAACGGAGCAGGATGAATGACTGTCCAGGACGCTCTTTATAAAGAATGCGGCTTAACGGTCAGCTTCGACTCTTACTCAAAAACCCCGCTGCGGCGGGGTTTTGCTTTGTGAAACAGAGCAGGATGAATCGCTCCCACTGTTTAGCCACGACCGTGTGGTTCATCCCAGTCGAATGCCGGGCCGACAGAAATCACACCGTTCGGATTGATCGTTTTATGGCTGCAATAATAGTGATGGCGAATATGCGGCAGATTAACCGTTTCTGCGATACCCGACATTTGATAAATATCGCGCAAAAAGCCATTCAGGTTGAGAAAATCACTAATACGGTGGCGATCACACTTAAAATGCGTGACATAAACCGGATCGAAACGCACCAGTGTGGTCCATAAGCGCAGATCCGCTTCAGTAAGCTGATCGCCCGTTAAATAGCGATGCTGGCCCAGTATCTGTTCCAGGCGCGACAGTGAATGAAACAGCGCAGTAACGGCTTCATCGTAGGCTTGTTGCGAGGTAGAAAATCCTGCTTTATAGACACCGTTATTCACCGTGTCATAGATCCAGCCATTCAGTTCATCGATTTTTTCACGCAGCGCAGGGGGATAATAATCGCCAGCACGCGCACCAACGGCATCAAATGCACTATTAAACATGCGAATGATATCAGCAGATTCATTGCTGACGATGGTGTTTTGCTGCTTGTCCCACAGCACCGGAACGGTGACGCGACCGCTGTAATGGGGATCGGCATGCAAATAAAGCTGATAAAGAAATTCATTCTGATACAACTTGTCGCCCGTGGCATCCGGGAAACTGTCATCAAAAGTCCAGCCATTTTCCAGCATCAGCGGGTGAACCACCGATACATCAATCATGCTATCCAGCCCTTTCAGCTTACGCATTAACAGTGTGCGGTGCGCCCAGGGACAGGCAAGAGAAACGTATAAATGGTAACGATCGCGCTCAGCGGTAAATCCAGCTTTGCCGCTGGGACCGGCGCTGCCATCGGCTGTTACCCAGTTGCGCCATACCGATTCTGATCGTTTAAATCGTCCACCGGTTGATTTGGTGTCGTACCAGGTATCATGCCAGACACCTTCAATTAATTGACCCATATTGCCCCCAATGCAGACAGGGCGAAGAACAATCTCCGCCCTGTTGTATTCATCTAAATTCAGAGAATAAGTATATGTGGCATTTCGTCTTTTGTGCGCTTAGCGCACTAACGCAGCCTGCGGTTTTTTGCTGATCAAACGATCAATACTGTAGGCACCCGGACCCACCAGACCCAACACCACGAAGCCACCAGCAATCGACAGGTTTTTCATAAACATTAACTGGTTAACGCCTTCGGCAAAGTTACTGTGGAACAGGAACGCTGTCAGTATGGTGAAAGCGGCAGTGAACAGTGCGGTAAAGCGCGTCAGGAAACCAAACAGAATGGCCAGACCGCCACCGAACTCAAGCAGAATAACCAGTGGCAGCATAAAGCCAGGCACACCCATCGCTTCCATATACTGTTGTGTCCCGGCGTAGCCGGTGATTTTTCCCCAGCCAGCCGTAATAAACAGGATGGGCATCAGAATGCGAGCCAGCAACAGACCGGTATCTTCGAATTTTTTCATCATCTACTCCAACGTATAAATAAGGCAGGGCTTTAATACCTGCATTGATTATTCCCGCAGAAAGCAGACTCGCAATTCATTGGGCTGATAGCTGGAGATAATAGTCGCGCTGCGGAAAGGTTGTAAGCGAGATAAACTGTCGAAGTTTTTCAGTAAAACTGACAGAAATAAGCCAGCCGGTAAAAGCTGGCTTTAAGAGAGGTTAACGCGGAGGAAGTGCAGCTTTAAACATGCGCCAGGTACTCCACAGGCCGAAACCCCGTTTCGCCCAGCGCATTATTTTATTCGGACTTCGTACGGACCAGATAGCTAATGCGCTGGTGCCAATAGCCAGATAACGACGCATGCTGAGAAAAGTCAGCCAGCCACGATCATACTGCGCCGTACCGTAAAGCCAGTCGCGTCGCGCCGCGCTGAGATCCAGGCGCTGTTGCTGAACCTGATTGAGCAATTCATGGATGTGTTCTTCCCGCAGGCGTCGGCTCATCGATGCTGATCCTCCAGTATCGAGCGGTCTGTCTCCAGCTCTTTACGTGTATGACGCAGTAGCGTTGACTGGCGTGTTTTGCGTAAGGTCCAGAGGCCAAATATCAGTGCTAACAAAAACAGCACTGCGGTAGTGATACCGATAGCCATCAGACGATACTGCGCATCAACTGCCCAGATAATCAGTACCATCAGGCTCATTAAACCGAAAGCGGTAAACAACATTGTCAGACCAACCATAATCAATAACTGAATAAGGTTGGCTTTCTCTTCTTCCAGTTCAGCCACTGCCAGACGCACGCGCGTTTCAACCATGCCGACCAGCGTCGTGATGATGCGCTGACCGATATTGATGACCCCTTTGCCCGGGCCGTGGTTCTGCTGTGATTCAGCCATAATTAACGTCGCGAAATGAGGATACCCAGCGCGACGCCAATGGCTGCACCGATACCAACACCATGCCAGGGATTTTCGCGCACATAGCCTTCCGCTTTCTGCGCCGCTTCACGGGTCGTTGCTGCCAGGCGCTCACCTGAGTCACCTAAACGCTCGCGTGAACTGTCCAGTGCTGCGCGTGCTTTGCTACGCAACTTATCCAGCTCGCTTTTGGAGCGTTCACTGCTGCTGCTTAACACCTCTTCCAGGGTGTCAGCCAAATTTTTCAGCTCAGCACGCAAATGATCGGATGATGTATCTTTAGACATGAAGTACTCCTTTGACATCAGTAGATTGAATACGATTAATAAGGCTCCGCCTGTAACTTTTTCAGTTCCTGGCGTGCTTCTTCCAGTTTTTGTTCACGTTTAGCAATCTTTTCCTTGTCGTTACCGTCCTGACGCTCTTGCTTCAGTTCATCTTCGCGCTCGGCAACTTTCTGTTTCTGCGTATTGATTCTTTCCAGGTGTGCAGCTTCAAGCTTTTTATCGGTGCAGCTGGCGCGAACTTCGGTTAATGCACGCTCAAGGCCATTAACACGGCGCGGGTTGTTGTTCTTCTGCGCCATATCGATTTCATGCCGGATATCCTGCTCTTTTTGCTGACAAAGTGACTCAGCCGCTAACAGCGAGCCTGAAAAAGAGAAGAGTGCCAGTGCCAGCGGTAAAGTACCTTTCATCAGGCTAATCACCTTCCATTGCGACGAACCGTGCGAGGCGTGTTCCTGGTCCGTCTTTACATGCGCCATCGGATAAGCATAGACACCCGCTGGAAAAAGTTCAAAGAACACCGGGAGATACAGATAAGTCCAGGCGGCTGTCATAAAAACAGCCGCCTGGATTGTTGCAAGAGAAGAAAGAGAGAGGGCTACGCCAGTGACTGGCGCTCTGCCTGGTCGTACTGAGCGACGATAAAACCTTGTGGCAGCAGGCGGCGTAACACCTTCTGCGCCGCCAGGCTTTGTTCTTCGCTTTCAAAATGGATCACCAGCGCATCTCCGGAAGGCGTAATACTCTTGATACGAATGCCCTGTGCCGTCAGTTGCTGGTAAAGGTAAAAACCATCGGGCATAGGCGCGCCAGCATGTGAAACGCGAATTTGTACCACCGTGTCATGGCGCATCAGTGTGGGGGTCAGCGTCAGGGCGAGCAGGGCAAAAGCGCCACCAATCAACCAGGGTAACCAGCGTTTGGGAATAGCCTGTAGCCATTTCATTAGTCGATTTTCCCGTTTTGACCGGCCTGACGTTTCCGCCACAATACGACTAATGAACCCACCAGTCCGATAACCAGCAAGGCCAGTGGCAACATCATCAGAAAGAACATCAATTCGTCTTCATAACGACGAAAGATCGGCGTCTTGCCCAATGCAAAGCCCATCACCGTGAGAATAAGCACCCACAAAAAGGCGCTTACCCAGTTAAAAAACTGAAAGCGCGTATTGCTCAGGCCAGACAGGCCAGCAATGGTGGGTAGCAAGGTACGAACAAAGGCAATAAACCGGCCAATAAGCAGTGCTGATAAGCCATGTCGATGGAACAGGCTGTAAGCACGTTGATGATACTGGGCTGGAAGGTGAGACAGCCATTTTTGTACCGTTGGCGTGTTGCCGAGCCATCGTCCCTGGATATAACTCACCCAGCACCCTAGGCTGGCGCCTGTGGTTAAAACTAAAATAGTCAGAGGGAAACTCATGGTTCCTTTGGCAATCAGCACGCCAACTAAAATCAGCAGGCTGTCACCCGGCAGGAAAGCGGCAGGAAGTAAGCCGTTTTCCAGAAATAAAATCATGAATAACACGCCATAAATCGCCCAGACCAGGGTTGGATCGGAAAGGGTTTCATAGTCCTGTTGCCACAAGGCATGCAGCAACGCTTGCAAAATATCCATCAATCATTCCCGAACATCATTGTTAAACATGCCCCGAAGGACTTAAGCGCAGACCGGTGTTTGGTTATCATTTTTAGGAGCGCAGCCTGAGCAGAATTTTTCGGGTCCTTCCGAAATTGATTGTTAAATCAGCGACTTTATAAAGCCCTGTCGCAAAGGGTAAGAAAAGGGCGATAACTGTAACAAAAATTACCCGACTGAGACAGGATAAACTGCCAGCAAGCTGGAGTTTTACCTTTTGATACGGCATGTAAAAAGGAGTTTTACATGACCTGACACTATTGCAGATTTACTGACCGATTTGAGCGGTTTTTCAGCAGAATCAACGTGGGATTTTGGAACCATCAGGCAGGATGACCGGATTCTCACCAAACATGTAACGATCCACATTAAATTCAAAATCATCGGCGGTCGCGTTAAACAACATCTGCTTAGTATTTTCCAGATGTTGCCACATTGCCAGCTTACTGGCGGCAGGATCTTTACGCATAAGTGCTTTCAGGATGTGATCGTGATCATCACACCAGCTGAGAATGCTGCGCTGGTCGATATGTTCGTGCAGTTTTATCCAGTAAGGATTATGCAAACGATGCAGCCACATTTTTTCTACAATGGCAGCGAGCGCGCTGTTTTGCGTGGATTGCGCAATACGGACGTGAAACTGCATATCCCATTCGGAGTCACGGAAATGGTCTTCCTGACGCGCTTTTTCCTGAATCGCCATTAAGTCGATAATGTCCTGACGCGTCACCTGCGTGGCCGCAAATTCCGCGACATTACTTTCAATCAACTGGCGTGCCTGCAACAGTTCAAACGGGCCGAACGTGGCGAATTCCAGCTGGCTCGACGTTACAACACGATTTTGTTGCTGGCTGGCAATAACATGAATACCTGATCCTTTACGCACCTCAACAAAGCCTTCGACCTCAAGCATGATGATCGCTTCTCGTACTACGGTGCGGCTGACACCTTTCTCTTCTGCGATTAAACGCTCGGCAGGCAGCTTATCGCCAATAGAATAGATCCCGGCTTCAATACGGCGTTTTAGCTCACTAGCCAGCTGTTGATAAAGTCGACGGGATTCAGTGGTATCCATGGCGCAGTCCAGAGTGACAAAAGATAAGTTGTTATACCACTTTGTGAGAAGGGTGAAAATGGGCTGGCGCATGCCAGCCCAACTGATTAGCTGCGAACCGCGGCAGCTTCAGGAGCGTGAACTTCCTGCTCCAGTTCTGAGACAGGTTTGTTTTTCAGTACGGTCCAGATCACGATGGCACCCAGCAAGTCAAACACGGCCAGCGCGGCGAACAGCGGACTGAAGCCCAGCGTGTCGGCCAGCGCACCAACAACCAGCGCGAACAGGGTGCTGGCGGTCCAGGCGGCCATTCCGGTCAGGCCATTCGCCGTCGCGACTTCATTACGGCCAAAAACGTCAGATGATAGCGTAATCAACGCGCCGGAGAGCGCCTGGTGTGCGAAGCCACCGACGCAAAGCAGGGCGATAGCGATATAAGGGCTGGTAAACAGACCAATAGTGCCGGGACCAATCATCAACACGGCGCCCAGGGTAACCACCAGCTTACGCGAAACGATTAAGTTAACGCCAAACCAGCGTTGGAACAGCGGCGGCAGATACCCCCTAAAATACAGCCAAAGTCGGCAAACAGCATGGGCATCCAGGCAAACAGCGCAATCTCTTTCAGGTTGAAGCCGTAAACCTTAAACATAAACAGGGGGATCCAGGCATTGAACGTGCCCCAGGCCGGTTCAGCCAGAAAGCGCGGTAGCGCAATTCCCAGAACTGGCGATTACGCACGATCTGCATGGCCGACATTTTACGGTTATTGCCGGTTTGATGCTGTGCTTCCTGGCCTGAAATAATGTAGTGGCGCTCTTCGTCACTCAGCTTAGTTTGCTGTTTAGGGTGTTTATAAAACACCAGCCAGCACAGCGCCCAAATCATGCTGAGCACACCGGTAATGATAAAAGCCATCTGCCAGCTATGCGCCACGATCGCCCATACCACCAGCGGCGGGGCCAGCATGGCACCAATTGACGACCCGACGTTGAAATAGCCCACTGCGACCGAACGTTCTTTTGCCGGGAACCATTCGCTACTGGCTTTCAGGCCCGCTGGGATCATCGCTGCTTCGGCTGCGCCTACTGCGCCACGTGCCAGGGCAAAGCCGCCCCAACTGCCCGCCATTGCTGTAGCGGCACAAAAAATTGCCCACAGGACGGCAAACACAGCATAGCCTACTTTCGTACCCAGCAGATCCAGCACGTAACCTGCGACCGGCTGCATCAGGGTATAGCAGGCTGAATAAGCTGCCACAATGTAGGAGTATTGCTGCGTGGTGATGTGTAACTCAGTTTGCAGTGTAGGTGCGGCCACCGCGATCGTATTTCGTGTCAGATAGCCCAGTACCGTACCGAGTGTCACCAGCCCGATCATGTACCAGCGTAACCCTTTGATCTTACGCATTCTCTACCTCTTCCAGTTCTGTATGCGGTCTTGCCGCTGTTGTTATCTGGAGCGGGACAACTCGTGATACGGCTCTGCTCACGCCCGCAGGCCCTGAAGAGCGGCCTCTGTTTACCTTGCCTTGATGTACGTCAGACAAAAACGCACGATGGGACGAGAGCCTAACTTGTTATACAACTTTAAAAGTTGAGAGCCATCACAAAAACCTTTTCTGCCTTGTGGGATAGTTTGAACAGCCGTAACTACAGGGATTTAGCGCGCTGCAAGCGATAAAGCGAGCAATAAGCGTAGGGATTTGCTGCTGTTTATGTGACCGAGATCGCAAACAAATCTGCAATTCACCAAAATTGGTATGATAACTTTATGCCATTGGTTCAGCCCACGAGGATGTAAGCATGTCGCGTTTTATGACCGAGGATTTTTTGCTGGATACCGAGTTTGCTCGTCGTCTTTATCATGATTACGCAAAAGATCAGCCGATTTTTGATTACCACTGTCATCTGCCGCCGCAGCAGATCGCTGAAAATTATCGCTTCGCCAACCTTTATGACATCTGGCTGAAGGGCGATCACTACAAATGGCGTGCGATGCGTGCGAATGGTGTGCCGGAAGCATTTTGTACCGGCGATGCCAGCGACCGCGAAAAGTTTGATGCCTGGGCGCGTACCGTGCCGCATACCATTGGCAACCCACTTTATCACTGGACCCATCTCGAACTGCGTCGTCCATTTGGTATTACCGGTACGCTGCTCAGTGAAAAAACGGCTGACAGCATCTGGCATCGCTGTAACGAACTGCTGGCGCAGGATGATTTTACCGCGCGCGGCATCATGCAGCAGATGAATGTGAAAATGGTCGGCACCACTGACGATCCCCTCGACGATTTAACCCATCATCGTGCGCTGGCCGATGACGCCAGTTTCCAGGTAAAAGTGTTGCCAAGCTGGCGTCCGGATAAAGCCTTTAACATTGATGCTGAGACATTCGTGCCGTGGATCCAGAAGCTGGAACGCATTGCTGACGTTAGCGTGCAACGCTTCGACGATCTGCTACGCGCCCTGACTAAACGGCTGGATTATTTTGCTGCCCACGGCTGTAAAGTCTCCGATCACGCGCTGGATGTTGTCTGTTATGCCGAAGCGGATGAGACAACGCTTGATGCCATTCTGACGCGCCGCATGAGCGGCAAGACGCCCAATCCACAGGAAACCGCCCAGTTTAAAACAGCGGTGCTGGTGTGGTTAGGTAGCGAATATGCCCGGCGCGGCTGGGTGCAGCAATATCACATTGGTGCGCTGCGTAATACCAATCGACGCCAGTATGAACTGCTGGGGCCGGATGTCGGCTTCGACTCCATCAACGATCAGCCGGTAGCAGAACCGCTGGCACGTTTGCTGGGCGCACAAAACCTGCATAACGCACTGCCTAAAACCATTCTTTACTGCCTCAATCCCCGCGATAACGAAGTGCTGGCGACCATGGCGGGCAATTTCCAGGGCGAAGGCGAAGCGGGAAAAATGCAGTTTGGTTCAGCCTGGTGGTTCAACGATCAGCTTGATGGTATGCAGCGTCAGATGACGCAACTGGCGCAGATTGGTTTGCTGAGCCGTTTTGTTGGCATGCTGACTGACAGCCGCAGCTTCCTCTCATACACCCGTCATGAATATTTCCGCCGTCTGCTGTGTCAGATGATGGGGCGCTGGGTTGAACAGGGTGAAGCGCCTGCCGATGAAGCACTGCTGGGTCAGATGGTGCAAAACATCTGCTTCAACAATGCCCGGGATTACTTCGGCATTGAGCTGGGGGCCTGATTATGCAGCGGCTAAATCGTCACGACTTTCCCGGCAGTTTCTATAACGAACGTGTTATTCAGTTCGGCGAAGGTAACTTTTACGGGCGTTTATTGACTGGCAAATAGACTGGCTCAATGAACATCACGGCATTGATGCCGGTATCGTGGTGGTAAGGCCGCGCAACCGTGAAGTCAGCGACAGCCTGAACCAGCAACAGGGTCTGTATACCACTCTGATTCGTGGCCTTAACGAGCAGGGTGAGCGGGTCAGTGAAACGCGGCTGATCCGCAGTCTGAATCGTGAAGTCCAGCCTTATAAGCAGTTTGATGATTATCTGGCGCTGGCTGAAAATCCGCAGTTACGCTTTGTTTTTTCCAATACCACCGAAGCGGGCATCGCCTTTGTCGGGACGGATGCGTTAACCGATCAACCCGCCTCCAGCTTTCCAGGCAAACTGACCCAACTGCTGTGGGCGCGCTTTACTCACTTTAACGGCGCGGGTGATAAAGGCTGGCTGATTGTGCCGTGCGAACTCATCGATCATAACGGCGACACGCTGCGTGAGACAGTGCTGCGCTACGCTGATCACTGGCAACTGCCTGCGACATTCAAAACGTGGATCAACGAGCACTGTGCCTTTTATAACACGCTGGTGGATCGCATTGTTACGGGCTTCCCGCAAGATAGCGCCCAGATTGAAACAGAGCTGGGCTATCAGGATCGCTATCTGGTGGCGGGAGAAGTCTATTACCAGTTTGTGATTCAGGGCCCGGCAATGCTGGCTGATGAGCTCAAACTTAATGCGCTGGCTCCACAGGTCCGCATGGTGGAAGACATTGCGCCCTATAAAGCGCAGAAAGTAGCGATCCTTAACGGTGCGCACACTGCCATGGTGCCGGTGGCGTTTCTTGCCGGACTGGAAAGCGTGGGTGAGGCGATGGACGATTCGGCCATTTCCCACTTCGTAGATAAACTGCTGCGGGAAGAGGTGATCCCAACGCTGGATTTACCCGCTGATGAACTGCATGCCTTTGCCGACGCGGTACAGCGCCGTTTCCGCAATCCATTTATTCGTCACGCCTTGTTGTCGATTGCGCTAAATGGCATGACAAAATTCCGTACTCGGTTATTAACGCCCCTGCTGACATCGCATCAGAAAACAGGTCAGTGGCCGCCGCACCTGACGTTTGCGTTTGCGGCACTGATCGCTTTTTATCGCGGTGAGTCAGAAGGCAAAAGCTGGCCGTTACAGGACGACGCGCAGTGGTTGCAGCGTTATGCCGAAGGCTGGAAAGCACTACAGGACGACCAGATTTCCCCAGAGCAACTGGTGCACAGCGTATTAAGCGATGCGCACCACTGGGGAGAAGATTTAACCCTGCAACCGGGACTGGTCGCAGCGGTTAGCCAACACCTGCAAAACATCATCGCCCACGGAATGCGTGAGGCGCTGAGTCAACTGAGATAACGCTATGCAAGACGCGATTAAAATACATTCCCGCGACAACGTAGCTGTGGCGTTGCGTGACTTAGACGCCGGAGCCACCGTTGCGTTGCCAGCAGCGACAGTTAGGCTGCAACAGGCAGTTGGGCGCGGCCATAAGTTTGCGCTGCAGCCTCTGGCGCAGGGGAACTGGTCATTAAATATGGCTTACCGATTGGTCATGCAACGCAGCCGGTTGCCGAAGGCGAGGTCATCCATTCCACCAACTCACGCACCAATCTCAGCGATTTGGATGAATATGATTACCAGCCAGCGTTTGTCGACGTGCCGCCTCAGCCGGGCGATCGCGAGGTGCAGATTTATCGCCGGGCAAACGGCGAGGTCGGCATTCGCAATGAGTTGTGGATTTTACCGACCGTGGGCTGCGTGAACGGTATTGCGCGTCAGATCCTGCAACGCTTTTTGAAAGAGACGCAGGAGGCCACTGATATCGATGGCGCGTTCCTGTTTAGTCATACTTTTGGCTGCTCCCAGTTGGGCCAGGATCACGATAATACCCGCACTATGCTGCAAAATATGGTGCGCCATCCGAATGCGGGCGCGGTACTGGTGATTGGCCTGGGATGTGAAAATAATCAGGTAGATGCCTTCCGTGAAACGCTTGGCGCATTCGAAAGCGACCGCGTGGAATTTATGGTGTGTCAGCAGCATGATGATGAAGTGGAGGCGGGTGTTGAACGTCTGCATGCGCTGTATGAAAAAATGCGCCATGATCAACGTGTGCCAGGCAAACTGAGTGAACTGAAGTTTGGTCTGGAATGTGGCGGTTCAGACGGTTTTTCAGGCATTACCGCGAATCCGCTGCTGGGACGCTTTTCCGATCAGATGATTGCCAACGGCGGCACCACCGTATTAACTGAAGTGCCGGAGATGTTTGGTGCCGAACGCATCCTGATGAGCCGCTGTCGCGACGAAGCCACCTTTGATAAAACCGTGGCGATGATCAACGATTTCAAACAGTACTTTATCGATCATCAGCAGCCAATTTATGAGAACCCGTCGCCAGGTAATAAAGCGGGCGGCATTACTACGCTGGAAGAGAAATCGCTGGGCTGTACGCAAAAAGCGGGGCAAAGCCAGGTGGTTGACGTACTGAAGTATGGCGAGCGGCTGAAAACACCGGGCCTGAATTTACTGAGTGCGCCGGGCAATGATGCTGTTGCAACCAGCGCCTTAGCTGGCGCAGGCTGCCATATGGTGCTGTTCAGTACCGGACGCGGCACGCCTTATGGTGGGTTTGTGCCCACGGTAAAACTGGCAACCAATACGCCGCTGGCAGAAAAGAAACCACACTGGATCGATTTTGACGCGGGTCGGTTGATTCACGGCATGAGCATGGATGAGATGCTGGCGGATTTCGTCGATACCATTGTGGCGATTGCGAATGGTCAGGCGACGAAGAACGAAAAGAATGATTTCCGCGAACTGGCCATCTTTAAAAGTGGCGTCACGCTGTAATCATAAAAATGGCGGCCCTTAAATAAGGGCCGCCATAACGGGACGGCTGTTTATACACGGCTCGGTACGCGTTCCGCTTCAGCCTGGCAAACGGCTGCCGTAAACAGAATATCGGTTGATGAGTTCAGGGCCGTTTCGGCTGAATCCTGCAACACGCCAATGATAAAGCCGACGGCCACCACCTGCATCGCGACATCATTTGGAATGCCGAACATATTACACGCCACCGGGATCAGCAACAGAGAGCCGCCTGCAACACCTGATGCACCACAAGCACACAAAGCGGCAACCAGGCTCAGCAGGATTGCGGTGGGCACATCAACACTGATGCCAAGCGTATGCACCGCCGCCAGCGTTAACACCGTGATGGTAATTGCTGCGCCCGCCATGCTAATGGTCGCACCCAGCGGAATCGAGACGGAATAGGTATCTTCATCCAGATTCAGTCGTTTCGCGATAGCCATGTTGACCGGAATGTTAGCGGCAGAGCTGCGGGTAAAAAACGCCGTCACGCCACTTTCGCGCAGGCAGGTAAACACCAGCGGATAAGGGTTACGACGAATTTTGCTGTAGACCAGCAGCGGATTCACAACCAGCGCCATCAACAGCATGCAGCCAATCAGCAGCGTCAACAGGTGGGCATATTGCCACAGCGCACCAAAACCGGTTGAGGCCAGAATCGAGGCAACTAAACCAAAAATCCCTACGGGGGCGCAGCGAATCACGCAGCGTACCAGCCAGGTTGCGGCATTCGACGCATCTGTCAGAAACGCGCGGGTGCTGGGCTGGCTGCGACGAAACGCCAGACCGAGACCAATCGCCCACACCAGAATGCCAATGTAGTTCGCATTCATCAGCGCGGTAATCGGGTTAGCCACCATGCTCATCAGCAAGCCACGCAGCACTTCAGTGATGCCCGAAGGCGGCGTAATTTCGGTAGTGCCCACCGCCAGCGTCAGCGTTTGCGGTATCAGGTGACTGAAAATCACCGCGACAACCGCTGCAAAAAGGTGCTGAGCAGATAAAGCATCACGATCGGTTTAATATTGCTTTTCTGGCCTTGCTGATGGTTAGCGATCGAAGAGATCACCAGAACCAGCACCAGTACAGGCGCGACAGCTTTCAGAGCGTTGACGAACAGATCGCCCAGCAGACCAACGGCTAATGCCGCATCGCGTGATAGCCAGGCCAGCGCAACACCGGCGACAAGCCCGATCATGATTTGTTTCACCAGGCTTCCTGCGAACAGCGAGCCCAGTCGTGCGGAGAGAGTTTTCGGCATAGTGTTTTCTGTATTTTAGCGAGATGTAGCTTCAGTCGTAAAAGTACTTCACGTCTGAAACGGTTTGCCTGGCGGAGTATAAGGAAAAGATTGAGCGAGAAAAGAGATAATTCTGCCAACGTGGGCAAGGTCGAATTTTTATTATGCTGGATTGTGGAAGTGTGACAGAGGTTAGAAATGTCTGAAACCGCAGGTGCAAAATAAAACAGGGGCAGAAGCTGCCCCTGTAGAGAATTATGGTGTGATCTTCTTCTGGTCGTTTCTGTGGTTAACCCAGGCATTGATCAGCAGGGTTATGCCCAGAATGCTGCCCACCACGCTTAACGAGATCCCCACCGGAATATGGTAAAAATCGACGATCAGCATCTTAATACCGATGAACACCAGCACAATCGCCAGGCCATATTTCAGCATTGCGAAACGTTCCGCCACGTTTGCCAGCAGGAAATACATGGCACGTAAGCCGAGAATCGCGAACAGGTTTGAGGTCAGTACGATAAACGGATCTGTGGTCACCGCGAAGATAGCGGGAATACTGTCGACTGCAAAAATAACGTCGCTCAGCTCAACCATGATCAATACCAGCAGCAGCGGTGTCGCAAACAGCACGCCATTTTTGCGGATAAAAAACTTTTCCCCTTCCAGGGAGTCCGTCATGCGTAAATGGCCTCGCAGCCAACGCACCACGGGTTTTTCACCTACAGCACCTTCTTCGTCTTCTTTCGCGAAAGCCATTTTCAAACCAGTAAACAGCAGGAAGGCGCCAAAGATGTAAAGGATCCAGCTGAACTGGGTAACCAGCCAGCTACCGGCAAAAATCATAATGGTACGCAGAACGATGGCACCCAGCACGCCATAAATCAGTACGCGGCGTTGCAAAGCAGCCGGGATGGAGAAGTAGCTGAACAGCATCAGCCAGACGAAAACGTTATCCACCGCCAGTGCTTTTTCAAGTACATAGCCCGTCAGGAAAGCGAGGGTTTGTGCGGTGGCGATTTCACGTCCGGCGCTGCCTTCGAGATACCACCAAAAAGCGGCGCTGAAGAGCAGTGAGACGGAAACCCAGATGAGCGACCAGACGGCAGCTTGTTTAAATGACATGGTTTGCGCGCCGCGACGTCCCTGTAAAAAGAGATCAATCGCCAGCATGATAAGTACTACTACCGCAAAACTGCCCCAAAGCAATGGCGTTCCCACAGTTTGCATAATCGTATCCTGTCCAAAAAATAAAAAAAGGCTGAAGTCAGAAGACGTCAGCCGCTTTTTTGCTGCAAGCAAACCTCGCCTTCCGGCAAGGTCTCACTTACAACGCAGAATCAGATTCCGGGTTGCCTGATGACCGGATGCTTGCGCAACGTAATGACGATCAATCAGCTTTTAAGTTACTCCCTTTGCAGAAGCGTAAATTACGGATTAATCCCTTACGAAGCAATCATTGTCAGTCATATTTAGAAATATTTACACATCAGCGTGATCGGCTGGAAAAATAACGCCGGTTTGGCGGCGAATTTCTGTTAACAGCGCGGCGGTAATGCGTGACACCTCCAGCGCGGGATGATCAACCTGGCGCTGCTCAACCAGACGTATAAAAGTTTCAGCTTCATACAGCATGGTATTGATGTGCTGGGGTTGGCTCAAATCCTGCTTATCGCTGCCGCGCGGGATAAAACTGAGTTGCTGACACTCAGAAATTTTATGGATAACCAGTGCGCCCGCTTCACCCTGTATTTCGCTGGGGAGGGTTGAGTCGCTGACTTTTGAGTGCAAAATTGTTACATCGAATTCGCCGTAATCCAGTACCACCACGCCATGGGCATCGACGCCGCTTTCCAGCAGTGTCGCTTCGGCCTGCACCTTTTCCGGCTCACCCCAGAGCGTTACGGCACTCGCTAAACAGTAATAACCGATATCCATAACAGAGCCGTTCGACCAGCGTGGATCAAAGGTATTGGGGTTTTCACCATTGAGATAACGTGGATAACGTGATGAATACTGACAATAGTTAAACAGTGCCTTCCGCAGTTTACCCAGTTGCGGCAGCGCCTGTTGCAGTTGCAGGAAATTGGGTAAGCTGGCGGTTTTAAAGGCTTCAAACAGGACAACCTGATGCTGACGTGCGCAGGCGATCATCGCCTCAACCTCATGAAGATTAGAGGCCAGCGGTTTTTCACATATCACATGTTTGCCGTGTGACAGGAACAGCAACGCCTGTTCACAATGCAATGCGTTCGGACTGGCTAAATAGACTGCGTCAATCTCGGGGCTGGCGGCTAAGGCCTCAAGCGAGGTAAACGTCTGCTTGCAGGGATAATCCGCAATAAATGCATCGGCCTGCTGCTGGCTTCGTGAATAGACAGCACCTAGTTTCATACCGGCTTCATGCGCAGCATCTATAAACTGGCGCGTAATCCAGTTAGTTCCGACAATAGCAAAACGAATCACGACAACTCTCCTGCACGTGTAAAGCGGCAGAGTAACATGCCCGGCGACACACGCAACGCAGGGGGCAGATGCAAATTTGATCCTGCGATCTGCATTCCAATATTATGCTGGCGCAACGGTTTTTGGCAGAGAAGGAGCGCAGGTGAAAGGAAGTAAACACGCACTAAACTGGACCACGCTGTTCATTGCCATTCCAGTTGGCTTTGTCGCATCGCTGGTCACGCTGGCGTTTCGCGGCGTGATTGAGCTGATTAACCATTTGCTGTTTGGTAGCAGCAATGAGATCACCGAGGCGATGCACGTCTGGCCGTGGCTGCTCTGGCCGCTGCTGGTGGGGGCGGGAGGAGTGCTGGCGGGCTATTTTTTGCGTTATGCGGTAACTATCGAACAGCAACAAACGGTAAAGACCGATTACCTGGAAGTGATCAATGCGCGACTCGATGCCGTTCCCACCAAAACCTCTCTTTTTCGTGCCTTATCGTCAGTTGCCAGTATTGGCAGCGGCGCATCGATCGGTAAAGAGGGCCGATGGTGCAGCTTTCTGCGCTGTGCGGCAGCCTGACAGGGAAGTGGCTGCCCCCATCCCTCAATTTAAAAAACAGCGACGTGGTGGCGATGGCAGCAGCGGCGGGGCTGTCTTCGGTTTATCACGCCCCGCTGGCGTCGGCTATTTTCGTGGCGGAGATAGCGTTTGGTATTTCAGCGTTACAGCGACTAATCCCACTGATTGTCTCTTCCGCTGTAGCCGTGATGACGATGTGGTCGTTGGGTTTTCGCAGCGCACTCTATCCGCTGGCTGACGTTAACTTTCACATGGATGTCAGCAGCCTGCTGATGACTGTGATAATTGGCTTATGCGCCGGGCTGGCGGGCTGGTTGCTGATTAAACTGATTGCCCGCAGCAAAACCCTGTTTGGTCGGGTGCGCTCGCTGCCGCTCCGGCTGGGAGCAGGTGGCTTTGCGGTAGGGTTACTGGCACTCATCTCCACCGATATTTTAGGTAATGGCTACGAAGTGATTGTAAAAGTCATGGCGGGCCATTATTTGCTGCCAGGCTTACTGCTGCTGCTGGTGTTAAAGACGCTGGCGACCAGTTTATCGGTAGGATCGAATGCGGTGGGCGGTTTATTTACGCCGTCATTGCTGATTGGCGCGCTGTTAGGCGTGACACTGGCGCTGTGCGGCGCGGCGCTGCATCTGCCGCTCGGCAATACCTTGCTCTATGCTGCGATTGGCATGGCGGCCGTATTAGCGGCCGTTAGCCAGGCACCGCTGATGGCCATCCTGATGGTGCTGGAAATGACGCTGAACAGCAGCTTGCTGTTTCCGCTGATGATCGCAGCGGTGCTGGCATCAATGGTGGTGTATCGACTGCAATCTGCCAGCACTTATCCGGTGGTCAGTTATCACTTCAACCGCTCAGAAGCTAAATATGACTTCGATAATATGCGGGTTGCGGAGCTGATTATTCCAGGCGCGGCACTCCGGCCGCATGAGTCGGTGGGTCAGGCACTGGCGGTGAGTTCGCTGAAGCGTGAACGTTATGTCTATGTCATTAATGATGAAGGTGCGTTTCTGGGTGTGGTATCAATTCATGAGATATCACGCAAAGTGTTGTCACAGGAAATTACGCTGCATTCACCGGTGCAGCAAGTAATGGACAGTAATTTCCCCTGCGTTTATCAGTATCAAAGCATGCGTGAAGGGTGGGAAGCTTTCGCCATGGTCACGCTGGAACGCTTACCAGTATTGAATAACCCCCAGGAGCGCCAATTTCTCGGCGCCTTGACTAAAACCAGTTTGATTCAGAAAGCGCAGGAATTTCTCTAAAAGTCAGCTCAGTCAGGCGTCATTTTTGCAGGCATTTTGAACCTGGACAGCGCGCAACACCCGGAGCGTACACGAAGTACGTGAGGAGAGTGAGCATTGCCCAGGTTCAAAAGGGCAAATAAAATAGCCTGCAGGACAGTATTCAGGCGGCATTTCCATGCATCGCTTGCTCGGTCATCCACAGTCGCGCATCAAACTCAAGCTGATGGTAATCCGGCTCCATATGGCAGCACAGCTGATAAAAGGCTTTGTCGTGATTTTTCTCTTTAAGATGCGCCAGTTCGTGAACCACAATCATTCGTAAAAAAGGTTCCGGGGCGACACGGAAAAAGGTCGAAATACGAATTTCAGCTTTGGCTTTCAGGTTTCCCCCTGCACACGTGAGACGGCGCTATGTAAACCCAGCGCGTGCTTCATTACCTTGATCTTATTATCCCAAATCACTTTACTGATGGGCGGCGCATTGCGCATATAGCGGTTTTTTAACGCTTGCGTGTAGTCATACAACGCTTTATCGCTAATGATGTCGTGCGATCCTGGATAACGCTTCTGTAAAAATGCCCCCAAACGCTGATGTTCAATCAACGTCTGAACCTGGCTGAGAAGGTGCTCAGGATAACCCTGAAGATAGATAAGTGAGGACATTAGGGATTCCGGGTGAAAGACAGTATACTGCGCCCCCTTTTTAGGGCGAAAATCGACCAAAGTGTACCATGCCGGAGAATTCATGAGCCAACTTGAACTGAACGATCGCACACTGATCCTGCATCGTTTCCCGCAGATGCGTGACGAAAGTCCATTACAAGCCTGGGATGCGGCAGATGAATACCTGTTGCAGCAGGTGCTGCCTGATGGGCCAGTACTGGTGTTCAACGACAGCTTTGGTGCCTTGACCTGTGCGCTGAATCCCCGTCCGGTCTGGCACATCAGTGATTCCTGGTTAAGCCAGCAGGCGACACGTCAAAACCTGCGTCTTAACGCGCTGGATGACAGCGATGTCCATTTTATCGACAGCCTTGCCCCTCTGCCTGCGGCACCGGCGGCAGTATTACTCAAAGTGCCAAAAACGCTGGCGCTGCTGGAACAGCAGCTGCGAGCGTTGCGTCAGGTGATTACGCCAGAAACGGTGATTTTAGCGGCAGCCCGCGCTAAAGAGATCCACAACTCGACGCTGCAACTGTTTGAGCAAATTATTGGCGAGACAAAAACCTCGCTGGCGTGGAAAAAGCGCGTCTGATTTACAGCCATTTCACGCAGCCCGCGCTGCGCGAACAGTCATCAACCACCGTCTGGCCGCTGGACGGTACGCCTTACCAGATTCATAACCACGCGAACGTTTTTCCCGCGCCTCGCTGGATATTGGTGCGCGCCTGTTTATTCAGCATTTACCGGAAAATATCGACGGTGAAATTGTCGATCTGGGCTGCGGCAACGGTGTGATTGGTTTAATGGCGCTGGAGCGTAATCCGCTGGCAGAGGTACACTTTCTGGATGAGTCCTACATGGCGGTTGAGTCGAGTCGTCTGAATGTGGAAACCAATCGCCCGGATGATGTGGCACGTTGTCAGTTTCGCGTGAATAACGTATTGAGCGGTTATCCTTCCGATCGCCTGCATGCGGTATTGTGTAATCCGCCCTTTCATCAGCAGCACGCCGTGACCGATCATCTGGCGTGGCAGATGTTTCGTGATGCAAAACGTTGTCTGCAGTATGGCGGCGAATTGCGCATCGTGGGCAATCGCCACCTCGATTATCATCACAAACTGAAAAAGCTGTTTGGCAACTGCACGCTGATCGCATCGAACCAGAAGTTCGTGATTTTGCGTGCGGTAAAAATGCGTTAAATCGTTAATGCTAACTGTGTCGCCTGCGCGATGGCGCGACGCGCATCCAGCTCCAGCGCCACGTCAGCGCCGCCAATCAGCCTGACCACTTTTCCTGCTTCACGCAGCGCGACCTCAAGTTCGCGCTGCGGCTCCTGTCCCGCGCAGATAATCACGTTATCAACGGGCAGCACCATCATTTTACCTTCGCGTCGCAGATGTAGCCCTTCATCATCAATCAACAGATATTCAACGCCGCCCCAACTCTGCACGCCGCGTGACTGTAGGCTGGCACGATGGATCCAGCCGGTGGTTTTTGCCAGCATCGCGCCGGGCTTGCCTGCTCTGCGCTGTAGCAGCCAAATTTGCCGTAAGGCGGGAGAAGGCTGCGGGCGCATTAAGCCACCGCGCTGCGTCAGGCTGTGATCGATGCCCCATTCAGTGTAAAACGCTGCCAGCCGGGCCTGTTCTGGCGGGTGTGACAAATATTCTGCGGTATCGAAGCCGATGCCGCCTGCGCCAATAATCGCCACCCTTGCGCCAACCGGCTTTTTATCACGCAGCACGTCGAGATAGCTAAGCACTTTTGGATGAGTGATGCCGGGAATGGCAGGCGTACGCGGCCAGATTCCCGTCGCCAGAACCACTTCGTCAGCCTCCTCTAACTGGGCCGCATCTACCCGACAGCCCGTTTTGATTGTCACACCCGCTGCGTGAAGCTGATGGCGAAAATAGCGCAGGGTTTCACTGAATTCCGCTTTGCCGGGAATCTGACGGGCAAGAGTAAACTGGCCGCCAATTTCAGCGTCAGCCTCATAAAGCGTTACCTGATGACCGCGCTGCGCAGCCTGTAAAGCAAACGCCATGCCCGCCGGGCCTGCACCCACCACCGCCAGATGCTTTGGTGTATCGCTGGCGATCACCGGCATTAACGTTTCGTGGCAGGCGCGTGGATTCACCAGACAGGAGGTCACGTTACCGACAAAAATCTGATCCAGGCAGGCCTGATTACAGGCGATGCAGGTATTAATCGCTTCCGCCTCACCGCGCTCAGCTTTACGCACGAACGCGGCGTCAGCGAGAAAAGGACGCGCCATTGAAACCATATCGGCATAGCCATCCTGTAAGAGCTGTTCCGCGACATCGGGGTGATTGATGCGGTTAGTGGCGATGACGGGCACCGCAACCGCTGCCCGTAAACGCTTCGTTACCCAGGCAAAAGCAGCACGCGGCACGCAGGTGGCAATGGTGGGAATACGTGCCTCATGCCAGCCGATGCCGGTGTTAAACAGCGTGACGCCGCACTGCTCAAGTTCACGCGCCAGCAACAGCGTTTCTTCCAGCGTACTGCCTTCATGGATTAAATCGAGCATCGACAGGCGAAAAATAATGATGAATTTTTCGCCGGTTGCCTCGCGAACTGCACGGGTGATCGCCAGGGCAAACTGCATGCGCTGTGAAAAATCGCCGCCCCAGCGATCGTCGCGCTGGTTAGTCTGCTTCACCAAAAACTGATTAATCAGATAGCCTTCTGATCCCATAATCTCCACGCCGTCGTAGCCTGCCTGCTGGGCCAGTCGCGCACAACGGGCAAAGTCGGCAATGGTTTGCTCGATCTCTTCATCGCTCATCGCTTTGGGGGTATAACGGTTTATCGGTGCCTGCAGGGCTGAGGGGGCAACCAAATCTTTCTGATAGCTGTAGCGCCCGGTATGTAAGATCTGTAAGGCAATCTTCCCGCCGTGTAGATGCACAGCGTCGGTAATCTGACGATGCCAGTCGCACTGCCTTGCCTCTGTCAGCATCGCGCCGTGTGCCATGCCAACGCCTTGCGCATTGGGGGAGACGCCCCCGGTGACGATCAGCGCCACGCCTGCACGTGCACGCTCGGCATAAAACGCGGCCAGCCGACTGGCGCCTTCACGGTGCTCTTCCAGGCCAGTATGCATAGAGCCCATTAAAAATCGGTTTTTAAGTTGGGTAAAACCCAGGTCCAGCGGCGCGAATAACGCCGGATAATTAGCATTACGCACAGTCATCACTCTCAGCGAAGTGGTCGGATGAGTTAACTGTATCGGCTTCTGGGTTAAAAAGAAGGGGCAGCGCGTCAGGGTGTGAGAGATATCAACATTGTGAGCAAAAGTGCTGATGCACGTTCACCCACCGCTTTACCGCTAGCCTGATGAACGCCGCCGGATCCACGAATAGCGCGACTGATAGCCGCTGCTAAAATGGCTGTTATAGCGATAACTCGATCCCGCTTCTGCCATGCAATAAGTACAAACCTGGATATGGTCGATGTGCGCGGCTGGAATACCGGACGCCATTAACATCTGTTTTGCCAGCCCGGGCAGATCAAACCAGATACCCTGTTGCTGTGCTTGTGCCTGCGCACGTACTGCCTGCGGATTGTGAGGCTGCTGCTGATGCCAGCGCACCGGCTGCGGTACGCCAGTGGTTTGTGCTATCTCTGACAGCATGTTTTGGCCTAATTCGTAACAGCAGGGAGCAATCGCGGGGCCGATCGCCAGGAACAGGCTGTCAGGCGTTGCGCCACGCTCACACAATTTTTCAACCGCGCGATATAGCACACCGCGTAAGGTTCCTTTCAGCCCAGCGTGTACGGCAGCAACATGTTTTTGCTTATCGTCGGCAATTAATACCGGTAAACAGTCTGCGGTATACACGGCGACCGCACGATCGCCTGTTCCGATTATGCCGTCAGATTCACAGCTTTTTGGCGGCACATTTTCGCTATCCATTACCACGCTGGCGCTGTGACGCTGGTGGCCATACGCCGCATCGGCGGGCGGGGCCGCGCCCGCTGGCTGGAATGCATAATCAACCCAACCCAGCGAATCGAGTAACGGTGAGCGTGAATTTAGCGCCATAAGCGTCTCCTCTCATAACAGCATGCGTTTATCTGCCCACAGCTTACGTTAACCACACCGTTTTAAAAGCTTTTCAGGTTATGGCTCTTACTGCTTTCGAAAGTTAAATAACAGCATGAAACAAGAACGGTAAATAATTCGTCAGGCAAAACAACGTGCTGCTTTCAGGCTATTTTTCGGGCTGGTACTGATTTACTTTCCTGTGAGATTATTTTCCTGCAAATTAAAATTATTATCTCTCACTCCTGTTCTGCCCTGAGCGCAGCATATAAAACCGGGTGTAATCATATTAGCCAGTTAATTACGCTAATCTTAAATTTTATAATTAAGATTGTTCCTGGGTATAAGGTTCGCTTAAAACAACCTTAAGTAAAACCATTATTATTATGCGTGTATTTTTCTGTCAGGCAGAAAAGGGAGCATGAATTATTTACAATTATTAACTGTATGTAATTTATGTTTTTTATCAAAATTCTTTCTCGCTTGTGGCCTCGCTTTAAACTATTTAGATTTACATTGAGCTGACGTTTATTTAATTAAATTTTACTTTACAACGGGCTTGTTTAGGGCTGGAAATATTTGGTGTGCATTCGTAATGATTAGCGTCTATAACCTTTTTCTGTGATGGAGTTCCTGTTTCGCTGCCAGCTTGCCATTAATTAAATGCGCCCTTTCCTGAATGTTTGCCTGGAAGCGAATTTCCCGGTCGTAGAGAGAAGATGATTGTGACGACACTTAAACCCTTATTAGCGAAAAATCGCAGTTGGGCATTACAGCGCCGCCAGCGTAATCCGGACTATTTCGAAAAATATTTGCATCAACAAAAACCGCATTCGTTGTGGATTGGTTGTTCAGACAGCCGCGTTCCGGCTGAAGTCCTGACGGGTTCGCATCCTGGTGAGCTGTTTGTGCATCGCAACATTGCCAATATGGTGGTGGAAGATGATGACAATCTGCTCAGCGTCTTGCAGTACGCCATTTTTTATCTCGGCGTAAATCGCATTGTGTTAAGCGGACACTATGGCTGTGGTGGCGTTCAGGCGGCGTTAAATCTACCGGAAAGTCCGCTGGCAGATGAGGATTCAGCACTGGCAAGACGTATTGCTGCATTACGTCACGCATTACAACAGGGTTTAGCGGAATTTCATGCTTCAACGGAAGATGAAACCGGCAAGCTCAATCGCCTGGTTGAGGCGAATGTTATTGCGCAGTTTTCGCGCCTGGTCGCATCAGAACCGGTGCGGCAAGCCTGGCAATCAGGTCAGGAACTGGATGTGTTCGGCTGTGTCTACGACCTGCAATCGGGTCACCTTAAAGAGTTAATCCAGCAATCTGCAGAGGAGCCTTTACCATGAATCTCGATACCCTGAAGCGGGATATTCCCGCTGGTCTGGTGGTTTTTCTGGTCGCGTTGCCGCTCTGTCTGGGTATTGCTCAGGCCAGTGGATTGCCGCCCTTTGCGGGTCTGCTAACGGGCGTCATCGGGGGCTTGATAGTGACGTCACTCAGTCCGTCGCGCTTTGCCGTAAGCGGACCGGCAGCAGGTCTGGTCACCATCGTGGTAGCGTCAATGGCCACGCTTGGCAGCTTTTCTGCCTTTCTCACCGCCCTGATTATTGCAGGCGTGTTGCAGTGCCTGCTGGGCGTGCTGCGCGCCGGACGCTTTATCTCTCTGGTGCCGGGTAGCGTAATTAAAGGCATGCTGGCGGCGATTGGCCTTTTGCTTATCATGCAGCAAATTCCGGTGGCGCTGGGCGCGGCAAGTGATGCGGAACTGATTTCGGTGGTCAATGGTGAGATGACATTCTCGCTTTCAGCCATGCTTGTTGCAGGGGCTGGGCTGGCGATTCTGTGCCTGTGGACCACACCGGTGATAAAGCGGGTTAAAGCCCTGGCATGGATCCCAGGACCGTTAATTGCGGTACTGTTTGGCTGTCTGGCGACGATTCTGGGAAGTCGTCTGTTCCCGTCAATGGCTAACGAACTGCCGCGCATTTCATTACCCGCGTTCGATAGCCTGTCGGCACTGGCTGCTCAACTGGAAACACCAGACTGGCTGGCGTGGCAGGATCCACAGGTATGGATCGTCGCTGTGACGCTGGCGTTAGTGGCCAGTCTTGAAACCCTGCTCAGTCAGGAGGCGCTGAAAAAGTTGCGGCCGCAGCATCCCGCGCCATCACCGAATAAAGAGATGTTTGCCCAGGGGATCGGTAATTTAACCGCTGGATTTCTGGGCGCGATGCCCATCAC
Organism: Candidatus Pantoea haifensis; assembly: GCA_018842655.1. Lineage (GTDB taxonomy): Bacteria > Pseudomonadota > Gammaproteobacteria > Enterobacterales > Enterobacteriaceae > Pantoea > Pantoea haifensis. The sequence continues at coordinate 2,476,733 of JAGTWN010000004.1, read as the reverse complement.
TGCCGTCATTGTGCGCAGTTCAGTGAACGTCAGTGCTGGCGCGCAGACGAAGCTGTCAATTTTAATACACGGCGTACTTTTGCTGATTTGTGGCGTGTGGTTCAGCACATTGCTCAATGCTATCCCACTGGCGAGCCTGGCGGCGGTGCTGCTCTATACCGGCTATAAACTGGCGACACCGCGACTGTTTATCGAACAGTTTCGCCTGGGCGCGCAACAGTATGTGCCGTTCCTTGCCACCATCGTTGGGATTATTACGCTTGGCATGCTGGTCGGCATTGGCATGGGTATTGCCACGCAAATTCTCTACAGCATCTACAAAAGTCACCGTAATGCACTGCAACTGACGCGTTATGACGATCATTACGTTTTACGCTTCCAGCAAAATCTGACCTTTATGCACAATCCGAAGCTGCAAGGGTTGCTGGATGAGATCCCGGAAAACAGTGTAGTGATTGTTGATAACGATAATGCGGAATATATCGATCCCGATGTCAAAGCCGTGCTGAAAGATTTTGGTGAAAATGCGAATAAACGTGGCATTCGTCTGAGCCAGTGGCCGGTGGCAGTGAAATAGCAGCTCAATTAAGCGGTTTAGCACAATACTTAAGAAAAAATCGGATATCTCGGATGTCCGATTTTTTTGTTTGCAAGGCATAATTAGCGCCATTTTCTGTCGCCGTCTGGCTTATTGCGTATCGAAACGCGCGTTTTGCTGCGCCAATGCAAATTAAGCTTATGATTCTTTTGTTCTTTTCGGTCGATTGTTTCAGGTGCGTTCAGGGTTTAATCATTCTGACGCCATGTATCGGTTATGCTGGCGTGTACCGCTGGTGTTTCGGGTAACAAGGTCCAGGCATATGCGCGTTAAGCTGTTTGAAGAGCACAATTGTAAAAAGAATGTCCTTTCGCTATTTGTTATCACTCTGCTGTTTTGCTTTGTCGGTGGTCATTTGCGCGTCCCGGAGGAGTTGTCTCTGTTTTGGCCGGTGAATGCGCTGATTGCCGGATTGATGGTACGAAATCCTTTTTACATCGAACCCGCTATTACGTTGCCTGTTTTGCCGCGATGGTGTTTAACGACACGGTGTTCTCTGGCTGGGCGCTTCCTGCATTTACGCTTAATATTGCCAATATTTTGTTTATTCTGGTGGCTGTTTCCGTGCTGGCTAAATATTTTCAGCCTGTATCGGGCAGCGAACGCATCACCAATGCATTACGCATCTATCCGGCCTGTTTACTGGCAGCATTCGTGTGCGCAACCTGGGGCGCGCTGGCGCAGGAAGGGACGTTTGATGCACAGCTCTTTACCGCGTGGGGGACTGGTTAAGCGAGCAGTTTTCTACCGGCTCAATGCTGCTGCCTTTTTTGCTGACCCGCGACTGGCAATCCACTCCTTTACGCAATTTGCTGCATATCAGCAGGCTGTCACCGATATTCGCGGTAATTCTTTCGCTGATTGTCGGCGCAATGATGGGTGGGGCAGGGAGCCTGACCTTTCCGGTACCGGCCTTAATCTGGTGCGCGCTGGTGCTGCCAATTCCTTTAACCAGTCTGATCATTTTACTTACCGGTATTACCGAAATTATTTTGGTGTCACATGGCGTGATGAACGTGCAGGGCGCTGGCAATCTCTTGCCGTTGAGCCCTCTGACCTCCGCACGATTAGGCGTTGCGACCATTGCTATCAGCCCACTGATCGTCGCCGTGAGCATGGACGCGATTCGTCAGCTCAACCAGCGGTTAGCTCTTCGCGCTAATTTTGACTTCCTGACACAGCTTCTCTCTCGCTCCGGTCTGTATGAAAGCCTGAAAGAGGAATATTTTACTTCCCGCCGTGAAATGGGCGTCATCATGATTGATGTCGACTACTTCAAAACCATTAACGACAATTTTGGTCACGATGCCGGTGACAAAGTGCTGGAGGAAATGGCGCGTCGTTTACAGGATGTGGTTGGCGAAACGGGATTAATCTGTCGTTTCGGCGGTGAAGAGTTTGTGGTGATACTGTTTGATCACAACGCACAGCAGCTTTTCGATATGGCTGAAACACTCCGCCAGGCCATTGCGAAAGAGAAATTCTGGTTACAGGGCAATACGCTTACAGTGACCGCCAGCCTTGGCCTGGCGCTTGGCAGCGCGACGGACGATCGCAACTGGCATAGCGTGGCCCACCGCTTGATCTCAGCGGCGGATAAAAACCTCTATCTTTCAAAAAGAAATGGCCGGAATCAAACGTCGCCGGTGAATGCGCAACGCGCATTCACCAGTGACGTAGCCTGACTTAGCTCACGCTGCTTTTTAACTGGCTGGCCTGTTGATGACGCTCCAGCGCCAGTTCAATCAATCGTGTGATTAATGCCTGGTAACTGACACCCGCTGCCTGCCACAGTTTGGGATACATACTGATATTGGTGAAGCCAGGCAATGTGTTGACTTCATTAACAATAATTTGATTATCTTCCGTCAGAAAGACGTCAACGCGCGCCATGCCGCAGCACTCAAGCGTGCGATACGCTTTTAACGCAACATCACGAATAGCCTCACTGATTGCGTCTGGAATAGCCGCCGGAATCACGGTTCTTGCACCGCTTGCACTGATGTATTTAGTGTCGTAAGAATAAAACGCATCGTTGACCACCACTTCGCCACAGGGACTGGCTTGCAGCTCATCATTTCCCAGAACCGCACACTCAATTTCGCGTCCGTTAATGGCGCGCTCAATGATGACTTTACGATCAAACTCAAAAGCGTGATCCAGTGCCGTATTGAACGTCTCAATCCGGGTGACTTTACTCACGCCCACAGACGAGCCCTGATTAGCGGGTTTGATAAACAGCGGCAGTCCAAACCGGGCAATAATCGCATCGACATCAAGCCGCTCGCGCTGCGCCTGCGTCACGTTCAGCCAGGGCGCAACCTGCAAACCAGCATCACGCAACAGCCGTTTGGTGAAATCTTTATCCATGCTCACCGCCGATCCCAGGATATCAGATCCGACAAAAGGCAGGGATGCCATGCGCAACAGGCCCTGCAAAGAGCCATCTTCGCCTGACGTGCCGTGAACAATAGGAAAAATAACGTCAACCTGTGCAAGCGGGTGTGAGTTATGACTAATAATCAGCTGCTTTTGCGACTGGCCGGGGATCAGCGCCACCTTGTCCGCTGCACGGTTAAGCGCAATAAGCGCCGGATTGTCTGCATTCAGCAGAAAACTGGATGCGTCGTTCCTGTACCATTGGCCTTGTTTATCAATGCCTAACAGCACGACTTCAAACCGCGTTTTATCAATCGCATCGAGAATATTTTTAGCCGATTGCAGAGAAACTTCGTGCTCAGCTGACTTGCCACCAAACACAATTCCTACCCGCAGTTTTGTCATTGTTCGCTGTCCGATTGCTGTTACATAAAAAGCTAAGATAACACGGGGATTAGCGCAGGGTGCAACGGGGAAAATAAGAAAAGTAGCGGCCCGCAGGCCGCCGAAACCTCATACACAGAGAGCTATGAGGAAGTAGAGGCAATATAACAATGATGAAGGTTTACCCTTTCACGCCGCCAGCGGTAAGACCGCTTACCAGCCAGCGTTGAGCCAGCAGGAAGACCAGCGTGATCGGAATAGCTGAGAGCACCGCCGCCGCGGCAAAGTCGCCCCACAAATAGTTTTGGGGATTTAAATATTGCTGCATACCAACCGCCAGGGTGTAACTGTTGACGTCACGCAGTAAAAGCGAAGCTACCGGGACTTCAGTGACCGCCGCGATAAATGCCAGAATAAACACTACCGCCAGAATCGGTACGGAAAGTGGCAATAATACCAGACGGAAGGCCTGCCAGGGCGTTGCGCCATCCAGTGATGCTGCTTCTTCCAGCGAGCCATCAATGGTTTCAAAGTAGCCTTTGATGGTCCAGACATGCAGTGCGATACCGCCGAGGTAGGCGAAAATAACCCCGCCATGCGTATTCAGGCCGATAAAAGGCAGATACTGGCCCAGGCGATCAAACAGCGCATAAAGCGCCACCAGCGAAAGCACCGCCGGGAACATCTGGAAAATCAGCATGCCTTTCAACAGGCTGGCACGCCCGGCGAAACGCATACGCGCAAAAGCATAGGCGCAGGTTGTTGAAAGCGCCACAATGCCAATGGCACTGATAGCGGCAATTTTTACCGAGTTCCACAGCCAGAGCAACACCGGGAAAGGCGGCGGTGTTTTGCTGCCATCGGCGTGCTCTATGCTAAAGCCCAGCGCCAGCCGCCAGTGTTCCCAGGAGATTTGTTCCGGGATCAAACTGCCGGTGGCAAAATTTCCTGCGCGCAGTGAGATTGCTATCACCATCAACAGGGGAAAAAGAATGGCAGCGATAAATGCCAGCAGCAGCAGATGCGTCAGCAGCAGACGCAGCAGTTGCGATTTGGGTTGCACCATAGCCATAACAGCTCCTTAAAATTTCATGCGCGTGGCTTTGAGATTGATGACTGCCAGCGCACCCACCAGCAGGAAAATCAGGGTAGCGATCGCTGCCGCCAGGCCAAAGTCCTGCCCGCCACCGCCTTCAAAAGCGATGCGCCAGGTATAGTTCACCAGCAGATCGGTATAGCCTGCCGGTGTGGTGGTGCCAAGGCGATCCGGGCCGCCGTTCGTCAGCAACTGAATGAGCACGAAGTTATTAAAATTAAAGGCGAAACTGGCGATCATCAGCGGCATAAGCGGTTTGATCAGCAGCGGCAGCGTTATAAGGAAGAAGTTCTGTAACGGCCCGGCCCCGTCCATTGCCGAAGCTTCGTAGAGATCGTCCGGGATCGCTTTTAACAGCCCCATACACAGAATCATCATGTAGGGATAGCCGAGCCAGGTGTTGATGATGACCAGCATGGCGCGCGCCAGTGTCGGATCGCTAAACCAGGCGGGTTTGAAGCCGAACAGGGCATTCAACATGACGTTGATCTCGCCAAAACTCTGGTTAAACAGGCCCTTGAAAATCAGGATCGAAATAAATGCCGGAACGGCATAAGGCAGAATCAGCAATACACGATAGATCGCTTTGCCTTTTAACGCTTCCCATTGCACCAGGCAGGCGAGCACCATCCCCACTGCGACGGTAAGCAGTACCGTCAACAGAGAAAAGAGCAGTGTCCAGGCGAAAATCGCCAAAAACGGTTTTTGAATGCCTTCATCGGTAAAGACGCGCAGGAAATTTTTCCAGCCGCTGTTGACGGTATAACCGGGACTGAGCTTCTCGCTGTTCCAGCTGCCGTCAGCGTTCAGCGCCTGATAAAAACCGCTGTCACCGTTCGGACGATAAACCGTGCCGCTCTGCTGATTTTTCAGGTCGCCATTGCTGGAGAGAAGGTAAAGCGGGCGCGTACCTGAAAATTGACGCAGTGAGCTCATCACCAGTTGACGGCCGTCCGGCAATTCAGCACTGATTTGGCCCAGCGCCTGGCGATTGCCGGTAATAATGCGCAGCGTGGCACGCTCACCCGCAGGCGGCGGTGCACTGGCCATTTTGAGCTGCTGCTCTCCGCCAAAGGCAAAAGGGGGAAACAAATGTCTCGTCGCCTTCCGTTAAGACTAACTGCCAGCGATCACCTGCCGGGAACAGCGAAAAGCTAACTGACTCGCCTGACTGATAATAACGGCTCAACAGCACCTGCTGTGCCCGTTCAAACGTGAGCTGGTTGGTGCTGCTGTAATTGGTAAAAGCGATGGCGACGGTACAGGCGAGAGGAAACAGGACAAACAGTGCCATACCCGCAATACCAGGATAAACGTAGCGCCAGGCATAGGCGCGGCGGTTAGCATAAATCCAGATACCTGACGTGCTGAGGATCAGGGCAAGTATCGCAAACAGATACTCGCCCTGTGCATACATCATTACCAGCAGATAGCCGACCAGCAGACAGCAGATCCCCACGAGAAGGCCTTTCAGCAGCGTATGAAGCCGTCCCGTTTTCGGTTTTCCTGACATGATTCGGTTTTCCTTAACAGTCACGGAGCCGGGCAGATCCGGCTCCGGGGAGAGGATTACTTATTCAGACGTGCCTGGGCATCTTTCAGCGCCGCGTCAACGCTCTGGCGACCACCTAACGCATTCAGCGTGGCGGTGCGCATGGCGTACCAGAAAGCAGCCATTTGAGGGATGTTTGGCATGATGTCGCCGTTACGTGCGTTGTTCATGGTGGCAGCGATGCGTTCATCTTTTTCCAGCGTCTGCTGGAATGACTTCAGCGCAACGGCACCCAGCGGCTTGTCTTTATTCACTGCATCCAGGCCGTTGTCCGTCAGCAGATAGTTTTCAAGAAACTCTTTTGCTAACTCTTTATTTGGACTGGCAGCATTAATACCGGCGCTGAGTACCCCCACGAAGGCTTTTGATGGCTTACCGTTCAGTGACGGCAGCAGCGTAACGCCGTAATCAATACCGCTTTTGTCAATGTTGCTCCAGGCCCAGGGACCGTTGATTGTCATCGCGGTTTCGCCCTTATTGAACGCAGCTTCGGCGATAGAGTAATCGGTGTCAGCATTCAGCGTTTTCGCCTTTACCTGATCGACCAGGAACTGCATTCCCGCTTTGGCACCAGCGTTATCGACACCGATGTCTTTCACGTCATAGCGTCCATCAGCATATTTGAACGCATAGCCGCCACCCGCCGCCAGCAATGGCCAGGTAAAGTAAGGCTCTTGCAGGTTAAACATGATGGCGCTCTTGCCTTTTTCACGCATCTGTTTATCAATGCCTGGGATCTCTTCCCAGGTTTTTGGCGGAGCAGGCAACAACGCTTTGTTGTAAATCAGCGCCAGTGATTCAACCGAGATGGGGTAGCCAATCAGCTTGCCTTCGTAGCGCACTGCATCCCAGGTGAAAGGAAAGATCTTCTCCTGGAAAGCCTTGTCCGGCGTGATTTCAGCCAGCAGACCAGACTGCGCATAACCGCCGAAGCGATCGTGCGCCCAGAAAATAATATCCGGGCCGTCGCCCGTGGCGGCAACCTGCGGATATTTCTCTTCCATCTTATCGGGGTGCTCCACCGTCACCTTGATGCCGGTATCCTGTTCAAACTTTTTACCCACCTCGGCGAGGCCGTTATAGCCTTTATCGCCGTTGATCCAGATGACCAGCTTTCCTTCTTCAATCTTTGCTACAGCAGAAGCCGAAAACAGCACGGCGGTGAGGGCGGAAAGGGCCAGAATTCGTGCGCCGGTTTTCATCGTCATACATCCATCCTTTTAGCGGAAACGCGCGGAAGCGGAGAGTGCTCTGTCCGCCACATTGTGCGAATCCGCTGTGACTTCTCATCCTCCTGCGCTCTACGCCTTTGCCGTATGAGTTGTGATCGCACTGGCAAAACCAGCCCGTTATCGTGGGCTGGCGCATAAAAAGTTCACTTCCGATCTGGATCGGCGATCACAAAAATCACATTCAGCCGCCCGAGAGCTATCCCACATGCACAGGCTCCTCCTCCCGCCTCCTCCCCCATCGTGTTGCATGCTGGCGGAGGATGTTACAGGCGGTCTCCTTGCCCATAGTGAGTGCCGGGGTCTGTCTGCCACAGCGCAGGCAAGGACAGGTTAGCTAAGAGGAAAAGGAACATGGCGAGCGTCACGTTACGCAATGTCACAAAAGCCTGGGGCGACACGGTGGTATCGAAGGATATCGATCTCGATATTCCCGAAGGCGAATTTGTTGTGTTTGTCGGTCCTTCGGGCTGTGGGAAATCGACGCTGCTGCGCATGATTGCTGGCCTGGAAACCATCACCAGCGGAGACCTGCTGATTGGCGAACAGCGCATGAATGAGGTGCCGCCTGCCGAGCGCGGTATCGGCATGGTGTTCCAGTCCTATGCGCTTTATCCCCATCTGTCGGTTGCGGAAAACATGTCTTTTGGCCTGAAGCTGGCCGGCGCTAAAAAAGCGGAAATTCAGCAGCGGGTTAATCAGGTCGCGGAGGTGCTGCAACTGGCACATCTGCTTGATCGTCGCCCCAAAGCACTGTCTGGTGGACAGCGCCAGCGCGTGGCCATTGGCCGCACGCTGGTGGCAGAGCCGCGCGTTTTTCTACTGGATGAGCCGCTTTCCAACCTTGATGCTGCGCTGCGCGTGCAAATGCGCATTGAGATTTCACGCCTGCACAAGCGCCTGAAGCGCACCATGATTTACGTCACACACGATCAGATCGAAGCGATGACGCTGGCAGACAAGATCGTGGTGCTTGATGCCGGGCGCGTGGCCCAGGTCGGTAAGCCACTCGAACTTTACCACTATCCCGCTAACCGCTTCGTTGCTGGTTTTATCGGCTCACCCAAAATGAATTTCTTGCCGGTCAAAGTCACGGCTACCGCTATCGATCAGGTGCAGGTCAGACTGCCTAATCAGCAGCTTGTCTGGCTGCCAGTAGACAGCGCGGGCGTTCAGGTCGGCAGCAACATGTCGTTAGGCATCCGTCCCGAGCATCTTCTTTCCAGCGAGATCGCTGACGTCACCCTTGAAGGGGAAGTGCAGGTGGTCGAACAGCTGGGACACGAAACGCAAATCCATATCGAGATTCCCGCCATTCGTCAAAACCTGGTGTACCGCCAGGAGGACGTCGTGCTGGTAAAAGAGGGCGCCATATTGGGCATCGGCCTGCCGCCGGAGCGTTGTCACCTGTTCCGCGAGGACGGGAGCGCCTGTCGCAGGCTTCATCAGGAGCCCGGTGTTTAGCCCGGCCAAAACAAAAAAGCAATGACTTCAGGAGATAGAAAATGTTAACTCTGCGCAAACTTCCAATCGCTGTTGCCGTCGCGGTGGGGACGCTTTCAGCCCCGACGATGGCGGTCGACTTTACCGGCTACGCCCGTTCTGGTATCGGCTGGACCGGCAGTGGCGGTGAACAACAATGTTTTACGGCGACCGGTGCTCAAAGCAAATACCGTCTGGGTAACGAATGCGAAACCTATGCCGAACTTAAACTGGGCCAGGAAGTGTGGAAAGAGGGCGATAAAAGCTTCTATTTCGACACTAACGTTGCCTATTCCGTCTCTCAGCAAAATGACTGGGAAGCGACATCACCCGCCTTCCGTGAAGCCAACGTGAAAGGGAAAAATCTGATCGAAGCACTGCCGGGTTCAACCATCTGGGCCGGTAAACGCTTCTATCAACGTCACGACGTTCACATGATCGACTTCTACTACTGGGATATTTCCGGTCCTGGTGCGGGTCTGGAAGATGTTGATCTCGGCTTCGGTAAGCTGTCGTTCGCTGCCACGCGCTCTTCTGAAGCGGGCGGATCTTATACTTTCTCCAGCGATCAGATCCGTGACTACGCCACCAGCACCGCCAATGACGTGTTCGACATCCGTCTGGCCGGACTGGAAACCAACCCGGACGGCGTGCTGGAACTGGGTGTTGACTACGGCCGAGCTAACGCGCGCGACGGTTATCGTCTTGAAGATGGCTCCTCTAAAGATGGCTGGATGTTCACCGCTGAACATACCCAGAGCATGCTGAAAGGCTACAACAAATTTGTGCTGCAATACGCAACCGATGCGCTGACCTCTCAGGGCAAAGGCGTACCGCAGGGCACCAATATCAATAACAACGGCAATATGTATCGCATCCTCGATCACGGCGCGATCACGCTGGCCGAACGCTGGGATCTGATGTATGTCGCCATGTATCAGAATATCGATCTTGATAACAATCGCGGGACAGAATGGTACACCGTAGGCGTGCGCCCGATGTACAAATGGACACCGATCATGAGCACCCTGCTGGAAGTAGGCTACGACAACGTCAAGTCGCAGCAGGTTGACGAACGCAACGGCCAGTACAAAATCACCCTTGCCCAGCAGTGGCAGGCAGGCGACAGCATTTGGTCACGTCCGGCACTGCGTGTGTTTGCGACCTATGCCAAGTGGGATGAAAAATGGGGTTATAGCAAAGATGCCTCAGGCGATCTTACCTCTTTTGCCTCCGCTGACAGCACCGGCAATGGCCTGTTTACCAACAGCCGTGGCGATAACGATGAGTGGACATTCGGCGCTCAGATGGAAATCTGGTGGTAAACAACGTTCACGCAAGAAGGGGGCGGAAAGTCGTTGCTTTTCGCACCTGACAGGTCACTTCGGCAGCGACGCGCTATTGCCTGGCTAACGTCGCTGCCTGACAGCTCTTCTGAGGTAATCATAATGAAAATGACAAAAACCTTCGCTGCGCTCTGCCTGAGTGCGGCACTGCTGGCAGGCCAAAGCCTGCCAGTACGCGCTGAGATCAACCTGGTGCCGCAAGATCTTTCTGCAGCACCAGCACTGCCTGCCGCCAGTCTGCATCAGCTGAGCTGGCAGCCTGTCGATCCGTCGAAAACGCAGATCACTACACTCGCTAACAGCGGCCAGCGCCTGAATGCTGACACACTGGCCGGGCCGGTTGCCGCCTATAGCCTGCCGGCCAATATCGGCGAGCTGACACTAACGCTGACCAGCGAAGTGCAGCGCAACCAGGTATTTGCGCCGAATGTCCTGGTGCTGGATGAAAATATGCGGCCTGCCGCCTGGTTTCCCAGCCGCTACTTCACCTACCAGCAGCCGGGCGTGATGTCGGCCGATCGGCTGGAAGGCGTGATCAAGCTTACGCCTGCCCTCGGGCAGCAAAAGATCTATCTGCTGGTGTTTACCACGGAACAGGATCTGACCCAGACCACTACCATGCTCGATCCGGCTAAAGCCTATGCAAAAGGCACGGGCAATGCGGTGCCTGATATTCCTGATCCGGTGGCGCGCCACGTCAGCGACGGTACATTAAAACTGAAAGTGAAAACTAATTCTGGCTCATCGATTCTGGTGGGGCCACTGTTCGGCTCATCAGGGCCAGGACCGGTAACTATCGGTAATACGCCTGCTGCCTCTGCACCGGTAAGCTACACCCCGGCTGCCGCACCCGCTGCGAAGCGCGAGCCGATGCTGAACGATACTGAAAGCTATTTTAATCAAAATATTAAACAGGCGGTTGAGCGTGGCAATATTGATAAGGCGCTGAAACTGCTGGATGAAGCAGAACGTCTGGGATCAACCTCGGCACGTCAGGTTTTTATCAGCAGTGTAAAAGGCAAGGGGTGAAACGGCCCCGACAGTGCTGATGTTGCCCCACCTGGTGCGCTGCGGCGCACCCTTTTTATTTGCCACACAATAAACCTCACTGCGCAAGCAGTGAGGTTTTGTTTATTTGCGACGACGACGATTGAGATCGCGTAGCAGGGTGTTGATGCCTGCATCGCTAAAGATGCTCTCCAGCGGGGCGCTTAATTTACGCCGCCAGTTGCGGTATTGATCGCTGGTGCCCGGCACATTAACCGGCGCAGCCATATCCAGCCAGTCTTCAGGCTGCAAGCCGAGCAGGGCGCTGTTGCTGTCCGCCAGATAACGTTGCAGACCGCGGTTCAGGACAGGATTCATCATGCTACGGCGCGCCACTCTTCCCGCACGTTTCGGCAGGCTGCCCGCCTGATGCAGGCTCTGTAACAGCGCCTGTCTGGCGGTCAGTCGATCTTTATGCAGCCCGGCCAGAACGTATTTATCGGGATAAAGCCCCAGCTGTTCGCCTAGCGTAAGATCGTCACTTTGCCACCAGCCGCGTAATGTCGGCAGATCGTGCGTGGTGGCGACCGCCATCGCCTGGCGCGGCCAGTCTGCGGGCTGACGAAAATGCTGCGCTGAGCACTGTTCAAAATAGAGCACTTTATACGAGTAAACCCCGCCATCATGCAGTTTACTGACGATTTCAGGGGGAACAGTGCCAAGATCTTCACCAATTACCATGCAGCGATGACGCTGGCTTTCCAGCGCCAGGATCGCCAGCAGATCGTCAATGGGATATGAGACATAAGCGCCTTCGGCTGCGCTTTCACCCCGCGGGATCCACCAGAGGCGCAGCAGCGCCATCACATGATCGATACGCAGCGCGCCGCAGTCACGCATGTTGGCACGCAGCAGTGCGATCCATGGATCGTAAGCTTGCGTACGCATTACGTGTGGATCCATCGGCGGCAGCCCCAGTTCTGGCCCAGCGGACCAAGAATATCGGGCGGTGCGCCAATGCTCGCCTGCAGGCAATAGAGATCGCGTTCGCTCCAGGTTTCTGCGCCCCCTGTGCCACGCCGACAGCCAGATCGCGATAGAGTCCAATTGGCATTGCCTGCTGCTGGCAAACCTGCCAGCAGGCCGCGAACTGCTCTGTAGCCAGCCACTGAAGCCAGAGGTAAAAGCGCACCTCATCCTCGTGCTGATGATGAAAAGCGCGCACCGCTGGCGCGTCAGGGTGCTGCAACGCTTCCGGCCAGGTCGGCCATCCCCATAGCAGCGGATCGTCGCCGCTCAGCCTGGCGTGTAGCGCATCAAATAACGCCTGATGCAGCAGGCTTGTGCCGCCTTCGTCGACAAACGCGGTAAAGGCACACACCTCTTCGTCTTCCGCTGCACGCAGCTTAAACCCTGGCCACGCCAGGCGCAGTGCCTCCAGCTTCAGCCGGGTAACGGCGGTATAATCGACCCACTCGCTGGCACGTGCTGCCTCCAGTGCCTGCTGCGTTGCGGGTGATCGCCACCAGGCCTGGGCCTCATCCGATTGCTGAAAATCTGTTACGGCCGCCACGTTGATATAGAGAATGTTGAGCCAGCGCCGCGAAGAGGGACTGTACGGGCTGGCACTTTCCGGGTCAGCGGGGAAAAGCGCATGCACCGGGTTAAGACCAATAAAAGCACCGCCACGCTGTGCAATCTCCTGCAGCATTTGTTGCAGATCGCCAAAGTCACCTATGCCCCAGTTATGCGTCGATCGCAGCGTATAGAGCTGGACGCAGGCGCCCCATAACGATTTACCGGCCAGCAGCGCAGGCGGTTCGTAGCAGCGCGTCGGTGCCACAATAATGCGGCAATGCCACTGCTGGTCATCCTGATGCAGAGTGAGCTGATGATACCCTTCCGGCAGGCGCGGCAAATGCAGCGACTCATCCATTAAACATTGACCAGACCAGTTTTTCCCGCTTCGCTCACCAGCTGCCAGCGCGTCTGTGCAGCGATCTTCGGTGTCAAAATCAGCGGCTGACGGTGACGAAAAATCACTACCGGTGGCAGTGGCGTCGCCACCCCTGACGATGGCCGCATGGCCGCCAGCAAACGCTGACGGGTAAGAAGAGAAATAGCCTGCGGCTCGCCGTGAGCATTAATATAATCGGCTGCGATACCCGAGGCAGCAATGTTATCCAGATGGTTTTTAGGTTTCATGGCGTTCCTCAGCGCGCTGCCTGCCAGATACGTTGCTGATAGTCGCGAATAGCGCGATCGGAACTAAACATGCCGCAACGTGCGGTATTCAGGATCGCGGCGCGTGTCCAGGCTTCTTCATCGCTCCACAGGGCTTCGGCCTGCGCTTGCGCCTCTAAATAGGGCCGGAAATCAGCCAGCACCAGATAGGGATCACCCCCTTTGGGGCCAAGGCTGTGCAGCAATGCGTCGAACGCGGTGGTGTCGCCGTCACTGAATGTGCCATCCTCCAGCGCCTGAAGCACCTGATGCAGCTGCTTGTCTTTTTTGCGCCACGCCAGCGGCGCATAGCCGTCGGCTTTCAGCGCACAGACTTGCTCCACGGTATGACCAAAAATAAAGATATTTTCGCTGCCCACCTGCCCGGCAATCTCAACGTTTGCGCCGTCCAGTGTGCCGATGGTCAGTGCACCATTCAGCGCCAGCTTCATGTTGCCGGTGCCAGAGGCTTCTTTACCGGCGGTAGATATTTGTTCAGAAAGATCGGCTGCCGGGATCAGCCGTTCAGCCACGGAGACGTTGTAGTCAGGCACAAAAACGACTTTTAAACGATCGCCTACGCGCGGATCCTGGTTAATGGTTTCTGCCACCTTGTTGATCGCATAAATAATATTTTTAGCCAGCGAGTAGCCCGGCGCCGCTTTAGCGCCGAAGATCACGACGCGCGGCACGCGGTTAGCCTGCGGATCGCTGACGAGAGTTTGCCACAGCGCGATAATATGCAGCAGCGTCAGGTGCTGACGCTTGTACTCATGCAGGCGCTTAATCTGCACATCAAACAACGCACTGGGATCGATATGAATGCCGGTGCGCGTGGCAACCCAGCGCGCCAGCTCAAGCTTATTGTGTTGCTTAATCGCCCGATACTCAGCGCGGAACGCGGCATCGTCGGCGTACTGCTCCAGCTCCTGCAGCGCATCCAGGTTGTTCAGCCAGGGTTTCTGTAAGGTTTTATCGATTAACGCTGCCAGGGCTGGATTACACTGATTAATCCAGCGACGTGGCGTAATACCGTTAGTGACGTTATGAAACTTCTGCGGCCAAAGCTGATGATATTCAGGGAAGAGATCCTGCACCACCAGTCTGGAGTGCAGCGCAGCCACACCGTTAACCGCAAAACCCGCGGTAACGCACAGGTTCGCCATGCGTAACTGATGGTTATGCACCAGCGCCAGTTTGGCCCATTTCGCCTCATCGCCCGGCCATTCTGCCACCACCTGCTGTTTTAGCTGCGCATTCAGGAGATTAATAATCATCATGTGGCGCGGCAACAGGCTGCGTACCATGCGCACATCCCAACACTCCAGCGCCTCTGGCATCAGCGTATGGTTGGTGTAAGCGAAGGTGCGTTGGGTGATTTGCCAGGCCTTTTCCCAGCTCATGTCGTGCTCATCAATCAGCAGGCGCAGCAGCTCAGGAATGGCCAGCGTCGGATGAGTATCATTTAGCTGGATCACTTCGTGGTCGGGCAGAGTCTCAATGGTGCGTCCGGCCTGATGATGACGGCGCAGAATATCGGCTAATGCGCAGGCACACTGAAAATATTGCTGCATCAGACGCAGCTTTTTACCCGCCTGGTGGTTGTCGTTGGGGTAGAGCACTTTAGTGAGTTTTTCAGCATCAATGCCTTGCTGTTCAGCACGCAGGAAATCCCCGTCATTAAAACGATCGAGATTAAACGGCTGCGCATGTCTGGCCTGCCAGAGACGCAGCGGCTGAGTCACGCCATTTTGATAGCCGACCACCGGCAGATCCCAGGCTTCCCCCTGTAAAATAAAAGCGGGCTGCCAGCGTGAGCGGCCCTCTTCATTGAACACTTTGCCGCCGAGGCCCACCTGCACATTTAACGCGGCATTGTGGTTAAACCACGGATAAGATTCGCGCTGCCAGTTATCAGGTGTTTCGTGCTGCGCACCCTCAACGAAACGCTGCCGGAACAGGCCATATTGATAATTGAGACCGTAGCCGGTTGCGGGCTGACCCACGGTTGCCATCGAATCGAGAAAGCAGGCTGCCAGACGACCAAGCCCGCCATTACCGAGCGCGGGATCGGTTTCACGCTCCAGCACCTCGCTCAGTGTCACATCCCAGGTGGCGAGCGCATCGTTAACCGCGTTATACCAGCCAAGATTGAGCAAATTATTGCCGGTCAGGCGGCCAGTCAAAAATTCCATTGAAAGGTAATTGACGTGCCGCAGCGGCGCAGTTGCTGGCGCGACAGGTTGCGCTGCCAGCATATCGGCCAACGCGCCGCTGATTGCCTGCCACCACTGCGATTGCGTCATTTCACGCGCATCGCGCAAGCCAAAGCGTTGCCACTGACGCGTCAGGGCATCGTTAAAGCGTGGAAGATTGAATTCTGTCATTGAATATTTCCTGTCAGAGCGGTAATCGGATAGCGATCCAGTTTGCCCGTCCAGGTGCTGGCTCTCTTCATCCCGTCGCTAATTTCACCAGGAGGAGGAGCAGGGTGGAGAACGTTAAAGTTTTTCTGAAAGCGGCGCAGGAATGTGATTACGTCGAGCTTTGTAAGGATTGCTTCATGGGTTCGCTTGCTTTCGGCGCGTGAATGTCTGAAGTTGTGTGAATATTAATTACGAAGCGTAAAAAATGATGCGCGATGCCCAAACAATTCGCGTTGCGATAAGCAAGCGCAGCCAACGTATTTGCAGCATGAAAGCACAGAGGTATAACCCTTTCTGGAGATACGAACGCCTATGTTAATACCCTCCAAACTCAGCCGCCCCGTGCGCCTTGATGGTACCGTTGTACGTGAACGCTTGTTACAGAAGCTGACTGTATCCGGTAACTACCGGTTGGTGTTAGTCACCAGTCCGGCGGGCTATGGTAAAACCACGCTGGTATCACAATGGGCAGCGGGCAAGACAAATTTGGGTTGGTATTCACTCGACGAAGGGGATAATCAGCCTGAACGCTTTGCTGATTACCTGATTGCCGCTATACAGCAGGCCAGCAATGGCGGGTGTGTACGTAGCGAAGCCCTGGCGCAGAAACGTCAATATGTCAGTTTGTCCGCGCTTTTTCCCAACTGTTCGTTGAGCTGGCGGAGTGGAAGCTACCGCTCTGGCTGATTATTGACGATTACCATCTCATCAGTAATCCCGCGATTCATGAAGCGATGCGCTTTTTTTACGCCATCAACCGGAAAACATCACGCTCATTTTACTGTCGCGTAATCTGCCGCAATTAGGCATTGCCAACTTGCGCGTGCGCGAACAGTTGATTGAGCTGGGCAGCCAGCAGCTGGCATTTACGCATCAGGAAGCAAAACTGTTTTTCGATCATCGTCTGGCTTCACCACTGGAAACAGAAGAGAGCGGCCGCCTGTGCGACGACGTCGCGGGCTGGGTAACGGCGCTTCAGCTGATTGCGCTCTCTGCACGCCAGGGTGCCACTTCAGCCCAGCACTCAGCGCGCCGGCTTTCCGGTATTAACGCCAGCCATCTTTCTGATTATCTGGTGGAAGAAGTGCTGGATAACGTCGATTTGCCGACGCGCCATTTCCTGTTAAAAAGTGCGCTGTTGCGATCAATGAACGACGCGCTAATTACCTGTGTTACCCGTGAAGAGAACGGGCAAATGCGGCTGGAAGAGATCGAACGCCAGGGGCTGTTTTTACAGCGCATGGACGATTCAGGTCGCTGGTTCAGCTATCACCCGCTTTTTGGCAATTTTTTGCGTCTGCGTTGCCAGTGGGAGTTGGCGGCAGAGTTGCCCGCCATACACCGTGCGGCAGCAGAAAGCTGGATGGCGCAAGGGTTTCCCGGTGAGGCGATTCACCATGCGCTCGCCTCCGGCGATGCTCTGATGTTACGGGATGTGCTGCTAAAACATGCGTGGACGTTGTTCAATCAGAGCGAACTGGTGCTGTTAGAGGCCTCACTTAAGGCGTTGCCGTGGGAGACATTAGTCGAGAATTCCCGACTGGTGTTGCTACAGGCCTGGCTGATGCAAAGCCAGCATCGCTATTCTGAAGTAAACAATTTGCTGATGCGATTTGAACAGGCGTGTCGCTGCGATATTGATGAGGCGCTGCACGGGGAGTTTAATGCGCTGCGTGCGCAGGTGGCGATTAACGATGGTGACACCGAAGAGGCGGAGCGACTGGCCAGAGTGGCGCTTGATACCCTGCCGACTCACTGTTACTACAGCCGCATTGTTGCGACTTCGGTACACGGTGAAGTGATGCACTGCAAAGGCGATTTGGCCAATTCCCTGCAGCTGATGCGTCAAACCGAACAGATGGCACGCTGCAACGAAGCCTGGCATTACGCGCTCTGGAGCCTGATTCAGCAGAGTGAAATTCTTTTCGCTCAGGGTTTTTTACAAGCGGCGTACGAGACGCAGGATCGGGCGTTTTTGCTGGTTAAAGAGCAGCATTTAGCGCAGTTTCCGCTGCATGAATTTTTGCTGCGTATTCGCGCACAGCTGTTGTGGGCCTGGGGCAGGCTCGACGAAGCGGAGCAGGCGGCACGTGAAGGCATGCGCGTGTTAGCGGGTTATCAGCCGCAGCAGCAGATTCAGTGTCTCGGGCTGCTGGTGCAGTGTTCTTTGGCGCGCGGCAATCTGGATAATGCTCGCAGCTTCCTGAGTCGACTGGAAAATTTGTTAAACAACGGCAGTTGGCACAGCGACTGGATCGCAAATGCCGACAAGGTGCGCATTATCTACTGGCAGATGACTGGCGATGCACAAAGTGCTGCTAACTGGATGCGGCAAACAGCCAAACCCGCCTTCGCTAACAACCATTTTCTGCAAGGGCAGTGGCGCAATATTGCGCGTGCGCAGATTTTGCTTGGCGATCTCAACCAGGCGGAAGTGGTGCTGGAAGAATTGAATGACAATGCCAGGGCGCTGCGACTGATGAGTGATCTAAACCGCAACCTGCTTTTGTTAAATCAAATCTACTGGCAAACCGATCGCAAAGCAGAGGCGCAACGCACGCTTATTGAGGCGTTGAAGCTGGGACGCAGCACCGGTTTTATTTCACATTTTGTCATTGAAGGCGAGATGATGGCGCAGCAGCTGCGTCAGCTTATCCAGATTAATATTCTGAGCGAGCTGGATAACCACCGGGCCCAGCGCATCCTGCGTGAAATTAACAAACATCACCGTCACAAGTTTGCGCATTTCGACGAAGGTTTCGTTAATCGCCTGATTAATCATCCTGATGTGCCAGAACTGATTCGCACCAGTCCACTAACCCAGCGCGAATGGCAGGTGCTGGGGCTGATCTACTCGGGTTACAGCAACGACCAGATCGCTGGTGAGCTGGCGGTAGCGGCAACCACCATCAAAACGCACATTCGCAACCTTTACCAAAAGCTGGGCGTGACACATCGTGCCGCAGCAATGAATCAGGCGCAATCACTGCTGAGGATGATGGGATATGTTTGAGTGTTGTCTCTCAACGTTGCCGTTTGTCAGCCATACTTGACTAGATAATGCGCGACAATCGCGTTTGTCTGTGTTTATATACAGCTTATTTACAGTCTGACAGTCAGTCGGTAAAGGTGAGTCAGGAGGAGAGATGACACGACTTTTCCAACGTAGTGTGAAGCATGTTTTAGCTGTGCCAGGTAAATTCATGCAGCAAATAGTACAAAAAAACATTCAGCAGTCTGATAGCAGTAAAATTACTACCGATGCGAATGGCGCCGCCACGTTAAACATGAGCAACAAACAAGTTCGTGAATCTATGCGCGCACGTATGGAAGAATTAGCGTCAAAAGGCTAAGGAAACGGCATGGGACCTTTAGTGATCATGGTCGTGTTGGTCTGTGGATTCTGGTATACAGAAAATCATTACCCCTCCCGCATACGTCAGGAACGCACAGATGGCTGGAACGCCTACTTTTATGTTGCGATGCATGGATGTAAGTTTGCTGTTCAGGGGTTCCTGCTGGGCATCGTTATTTTCATTTTCTTGTTTTTCCTGAGCGGCATTATAAATTTATTAGGTTTTATCTGGCCCAGATTGCACTCAGATATACATCTGTGGCTTTTGAATGAAAAAATAATGTCTTACCCTGTTTTTGTCTGGATCTCTTTATTACTCGCAGTCTTTATCGCTTATGAAGCAGGGAATAAAGCCAGAAAAGAGTTAGAAGATGAAAATAAAAGACAGGCGATGTATCGGGAGATGGCTGCGCAGGATGGGATTGAATCCTTGCTTGTTCAGGCTATTGACGAAGATAAGCTTATTTTTGTCACGCTAAAGTCCAGAAAAGTCTACATAGGCTATGTTGCCGCGCCTCGCATTGAAAATTCCCATACTCAACATCTCGCAATCATTCCATATATTAGCGGTTATCGAGATAAAGATACGCTCAGGTATCATGAGCAACACCGTTATTATGAACTCTATTTAAGCGAAAATATTACACCTGACTCAATCCCTTTAAATTTACAGCATTTCAGACACGTTATCCCTATGGAAGAAGTTGAAGCAATATCGTTATTCGATACGGCAACATATAAAACATTTGATCGCTTTTCTGATGGGGATGAGGATGTTGTTTATCATAAAGAACACTGAAAAAGCGCGGACGAGTGATTTTTGTGGATGTCTATGTTGTTAACCAGTTAATTGTTTAAATGAATGAGAAGAGCAATGAGGCAGAATTAAATGAACTTAACGCTTCTCTTTTAAAATTATTTAGGTTGTGACTAATTTATCTGTTAAGTATAACAATAATCTATCGCTGTTTAATCTGTTAAAAAGTAAGAAGCTTTCCATTGGAGGGCGAAAAAATTCTTGTGAAAGGAAAAAACAAAAAGACCCAGCCAGTTTCCTGTCTGAGTCTTGCAAATTTGGTGGCCCCTGCTGGGTTTGAACCAGCGACCAAGCGATTATGAGTCATATGAATAGCTTGTTTCATCATTTTCCAACTTTAACCATATCTGTCTATTAATTACTACAAAACAGTAGGTTATGGATATTCCTTCGTTTCATGTTGTTCCGGGTATTTGCTTTCAGTATCATCCTTACGTCACCTGCTACATCACCCAGAAAACGGCAGTAAAACTTTTCTAGTAAGGACTTTCTTTTGGCAGACAATTTAACGGACTCAATGGTGCGCGGACTTAAAGCGCGCTATTCGGCTTATCAGGTATGGGACAAGAGTGGTGAGCGCGGAGCAGGGCGTCTGGGCGTTAAAGTTGAGCCATCCGGGCAGCGGGTTTTCTACTATCGCTACTACTGGGATGCTAAGCGCCACTTTATTCAGTTGGGTCGTTACCCTGAAATGTCGTTAGCTCAGGCTCGTCAGCTTGCGAAAGGTTATGCCGGTACGCTAAAGGAAGGGAAGAACCCTAAGGTCGAAAAGGCTGAACAGGCAATCGCGCTGGAAAAGCAAAAGCGTGCCGAACAGTTAAAAGGCAGCATCGAGCAGCTTATTCAGGGCTACACCAATAAGATGCGGGAAGATGAAAAGCGGACATGGCAGCAGGTGCTGTACCGTTTGGAGAAGGAAACCTATTCCTTCATCGCCAAAGATACGAAAGCTAACGAAGTCACACCGCTACATATCAAACAGATTCTGTCTGCCATCATTCAGCGCGGCGCGAGCGTTGAAGCTAACCGTGTCCGTTCTTATCTGATGGCAGCGTTCAACTATGGGCTCAAAGCGGACAACGATCCGGCCAACCACCAGCAGAACGTGATGTTTGGGCTTGAGATGAACCCGGTGAGCGTCATCCCTAAGCAGTCGGCAGCAGAGAAAGCGGGAACCAACTGGCTGAAGTTGAATGAACTGCAACAGCTGATGGGTGACTTTCCCAAAACGCCCAGCGTCGGCAGCACGGTGAGTTTGCTGCTTAATTTATGTGTTTACGCTGGTGGTCAGCGTCCGCATGAACTGGCTTCCAGTCGCTGGGATGCCGTGAACTGGGAAGAGAAAACTCTATTGATAGTTGCTGATGTGTCAAAGAACAAACGTGACCATCTGGTTCCGTTAACGGATTCAGCGGTCGAAATTCTGGAAAGGCTGAAGATGGAAAACGTTAACGATAGTCCGTATATCTTTCCGCAACGGCTGGATGCGGCTAAACATCTGCGGACCGACAGTTTTGCGCAGGCAATCATCTATTATCGCGAGCACTTTCCTGATAATCCGGTGTTTGTTGCGAGGGATTTACGGCGGACCTGCAAAACGCTGATGGGCGAAATCGGTGTCTCAAAAGAATTACGTGACCGTATTCAAAACCATGCATTACAGGATGTCAGCTCGAAGCACTATGACCGTTATGACTACCTCAGTGAGAAGCGTAAGGCACTTGAGTTATGGGAGAGGCGGGTTAATAGGGTTGAGCATGTAAAAAATAATGTGGTAAATCTTTTCGGTTGAATAAAAGCTCGCTTTCAAAAAGATAAAAACGCACATTTATATAGTGGCTTACTGAATTTGGCCACCTGTTCAGAGGTGATATGCTCACCTTTGAACAACACTGGTGCTCTAATGAAAAGAAGAAATTTTAGCCCTCAATTCAAATATGAATCTGCTCAGTTGGTTGTCGATCAAAATTACACAGTCGCGCAAGCAGCCAAGGCCATGGATGTCGGGCTTTCTACGAAGACAAAATGGGTTAAACAATTGCATGATGAGCGACAGGGAAAAACTCCCAAAGCCCCAACCATTACTTCAGAACAAATTGAAACACGCGAGCATAAGAAAAAACTTTAATATGTTGAAATGAAAACTGAAATTTTAAAAAAGA
Organism: Candidatus Pantoea haifensis; assembly: GCA_018842655.1. Lineage (GTDB taxonomy): Bacteria > Pseudomonadota > Gammaproteobacteria > Enterobacterales > Enterobacteriaceae > Pantoea > Pantoea haifensis. The sequence goes on along the minus strand of JAGTWN010000004.1, from coordinate 2,454,697 downwards.
CTAAGGTGTTCCTGATGTCAGACTTCCTGAACAGTTCTCGTTAACCGGGAAGCTCAGAGCGCATTATCCTGTGGCTACACTCTTCCACTTGTTCGGGATCCATCGCAACAGCTATAAATACTGGAAAGGTTGTTCTGATAAGCCAGGCAGATAAACGGCATTGCTGCGCAGTCAGGTTTAGGAACTGCACAACATCAATCATGGTTCTGCCGGGGCGAGAAACATCGCCACAATGGCAATCCTGAGAGGCTTTCGGATGGGGTGCTGGCTTGCTGGCAAACTTATGAAGAGCTGGGCCGGTAAACGCTTGGCATATCTCGCTTTAGTTCTGGATCTGTTCGCTTGGCAAACCAGCCGGGGTAATGTACCACAGCGATTAGGGCAGCCACTATACAAGCAGGCAGTTCCGGCAGTTGCTGTAACGTTATCGAATTAAACAAAGCATGAGTCGACGGGGAAACTGTTGGGATAATATCCCAATGGAGCAGCTTCTTCAGAAGCCTGAAAAACGAGTAGGTACCGGAGACGGGCTACATGAACTTCAGCGAAGCTTCTCATGAAATCACAGACTATATCGTGGGATATTACAGCATGCTCAGGCCGCATAAATATAATGGTGTGGTACCACCAAACGAATCGGAGAACCGATACTGGAAAAAATCTAAAACAGTGGTCAATCTTAGTTGATCACTACAGAAAATGGAGTGCATGCGCTTCAAAAAATAAAAAATCATATGTTTTTATAAATAAATGGAGTGCGTGCAATCCATGTTGGTGTTCAAAACTTTTCAGTTTCATGTATTATGAAATTCAGATTGATACAGAGAGTTAACCTTAAATCCTGTAAAAATTTAAGGAGTCCGCTAAAGATGTTTAAATAATAGTTATTTTATAAGAGTTGAGAATTAGCATGTCCATTAAAAAAACACACATGGAAGATGAAAAAAGTGCATCTTTCTTCCGATCTGTACGTACTAATATTCGAGCTGCTTTGAAAGTTGGAGGCTACTCAACTAAAGATGGGAAAATTAAGCCATTAACTGATACGGCCGTTCAACAGAAGACAGGCATTGCTCGTAGTACTATTCGTACTTTGCGAACAGTGGAAAGTGATAATGTAAATCCTGACTTTGGAACACTGAAAAAACTAGCTAATTCTTTAGGGGTTCCGTTGGCATTTCTTTTAATGACGGGCGAAGACTGGGAGCTTATTTTCAAATCTTTTGGAGCATTAAATCAGTTTGCAATAGATCCTAGCCAAGCTAAAAAACTGTACAGAACTCCTGAGACAGCTTATCAAAATGTGCATCGCGCATTAGATGAAGGAAAGGCATTTCAACAAAAATTGCACATCTCATATGACCAGGCTGATCTAAAGTCTATGAATGATTTCAATGAAAGCTTGTCAAGAATGGGTGGAGTGATGGGAGCTTTGTTATTATCCTCACATGAAAAATATACGTCTATAGAATACATTGCTTTAGCAGCGGCACTGGCTAATCAAATCAACATCAATCATAAATAAATGAGGCTTCACATGAGCTACAATTCAGATTTTGACTTGGATTCTGTATTAAATAATTGCGACATTTCTGACATTGGTATTCTTATTGATCACATTACAGATAAGGGTGAGGGGAGAATTGCACTTTCCTCTAGTGCGTGTGGCCAGCTGATTGCTGTTAAGCGTTCTGGTATAGTAGAAGAAGATGATTTAAAACTTATCTCATCAGAAATAAGATCGTTTGGTGGTAATACTATTTTTAACTTATTTAGAGGTGGAAATGGTGTCACCTATAAAGAGGTATTAACTGATGTTGCTGAGCACTTAAAAGTAAATTGCAATAAAAACAGCTCTTGTGAACGTATCGAAATTGAAATTTTGCTTAAAGTCCTTGAGCAGTCCATTGAAAAAATGACTGAGGAGGAACGCAAGGAAATTTTAGAGGGTTTTGGTGGAAGCTATACCACTATGACTGGCCCAGCATTAATGCTGGCTCTACAAACTGCTATCAGAGCTTCTGGATTTGCGACGTATAAACTTGCAGCCATTGTAGCTCAAGCAGTTGCTAAAGCTATCCTTGGACGTGGACTGGCATTCTCAACTGTTGGGCCATTAATGAAAGGCATAAGCACTTTTGCTGGTCCTATTGGCTGGGTTATCACTGGAATTTGGACTGCTTTTGATTTGGCAAGTCCAGCATATAGGGTCACCATTCCTTGTGTAATCCAAATCGCCTATATGCGTCAAAAAATGCTCAACGAAAAAAATAAAGATAGGGAAAATGCTCACGCTACCGAAGCAACAGCATTCTGCCCTAGTTGCCACACACCACACAAAATTAATGCCAAATTCTGTCAAGAATGCGGACATCGCCTTGGCCAGTTGTCAATAAAGTAAAGTAATAAAGTTTTTATTAAATGCGGCCAACATACAGCATAGTATGCTGGCCTTATTGTATTTATTATCACCTAACTAAAAACTCCTACCGCTTTCTCACTTTCCCCAAAATTAGATACAGGCATTAGTTGGTCATATCGCATTGCATTTTCACTTTTCGATAAATCTCACTGCGCGCCAACCGGTTTTACCTTGTTTATTGGTGCGCCTGATGGCTATACAGGTCACGTTATACTGTTGCTTTGGCGCAAATGTATTGGCCAAGGCAGGTGCTACGAATATATCGGCTCGCGTAGTACGGATGAAAGCAAAATCTTTGCCCTCCTGCCTTTCCAAATGACCAGAAAGTGTTTCACAAAGACCCGTTAGCATAAGCGCATCGGACAACCGCCAATCTAGTGGTGGCCCTTCTGGTGTTGCACAACCAACTTCCACTAATGTGCCGGATGATAAATTAGCTACTTGTGGAAACTTATGATGTGATAGGCCAAAACCAGCGGTTGCACTAGTTGCAATATAGCTGAGCGGCTTTTTCGCTATTAATATGATCAATTACACCTCTGATATAAGTGAGACTCTTCTGGTCCAGCTCTTTTAGCAGAGCTTTAGCTTGTGCCTCCACCTTAGGCAATGGCTGTAAACTGTTATTGGCCATTGCCTGCCGATACCAATCGCTGGCCAACAGCTGTGATAATTCCTGTGGTACCTTAAAATTATTTTGTTCTCGATACTTCAATGCCAGGCTTGCTTGCTGCGCCGCCTCATCAAAGCGGCCTGCAATGGATAACCGTTGTGCTAAGTGAATACGAACTTTAGCGACTTCCTGTTCTTCCCGGGCCAGGAAAGTTGCATAGGCATAGCAGTTGAAAGCATCTTCTGACCGCGTACCCTCGAGAATCTCACCTAATTTCGCCCAAGACCATGCCGCTCTTGACTGACGGCGTACTACAGGTACCAGGCACTTAATGGCCAAGGCTGCTTCACCTTGAACTAAGTACAGTTTGCTTTGGTAATAATTGAGCCATTGATCATTAGGCTCTACTTTTAGTGCTTGTTGCAGGATGTTTTTACCCCAATAAATCAATGGATTATCTGATTGCGCATCCGCCGCCCTTGTTGCAACTTCGCGGCAAATTGCTCGCGTGAATCGCTTTTGTAGACTATCAACGGTTTTGCCTTGATCATTGATGAATGGCGCTTTGTCTTCATCTGAAAAATCATCTACTCCTGCCCACTGGGCAAATCCCAGAAATTCATCCCACTCTTTGGCCACTTTACCCGCGAGACGAAGCATTTGCGAAAAAGCACTGTCCTTACGCAAAGGATCTGCAATCGCAGCAAACTCACGCATATGAGGTGTTAATTTACTGCTCAACGCTAAGGGAGAAAGCTGCTTTGCTTCAAAGGAATCAACAATATTCTTCACATGGTCGTAAAGCGACCATGCGTAAGCGCGTAAAAACCAAACATCTGCCGCGTTGTTTGAGTACCCAGCGCGCGCCATTTCTAAAGCCTCAGCAAAGAGTTTCTGTTTGCGAAGGGCAAATATTTGCTTGGAACTCATCGCAGCGGCTCCTCCTTAGACATCAAGCTATGAATTTCTTCATAGAGGCCGTGGCTACTGCCGGGGCTGCCAACTTCCTGAGCAGCAGTCCAGGTAGATGAGCTATCGTAGATAAAATCAATTTCAGCTTTGCGATAAACATCTGCTACGGTCACACGCAGGCGATAGGGCATGACCTTAAAGGCAGCACGTTTAATTGTCGAATCGCTCAAAGCTGCATCTAGCCGATCCAGAAAAGCCTGTATAAATTCATCTGGCTGGATGCCGCTGACTTTCTTATCAGTCAAAATGGCATAGACAGCGTTAAGTGCTGTTGTAGTCAACTCAGCATCCGATTGTGGATTGACGACTGAACTGGCGCGAGTAGGCTGATGTTTTCCGTTGTAGTGATACTGGACTGTAGTTCGTAAACCATTTCGCTCTAAACTGTACCGTTCACAATATTGCAAATGTTGCAGCCGCTCGATATTGATGCCTTGGGCCTTCCACACCAATCTCAGTTGCTGATGAGTTGTCATTAAGGAAGCTATCGAAGCTGAAAAGGATAGGCGGTCCCAGTCAGGATCTAACGTAAGCTCTTGTTTGATGATATTTGTTGGCGAGTTCAACGAGGGCTCTGGCCTATCCCAGGCGATCCCACTAGTGGCGGTAAAGTTTGGTGGATTGACCAGCACCAGCTTTTTCGCAGCGCGGGTAATAGCAGTGTAGGCCCAGCGGAAAAAAGAGGCGTTACGAACTCCCGTATTTGAATCAAAATCAACAAGGACCGTATTCCATTCACCACCTTGGGCTTTATGGCAAGTCATGGCATAGCCATATTTGATCTGAAGTGCATTGAAATATCGATCTTCGCGGATAGTTCTGCGGAATGCTTCAGCTTTTGGATGCAAATCAGGGTGTCGGTTGCGAAAATCAACCAACAGCGCTCGTAACTCTAACGCAGTCAATTCTCGATGGGGAGAATTAAGCAGGTTTTCCAGAACCAGACAGGGAGTCTGAATGATGCTGCCATCACTCTCACGAAAGGCCACAGTAATCTCACGGAAGCTAAGCTCAACATGATGTCCGCCTCTGAGATTAACTGGTACTAATTCCGATTCAGCGTTAACCTGTGTAACCTTGACTAGGTCACCATTACTCAGCGGATGTGTAGATGAATTTTTATTAATTAACAATGCTTCGCCTACCTGTATAGGCAGGTTTGCATCACCCCAATAATGCTCACGGATGCTGCGATTGTATTCTAACGCTGTTGCATTGGAGGGAACGACTGCAACGTTTGAATCCTTAGCTCGTAAGCCCTGAACAATCAACTCGATCGCGCTTTTTGTATCAACCTGTTCAATGTCCTGCCCGTTGGGTTGTATGGAAAAGGTATTAAAACGTTCAGCCAACATTGAATCTCTTAACGTTGTAGCGCGATCTAGAATGGCGCTATCGTGTGCCTGGCGCATTACCTTAATCAGGTCGAAAGAGTCAACTCGGAGATTGTATTCTTGTCTAAGATAATCATCCGACAAGGCCTGAGACGATCTCTCGCCAACAGGTGGAAGCTGTGCCGGATCGCCAACGAAAAGTAGCTTGGTAAGATGATCATTAGTACGGCCTACCCTATTCATACGTATAAACGTCACAATGTCCTTTAGCAGTCGCCCAGAACCAAATTGCATGACGTCACCGGGACTCTCCTTGTCACCGACCATCGAGGACTCATCGATGATGAATAAAGAGACATTCGTTTCTTCTTCCTTTAGTGGAAAAATCATCCTAATGCCTGGATCGTTAGACGTTTCGGCGCTCTCATTTACCTCAACCTTGCCCAGCGTATAAATTGCTGCATGGATTGTTGAACTATTGTATTGGCCCTTGCCAGTAATTTGTTTGATCTTGTTGCCCAGAATGCGAGTTGCCCGACCAGTTGGCGCTAAGAGCGTGCATGAAAGATTCATTCCCTCAAGGATGCCGATCAGTTGGGCGATGAGTGTTGTTTTACCCGTACCGGCGCTGCCTCTAAGAATGAAGGCGTCCTGTGTGTCGTCAAGAAGAAATGATTTTATAGCGCTGAGAGCTGCTGATTGCTCTTCAGTCAGTTGTATTTCCATTCTGTTGAACAGCCCTTGTGTTTTTTGTTTTTAATATAAAGACCAATTAGTTGTCTGGTTTTTTTCAATTGCTACTGTTTTCACTGCCAACATTGATTCATTTGTTCCCTGTAACTTAAAACCGTAGTGAGCAAGTAAGCCCGCCTGGGCTGGGTAAATCAGCTGCAAATTAGGAACCTTATAGCGACCTGCATAGGCATAAAGCTGATACATATCGCTGCTAGAAACTCCCAGTTTGCGGTCCGCTTCATTCAATAATTTCCACTTGGTATCCGCTATCATCTGCGGTACGTCATTGTCATCAACCAATGCAATATCCGGCCTCAATTGAAATTGTTGGGAATCATCTTCGCGCATTGTCAGATATTTTCGCGGCCCTTGTGTACGAAGATGCCAGCCTTGCTGGTGGGCCCAAGGCTTTAACTTTTCTGCCACCCATGCTTCAAACAGGCGATTCATATCAAACAGCAATGAGAACAGCGGTGTGCTGCCCGCTAATACATCAGGTTTAACTGCAGCAATAAACAATCGACACTGTTCAAGTACAGGCTGAAATCGTTGAGTAATGCGATCGTTTTTAAGTAAATTGAATGATTGCATGGTGATGGGTGCATCACTAATGCCATCAAAATGCATTAAAAGTTCGGTTAACTGCTTTTTGGTTTGGCCGGAGCGTGTCCAGGGAAGCAGCAGACGCAGGGTAAAGCGGAGTATCTGATTCAGCAGCATATCTTCGCTGAATTCGTCGAAGCGACAATAAAGACGTTCTTTATGTACTAAATTGTGTCGGACATGTTGTGGGATAACCAGGCGGCCGCGCATTACTGACAGGTTTTCTTCCTGTTCTATGTAATTACGTAACTTGCCCTGGAGGATCTGCGTATGCAAATCATGGCAAAAGTGCTGGATAAAAATATCCAGCAAACTATGTTGCTGAGTATTGATACCCGCCTGCGCGCCTTTATATGTACGTATGATTCGGGCGGTATGCAGCATCTGCACCAATGCCGCACGGCACGATTCAGGGCGTTCCTCTTTGCCATGTATTTTAGGCAGGATTTCAAGGGTTAAATCATCTAGCTGAATTACGCCGCAAAATTGTGCGAAACGAACCGATTGATGGCCCCAGCTAAAGGTGCCGGCAGGAAGATTTGGCGCCAGCTTTTCCAGCAAGCGGGAATGATGAATGCCCAGCGCGTGCTGAGCAATGGTTCTTTCTGCAATAATCGGTAGCGAGCTATGTTCAATAACCGACAATATTTCCGCCACGGTTTAATCCTCGTAAATTTTGCGAATCGAGTCGGGCGTAATTTCCTGGGCAGTTGAAACACGGTATTCAACGACCTCTTCAAAGTCATCATGGGTAAAGCCGAAAACATCTCTACTGGTCAACTTAACATGGCCAATCAGTGGAGCCTCCACCAGCTTGCCGGTAGCGTCGATATCGCGGAACACCAGCTGGATTTTGTGCCAGTCCTCATAAAAGTATTCCTGCAATAGCGGAATAAACTGATTCAGGAAAACTGTTTTTAGCTGTGTAAGGTTAGCAACCGGGCAAAGGTAAGCATGGCCTAGCATGAGATCTCGGCTGAGAAGAAAACGGATTCGGTGATTCATCGCATCCAGCAGCCTGCGCAGGTTAATCTGATTGCCATCTTCATCAACGATATTTCCCGCACCGTCTGAGCCAGCTATTTTGCTGCTGTCCGGCATCAGCTCCTTAAAACGGAAGCGGCGACGTAAAGCGGTATCCAGTAGTGCAATTGAGCGATCGGCGGTGTTCATCGTGCCGTATATATCCAGATTTTCAGGTACGCCAAATGGCTCGCGAGAATAGGGCAGCGTAATGTGCATGCCTTTGTCGCCGTTGGTGCGTTTGTCGGTTTCTATCAACGTGATTAGCTCGCCAAAAATTTTTGCCACATTGCCACGGTTAATTTCATCGATAAATATAGCGTAGCGATGCAGAGGATCGGCTTCGGCACGCTGGCAAATACGACGGAATACGCCATCCTGCGGCGAGTAGCTTAATTCACCGCTGTCTTCGTCCAGCTCAGGGCGGATACCTTCAACGAAGTCTTCATAGCTGTATGCCTGATGAAAAGTAACAAACTCGTAGCGGCTTAAAGTTTCCGATTCGGCTGGCTGTTGCTTCAGCTGTTTACTCAGAGCAACCAGCTCTGCTGATTCCTCTTGTGCTTCAGGCAAAGTAATCCAAAAGCTGTCGTCAGTTTTATCAAATAGATAAGGTGGAACCCGGCGAGCATATTTAACTGTCGTGGACTCTTCCGGCGTATGGGTTTGCAAAGTTGCCCAAATTGTTGAATTGAGTGCATTGCTACGCCCTTTGGCTTTAGCTTTGCTGAGTACATATTCATGAGCGGCAATTTGAGCAACCTTTGATTTACCGCCAATATCTACCAGTGCCATGAAAATTACGTCATGCCATGATTTCTCTGCAAGCTGTTCCCCCAGCCATTGCTCGCGAGTCAATGTCAGCGCTTCACTGATATATTTCGCTTTTAACTGGTTTAGCTCGTAGGTTTTGCCTGTTCCCGGTGGGCCGAATAAAATTAGGTTTAAAGGCTCGATAGTTTCCGGCTGAGTGAGTACTTCATCAATGGGCGCGATTGCCACAGGTTTGTCAGCAGGTTCTTCGCGTTTTTGCCAGATTTCTGATAGCGGTGGAACGTAGAAGTCGAGCTGCTTACTATTCTGTTTTTCTTCCTGTTCACGACGGATCTCAAGCAGCGTTCTGTCCATCGCCACAGCTGACAGCTCTTCTTTCTGCTGCGGCTTGAAGGCGCGGATGATAGTACGGCGATCATTGCTGCTAAAGATGCGTTCAAAATCATCCGGAAACAGCATAAACATCAGCATATGACGAAACTGACGACTGGCATTCTCAGGGATTACGCTTAGCCACTCTGCAAAGGCGAAGCCGTCACTCAGGCGTGCTTCACGTTCAGCTAATGGTTGTGCTAATAGCACTTTTAGGACGTTAGTGAGATAAGCAAACTCACGAGCACGGAAGGTATTAAATCCTGTTCCAGCGCTGCCTACGCCTGAAAGTATCATATCTTCAAGCATTGGATTGTCAGTATTTAGCGCTTCATCCGCAAGCTCCCAGATAGTGGTTATCTGTTCACGCTTTGTTCTGGAGCTAATATTACTGGCGCAAAGAAATAGCAGCCAAAGCATTTCTGCAGTGAGCTGTTTTGCTTCCGGAGAGACGCTGGCCAACTGTTCTTTAAGGCGATGCATAAAGTTGCCTTCCAGCTCTAACTGGCTATTAACTACATCACGCTCAATCTCTGCCAGATACGCACTGTTCCACAGGTTTTTATTGCTGAAAATTGAGCCGCCATTAATCAGGCAACGTTGCCGCCATTCACTGGCTGCTTCTAAAATTTGGTCTGCTTGTTCTTCACCGGTATAGCGGCTCATCCTTGTTATCCTTTTTTAAATACTGAGAAAATTACGAAGCTAACTGATTCGATATGATCCATCGTCCATTCGTTTGCCATCAGTTTCAGCATCTCTTTCAAACATCATTCGAATGCTCGTTTCTAAAGTATCTCCGCTAGCCTCAGACTTGTCTTTTCTTAAAGCTACCTGTAGCTGTGAGATGTCACCAGCACTGTCACCCATTGGCCAGAGCGCTGCTCGCGCTAAGCTTCGTTTACGTGACATCAGCCCCTGGAGTAGACAGTCGAAAGAGTGTTCCTGATAGCCAGTATGTATGGCCATTGGCATATGAATTTGGACTGGATACTGTTGGCCGATACGATGTACACGGTCATTACATTGCTCTTCAACAGCAGGGTTCCACCAGCGAGACAGGTGAATGACATGTGTTGCGGCAGTCAACGTTAAACCCGTTCCGGCCGCTTTGGGGCCGAGCACCAGCAAGTCAAAGCCACCATCTTGATCAAGATGGCGCTGGAATCGGCGCACAATAGCCTGACGCTTCTGAATGGGCGTATCGCCGTTAATATGATCAATATGCTCAAGCCCAAACTCCTGGCGAGCCAGTTCCATAAATCGGAACTGCATCTTGCGGTGTTCGATGAAAACCAGAACCCGCTCACCTTTTGCTTTAATACGATGCAGAATCTCAAAGCATGCATTCAGACGAGCAGATGCATCGATAAAGCTCTGATTGTCGCCGCTCATTTCCATGGACGGATGTACTGAAACGCCGCGGATATGCTGCAGCATTTTAAGTGCAGCGCCAGGACCGCCCTGAGAAAGTTTTAACCGGGCTGTTTCGTAGGCAATAGCTTGCCCTTCAGGCATAAGGCGCGGATGAAGAAAGCGTGTTTTTGCAGGCAGCTCTTTCGCAACATCTTCTTTTAAACGGCGGAACGCTAAAGGGGGCAACTGATTGCGAGGTTCAAAGACTTGCTGATACAGCTTAAGCATATTCTGCTCATCAGGTTCGCTATACAGATTATTGAAGTTACGCAACGTATCCAGAGAACCGGGGGCCAATTGGTCCATGACCGCCCATAGGTCGGTCGTGGTATTTTCAATCGGTGTGCCTGTCAGGCCAATTCGATAGTCAGCATTGACGGCGCGGGCGGCGCGAGCTCGTAGCGAGTCAGGATTTTTGACCGCCTGTATTTCATCAAATACCACGGCCGAGAAATGGATCTTCGCAAAAGAGTGCTGGTAATTAGTCAGCGTTGTATAGGTCGTTAATATCCAGAAACGATGGCCTTTTCCTTCCCTGATTGACTCATGCAACTGCTGAAAATTCAGTAAGGTATTGCCATCTTTTGTCTCGACACCTTTAGCATCGAAATTTTTATACTGGCTTAGCGATGAACCATAGAGGCGCAGCAAATGGCCAAGTCCGTCACTATCAGTGTGCTGGCTGACCTCAGCATTCCAGTTTTCCAGCAATGAGGTAGGAGCAACAATAAGTATTGGCCCGCGCTCTTTATTGCTGGCAGTGCTGACGTTATTGTTCTCTTTCAACCAGCGTAGAAATGCGATGGTTTGAAGTGTCTTACCTAAGCCTTGCTCATCTGCGTTCAGAATGCCTGGCATGCCTGACTTCCATGATGAAAGCTGCAAGCTAAAGCTCTCCAACTGATGCGGCCGCAATGTTGTTTTAACGCCCGCGGGAAGTTGCTCATCAATAAATACAGGACGTTCTTTAAGGTCAGGCTGCCAGAACAGCTCCTCAAAGTTGTCTTTGGTATCCAGGATCACCGTAGCGGGAGGTAGTCCATCAACCGCAGACGTATCTTCAATTTCTGTTGTCTCCGCTGAACCTTCTATCTCTTTTAGATCAGCCAAACGTTTTTCTAGCGCGTGCAATGCCTCTTCTGTGGCTTTAACAGGATGAGACGCAACCTTAACTTCATCCTGAGATGCATCTATAGCATTACGCATCTGAGCGCAGACGCTTGCCAGTGCAGAGCTATCCATTGCATCGATAATTTTGGTCAGGGCATCAGGGATTACCTCAGGCAACCAGACCGTTTCTCCGGTCATGGGCGTAGAAACAGCACCTTTTCGGTAATGCAAAATCCCTTTAACACGCTCGGAATATTCAACGGTTTCAACAAATGCGGGACCTGCTGCGGCTTCAATTGCTTCTTCTTCACCCACATCGTCGAGCCCATCCAGCTTGCCCGATTGTTTTAAGTATTTTTCAACAGCACTGGTAATTGCAGGTCGTGGGTTTTCAATAAAAGCGCGTCGTTCTTCAGGTGAAGACTTTTGCTTCTCCACCATGACATCAAGAATGGGACGAGCGCTGCGGTCAATGACCAGATAATTGCCTTCGCCAACACGGTAAGCGGAAAGCGCTCCTTGAGTTCTGACACGTTGCTGGAACCGACGTAATGTTTGTTCACTTAGCTCACCTGCAGACTCGCTAACTGCCTCTCCGCTGCTTTCCAGTTCTTCTATACTCTTACCGGAAAAAGGGATGATTTCGAAATCATCAGCACCCTTTGAGCTGGTGGAAATAGAAAAACGATCGGCAATGCGAACTTCTAAACCTTGCATAAAGTCGGTCAGCGAGACACGAACGGCATTGATTTCATGGCCCATCTGGACGCCAGGATCAAGGGCCTGACGGAAACGCGCCAGCGATTCCCAGTCCGATGCTTCTCCGCCGCCTGGCGTAAAGTTTTCGGCAACTTCAACAGCCTCCATCATCCATAATGGCAACCGGCGTGGCCCTTGAGATGTGGTTAAAATTGATCCGGTCCGACGTGGTATTTGGCGAACACCGTTGCGTAGCCATTCATGCTGCAGGCGAAAGGTATCGCTCCCAAGTGAGCCTTCGATATCGGTTTTCAATGTCAGATCGACGAGAGGAGGCATACCCAAAGCTTGCGCCGTTTCCGCATCCAGTCTGCCAGCCAGATGATGACTCATCACAATAGCGTCATCACTGATGTGTAAAGGTTCACTAAATTCTTCTGCCAGCGCTTTCAGATCGGCGATAGCAAAAGCTAAGGCTCGATCGTTATGTGTCAGGCCAGACAAAGTCGCAGGTTGCTGTCTTTTAAACAGACGATGAATAAAGCTCTGTTTTTCTTCAGCAATATTGAGGGTAATCGCTTCTGCATTATGATTAAAAGCAAATGTCATGACAGATACTCAATTTGTTCACGCACTTTCTCCTGCCAGCCACCGAGGTGTGGAATCGCAACAGGATTAGGCAACATGCGAATATGTTCGCAGTTGTATTTTAACTGGTAGAGTTGGGGCGCTTTTTTATTTTCATTTCTGAAAATATGTACTTTGTAATTGTGGGAGCCCTCAACGACGACGCATTTACCAATTTGTAAAACGAGCAGCGAGGTCTTATCGCGATTCCCCAAAGCCGTTTGTATCCCAAAATTTAGTGTTGAAGAATCCCTCATAGAGCCTTTCATTTCTTTTGCTTTCTGTGAGGCTATGCTACTAAACGCAACCCAGGCCGCTGTGATTTTGCCTTCGTTGTAAAGCCCTAACCAAAACTTACGCCGTGGTTCCCACATATGACTGTCTTCAACTTTTGAAACCACATCCAGAAAGAACAGAATGTTCTCGCGTGTCAGCCAGTTTATAACCAAATTCCGGCAAGCTTCGTCTACGCTACCCCATACGCCACCGCGACTCAGGCGCGGATCTTCGTACCAGGCTACTAACGTTTCGGTAAGATAGCGAGAAAGTTCTTCATCGGGTTTTTTATACAACCAGTGTGATAACAGCGCGTTGATGGCTTCCGCTGCGCCATTCATCAAAACGCCACTTCTGCCCTCCGGTTTTAACCAGGCAAACAGCTTCTCAATAACAGGTCTTTCATTCAATCCAGGTGCCAGTGATGCTATATAGGCCAGATGAGCGTGCGACATTAACCCCGGATCGTGCGGGCGTGTAATACCATACTGTTTAAGCTCTTTCCATGGCGCATCCATCTCCATCATTCTCTCGGCTAAAGCTTGATGCGCCTGGTGAGCGTTAAAGAATTCGGGTAGTTGCTCGACAATATCTTTCCACTTATCGCTCATATGTTCGCTTGCGATATCAAGGCAGTTTTTAATTTTGATTGTGTGTACAGAGCCCGGTTCATAACTACGGATATAGGCCGATATCATTGCAGAAATAAAGGGCTGTGAGTCCGTAACGATGGTTTCCCGTAAATAGAACTCCTGTAGTACAGCAAACTCTTCCTTGGTTCTGAATTCTTTATCAAACACAATCGGTGCGCCAGAGCAGATAAAGGACATTTTTACATCATTCCATTCCCAGCGTTCTATATGGTCAAGCAGCTTGCGTAACACCTTTTCACGATCGCGATCGGCAATCTCCTTAACGACATCGGGCCAGCGCTCATGAATGGCTTGGATCTTTACCGTTAAACCTTTTGATACAGCTATTGCTGGCTTGAAGAGGGCCACAGGCCTAAGAAAAACATCGCTCAATTTCATAGCGTACTCTTCCTCAGCGGTTCGAACAGGCGCTTGCGGATGTCTTCAATTTCCGCTGCATTAGCCGGTGTATGCATAATGATGCGGAGATCAATACGGCGGTTCATCGCCATATTTTGTGGGGTATCATTAGGCTTAACCGGACGCATTTTGCCGTAGCCCGCCACAGAAAGAACGGGTTGGTTGCGCATATTAAAATGTGCGACCAGGTCTGGCGCTGCGGCAAGCATGCTGGTGAATGTGGTGATAGCACGGTTAGTCGACAGATTCAGGTTATAAACATCTTCGCCTTTAGAGTCCGTGTGTCCCTCAATCTGCACCGCTTCAATAATGGCAAATGATGGATTGCAGCTTTTATTCCATCCGACGCTTTGGCTGAAGGTATAGCAGGGCAGCAGGGAATCGAGCGTCTTCGCTAATGCTTCGACGATTTTTCGCTTATCGTCGCTTAGCGTATAGCTATTGCTGGTAAACAAACCTTCCCCTGAAAGCGAAGTGTGCCTTCTTCAGGAATGACATCAACCGGCAATTCAGGAAATGAATGCTTCAGATTATTGCGCAATTGATAGAGTAAGTTGAGCCGGGCAGCAGCAGCCTGCGACATATACTGTTCCAGCGGATCAACCTGCTTTAACAACGCAATCTCAGTACGCAAATCCACGATGGTTTTATCGCGGATTTGTACCGCCTGTTCATACTCATCACGCGGGACAGTATTCTTATCGTTGTAGCGGCTGGCAAAAAAGCGAGCAGCACCATGACAATGAAAAGAAAGCTGACCGTCATATCTGTCATCGAGACAAAAACGGACTCTTCTTCCTCTTCATGTGTGCGCTTACGACTGGCGTTGGCTCTCATGAGATTCGCCCTTGTTTCGGTGCGAAGTTTTCAGCTTGTTCGACAATACTCTGCATTGTGTCCAGCGGCTGGCATGAGTTCCTTCTGCATGGTTTTGACATGATCGAAGAGCGTTTCAACCGACGTAGCAACTTGCTGTTGGTAGCTGTCGAATGCCTTGCCAAGTTTCTCGTCAATGCCATCCAGACGTTCGCCCTGGCCGCGTAAAGCCGCAATCAAAGACTGGAGATTAGTCAGCGTGGATTCAACCGCACGATGTTGTCCACCAAGTGTCTCTTGTGCAGCTGAAAGCGTCATTGCAGATTGTTCAGCATTGGTTTTAGCGGCTTGAGCGATAGCCAAAAGGCTATTTTCACTGCTCTCACGTAACTGGCGCGTGCTGACTTCAATACGCTCCATCATCGCTCGAATCGGATCGGCGGCGCTGGCCAATGATTGGGCAGATGTGCGGAAGCTGCCTGAAGCGTTCTCCGAGGCGACAGCACCTTCTTTAATCCCATCAGAAGCTCGTCGTAATGCAGAGCTGGTTTCGGTCAGCATGCCCATCACTTCTTCCAGTTTTTCAGCGATAACAGAAAGAGGGGAAAGCAGTTCGCTGCTGGCTTTCTGGGTCATCGCCTCAGTTGCTTTGGTGATTTCACCTGCGGTATTGCCAAAAGCACCCAGCACTTGTGTTGCGGCCTGGCCAATCGCGTCGCTGGCCTTAGACGCTGATTCAGACATACGCGCCTGCGCTGCTTCAGCCCCTGTTTCGCTGCAACTTCGAGTTCGGTACGAATACCCAAGGCGGCGGCTTTCATATCTGCAGCCGCTTCGCCCATCGCACGCGCGCCTTCACCGGTATTGTCTTTAATACCTTGCAGGGTTGAATTCATGGTTGCCAGCAGGTTTTCGGCACCCTGATTAAATGCTGATGTAGCCGTCTCTGCCGTTTGCTGCATGCCATCACGCAGCGTTTCCACCGCCTGGCCTAAGCGGCCAATCGCGCTTTCCATTTCATTGCCCATTTTTCCTGAGCTTTGATCCATTCGCTCTGCCAGCAATTTGATCTGGTCTCCTGCCAGAGAAATACGTTCGCTGGCTTGTGCCAGAGCCTGACCGACATCTTCAGAAAAGCGTGAAGAGAGGTTTTGTACCATCTCTCCCACGCCATCATTGCCCAAACGGCTGACCTGTTCGATAACCGGCGTAATAGCTGTACTAATCGATTCCGAGATTGCTCTTGGGAGGTCTTCACGTAGCGGGCGGCCAATCTCCGCCACCATCTCCAGTCCCAGCTTGCGGAAATGCTCACGACTTTCAATGGTTGCTTTCAACTGGCGAATGGAGAGATCTTCCAGGCTGATAAATGTCAGACGCTTCTCAATCAAACTGTTAAGACTATGTACCGCTTTTTCCAGTTGTGACGTGCCACGACGCAGCCATATGGTAAAGACGATAGAGCAGCACAGGCCGGTCAAAGACATGATGAACTTCGCCGAGGCAATGGTAAGTAGGCCTTCTAATGCCGCGCTACCACCATCGTCTAGTGAGGTACTCATCGAATTAAGTGCAGAAATCAGGCCGAGAAAGGTCAGAGACAGGCCTACAGTGACAAAGAGTCCCGGAACGATGCGCCAGAAGCCTTGCGTAAAGTGCAGGTCATCCAGATTAAAAAATTGGCTGGGACGGACCGCATTGCGCACAACAAGTGTACCGTTCTGATCGTCGATTACATGGGTTTCGCGATATTCATACCAGGCTTCAGCAACATTCTTTTGTTCTTCCGTTTTATCGGCTGCTGCAATACTGGCGTCGATTTCAGTCACATGCTGGCTGAACTGATCTTCAGGCGTGTTTGCGATAATGCTGTGAATGCTGCTGAGAGCATTGCGGCGGCTTTTTACCAGCTTGCGCCAGCGGACAACGGCAAAGCAAAGCGTGGCAACCAGCAGGATAGTTACAAATCCAGGGGCAGCATCATTTTTTAAAACTGAAGCGATAGACAAAATGCCATTACGCACCAGCACGCCGGGAAGCAGCAGCGAATCCATTTTTACACCATAGATAACAAGAAGAAGGGAAGTGTTTCTTTTGGGAATACTCTAATAGATTTCATTATTCTTATCTATCTTAACAGCACGTCTTAAGAAGAAGTTTGAGCTCTACATTTTTAATTTTAATAATCAAATAATTACTTGGCGGTTGCCGCGACCTTGGCTGGTGAATTTAAAGAGAAGTATTAGTTTTGCAGGGGGTTCTGAAGCTAAGGGGAAGCTTTACTGAGGGAAAGTTGATGCTTGTGCTTGAGCGCATGCGATGTATGATTTTACCCATCTCATTTATTGCCCTCCGTTTGCCGTTTCGACAGGCTGTCGACCGCATGCGGCAGGTAGCGTATTCAACGTTTTTCCGGAATTCCTATGTCTGACAAAAATTTTTCGCAAACGGCTGTAAGGCTTTTCGAAAACAGGAAATCAGGATTCTGGCAAACATCCAGACAGACATTTAAACCCAAGCTGCTTGCGTCACCCAGCCATTCACTTACGTCACCCACTACATCACCTGAATCGCATCCAAAGAAAAAGGAGTCAGACGATTTCTCATCTAACTCCTTGTTTTATTTGGTGGCCCCTGCTGGGTTTGAACCAGCGACCAAGCGATTATGAGTCGCCTGCTCTAACCACTGAGCTAAGGGGCCAGCGGAGCGAGGATTATAAAGTATCTAAGCAAGGCGATCCAGCATTCAGCGGCTGGTTGCTGAAATAATCAGCATTCGCTGAGCCTTTGATTTAGCTCATAATATCCTGAATTCTTTCCGATTAGCCTTACCGGTTGCTTTGGATTATCTTCTGATACTGCAAGGCAGCAGGGATTGTCATCCCTGACCAACGCGCCTGATGCAGCCACCCCGTAAACTTTTTCTCCGCTTATCGCCTGCTCAACGATAACGCGAAGCTGATTGATTACGTGACAAGAACGGCAGCATGGCACCGCGTGCACGGTCATATTCTTGCCACAGCGCCAAATCTTCCAGCGCCGGAAGGGTCACGGCTTCGCCAGCCTCAAGACCGACAAGTGCCGCATCAACCATCTCATCAACATCCATTAACATCTCAGCGGGAATTTGGTTAATTGGTGTGCCTGAACGATCAAAAATCTCTGTTCGCGTTGCGCCGGGCAGCACTGCCTGTACCTGCACGCCGCTTTCAGCCAGTTCACGCTGCATAGCGCGGGTCAGTGTCAGTACATAAGATTTTGTCGCGTTGTAAGCACCGTTGAAGTTCTCATGAATCAGCGACAGCACGGAGGCGATATTAATAATCGTCCCTTTGCCACGCGCCTTAAAAGCTTGCCCGGCAATATGTGCAAGGCGCGTAGGTGCCAGAATATTTAATGCCAGCATTGTGTTAATGCGTTCGATATCGGCACTCAGGAATTCACCCGCCACGCTCATGCCAGCATTATTCAGCAACAGAGTAATATGCTGATTATTGATTATCTCATCTTCTATGCGCTGCAGGTCGTCAGCGTGGGTTAAATCCGCCCTTAAAACTTTTACCTGCACGCCATATTGTTGGATGAGCGAGGCCGCCAGTGCCTCAAGACGTGTCTGATCGCGCGCCACTAAAATCAGATCGTAACCGCGGGCTGCCAGTCGTTTAGCGTAAGTTGCACCGATACCGCCAGAGGCGCCAGTGATTAAAGCCAGGTCTGATGTTGATGCGATTGCCATAATTTACTCCTCATATGATGATTGTCATAATTACAGTAAATATGACGGTCATCATATTCTTCGTCAAGCTGGTATATGATGGTCATAATAATTATTATGACTGGCAGAACGAGTGCAAAGCAAAAGCAGTGGTAATGATATGGAAAAACTGACGCACAAAGCGCGCACGCGCCAGCGCATCCTTGATGAAGCGGCGCGTGTGATGCGCGAAAACGGCACAGAAAGCATTGGCGTTGCAGCATTGATGAAGCGGGTAGGGTTAACGCACGGTGGCTTTTATGCGCACTTTCATTCGCGTGATGACCTGGTACAGGAAGTCATGAAACAGATGTTTGCTGATTCAGCGCAACGGCCTGCACCGGGTGCGCAGGAAGAGCAACCGGCACAGCGACTGGCAACTTTTATTGATTACTACCTCTCCGAGACGCACCGTAACAGGCCAGCGGAAGGGTGTCCGTTGCCTGCACTGGTGAGTGAAGTAGCCCATCTGCCGCTGGCAGCGCGTGAGATATTTGCCGAAGGAATAGACTCAGTGCAGACACGGCTGTTGCGTCCGTTAAGCGACTTAGGTCATGCGCAGCCAGAAGCGTTGGCAACCAGCATGTTGGCGGAAATGGTTGGCGCGCTGGCGTTAGCGCGTGCCTGTCCTGATGATCAACGCGCCAGTCAAATGCTGGCGCTGAGTCGCCATGCGTTGAAGGTCCGTGCAGGTCTGGAGGCGAAATGAGCGAACACAACATCAGCGATATTATCGCAACCGATCTTAACGTGTTGTTCTGCGGTATCAATCCTGGCTACTCGACGGCACATTCCGGTTATCACTTTGCGCACCCCGGCAATCGCTTCTGGCGCGTCATTCATCTGGCAGGATTTACGCATCAACAGCTGAAACCAGAGGATGAGCATAAGCTGCTGGAAACCGGTTGCGGTATCACGATGCTGGTTGAGCGTCCTACAGTGCAGGCAAATCAGCTGGCAGCGGCAGAATTACGTGAAGGCGGACAACGCCTGATGAAAAAAGTGCTGCACTACCAGCCAAAAGCGTTAGCCATACTGGGTAAGGATGCCTTTAAGCGTGCTTTTCAGCAAAGTAAAGTGGAGTGGGGCGCACAGCCGACTTTCATGGGGAAAACGCAGGTATGGGTATTACCAAACCCCAGCGGTCTGAACCGGGCATCGTTAGCAGAGATAGTCGAGGCGTATCAGCAATTGCAGGAAGCTGTAATGAAACGCAGTGACTGAAATATCACCGTGGCAGAAATAAAAAACCCCGGCTTGCCGGGGTTTTTATCTGACTTAATCGTCGAGGAAGCTACGCAACACTTCCGAACGGCTCGGATGGCGCAGTTTACGCAGTGCTTTGGCCTCGATCTGACGAATACGCTCGCGCGTTACGTCAAACTGTTTGCCCACTTCTTCCAGCGTGTGGTCAGTGTTCATATCGATACCGAAGCGCATACGCAGCACTTTCGCTTCACGCGCGGTCAGACCAGCCAGCACGTCATGCGTGGCAGAACGCAGGCTTTCTGACGTCGCTGAGTCCAGCGGCAGCTCCAGCGTGGTGTCTTCGATAAAATCGCCCAGATGTGAATCTTCATCATCACCAATCGGCGTCTCCATTGAGATCGGCTCTTTAGCGATTTTTAACACTTTGCGAATTTTATCTTCTGGCATCAGCATGCGTTCAGCCAGCTCTTCTGGCGTCGGCTCGCGGCCCATCTCTTGCAGCATCTGGCGAGAAATACGGTTGAGCTTGTTAATCGTCTCAATCATATGCACCGGAATACGGATGGTACGTGCCTGGTCAGCGATAGAACGGGTAATTGCCTGACGAATCCACCATGTTGCATAAGTTGAGAACTTATAACCACGGCGATATTCAAACTTATCAACCGCTTTCATCAGGCCGATGTTACCTTCCTGAATCAGATCCAGGAACTGCAAGCCACGGTTGGTGTATTTCTTGGCGATTGAGATCACCAGACGCAAGTTGGCTTCCACCATCTCTTTCTTCGCGCGACGCGCTTTGGCTTCACCAATCGACATGCGACGGTTGATATCTTTCACCTGTTCAATGGTCAGACCGGTTTCTTCTTCGATCTGTGCCAGTTTTTGCAGGGAGCGCATCACGTCATCCTGCACTTCCAGCAGCTTTTCCGACCAGGGTTTGTTCATTGCCAGCGCCGCTTTGAACCAGCTCTCGTTGGTTTCATTGCCGGTGAACAGCGTGATAAAGTTTTTCTTCGGCATTTTGCACAGTTCAATACACAGCTTCATGATCAAACGTTCCTGAGTACGGACACGTTCCATCATTTCACGCATATTGTTTACCAGGTAATCGAACTGCTTCGGTACCAGGCGGAACTGTTTAAAGACGTCAGAAAGATTCTGGATTTCGGCAATGGCGTCAGCGTGGCTGCGGCCTTTGCTTTTGATCACGGTACGCGTGACTTCATACTGCGCGCGCAGGTCAGAGAATTTTTCACGCGCCAGTTCAGGATCAATAGAGTTATCGTCTTCTGAACTGTCGTCATCGTTCTCTTCATCGTCATCATCATCGTCGTTACGATCTTCTTCAGACAACTCAGAACCCACGTGTGTTGCGGTCGGCGCTAAATCTTCTTCTGCGTTGGGATCGACGAAACCGGTGATCAGATCCGACAGACGTGATTCGCCTGCTTCAACTTTGTCATACTGATCCAGCAGATAAGTAATCGCTTCTGGATATTCAGCGACAGAGCATTGAACCTGGTTGATGCCGTCTTCGATACGTTTCGCGATGTCGATTTCGCCTTCACGTGTCAGAAGTTCAACGGTACCCATTTCACGCATGTACATGCGGACCGGGTCAGTGGTACGGCCAATTTCAGATTCAACGCTGGACAATACCTGAGCGGCGGCTTCCGCGGCATCTTCGTCAGTATCGGAGCTGTTTTCGTTCAGCATCAGATCGTCGGCATCCGGGGCTTCTTCAACCACCTGGATGCCCATGTCGTTAATCATCTGGATGATGTCTTCGATCTGATCGGAGTCGACGATATCTTCCGGCAGATGGTCATTGACCTCAGCATAGGTCAGATAGCCTTGCTCCTTACCACGGGTGACAAGAAGCTTAAGCTGTGACTGCGGGTTTTGCTCCATAAGACGGTATCCACACTTCTGTTAATTAGATTGGTGTCGGTCGGCAGCGAGCCAACAATAGCAGTGAAGGCGTTGTATTCTTGCCGCTGCCCTCGTCGCGGCGTGGGCTTTGCCCATCATTAATCGGCACTTAAGCCGCAAACTTTTACTATCCGGGTCTGGCTTACTCGCCATTTTCAACTCCGGCCGTGCGCGTAATCTTCACGTACTTTAGTACGCTCCGGTACTTTGCGCTGGCGGTGACGAAACTGGCTTCGACGCTGATGACCCTGGAACGGTATTCATGTTGGGTTCTAAAACCCTAAATTGTAAGTAAGCCTGTAAATCATGCCGGCCCGCTTTTTAATGGTTCCGAAAAGCAGGCCAGGTAAAAGTGTTATTTTTTCGCCAGCGCCTGGCTTAATGTCCAGAACTCGCGGCGTTCCTCGGCGCTTAACCCTTGAGTACGATCCCGTGCGATTAACGCTTCAAGACGCTGTTCAAGCGCGGAGTCGTAAATACTGGCCAGCGAATCCTGAAATACGGCTTCTGCTTCCTCATCTACTATCATGTGGTTCCAGATCGCCAGGGTTTCAAGAGTCTGACTAAAATTTGTTCCGCGATATAACTCTAGTAGCTGGCCGGTGGTCAAGCCAGGATTCTCGTTACATCTGCTGACCAGTTCAATAAACAGCGGTAAACCCGCCATCTTTGACTCTGAAAGACCATCCAGTAATGGCACCAGGGCAGCCAGTTGCGGATTCTGTATCAGTAACGCCACTAATACGCGCATGGTGGTGCGCTTTAGCGGCGGCGCAACCGGTGCCGTTCCGCTTGCAGCCTGCCTGGGCATCAACTTTTCAAGCTGATTGTCATCCAGGATACCCAGCTTATTGCCGAGC
Organism: Candidatus Pantoea haifensis; assembly: GCA_018842655.1. Classification (GTDB taxonomy): domain Bacteria; phylum Pseudomonadota; class Gammaproteobacteria; order Enterobacterales; family Enterobacteriaceae; genus Pantoea; species Pantoea haifensis. The sequence continues at coordinate 2,432,095 of JAGTWN010000004.1, read as the reverse complement.
GACTGGCGCAGATAAATGCGCAGGGTTTCACCTGGAATCTGCGTAATCAAAGGCAGCGCCAGCGTACTCAGGCGCGCTTTACCGTCGCGTGAACTGAGGTCAACCTGCGGCAGCAACGTATCAAACAAAAAGGAGGAGAGCGGCATTGCCTGCTCCATCCGCGCTTCAAACGCCTCTTTGCCCTCTTTGCGTATCAGCGTGTCGGGATCCTCGCCGTCAGGCAAGAACATAAAGCGTAGCTGACGACCATCATTCATGTAAGGCAGAGCGGTTTCAAGCGCGCGCCATGCCGCTTCGCGACCAGCGCGATCGCCGTCATAACAGCAAATGACGTTGTCGGTGCTGCGAAACAGCAACTGAATGTGTTCCGCTGTGGTTGACGTCCCGAGCGATGCAACGGCGTAATCAACACCAAACTGCGCCAGCGCAACCACATCCATATAACCTTCAACTACCAGTAAGCGGGCAGGTTCAGGATGATTTTTCAGTGCTTCGTACAGGCCATAAAGCTGACGGCCTTTGTGAAAAATCGGTGTTTCCGGCGAGTTAAGGTATTTAGGCGTTTCGTTGCCTAATACACGTCCGCCAAAACCAATAACGCGGCCTCGCTTATCGCGAATCGGGAACATAACGCGCTCGCGAAAGCGGTCATAGCTGCGCCCTTTGTCATTGGTGACTAACATGCCCGCTTCCATCAACGATTCACGATCGTCTGGCTGCGTACCGAAGCGTTTGAGAACGTTGTCCCAACCGGCTGGCGCATAACCAATCGCAAAGTGATTGATGATGTCGGCGCTCAGGCCACGACGATCAAGATAGTCGCGGGCGGGTTGTGCAGTGGATTGCTGCAGGCTTTGCTGATAAAAGCCGTTCAGACTATCCATGAGCTGATACAGACTCTGGCGCTGATGGCGTTCCATCTGCGTGGGGCCATTGCCGGCTTCATAGGGCACTTCTAAGCCGTGGGAGGTGGCCAACTCTTCAATACTTTCAACAAACTCAAGACGATCGTAGTTCATTAAAAAATCGATAGCGTTGCCGTGGGCACCACAGCCGAAACAGTGATAAAACTGTTTCTCACCGTTTACGGTAAAAGAGGGGTTTTCTCATTATGAAAAGGACAACACGCATGGAAATTCTTACCCTGCTTTTTCAGCTTAACGCGGGCATCGATAAGATCCACGATGTCCGTGCGGGCAAGTAAATCATTAATAAATACGCGTGGAATTCGTCCAGCCATATGCCCCGGTTTTTCAGCTCATAAACGGCAACAAGCCGCGCTTCCTTTCGGAAAGCACGGCCTTTTACTTGACTCTGTCTGCGTGTATCACGCGGTGGAGGAGAACCTCCAAAGAACTTAGTACAGACGAGTGCGGCGTGCGTTTTCGCGAGCCAGTTTCTTGGCGTGACGCTTAACAGCAGACGCTTTAGCGCGCTTACGTTCGGTAGTCGGTTTTTCATAGAACTCACGACGACGAACTTCAGCCAGAACGCCTGCTTTCTCGCAGGAACGCTTAAAGCGACGCAGTGCTACGTCGAACGGCTCGTTTTCACGTACTTTAATTACCGGCATGTAACTCTCACCTCAATAAAATTCGGTTTTTGCTGCTGACTGCGGCGCCAGCACATTTCAAAATGGTGCAGCATTTTACTCCAACACGAGCTGGTTTGTAAAGCACCATGGATAATTTGAAACCAACAGGAGCGTTTGCCTTTGCGGCTGCCGGTTTTTTCAGGGGCGGGAGTATAGCGCACTCTTTAGGCGACAGAAAATCACTTTTTGCAAGCAACCATCGCCCTTACTGCACATTTGCTGTGCTAAACTGCGCGCCGCAAGAAAGAGGTGATGCAATGCGAATTCTGGGTATTGAAACGTCGTGCGATGAAACCGGCATCGCAATCTATGATGACGAGGCCGGACTGCTGGCTAATCAGCTTTATAGCCAGGTAAAACTGCACGCCGATTACGGCGGCGTGGTGCCCGAGCTGGCGTCACGCGATCATGTGCGTAAAACCGTGCCACTGATTCAGGCGGCGCTGCAGCAAGCAAATTTACAGCCACAGCAAATTGATGCGGTTGCGTATACCGCAGGGCCGGGTTTAGTGGGGGCATTGCTGGTGGGAGCGACTATTGGTCGTGCACTGGCCTTTGCCTGGAAAGTACCGGCGGTGCCGGTTCATCATATGGAAGGCCACTTACTGGCACCTATGCTGGAAGATAATCCGCCAGAATTTCCTTTCGTTGCTCTGCTGGTTTCCGGTGGTCACACGCAGCTGATTAGCGTAACCGGAATTGGCGAATATGAACTGCTGGGCGAATCGATTGATGATGCCGCCGGTGAGGCATTTGATAAAACGGCTAAGCTGTTGGGGCTGGATTATCCCGGTGGCCCGATGCTGTCGAAAATGGCGCAGCAGGGCACGGCTGGACGTTTTACATTTCCGCGTCCCATGACCGATCGCCCAGGACTGGATTTCAGCTTTTCTGGCCTGAAAACCTTCGCCGCTAACACGATTCGTGGCAACAGTGACGACGATCAAACACGCGCTGACATTGCACGTGCCTTTGAAGATGCCGTGGTCGATACGCTGGCGATCAAGTGTAAACGTGCGCTAGATCAGACGGGTTTCAAACGGTTAGTGATTGCTGGCGGCGTCAGTGCAAACCGCACCTTGCGTGAGCAGATGGCTAAAATAATGCAGGCGCGTGGCGGTGAGGTGTTTTACGCACGTCCTGAGTTTTGTACTGATAACGGCGCGATGATTGCCTATGCAGGTATGGTTCGCCTGAAAGGCGGAACGCGCGGAGAGCTAGGCGTCAGTGTTCGGCCACGCTGGCCACTGGCGGAGTTGCCCGCTATCTGATACGAAAAAGCCGGCTGGCCGGCTTTTTTATTTTTCACGCTTTTTCTTACGCTTCCAGATTTTGCTTTCCTGTCCACGCCATAAACGCTGAATGTTGTCATGATGACGCAACAATATCAGACAAGAGAGCATCGAAACCGGGAAAGTAAACTGCGGTTTAAACCACCAGACGTAAAAAGGTGCAATCAGTGCACTGACAATCGCGCCCAGTGATGAATAGCCGCTCAACAGAACGGTCAGCAGCCAGGTGCCGGTCATCAGCCCGGTCAAATCCCAGCCAATCGGTGCAATGGCACCAAACGCCGTCGCCACGCCTTTACCGCCACGAAAACGAAAGAAGACGGGATAAATGTGACCGAGGCAGGCCGCAATCGCCGTTAAGCCGAGGTAGAGCGGGGAAACGTGCAGCAAATAGGCCAGCCAGACTGGCACCATGCCTTTCAACACGTCAAAAACTAAAACGCAAATTGCTGCGGCTTTACCGCCAACGCGAAGCACATTGGTTGCGCCGGGATTTCCAGAGCCGTGGGTGCGAGGGTCGGGCAGGCCGGCGAGTTTGCAAACCAGAATCGCACTGGAAATTGAGCCGCAAAGATACGCGAAAATAATCATACCAAGCGCGATAGCACTCATAACACGGTACCGTTTCCTTTAGGGTCGTTTTGTTCTCTTCAACCGTGGATAATACGCATAATCCGCCGGAAGTGGTATCCGGCTTAGCCAAAAACAGAGACTGACATCATGGATATCGTATTTATAGAACAACTCACGGTGTTCACCACCATTGGCGTTTACGACTGGGAGCAGGGCATTCAGCAGAAGCTGGTGCTCGATGTCGAAATGGCCTGGGATAACCGACAGGCGGCCAGCAGTGACGATGTAAAAGATTGTCTGAGCTATGCCGATGTGTCGGAAGCTATCCTGACGCACTTAACCGGCAGCCGTTTTGCCCTGGTTGAGCGTGTGGCTGAAGAAATCGCGGATCTGTTGATGAACCGTTTCAATTCGCCTGGTGTACGTATAAAGGTAGCAAAACCGGGGGCTGTGGCGCAGGCAGCGCAGGTTGGCGTGCGAATTGAGCGCGGGACTATTCCTAAATAACCGCGACGTGATTGCCATCACAATGAAACCAAACCAAATTACTGTTTGTCATAGCAGGTGCCGTTTCGTTCTTTAACGCAAAATGGTTCAAAACCTTCAGGTTTTATTCAGGCGAATGCAGATATGTTTTCAGGCGATAGCACTTGCGCTACCGCCTTTTTAACGGTTTTAACACGGACAGAGGGAAATTTTGATGGCAGATATTCATCAGCTTTGGGTAGCTGCAATCCTGGGCGTTGTGGAAGGGTTGACTGAGTTCTTACCAGTCTCTTCTACCGGGCACATGATTATAGTGGGGCACCTGCTGGGATTTGAAGGCGAAAAGGCAGAAACCTTTGAAGTGGTTATTCAGTTAGGTTCTATTTTGGCGGTGGTCGTGATGTTCTGGCGCCGTTTATTTGGTTTGATCGGTATTCACTTCGGTGAAGTGAAGCATGAAGGTGTAGGCCGTGGCCATTTAACGTTAATCCATATCCTGCTGGGCATGATTCCGGCAGTGGTGGTGGGACTGGTGCTGCACGATCAGATCAAAACGCTGTTTAACCCTATCAACGTTATGTATGCGTTAGTGGTGGGCGGTGTGCTGCTGCTGGCGGCGGAATATCTCAAGCCTAAGTTACCTAAAGCCATGGGGCTTGACGACATCACGTATCGTCAGGCGTTTATGATTGGTTGCTTCCAGTGTCTGGCACTGTGGCCGGGCTTTTCTCGTTCAGGCGCGACCATTTCCGGTGGAATGTTGATGGGTGTGAGCCGTTATGCTGCGTCTGAATTTTCATTCATTCTCGCGGTGCCGATGATGATGGGCGCAACCGGGCTGGATCTGTACAAAAGTATCGACTTCCTGACAATGGATGATTTACCGATGTTCGCCGTCGGCTTCATTACCGCTTTCGTCGTCGCGATGATTGCCATCAAAGTTTTCCTTGAGCTGATCAAACGCATCTCTTTCGTTTCGTTTGCTATCTACCGCTTTATCGTCGCCGCAGCGGTTTACATGGTGTTCATGTAAACCCCTTCGCGGTCAGCTAGTTTGACCGCGAAGCCGCAATCCCTTCCGCGACGGCTGCAATGCGTCGTCGCGTTAACTCTTCCCGCACCTCAATGCCTTTAAATCCCGCCTCCACAACCGCTTTGGTTGAAACCGCCAGAGCCGAGGCAAAAGCACGGCGCAAATAATCGCCTTGCGGGTACGCCATGCTTTCTAATCCGGCGCGGCCGCGCGCATCCGCTTCGCTGGTCAGTGCCATCTGTTCAACGCGCTGCGGTTTACGCCAGGCATCAATGCGATCAAACAAGGCAACCAGCGATTCTGCCGACTGACGCTCAATCGTATGCACCACATCATGAAACTCGGTAACAATTAATGCTAAATCACGCACCGCGTTGGGTACACGCAGGCGCTGACACAACGCCTCAACCAGCGGAACACCGGCAGGGCCATGACCATGGTGGCTGGGCCACTTATCGGGCGGCGTAAGGGCTTTACCGACATCATGAAACAGGGTGGCAAAACGCACGTCGAGCGAGTCAGATAACGCCGTTGCGATAGCGAGCGTCATTAGCGTATGTACGCCAGTATCAATTTCAGGGTGCCATTTTGCAGGGGCCGGAATGCCAAACAGATTATCCAGCTCAGGAAACAGTATCTTTAACGCGCCGCAGTCGCGCAGTACCTGAAAATAGACCTGAGGATTACGTGAAGTCAGGGCTTTTTCGGTCTCTTTCCAAACGCGTTCAGCCGTTAAATGCGCCAGCTCGCCGCTTTCAACCATTTCACGCATCAGGGCCTGAGTTTCGTCAGCAATACGGAAGCTGAGATGGGCGAAACGGGCAGCAAAGCGTGCCACGCGCAACACCCGCAGCGGATCTTCATTAAAAGCAGCAGAGACGTGACGGAGCTGGCGCTGTGCGATATCACGCTGACCATGATAAGGATCGAACAACTCACCTTTTTCGTCGCGCGCAATGGCATTGATGGTCAAATCGCGCCGCTGTAGATCCTGCTCCAGCGTGACATCCGGCGCTGACCAGGTAACAAACCCGGTGTAACCTTTACCGTTTTTGCGTTCGGTACGGGCCAGCGCATACTCTTCACGGCTGTCAGGGTGTAAAAAAACCGGGAAATCGCGACCAACTTGTTGATAACCTTGCTCAAGCATGGCTTCTGGCGTCGCACCCACGACAACCCAGTCTTTATCTTTAACCGGCAGTTTTAACAGCGCATCACGCACCGCGCCACCTACAAGAAACGTCTTCACTTAACAACTCCAGAGATAAATAAGTGACTTGCGCGCCTGCGGCTTCCTGTACCTTTAATCAGGCGTGCATGTTGGTCTATTGTTGCACATATTCGCTAAATTGCAGGCATGCCAAAAAGGGCATCTGACGATCCCCTTTCAAAACAGCAGGTTTAGACTTAATTCATCCAGCGATCATTTTTCTTACGACGCGGCACCATATGCGGCAATACTAAGCCTAAAAGTAAGCCTACGCCCAGCACACCGCCGCCGTACATAAACCACTGCATAATGATGGTGCGCTGTTTGTCGTCGAGCTGGACGTTAGCCGCATTCACTTTTTTCTGCGCGACGATCAGCTCGTTTTTAAGCTTTTGATTCTCATCTTTTAGCCCGTTAATCACGCTGTCGCTGTTCGCCACTTTGTTCTGCATTTCTGAGGTGCGTTGGTTCCAGCTGTTGTCGATGTTATCCAGTTTGGCCGTCAGATCTTTGACCTGCTGCTCAAGCTGCGGTACACGGGTACGCAGGCTGGGACTGGCGCTCAACTGCGAAAGTGGGATCCATGTCGTCCGACCTTCCGAATCGCGAATTTGTCCGTAATTCGTATCGTTATTAGTTTGCAACAGCTGCACTTCTTCACCCGCGTTCAGCTTGCCGAGCAGGCGAAATTGATCGCCTGGTCCGCTACGAACCCAGGTGGATAACTCATCGGAGATATAGCGTTTTTCTTCGGCGTGGGCAGGTGCAAGCGTGCTGAGGACCAGCAAAGTAATTCCAGCGAGAGTGATTTTTTCATTAGATTTCGATTTGCGTAATGACCAAAAAATTTACCGGCACAGTCTGGAGAGGCTTCGCATAAATCTGAATGAGAACTATCCTGGTCTCATTTGCCTGCGAAAAGGGCCGCGAAAGCACAAAGAAAGCAGAGACAGCCCGGCTTCTGTGCATTACTCTTCGCCTGATATACCCTTTAGCTTTCAAGCTACAGCAACAGTAACATGCTGGTTACGGCTCGAAATATGCGGGTGAAATCCTCTTAAATGCCAGCGGCGTATTGAATAAAAAATTATGACCATTGAAATCGAATTAAAGTTCATTGCTACCACGCACAGTGCTGAGAAATTGGCAGAAACGCTTGCGGCGTGGCCGCATCAGCATCAGGCTGCGCGCGAGTTAACCAACATCTATTTTGAAACCGACGACAACCAACTGCGGCGTTGGGATATGGGGTTGCGTATTCGCGGGGTTGACCAACGTTATGAAATGACGCTGAAGGGCGGTGGCAAAACGCTGGGCGGCCTGCATCAGCGTCAGGAATATAATGTTGATTTAGACGAGGCGACGTTAGATATCGCACGGCTGCCTGCGGATATCTGGCCGCAGGGAACGGACATCGCGGCGTTGCAGCAACGTTTGCAACCCTTGTTCACTACTCACTTTCAGCGTGAGACCTGGCTGGTAACGGTTGGCAGCAGTGAAATTGAAGTGGCATTCGATCGCGGTGAAGTATCAACAGATGCATTTAGTGAACCGCTGATTGAAGTCGAGCTGGAATTAAAGCGTGGTGAGCGAAGTGACATGCTGGCCTTTGCTCAAAAACTGATTGCAATGGGTGGCTTGCGAATGGGAAGCCTGAGTAAAGCCGCTCGAGGTTATCAGCTGGCGCAGGGGAATCAGTTGCGTCCGATCCGTGCTTTTCCCGTACTGAAAGTTGATGCAAAGGCAACGGTTGAAGAGGGCATGATTGCGGCGTTGTCGGCTGGCCTTAACCACTGGCAATATCATGAAGAAGTCTGGCTACGCGGTAATACCTCCGCGCAGGAAGCTGTACGTGAGGCGCTGGAGGTTCTCCGCCAGGCGTTTGCTCTGTTTGGTGCGCTAGTGCCACGTAAAGCCAGCAGCGAGCTGCGACAAAAGCTCACAACGCTGGAAGAAATGCTGAATGACGAAACGGTTAATGCGGAAACGTTCTGTTTTTCTCCGCTTTCAGTAGAAACCCAGTTAGCACTGACTCACTGGTTGATTGAATCCCAGTGGCAGCAATGGATTGACGAGAAAAGCAAAGCCAAACTGCAGGGATCGTTTAAGCGATTCAGCGACATCATGCTGGCCCGCATCAATGCCGATTTGCGTGAGACTTTTAACTCAATCAAGCAGCCCAATGAATATCACGACAAAGCAACGCGCCTGTCGCGCCAGTTGTTAGCCGTTCATTTACTGGCTGGTGCTTATACGCCAGAGGCGGTCACGCTATGGCTGGCGGCCTGGCAACAGTTGCAGTTGGCTATCCAGTCACATCAAGAAAACGGATTAACCTGGCTGGCCGTACAGGCAATCAAACAGCCTGGTTTTTGGAAAAGCAGCGGCCCGGCACGCTAAACCTGCATACGCCATCAGGGAGGGATTATGTTGTCAGAATTACCTGCACTATTACGCACACAAGCTGAACGCGCAGCCGAGCGGCTGAACCTGACGCCCGACACGCTCAGCGCGGAACAGGCCGCTGGCCTGGCATTCAGTGATTTCGTGGTTGAAAATCTGCAACAACACCCCGACTGGTGGCGAGACATTCAGCAGCGATCGCCTCAAGCGAATGAGTGGCAGCATTATGCTGAGTGGCTGGCTCAGGATATGCACGCAGTAGAAAATGAGGCGGCTCTGATGCGGGTATTGCGGCTGTTTCGCCGCCGCATGCTGGTGCGTATCGCCTGGATGCAGTGCCTTAACCATGCAACCACTGAGCAAAGCCTGCAACAGCTAAGCGTATTAGCAGAAGTGCTGATTGGATGCGCGCGCGACTGGGTTTATCAGGATTGCTGCCGCGACTTTGGCACGCCCTGTAATGCCGAAGGCGAGGCTCAGCCGATGTTGATTTTAGGCATGGGTAAACTCGGCGGTGGCGAACTTAACTTCTCTTCTGACATTGATTTGATCTTTGCCTGGCCTGAAAACGGCGTGACGCAAGGTGGCCGCCGTGAACTTGATAACGCCCAGTTTTTTACCCGGATGGGGCAACGTTTAATCAAAGTTCTCGATCAACCCACCGTTGATGGCTTTGTCTATCGCGTTGATATGCGTCTGCGCCCGTTCGGCGACAGCGGCCCGCTGGTGCTGAGCTTTGCGGCGCTGGAAGATTATTATCAGGAGCAAGGCCGCGACTGGGAACGCTATGCTATGGTCAAAGCGCGCTTGATGGGGGATGAGCAGGATCGCTGGAGCCTGGAATTGCAGCAGATGCTGCGGCCCTTCGTTTATCGTCGCTATATCGATTTCAGCGTGATCCAGTCGCTGCGTAATATGAAAAGCATGATCACGCGAGAAGTACGGCGACGAGGCTTGAAAAACAACATCAAACTCGGTGCAGGTGGCATTCGCGAAACTGAATTTATCGTTCAGGTTTTTCAGCTTATTCGCGGAGGGCGTGAGCGTTCGCTTCAATTGCGCGCTTTAATGCCTACGCTCTCGGCGATTGGGGCGCTGTCGCTGTTACCGATGGAGCAGATTGAGACGCTGCGCGCAGCATATCTGTTTCTACGCCGCCTGGAAAACCTGCTGCAAAGCATTGCGGATGAGCAAACCCAAACGTTGCCAGAAGAAGCACTTCATCAGGCACGTCTGGCATGGGCGATGGGAATGGATAGCTGGCCCGCATTGATGACGCAGCTTGAAATGCACATGGCCGCCGTGCGCGCCATTTTCGATGAGCTGATTGGCGAAGATACGCCCGATATTGACGATCAACGCGAACTGGCAGAGTTTACTGTGCTGTGGCAGGACGATTTGGATGAGGGTGAACTGGCGCTGCTGATGCCGCAATTAAGTGATGAACAGCGTTATTCGCTGCATCAAACGCTGACAGCGTTTCGTCAGGATATTAGCCGCCGCACCATTGGACCACGTGGCCGTCAGGCCCTTGATCAGCTTATGCCGCGTTTGCTGAGTGAAGTATGCCCGCGAGCGGATGCGGCAATAACTTTCCATCGTTTAACGCCGCTGCTGCTGGGCATACTGACGCGCAGCACTTATCTGGAGTTATTAACCGAATATCATGGTGCGCTGCGTCATTTGATCCGGCTTTGTGCCGCTTCGCCAATGATTGCCAGCCAGTTAGCACGCCATCCGCTGCTGCTGGATGAGCTGCTTGATCCCGCCACGCTCTATCAACCAACAGCCACCGACGCCTATCGCGACGAGTTACGTCAATATTTAATGCGTATTCCTGCCGACGACGAAGAGCAACAGCTTGAAGCGTTGCGTCAGTTTAAACAGGCGCAGCATTTACGCATTGCCGCTGCTGATATTGCCGAAACGCTGCCGGTAATGAAAGTTAGCGATCACTTAACCTGGCTGGCGGAAGCCATTATCGAATCGGTGGTTCAGCACGCCTGGAATATGATGGTGCAACGCTACGGGCGTCCTTCCCATCTTACTGACGAAAACGCGCGCGGTTTTGCCGTGTTGGGGTACGGCAAACTGGGGGCTGGGAACTGGGCTACAGCTCTGATCTCGATCTGGTGTTCCTGCATGATTGTCCGCTGGAGGCAGTGACTACGGGTGAACGCACCATTGATGGCCGCCAGTTTTATCTGCGTCTGGCGCAGCGCATTATGCATCTCTTTAGTACCCGAACCTCATCCGGTATTTTGTATGACGTCGATGCGCGTCTGCGCCCATCAGGTGCTGCAGGGATGTTAGTCAGCACGTTTGAAGCGTACAAAGATTACCAACATCATGAAGCCTGGACATGGGAACATCAGGCATTAATACGCGCCCGCGTGGTATTTGGTGAAGCGTCGTTGGGTGAGCGTTTCAGTGAAATTCGACGCGGCGTTTTATGTTTGCCGCGTGAAGGCGTTGCGCTCCAGACCGAAGTGCGAGAAATGCGTGAAAAGATGCGCACGCATCTCAGCAACAAGCACAAAGGGCGTTGGGATATTAAAGCGGATGAAGGTGGCATCACTGACATTGAATTCATCGCGCAATATCTTGTCTTACGCTACGCCGCTCAGCAACCTGCCTTAACGCGCTGGTCCGATAATGTACGCATATTTGAACTGATGGCGAAACATCAAATGATGCCGGAAGCCGAAGCGCAGGCGCTCACTGAAGCTTACGTCACGCTGCGTGATGCGCTGCATCATCTGGCGTTACAGGAATCGCCTGGTCATGTTGAACCCGAAGCGTTCGCGGCCGAGCGGCAAACGGTGAAAGAGAGCTGGCAACGCTGGTTAATTTCGCCGATTTCTCTCTGATCGCAAGGCTGATAGCACAAATCGCAACTGTGCTATCATCCGCGCACTATTTTTACAGCAGTCTGGAGTGTCTGGAATGAAAGTTACTCTGCCCGCATTTGGCCGCGCCTCTGTGCTGGTCGTTGGCGATGTGATGTTGGATCGTTACTGGTATGGCCCAACCAGCCGCATTTCGCCTGAAGCGCCCGTACCCGTGGTGAAAGTCGATACGGTTGAAGAGCGTCCCGGCGGCGCAGCGAACGTAGCGATGAACATTGCTGCGCTTGGTGCAGCATCACGTTTGATCGGTTTAACTGGCGAGGATGATGCGGCGCGCGTGTTAAGCAGCACGCTAAAAGACGTCAACGTTAACTGTGACTTTGTGACGGTGAAAAGCCATCCAACCATTACCAAACTGCGCGTGCTTTCCCGCAATCAGCAGCTTATCCGCCTCGACTTTGAAGAAGGTTTTGAGCAGGTTGATCCTGAGCCTATCCATCAGCGCATGCGTCAGACGTTAGCGGATGCAGGTGCGCTGGTGCTGTCTGATTATGGTAAAGGCGCGCTGAGTAGCGTTCAGACCATGATCACCCTGGCGCGTGAAGTGAAGGTGCCGGTGTTGATCGATCCAAAAGGCACCGATTTCGCACGTTATCGCGGCGCTACGTTGCTGACGCCTAACCTGTCTGAGTTCGAAGCGGTAGCGGGCAAATGCAAAAGCGAAGAGGATATCGTCACGCGCGGCATGCAGTTAATCGAAGATTATGAATTGTCGGCGCTGCTGGTAACACGTTCAGAAAATGGCATGACGCTACTGCAGCCTGGTAAAGCCCTGCTGCATTTACCTACGCAGGCGCAGGAAGTATATGACGTCACCGGGGCAGGCGATACGGTAATTGGCGTATTAGCGGCAACATTGGCAGCCGGTAATTCACTGGAAGAAGCCTGTTTCCTTGCCAACGCGGCGGCTGGCGTCGTGGTAGGTAAGCTGGGTACGTCAACGGTCAGCACGATTGAACTGGAAAATGCTATTCATGCGCGCCCGGAGCAGGGTTTCGGCATCATGAATGAAGCGGCGTTGAAAGTTGCGGTTGAGATGGCGCGCAAGCGTGGCGAAAAAGTGGTGATGACGAACGGCGTGTTTGACATTTTACATGCGGGCCACGTGTCTTATCTTGCGAATGCTCGCAAACTGGGTGATCGCCTGATTGTCGCGGTGAACAGCGATGCCTCAACCAAACGACTTAAAGGTGAAAGCCGTCCGGTTAATCCGCTGGAAAATCGCATGATTGTTTTAGGTGCGCTCGAAGCGGTGGATTGGGTGGTCGCGTTTGAAGAAGATACGCCACAGCGATTGATCGCTGGGATCCTGCCTGATCTGCTGGTTAAGGGCGGTGATTACAAACCGGAAGATATTGCTGGCAGCAAAGAAGTCTGGGCAAATGGTGGCGATGTACGGGTGCTGAACTTCGAAGATGGCATTTCTACCACTAACATCATTAAAACCATTCGTGGAAATTGAGTGATGTAACAAGCGGGAGAATTTTCTCCCGCTTTGCCTCTTATTCCGGTGTGTTGTCCGATTTCACACGGGTATCAGAAGGGGTGGCCGGAGCTGATGAAGCGGGGGTCTGCGCAGGCGCAGATGCCTGAGTAGAAACTGGCGCCTGGGTGGAAAGCGGAGCCTGAGTAGAAACTGGCGCCTGGGTGGAAAGCGGCGATTGCGCTGAAGTCGCAGTCGGTGCTGATGCACTTTGACTTTCTAGCTGTGCCAGACGCTGTTCCAGCGCCGCCAGTTTTTCACGTGTACGCAGCAGAACCTGCGTCTGCACATCAAATTCTTCACGGTTGACCAAATCCATGCGCGTCAACTGCGCCTGAAGAACCTGACGGATTTTCTTTTCGACATCGTCACCAAATTCACGAATTCCCTTCGGCATCGCTTCGTGCACCTGACGTGCAATTTGTTCAATTTTTTTCGTGTCGATCATGATGATTTCCTGGTTACGGGTTGCCGATAACAGCATTTTTGCAGATTCAGTATTCTTTAAGTGTAATGCCAGAAACGAAAAGGTTAAACCTCAAATCAGCAACGCAAGAAATGCAAAAGTATTTGCACTTTTGTTGATTGCTGCTCTGGATGATCGGCGCTATAGTAATTTCGCTTATTCTCAGGGCGGGGCGAAATTCCCCACCGGCGGTAAATCAGCTTTGGCTGAAAGCCCGCGAGCGCTTCACAATCGATCGTGAAGGTCAGCAGATCCGGTGTAATTCCGGAGCCGACGGTTAAAGTCCGGATGGGAGAGGGTAACGACATTTGCTGGGCTTTTGCCCACGTCACGTTATTGCCACGTCTTTCTGACGTCACTCCTAAGCTCGCCCTGATTCTGGTAACTCATTACATTTAAAAGGTTTTATTACCATGAATCAGACGCTACTTTCTGAATTTGGCACGCCTGAACAGCGTGTAGAACGTGCTATCGCCGCACTGCGTGACGGACGCGGGGTGATGGTGCTTGACGATGAAAATCGTGAAAACGAAGGCGATATGATCTTCGCTGCCGAAACCATGACTGTTGAACAGATGGCGCTGACTATTCGTCACGGCAGCGGCATTGTTTGCCTGTGCCTGACCGAGGAGCGTCGCCAGCAGCTTGATTTGCCGATGATGGTGGAAAATAACACCAGTGCTTACGGCACCGGCTTTACCGTCACTATTGAAGCTGCTGAAGGCGTTACCACCGGCGTTTCAGCCAAAGATCGTATTACCACCATTCGTGCAGCCATCGCTGATAATGCCAAACCGGGTGATTTAAACCGTCCTGGCCATGTTTTTCCGTTACGTGCGCGTGACGGTGGTGTATTAACCCGTGGCGGTCACACCGAAGCGACTATCGACCTGGTTACGCTGGCAGGCTTTAAACCCGCTGGCGTACTGTGTGAACTGACCAATGACGATGGCTCAATGGCCCATGCGCCAGAAGCGATCGTATTTGCAAAACAACATGCTATGCCGGTCGTGACCATTGAGGATTTAGTGGCTTATCGCCGCGATCGTGAAACACGTCAGGCAAGTTAGTCAGTGTCTCCTGTTAAACAGGCCGGTAATCCGGCCTGTTTTGTTTGAACTGACATCCGTAATCATCCGTCCGTGCATATTCAACCTATACCGGTAGTTTGCAACAGCGTCAGGCTCAGGCCCATTACCGTCATACCGCATAAAACGCCGTAACTCGGATTGTTGTGCGGATCGATTTCGCGTGCCAGCGGCATCAGTTCATCAACTGAAAGAGCAACCATAATCCCGGCAACTGCTGCCATGACCGCAGCGATAACGACCGGTGAAACCAAGGGTCCCAGCATCATAAAGGCGATAATACCGCCTAAGATCTCTGCCATTCCGGAAACGCAGGCCCAAAAAATAGCCTTCATTTTCGACCCGGTTGCCGCATACATTGGCCCCGCTACTGCCAGCCCTTCCGGAATATTATGTATCGCTACCGCCAGCGCAATGCCCATTCCTAGCTCCATGTCACTGCTGGCAGTCACGAAGGTTGCCACGCCTTCCGGAAAGTTGTGTAAGCTAATGCCCAGCGTGAGCAAAATAGCGGTACGGCGTAAGTTAGCTGGACGGCGGTTCGTCACCATCATGTCCTGCGGATGCTGATGCGGTAACATGCGATCCAGGGCAAAATAGCCCAGCAAACCGAGCATAAACATGCCGTAGCCTAAAACAGGCGACATCCCTTCTGCATGAAGCGCAGTCGGCAACATCTCCATCAAAGAGATCAGCAACATAATGCCAGCTGCAAATCCGAGGGCGAAAGCCAGAACACGATTAGACGGCTTTTGCCCTATAACGCCGAACAGTGCGCCTATGAACGTTGCTGCGCCTGCCAGCACGGTTAGCAGTAAAGGTACTGACATTGCACTCTCCTTAAATGATAATTATTCCCAATAAAATTACCTTTAACCTTACAAAAGATCGAGTTTTGTTACGTAAAGAAATGTCGACTTAAGTTTGTTCAAATTATCTGAATATGATCATCACGCTTATCCGCGTGATAAGCTGAACAAACGGCGTATCGTAACGGCCAGTCAGCCTGCGCCTTTTAAGGATTTTGTATGAGCCCGTTACGTATGCCTGCGCTTTTTTGGGTCACGGCAGCCCAATGAACGTATTGGAAGAAAATCGCTACACCGAAGCCTGGCGTAAGGCGGGACAAATCCTGCCGCGTCCACGCGCAATTCTCGTAATATCTGCACACTGGTATACCCGTGGGACGGCTGTAACAGCCATGGAAAATCCACGCACCATTCACGATTTTGGCGGCTTTCCACAGGCGTTATTTGACACGCATTATCGTGCACCGGGTTCGCCTGCCTTAGCGCAGCAGATTGCCGAAATATTGATGCCGGTTCCGGTGCAGCTGGACATGGACTGGGGATTCGATCACGGATCGTGGGGAGTGCTGAACAAAATGTATCCTGATGCGGACATCCCTGTGGTGCAACTGAGTATTGACGCCACACAGCCTGCGGCATGGCACTTTGAGCTGGGTCGTAAGCTGGCAGTATTACGCGAGCAGGGCGTGATGATAATAGCCAGCGGCAATGTGGTGCATAACCTGCGCAGAGTACGTTGGGGCGGTGACAATGATATTTATCCGTGGGCCACAAACTTTAACCAGTTTGTTCGGGAAAATCTCGCTTTTCAGGGAGAAGCGGACACGCACCCGCTGGTGAATTTTATGCAGCATGAAGGGGCCGCACTGTCGAATCCCACGCCAGAACACTATTTACCGTTACTCTATATTTTGGGCACACGTCAGGCCGATGAAGCCATAAGCATTCCGGTTGATGGCATAGAGCTGGGCGCCATCAGTATGCTGTCGGTTCAGGTGGGTTAAAGAGGGCAAACAGGCCAGTAAAGCTGGCCTGTTCAGTTTTATTCAATAAACGCATGCGGATAAAAACGTGAGAGATCTTGCGTGATCAGGTCACGATCTTCGCGTAGACCGATACCGGCAGGCTGATCGTCAATCAACCAACTGCCAATCAGCGTGTAGCTGTCACCAAATTTAGGCAAAGGATGAAATTGTTGAACAATCATCCCTTCTTCACCATAGGGACCTTCCACGCGAGCAATTTCAGTGCCATTTTCAACAATACGGATATTGGCACCTTCACGTGAGAACAGCGGTTTCACCACATATTTTTCCATAGGTGGAACCTCATCCTCGGCAAAATAAGCAGGCAGTAAATTAGGATGATCAGGGAACATTTGCCATAACATCGGCAGGAGTGCTTTGTTCGACAGAATACTTTTCCAGGCTGGCTCGAGCCAGCGAACACCCGCGTCAGCCAGCTTAGTGGAAAACATTTCGCGCAGCATGAATTCCCACGGATAGAGCTTAAACAGATTACTGATCACCTGATCGTGCGCATCAGTAAACTCGCCTTTTTCGCCCAGGCCAATTTCATCAATATAGAGAAACTCGCTGGGCAAACCCGCTTCTGTGGCGCAATCCTGCAAATATTGAACAGTGCCGCGATCTTCATCAGTATCACGACAACAGGCGAAATGCAGCCAGTTAAAACCGTGTTCTTGATGCAAACTGGCGAAGCGATCGATTAACTTCTCCTGCAGGCTGTTGAACTGATCGCTGCCTTGTGGCAACTGGCCTGCATTTAGCTGATCTTCCAGCCATAGCCACTGGAAAAAGGCTGCTTCATACAGTGAGGTAGGCGTGTCAGCATTGTTCTCTAACAGCTTCGCATCGCCTTTGCCGTCCCATGCCAGATCGAGACGAGAATAGAGCGACGGCTGACGCTGCCGCCACGAATCGCGCACAAAGTCCCACGTATGTTTGGGAATGCGAAATTTAGTGAGTAACGCTTCGCTGCTGACAACTTTTTCCACCACCTGTAAGCACATCTGATGCAGTTCTGCGGTGGTGGCTTCAAGCTGTTCGATCTGCGCCAGCGTGAACTGATAATAAGCATCTTCACACCAGTAGGGTTCACCGTGCATGGTGTGAAAACGAAAGCCAAATTCGGTGGCCTTTTCTCGCCAGCCGGGACGCTCGGAAATAGCAATGCGTTGCATATTGCTGTGTTAGCCTCCCAGCGAGCGGGTTGATGTGCCGGTAGCACTACTGCGCTGCATTGTGTTTTGCTTCGCAACAGTTTCACCGAAACCACCGCGCGTGATGGTTGAGGTAGTAGCCGGTTTAGGCGCTAACGCGGTTTTTGGCACGTTCATAGTACGGCCTGATGTCGCTGAGCCATAATTGCGCCCTGAAGCATCAACAAACTGTCCGTTTGCCGGGCTGTTAGCGGTTTTAGGAGAAAACAGCGGTTGTTGAGCAAAGCCTGCGCCGCCGCCCATCATGCGACCCATCATATAGCCCGCCATTAATGGCATCCAGAAGCTGCCGCTTTGCTGTGTTTCAGCATTCGTTGTGCCAACACCTGCTTGTGCAGGCGTCTGCTGGCACTGATTTTCACCGAATTCAGCTACGCAATCTTCACGGGTTGCGTATTTTGGTGCGGTGCGTTCCGCTTCCTTCAAGGCGTTGTTATATGCAGTGGTGCACTGTGCGCTCTGGTTTGGATTGGCTTTTGCACAATCATCAGCGTTTTGGTAGAGCGACACGGTTTCATCATTTTGTTCGCAACCCGCCAGCATGAATACCGCTGATACAGCGATAGCCACCGGCGTTAAGTGTCGTGCCTGCCAGCTCTTACGAAAAGCGGCATAGCGAATGGATTTTGTCCGTTTCATTATTGTGATCCTGTGCCCAAAGATAGTGCATAGAATAGGGGATGAGTGGTGAAAAATGAAGCTGGAGGCTTGATGCAGAAGGGATCTTTACGTAGCTATACGTTGGATAGAGAAGCGGGCCGCAAAGCGACCCGCAACGCATTTAATTACCGAAAGGATTGCTGCTGTTTTGTTGTGCTGCAGGACGGGCTGTAGCTGGCGTCGCTGCCGCGGCAGGGCCATTATCGACACGTGCCGTTTGCTGTGCATTTTCCGGAGCAACCGTTTCTGGCGAGGTGGGGATCTCTTTGCCTAACTGGCTGTTCAGCACTTGCAGGCTCTGCTCGTTTAAGGTACCCAACGCATAGCTGATGTTCAGCTGGTTGATCAGATAGCTGTAACGGGCATCAGACAACTGCTGTTTAGCGTTATACAGCACGGTCGTTGCGTCTAATACATCAACGATAGTTCGCGTTCCTACCTGATAACCCGCTTCTGACGCGTCCAGTGAACTCTGCGCAGAAACTACGGCTTGTTTATACGCCTCAATACTGCTGATAGACGCATTCACGTTATTATAAGAAGAACGCACGGTTTGCACGGCAGAGCGGTGCGCACCCTCTAACTGTTCGCTGGCGCTAACAAAGTTGTATTGCGCCTGCTTTACTTGTGAGGTGACTGAACCGCCGCTGTAAAGCGGTAGGGAGAAGCTCAGGCCAACCTGATTGGAACCGGTAATGGAGTCCGTTGAACCAGCGGTCTGGTTCGCGCGGCTTCCGCCATATTTGGTATTAGACATACCGGTTGAAGCGGTTAAGTTCACCGTCGGCAGGTGGCCGGTTTCGGCTGAACGGATTTGCTCACGGGCTAAATCCTGATTCAAACGGGCAGTTAACAAGTTCAGGTTACGGCTTTCAGCTTGTTTCAGCAGTGCGTTCACTGGCTCAGGCTTGTTGGTTTTGAAACGCTCAATATTCAGTGACGCCAGAGAGAGATAATCCATACCGGTAATCTGGCGCAGCGATTCAACCGCGTTGTCGAGGTTATTGCGCGCGGTGACTTCATTTGCCAGCACGCTGTCATATTGCGCACGGGCGTTTTGAACGTCAGTAATCGCCACTAAGCCGACATTAAAGCGTTGGGTTGTTTGATCCAGTTCGCGATAGATAGACTGCTTCTGCGCCTCGGTGTACGAAAGGGTATCAATCGCTTCAAGCACGTTGAAGTAGGCTGTAGCGGTATTCAGGATCAGATCCTGCTGTGAAACCTGATAGCTGACATCCTGAATACCCGCTGTTTTTTCCTGCAGCGTCAGGGCACGCCATTTTGACATATCAAAAATGGTCTGTGTTAATTGCAGCGACCCGCTGGTCGTGTTGGAATGAATTCCGCTACTGTCGCGATAACCGTTGTTGTAGGCGTAATCTGCACCCAAACCGAGTTGTGGTAATAAAGGGCTACGCGCTTCATTGATTTTCTCAAAGGCTGCGTCACGATTCGCCGCAGCACTGCGCAAATCAGGGTTACTCTGACGCGCTTGTTGATAAACCTGAAGCAGATCTTCTGCCTGGCTGGCGAAGCTGAAACCGCCCAGGCTCAGCCCAATAAAAAATGGGAGCAGTTTTTTCATTTGCATTCCTTGTGTTGCAGCAAATTGTGGTAGTGCGCTGCCGGGTAAGCCAAAAAATTATCGCCGATTCTAGCAGAGTGCAACTGTATGATAAGTTGGCTGAACGTGCCTTCTGCGCCTAATTTACGCAATTAATTCAGAAAGAACCACTCGGTTAGCGCACAAGGGTTGGCTTTTATTCGCTTCATCCCAATCTGCATAAGGAACCAGACGATGACGGAAGAAAAAAATCTCCTGTGACTTTCACAAAAAACGATGTAGAAATTATTGCACGCGAAACAGTCTACGATGGTTTTTTTCTGTCGTGCGTTATCGTTTTCGCCACCGTCTTTTTAATGGCGAAATGAGTGCTGAAGTGCAGCGTGAAGTTTTTGAACGCGGACATGCCGCCGTCCTGCTACCTTATGATCCCTTACGTGATGAAGTGGTGCTGATCGAACAGATCCGCATTCCTGCTTATGACGCCGGTTCAACGCCGTGGTTGCTGGAGATGGTGGCGGGTATTATCGATCCGGGTGAAAGCGTGGAGCAGGTTGTCCGCCGCGAAGCGGTGGAGGAAGCAGGATTGCAGGTTGGGCGCATTAAACCCATGCTCAACTACTTCGCCAGTCCCGGTGGGACGAGCGAAAGATTATCAGTTTTGGTCGGAGAAGTGGATGCCAGCCAGGCACAAGGATGCCATGGTCTGGAGGAAGAGAATGAGGACATTCTTGTCCATGTGGTGAGCCGCGAACAGGCTTATCGCTGGGTGGAACAGGGGATTATTGATAACGCCGCGTCTGTCATCGCACTGCAATGGCTGGCGTTGCACCATGAGAAATTAAGAGAAGAGTGGACACAAAGATGAAACAGCGTTATACCCCTGATTTTCCTGAAATGATGCGTCTGTGCGAAACCAATTTCGCTCAGTTACGCCGCCTGCTGCCGCGCAGTGACGAGGCGGGCGCATCGGTGGTTTATCAGGTGAGTGGCGCCCGTTACCAGTTAACCATTGAAGAGTCGACGCGTTACACCACGCTGGTGGAAATACGCCAGGTTGCGCCAGCCGTCAGTTACTGGAGTCTGCCTTCAATGTCTGTGCGGTTGTATCATGATGCCATGGTCGCTGAAGTGTGTTCCACGCAGCAGATCTATCGTTTTAAAGCGCGCTATGATTATCCTAATAAAAAATTGCATCAGCGCGATGAGAAACACCAAATTAATCAGTTTCTCGCGGACTGGTTGCGCTACTGCCTGGCGCATGGCGCAATGGCAGTACCGGTTTGCTGAATGCGTATAATGCATTAAATAGCGTGGAGATGAAGGAAACGCTTTGGATAGCCTGCTAACTCTGCCTGCGGAAAAAGGATCCGAAATCAGGATCTTACAAATTACGGATACCCATCTTTTCGCAGGTAAACATGAATCGCTGCTTGGGGTGAATACCTGGTCGAGCTTTGACGCCGTTTTAGACGCGATCATTGCCCAGCAACGCGAGTATGACCTTGTTATGGCAACCGGCGATCTTGCTCAGGATCACTCTGTTGATGCCTATCAGCATTTTGCTGAGGGCATTGCTCGTTTACCGAAGCCGTGCGTTTGGCTGCCGGGTAATCATGATTTTCAGCCCGCGATGTTTGACACCCTGGCGGAAGCAAAAATTAACGCTGATAAACATGTGCTACTGGGCGATCACTGGCAGTTAGTGCTGCTGGACAGTCAGGTGTTCGGTGTACCGCACGGCATGTTGAGTGAGTATCAACTGGAGTGGCTGGAAAAAACGCTGGCGCTTTATCCGCAACGCCATACTCTGGTGATACTGCATCATCATCCTCTGGCTTCCGGTTGTACGTGGCTCGATCAACACAGTTTACGCAATTCACATCAGCTGGATGCGGTACTGCAAAACTATCCGTTAGCGAAAACGCTGGTGTGTGGGCACATTCACCAGGAGATGGACGTTGAATGGCACGGGCGACGCGTTCTGGCCACGCCTTCAACCTGTGTGCAGTTCAAACCGCACTGCACCAGTTTTACGATTGATACCCTTGCCCCCGGCTGGCGATGGTTTACGCTGCATGCAGATGGCCGGGCTGAAACCGAAGTTAATCGCCTGCAAACTGAGGCTTTTCGTCCCGATCTTGATTCAGAAGGATATTGATCAATGGCGGCGCTGCTCTATCTGCACGGTTTCAACAGTTCACCGCGTTCGGCTAAAGCGACACAATTTCAGCAATGGCTGACAACTCACTATCCCGGCATTGAGATGATTGTGCCTCAGCTGCCAACTTTTCCAGCCGAGGCAGCAGCGATGCTGGAAGATATTGTCATGGGCCGAAGCGGAGAAACCGTGGGCATAGTGGGTTCTTCGCTGGGGGCTATTACGCTACGTGGCTTTCGCAGTGCTTTATGTTACCGGCGGTGGTGGTCAATCCTGCGGTGCGTCCCTTTGAGCTGCTGGTGGATTTTCTTGGCGAGAATCAGAATCCCTACACCGGTCAGCAATATGTGTTAGAGTCACGCCACATTTACGATCTGAAAGTTATGCAGATTGACCCGTTGGAAGCGCCCGATTTGTTGTGGTTACTGCAACAAACCGGCGATGAAGTACTCGATTACCGTCAGGCGCTCGACTATTACAGCGCGTGCCGCCATACGGTAGAAGAGGGCGGCAATCATGCTTTTATCGGATTCGAACGCCATTTCCCGCAGATTCTGGATTTTCTGGGCTTGAATCACCCATAAATGATGCGGAAATCGCAACCATTTACCCTTCTAATCAGACATTTACGATGAGTCAATCAAACTATAACGCGGATGCCATTGAGGTCCTGACTGGCCTTGAGCCTGTTCGCCGTCGCCCGGGGATGTACACCGATACGACGCGACCCAACCATTTGGGTCAGGAGGTGATTGATAACAGCGTTGATGAGGCGCTGGCAGGTCACGCAAAGCGGGTAGAGGTCATTTTACACGCCGATCAGTCGCTGGAAGTGATTGATGACGGTCGCGGTATGCCCGTTGATATTCACCCTGAAGAGGGGTGCCAGCAGTTGAGTTGATCTTTTGTCGCCTGCATGCGGGCGGTAAATTCTCGAATAAAAACTATCAATTCTCTGGCGGCCTGCATGGCGTAGGCATTTCGGTGGTTAACGCCCTGTCAAAGCGCGTGGAAGTCACGGTTCGTCGTAACGGTGAAGTCTATAGCATGGCGTTTGAGAATGGCGACAAAGTACAGGATCTCACTGTCACTGGCACAGTCGCGAAACGTAATACCGGGACACGCGTTCAGTTCTGGCCGGACGAAAGCTTCTTCGATAGCCCGCGCTTCTCAGTGACGCGCCTGACGCACTTGCTGAAAGCCAAAGCGGTATTATGTCCCGGCGTCGAAATCGTTTTCAAAGACAAGCTGAATAACACCGAACAACGTTGGTTCTACGAAGATGGCCTGACAGATTATCTTTGCGAAGCCGTTAACGGCTTGCCAACGCTGCCAGAAAAACCCTTTGTGGGAGCCTTCGCGGGCGATGTTGAAGCGGTTGACTGGGCGCTGCTGTGGCTACCCGAAGGCGGAGAGCTGCTAACCGAAAGCTACGTAAACCTGATCCCAACCATGCAAGGGGGACGCACGTTAACGGCTTGCGTCAGGGGTTGCTGGATGCGATGCGTGAGTTTTGCGAATACCGCAATATTCTGCCACGCGGCGTTAAGCTGTCTGCCGAAGATATCTGGGATCGCTGCGCGTACGTGTTATCGGTGAAAATGCAGGATCCACAATTTGCCGGTCAGACCAAAGAGCGCCTGTCGTCACGCCAGTGTGCGGCGTTTGTTTCGGGTGTGGTGAAAGATGCTTTCAGCCTGTGGCTGAACCAGAACGTTCAGGCCGCTGAACAACTGGCTGAACTGGCCATCTCCAGCGCGCAGCGTCGTATGCGTGCGGCGAAAAAAGTGGTGCGTAAAAACTCACCAGTGGCCCAGCCTTACCCGGTAAACTGGCAGACTGCACCGCGCAGGATCTGAATAAAACAGAGCTCTTTCTGGTGGAAGGAGACTCCGCAGGCGGCTCGGCCAAGCAGGCGCGCGACCGTGAATACCAGGCTATCATGCCGCTAAAAGGCAAAATCCTGAATACCTGGGAAGTCTCCTCTGATGAAGTGCTGGCGTCGCAGGAAGTGCATGACATTTCAGTGGCGATCGGCATCGATCCCGACAGTGAGGATCTCAGCCAGTTGCGTTACGGTAAGATCTGTATCCTCGCCGACGCCGACTCCGATGGCTTGCACATTGCCACGCTGCTTTGTGCACTGTTCGTCAAACATTTCCGTTCGCTGGTCAAAGGCGGACATGTATATGTTGCGATGCCGCCACTCTACCGTATCGACCTGGGTAAAGAAGTCTATTACGCGCTTGATGAGGATGAAAAAGAGGGCGTGCTGGAACAGTTAAAACGTAAAAAAGGCAAGCCTAACGTTCAGCGTTTCAAAGGGTTGGGTGAAATGAACCCGCTGCAGTTGCGAGAAACCACGCTCGATCCTAACACCCGCCGTCTGGTGCAGTTGACCATCAGCGACGAGGATGTCGAACAGACGTTACGTGTGATGGATATGCTACTGGCTAAAAAACGTTCTGAAGATCGCCGCAACTGGTTGCAGGAAAAAGGCGACACGGCAGACCTCGAAGTCTGAAAATCGGGACGCTACGGCGTCCCTTTTGTTTTTTGTCTGTCCGTTAATACTTTTCTCAACAATGCTGCTGGCAGACCTTTACCCGCTGTTCTGGAACGATTGTGAAGATAACACTGGAAGAATTACGCGCCTGGGTTGCGGTCGTGGATAGCGGATCGATTACCGCCGCCGCAGAACAGCTGGAGCAGACCAGCTCAGGCATCAGCCGGGCGTTAAGCCGCCTGGAAAGTAAATTACAAACCACGCTGCTACACCGCACTACCCGTAGGCTGGCGCTTACCGAAGAGGGGCTGATTTTCCTTGAGCATGCCCGTCAGATTCTGACATCAGTAGAGCAGGCAGAAGAGCAGATTGCCCAGCGACGCGAAATTCCTGCGGGACGCCTGCGCGTTAACGCCGCCGCGCCGTTCATGCTGCACGTCATTGTGCCGTTAGTTGACGCGTTTCGCCGCAGCTATCCGCTGATTCAGCTGGAACTGAATACCGATGACATCGTCATCGATCTGCTTGAACAGCAAACTGATATTGCCATCCGCATCGGTGAGCTGCGTGACTCAACCCTGCGCGCCAGAATGCTGGGCAGCAGTCTGACCCGTTTAATGGCCAGTCCCGCTTACCTTGAGCGAAACGGCACGCCCACCACCGTCGATGCGCTAGCGGAGCATCAGCTGATTGGGTTCAGCGCCTCTGATACGCATAATTTCTGGCCGGTATGGCAACGCGAAGGGGAGTTTTTGCAGATCAAACCCACGCTCTCCGCTTCCAGTGGCGAAACTATCCGTCAGTTAGCTTTAGCCGGGCAGGGCATCGCCCGTCTTTCCGATTTTGTTACACGCGAGGATCGGGCTGCGGGCCGGTTGATACAGGTACTGGAAGCGGAAACCCATGAATATCGGCTGCCGATTCATGCTGTTTATTACCGAAACACGACGCTCTCAACCCGCATTACCTGTTTTCTGGATTTTCTGCGCGACCAGATCGCAGAGCAACAACTTTTCTGAGCACGTTGTCGGGAAATAAAAAAGCCCTCATTAAAATGAGGGCTTTTTTGCGGTCAGTCACTTATCAGGCTGCGGGTTCAAGCACTAAAATTTTCACGTCAACGACATCGTCTTTGATGCGTTCACGGTGCTTTTCCATATGCGCCATCTGCTGATGCTGCTCCAGATGACGCAGGGATCCCCACTGCTCCAGCATAAAAATCGAGTCAGGCGAATTGTGTTTCCATGGCATCTGCGCCTGGTGATCCAGCAGCGCATCGTATTGATGACAACCTTCTTCATCCAGCACGGTCGGGATCAATTGCTGGATAGCTTCCAACACCACCTGACGGCGGCCTGGTTTGACACAAATTTCAGCAACAACGGTTAACATGCGCGTTTCCTCTTTCGCAGCGAAACTCTATTTAAGCAAAGATTTGGCTGAGATGAGTCCGATAACGTTCGATATCGCGTGGCACATCGGGTTGTTTAATCACATCGTTACAAATGAAGGTCGGTAACGCTTCCATTCCCAGGAACTGGTTGGCTTTGTGAAAATGGAGATAAAGACCATCAACACCAACGCCTTCAAAGAACTGCTCAGGATCGGTAAAGGCTTCCAGCGGTGCATTCCACGTTAAAGAAAGCATATATTTTTTGCCCTGAATCAGGCCGCCAGAGCCATATTTTTTCGCCGCATCTGAGCGGGTACGACCATCACTGGCATAGAGTGAACCGTGCCCTTCTGTAAACACATCGTCGATGTAACGTTTGACCGTCCACGGCTCGCCCATCCACCAGCCCGGCATCTGGTAAATCACGACATCACTATCGAGATACTTTTGTACTTCTTCGGCAACAATATAATCGCTGTCGGCAACGGTCACGATCACTTCGTGTCCGAGGTCACGTAACTGGCTGGCCGCCACGTCTGTTAAGGTATGGTTCAGTTCACCTTTTGAGTGAGCGAAGGTTTTACCACCATCAATAATGAGAATTTTGCTCATTGGTTTGTCCCGTTTTTTTAAGATGGGGCAGAGTTTACGCGCGAAGCGGCAGCGGAAAAATGGAAGCAGGATCACAACACTTTTGCTAAAAAAGCAATAATACTTCGGTTTATGCCCACTTTCGTTTGCAAACTAACCTCATGCAGCGCACACAAACTGGTCAGGCTTATTCAGCGTGTTTAATCACTGGGTTAACCATCGCAGTACTGCTCACTGTGCCGTGCTTCCCCTGTGACTAAATCTGGCGAATAAGGTACTATCCACGCCAAACAACCGCCGGGTGTCTTGCCGTTGTGAGACACGATGTGAGGATGAGAACGTAATGAGTGAATTGACGCAGGATGGTGCAGAGCGTCTTGCCTTGCACACCTTTACTGAGAATGCGTACCTGAATTATTCGATGTACGTCATTATGGACCGCGCCTTGCCTTATATTGGCGACGGTCTGAAGCCCGTGCAGCGCCGCATTGTTTATGCCATGTCTGAACTGGGGTTGAACGCCAGCGCAAAATTTAAAAAATCAGCACGTACAGTGGGTGACGTGCTGGGTAAATACCATCCGCACGGCGACAGCGCCTGTTACGAAGCGATGGTATTAATGGCGCAGCCGTTCTCTTACCGCTATCCGCTAGTGGATGGCCAGGGAAACTGGGGTGCGCCGGACGATCCTAAATCGTTCGCCGCCATGCGTTATACCGAATCACGCCTGTCAAAGTATGCCGAAGTGCTGCTGGGTGAACTGGGACAGGGCACGGTAGATTACACGCCTAACTTCGACGGCACACTGCAAGAGCCGAAGATGTTGCCTGCGCGTCTGCCAAACATCCTGTTAAACGGCACTACCGGCATTGCTGTTGGCATGGCGACAGATATTCCACCGCATAACCTGCGTGAAGTGGCGCAGGCGGCGATTGCCCTGATCGACCATCCTAAAACCACGCTTGATGCCCTGCTGGATATCGTACAAGGCCCCGATTTTCCGACTGAAGCGGAGATCATTACGCCACGCGACGAGATCCGCAAAATCTATCAAAACGGTCGCGGCTCGATTCGTCAGCGTGCCGTATGGAAAAAAGAGGACGGCGAAGTGGTCATCACGGCGCTGCCGCATCAGGTTTCGGGTGCGCGCGTGCTGGAGCAAATTGCCAACCAGATGCGCAACAAGAAATTGCCGATGGTGGAAGATCTGCGTGACGAATCCGATCACGAGAATCCTACCCGTCTGGTGATTGTGCCGCGCTCTAACCGCGTCGATCTCGATCAGGTAATGAATCACCTGTTTGCCACCACCGATCTGGAAAAAAGCTATCGCGTTAACCTGAACATGATCGGCCTTGATAATCGTCCGGCGGTGAAAAACCTGCTGGAGATCCTGTCCGAGTGGCTGGTTTTCCGTCGCGATACCGTGCGTCGTCGTCTCAATTACCGCTTAGAGCGCGTGCTGCGTCGCCTGCATATCCTTGAAGGTTTGCTGGTGGCGTTCCTTAATATTGATGATGTTATTCACATCATTCGTACAGAAGATGAGCCAAAGCCGGTACTGATGTCGCGCTTTGAGATTAGCGAAACGCAGGCTGAAGCGATCCTCGAACTGAAACTCCGCCATTTGGCGAAGCTGGAAGAGGTGAAGATTCGTGGCGAGCAGAACGAACTGGAAAAAGAGCGCGATCAAATCCAGGCGATTCTGGCTTCTGAGCGCAAAATGAATACCCTGCTGAAGAAAGAGCTGCAGGCCGACAGCACCGCTTATGGCGACGATCGCCGTTCGCCGCTGCGTGAGCGTGAAGAAGCCAAAGCGTTGAGTGAAACCGATCTGGTGCCTTCAGAGCCGGTCACGATTGTGCTGTCACAAATGGGTTGGGTGCGCAGTGCTAAAGGTCATGATATTGACCCAAGTGGACTGAGCTACAAAGCGGGTGACAGCTATCTGGCTGCGGCACGCGGCAAGAGCAACCAACCCGTGGCGTTTATCGACTCTACCGGCCGCAGTTACACCCTCGATCCAACATCGCTGCCTTCAGCCCGCGGTCAGGGCGAGCCACTGACCGGCAAGATAACGCCGCCGCCGGGCGCGGTAGTTGAACAAGTGCTGATGGAGCCGGAAGAGCAAAGACTGCTGATGGCATCGGATGCGGGCTACGGCTTTATTTGTACCTTCAACGATCTGATCTCGCGTAACCGTGCGGGCAAAGCTCTGTTAACGCTGCCGGACAATGCGCGCGTCATGACGCCTCTGGCGGTTCATCACGAAGATGACATGCTGCTGGCGATTACTCAGGTCGGACGTATGCTGATGTTCCCGGTAGGCGAACTGCCGCAAATGTCGAAAGGCAAGGGTAACAAGATTATCTCTATTCCGTCAGCAGAAGCGGCAGCGGGCCAGGACAAGCTGGCCTGGCTGCTGATCCTGCCGCCGGGCAGCGCCATTACGCTGTATGTGGGTAAGCGCAAACTCCTGTTGCGCAGCGAAGAGCTTCAAAAATTCCGCGCCGATCGTGGTCGTCGTGGCACGCTGTTACCGCGTGGCCTGCAAAAAATCGATCGTGTGGAACTCGATGCCCCAGCGCGTCCGGGTAAAACGGATAGCGAAGCGTAAGCAACCGGGCTGACAACCTTGTCAGCCACGGGACAATGAGGAAGCTATGTTACTAATACTACGTACTATTTTCGTGGTTATTTATTCGATACTGTTGTGTGTTTTTGGTTGTGTCTGGTGTTTGTTTTCTCCGCGTAATCCGCGTCATGTGGCGACGTTTGGTCATTTGTTTGGCAAACTCTCTACCGTATTTGGCGTTAAAGTTGAACTGCGGAAACCGCAGGGCGCAGAGAATTACGGTAATGCGATTTATATCGCCAACCACCAGAACAATTACGACATGATCACCGCGGCCAAAATTGTGCAGCCAACCACAGTCACGGTCGGGAAGAAAAGCCTGTTGTGGATCCCGTTTTTGGCCAGCTTTACTGGCTGACCGGTAACCTGCTGATTGACCGTGATAATCGGGCTAAAGCGCATGGCACCATCGGTGAGTTAGTGGAGCAGTTCAATAAAAAACGCATCTCGTTCTGGATGTTCCCGGAAGGTACGCGCAGCCGTGGACGCGGCCTGCTGCCTTTTAAAACCGGGGCTTTTCATGCCGCAATGGCGGCGGGTGTCCCGATCATTCCCATTGTGGTCTCTAACACGCATGGCAAGATCGATCTTAACCGCCTGAAAAACGGGTTGGTTATTGTCGAGATGTTGCCGCCAGTGGATGTCAAAGCGTTTGAGGCCTCTTCAGTGCGTAAACTGGCGACGCACTGCCGCGAGTTGATGTCGGCGAAGCTGGAAGAGCTCAACGCCGAAGTCGAAGATCGCGAAAAAACGGTAAAATCTGACCGGCGAACTCATCGCCGACTATCCTGCAGGGATGCCGCACGGCAACGGGGACTTTTCCGTTGCCGTGAACGCAGCACAGCAAATACAGCAATAAAAACAGGGTTGGCGTTTTAGCGCCACGCGTAAAAGGTCAGAAGTTTTATGTCTTTCAGCAGACGTCAGTTCATCCAGCTTTCTGCTGGAGTGGCGCTTAGCGCCGGTGTTATGCCTCATGCGGCCCGTGCCGCCTCAAATGCCAGCGGTGACAGGCCGCTTCCGGTACCTCCGCTGCTTGAGTCACGTCGCGGCCAGCCGCTGTTTCTGACGTTGCAGCGCAGCCATTGGTCTTTTAGCGGCGATAACAATAAAGTGCCGGTGTGGGGCGTTAATGGCATGTATCTTGGCCCGACTGTGCGTGTTTACAGTGGCGATGACGTCAAAATGATTTACAGCAATCGTCTTAACGAACCGGTTTCCATGACCGTGAGTGGTCTGCAACTACCGGGCGCGTTGATGGGCGGTGCACCGCGCATGATGTCAGCAGGCGCTGACTGGGCACCGGTTTTGCCGATTCGCCAGGGCGCATCAACCTGTTGGTATCACGCTAATACGCCAAATCGCACGGCACCTCATATTTATAACGGCCTGGCAGGAATGTGGCTGATTGAAGACGAGGTGAGCAAGCAATTACCTTTGCCGAAGCACTATGGCGTTGACGACTTCCCGTTAATCATTCAGGACAAGCGTCTGGATACCTTTGCCACGCCGGTTTATGACCCACCGCAGGATGGCGGCTTTTTAGGCGATGTGCTGTTGGTTAACGGCGTGCAAAATCCCTATGTGGAAGTCTCACGCGGCTGGGTGCGCTTGCGCTTGCTGAACGCCTCTAATGCGCGTCGCTATGATATGAGCCTGAGCGACAACCGTCCTTTTACCGTTATCGCCAGCGACCAGGGCTTTTTGCCAGCACCCGTTGCGGTACAGCGACTCACGCTGGCACCGGGGAACGCCGCGAAGTGTTGATTGATATGTCGCAAGGGGATGAAGTATCGATTACGGCGGGAACGGCGGCGGGCATTATGGATCGCCTGCGCGGCTTCTTCGAACCCTCTTCGATTCTGACCTCCACGCTGGTCCTGACGTTGCGCCCCACGGGATTGTTGCCGCTGGTGACGGATAATTTACCGATGCGCTTGCTGGCCGATCAAATCCTTGATGGCGCGGCCGTGCGCACGCGCGAATTCCGTATCGGCGACAGTATACCGGGCATCAATGGTGCCATGTGGGATATGAACCGCATCGACACCACGGCGCAGCAGGGGACGTTTGAACGCTGGATCCTGCACGCTGATCGCCCTCAGGCACTGCATATTCAGGGCGTCATGTTTCTGATTAAAAGTGTGAATGGCGCCCAGCCGATGGGCGAAGATCGTGGCTGGAAAGATACCGTGTGGGTAGATGGCGATGTGGAGTTGCTGGTGAGTTTCCCGCAGAGTTCGTCAGATCACTTTCCGTTTACCTACTACAGCCAGACGCTGGAACTGGCCGATCGCGGTACAGCAGGGCAGTTGCTGGTACAGCCGTCGGTTTAACCTTTATCCTCCCCTATTTTAGAGGGAGGATAACCTGCATTCACTCAACCATTAAAGGTTTCGGGGTTCGGTCCCAAACGATTCCCGCTGTCCAGCTTAGCGATTTCGCTCACTTCGTGTTTATCCAGACGGAAATCAAACACCTTAAAGTTCTCTTCAATACGGGCAGGCGTAACTGATTTAGGGATCACCACCAGGCCGCTGTCGAGATGCCAGCGAATCACAATTTGCGCGGCAGTTTTACCATATTTTTTCGCCAGCGTTTTGATGACTTCCTGATCAAACACCCCTTTACCGCCTTGTGCCAGCGGACTCCAGGATTCGGTCTGAATTTGATGCATCGCATTCCAGGCGTGCAGCGTGCGCTGTTGCAGCATGGGGTGTAGCTCAATCTGGTTAACCACAGGTGTCACACCCGTTTCATCCAGCAAACGTTTCAAATGTGCTTCATGGAAGTTACATACGCCGATGCTCTTCGCCAGCCCTTGCTGTTGAAGCGCAATCATCCCTTTCCATGCCTCAACATAGTGGTCTTTTTCCGGGCACGGCCAGTGCATTAAATAGAGATCGACCTGATCCAGTTTGAGCTTTTCCAGGCTGGTTTCCATCGCCTGTTGCACGTTTTGCTGATCATCATTCCACAGCTTGGTGGTGACAAAAATCTCTTCACGCGCAACGTCAGTCTCCTGGAGTGCCTGACCAATTGCTTCTTCATTTTTGTAGGCTGCTGCCGTATCAATAGAGCGATAACCGACTTCCAGCGCCTTCAGCACCGCTTTACGTGCATCCTCCATGCTGGCCTGCCACACGCCGAGTCCCAGCTGCGGCATCATGTTACCATCGTGCAGTTTGATAATGGCCTGGTCTGCCATAAATGCTCCTTATTTTGCTGTGAACCTGTGATGTTTACAGTGTGTAAGTCTAGACAACAATTCCTGCGCTGCTTTTCATGATGGTAGGCAAACGCCGTTTTTGCACTGCCTGATCCTGTTTGCTTCTTGCCTGATTCTCTTTTCCACTGGCGAATCAGATAATGTCGCGGCAGAATTATTTTTATTTTTTGAGGGATGTTTATGGCACACGACGCCTTGTGTCATCGCCTGGCGAATCAGGTGGTGGCGTTAATGACGCATAATCGCGATCGGTTGTGCGAGGTTGCTAACGTCTCGCTAATTTACGCCAGTCAGTATCGTCCACGCACGCCGATGATGTATCAACCCGGCATCGTTATCCTGTTTCAGGGCAGTAAAACGGGCTATCTTGGCAGCACCGTTTTTCAGTATGACGCCACCAAGTATTTAATGCTTACCGTGCCGCTACCGGTAGAGTGCGAAACCTGGGCGTCGCCTGAAAAACCTATTGCGGGTATGTGCCTGAATGTGGATACCGCCAGCCTGCAGGATTTGCTGATTGAGATTGGCGATGATGAAAGCTTTCAACCGCAGCCGCAAACGTCAGGTATTCATTCCTCCTGGCTGACTGAGCCAATGCTGTGCGCGGCTGAACGCCTGCTTGATATCATGACGCAACCGCGAGACGCGCGCGTTCTGGGGCCGCAGATCGTAAGAGAAATTATCTATTATGTGCTGACGGGGCCCTGCGGCGGTGCGTTGCTGTCACTGGTCAGTCGCCAGACGCAGTTTAGTCAGATCGCGCGTGCGTTACGCCGCATCGAAAATCATTATGCGGATAACCTCAGCGTGGATGCGCTGGCAGCAGAAGTGAACATGAGCGTCTCGGCGTTTCACCATAACTTTAAAGCCGTGACGCAAACCTCACCGCTGCAATATCTGAAACGTTACCGGCTTCATCAGGCGCGCTTATTGATGCTGCACGATGGAATGAAGGCCAGTGTGGCGGCGGTGCGAGTGGGCTATGAAAGCCCGTCGCAGTTTTCACGGGAGTTCAAACGTTACTTTGGCGTGACGCCGGGAGAAGAGATAAATCGCGTGCGACAGACTGTGGCAGAACCGCCAGCCTGACGCCGCCTTAACGTGTCAGCTCAGTTTTTGACGACGTTTTTTCCAGATAACCACAATGCTGCCAGCCAGACCGAGAAACAACAGCACCATCGGCAGTACCATCAAAATTGCCATCACCTGATCTTCATGGCGTTTGATGAAAGGCACCTGACTGATGCCATAACCAAACGCCACCACAATGCCGACCCATAGCATGCCGCTCAGCCAGTTAAACAGTTGGAAGCGTCCATTCTGCAAGCCAGAAATGCCCGCCATGGTAGGTAAAATAGTGCGGACGAAAGCCAGAAAGCGGCCCACTAGCAGCGCCATCAAACCGTGGCGGTTAAACATATTCCATGCCCGTTGATGATATTGCGCCGGTAAGTGCATCAGCCAGCTTTTGACAATTTTGGTATTGCCCAGCCAGCGCCCTTGCAAATAGCTCAGCCAGCAGCCAAGGCTGGCGGCGGTGGTTAAAATAATCATGGTGGGGACAAAATCCATTACGCCTTTAGCCACCATCGCACCCGCTAACAACAGCAAGCTGTCACCAGGTAAAAAAGAGGCGGGTAACAGCCCATTCTCCAGAAACAGCGTCAAAAACATGACGCCGTAAACTACCCAGACCACATCTGGATTAGCCAGCGCAGCAAAATCCTGATGCCAGAGCGCGTGGACAATCTCGTGTAAAACACCCATCTCTTATCCTGTTAAGTCGCAAGGATTCTATTTTAGCGGTTAACCAGCAGGATTTATTGATCCCAGCCAGTGACCATCCTGTGGTTTAGGTTTCGTTGAGATTTTAACTCGCCAGACGTTCAAAACCCGCCGCAAGGTCGGCCAGCAAATCATCAACATGTTCCAGACCGATGTGCAGTCGCACCAGGGTGCCGTCAAAATCAATGCCGCCTGCCGGACGAATCGCGGCTAACTCTTCGGGCTGACTGGCCAGAATCAATGATTCATAGCCGCCCCAGGAATAGGCCATGCTGAAATGGTGAAAATTATCGAGGTAGTGCGCTATCTGCTCACGGCTCAGCTTTTCCTTCAGCACAAATGAAAACAGGCCGCTGCTGCCGGTGAAATCACGCTGCCAGAATTCATGCCCTTTACACTGCGCCAGCGCGGGATGGTTAACGCGTGCCACTTCAGGACGGGCGGCCAGCCATTCGGCAACCTGAATGGCGCTTTCCTCATGCTGACGCAGACGCGTACCCAGCGTGCGCAAGCCGCGACTGGCCATATAAGCCGTATCGGCATCGACCATCTGGCCCATTAAATATGAATTTTCACGTAACTGATCCCAGCAACGCGCATTTGCGACGGCGGTGCCAATCATGGCATCACTGTGACCAATCAGATATTTAGTGCCTGCCTGGATAGAAATATCGACACCATGAGCCAGTGCATTAAACAGAATGCCCGCCGCCCAGGTGTTATCGATCATGATAATGGCGTCTGGGGCTTTCGCGCGAACGGCCGCGACAATCGCCGGAACGTCCTGCACTTCCATGGTAATGGATGCGGGCGATTCCAGAAACACTACGCGGGTGTTTGGCTGCACTAACGCACCAATTTCACTGCCGATGCCATGATCAAACCAGGTGGTAGAGACCTGCAGTTTGCTGAGGATTTTAGTACAGAAATCCTGAGTCGGTTCGTAAACAGCGCCGCTCATCAAGATATGATCGCCCGCTTCCACAAAGGCGAGAATGGCATTTGAAACCGCTGCTGCACCACACGGATAGAGCACACATCCGGCACCGCCTTCCAGTTCGGTCATCGCCTCTTGCAAGGCGAAATGCGTCAGTGTGCCGCGACGTCCATAAAACAGCTCTCCTTTGGCCCGACCTGCGGTGGCGCGTTTTTTATCTGCCACCGTATCGAAAACCAGTGAAGAAGCGCGCTGAATCACGGTGTTTACCGAACCTTGCGTATAACGTTTGCTGCGTCCTGCGCTGACGAGCGTGGTATCAATCTTTTTGGTCGCCATTAATCTCTGCCTTGCCGCTTCCAACAAAGCCTTCACGTTAACATGAATCGGCCTGCAAGGTTGACCCCGAATGGCGATTATCAGAGTGGGGAGGAGGCAAAAAAACGGGCCAGCCTGGCCCGTCTTCTCCTTTATTACATCACACCCATAATGTGAGGCAGCCAGAGCGACAGCGAAGGAATATACGTCACCAGGAGCAGGATCAGGAAAAGCATGCAGTAAAACGGCAGCATTGCTGTAACCACTTGCTCAATCTTCTGTTTTCCGACCGCACTGGCCACAAACAGTACCGTACCCACTGGCGGCGTAATTAGCCCAATACCGAGGTTAGTGAGCATAATCATGCCGAAATGTACCGGATCGACACCCAGTGATATTGCCACCGGCAGTAACACCGGCGTCAAAATCAGGATCAGCGGTGCCATATCCATGAGCGTGCCAACCACCAAAAGCAGTATGTTGATGCACATCAGAATCACATACTTATTGTCTGAGATGCTGGTAAAGGCTTCGGTAATCAGGGTAGGTAACTGCATAAAGGTCATCACGGCGCCAAAACCCGCAGCAAAGGCGATTAACACCATAACAATGGTAACCGTTTTGATGGTGCGAAAGACCAGGATATGAAGCTGGTTCCATTTGAAGTCACGGTAAATAAACATGGTGACAAAAAAGGCCCACATGCAAGCGATGGCTGCCGATTCCGAGGCGGTAAAGATGCCGGATAAAATGCCGCCGAGAATGATAACAATGGTAAACAGGCCCCAGAACGCATCGACGAAAATCTTCAGAGCCTGACGAAAAGGAATACGCTCACCTTTGGGATAGCCACGCTTGCGGGCAAAACCCAGGCACATCACCATCAAACTCAGACCCAGCAATAACCCCGGCACAATCCCGGCCACAAACAGCGATGAAATCGTCACCACGCCGCCGGTCGCCAGTGAATAGATCACCGAGTTATGGCTGGGCGGCGTTAATACCGCCTGGACTGAACCACTGGCTGTCACGGCGGCGGCAAAATCGCGTGGATAACCTTTCTCTTCCATTTGCGGGATCATTACCGAGCCGATGGATGCCGTATCTGCCACTGATGAACCGGAAATCGCGCCAAAAAAGGTCGATGCCACAATATTCACCAGCGATAACCCGCCACGAATAAAACCAACAAAAATATAGGCAAAGTTGACCAGCCGTCGGGCGATACCACCTTCCGCCATAATCGCGCCCGCGAGAATAAAGAAAGGAATGGTCAGCAGAGAAAATTTATTAATGCCGTTCGTTATCTGGATAACCACCGCTTCCAGCGGCAGGTCGATCCACCACGCGCCGATAAACGCGCTCAGGCCGACAGCAAAGGCCACCGGAAAGCCCAGCAGCAGTAACACTACCAGGCTGCCAATCAAAATCAGTGCGTCCATTTTTGTGCTCCGCTTAGTGAGTGCCGCCAAGGGTAACGATCGGCCGCTGGCTTTGATCGCCGCTTAGCAATCGCTCAATAACAAACAGCAGGGTGAAGATTGAGCCAACGGGAATAGGCAGATACATTTCGCCGTAAGTCACCATAGGCAGCGAGGCGAGTGACTGAATCCACATCGCTTCACACAGGTTGTAACTGGCTTGAAAGATGATCAGACAGGTGGCGATCATTAACAGATCGCAGACGCGCAGCAGCAAACGTTGTACCGGGAGCGACAGGCGATCGGTCATCATCGAAACACAAATATGCGTACCGGCGCGATAGCCTACCGGTGCACCGATAAAAGTAAAAATCACCATGCAAATGATTGCGACCGGTTCCGGCCAGGCAAGCGCACTGTTCAACACGTAGCGGGCGAAAATCCCGATCGGGATCACCGTCACCATTATCAACAGCGCGACGGCGGCGATCGTCATGCACAGCAGATAAAGCCCATCCATCAGACGTGAATATGCAGTCATAATCGATACCTGAATAAGTTCGCCATGCAGAAGCATGGCGTAGAGAAGGTTATTTCACGTCGGCGATTTGCTTCATCAGATCCTGATATTTACCGCCAAACTGATCGCGTACCGGCTGCGTGGCTTTCATGAAATAGTCACGATCAATTTCCTGAAAAGTTACGTTACCGGCTTTCATTTTTTCCATTGATTGCTGGGTATAAGTTGCCCACAGTTGGCGCTCTTCATCCTGCGCTTCTTTACCCAGTTTTTGAGCAGCGCCTGATCGCCAGCAGAGAGACGATCCCACAGCGGTTTAGAGTAAAGAATCATTTCTGGCTGAATGAAATGACCGGTCAGGGTGTAATACTTCGCGACAGGCAGGTAGTTGTGTGCAACAAAGGTTGGTGGATTGTTCTCAGTGCCGTCCACGACGCCGGTTTGCATGGCGCTGAACACTTCACTCACGCCCATGGCGACCGGGTTCGCGCCCATCGCTTTCAGGGTAGCGAGAGAAATGGCGCTGTTCTGCACGCGGATTTTCATGCCTTTCAGATCTTCCGGCTTCGTGATGGGTTTCTTGGTGATCATGTTGCGCACGCCTGCATCGGTCCAGCCGAGGAACACCATGCGGGCATTTGGATCCTTATCAAATTTCTCTACAATCTGTTTGCCGACCTCTCCGTCGAGCACTTTGTGCATATGATCCTCGTCGCGGAACACATACGGCAGCGT
Organism: Candidatus Pantoea haifensis; assembly: GCA_018842655.1. Classification (GTDB taxonomy): domain Bacteria; phylum Pseudomonadota; class Gammaproteobacteria; order Enterobacterales; family Enterobacteriaceae; genus Pantoea; species Pantoea haifensis. Next base: position 2,394,049 of record JAGTWN010000004.1, on the reverse strand, counting down.
TAATACACTGGTCTCTGGCGCAATAGACGTAACGGGGGCCAGCGAGACGCGGATCATATCGATCGCCCCTAACTGGACCTGCTGTAAGGTCTGCTCTTCATCACCCAATACGCCGCCAGCATAGACTTTCATTTCTAACCGTCCATTCGTCGCCTGTTTGAGCTTCTCGCCCATATGTTCCAGCGCGACCACGGTTGGATAACCAGCAGGCTGAACCTCAGCCACTTTAATTACTTTGGCAAACACCACGGCAGGGCAAAGTGCCACAGCGGAAGATAACGAAACTGCGAGTAGTAATTTTTTCAGTGTCATTCTGTTTTCTCCAGCATAGAAAGGGCGGTAAAGGCGGCGCATAGGATTTCCGCAAGCAAGGTGGCCGCGTGCAGCCAGCATAGTGAAAACGCGACGCGAGAAAATATGACAATGACGATTGAATGAATGCCATCACATTTTGAAACGATGTTTTAATAAATTTATGTGTGTCGTCACATTTTCAAAACATCCCGATAAAGTGTGATCAACCTATAAAGATCGCAGCATAAAAAATGGCCCTTTCGTTTGTAAATAGTAATGAGAACCACTATCAATTCGCTGATTTTTTGCTATCATTCGCGCTTATTCTGTATCCGTGCACATCAGTTGGAGAAGCAGCGTGGTAGCCAGTGATTTGATGCAAACGGACCTTTCCGTTTGGGGCATGTATCAACATGCCGATATCGTGGTAAAAATGGTGATGATTGGCCTGTTACTGGCCTCAGTTGTGACGTGGGCGCTTTTCTTCGGTAAATATGCCGAACTCAGCGCAGCCAAACGCCGCCTTAAGCGCGAGCAACTGGCTCTGGGCGAAGCCCGCAGTCTCAATGATGCCGCACGTGCTGCCCAGCAATTCCACAGCAACAGCCACAGCGCCGTGCTGTTGAATGACGCGCAGAACGAGCTGGAACTTTCTGCCGGTGCCGAAGATACCAACGGGATTAAAGATCGCACCAGCTTCCGCCTTGAGCGCCGCGTTGCTGCCTTCAGCCGTCATGCCGGTCGTGGCAACGGTTTCCTGGCGACTATTGGTTCTGTTGCGCCGTTTATCGGTCTGTTCGGCACCGTATGGGGCATCATGAACAGTTTTATCGGCATCGCAAAAACGCAAACCACAAACCTTGCTGTCGTTGCACCGGGTATCGCAGAAGCGTTGCTGGCAACGGCGATTGGTCTGGTTGCTGCGATCCCAGCCGTCGTGATTTACAACGTCTTTGCCCGCATGATTGCCAGCTATAAAGCGTCGCTGGGTGATGTTGCTGCACAAATTCTGCTGTTACAGAGCCGTGATATCGATCTGGGAAACGTCGTGGTTCAGCCTGAAGCTGCACGTCCAGTGGCTACTCAGAAACTGCGCTTAGGATAAGTTTTTATGGCAATGCGATTAAACGACGACCTGGAAACCGATGGTGAAATGCATGAAATCAACGTTACGCCGTTTATCGACGTTATGTTGGTTCTGCTGATCATCTTTATGGTGGCTGCGCCGCTGGCGACCGTGGATGTACGCGTTAATCTGCCCGCTTCCACCAGTGCACCGCAGCCGCGCCGGAAAAACCTGTTTACCTCTCTATCAAAGCTGACAAGCAGTTATATATCGGCAACGAGCAGGTCACGGCTGAGTCGCTGGTTAACGTGTTGAGCAACCAGACGGAAGGCAACAAAGAGACCACTATTTTCTTCCAGGCAGACAAGAGCGTGGATTATGAAACGCTGATGAGCGTGATGGATCAGCTCAGAACCGCAGGCTATCTGAAGATTGGTTTGATGGGCATGGAAACGGCTCAGAAGTAACGTTTCTGATTCAGGAAATAAAACAGCGCCCTCGCGTTTTATCTTTTCCCGCTGAATAAAGGCCCGTATGAACGGGCCTTTATTTTTTGTATTGCCTCTTAACAGCTGACTTATACCCCTTTGCGTTTCTTTCCCGAGTGAGCAGATGCCGGACTGATGAGGGATCACGCCGCTTATACTCTGATTCAATCCGCTTTTTTCTCACAGAGATAGCGTATTGAATTTTGACGGGCCATTTGCAGGCTAAAAATAAGGGGAATCAACAAAAACCGGATTAAACGTTATGGCGTTAATACGGTAAGCCAGTCCTGCAACCGATCGCTGCCGTACAGGCCGTTTCCGTCTTAAAAGCAGCAACATCAAACGATCGTGCTGCCCAGGCTAATTTGTTAATTTCTCGTTACCCAACTACACACTTTTGTAAAGTGGAATGGTGAATTGCATCACATTATTTCCCGCTCCGGCAGGCTAAAAGGGGATAAAAACCCAGGAAGCCGTTATGAGCCACACTCAGTCTTTACAAAAGTCTACGGGCACAGCCCGTACTGTCTTCACCGTTACCAGCGGTAACTTTCTCGAAATGTATGACTTCATGGTGTTCGGCTATTACGCCAGCGCCATTGCGAAAACGTTTTTTCCCGGCGATAACCCGTTCGCGTCGCTGATGTTGACCCTGATGACCTTTGGTGCTGGCTTTCTTATGCGCCCGCTTGGCGCAATTATTCTGGGTGCTTACATCGATCATCATGGTCGGCGCAAAGGATTGCTGCTGACGCTCGGATTGATGGCGTTCGGCACATTAACCATTGCACTGGTGCCAGGCTACGCGACATTGGGCGTAGCAGCGCCAATCCTTATTCTGCTGGGACGGCTATTACAAGGTTTCTCGGCAGGCGTTGAGTTAGGGGGCGTGTCGGTTTATCTGGCTGAAGTGGCACCAAAAGGGCGTAAAGGGTTCTTTGTCAGCTGGCAATCCGGTAGCCAACAGGTTGCCGTGATTTTCGCTGCACTGCTGGGTTTATTGCTGAATCATCTGCTGGCGAAAGAGGCCGTGACAGAATGGGGCTGGCGTATTCCGTTTGTCATTGGCTGCATGATTGTGCCGTTCCTGTTCTGGATCCGCCGCATGCTGGAAGAAACAGAGGCTTTCAGCCAGCGCAAACACCATCCCGGCATGGGCGAAATCATGCGTTCGGTTGCCAGTAACTGGGCGCTGGTGCTGGCAGGCATGTTGATGGTGGTAACGACCACCGTGATGTTCTATATGATCACCGCCTTCACGCCCACTTTCGGTAAAACCGTGTTGATGATGAGCGATAAGCAGAGTTTCCTTGTCACGCTGTGCGTCGGGCTTTCTAACCTGATTTGGTTGCCGCTAATGGGATCGCTGTCGGACCGCGTAGGGCGTCGTCCGCTACTGATTGTTTTCACTTTGCTGATGATCGTGACCACCTGGCCAGTGCTGCACTGGCTGGTGGGATCAGCCAGCTTTGCTCACTTACTGGAGGCAGAGCTGTGGCTCTCTTTCCTTTATGCCAGCTACAACGGGGCGATGGTGGTTTACCTGGCAGAAATTATGCCGGCTGAGGTGCGTGCGGCAGGTTTCTCGCTGGCTTATAGCCTGGCAACGGCGCTGTTTGGCGGCTTCACGCCAGCCATCTCCAGTTACCTGATTCACGCCACTGGCGACAAAGCGATGCCTGGCGTCTGGCTGACGTTTGCAGCGATCTGTGGTTTGACGGGCACGCTGCTGATTGGACGAATGGTGAAACAGTATCAGGCGCGCCATAGCGATAGCGGCGCGCCAGTTAATGCTTAAAAGGCGAGATCCACCACCACGCTGTCGCTGTAGTTTCCGGCTGGCGGCGTGTTCTGCGTGGTTAACACGCGCGCTGTATAATTATAGCCACGCGTCAGGCCATTAGTGCTGACGCTGCTTGACGCGGTGCTGCTCCAGCGTTCCGTGCCGCTGGGGCCCCAGCGGTTACTGGTGGTGCCTTTATAAATCTCATAGCTCAGCCGGTTGGTTCCGCTTGCCATATTCCTCACGCTGCCCGACGCATAGTTGCCGTTGCTCAATCCCACCGTATAAGTACTGCCTTTGCTGCATAGCACATTAATGGTTTGCGATACGGCAGAGAAACTGCCGACCAGCGGCGCGCTGCCAAAGCTGATGTTTGGTGCGGTGATGGCGGTACAATCGTTACTGAGCACCACAGTGACAGTAATGGGAATAATGCCGCTGCCCGTCTGCGGCGTCAGGCACAGGCCCAGCAAACTAATACTGGTACAGACGTTATAGGTCACCGTCATGTTCAGCGTGACGGTATAGGTTCCGGCAGCGACGGTTTGACCGGTTACCGTACGCAAATAGACCGGAATGGCAAAATTCAGGCTGCCAAGCAATCCCGCCAGGTTGATCAGCGTGGCTGAGTTATAAACATACGCCGCTCCGCCAATGGTCAGTTCACTGGCGCAGGCGCTGTCGGTACATAAACGCACCGGAATATTATCTGTCCCCGTATCGCCGCTGCGCTTTAGCGTGCCGCGTGTGCCGTTGACGTTGGTTGCGCCGGTGAGCTGAAAGCTAATCTGGTTACCCGATAACAGCGACAACGCTGCACCAGCGCCACAGTTGACGTTGGCATTGGTTGATGTCGAGCTGACGGTGTTATTTGCTACAAAGGTGGTGACTGAACCGAAGCTGGCACTGGCTGCGGGTAACGCGCAGGCTGCCTGCGCCAGCGAAGGAAACAGCAACAGCAAACCCAGCAGGAGTAAAATTTTTTCATGGCGTAATACCCGCAGTAGAGTTATCAGGATTTGCCACCGGCGTGCTGGCGCTTGCAGGCGGTAGCGGACAGGTCAACGGACCGTAGGTTTTCAGGGCTTGTGGTTGCCCGTCGGGGATGATCAGCTCAGTATCACAGGCGCGTCCATCAGGCGTGACGATATGAATCGAATTGTTCGCGGTGAGGTTATCCATCCAGGCGATGCCATCCCAGCCGACATAGCCGGTTGCTTGCCCTGCACGCAAGACCTGGCTGGAAACCGGTATCGGCTGGTTATTGCTGTCATGCAGGATCACACTGGCCGCCCGCAGACGCTCAATCGGGAAATTCAGCAAAAAGCCGCTCTGCCGCTTCACCGCGAAACGCTGTTCAACTTTGGGTGACGTCATATCGGCAGGCAAATCGAGCGTGTCGATATCATATTTGGCGGGATAATAGCTGCTAATAGAGGGCACAAGCAGGTAGCCATTCCTGTCTGTGCGGCCCATCGACTGATTCTCATAGCGCACGTTGACGTTGGGATAGTGAGTTTTCACGACGACGAAAGCATCGTTAATCTGATTGGCAGCGAACATCTGGTTGTCCATGAACACCACCGAACCCGTTAAATCTGCCCACTGGGTATTGTTGTCATCATCGCCGTAAAAACCAGCGGAGGTATCAATTTTATTATTGCGGTAACGCAGGCTGCCCTGACGGTAATCGCCGCTGTTACCACTTTGATTCGCCCAGGAAGCATTCCATGAAAGTCCTCCGTCGCTTGGCATCGCGCGTGACAGGTAAACGCGCTGATTATTCTCCCCTTGCTGATCGCGCTCCATGCTGAGCGAGGCGCTGCCATGCTCGCCGAAAGGGATCACCAGCGAGATGGCGCCGCTCCATTCTCCCTGCTGTTGATCGCGGCTGGCGGAAACATACAGACTGGAGTTGCCCCACAGGCTCTTGCTCCACGACAGGTTCCATAAGCGTGTGCGTTCGTTATCACCACTGGCGATATCGATGTAAGCCGCGCCAATACTGCCGTAGTGATTGAGCGCGAGGCTGGCGCTGTATTGCGAAGTGCGGCGGGCGAGACTGTAACTGGAAGGTGAACGGGTGCCGCTCTGGTTGCTCAGCAGCGCCAGGTTACCAAAGTCTGCCGTGCGTATCGTGTGCTGAGTGCCCAGGCTAAACCAGCTATTGTTGTACTGATATCCCCAACTGTATTGGATGCCGGGCTTCCCCTCATACCGACTTTGCGCCACCGCGCCATTCAGCACGCCCCAACTCGCCACTTTAAATTGCGCGCCTGCGCCACCCATAGCCAGGTTATCACTGCCTTCGGCGTGGCTCTCCAGCGTGAGCCAGTCGGTCAAACCGTAACGCCAGGAGCCACTGCCTGCCGCTGCACCGTAATCGAAGTTTTTGATGCCATAGTTTTCGCGAATAGCACCCGCTGAAAATGCGTAATCTGACAGTCCGGCTTTTAACAGACTGCTCGAAACGTAAAACGGCAGGGTAGTCACAACCTGACGGCCAACGGCGTCGGTTGTGGTAATAACCGCATCGCCTGCGCCGTTAACGAACGGCACGTTAGTCAGTGACCAGGGGCCAGGCTGAACGCTGGCCTGGCTGGATCGATAACCGTTTACAAACAGATCAACGGTGGAAGGTACCGCCGCCTGGCCCGAAAAAGCGGGCAGCGGATAGGTAATAAGGTCGGGACGCACACTAAAGTCACGGCCAATCTGTACGCCGCCTAAGCGCACACTGCTGCTCCACGACAAGGCATCGCTAACCAAATCACCGACGCGCCAGCTCAGAATGGCGTTTTCATCTTCGTTGCTCCACCAGGTGTCATAACGAATGTAGCCATTTCCCTGGCCGCTGTTTTCACCCTCAAGCTGCTGCTGCCAGACGCCGTTGCTGGAGAACTGACCAGCGTCGCCGAAGAAGCGCAACTCATTCCAGGCTGAAAGCCGGGTGCCGGCATTGTCTGTGCGGGTAGCATAAAAATCGTAGTTAATCAGAGCGCCCGTACTGGTGCGGCCGGGATAGCGCGGGCCGTTTCTCTGCTCGCCAATCGTCTGGTCAGGCAACCAGGCGGGCGGCACGGTGAGCAACAGGCGCTGGCGGCGATCGTCATAGTCCACTTTCATCTCTGCGAGCTGATTCACATCAACCTGTTGCTGTCCCTGTAACATCTTTGAAGGAATACCCGCTCGTTGCAGATCGCCGGCACGAACCATGAAATGGCCGTTGCGCTGTTCAACCGGCACGATGTCGCCACGCGCCTGCTGATTAACAACCAGCTCAAGCATGTACTGTTGGCTGCTGGCACTGTTGTTCAGCGTGGGCGGTGGCGGTAAAGACGAGTAGGTCTCCGCCCGGGAGATATCGGGCGTCAGACAACACAAACTGGCTACAGCCAGCGCAAGCGGATGAGGCGTAAAACGCATCGTTACGCGCTTAACGGCTGGCGGCGCTGCGCCACTGACCTTTGTTCATCTCTGCGGTCAGCACGCCGCTCACGGCCGTTTTCAAAGGCCAGCGATTACTGCTGTCAGCCAGCACGTAACCAAATAAACCGTTACCTAATTTGCGGCCGCCAATGGTCAGGTTACTCAGACGCGCATGTCCGCTGCCGCGATTGGTGAGTTGCAGATAACGTTGACCGCCTGTGTTGACCGTTTGCCAACTGAGCTCTGGGCGGGCGCTCTCTTTGGTCAGTCCTTCGCCATAGACGAAAAGCGGGACGGAATAGCGCATCTGAAAATTCAGTCCGGCCTGATCCGCACCCGCAGAGCGCGGCGTCGGGATTTCATCCAACACCACACGATACGCCATCTCTTTGCCGGCTGCGGGAGGGATCTGTTTAATCAGACGAATCAGCTGTTTTTGCCCCGGCTCAATACGCACCAGCGGCGGGCTGGCGACAACCTGTTGTTGCGTTTGATACTGCTCCTGGTTGTTGACCTGCTGCCAGGCGAAGATGCGCACCTGCATCAGCGTGGTGGCACTACCCCGATTCTCAAGCCACAGCTCGCTGGCTTTTTCATCTGGATTGATTGCGGGATCGATAGGCCAAATCATTACCGAGTTGGCCGCGTGAGCCTGAGAAGTTAAAAACAAAGCAAGCAGCAGAAACAGGTTGCGCAGCGATCTCATTATAAAGCTCCTTAAAAACATCATCACCAGCTCAACGTGACGGTGAGGGTGTCGGTGTAAACCCCGGCGCGGGTTGAGCCGGGCAATTGCAGCAGGCCGTAAATCGGTAAGGTTATGTTGTTGGCGTTGCTGTAGGTCAGCGCCACGGGTTGTCCTACCGGAATGGCGTTGGTATGCGCAGCATTGGTATAAAGGTAATAGGGCAGCGTATTACTGCTGCTGGCGAGTTTAAGATTGCGGGTGGAGGTGTAATTATTGCCGCCATTTATCGTCATGCTGAGCGTAGTGCCCGGCGTACAGGCGAGATTAATGGTGGAACTTTTCACAAAGCTGGTACTGACACTGTTCGTTGCCACGCCCGATTGCGTACCGAAATCAAGCGTGCCAAGCACACCGATATTGGTACCGGAGATCACGCAGCCCGCCACAATCGAAGCGGAAACCTGAAACGTGGTTGAGCTGGTGGTGATACTCCACGCACCAGCACTCCACAGCAACAGCGATAAACCACGTGCCAACGTGAATATTGACCGCTTTACAGCCACCAAAAAATACTCAAATTGCGACTCAGTAATTAACGGCCACGTTAATCGTATCGGTATAGGTTCCTGCTGGAATAACGGGGTTAAAACCGCCCCCGACGACCTGACCATAAATGGCGTAGTTCGTCCCGAGCGTAGGGTTGGTTGTGCCGCTTGGCGCGATATTGGTGTTATCAGCGATAGCGGTAGTAAAGGCGGCGTCGCTGTACAGGGTGTAAGCGATACCCTGTGTATTATCGGTGCCCAGCACTAAATAACGCGGCGCGCCGGTGACGCTGCCATAAACAGTGGCTGGCGCAGGATTGCTGCTGGTAACCTGAACGTTGAAGGTTTGGTCAGTTGTACAGCGAACAAAAATGCCGTTCCCTGCCGCGCCAACCAGCGTGGCATTGAGCGTATCGAATGTCGCCGCGCTGCTACCAAAGTCCAGAGTACCGAAGTTAACGCCGGTCGTGGCTGACTCTCCATTCACCAGACAGCCGGTTGTCAGGGTGAGCGTGGCATTGATAGTTCCGGTGGTGGTGGCAGCAAATGTCATTGACGGAAATGCCGGGGCAAGCGCCGCAGCCGCGAAGAGAAAAGCTTGAGTTTCATAATCATTCCTTACTGATTATCCAGTGTCAGTGCTTTTTCGCCCGGTGTTACTTAACAATCCAACCAAAAATTAACAGGTAAATGAAGATAATTATTCTGTTTTGTCGTGCCGCACTAAGAAAAGCCATAGATGCGAGCCCGGTGATTTATATCAATTTTATTTACTATAGAACAGCAAAATCTTAACGGTAAAAATTCACACTGTTTTTTCACTAATCTGTCAGTGGCTTTCGCCGATAACCCAATAATGACAAGGGATTGGCAACATGGAATAAAAGTAAAGCGAGAGTTATTTCGCCTACTACCACCCTGTCTGCTTCGGTGATATGTTCATGCAACAAACAGCCATCTTTACGTTTTTTCAATCTGGTCCACTGTTATGTAAATAAAAAGTCCTGAATCACGAAGGACGGCTTTGTTTGGCCTTAATTTCTTAAAAATATAAGTCGAGTTACTTTCACCCTTGCGGTGTTTTTTAGATTGACTGTTGAAGACACACAGCACCTGCGAGGCCGCAGGTGGTGAGGAGTTGCACATGTTGCTAGTCACCTGGGATGGCGTTCTGATTTGCGTTTCGCTGATCGTCGCTTTTATTGCCTCTTTTACCGCGCTGGATACCGCAGGACGGGTGGCCGTTTCGCACGGGCTATCCGCGCGCTTATGGTTGGTGGTTAGCGGCACCGCGATGGGCATTGGCATCTGGGCGATGCACTTTATAGGCATGCTGGCCATGATGATGCCAATGACTATGCGCTACGACGTCAGACTCACGGCGATTTCGCTGGGCGTAGCGATAGCCGCTTCGATTTTAGCTTTTAGCCAAACGGTTGGTAATCAGCAGTTAACGCGCCGCCGCCTGCTGAGCGGTAGCCTGATAATGGGGGCGGGCGTGGTAGTGATGCATTATCTCGGCATGAATTCACTGATGATATCGCCCGCGCCGCACTGGGATCTCACGCTGGTGGCAATCTCAGTCCTGATTGCTTTTTTGCTTCAGGATCGGCGTTATGGCTGGCTTTTCATTTGCGTCAGGGTGACAAAAATCTGCTGATTATGCGCGGACTGGCCTCACTGCTGATGGGAGTGGCCATTGCCGGAATGCACTATGTCGGCATGGCAGCCGCGACGTTTGATCATACCAGCCGCATGTATCCGCGCGGCGCCAGTGAACAAGGCCTCGCCGTTTGGGTCACTATCATCTCACTTTCTATTCTCGGCCTGGCCTTAATGAGTTCGATGCTGGATGCGCAACTGCGTGCCGCGCGGCTGACAGCGAAACTCAACCGCGCCAATCTTGAGCTTCGCCAGCTCGCCATGCATGACACGCTCACGACGCTGCCGAATCGCGTGATGCTCGAGCACAAGCTGGACATTGCCATTAAACAGGCGACGCTGCATAACGGCGGGTTTGCTGTGATGTATATGGATCTCGACGGCTTCAAAGCCGTTAACGATACGTGGGGACATCATGTTGGTGACCGCTTGCTCATTGCCGTAGCGGAACGTCTGCGTCACGCCTTAGATCAGCAGACATTACTGGCGCGATTAGGCGGCGATGAATTTGTGCTGCTGTGTGAAAACGGCGACGCCAACAGCGCCTGTGCCCTGGCGCAGAAGCTGGTGAAGATCACCGATGCGCCGTTTGAACTGGATCGCTATTCGCTGCGCGTGTCGCTGAGCGTCGGTATTGCCCTCTTTCCTCAGCATGGTCGCAACAAGCAAGAGTTAATGTTTAATGCCGACTCTGCGATGTATCACACCAAACACAGCGGGCGTAACGGCTGGTGTTTGTTTGAGCCTTCAATGAGCACCACGGCGCAGCATGAGCTTGAGCTGGCTAACGATTTGTGGAAAGCGATAGAGCGGCAGGAAATGCGCCTGTTTTATCAGCCAAAATTTCGTTCAAACGGCAGCGAACTGATGGGATTTGAGGCGTTATTGCGCTGGGAACACCCGTCACGAGGTTTACTGATGCCCGATTTATTCCTGCCGCGTGCCGAAAAAACCGGGCAAATTGTTGCGCTCGGTAACTGGGTCATCAATGAAGCCTGTCGTCAGTTAAAGCAGTGGCACAACAAGGGTCACAGCCGCTGGACCGTGTCCGTTAACCTCTCCGCGTTGCAGTTTCACCAGCGCGATTTGCCCGACACTGTTAGCCAGATATTAGCGCAGCATCAACTGCCGAGCGGGGCGTTGATGCTGGAAATCACCGAAACCATTGCTATGCGCGATCCAGAGTTCAGCCAGCAGCGCATTCGTGAGTTGCAGCAGTTGGGCGTCAACATTGCCATTGATAACTTCGGCATCGGCTACGCCAACCTGTTGCATCTGAAACACCTTGATGCCAGCGAACTGAAAATCGATCGCAGTTTTATTAACTGCCTGCGGGCAGACAGCGAAGATGCCACCGTCGTAAGTGCCATGTTAACGCTGGCCCAAAGCCTGAATTTACGCATGGTGGCAGAAGGGGTAGAAACAGAGGAGCAGCAGCGTTTACTGACCGGTTTAGGCTTCGATGCACTGCAGGGTTACCTGTTAGGTAAACCGACACCGGCTGAGCGCGTGAATGAATTTACCGCCTCAGCGGCCCTGCCTGATCGGGTGACCAAACGCCTGACGCCGCTCACCGACGCGTGACGATTGATTTTAGCTTTCACAGGCATCGGAAGGTTTCATCATAGATGCTTAAGTAAGTGTTTAGCATTGCCGATAACTTGTACAACAATACAATCCTTGTATCTTTTTTAATGACTAACACTACGGGCCTGCACGGCTCTTTCCGGGATATCACTATGTTAGTGACCTCATATGATGCTTTTACCGTCATCGTTTCGATTATTGTTGCGATGCTGGCTTCGTTTACCGCCTTAGATATGGCGGGGCGCGTGGCCACCTCAACCGGCAAGGTTGCCATTGTCTGGCTGATTGGCGGCGGTTTCGCGATGGGCATCGGCATCTGGGCCATGCATTTCATCGGAATGCTCTCCATGAGCATGGAAATGGTGATGAGCTACAACCCGTGGCTCACCGCCGTTTCAGCCGCCATTGCTGTGTGTGCCTCCATTTTTGCCCTGTGGCTGGTTTGCCAGGGTGAACTGCCAGTGCGACGATTGTTGGGTGGAGCCATTATCATGGGCTCAGGCGTCGCGGCAATGCACTATACCGGCATGGCGGCGTTGATGTTTTCACCCGGTATCGTCTGGAACTGGGGCTGGGTGGTAATGTCAGTCATCATTGCGCTGGTGGCTTCTGGTGCGGCGTTATGGCTGGCGTTTAATTTACGGGAAGGCACCACCAGCCGTGTCACTGTGCTGCGCCTCGGTGCGTCAGTGCTGATGGGCTTTGCTATTGCGGGTATGCATTACACCGGCATGATGGCCGCTGAATTTCCCATGCACAGCCATTCCACGCAGGACGGTGTCAACAGCAACTGGCTGGCTATTCTGGTGACGGTGGTCACTATTGCCATTCTCGGCATTACGCTACTGGTTTCGATGCTGGATGCACGTTTGCAGGCGCGCACCTCGATCCTCGCCAGCTCACTGGCAGAAGCGAACCGGGAGCTGGCACAGCTTGCGCTGCATGACAATCTCACACGTTTACCCAACCGTATTTTGCTGGAAGATCGGCTGGAGCAAGCCATCAATAAAGCCAATCGTGAACGCACCCAGTTTGCGCTGATGTTTATGGATCTGGACGGTTTCAAAGCGGTCAACGATGCGTTCGGTCATCATATCGGGGATAATCTGTTGATTGGCGTGACGGAACGAATGAGCCAGCAAATGCAGGGTTATTACACCCTGGCGCGCCTGGGCGGCGATGAATTTGTGCTGCTCATTGAGATTGACGATCCTAACGATGCAGCGGCCGTGGCCGACAATCTGGTGAAAGCGGTTGATCGTCCTTTTGATATTTCGCGTTATGAACTGATCGTCTCACTGAGCATTGGCATCGCGGTTTATCCGGGAGATGGCGCAGATGAGCGAGAGTTAATGTTTAACGCAGATGCGGCGATGTACCACACCAAAAACAATGGCCGCAACGGCTATACCTTCTTTCAGCCCTCAATGAATACGCTGGCCCAGAGCCAGCTACAACTCAATAACGATTTGTGGCATGCGCTGGATAACCATGAGCTGCGCCTGTTTTATCAACCGAAATATTGCGCGCCGCGTGGCCCGATTCTCGGTTTTGAAGCCTTGCTGCGCTGGCAACACCCGACGCGAGGGTTGCTGACGCCGGATCACTTCCTGCCGATGGCAGAGAAGACCGGGATGATTGTAAGCATCGGCAACTGGGTCATTCTCGAAGCGTGTCGGCAACTGCGTCAGTGGCATCTGCAAGGTCATCCGCACTGGTCGGTGGCGGTCAATCTGTCGGCACTGCAATTTGAACAGAATAGCCTGGTTGAAACGGTCACCGAGGCGCTGGCGAAACATGACATTCCACCTGAGCTGTTAACGCTTGAAGTGACAGAAACCACGGCGATGCGCGATCCTGATGAGAGCGTGCGTATTCTTACTGAACTGACGAAGCTGGGAGTAAAAGCCTCCATTGATGACTTCGGTACGGGCTATTCCAGCCTGCTGTATCTGAAACGTTTACCGGCCAGCGAACTGAAAATCGATCGTGCCTTCGTGAATGAACTGCAACACCAGACAGAAGATGCCACTATCGTGTCCGCCATCGTTGCGCTGGCACAGTCGCTGCAATTAAAAGTCGTGGCAGAAGGTGTAGAAACGCCTGAGCAGCAGGCATTTTTAACCGGTTTAGGCTGTAACACCTTGCAGGGCTATTTGCTGGGCAAACCGCTCCCCCGGAGCGTATTAACGATCTGAGCAATTTCGTGGGCGAAGAAGCAAACGAACTGGCAGCAGTGAAATAAACGTCGCTGACAAGAAAAAGGGTCGCCAGAAGAGGCGGCCCTTTTTGTTTGCCGTGATGCTCAGCGCCAGCAGAAGAGGGTGACATTTTTAAACAATTTCAGGCAGCAAGGACGGTTGCCCTAAAGGCGATTACTGAACAGGGGTAGTTTTGTTAATCGGTTATTTGACTTTAGTTAGAAAAATCAGTGGATTGTGTGAAATATGTCGACTGGCGCACATTGCATTGCGGCAGGAGTTTGCCACACTTAAGCAAAAACCGGAGAACCTGTATGACTGCCAACACTTCCAGTCTGATGTTGCTGATGTCCTTCGCTGCTGGCACTTTCTCTGCTGGCGCCTCTGACAATCCCCAGCATTTGATGTTATCAAGCCCAGCGGGCGGTGTCCCGAATAACCCTTTGCCTCTGATTATCTGGCCGCGAGTGGCCCCCGATGAAGAGGAAGAAGATATTGCCGCGTGGTTTGAGAAAACGTTTGCACAAAACGGCTGGCCGCCCGCCTGGCGCTATCCCATTTTCCCTTATACCCATTATCATCCTAATACGCATGAACTGCTGGGCGTGGCAGAAGGCTGGGCAGAAGTGCTGTTTGGCGGCGACAGTGGGCGTATGGTGACGCTACGCGCTGGCGATGCCGTGCTTATTCCAGCCGGTGTTGGGCATAAACAGATTCATGCCAGCGACGATTTTATTGCGGTAGGAGCCTATCCGCAGGGCATGTCTCCTGAAACGCTGCGTGATGAACCCGAAAAATTGCAACAATCGCTGGAAAAAATCAAACAGGTGCCGATGCCCACCCGCGATCCTTTCACAGGACATGAGGGAGCGATGACAGAGATCTGGACACCAATTGCTAATATGCACCAATAAGGTGCAGAAGAGGTTGATGCCCTGACAGGGCAGCCCTTTCCTGCAGGAGAGGGTGGCGCAGCCATAATGCAATTACCGGGGTGGGAAACAGAGCACACTTACCTGGCACACTTTGTGCAATCTTTATGCATGTCCTCTGACACGTGCCGGGTAAACCATGAATAAAAGTTACCAGATAGCGCCACACTTCTATGATGAGATGTTGATGCGCGACGGTCAGTACCGTGCGCACTATCAGAATTACTGGAAATGGTTACAAAACGCGGACAAAGAGGCGATTGCGCGTAAGCGTCAGGAAGCGGAGCTGCTGTTTCACCGGGTGGGCATTACCTTTAACGTTTACGGCGACGACGGCGGTGCGGAACGTTTAATTCCCTTCGATAGCGTTCCCCGCATCATTCCTGCAAGAGAGTGGATGATGCTTGATCGTGGCATCCGTCAGCGCGTTCAGGCACTTAACGCTTTTCTACACGACATCTATCATCAGCAGCACATCCTGAAAGCGGGCATCATTCCGGCGGAACAGGTAATGGTGAACGACCAGTATCAGCCTTGTATGCAGGGCATCGATCTGCATCGCGACATCTACGCACATATTGTGGGTGTCGATATGGTACGCAACAGCGACGGCGACTATTACGTACTGGAAGATAATCTGCGCACCCCTTCTGGCGTCTCCTACATGCTGGAAAACCGCAAGATGATGATGCGCCTCTATCCGGAACTGTTTGCCGAGCAGCACATTGCGCCGGTGGAGCGTTATCCATCGCATCTGTTGCAAACGCTGCGCGAAAGCTCACCCGTTAACGATCCGGTGGTGGTGGTGTTAACACCGGGTCGCTTCAACAGTGCCTATTTCGAACACAGCTTTCTGGCTCAGCAGATGGGCGTGGAATTAGTCGAAAGCGCCGATCTGTTTGTTAAAGATGGGGCGGTGATGATGCGTACCACTGCCGGGCCGTGCAAAGTTGATGTGATCTACCGTCGTGTTGATGATGCGTTTCTCGATCCGCTGGCGTTTCGCCCGGAATCAATGTTGGGCGTACCGGGACTGTTATCGGTGTATCGCGCCGGTAATGTGGTGCTGGCAAACGCCATTGGCACCGGCGTTGCCGACGATAAATCGATCTATCCCTATGTGCCGGACATGATCCGCTTTTATCTTGACGAAGAGCCGATCCTCAATAACGTGCCCACCTGGCAGTGCCGCAAACCCAAAGATCTTTCTTACGTTCTGGCTAATCTTCAGCACATGGTCGTGAAAGAGGTGCACGGTGCAGGGGGTACGGCATGTTAATCGGTCCCGTCGCCAGCCAACAGGAACTGAGCGACTTTCGGACCCGGCTGCAGGCGCGACCCGACAACTACATCGCGCAAAACACCCTCGCACTTTCGACATGTCCAACTTTTATCGAAAACGGCCTGGCGCCGCGCCATATCGATCTGCGCCCGTTTGCCTTATGCGGCGCGGAGATCCGCCTGGTGCCAGGCGGTTTGACGCGGGTTGCGCTTACAGAAGGCTCGCTGGTGGTGAACTCATCACAGGGCGGCGGCACTAAAGATACCTGGGTTTTGGAGGATGATGCATCATGCTAAGTCGCACAGCCAGCGGTCTCTACTGGATGGCGCGTTATCTGGAACGCGCTGAACAGCTTGCCCGGGTTTTAGATGTTACCAATCGTTTGTCGCTGATGCCGGTACGCGGCAGCCATGATGATGAGTTGATATTGCCGCTAAATTTTACCGGTACCCGACAGCTGTTTGAAACGCTAAACGGACGTTTTACTATGGCGCAGCTGTTCAACTTCTTTGCCCTGGACGATCGCAACCCCAGCAGCATTTTCAGTTGCTGGCAGTCGGCATGGAATAACGCCCACGCGGTGCGTGGCAGTCTCTCTTCTGAAGTGTGGGAGAGCATCAACTCAACCTGGATTGAAATGCGCAAAATCCGTCAGCGCGGCTTAACCAGTGCCGGTGCTGACAGCTTTTTTGACTGGGTAAAAGAGCGTTCGCATCTGTTTCGTGGCGCGATGTTCGGTACATTATTACGCGGCGATGCCATGTGTTTTATTCGCATCGGCACCTTACTGGAGCGTAGCGAAGGCACTGCGCGCCTGCTCAGCGTTAATCAACAACTTCTGGAGCAGAATCCCGATTCCGTCCGTGAATATTACAGCCTGGATAATTTGCTGCGGGCGGTCTCTGCGCGTGAAGCTTACAACGCTATCTTTAAAGAGCAGTTATTGCCGGATAACGTCAATGAAATGCTCATCCTGCGCAATGAAAGTCCACGCTCGCTGCACTCCTGCATTGAAGAGATCGCTAATCAGCTTGAAATGATTGGCAGCAGCGGCGAGGACCGGCCACGCTATTTGATCACCGTGTTACTGGCGCAGCTACGTTTTAGTACCTGGGAGAGCCTGACGCGCAACGGGCTGCAAAGCTGGCTGAATACTTTTCTCGGCAGCTGCAACGAACTGGCCGAAAGCATTCATCAAACGTATCTGGAGGCGAAATGAGACTCAACATCGAGCACAAAACCTGGTACGCCTATGAGCAGCAGGTCAAACTCAGCACGCAGTATCTGCGCCTGACGCCGCAAAATTCGGTGCACCAGCACATTTTGTCCTGGGATCTTCTGCTGCCGTGTGAAGCCACGCGCACGCTGGATGCTTACGGCAACGTGATGCATGTGTTAACGCTCGACACGCCGCATCAGACGCTGGAAATTGCGGCGCGTGGCGAAGTCGACATTCTGGACGATGGAGAAATGGCCGCCGATCCCGATAGTGCTTTATCGCCGCTGATCTTTTTACGTGCCACGCCGCTGACCCAGCCAGACAACGCCATCACCGATTTTGCGCTGCGTTACTGGCGGCCTGAAGTACCGCTTGCCAGCCTGGAAAAACTGATGGATGAACTGTTGCTGAAAATGCCTTACCGGCCCGGCAGCACTCAGGTGACGGATGCGGCGTCAAAAGTCTTTGCTGCCGGTTCAGGCGTTTGTCAGGATCACAGCCATGTGTTTCTTGCCTGCTGCCGCAGTTTAGGCATCCCGGCTCGCTATGTAAGCGGCTATCTCTATACTGACAATGTTGAACACGTCGCCACTCACGCCTGGGTTGAAGCCTGGCTGGATGGCCATTGGCACAGCTTTGACATCACCAATAATACCCGCAGTACACGACAGCATTTACGGCTGGCGGTAGGTGTGGATTATCTCGACGCCTGTCCGGTGCGCGGTATGCGCCTGGGCGGCGGCGGTGAAGATATGCTGGCGATCGCGGCGGTACAGAAAGTGGCACCGCAGCAATAACTCTTTTACGGGCGTAACGATGACTTATTGTGTAGCAATGCGTTTATCGTCAGGGATGATCTTTGTATCCGACTCGCGAACCAATGCGGGTGTCGACCATATTTCTTCATTTCGCAAACTGCATATTTTCCAGGTAGACGAGGAGCGCACGCTGGTGCTGCAAAGTGCAGGCAATCTGGCCACGACGCAAAGCGTCATGAGCCTGCTGCGACGCGGCTGTGAAGATGAGCATCAGCCGAACTTACTTAACGGTAAATCGTTATATGACGTGGCGCTGCTGGTCGGCGACACCCTGCGTGAAGTGATAAAGCGCGACGGTGATGAGTTCGGCGGATCGCTGCTGCTGGGTGGACAAATTCGTGGTGAAGCGCCGCGGTTGTTCCAGATCTATCCGCAGGGTAATTTTATTGAAGCCAGCGTCGACACGCCTTACTTTCAGATTGGTGAAAGCAAATACGGTAAGCCAATTATTGATCGGGTATTGCGCTTTGAAACACCGCTGAGCCAGGCGATGCAGTGCGCATTGATTTCCATGGATTCAACCCTGGCGAGTAACATTTCTGTCGGCTTACCGCTGGATGTCATGATGTACCGCAGCGACAGTTTTAGTGACAGCGAGCAGTATCATATTACCGAGCAGCATCCCTATTTCTCACAGATCCGCCAGCTATGGAGCAAGGGGTTACTGAGCGTCTTTTCTCAGCTCCCGCCTTTACAGCTTTGATCGCGGTGCCGCCGGACATCTATCGGCGGCACTGTTTCCGTTTTTGCAGCCACGCTTCACCAGAGTTTTTTAGTCATTTTTATCCTGCCGTGTACAACTTACCCTTCATAAAACTGAAAACATCCCGATTTACTTTCGATGCGTCACTCAGGTACGCATAAAAGGGTAATCATGTTTTCCATCGATCAGGTTGTTGAAAATTACTGGCCCAACCACCGTCCCGCCAGTTGGCAACGGCGCTTGCTTAAATGGGCGCTGCGCGAAGCTGATTTTCAACAATTCGCGGCACGTTATCCCCATTTAAAAGGGCTGGATATGGTGGAACAGGTGCTCGAACACCTGGATGTGCGCTGTGAATTGAGCGAACGCGATCTGGAGCAGATCCCGCCACGCGGCCCGGTGGTGATTGTTGCGAATCATCCGCTGGGCGCATTAGATGGCCTGGCGCTATTGTCAGCCGTTTCTCAGGTGCGCCGCGACGTGAAAATTGTTGCTAATCGTCTGCTGATGTCGCTTGAGCCCCTAAACAGCCTGATGCTGCCGGTAGACAATATGGGTAACCGTACCAACCGCCAGCAGCTGCAACGCATGCAGCAACACCTCAATAATCAGGGCGTGCTGATTATCTTTCCGGCGGGCGAAGTGTCGCGCCTGAGCAGCAGCGGGGTACGCGATCGCCGCTGGCATCACAGCTTTTTACGGCTGGCGGCACGAGCGCGTGCGCCGCTGGTGCCGGTGCATGTTGAAGGACGCAACAGCACGCTCTTCTACGCAACAGCGAAAGTTGCGCCGCCGCTGGCCATGTTGATGCTGGTGCGTGAAATGTTCAAACAGCGGGGATCGCGCATTAAATTACGCATCGGTGCGCAAATCCCGTTTGCCCACTGGCACGACGGACACACGCCGGGCAAAGAGCTGGCGAAGCGGCTGCGTAAGCATCTTTATCGTCTGGGACAAGGACGTAAAGGGCTGTTTCAGACCGAATCCGCTATTGCCCGTGCGGAAGATCGCGCCGAGTTAAAAAAGCGTTGCTTGAAAGCGAGCATCTCGGCACAACCGGCGACGGTAAGCAGATCTACCTGTGGCGACGCAACGGCGCAACCTGGGTGCCGCTGCTGCGTGAACTGGGGAGGCTGCGTGAAATTGCCTTCCGCGCCGTGGGTGAAGGCAGTGGTCGCCGCCGCGATCTGGATAACTTTGATGATGATTATTATCACCTGATTTTATGGGATGATGAACAGCTGGAAATCGTAGGTGCCTATCGCTTTATTCCAGGCGAAGAGCAGTTAGCGCGTCGCGGTATGGAAGGGTTTTACAGCCACAGCCTGTTCCATTATGACGAAAGAATGTTACCGATCTTGCAGCAAAGCATTGAGCTGGGGCGCAGCTTCATTCAGCCAGCCTACTGGGGCAAACGTGGGCTGGATTATCTCTGGCTCGGTATCGGCGCTTATTTAGCGAAATATCCGCAAACCCGCTATCTGTTTGGGCCGGTCTCAATTTCCGGTGGAATGCCATTAGCAGCCCGCGATCTGCTGGTGGCTTTTTATCGCCTCTATTTTCCAACGGAGCTGCCGTTAGCGACGTCACGCCGCCCTTATCCTGCATCGCTCCCGGACGTGCTGGCGCAGTTTTGCGGCAACGACTATCAAGAAGATCTGCGTCGCCTGAAACAGCTACTGGCGAATCTGGGTGTCGCCATTCCCACACTCTATAAACAATATTCTGAGCTGTGCGAACCCGGCGGCGTACAGTTTATCGATTTTGGCAGCGATCCTGACTTTAATCACTGCATTGACGGTTTAGTGCTGGTGGATTTAACGCGGGTCAAAGCCGCGCGTTATGAGCGTTATATCGCCGTGCATCTGGCGCACTAAAATGACGGCTGTCACGGTATTGTCATTAAACTGTCGTAGCGTCTTGCGCTGAAAATATCCCGCAAAGGCGGAACTAAATGGCCGCGATAACCTTAACCGGTTTGCACAAAGCGTTTGATGCGCAGCCGGTGCTTCAGAATGTCTCGTTACACATCAAACAGGGCGAGTTTGTCGCAGTGTTGGGACCTTCAGGCTGTGGCAAAACTACCTTGCTGCGGCTGTTGGCCGGTTTTGAAACCCTCGACAGCGGTGAGATTCAGGTTGGCGATCGTCAGTTTGCTGCCGAGCAGTTTCACCTGCCGCCGGAATTACGTGACCTTGGCGTGGTGTTCCAGAATTATGCGCTGTGGCCGCATATGACGGTGGCAGAGAATGTCTGTTACAGCCTGAAAGTAAACGGCGTCGGGCGGCGCGAGCGTGACGAACGCACCCGGCAGGCGCTGGCGCTGGTAGGGCTTGAAAATTTTGCCGAACGGCGTCCGGCTGAGCTTTCTGGCGGTCAGCGGCAGCGTGTGGCGCTGGCTCGCTGTTTAGTGGCGAAACCGACGCTGGTTTTATTAGATGAACCGCTTGCCAATCTTGATGTGCATCTGCGCGCTACCATGGAAGAGGAATTTCGACGCTTCCATCAACACAGTGGTGCAACCTTACTCTATATCACTCACGATCAACGTGAAGCGATGGCGCTGGCCGATCGCATTGTCGTGCTTAACGGCGGCAAAGTGATGCAGTTCGCTACGCCGCAAACACTGTGGCGCGAACCCGCCAACGAAATGGTGGCGACCTTTATTGATGAAGGACGTGTTCTGCCGGTGAGCGACATTGAGCCATTAGATGGCGGTTTCGCTTCAGCCACGTTGTGTGGGATGCGAGTGGTATTGCGCTGTTCACCGCAGCAGCATGTCGAACCGCACGGTAAAGCCAGTTTTCACAGTGCCAGTTTCCATCTGGCGCGCCCGGAGGAACGTCAGTTTGCGGCGCGTGTGGATCGCATCATCTATCGCGGCGCGCATGAGCAGATTAATCTGCGTCCGCTGGCGCATCCCGACATCACCCTTTCGCTTTTACTCGATTCACATTCTCTTGCGGTGGATGACACCTTAGGCATTGCCGTTGATGACGGCTGGATTCTTCCTGGATAAAGGATGCAGACATAATGAAAATGGCTCTACGCACCACGGTAAAAACGCTGCTGTTAATCGCTGGACTGGCGACATCAACGCTGATTCAGGCAGCAGACGCGCCAGATGGCAAACTGGTTATTTACACCTCGCAGGCACCGGAAATAGCGCAACAAACGGTGGATGCGTTCAAAGCAGCCTATCCCAACATCGAAGTGGAATGGACGCGCAACGGCACTACGCAACTGATGAATGTGCTGCGTACCGAGATGATAAGCGGGCAGGTGAAGCCAGACGTGCTGCTGGTGGCGGATGCGATTAACCTCGGCGCGTTAAAAAGAGGATCGTCTTTATCACTATAACGATGCGCCAGTAAGTAACCTTAACGTCTCGTTTTATGACAAAGACAAAACCTTTTTGGCACCAAAATCATCGCCACGGTGATCGCCTATAATACCCAGCGTGCCAAACCGGTCGACAGCTGGAAAGCCCTCCTGCAAGCCGATAATAAAGGACAGATTGCTGTGCCAAGCCCGCTCTATTCTGGCGCGGCGCTCTATAAGCTGCACACGGATATCAACACGCCGGCTATCGGTTGGGACTTCTACAAACAGCTCGCGGCACTGGGAATTGCGCCCCAGGGCGGCAATGGTCCGGCTTTGAAAGCAGTTGCCAGCGGGCTGGATAAATATGGTGTGATCACCGATGCCGACATCATCCGCGCCAAAAAGCAGGGCTCGCCAATCGATCTGGTCTATCCCCAGGAAGGGGTTTCCTACGTAACAGAGCCGGTTGCCATCATGAAG
This sequence comes from Candidatus Pantoea haifensis, assembly GCA_018842655.1. GTDB lineage: Bacteria > Pseudomonadota > Gammaproteobacteria > Enterobacterales > Enterobacteriaceae > Pantoea > Pantoea haifensis. The sequence goes on along the minus strand of JAGTWN010000004.1, from coordinate 2,371,548 downwards.
TCAGTGCATAACCTGCCTGCCGCGAAAGCCTTCGTTGATTTTCTGCTGTCGGAAAAAGGGCAGCAGCTGGTTGCACAGCAGGGTAATCGTCCGGTTGATAGCCGAGTGGCCGCACCGGCGGGCTTCACGCCAGTCGATCAGATAAAACTGCTGACGCCGGACGTGGCGAAAGCCGTTGCGGATGATGCTAAGGTCCGCGACGAATTTACCGCACTGTTTGGTGGCTGATTGTGAGCGTGTTGAGCAACGAATGGCGTCGGAGTGCAGCCACGCGCAGGCGGCTGCGCGCAGAGCCGTTGGTGCTGGCGCTGCTGGTGGTGATTATCGGGCTGCTGTCGGTGGCACCGTTTGGCCGCCTGATCTGGACGGCACTGGCACCGCAAGGCATGCCCGATGTTGCTCATTTGACGCGGCTGCTTGCCAACAGGCGTGTGATAAACGCAACGCTCAATACGCTTAGCATTGGTATGGCATCCACACTGTTGTCGTTACTGCTCGGTACGCTGGCGGCGTGGCTGGTGGCGCTGACGAACTTGCGAGCCAAAGCCGCATGGGTTTTTGCCTTTATTTTGCCGCTGATGATACCGCCTCAGGTGATTGCACTGGCCTGGCTCCAGGCGCTGGCACCGGGAAGTACGCTGGCTGCGCTGTTTAACGCCGTTGGCCTGCCGTGGTTTTCACCGGGCGAGCAGCCGCTTTATTCCTGGGCCGGTATCGTGTTGCTGCTGGGTCTGCATAATGCGCCGCTGGTATTTTTAACGGTGCGAGCCGGGCTGCGTCGCCTGCCTGCCGAGCTGGTGGAAGCTGCTCGCATTAGTGGCGCATCACATGGACAGATTGCGCGCACGGTGATTCTGCCTTTGGCGCGTCCCGCAATCTTTGCCGGTGCGACGCTGGCATTTGTCGCGGCAGTAGGAAACTTCGGCATTCAGGCGATGCTGGGTATTCCGGCGCGGGTGCCAACCCTGATTACTTTGGTTTATCAACAGTTAAATAGTATTGGTCCGGGCGCACTGCCGAATACCGCTGTCTATTCGCTGCTGATTGCCTTGATTACCCTGGCGGGTATGGCGCTCAGCGCCTGGCTGGGAAACAAACGCGATGTACGCGTCAGCGGTTCGCCACGCCCCTGGCATCAGACTTTAGGAAGCGCACGCTTACCCACTGAAATTGCCGCCTGGGCGTGGATGCTGCTCACCCTGGTTCTGCCGCTGAGTGCCTTACTGACGACCGCATTGACGCGTGGTTTTGGTCAGTCGCTGAACTGGCAAACCCTGACGCTGGAAAACTTCCAGCAGGCATTATGGGGTTATCCTGCGGTGCGCCACGCTTTCTTCACCAGTCTGTGGCTGACCAGCCTGGCGGCAGTTGTCCTCACTGTGATGGCACTATTTTTAGCCTTTTTCCTGAGCTGGCAACGCACACGCCTGGTGCGCGGTTTATGGTTCGCCAGCGAACTCACCTATGCGTTGCCGGGCATTGTCACAGGCGTGGCGGCGATGCTGTTTTTCCTGCGCCCGCTGCCGCTACTGGAGTTTTCGTTGTACGGCACGGTGTGGATTATCCTCGCGGCTTATCTCTCTAATTTCCTCGCATTAGTATTGCGGCCAACATTAGCGGGATTTGCGCAGATTGAACCCTCGCTGGACGAAGCTGCTCGCTTATGTGGAGCGGGATTCTGGCAGCGAATGCGTGACATCCTGCTGCCGTTAGCGGCCCCGTCGGCGCTGGCGGGTACGCTGCTGGTGTTTCTTACTGCCTTGAATGAAATCCAGGTTTCAGTATTGCTGGTGACATCAGAAACCCAGACGATTGGCCCCACCATTATCTTTCTTGATGAAGGCGGATCGGCACCACTGGCGGCTGCAGTAGGGTGTTTGATGATCGCCGTGGTTCTGGCACTTATGCTGTTAGCTTCGCGACTGACGGTTCGCCTGCCGCAAGGCGTATTACCGTGGCAAGCCTGAACGGCGTAAAAGTCGCTTACTCGGCAATTCTATTTTTCACTGTCCTCACGCCAGAAAAGGGCCAGCTGAATATTCAGTCAAGACTACAGTACGAACAAGATTAACAACTGAGCGTTTTCTCTCCATTGCCGATAACTAACCTACTAACTTTTGTCATTTCACTAAATGCACTTGTGATCACACTCCTTTGGGCTTTAGTCTGACAGCGATTAGGACTTTTCTTAAGCCGCACCAGGGCTTAACAGCAGCAGGCAAATAAAAATGGATAATAATTCTGATGTTATGTATCGAGTGCTGGTACAAAGCGTGATTGATTACGCTATTTATATGCTGAAACCGGATGGAACTGTCGCGAACTGGAACAGAGGTGCAGAACGCGCAAAAGGTTACTCGCCGGAGGAGATCGTCGGTAAAAATTTTGCGCTGTTTTATAGCGAAGACGATCGTCAAAAAGGATTACCGCAGCGCGGGTTGAATACCGCCGCGTTAAGCGGTCGCTTTGAAACGGAAGGCTGGCGCTATCGCAAAGATGGCAGCGCATTTTGGGCGCATGTCGTGATCGACGCCATTCGTGACGATGACGGCGTCCTGCTGGGCTTCGCTAAAATCACTCGCGACTGCACGCACCAACAGGAGCAGCAACGCAAACAACGTGAGCACGAAGAACGCTTCCGCTTGCTGGTCGAAGGGGTAACAGATTACGCCATCTATATGCTGGATCATGACGGCAATGTCGTGAACTGGAACGCCGGTGCGCAGCGCACCAAAGGTTATGTAGCAGAAGAAATTGTCGGCCAGCACTTCTCTCGCTTTTACAGCGCCCAGGATCGACTCGCCCATATCCCGACTAAAAACTTAGAGACTGCGTACAGAACCGGCCGCTTTGAAGATGAAGGCTGGCGCTATCGCAAAGATGGCAGCGCCTTCTGGGCGCATGTGGTGATTGATGCCATTCGTGACGATGCCGGCAAGCTGATTGGCTACGCCAAAATTACCCGTGACTGCACCGAGCAGCAGCGTATTCGCCGCGAACAGCATGAGCAAGCGGAGCGGTTCCGCTTGTTAGTTGAAGGCATCACTGATTACGCTATCTATATGCTCGACATCAACGGCCACGTCGTAAACTGGAATGCGGGTGCTCAACGCGCGAAGGGTTATGTGTCTGAAGAGATTGTGGGTCAGCACTTTTCCATTTTTTACAGTGGGCATGACCGCCAGATGCGTATACCAGAGAGCAATCTGAACATTGCGTTAACCGCCGGCCGCTTTGAAGATGAAGGCTGGCGCTATCGCAAAGATGGTAGCGCGTTCTGGGCACATGTCATTATTGATGCCATTCATGATGAAGAGGGCAGGCTGCTTGGCTTTGCGAAAATCACCCGCGATAACACCGAGCGCCGCGAACAACAACAGCAGTTGCTGCGCGCTAAAGATCTGGCAGAAGCGCAAAGCGCGCAAAAACCGCACTGTCGAAATTCCTTGATAACATCATCACGCATATTCCCTCATGCGTGATTGTGGAAGATGCCATTACCCGGGAAATTTTGCTGGTTAATGACAAATCACAGCAACTGTTTGGCTTAGCCAAATCGCTGATTGTTAACAAGCGTCCACATGAGTGCATGTCAGCGGAGTTAAGTGATTACTTCAACAGCCTCGCGGATATGGCGCTGCGCAGCGAAGGGATCCACGAGCGTGAGCAGTTACTGATGACCGCCAGTGGCGAGCGCATTCTGCATACGCGAGCCACGGCAATCAATGGACAGGATGCCCGGCAAAATTATCTGATGCTGATCGTAGAAGATGTGACTGACCAGCGGGCAGCAGATGCACGCATTCATCACATGGCGCATCACGACAATCTCACCAGCTTGCCTAACCGCATTCTGTTTCGTCAGCGCCTCAGCGAAGCGTTGCGTAACGATGGTCACAGCGTGAAGCAAACCGCGGCGCTCTGTCTCGATCTCGACAACTTTAAAAATGTTAACGATGCGCTGGGACATCAGATTGGTGACGATCTGCTGCGCGCCGTGGCAAAACGTCTGCGCAATACCCTGCGCGATCACGATACCCTGGCGCGTATTGGCGGCGATGAATTTGCGATTGTGCTGCCTTCGGTTACCAGCGGTGAGGAAGCGAGCGTGGTGGCACAGCGCCTGATCGAAGCGATTCGCCCCCCGTTAACGTCGAAGGACACAACTTGTCGGTCGGGCTGAGCGTGGGCATCGCCTTAAGCTCCTCTGTTACCAATACACCGGAGCAGCTCCTGCGCTGTGCTGATATGGCGCTGTATGAAGCCAAGCGCAACGGGCGCAACCGCTATGAGCATTTCACGCTGGCGATGGATGATGTGGCGCGCAGCCGCCGGATTATCGAAAACGATCTGCGGGAAGCGATCAGCGGACGTCAGCTCAAACTCTACTATCAGCCCATCACCAACGGCGATAACAAAACCATTATCGGCTATGAGGCGCTGATGCGCTGGCATCACCCGCTTAAAGGGCTGATTATGCCAAACGATTTTATTCCGATTGCTGAAGAGAGCGGGCTAATTCATATGCTCGGCGCATTTGCGCTCTATGAGGCCTGCCGTGAAGCCGCCAGTTGGGACAGTGAACAGTCGGTATCGGTCAACCTGTCGCCGCTGCAATTTAAAAACAGCTCGCTGGTGTCGGTGGTGGAAGGTGCGCTACGTGAGTCGGGGCTGCAACCAAGCCGGCTCGAAGTAGAAATCACCGAATCGGTATTGCTGGATGATTCGCTTGGTAACATTCGAACCCTGGAAAATCTGAAAGCCCTTGGCGTACAGATTGCGCTGGACGATTTTGGCACCGGTTATTCATCCCTGAGCTATCTGCGATCCTTCCCGTTCGATAAAATTAAAATCGACAAATCGTTTATTAACGATATGGGTGACAGCCGCGAGGCGCTGGCTATTATCCGCGCTATCACCGGCATGAGCCGCAGTCTGGATATCCAGATCACCGCCGAAGGGGTTGAGAACTGCGATCAGTTCGCTAAATTGCGCGAAGAGGGCTGTACGCTGTTCCAGGGGTATCTGTTTGGGCGACCACAACCGTCAGAGCTGCGTTTAAAAGTGCTGGATTAATCGTACAGGCCGTGCTGCTCAACGGGAGCATGGCTGAGATTATCGCGAATACGGCGTACCGACTCGCGCACCACCAGCTTGCCGTTGAGCAGCAGGGTGCCGGGCGGCGCGCCGGGATGCAGCCGTAGCTGCTGTAGCATCCTTACTGCCGCTTCGCCCAGTTCATCACGTGGCACCTGCACTGAGGTGAGCGGGATATCGTGAATCGCGGCAAGGTTAAAGCCATCCATACTCATCACCGAAACATCCTGCGGGACACGCAACCCGGCCTGTTGCAACGCCGTGACGGCGCCGGCCGCAATGTAATCGCCACTGGCCAGAATGGCGGTAGGGCGTTGCGCCTGCGGACAATGACGTAAATATTCACTGAGACGCTCTGCTGCCTCATTGCTGCTAAAACTGGTCAGCGTCAGCAGATGCTGGCGGCTGTCGAAGCGCAAATTCATGGCGTGCCATGCATCACGTACCCCTGAAGGCGCTGCTCCATGGTGTAACGCCGCAGGCAATGCAATGACAATATTTGTCGATGTCCCTGTTCAAACAGATAACGCGCCGAATATTCGCCAATCAGCTGATGATGTGGCGCGACCGAGGGCAGGCGCATACGGCGATCCAGCGCATTGATTAACACGCACGGCTTGTTCATCTCTGCCGCAAGCTGGTGAATGTGTTCGTCATCAATCCCAATCAGTAATGCCGCTTCGGTCTGCTGCATCTTTTCGATAAACAGTGCGGCGTCGCTTTCGATCTCCTCCAGCGGACAATAGCGCAGCCGGACTTCATGCGGCTCAACCGCCTGACTGATGCCCTGAATCACTTTGTAGTAGAAGATATCGCTGCGCACATCAAAAGCGCGTGGCGGTGCAAATACCATCAGATTATTCAGCAGCAAGCGTCCGCTGTGCAGGTTGTCCAGTACGCCTTGCTGTTGTGCTGCTGCCAGCACCTTATCGCGCGTGCTGGGGCGGGTATTAGATTTCCCTGCCAGCACGCGCGAAACCGTGCTGATCGAGACACCCGTCAGGGCGGCAATTTCACTCACTTTTAGCCTTTGTTTCATTCTGTGATCGCCATCAAATCTCCAAATGAAAAATTTTTCACAACGTGCTGAATCGCGTCAGATGGGTTAATTGCCACTGTTTTTCGCTGAGATTCAGCTTGCCATGAAAATGTTTGCAAAAAAGTGGCTGTACCCACGTTTTCGGCTTTTCTATGTTCGGTGCAGGTAAACGTGGTACGCCGCAAGGCGAGGTGAAATATTCACAGCCATCTCAGTTTTCACAGGAGTTGCACATGAGCATCGAATCAACAACCAAGCCCATCGGCGCCTCGCGCACGGTGCGGGCGATTAAACATCTGCGCTGGTGGATGCTGGGGATGTTTCTGCTGGGTGTCACCGTTAACTACATCACCCGTAACTCGCTCGGTATTTTGGCGCCTGAACTGAAAAGCAGCCTGAGCATGAGCACCGAGCAATATTCCTGGGTCGTTGCGGCTTTTCAGCTCGCTTACACCCTGTTCCAGCCCGTTTGCGGCTGGCTGATTGATGTTATTGGCCTGAAGATGGGCTTTCTGATCTGTGCGCTGATCTGGTCATTGACCTGTTTGCTGCATGCCGGAGCCGGAAGCTGGCTGCATCTGGCGCTGCTGCGTTTTGTGATGGGTGCATCCGAAGCCGCCGCCACACCCGCGAATGCCAAAGCCATTGGTGACTGGTTCCCGAAAAAGGAGCGTCCGGTTGCTGCCGGTTGGGCAGGGGTCGGTTTCTCGGTTGGTGCGATGCTGGCACCGCCAATTATCTACGTAGCGCATATCTCATTCGGCTGGCAGGGTGCGTTTCTGCTGACCGGCGGGCTGGGTTTGTTGTGGGTCGGTTTATGGTGGTGGGGCTATCAGTCACCAGAACGCCATCCGCGCCTGTCAGATGAAGAACGTGCCTTCATCAATCAGGACAACGAAGCGGTGGGCGAGAAGCTGCCTTTTTTCAGCGCGCTGAAAGTGATCGGCAAAGAGAAAAAATTCTACGGTATCGCCATTCCCGCTTTTCTGGCGGAACCGGCGTGGGCCGTGCTGAGTTTCTGGGTGCCACTCTACCTCGCCAATGAACGCGGCATGGATCTTAAGCAGATTGTGATGTTCGCCTGGCTGCCTTTCCTGGCCGCCGATCTTGGCAGCGTCGCCAGCGGGTATCTGACCAAACTCTATGTGCGCTGTTTTGGCCTGACGCGTGTCAATTCTATTGTCGCCAGTTCGGTGACCGGTGCGGTGTTGATGGTCTCATTGGGCCTGATGACGCTGGTTGACGACCCTTATCTTGCTATCGCCTTGATTTCTGTGGGCGGCTTTGGCCATCAGGTGATTTCCTGCATGTTAAGCGCGCTGGTGGTGGAAAAATTCGACCGCCGTCAGATGGCGACCGTCAACGGCATGCGCGGCTCCTGCGCCTGGATCGCCAGCTTTATTTTCTCTCTGATTATCGGCGTAACCGCCGACACCCTCGGCTTTAATCCCCTGTTTATCGCCATGGGCTTCTTTGACCTGATTGGCGCAGTTTTCCTGGTGATGTTTATCGCCGAACGCCGTCAACGCAACGCGAATCAATAAGGACAGTAAGATGAAAACCCTGAAGAACTGGACGCTGCATCAGCAGGCCGATCACTTTGTTGAGCTTAAAGTCGAAAATCGCCATATTCTTCGCGTCTGTGTACTGGAGAGCGGTTTGATGCGTGTGCTGCTGAAGCGTGACGGCGAACTGGCACTGAATCGCACCTGGAGCATTGCACCAGAGGAGGATGTGCCGTGGCAGGGGCGCGATCGTGAGTCACTTGAGGGGTTTACCCTGCCAGCGTTCCAGGTGACGCATGACGCACAGCAGCTTGTTCTCGCAACCGATAGATTACGCGTGACAGTGCATCAACCACTGTGTCTGAGCTGGGAACATTTTGATGGCGAAAACTGGCTGCCGCTGGCTGCCGATCGTCATACCGGCGCTTATCTTTTGAATGCCCACGGCGACGGTGTTGAACACTATCAGCGTCGCCAGCCGCAGGATCGCGTTTATGGACTCGGTGAAAAAGCCGGTGATCTCAACCGGGTTAATCGCCGCTTTGAGATGCGTAATCTCGATGCGATGGGGTACAACGCGTACAGCACCGATCCGCTTTATAAGCACATTCCTTTTACCCTGACGCAGCGTGACGGCGTGAGTTTCGGCCTGTTCTACGACAATCTCAGCAGTAGCTGGCTCGATCTGGGCAATGAGCTGGATAACTACCATCTGCCGTATCGTCGTTATCGCGCCGAAGCGGGCGATCTCGACTACTACATGCTGCTGGGGCCAAGGCTGCTGGACGTCACCAAAGCCTTTGTCAGACTGACGGGTCGCACGCTGTTTCAGCCTAAATGGAGTCTTGGCTACAGCGGCTCAACCATGCATTACACCGATGCGCCAGACGCGCAGCAGCAGCTACAGTCGTTCATCCGCCTGTGCCGCGAGCATGAGATACCCTGCGACTCGTTCCAGCTTTCCTCAGGCTATACCTCAATTAACAACAAGCGTTACGTGTTTAACTGGAACTACGACAAAGTGCCTAATCCCAGTGCCATGAGCGAGGCGTTTCATGCGGCGGGAATGAAGCTGGCAGCCAATATCAAGCCCTGTCTGTTACAGGATCATCCTCGCTATCAGGAAGTGGCAGCGCAAGGGTTGTTTATTCGCGACTCAGAGCAGGATCGTCCGGAACGTTCGGTGTTTTGGGATGATGAAGGTTCGCATCTCGACTTTACTCATCCGCAAGCGGTGCGCTGGTGGCAGGATAACGTCACTGAACAGTTGCTGGAAAAGGGCATTGATTCAACCTGGAACGATAACAACGAATATGAAGTATGGGACGGCGAAGCACGCTGTCACGGCTTTGGCCAGGAGATCGCCATTAAGCATATTCGTCCGGTAATGCCGCTGCTGATGATGCGTGCATCGATGGAAGCGCAGCAGCGTTTTGCCCCAGAAAAACGACCTTACCTGATTTCACGCTCCGGCTGTGCTGGTATGCAACGCTATGTACAAACCTGGAGCGGTGATAACCGCACTAACTGGCAGACGCTGCGCTATAACATCCGCATGGGGTTAGGCATGAGTTTGTCGGGACTGTTTAATGTCGGCCATGATGTGGGCGGTTTTTCCGGTGATAAGCCCGACGCCGAGCTGTTTGTGCGCTGGGTACAGAATGGCGTGATGCATCCGCGTTTTACCATTCATTCATGGAATGATGACCATACTGTCAATGAGCCGTGGATGTATCCCGAAGCGACCCCAATGATCCGTGAAGCGATACGCCTGCGCTACCGTCTGATGCCCTATCTTTATACGCTGGCATGGCAGGCCAGCGCGTATGATGAGCCTGTGCTGCGGCCAACCTTTCTCGATCATGAAGAGGATGAGATTACTTATCAGGAGTGTGACGACTTCATGTTAGGCCGCGATCTGCTGGTGGCCAGTGTGGTAGAGCAGGGCGCACGTCAACGCGAAGTTTATCTGCCGCGCAATACGCATGGCTGGTATGACTGGCACAGCGGCGACTGGTATCCTGGCGGTGAGCGCGTAACGCTGGATGCACCGCTGGATCGCTTACCTCTGCTGGTGCGTGCCGGTGCAGCAATTCCACTGGGGCGCTGCGAAAGTACCACTAACGCGCAGCTGGATAACGTGCGGGAACTGCAATTGTGGCCAGCGCCCGGCGATGCCATCAGCCTGGGAGAACTGTTTGATGATGATGGAGAAAGTCACGGCTGGCGCGAAGGCAACGCGCTCTGGCTCAACTGGACGCTGAAAGGCAGCGCAGCGCGGCTCGATCTCACGCTGGAAAAACGCGGCGATTATCAACCGGCATGGCGTGAACTTGCGCTGCGGCTACCAGCGGGAGAAACCCGTGAACTGTGGGTTAATGGCGTGAAAAGTGCATATTACCGCCTCGGTTAAGCAAAAAAGCCCACCGTCGCAGGTGGGCTTTTTTTGTCAGGCGATTACGCGCCGCCGTGACTTTCGGCGTTCATACGCGCCAGATCTTTATCGATCAGGAACAGGCCATCACCGCTATTACCCACTAACGCCAGCTTATCCAGCACGGTTTTAAACAGCTTCTCTTCTTCATGCTGCTCAGCAACGTACCATTGCAGGAAGTTAAACGTGGAGTAATCCTGCGTGCTCATGGCAGCGTGGGCCAGTTCATTAATTTTGCCGGTAATCAGCTGTTCATGCTCCAGCGTCTGCTGAAACAGTTCGGTCAGGGAATTATACGCAACGGGTGGCGCAGCGATGGTGCCTAACACCGGCATGGCACCGGTATCACTCAGGTAATCGAACAGGCGCTGCATATGCTCCATCTCTTCACGGGAGTGCTCTTTCAGAAACGCGGCTGCGCCTTCGAAGCCTTTATCACTGCACCAGGCACTCATTTGTAGATAAAGATTGGCAGAGAAAAATTCCAGGTTTAGCTGGTTGTTTAAACGTCCAGTCATTTCAGCAGTCAGCATGGCCGCATCCTTGTATAAGATAAGTTAAGCAGGTGAGAGAAGGTGAATTATGCATCAAACCTTTGCGGCAGGGAAAGCGATTTCCCTAAAAAACCGTTTTTATATCGTTGATTTAAAAAGAATTATTCAGGATTTTGAATGCGAGAGATTCTCATTTTTGTCCGCTTTTACTTTTGAGGGGGAAGTGGCACCTTTTTAGTGCAGCGGGCCTGCGCAATGCTGGTGCAAAGATGAAAAAGAGCTTAAAAGTAATGGCGTGACGAAAATATTATTTTTACAGGTATGTTAATGAATAAATAATATTTTGCTAAAGATGGTGGATATTCCATCAAACACATCGCGACTAAACATTTATTTCTTGTGCAAATAATAAAGAGCTGGCTCTGGCATAGATCCTGCTTAGTAGTGAGTTCCCTATATTGGAACTTGCCTCTGGGCAAATAAACGGCAAGGCAAATTAAGCAGGAGATGTTATGTCGGATGAAACATTAACCCCTCTGAAAAAGTCACCACAAGTAAAGGCAGTTATCTGGCGTTAATTATTGCGATTCTGTTTTTTTCAGGTTTGTTCTATAAAGTCGATGGCCTGAAATGGCTCGGAGCATTTGATTTCACCACGCTGGGTGGAAGCTTCGGCACCATGAAAGATCCTGCCAGCAACACCTTTCTTGGCGCGGGCGGGCTAAGTGCGAAAGCAGGCTTTTTGTTTGCCTTATCCCTCACGCCAACCGTGATGCTGGCGCTTGGCGTGCTTGAGATCTTTACGCATTACGGCGCGATCCGAGCGGCACATAAATTATTAACGCCTCTGCTTAAACCGCTGATGGGGCTGCCGGGACGTTGCGGGCTGGCGTTGATTACCGATCTGCAAAGTACCGATGCCGGGGCGGCCTTGACCAAAGAGATGTATGACCAAAATCAGGTTACGAAAAAAGACGTTGTGGTGATGAGTGCCTGGCAATATTCAGGTGCGGGTTTAATTAATAACTATTTTGCTATTGGTTCAGCCCTTTTTGCCTCAATGACATTGCCTGTGATTATTCCGCTGGCGCTGATGTTTGTTCTGAAGTTCGTTGGCGCGGCAATTACGCGCTTCGTATTAAGCAGCGTATATAAAAAGGATTTCGTCGATGGAAAATAATAACACGGTTAAAGTCAGCCAAAATCCTTTTGATGTATTTGTTACGGGTGCGCGCAAAGGCTTTCATATTGCAATTCATAACCTGATGCCCAATGTGGTAATGGCTTATGTTCTGGCAGAAGTGCTTAATCTTCTGGGCATCATGCAGTTTCTCGGTCACGTTTTTGAGCCCGTGATGGGGCTGTTTGGTTTGCCTGGCGAGGCGATTACCGTACTGCTTACCGCATGGCTTTCATCCTCGGCGGGCACGGGCGTGGCGGTGAGTTTGCTGACTAAAGGGCTACTGACCGGTGCGGATATTACTATTTTAGCGCCCGCTATTTTCCTGATGGGATCGCAGTTGCAGTATATGGGGCGTCTGTTAGGCGTTGCTGATGTACCAAAAAATACTGGCCGCTACTGATGCTGGTAAGCATCGTTAATGCGCTGATTGCCATGTTTGTCATGCGTTTGTTTGTCTAGGAGAGAAGCCGTGTCCAACGTTTTAGAGCATTACCACTATCTGCATGAGATTCCAGAATTAGGATTCGAAGAGTTTAAAACGTCTGCTTATATCGCCGAACAGTTAGAAAAAGCCGGGCTGAAAGTCACACGTGGCATTAATAATACCACCGGCATTGTGGCTGAAATTGACAGCGGCGTCGCGGGGCCGGTACTGGCGCTGCGCGCTGATATGGATGCGCTCGGCCACATTATTGATGGTGAGCACTGCGCGCGTCATACCTGCGGCCATGACGGGCACGCTTCTGTGGTGTTAACGGCAGCGCAGGAGTTGTTGAAAGAAGGCGCGGTAAAGCGTGGACGGTTGAAGATTCTGTTTCAGCCCGCGGAAGAGCTGGGTGCAGGCGCGCTGGCGATGGTAGAGGGCGGTGCCATTGACGACGTTGATATGATTTTAGGCTTTCACCTTCGTCCGCTGGAAGAGTGCGTTGTTGGTCAGGCGGTGCCTGCGGTGGTGTACTCGGCGTGCAGTACGCTGGAAGCGACCATCAAGGGCCAGCCAGCACACGCGGCGCGTCCCCATCTGGGCGTCAACGCTTTAGATGCAGCCGTGCAGGCGGTACAGGCGGTAAAGAGTATTCATCTCTCACCGGGGCTGAACTGGAGTGTAAAAGCGACGCGGTTTTTATGCGATGCCGGTGTGACCAATTCAGTACCTGATGAAGCACGTGTCGTGTGGGATTTGCGCTCGCAAGAGAACGCACCGATGGCGTTGCTGAAAGAGAAAGTGACACAAGCGATTACCCACAGCGTTGCGGCGCTGGGAGCCAGTGCTGAAGTGGTGGTGTTAAAAGAGATGCCCGCCGCGGAAATTCATGATGAAGCGACAGCGGTTATCCGCGCAGCCATTGTTGAGGTGCTGGGAGAGGAAGGGCTGCTCGGCAGTAAAACCACCCCTGGCAGCGAAGACTTTTTCTACTATCCGGTGAAACGTCCGGGTGTGAAAGCAGGCTTCTGGGGATTGGGCACGAACCTGGTGCCGGGCCTGCATCACCCGGATATGCATTTTGATCTGAGCTCGCTAGACATCGGCGTCAGGGTGTTTAAATCTTGCGTTGTGAAGGTATTGGGTTAATGTTCTTCCCGCCCTTTCTGCAAGGAGAGGGCGACGCTGCTTTATGCGACAACTGAGCGGACATAAAGCAGCCGCTTTCTTCCCGCCACGAATGGGACAGCGCGCACAAAATATTGTATGCTATGCCGCCTTAATACTGATGGGGTAACCGGAATCGCCGCCAATGTCACGTCGCGCTTATCAGCCGACGATAAATTTTCGCATTCGGCACCGATTACCTGCCGGTAAGGTTATACCGGCCACCGTGATTTATTAGCAGCGCCTGGCAAGTTGCCGCAGCGTTGCCTCGTTGAGAAGAATTCCATGTCTAATCCCTTTTTAGAAGAGGTGGCACGCCGCCGCACCTTCGCGATCATCTCGCACCCGGATGCCGGTAAAACCACTATTACCGAAAAAGTCTTGCTGTTTGGACAGGCGATCCAGACCGCCGGTACAGTAAAAGGCCGTGGCTCCAACCAGCACGCCAAATCTGACTGGATGGAAATGGAGAAGCAGCGCGGTATCTCTATCACCACCTCCGTGATGCAGTTTCCTTACCGTGACAGTCTGGTTAACCTGCTGGATACCCCAGGCCACGAAGACTTCTCGGAAGATACCTACCGCACCCTGACGGCAGTTGACTGCTGTCTGATGGTTATTGACGCGGCAAAAGGCGTTGAGGATCGTACCCGCAAGCTGATGGAAGTTACCCGCCTGCGCGATACGCCAATCCTGACCTTTATGAACAAACTCGACCGTGACATCCGCGATCCGATGGAGCTGCTGGATGAAGTCGAGAATGAACTGAAGATCGCCTGTGCACCGATCACCTGGCCAATTGGCTGCGGTAAGCTGTTTAAAGGCGTTTACCACCTCTACAACGATGAAACTTATCTTTATCAGAGCGGTAAGGGCCACACCATTCAGGAAGTCCGCATTGTTAAAGGTCTGGATAATCCAGAACTCGACAGCGCAGTGGGTGAAGAACTGGCTGCGCAGTTACGTGATGAACTGGAACTGGTAAAAGGTGCATCGCACGAATTTGAGCAGGACGCCTTCCTGAAAGGTGAACTGTCGCCAGTATTCTTTGGTACGGCGTTGGGTAACTTTGGCGTTGACCATATGCTGGATGGCCTGGTTTCCTGGGCACCTACGCCAATGCCGCGTCAAACCGACACCCGCACCGTGGAAGCCAAAGAAGAGAAATTTACCGGTTTCGTCTTTAAGATCCAGGCCAATATGGATCCAAAACACCGTGACCGTGTGGCATTTATGCGTGTGGTGTCCGGTAAATATGAAAAAGGCATGAAACTGCGCCAGGTCCGTATCGGCAAAGATGTGGTGATTGCCGATGCGTTGACCTTCATGGCGGGCGATCGCTCGCACGTTGAAGAGGCTTATCCTGGCGACATCATTGGCTTGCACAACCACGGCACGATTCAGATCGGTGACACCTTTACACAAGGTGAAAACATGAAGTTCACCGGTATTCCTAACTTCGCGCCTGAGCTATTCCGTCGCATCCGACTGCGCGATCCACTTAAGCAGAAGCAGTTACTGAAAGGACTGGTTCAGCTCTCTGAAGAGGGCGCGGTGCAAGTGTTCCGTCCGGTTCACAATAACGATCTGATTGTGGGTGCTGTCGGTGTTTTGCAGTTCGATGTGGTCGTTGCTCGCCTGAAAAGCGAGTACAACGTTGAAGCGATTTACGAGTCGATCAACGTTTCTACTGCGCGCTGGGTTGAATGCAGCGATGCGAAGAAATTCGACGAATTTCAACGTAAAAACGAGGTAAACCTTGCGCTGGACGGCGGCGATAACCTGACATATATCGCACCTACCATGGTAAATCTGAACATTACTCAGGAGCGTTATCCTGAGGTGAAGTTCCGTAAGACACGCGAGCACTAATCTGCCCGAACCGCCTTAAATCAGGGTCATTCCAGTTGAGAGTGGCCCTGATTCTCCCGCTACAGACTCCTCCTAAAAACGCCCCGTTTCGTCTATTTCAGCGCGCTATCAACCAGTTACTCCAGCAAAACGCAAAATCCTGACTATGATTACTCTATCGGGCAGCGAAAGAGAATTTTCTTCTCCTTACGTCCAACCTTACAGCAGTGCCGTTTGCTGCTGTCACGCCCACAGTGGTGGGTGAGTTAACTGATAGAAGGAATATATCGATGAACAAGTCAAATATTGCGAAAACCCTGATTGCTGCCATGGTTGGTTCTGCACTGTTGAGTGGTGGCGCACTGGCTGAAGAGACAATGACGCAGAAAGCGAAACAGGCTGCTGACAGCACGGGGCAAAAAATCGATAGTTCTATGGACAAAGTCGGCGCATACATGGATGACAGCAACGTCACAGCCAAAGCGAAAGCGGCGCTGGTAGATGATGAAGCCATTAAAAGCACCGATATCTCAGTAGAAACAAAACAAGGTGTGGTTACGTTAAGCGGCTTTGTCACTTCTCAGGATCAGGCTGAAAAAGCGGTCGCGGTAGTAGAGAAAGTGGAAGGCGTTAAATCCGTGAGTGACAAACTACACGTAAGAGACAGCAGCACTAACTCTCAGTCACTGAAAGGCTATGCAGGTGATGCTGCAACAACCAGCGAAATTAAAGCTAAGCTATTAGCGGATGACATTGTCCCGTCGCGTAATGTGAAAGTAGAAACCACCGACGGCGTTGTTCAGCTTTCAGGAACCGTTGCGAACAAGGCACAGTCGGATCGTGCTGAAAGTATCGCAAAAGCAATTGAAGGCGTGAAAAGTGTTAAGAATGACCTGACGGTTAAATCTTAATAGTAAACGTGCGGCGCTTCAGGTGCCGCACGAATAAAAACACCCATCCTGGGATGAAATAAGCAGTTCGATTTTCACTATGGTAAAGGAGAGGCTTATGTTTCGTTGGGGCATTATTTTTCTGGTAATCGCACTGATTGCCGCCGCATTGGGTTTTGGTGGTTTAGCCGGTACCGCAGCATGGGCAGCTAAAGTTGTCTTCGTTGTAGGTATTATTCTGTTCCTCGTCAGCCTGTTTACCGGCCGCAAACGACCCTGACCGATGAGTCTTACGTAATGCATTAGCATAAAGCGGAGACCAGTCATTCATGGCGCAGAGCGTGACGATACGGACAACGTACACGATGCTATGAAAGGGCAGAAGGCGCAAAGCATTCTGCCCGGCCAAGGGATAACATGACTGGTTCTCCGGGATGCTGCAGAATCAAAACGGAAAAACCTCCCAGCAAGCCCGCATGAGAACCTAACCTGAGGTTCAGACATTGGGCATACGTATTCCGGTTACACTCGGCGCTATTGAACCCCTGGCACTTACCCCTTTCAAAGCTAAAAAAATTGCCTTAGTGTGCGAAGGCGGTGGACAGCGTGGCATCTTCACTGCTGGCGTGCTGGATGAATTTCAGCGAGCACAATTCAACCCTTTTCACCTGATGCTGGGCACCTCGGCGGGGGCGCAAAATCTTTCTGCTTTTGTTTGTGCGCAGCCCGGCTATGCCCGTCGCGTGATTACTCGCTACACCACCAGCAAACTCTTTTTGATCCCGTGCGCTTCGTGCGTGGTGGTCACTTGATCGATCTTGACTGGCTTATCGATATTACCCGCAGTGAATTTCCACTGGCGATGCAGAGCGCGCAAACGCTGTTCTCAGGCGGACGCGAATTCTATATGTGTGCCTGTCGCAGCGACGACTATTCTCCAAATTATTTTGCGCCAACCCATGAAAACTGGTTGAACCTGATTAAAGCGACCAGTGCCATTCCCGGCTTTTACCGACTGGGCGTTGATCTTGAAGGCATTAGCTATCTGGACGGTGGTATCAGTGATGCGATCCCGGTGCGCGAAGCCGCACGACGTGGCGCAGATACCATTGTGGTGATTCGTACTGTGCCATCACAACTGGCCTATACGGCGAAGTGGATCAAGCGCATGGAACGCTTTTTAGGCCGCAGTGCATTACAGCCCATGATCAAAGTGTTGCATCATCATGAGCAGAGCTATCGTGAGATCCTGCAGTTTATCGATCAGCCACCTGACAATTTGCGTATCATTGAGATCTTTCCGCCGCGTGTGCTGGCCAGTAAAGCGTTGGGAAGCCGGGTCGCATCGCTGAATCAGGATTATCATTTAGGACGTCGCTGTGGTCGCTATTTTCTCGCCACGCTGGGCCAGTGGCTCAGTGATGCCGAGCCGTTTATGCGCCACTCAGTTGTTACGCCGCCTGCACCTGTGGCAAATGCACCGGATGCGCGGCCCATCATCACACCTTCTGTGGCGGATAATGACGCCGATTACGATAAAGGTTCGCTGGCATGAGATTTATTGATACCCACTGTCATTTTGATTTTTCACCGTTGATTGATGAAACCGAAAGCACGCTCGCAAAAGCGGCTGAAGCAGGCATTGAAAAAATTATTGTCCCAGCCGTCGATATCGGTCGGTTTGAGCTGATTTGCCAGCTAGCGGCCGATCACCCTGCGCTGTATGCGGCGCTCGGTCTGCATCCCATCGCGATAGAAGATCATCAGGAAGAGCATCTGGATCGGCTGGAAGGGTGGCTCAGGCAGAAACCCAAAAAGCTGGTGGCGATCGGCGAGATCGGACTGGATCTCTATCGCGACAACCCGCATTTTGAGAAGCAGGAACAGTGGCTGGATGCCCAGCTCAGGCTGGCGAAAAATATGATCTGCCGGTGATTCTGCATTCACGGCGCACCCATGACAAACTGGCGCTGCATCTGCGTCGCCACGATTTACCGCGTTGCGGCGTGGTGCATGCTTTTGCAGGCAGCCTGCAACAGGCGCAGGCGTTTATCAAACTCGGCTATGCCATTGGCGTTGGCGGAACCATTACCTATGATCGCGCCAGCAAAACCCGCCACACCATCGCCGAACTTCCGCTTGACGCGCTGTTACTGGAAACCGATGCGCCAGATATGCCGCTGCATGGTTTTCAGGGTGAGCCGAACCGTCCTGAACGTGCGCGCCTTGTCTGGGAAGCGTTATGTGATTTACGTCCCGAGTCCCCTGAAGAGATTGCCGATGCGCTCTGGAATAACAGTCAGAGAGTATTTCAGTTCTCCAACTAATCCGCTTTTCCTCTGATGCGCTGCGCGATTGACTACGCTTTAAACAATAATCAGCGCACCGAACTGTTAAATGTGACAATAGTAACATTGCGCTGGCTGCCGTATAATAGTGCTCACAGGCACATTTTTTAAGTTAAGCCACGCCATTCCTGGTTTGTAACAGCAAGCAGTGATAGTGATGTGATTATTGCCACATATTGCTCGCGCTGCTTTTGTTATTATTATCACATTCTGTCGGCCAGCTTACTGGCCGCATCCCGATCGTTTTGGAGAGCATCATGACCGATATACAAGCTCAGGCCCTTCGCGCATTAAAACTGATGGATTTAACCACGCTGAATGAAGATGACACTGACGAGAAAGTCATTGCGTTGTGTCATCAGGCGAAGTCGCCCGTGGGCAATACAGCGGCTATCTGCATCTATCCACGCTTCATTCCGGTCGCGCGTAAAACCTTGCGCGAGCAGGGCACGCCAGACATCCGCATTGCGACAGTGACCAACTTTCCGCACGGCAATGATGACATCGACATTGCGCTGGCTGAAACCCGCGCAGCGATCGCTTATGGCGCGGATGAAGTGGATGTGGTTTTCCCTTACCGCGCGTTGATCGCCGGAAATACCCAGGTCGGTTTTGATCTGGTAAAAGCCTGTAAAGAGGCATGTGCCGCAGCGAATGTGCTGCTGAAAGTGATTATCGAAACCGGTGAACTGAAAGAAGAGGCGTTGATTCGCCAGGCATCTGACATTGCCATTGATGCCGGCGCTGACTTCATCAAAACCTCAACCGGTAAAGTGCCGGTGAATGCGACGCCAGAAGTGGCCCAGATCATGATGAGCGTGATCCGTGACAAAGGCGTGCAGCAGCAGGTGGGTTTTAAACCAGCCGGTGGCGTCCGTACCGCTGAAGATGCCGCAATTTATCTGCAACTGGCTGAAGAGACGCTGGGAGCTGACTGGGCCGATGCACGCCATTTCCGTTTTGGCGCATCCAGCCTGCTGGCGAATCTGCTGAATACGCTGGGCCATAACAACGAAAGCAGCCAGTCAGGCTACTGATCTTTTCAGGCGGCCGGTGGCCGCCTTTTCAACACCAATATTTCCCTGTCTGAAGGGGGTTACCTTGTTCTTACCACAAGAAATCATCCGCAAAAAACGTGACGGCCATGCACTGAGCGAAGAAGAGATCCGCTTCTTCATTAAGGGCGTCCGTGATAACAGCGTTTCCGAAGGTCAAATTGCCGCGCTGGCAATGACAATATATTTCCATGATATGACCCTGCCTGAGCGCGTGGCACTCACCATGGCAATGCGCGATTCAGGCACGGTGCTGAACTGGAAATCGCTTAACCTGAATGGCCCGGTGGTGGATAAACACTCAACCGGCGGCGTCGGTGATGTGACTTCCCTGATGTTAGGCCCGATGGTGGCGGCATGCGGCGGTTATATTCCCATGATCTCCGGGCGCGGCCTCGGCCACACGGGTGGCACGCTGGATAAGCTGGAAGCGATCCCCGGTTTTGACATTTTCCCCAGTGACGATCGCTTTCGTCAGATCATCAAAGAGGTCGGCGTCGCGATTATTGGTCAGACGAACTCGCTGGCGCCGGCAGACAAACGCTTTTACGCCACGCGAGACATAACTGCCACCGTTGATTCTATTCCGCTGATCACCGCTTCAATCCTGGCGAAAAAACTGGCCGAAGGGCTGGATGCGCTGGTGATGGATGTAAAAGTCGGTTCCGGTGCGTTTATGCCCACCTATGAAGCTTCAGAAAACCTGGCGCAGGCGATTGTCGGCGTGGCAAACGGCGCAGGCTGTCAAACCACCGCGCTGCTTACCGACATGAATCAGGTATTAGCCTCTACCGCCGGGAATGCGCTGGAAGTACGTGAAGCGGTGCAATTCCTTACCGGTCAGGCACGTAATCCGCGCTTACTCGAAGTCACGCTGGCGCTGTGCAGTGAAATGTTAATGTCGGGCAAGCTGGCAGCCAGTGACGCAGAAGCGCGGGAAAAATTGATGCAGGTGCTGGATAACGGCAAAGCCGCTGAAATTTTTGGCCGCATGGTGGCTGCGCAGAAAGGGCCGGGCGATTTCGTTGAGCGTTATGACGCTTACCTTCCTGCGCCCATGCTAAGCAAGGCGGTGTATGCCGACAGACCAGGCATTGCCAGCAGCATGGATACGCGCGCGCTGGGCATGGCAGTTGTAGCCATGGGGGCGGACGTCAACGTGCCAGCGACAGTATCGATTACAGCGTAGGATTAAGCGACATGATCACGCTGGGTGAACGTGCCGATACGCAACGCCCACTTGCGGTGATCCATGCCAGCAGTGAAGCGAGCTGGCAGCAGGCCGCCGCGGCAATCAAAGCGGCTATCAAACTCAGCGACAGCGCCCCCGAAGAGACGCCCGTTGTCTATCGTCGGGTGACAAATGCGGGCTGATCCGCAACTATCAGTGCCAGCCGGGAGGCATTCGGGTATACTGATCTGATCGCTTTTTTTGACTTGTCACGCGCACAGGCGCAGGAGACTTGCATGAAACGTGCTTTTATTATGGTTCTCGATTCCTTCGGGATCGGCTCCAGCAAAGATGCCGATAAATTCGGCGACGCAGGTTCGGACACGTTAGGTCACATTGCCGAAGCCTGTTTTAAAGGCGAGGCGGACGAAGGGCGCAAAGGCCCCCTGCATTTGCCCAATCTGACCGCACTGGGCTTAGGCAAAGCAGCAGAACTTTCTACCGGACGCTTCCCGAGCGGCCTTGATCCTGAAGCAAAAATTATCGGTGCGTACGCTTATGCCAGTGAAATCTCTTCCGGTAAAGATACGCCGTCAGGCCACTGGGAAATCGCGGGTGTGCCGGTATTGTTCGACTGGGGCTATTTCAGCGACAAAGAGAACAGCTTCCCCAGGAACTGTTAGACAAGCTGGTTGAACGCGCCGACCTGCCGGGTTATCTCGGTAACTGCCACTCATCGGGTACGGTTATCCTCGACCAGTTGGGCGAAGAGCACATGAAATCGGGCAAACCGATCTTCTATACCTCGGCGGATTCCGTGTTCCAGATCGCCTGTCATGAAGAGACGTTTGGCCTGGATCGCTTGTACAAGCTGTGTGAGATTGCGCGTGAAGAGTTAACCGAAGGCGGCTACAACATTGGTCGTGTTATTGCGCGTCCTTTTGTTGGCGATAAGGCGGGTAACTTCGAGCGTACCGGTAATCGTCACGATCTGGCTGTCGAGCCACCTTCGCCAACCATGCTGAAAAAGCTGGTGGACGAGAAGGGCGGGCAGGTCATTTCAGTGGGCAAAATTGCTGATATCTATGCTGAACAGGGCATCACGAAAAAGTGAAAGCCACCGGGCTGGATGCACTGTTTGATGCCACGATTCAGGAAATGAAGCAGGCGCCGGATCACGCTATCGTCTTCACTAACTTCGTTGATTTCGACTCAACCTGGGGCCACCGTCGTGATGTCGCCGGTTATGCAGGTGGGCTTGAGCTGTTTGATCGCCGTTTGCCGGAATTGATGGCGTTGGTAGAAGAGGATGACATCCTGATCCTCACCGCCGATCACGGCTGCGATCCAACCTGGAAAGGTACTGAGCATACGCGCGAGCACATCCCAGTTTTGATCTACGGGCCTAAAGTAGAACCCGGCTCGCTCGGCTACCGTGAAACTTTTGCGGATATTGGTCAGACAATCGCACACTATTTTGGCCTGTCCGATATGGACTATGGCAAGAACATGCTGTAAATCAGCTATTTAAAAAGGATAAGTAAAACAATGGCAACGCCTCATATTAATGCAGAAATGGGTGATTTCGCAGATGTAGTTTTGATGCCCGGCGATCCACTGCGTGCTAAACACATTGCGGAAACCTTCCTGGAGAACCCGGTAGAAGTCAACAATGTGCGCGGTATGTTGGGTTATACCGGCACCTATAAAGGACGCAAAATATCCGTGATGGGACACGGCATGGGTATTCCGTCCTGCTCAATCTATACCAAGGAACTGATCACTGATTTCGGCGTGAAGAAGATCATTCGTGTTGGCTCCTGCGGCGCGGTGCGTGCGGATGTTAAGCTGCGTGATATCGTCATCGGTATGGGTGCCTGTACGGATTCTAAAGTGAACCGTATGCGCTTCAAAGACCACGATTTCGCAGCCATTGCGGATTTCGACATGGTGCGTAACGCGGTTGATGCGGCTAAAACGCTGGGCGTTGAAGCGCGTGTTGGCAACATCTTCTCTGCGGATCTTTTCTATACGCCAGATCCACATATGTTCGATGTCATGGAGAAGTACGGCATCCTGGGCGTGGAAATGGAAGCGGCAGGCATCTACGGTGTGGCAGCAGAGTTTGGTGCAAAAGCGTTAACGATTTGTACCGTCTCTGACCATATTCGTACCCACGAGCAAACCACCTCGGCTGAGCGTCAGACCACGTTCAACGACATGATCAAAATCGCGCTGGAATCTGTGCTGCTGGGTGATTAAAACATCCTACCCCGCCGGGCGGCGGGGAAAGTGGAGCAGGGGCAATGCGTGCTCTCCCCGGTAACATCTTCATTAAATGACACAATTTTATTCAGGCTTGTGCATTTTCGCGCTGGCACTGAACGCCGCGCCCCCTATCATTAGGCTGACAACACAAAATAACCACTCCCCAAAAATGCCTCCTGATGAATTTTCGTAATTTCGAAGCTGAAGAAAAGCTGTTTATCCGTCGCGCGATAACTGCATTTGCCCTGGTTGTTGTCTGTTTTACTGTTCTGGCTGTTAATCTTTACCGCTTGCAGGTCCGGGAGCACAGCTACTATCAGACGCGATCAAATCAGAACGACATTAAAATGATCCCCATCGCGCCAACGCGCGGGCTAATCTACGATCGCAACGGTATTCCGCTGGTGCACAACGTGACCTGGTATGACATCACGCTGACGCCATACAAAATCAAAGACATGCAGGCTACACTCACTGCGTTGACGCCGCTTATCGATCTGAATGCCGATGAGATCGATACCTTCATGCACAGCTTAAAGCAGAGCAGCCGTTACAAGCCGGTGATACTGAAAGAAGCACTGACAGATGAGCAAGTGGCGCGCTTTGCGGTCAATCAGTTCAATTTTACCGGCGTCAGTATTGATACCTATCAGGATCGCCAGTATCCCTACGGGGCGGATTTAGCGCACGTGGTGGGGTATGTCTCGAAAATCAACGACAGTGACTATAAGCGGTTGAATCAGCAAGGCATCGCGGAAAACTACGCTGCCGATCACAACATCGGTAAGCAAGGCATTGAGGCTTATTACGAATCCGTACTGCATGGCAAGCCCGGCTATCAGGAAGTCGAAGTTGATAATCATGGCCGCATTGTACGGGTGCTGAAAGAAGTCGCGCCGATTGCCGGCAAAAATATTACGCTGACACTCGATCTTCATCTGCAACAGTATGTTGAAAGCCTGCTGGCGGGTCAGCGTGCAGCTCTGCTGATTGAAGATCCACACGATGGATCGGTGTTAGCGATGGTCTCCAGCCCCAGCTACGATCCCAATCCTTTTGTTAAAGGCATCAGCTATCAGGCTTATAAATCGTTATTGCAGGATAAAAATCTGCCGTTGATCAACCGTGTGACCCAGGGGCTTTATCCACCCGCCTCAACGGTTAAACCTTATATGGCGATGTCGGCGCTGTTGACCAACGTTATCACACCGCAAACCCACTTCTTCGGCGCACCCACCTGGACGCTACCTGGCACCGATCGCCATTATCGTGACTGGAAAAAGAGCGGACACGGTATGCTGGATGTCACCAAAGCGATTGAAGAGTCTGCTGACACCTTTTTTATCAGGTGGCGTTTATGATGGGCATCGATCGCATTCATACCATGCTGGGTCAGTTTGGCTACGGCAAATCGACCGGTATCGATCTCAACGAGGAGTACAACGGTTTATTGCCCAACCGTAACTGGAAACAGAAGGTTCATAAAAAACCGTGGTATCAGGGTGATACGGTTTCTGTCGGCATCGGACAGGGCTACTGGATCGCCACACCGATTCAGATGGTAAAAGCCATGGTGGCGTTGATTAATAATGGGCGGGTGATCGCGCCGCATTTACTTGAGAAAGCTCAGCGCGGTAAGCATATCGACATGTACCATCCGACGTTACCCCAGGCGCAAATTGGCGATGCAAATTCACCTTACTGGTCGCTGGTGCGTCATGCCATGTTTGGTATGGCGAATGCGCCAAACGGCACAGGCTACAAATATTTCCACACCGCGCCCTACGGCATTGCCGCCAAAAGCGGAACGTCCCAGGTATTTAGCCTGAAACAGAATCAGACTTACAACGCGAAGATGATCCCGGTTCGCTTGCGCGATCATATCTTTTATACCGCGTTTGCACCCTTTAACAGCCCAAAAGTGGCGATAGCGTTGATTCTGGAAAACGGGGGCGGGGAAGGGGTGACGGCTGCACCCGTGATGCGGCAGATACTGGATCACATCTTTATTCCAGCAGTGAGCACGCCGCCGGTGCAAATGGCGCAGCAGCAATAAATAAGGGGGAATTATTTCCCCTCTTTATTAATTAAACCAGCTGCTGGCTTTTTTGACGCGAGCTTCGCCTTCGCTTTTAAGCAGATCATGTCCGCCTTGAGAAAGGCTACGCGTTGCGTCTGCTTCTGACTGTACAACGTCAGTATGGGCCGCACGCGATTTCAGATCTTGATCGATAAATTCATTTTCGCGAGCCACCCGTGCTGCTTCACGTTTAATAGCTAATTTGCGTTGTTCAATTTCTAACTGACGCAGCTCATCTTCGTAGCTTTGATCACGTTTTTTATCGGCTTGATATTCGGCCACCGCACGTGCTTTATCAGCAGCAATAACAGCCTCTCGCTGACGCTGTTTTTCAGCATGTGCCGCCGCAATTTTGGCCTGACGCGCCCGTTCCTGACGAGCCTGCGCTTCCAGTCGGGCCTGACGTGCATCCTCACGGGATTGTTCTTCAGCTTTACCGGCATTTTCTGCAGCGGCAACCGCAGCGAGTTGATCCTGTAAAGTAGCCGCTTGTGCCTTCGTCCCTGAAATAAGGCTAAGCACCACGAGCGGCAGAATTGAAAAACCTTTTTTCATCTTTGCCTCTTAAGCTTTTACCGGGCAAGATGTGTTTGGTTGTATGCGGGTTTCATTATCTTTTGTCGAAATAACAACCGCTAAGCCAGAAGTGAATTCACATGTTTTACCCACCTGAGTAGAGGTGTAAACCTTCGTGCCTTCTTTGTATGTCAGCGATACACCCTCGACGAGAACTTTATCTTTTACCAGAGAACCGGCTGCTGCGCCGGCAGCACCGCCGCCGACTGCACCAGCAGTGGTGCCAAGCGCAGAACGTGAACCTACATTATGTCCAACTACGCCACCTGCAACTACTCCTAAAATCGCACCGAAAGTCTGCGCGGCTTGTTTATTTTGCGTGTTATCTACCGCAACTTTTGCAGGCAGGATAGAGATAATACTGACCGTTTTAGTCTCTTGCTTATTATTGAGCTGAGTTGTGTCATAAACATTGGCTGCATAACTGTCTGCATTATTTTGACAGCCCGTTAACAGCAGAGGCGATAAAAAAGATAATAAAATTAATTTTTTTGCTGTTTTCATTGCAATAACTCCATTTAAGAAAAGTCCTAAATAAATATCATAATTTTTTTAATAGTGAATATACCTCACCAATAATTAGTTTTAATCCCAACTTTATTGCCTGAATTTGATATAAGTTGGACTTTTAAAGCGGGTTATTTGCAATAAATAATCTTTGAAAATTTGATTTTATTTATTTTGTTGAGATTTTCCCCTTCTGTATTAATAACTTAAGTAAATTATATTTTTTGTTTAAGTCAAATTTTTGCAAAAGTTAGTTTAGTAAATTTTACTAAACTAACTTTTTATAAAAAGAGATGATCAGAAAGGAGGATTACAAAGCTTTTGAAGAGAAGAGATGAAAATTATCTAAATAATGAAGCCAGCATAAGCTGAGTTTTTAGCGAAAGAAAACGCGATTGCGTCCGTGTTTTTTGGCGTCATACAGCGCCGCGTCGGCATTATTATAAAGCGTTTCGAAACCGCTGCCGGTTGCACCCCAACTTACGCCAAGGCTGGCAGTGACTAAACGCTCCGGCAGGGCGGCCAGCGGCGCGGCGTTGAGCGAGGCCAGTATTGCGCCCGCAACAATCACCGCGTCAGCTAAGTAAGTGTCTGGCAGCATAATGGTGAATTCTTCACCGCCAATGCGGCCAATACTGGCAATTGCTGGTGTATTCCGCTGAATGCATTCGACCATTTCGCAGATCACTTTGTCGCCCACCGGATGACCATGCTCATCATTGATACGTTTGAAAAAATCGATATCCAGGATGATCAGCGCGGCGGGGAATGAGCGAGTGTCTGGCTGATGCGCTGAATAATCGCGCTGCGATTCCACACATCGGTCAGCGGATCGTGAGTGGCTTTATATTCCAGCTCACGTGCCAGCTGACTCAGTTGTTCATTCGCCCGGTTTAGCTCACGCTCAGCCCGATCGCTGCGTGAAATCAGGCGCCAGGTTTCACGCATTAAACGCTGATAGTGATGATTGAGCTGCAGCAAAGCCTCACGGTACTCTTCGGCACGCAAACTCTGCTGTGCGGCGACATCACTGGCCTTATTCAGCACCTGTGTCTCTTCACTGAACAACTCTTTCAAATCGATCATTGACCGTTTTCCGCATGCAGTTGCACATCCAGCGCGGTAAAATCCAGTGACAGCTCTTCGCCAAACTCTTCTGAAACATCATCTTCAGCATCAAAATACCAGTTCAGTACAATATTACAGCCGCCCTGCGCGCGCTGATTAAACTGGTCGAACAGGCCAAACAGCATTTTGGTGCTGGAGCTGTTGAAGTAGCTGAGGGCGATATTCACTTCAGCGGGAAAATCGGGTTGTGGCTGCCACGCCTCAAGCGCGCTCTGAAGGGGACGATAGAAAGCCGCCGCATTTTCCGGCCAGGATTCCCCTCGCAGCGAAAAACGTTGAGCAGCGAAATCAAACTCTACAGCAGGCGTGCAGTCGGTGGCAGTCAGTTGAATGGTTTGCATAATCGATTTTTCAGTCATGACAAATGGTGGCCTTCAGCCAGAAGGCAGTGAGATCGCTGGCTTCCAGCGGACGGAGGTGATATTCCAGCGGCTCGCTAACGTCACGCGCCAGCGTCAGCAGGCCGATATTCGCGCCTTTGCTCCATGCCGGACTTTCTGCGCGCAGGCCGTGGCGATAGGCTTGTTTAATTTCATCAATGCTCATCACGCGCAGAGATTCGAGGTTAATGCGCAGCTGATCGCTGGCATCTGTTCCGACCAGATTGGTACTTTCCAGATAGTAGCGCCCGTCGTCATAGCGTAAACAGACGGAACCAAAGCGATAAAGCTGCTCATCATGGCTCAGTGCGCGACTGTCTTGCGAATAGCGCAGAATATTTTGGGCGATTTCGACAAAGCTGGAGAACAGGCGACGCCGTACTTTGAGCGACTGTTCATGTTTTTCCAGAAATAATTTCACCACTTCGCCCATGGCCGTAATGTTCTGCGGCGAGAAAAAACCTGTGTATTGCAGTGCGACCAAACCCTGATGAGGTTCGGCGCTGAAGGGCGCATCAAGTAGCGACACGTTGTTCATTATTGTCCCGGTGCAATTAATAGCGGAAGCCAAACCAGGTGACATCATCGCGTCGAGCCTGGTGACCTTGCCAGCTTAAATAATCCTGTTGAAATGCCAGTGAAAGGGCAGGCATCGACAGGTTTTGGTAACGCGTTAAACATGCCTGAATGCGTTTTTTACCAAACATAATGTTGCGTTCACCGCCGAGTTGATCGGTCACGCCGTCGGTAAGAATAAAAAGCATATCGCCGCGGCTGAGCGGGATAACCTGTTCCGGCCAGCTGTAACCTTCCGGCGTGTCGGTATAACCGACGCCCACCCGATCCTGGCTCAGCGAAATGATTTCATCGCTCACGTTGCCCAGCATGAAAGCCAGCGTGCGGGCGCTGGCCCAGCGTAACTGGTGCAGTTCAGTGTTTACTGACAGCACGATAGCGTCACAGCCATCATTTGACAGGGAGGTTTGTTGAGAGGCATTAAGCTGGCCCAGCGTCTGTTTAATGTGGCGATTGAGCGCATTAAGAATCGTTGCCGGTGCCTGGATGTCAGCTTCGCGCAGCGCGTATTCGAGCGCCGACTGCAATATTACCGTCATAAATGCGCCTGGAATGCCATGCCCGGTACAATCGGCGATGACAGCCAGCCAGCCGTGCGGGTGACGATGGAAAGCATAATAATCGCCACCAACACCATCACGCGGTTGCCAGTGTAAACACCAGTCGCGCAATTCACGCGCCATTAACTGATTAGAGCGATCAAGCATGGCATCCTGAATAACCCTTGCATACTCAATGCTTTGTAAAATCTGTTGATGCTGCTGTGCCTGCAAATCAGAGACGCGGCGGATCAGATCGACACCTAAACCAATGCCGACATAGCGCCCTTGTTCAGTCAGGATAAACCCGTCTGCCACGGACTTGTCGCCATTTTCGACCACCTGCTGCGCCACGTTTTCCAGGGAAGTCTCCACTTCAATAACCAGCGGAAATTTATCCATAAACGCGATACAGCTTTTACGGTCATACAATTCGCGAAAAAAGGGACGCGCCATCTGCGACAGAAATATGTGGCGGTTGATCATGCCAAAGGGCTTACCTTCTTCGACAACCGGCAGACCAATAAGATCTTTATGCTCAGTGAACAACGCCATTACCGTTTGATTGTCGGTATTGGGTGTTGCAAAAGGCACATCAATACACAAAACCCGTGCACTGTAGCGACTGGAGGCGGAGATCCCGCTATAACTTTCGGGCAGCTGCATGATGCTGCTCATGGTTGGCTAAGAATAATCCTAGATTAAAAGTTTGTGATGACAGTTTTATGTCAATAACGGGCAGGGCGAAAAAGAGTGTAATTATCGTGACTTAAGTAAAATGAAAAGGTAAAAGCCGGCTATCCAGCCGGCAAAAATCACTACGCTTTTAGAGTTTCGGTAACATGGCTGATCGCCTGTACCACTTCGGTAGAACTGCTACGAATATCGGCAATCATTCCGCCCGCTTCCTGCGCCAGAACAACCCCTGATCGGCACGCTTCAGGTTTGATTCAATGCCTTTTAACGCCTTATTCGCCAGCTGATGATTTTGTTCTACGCGATCTTCAATCTCTGAGGTGGCACGATTGATGTTAGCCGCCAGTGTGCGAACCTCATTCGCCACAACCGCAAAGCTGCGACCATGAGTCCCGGCGCGTGCCGCTTCAATCGCCGCATTCAGCGCCAGTAAATTGGTTTGATCGGCGATACGGCGGATGCTCTCGACAATAAAGCCGATGCGATCAGATGATTCGCTCAGGCCAGCAATGTCGTCAGAAATCGCGTGTAGCTCTACCGCCAGTTCATTCATGGTCTTTACGCTGTTCGCGATCACATCGGCACCGAGTTTTGTGCTTTCACTGGTTTGCAGCGCGGTTTGATACGCCTGCTGGGCAGCCTGACGCTCCTGGTGATTTTTTCCACCTGGGCGGTGACATCAGTAGCGAATTTCACCACTTTATAGAGTTTGCCGTGGTCATCAAACACCGGGTTATAAGTGGCGCGCAACCAGATGGTTTGACCCTGTTTATTGACGCGCGGGAACTGGCCGGAAATAAATTCGCCGCGATTGAGTTTCTGCCAAAACGTTCTGTATTCCTGGCTGTTTCGCACTTCTTCTGAACAGAAGGTGCTGTGGTGTAAGCCGCTAATTTCATCGCTGCGGTAGCCCATGGTTTTCAGAAAATTTGCATTGGCTTTGAGCACTTCACCTTTCAGGTTAAAGGCAACCACTGCCATTGAACGCTCAATCGCCGTGGTCATTGCGCGCTGCTCCTGCGCATCAACAATGTGCTCTGTGATGTCATTAGCCAGCTTAACGATCTTAAATACCCGGCCGCTGCGGTCTTGTACCGGCACATAGTTGGCTTCGAGCCACACCGGACGACTGTGTTTTGCCACACGTAAAAATTTTGCGCTAAAGCTTTCGCCTCTGTTTAAACGCTGCCAGAAATCGCGATAGTGAGGCGACTGAATAAGATCGGGCGTGCAAAACAGGCTGTGATGCTGACCTTCGATTTCATCCAGCGTATAGCCCATGCGTTCAAGGAACAGTGCGTTGGCGTTAAGGATGGTGCCCTCAGGAGAGAACTCGATCATGGCGATCGAATCTTTAAGGGAGTGGAGTGTTGCAG
This sequence comes from Candidatus Pantoea haifensis, assembly GCA_018842655.1. Lineage (GTDB taxonomy): Bacteria > Pseudomonadota > Gammaproteobacteria > Enterobacterales > Enterobacteriaceae > Pantoea > Pantoea haifensis. The sequence continues at coordinate 2,340,764 of JAGTWN010000004.1, read as the reverse complement.
ATGAATGATTACGTTTCTGCCAGGTAAGGCGAGAAACGATTCCTGATGTAATAGTGGAAAACATGGCGAACCTTTTTATTAGTGTTAGTCTTCCTGAGCGTTATCGGCGGGGGCGTTCAAAAATCCAGCGACTGTCGGCTGTTTTAAACAAATTATTACTACCTGTTCTGGTAGTTGATGGAAAAGACGTCAGTCGATTTCATTTTTGTGAAAAGCGTTTGACGATATGAGGCAGTTAAGGTTTAATGCGCCCCGTTGCCCGAATAGCTCAGTCGGTAGAGCAGGGGATTGAAAATCCCCGTGTCCCTGGTTCGATTCCGGGTTCGGGCACCAAATTAAAGAACCCGCCTTATGGCGGGTTTTTGCTTTTAGCGAGCCGAACCCGTCCTCGAAGGTTCGATGCACTCGCCACCTCCCTGTGGCTCGCCCTTTGGGTTAGCGCGGCAGGCGCGCTATGCAAAAATGCTCCCGGCATTTTTGTCCGGGTTCGGGCACCAGATTAAAGAACCCAGCCTTATGGCTGGGTTTTTGCTTTTAGCGAGCCGAACCCGTCCTCGAAGGTTCGATGCACTCGCCACCTCCCTGTGGCTCGCCCTTTGGGTTAGCGCGGCAGGCGCGCTATGCAAAAATGCTCCCGGCATTTTTGTCCGGGTTCGGGCACCAGATTAAAGAACCCAGCCTTATGGCTGGGTTTTTGCTTTTAGCGAGCCGAACCCGTCATCGAAGGTTCGGTACACTCGCCACCTCCCTGTGGCTCGCCCTTTGGGGTAGCGCGGCAGGCGCGCTATGCAAAAATGCTCCCGGCATTTTTGTCCGGGTTCGGGCACCAAATTAAAGAACCCGCCTTATGGCGGGTTTTTGCTACTCATCTTCTTTTATTTTTCAAAGCGGTCTGCCGTTACAGCCAGTTTATCTGCGCAAACCGAGCCAAAAAAGTAAAGCCAAACCGCTTTGCCTTTCTCTGTGCTGAAACACTCGGTGGTTACCGCTTAATATCCTGTCAGCTCTCCAATTGCCCGTGACTAATCGCGTTTTATAGCGTGCTCTTTACAGCCTTAATCGGGCAGGCAAAATACACTTTTCAACTCAATCGTGTTGCTATGTCTGAAGAATCGCTACGTCAGCAGATCCAAAATCTGAAAAAGCACAATGCGCGATTGAAGCGTATAGCGCACGACGCCCGTAATAAGCTGAGTGCGGCGTTGGATGGAACAGGTCTGTGTCTGTGGCAGTTGCACATTCCCAGCGGCAAGTTAGTGATTTTCAACCGGCGTTGGGGGCAATGCTTGGTTTTCAGCCTAAAGAAACGGATGCCAATTTTGAGTCATGGAAAGGAAGCCTTCATCCCGATGATGCCGCAGAAGTGCTGAAAGCGTTTTACGATCATATCGAAGGAAGAGCGCCTTATTATGAGGCGTTACATCGCATGATCGGTAAAAACAATAAAATCACCTGGGTGCTTGACCGCGGTCGCGTCAGTGAATGGGATGAAGCAGGGCGTCCGGTTAAAGTGACGGGCACTCATATCGACATGACCAAAGAGAAGCAGTACGAAGAACAGCTCTCAACGCTGGCAATGCACGATCCGCTCACCCTCTTGAACAATCGCCATGCCCTGCAAAAGCAGTTTCGCGAACTTAAAGCGCAAGACGCATTATGTATCGCGTTTATCGATTTAGATAATTTCAAACACGTTAACGACACCTTAGGCCATCGCAGTGGCGATGCGGTGTTAATTCAACTCAGCCAGCGGTTGATCGAGGCATGTTCACCAGAAGTGATGATTGGGCGCTTAGGCGGTGATGAATTTGTCTTACTCATGCCCTATTTTCTTAACAATCCACTTGTCAGCACAATAGCCCAGGCGTGTCTGGATGCTGCACTCAGGCCGTTTGATGTTGATAACGGAAACGCGAATATTGGGGCATCGATTGGCGTCGCGCAGGTTGAAGACGAAGACAGTTTTGACATTGCGTTAGCACGGGCTGACGAAGCAATGTACCGCATTAAGAAGAACGGCAAACGTGGTGTGGCGCTTGGCGAGCACGTAACGCCACTGTTTACAACGCCAGTTAAACACGAACAGCCGACGGTGACACCAAATGTGTTGTTACCAAACACGGGAATAGCCGATTAACTTCAACGCCTGAGCACAGAACTTACTCTTTCCTTGCTTCAGTCACCCACGGTGGTTTTCTCCGCCACACTTCACCTTTTCAACGCCCGCATTTTGCGCATTTTTTACTTTATCCGTTTTTGCAACGTTCTGAACAAACGAGTTCAGCTTAGATAAAAAATTATCGCCTGGGCATTAGTCTTAAAAAATCCAGAAAAGGTTATTTTTATTTCTGCTTGCCGCTTCGTTTATTTCGACAAAAGTTTTGTAGTAGCGTTAAGTTAATTAATACCTGATTAAGAATAATTGATGAAATATTGATCAGATCGGTTATTTTTTATTTATAAATCTCTCTGTTTACCGCTTTGCTTATTCTCAAAACCCAGTAATAAATGATGAAATTCATCTGTCGTTTCGCTTGGTTAAATCGATCATTTGTTAATCAAATTATATAAAACCTGCAATAAATAAGCCTGGTTTTGCGCTTCGCTTATATTTATTAATAGTGGACTTTTCATTAAAAAGATCGATTAATATGTGGCGAAATCTGTAGGTGAACACAAAAAGCCCGACAGGGTTTTTGTGCAAAATCACATGACAGGATGATTTCACGCCTAAACTATTGATCGTTAGGCCATGAAAGTAATTTAACCAAAATTATTCGGATCATTGTTTACCGGACACCTTGATTACATCATTTTTACGGCTACATTTATCTAGTGTCATCAGGCTTATGACATATTGTCTGTGATGATTTTGTTATTAATTCTCATGAGGGAAACAGGATGACTCAATATCGTGGCGGTGCTGGAAATTTTGCTGCAGATAAAGAACGAGCGGCAGAGGCGGGACGTAAAGGCGGCCAAAAAAGTGGCGGCAATTTTAAGAACGATCCCGAGCGCGCTATTGAAGCTGGACGTAAGGGAGGTAAAATCAGTCGCCGTAGCTGATTGTAATTAATACTGATTTAACAGATAGTTACGTTAGCGATGGGCAGTTTTGTCACAATCTTTTACTTCCTCTTTGATAAAAGCCAATGATTAATCATAGCTACGTTTAATCGTAAGCGTAGCCATCCTAATTAAAGCCGGAATAGATTTATCTTTCCGGTTTTTTTTATTTTTGGTCAATGAAATTGTACAAGTAACATAGATTTTGTACATATTTAAGGGGCAAAGAGTGGATCTTAATTCCTCTATTAATTTCGCATTGTTATACACTGGCTTAAATAGTGTACAGGTTAAGCGAGGGGGTTATTGATAAGTAAAAAATGAGAACAATCTTTTCGAATGGCTAAATGCTTGTCAATAAAGGGAAAATTAAACCGCCACGCTGTATTCGCTCATAAATCGCTCTGCAACGCCTCGCAACCCTCCAGTAATCCGCTAAAGTTTTAAAGGGTTTACCTTATGTCCTACACGCTGCGTTAATGCTTAACGCATAAACAATGAATGAGGCCAGAGCGATGACGGTTAAAACGCTGAAAGATCTTTTTATTCATGACCTGTCTGATATTTACAGTGCCGAGAAGCAAATTACGCGGGCACTGCCGAAGATGGCGCGAGCCGCCAGCGATGAAAACCTGATTGCTGCATTTAATCAACACCTCGAAGAAACACGCGGGCAAATTGAGCGACTGGATGAACTCATTGAGGCCACGCCAGAACTAAAACTCAAACGAATGAAATGCCATGCGCTTGAAGGACTGGTAGAAGAAGCGCAAGAAATTATCGATTCGGTTGAAAAAGGCGAAGTTCGCGACCAGGGTTTAATTGGTGCAGCACAGAAAGTGGAGCACTACGAAATTGCCACCTACGGCACCCTGTGCGCGATGGCAAAGAAACTTGGCTATACCAAAGCTGCCGAGTTGCTTGAAGAAACCCTGAATGAAGAGAAACAGACGGATGTGAAGCTGACTGATGTCGCTGAATCTATCACTGTGGCTTCTTAAAAGGAGTAATAACATGACCCCAGAAGAGAACTATCACGACTGGTTGCGTGATGCTCACGCCATGGAACAGCAGGCTGAAAGCATGTTGTCTAAAATGGCTGGACGTCTTGAGCACTATCCTGAGCTGGAAACGCGTATCAAGCAGCATATTGATGAAACCAAACAGCAACAGGTTTGGCTGAATGAGTTGCTGGATCGCCATGGCATCGATAATTCATCCTTTAAGGATGTGATGGGTAAAGCCTCTGCGTTTGGTCAGGCAGTAGGCGGCATGTTCACATCAGATGAGGTGGTGAAAGGCGCTATCAGCGGATATGTGTTTGAAAACTTCGAAATTGCCAGCTATACCAGCCTGATTGGCGCAGCCGAACAGGTAGGCGATGCTGAAGGTGTTCGAATCCTTACGCAGATTCGTGAGCAAGAGATTGCGATGGCTGAATGGCTTTATCAGCACTTGCCGAATGTAACGCAGCAGTTCCTGTTGCGCTCAGCGGAACCGGGCGTTGAAGCGAAGAAATAGGCCCAACAGGCCGGGATGAACCCTTCATTCCCGGCCAAATTCCTCAAGGCGAAGTGGGCTGCCAGGTGTTTACCGCCTGGGCATCTATCGGTTTTGGCAGCAGCTTCGCCTGATAAAACGCATCGGCAATTTTTTGCTGTTCCTTCAGGTCACCCATCGTGACGGGTTCAATTTGATAACTGCGCTGGGCATTAGCCCGTTCAATGGTTGAAAGGGGCAATTTTCCCCAGAGTGGCGAAAGCATTTTTGCTGCCTCGACAGGATGAGATTTCAGCCAGCCCGCCTGCGACTCAAGCGCGTGATAAACCGTGTTTAACACTTCCGGATGCGCTTTAGCGTAATCTGTTGACGCCAGATAGTAGCGTTGATAACTCGCCAGGCCGTTACCGCTGGTCAACACACGTGCATGCTGTTCAACTTTCGCGCTGGTTACATAAGGTTCCCACGTGACCCACGCCGCTACGCTACCGTTCTCCAGCGCAGCGCGACCATCTGCTGGCGTTAACCAGGCGGGTGACACATCGCTGAATTTCAATCCTGCCTTATTCAGGGCTGCAATCAATAAATAGTGGCTCCCTGCCGCTTTTGTAACGGCAATTTTTTTGCCTTTCAAATCCTGTAAGCTTTTAACGGAAGATTCAGCGGGCACCAAAATGGCCTGAGCATAGGGGGACGGGGTTTCTCGTGCAAAGTAGGTGAGGTTAGCGTCTGCCGCCTGCGCGAAAACCGGCACAGTATCCGCAACGTCAGCGGATAAATCGACATTGTTCAGATTAAGCGCCTCAAGCAGCGGCAAGCCGCTTGAAAACTCATGCCAGCTTACTTTGATGCCCTGGCTGGCAAGGGTTTTTTCCAGTTCGCCATGTTGCTTGATAAGCGTCAGCAGCGTCGATGATTTTTGATAGCCGATACGTAAGCTTTGTTCTGCAGCGTGTAGGGGAAAGGAAAACAGCGCGGCAACCCACAGGGCACCGCGAACGGTTTTAAGAGATAACATGGTACATCCTTATGAGGTAGACAAGCCTTCGATGATGATAAGTGAGGGCTTGTCACCGGCTAAGCGCCGTTTTCTCATAAGCTTTGCCGTAAAGCAGTTAACGGTTAATCCGCCATTAAATGACCGTACATCGCCATCAGTCGGCGCGTAACGCCGTTGGTCCAGCCAAAGCCATCCTGCAGCGGATATTCACCCCCGCCGCCGGGACGCGCACGGTCACCGCTGATGTCATACTTCTCAACCAGCTTGTTATGCACCTTGTAAAAGTTATTGACGGTGTTCAACCAGTTGCCTGCAATTTCACTGGCCAGCGTATCTTCGCCGTAGTTATTCAAGCCAATAACCGCCATCCATTGCATCGGTGCCCAGCCGTTTGGTGCATCCCACTGTTCGCCACTATCGACCATGGACGATAACAAACCGCCATTGGTCAGTAATAACTGGCGCAGCGCAATCGCCTGCAGATGTGCCTGATGCGGTGTCGCGAGACCCACAAATAACGGAACGACCGCCGCCGCAGTGAATGCACCGAAGCGTTCCCGACGCCAGTCATAATCGCGGAAAACGCCAGCGGTGCTGTCCCACAGGTAACGCGTAATGGCACGTTTGCGCGCCTCCGCTTTTTCTGCCACGCCAGTGCCGTCAGCTCTTCGCCTTTAGCATGAGAAAGGGTGGCGATCATTAACTCAAGCTTATAAAGAAACGCATTGAGATCGATCGGAATAAATTGTGTGGTTCGAATGCTTGCCAGACGTTTTGGATTACGCAACCAGCGCGATGAGTAATCCCAGCCAGAAGCCGCGCCTGCACGCAGGTCACGATAAACTTCGCTCGCCGGACGTTTAGACTGGCGTGCCGTTTCGACATCTTCAATCCACGACTCATCACGCGGGGTATCACGATCGTCCCAGTAACGATTCAACAATGAACCGTTTGGCATACGTACCACGTGGCGGTACGCCTGATTTGGCATCAGTTCGCCCGCGCCATCCATCCAGAACTGATACTCTTTCATCAGCTGATCCAGATAGCGTTTTGCTCCGCGCACACCATCTTCTTCAAACAGCTCAACCATCAATGCGAACACTGGCGGCTGCGAACGGCTGAGATAATAGGTACGGTTACCGTTAGGGATATGGCCGTAATTGTCGATCAGCCAGGCAAAGTTATCTGCCATATGGCGCAGCAAATCGTCTCGTCCTGATTCTGCCAGGCCGAGCATAGTAAAATAGGAATCCCAGTAATAAGTTTCGCCAAAGCGCCCGCCTGGTACCACATAGGGTTTTGGCAGCGGCAGCAGCGAAGAGTGCGGCATATGCTGTTGCGGCATTTTGGTTAATACCGGCCACAGATCGTCGATATGCTCTTTCAGGGACTTATCAGGGTTCGAAACGTAAAAGCTCTCGTTGACAGTTGGCAGATAAAAATGATCGGCCACAAAGCGTGCCAGATCAAAATCACGGCTGCGTTTTTGACGACGATAACGCATCAATACATCAAGCGGATCGAACTTAGGCGAACAGTCAGGGAATGTTTTACTATCCTCGAAAATGTGCGACATTTGAACATGTTCAAACAGTTCAAGATAGCGATCCGCAGGCGTCAGCGCATCCGGAGCCGGTAAGCCTTCAATCAGCTCGGGCTCCGGTTCTGAATCTTGCATGCCATCCAGTTTCAGTTCATGGGGATCGTATAGATACTCAACTTCCGCCCCTGCACGTACTTCCTGAATGGCATTGAGTTGCTGGCGATAAGTATTAATAGCGGCCTCCTGAGCAGTCCGGGTTGCATAAAGACCAAATTATAGCCTTCTCACATAGCCAGACAACAATGCAGATTACCTATGAACGTAATAAAAATTGCCTATTAATTGGCTAATTTGCATAAATTACAGACATATCAACCAAATATGCGATTGTTCACAAAAAACGCATTTCAGATGAATCTCTTACTAAAACAAATTAATCAACTTTGAATGACAAAATCAGGCGTTTATTAACATTCTGACAAGTTTTGTGGCGCAGTAATTGGTGCATAACGTGGCATACGAAACGGGGATTTTGAATAAACGCCTCCGCAGAGGCGTTTCTGCTGTCAGGCTTCGCTCACGCGATAACGTTCCAGCCAGTGTGCGTATGGCGCAGGCAGCACCCAGGATGGCGCTGTTTTATCCAGTGCCAGTGCAGCCTGATAAGTCCAGTTAGGATTTTTCAAGTGGGCGCGTCCCACCATGACCAAATCCAGCTCGCCTTTTTCAATGGTCTGATTCGCGATAACGGGCGAATCAATGCCCCAGGCTGAAGCAACCGGGATACCCGCTTCGCGACGTACTCTTTCAGCAATGGGTGCGAGGAAAGCGGGGCCCCATGGAATGTTGGCTTCTGGCGTGGAGAAACCGATACTCACGCTGAGTAAATCCAGACCCTTCGCGCGCCACTGTTTAATAAGGGCGATCGATTCCTGTAACGTCTCTTCATCCCGCCCGTCAAATTCCAGCACGCCAAAACGCGCCGTCAGCGGCAGGTTTTCTGGCCACACATCACGCACGGCATCAAAGGTTTCTGACAGGAAACGGCTACGGCCTGCCGCATCGCCGCCATACTGATCGGTACGCGTATTGGCATGAACAGAGAAGAAGCTCTGCGCCAGATAACCGTGGGCAAAGTGAAGCTCCAGCCATTCAAAGCCAGCATCACGGGCGCGTTTAGCCGCCAGAACGAAATCGTTGCGCACGCGGGCTATATCATCCAGCGTCATCGCCTGGGGCACCTGCGGCAAATTATTGCCAAATGCGATAGCTGAAGGAGAAAGGGTTTCCCAGCCACGGGCATCACCTGCGGCGATATGATCGTCACCTTCCCACGGCTTGTTGGCGCTGGCTTTACGACCGGCATGACCAATCTGAATGCCAGGTACTGCGCCTGCGGCTTTAATATCACGGGCAATTTTCGCCAGCTCAGCGGCTTGCTCATCATTCCAGATACCTAAACAACCGGGAGTAATGCGGCCTTCAGGTGAAACGGCCGTGGCTTCGACAATCACTAAACCTGCGCCGCCTCGTGCCAGGCTGTTGTAGTGCACGCGATGCCAGTGATTACTCATACCCTCTTCGGCGCTGTACTGGCACATCGGCGGCACAGCGATGCGGTTACGCAAAGTGACGTCTTTCAGGGTAAAAGACGAAAACAAATCTGACATGTAAGCCTCTTAATAGTGTGAAACGCTAACAGGATGTTTATGGCTGACGTTATGGTGTTGCAGCACAAATAGTTGCTCAGGCAATTTTTCCAAAGGAAATGTAAGCAACGTTTCGCCCGGCAGTTTGCCTTGTGTGAGGACATAAAGTATTAGCAGCACTTGCGGTGAAGTGAGAAAGGGACTGTTTTCTGCTGGCTCAGTTATCCTGGCGCACAGCGTTGTCCTCTCCCGGCAGGAGAGGACGAGGGAGGGCATCAGCCCGTAAAGACGCTAATTGCGCAGATACTTTTCAAACCAGGCTAATGTCCGGCTCCATGCCAGTTCAGCGGCAGCTTTATCGTAGCGCGGGGTTGAATCATTGTGGAAACCATGATTAACGCCAGGATAGATATAGGCTTCATACACTTTATCATTCTGCTTTAGCGCGGCTTCATAAGCGGGCCAGCCTGCGTTGATATTCTTATCAAACTCTGCGTAATGCAGCAGTAGCGGTGCCTTAATGCGGGGGACATCTTCTGCTTTGGGCTGGCGACCATAAAAGGGTACCGCGCAGGCCAGATCCGGGAAGGCGACTGCCGAAGCATTCGAGACGCCGCCGCCATAGCAAAATCCAGTCATGCCAACTTTCCCGGTTCCCTCTTCATGTTTCATCAGGAAATCCACTGCGGCGAAAAAGTCGTTCATGAGTTTGGTCGGATCGACTTTGGCCTGCATCTCTTTGCCTTCCTCATCATTGCCCGGATAGCCCCCAGAGAACTCAGGCCGTCCGGTGCCAGCGCGATGTAACCCGCTTTCGCCACGCGGCGCGCCACATCTTCAATATAGGGATTTAACCCACGGTTCTCATGCACGACAACCACTGCAGGCACCTTGCCTTGCGCATTAGCGGGTTTCACCAGATAGCCACGTACCTCTCCATGACCTTGCGGGGAGGGATAATGAATATATTCCGGTTTGATATCGGGATCGGTGAATTCAACCTGTGTGGCGAGCGCGTAATTCGGACTCATCAGGCCCAGCAGCGTCGCGCCGGTCATGCCGCCAATCGCCAGCTTACCGGCCATAGAAATAAATTCGCGCTTACTGATCCTGCCGTGTGCGTAGTAATCGTAAAGTTCGAGCAGTTCCTGCGGAAAATCTTGAGCTGTCAGACGTGCCATAGCGACTCCTTAACCCAGATGATTGATGCGGTGCCGCTATAACAAAACACAGCTTTCAGGATGAGGCAACAGGCGTGACGCAGAGCGTTAAAGCCCAATAACGTAACGGCAGGTGAAAATAACCTGATCGGTTATAAACGTTTTTGGCTGGGCTATTTCCGCACGGCTTAAAGGTTTCTCTGCGAAATAACGGCGCAACGAAATCAGAGTGTTAATTGATTCCCAAAAATGAACCAAATTTATTAACAATATTTGCCAACCGGAAGCGCCTGAACTACCGCGTGTTGTTTGCTTCAATAAAAGGGATAAATTCTCTCTGTTTTGCAAAAATTAACCTAAGCGGCAAGTAAAAATAAAATAAACGCTAACATCTTAAAAAATAAGGTTATTGCCTGGGCCAGTTGCTTGTTTAAGCCCTGGTCTGAGCAGGGTTTTTGTCATAATGACATGCAAAAACAGCAGGTTGGACTCTTTTTTATCCTTAGTCTACGCTGATTGATGCAGTCATTTTTGCTGCTACAAACTATAACATTCGCGTCACAAAATGGCGCTCTAATTAACTTCTGAGCCTTGTTTTTAATTAAATATTTCCCGACAAAAACAATGATCGAAATCAAAAAATGCTGTTATAGTTTTTGCTCCCCGCTTGTTTCTGTTTCTCTGCCGCGAATGATTTTAAATTCGTGGCGGAAATTTCATTAAGCGCAACGTAAATATTAACGCCGCGCTTAACTTGTTAATTATAAGTAAACATATGGTGTTCTATGTGGCAAAGAGGTAAGCAATGTTTGGATTAGATGCCTTTCATCTGGCCAGGATACAGTTCGCATTTACTGTCTCCTTCCATATTATCTTTCCCGCCATCACCATCGGCCTGGCCAGTTTTCTGGCTGTGCTTGAAGGTATGTGGCTGAAATCCCGTAATCAAACCTACCGCGATCTCTACCATTTCTGGTCCAAAATCTTCGCCGTTAACTTTGGTATGGGCGTGGTTTCAGGGCTGGTCATGGCGTATCAGTTCGGGACTAACTGGAGTGGCTTCTCGCAGTTTGCGGGCAGTATCACCGGTCCGCTGTTGACCTATGAAGTGCTGACTGCCTTCTTCCTGGAAGCGGGCTTCCTGGGTGTGATGCTGTTTGGCTGGAACCGCGTCGGTCCTGGCCTGCACTTCTTTGCCACCTGCATGGTTGCGCTGGGCACCCTGATTTCCACTTTCTGGATTCTGGCGTCTAACAGCTGGATGCATACACCGCAGGGCTACATTATCCAGAACGGGATTGTGGTGCCGGAAGACTGGTTCAAGATTGTCTTTAACCCTTCGTTCCCCTATCGCCTGTTCCATATGTCGGTCGCGGCGTTCCTCGCCAGCGCCTTCTTTGTGGGCTCCTCGGCGGCATGGCATTTGCTGAAAGGTAACAACAATCCGGCGATTCGTAAGATGTTCTCTATGGCGCTGTGGATGGCACTGATTGTGGCGCCGATTCAGGCCATGATTGGTGATGCGCACGGTCTGAACACGCTGGAACACCAACCGGCTAAAATCGCTGCCATTGAAGGTCACTGGGAAAACCCGCCGGGTGAAGCCACACCGCTGATCCTGTTTGGTATTCCGGATATGGATGAAGAGCGCACCAAATATGCGCTGGAAGTGCCTTATCTGGGTAGCCTGATCCTGACTCACAGCCTGGATAAACAGGTTCCGGCGCTGAAATCGTTCCCGAAAGAGGATCGTCCTAACTCAACGGTGATCTTCTGGTCGTTCCGCGTGATGGTGGCGATGGGCCTGCTGATGATTACGCTGGGTGTGGTCAGTTTGTGGCTGCGCTATCGGGGCCGCTTATATGAGTCACGTCCGTTCCTGTGGTTTGCGCTGTTGATGGGGCCGTCTGGTTTGATCGCTATTCTGGCCGGATGGTTTACCACTGAAATTGGCCGTCAGCCGTGGGTAGTGTATGGCGTGCAGCGCACCATTGATGCTGTCTCCGCACATGGCGATTTGCATATGAGTATCAGCCTGCTGGCCTTCATTCTGGTTTACTGCTCGGTGTTTGGCGTCGGTTATCACTACATGATGCGTCTGATCAAACAGGGTCCCGTTACCGGTGAAGGTCATGTTACTGAGCACGGTGGTCCAGGTCAGAAGAAAACCCCTGCGCGTCCGCTCTCGGCAGCAACGTTTAAGGATGGAGACCACTAAGATGATCGATTTTTCTATTATCTGGTTCGCGATTATCGTCTTCGCTACCCTGATGTACATTGTGATGGATGGCTTTGATCTGGGTATCGGTCTGCTGTTCCCGTTTAATAAAGATGTCACCGAGCGCGACATGATGGTAAACACCGTCGCGCCAGTATGGGACGGCAATGAAACCTGGCTGGTGCTGGGCGGAGCGGGGCTGTATGGCGCGTTCCCGCTGGCCTATTCGGTGATTGCCGATGCGCTGGCTATTCCACTGACCGCTATGCTGATTGGGTTGATCTTCCGTGGCGTGGCCTTTGAGTTTCGTTTCAAAGCAGTGGAAGGGCACCGGGCGTTCTGGGATAAGTCATTTATTGCCGGTTCCGTGTTGGCGACGTTTAGCCAGGGTGTTGCCGTCGGTGCGATGCTGGATGGCATTCCGGTTGAGGGACGCCATTTTGCCGGTTCCGCAATGGACTGGCTGGCGCCGTTCCCGCTGTTCTGCGGCGTGGGTCTGGTGGTGGCGTATGCTCTGCTCGGTTGTACCTGGTTAATCATGAAAACCGAGAACGAGCTGCACCGTAAAATGTCAGCACTGGCAACACCGCTGGTTATTGCACTGTTAGCGATTGTTGGCATTATCAGCTTGTGGACGCCATTCTCTCATGCTGATATCGCAGAGCGTTGGTTCAGCCGTCCGAACCTGTTCTGGTTCCTGCCGGTTCCGGTGCTGGTACTGCTCTGCTCATGGGGCATTGTGCGTGCCATCAAGCGCGAAGCGCACTATTCACCCTTCCTGCTAACGCTGGCGCTGATTTTCCTTGGCTTCTCTGGCCTGGGTATCAGCATCTGGCCAAACATTATTCCGCCATCTGTCTCCATTTGGGCGGCGGCTTCACCGCCGCAAAGCCAGGCATTTATGCTGGTGGGTAGCTTGCTGATCATTCCAATGATCCTCGGCTACACCTTCTGGAGCTACTACGTGTTCCGCGGAAAAATCAAAGCAGACGAAGGATACCATTGATATGCAAACCGAGGTCAGCAGCATGAAAAGCCACAATGAGACGAAAGCTCCATGGTGGAAACGCATAATGTGGCTGGTGATCATCTACGGCGCAAGCGTGCTGGCACTTGGTGTGGTGGCATCACTGTTTCGTATGATGATGACGGCTGCGGGTATGCGTTCGCACTGATCCCTGCCATCCTTCACGCTGCCTGTTGCCGGGCTGCGCAAACTCACCCGAATCTATGTTTATCGGGCTGATGCGCTTGCCGCCGCGATGCAGCCTGAATGATTCAGGCGATTCATACGTAAAATTTGCAGAGAAAAGGCTGACTTCAGTCAGCCTTTTAATTAGTAACCTAAGCAATTAATGCGGTTTTTCCCTGACTGCGGCACGCCTTCTTTACCTTTCCTTACGTTGTTAATACATTTTCGTTATACTTTTGTGACGAATCTGGCAATTCATCCTCTCTGAAGTTAACCATCATGCTCAGCCTGACCCTTAAGAAACAGTACATCAACGATTTGGTGGACTGGATAGAGGCGAATCTCACCGACGATCTCAATATCGATCTGATCACCCTGAAATCTGGTTACTCCAAATGGCACATGCAACGCATGTTTAAAGAGATCACCGGGCAAACGCTGGCCGCTTATACACGTAAGCGTCGCCTGACGATGTCGGCAATGGCGCTGCGCCTGACGCGAATGCCGCTTATCGACATTGCCGTGCGCTTCGGTTTTGATAATCAGCAAAACTTTACCCGGGTATTTAAAAACCATTTTTCGGTAACGCCAGGCGCGTTTCGTCGCATTCCCGATCTGCCTGTAAAACATTTTCATGGCCGTATTCCGGTTCGCTCACCTGTTGAACGTGCAGAGCTGGTCGAGCGCGATAACGATTTGCCGATGTGTGGCGACATGGTGGAGTGGGAGTGTAAGTTTGGCGATTACGTTCACGACAGTGAACACCGCGTTGCTGAACAGGCGCGACATTTTGTTCGCTTTGCGGGTCAGCATGTCGAACGTGGCTGGCTGGGTTTTCAGTATAGTCCCGGCATTTCCTCTGCCGAGCAGCAGCATATTAGCCTGTTTCAGGCGATTGAAAGCAAACATGCGGAAAAGCTGAATTCACCCGGCATGAGCTGGACGGCAACGCGCGGTCTCTATGCGATGATTCACTGGAGTGGCACGCCGGAACAGATAACACGTTTTATCGCTGACATTTACTATCTGCACTTACCTGCGCTGGGCGTCGCCCGTCGCCAGGGCAAAGATCTGCTGCGTCTCGATCTTCAGGCTTCAACGCCCGACTGGCTGGTCGGCGTGTTTGCTATTCCTGTTTCTCAGGGCTGATGAATAATTCGTGCGGCATACTGTGACAAACCGCACGATTTTATAAAAAACTCGCCTGTTCTGGCGTAAAATTCTCTCCTGAAACCCTGACGTTGCGCATTCATCGCGTTAATCGGTGTCAGGGCTGGATATTCATCTGCACTTCCGGCCGCTCCCGGCTAAAAATGATAATGAAGACAAATATGCGACTCTCAACGCTTTTTCTTGTTACTGCGCTTTCTGCCGTGCCAGCACTGGCTATGGCGCAAATGGCTGAACCTTTTAATCCGCCAGCGGGGCTGCATCCCCATGCCCAGTCAACCCAGCATGAAATTCTGGGTGATAACGCACTGCCGCAGCAGAACAGAGATCATTCCGGCACGGCAGGCTTCGACAAGATGCTGTAACCCGGCGCAGTGGCTGAAAACAGCGGTTAGCGTTATTCCTTTCTGACGCCTTCAGTTATGCCTTTTGCCTGTTCTTTGTGCGCCGATCGCATTTTTCGTCATTGAGATTAAGATATATCATAGCTATCTTAGCTTCGGTTAGATGAGAATGATTTCGATTTCATGATTGCACTGACCCGAACAGCAGGGCAGGGTAAATCGTGATGGCGTGTGGATGAAGACGAAGTCCACTGCATGACTGGAGAAACCCTTTGCAAAATAACAAAGCACCAAGCCGTGCGCCGCAGCGCGTGCGTAACGAACTGCGTTTCCGCCATATTACGGTAACGGGCAAAACCAAAGTTGCTGACAAATTCTGGCGCATCGTCTTCAATGGCAGCGACTTAGCGGGCTTTCATTCGCCGGGATTTGATGATCACATCAAGGTCTTCTTCCCGGAAGCGGGCAGCGGCACATTAGCGTTACCCCAGATGAGCGATGAAGGCATCGTGTGGCAAGATGGCGTGCGACCACCGGCGCGTGATTATACGCCGCTTGAATTTGATGGTGAGTCTTCACTAACGCTCGACTTTTATATTCATGAAAGCGGTGTTGCCAGTGACTGGGCAACGCAGGCGCAGCCCGGCGATACGCTGATCATGGGCGGCCCACGCGGTTCGCTGGTGGTGCCAACCGATTATGCCTTTCAGCTCTATGTCTGCGATGAAACCGGGCTGCCAGCCTTCAAACGTCGCAAAGCGGATATTCAGGCTGAAACGCTGCATCTGTTTGCTTATACCGATGAAGAGACGGGGCGCGGCTATTTAGCTGATCTGGCAGATGTTTCCGTGAACTGGGCAGGTAACGGAAACATGCAAAGCGATAATCTCGGTACGCTGATTGCTGCGCTGGATAAATTCTCGATTCCACAAGACGATTACTTTATCTGGCTGACGGGGGAAGGCGAATTTGTCAAAACCCTGAGCGACTATTTTACGGTGCGTCGTGGTCTCGACCCGGCCTACGTGCGGGCAGTTGCGTACTGGCACAGTAAGTAAGGATACACTGGCCGCCTGTGTTGAATTTTGCCAGGCGGCAGACTACTATCAAGCCTCTTTTTCTCTCCCTTCAGGCTGGCAATGAAACAGGATCCACTCTCTTCCCGACATAATGATACTGCCCCTCGTTCTGGCGATTGTGGTGGTCGTCGTAAGCGGCGGGAAAAAATGCTGGATGCCAGTGATATTCGCCTGCTGATGTTGCACTTTCTGGCACAGAACGCCGCGCACGGCTATGAGCTGATTAAATCTGTTGAAGAGCTGTCGAAAGGGGAATATTCGCCAAGCCCTGGCATCATCTATCCCAACCTGACGTTACTGGAAGAGATGGATGCAATCCATGTGCTGGATGCGCAGGCTGCGCGTAAAGCCTATGCGCTTAACGAGGTGGGACGTGAAATGCTGGCGAATAACGAAGCGCATGTTGCCAGCCTGATAGAACGGTTATCCTCGCTGGCCATACTGGTTAATAATCGTACTCTTCCCGAGGTGGAACAGGCGATCCACACGATGAAAACCGCCTTAAATGGCCGCTTGTCGCAACAGAACATTTCCGCGAAAAGCTTGCAGCTGATCATCGCTACGCTGCATGACGCAGCGAAAAAGATCGCTGAAAGCTGAGGCTGTCTGGCTGTTAAATGGCGTCAGGCTTCTTCTTATCGACATGACCCAGCGATCGCTCTGGAAAACAGGTGTCGCGCACCCGCTGTTTAAGCGTTGAGGCGTCAGGAAAACCGCCATCGCGCTTCCGTTCCCAAATCACAAGATCATCCACTTTGATTTCAAAAATGCCGCCTGTGCCAGGTTTAAGCGTCACAGCAGCCAGATCTTCGGCGAAAGTTTGCAACAGCTCTTGCGCCATCCAGGCCGAGCGCAGCATCCAGTTACACTGCGTGCAGTAATGAATCTCTATTGCCGGTTTAGGAATCATAGCAGGCTCCTTGTTAAGTTATTGATTACATGGTGTTTAGTGCGGATTAACAAAATGTGCTTTCGCGCACGCTTCTAAATGTAAATGTTATTGATAATGATTAGCAATTACATTAAATTCCTGAGCCATAATTTATAGCTAAAAATAACGCTGTTTTTCATGGTTTTATTGCGCAAAGCGCATTATTTAACACCTTTAGCAAGTAAGTGAGCGAATACTAACAATTAATCGGGTACTTCGCGCTCATGTCATTAAATTTTCAGGGATTCACTTCACAGCGCCTGTTTAAAACGGCGCTTATCGCCTCTGCTATTCATGCTGCCTGTGGTTATGCCGCCAGCGATGACGCTTTACTGGCGCTCTCCACGGCGAAAAGCACTTCCCGCGAGCCGCTGATGACCGTCACCGCGCCGGAAACAGAAAAAAAGCAGGCAGCAGTACCACGCTTACCGCAGCCGAATTGCAACAGCGCGGCGCCAACGATTTCGGATCAATTATGCGTTATGAACCGCTGATCAGCGCAACCGGTGCCAGCGGCGGATCGTCTGCGGGTAAAAGTGGATTCGACCGTGCCGGTTATACGGGCTACAACATTCGTGGCCTGGAAAGCAACCGCGTTGGCCTGGATGTTGATGGCATTCCGTTGCCGCAAGCCACAGGCCGCAGCTATGTCGGTCGCGCTGGCCTCGACAGCTTCGGCATTGGTCGTGATTACATTGACCCCTATATGTTTGGTCGCATTGATATTGAAAAGGGCGCGACCGCAGTCGATCAAGCCAACACGTCGATTGGCGGCAACGTCTCGTTCCGTAACAAAACACCAGACGATTATTTGCGCCCCGGTAAAGAAACCTATTTTGGCTACCAAAGCAACTACGATTCTGCGAACCGTAGCTGGCACAACGGTATCACGGCAGCGGCGGGCGATGATGAACTGCGCGGCATTTTTGTCTACAGCCGCCGCGACGGTCAGGAAACAGAAAACAACAGCGGCGAGCTTGATGCTTATCCGGCCAACTGGCACTCCGATGCCTTTATGACGTCAGGGATCTGGCAGCCGAACGATGCGCATAAACTGAGTGCAACGCTGGATTACTATCACAAAACCAACCACACCCATTACGACAGCTGGAGTACCACCAACGGTAATACCCTTTGGGGCACCGCTCAGCAGCAGAGTGATACGCGCCGTTGGGGCGTCAGCCTGAGCGATGAATACACGCCTTATAATGATTTCATCGACAGCCTGACAACGCGCCTTTACTGGCAGCAGACTCAGGCGCACGACAACACCTATATGCCGTCGAGCGCAACGGCTTATCAAACCGTCTACTCCGATTACAACAGCGATACGTACGGCTTTGATACACGGCTGGCGAAAAATATTGGCCGACACGCGCTGAGTGCCGGGCTGAATGCTCGCCTCGTGGATACTGAACGTCCGTTCCGCCAGTCGCCTGCGCCAGGTGCGTTTAGCGTCATCATGCAGCCGCAGGCCAACAGTCGCAGCTACACGGTGGGCGGTTACGTGCAGGACAAGATCAGCTTCGATCTCGACAGCCACAACTTTGCGGTTATTCCGGGCGTGCGCGTGATGTATCAGAACACGAAGCCGCGCGATGTCTCGACGCTGACCACCAACAGCACGGTACTGGATCCAGCAGAAGTTTCTGCACTGTATGGTTCGGCAAACAGCGACACGCAGGTGCTGCCGTCTATCGCTTTTCAGTATGATTTGACGCCAGCATTGATGACTTACCTGCAATATACACGCGGCGCGCAGTTCCCGAATGACAGCCAGCTTTATGGCTCATGGAACCTCGGTTCCAGCTATGCCGGAACGGCGCAGTATGCGTTGATTGGTAATACGGATCTGAAAACTGAAACCAGCAACAATTTTGAATGGGGTTTGAAAGGCGAGCTTACCAAAGGCGTGACCTTTAACGGCGCGGTGTTCTATAACGCCTATAAAAACTTTATTGCTTTCACTCGCTACTCGCGCAGCGCCAGTCCCGATAAGTTTGTGAATGTCCCCAGCAATATTTACACCACCTATCAGGCTGAGAACCGCGATAAAGCTTACATTTATGGCGCAGAAGTCAGCACAAAAATTAATTTTGGCACCTGGTTCGAACAGGTTGACGGCCTGAGCGCGAACCTGGCCTTTGGCTACACGCAGGGCCAGTCTAAATCGAGCTACCTTGGCGATCGCTACGTTGATTTAGAGAGCGTTGCGCCAATGAAAGCGATAATCGGTTTAGCCTGGGATGACGTAGCACGCGGCTACGGCGCGGCGGTGACCGCGACCTTTGTGAAAGGAAAACAAGCCACCGCGACTAACCGCGAAAGTTACAGCAATACCGGGAGTCCATTGACCGATTCAAACACCGACTACATGCGTGTCCCTGGATATGGCATGGTAGACATGACCGCGTACTGGAAGGTAACGAAAAACGTCAAACTGAGCGGCGGCATTTATAACATCACCGATCGCAAATACTGGGATTACCTCAGCAGCCGTGAGCTGACCAGCGATACCCAGCAGGACCGCAACGATCAGGCGCTGGCTGTTATGCCGGGCCGCACCTTCCAACTGGGTGTAAATGTCGACTTCTGATAAGAACAAGCCCTGCGGCAGTGCAGGGCATCCTCATGGGAGCAATGCGCTATGAACCAGACTTACCAACACTATCTGACCCTGAAGCGTGAACAACCGAAAAAGTATGCCCGCGATCTTGCTGCACTGATGGGCATCAGCGAAGCGCAGTTGTGTGAAGCGCGCCTCGGCCAGGACGCACGGACGTTAAAAACTGATTTCCCGGCACTGCTGGCGGCGCTTGAGACAGTAGGCGAAACCAAAAGCATTACCCGCAATGAATACGCCGTTCATGAGCACTTTGGTGAGTATAAAAACCTGCATCTGGGCGGTCATGCTGGCATCGTGCTTAACCCGCGCGCGCTTGATCTGCGACTGTTTCCGTCGCAGTGGCACAGTGCATTTGCGCTTAGTGAGCACACAGCGCATGGCGAGCGCCAGAGCGTACAGATTTTTGATCGTCACGGTGATGCGGTCCTGAAAATCTATCTCACTGAAAACACCAATAAGGCCGCCTGGCAGACGCTGATTGAACAATTTAGCCAGCCCGCCGCCGCACCGCTCGCTATCCAGCCAGTGCCCGCCCCCAACTGGGCGCAACAGGTTGATGCCGCCGCCCTTGATGCTGAATGGCGAGCCATGACCGATGTGCATCAGTTTTTGCGCTGCTGAAGCGCCATAATGTTTCACGTCAGCAAGCGTTTCGCGCAGCAGGTAACGATCTTGCCTGGCAGGTAAGTAATAACGCGCTGGCAACGGTACTGGATTTAGCGTTGCAGGATGGCAATGAGATCATGATTTTTGTCGGCAATCGCGGCTGCATCCAAATCTTCACTGGCGTAGTGGAAAAGCTGGTGCCGATGGAAAACTGGATCAACATTTTTAATCCGCGATTCACGCTGCACCTGATGGAGAATCAGGTCAGTGAAAGCTGGGTAACACGTAAACCGAGCGGTGATGGGTTTGTCACCAGTCTGGAACTGTTTGCCGCTGATGGCTCGCAGATCGCCCAGCTTTACGGTCAGCGTAGCGAAGGCACGCCAGAACAGACGCGCTGGCGCGAGCAGGTGATGTCACTGAGCGCAGCGGGGGAAGCGGCATGAAACGCTTTCTTTTACTGCTGCTGGTGTCGTTGCCTGGGCTGGCAGCAGAGCGCGTGGTATCGATTGGCGGCGATGTGACGCAAATCGTTTATGCCCTGGATGCGCAGCAAAATCTGGTGGCGCGAGACAGCACCAGCCAGCATCCGGCCCAGGCCACAAAACTGCCGGACGTAGGCTATATGCGCCAGTTAAATGCTGAAGGTATTTTGGCACTGAAACCCACCCTGGTGTTGAGCAGCGAACTGGCAAAACCCTCACTTGTTCTGAAGCAGGTGGAACAGGCGGGGGTAAAAGTCGTGGAGGTCAGCGGTGAAAACAGCCTGCAAGCGATCCCGAAAAAGATCGCCACCATCGGTAAGGCCCTGAACCGCGAGGCGCAGGCTAAAACGCTGGAGGCCCAGGTTGAAAAGCAACTGGCACAGCTGCCAAAGCAGACCTTGCCGGTCAAAGTGCTGTATATCATGGCGAACAGCGGCATGAAGTCGCTGGCTGCGGGGAATCAAACCGCGGCTGACGGTGCTATACGCAGTGCCGGACTGGTGAATGCGATGGCGGCAGTGCCACATTATCAGGCCCTGTCGCAGGAAGGCGTAGTCGCTGCAGCACCCGATTTAGTGGTGATTGGTTATGACGGACTGAAGGCGCTCGGCAGTGAAGAGAAGCTGTGGCAACTGCCGGGAGTGGCTCTGACGCCAGCCGGACAGCATCACAATCTGCTGGTGATCGATACCATGGCGCTGCTCGGTTTTGGGCTGGACACGCCGCAGGCGATTGTCAAACTGCGCCGTGCCGCGGAATCACTCCGGGATGATTAATCTGCGCTGGCTGTTGTTGATGCTGGTGAGCATGCTGCTGGTGATGGTAGCGGCGGCTAATTTCGGCGCGATGCCGCTGTCACTGCGTGGCTTATGGCAAGCGCCGTTCAGCGATATCAGTTGGCAGATCTGGCTGAATATTCGCTTGCCGCGTGTGTTACTGGCCGTGCTGCTCGGTATGGCATTAGCGGTCTCTGGTGCGGTAATGCAGGGGCTGTTTCGCAATCCTCTGGCCGACCCGGGCCTGTTGGGTATCAGCAGCGGCGCGGGATTAGCAGTAGCGGTGGCCATTGTTATGCCGCTGGCGCTGCCCGCGGTTTTAGCATTATGGTTACCTACCATCGCCGCCTTTACGGGCAGCCTGCTGGTGACCTTGCTGATATTTAGTTTTAGCCAGCTTGCACGTGGCAACCTGTCGCGGCTGCTGCTGATTGGCATTGCGATTAATGCCTTATGCGGTGCGGCGGTTGGCGTGCTGTCCTGGCTGAGTAACGATCAGCAACTGCGGCAGCTGTCGCTGTGGGGCATGGGCAGTTTGAGCCAGGCGCAATGGCCATCCTTGCTGGTTTGCGCGCTGTTAATTTTGCCTGGGCTGCTGCTGATACAGACGCGCGCGCGGCAGCTCAATCTGCTGCAACTGGGTGATGAAGATGCGCATTATATGGGCCTCGACGTTAAACGCAGCCAGCGTCAGTTGCTGGTGCTCAGTGCACTACTGGTGGGCACTGCCGTATCGGTGAGCGGCATAATTGGTTTTGTTGGCCTGGTTGTGCCGCATGTGATGCGTTTCTGTCTGGGCAGCGATCATCGCTGGCTGCTACCAGGCTCAGCCCTGGCTGGCGCTATTTTACTGCTGCTGGCTGATACGCTGGCGCGCACCGTTGTGATCCCGGCAGAAATGCCCGTTGGCTTGCTCACCAGCCTGATTGGCGGGCCGTAGTTTCTCTGGCTGATCCTGCGTCAGCAGCGAGGAATGGACTAATGGAAACATTACAGGCGAAAGGATTACGCTTCACCCATAACGCCCGGACGTTAATTGAGCATCTTGATCTGACGCTAGCGGCAGGTGAAATGGTGGCATTGATTGGTCCCAACGGTGCGGGCAAATCGACCTTGCTGCGCATGTTAACCGGTTTCCTCAAGCCCGATCGCGGCGAATGCTGGCTCGGCAATCGACAGTTAGCTGACTGGCCGCGCAATGAGCTGGCACGACGACGCGCCGTGATGCGCCAGCAAAACAGTATGACGTTTTCGCAGTCTGCTGAATCAGTGGTGGCGATGGGCCGCGCTCCCTGGCCGGGTAAACAGTCGGCAGAAATTGTGCAACAGGTCATGCTGTTAACCGGCTGCAACACGCTGGCAACACGCGATTACCGGCAACTTTCCGGGGAGAGCAGCAGCGTGTGCAACTGGCGCGCGTGTTAGCACAACTGTGGCAGGATGACGCGCCGCGCGGCTGGCTGTTTTTAGATGAACCGACTTCGGCGTTGGATCTTTTCTGGCAGCAACAGACGCTGCGCCTGCTGCATAAACTGACGCGATCGGGCGATTTCAGCGTGTGCACCGTGTTGCACGATCTCAATCTGGCATCGCTGTGGGCAGATCGTATTTTGCTGTTACACCAGGGTAAGCTGGTGGCGCAGGGCACGCCGCAGCAGGTGATGACCGAAGCGACACTTACGCGCTGGTATCAGGCTGAACTTCACGTAACGCCGGACAGTGAGAGCAAGTGTCCCTATATTCAACTACGCAAGTAATCCGTTTCGCTTTGAAAACATCGGCTTGACGGCACATCAGTCTGTTTATTTTCAGCCATACTTTGTTTTCTGGATACAAAACAGGAATAAAAAAATATGGCAGAAAAACTTAATCAAGCGGCTGAAAATCTGGGCAAACTTCTGTTATCTTCCGGGCTTAAACTGGCGACCGCCGAATCCTGTACCGCCGGCCTCATCAGCATGACGCTGGCAGCAGTCGAAAACAGCGGTAACTTTTATACCAGCGGCTTTGTCACCTATAGCGATAATGCCAAAATCCGCCTGCTGGGCGTCGATGCCGGGACGATTGAGCACCATACTGCCGTGAGCGAAAAGACCGCGCGTGAAATGGCAAAAGGGGCATGCGATCGTTCTGCAGAACCGGTAAGCATTGCGATAACCGGTTATGCCGGGCCAGATGGTGGCGAAGATGGTACACCTGCAGGAACGATTTGGTTCGGCTGGCAACTGCCCAATGGCATAGTAGAGGCCGAATGTCGCCATTTTGAAGGGGAACCAAAAGAGGTGATGGAGCAGGGCGCACTTTACGCGCTGACCGGACTAATCTCACGCCTGAAATAACGTTATTGCCGCCCCGACAATGAGGCGGCATTTTTATTTAGCGGCAGTCGACGATCAGGCGTCCGCGCACTTTACCCTCTAAAAGATCCTGGGCGGCTTGCTTTGCTTCGCTCAGGGGAATGACCTGGGTAAGTTTGCTGAACAGCGCGGTATCAAGATGTTCGCCAAGGCGCTGCCACGCTTGCTGGCGCAGCGGTTTTGGACACATCACGCTGTCGACACCGGTTAAGGTCACGCCACGCAGGATAAAAGGTGCCACGCTGGCAGGCAGATCTAAACCTTGCGCCATACCGCAGGCAGCAACCACGCCGTCGCGCTGTGTCGCCGCCAAAACATTGCTTAGGGTATGGCTGCCAACGCTATCAATCGCCGCAGCCCAACGCTCTTTAGCGAGCGGCTTGCCCGGTTCGGCCAGTTCACGACGGTCAATAACTGATGATGCGCCAAGCGTGTTAATCAAATAATCTTCATCGCTGGCGCGCCCGCTGGAAGCGATGACCGCAAAGCCCAGGCGAGACAGCAGACTGACGCTAAAACTGCCGACACCTCCGCTGGCTCCTGTCACTAATACCGGGCCGCGAACGGGTGTTACGCCCTGTTTTTCCAGCGCCATGACGCACAGCATGGCCGTCAGTCCCGCTGTGCCGATTGCCATGGTTTGCAGGGGGCTGAGTGTGGCAGGCACATCAACTAACCAGTCGCCAGAGACGCTGGCTTTTTGCGCCAGGCCGCCCCACTGTTTTTCTCCCACTCCCCAGCCTGTAAGCAGAGCAACATCATCTTGCTGCCACTCTGAATGGCGGCTTGCGGTGACACGTCCGACAAAATCGATGCCCGGCACCATCGGGAACTGGCGCACAATAGGGCCTTTATTACAGATTGCCAGCGCGTCTTTAAAGTTAAGGGTGGAGTAGCTGATATCCAGCGTAACGTCGTGATTGGGAAGTTGTGATTCGGAGAGATCTTTCAGCAGGGTGCGATAACCTTGTTCATCATTTTCTATGACCAGTGCTTTAAACATGCAGCCTCCGGTAAAGGGGAAAAGAGGTGAATAAGTCTACGCTTCTGCAGGGCGTTGCGGTAGAGCAGGATTGTGCTGGTGCTTTTCCGCTTTCATGCCTTTCACCCTACAACGCTGGCATCAGCGCAGGGCAGTATCTTTCTCTGCCAGCGAGACAGGGGGAAGATGAGCGCATCAGGCTGCAACGGATTGAGAAAGGAGAGCTGAACGATCTGTCTGCATAATTGTTCATAACTTACAGGAATTTAAGCATTTCTTTGGATGGGTTTTGGATATTTCATTTAAATATCAAAGGGATGTGTTTTGGGTCTTTTGACTATTTAATTACCAGTAACGGGTTGTCGATACGGCAAAAAGATGACATCATAACCGCCACTTTTCGACGCTCGTTATTCCTGTCACCGAGGACGCCGCCATGTTCAGCACAATGCGCATCAGCACTTGTTCCTGTTCGCTCCTGCCTGAGCGCGCGTTCGCCATTGTCGTTACACACTCGCTCACCATGCGGTGAAGCCAGCCTGACGCTCACTGTTGGACATGCGTAAAGCCAGATACGCTCTGACTTTACTGATGTCTATCGGTCTGTAACTGCCATGCTTTACCTTGCAGGTGCCTGTGCGTCCCCTTACTGAGTCAGTTCCGGGAACATTACGCGCCCTGCTTTTTTGCAACGCATGGGGTTACAACACATCGCAATGCATCATTCGCCGGGGATCCTTCCCTATTGCTGTGCCGCAGGCACCCACTCCCTGACTGTTAGGGATTTGTGTTATGACACCACTGAAAATTGCTGCCAGCGCCGCTGTGGCGCCAAACCTGACCCTCAACACCGCGCGCGA
The DNA here is from genome assembly GCA_018842655.1 of Candidatus Pantoea haifensis. Classification (GTDB taxonomy): domain Bacteria; phylum Pseudomonadota; class Gammaproteobacteria; order Enterobacterales; family Enterobacteriaceae; genus Pantoea; species Pantoea haifensis. The sequence continues at coordinate 2,315,217 of JAGTWN010000004.1, read as the reverse complement.
CGTGGTAACGCTGGACAACACTGATTTTACCGACGTGGCGGCTGTGGTCGTCTCTCTGGCTGATACGCGCAGCGGCGTACTGGCGCTGTTGCGTCATACCGGCTTTAATCTGCCGGTATTTGTCGCCAACGCCTTCGAAGAAGAAGTGCTGCATCTGCCTGGCGTAACCGGTGAGCTGAATGGCGAACCGCAAGACTGGGCTGCGCTGGAAGCGGCTGCTCAGGCGTATGAATCAACCTTGCTGCCCCCTTTTTCGACACCCTGACCAAATATGTCGACATGCAGAACAGTACGTTTGCCTGTCCGGGACATCAGGGCGGCGCGTTTTTCAGGAAGCATCCGGCAGGTCGCCAGTTCTTTGATTTTTATGGCGAAAATCTCTTTCGTTCAGACATGTGCAACGCCGATGTCAAACTGGGCGATTTGTTGATCCATGAAGGTTCTGCGAAACACGCACAGAAGTTTGCCGCCAAAGTTTTCAACGCCGATAAAACCTACTTTGTGCTGAACGGAACCTCCAGTGCCAATAAAGTGGTGACAAATGCACTATTAACACGCGGCGACTTAGTGCTGTTTGATCGTAACAATCATAAGTCTAACCATCATGGTGCCTTGATTCAGGCGGGCGCAACACCTGTTTATCTGGAAGCGGCGCGCAATCCGTTTGGCTTTATCGGTGGCATTGATGCGCACTGTTTTGATGACGCTTATCTGCGCGAGCAAATCAAAAAGTGGCTCCGCAGCGGGCAAATGAGCAGCGGCCTTTTCGTCTGGCAATCATCCAGCTCGGCACCTATGACGGCACGGTATATAACGCACGCCAGGTCGTGGATCGCATTGGTCATCTGTGCGATTACATCCTGTTTGACTCAGCGTGGCTGGGTTACGAGCAATTTATTCCGTTGATGGAAGGCTGCTCGCCCTTAACGCTGGAGCTGAACGAGAACGATCCCGGCATTTTTGTTACCCAGTCGGTGCACAAGCAGCTGGCGGGCTTCTCTCAGACGTCGCAAATTCACAAAAAAGATAATCACATTCGCGGACAGAAACGCTTCTGCCCGCACAAACGCCTTAATAACGCCTTCATGCTGCACGCATCGACCAGCCCGTTTTATCCGCTGTTCGCTGCGCTGGATATCAATGCCAAAATGCATCAGGGCGAAGCGGGTCGCCGCATGTGGCAAGAGTGCGTCACGCTGGGCATTGACGCGCGTAAAGCGATCTTTGAACGCTGTGAGATGATCCTGCCTTTTGTGCCAGAAACGGTGAACGGCAAAGCGTGGCAGGATGCGCCAACGGCTGAGATCGCCAGCGATTTGCGCTATTTCAGCTTTGAACCCGGGGCTAAATGGCACGGGTTTGCGGGCTACGATCGCGATCAATATCGGGTCGATCCCTGCAAGCTGCTGCTGACAACGCCAGGCATTAATGCGGCAAGCGGTGAATATGCTGACTTTGGCATTCCGGCCACCATTCTGGCGAACTATCTGCGTGAAAACGGCATCGTGCCAGAGAAGTGCGATCTTAACTCGATTCTGTTCCTGCTGACGCCAGCCGAAAGCGCAGAAAAGATGGCGCATCTGGTCTCAATGCTGGCGCAGTTCGAACAGCATGTAAAAGAGGATGCGCCGCTGGCGGAAGTGTTGCCAACGATCTACCGCAAAAATGCGAAGCGTTATGCGGGTTACACGCTGCGCCGCTTGTGCCAGGAGATGCACGATCTTTACGTCAGTTACGATGTGAAAGGATTGCAGAAAACGATGTTCCGTGAAAAAGATTTACCGCCAGTGAAAGTGGATCCGCAGGATGCACATCAGGCTTATATTCGCGGGGATGTTGAACTGGTCGCCATTGCTGATGCGGAAGGCCGGATCGCGGCTGAAGGTGCTTTGCCGTACCCACCGGGTGTGCTGTGCGTAGTGCCGGGCGAAGTCTGGGGCGGGGCGGTGCAGCGTTACTTCCTGGCGCTGGAAGAGGGTATTAATTTACTGCCGGGCTTCTCGCCAGAATTGCAGGGCGTTTATACCGAGACCAGTGAAGATGGACGTAAATATTTAGTGGCGAATATGATGGTGGAAAGTCAGTAAGTTCTGCGCGCTGTCCCCTCCTGATTTTTCCCGTGCGTGGCGAAAGAGTAAGGCAGGGGGCAGCGCGCACGCTATTAATAGCGGTGATAGCTACGCTGTGCGGTACTGACTTTGTAGAGATAGCGGCGCGATTCCGCTGACGGATGCTTGCTGGTCAGGGTCTGGTACACCTGGCCTGGAGACATCTCATTAATGACGCTGAAGGCACGATCCTTATCGCTGGAGAAAACGCGCAGCACGCTACCCGCGCCACCGTTATAAGCTGTAATCACAGCGTAACGCCGCGACAGCGGATCCTGAATTCCCCTAGATAACTTTTTTGCAGGATCGACAAATAGGCCGTTCCTGCATCAATGTTATTTTCAGGATCAAGCAGATAGCTGCGGCTCGGCTTGCCCCATTTACCCTTCATGCGGAACACATCCACACCGGCCGTGTGCTGAACAACCTGCATTAAACCAAGCGCATCCGCGTGGCTCACCGCATAGGGGTTAAAGCTCGACTCAGTCTGCATAATCGCCAGAATCAGCGAGGCATCAACGCCATACTCTTCAGCCGCCTTGCGCACCATCGGCAGATATTTATGTGCACGCTTGTCCAGGTGGTTTGGCACCATTGGGATCGTGATTGAGTAAATGACGTGCAGACCGGAAGTGCGGCGCTTCAGCTTATTCTGGATCAGATAATCAGCAAAGTTCTCAGCGCGCCCCTGCCAGCGGATCGGCTGACCGGTGTTATCCAGCACCTGCCCATACAGCAGTGGCTCTTTGCTGATCACAATATCGTTGGCGTCGGAGTAGAGATCGACATTGCCAGGATCGTCACCAATCAACAGTGTGGTCACTATTGCCTGGCGCAGGCTGGCCATCGGATCGGTTCCGGCAATGGTCTCGATGGTAATACTACCGCTCTCAAAGTTAATGTGGCTGCGGGTGTAATAGTTGTCGCTGTATTTGACGTAATCTTTTGGTCCTGCAATCAGAACCTCTTTAATACCCCAAATATTCTCGATGTTATGGGCGAACTGACCCATTAAAATATCAAAGCCGTTGGTGTCTTTAATCCAGTCTTCGTGATACTGCTGCTTTTTTTGTCCGGAGCAAGAAACCAAAAGTGGTGCAATCACCAGCAAGGCTATCAACTTTTTATTCATTGGAAATCTGTGCCTGACCTGGAAAAAGGCCTCAATCCAGAGGCCAAAATAAATTACGCTTCGGGCGGTGTGTAGCCTTCGATATGCACGTCTTTGCCTTCAAACAGGAAATTCACCATCTCCTTTTCCAGCACTTTACGATCTTCCGGGTTCATCATGTTGAGCTTCTTCTCGTTGATCAGCATGGTCTGCTTGGCCATCCACTTCTGCCAGGCTTCTTTTGAAATCTCGTTATAGATACGCTTGCCCAGCTCGCCAGGGTAGAGCTGAAAGTCCTGACCTTCAGCGTCGCGTTGTAAAAATGTACAAAAAATAGTGCGGCTCATTATTCTTCCTCATTGATCTCACAACTGTGCAAAGCCAGTTGCTGGGGATAACGCAATTCGTGCAACAGTCGCTCGACGGGCGCGGCTAATCCCACTGACGGTGGCTGCGCTAAGTTATACCAGAGACCGCCAGCTTCATCCATTAATGCCCCAACAGAAGGCCATGCCAGCCACATTGGCACGATATCCAGATGAAAATGGCTAAAGGTATGACGAAAAGCGGTTAGCTGCTGCGGTTTTGCCTGAATGCCACGCGCCATCAACCAGTCGGTTAATGCGTCTTCGGTGCTAAATTGTGGGAAACAGAACAGACCGCCCCACAATCCCACCGGTGGGCGTTGCTCCAGCCACACCTCGTCGCCATGCTGCATCATCAGGAAAAAGCCGCTGCGTTCAGGAAGTACCTGCTTTGGCTTTTTGCCCGGATAGCTCGCCCAGCTCTGACTGGCGTAAGCCACGCAGCCGCTGTTTAGCGGGCAAATTTCACATTTGGGTTTTGAGCGGGTGCAGACAATCGCACCGAGATCCATCATCGCCTGGTTAAACTCACTGACGCCTTGCGCCGGGGTAACGGTTTCGCTGATTTCCCATAAACGTTTTTCCACATCCTTTTTGCCCGGCCAGCCCGGCACGGCATAACAACGCGCCAGTACGCGCTTCACGTTGCCATCAAGGATAGGAAAATGTTGTCCCAGCGACAGCGACAGAATCGCGCCTGCGGTGGAACGACCCACGCCAGGCAGTGCGGCAACATCATCAAAGTTGCGTGGGAACTCGCCCTGATGCACCTCAACGATCTGTTTTGCCGCTTTGTGCAGATTGCGCGCCCGGGCGTAATAGCCGAGACCGGTCCACAGATGCAGCACTTCATCTAACGGCGCAGCAGCCAGATCGCTGACCGTGGGGAAACGCGCCATAAAGCGTTCGAAATAAGGAATAACGGTAGCAACCTGGGTTTGCTGTAACATCACTTCGGACAGCCACACCTTATAAGGCGTTTTCTCTAACTGCCACGGCAGGGTTTTGCGGCCAAAGTGCTGATACCAGTCCAGCACCTGTTGCGCGAACTGCGGCGCTTGCATCATAAGAAGGAAATTTTCCGTGTTTACTCTACACTCAGGCAGGAATTCCAGCACATGCATCACTGGGTGTAAACCGGAAGATTGCAAAGGCTTGCTTCTGCTTATGAACTTTGCATAATGCCCGTTTCCCAGAACAGGCTAACCAGCAGGCTTCGACATGATTAATGACGTCATCACCCCGGAATTTGATGAGAACGGGCGCCCATTGCGCCGTATTCGCAGTTTTGTGCGCCGCCAGGGCCGCTTAACTAAAGGCCAGCAGCTGGCACTCGATAATTACTGGCCGGAGATGGGCGTAGAGTACCAGCCAGAGCCGATTGATCTGCCGCAACTGTTTGGGCGCGACGCGCCGGTAACGCTGGAAATCGGTTTTGGCATGGGCGCATCACTGGTCACTATGGCGCAAAATAACCCACAGCAAAATTTTCTGGGGATTGAAGTCCACGCGCCAGGCGTAGGGGCCTGCCTGGGCGCCGCGAAAGAAGCGGACGTCGAGAACCTGCGCGTGATGTGTCATGACGCAGTAGAAGTGCTGGAAAAAATGATCCCAGACAACTCACTGCGCATGGTGCAACTCTTTTCCCCGATCCGTGGCACAAAGCGCGCCACAACAAGCGTCGTATCGTACAGGTCCCGTTTGCTGAACTGGTCATGCGCAAGCTGAAGCTGGGCGGCGTGTTCCACATGGCAACCGACTGGGAAGCTTACGCCGTACACATGCTTGAAGTCATGAACAGCATCGACGGCTACAAGAACCAGTCCGAAACACAGGATTATGTGCCGCGTCCCGAGACGCGTCCACTGACTAAGTTTGAGCAGCGCGGGCAGCGTTTAGGCCACGGCGTATGGGATTTAATGTTTGAGAGGATGAAATAATGGCCACACAACGCAGCCGCCGTTTACGTAAAAAGTTACACATTGATGAGTTCCAGGAGTTGGGTTTCTCCGTGGCCTGGCGCTTCCCGGAAGGCACCTCTGAAACTGAAATCGACGACACGCTGAATCAGTTTATCAATGAAGTGATCGATCCTAACGGCCTGGCTTATGACGGCAGCGGTTATTTAGTCTGGGAAGGTCTGGTGTGCCTGCAAAAATTAGGTAAATGCACCGATGAGCACCGTGAACGGGTGCGCGCCTGGCTGGAAAATCGCAACCTGCAGGATATTCAGGTTACTGAACTGTTTGACGTCTGGTGGGACTAAGCGTCTGTTGCGGCCTGTGCACCGGGCAGTGCTCGCATTCCTCACGTACTTCAGTACGTTTCGGATGCTGTGCGCTGACCGGTACTCCATTCGCGGCGACATTGACGTCAGACCTTTTAGATCGGTTTCAGTAAGGTAAGACAGAAGGAATTTATGATGCGTAAAGTGCTTTTAGCGGGGCTGTTGCTGGCGGCGACGCAGGTGCAGGCTGCATACGAATGCAGTGTAAAACCGCAGGATGATGTGGTGATTAAGCCGCAGAGCGTGCAGGTGGTTGGCACGAATGGCAATCTCGAAATCACGCCGCAAGGCGATGTGCAGTTTAATGGTCAGCGCGTAACGATGGACAATGCGAACCGTCAGAAAGCGATTGATTACCAGAGTTCACTGCGTCGCGATCTGCCGTGGATCGATAGCGGTGCCACTTCACGTCTTGAGAAAGGCCGTGCGGCGCTGGATCGCGTCATTGTTGAAAAGCTGGGCGCTAACAGCAATGTACGCAATCGCCTCAGCACGCTGAACACGCAGTTAAAGCAGCAGATGAACCGTATCATTGAGCATCGCCCGGACGGCTTAACCTTTCATCATCAGGCAATCGACCAGGTCCGCGCCGACGGAGAGCAGCTGGTGCAGACGACGCTGGGCGGCGTAATGCAGGACAGCCTGAACGAGATGGGCAGCAAGCAGGCCAGTAATGGCAGCAACCCATTACAGGCAATTATGGGCAATCTTGGCGGGCTTCAGCAGGCTATTCAGGCGGAATGGAGCAGCCAGGAACAGGATTTCCAAAACTTTGGTCATGAAGTCTGTAATCGCGTCATCTCGCTGGAAGATCAGCGTAAAAGCCTGGTGGCGGGTCTGAAAAAATAAGGCAATGCAGCAGCCAGCGCGAAGCTGTCTGCTGCATCTGTATTATGCTTCGGCTAAAAACAGCTCCAGCAGTGAATTTAAAAACAGTTTCCCTTTCTCAGTGATTTGCCACTGCTCATCGGTTTCATTCACATAGCCCGCTGCAATTGCGGCATCCATCTGTTCCCGAATAGCGGTTTCGGCTAAACCGGTATAACGGGAAAATTCCTGGCGCGGCGCTGCCTCCAGCAGACGGAAGCGGTTCATGAAGTATTCGAATGGCTTGTCGCTGTCTGCCACGTCGTACTGTTTGTCGAGATAATTTCCCTTCATAAAACCGCGTGGATGACGGGTTTTCACCGTGCGTACGATGCGACCGTCAGGCTGGGTCAGTTTGCCGTGCGCACCACAGCCAATGCCGAGGTAATCACCAAAGCGCCAGTAGTTCAGGTTATGTTCACAGCGATATCCCGGCTTAGCGTAGGCCGAGGTTTCATACTGTTGATAACCGGCCGCCGTGAGTAACTGATGCCCCTGTTCGAAAATATCCCACAGCGCGTCGTCATCAGGTAATACCGGCGGACGCGAACCAAACAGCGTATTGGGCTCAATGGTGAGTTGATACCAGGAAAGGTGAGGGGGATTAAGCGCAATCGCCTGACGCAGATCGTCCAGCGCCTCCTCCAGTGACTGATCGGGCAAGCCGTGCATCAGGTCGAGGTTGAAGCTGCGTAAATGCAGACCTTCTGCCAGTTGTGCTGCACGCTTCGCCTCTTCCGGGCCGTGAATGCGGCCCAGACGCTCCAGCTTTTGCGGACTGAAACTCTGCACGCCAATGGAGATGCGATTAATTCCGGCGCGCTGATAGGCGCTGAAGCGATCGGCTTCCACCGTTCCCGGATTCGCTTCCATGGTAATTTCAGCCCCTTCCGCCAGCGTCAGGCGCTCACGCACGCCATCCATTAACATCTGCATGGCGTTGCTGCTCAACAGGCTCGGCGTACCGCCACCAATAAAAATGGTGCGCACTTCACGATTCTGTATCAGTGGCAGATCGTTTTCTAAATCGCGCAGCAGGTGCTGCACATATTCAATGTGCGGCACCTCGTCTTTCAATGCGTGGGAATTAAAATCGCAGTAGGGACATTTCTGAACGCACCACGGAATATGAATGTACAGGCTTAACGGCGGCAGATTAGGCATTACGCATCGCTTCCAGCAACAGCGTCAATGCTTTACCACGATGAGAAACCGCGCCTTTTTCCGTTTTGCTCAGCTCGGCGGCGGTTTTGCCTGACTCAGGCACATAAAAAATGGGATCGTAACCGAAGCCACCTTCACCCGCTGGCGCACGGGTAATCTCACCCTGCCAGCTGCCGTGAAACACTAACGGCACAGGATCTTCAGCGTGACGCAGATAGACCAGCACACAATGGAATTGCGCCTGTCGCTGACCATCAGGCACATTTTTCAGGGCAGCGAGCAGCTTCTCCATGTTTTGCCGATCGCTGGCCTCTTCGCCAGCGTAGCGCGCTGAATAGATGCCCGGTGCGCCACCCAGTGCATCCACGGCTAAACCCGAGTCATCAGCAATTGCCGGTAAACCGGTGATATGCGCCGCATGGCGCGCTTTAAGAATGGCGTTTTCGATAAAGGTCAGGCCGGTCTCTTCAGCCGACGCTACGCCAAGATCGGTTTGCGCCACGATATCCAGGCCAAAGGCGGAGAGCAGGTCCGCCAGTTCACGTACTTTGCCGGGATTACCGGTTGCGAGCACAACTTTTTGCATAACAGTTCCAGTTTATTCGGTTACAGCAGATACCAGAGACCTGGGAACAGGTCCATGCCGAGAAAATTCAGGGCATATAACACCAGAATCACGATCATTGCTGAGAAATCGATGCCGCCCATCGCCGGTAAAATGCGACGAATCGGTGCCATCAGCGGTTCAGTCAGTTGAATCAGCACGTAGTCAACCGGGCCACGGCCCTGACTAATCCAGCTCATCAGCGAGCGAATGATAATCACCCAGAACACCAGATAACCGGCAGACTTCAGCAGTGACAGCAAGCCAACCAGTAAATTAGTGGGATCGACCGAGAACACACCAACCTGAATCAATAATAAAATCGGATATTTAAGCGTCGTAAGCACAAAGGCTAACAGCAGCGAGGCGGTATCAATCGGTCCTATTGCCGGAAGAATACGACGCAGCGGCTTAATAACCGGCTGAGTAATTTTCACTACAAATTGCGACAGTGGGTTGTAAAAATCACAGCGTGACCACTGCATCCAGATGCGCAGCAGCAGCACCATGACGTAGAGATCAATCAGCGTTTTTACTAAAAACGTCATTGTTAACATGAGTTCCTCAATTATTGTTGTGTTTTGCTCGTGTAATCGCGTGAGCCAAATATTGCGGTGCCGATACGCACCATTGTGCTGCCTGCGGCAATGGCCGCTTCCATGTCATCGCTCATTCCCAGCGAGAGCGTATCCACTTCTGCGTAATGCTGTTTCAACTGCTGAAATGCGTCGGCCATCTGCTGACACACCGCCAGTTGCCGATCGTAATCATCTTCTGGAGCCGGAATCGCCATCAATCCGCGCAGGCGCAACTGCGGTAATTGTGCAATGTGCTGTGCCAGCGCAGGAATGGCCTCCAGCATGATGCCAGATTTGCTGTTTTCGTCACTGATATTTACCTGAATTAACACATTAAGCGGTGGCAGCGTGGCCGGACGCTGATCGTTCAGGCGTTGCGCAATGCGTAAGCGATCAACCGTGTGACACCAGGCAAAATTCTCAGCCACCAGACGGCTTTTATTAGACTGAAGTGGCCCAATAAAATGCCATTCCAGTTGTGGATGTGCGGTCAGTGCCTGAATCTTTTCAACCCCTCCTGCACGTAATTTTCACCAAAGGCGATTTGCCCGGCGGCAGCGGCCTCTTCGACCGCGCTCGCAGGTTTAGTTTTGCTCACCGCAAGCAGGGTAATTTCTTCTGGCGCTCTGTCGCAACGCGCGGCGGCGGCAGAGATTCGCTGCCGTACTTGCTGTAGGTTGTGCTGAATTGAGGTCATAGTCAGGAGAAATAATGAATCTGAATGAAATTGTGGCCCTTAGTGTAAAGCATAACGCGGCCGATCTGCATCTTTGCAGCGGACATTTGCCCTACTGGCGACGGCAGGGCAGGCTGGAAGCGATAGCGGATTACCCACACATCACGCCTGAATGGATGGCGCAGTTTATTCACCAGTGGCTGGATAATGCGCAACAGCAGCAGTTAGCGCACGACGGACAACTCGATTTTGCACTGAGTTTGCCAGGCGGGCAGCGTTTGCGCGCTAACCTGTTCAGGCAGCGACAGGGCTTATCGCTGGCGCTGCGCACTATCGCCAGTGACATTCCAACTCTGGAGAGCTTGCGCGTGCCTGCTATTGTACCGCTGCTGCTGGAAAAACAGGATGGTCTGATTTTGATTACCGGCGCTACCGGCAGTGGAAAATCGACCACGCTGGCCGCAATAGTCGATGCCATTAATCGCCAGCAGGCGCGGCATATCATCACGCTGGAAGATCCCATTGAATTTATCCATCACAGCCAGCACTCATTGATTCAACAGCGGGAAACGGGTGTACATTGCACCTCCTTCTGCCAGGGGTTAAAAGCGGCGCTACGCGAAGATCCTGACGTTATCCTGCTGGGCGAGCTGCGCGACAAAGAGACGATTCGCCAGGCGCTGACGGCAGCGGAGACCGGGCATCTGGTTTTGGCGACGTTGCATACGCGCGGTGCGGCACAGGCGGTTGACAGGCTGGTGGATGTTTTCCCGGCAGAAGAGAAAACCAGGTGCGCCTGCAACTGGCAGGCAGCCTGAAAGCTGTGATTGCCCAGCGGCTGGTGCCGTCACGCACGGGAGAAAGAGTGGGGCTGTTCGAAGTGCTGGTGGCGACGCCCGCAGTATCGAATTTAATCCGTGAAGGAAAGATTCATCAACTCGCAGGCGTGCTGCAAACCGGCGCGCAGGCCGGGATGCAGACATTCGAACAGAGCATTATTGCTCGTCAGAAAGAGGGGCTGATTTAGGCGTGCGTTTCGAACCAGTCTTGCAGGATGATAGCGGCAGACTGTGAATCAACCGAGCCTTTGTTCAGTGCGCGATAACCGCCGCGCTCAAACAAACCGGCGCGTGCTTCAACGGTGCTGAGTCGTTCATCTTGTAGCTCAACGCGGATCCCAAAGCGGCCATGCAGGCGATTAGCGAATTTACGCGCGCGCGCCGTCAGCGGTTGCTCAGTCCCGTCCATGTTGAGCGGTAAACCTACGACGACAAAATCGGGTTGCCACTCTTTAAGCAGCTTTTCGATTTGCAGCCAGTCTGGCGTACCCTCTTGCGCTTTAAGCGCAGCCAGCGGGCGGGCGCTGCCGGTGAGTTGCTGCCCAACCGCGACACCAATGCTTTTGGTGCCAAAGTCGAAGCCTAATAGTGTTTGGGTCATCAGGCGTGTCCGGCGTCGCTGGCCATATTATGAATATCCACGCCGATGCTGCGCGCTGCTTCTCGCCAGCGTTCAGAAATAGGCGTCTTGAACAGAATGTTGCTGTTCGCCGGGGTCGTCAGCCAGGCATTTTCCATCAGCTCGCTCTCCAGCTGATCCTTTTCCCAGGCACAGTAACCCAGCGCGACCAGAACGTTATCCGGCTGCGATGGCGTACCTATCGCTTCTAACACATCACGTGATGTTGTGATCACCGTGGTATCAGAAATACGGATACTGGATGTAAAAGTGCGTTGTGCAGAATGCAGGATAAAGCCCCGATCTTCAGCCAGTGGACCGCCCGCGAAGACCGGTTTGTCCAGCTTGATGTCAGGATCGCGATCTTCAGACGAGATCTTGAGCTTCTTCAGAATGCCTTCTACCGTCAGGTTTTCCATGGGCTTGTTGATGATCAGCCCCATCGCACCTTCTTCATTATGTTCACAAACGTAAACCACCGAACGTTTGAAGAAAGGATCCTGCAGCGAAGGCATGGCAATCAAAAAATGATGCTGTAAATTCATTCTCACTTAATGTACCAAAAATAACCGACGCGCAGTTACCGCGTCGGTGTTGGGTTGATCTCGGAGCAAGGCCCCGGCGTCATGCTCAGCCCAGACGCTTCTCAATGGCATCCATCAACATACCGGTGATTGAGACAGGAAATGCTGCCTCGATTTCACGCACACATGTTGGGCTGGTCACGTTAACTTCAGTCAGTTTATCACCGATGATGTCCAGTCCGACAAAAATCAGCCCTTTTGCTTTCAGCGTTGGGCCGACACGGCGCGCAATTTCCCAGTCGCTCTCGCTCAGCGGGCGTGCTTCACCGCGCCCACCAGCCGCCAGGTTACCGCGTGTTTCGCCGCCTTGCGGAATACGAGCCAGGCAATAAGGCACCGGTTCACCATCTACCACCAGAACGCGTTTGTCACCCTCTTTGATGGCTGGAATATAATTCTGGGCCATACAGTAGAATTTGCCATGATTCGTCAACGCTTCTGTAATAACAGAGAAGTTCGGATCATCCTGTTTCACGCGGAAGATCGACGCGCCGCCCATGCCATCCAGCGGTTTCATAATGATATCGCCGTGCTCTTGCCAGAAGGCACGCAGCTTCTCTTTGTTGCGCGTTACCAGCGTATCGGGGGTAAATTCAGCAAACCAGGCGGTATAAAGTTTTTCGTTACAGTCACGCAGGCTTTGCGGTTTGTTAATGATCAGCGTCCCTGACTCTTCAGCACGCTCAAGAATGTAAGTCGCATAAATAAACTCAGTATCAAACGGCGGATCTTTACGCATTAGCACCACGTTGAGATCAGCGAGTTTGATCTCTTGTTCGCTACCAAACTGATACCAGTTTTCGTAATTTTGCTCCACGCTCAGCAAACGCGTACGTGCATAGGAAACGCCACCGCGCAGTGAGAGGTCGCCCATTTCCATATAGTGAATTTCGTAACCACGACGCTGTGCTTCCAGCAACATGGCGAAGCTGGAGTCTTTTTTAATATTAATGGACGAGATAGGGTCCATCACGATGCCAAGCTTAATCATTATTATCTCCTCGATGAGACAGCATTTACCGTCTCGTTCCGTACGGTCAGCGTTGGGCTGATCAGTCAGGACGCCGTGTGTGCTGCGTGCGTCTTAAATAAGTATCGCTTAACCCAGGTCACCAAACCTCACCTGAAGTGCCGTGATGGCCGTCAGTGCAGTGGTTTCGGTGCGTAAAACCCGCGGGCCAAGCAGTATGTCAGTAAAGTCATGTTGCGCTGTCATGGCAATCTCATCAGCGGAAAGTCCGCCTTCCGGGCCAATCAGCAACCGCACCCGCTCAACCGGCTGCGGTAACGTATTAATGCTGTGGCTGGCACGCGGATGCAGATTCAGTTTTAAGCCGCTCTCTGCCTCTGCACACCAGGCTTCCAGCGTCATCGCTTCGCGAATTTCTGGCACGCGGTTGCGGCCACACTGTTCGCAAGCGGCAATAGCAATCTTCTGCCACTGCTGAATTTTCTTTGCCAGCCTTTCTGCGTCCAGCTTTACTCCACAGCGTTCGGAAAACAAGGGGTAATCACATTGACGCCCAGTTCAATGGATTTCTGGATAGTGAATTCCATTTTTTCACCGCGCGACATCACCTGGCCTAAATGCAGGAACAGAGGCGACTCACGATCGTCCGACTGGCTTTCTGAGACAGTTACTTTTACACGCTTTTTATCCACATGCGTGATCTCTGCCGCAAAAGTCAGATTACTGCCATCAAAGAGTTCCAGACGCTGGCCGCTGGTCATGCGCAGCACACGACCAACATGATTAGAGGCGTCTTCATCGAGTGTGAATTCTTTGCCTACGCTGAGCGGTTCGGCATGGTAAATGCGAGGTATGCGCATAAGGTTCCTGAGAACTGAACGCCGCGCTGAATTACGCGGCGGAATCGAGAAAACAGCTAGTTTAGGGCAGGGATTTTAGTGCTGGCAAGCTTGCAGCACATAAGGATTATGATTGCCCTGGACGCGCGCGATGCGCTTGTCACGTTCGCATTCCCACGACGTCACCGGATAGAGCTTATCCCATGCGGCAAAAAGCTGGGTTTGCTGACGTGACAGGCGCAAATGGTATTGGTCGCGCATGTAGAAATACGTTCGTGCAATCGCGCCGCGTGCCCGTGCCGGCGGCTCGGCCTGCTTCAGTTTGAAATCGACTTTCATGGCGCACTGACCATACTGCTTTTCGCTGCCGTTCCACTGGCTGTAAGCGAAGTTGCCGCGATCGCCATTGACTTCACCTACGGCGGGTTGCAGATTGTGCAGGTCGGTTTCAATGCGGCGATATTCAGCATCCTTGCTGCAATTTTTACGTCCGCCGTTTTGCCAGCACTGACGCTGATGACCAAACTCCCAGGCAGGCATCACATGTTCCCACTCAATGCGTTCAGCACGATTCGCATTTTTACGCACCTGATAGCCGCAACTGCTCAGGTCAGGTACGCCTTTCTTGCCTTGCCAGTTAATTTTACAGCCGCAATAAAATGAGCCTGGCGCATCAGCATTGATCTGCGCGGCGTAGGTTTTGGCCTGCTGGAAGTTGTTTTGATGGTAATTATTCAGGCTCAGGGCACTGGCAACAAACGGGGCGAATAACAGCGAGACAGCAATAATAAATTTGCGAGACATATTCCAACATTCTAATCAGTCTTTAAAAGGGCGGCAGGGTAACAGAATGAGAAAATGCGCGGAATGAGAATCCTGCTCAGGATGCGATAAATTCCCCCGCTGTTAGCAGGCTGCCGCAGTGAACGCAGCGGTATTCGCTTTCGCCACGGATAACGCGGTTATGGCGACGTACGGTAAGCTGGTGTTGCTGGCACTGGCAGCGGTAGGCAAAGGTGCGGCTGCGTACCGAATCAACCTCAAACTGATGGGTGCGCCGAGCCGGAACGCCAAGCACGCTTTCCATCATCCATTTCCACTCTTTACCGTGTGGCGCAACGCGACCAAACATTTTCCATACCAGCAGATGCGCCAGTTCGTGCGGAACGACTTCATCGATAAAGGCAGCCTGATTCTCCAGCAGTAAAACGGGATTAAGCCGGATTTCCCAGGGTTCCAGCCAGGCAGTGCCCGCTGCGGTACCGCGCTGTTGGTAAACCAGCTTCGGCTCGGGAAAATCGCGCTCTAATTTTTGTTTAGCCAGTTCAAGCGAGTGACGTAGCGAGCGCATCACGGCTTGCTGCAAGGCGATGGGAAGGCGAGGTGTTTTCATGACGCTCAGGATAAGCGGGGACGAATGGGAACTCAATAACAGAAAAGAAAACGGCGGGAAGACCCGCCGTCAGAGAGTGCTTATCAGTCGTGAGAACCGATATCGCGCAGTTTTTTACCTTTCATCAGGTTACGCTCAATGTGCTCCAGTGAGACGTTTTTGGTCTCCGGGATCAGCATCAGCGTCAGTACGATGAAGAAGACGTTCAGCAGTGCGTAAACCCAGAAGGTTGGTGCGTTGCCCAGCGTGTTCAGCATCGTCAGGAAGGTCGCGCCCACAATCATGTTCGCGATCCAGTTGGTGGTGGTGGAAACGGTGATACCGAAATCGCGGCCTTTCAGCGGCTGAATCTCAGAACACAGTACCCAAATCAGCGGGCCAGCTGACATGGCGAAACCAACGATAAACATCAACAGCATGCCAATCGCAAAGTACTGCGCGCCAGGCGAGTTGATACCCAGGTGCAGCATCGTACCCAGAATACCCATGCCAGCGGCCATCACCATGAAGCCGAGGATCAGGGTAGGTTTACGTCCCCAGCGATCCACCAGACCAATGGCAATAAAGGTCGCCAGCACGTTGACCAGACCAACAATTACCGTACCCCACATCTGTTCTGTGGTATTTGAGAAACCGGCAATTTCAAAAATCTTCGGCGCGTAATACATGATGACGTTCATGCCGGTAAACTGCTGCATAACCTGCAGCAGAATGCCGAGAAACACCGCGCGGCGGAAATTGCTGTTGCCTTTGAACAGGCCCCAACCGGACTGTTTGATTTTCAGGCTTTCGCGGATTTCATCCAGTTCACGTTTTGCCTGTTCGCTGGTGTCACGCAGGCGATCCAGCACGCGCTGTGCATCACGGAAATTGCCTTTGGCCGCAAGCCAGCGTGGACTGTTTGGCAGGAAGAACACACCAATCAGCAGCAGCGCCGCAGGAATAGTGATAACTCCTAACATCCAGCGCCAGTTGCCGGTAAAGCTGAACGCGGTATCCGAGAGATAAGCACCCAGAATACCAATGGTAATCATCAGCTGGTAAAGGGAAATCATACTGCCGCGAATTTTCTCAGGTGCGATTTCAGAGAGGTAAAGCGGTGCGGTATAAGACGCGATACCTACCGCCAGACCCAGCAGAACGCGCGCGCTGATCAGCATTTCCGGGTTAGGCGCCATCGCCGACCACAGAGAACCGATCACGAACAGGATGGCACCTGCCATCAGGCTCTTTTACGTCCCAGGCGTGATGACATCCAGCCACTGCCGATAGCACCGACTGCCGCACCAAACATCATTGAGCTGACGATCCACTCTTGCTGATGTGCCGTTACGTTGAACTCTTTTGCGATGAAGGGCAGTGCACCGGCAATCACGCCGATATCCAGACCAAACAGCAGGCCAGCAAGGGCCGCCAGAAAGCAGACAAAAAAGGTCATTGCCTTATTTGACGTCCTGCTTTTGTGTGTATTGCCAGGCATTGTTGCCTCCAAGTTTATCTATCATTGTTTTTATCAATGTTAAAAAACCTCATCCGGGGAAAAAGTGAGGGCGATCACACCAATGTAATCGCTTACACACGCTGAAACCCTGAAATTCAGCATTTTCAGTTCGGAAAGGTCAAGTAACCAGTGAGGTATAGCACGCTTTAAGTTTCTGACAATGCTCTAATTATCAGCAATCAGATGACGCTGAAAATAACGCATTTTTACAACAATAACCACGCCGTTTAATTCCTAAATTACAGATAAATAAAGCGTTTCAAAATGTAATCGTTAACATTTTGTTGCCAGGACAGGCGAAAGAAGTGTAGCTGAGATAAGAAAAAGTGCTGGTTGAGAAAAACTGGAGAAGAAGTGAGCTGTTTTACTTACCCACGCTTTCTTTCATTAGCGGGAGCGGATCGGCGAAAGGGTTCAGGCCCAGGAGAACTTTCCTGCTGGCGGGAAAGGGCAGGTATAAGAGACAGTGCGCCTGCTGCCCATAAAAACCCTGCCGCAGCAGGGTTTTTTACATCAGAGCAAATCTTACAGACCGGCAGCGTCGCGCAGTTGTGCAGCTTTGTCGGTTTTTTCCCATGGGAAATGCTCACGACCAAAGTGACCGTAAGCTGCGGTCTCTTTGTAGATCGGGTGCAGCAGATCCAGCATCTGAATCAAACCGTATGGACGCAGGTCAAAGAACTCGCGTACCAGCAGTGTCAGCTGTTCGGTAGAGATTTTCTCAGTGCCGAAAGTTTCAACCATGATGGAAGTTGGTTCTGCAACGCCAATCGCGTAGGAAACCTGAATTTCACAACGATCTGCCAGGCCGGCAGCAACGATGTTTTTCGCTACATAGCGCGCTGCGTAAGCCGCTGAACGGTCAACTTTGGACGGATCCTTACCAGAGAACGCACCGCCGCCGTGACGTGCCATACCGCCGTAGGTATCAACGATAATTTTACGACCGGTCAGGCCGCAGTCGCCCATTGGGCCACCGATAACGAAGCGACCGGTTGGGTTGATGTGATACTTAGTCGTCACATTCAACCACTCAGAAGGCAGCACTGGCTTGATGATCTCTTCCATCACCGCTTCCTGCAGATCTTTCTGGCTAATCTCTTCAGAGTGCTGCGTTGACAGAACGACTGCATCGATACCCACGATTTTTCCGTCGTCATACTGGAAGGTCACCTGGCTTTTCGCATCCGGACGCAACCAGGGCAGCGCACCGTTTTTACGTACTTCAGCCTGACGCTGAACCAGACGGTGTGCATAAGTCACCGGAGCAGGCATCAACACGTCAGTTTCATTGGTCGCATAGCCAAACATCAGGCCCTGGTCACCCGCGCCTTGCTCCAGCGGATCGGTACGGTCAACGCCCTGATTGATGTCTGGAGACTGCTTGCCAATGGCGCTCAGAACGGCGCAAGAGTTGGCATCAAAGCCCATATCGGAATGAACATAGCCGATTTCACGTACGGTATTACGGGTGATCTCTTCGATATCAACCCAGGCGCTGGTGGTGATTTCACCGCCAACCAGAACCATACCGGTTTTAACGTAAGTTTCGCAGGCCACGCGTGCTTTTGGATCCTGCTCGAGGATTGCATCAAGCACCGCATCAGAGATTTGGTCAGCGATTTTATCAGGATGTCCTTCTGATACAGACTCGGACGTAAAAAGGTGTTTAGCCATTCTGTTCTTTACCTTACAAATGGTTTGAATTCGACTGCATAGCGTAAGTGAGGCTGGACCTGACTTGACGCCCCTTCAGGCAAAGCCGCGAGCAGTTAGGAGGTGTCAGCGCATCAGGCTAACGTTATCGGCAGAAAGCGCCTGGATATTAACCTGTTTAGATGGAAAACCATCTGGACGTCTATTTTAGGTTACAGGATAAGCGAATTACCAGCCCTTTTTCTGTTTCAGCATTTTACTTCACAGCAGAACTGGAAAATTTTCCTGACAGTACACACATTAACCAAATAATCTTTTTGCATTTTTTCGCCGCAAACTGTATAAAACGCCGCTGCTTTCACAGCAGCAAAACGGATGACGTCACCATGCGTCGCGCCCGTCAGGCTTTGCTCTGACGTTCACCCAGGTTGTTTTCCATGTGCCTTTGGCATGTGTGGAGGTGATTCGAGTAATGAACCACGTTTTCTTCACTTTCGGTTCTCTGCGCTGTTGCGCCGCGCTGGCTGTCTCCCGCTTCCCATCTGTTTCTCTGTCCTGCCGACACGTTCGATGCGGTAATTATCCCGACACGATCGCCGGTTAATCTGTACCACTACTCTTACGTTATGGTTTCTTCACTTTGCTGATGCAGGTGAACGACGCACGTTATCCATGGTCCTTTTAAAGGCTGACTTTCAAACGAAATGGCCAGGGTGTTTTACACTTAACTCTCATGCGTGAATCGCGCTGACGGCAACGTCAGGTGAACAGGACATTGCGTTACATGTGGCAACAAATTTCCAGCTTAGCGGCAGTAAAGCCGGTTAACAGTTTCATCTTTCAACGGAAAATTGAGGTTCGTGATGTCTGACGACATGAAGAATATCAAGGGTTCGTCAGCTGGCGAACAGGGTGCACTCCGCTCAATGCAGGAGGTAGCAATGAACGATCAGGATGCCAGCAAAATGCTGCGTACTTATAACATCGCCTGGTGGGGCAACAACTATTACGACGTCAACGAACTGGGTCATATCAGCGTTTGTCCCGATCCGGACCAGCCTGATGTGCGTGTTGACTTAGCGAAGCTGGTTAAAGAGCGTGAAGCACAGGGGCAGCGTCTGCCTGCTCTGTTTTGTTTCCCACAGATTCTGCAACATCGTCTGCGTTCCATTAACGCCGCGTTTAAGCGCGCGCGCGAATCTTACGGTTATACCGGTGATTACTTCCTGGTTTATCCCATCAAAGTTAACCAGCACAAGCGCGTCATTGAGTCGCTGATCCACTCCGGCGAACCGCTGGGGCTGGAAGCGGGTTCAAAAGCTGAGCTGATGGCGGTACTGGCACATGCGGGGCAAACCCGTTCAGTGATCGTCTGTAACGGCTATAAAGATCGTGAATACATTCGCCTGGCGCTGATTGGCGAGAAGATGGGCCACAAGGTTTATCTGGTGCTCGAGAAGATGACTGAAGTGCGCCTGGTGCTGGAAGAAGCGGAGCGCCTGAACGTGGTGCCGCGTCTGGGTATCCGCGCACGTCTGGCGTCGCAGGGCTCTGGTAAATGGCAGTCGAGCGGCGGTGAGAAATCGAAGTTCGGTCTGTCGGCAACCCAGGTGCTGAAACTGGTGGAGATCATGCGTAATGCCGGTCGTATCGACAGCCTGCAACTGCTGCACTTCCACCTCGGTTCACAGATGGCGAACATCCGTGATATCGCCACGGGCGTGCGCGAATCAGCTCGTTTCTATGTCGAGCTGGCGAAACTCGGTGTCAACATTAAGTGTTTCGACGTGGGCGGCGGTTTAGGCGTGGATTACGAAGGAACACGTTCGCAATCTGACTGCTCGGTAAACTACGGTCTGAACGAATACGCCAACAATGTGATCTGGGCGATTGGCGATGCCTGTGATGAACACGGCCTTGAGCACCCAACGGTGATCACTGAGTCGGGCCGTGCCGTCACCGCGCACCACACCGTGCTGGTTTCTAACATTATCGGTGTTGAGCGTAACGAGTTCAGCAAGCCGGAAGCGCCAGATATCGACGCACCGCGCCCGATTCTCAGCATGTGGGAAACCTGGCAGGAGATGCACGAGCCGAATACGCGTCGTTCGCTGCGTGAATGGCTGCACGACAGTCAGATGGATCTGTTTGATATCCACACCGGCTACTCTTCAGGGACTTACGATCTGAAGCAACGCGCCTGGGCTGAACAGCTTTATCTCGGCATTTGCCAGTATATTCAGCAGCATCTTGATCCGAGCAACCGCGCGCATCGCCCTATCATTGATGAGCTGCAAGAGCGTATGGCGGATAAAATTTACGTCAACTTCTCGCTGTTCCAGTCAATGCCGGATGCCTGGGGCATCGATCAGCTGTTCCCGGTGCTGCCGCTGGAAGGGCTACACAAGAAGCCATCGCGCCGCGCCGTGCTGCTCGACATTACCTGTGACTCTGATGGCACCATCGATCACTATGTTGATGGCGACGGTATCGCGACCACTATGCCGATGCCAGAATACGACGCGGAAAACCCGCCAATGCTGGGCTTCTTCATGGTAGGTGCCTATCAGGAAATCCTTGGCAACATGCACAACCTGTTCGGTGATACCGAAGCGGTGGATGTGTATGCCCGTCCGAACGGCAAAGTGGATGTACGCCTGTCTGACGAAGGCGACACCGTCGCAGATATGCTGCGCTACGTTCAGCTTGATCCTGATGAGCTGATGACGCTGTTCCGTAATCAGGTCACTGAAACCGAACTCGATGAAGAGCTGCGTGCGCAGTTCCTGGAAGAGTTCGAGAGCGGCCTGTACGGTTACACCTATTTAGAAGACGAGTAAGTTCGACAGGCTGAGCACCGGGTGTGCTCAGCCTGGAGAGTTGTGGATTCGTTCACATGCTGTAGTTTTCGCTTGCCATAACTATCACACTTCCGCTTTTTTCCTGTTGTGTCTGATTCAGACAAGAAACAGACTTTTCTTAACAGCGACCAAAAACCTGTCAGTAACCGCTGCTTAACGAGGGAAAAGTCAATGTTTTCAGTTGAGTGCTGCTCTATTGTTTAAGCATGCCCGGCATGGACATTTACAATCTCAACAAGCTGAAACACAGACGATCAATATCCTGTGATCCGTCCTGCCATAATGTTGAACAATCCTGTTTTCTTATACAGGCAAAACCGAGGTGGTGATGTGGAGTTTGTATTTATGGGATTAGCCGTTGCTGTTTTTATACTCGCGATCGTTATAATTGCTGTGATTAGATCGGCCGCTAAAGACGTCGATAACGATTATTAAGTTGTATCTGCATCGCTTCATATAATTTTTTCTGATTATATCGCTTTATCAAACGGTTAACTTTCATTCCCACCTGTCCAAACTTTGCTCCTTCCTTCTTTTGCCCTGTAAAGATGTGCTCTGAGACGCGAAAAGCGATTGTTTTTCAGTCGTTGGCCGATCAGGAAACAGATTTTATCGGGGGTTAAGCATAAAAGTGCCTACTGAAACAAGAATGAAACATAAGAATAAATTATTCCAGAATCGTCTAAGCACGTATGGTAAAGCATGAATTCTTTTTAACTCAGTTTGACTTCCAGCAAGCATAATTTTCTTAATCAAATAAGCCGTTAGCTTTATTGTTTCTCTGTAAAATATAACGTTACGTTATTTTAAACTTTACAAATAAATTTCGATTAGCTTATTTTTTGAGCGATCTGGTTTTAGAGCGTTTAACATTTAAAACATGGAAAATATAAACCATATGTATTTGAATTTAAATAATTATATTGTGATGAGGAAAAGCGTTGCCAGTAATTTTTAGCCATCGTCGGGAAAAATATTCGCTTACGCCTTGAGAATTTTCTTAAAATTCTTGTACCAATTTTAACGCTGTGTTAAATAGGTTTCGCCATAACTTCCTCCCGCCGGCCTGTTGAAACATGCCTGGCGAAATGCGCTCAGATTGAATGAAAAAAAATGCCTGTCAAAACCAGGACGCTATTCCTTTGTCTTAAAAACAGAGCAAGTAGCCAGATTCATTGCGCAATAAAACATCAAAACAGGAAGTGATGATTCATTTTTTCTTAACGGTTGTTTGAGGCGTTGCAGAATCGCTGTAACGGAAATGAACACGCTCAGGAAAGCGAACTCAATGTCTGACTTGCAGAACACTCATCTTCATGCCGAATCACTTAAACCTGCGTTGATTGCCTCAGTACGTCAAACACTGGCTGAGCAAGGGCAGGCGCTGCAGCATCTTTCTGATCAGTTGAACGCTGAGCAGTACAATCGTGCGCTGCAATTAATGATGTCGTGCCAGGGACACGTTATTGTCTCCGGGATGGGAAAATCGGGCCATGTAGGCAGGAAAATTTCCGCTACGCTGGCCTCAACGGGCACCCCCAGTTTCTTTATCCATCCCGCCGAGGCTTTTCATGGCGATCTCGGGATGATTACGCCGTATGACCTGCTGATTTTAATCTCCGCCAGCGGCGAAACTGATGAAATTCTCAAGCTGGTGCCTTCGCTTAAAAACTTTGGCAACCGCATCATTGCTATCACGAATAATCCAGGGTCGACGCTGGCGAAACATGCTGATGCGAGTCTGGAACTCAATATGATCAGCGAAAGTTGCCCAAACAATCTGGCACCAACTACCTCTACCACCCTGACTATCGCTATTGGCGATGCGCTGGCCATTGCATTAATGCAGCAGCGCCGTTTTCTTCCTGATGATTTTGCCCGTTATCACCCTGGCGGATCGCTTGGTCGTCGTTTACTGACGCGTATTGCGGATGTGATGCAACGTAACGTCCCCTGCGTCGCGCTGGATGCACCGTTTAAAACAGTTATTCAGTGTATGACCAGCGGCTGTCAGGGCATGGTGGTGGTTCAGGATGCTGTGGGTAATTTGGCTGGCATTATTACCGATGGCGATCTGCGTCGCTTCATGGAAAAGGAAGACGCGCTCTCTACAGCTACAGCGGCACAGATGATGACGCGTCAGCCTTTAACGCTGCCAGAAGAAACCATGATTGTTGAAGCTGAAGAAAAGATGCAAAAACATCGCGTATCAGCCCTTTTGGTTGTGAATAAGCAGAGTAAAGTTACCGGCTTAGTGCGTATCTTTGACTAAGTCAGCCTGAATAAAGGCGCACCCGATTTGAATAATGCGTGCGTAAGTAAAAATATAAATGATGAAAGTTGCATGTTAATTAAGAAAGTGAAGTCCAGAGTCACGGACGTATGCAAAAAGTTGCCAGTGGTATCGCTGGCGGATCTGCAAAACCACCTCGGTAAGATCATTATTCTGCTGCCCATGGCACTGCTGATCATCTATCTGGTGATCTTCAGTCAGCCGCGCTACATGAGTGAATCTAAGGTTGCGATTAAACGCTCCGATGATATCAACGGCAGCAGCCTGAACGTTGGTCTGCTACTCGGCGCCTCAAACCCCAGTTCGGCAGAAGATGCGCTCTTTTTGAAAGAGTACATCAATTCGCCCGATATGCTGGCAGTGCTGGATAAGCAGCTTAACTTCCATGACGCTTTCAGCCACAGCGGTCTCGATTTCTTTAATCATCTCTCTAAGGGTGAGACGGCGGAGCGTTTTCTCGACTACTACCGCAGCCGCATTAGCGTGGCCTATGACGATAAAACCGGCTTGCTGGATATCCAGACTCAGGGCTTCACCCCGGAATTTGCCAGACAGTTCAACCAGGCGGTGTTGAAAGAGTCAGAACGCTTCATTAATGAGCTTTCTCATCGCATTGCCCGCGATCAGCTTACCTTTGCTGAAAACGAAATGCAGAAAGCGCGCACCAGACTGGATGAAAGCAAAGGGGAATTACTGGCTTACCAGAACCATAACAATGTTCTGGATCCTGAAGCGCAGGCGCTGGCCGCCAGCACGCTGGTGAATACGCTGGTCGGGCAAAAAATCCAGATGGAAGCAGATTTGCGTAACTTGCTGACCTACTTGCGTGATGATGCGCCGCAGGTGATCAGTGCAAAAAATGCCGTGGCCTCGCTGCAATCCCAAATTGATGATGAAAAAAGCAAAATCACAGCGCCAGAAGGGCACAAGCTCAACCGCATGGCAGTAGATTTTGAAGAGATCAAAGCGAAAGTCGCGTTTGATACTGATATTTATAAGTTAGCACTCACTTCTATTGAGAAGACTCGGGTTGAAGCGGCTCGCAAGCTCAAAGTGCTGTCTGTGATCAGTTCACCGCAGCAGCCGCAAGAATCCTCATTCCCGAATGTTCCTTATTTGATCGCCTGTTGGTTACTGGTGTGCTGCCTGCTGTTTGGCACGCTAAAACTGCTGCTGGCCGTAATCGAAGATCATAAAGATTGATACGTCGACCTGACGCTTAAAACGAGTTTGCTATGAAATTATTGAAGTCTTTGTTATTCATTGCCGTGTGTCAGGCCACGCAGGCCAGCGCAATTGATTTAAATGCCGATCCCAACCTGACGGGCGCGGCACCCTTGCCTTCTTTTATTACCGGGCAGCAGAACAGCCAGACAAGCAGTGACGGTTTCGACAATACGCCACCGCCCAGCGCACCCATGGTGATGAGCCGCATGTTCGGCGCGCAGTTATTTAACGGTAACAGTGCTGATAACGGTGCTTCGGTTGGCTTTAACCCAAACTACGTTATCAGCCTTGGCGACACTGTTCAGGTGCGTCTGTGGGGCGCGTTTACCTTTGACGGCGCGCTGACTGTTGATCCTAAAGGCAACATCTTCCTGCCGAACGTTGGGCCGTTGAAAGTAGCCGGCATCAGCAACAGCCAGTTGAACAACATGGTGACGACGCGCGTGAAGCAGGTTTACCAGGCTAACGTCAATGTCTACGCCTCACTGTTACAGGCGCAGCCGGTAAAAGTCTATGTGACCGGTTTTGTGCGCAATCCAGGGCTGTATGGCGGCGTGACCTCTGACTCGCTGCTTAACTATCTGATTAAAGCAGGCGGTGTCGATCCCGATCGCGGCAGCTATGTCGATATCGTGGTGAAACGCGGCAACCGCGTGCGTTCCAGCGTCAACCTGTATGACTTTCTGCTGAACGGCAAACTCGGCCTGTCACAGTTTGCCGATGGCGACACCATCGTGGTTGGCCCACGCCAGCATACCTTTAGCGTGCAGGGCGATGTGTTCAACAGCTATGACTTCGAGTTTCGTAACAGCAGCATTCCGGTTACGGAAGCGTTGAGCTGGGCACGTCCAAAGCCGGGTGCCACGCACATGACTATTATCCGTCAGCAGGGCAGCATGAAGCGCAGCGAATACTACCCGCTGAATACCGCTGCGGGACGCATGTTGCAGGATGGCGATACGCTGGTTGTCAGCTCTGACCGTTACGCGGGCACAATTCAGGTACGTATTGAAGGTGCACACTCCGGCGAACACGCGCTGGTGCTGCCGTATGGCTCAACCATGCGTTCGGTACTGGCACAGATTCGTTCTAACAGCATGTCGCAGTTAAAAGCGATTCAGCTTTATCGCCAGAGCGTGGCGGTGCGCCAGAAAGAGATGCTGGATCTGTCGCTGCAAAAACTGGAAGAAGCCTCACTCTCAGCGCAATCATCAACTAAAGAAGAAGCGAGCCTGCGTATGCAGGAAGCGCAGTTGATCAGCCGCTTTGTGGCAAAAGCCCGCACTGTAGTACCGAAAGGCGAAGTGATCCTGAATGAGCAGAACCTGGATTCGGTACTGCTGGAAGATGGTGACGTGATTAATATTCCAGAGAAGAGCTCGCTGGTGATGGTGCACGGCGAAGTGCTGTTCCCGAACGCGGTGAGCTGGGAGAAAGGCCTCAGCCCGGAAGATTACATCGAAAAGTGTGGTGGCCTGACGCAGAAATCGGGTAACGCCAAAATTGTTGTGATCCGTCAGAACGGTGCGGCTGAGAACGCCGACGATGTGGACAGCCTGAACCCAGGCGACGAGCTGATGGTGCTGCCGAAGTATGAATCGAAGAACATCGAAGTAACGCGCGGTATCTCGACGATTCTGTATCAACTGGCTGTTGGCGCGAAAGTCATTCTGTCGATTTAAGGAAGAATAATGAATAAAGCAGTGATTGTTATCCCAGCACGCTTTGGTTCGTCTCGTTTGCCAGGCAAGCCATTGTTAGATATCGCTGGCAAACCGATGATTCAGCACGTTTACGAGCGTGCGCTTCAGGTGCCGGGCATCGATGAAGTGTGGGTAGCAACAGATGATGAACGCGTTGAAGCTGTTGTGCAGGCGTTTGGTGGCAAAGCCGTAATGACGCGTAACGATCATGAATCTGGCACCGATCGCCTGGTAGAAGTAATGCAGAAAGTGGATGCTGACATCTACATTAATTTGCAGGGTGACGAACCGCTGATTCGTCCGCTGGATGTGGCACATCTGGTTAATGGTATGCGTGAAGATCCCACTTTGCCGGTGGCTACCTTATGTCATGCCATTTCAGCTGACGAAGCACTGGAACCGAGCTGTGTGAAAGTTGTGCTGAACACACGTCGCGACGCGCTGTACTTTAGCCGCTCACCGATTCCTTATCCACGCCATGCAGAGCAAGCACGCTATCTGAAACACGTCGGCGTATATGCCTATCGTCGCGACGTGTTACAGAACTATAGTCAGTTACCAGAAGCGATGTCAGAACAGGCGGAATCTCTGGAGCAACTGCGTTTGATGAATGCGGGCATCGGTATTCGTGCATTTGAAGTCGAGCCAACCGGCCCGGGTGTCGATACACCAGCTTGTCTGGAAAAAGTGCGTGTACTGATGGCACAGGAAGAATCAGAGTAATGATTGGGATCTTCTCTTCAGGTATTTGGCGCATTCCGCATCTGGAAAACTTTCTGGCACAGCCGTGCCGCAAGATCCCGGCCTTACGTCCCTTGCCAGAAGAGATTGATAAAGTGGCGGTATGGGGACATCGTCCCAGCGCCCGCAAGCCAGTAGAAATAGCGAACGCGGCAGGAAAACCAATTCTTCGACTGGAAGATGGATTTATCCGCTCGCTTGATTTAGGGGTAAACGGCGCGCCGCCACTGTCCATGGTGCTGGATGAAGAGGGCATCTATTACGATGCCAACCAGCCCAGCACGCTGGAAAGACTAATTAAAGATACTGCGGGCAATTTGCCTTTTGCTGTTCAGGCAGAAGAGGCGATGCAGACCATCGTTACTGAGGATCTGTCAAAATATAATCAGGCACCTGCTTTTAAAGCCGGGATGAGTTTGCCCTCAAACTTAGTGTTAGTTGTCGATCAAACCTTCGGTGATATGTCTGTCACCTATGGTAATGCCGGGCCAGATGATTTTGCGGCCATGCTTGAAGCAGCGATCAGTGAAAACCCGAACGCCATGATTTGGGTAAAGGTGCACCCTGATGTGCTGCAAGGCAAAAAGGCGGGTTATTACGCAGAGCTGGAATCCACGCATCGTGTCCACTTGATGGCGGATAACGTCAGCCCGCAATCTTTATTGCGCCACGTTTCGCGTGTCTATGTAATGACATCGCAATATGGTTTCGAAGCCTTAATGGCGGGCAAGCCGGTAATCTGTTTTGGTCAGCCCTGGTATGCGGGATGGGGATTGACTGACGATCGCCATCCGAAAGCTGAACAGCTTGCTAAGCGTCGCGGTAACGCCTCGCTTAATACGCTTTTTACAGCAAGTTATTTACGTTACAGCCGCTATATCGATCCTTTGTCTGGCAGGCCAGCCACCATTTTTGAAGTATTAGCCTGGCTTCAACTGCAACGTCGCCATCATCAACAGCGTAACGGATACCTTTGGGCACCGGGATTAACGCTGTGGAAATCAACCATCCTGAAGCCATTTTTGCGTACTAATGCCAACCGACTGAGTTTTTCACGGCGCTGCCGTGAAGCGACTGCCTGCGTGGTTTGGGGCGTGCGCGGTGAAAAGCGATGGAAAGAGATCGCCCAGTCGCGTCAGTTGCCGGTGTGGCGTATGGAAGATGGCTTTCTGCGATCGTCAGGATTAGGTTCCGATCTGCTCCCACCGCTCTCGCTGGTACTGGATAAGCGCGGCATCTATTACGACGCCACGCGTCCCAGTGATTTAGAGGTGATGCTGAACCACTGCAGTCTCAGTTATGCCCAGCAATTGCGGGCATACAAACTGCATAAGCGTTTAGTTGAAAGCAAAATCAGTAAGTACAACCTGGGCGCAGATTTCACCTTACCGGCGCAATCACAAGGCAAGCGCGTATTACTGGTGCCCGGCCAGGTTGAGGATGATGCGTCGATTGAAACCGGCACGCGCTCCATCAAAACCAACCTTGCGCTGCTCCGTACCGTGCGTGAACGCAACCCAGACGCTTTTATCATTTATAAGCCGCACCCGGATGTATTAGTAGGAAATCGTACTGGGCAAATATCTGCTCAGGATGTTGCGGCGCTGGCTGATTACCAGGCGCTGGATGCGGATGTGATTCAGTGTATTCAGGTTGCCGACGAGCTTCACACCATGACGTCACTGTCTGGTTTTGAAGCATTACTTCATGGCAAAAAAGTGTTTTGTTATGGGCTGCCATTTTATGCCGGTTGGGGATTAACGCAGGATGAGCATGAGTGTGCACGCCGCACCCGCCATTTGATGCTGACCGATTTGATTTATCAGGCGCTGATTGCTTATCCAACTTATATCCATCCATTGCGACTCGATGCGATTGCGGCAGAAGAGGCAGCAGAGCTGCTTATTCATGCGCCGCGTGGACAGATGTTAATTAATAAGAAAAAAGCGGCGCGCATGGTGCGTTATTACCGCAAGTTAATGATGTTTTTTAAAGTCAAATTCGGTTAACAGAACCGGATAAATTAAAACGATAATCCTGAAGGTTGGTTATGCACAGTAACGCCTTAAAAATGCTGTTGTCTGGAAAGAAATATCTGTTATTACAAGGGCCGATGGGACCTTTTTTAACGATGTGGCGCAATGGCTGGAATCATTAGAGCGCGAAGCCGTTAACGTAATATTTAACGGTGGCGATCGTTTTTACTGTCGTCAGCGTAAATATTTGCCTTATCTCAAAACCCCAAAAGAATTTCCTGCCTGGTTACGTGAAACCCATAAAGAATATGACTTCGACACTATTCTCTGTTTTGGTGATTGTCGACCAATACATCAGGCAGCAAAACGCTGGGCACAGGCAAAAGGCGTGCGTTTCCTGGCGTTTGAAGAGGGATATTTGCGGCCTCATTTTATTACCGTAGAAGAGGGGGCGTAAATGCCTTCTCATCACTTCCACGCGATCCTGAGTTTTATCGTCGCCTACCAGAAACCGAACCAATGCAAGTTGAAAGCCTTAAGCCTTCTGCAATGAAGCGCATCGGGCACGCAACCTGGTATTATCTGGTGGGCTGGCGTTACCGCCATGAGTTTGCTAACTATCGCCATCATAAATCATTTTCGCCGTGGTATGAGGCGCAGTGCTGGGTGCGTGCTTACTGGCGCAAGCAGTGGTATGGGTTTAAGCAGCGTAATGTATTAACGCATTTGCAGACCAGTCTCGATCAACGCTATTACCTGGCGATCTTGCAGGTGTATAACGACAGCCAGATCCGTAATCACAGCCCGTATGAAGACGTTCGCGATTACATTAGTGATGTGATTTTTTCCTTTTCGCGCAAAGCACCGAAAGATGCTTTCTTAGTGATTAAACATCATCCGATGGATCGCGGCCATCGTTTATATGGCCCGTTGATTAAGAAACTGGGCAAAAATTTTGGTGTGAGTCGTCGGGTAATTTATGTGCATGATTTACCGATGCCGGAATTATTAACGCATGCGAAAGCAGTGGTGACAATCAACAGTACGGCAGGGATTTCGGCGCTGATTCACAACAAGCCGCTAAAGGTGATGGGCAATGCCCTTTACGACATCAAAGGGTTGACGTATCAAGGGCATTTACACCAGTTCTGGCAGGCCGACTTTAAGCCGGATATGAGGTTGTTTAAGAAGTTTCGCGGGTATCTGCTGGAAAATACACAGGTGAATGCGGTTTATTATGGAGTGAGTAATAACATTTCATTTAATTATCTAGGTAATCCAATTTTAAAAGAAAAAATGATATCAGTATAATGATTAAAGACCATCTGTTTATGTGGTTTGGGCTAATGTTCGCTAAAGCCGTTAGGGTTATTTTCTTGCCATCGCCAAGTGTCCTCAATCATTTGTTGCAAATTATATTTTGCTTTCCAATATAAATCTTTTTCAGCCGCTGATGGATTAGACCAGCATTCAGCAACATCTCCAGGTCTGCGGCTAACAATTTCATAAATAACTTCTCTTCCAGTAATACGTATAAAAGTGTTAACCATTTCTAGTACAGAATAGCCATTACCCGTTCCAAGATTATATATTCTAAATGAAGGGGCATCCCATTTTTTGTTTAGTGCTGCAACATGCCCTTCAGCGAGATCCATTACATGAATATAATCCCTTACTCCTGTTCCATCTTTAGTATTATAATCTCCACCATATATACTTAACTTTGGGTATTTTCCAATGGCTACACTAGATAAGTAAGGCATCAAGTTATTAGGCATACCATTTGGGCTCTCCCCAATCAAACCAGAGGGTGGGCTCCGACAGGATTAAAATAACGTAAACAAGTTACATTGAATCTAGGATTAGATTTAGTTATATCTGAAAGGATGTTTTCAACGATTAATTTTGAATAACCATACGGATTAGTAGTGCCGCCTACTTTACATTTTTCATCTAAGGGTATTTTTTCAGGATTACCATAAACGGTAGCTGATGAACTAAAAATAATGTTATTTATTTTATTTTTAATCATCTCATTTACCAACACCATTGTTCCATTAATGTTATTATCATAATAATTTAATGGTTCGCGAACGGATTCATTTACAGACTTTAATCCGGCAAAATGTATTACATCGGTGATTTCATGTTCAGTAAATATGTTTCTTAATATGGATGCATCTCTAATATCACCTTTATAAAAAAACAATTCTCTGCCACTTAGTTTTTTTATGCGTTGAATTGATTCGTAGCTAGAGTTAACTAAGCTATCTAAAATCACTATATTTTTATTTTCGTTCAATAAAGCGAGAGCAGTATGTGAACCAATATAGCCCGCGCCGCCTGTTATCAATATAGCCATTTAATCATTCCTTAAATTATATTCTTTAACGTTGAACGGGCATAGTTGATGTAGCACGCTTCAGTAAAATGATATATGTCATTTGGCGTTTGCAAATCAACTTCTGATATGGGGGAGTTTGGTAAGATATATAGATTTTTATTCGCTTCTTTTAACCTCACAACAGAGTCAAAATATTTTCCGCTCCGGGCATTTAAATTTTTATCATTTTTTAGATTTACTGGAAAGGGTATGAAAACTATTTTGCACCTAGGGTTTAGATTAGTGATAATCTTAAATATATTTCTATAGCAATATGATAGGCTGTCGTTTGAAATGAAATCGTTTACAAACTCAAAGTCATTAGCTTTTGTTGTAAGATATTTCTCATTAATAAACATTGGAGTATGTAAAATTTTATGTCTATATAATTTAAATAGTAATTCAGCAAAGTTATCAAATATGAATAAATCTATTTTTCCAAAGCTCATGCAATCCAAAAAGTTTGTCAAAGGAATTTTGTCATCCTTCTTGGGAAGGGCTTTTCCCAGACCTACATCCTTCAATTGATTATCTATTGTATTTACATAGCTAAACTTATCTTGAAGCTCAAAATTCAAGTCTGTTTTTTTTAATGGAGCAAATTTCTTCTCAATAAATATATCATTAAATTGGTCTATCCGATTATGTTGTACACTACTTACTCTACACCACTCAGAATAAATCTTAGAAAGATTATGTGCAACATTCGCTGAAAGGCAACTTCCAAAAGATGCAACAAGTTTCATTAGGATGTCTTCCTGTCATTGTTGCGCATGTTACTCAACATATCTGTAAAAAACAACTTTGGCGATTTAATCAGTTTTTTTGTTTTATTTCTTACTTTATTTTTTTGTGCTAATTTTATTTTTGGTTTCTTGGGTGTTATTGAGATGTTTATCTCTTCGGCTATTTTACTCATTGTTTCTGTCGGGGAAGTCATTAAATGACTAAAGTCTGTGATGTAATTTTCTAATAAAGGTCTCAGAGCCTCATTGTTAGGCGCTTTGCCTTGTCTGACATCAAGTAGATTTATTTGTTTGTTTTTGAGAGCATCTACAACGGCCTGTCTCTTAGACATTGACCCAACCAATCGCTCTGTCCAAACTTCGCTTAGCTGAGCATCAGAACAATCAATAGATATCCCTTTGTTATCTAATATAGAATGGCCGTACGAGTATATGTTTACTTCATGTTCTAACGACTGAAGCAGCACCGTCGAATTGATTCCAATAACGGAGTGAGCATTAGTTAATAATTTATTGGTATCAATATTTGTAACAACTTCAATATTATTAGATTTGAACACATTGTAACGTTCTATATTTTTATCTAATGGGTGAGGTTTAATGATTATTTTTGTTTTCTTGCCTATTTGAGAAATTACATGTTCAATAAAATTGATGTTGTTCTTAAATCTAGGTGAGTTCACAATTAAATTAGTGTCGTTTTCAAGTTGCGTGATTAGAAGAGCATACTTCCCACTAACGCAAATTTCGGGATCTGTTGAAATTGTGTTTTTTTACATAACTGCTCTGCAGTTAAGCTTGATAAATAAGATTGCCCATTTGTTCCCCATTTGTCGAAATAGATATGATCTTGTTGAGGAAACCAACCCAGTTCAGAATAAATAATAGGTATTTTTAATTCTTTTATTTTATCAAGAGCATCTTTATAAATAGGATGAGAGCCATTATGAAAAAGTATAAAGTTAGGTTTGTAAGCCCTTATCTGCCCTATAAGTCTGTCTGTATCCTTTATCCAATCAAAATGACAAAACCATTTTCTATTTATATCAAAAGGAATGTGATTAAATACTTTATGATGTCCTAATGGACGCCTACATACGTAGCGATAATCATATTCAAGGCTGTCAATTATTGGAGCCCAAAGTTCTTCTATATGTTCATTTGAAAATGCGACACCAAAAATGCGAAGTTTTTTATGTTCAGGTGAATAATTTTTTATATCTTCTTGTTTATATGTGTGCGTGTCTTTGTTATTTATTCCTCGGTAAAAGATTGGTTTTTTCTGGCTAATCTGATTAATTAAATTACTTATCCCAGCCTTAAAATCTTCATTTATAATGTTTAATGCTTCGTCAAAGCTGAAAGTACTAACTTCATTAGAGACAAAATCAATTATTTTATGGGCAAAATCATCATAGTCTCCAAACTTCGCACATTTCAAAACTGCTGGGCTAGCTATTTCGCTATTGCCCCCTACATTCCAACAGACAACAGGCACTTTGCAGGCTAAACTCTCCAGTATTACCATGCTACAATTTTCGAATTGGCTTGGCATCATTAAGCATTTTGATTTTTTTATTAGGCTGAATCTCCTTTCTCCAGTGATCTCCCCTTTTTTCTCAACGCTGCATTTAACATTTGAGGAAATTTTAAATAAGTTAGATTTAGGACCAATCAAAAGGACTTTAAAATTTGAAGGAAGCCTTTCTAAAATTTTATTGATATCTTTAGTACCTTTTAACTCTTGAAATCTACCCATAAAAACAAGGTCATATTCTTTTTGATATTTTTCTTCACTATCAATATTTATAGGGTTTTTAAAATAAGTTACTTTTTCATTATTAATTTCATCACTTAGCTCATTAACGAGAGCATATGAAGGAGATGAAACCATTTTAGCTTTGTGTATCACTCTCAGTTCGTTTGAGAACTCTTGCTGGTTAGGTTTTTGATTGTCATATTTTTGTGCTACAGCAAGAGGGCAATGTAATCTGATGTGTACATTGTATTTAGATGAAATTAGTAAGGTTGATGCTTTTGCTTCTGGTGCTTCAATTATTACATCCTCATAACCAAAATTCCTTGTTATATAATTTGATACCGCCTCTCTAAATAAAGTTGCATTTAAGTTTTTTGTGTTTTCAAAAGTAATTATATCAACGTCAGAAAGAGATTTTTGTAGGTTTTTTATATAGTTAGCTATGCCGTGAGATGCGTTGTGATATGGGTTTATAATAAGGTATTTCATTGATAATCTCCTGTTTAATTATTTTGTATTTTGCTTTTTTCATCTTTGAGATAAAGCTGAATAGCTTCATCAGTTTTATTAAAATATTTTATTTCATTGTTTTTTGCTATGTATATCGCCACGTCACAAAACTCTTTTAACGAATTCAAACTGTGTGAAACCATTAAAAAACTTGATTCCGCATGCCTCGCCTTAAACAACTCAGCACACTTCTGTTTAAACCTCGCATCACCAACAGCCGTGACTTCATCGACCAGGTAATAATCAAACTTAAACGCCATACTCAGGCCGAAGCCAAGGCGTGATTTCATACCAGACGAATAGGTTTTAATCGGCATATCGAAATATTTACCTAACTCAGCAAACTCCTCGACGAACGCGACTTTTTCTTTTAACTCTTCCTTTTTGGCATACAGGCGCGCAACAAACTTGACGTTCTCGCGCCCGGTCAGGCTGCCCTGGAATCCACCGGAAAGGCCGACTGGCCAGGAAATGGTTTTATCCGTAATAATGTTGCCGCTGTCAGGACGGTCAATGCCGCCAATCATACGTAATAAAGTCGATTTACCCGCGCCATTGCGACCCACCAGCGCCACGCTTTTACCGGTCGGCAGTTCAATATTCAGATCTTTAAAAACGTAATGGCGGCCTGCTGGCGTGCGGTATGACTTCGTCAGGTTTTCAATTCTAATCATGAGGTCAGCATTGCCTCTTCACGGGTGCGATAGAGTGCGAGACCAACAAATAAAGTGGCTAAGGTACAAAACGCCAGATATTGCAGGCTTACGCCTTCACTGACATAACCGGGTACGACAGCTTCGCGGCTTAGTTCAACAGCATGAACAATCGGGTTCCACAGAAGGTAAGGCCAGTAATCTTTAGGAATCGAATGTAGCGAGAACATAATGCACGAGATGAAATAGAGGGGTTTCAGTAGGATCGGTAAAAACTTTTGTGTTTCTGCGAAGGTTTTTCCTACCACCATAAAGATCAACCCAATGCCACAGGAGAACAGTACCAGGAGTGTCCAGGTACAAACCAGTTGCAACAGATTAACAACCTCAAACTCTTCGCCAGCCATCCACACCACAACCATCAGCACAATATATACCGCGACGTAAATTAGCGTCTCCAGTAAAGCACGCGCGATAATCGTATCAATCGGTTTTACAGGTCGGTAATTAAACAATCCCTGGTTGGCTTCAATTGCGCCTACTGAACGATTACTGATATTACTAAAAATAAAGTATGGAATGATGCCGTTAAGCAGAAATACGGGGAATGAAATATCCGGCATGGTGCGATGCATAATAAAACCGAATATGGCTAATAATACCAATAAGTGCGCAGAAGGTTCCAGAATCGCCCAAAAATAGCCAAGGCGAAACTTACCAAATCGCGTTCTTATTTCTCGTAAAAACAAGGCTTTAATAGCAGCCTGTTGAACTTCTAAACCACTTCTGGCCATTCATTTGCACTCTAAAAGAAGTTGGATTTTTTGTATGCTACCGCCCTTGGCTTTACAGCAACCAATGCGCCAGACAAAACAGATGTAGGATGAGTGAGAATATAAATCTTCAGACAGGGGAAAGATGCCGAATTATTCAGCAACAATAATGCAGAGTCAGATTAACAATCTGACTATTACGCAGGTAAAAAGCGTTTATCTACGAGGAATAAATCTATTACGGAGCGCAATTAATTAATTTGGCCGAAGCCGATTACCCAAGTCAGTCTGTAAGAAATATCTTATTATTTTGTGGGTACGTTACAGTTCGCTTAAGACAATTCCTAACCGTTTTCATCTATTAATATATCGTTACTAATCTGTAACGCCTATCATACGTTTACTCTACATTCTTAGCGGCTAACACCTTGATATTGCGTTGTACCCGTATGTAACTGTCAGAAATAGCTGACCTTTAATTTTGGCTGGCACTATTAATCTTCCTTACACTTCTGTTAACAGGCCCAGGCAGAACCAAAAGCATTTTTACACCGGCAGGTACGTAATGCCGTTGCAGCACACCGCGATCTCCGCGATAATCGCGCCAGTTTAGTCATACCCTAAAATCCCTTCCTCGTCGGGCTTAACGACGCGGAGGGGATTTTTTCATCTATACCTTTTACTGACATGCGGGCCAGGCCCGACTCACGGATATATAGAGGACGAATTATGTATAACACCCTGGGCAATCAGTACGACAACTCTCTGGTTTCGAACGCCTTTGGTTTCATGCGCTTCCCGATCAATTTCCAGCCATACGACAGTGATGCAGAATGGGTCATTACTGGTGTGCCTTTTGATGCCGCCACATCGGGTCGTCCGGGGAGCCGTCTTGGACCGGGCGCCATTCGTCAAATCTCTACAAACCTGGCGTGGGAAGGTTGCCGCTGGCCATGGAATTTCGATTTGCGTCAGCGTCTGAAAGTCGTTGATTGCGGCGATCTGGTTTATGCCTTTGGCGATTCGCAGGATCTCTCTGATAAGTTACAGGCGCATGCTGAGAAGCTGCTGGCGAACGGCAAGCGCATGATGACCTTTGGCGGCGACCATTACGTCACGCTGCCACTGCTGCGCGCCCATGCGAAGCATTTTGGCAAAATGGCGCTGGTGCATTTCGATGCACACACCGACACCTATTCAAACGGCCCAACCTTCGATCACGGCACCATGTTCTTTACCGCACCGAAAGAGGGATTAATCGATCCACAGCAATCAGTACAGATTGGTATTCGTACCGAATTTGATAAGAGTCTCGGTTTTAACGTGCTGGATGCTGCGCAGGTCAACGACCGTAGCGTGGATGATATCCTGGCGGAAGTGAAACGCACCGTTGGTGATCTACCGGTTTATCTGACCTTTGACATCGACTGTCTGGATCCCGCGCATGCGCCAGGCACCGGAACGCCGGTTATTGGCGGTTTGACCACCGATAAAGCCACCAAGCTGATTCGCGGTTTGCAAGGTATGAATATCGTTGGCATGGATCTGGTTGAAGTGGCGCCAGGTTACGATCATGCCGATCTTACGGCGCTGGCAGCGGCGACGCTGGCACTGGATATGCTGCACGTTCAGGCGGCAAATAAGGACTAATCGTGTTCCAGAGCCACTCAGCAAGCACTAAGCTTTACTGACGAGAGTGTTTTTTCGGAGGTAATGATGGGCTTTCTTGATGAACTGGTAGGATCGCTGGGCAACGGCCAGGAGCAGGGCAATCAGCCTGGTCAGTTGCAGGCTATCTGGCATTGGGTGCAGGAGCAGGGCGGTATCGAAGTGCTGCTGCATAAGTTCCAGCAAGGCGGGCTGGGCGAGGTACTGGGTTCATGGATTGGCACGGGCAATAATCAGCCCGTTGGCAGCAATGAAATTCAGTCTGCATTTGGCCAAGGCGAATTGCAGTCGCTGGCGGATAAGCTGGGCACGGATGTGAACGGTGCGTCCGGTACGCTGGCGGCGCTGTTGCCGCTGTTGATTGATAAGATGTCACCGCACGGCCAAATGGATGAGAAGTCCCTGCATGCGAATCAGTTAGATCTGGGTTCGATGGTGGATCAGCTGTTTAAGAAATAGTTTGAAGTTTGCTGGCCTCATTCTGGCCTTCTCCCGCAAGCCGGGGAAGGCCAGAATGAGCTGATTTATTTCCCGTCTTTCGCAATGCGATCGCGAATATGTTGCGCACGCGCTTCTGAATCCGGGTGCGAATCAAACATCGAGCTTTGGCGGCCTTCTTCTAGCTTCGCCAGTTTCTCAAAGCTGGTTGCCAGGCCTGTTGGGTTAATACCGCGTTTTTTCAGCAGATCGTAGGAGTAATCATCTGCCTGCGATTCCTGAGTTTGCGAGAACTGCGCATTCACTAATTTCTCACCCATTTCACCCAACTGCGACTGCGATAGCGAACCGAGCACGCCACCAACAGAGGCTGCTGCAGTGCGCGCGGCGGTAGTGGCAAACGCCACCTGCATCGCTTTGCGCGTATGGCCCAGTGCGACGTGGCCCATTTCATGGCCCAGCACACCTTCAACTTCATTATCATCCATCATGTCCATCAGGCCGCTGTACACGCGGATACAGCCATTCGCCATTGCCCAGGCATTAACATCCTTGGTTTCATAAACCTTATAGTTAGCCGGCACGCCATTAATATTGTCGCCCAGCGCGGCCGCAATCTTATTCAGCCGCTGCTGATATTCACTGCTGGCTGGCGCAATCTTGTTCTCTTTATCCATCTGCTCACACGACTGGTCGCTGAGCTGCTTAACCTGATCGTCACTTAAGGTATAAGCCTGATACGCCTGAGCGCCAGATTGCAGCAGTGCATTGTTGTCCAATCCTGCACAGCCGCTTAACAGTGCTGTCAGTCCCAACGCTAATACAGTTTTTTGGAGTTTCATTCCATCATTCCATTCGTAACAAGGTAAGAAAAACAAACACCTGTAAAATTGCCAGATGTCTAATCGTTGCAGTTATAACGTGCTGCATTCAACCTGGCTAGCAGACATTGCCGAAAAAGCCAGACGAAGCGGAGAGATTTAGCCATTTTCAACATGTACTTTTGCCCTGGGTTTCATGTACATTGATGTGCAACTTTTTCCTTGCTTTGCCGGATAAACCATTAATTACAATGAGTTAACAGGCGAAGCATTAATCCGACCTGGAGTAGAAAATGCCCTCTCGTAAAGAGCTTGCCAACGCCATTCGTGCGTTAAGTATGGACGCAGTACAAAAAGCCAAATCGGGACATCCGGGTGCCCCAATGGGCATGGCGGACATCGCTGAAGTGCTGTGGCGCGGCTACCTGAATCATAATCCAACCAATCCGCAGTGGGCCGATCGCGACCGCTTCATTCTGTCTAACGGCCACGGCTCTATGCTGATTTACAGCCTGCTGCATCTCACTGGCTACGATCTGCCAATGAGCGAGCTGCAGAACTTCCGCCAGCTGCATTCTAAAACTCCAGGTCACCCGGAATATGGCTATACCGCTGGTGTTGAAACCACAACCGGCCCGCTGGGTCAGGGCATCGCGAATGCCGTTGGCTTCGCCATTGCTGAGCGCACGCTTGCTGCACAGTTCAACCGTCCGGGCCATGAAATCGTAGACCACAACACCTATGTCTTCATGGGCGACGGCTGCATGATGGAAGGCATTTCACACGAAGTCTGCTCGCTGGCCGGTACGCTGAAGCTGGGCAAACTGGTGGCGTTCTATGATGACAACGGTATCTCAATTGACGGTCACATTGATGGCTGGTTCACCGACGACACCGCAAAACGCTTCGAATCTTATGGCTGGCACGTTGTACGCGGCGTTGATGGTCATGATGCCGGGGCGATTGCGAAAGCCATCGAAGAAGCAAAAGCGGTAAGCGACAAACCTTCACTGCTGATGTGCAAAACCGTTATCGGTTTCGGTTCACCGAACAAAGCGGGTACGCATGATTCACACGGCGCACCGCTGGGTGATGATGAAGTTGCACTGACGCGCAAACAGCTGGGCTGGGAACACGCGCCATTTGTTATCCCGTCAGAAATCTATGCTGAGTGGGATGCTAAAGAAGCGGGCCAGGCGAAAGAAGCGGCATGGAACGAGAAGTTTGCCGCTTATGCAAAAGAGCACCCAGAACTGGCTGCGGAATTTAAGCGTCGCGTGAGCAACGAACTGCCTGCTAACTGGCAGGAAGCGTCACAGAAATTTATTGAACAGCTGCAGGCGAATCCGGCGAAAATCGCCAGCCGTAAAGCTTCTCAGAACGCTATCGAAGCCTTTGGTAAAATCCTGCCAGAATACCTGGGCGGT
Source organism: Candidatus Pantoea haifensis (assembly GCA_018842655.1). GTDB lineage: Bacteria > Pseudomonadota > Gammaproteobacteria > Enterobacterales > Enterobacteriaceae > Pantoea > Pantoea haifensis. The sequence goes on along the minus strand of JAGTWN010000004.1, from coordinate 2,275,077 downwards.
TCCGCTGACCTGGCCCCGAGCAACCTGACCATCTGGTCTGGCTCTAAGCCAATCAACGAAGACACTGCCGGTAACTACATCCATTACGGCGTGCGCGAATTCGGTATGACCGCTATCGCCAACGGCATTGCGCTGCACGGCGGTTTCCTGCCGTACACTGCAACCTTCCTGATGTTCGTTGAATATGCCCGTAACGCGGCGCGTATGGCGGCACTGATGAAGATCCGCCAGATCATGGTTTACACTCACGACTCGATCGGCCTGGGTGAAGATGGTCCGACTCACCAGCCTGTTGAGCAGATGGCGAGCCTGCGTACCACGCCAAACATGAGCCTGTGGCGTCCATGTGACCAGGTTGAATCGGCGGTGGCATGGAAATATGCCATCGAGCGTAAAGATGGCCCAAGCGCGCTGATCTTCTCGCGTCAGAACCTGGCACAGCAGGACCGTACCGCAGAGCAGCTGGCAAACGTGGCGCGTGGCGGTTACGTACTGAAAGCGTGCGAAGGGACGCCTGAAGTGATCCTGATCGCGACCGGTTCAGAAGTTGAACTGGCCGTTGCGGCGTACGACAAGCTCTCCAGCGAAGGCCGTAAAGTGCGCGTGGTTTCTATGCCATCTACCGATGCATTCGACAAGCAGAGCGACGAATATCGTGAATCTGTGCTGCCGAAAGCCGTTAGCGCGCGCGTAGCAATCGAAGCGGGCATCGCTGATTACTGGTTCAAATATACCGGTCTGAATGGCGCAATCATCGGCATGACCAGCTTCGGCGAGTCAGCACCGGCTGAGAAACTGTTCGAAGTCTTTGGTTTTACCGTTGATAACGTTGTAGCAAAAGCCAAAGCGTTGCTGGCGTAAGTGCTTTTTCAGGCAGCCTGCTGGCTGCCTGAAATCAGCATCAGCGGGAAGCGTAACCGCGCTCTTTTTGCGCGGCCTGGATAAAATTATTCCTTCAGTAATCGCCTGCTTTTAGGCAAATTTGTGACGCAGATCCAAATATAAGCAGCGCAGTTGATCACAATCATTCCTGTTATTCCTCCATTCCTTTATTCTCGCTGAACCGTTTCAGTTCGTGCGCTCTGACAGTGAGTTTCAGATGATGTCGAATAAGAATCTCCTGTACAAAACGCAGCGGAACGCTCAGGCTAACGGCACGTTTTTTCAGCTGGATTTGGCAGGAGAAAGATGACCGTCCGGGTAGCAATTAATGGCTTCGGCCGTATTGGACGCAACGTGCTGCGCGCACTGTATGAAACAGGGCGGCGTGCCGAAATTACCGTGGTGGCAATCAACGAACTGGCAGAAGCGACCGGCATGGCGCACCTGCTTAAGTACGACACCAGCCATGGCCGCTTCGCCTTTGATGTGCGTCAGGAACGCGATTTACTGTGGGTAGGTGAAGATACTCTTCGTATCCTGCATCACGCGGAGCTGGACGGTTTACCGTGGCGAGAGCTCAATGTCGACGTCGTGCTGGATTGCACGGGCGTTTACGGAACGCGTGAAGATGGCGAGGCCCATTTAAACGCGGGGGCGAAAAAAGTGTTGTTTTCCCATCCGGGCGGCAACGATCTTGATGCGACCGTGGTGTATGGCGTCAACGAACAGGCTCTTAAACAAACTGACCGCATTGTGTCCAATGCATCCTGTACCACCAACTGCATTATTCCGGTGATCAAGCTGCTGGATGACGCTTTTGGCATCGAATCTGGCACGGTAACGACTATTCACTCGGCGATGCACGATCAGCAAGTGATTGACGCTTATCACAGCGACCTGCGCCGTACGCGCGCGGCCAGTCAGTCAATCATTCCGGTTGATACACGTTTGGCTGCAGGCATTACCCGTATTTTTCCGAAATTCAATGACCGCTTCGAAGCGATTGCGGTGCGGGTGCCAACCATCAACGTGACAGCCATTGATCTCAGTGTTTCCGTACGCCAAAGCGTAAAAGCATGCGAAGTTAACGCCTTGTTGCAAAGCGCGGCAGAGGGAGCATTTCGTGGTATAGTTGACTATACGGAATTACCGTTAGTCTCTGTCGATTTTAACCATGATCCGCACAGTGCCATTGTGGATGGTACGCAAACGCGGGTTAGCGGTCAGCACCTGATCAAGACCCTGGTTTGGTGTGATAACGAATGGGGCTTTGCTAACCGAATGCTCGACACGACGTTAGCGATGGCCGCAAGCGGTTTCAGGTAAGACGCAGTCTGCGTCTGGCAAAACTTACGAGAATCAACGAGAGGATTCACCATGTCTGTAATTAAGATGACCGATCTGGATCTTGCTGGCAAACGCGTTCTGATCCGTGCCGATCTCAACGTACCAGTGAAAGAAGGGAAAGTGACGTCAGATGCACGTATCCGTGCTTCACTGCCTACCATCGAAGCGGCGTTGAAACAGGGCGCAAAAGTGATGGTTACCTCTCACCTGGGTCGTCCGACCGAAGGTGAATACAACGAAGAGTTCTCTCTGCTGCCGGTCGTTAACTACCTGAAAGACAAGCTGAACGGCACCAATGTTACCCTGGCAAAAGATTACCTCGACGGCGTGGACGTTGCTGAGGGTGAGCTGGTAGTGCTGGAAAACGTTCGCTTTAACAAAGGCGAAAAGAAAGACGACGAAACGCTTGCTAAGAAATATGCCGCGCTGTGCGACGTGTTTGTGATGGACGCATTCGGTACGGCACACCGTGCGCAGGCGTCTACTCACGGTGTCGGCAAATTCGCACCTGTTGCCTGTGCAGGCCCGCTGTTGTCTGCCGAACTGGAAGCTCTGGGTAAAGTGATGAGCAACCCTGAGCGTCCGCTGGTGGCGGTTGTTGGCGGTTCAAAAGTATCAACCAAGTTTGACGTATTGCAGTCGCTGGTGAAAATTGCGGACACGGTGATTGTGGGTGGCGGCATCGCTAATACCTTCGTTGCGATTGACAACAAAGTAGGTAAGTCACTGTATGAACCGGACTTTGTTGATGCGGCAAAAGGCCTGCGCGATCAGTACGGCATTCCGGTCCCTACCGATTCACGCGTGGGCACAGAATTCTCTGAAACTGCTCCAGCCACGGTGAAAAAGGTTTCCGAAGTCGCGGATAACGAAGAGATTATGGACTTCGGCGACGAAACCGCACAGGCGATGGCGGATATCCTGAAGAATGCGAAAACCATCCTGTGGAACGGCCCGGTTGGCGTTTTTGAATTCCCGAACTTCCGTAAAGGCACCGAGATCGTGGCTAACGCTATCGCAGACAGCGACGCTTTCTCTGTTGCAGGCGGCGGCGATACCTTAGCGGCTATCGACCTGTTCGGCATCGAAGACAAAATTTCCTACATCTCTACCGGTGGCGGCGCGTTCCTGGAATTCGTTGAAGGTAAAAAATTGCCTGCTGTTGCCATGCTGGAAGAGCGTGCGAAGCAGTAATCCTTTGGGGGCGATGCCACAGGGCATCGCCTGAAGACTTGCCCGACTGGGCGTTTAAATCCTATCCCCGTGTGAGGGATAAGCGATCACGAAACAGGACACAATCATGTCTAAAATTTTTGATTTCGTAAAACCCGGCGTTGTCACTGGTGACGACGTACAGAAGATCTTCAAAGTGGCGAAAGAGAATAAATTCGCCCTGCCAGCGGTGAACTGCGTCGGTACTGATTCCATCAACGCCGTTCTGGAAGCCGCAGCAAAAGTAAAAGCACCTGTTATCGTTCAGTTCTCTAACGGTGGCGCAGCATTTATCGCCGGTAAAGGCTTCAAAACTGACAAACCACAAGGTGCCGCTATTTTCGGTGCTATCGCCGGTGCACATCATGTTCACTTGATGGCTGAGCAGTATGGTGTTCCTGTTATTCTGCACACCGACCACTGCGCCAAGAAACTGCTGCCGTGGATCGACGGTCTGCTGGATGCTGGCGAAGAACACTTCAAAAAACCGGTAAGCCGCTGTTCTCTTCCCACATGATCGATCTGTCTGAAGAGTCACTGGAAGAAAACATTGAGATTTGCAGCAAGTATCTTGAGCGTATGGCCAAACTGGACATGACGCTGGAGATCGAACTGGGCTGCACCGGGGTGAAGAAGATGGCGTAGACAACAGCCATATGGATGCGTCTGCACTTTACACCCAACCTGAAGATGTTAACTACGCATACGAAAAACTGAATGCTATCAGCCCGCGTTTCACCATTGCGGCATCATTCGGTAACGTGCACGGCGTGTACAAGCCAGGTAACGTAAAACTGACCCCAACCATCCTGCGTGATTCTCAGAAATTCGTATGTGAAAAACATGGTCTGCCGCATAACGCGCTGGATTTCGTGTTCCACGGTGGTTCCGGTTCATCTGCTGCAGAAATCGAAGAGTCTATCAGCTACGGCGTGATTAAGATGAACATCGATACCGATACCCAGTGGGCAACCTGGGACGGCATCCTGCAGTACTACAAAAAGAACGAAGGTTATCTGCAGGGTCAGCTGGGCAACCCAGAAGGCGCAGACAAGCCAAACAAGAAATATTACGACCCACGTGTATGGCTGCGCTCTGCTCAGGCATCAATGGTGGTGCGTCTTGAGCAGGCATTCAAAGAGCTCAACGCGATCGACGTTCTGTAAGTAAATATTACTTACAGGTTAAAAAAGGCCCGAAAGGGCCTTTTTTTATACATTCACTATCAGAATGAACTGTTAATTTCCTCTGCGTTTGGCGCTTCGCTGGATAATTGTTTACCCTTGATCCCGGGGTGTCGGATTACATCTGGCAGTTTTTGTTCGTTCCCGGCGGGAATTCAAAACAGGGTTAACAAATGGAAGACTTAAACGTCGTCGATGGCATCAATAACGCGGGTGGCTGGCTGGTGCGCAACCAGGCGCTGCTGCTGAGCTATGCAGTCAATATCGTTGCGGCAATTGCTATTATCATCATCGGGATGATCATCGCCCGCATAATATCAAACGGGATTAATCGTCTGCTGTTGGCGCGTCATATCGATGCGACCGTCGCTGATTTTCTCTCGGCGCTGGTGCGCTACGGTGTTATTGCCTTTACCGTCATTGCTGCATTGGGACGCGTAGGGGTTCAGACGGCTTCAGTCATCGCGGTTCTGGGTGCGGCCGGTTTAGCCGTAGGTTTAGCGTTACAGGGTTCGCTTTCCAACCTGGCGGCGGGCGTATTACTGGTCACCTTCCGTCCATTCCGTACTGGTGAGTTCGTCGATTTAGGCGGAGTGATGGGAACGGTAATGAACGTACAAATCTTCTCTACTACGCTGAAAAGTGCTGACGGCAAAATGGTGGTAGTGCCTAACGGCAAAATCATCAGCGGCAACATTATTAACTTTTCACGCGAGCCAGTACGTCGTAACGAATTTATTATCGGCGTTGCCTACGACGCAGACGTAGATGAAGTCATTGCACTGTTGCAGGAAGTGGTTGAAGCAGATGACCGCGTGCTGAAAGATATGGGAATTCAGATTGGCCTGAATGAGTTGGCTGCATCTTCCCTGAACTTTGTCGTGCGCTGCTGGAGCAACAGCGGCGACTTGCAGAATGTATACTGGGATCTGCTGAAAAACTTCAAACGCGCACTGGATGCGAAAGGCATTGGAATTCCGTATCCGCAGATGGACGTACATTTTCATCAGGTAAAACAGCCTGAAACCGCTGAAACCTCGCAGGACGTTAAAGCGCAGTAAGCCTGACGGGCGGCCTTTGGTCGCCCATTAATGTAACTTATTGAACATTAAAATTTTCAATTTCCGCTAATCACATCCCGTCACTATACTTCTTTGCATCTCATCGATGTAAGGACGTTTCACTGTGTTATCTGTCTATTTTCAAGGGTTTGCGCTTGGGGCTGCGCTCATTTTGCCGCTGGGGCCGCAAAATGCATTTGTCATGAATCAGGGCATTAAGCGCCAGTATCATCTGATGACAGCCTCGCTTTGTTCTCTGAGCGATATTGCGCTGATTTGTGCCGGGATTTTCGGCGGCAGTGCCTTGCTGCATCAGTCACCGCTGCTGTTAATGCTGATTACCTGGGCTGGCGTAGCATTTTTGCTGTGGTACGGCTGGGGCGCGCTGCGCACCGCGTTTAGCGGGAATATAATGCTGGCTTCAGAAGCGGCGATGAAACAGGGCAGGGGGCGAATTATCGCCACTATGCTGGCTGTCACCTGGCTCAACCCGCATGTTTATCTTGATACCTTTGTGGTGCTGGGCAGCTTAGGCAGCCAGCTACCCTCGGAGACCGCGCGTCACTGGTTCGCGTTTGGCACCATCAGCGCCTCCGTTCTGTGGTTTTTGGACTGGCGCTTTTGGCCGCCTGGCTCTCCCCACTGCTGCGCACCACACGCGCCCAACGCATTATCAATCTGCTGGTGGGCGCGATTATGTGGTTTATCGCTTTTCAGCTGGCGCGTCAGGGCATGGCCGGTTTTTGATGTAAATGCAGGCCATACAGCGCAGGAACTTCACCTGCGCTGGCAACAATCTCCAGCCTGATTTGCCGGAAGTGCGCGCCTTCAGGCAAATCATGGTGACACAGCGAATGATGGTTTTCCGTCACTTCAGCCAGCAGTGCGTCATCCAGCCACAGGCGATAATGGGTGGTGCAGTGTGGCGTGACGGCATCAGGATGCCCCATCTGTATGCTCTCCATTGCATGGTCGAAATCATTATCAAATAGCAGCGTCAACTGGCTCGCCTGTTGCGTCTCTTCCCACTGCCAGAGTACCCAGGGCTGACGATCGTCCTGCGCTGGTATCCAGCCATTCGTAAGCTGTTCGGGGCGGAGTTTGCCATTCAGCAGATTATCTGCATGCCACAGCGACAGCGGTCTGTCGAGCGTGAAGGCCGCTAAAATCTGATCAGGTGCGCGGCGCGGCAGCCAGAAATCAAACTCATCCACGCCATAATCACCCTCGTTGATCTGACGCATGCGTTTTGAGACGCGCGGATTGAGGCTGTTGAACACCATCATCACGCCCGGCAAACGCTGACGAGTCAGCGCCAGTTCAATCTCCGGATTCTGATCGAAAGCGATAAACAAATAACGGTCACAGTCGGCGCGGTAGTTAAAATTAAGCGACTGTTCAGCTTCGTCCTCAAAAGTGAAAGTTAAGGTCTCCAGCAAGCGATCGCCGCAGGTGTTGGCAGGATTCTGGCTGGTCAGCAACGAAACCCGGGCAGTTTGTTGGCCGTTAGCGCGCAGACGGAAGCGGATACCAGGCAGCATTTCGCCCGCTTTTAATGGCAACAGCACGGCGCAGCGAGAGGTGAGAGCGTGCCAGCCGCCATCTGGCGCTAGCGTTTGCAATTGCTGAGTGCTGCTTACCGAGACGCGCGCATTACCTGCGGGCGTGCTCAACTGTTGCCGGGGAATAAAGCAACCCTGACGCAACAAATGCTGTTGTAACTGACTAATCTGTTCCGGTTGTGCCAGTTGCGCCGGCGTTAACCGCTGTTGCTGACACAGCGCGGCCGCACGGCCCACGACTTCACCCAGCACGCCACAAGTGCACATTGCGCGTGCGCTGCCAGAGGCAACGTGCGTGGCAGAAATTAATCTTCCGGTTAGTAATAAATTATTCAGTGACTGGCTATACAGCGCCCGGAAAGGAATGGTGTAAGTGCCTTTGCTGTGAAACTGACGGCAGCCATTATGTTTACTGTAAACGCCAGCGGCGGGATGCAGGTCAATCGACCAGCCGCCATACGCTACGGCGTCGTAGTGATCGCGCTGCTCAATAATATCCTGCTGGCACAGCATGGTTTCCCCGATAAAGCGGCGACTTTCACGCTTGCCGGGAATCAAACCTACCCACTCAATCGTCAGGTTTTCAGCATCAGGAAATTCACCCGAATTTTTGATGTAATCCCAGACGCCCCAGACGATTTTCCACAACTCCCACTTGATGGTTTCACTTTGATGCACCGTATCCAGTCGGCCATCCCATTCGAGCCACCACAGATCGCAACCGTTCAGATCAGAAGTGAGGCGGCTGAAGCGGGAATTTCCCGGATATCTTTCAGCGCAAAGCCGGGCGGTGTAAATCGCACAGGGTTTGCCGTGCGTCTGGTGTAGAAATAGATTGAATGACAAGGCTTATGGTCTGCATTTTCAGCGGGTGTCATTTTTTCGCCAAACTCTTCAATGCCTTCTGCCCCTGAGCGATGCGCCGCACCTGCCAGATAGCCGAGTACGCCATCACCGCTGGCATCAATGAATTGCGCGGCAGAGACGTAATACCAGCTCTGGTTGTTAGCGTTAAACGCACTGACGGCGCGGATATCCTTGCCTGCCTTTTCCAGCTCAAAAATGGCGGTGTTAAGCAGTAGCGTTAAGCCGGGCTGCGCCTGCACCATATCAAGTAACACCACGTCGAACAGCACGGGATTACCCTCTTTATTACGGTACAGGTTCTCCTCCATGATTTCGCCCATGATGCCGCCTTCACGCGCCCAGCGATTGTTGTTTGCCTGGTGGGATGTTGCACCGTTCGCCCACAGCCGCACCTCGCTGGAGGCACTGCCTCCCAGCACCGGACGATCCTGAATAAGAATGACCTGCAGGCCATCGCGCGCCGCAGCCAGTGCGGCACAGACACCGGCTAAACCGCCGCCTGCAACGAGTAAATCAGCCTTTAAAGCGTGAACAGGAAAGCTACGGGCCGGTTCAGCCTGAAAAGTTTGCATCATTTGATTCCTTTAAAACTACAGATAAGATGTTGGATTCTTTCGCCAGTGAGCTCGCTATGTCTTCTCAACCCAACCAAAGCCTTATTGATGGTATTCGCTGTTTGCAGTACCTGGTTTCCAGCGGTAAAGCGATTGGCTGCCGTGAACTGGCGCGCCAGATGGGAATGAACAGTACGCGCGTCAATCGCCTGCTGATGACGATGGCGGCTGTGGGACTCACAATGCAGGATGAGCAGCGGCGCTATTTGCCGGGCCCCGGCATTCATGCATTGGCGGCCCAGGCGATTCGCGGCTCGTCGCTGTTTGCTCAGGCGTTGCCACAGCTGGAAGCGCACGCGCCCAGCGACATTGTGGTCGCGCTGGGCGTATTGTGGGAGGATCAGGTGATCTATATCTGGCACTCCGAACCGGGTGAGCGCGCCACGACCAGCCAGGCCTTGTCGGGGTATCGTATGCTGCCTGCGTGGCAGTCGGTGATTGGTGTGGCGCTGTTGGCGGCGGAAAGTGATGAGGCGCTGAAAATACGTTTTAGCCCGGAACAGTGGCAGCAGATGGCACCGCTGCTGACTGAGCAGCGTGCGCAAAACTTTTGATCTGGCGGCATGATGATGGTGAGGTGGCGATGGCACAAACTCTCGACAACAACCGTGCCGCGCTGGCATTTGCCAGGGTTATGCAGCCAGATGAAACTCAGCTGGCGCAGCGCAAGCGTGCGTTGCAGGCGCTGGCCCAGCGCATAACTACCTTTTCGGATTAGCATTGCTGATACAGCCCACAATAAACAGATAGCTACAGATGCCCCTCGCAGCCAGCACAGCAGTAAACGCCCGTGCTGGCGCAAAACTCTTGCTATCAATCAGGGCGCCAGGCGCAATCGGCATCACGATGCGTGAGCGCGCGCCCGTGAAACTGATGATGTCACTCGCCAGCTTATGGCTTTCCGGCAGTGCATCGCCTGCCCGCAGATAAGTTAACTCAGCTTTTGCTGTCATCGTCGTCGCCCCGACAGAGGGGTCGATCCCTGTCATTAATAATGATGTTAAAGAAATGCAGCCCTGGCACAGTAAACCAGGCTGGTTCCGCGCGTGCATAAACTGCAGCTTGCACGTGAGGGTGTTCTGCCATAGGATACTCTACAGCAAGGTTTGTTTCTTTAATAGAAACATTAACGCAGGAATATGGCGAATCCTGATGCCTTAAAATGTGATCGCTTTGGCGTTAAAACCTGCATGACGGCGAACTTTTGCCATAATGACCACTCAAAGCATGGCGCATCGCTATGCGTGTTGGGCTTCGTCACGTTGGAAGCGATTGAACTGATAACTTCAAGGAGGACTTTCTTGAAACTGAAAGCATTGGCTCTGGCCGCAATGATGAGCGCCGGGGCGTTGCCCGTGAGCGTACAAGCTGATGAGTTACCTAACGGACCGCATGTCGTCACTTCGGGTAAAGCATCGGTTGATGCCCGCCCGGATATTGCGACCTTATCAATTGTGGTAAACGTTTCGTCAAAAGACGCGGCTGATGCAAAGAAGCAGGCTGACGATCGTGTGGCGCAATATTTTGATTTCTTGCAGAAAAATGGCATTGAAAAGAAAGATATTGATGCAGCTAACCTCAGCACCCAACCGCAGTACGATTACACCAAAGAGGGTAAATCGATCCTGAAGGGCTATCGCGCTGTACGCGAAGTTCAGGTAACGCTGCGTCAACTCGATAAGCTGAATGATCTACTGGACGGCGCGCTAAAATCTGGCCTGAATGAGATCCGCAATGTTGAGCTGGGCGTAACCAATCCAGACAGCTACAAAGAGCAGGCACGTAAAGCGGCAATCAAAAATGCGACTCAGCAAGCCGCAGAGTTAGCGGAAGGGTTTAATGCGAAGCTGGGTTCCATTTACAGCATTCGTTATCAGGTCGCTAATTACCAACCGATGCCAATGGCGCGTATGTATAAAGCAGCAGCTGCACCAGCTGATACCTCCGCGCAGGAGACGTACGATCAGCAAAGCATCAACTTTGATGACCAGGTTGATGTGGTATTTGAAATCAAACCAAACACGCCATAAGCAAACATCGGGGCGATTAACGCCCCGATTCATTTCTTTACGCGGCAGCGCCGTCCTGACGTAACACGCGATGTCCATGCGCAATCAGCGCATCGGTTACCCGACGCATTAAGCGGCTTTCAGGTGCAAAGCGGTGCCAGTACAACATGCGACGCTGATACAGGCCGGGCGTTAAGTCGATTAACTCACCGCTCGCCAGCTCGCGCTCAATTTGCAGATGCGGAATCATACAGCAGGTCGAACCCTGACGTGCCATCTGCACAAAAGCTTCTGATGAGTTCACGATGTGACAGGGCACGCTGCCTGGCGACAAATCAAAGTTCTGCTGCAAAAAGGCCTGGTGCATATCATCCAGATGATCGAATGCAACGGCAGGTGCTTTCAGCAGAGCCGAGCGCGTCACGCCATTCGGAAAAAGCGGTCAGCAAAATCACGCGAGGCCACAAACAGATAATCGAGTGCGCCGAGTTGATCAACCAGACAACTTGGCAACGGCTGCGGCTGGATACTGACCGCACCGACTACTTCGCCGCGACGCAGGCGTTCCTGAGTGCGGGTTTCATCTTCAACCTGCAGGTTGAGCCGCACGGGAGAATCTGCCAGTACCTCTTTCAGCGCCGGTAACAGCCAGGTTGCCAGACTGTCGGCGTTGACCGCCAGCGACAGCAGCAATGGCGTTGTGCCGCTGTTTTCATCGCCGAGCCACTCTTCTTCCAGTAGCTCAACCTGATGCAGCAGCGCCAGCAGTTTTTGGCCTTGCTCTGTCGGGCGCGGCGGCACAGTACGCACCAGCAGCGGCTGACCGAACAGGTTCTCTAACTGCTTGATGCGCTGCGAAACCGCAGACTGAGTAATACATAACTTTTGCGCGGCGCGCTCAAAGCCGCGTTCACGAATCACAGCATCCAGCGCCTGAAGCGTTCGATAATCCGGGCGTTTCATTATTGTTCTCTCTCCTTCAGGTGGACATTACTATGCCACAAAAGTGTCACATGTGACCGCTGTCTGATTTTTTGTGGGCTGGCTTCCAAAGCGATTAATCCAACTCACTCACCCGAGCATTTTCAGCAAGCCTTGTTTTATACTACGCCCACTTCGTTGTCGCACAGGTTTTAAACATATCATGACCCAGGATGAACTGAAAAAAGCAGTAGGTTGGGCTGCGCTTGACTACGTGCAGCCAGGCACGGTTGTTGGTGTAGGTACCGGATCAACTGCTGCGCATTTTATCGATGCGCTTGCTACCGTAAAGCATCAGATTGAAGGTGCGGTATCAAGCTCAGAAGCCTCAACCCAAAAGCTTAAAAGCCTGGGGATTGAGGTGTTTGATCTCAACGAAATCGACAGGCTGTCGATCTACGTTGATGGTGCCGATGAGATCAACCCGCAAATGCAGATGATCAAAGGCGGAGGCGCGGCGCTCACACGTGAAAAGATTGTCGCTGCGGTCGCTGACAAATTTATCTGTATTGCCGACGGGTCAAAAGAAGTCGATGTGCTGGGCAACTTTCCGCTGCCTGTTGAAGTGATTCCCATGGCGCGTAGTTTTGTGGCGCGTGAACTGGTGAAAATCGGTGGGCTGCCTGAATATCGCCAGAACGTTGTCACCGATAACGGCAATATTATCCTTGATGTCCATAATCTGAAAATTCTTGACCCCATCGCGCTGGAAAAAACCATCAATGCGCTACCAGGCGTCGTAACGGTCGGCTTGTTTGCCGCACGCGGCGCGGATATTGCGCTGATTGGTGGACCAGACGGCGTTAAAACCATCAAAAAATGATCTGTCTGGCGCAGTAATTGCGCCAGAAATTTCAGGCCACGAAACATCTTTTCTTGCGAAGGCGAAATTTAGTGACTTATGTCACATAAGCGTCATCGACAGCGGGTTCGTTCTCCCTTCGTCGCCGGGATCCCGATTTTGTACGGCAATGTGCTACTGCTGAACGCTGCCGTGCTGGCAGAGAGGCAATCGTTTGTATTGCCGGATGCGTAAATTTTGATATTTTGACAGAAGGTTGGCTTATGGCAGCCCTCGTTGAATTCTGAATAGGATCGGGAAATGGCAAAGGTATCACTGGATAAAGACAAAATTAAGTTCCTGCTGGTGGAAGGTGTCCATCAGAGCGCGCTGGATAACCTGCGTGCGGCAGGTTACACCAACATCGAATTCCACAAAGGTGCGCTGGATTCTGAGGCATTAAAAGCCTCTATCCGTGATGCGCACTTCATCGGTATCCGTTCCCGCTCCCAACTGACCGAAGACATCTTTGCAGCAGCTGAAAAACTGGTGGCTGTAGGCTGTTTCTGCATCGGGACTAACCAGGTTGATCTGGACGCTGCGGCAAAACGGGGCATTCCTGTATTTAACGCGCCTTTCTCTAACACCCGCTCTGTCGCTGAACTGGTGATCGGTGAAATGCTGCTGATGCTGCGCGGCATCCCGGAAGCCAATGCCAAAGCGCATCGCGGCATCTGGAATAAGAATGCCAAAGGCTCTTTTGAAGCGCGTGGTAAAAAACTCGGTATTATTGGCTATGGCCACATTGGTATGCAGTTAGGTGTGCTGGCTGAAAGCCTGGGTATGCACGTTTTCTTTTACGACATCGAAAACAAGCTGCCGTTGGGTAACGCAAATCAGGTACGCAGCCTCAATGAACTGCTGAACATGAGCGACGTGGTGAGTTTGCACGTACCGGAAACCGCCTCAACGCAGGATATGATGGGCGCTGAACAGTTTGCTCAAATGAAACCAGGTGCACTTCTGATTAACGCCTCGCGCGGTACCGTGGTTGATATTCCAGCCCTGTGTGACGCACTGGCAAGTAAGCACGTGGGTGGCGCAGCGATTGACGTATTCCCGGTTGAACCTGCAACTAACAGCGATCCGTTTATCTCTCCGCTGAGCGAATTTGACAACGTGATCCTTACGCCGCACATCGGGGGTTCCACGGAAGAAGCACAAGAGAACATCGGTATCGAAGTGGCCGGTAAGCTGGCGAAGTATTCAGATAATGGCTCTACGCTGTCTGCGGTTAATTTCCCGGAAGTGTCGCTGCCAATGCACGGTGCCAGCGCCAGTCGTTTGCTGCACATCCATGAAAACCGCCCTGGTGTGCTTACCGCTATTAACCAGATTTTTACCGAGCAGGGCGTTAACATCGCCGCTCAGTACCTGCAAACTTCACCGTTTATGGGCTATGTGGTTATTGATATTGATGCCGAGAAAGAACTGGCAGACAAAGCATTGCAGTTGATGAAAGCTATTCCGGGCACCATTCGTGCCCGTCTGCTGTACTGATCCGTAAAAGGCAAAGTCACAGCCCAATGAGGCGCCATCTGGCGCCTCTTTTTAATCCCACTGCCAGAGCTTTGACGGTGTCAGCACCGCAGGCAAAGGCACATCCCACTTCGCCACCGGCAGGTCATCAACCCGTTGGCAATCATGCGCTAAGCCAACCGGCAAAAAGCCGTGCTGTTTCCAGTTTTGCAGTGTGCGATCGTAAAAGCCGCCGCCCATGCCTAAGCGTTGCCCGTGGCGATCAAAGGCCACCATCGGCACCATCATCACATCAATCTGGTCGAGCGTGATCAACTGGCGAATATCCAGCGGCGGTTCAGGAATATTGAGCTTATTGGGTGTGAGCGTGGTTTCAGGCGTATAGCGCAGAAACAATAAATGGCCGGGTGAAAAAGGGTGCAAAACGGGCAGGCAGACCTGTTTTTTTGCTGCCAGAGCCTGGCGATCAGCGGACGAGTGTTGATTTCACCATCGACAGATAAAAACAGGGCAACATTTTTTGCTTCAGTGATGGGGGCGAAATTGATGGCATGTTCTGCCAGCAGATCGGCAGCTTGTTCTTGCTGTTCAGCCGTTAATGCGCGGCGAAGATGACGCACATGCTGCCGGATATCCTGCCGTTGCAAGAAAGAGGGTTCTGACATGGGTTCCCCGCAGGATAAGTCACTAAAAGTGAACTATATCACGCAATGGGGGAAAAAAGAGGGACTGCTAAAGAGGAGATCTCCGAGATGCCGCCGTAGGCTGTAACCCTTGAACCCTTGGTTCAAGGTGAACATGCCGTCGCAACCATCAGGCTTCTCGGACGAACCGAGCGTGCTCACAGGTTACGGAGCGTCACATTCTGTTTTTTTGAAATATCGGCTCAGGGGACTGGCCCACATGCAAACATCTCAGAGAAAATTTACCTCACCGTTGCTCTAGTATAGCAACCATGAAGTTTTATTCGAACTTCGCATCCTGGCGATCGGTTATGCGACCTTGCTCAACTAATGCCTGTTCAATTGTCTGCTGCAACATTCTGATGCGTTGTTCCATATTAGCAGCATAATCGCGCGTTTTCACCTTCTCTTGTGCCAACTCATGGCAGACATTTAACGCGGCGATAAACACCAGTTGTTCTGTATTTGTGACTCTAGTGCGAACTTTTAAATCTTGCAACCGTTGATTGAGATCTTCAGCCGCCGCGTTCAACGCATCTTGCTGTTCAGGCGGACAATTCACTCTCAACGAACGACCAAAAATTTGTAAATCTACCGGTTGTGCAGACATGCCACCCTTCCTGACTGATTACTTCGCCCGCAACTCCCTTAGCGGTCAATGGCTTGGGAGGCGGGCAACTATATAGACCCGCGAAATAAGTTACAACCCCTTTTCTGGAAACCTTGAGGCAGCTAGTGGTAGCATAACACGAACTTATTCTGCCAACGACGATGAAAACTTATGTCCTTACAGAACGCAACCCCCGATTACAACGCGCTGGCGGCGGCGCTCTCTCAGCAGGGCGTAGGCATGACGCCAGCAGAAATGCACGGATTGATCAGCGGCATTCTCTGTGGCGGGAATCAGGACCCAAGCTGGAAGACCCTGGTTCACGACCTGACTAACGAAGGCATGGCTTTCTCGCAAAGCCTGTCGCTGCCGCTGCAGTCATTGCATGAAAACATTGCTAACACGCTGGAAGATGAGGGTTTTCTTTTCCAGCTAATGTTACCAACCGATGACGACATTACCGTTTTCGATCGCGCCGATGCGCTGGCGGGCTGGGTCAATCATTTCCTGCTCGGCCTGGGCGTCACACAGCCTAAACTCGATAAAGTCACTGGCGAAACCGGCGAAGCAATCGATGATTTACGCACCATCGGACAGCTCGGCTACGATGAAGATGAAGATCAGGATGAACTGGAGCAGTCGCTGGAAGAGGTGATTGAATACGTTCGCGTGGCGGCGCTGCTGTGCCACGACACCTTTAATCGCCCACAGCCCACCGCGCCTGAAGTGCAAAAACCCACGCTACACTAATCCAGATATTGCAGGGGCACCGACGTGCTCATCTTAACAGGGAGTGCAGACATGATTTCACTGGAAACTTTTCAGCAGCGTCGCCAGGCGCTGTTAGCAAAGATGGTTTCGGGCAGCGCAGCATTAATCTTTGCCGCACCGGAAGTCACACGCAGCAATGACAGCGAATACCCCTTTCGTCAGAACAGCGACTTTTGGTATTTCACCGGCTTTAATGAGCCACAGGCGCTGTTGGTGCTGATCAAGAGTGATGAAACCCATAATCACAGCGTGTTGTTTAATCGCGTACGTGATCTGACCGCTGAAATCTGGTTTGGCCGTCGTCTGGGGCAAGAGGCAGCCCCGGCGAAACTGGGAGTGGATCGCGCGCTACCCTGGGATGATCTTGGCGACCAACTGCATTCACTGCTGAACGGACTGGATGTGGTATATCACGCGCAAGGCATGTATGCCGAGAGCGATGCACTGATTTTTAACGCGCTTGAAAAATTGCGGCGCGGCTTTCGTCAAAATCTCAGCGCACCGGCAACCCTTACCGACTGGCGGCCGTGGGTGCATGAGATGCGCCTGTTCAAAGAGCCGGAAGAGATTGAGATTCTGCGCCGCGCAGGCAAAATCAGCGCGCTGGCGCATATCCGCGCCATGGAAAAGTGCCGTCCGGGCCTGTTTGAATATCACCTGGAAGGCGAAATTCATCACGAATTTAATCGACACGGCGCGCGCTTTCCTGCTTACAACACCATCGTTGGTTCAGGTGATAACGCCTGCATTTTACATTACACCGAAAACGAGTGTGAGATGCGCGACGGCGATCTGGTGCTGATTGATGCTGGCTGCGAATTTCATGGTTACGCGGGCGATATCACGCGCACCTTTCCAGTGAATGGTAAATTCAGCGAGCCACAGCGTGCTGTCTACGACATCGTGCTGGCCTCGTTGTACAAAGCACTTTCCCTGTTCAGGCCGGGCGTAAGTATTCACGACGTGAATGAAGACGTGGTACGCATCATGGTAAGCGGCCTGGTTGAACTCGGCGTGATGCAGGGCGAAGTCGATGCATTAATCACTGAGAATGCACATCGTCAGTTTTTCATGCATGGCCTGAGCCACTGGCTGGGACTGGATGTTCATGATGTAGGTCATTACGGCACTCCGAGCCGCGATCGCATTCTTGAACCCGGCATGGTGTTAACCATCGAGCCGGGACTTTATATTGCACCCGACGCCGACGTACCTGCGGAATATCGCGGCATCGGTATCCGCATTGAAGACAATATTGTGATCACAGAAACCGGCAACGACAATCTTACCGACAGCGTGGTTAAAGACGCTGACGCGATTGAAGCACTCATGGCGGCGGCAAAAGAGCTATGAGTATTATCATTGCCGGTGGCGGCATGACCGGTGCTACCCTGGCGCTGGCAATCTCACATCTGACGCAGGGCCAGCTGCCGGTCACGCTAATTGAAAGCAGTGAACCCGCCAGCCGCGCGCATCCAGGTTACGATGGCCGCGCGATTGCGCTTGCGGCAGGCACCTGCCAGCAGCTGGCAGATATCAATTTTTGGCATCAGCTGGAAAGCAGCGCAACGCCGATTACCCATATTCACGTCTCCGATCGCGGGCATGCGGGCTTTGTTTCAATGTCGGCAGAAGAGTATGCGATTCCGGCGCTGGGCCAGGTAGTTGAGTTATATGATGTCGGCCAGCGGCTGTTTGCGGCATTAAAAAAAGCACCCGGTGTGACGTTGCGCTGTCCGGCGCGGGTTGTGCAGGCAACGCGCACGCAAGCGCGTGTGCAGGTCACGCTGGATAACAACGAGCAGCTGGAAGGCGCGCTGTTAGTTGCCGCTGATGGGTCGCGTTCGGCATTAGCCGCATCCTGTGGTATTCAGTGGCAAACTGAGGATTATCAACAGCTGGCTTTGATTGCTAATGTGACAACGCAGTTGCCGCATCAGGGGCGCGCGTTTGAACGCTTCACCGAACAGGGCCCGCTGGCGTTATTACCGATGTCGGATAACCGCTTGTCGCTGGTGTGGTGTCATCCGCTGTCTGCGCGTAGCGAGGTTGAAAGCTGGTGCGACAGTGAATTTCTGACGGCGTTACAGCGCGCGTTTGGCTGGCGGCTGGGTAAGTTTATTCAGACGGGACAGCGTGAATGTTATCCGCTGGCGCTGCAGCAGGCGACGCAGCAAATTACCCACCGTGTCGCCGTGGTGGGTAATGCTGCGCAAACGCTGCATCCCATTGCCGGACAAGGTTTCAACCTTGGTCTGCGCGATGTCATGTCGCTGGCGGAAACGCTGGCAGCGGCACATCGTCATCAGCAGGATCCGGGGAGTTATGCGGTGCTGCATCATTATCAGCAGCGTCGTCAGGAGGATCGGACCGCGACCATCGGCATTACCGACGGGTTAGTACGGCTGTTCGCTAATCGTCACGTACCACTGATTGTCGGCAGGAATGTTGGCTTAATGGCAATGGATCATCTGCCATGGCTACGGAATCAACTGGCTGAGCGCACGCTTGGTTGGGTTAAGCGTTAATTAAGGGGCACCGATGCAAACTTTTGATGTGGTGATTGCCGGCGGTGGTATGGTCGGTCTGGCTGTTGCCTGTGGCTTACAGGGTAGCGGACTGCGTATTGCTGTTCTGGAAAAATCGGCTGAGCCGCACTTTGATGCCAGCGCATCGCCCTCAATTCGGGTGTCGGCGATTAACGCCACCAGCGAGCGGTTGCTGCAAAAGCTGGATGTCTGGTCAACGATTCTGTCGCTGCGCGCCAGCGCCTATCACGGTATGGAAGTGTGGGATCAGGACAGTTTCGGCTCGATCGCTTTTGACGATGAAAAACAGGGCCTTTCGCATTTGGGGCATATCGTTGAAAACCCGGTTATTCATAGTGCGTTATGGCAACGTGCCAGCGCCTGCAGTGACGTCACGCTGATGGCGCCTTCACAGCTGCAGCAGGTCGCTTTTGGTGATAACGAGGCCTTTATTACCTTGCAAGATGGCAACATGTTGACTGCGCGCTTATTGATTGCTGCCGATGGTGCGAACTCATGGCTGCGCAATAAAGCTGACATCCCGGTGACGTTTTGGGATTACGATCATCACGCGCTGGTGGCAAATATCCGTACTGATTTGCCGCATGATGCCATCGCACGTCAGGTCTTCCATGGCGATGGCATTCTGGCGTTCCTGCCGATGCAGGATCCCCATCTCTCTTCCATTGTCTGGTCGCTGTCGCCACAAGAAGCAAACCGTCTGGAAACAATGCCGGAAGCCCTGTTTAACCAGCAGCTTGCCGTCGCGTTTGATATGCGTCTGGGGCTGTGTCATCTGGAAAGCGATCGTAAATCCTTTCCGTTGATGGCGCGTTACGCACGCAACTTTGCCGCGCATCGCCTGGCATTAGTGGGGGATGCGGCTCATACCATTCATCCCCTGGCCGGGCAGGGCGTTAACCTCGGTTTTATGGATGCCGCAGAGTTGATTGGCGAGATCCGCCGTCTGCATCAGGAAGGCAAAGATATTGGCCAGCATCTGTACCTGCGCCGTTATGAACGCAGCCGTAAACACAGCGCAGCATTGATGCTTGCGGGTATGCAAGGTTTCCGGGAAATGTTTGCGGGTAATAACCCGGCGAAAAAATTGTTGCGTGATGTTGGCCTTAAGCTGGCAGATACCTTACCTGGCGTAAAACCGCTCATGCTAAAACAGGCGATGGGCCTGAATGATATGCCGATCTGGCTACGTTAATCCCTGTTTTTCCTGCCTGAAAGCCAGCGCCTTGCTGGCTTTTTTTATCTCTTTTTTCGCTTGCACCATTAAAAGGCAACCGCGCACCGTTATCGCGCCTCGTTTGATTTATTCTAATTTTGCGGGGTCGTTCGCATTACTTTTATTTATCTTACTTTTTATCTGGTCTGGCATTTTTTTAACATCCTGTGAGTCGATGCGCATAAATTTACTGGCTATAAACGCTCAGGCTGTATTTATTGAGCGTCAAATCACAAAAACAGAGTTTTTTATCCTGTTGTTTATGAGTGCCCGTTAAGCTGTGTGGCGTGTTTCGACCCCGTTTTGCTTATGGTTAAACCGTGCGTTCAATGGTAACGTCAATGCAAAGAGAACGTTTGCGTCGGCATTCATTTCGACGTGCGTTAAAACTCAACTCGCTTCTGCACAGGATGGTTATGACTCAGCAAACACCTCTGTTTGAACAGCATCAGGTTTGCGGTGCCCGCATGGTTGATTTTCATGGCTGGATGATGCCACTGCATTACGGCTCTCAAATGGATGAACACCACGCGGTGCGTAATGACGCCGGCATGTTTGATGTTTCTCATATGACCATCGTGGATCTCAAAGGCCCGCGCACCCGTGAATTCCTGCGTTTTCTGCTGGCGAATGACGTAGCCAAATTGACCCAGCCGGGTAAAGCACTTTACAGCGGAATGCTCAATGCGTCGGGTGGCGTCATTGACGATTTGATTGTTTACTTTATGACCGAGACGTTCTTCCGCCTGGTGGTGAATTCGGCCACCCGTGAGAACGATCTTGCGTGGATAGGTGAACATGCAAAAGGTTATGGCATTTCACTGACCGAACGTGACGATCTGGCGCTAATTGCTGTCCAGGGGCCGCAGGCGCAGCAAAAGCGCAAACGCTATTCAGCGCCGAACAGCGCCAGGCGGTGGAAGGCATGAAACCGTTTTTCGGTGTGCAGGCGGGCGAGTTATTTATCGCCACCACCGGCTATACCGGAGAGGCGGGCTATGAAATTGCGCTGCCAGCGGGTGAGGCGGCAGATTTCTGGCAACGTTTGCTGGCGGCGGGCGTTAAACCTGCAGGCCTGGGCGCACGCGATACCTTGCGTCTGGAGGCGGGCATGAATCTTTATGGTCAGGAAATGGATGAAGGCGTATCACCGCTTGCTGCCAATATGGGCTGGACCATCAGTTGGGAACCTGCCGATCGTAAGTTCATTGGGCGTGATGCGCTGGAAGCACAACGCGAGCAGGGCACAGAAAAACTGGTCGGCCTGGTCATGACTGAAAAAGGCGTGCTGCGTAACGGGTTACCGGTGCGCTTCACTGACGAACAAGGTCAGCCGCAGCAAGGCATTATCACCAGTGGCTCATTCTCGCCCACGCTGGGTTGCAGCATCGCCCTGGCACGTGTTCCTGCCAGTATTGGCGACAGCGCGGTGGTAGAAATCCGTCATCGCGAAATGCCCGTGCAGGTCACCAAACCTGTTTTTGTTCGTGCCGGTAAGCCGGTCGCTAAATAAATTTAATTCAGGAGAAATGGCGATGAGCAATGTGCCAAGTGAGTTGAAATACCGTGAGAGCCACGAGTGGGTACGTAAAAACGAAGATGGTTCTTACACTGTAGGCATTACCGAACATGCACAAGAACTCTTGGGCGACATGGTCTTTGTTGATCTGCCTGACGTTGGTGCGACGTTTACTGCCGGTGAAGAGTGTGCCGTCGCGGAATCCGTGAAAGCGGCGTCTGATATCTATGCACCGATCAGCGGTGAGATTATTGCCGTTAACGAAGACCTGGCCGATGCGCCTGAAACCGTCAACAGCGATCCGTATCAGGATGGCTGGCTGTTTCAAATCAAAGCCAGCGATGAGTCAGAACTCGACTCACTGCTGGATGCCGATGGCTATAAAGCCTCTATCGACGAGTAATAATCTGGCGGTCTTGCATTGAGGCCGCCATTGTTTTTCGCTCTTTTAGTTCCCCAGCCCGATTCAGGATTTACTGCTAATGACCCAGACTCTCAGCCAGCTTGAACATAACGGTGCATTCATTGAGCGCCATATCGGTCCTTCACCTGAGCAACAAGCTGTCATGCTTGAGGCTATTGGTGCCAGTTCGCTGGAGGCGTTGATCGGTTCTATCGTCCCCGCTGATATTCAACTGCCTGGTCCGCCAGCCGTAGGTGAAGCAGCGACTGAACAGCAGGCGCTGGCGGAGCTAAAAGCGATTGCCAGTCAGAATCTGCGTTATAAATCCTGGATCGGCATGGGATACAGCGCGGTCATCACCCCACCGGTTATCCTGCGTAACATGCTGGAAAATCCCGGTTGGTATACCGCATATACGCCTTATCAGCCCGAAGTTTCGCAAGGCCGCCTCGAAGCTTTGCTCAATTTTCAGCAGGTCACGATTGATTTGACCGGCATGGACATCGCTTCGGCTTCCTTACTGGATGAAGCCACGGCAGCAGCAGAAGCCATGGCAATGGCTAAGCGCGTCAGCAAGCTGAAAAAAGCGAATAAATTTTTTATTGCCGATGATATTCATCCACAAACCTTAGATGTCGTGCGCACGCGCGCCGAAACGTTTGGTTTTGAGCTGATCATCGACGCGGCAGAGAGATCGCTCGACCATGACGATTTATTTGGCGTATTGCTGCAACAGGTTGGCACAACCGGAGAGGCGCACGACTACAGCAAACTGATTGCTGGATTAAAGGCGCGCAACGTTGTTGTGAGTGTCGCGGCTGATTTCATGTCGCTGGTGCTGCTGGAAGCGCCAGGCAAACAGGGTGCAGATATCGTCTTTGGTTCAGCACAACGGTTCGGCGTGCCAATGGGCTACGGTGGTCCACATGCCGCCTTCTTTGCCAGCCGCGATGAGCACAAACGCTCTATGCCAGGCCGTATCATTGGCGTTTCGCGCGATACCGCAGGCAATACCGCGCTACGTATGGCGATGCAAACCCGCGAACAGCATATTCGCCGTGAAAAAGCCAACTCCAACATCTGCACGTCGCAGGTTCTGCTGGCTAACATCGCCGGTCTTTATGCTGTATTCCACGGCCCGGCGGGCCTGAAGCGTATCGCTTCACGTATCCATCGCTTCACCAATATTCTGGCCGCAGGCCTGCAAAATGGTGGCCTGAAGCTGCGTCATAATCACTGGTTCGACACGCTGACCGTTGACGTTGCTGACAAAGCGGCGGTGCTGAACCGTGCATTGAGTTTTGGTGTCAATTTGCGCAGTGATATTCACAACGCGGTCGGTATTACGCTGGACGAAACCACCAGTCGTGAAGATATCAGCGCGCTGTTTGCCATCCTGTTAGGTGATGCGCATGGTCAGGACATCGATAAACTTGACGGTGAAGTCGCGGCTGACAGTCAGGCGATTCCGGCCGGTCTGCAACGTCACAGCGAGATTCTGGCGCATCCGGTATTTAACCGTCATCACAGCGAAACAGAGATGATGCGTTACATGCACAGCCTGGAGAAAAAGGATCTGGCACTGAATCAGGCGATGATCCCTCTTGGTTCCTGCACCATGAAGCTCAACGCTGCGGCAGAAATGATCCCCATTACCTGGCCAGAATTTGCTGAGCTGCATCCATTCTGTCCGGCAGAACAGGCAACAGGCTATCTGCAAATGATTGGGCAGTTATCACAGTGGCTGGTGCAGCTGACCGGCTATGACGCGCTGTGCATGCAGCCGAACTCGGGCGCACAGGGCGAATATGCAGGCCTGCTGGCGATTCGTCGCTACCATGAAAGCCGTAACGAAGGCGATCGTCATCTGTGTCTGATCCCAAACTCTGCTCACGGTACTAACCCGGCCTCAGCGCAAATGGCGGGCATGGATGTTGTGGTGGTGGCGTGTGATAAGCAGGGCAATATCGATCTTGGCGATCTGCGTGAGAAAGCTGCGAAGGCTGGCGATAAGCTGTCGTGCATTATGGTGACCTATCCATCGACTCACGGTGTGTACGAAGAAACGATTCGCGAAGTTTGCCAGATCGTGCATCAGTACGGCGGTCAGGTTTATCTTGATGGCGCAAACATGAATGCGCAGGTCGGTATCACTACACCAGGCTACATCGGGGCAGATGTATCGCACCTTAACCTGCATAAAACCTTCTGTATTCCGCACGGCGGTGGCGGTCCAGGCATGGGACCTATCGGGGTAAAAGCGCACTTAGCGCCGTTTGTTCCGGGTCACAGTGTGGTGCAGATTGATGGCGTATTGACCCAGCAGGGCGCAGTATCGGCAGCACCCTTTGGTAGCGCCTCGATTCTGCCAATCAGCTGGATGTACATTCGCATGATGGGTGCGGAAGGCCTGAAACAGGCGAGTTCGGTAGCGATTCTGAATGCCAACTATATTGCCAGCCGCTTGCAATCCGCTTATCCGATTCTCTATACCGGTCGTGATGATCGCGTGGCGCACGAATGTATTCTCGATATTCGTCCGCTGAAAGAGCAAACCGGTATTAGCGAGCTGGACATTGCCAAACGCCTGATTGATTACGGTTTCCATGCGCCAACCATGTCTTTTCCGGTGGCAGGCACGCTGATGGTAGAGCCGACTGAATCGGAAAGTAAAATCGAACTGGACCGCTTCATTGATGCGATGCTGGCAATCCGTATGGAAATCGACCGCGTTGCCGATGGTGAATGGCCAGCCGACGATAACCCACTGGTGAATGCGCCGCATACGCAGATGGAAATTGTGAGTGAATGGGCGCATCCATACAGCCGTGAACTGGCGGTGTTCCCGGCAGGCAGCCACAATAAATACTGGCCGACAGTGAAACGCCTGGACGATGTGTTTGGCGACCGTAATCTGTTCTGTTCCTGTGTGCCGATGAGCGAGTATCAGTAATTTACCCATCATACTTCGCGCCGCAGATGCGTTGGCTGCGACACGAAGTATTCGGGTAAATGTATGCATAGTTAAGAAATTTAAGGGCCGGCTTGCGGCCCTTTCTTTGGAGACAATCATGAAGCTCGCATTAGTGACTGGCGCCAGCCGTGGTATCGGACGTGCTACCGCGTTGCTACTGGCAGCCAACGGTTATCGTGTGGCGGTAAATTACCGGCAACGTGAAGCGGAAGCGCAGCAGGTAGTGGAAGAAATCCAGCGGCAGGGTGGCGAAGCCTTTGCCATACAGGCTGATATTGCGGATGAAGCGCAACTGATGGCGATGTTTCACCGGTTAGATGAAGAAGACGCCACCTTAGCCGTGCTGGTTAATAATGCCGGGATCCTGTTTCAGCAGTGTCGTGTCGAGCAACTCGATGCTGCGCGTATCCGGCAGGTATTCGCAACCAACGTGACCGGCACCTTTCTGTGCTGTCGTGAAGCGGTTAAGCGTATGGGAACGCATCATGGCGGCAAAGGCGGATCGATCGTGAATGTCTCATCCGCTGCATCACGTATCGGCGCGCCAGGCGAATATGTGGATTACGCCGCCTCAAAGGGGGCAATGGACACGTTAACCAAAGGATTGTCGCTGGAAGTGGCGCAGCAGGGCATTCGCGTCAACAGCGTAAGGCCTGGATTTATCTATACCGGGATGCATGCCGATGGCGGCGAGCCGGGCAGGGTTGATCGTGTCGCCAGTGCGATCCCACTAGGGCGCGGTGGGCAGGCAGAAGAGATTGCCGAAGCGATTGTCTGGTTAGCCAGCGATGCGGCGTCCTATGTCACCGGCAGCTTTATTGATGCTGCAGGCGGACGCTAAAACAGTAACGCCGCAGCGATTCACTGCGGCGTTTGGTTTTACAGCGATTCGCCGTTGCTGGCGATCACCTGCTGATACCAGGCAAAACTTTTCTTCTTCGAGCGAGAAAAATCGCCGCTGCCATCATCGTTTTTATTGACGTGAATAAAGCCGTAACGCTTATCGTACTGACCGGTGGTGAACGAGACACAGTCCAGACAGCCCCACGGCGTATAGCCCATCAAATCAACCCCATCATAGCTGACCGCTTTTTTCATCTCTTCAATGTGGGCACGTAAATAGTCGATGCGATAATCATCTTCGATCACGCCTTGCTCATTGGGCTTATCGATGGCACCAAACCCGTTTTCTACGATAAATAACGGTTTTTGGTAACGCTCATAAAGTTCGTTTAGCGTGTAGCGTAAGCCAACCGGATCGATTTGCCAGCCCCAGTCTGATGCTTTTACGTGCGGGTTTTTCACTACGCCTTCAAAACCGGTGATCGGATCGTCTATTCCGCTGGCGTCATGTTTCACCGCATTACTCATGTAATAACTGAAGCCAACATAATCGGCGCAGCCGTTACGTAACGTTTCGGCATCATCGGCTTCCATCTGAATATCATAGCCTTTACGCGCCCACTCTTTCAGCGTATAGGCCGGATAGTAACCGCGCATCTGGACGTCGCTAAAGACGTAACGCTGATGCATCGACTCCTGGGCCAGCGCCACATCATCCGGATGACAGGAGAAAGGATAAACCGGCACCATGGCGATCATGCAGCCAATCTGGAAATCAGGGTTGATGTCGTGACCCAGTCTGACCACTTTGGCGCTGGCAACGAACTGATGGTGCATAACCTGATACATCGCCTGTTCCGGCTTGTCGTGCGCGGTAAAAATGACGCCTGAACAGCAGTAGCCAAACAGCGGATATTGCCAGTTGCGCTGGTTATTAATCTCGTTAAAGGTCATCCAGTACTTCACTTTATTTTTATAGCGATTCAGCACCACTTCGCTGAAGCGTACAAAAAAATCGACCACTTTTCGGTTATGCCAGCCGCCGTACTCTTTAACCAGATGATAAGGCATTTCAAAATGGGAGAGGGTAATGACCGGCTCGATGCCATATTTCAGCAGCTCGTCGAACAGGTCATCGTAAAATTGCAGGCCCGCTTCGTTGGGGTGCTGCTCATCACCGTTTGGAAAAATGCGCGTCCACGCAATAGAGGTGCGGAAGCATTTAAAGCCCATCTCGGCAAACAGCGCCACATCCTGTTTGTAGTGAGAATAGAACTCTACGGCCTGATGGTTTGGATAGAAATTGCCGGGCTGAACGCCATCAGTGATCGCGCGATTAACGCCGTGTGAACCGCCGGTCAGTACGTCAGCAATGCTGACACCTTTGCCGCCCTGATCCCAGCCGCCCTCAACCTGATGCGCTGCAACCGCGCCGCCCCACAGAAATCCTTTTGGTAACTGCAATGCTTCACTCATGTTTAGCCCTCGGAAAATGCGTTATTCATTTTGCGCCTGAGTGTAGCAAAGCATTATTTAAAGTCACGATATAACAAGGCGTTATAGATGTGATCTGTTACATCAAAAAAACAGGTTGTTTTATTTATTTAGCTGGCGACCTATCGCTTCGAGAATATAGGTAACAGGAACCTGGGTGGTAATATCTGAATTATCTGCCATGCGAATAATGGGCACATGATAGCAAACAGTAAAATCGCTCATTTTTGCCAGCGAGCAGCTTTCGTTATTGGTGACAGAGATGATTTTGCAGTGATGCAAACTGAACTGACTTGCCAGGCGCAAAATTTCTTCAGTTTCACCCGATACCGATAAAATAATGGCTACCGCGTTTTCATATAAGCTGGGGCTGACCGGATAATAAGGATCGTCAATCGCATGACTGAATTTCCCAACGTTTGAGAAAAAGCGTGCACCATATTTTCCTAAGCTGCCTGAAGTGCCTACACCAATAAAAAACACCCGTTCGGCCTGATTAATAAGTTGAGCCGCCTGGGCAATAAGCTGTTCAAACTCACTGTTATTAATACTTTTAAAAAACTCAGCATCTCATTCACGCCAGACTGATTCATTTGCGGCTGGGTTTTTCCTGTTCCAGACGCAGGCGAATACGAAATTCTGACCAACCATCACAGCGCATTTTGCGGCAAAAGCGTAAAACCGTCGTGGTAGAGACATCGGCCTGTTCTGCCAGTTCGCGGATGGTCATATAGCTGACACTTTCGCGGTGTTTGATGATGAATTGATAGACCTGCATTTCCAGGTCATTGAGGCTGGCGAGATCGCGGTGCGAGAACATCAGAAAGTGCTCATTCTACAGTGAACCGGCTGGCAGTTTATCAGATTCCGGGACGCTGTGGATTGTAACAACGATTCACAGAATATTTTCAGCGTACATGTGTACACTGAAAACGTTAGCGGTTACTCTGATGCACAGAAAATATGCAGCCGTTACCCACAGGAAACCCGCTTTATGATTGCTAATCGTTTACGGATGCCAGGCTATTCACTGGCAGAAGAAATTGCCAATAGTATTAGCCACGGCCTGGGGTGCCTGTTTGGCATCGTTGGGCTGGTATTACTGCTAACTCAGGCGATTGAAATGGGGGCTGGCGCTACCGCAATTACCAGCTATAGCCTGTACGGGGGCAGCATGATTTTGCTGTTCCTGGCCTCAACGCTTTACCATGCGATTCCGCATCAGCGGGCAAAGCCCTGGCTGAAAAAATCGACCATTGCGCTATTTATCTTTTGATTGCGGGAACCTACACGCCATTTTTGCTGGTGGGCTTGAAATCACCGCTGGCAACCGGATTGATGGTTGTGATCTGGAGCCTGGCGCTGGCAGGCATCATTTTTAAGCTCACCATCGCGCACCGCTTCAAGGTGTTGTCGCTGGTGACTTACCTTATCATGGGCTGGCTTTCGCTGATTGTGATTTACCAGTTAGCGGTTAAATTGTCGCCTGGCGGCGTGTGGTTGCTGGCTGCGGGTGGCATTGTGTATTCGTTGGGCGTCATTTTTTACGTGGCGCGCCGCATTCCGTTTAATCACGCGATCTGGCACGGTTTTGTGCTTGGCGGCAGCGTGTGTCACTTCTGTGCAATTTATTTCTACGTGAAGTAAAAGCCAACGACTGCTAATTATGCGTTTTGTTTACGCCGCTCTTAACCCTCTCCCGTAAGCCGGGAGAGGGTTGAGCGCAGAGAACTACATTAATTTTCTTCCAGCGAGTAGGGCAGCGGCTGGATCGTCAGGTGTCCACCTTCGTCACCTTCAATGCGCAGCACACTATCCGGCTCAAGATCGTTATTCAGCACAACCTGCACCCAGCATACGCCGTCATCAAGCTGAACGGCTGCCAGAACGGTACCGGTACGACGCCAGCGTTCACCCATTTGTAGCTCCAGTGAATCATTTGCAGCAGGCACATGACTCGCCTGTCCCGCCAGCCAGTAAAGTGCGCGCTTGTTTGCACCACGGTATTTCGCGCGGGCAACCATTTCCTGGCCGGTATAACACCCTTTCTTAAAGCTGATGGCATCTAACGCCTGCATATTTGTCGCCTGCGGAATGAGTTGCGCACTGGTCGCAGCGTCAATCACGGGCACTCCCGCCTCGATATCCAGCGCCAGCCATTGCGTGCTGTCATTCAGTTGCGCATCGTCTGCCAGCTTCTGTTGCAGCGCCTGCGCCTGCTCCAGTGTGGTTACCAGTAAGAAACGCTCTGCTGGTTTCTCCAGCCACAGCAGAGTGGTTTCGCCCTGTTGAACCACTGGCGTTTCACTGTTGGGTAACGTCCCAAACAGGTTAGCCAGTGCTGCGCGTGCCTGGAAACCGGCAACGCCCAGCAGCACGGCATTATCATCCGCAGCCAGCGTGACTTTTGAAAATACAGCGTACTTTTTCAATTCCGGTAATTGCGTATCGCGTAAGTTACGGCGTACTAAATAGGCATAACCTTCGCCACGATGGAACAGGCGTAAATTACTCCACATTTTGCCTTTTGCATCGCAGTGCGCAGCAAGTGAGTGGTGGGCGGCATCCACTCCAGCTACATCCAGCGTTAACTGACCCTGCAAATAGCTGGTGCTGTCTGCACCATAAACAGAAACCAGCGCCCAGGCCTCAAGCGAAATCAAGGTAAGAGGCAGACGAGACGATGCCACAGGTTGGCGCGGCGGTAAGGTAAACGTAGGCATGGAGTTATCCTGATTTGAAGGTTCATCCGAAACAATGTCTTCAATGTTAAAAGAGCCGGGAGGCATTGCAACCTGTTTACGGAAAACGGCGCACAAATCGCGTGATAACCCTGAAATTTATCGTAGTGAACTGCGGCCCGCTGCGCACCATCACGCTGAGTACCTGCAGCGTTACGTAATCCAGGTTAAACTAGCTGCCACTGTTTGAACTGTGGAAACTGACGCATGGATATTAATGAAAAATCGCGCATTCACTGGGCCTGCCGTCGCGGTATGCTGGAACTGGATGTCGCTATTATGCCGTTCTTCAAGTACGAATATGACACCCTGAATGACACTGACAAAAAAGTGTTTATCGAATTACTGAAAAGTGACGATCCCGATCTGTTTAACTGGATGATGAATCATGGCGAACCGGCCGATCCGGAACTTAAGCGCATGGTAAACCTCATTCAGCAGCGCAACCGTGAACGTGGCCCAGTGGCAATGTAAGTTACGTCCTTCGCGCTGCGCACGTCTGATTCATGGCGTTACGGCAGGCGGTGCGATGGTTGCTGTTGCATTAATCACAGCGCCCGAATACGCGCTGATGATTAAAGGCGCACTGTTGATATTGATGATGTGGGAAAGCTGCCGCAATGACCGCTGTTTAAAGCAGCGGTGCGGCTGGCTTCAGCGTGAAAGCGAGCAGTGCTGGCGCTGGCAGGGCGATCTCTGGCGACTTCGGCAGCCACTGCGCTGGCTACCCAATGCGGTACTGCTGGTCGGAAAAACTGAGCAGGGAAAAACGCGACGCATGTGGATATGGCAGGACACTATGCAGCAAGCCGAGTGGCGAGCACTGCGTGCTTGCTGTTTGAATGAACAGGCTGATTTAAAGTAATTCAGCGGTTTCGGTTAACACCTGTTCGCACCACTGTTCAACGCGTTCATCCGTGATATCGAACTGATTGACGTCATCCAGCGCCAGGCCAACAAACTGTTTGCCATCCGCGGTTAGCGGTTTAGGGCTGGTAAATTCATAGCCCTCCAGCGGCCAGTAACCAACAAAGCGCACACCCATCGGCTGTAATAAATCATGCAGCATGCCTAACGCATCGAGAAACCATTCACCATAGCCAATTTGATCGCCCATACCGTACAGCGCCACAATTTTGTCGCGCAAATTCAGTGAAGGGAGTTGAGGCCAGATCGCTTCCCAGTCTTCCTGCAATTCACCGAAATCCCAGGTTGGAATACCCAGAATCAGCAGATCATATTGCTCCATCAGGCGGGGATCATCATCCTTCACGTTGTGTAGCGTGACTAACTCTTCGCCAATAAAATCGCGAATTTTCTCCGCTACGATTTCGGTGTAACAGGTGCTGGAACCGTAAAAAATACCGATCTTCATGCAGATAATGCTCTGTAAATGCTGACTTTGGCGCAATTGTATCAGAAATGGGTTGGGATCAGGCATAATGAGCACGATTTCACAGCAAACGGTGGAGATAACGTGCAGGACAGTGAACTGACAGAACAGTTTCTTGATGCGCTCTGGATTGAACGTAATCTGGCGCAAAATACCTTGTCTTCCTATCGTCAGGATCTACAAACGCTGACCGGCTGGCTGGCGCATCATCAACTCTCGCTGCTCAGCCTGAGTGCGCTTGATCTGCAACAGTTTCTCGCCGAACGGCTGGAAGGCGGCTATAAGGCCAGTAGCTCAGCGCGCTTGCTGAGCTGCATGCGGCGCATATTTCAGTATCTTTATCGCGAAAAACTACGCACTGATGATCCCAGCGCAATGCTTGCCGCGCCAAAACTGCCGCAGCGTTTGCCGAAGGATCTCAGCGAAGCTCAAATTGAAAGTTTATTGCAGGCACCCAGCACCGACATTCCGCTTGAACTGCGTGACAAAGCGATGCTGGAGCTACTCTATGCCACCGGCTTGCGCGTTTCGGAACTGGTTGGGCTTACCATGAGCGATATTAGCCTGCGTCAGGGCGTGGTGCGCGTCATCGGTAAAGGCAATAAAGAGCGGCTGGTGCCTTTAGGTGAAGAAGCCGTGTACTGGATCGAGCATTATCTGGAGCAGGGTCGCCCATGGTTGTTGAATGGACAAACGCTGGATGTGTTGTTCCCCAGCAACCGGGCGCAGCAGATGACGCGGCAAACTTTCTGGCATCGCATTAAGCACTATGCCACGCTGGCGGGCATCGACAGCGAAAAGCTGTCGCCGCATGTGCTACGTCATGCTTTTGCCACGCATCTGCTGAACCACGGTGCCGATTTACGTGTCGTACAGATGTTGCTGGGTCATAGCGATCTCTCTACCACGCAAATTTATACGCACGTCGCGACAGAGCGTCTGCGCCAGTTACATCAACAGCATCATCCGCGAGCGTAACCGACGGAAACAAGGAAAAAGATGAACAAGCATTTTGCTATGCTGGCCCTGTTGGCTGGCTCCTTTTCTGGCCTGGCTCAGGCCGATGACAGCGCAATTCAGCAAGCCTTACAGAAACTGGGCTTGCAACAGGGTGAGATTGAACCCGCCCCCTTGCCAGGGTTTAAAACGGTATTAACCGAAAGCGGCGTTTTGTACGTAACAGAAGATGGCAAGCATATGATCCAGGGGCCACTGTATGACGTAAGTGGTGCGCAGCCTGTTAATGTCACCAACAAGCTGCTGGATAAAAAAGTGGATGCGCTGGTGCCGCAGATGATTGTCTACAAAGCACCCAAAGAGCAGCACGTTGTGACTATCTTCACTGACATCACCTGCGGCTATTGCCGCAAACTGCATGAAGAGATGGCTGATTACAACGCGCTGGGTATTACCGTTCGCTATCTGGCGTTCCCGCGTGAAGGGCTACATGGTCAGGTAGAAACGGCCATGAAAGCGATCTGGTGTAGCGCAGATCGTAACAAAGCCTTTGATGAAGCAATGAAAGGCGATGCGCCAAAAATGGCCGCGCCAGATTCCTGCAAAATCGATCTCGATCAGCACTACAAACTCGGCATTCTGTTTGGCATTCAGGGTACACCCGCCATTCTCACCGACAGCGGCATGATGATCCCTGGTTATCAAGATCCGAAGGCGTTGAAACAGGTGCTGGATAATCAGAAGCGTGGTGGTTAACAGGTGTTAAATAAAGAAGTTGAATTGCGTCGCCGCGATATCTGCGTTGACGACAATTTACCGGCAGATTTACCGCCGTTACTGAAGCGTCTTTATCTGCAGCGTGGCGTATGCGACGCTGCAGAGCTGGAACGCGGCGCGAAAAATTTGCTGCCGTTTACCTCGCTGACCGGCATTGATCAGGCCGTCGCTTTGCTGCATCAGGCTTTACAGGATGGTCGCCGCATTATGGTGGTGGGCGATTTTGACGCTGACGGCGCAACCAGTACGGCGCTAACGGTACTGGCGCTACGCAGCATGGGCGGCGGCAACGTGCAATATTTAGTCCCTAACCGTTTTGATGATGGTTATGGCCTGAGCCCGGAAGTGGTTGAGCAGGCGCGGGCGCGGGGTGCAGAAATTATCCTGACCGTAGACAACGGCATTTCATCCCATGCGGGGGTGGAATGTGCGCGCCAGTATGGTATTCCGGTGTTGGTTACTGACCATCATTTGCCGAGTGAAACGCTGCCGGACGCCGCAGCGATCGTTAATCCCAATCTCAGTGAGTGCCAGTTTCCGTCACGTTCGCTGGCGGGCGTCGGCGTAGCGTTTTACCTGATGCTGGCGCTGCGTGCGCATTTGCGTACACAGCACTGGTTCGGTGAAGCGCGTACAGAGCCTAATCTTGCAGGATTACTCGATTTAGTGGCGCTCGGCACCGTAGCCGATGTGGTGCCGCTGGATGTTAACAATCGCATCCTGGTCTGGCAGGGATTAAGCCGCATTCGGGCGGGAAAATGCCGGCCGGGCATTCGCGCACTGCTGGAAATTGCCAATCGTGATGCGCGTCAGCTGGTGGCCAGCGATCTTGGTTTTGCGCTGGGGCCGCGTCTTAATGCCGCCGGGCGGCTGGATGATATGTCAGTGGGCGTCGCACTACTGCTGACCGACGATCTCAGCCAGGCACGGATGTTAGCCAGCGAACTTGATGCGCTGAATCAAACGCGCAAAGAGATTGAGCAGGGTATGCAGAGCGAGGCGCTGGCGCTGTGCCAGAAGCTGGAACGCGAGCAAACCGATCTGCCATTAGGGCTGGCCTTTTATCATCCTGAATGGCATCAGGGCGTGGTGGGCATTCTGGCTTCCCGGCTAAAAGAACGTTTTCACCGTCCGGTGATCGCCTTTGCACCTGCGGGTGACGGCACGCTAAAAGGATCGGGACGCTCAATTGCGGGTCTGCATTTGCGCGATGCGCTGGAGCGGCTGGATACGCTCTATCCCGGCATGATGTTGAAATTTGGTGGTCACGCCATGGCTGCCGGTTTGTCGCTCGAAGCGACGCGCTATAACGAATTTCAACAGCGTTTCGCGGAATTAGTGGGCGAGTGGTTGAAAGGCGAGGCGTTACAGGGCGTTATCTGGTCAGATGGCGCGTTGCATCCATCAGAGTTTTCATTGCAAACGGCTGAGTTGTTGCGTGAGGCGGGGCCGTGGGGACAGGCGTTTCCTGAACCTGCGTTTGACGGCAAATTCAAGCTGCTCCAGCAGCGTTTAGTGGGCGAACGCCATTTAAAAGTGATGGTAGAACCCTTAGGCGGAGGGCCGCTAATCGACGGTATCGCCTTTAACATTGATACCACATTGTGGCCAGACAGCAGCGTGCGTCACGTTGAGCTGGCATTCAAACTGGATATCAATGAGTTTCGCGGTAATCGCTCCGTGCAGCTCATCATTGATCATCTGTGGCCGCTGGCGTGAGGTAACAACCCGACTTGTGCTTTCCCGCGCCTGCGGCGTTAGCACAATCGGTTTACCTTCCGGCTTGCTACATTCTTCCGCAGCTAAACCCACGCTTCATCTGTTTCAACGCTACAAACTGATCGCAGTTTCGGGTAAACTTATGCGTTACTTTTCTCATCCCATCGAACGCTAAAAAGACGCTAAAGCCATGTTTGAAATCAACCCGGTCAAAAACCGTATTCAGGACCTCACTGAACGCAGCGACGTTCTTCGGGGGTATCTTTGACTACGATGCCAAGAAAGAACGCCTCGAAGAAGTAAACGCTGAACTTGAACAACCCGACGTCTGGAACGAGCCAGAGCGCGCTCAGGCGCTGGGTAAAGAGCGTTCATCGCTCGAAGCTATCGTGCAAACTTTCGATCAAATGGCGCAGGGCCTGGAAGATGTGCAGGGCCTGCTGGATTTAGCTGTCGAAGCTGACGACGAAGAGACGTTCAACGAAGCCGTTGCCGAACTCGATGCGCTGGAGCACAAGCTGGGCGAATTAGAGTTCCGCCGCATGTTCTCAGGCGAGTATGACAGTGCTGATTGCTATATCGACCTGCAAGCCGGTTCCGGCGGCACTGAAGCGCAGGACTGGGCCAGCATGTTGATGCGTATGTATCTGCGTTGGGCTGAAGCCAAAGGCTTTAAAACCGAAATTATCGAAGAGTCAGAAGGTGACGTGGCCGGTCTGAAATCCGCCACTATTCGCGTCTCAGGCGATTACGCTTTTGGCTGGCTGCGTACCGAAACCGGCGTACATCGCCTGGTGCGTAAAAGCCCGTTCGATTCCGGTGGCCGTCGTCACACCTCATTCAGTTCGGCGTTTATCTATCCGGAAGTTGATGACGATATCGATATCGATATTAATCCCGCTGATTTGCGCATCGACGTTTACCGCGCATCCGGTGCGGGTGGTCAGCACGTTAACCGGACAGAATCAGCGGTACGTATTACCCACATTCCAACCGGTACGGTGACGCAGTGTCAGAACGACCGTTCTCAGCATAAAAACAAAGATCAAGCGATGAAGCAGATGAAGGCGAAGCTGTACGAGCTTGAGATGCAAAAGAAAAATGCCGAGAAACAGGCGCTGGAAGATAACAAGTCCGATATCGGATGGGGCAGCCAGATCCGCTCTTACGTACTCGACGATTCGCGTATTAAAGATCTGCGCACCGGCGTTGAAACCCGCAATACACAAGCGGTGCTGGACGGCGATTTAGATCGATTCATTGAAGCAAGTTTAAAAGCAGGGTTATAAGGAACCGACATGTCTGAACAACAACCGCAGAGCACTGACGTCGCACTTGAGTTAAACAACGAACTGCAGGCGCGTCGCGAGAAGCTCAGCGCGCTGCGTGAAAACGGCGTGGCGTTTCCTAACGATTTCCGTCGCGATACCACGTCTGATCGGCTGCATGCCAGCTTTGATGAGAAAAGCAACGAAGAGCTGGAAGATCTCGGCGTTGAAGTGAGCGTAGCGGGCCGTATGATGACCCGCCGCATCATGGGCAAAGCCTCATTCGTGACCCTGCAAGACGTAGGGGTCGTATCCAACTTTATGTTGCACGCGACGATCTGGCGGAAGGCATCTACAACGAGCAGTTTAAAAAGTGGGATCTTGGTGACATCCTGGGTGCACGCGGCAAGCTGTTCAAAACCAAGACTGGCGAGCTGTCGATTCACTGTTCTGAACTGCGGCTGTTGACGAAAGCGTTGCGTCCGCTGCCGGATAAATTTCATGGCCTGGCCGATCAGGAAACCCGTTACCGCCAGCGTTATCTCGACCTGATTGCCAATGATGAATCACGCAACACGTTTCGAATCCGTTCGCAAATCATGGCGGGTATTCGCCAGTTCATGGTAAATCGCGATTTCATGGAAGTCGAAACGCCAATGATGCAGGTGATCCCAGGCGGCGCATCAGCACGTCCGTTTGTCACCCATCACAATGCGCTGGATATTGATATGTATCTGCGTATTGCGCCAGAGCTTTATCTGAAGCGTTTGGTGGTTGGCGGTTTTGATCGTGTATTTGAGATCAACCGTAACTTCCGTAATGAAGGTATCTCACCGCGCCATAACCCTGAGTTCACCATGATGGAACTCTATATGGCCTATGCGGATTACAACGATCTGATCGAGTTGACTGAAAGCCTGTTCCGCACCCTGGCGCAGGATGTGTTAGGCACCACAAAAGTGCCTTACGGTGAGCAGACGTTCGATTTCGGTAAGCCGTTCGAAAAACTCACCATGCGTGAAGCGATCAAGAAATATCGTCCGGAAACCGATTTAGCCGATCTGGAAGATTTCGATAAAGCAGTCGCTATTGCGCAGGCAATAGGTATTAAAGTTGAGAAAAGCTGGGGTCTGGGCCGCGTAGTCACTGAGATTTTTGAAGAGACTGCAGAAGCGCACCTGATCCAGCCAACCTTTATTACCGAATACCCGGCAGAGGTGTCTCCGCTGGCGCGCCGTAATGATGAAAATCCGGAAATTACTGACCGCTTCGAGTTCTTTATCGGTGGTCGTGAAATCGGTAACGGCTTCTCAGAACTGAACGATGCAGAAGATCAGGCAGAACGTTTCCTGCAACAGGTTAACGCGAAAGATGCCGGTGACGATGAAGCGATGTTCTACGATGAAGACTACGTTACTGCTCTGGAGCACGGCTTGCCGCCAACCGCAGGTTTAGGCATTGGTATCGACCGTATGGTCATGCTGTTTACCAACAGCCACACCATTCGCGACGTGATCCTGTTCCCGGCACTGCGCCCAAGCAGCAAATAAGTTTCTGCTACAGGTTAAAAGCCGGGGATCTCCCCGGCTCTTTTACTTTCAGCGTGCTGAGCTTATGGATGCAGAGCACTATCTACGATTTCACCGCCTGCGCCAGCCACGACTCAAAGCGTGCATAGGGCACATACAGCGCCACATTTTTATAAAGCGTTTTACCGCTTTTATTATCATTGATCCGGTCGCTGTAGCCTACAATCACCCCCGCCAGCGTATCGTCAGATGCGTTATAAACCGCGCCGCCCGACATGCCTTTCACCACACCAGCATTCGCCGCGACCACCACACAAGCGGCCTTATTCCAGCTGTTGGCCAGCGTGGTATTAATCAGGTTCTCACCGCTGGAACTGACCGGCATAGCTGAAATAAAACTGTACCCATAAAGATTAACGCGATCGCCAATATGACTGTTGCGAAACGTTGGCGGCAAATTAACTTCGCTGTTCTTGTGGTAAACCACCGCCAGGTCACATTCGGGATGCCAGGCTTTAACGCGATACAGTGAGAATTTTGCGACATGGGCGGCGGTCAGACTGTAGTCCGCTGTCAAAGGAATCGTCGTGCCGAGAGTGCCTAAGCCCAGCACGGTAGGAATACCCGTAACCGTCATATCGACACGTTTTTGCGCCTCTTTACTGTATTCATAGTGTCCGACTGAACAACCGGTTAAAACCCATACCATCAACACAATGAGCCGTTGCATTCACTTTCCCCATGTCAGATCTCTTCACATTACCTGGCAATCCATAAGGGGTATCGGCAACGCCTGAAGTTTATTGATTGATAAACAACAAAAAGATTAGCGTTGGCCTGCGGGACGACAACCTGTACCAAGCGTAGCGCGTCAGAACGCATTTGTCTTAATCGTAAAATGTTAAAAATGGGTAAAGCCGTGCGAGAACGGATTATTGCTCTGCAAACAAATTACCCTTGCTGCCAGCGGGGTGTATGGCGACAGACGGCTATGATTAAATATGCGCTGTGACGCAGATCAAATTTTAATAAGCATCCATTGCACCGCGTAAATGCTTACGCGGATCGCCTGCATTTCTATTTTATTGGGAGAGTGTGTTATGCCTGTTGCATTACTGGCGTTGGCGCTAAGTGCGTTCGCTATCGGAACCACTGAGTTTGTGATCATGGGATTACTGCCGGAAGTCGCAGGGGATTTACAGGTGTCGATTCCGTCGGCTGGCTGGCTAATCAGCGGCTATGCCCTGGGCGTGGCAATCGGCGCGCCAGTCATGGCTCTGCTGACGGCGAAATTACCGCGTAAACGCACCTTAATCTTGTTGATGGTTATTTTTATCATCGGCAATGCACTCTGTGCACTGGCTTACAGCTATAACCTGCTGATGACAGCGCGTGTGGTCACAGCACTGTGCCATGGCGCATTTTTTGGTATCGGTTCGGTAGTGGCTGCCAGCCTGGTCGCTCCCGGTCGCCAGGCTTCAGCCGTCGCGCTGATGTTTACCGGTTTAACGCTGGCTAACGTGCTGGGCGTGCCGTTGGGCACCTGGTTTGGTCAACTCTTTGGCTGGCGCGCCACCTTTTGGGGAGTCGCCATTATCGGGATCCTGGCGTTTATCGCGCTGATTGTAAGCCTGCCGACCAATAAAGATGAAAAACCGGTGCACCTCGCCAGTGAGGTCAGTGCGCTGGCGAACGGTAAATTGTGGTTGTCGTTGCTGATGACGGTATTTTTTGCGGCAGCGATGTTTGCTCTGTTTAGCTATATCGCGCCGCTGTTGTTACAGGTGACAGGCATGACCAATCGCGGCGTCAGCTGGACGCTATTCCTGATTGGCGCGGGCTTAACCGTTGGCAACATTTTGGGTGGCAAGCTGGCTGACTGGAAAGTGTCGTTTAGTCTGATCCTCAGCTTCATACTGATTGCCGTGTTTTCGCTGCTGTTTAGCTGGACCAGCCATGCGCTGTGGCTGGCGGAAATTACGCTGTTTTTATGGGCGATGGCAACCTTTGCTACCGTACCAGGCTTGCAGATCAATGTAGTACGCCACGGTAAAGAAGCGCCAAATCTGGTGTCAACGCTGAACATCTCAGCGTTTAACGTCGGTAATGCGCTCGGTGCCTGGGTTGGCGGTGCAGTGATCAATCAGGGTTATGGGTTAACGTCGGTTCCGGTTGCGGCAGCGGCGCTGGCGGCAGTTGGCCTGATTATTTGTCTCATTACCTTCCGTAAATCGGGTGGCGCGGCAGCCCCGGTTCAGGCTTAAGCTAAGCGTGCAGCAATGCGTGCCGGAAAGTCGGCCACCTGCTGTTGCAGGTGGTCAACAAAGGCATCCAGCAGCGCCGATCCTGGGCGGTGGCGCGGCTTTACCAGGCTGACGGTAAATGGCACCGTGACACTGAACTTACGCATCACCACACCGCTGTCGACATAATCGAGTGCCGTCAGCGGATTAACCACCGAAATGCCTACGCCCGCTTTGACCATTGCGCACACTGAGGCTGCGCTGTGCGTTTCCATCACCATTCTCCGCTCTACGCCCTGTTCATGAAATAAGGTATCAAGCAGTTGCCGGTAGCTGTCGGTACGCGACAGGCTGACATAATTTTCACCCGAAAAATCCTGCGGTGTGAGCATCTCACGCTGACACAGCGGATGGTATTGCGGCAGAACACATACTTCATCACAGGTCAGCAGTGCCAGCCGATCGGTACCCGCGGGTGCATGTTGCGTTTCCGTCAGTCCCAAATCGTAACGCTGCGCCGACAGCCACTCTTCCAGCAGTGGCGATTCTTGCGGAATAATATTCAAGCTGACATCGGGATAGCGTTGCAGGAACGGCTGGCACAGCGGCGGTAACAGCGATTGAGAAAAACCGGCAAGCAGGCCACAGAAAGTTCTCCCTGACGAAACTGCCGCAGCCCTTCTGCAGCGTCCATAATGCGGTCCAGTCCGTACCATGATCGTTGCACCTCTTCGAACAGGCGCAAGCCTTGCACTGTCGCTTGCAAACGCCCGCGTACCCGTGCAAACAGTTGCAAACCAAGCTGCTGCTCCAGCCGGGCCAGCTCACGACTGACCGTTGGCTGCGAGGTATTCAGCAGCGTAGCGGCCTGCGTCAGATTACCGCTGGTCATTACTGCATGAAAAATTTCTATCTGCCGCCAGTTAATTTTTGCCACAAGTTATGCCATATCAGATATGAATAGATGCTATTAAATCAGATATTTTTCTGCATGGCACGATTCTGGCTTAATGGGCAAATAGTCACAGGAGAATTGCTATGCCACGTCCGTTAGATAACACCGAAACTGCCTTAACCCGTGCGAATTTGCTGACGCTGGCGCGTCAGTATAACGGGCCGTTTTGGGCTTATGATGCTCAGGTTATTTTGTCCCGTATTGGCCAGCTGCATGCGTTTGACGTGGTGCGTTTTGCTCAAAAAGCCTGCTCAAATATTCATATTCTGCGTTTGATGCGTTCCGCAGGCGTAAAGGTCGACTCTGTGTCACTGGGCGAAATCGAACGTGCTTTAGTGGCGGGTTATCAGGCAGGAAGCGATGAAATTGTCTTCACTGCTGACGTTTTCGATACGGCAACGCTGGCACGTATCACTGAACTCAAAGTGCCGGTCAATGCGGGATCGGTGGATATGCTGCATCAACTCGGCGACGTTTCGCCAGGCCATGCGGTATGGCTGCGTGTCAATCCAGGCTTTGGTCACGGGCATAGTCAAAAAACCAATACCGGCGGTGAGAACAGTAAACATGGCATCTGGCATGCCGATTTACCGCTCGCGCTGGAGGCGATTCAGCGTTATGGCCTGCGGCTGGTTGGCCTGCACATGCATATCGGCTCAGGTGTGGATTATGGGCACCTGCAACAGGTATGCGATGCGATGGTTAATCAGGTCGTTGAGTTTGGGCAGGATCTGGAAGCGATTTCAGCAGGTGGCGGGCTGTCGATTCCTTACCGTTACGGCGAAGAAGCGATCGATACCGCACACTACTTCGGCTTATGGGATGCGGCGCGTCAGCGCATTGCGGCCCATCTGGGCCATGCGGTGAAGCTGGAGATTGAGCCTGGCCGTTTCCTGGTTGCTGAGTCCGGCGTGCTGGTTTCACAGGTACGTGCGGTTAAGCAGATGGGTAGTCGCCATTTTGTGCTGGTGGATGCCGGTTTCAGCGACTTAATGCGTCCATCCATGTATGGCAGCTATCACCACATTTCGCTGATGGCAGGTGACAATCGTCAGTTTGATGAGCGGAACAGCGTTGAAAGCGTGGTTGCCGGACCGCTGTGCGAATCGGGTGATGTGTTTACCCAGCTGGAAGGCGGCAAGGTAGAAACCCGTGCGCTGCCTGCTGCCCAGGTCGGCGATTATCTGGTATTCCACGATGCAGGCGCTTACGGCGCATCCATGTCTTCTAACTACAACAGCCGTCCACTGATCCCTGAAGTGCTGTTCGAGAATGGTCAGCCACGGGAAATACGCCGTGCGCAAACCATTCAGGAACTGCTGGCGCTGGAAACAGGCTAAGTTAACGCGGGCGGCGCAACGCCGCCCGTCAGGCAAACAGCTCTTTACGCAACATCACCAACTCTTCCGCCAGATCCCGACACAGCATCGCATTCATTAAATGATCCTGCGCATGCACCAGGATCAGTGTCACCGGCACTTTCCCACACCCTGATCGGCACCGATCAGCTGCGTCTGAATATGGTGCGCGCCTTTGGCGGCTTCACCGGAGGCGGTCAAAGCCTGTTCCGCTGCTGCCCACTCTCGCTTACGTGCAAACTGAATGGCCATCATTGCCTGAGAGCGCGCCTCACCGGCACTGATGAGTAGTTCCATCATGGTTTGTTCAAAATCCATAACCGCCTCGCTATTGGTATACCAAATTTGGTTTAATCATCTTAGTGGAATACCAAAACTCCTTTCCGCGAGTTTGATCACAGAAAGAAGAACGCTAATTCGTCATTTTGGTATGCCAATGGCACGGAGGCCAGCGATAAATACTCAGCTATCTTTAACCTTTGAGGGTTGCCGCATGTCTCTACAGGACCGCCTTATCGATTCTCTGGGAAGTTTTGCCACGCGCTTTAACAGCTATCGCTACATCATGGCGATCAAAGCTTCTTTCATCACGTTAATGCCAGTGATCATTGTCGGGGCCTTCTCGGTATTGATCTCTAACATGGTACTCGACAGTAAAAATGGCCTTGCCAGCTTTGCCGCGCTGTCGTTTCTCGCTGATCTCAAACCGATCACGACCAGTATTAATTACGCCACGCTGAGCTTTTTAAATATCGGCGCGGTTTTTTTGATTGGTATTGAGCTCGGGCGTATCAACGGCATTAAAACCCTGTTTCCTGGCTTGCTGGCAATCATCTGCTTTATTTCCGTCACGCCTACCACGCTGCAAATGATGGTTGACGGGCAGATGCATCTGGTCACCGACGTGCTGGCGAAACAGTTCTCTGATAC
Source organism: Candidatus Pantoea haifensis (assembly GCA_018842655.1). Lineage (GTDB taxonomy): Bacteria > Pseudomonadota > Gammaproteobacteria > Enterobacterales > Enterobacteriaceae > Pantoea > Pantoea haifensis. The sequence goes on along the minus strand of JAGTWN010000004.1, from coordinate 2,232,106 downwards.
CAAAAGCCTGTTTCTTGGCATGTTCATCGCCATTTTGTCGGTAGAAATCTACTGCCGGCTGGAAACGGTTGAGCGGCTAAAAATCAAAATGCCTGACACCGTACCGCCGAATGTCTCAGCCTCTTTTTCTGCGCTGATCCCGTCAATTATTACCGTGACGCTGGTGGCTACCTTTGGCTTCATCTTTCATCGCGTAACCGGCATGTATCTCTACGATGCGGTATACCAGGTGGTGCAACAGCCGCTGGAATCGGTGGTACAGAGCCTGTGGGGCATTTTGCTTTTAATGTTTGTTGCGCAGCTGTTTTGGGTGATTGGCATTCATGGTAACCAGATGGTGAAACCGATCCGGGAGCCGCTGCTACTGGGCGCGATTCTGGTCAACATGAACGCTTTTGAGCAGGGAAAAGACGTACCGAATATCATCACCATGCCGTTTTGGGATGTCTATATGAGTATTGGCGGATCGGGCCTGACTATTGGGCTGCTGACTGCCGTGATGCTGGCAACCAAACGAAAAGAGATGCGTGAAATTGCCAAGCTGTCGTTTGGCCCTGGCATTTTTAACATCAATGAGCCGGTGATCTTTGGAATGCCGATCATGCTCAACCCTATCCTTGCCATTCCTTTCATTATCACGCCGCTGGTTACCGGATCGATTGGCTACTTCGCCACGGTAATGGGGTTCGCCGGAAAAGCCGTGGTGATGGTGCCCTGGACCACGCCGCCGATTATCAACGCCTGGCTGTCAACAGCCGGTTCAATGGGGGCGGTGGTAACGCAAATTATCTGCATTCTGGTGTCGATTCTGATCTATCTGCCGTTCGTGAAAGTGGCGGCGCGTCGTGCGGAAGCGGCAGAAGCTAAAAATCTACAGCCTGAACTGGCGCAAAACTAGCAGGAGAGTACATGAGCACGCTGTCTATTGATCTGCCAAAAGAGTTTATTTTGGGCGCGGCGGCATCAGCCTGGCAAACCGAGGGCTGGAGCGGCAAAAAGCCGGGCCAGGATTCTTATCTGGATGCCTGGTATCAACAGGATCGCGCTGTCTGGCACAACGGCTATGGTCCGGCAATTGCCACTGATTTTATTAATCGTTATCGTGAAGACGTGGCACTAATGAAGGCTGCCGGACTGACGCATTTCCGCACCTCGATCAACTGGGCGCGCTTCCTGACCGATTATGAACGCGCCACGGTCGATGAGGAGTATGCGGCTTACTACGATCGCTTTATCGACGAAATGCAGCGCCAGGGCATTGAACTGATGCTTTGTCTGGAGCATTACGAACTGCCAGCCACCTTGCTGGAGCAATATGGCGGCTGGCAGTCAAAGCATGTGGTTGAACTCTTCACCCGTTACGCTGAGCAGGTATTCAGGCGTTATGGTGCTAAGGTAAAACGCTGGTTTGTGTTTAACGAACCGATTGTGGTGCAAACCCGCGTTTATCTGGATGCGCTGCGCTGGCCCGGTGAGCAGAACACCGATAAATGGATGCAGTGGAACCACCATAAAAACCTCGCGACGGCAAAAGTGGTGAAGCTGTTCCGGGAGCAGGGTTACAGAGGCAGTATCGGCACTATTCTTAACCCCGAAGTCACTTATCCACGCTCCCCGGCTACGCATGATGTCAAAGCGGCGAAGATCTACGACCTGTTCTATAACCGCGTTTTTCTCGATCCGGCCATCAAAGGTGAATACCCGGCAGAGCTGATCCAGCTGCTGGACAAGCATCAGGTGAAGTGGGACGTCACACAGGACGAGCTGGCGATCATTGCTGCAAATACTGTCGATGAGGTTGGGCTCAATCTTTACTATCCACACCGGGTGAAAGCGCCCTCGCACGCCTGGCATCCCGACACGCCTTTTCATCCCGCGTATTATTACGAACATTTTGAACGGCCAGGCCGTCGAATGAACCGGTCACGCGGTTGGGAAATTGAGCCGCGCATCATCTGGGATATGGCGCAGCGCATGCAGCAGGAGTACGGCAATCTGCCCTGGTTCGTGGCTGAAAGCGGCATGGGCATTGAGAACGAAGCGCAGTTTAAAAATGCCGACGGCGAAGTGCAGGATGATTACCGTATCGCGTTTATCGCTGAACATCTTCATCAGGCAATTCTTGCTAACCAGGCCGGGATCAACTGCCAGGGTTATATGCTGTGGGCCTTTACGGATAACGTCTCGCCGATGAATGCGTTCAAAAATCGCTACGGCCTGATTGAAATTGATTTGGAAAACAATCGCCAACGGCGAATGAAAAAATCAGCGCACTGGTTTCGCCAGTTACGCGACAGCCAGCAACTTACCCTGACGCTTGATGATGAGCCTAAATAAAGAGAGGAATAAGCGATGAAACGTATCGTATTAGCCTGTGCGGCAGGCATGTCAACCTCAATGGTGGTAACGCGCATGGAGAAAGAAGCGGCTGCGCGCGGTATGGCGTTTCAGATCTATGCTATCCCCGAACAGAATCTGCGGGAAGAGCTGCAAAACTACGGGCATGACGTGGTGGCGGTACTGCTGGGACCGCAGGTGCGCTTCAGGCTTGAGGAGAATAAAAAACTCACCGACAGCTACCAGTTGCCGATTGCGGTGATTGATTCTGTTGCTTATGGCACCCTGAATGGCGCAAAGGTACTCGATCAGGCGCTGGCTTTGATACACTGAGCCTTAGTTTGCGAGCCTTGCCGTAGGGTTCGCGGATACCGCTGCGCAAGGGAAGCGGCGGTATCGTCAGCGCATTGATTGCAAAGGGTGACAGCGTGGACAGAGCCGTAGCGCCGCAAGAAAGAAAGCAGTATCAGGAAATTGGTCAGCATCTGCGTCAGCAAATTATCGAGGGTGCCTATCCGGTAGGATCGCGTCTGCCGCCTGAACGCCAGTTGGCAGAAACCTGGGGCGTCAGCCGCACGATTGTGCGTGAAGCCTTGTTGATGCTGGAGCTGGAAGGCACTGTTGATATTCGCCAGAGTTCGGGTGTTTATGTGATGCGTATTCCAACGGCGAGCGATGACGAGGAAGAGGCTTTTTTCCGTAGCGATGTTGGCCCGTTTGAAATGCTGCAGGCGCGCCAGTTGCTGGAGAGCAATATCGCGGCGTTTGCAGCCAAAATGGCTACCAAAGCCGATATCGAAAACTTACGTCGCACGCTGGAACAGGAGCAGCGCGCTATTGCCGCCAATGACAGCAGCCAGGATAACGACAAGCTGTTCCATCTGCTGCTGGCGGGAGCCAGTCAAAATCAAATGTTACTGGATACGGTTACCAGCGTCTGGCGTCACCACGACAGCAGCCCGCTGTGGCAGCAGTTGCGTCCGCAATTTGAAACGCGCGCCTATCGGCTGAAGTGGCTGGGCGATCATCAAACTATCCTGGCGGCACTCCGCCGTCGCGACGTCATGGGATCGTGGCAGGCGATGTGGCAGCATCTGGAAAACGTAAAAAACACCTTACTGGAACTCTCCGATGCCGATGCGCCAGATTTTGACGGCTTTCTGTTTGAATCCGTGCCTATTTTTCAAGGGAAGCTGATGTGATGGAGATCCTGCCGCTGAGTGCTGTGCCGCAGCATGCAGAACAACTGACTGAGTGGTTATGGCGTGCGTTTGGCGCAGCAGAGAGCCGGGATTTTTTTGCCAGCATTATCGCCAGCAGCCTCAAAAAGGCTGAATTTCCGGTGACTTTTGTCGCAACAGAGCAGGGCAAGCTGCTGGGCACAGTGGGATTCTGGCGTTGCGATCTGATCAGTCGCCAGGATCTTTTCCCGTGGCTGGCTGCCCTCTATGTCGATGAAAACGCGCGCGGCAAAGGTGTGAGTGAAGCGTTACAGCGGCACGTCATCGACTATGCGCAGCAGCGTGGCTATCCACAGCTGTGGTTATGGTCAACGTTTACTGGTTATTATGAACGCTTCGGCTGGACGCCGCAGGGCGAGGCGCTGGAATATCCAGACATACCGGTTCGCCTGTATTCTCGCCTGTTATGAAATGGGTAAATTGCCAGCCGCAAAACGGCGGCTGGCACTCCCTTTATGGGGCAGGATAGGTATAACGGCGGTGAATCGCCTCTAACTCTTCTAACACCTCGGCATTCAGCGTCAGGTTAAAGCTGTCGATATTGGTTTTTAACTGCTCTAACGTCGTCGCGCCTAACAGCGTGCTGGCAACAAAGGGCTGCTGACGAACATAAGCCAGTGCCATTTGCGACGGATCTAACTGATGCTTTTTCGCTAACTCAACATATTCAGCGACGGCTTTTTCTGACTGCTCACCGCTATAACGGGTGAAGCGGCTGAACAGCGTATTGCGTGCGCCTGCCGGTTTCGCGCCATTGAGATATTTGCCGCTCAGCGTGCCAAACGCCAGGCTGGAATAGGCTAACAGTTCCACCCCTTCATGCTGGCTGATTTCGGCTAATCCCACCTCAAAGCTGCGGTTCAGCAGGCTGTAAGGATTCTGAATAGTGACGATACGCGGCAGTTCATGCTTTTCTGCCAGTTGCAGATAGCGCATCACCCCCAGGCGGTTTCGTTTGATACGCCAATATAGCGGATCTTACCGGCACGTACCTGTTCAGCCAGAGCTTCCAGCGTTTCCAGCAGCGTCACTGGCACGCCGTTTTCGGTGTACTGGTAACCGAGTTTGCCGAAGAAGTTGGTCTGACGCTGCGGCCAGTGCAGCTGATAAAGATCGAGATAATCCGTATTGAGGCGCTTAAGGCTGGCATCCAGAGCTTCGCGGATGTTTTTACGATCCAGTGCCATGTTTGGGCGAATCGACGCATCGTTACCCCGCGACGGTCCGGCAACCTTACTGGCCAGAATAATCTTGTCACGGCTGCCGCGCTTTTGCAGCCAGCTGCCAATATAGCGTTCAGTTAAACCCTGGGTTTCCGGGCGCGGCGGCACCGGGTACATTTCAGCAGTATCAATTAAATTAATGCCGGAACTGACAGCCAAATCCAGTTGGGCATGGGCGTCGGCTTCGCTGTTTTGCTCACCAAACGTCATGGTTCCCAGCCCCAACTGACTGACTTCCAGCGTGCTATGGGGGATACGGTGATAGTGCATTGCCGGCTTCCTTTTCTTATGGAATGGAATGTTATGTCCTGTAGGACTATAGCGCGAGCAACAGCGGGGAAGGAAGGGGAAAACTCGGGAAATCGCCTGCCAGTAGGGAATCAGCGGCAGGCTACACAATTTCGCACTTAACGCTCAATGATAGTTGAGACTTCATCACCGTTGATCTGCATCTCATGTCCGGCTTGATCGGTGTATTGCACCAGGCCCGTTTCTTTATCAATAGCAGGCTTACCTTCGGTCATGATCATTCGACCATCTTTTGTTGCCATAACATAATCTGAACTGCATCCACTCAACGTTACAGCAGCAACCATGACTAATACTGCGCCAGCCAACCCTTTCATCACTCTCATTCCTCTCACGCTTCAATTGCAAAAAGTGTAGTAATAAAACGTTTTACTGGCTGGGTTAATCGCATCAATCCGAAAATCATCGGGCGAGCAGGCTCGCCCTTGACTTTACTGTGTAATTTTTTTCTTGCCGCGCATCAGGTTCAGGCATTCAACTGCCATTGAGAAGAACATGGCGAAATAAATGTAACCTTTTGGCACATGAACGGCAAAACTCTCCAGAATCAGGGTAAAACCCACCAGAATCAGGAAGGATAACGCCAGCATTTTTACCGATGGGTGGCGTTCAACAAAATTGCCAATCGCGCGTGCGGCAAACATCATCATCAGCACGGCAATCACAACCGCTGCCATCATAATGAACAAATGATCGGAGAGGCCGACAGCGGTAATAACCGAGTCGAGGCTGAAAATAATGTCGAGCATCATAATCTGCACAATCGCGCCGAGGAAAGAGTGCACATTGGTTTTATGCTCCCCTTCTTCCCCTTCGATGGTTTCATGGATTTCCATACTGGATTTCCACAGCAGGAACAGGCCACCAAAAAGTAAAATCAGGTCGCGTGCTGAGAAAGCGTGACCCATTAAGGTGAACAGCGGGTTGGTCAGTTTTGCGACCCAGGCGATCGACGCCAGCAAGCCCAGGCGCATCAACATGGCGCCCATTAAACCGATGCGACGGGCACTGGCTTGCTGATTTTTAGGCAGCTTAGCCACAACCAACGACAGGAAAATAATGTTATCAATGCCCAAAACCACTTCGAGAATGGTCAGGGTACCCAGTGCAAGCCAGGCATTGGGATCGGCAATCCAGTCAAACATGCTTACATTCAATCCTAAACGAAAATTAAACGGCGATTATACGCAACCATTTTGAGCCACACGAAGAAAAATGCAAAAAACTGTTCGACGACAAAAATCACAGCAAAAAATGTCGTGCCAGCAGCGGCCCGGTAAAGCTTTTCTTTAGGTAGAAACCGCGTGGCAAGGTCATGATGGGCTGCCCCTGATCGCCAATGCCTTCCGTCAGCGCCTTGCTGTTTGCCGCTTTAGGACGGATCTGTAACCAGGCGCCGTGGCGGGCAGTAATGCGTTCAACCTGTCCCAATACAATCATATCCATTAACTCTTCCCAGTCCTGGCGTAGCATTTCATCCTCTTCCGGGCTGGGACTCCAGAGTAACGGGGCGCCGACACGCCGCGCGCATAATGGAATGTCGCGCTCGCCTTCGACCGGGATCCAGAGCACGCGGGCCAGCTTATGGCGAACGTGGCTGGTCTGCCAGGTCACACCACTGTTGCCGGTAAGCGGAGCCACACAGACGAAAGTCGTTTCTAATGGTTTGCCACAGGCATCAACGGGAATGGTCTTAAGCTCGATGCCAAGATGCACAAAATCCTGCTCCGCTTTGCTTCCTGCGCTGGCCCCTAAATGCCATTCCAGTAACATTCCGACCCAACCCTTATCACGCTTCAGGTTAGCAGGCATGGGCAATCCTGCTTTTGCAGCCAGCGTCTCCAGCGTTAAACCGGCCAGAGCTTGCGCCCGTGCCAGCAGGGTGGCTTCATCTTCAGGTGGCCCGGGAAGGTGATTCATTATGACAACTCACATTGATTAAAAAAGAGGCAGTTAACAGCGAGAGGATTAACGGCACTGAAAAAGCCGATTTGGCTGAACATAATAGCATGATAGATCGTCAGTTTTTTCCGAAGAAAATTTCAGGCGGTTAAAACAACGACAAGGTTATCCCACCTGACTGCCATTAATAAACAGGATCTTAAAGGCAGTTATCCACAGAAAAAGGGAATAACCCCGGCCAAAACAGCTTACTGGTTCGATTTACAGCCTTGACAGTGGCTTTTGTTAATAGAATTTGACCACTTTGCCCTAAGCTTAACCTATTCATTGTGGATAAAAAGCGGGTCGATTGATCTTTGACCAATCCACAGATAAGGGCTTTAATTTTAGGGTAAATGCAGCGATAGAAAAGGGTGGTCTATAAAATATTACTTTAAATATCAATCATTAATGTTTTTAAGATGGCGCAGTTAATAAGAATCATCTTAGCGGGTTATTCACGTAACTCCCGCGTTCTACACAAAGCTATCCACAGAAAAAGTGAATAAGATCGTTTTTTTCACGCATTATTGTTTATAACTTAGGTTATCGCTGTGAGTTATCCCAGGTATGTACAGTTTACTCCCTGCTAATCCAGTGGTTTACCGCCTGTAAGGAGTGTGAAACAATCAGCCTATTCAAATTTAGCTTTGAGGTAGTCCGGTGATCGATGATGATGGCTACCGCCCGAATGTTGGTATCGTAATCTGTAACAGGCAAGGACAAGTGTTATGGGCCAGGCGCTTTGGACAGCACTCCTGGCAATTTCCTCAGGGAGGCATCAATCCCGGTGAAACCGCAGAGCAGGCGATGTATCGCGAACTGTTCGAAGAAGTTGGGTTACACCGTAAAGATGTTCGAATACTTGCGTCTACCCGTAACTGGTTGCGCTACAAGTTGCCAAAACGTTTGGTGCGTTGGGACACAAAGCCGGTATGTATCGGCCAGAAACAAAAGTGGTTTCTTCTGCAGTTACTCTGTAATGACGCGGATATCAATGTGCAGCACAGCAGTACGCCAGAGTTCGATGGCTGGCGCTGGGTTAGCTTCTGGTATCCGGTGCGTCAGGTTGTCTCCTTTAAGCGCGATGTTTATCGCCGCGTAATGAAGGAATTCGCTGGCGTGGTGATGTCTGTGCAGGAGAGTGCAGGGCAGCGAAATAATCCTGCCCATCGACGTAAGAGAGGATAGGCCACGCCCTTTATGCTCACTCAGTTGCGTGAAATAGTAGAAAAAGTGGCGAGTGCGCCGCGTCTGAATGAAGCACTCGACATTTTGGTCAATGAGATCTGTTTGGCGATGGAAACGGAAGTGTGTTCCGTTTACCTCGCCGATCACGATCGTCGCTGCTATTACCTGATGGCTACGCGCGGACTTAAAAAACCGCGTGGCCTCACGGTTAAACTGGCTTTTGACGAAGGTATCGTGGGGTTGGTTGGACGCTTAGCTGAACCCATCAACCTTGCTGATGCACAAAGCCATCCCAGTTTTAAATACATCCCTTCAGTAAAAGAAGAGCGTTACCGCTCTTTCCTCGGTGTGCCGATTATCAGTCGTCGCCAGCTACTTGGCGTACTGGTGGTACAGCAGCGTGAACATCGCCAGTTTGACGAGAGCGAAGAGTCTTTCCTGGTGACGCTTGCCACGCAAATGGCGGCGCTCACTTCGCAGTCACAGCTGAGCCAGCTATTTGGTCAGTATCGTCAGACACGCGTGCGGGCAATTGCTGCCGCGCCCGGCGTCGCGGTGGCACCCGGTTGGGTGGATGAAACTCAGCCGCTGCTTGATCAGGTCTCGGCAGCCTCAACGCTGGATACGCAGCGTGAGCGTGAACGCCTGTCACTGGCGATGAGCGAAGCCGCCAATGAATTCCGTCGCTTCAGCAAACGTTTTGCCGCCAGCGTGCAAAAGAGAGTGCTGCAATTTTTGATCTCTACTCGCATCTGTTGACCGATGCGCGACTGAAAAAAGATCTGTTTGCTGAGATCGAACGTGGATCCGTTGCTGAGTGGGCGGTCAAAACGGTTATAGAGAAGTTTGCTGAGCAGTTCGCCAGTTTGACTGACAGCTATTTGCGCGAACGTGCAGGCGATCTTCGCGTATTGGGTCAGCGCCTGCTGTTTCACCTCGATGATACGCTGGTCGGCACCAATGCCTGGCCGGAACGTTTTGTGCTGGTGGCCGATGAACTGACGGCGACCACTCTGGCAGAGTTACCGCAGGAACGCCTTGCTGGCGTAGTGGTACGTGACGGTGCGGCTAACTCGCATGCCGCCATTTTGACGCGCGCAATGGGTATTCCCACCGTAATGGGTGCGGATATTCAGCCGAATCTACTCAATAAGCGGTTATTGATTGTTGATGGCTATCGCGGCGAGTTGTTGATTGATCCTGAACCGGTGCTGGTCCAGGAATATCAACGGCTGATCAGCGAAGAAAACGCGCTGAGTAAAATGGCTGAAGGCGTGGTCGATCAACCCGGTGAGCTCAAAAGCGGCGAGCGGGTGCAGGTGATGCTCAACGCGGGATTAAGCCCGGAACATGAACAAGCCCTCGGCAACTGGGTGGACGGGGTTGGACTCTATCGCACTGAAATTCCCTTTATGCTGCAAAACGGTTTTCCGTCTGAAGAAGAGCAGGTTGCGCAATATCAGGGCATGCTGCAACTCTTTAACAACAAGCCGGTTACGCTGCGCACGCTGGATGTCGGTGCAGATAAACAATTGCCCTATATGCCGATCAGTGAAGAAAATCCCTGCCTCGGTTGGCGTGGCATTCGGCTGACGCTCGATCAGCCCGAGATCTTCCTGGTACAGGTGCGTGCGATGCTGCGTGCAAATGCCGCTTCGGGCAACCTGAGCATTCTGCTACCGATGATCAGCCATATTGATGAGATCGATGAGGCTAAGCGCCTTATTGAGCGCGCCGGGCATGAAGTAGAAGAGATGCTGGGTTACAGCATTCCGCGCCCGCGTATTGGCATCATGATTGAAGTCCCCTCCATGCTGTTTATGATCTCGCTGTTGGCGTCGCGCGTGGATTTTGTCTCAGTTGGCACCAACGATCTCACGCAATATTTGTTGGCAGTTGATCGCAACAACACCCGCGTCGCCAATTTGTACGATCCGTTGCATCCCGCGATGCTGCGCGCGCTGCACGCGATTGCGCAGGAAGCCCGTTTGGCGAATCTGGAACTGTGCCTGTGTGGTGAAATGGCAGGCGATCCAATGTGCGTCGCGTTGCTGGTCGGTATGGGCTATCACCATCTCAGCATGAACGGTAAAAACGTGCCCCGTGTGAAGTATCTGCTGCGCCACCTGGATCGTGAAGAAGTACAGAAACTGAGTGAGCAAGGGCAGAAAGCGCATACCGCCTCAGAAGTGCGCCATCTGGTTTCGGCGTTTATGGAGCGGCGGGGATTAGGGGCTTGATCCGTGGTGGTCGCTGACCGATAACCTCATTTACATTTCCGCGCCAAATCGCAAAACCGGCTGTGCTATAGTGCGCAGCCTTTACTTTATGTGCCTGTCGCCCGCTTTTTCAGGGCTGAAAAATGAACGGTGAATGATGAATAACGGCTATATCGCATTTCCTCAATTCGATCCGGTGATCTTCTCGATCGGACCGGTTTCGCTTCACTGGTACGGTTTGATGTATCTGGTGGGCTTTATTTTCGCTATGTGGCTGGCGGTACGTCGCGCTAACAAGCCAGGCAGCGGCTGGAAAAAGAGGAAGTGGAAAACCTGCTGTATGCCGGTTTCCTGGGCGTTTTCCTCGGTGGTCGTATCGGCTATGTGCTGTTTTATAACCTGCCGCTGTTTCTTGAAAATCCGCTTTATCTGTTCAAAGTCTGGGATGGCGGCATGTCGTTCCACGGTGGCCTGATTGGTGTGATTGTTGTGATGCTGTGGTTTGCGCGTCGTACCAAACGGACCTTCTTCCAGGTCTCTGATTTTATCGCCCCATTAATTCCATTTGGTCTGGGCGCAGGGCGTCTGGGCAACTTCATTAATGGCGAGCTGTGGGGGCGTGTTGATCCGGGCTTTCCGTTCGCAATGTTGTTCCCCGGCTCACGTAGTGAAGATGTGGCGCTGGCAGCGACTAACCCGCAATATCAGGCGCTGCTGAACACCTACGGTGTGCTGCCACGTCACCCGTCGCAGCTGTATGAGCTGCTGCTTGAAGGCGTGGTACTGTTTATTATCCTGAATATTTTTATTCGTAAGCCCCGCCCAATGGGCAGCGTCTCAGGTTTGTTCCTGATTGGCTATGGCGCATTTCGTATCATCGTGGAATTTTTCCGCCAGCCGGATGCGCAGCTTGGCTTATTTGAAGGTGGCATCAGTATGGGACAAATTCTCTCTGTTCCGATGATCGTGGCCGGTATCATTATGATGATTTGGGCGTATCGTCGTCGTCCGCAGCAACAATTTCGTGAGGAAAAATGAAACAGTATCTGGACCTGATGCAACACGTGCTGAACGAAGGCACGCCAAAATCTGACCGCACCGGAACCGGGACGCTTTCAATTTTTGGTCACCAGATGCGCTTCAATTTGCAGGAAGGCTTTCCGCTGGTGACCACTAAAAAATGTCATTTGCGCTCCATCATTCATGAATTGCTGTGGTTCCTGCAAGGAGAGACCAATATCGGTTACCTGAAAGAAAATAAGGTATCGATTTGGGACGAATGGGCAGATGAAAACGGTGATTTAGGACCCGTTTACGGTAAACAGTGGCGTAGCTGGGGCAGTGCCAGCGGGGAAGAAATTGATCAGATTGCCAGGGTGATTGAGCAACTGAAAAGTGACCCTGATTCACGCCGTATTATTGTTTCGGCATGGAACGTGGGTGAGCTGGATCAAATGGCGCTGGCGCCGTGCCACGCTTTTTTCCAGTTCTATGTCGCGGATGGCAAACTCTCTTGTCAGCTTTATCAACGCTCTTGCGATATTTTCCTTGGCCTGCCGTTTAACATTGCCAGCTATGCGCTGCTGGTACATATGGTGGCGCAGCAATGCGATCTGGATGTGGGCGATTTTGTCTGGACCGGCGGCGATACGCACCTCTACAGCAATCATCTGGAACAGGCACGCCTGCAACTGACGCGTGAGCCGCGTCCGCTGCCGAAGCTGGTAATCAAGCGTAAACCAGCCTCGCTGTTTGACTATCAGTTTGATGACTTTGAAATTGAAGGTTACGATCCACACCCGGCAATCAAAGCACCGGTTGCCGTTTAACTTTTGATGTGAAAAGCCTTGAGCCCCGGCCGTGTTGAGCACGCCGGGGCTTTTTTGTTCGTCGTTTACCCTTTTCATTTTGCGGGCTATCCCGCAATCCCATGTCGTCAGAAACACCATGCGAAAAAGTAGTGCGAGGCATTTTCCAGAGTGCAGCTAACATGATTGGCTGGACAGAGAATGTCGGGCATGCTGCCGCCATGAAAACGCACCCTACCTCTGGTTATACCTTGCCAGAACTGCTGTTCGTGATGGTCATTGTCGGCATCCTCTGTGCTGGAACGTTGCAGGGTTGGCAACGCTGGCAACAGCGTCAGCAATTGCATGACACCGCACAGCAGCTTCAAAGCTTTTTGTTGCGCTTACGGGCGCAGGCGAACCGGCAAAATCAGGATCGGGCGCTGTGGACGCGCGTCCGTCAGCCCTGGTGCATCGGAAGCGGTATTCAGCCCGATCGGGATTGCGGTTTGGGTCAACAGCTGCAATTTGTTGCGCCTCATGAGAGCGTCAGGCTATTCGGTTTGCGTGGCGAGCCAGGCTTTTATGGTCGTCGTAATGTCGCGAAAGCGGGCAGCATTGAGCTGGGTAACGAAGCGGGACGGCTCAGCATCATTATCTCCGCCCGTGCACGTATTCGCATATGCCAGCCAGAAAAAGAGGGATGCAGATGAAAGCGGCGGGATTCAGCCTGCTGGAAATGTTAATCGCGATGGTCATTAGTGCCGTCATGATGATCAGTGCCGGGCGGTTTCTCCCGCTGCTGTTAAGTGAAAATCTTAAGCTGCAACAACAGGTACAGCTTCGACAAGAGTTATTGCAGATCATGTTGACGCTGGAAAAAGCAGTGCGCCGCGCAGGTTACTGCAACGGCACATGTGGTAGCGAAAGCCTCAGGCTTTCTGAAAATTGTCTGCTGGTACGTTGGGATGAAAACAGCAATGGAAAGTGGGAAGCGGTCACGCATAGCGAAAGTGATTATTACGGCTACCGCCTGCGTCAAAATCAGCTGGAAATGCAGCGCGGCGTAGAGGCTTGTGACGGCAAGGGCTGGGAACGGCTCTCCGACCCTGCGTTCCTTAAAATAGCGGCGTTCAATGTCGTGAGGGAAGGGGCGCTGATTAAATTACTGATACAAGGACAAGCCGGTCCCTGGCTTGAAACTCTGGAAAGCTGGGTTGAGGGCGAAAACCTGTGAAGGAACGTGGCAATAGTGCATTAGGTATGGTGCTGATGATATTGCTGATGGGAAGTCTCACACTGCATGCCAGTCGAAAGATGTTAAGCCAGGGAATGTTGCTGGTCGCTGATGAGCAGCACTTTATTCAGAATTTCTGGCGTGCGCAGTCTGCGCTGCAATGGGGCATGACACTACACTGGCCTGGAGCCGAGCGCCCCTTTTGTCAGCAGGATAGCCATGCAGGCTGGCGCAGTTGTTTACAACGAGGTGAAGATGGGCAACTTCTGCTTAAAGGTGAGGCCAGCGGTAGCGAGATGGCGGTGTGGCATTGGGTATCAGCACAGGGCCAACGTATTAAAGCGTTACCGCACGGCTGGATTGATTACTGCCCACTGGCGAAACCAGAACAGTGTTTGTAATGTGCGCGGGTTTAGCCTGCCAGAAGCGTTGTTCGCCATGCTGTTAATGGCATTAAGCAGCAGCGCCCTGATGCAGTATCATCGCATGCTCACTCACGGCTTTAACCAGCAGTGGCAACAGCGCGAAGCCTGGCGAATGGCGGAGCAGCGTTTAATCGGGCACGACGTTGCAGGCTGGCAAAGCGGATTACAGCGACGCACCGGTCCCGGCAACTGTACGTTAGAAAGTGCCGAGGTTGTAGGGCCATATCAACGTACCGCTACCTTATCGCGATTACGCTGTTAACGTGATCAAAACAGGCGAATTGTCCCTTTTTATGGGCTTCATTAGCGATACGCGGTAAAGTTACCGGGCCAGAATTGTTCAGCTTCAGCAGCAGTCACGACCGCAGTGCTGTTTCGTTTCATCACAGGAGTTTTCATGTTTCACGTTTATCACTCGAATCAGCTTGATGTGCTTAAGATTTTGGCAGCTGCGGTGATAAAACATGACCCTCTTGAGGATCCTTTTGCGTCAGAAATGATACTGGTACAAAGCCCAGGCATGGCGCAATGGTTGCAAATGGAACTGGCAAACACCTTCGGCATTGCCGCCAATATTGAGTTTCCGCTACCTGCCAGCTTTATCTGGGAAATGTTCGTACTGGTGCTGCCAGATATTCCGGTTGAAAGCGCATTCAGTAAAGCCAGTATGAGCTGGAAACTGATGCGTCGTTTGCCAATACTGCTGGAGCATGACGAATTTATCTCTCTTCGCCACTATCTCAGCGATGATGCCGACAAGCGTAAGCTGTTCCAGTTAAGTTCACGTATTGCCGATCTGTTTGATCAATATCTTGTCTATCGCGCCGACTGGTTGAATAAATGGGAGCGGGGCGAAAGTGTTGATGGACTGGGCGAAGCGCAGCAGTGGCAAGCCGCATTATGGCGTGACCTGGTCGATTACACTGAAGCCCTTGGTCAGCCAAAATGGCACCGTGCTAACCTTTATGCTCGTTTTATTCAGACGCTGGATAATGCGCAAACTCCCCAGCAAACTTGCCGAAGCGCGTGTTTATTTGCGGCATTGCTGCCTTGCCGCCCGTTTATTTGCAGGCGCTTCAGGCGCTGAGCCAGCATATTGATATTCACCTGCTGTTCACTAATCCTTGCCGCGATTACTGGGGCGACATTCAGGATTATGCGTTTCTGGCTAAATTGCAAAGCCGTCAGCGTCGTCGTCATGATGCCGACGAGGCGCGAGGATTATTCCGTGACAGCGCGCAGGCGCCAGCCCTGTTTAATGAATCGGGCGAGCAGCAGCTCACTAATCCTCTGCTGGCTTCCTGGGGCAAGCTGGGGCGTGATAACCTTTTCCTGCTCAGCCAGATGGAATCCAACGACGACATTGATGCGTTCGTTGAGGTTGACGATGACAATCTTCTGCACTGCATGCAGCAGGATCTTCTTAATCTGCAAGACAAAGCAATCATTGGACTCAGTGCCGAAGAGTTGGCTTATAGCGGCAACAAGCGTTGTCTCGATCCGCAAGATCACTCCATATCAATTCAGGTTTGCCATAGCGCACAGCGTGAAGTCGAAGTGCTGCAAGATCACCTCCTGGCGCTAATGGAGGCGGACCCTGAGCTTAAACCGCGCGATATCATTGTCATGGTGGCGGATATCGACAGCTATGCACCGTTTATTCAGGCGGTGTTTGCCAATGCGCCAACGGAACGTTATTTACCGTTCGCGATTTCTGACCGCCGCGCCAGTCAGGCACATCCGGCCATTGTTGCTTTTCTTCATTTGCTGGCGCTGCCAGACAGCCGCTTTGTCTCTGAAGACGTGCTGGCACTACTGGACGTTCCGGCGCTGGCAAATCACTTTTCAATTGATGAAAGTGGCTTGCGCTTACTGCGCCGTTGGGTGAGTGAATCGGGTGTACGCTGGGGACTGGACGATGCCAGCGTCGAAGCGTTGTCGCTGCCGATTACCGGTCAGCATACCTGGCGTTTTGGTCTGCAGCGCATGCTGCTGGGTTACGCCATGGAAAGCCACAACGGTGACTGGGAAGGAATTTTGCCCTATGACGAATCCAGTGGGCTGGTAGGCGAGCTGGCGGGACATCTGGCTGAACTGTTGGCAAGACTGAATCACTGGCGCGAAATACTGGCGCAGCCGCGCGTGCTTGAGGCGTGGTTACCGCTGTGCCGGGAATTAATTAACGCCTTTTTCAGTGCTGATGCAGAAGCAGAAGCGGCGCTACTGTTAGTGGAAGAGCAGTGGAAGGAACTCATTGAATATGGCATGGATGCGCGCTTCGATGAGGCGATCCCGGTTACGCTGCTGCGGGACGATTTACGTGGTCGCCTTGATCAACAGCGTATCAGCCAACGCTTCCTGGCCGGGCCGGTTAATTTCTGTACTCTGATGCCGATGCGCTCTATTCCATTCAAGATTGTCTGTTTGTTAGGCATGAATGATGGCGTTTACCCACGAACGTTAGCGCCGCTGGGGTTCGACCTGATGCAGCAGCAGTCACGCAAAGGCGATCGTAGCCGCCGCGATGACGATCGTTATCTGTTTCTGGAGGCGTTAATTTCTGCGCAACAGCAGCTCTACGTCAGTTATATTGGTCGCGCGATTCAGGATAATACGGAACGCTATCCCTCCGTGCTGGTCACAGAACTGCTGGAATATATCGGTCAAAGTTTTTATCTCGCAGGAGATGAAGAGTGCGAGCTGGATGAGAGCGCCGAACATGTTCGCGCCCACCTTGAACATCTGCACAGCCGTATGCCTTTTGCGGCAGAAAACTTCCAGCCAGATTCACGCTACCACAGCTTCGCGCGCGAATGGTTGCCAGCCGCCCTGGGGGCTGGTCAGCCACAGCCCGATTTTGTTCAGCCGTTAGCGGTGCCGGTTTTTGAAACCCTGACACTGGAGCAATTTTTACGCTTCTGGCGTCATCCGGTGCGGGCCTGGTTCCACCAGCGATTAGGCGTGAATTTTTGGCTGGAGGAGAGCGAACTGCCCGATACGGAGCCGTTCGCGCTCGACAGCCTGGAACGCTATCAAATCAATGCGGAGCTGTTGAACGCGCTGGTTGAGGGAGAAGATACTCAGCGACTTTATGCACATCATCGCGCCGCAGGGAATCTGCCTTACGGTGCGTTTGGTGAACTGTTCTGGCAGGCGCAGCGTGAAGAGATGCAGGAAGTCGCCGCAGAAGTGGTTTCGCAGCGTAGTGAGGGTGAAAGCTGGGAAATTAATCTGCAATCAGGTGAAGTGACATTAACCGGCTGGCTGGCACAGGTACAAAACGATGGCTTATTGCGTTGGCGTCCCGGTGTGCTCAATATGAGCGATGGCTTGTTGCTATGGCTGGAGCATTTAATCTATTGCGCCTCAGGCGGCACGGGCACCAGCCGAATGTATGGACGACAGCAAAGCTGCTGGCGTTTCCCCCGTAGCGTCCGACACCGCAGAAGCTGCGTTAGCGCAATATATCGACGGTTTTCGCCTTGGCATGAGCAAACCGTTGATGCTGCTTAATAAAAGTGGCGGCGCCTGGCTGGAAGCGAGTTACGACAAAAAAGCCAGCAATTACTTAGCGATGACAGCACTCAGCTTAAGGCGCGTAATCGTCTTTTGCAGGCCTGGACAGGAGGTTATCAGGTAGACGGAGAAGGCGGCGATCCCTATTTGCAACGCCTGTGCCGTGTCCTGGACGAGACACAGCTGCAGCAAATAACTGAGGCCGCAACACAATGGTATTTGCCAGTGTTGCAGGCGCATCAGGATGATGAATAGCAAGCCAAAAAGTGCGTGCGCTTAATGGCATACATCCTCTCTGATTCAAGTGGCAGGAAGATGGCAATCACTGGCCCGCAGGTAAACCTTGCGGGCGAGGCCCAGGAAGGGCGACGAAACAAGCCAACGTACCTGCGCTTGAACAGAGCAGATAAAACAAGAGTAGAGACAGTTTGCTGTACTTTCAGCTGTGCGTGGAAGTCACCGCAGCTTCTTGGGTAAAGTGAGGAGTTTACATGCGTAACTACGCACGCTGGATAACGGCGCTTCTGTTTAATTTTGTGGCTTTGCATGCCCTGGCCCAGACAGAATCGGGCTGGCAGCCCATCAATGACATCATTCGTAAAAGTGAACACGATCCACGACACTATCAGGCTATTACTCTCGATAACGAGATGACTGTTTTGCTGGTTTCAGATGCTGCTGCGCCTAAATCACTGGCAGCATTAACGCTACCGATTGGATCACTGGATGATCCTGATCAGCAGCCTGGCCTGGCTCACTATCTTGAACATATGGTGTTAATGGGTTCAAAACGTTATCCGCAGCCGGATAACCTTGCAGAATTCCTTAAGAAACATGGCGGTAGCCACAATGCCAGCACCGCATCATACCGGACGGCGTTTTACCTCGAAGTCGAAAACGACGCTCTGGAACCGGCAGTTGACCGGCTGGCCGATGCCGTCGCTGAACCGTTACTTGACGCCGATAACGCCGATCGTGAACGTCATGCTGTGAATGCTGAACTGACCATGGCACGGTCGCGTGATGGATTGCGTATGGCGCAGGTTGGGGCGGAAACGCTGAATCCCGCGCATCCGGCGTCACGCTTTTCAGGCGGTAATCTCGAGACACTGAAAGACAAGCCGGACAGCAAACTGCACCAGGCGCTGACAAATTTCTATCAAACTCACTACTCTGCCAACCTGATGAAAGCGGTTATCTACAGCAACAAACCGCTGGCAGAAATGGCGGCTATTGCAGCAAAAACATTTGGTCGGGTGAAAAATCATGACGCCAGCGTGCCGGCCATTAATGCGCCAGTGGTTACAGATGCACAGCAGGGAATCATCATCCATTACGTGCCAGCGCAGCCACGCAAGCAGTTAAAAATTGAGTTCCGTATTCCAAATAACAGCGATCGCTTCCGCAGTAAAACCGATACGCTGGTCAGCTATTTACTGAGCAACCGTAGCAAAAATACCCTGAATGACTGGTTACAAAAGCAGGGGCTGGCTGATGGCGTTAACGCGGGCGCAGATCCCATGACCGATCGCAACAGCGGGGTATTTGCCATTACCGCGTCGCTGACGGATAAAGGTCTGGCACAGCGTGATGAAGTGGTTGCAGCTATTTTCAGCTACATCGCCATGCTACGTGAGAAGGGTATCGATAAACGCTACTTTGATGAGGTGTCACATGTACTGGCACTGGATTTTCGCTACCCCTCTATCACCCGTGACATGGATTACATTGAGTGGCTGGCAGACACCATGCTACGAGTGCCCGTAGAGCATACGCTGGATGCACCTTACCTGGCTGACGATTACGATGCCGCCGCGATCAACGCTCGCCTTGAAGAAATGACACCACAGAAAGCGCGTATTTGGTACATCAGCCCGCAGGAGCCGCATAATAAGCTCGCCTATTTTGTGAATGCGCCTTACCAGGTTGAGCATATTAGTGCGCAGACATTTGCTGACTGGCAACAACGAGCCGGTAATATTCAGCTTTCAATGCCCGTTCTTAATCCCTACATTCCGGATGAATTTACCCTCATTCCCTCTGATGGAAAAACATACAGTCATCCGGTTAAGCTGGAAAATGATTACGGCATGCGGATTTACTGGATGCCGAGCCAGTTTTACGCCAGCGAACCGAAAGCCACTATCATGCTGGCGCTGCGCAACAGGCAGGCCATTAGCAATGCACAACAGCAGGTGCTGTTTGGGCTGAATGACTATCTTTCCAGCCTGGCGCTGGATGAGCTGAACTCACAGGCTTCCGTCGGCGGCATCAGTTTTTCCATTGGCGAAAATGATGGGCTGGTGTTCAGCGCCAGCGGCTTTACTCAGCGATTACCTAACTTGCTGAAAAAGCTGGTTGAGGGTTATGCCAGCTTCCAGCCATCAGCGCAGCAGCTTGAACAGGCGAAATCCTGGTATCTGGAAAAACTGGAGGCTGCCGAAAAAGGCAAAGCTTTTGAACAGGCGATTCAGCCGATGCAAATGTTGTCGCAGTTGCCTTATACCCAGCGTGAAACGCGCCGTAAACTGGTCAAAGGCATCACGCTAAAAGAGGTTGTGGCTTACCGCGATAACCTCGTCCGTAGCGCCACGCCAGAAATGATGGTGGTGGGTAACATGCGCAGTGAAAGTGTGACGCAGCTGGGCCGTGATCTTAAACAGCAGTTGCAAAGTGATGGCACGCAGTACTGGCACAGCAAATATGTGGCCTTTGATAAGCCGTTAAAAGCGAACATGGAGCAGAAAGGCAGCAGCACCGACTCCGCGCTAGCGGCGATCTATATCCCGCTCGGTTATAGCGAATATCAAAGCATGGCCAACAGTACAATGCTGAGCCAGATTATTCAGCCCTGGTTCTATAACCAACTGCGCACTGAAGAACAACTCGGATATGCGGTGTTTTCTTTCCAGATGCCGGTGGGACGCCAGTGGGGAATTGGTTTTCTGCTGCAAAGCAACAGCAAGCAACCCGCCTACCTGTTGCAGCGTTATCAGGCATTTTATCCGCAGGCAGAGAAACGCTTACGAGACATGAGCCAAAGCGATTTTACGCAGTATCAGCAGGCGATGCTCAATGAGTTAAAGCAGCGTCCCCAAACCCTTAATGAAGAAGCCAGTCGCTACAGCCGTGATTTTGATCGTCAAAACTACGCTTTCGATACACGTCAAAAAGTCATTGAGCAAATCCAGCAGTTAACGGCCTCCGGCCTGGCTGACTTTTTCCATCAGGCGGTGATGCAAAAAGAGGGGATGGCAATGACATCGCAGATTGCAGGCAATGGTGTCGGTAAAATAGAATTCGCGCAGCTTCCCGGCTGGAAAACCTGGAATGAAGTCGCGAAATTGCAGCAGTCGCTGCCCGTTAAAAGTGAGACCCAATGACGCAGTTACGCCCCGAATCGTTGAATCCTTTGACGCTGCCGCTACGTGGTGAGCGGTTGATTGAAGCATCAGCGGGGACTGGCAAAACCTTTACTATCGGCTTGCTCTATTTACGCTTGCTGTTAGGACTCGGCGGTGAGCATGCTTACCGCCGGGCGCTGTCGGTAGAAGAAATTTTAGTGGTGACCTTTACCGAGGCCGCCACTGCCGAGTTGCGTGGCCGTATTCGCGACAATATTCATCAACTGCGCCTGGCCTGTATTCGCGGTAAAAGCAGCAATCCTGTGCTGCAAACATTACTGGCGCAGATCCCCGATCTGACACAGGCTGCTTCCCAACTACTGGCGGCTGAGCGCCAAATGGATGAAGCGGCCATCTTTACTATCCACGGCTTCTGCCAGCGCATGCTTAATCTGAATGCTTTCGAATCGGGAATGCTGTTTGAGCAGGAGTTAATTGAAGATGAGCAGGCGCTACTGAAACAGTCCATTGCTGATTTCTGGCGTCGTCACTGTTATCCCTTAACGTTGGATGTCGCTCGCGTTATTGCAGCAGAGTGGAGCGGCCCGGATAATTTACTGGTTACGCTGCGCCCCTGGCTACAGGGTGAATCGCCCACACTGAAACGTCCTCCTGCGGATGATGAAACCCTGGCGTCCCGCCACGCGACCAATATGGCGCGTATTGCTGAAATTAAGCAGCAATGGCTGGCTGTTAGCCGTGAAGTTGAGGGCATTATCAGCCAGTCAGGCGTCGATAAACGCAGCTATAGCAGTAAAAACCTGCCGAACTGGGTCAGTAAAGTAACGCAATGGGCCAGCAGTGAAACGCTTGATTATCAGGCGCCAAAAGAGCTGGAACGTTTTGGGCAACGCATACTGGATGAGAAAACAAAAAAGGTGAAGCGCCACGCCACCCTTTGTTTGAAGCCGTGGATGCGTTTCTTGCCGAACCGCTCTCACTGCGGGATGTGATCATTTCCCGGGCATTGATTGAAGTGCGGGATGCCGTACAGCGTGAAAAACGCCTGCGTGCGCTGTTAGGCTTTGACGATCTGCTGAGCAAGCTGGACGAAGCCTTGCAGCAACCTGGTGGTGCCTTGCTGGCTGAAACCATTCGCGCGCGCTTCCCGGTGGCCTTGATTGATGAGTTCCAGGATACCGATCCGCAGCAATACCGCATCTTCCGTGAGCTCTATGTTCAGCAGCCAGAGCAGGCATTACTGCTGATTGGCGATCCTAAGCAAGCGATTTACGCCTTCCGTGGTGCGGATATCTTTACCTATCTACGGGCACGCAATGAAGTCAGTGCTCACTATACGCTGGATACTAACTGGCGCTCTTCTCCTGAGATGGTCGAAAGCGTTAACCGGCTGTTTTTACAAATGGAGTCGCCGTTTCTGTTTTCTGCGATCCCTTTTTTATCGGTTCATCCCGCGCCGCCTAATCAGGCACTGAAGTTGGTCTTTCACGATCGGCCTCAGCCTGCATTGCGTTTCTGGTTGCAGCCAGGCGATGGTGTTGGCGTAAGCGATTATCAGCAATTTATGGCACAACAGTGCGCAGCGGATATTAGTCGCTGGTTAGTGGCGGGACAGCAGGGACGTGCGCAACTTGGTAAAGGCGATGCGCTGCGTAACGTGCAGGCTTCAGATATCACGGTATTGGTGCGCAGTCGTAACGAAGCAAATTTAATGCGAGATGCGCTTAATGCGCTGGCGATTCCGTCGGTATATCTCTCCAGCCGCGACAGCGTTTACACCACGCCTGAAGCGCGTGAACTGCTGTGGCTGTTGCGGGCGATACAGGCACCTGAGCAAGAGCGTTTGCTGCGCAGCGCGCTGGCAACATCCATCTTTGCGATTGATGCCGCCACTCTGGATGCACTCGGTCAGAACGAACGTGAATGGGATGCTCTGGTGGAACAGTTTGCCGTCTGGCAACAGCTCTGGCATCAGCGAGGCGTCTTACCCATGCTGCGTGATGTGATGATTAAGCGTCAACTGGCTGAAAATATGCTGGCTTCAGATAATGGTGAGCGAAGACTTACTGACCTGATGCATTTAGGTGAACTGCTACAGGAAGCCGCGATCCAACTGGATAGCCCACACGCGCTGGTGCGTTTCCTTGCACAACAAATCGCACGGCCCAACAGCCAGGCCGCGAATCAACAGTTACGCCTGGAGAGCGATCGTCATCTGGTGCAGATTGTCACCATACATAAATCCAAAGGCTTACAATATCCGTTGGTCTGGCTGCCTTTTGCCGCTGGTTTCCGCGAAGCCGCCAGTGCGCTCTATCACGATCGTGATAGTTTCGCCGCCTTGCTGGATGTACAGGGCGATGAAGCGAGCATGGAACTGGCGGAAGAGGAGCGGCTGGCAGAGGATTTGCGTCTGCTTTACGTGGCGTTAACCCGTTCGGTTTATCACTGCAGTGTCGGCATCGCACCGTTAATCAAAGGGACACGAAAAAAGAAGGCGAAAGCGATCTGCATAAAAGCGCGCTGGGTTATTTGGTGCAGCGCGGTGCGCCAGCAGACGCAACACAGTTAAGCCAGCATTTGCAGGCGCTGGCAGGTGAAGGCATTGAAATTATCGCGGAGGCGTTATTGCCTGGCGAAACCTGGCGTGATGGGCTTGCCGACGACCTTGCGTTGAGCAGTCGTGACGTGACGCGCGGCCTGGCTGATACCTGGCGTGTCACCAGTTATTCAGGGTTGCAGCAGCACAGTCACTCTACGCTTCTCGACGCGATGCCCAGCTTTGATATTGATGCAGCAGGGGAAGAGGGCAGCGCCGAAGAGGCTGCGTTAACACCACACCATTTTCCACGCGGTGCCGCACCCGGCACGTTTTTACACGGTTTATTTGAATCGATAGATTTTGCTGAATCGCCCGACGATATCTGGCTGGAAGATCAGTTACAACAAAACGGCTATGCGCTCAGCTGGTTGCCTGTGCTCAGGCAGTGGATTTCCCGCGTGCTGCAAACGCCGCTGAATGCGCAAGGGCTGACGCTGAGTGAAATAAAAATGAATGAACGGCTGATTGAGATGGAATTCTATCTTCCTGTCAGCAATCTGCTTACCGCCGCAAAACTGGACGATGTACTGCGCCGTCATGATGCCTTATCGCAACGTGCGCCTGCGCTCGATTTCCGTCAGGTGCAGGGGATGTTAAAAGGGTTTATCGATCTCGTTTTTCGCTGGCAGGGAAAATATTATCTGCTGGATTACAAATCTAACTGGCTGGGTGACAGCCATGCTGATTACACGCCGCAGGCAATGCAGCAGGCGATGATTGATCATCGCTACGATTTGCAGTATCAGCTCTATACGCTGGCGCTGCACCGCTATCTTCAGCATCGTCTGCGCGATTATGATTACCAGCGAGATTTTGGGGGCGTGTTCTATCTGTTCCTGCGCGGTATGGATGGCACTTCACCCCATAATGGTATTTTTGCAACCCGGCCCAGCGAAGCATTTGTGAATGAAATAAATGCACTATTCGGCAACATTGAGGAGATGTGATGACCGAGATGATGTCACTTTTAATGCAGGCAGTAGAAAAACGTCTGTTACGGCCGCTGGATATTCAGTTTGCCCGGCTGCTGGCTGATGACGCACAGCCAGCTCTGCTACTGGCGGCAGCCTGTGTCAGTGCCGAAGCCGGAGAGGGTCACGTCTGCTTACCGCTGGAAAATCTGAGCGAGGCAGGGCTGTTTGCAGGTCGTCAGCCTGCGTTGGCTCAGGCGTTGTGGCAAGCGGCGGGGAAGCCTGTGAACTGGTCTGAACGCCTCGCTGGCTGGTCAGCAGTGAGTGACGGGAGCCGGGTGACACCGTTAGTTCTCAGTAATCAGCGACTCTACCTGCACCGTTTATGGCACAGCGAAGGGCAGATCGCGACATTCTTTTCTCTACAGGATAACAGTGCGGCGTTTGACACAGATGCGGCAAGTGAAGTCCTGAACACCCTGTTTGGCCATCAGCCTGATGACTGGCAGAAAATCGCTGCGGCGGTGGCGCTCACGCGGAAAACGGCCGTGATTTCTGGCGGGCCCGGAACCGGCAAGACCACAACGGTAGCAAAATTGCTGGCTGCTATGATTCGCCTCAACCAGAGGGCGCTGCGCATTCAGCTTGCTGCGCCAACCGGCAAAGCTGCCGCGCGTCTGACGGAATCGCTGGGTAAAGCACTGCAAGGGCTGGCAGTAAGCGATGAGGAGCGTACACGTTTTCCGGCAGAGGCCACCACGCTGCACCGCTTGTTAGGCGCACAGCCTGATACTCAGCGGCTTCGCTATCACGCCAGTAATCGTCTGCATTTAGACGTACTGGTAGTTGATGAAGCGTCGATGGTGGATTTGTCGATGATGGCGAAACTGATCGCCGCACTGCCAGCGCATGCGCGCGTTATCTTTCTTGGCGATCGCGATCAGCTCGCGTCAGTAGAGGCGGGGGCGGTGTTAGGTGATATTTGCCGCTGTAGCGAAACTGGTTACAGCCAGGCACGCGCTGAGCAACTGGCGTTACTGACAGGCTGCTCGCTGGAAGGACTGGAACATCATCAGGCACCTGCGGTGCGTGACAGCATCTGTCTGCTGCGTAAGAGTTATCGCTTTGATGCAAAATCGGGCATTGGCCAACTGGCGAGCGCAGTAAATCTGGGCGATACGCGTCAGGTCGAAAGCGTCTTCGCTGCGCCTTTCGAGGATATCCAGCACCAGTCGCTGAACAACGGCGAAGCCTATCAGCGCATGCTGGATGAAGTGGCGCAGGGTTATCAACCTTTTCTGCAGATGATTAAACAGCATGCTGCGCCAGCCGAGATTATCGCTGAGTTTGGCCGCTATCAGTTGCTGTGTGCCTTACGGGAGGGACCGTTCGGCGTGCAGGGGTTGAATCAGCGCGTGGAGCAACGACTGATGCAGCTACAGCGTATTCGCCGTCCCGCCATGGGCAGCCGCTGGTATGCGGGTCGGCCGGTGATGATCACCCGTAATGACAGCGCGCTTGGGCTGTTTAATGGTGACATTGGCATTACCCTGCGCGATCACGAAGGACAGCTTAAAGTCTTTTTCCTTTACCGGATGGATCAATCAAAGCGGTTCAGCCGAGCCGTTTACCGTCGCATGAAACCGCCTGGGTAATGACGGTACATAAGTCACAAGGCTCAGAGTTTGACCACACGGCACTTGTAATGCCCGCACAGTTTTTACCGGTGCTGACCCGTGAGCTGGTTTATACCGCGATTACCCGCGCCCGCAAACAACTGACGCTTTACAGCGATCTCGGAATATTTCAGCGTGCGGTGCAGTTGCAAACCCAGCGGCGTAGCGGGCTGGTTGAGCGTCTGGCTCAGTTAAACTGACCAACAAAAAGGGCGGCACACTGGCCGCCCAAAAAGAGAGCATCACATCAGGACAGATCGGCCATCAGCACTTTGGAGCGGCGCTGATAGTTATACATCTCTTTTTTACTCTCTGGCAGCGATTCGATGTCCACTGGCGTGAAACCCCGCTCCTGGAACCAGTGGATGCTACGTGTAGTCAGTACGAACAGTTTTTTCAGTCCCATCTGCCGCGCCTGGAGTGCAACACGTTGCAGCAACATTTCGCCACGTGACGAGCTGCGATAATCGGGATGCACCGCAACGCAGGCCATCTCGCCGATTTTTTCATCCATAAACGGATAAAGTGCCGCGCAGGCAATAGTCAGATTGTCGCGCTGGATGATGGTGAATTTATCAATTTCCATTTCTAACTGTTCACGAGAACGGCGTACCAGGATGCCTTGCTGCTCCAGTGGACGAATCAGCTCAAGAATACCACCGATATCATTGATGGTTGCACGACGGATCTGTTCAGCAGACTCCATAACAATTTGCGTACCAATACCGTCGCGCGAGAACAGCTCTTGTAACAGCGCGCCATCTTCCTGATAGCTGATTAAATGGCTACGGCGCACGCCACTGCGGCAGGCTTTTACTGCACCTCGTAAAAAGCGCACCGTGCCCGAAAGATAATCACCCTCGCGCTCAAACGCTTCAATTCGTGCCTGCGCATCATTGGGAAACAGCTCGGAAACGATATCACCATCGCTGTTAATGACGCCCTGCTCAGAGCAGAAACCGATCATTTTTTCCGCTTTCAGTTTAATAGCCAGCTGTGTGGCGACTTCTTCTGACGTCAGGTTAAAGCTTTCGCCGGTGACAGAGACGGCGACGGGTCCGAGCAAAACAATCGCATCATTATCGAGCTGGCGATGAATCGCCTCTTCATCGATACGACGAATACGCCCGCTATGGCAGTAATCCACGCCATCATCCACGCCTAACGGTTGCGCAATAATAAAGTTGCCGCTCACCACGTTGATATGTGCGCCTTGCAGCGGGGTATTATTCAGACTCATAGAGAGACGGGCAGTGATATCAAGCTGCAGACGACCCGCAGCTTGTTTCACTAATTCGAGCGATTGCGCATCGGTTACCCGGGTAAACTTGTGGTAAACCGGCTCCAGCTGATGTTCTGCCAGACTGGCATCAATCTGCGGGCGTGCGCCATACACCACGACCAGACGAATACCGAGACTGTGCAGCAGTCCGATATCGTTAATGATGCTGGAGAAATTTTCATGCTCAATCGCTTCGCCACCAAGCATGATGACAAAGGTTTTATCCCGATGAGCATTGATATAGGGAACGGTATGGCGAAAACCCTGAACCAGTTCAGTACTACGTTCCTTCACGGCTAACCCTCAGTGAATGGTTATTCGAATTTTTTGTATTTTTATGCTTTTATCCGAAGTTTTGCAAGTGCTAATCCTGACGTACATTTACGATTTTTTGCATGCCAAAGCGGCTAACAGCCTGCATTATTTGGGGTTTCCGGGATGACATCGTATCCGGGATTGATTAAAGTTTTCGCCACACTTTTTTTGATTGGCGTTTTTTTAGACATTACACAGCAGTTGGAGCGGCATGTCGGAAGTTAATTCCTTTTTTCACGCAGACGATTTTTACAAGGTTCGGGCGCACTGTTGCTGTTGAGTGTCAGTCGTGTCGGCATGGCTGCAAAAAGTCATATTGTTGCGGTGCGCATCTGGCCTTCATCCACCTATTCCCGTATGACGCTGGAATCAAATGTCCCGCTTAAGTACAAACAGTTTGCGTTGAGCCATCCTGAGCGGCTGGTCATTGATATTGACGGCCTGCATCTTAATCCGGTTTTGAAAGGCGTCGATAAGCAGGTCCGTGTTGACGATCCTTTTATCAAAAACGCCAGGGTAGGGCAGTTTGATAGCAACACGGTACGCATTGTGCTGGAGTTAAAGCGTAACGTGTCGCCAAAAATCTTCAGCCTTAACCCCGTGGCGGGCATCAAACATCGCTTAGTGGTCGATCTTTATCCCAGCCAGAATCATGTAGAAGACGATCCGCTGCTGGCACTGTTAAAAGATTACAACCAGGGAGACCTGGAAAAAACGAGCCAGCGCAAGCGCCACTGCCGGGTAAAGCGGGTCGCGATCGACCCATTATTATCATGATCGATCCAGGGCACGGCGGCGAAGATCCCGGCGCGCACGGTAAATATAAAACGCGGGAAAAAGATATTGTGCTGAAGATTGGTCGCCGCCTGAAGGCGTTGATCGATAAAGAGCACAATATGAAAGCCTATATGACGCGCAACGAGGATGTATTTATTCCGCTGCGGGTGAGGGTAGCCAAGGCGCGCAAGCAGCGAGCTGACCTGTTTGTGTCGATTCATGCTGACGCCTTTACCAGCCGTGCCGCGCGCGGCTCTTCAGTGTTTGCGCTCTCGACCAGTGGAGCAACATCCGCAGCGGCACGTTTTTTGGCGCAGACGCAAAACGAATCGGATTTGATTGGCGGCGTTAGCATGAGCGGCGATCGCTATCTTGATCACACCATGTTCGACATGGTGCAGCGACAAACCATTCATGACAGCCTGAAGTTCGGCAAAGAGGTGCTGCACCGCATGGGACGCATCAATCACCTGCATAAACGCACAGTTGATCAGGCTGGATTTGCCGTTCTGAAAGCCCCTGATATTCCCTCGATCCTTGTCGAAACGGCGTTTATCAGTAACGTGGAAGAGGAGCGGAAATTGCGCACAACGCGCTATCAGCATCAGGTTGCTGAGGCCATTCTGCACGGCATCAAAGCCTATTTCGAAAACGGCGCGGCGCTGGCGCATCGTTAAAACAAAAAACGGATAGCCTGGGCTATCCGTTTAATATCAGATGCAATGAGAAGAAGTGCAGAAACAAAAAAACACCCTTTCAGGTGCTTAAATGATTGGTTGCGGGGGCCGGATTTGAACCGACGACCTTCGGGTTATGAGCCCGACGAGCTACCAGGCTGCTCCACCCCGCGTCCGTATTGCGCTTTGCGACTTTTCATATTGTCTCTTCAACAGAAGAGTTGGTTGCGGGGGCCGGATTTGAACCGACGACCTTCGGGTTATGAGCCCGACGAGCTACCAGGCTGCTCCACCCCGCGTCCGTATTGCGCTTTGCGACTTTTCACATTGTCTCTTCAACAGAAGAGTTGGTTGCGGGGGCCGGATTTGAACCGACGACCTTCGGGTTATGAGCCCGACGAGCTACCAGGCTGCTCCACCCCGCGTCCGTGGAAGCGCACTATACTCCGCGTGATGATTGTTGCAACCCCTTTTACCCTAAAAAGCCAAATTTACAGTTACCTGGTGAAGGATTCAGCTATCAGGTTAAAAATTAAACTGGTGTGAACTGCGTCAAAGCAGATGGATTTCAATCTGACGGGCGCTTTGCTATCGTCGCCATGCGAACAGTTCATATAAAGAGATGATGATGAAAGGACGTTGGGCGAAGTATGCACTCACTGGCGCATTTATTGCGCTGCTGGCTGGCTGTAGCAGTAAGCCGACCGATCGTGGTCAGCAATATAAAGATGGCAAACTCGAACAACCCCTGGCGTTGGTGAATCAGCCCAATGCCAAAGGGCGCCCGGTTAACGGTCAGGATTTCGGTGAGCAGGTGAGACAAATCCAGGTTGCCTCTTCTGGTCTGTTTAGTCGCCAGAATGGCACCTACAGCGCCATTGAAAGTTGGCTGATGGCAGGGGCCGACACGCGACAACTGAGCCAGTTTGGCCTGAATGCTTTCCAGATGGAAGGCACCGACAATTACGGCAACGTGCAGTTTACGGGTTATTACACACCTGTGGTGGAAGCGCGCTATACCCGCCAGGGGAATTCCAGTATCCGATCTATCGTATGCCACCGCGTAAGCGCGGAGCAAAATTGCCCAGCCGCGCTTCTGTTTATAGCGGGGCTTTAGACGATCGCTACATCATTGCTTACAGCAACTCGCTCATCGATAATTTTATGATGGATGTGCAGGGCAGTGGATACGTTGATTTCGGCGATGGTCGCCCGATGCGCTTCTTTGGTTATGCAGGTAAAAACGGTTGGGGTTATCACAGCATCGGTAAAGAGCTGATTGATCGGGGTGAAGTGAAGCGCGAAGACATGTCGATGCAGGCGATTCGCCAGTGGGCGGCAGAGCATTCTCCACAGGAAGTGCGTGCGCTACTGGAAACGAACCCCTCCTTTGTTTTCTTCAAAGCGGAAGATTTTGCCCCGGTGCGCGGCGCGAGTGCAGTACCGCTGGTAGCAAAGGCTTCAGTGGCATCCGATCGTTCAATCATTCCGGCAGGTACCGTGTTGCTGGCAGAAGTGCCACAGTTGAATGAGAAGGGCAAATTCAACGGTAAATATGAAATGCGATTAATGGTGGCGCTGGATGTCGGTGGCGCCATTAAGGGCCAGCACTTCGACATTTATCAGGGCATTGGACCGGATGCAGCGCATCTTGCTGGATTCTATAACCATTATGGTCGCGTCTGGGTATTAAAAGCCGCGCCTGGCACCGGACAACCGCTGTTTAATAACCCACAAAATGGTAATAATGGCTCACTGCTGTTAGGTTCTAATTAATCTCTTTTCTGCGGGCCAGCTGGCCCGCACGACATTACAGGTTCAACTATGAGTGTGGTTAATGACGCCTGGCGCCAACGCTTTGGCGGTACGGCGCGTCTTTATGGTCAGGATGCGCTGCAACAATTTGCCGATGCACATTTCTGCGTGATTGGTATTGGCGGTGTCGGTTCATGGGCGGCCGAAGCACTGGTGCGCACAGGTATTGGCAAAATCACCCTGATTGATATGGACGATGTCTGTATCACCAATACTAACCGCCAGCTTCATGCGCTCAACGGTAACGTAGGCAGAGCCAAAACCGAAGTGATGGCTGAGCGTTTACGGGCGATTAATCCAGATTGCGAAGTGATTTGCGTTGATGACTTCATCACGCCGGATAATACCGCGGAACTGATGGCCGCCGGATATGACTACGTTATTGATGCCATCGACAGTGTGCGACCGAAAGCCGCGCTGATTGCATGGTGCCGCCGCAATAAAATTCCACTGGTGACAACCGGTGGCGCAGGCGGACAGATCGATCCGACCCAAATTCAGGTCACCGATCTGGCGAAAACGATTCAGGATCCGCTGGCAGCAAAATTGCGTGAGCGTCTGAAACAGCTGGGTATCGTAAAAAACAGCAAAGGCAAACTGGGGATCGACTGTGTATTTTCGACAGAAGCTTTAGTCTATCCGCAAGCCGATGGTAGCGTCTGCGCCTCTCGCAGCACGGCTGAAGGCCCGAAACGCATGGATTGCGCATCGGGATTTGGTGCAGCCACCATGGTGACTGCCAGCTTTGGTTTCGTTGCCGTGTCGCATGCGCTGAAGAAATTTTTAGCCCGTGCGGCGCGTCAGGCTTAGCGTACCGCCTGACGCGCCTGATGCTGAACCGCATCGGCTAAGGCTTTCAACCCGCTGCTACGTGAGGCGCTGAGCTGAGCGCGTAAGCCCAGCTCATCAAACAACTGCAGCGGATCTTCACTTAGCAGCGCCTGTGGCGTTTTTCCCTCAACAGCGGTAAGCAGTACCGCAAGCAAGCCGCGTACAATGCGGCCTTCACTGTCGCCGTAAAAGTGCAGTGTGCCATCGTGACGCAACTGACTGCTCAGCCAGACGCGATTCTCACAGCCGCTCAGCTCTGTTTCCGCTGTTTTTAACGCCTCCGGCAGCGCCGGAAGCTGGCGGCTGAGTTGAATCAGCTGACGATAGCGATCTTCCCACTGATGAAAGTGGCTAAATTTTTCTTGCAGGCTTTCCACCGTAATCAGGTCGCCAAACGGGTGCGGCGCCAGTAGTGATGAATTCATAATCAGGGCTCCGATAACAGCGCAATGGCACTGCGCATCGCGCGCAGTAAGGCATCAACGTCTTGTAAATTATTATAGGGTGCGAAAGAGACCCGAAGCGTGCCGCTAACGCCTAGCGCCGCCATGAGCGGCTGAGCGCAGTGTTGTCCGGCGCGTAAGGCGATACCGTGCTCAGCCAGTAAGGTGACGATGTCGCTATGGTGGATCCCGGCAAACTCAAAAGCCAGCAGGCTGGCGCTGCCGCAGCGAAAACTACGAAAGCCTGGCAGTTCAGCAAGCTGCTCTTCTGCGAGACAGGCCAGCTGCTGACTCCACATCTCAGCTTTGTTTTGATCGCTCTGTTTGAGCCAGGTTAACGCGGCGCTTAATCCGACAACACCCGCGACATTTGGCGTTCCCGCTTCGAAGCGCCAGGGCACAGGCTGCGGCGTAAAGCCGTTGAAATCCACATGGGTTAACATTTTGCCGCCGCCTTGCCAGGGCGTCATCTCTTCGAGCAATTCTGCCTTGCCGTAAAGCACACCGATACCCATCGGGCCGTAAATTTTGTGGCCGGAAAAAGCGTAAAAATCGATATCCAGTGCCTGCACATCAGGCGGACAGTGTACAACGCCCTGAGCGCCGTCAACCAATACCTTTGCGCCTGCGCCATGGGCCAGCTTGATGGCTTCGGCCAAATCGGGACAACCGCCGGTTACGTTCGACATCTGTCCAATGGCCAGTAATCGTGTGCGGCGGTTAAGCAGGGAAGGCAGCAATGTCATATCAGGCAAGCGATCGGCACCGATCGGCCATTTTACTACCTTAGCGCCGCGCGCCTGGGCAGCCATCAGCCAGGGAACCAGGTTAGCGTGATGCTCCGCTTCACTCACCAGGATTTCATCGCCCGCCTGCAAGCGTGGCAGCAACCAACTGTTTGCGACCAGATTAATCGCTTCAGTCGTACCGCGCGTCCAGACAATTTGATGGTCATCGGCTGCATTTAACCATTGAGCAACCTGACCGCGTGCCCGTTCGTAACGTTCAGTTAACTGGCGTGCAGCGGCGAAATGACTACGATGCACCGTTCCTGCGCTCAGGCTGTAGAATTGCTGCAGGGTATCGATCACCACTTGCGGCTTTAGCGTGGTAGCGGCGCTATCGAGATAGACGCCGGCATCGGCGAGCGCAGGAAACTGCTGGCGAAAGAGACTTTGATTGAATGCGGTCATGCTCGGCTCTTGACGATAAATTTAATAAATAGGACCACACTGAAAGAGTAGCTTCAGCCTGGCAAAGCTGAAAAAGCGCGTTATGCTGATTATTGCAAGGTTTGAACCGAACCCGCATAACGATGCGACCTAATTTAGTCGATCTCACTTATCTGCTGTTTCTGGTCAGCGTAACGCGGGCGGTTTAATGCAATCAATCTGCAAGGAGAAAGAAGATGAAAAAACTCGCCGCAGTGCTGGCCGTATGTACAATGGCCTTTACCCTGGCTGCTTGCTCAAGCAACTATGTCATGCACACCAATGATGGTCGCACTATTGTAGCTGATGGCAAGCCACAGGTAGACGATGAAACCGGTATGATCAGTTATAAAGATGCCAATGGCAACGAACAGCAGATTAACCGTTCAGATGTAAAAGAAATGGTGGAAATAGGGCAGTAATCAGGTAAAAAAAGCACCGCAATTTGCGGTGCTGTTTAAAAATTACTATGGACAGACAGGGTAAATCACAGGAATTAAAAGCTGATCTGTAAAAGTCAGATCAAAATTGCAAACACAACATCACGACCACAAGCCAAAAGCTTTCGGAAAGTCTGCGAACTCACTCACAAATCCTAAAACTTTTCGTTCCGGCTCAGGAAGTGCGGCAACTATAGGTATTTGCTGGAGCTTCCTCAACGGACAAATTATAATGCCTCGGATTAAAAATTCTAATACCCAGGGGCGCACTATAAGCCCTGGTGTTTATTGCCGATCCCGATACGGAAAATCATGTCAAAACGTCTTCCTCCTCTTAACGCACTGCGTGTTTTTGATGCGGCTGCGCGTCATTTAAGTTTCACCAAAGCCGCAGAAGAGCTATTTGTCACCCAGGCTGCTGTAAGCCATCAGATAAAATCTCTGGAAGATTTCCTTGGGTTAAAGCTGTTTCGACGGAGGAATCGTTCGCTTTTACTGACAGAAGAAGGTCAAAGCTACTATCTGGATATCAAAGAGATTTTCTCTGCTATTAACGAAGCGACGCGCAAACTGCAGGCGCGCAGTGCTAAAGGCGCATTGACGGTAAGTTTACTGCCAAGCTTTGCTATTCAGTGGCTGGTTCCTCGCCTCTCCAGCTTTAATATGGCTTATCCGGGAATCGATGTACGGATCCAGGCGGTTGATCGCGATGAAGAGAAATTAGCCGATGATGTCGATGTGGCGATTTTCTACGGGCGGGGTAACTGGCCTGGCTTGCGCGTCGAAAAACTCTATGCTGAATACCTGCTTCCCGTCTGCTCGCCCTCGCTGATGACAACTGGCGATAATCCACTTAAAACGCCGCTGGATCTGGCTCGTTTTACGCTGCTGCATGATGCATCACGTCGTGACTGGCAATCTTATATCCGTCAGCTAGGCTTGCAGCACATTAACGTTCAGCAAGGTCCAATCTTTAGCCACAGCGCGATGGTTTTACAGGCTGCTATTCATGGTCAGGGCGTCGCGTTAGCTAATAATGTGATGGCACAAAGTGAAATTGAAGCCGGACGTCTGATCTGTCCTTTTAATGATGTTCTGGTCAGTAAAAATGCTTTTTATCTGGTTTGTCATGACAGTCAGGCAGAACTGGGTAAAATAGCCGCCTTTCGACAATGGATCCTGGCCAAAGCAGCAACCGAACAAGAAAAATTTCGCTTTCGTTATGACCAGTAACTTATTGATTTCTGTGCAGTGACGCACAGATGCACCTTGAGGATAGTTTGATGTCCAGTCGTGCCATGCTTATCTTTGCCGCCATTAGCGGCTTTTTTCTGGTGGCTTTTGGTGCTTTTGGTGCCCATGTTTTAACTAAATCGCTCGGACCAGCCGAAATGGCCTGGATTCATACCGGGTTAGAGTATCAGGCTTATCATACCCTGGCGGTGATTGGCCTTGGCGCGGCCATGCTGCGTCGCGCCAATATCTGGTTTTACTGGAGCAGCGCGTTTATGGCGCTTGGCACCGTGCTGTTTAGCGGCAGCCTTTATTGTCTGGCGCTGTCACATTTGAAGTTTTGGGTTTTTGTCACCCCAATCGGTGGGCTTTGTTTCCTCGTCGGTTGGTTTTTGATGTTGATTGGCGCACTGCGTCTGAAACGAAAGGCAGATCGCCATGAATAAAATATTACTGTATTGCCGTCCCGGCTTTGAAAAAGAGTGTGCCGCTGAGATTAGTGCTAAAGCCGCAGAGCGTGAAATCTACGGTTTTCCACGTGTTAAAGATGATTCAGGTTACGTTCTGTTTGAATGTTACCAGCATGAAGATGCCGATCGTCTGGTGCGTCAGTTACCGTTTGAACAGCTGATTTTTGCCCGTCAAATGCTGGTTGTGGGTGAACTGCTGCGCGACTTACCGCAAGAAGATCGCATTTCGCCGGTTGTGGGGATGCTAACCGGCGTGGTTGAGAAAGGCGGCGAGCTACGTGTGGAAGTGCCAGACACCAACGAAGCCAAAGAACTAACGAAGTTCTGTCGTAAATTTACCGTGCCTTTGCGTGCCAGCCTGCGCGCCAGCAATATTTTATTGAATTACGAGACGCCCAAACGTCCGGTTGTGCATGTGTTCTTTATTGCGCCGGGCGCCTGTTATGTCGGGTATTCCTACCCGGAAAATAATTCGCCGTTCTATATGGGCATTCCGCGCCTTAAATTCCCGGCTGATGCGCCGAGCCGTTCAACCCTGAAGCTGGAAGAAGCGTTTCACGTTTTTATCCCGGCGGATGAGTGGGATGAGCGTCTGGCTGGCGGTATGTACGCCGTCGATCTGGGTGCCTGTCCCGGCGGCTGGACCTATCAGTTAGTGAAGCGCAGCATGATGGTGTATGCCGTAGATAATGGCCCAATGGCACCCAGCCTGATGGATACCGGACAGGTAATGCATGAGCGCGAAGATGGTTTCAAATTTCGCCCGCCGCGCAGCAACATCAGCTGGCTGGTCTGCGACATGGTAGAAAAACCGGTGCGCGTGGCTAACCTCATGGCTGAGTGGCTGGTGAATGGCTGGTGCCGTGAAGCCATCTTCAACCTTAAGCTGCCCATGAAAAAGCGTTATGAAGAAGTCACCCAAAATCTGGCTATGATCGAAGAAAAGCTGAAAGATAAGGGTGTGAACGCGCAAATTCATGCGCGTCAGCTTTATCACGATCGTGAAGAGGTCACGGTACATATTCGTCGTATCTGGGCCGCAGTTGGCGGACGTCGCGACGAACGTTAACAGTAGCAGGGCTGAGTGTCAGAGCATTCAGCCCTGATAACGCAACGTTTTCAAATTCCCCTGTAAGGCTAAATCCTGTCTGAGCGTTGCCACCTGACGGCTGACGTGCGCCATCTTCTGTTCTGACTGCAACTTTTCACGCCACTTTATCGGCACCTGCTCCAGCTGCCGATAAATGCCTTCCAGCGAACCAAACTGTTGCAATAACGCTTTGGCACTTTTCGGGCCTATTCCGGCGATACCCGGAATTTTGCTGCTGCTGATACCAGAAAGGCCCCAGTAATCAGGCAGAAGCTGAGGAGCAACGCCAAACTCGGCTTCGATGAAGGGCAGATCCAGCCAGCGTTTTTGAAAATAGTCACGTATTCGAATCTGTGGTGCAAGCAACTGGCAGTAGCCTTTGTCGGTGGAAACGATCGTCGCCTGATGACCTGCCTGTGCCATTTTTACCGCCAGCGTGGCGGCCAGATCGTCAGCTTCATCCTGTCCGGCAATCCAGCAGCTAACGCCTGCCGCGCGAAATGCCTGCTGTAAGGCAGGCATTTCTGCCTGTAAATCTGTCGGCATCGGCGGTCGACCGCTTTTGTAATCTGGCAGAAGATCGTGCCGCCAGCCCTGATGACGTGTTTCACTGTCAAACACCGCGACAACATGCGTAGGTTGCGTGTGAGCAAGTAACTGACGCAGTGCAGCCATACAACCTTCGACGCAGGGCGAGCCTTGTACCGCATGCAGGCGGCGAATGAGGTTAAGCGCATCAATAATGAGAAGATGAAGAGGCATGAGCATTCAGGCAGCCTGGTGGCTGCCTCCTGGATTATTTAATGATTTCGTAGCAGGGAATATAAGCCGTTCCCGGCAGCTTCATGCGGTGTTGAGCCACGAAGCCCTGCAACAGTTCGTCCATGCGATGCATGATGTCGGCATCACCGTGCAGCTGATAAGGCCCTTTTTCACGAATTTCGCGAATACCCATCTCCTTCACGTTCCCGGCAACGATACCTGAGAATGCGCGGCGTAGGTCCG
The DNA here is from genome assembly GCA_018842655.1 of Candidatus Pantoea haifensis. Classification (GTDB taxonomy): domain Bacteria; phylum Pseudomonadota; class Gammaproteobacteria; order Enterobacterales; family Enterobacteriaceae; genus Pantoea; species Pantoea haifensis. The sequence continues at coordinate 2,194,537 of JAGTWN010000004.1, read as the reverse complement.
CAGCCAGTTTTTCCGGCGGCTGGTTGGTGTACAAGTTAAGATTTGCCATGTTTTCGTGCGTTGGCATGAAGGGCAGCTGCAGATCCTGGGCAATGCGAATCGACCAGTTGAAGCTGTAAGCATCGCCTGTCTCACGACGATACTCTTTGACTTCTGGCATGGCATTTTTCATCAGGCGCGCCACTTCAGCGGCATCATCAATGATGATTTGATAATGCTTACGAGCCGGTTCACCCAGCGTGCTGACAATGAAATCATCCAGAACGCGGAAGTAATCCGCACTCTCTTTCGGCCCGGTCAAAATTAAAGGCAGCACCTGATCGCTGTTTTGTGGATTCATCATGATGCCAAGCAGATAAAGCAGCTCTTCTGCCGTACCTACGCCACCGGGGAAAATAATAATGCCGTGCGCAATACGCACAAAGGCTTCGAGACGTTTTTCAATGTCCGGCATGATGATCAGTTCATTCACCAGCGGATTAGGGGTTCTGCCGCAATGATGGATGGCTCGGTCAGGCCAATAAACCGGCTGTCGCGATAGCGTTGCTGCGCATGGCCTACGGCCGCGCCTTTCATTGGCGCTTCCATGACGCCAGGGCCGCATCCGGTACAGATATTCAGTTCACGCAGGCCAAGTTGCGTACCCACGTTACGGCAATATTGATATTCAACTGCGTTGATTGAGTGACCTCCCCAGCACACCACGGTATTGGGGTATTCGCCGACATGCAGTGCACGCGCATTGCGCAGTATCGAAAACACGGTATTGGTAATGTTAGCGGAATCATCTGCGTCAATGTTCTGAAATCGTTCAGCGGCACTGGCAAGCTGTCCGTTAACAAACAGGATGTCACGCAGAACGGCAAACAGGTTAGCCTGCAAAGAACGAATGATGCGTCCATCAACAAACGCTTCTTCTGGTGGATTGATCAGTTCCAGTTTTACACCGCGCTCACGGCGCAGCACATTAATATCGAAATTTTCAAAGCGGGAAAGCAGTTCATGACTACTGTCGGTTTGGCTACCGGAATTGAGCACGGCGAGTGAGCAGTTACGAAACAGCTGATAAAGATCGCTGCTGGCCGTGCGTTTCAGCATGTCGACTTCCAGCTGAGAAAGCAGATCCATCGAGCCAAGAGGGCTGATATGTGTAATCACGTGAACTCCTTTACACCCGCCAGGGTGATTGTTGACACTGCAATTGCAGTGACGAAATACCTTTCATATTTCAAGCTGTAGGTGCGTTGGCTGCCTTTGCGCACCCGATCACTTACGTGAGTAAGCTTGCCGCCTCCTGCAACTCAAATTATTTTGGTTAACGTCCCTGGTCGGCGAGCCAACGGGTCGCCGCCATGTTCAGAGTAGCCTTGTCGGCACAAATAGCTCAAGTGGAACCGCTTATAGCAGGTGCAGCGTGCGAGAGATCTCGCAAACTATTGACGTACCAGACGTGAATACCCAGGAGAAAAAGGCACATTGCTGCGCCATGGATTGATATCCAGTCCGCCACGGCGGGTATAGCGCGCATAGACGGTTAATGCGTCAGGGTGACAAAAGCGCAGGACATCATTAAAGATGCGTTCAACGCACTGCTCGTGGAACTCGTTGTGCTGGCGAAATGAGATGAGATAACGCAGCAGGGCTTCGCGATCGATACGCGGGCCTTTATAACGAATCATCACTGAGCCCCAATCGGGCTGGTTGGTGATCAGGCAGTTAGATTTCAGTAAATGGCTGACCAGGGTTTCCTCAACGATCTCACTGCCCGCCGCATCAGCCAGGTAGTCAGCATTGAAGCGGTAATCTTCAATCTCAATATCCTGCTCATCAATGCAATAGCCAGCAAAATGACCGATCGGCTGCCCTTCAACTTCATTCAGGCGAAACAGCGCCACCCGCACATCGCCTTCGGCACAGGCGCTTAAATCGCGCTCCAGCGTTTGCCGCACTTCGCCCCAGTCAGCAAATTTGGTTTGATTAAAGCTGTTAAGATAAAGCTTGAAACTTTTGGACTCGATAAGATGACGACTGTGGGCATTCAGCACAACCTCGCCGACGGCAACCTGCGGCAGGCCTTTGCTGTTGAGCCATGAGAGTTCATACAGTGTCCAAATATCTGCACCGGTAAAGGGCAGGCTATCCGGGAACAGACCTAAGGGTTCACGGTTCAGGCTACGCGGGACCGCCTGCAGTAAACTGCTGTCATAGCGATCGTGATAGGCTGTAGGTTTGCCCAGCGTCAGGTTGCTCAGCGCCTGATCCTGTTCGTGAGAAGACATAACGGTTTCCACTAAATTTATCAAAGTGGGTAATTGTAACCCATCAGAAGTGAGAATATGAATGATGCAGCAAACTGCCGACGCTTTACGCGATTTTACCGCTCGTTATTGCCAGCACTGGCAACAACATTATGGTCACGCGCCCGCCAGCGCCGACCTGCCTGGCGTGCCATCACCTTGCGCCATAGAAGAGCGTGGCGATTGCGTGCTGTGGCAGCCACAGCCATTCAGCCTGCCGCCCTCACTGGAAGCCGTTGAGCGGGCACTTGATATTCAGCTGCAACCCAGCATAACGGCTTTTTATACCAGTCAGTTTGCTGGCGATATGCAGGCGCGTTACGCCCAGCGGAAACTGACCTTATTACAGGTCTGGAGCGAGGAAGATTTTCTGCGATTGCAGGAAAATTTGATCGGTCATCTGGTGATGAAGCGCAGACTGAAACTGCCGCCAACCCTGTTTATTGCCACGACAGATTCTGAAGAAGAAATTATATCGCTAAGCAATCTGAGCGGCGAAGTTATTTTAGAACAGCCTGGCCGCAAAAATGTTGAATTTTTAGCACAAAACATTGAGATATTTCTTAAGCATTTACAACCGTTTATGGGCGGGTCTGCAGATAATGCCCTATAGAGTTGTGAGAAATGTCTTACAAGCGATGTGAGAGATCGGCAGATGAACGCAGAGACTTCCAGATGTCTGTGATGTAAAAATATTGTGAATCATCAACTTAATGGCGTTAGTCCGAAACTGTGTCAAAAAGATGTCTGCGTTACGCTTTTTAGTGCCTTGTATACGTAATACATTCTGGCAAAATGTTTCGCACTGGCAGGATGCTAAGGATAGAGATATCGTCAGGATGGCGATAAGCCATGAGGCTGGAACGTAACGGAGTTTACGGCACACGGAAGGTTTCAGGACGAAACAGGATAGCTCAGGATTGAGTCAGGGACACCTCCAGGACGGAGAATGAGAGCGCCTCAGAAGAGGTTGCGGGCCAGGATGCTATGGATTCATCAGGATGATAAGCGACAGGAATTCGCACTGGAAAAGTTGTCATGGATGAGCAGGGAGCAAAAACGTAGCAGGAAGGCTGCAAACGAACCGGGAGCACTGTTTTATACAGTGCTCCCTTTTTTGTGCCTGTGCCAACAAGTGGTATGCTTGCCGCCCCATTTTTACTGCTCGCTGGAGGTGGCGCATGACGCCTGAACAATTGATTACGCAACGGCTGGAACAGCTCGAAGCGGTGATGCGCGAACATGATCTCTGGCAAGAAACTACTCCCGCTGCCAGTGCTTTCGAGAGCCGGGAACCTTTTTGCCTCGACACGCTTGAGCCGCTGGAATGGCTGCAATGGGTCTTAATTCCCCGCATGCATGCTTTGGTCGCTGCACAGCAACCGCTGCCGCAGAATCTGGCCATCGCCCCATATTTTGAAATGGCGTTAACGCCGACGCAGTCTGGCCGCGCACTGTTACTGCTTACCCTGCGTCAGTTCGACGCACTGTTTATGGACGATGCTGTCTGATGTTAGAAATTATTTATCAGGATGAATGGTTGGTGGCGGTGAACAAGCCCGCAGGCTGGCTGGTGCATCGCAGTTGGCTCGATCGCAAAGAGAAAGTCTTCGTCATGCAAACGGTGCGCGATCAAATTGGCCAGCATGTTTTTACAGCTCACCGCCTCGACCGCCCGACATCAGGCGTGCTGCTAATGGGCTTATCCAGTGATGTGGGGCGTCTGTTATCGCAGCAGTTTGAGCATCATCAAATACAGAAAACGTATCATGCGGTGTTGCGTGGTTGGCTTGAAAGCAGTGGCACCCTGGATTATCCGCTGGTGGAAGAGCTGGATAAAATTGCAGATAAATTTGCCACTGAAACCCGTGCGGCGCAGCCTGCGGTAACGGATTATCAGGCACTGGCAACCGCAGAACTGCCGCAACCGGTTGGTCGTTATCCCACTGCACGCTACAGTCTGGTTGAGTTATCACCTAAAACCGGCCGCAAACATCAACTGCGCCGCCATATGTCTCATCTGCGACACCCGATGATTGGTGATACTACTCACGGTGATTTAAAGCAGAATCGCGGCGCTGCCGAACATTTCGGTATGAATCGCCTGATGCTGCATGCCAGTTGCTTATCACTAACGCATCCGGTGACAGGTGAGCCGTTAGTGATCCGCGCCGGACTGGATCCCGTCTGGCAAAACATGATGAACCAGTTTGGCTGGCAAGCATTAATCCCTGAGGTTCCGAGGGTTGAGTTTAGCGCAGAGCCAAGCCAGGATAGCGTTTCAGAATAAGGAGAACGGTCATGGCAAAGATAGGCATTTTTGTGGGCACGGTTTATGGCAATGCACTGCTGGTCGCTGAAGAAGCGGAGCCGGTTTTACAGGCGCAGGGGCACGAGGTGAAAGTATTTGAAGATGCGACGCTGGCGCAGTGGCAAAACTACAGTCGCGACGTGGCATTGATTATTACGTCAACCACTGGACAAGGTGATTTTCCAGACACTATTTCTGCGCTGTTTCATGATGTGAAAGATAAATCAGGTCATCAGCCAGATTTGCGTTACGGCGTAATCGCGTTAGGCGATAGCAGCTACGAGAATTTCTGTGGGGCCGGTAAGACTTTCGATGCGCTGTTGCAAGAGCAGGGCGCTCAACGTGTTGGCGATGTTTTGCTGGTGGATGCAACAGAAAATCCCGAGCCTGAATCGGTGACATCACCCTGGGTAGAGAACTGGGGCCAGTTACTTTAGAAAGATGCCTCCCCGCGGGGAGGATGAAGAAAAAGGCAGCGCAACCGTCAGGTCACGGGGGCAGGATTAAAGACCGCTAACTGATTACGAATCCCCCAGCGATCTGACCAGGTTTGTTTTCTGCCGCTGGCAATATCTAAAATCAATTCAAACAGTCGCCAGCCCACTTGTTCAATTGTCTCTTCACCGGTCGCGATCGTTCCGGCATTAATATCCATTAAGTCATGCCAGCGATCCGCAAGCGCATTACGTGTGGCCATCTTAATGACCGGAATGGCCGCCAGACCATACGGCGTGCCGCGTCCGGTAGTAAAAACTTGCAGCGTAATGCCCGAGGCCATCTGCTGCGTACCGCAGACAAAATCGCTGGCTGGCGTCGCCGCATAGATCAGTCCCCGGCGCGTTGGACGCTGACCCGGCGACAATACCTCAACAATCGGACTGCGGCCCGATTTCGCAATCGACCCCAAAGCTTTCTCTACAACATTCGCCAGCCCACCTTTTTTATTGCCTGGCGATGGATTGGCGCTGCGGTCCGTTTGCCCTTGATCAAGATAATCGTCATACCACGCCATCTCTTCTAACAGGCGCTTACCGACCGCTTCATTAATTACGCGCGGCGTCAGCAGATGAATCGCATCGCGTACTTCAGTGACTTCGGAAAACATCACGGTCGCACCGCAGCGCACCAGCAGATCGGAGGCAAAGCCCACCGCTGGGTTGGCAGTTACCCCAGAAAAGGCATCACTACCACCGCACTGCATGCCCACCACCAGCTCCGATGCCGGGCAGGTTTCACGTTGGCGCTGATTGAGGCGTTTCAGATGACGCTCTGCTACCTGCAATATCTCATCCACCATCGCGCCAAAGCCCACCAGCTTCTCATCTTGCAAGCGCACGATATCCTGGTCATCCAGCGAGATGGCCTGCACATCCGGCGTGCCAGTCAGCAGACGTTCAGGCTGTAATTTTTCACAACCCAAACTCACAATCATCACCTCACCACCAAAATTAGCGTTCAGCGCCAGGTTATGAATAGTGCGTATCGGTACAACCGCAGCAGGCGCATTGATCGCCACACCGCAGCCGTAAAGATGGTTCAGCGCCACTACGCCATCTACGTTGGGATATTTTGGCAGCAGGTCGCGTTCAATCAACTGCACCACATAATCAACCACGCCCGCAACGCAATGTACGCTGGTCGTAATGCCTAAAAGATTGCGCGTCCCAACGCTGCCATCCGCATTGCGATAACCTTCGAAGGTATAGCCTTCAAGTGGCGGAAGATCTGGTGGCACATTACTGGCGAGCGGCAAACTGGCGAGAGGCGGCGCTTCGGGCAACGCCACCAGCGATTCATCAATCCAACTGCCTTGCGCAATATCACGCAGAGCATAGCCAATCACTTCACCGTAGCGCAGGATTTCGCCGCCTTTGGCGATGGCACTCAGCGCCACTTTGTGGCCTTGTGGTACATGCTCGGTCAATGTCAGGCCACTGGCAAACATTGTACCTGCTGGTAATCCCAGGCTATTCACCACAATGGCAACGTTATCCGCTTCATGCACTTTAATGTAGAGCGGCTGTTCGGTCGGGGTCGGGTTCATTGCTCACCTTCCAGTCATTCGCGCCGTACTTTTGCGGCGCGGTGTAATGGTGTTACTTGTCACACGCTCGGTATTTGCCAGCTTCAGTATAAGGAGAGGGCAGGCGCTAAGCATTGTGCAATTGACTGTCATTTGCTGGTTTAGCAAGGTTGTTTTGGTGAAAACGAACAAAAGCAAGTGAAGGGTCTCACAAAGCCATTTTTTCTGGCTAAATTCTAATCAAACCGGCTTAAATTTCCGTTTTCCGTGAGCCGCGCCGCAGCCTTATGTGCAAATGCCAAATAAAAGATGCTATTTCGCGCTTATTATCAGGCGCTATTCCAATGCCTCCGCAAGTACCTGTTCATATACTGCTTTTCGATACCCACGTTAGGTTATGTGTCACGACGCACTATCGGTTTGCCAATAACTAAATCGCCGTGTTTAACCCAACTTCTCTCTGATACCCAACGCGATGTGTATGCAGTCAGAGCGAATGTAGCGAACGCTATATTTCAGGAGTGCATCATGAATACTTATAGCCAGACAGCGGAATCAGTACAAAAACGTACTAATGCGCGCTACTGGATTGTGGTGATGTTATTTATCGTCACCTCTTTCAACTACGGGGACCGTGCCACACTGTCTATTGCCGGATCGGCAATGGCAAAAGATATCGGTCTTGATCCCATCGGAATGGGTTACATCTTCTCCGCGTTTTCCTGGGCTTATGTGATCGGCCAGATCCCTGGCGGCTGGTTGCTGGACCGCTTTGGATCAAAACGTGTTTACTTCTGGAGTATTTTCCTCTGGTCAATGTTTACCCTGTTGCAGGGCTTCGTTGACATCTTTAGTGGTTATACCATCGTGATGGCGCTGTTCATGCTGCGCTTTATGGTGGGACTGGCTGAAGCCCCGTCATTTCCAGGCAACAGTCGTATCGTCGCCGCCTGGTTCCCGGCGCAGGAGCGCGGAACCGCGGTTGCCATCTTTAACTCAGCACAATATTTCGCCACGGTGATTTTTGCGCCCATTATGGGTTGGCTGACATCGCAGGTCGGTTGGGCGCACGTATTCTGGTTTATGGGCGGCCTCGGCATTTTGCTCAGCTTTATCTGGTTGAAAGTTATCCACGATCCGAACGACCACCCGCGCGTTAACAAAGCTGAACTGGAATATATGGAGCAGGGCGGCGCACTGATCAACATGGATCAGAAGAAGGAAGAGCGCAAAGTCAGTTGGGATGAGAAATGGTTCCAGATCCGCCAGTTGATTAGCTCACGCATGATGCTTGGCGTCTATCTCGGTCAGTACTGCATCAACGCCTTAACCTACTTCTTTATTACCTGGTTCCCGATCTATCTGGTGCAGGCACGCGGCATGTCGATTCTGAAAGCAGGATTCATTGCCTCTATTCCTGCGGTATGCGGCTTTATCGGTGGCGTGTTAGGCGGGGTGATTTCCGACTGGCTGATGCGTAAAACCGGTTCACTGAATATCGCCCGTAAAACGCCTATCGTGCTCGGCATGTTGCTTTCCATCTCAATGGTGGTGTGTAACTACGTTGATACTGAATGGGTTGTGGTGTTTTTCATGGCGCTGGCGTTCTTTGGCAAAGGCATCGGGGCGCTGGGTTGGGCCGTCATGGCGGATACCGCGCCAAAAGAGATCAGTGGCTTGAGCGGCGGTCTGTTCAATATGTTTGGTAACGCTTCCGGCATCATCACGCCAATTGCCATTGGCTACATTATCGCGGCCAGCGGCTCGTATAACGGCGCACTGATTTATGTCGGTATCCATGCTTTTGTTGCGGTACTGAGTTATCTGGTGCTGGTGGGCGACATCAAACGTATCGAACTGAAACAGCGATAAGGACGGAACATGAATACGCAAAGTACGCCCGTTATCACAGATATGCAGGTGATTCCGGTTGCCGGGTACGACAGCATGCTGCTGAACATTGGCGGCGCACACAATGCCTGTTTCACCCGCAATATCGTGGTGCTGACTGACAGTGCCGGCCATACCGGTGTGGGTGAAGCGCCGGGCGGCGAAACCATCTATCAAACGCTGGTTGATGCCATACCCCAGGTGAAAGGTCAGCAGGTGGCGCGTATGAACCGCCTGGTGCAGCAAGTGCATAAGGGCAATCAGTCGGCCGATTTCGATACCTTCGGCAACGGCGCCTGGACTTTTGAACTGCGGGTAAATGCGGTTGCGGCGCTGGAAGCTGCGCTACTGGATCTGCTCGGTCAGTGTCTTGGCGTGCCGGTGGCAGAACTGCTCGGACCGGGTAAACAGCGCGATGAAGTGACGGTGCTTGGCTACCTGTTCTACCTCGGCGATCGTCGCAAAACCGATTTAGCCTACCTGACCGGTGAAAACGCCAGCCACGACTGGTATCACCTGCGCCATCAGGCGGCGCTCAGCAGTGAAGCCGTGGTGCGCTTAGCCGAAGCGGCGCAGGACAAATATGGCTTTAAAGATTTCAAACTCAAGGGCGGGGTGCTGCCGGGTGAGCAGGAGATCGAAACTGCGGTTGCGCTGAAAAAACGCTTCCCGGACGCGCGTATCACCGTGGATCCCAACGGAGCCTGGCTGCTGGATGAGGCGATTGGTTTATGTAAGGGCATGCAGGATGTGCTGACCTACGCTGAAGATCCTTGTGGAGCTGAGCAGGGCTACTCCGGTCGTGAAGTCATGGCGGAATTCCGTCGCGCCACCGGCTTGCCGGTCGCCACTAATATGATCGCCACTAACTGGCGTGAGATGAATCACGCGGTAATGCTGAACGCCGTTGATATTCCCCTTGCCGATCCGCACTTTTGGACGCTCAGCGGCGCGGTGCGCGTCGCGCAATTGTGTGACGACTGGGGACTGACGTGGGGCTGCCATTCAAATAACCATTTTGATATTTCACTGGCGATGTTTACCCACGTTGGTGCCGCCGTGCCAGGCAAACCCACCGCTATTGATACCCACTGGATTTGGCAGGAAGGCGATCAGCGCCTGACCAAAAACCCGTTGCAGATCCGCAACGGCAAAATTGCTGTACCCGACGCGCCAGGTCTCGGCATCGAGCTGGACTGGGATCAACTGCGTCAGGCCAATGAACTGTATAAATCACTGCCCGCCGGGGCGCGTAATGATGCCACGGCGATGCAATATCTGATTCCTGGTTGGACATTCGACCGCAAACGCCCGGCATTTGGCCGCGCGACAGCTTAAGGAGCAGCAGATGAGTTCTACCCCTAAAATTACGGCTATGCAGGTCATTCCGGTTGCTGGTTACGACAGTATGTTGCTGAACCTGAGTGGTGCGCATTCACCCTTTTTTACCCGCAACATTGTCATCATCAAAGATAACGCCGGAAACACGGGCGTAGGCGAAATTCCGGGAGGCGAGAAAATTCGTCAGACGCTGGAGGATGCGGCCTCGCTGGTGATGGGTAAAACCATTGGCGAGTACAAAAACATCCTGAGCCTGGTACGCAGCACTTTTGCCGATCGTGATTCTGCCGGACGCGGAAACCAGACGTTTGATTTGCGCACCACTATTCATGTGGTGACTGGTATTGAGGCGTCACTGCTGGATTTACTCGGTCAGCATTTGGGCGTTAATGTCGCGTCGCTACTCGGCGACGGGCAACAGCGCGATCGCGTTGAGATGCTGGGTTACCTGTTCTATATCGGCGATCGCAAAAAACGTCGTTACCCTATCAAAGCCAGGAAGATGAGAAGTGTGACTGGTATCGACTGCGTCATGAAGAGGCGTTAACGCCGGATACCGTGGTGCGCCTGGCTGAAGCAGCTTACGAAAAATATGGCTTCAATGACTTCAAACTGAAGGGGGCGTACTGCGTGGCGGTGAAGAGGCTGAAGCCGTTACCGCGCTGGCGAAGCGTTTCCCGAAGCGCGGATTACGCTTGATCCCAATGGCGCCTGGTCGCTGAATGAAGCGATTATGCTGGGTAAACAATTGAAAGGCGTGCTGGCCTACGCTGAAGATCCTTGCGGTGCCGAGCAAGGTTACTCAGGCAGAGAAGTGATGGCGGAATTCCGTCGTGCCACGGGGTTACCTACCGCAACCAACATGATCGCCACCGACTGGCGTCAAATGGGCCACACCTTATCGCTTCAGTCGGTCGATATTCCACTGGCCGATCCTCATTTCTGGACGATGCAAGGTTCAGTGCGCGTGGCGCAGATGTGTCACGACTTTGGCCTGACCTGGGGTTCGCACTCCAATAACCATTTCGATATTTCTCTGGCGATGTTTACTCACGTTGCCGCTGCCGCGCCGGGGGCGATTACCGCCATTGATACCCACTGGATTTGGCAGGAAGGCAATCAACGCCTGACTAAAGAGCCTTTCCAGATCAAGGGTGGAATGGTGCAGGTGCCGCAGAAGCCAGGATTAGGCGTTGAGCTGGATATGGATCAGGTGATGCGGGCAAATGCGCTGTATCAGAAACAGGGTTTGGGTGCGCGTGACGATGCGCAGGCAATGCAATTCCTGGTGCCGGGCTGGACCTTTGACAATAAACGACCGTGCCTTGTGCGCTAACTTTTTTGGCTCTCGTACGGGAGCCGATATAACAGGAGTCAAACCATGAGTAATGCAGCCTGGCCAAATGGATTTCGTCGTCGTTTGCTGGCGGGTGAAACACTGATTGGTAGCTGGTGTGCGCTGGCAAATCCGCTAACGACTGAAGTGTTAGGGCTGGCCGGTTTTGACTGGCTGGTGCTGGATGGTGAACACGCGCCAAATGACATCACCACCTTTATACCTCAGCTGATGGCGCTGAAAGGCAGTCACAGCGCGCCGGTGGTTCGTCCACCGTGCAACGAGCCAATCATTATTAAACGTCTGTTAGATATTGGTTTTTATAACTTCCTCGTGCCATTTGTTGAGACCGAAGAGGAAGCGAGACAGGCGGTTGCCTCGACGCGTTATCCTCCCGCAGGTATTCGTGGCGTCTCGGTATCGCACCGCAGCAACATGTACGGCACGCTGGCCGATTACAACGCGACCATTAATGACAACATCACGGTGCTGGTGCAGATCGAAACTCAACAGGCGGTAGACAATATTGATGCTATCGCGGCGGTAGAGGGTGTTGATGGCATTTTTGTCGGCCCGGGCGATCTCTCCGCGGCGCTCGGCTACCTCGGACAGCCAGCACATCCTGAAGTGCTGAAAGTGATCAAATATCTTTTCGAGCGCGCCAAAGCAGCGGGCAAGCCGAGCGGCATTCTGGCGCCGGTAGAGGCTGATGCACGTCGCTATCTGGAATGGGGTGCCAGCTTCGTTGCGGTTGGCAGCGATTTAGGGGTGTTCCGCAACGCCACGCAGGCGCTGTGCGACAAATTTAAAAAGTAATCAACGAAGGGGCAACCGAATGAAAATTGGATTTATCGGCCTGGGCATTATGGGCAAACCGATGAGTAAAAACCTGGTGAAAGCGGGTTATACGCTGGTGGTACGCGATCACAACGTTGAGAACGAAGCGGAACTGGTTGAGCTGGGCGCAACGGTAGCCAAAACGCCGAAAGAGGTCGCTGCACAATGTGATGTGGTGATTACCATGGTGCCAAACTCACCCCAGGTGAAGGAAGTTTGCCTGGGTGAAAATGGCATCATTGATGGCGCGAAACCCGGGCTGATTGTGATCGATATGAGTTCAATTGCGCCGCTGGCAAGCCGGGAAATCCACGATGCACTGGCAGAAAAAGAGATCAAAATGCTTGACGCGCCCGTGAGCGGCGGCGAGCCAAAAGCTATCGAAGGCACGTTGTCAGTAATGGCCGGCGGCGACAAGGCGGTGTTTGATCGCTGCTATGACATCATGAAAGCAATGGCGGGTTCAGTGGTGCATACCGGCGATATTGGTGCGGGTAATGTCACGAAACTGGCTAATCAGGTGATCGTCGCTCTGAATATTGCCGCGATGTCAGAAGCCCTGTCGCTGGCGACCAAAGCGGGTGTGAACCCGGATCTGGTTTATCAGGCGATCCGTGGCGGGCTGGCGGGCAGCACCGTGCTGGACGCAAAAGCGCCGATGGTGATGGATCGTAACTTCAAGCCAGGTTTTCGCATCGATCTGCATATTAAAGATTTAGCTAACGCGCTGGATACCTCGCATGGCATCGGTGCACACCTGCCGCTGACGGCGGCGGTAATGGAGATGATGCAGGCTCTGCGTAACGATGGTCAGGGCACATCCGACCACAGCGCGCTCGCCTGCTATTATGAGAAGTTAGCGAAGGTTGAGATTTCCCGCTAAAAGCGGCTCCGGTATCTACGGATACCGGACTGGCTTCTCTGTTAATCAACAGCGCCTGGATTGCCTATGAAAATCGTTATCGCACCGGATTCCTATAAAGAGAGTTTATCTGCCCTGGATGTGGCATCGGCGATCGAAGCGGGATTCCGTGAAGTTTTCCCCGACGCAGACTACATCAAAATACCGGTCGCCGACGGTGGTGAAGGTACGGTTGAAGCCATGGTGGCCGCGACGAGCGGAAAGATTATCCGCCTGACGGTGACAGGGCCGCTGGGCAGCCCTGTTGACGCCTTTTATGGTCTGTCGGGTGACGAGCGTACCGCCTATATCGAGATGGCAGCAGCCAGCGGTCTTGAGTTAGTGCCTTCAGCGCAGCGTGATCCGCTGGTAACCACCTCATTCGGCACCGGTGAGTTAATCAAAAACGCACTGGATAAGGGTGTTAAACACATCATCATTGGTATCGGCGGTAGCGCCACTAATGATGGCGGCTCAGGCATGATGCAGGCCCTGGGCGCACGGCTGCTTGATCAGCAAGGCAACGAGATTGCGTTTGGCGGCGGTGCCCTGCCACAACTGGCCAGCATTGATATCAATGCACTGGATGAAAGGATCAGTGAGTGCCGCTTTGAGGTTGCCTGTGACGTGACCAATCCTCTGACCGGTGAAAAGGGCGCATCGGCAATTTTTGGTCCGCAAAAAGGCGCGACGCCGCTGCTGGTAGAGCAGCTCGATCAGGCGCTGGCCCATTACGCAGAGATTATTCACCGCGATTTGGATATTGATGTGTTGCATATTCCAGGCGGCGGTGCGGCGGGCGGCATGGGAGCGGCACTTCACGCTTTTTGTCAGGCCGATTTGCGACGTGGTATTGAGATCGTGACGGAGGCGCTGAAGCTGGCAGAGCAGGTGAAAGATGCCGATCTGGTGATCACCGGCGAAGGGCGCATCGACAGTCAGAGTATTAATGGCAAAGTACCGATTGGCGTGGCGAGCGTAGCGAAACGCTTTAATAAGCCCGTGATCGGCATTGCCGGCAGCTTAACGGCAGATGTGGGCGTGGTGCATGAACATGGTCTGGATGCGGTATTCAGCGTGCTCTACAGCATCTGTACGCTGGATGATGCGCTGGCAAATGCGGGCAAAAACGTTCACCTGACGGCACGTAACGTGGCGGCAACGCTAAAAATGGGTGGGTTTAAGTAGAGGCGTTTACGCTTCCTGATTCAGCCCTCGCAGATGTCTGTGGAGGGCTGCGGTGAAGGCATCAACCGCAGAGGCCTTTTACGCCATACTTAATATCCGCCGCGCTTCTTTTGCCACGTTCTCCATCTCATCCTGCAGTTCAAGTAACTCAGGCTCCAGCGCGGCAATATCGCTGGCCTGATGTAACCCTTTTTCCAGTTGATGACATAACTGCTTCATACGCGGCACGCCGCTGTAACTGGCACTGCCGTGCAGCTTATGAATAATTTCTCGCAGCCCACTGACATCATTGACCGCCATATATTGCGCCATCTTTTCATGCACTTCAGGCAGAAAATCAAGCAGCATAGACAGCAGATCGCGCGCAAGTTCAGGCTTATTTGCTGCCTGGTGTAGCGCCAGTGACCAGTTCAGCGTCGGTAAAATTTGGGGTAATTCCGGCACGGAGAGGGCAGGCGTTGGTTGATAACGCGCCAGCAACTGCCTGAGTTTGCTCTCATCAATCGGCTTAGCCAGGTAATCATTCATGCCAGCTTTAATAAGCTGTTCCCGCTCGCCATCAATGGCATGAGCGGTGACGGCGACAATCGGCGTATGCGCATGTTGGGGCAGGCTACGAATAATTTCACTGGCGCGGATGCCATCGATATCGGGCATTTGAATATCCATTAAAATCACATCCAGGGCACAATGCTTTGCCTGATGGATAGCCTGCCCGGCGCTGTTACACAGCACAATCTGTTGCACCTGCTCCTCCAGAAGCGCCCCGATCAGTTTGAGGTTGGCGGGATTGTCATCCACAGCCATGACCGTGAGCGGCAAACGCGGTGATACAGGCAGTTCATTTAGCTGGCGGGTATGCAGATCCAGCAACATCGGCAGTAAGCGCGTTTGCGAAACAGGTTTAGCAATACAGCCATCGATACCACGTACTTTTAGCTCGTCGGCGAGAAGCATCATCGGGCTAGGCAGCGCCAGCAGCACATTGTCAGCGCGATCCAACAGCGCGTTGATTACATCATCAGCCAGTAACTGATGCTGACTGACATCTACCGGCATCGCCATCAGCAACAGCGGATAATGTTCTTTGCTCAATCCTTCCAGCGTCTCGCTATAGTCGATCTGAAGCGGCGTGACGCTCAATACGTCCAGCACCGCTTTCGCCACATGGGTGTTTGCCTCAACGTAAGCAATACGCGATTGCGACAGGGCATCCAGCACGCGCGGCATGCCCGGCGCGTTAGGATTAAGGTCGAGCTGAACGCGCACCCAAAAGGTCGATCCTTGATCTGGTCGGCTGTAAAAGGTGATGTCGCCGCCCATCTCACTGACCAGTTTCTGCGTTATCACTAAGCCTAATCCTGTGCCACCATGACGCCGTGAAATGCTGGCATCAGCCTGGCGAAAGGCCTGAAAAAGCTGCGTTTGCTGCTGTTCGGAGATACCAATACCGGTATCCTGCACCTGAATTTCCAGCTCCACGCGCGTGGTGGTGATGGCACGCTGCTTCACTTTGAGATCGATGGTGCCTTTTTCGGTGAACTTGATGGCGTTGCCGATCAGATTGATCAGGATCTGCTGTAAACGAAGCGCATCACCAATCACGTTATCTGGCACGTTGCTGTCGCAAACTACGGTGAGTTCCAGTGCTTTGTCATGCGCTGAGGGCGCTAACAACACCAGTATTTCATCGATAGTGGCGCGTAACGGAAAGGGAATGGATTCCAGCACCAGCTTGCCCGCTTCAAGTTTAGAAAAATCGAGCACGTCGTTGATAATGCTCAGCAGATTATTGGCTGAACGCTCAATGGTTTGCATGTAGTCGCGCTGTGTCGCGCGCAGCGGCGTTTTCAGCATTTGGCGGGTAAAACCCAAAACACCGTTCAGTGGCGTGCGCAACTCGTGCGACATATTGGCAAGAAATTCAGATTTGATGCGTGCGGCTTCCTGCGCGCGCTTTTTAGCCAGATCCAGTTCAACGTTTTGAATCTCCAGCTGCTCCAGCGTTTCGCGCAAATCGTAGGTTGCCTGATCGATGTTGTGCTGCATCTCTTCATGATAAGCGGTGAGCGACATCGCCATGGCGTTAATACCATTTTTAAGAATGCTCAGTTCACCGAGCATATAGCCTTCGACCCGGCTGTCGAGCTGACCACGGCGAATACGGTCAACGGTACTGACCATATTGCGAATAGGGCCTGTTACGTCACGCATCAGGCGATAGGCGAAGAGCATGGCGATGCATAAACAGAACAGCAGCA
Source organism: Candidatus Pantoea haifensis (assembly GCA_018842655.1). GTDB lineage: Bacteria > Pseudomonadota > Gammaproteobacteria > Enterobacterales > Enterobacteriaceae > Pantoea > Pantoea haifensis. Next base: position 2,178,152 of record JAGTWN010000004.1, on the reverse strand, counting down.
TCAGGGTGGCAACAAACACCTCTTTGTACTGCTGTAGCCGCACTGATTGCAGATCGAGTTCAATAGCAACGTATCCCAGCGGATTGCCAGAGGGTTTTACATTTTCGTCAGGCTGTTCATCTACGGCGTAATGTTCTGAGGTTATCGGGGTACGCAGGATAAGGATGTTGCCGTGCCGCTCCACAGAGACATCGTCTGCCAGAGCACCAATATCTTCTTTCTCTAACAGGCTTAGGTTTTGCTTGTTATTTGACGATACGTATAGCTGGTTATTGTTGTCGAAAACAGAAATCGCACGGACAATATTAGAATGACGACGATGCAGCAAACTGACCAGCTCGCGCATGGTGTCGCGATTGTGCCAGGTCATGCTGTATTCGCTGGAAATGGCCAGGGGTTCGATGATGTTAGCGCCGGCTTCCATAACCTGACGCTGAAGTTCGTTATAGCGGTGTATAACAAAAAAGAGCTGAGCAGCAGGCCTACCATTAATGTCGGCGCCAGGATCAAAATCATCATTCGCGCCCGCAGGCTGTATTTCGTCATAATATCGGCCTGCTCCCGGCAGGAACGTCCCTGTGCATACCGGTATCCGCAATGCACATCGATTTTTAGAAAGAGAATTAACCACACTATGGCGCAATTTTACTCCGCAAAACAGCGCGTGACGACCAAACAACGTATTACCGTCACCATTGATGATCTTGATCCCTTTGGGCAAGGCGTTGCACGTCATCATGGTAAAACCATTTTTGTCAGTGGCGCGCTGCCCGGCGAGCAGGCAGAAATTACCTTAACCGACGATAAACGCCAGTTTGCCAGGGCCAGCGTGACGCGATTACTGAACAGCAGTCCGGCGCGGGTCGAGCCGCGCTGCCCGCACTTTACCCTGTGTGGCGGCTGTCAGCAGCAGCATGTTGATGAAGCGTTGCAACAGCAAAGCAAAGCGCAGGCGCTGAGCCGCATGCTGAGCAAAGAGGCGAATCATACCGTGGCGGTGGACGAGATCATCGCCGGAAAAACCTGGGGTTACCGCCGTCGCGCACGGCTGGGTTTGCAGTGGCAGAATAAAAGCCAGCAGCTTCAGATGGGGTTTCGTAAGGAAGCCAGTAACGATCTGGTGAATATTCAGCAATGCCCCATTTTGATGCCCGAACTTGAGGCGTTAATCACGCCGCTGCGTGACTGTTTACGCGATCTCAAAGCCGTAAGACGTTTAGGACACGTTGAGTTGGTGCAGGCAGATAATGGCCCGCTGATGGTTTTGCGTCATCTTGATGCGTTGCAGGCTGACGATCTGGAAAAACTGGAACGCTTTTCGCATAAGCATCAAACGAAGGTGTTTTTGGATGACGGCAGCGAAAAGCTCACCGCGCTAAGTGATAAGCAACCTTACTATCAGACACACGATCTTAAGCTCACCTTCAGCCCGCAAGATTTTATTCAGGTAAACGATGCGGTCAATCAGCAGATGGTGGCGAAAGCGATCGCGTGGCTGGATCTGCAAGCGGAAGATCGCGTGTTAGATCTCTTTTGTGGCATGGGAAACTTCACACTTCCTGTAGGAAAATACGTACAAATTGCGGTTGGTGTGGAGGGCGTTGCAGCATTAGTCAGCCAGGCAGCGTATAATGCGCAACTGAATAATCTTAAAAATGTCCGCTTTTTCCAGCACAATCTGGAAGAAGACGTTTCGCGCCAGCCGTGGGCTGCGCAAGGATTTAATAAGGTGTTACTCGATCCGGCACGTGCCGGTGCTGCAGGCGTAATGACGCATGTGGTTAAACTTGCACCACAGCGTGTGGTCTATGTTTCGTGTAATCCCACAACGCTCGCCCGCGATAGCCAGACATTGCTGTCGGCGGGTTACCATTTGGAAAGGGTTGCGATGCTGGATATGTTCCCACATACCCGTCATCTCGAATCCATGGTGCTGTTCAGAAAAACATAAGCGATCGTCCAGATCGTTGTGTCAGGAGAGGATATGGTTGCGGTTAGAAGTGCGCATTTAAATACGGCGGGGAGTTTGCCCTCGACCAGTGGATCGCCAGCCTTGGCATGACTAACCCGCAATCATGTCAACGTCTCGCTGAAACCTGGCGCTATTGTGAAGCCCAAACGCACAACCATCCGGATCAATCTCTGCTGTTATGGCGTGGCATCGAGATGGTTGAGATCCTCTCGATGCTCAGCATGGACATTGACAGTCTCTGCGCCGCGCTGATCTTTCCGCTGGCCAATGACGAAGTCGTCAGCGAAGAAGAGCTGGAACAAACCGTGGGCAAAAATATTGTGTCGCTGGTGCATGGCGTGCGCGATATGGATGCCATTCGTCAACTGAAAGCGATTCATAATGATTCCATGGCGTCGGCACAGGTGGATAACGTGCGTCGCATGCTGCTGGCCATGGTGGAAGATTTCCGCTGCGTGGTACTGAAGCTGGCAGAACGCATCATGAATCTGCGCGAAATGAAAGACGCGCCGGAAGATGAACGGGTACTTGCCGCTAAAGAGAGCACCAATATTTACGCGCCGCTGGCTAACCGTCTGGGTATCGGCCAGTTGAAGTGGGAGCTGGAAGATTATTGCTTCCGCTATTTGCATCCTGATGAATACAAACGCATTGCAAAACTGCTGCATGAGCGCCGTATCGACCGCGAGCAATATATCGAAAACTTTGTCGATAACCTGCGCAAAGAGATGATCAAAGAGGGGTACGCGCCGAAGTCTATGGCCGCCCAAAACATATTTACAGCATCTGGCGCAAGATGCAGAAAAAATCGCTGGCGTTCGATGAACTGTTTGATGTGCGGGCAGTACGCATTGTGGCGGAGCGTTTGCAGGATTGTTACGGCGCGTTAGGCACGGTACATACGCTCTATCGTCATCTGCCGAACGAGTTTGATGATTACGTCGCTAACCCTAAACCCAACGGCTATCAGTCAATCCACACCGTGGTGCTTGGCCCCAAAGGCAAAACCGTTGAGATCCAGATCCGTACTCGTCAGATGCATGAGGATGCCGAGCTGGGGGTTGCTGCACACTGGAAGTACAAAGAAGGCCCGACATCAAGCAATGCCCGTGGAGCTGCTGGTCATGAAGAACGGATTGCATGGCTGCGTAAGCTGATCACCTGGCAGGAAGAGATGGCAGATTCCGGTGAAATGCTGGAAGAGGTGCGCAGCCAGGTCTTTGACGATCGCGTTTATGTGTTTACGCCGAAAGGCGATGTGGTTGACCTGCCAGCAGGCTCGACACCGCTCGATTTTGCTTATCATATTCACAGTGATATTGGCCATCGCTGCATTGGGGCTAAAATTGGTGGCCGCATTGTCCCCTTTACCTATCAGTTGCAAATGGGCGATCAGGTTGAAGTGATTACCCAGAAGCAGCCAAACCCAAGCCGCGATTGGCTAAACCCGAACCTGGGTTACATTACCACCAACCGTGGTCGCTCTAAGATCCATAACTGGTTCCGTAAGCAAGATCGCGACAAGAATATTCTTGCCGGAAGACAGATTCTGGACAGCGAACTGAGCCAGCTGGACATCAGCCTGAAAGAAGCCGAAAAGCTGCTGCTGCCGCGCTATAACGTCACGTCGCTGGATGAATTGTTAGCGGCGATTGGCGGCGGTGATATTCGTCTTAATCAAATGGTGAATTTCCTCCAGGCCAAACTCAACAAACCGAGTGCTGAAGAGGAAGATCGCGAGGCCCTGCGCCAGCTAACGCAAAAATCCTATTCGCACCCGTCGCGCAAAGAGAGCGGGCGGGTAGTGGTCGAAGGCGTCGGCAATCTCATGCACCACATTGCACGCTGCTGCCAGCCGATCCCGGGCGATGATATCGTCGGCTTTATTACCCAGGGGCGCGGTATTTCAATCCACCGCGCCGATTGCGATCAGCTTGCCGAGCTGATGTCGCATGCGCCAGAGCGAATTGTTGATGCCGTCTGGGGAAAGCTATTCCAGCGGTTATTCGCTGGTGGTGCGCGTCACGGCTAACGATCGCAGCGGGCTGTTACGTGATATCACCACCATTCTTGCCAACGAGAAAGTCAATGTGCTTGGCGTTTCGAGCCGCAGCGATACCAAAAAACAGTTGGCGACCATCGATATGGATATTGAGATCTACAACCAGCAGGTGCTGGGTCGCGTACTGGCTCGCCTTAATCAGGTCTCCGATATCATTGATGCTCGCCGTTTGCATTAATGCTGCTGTTTTCTGCGCCACCCCAGCTTTCTGTGACAGAACGCCGGGGTGAGACGATCAGGCCGCAGAACACAGTGTGTACCGTTTAAAAAATCAAAGGATTACTCATGAACGCAATCGATCGCCTGCTGGGCATCATGAAAGCCCTGCGCGATCCGCAACACGGCTGTCCGTGGGATCGTGAACAGACGTTTGCCACTATCGCTCCCTATACCCTTGAAGAAACCTACGAAGTGCTGGATGCCATTCAGCGGGAAGATTTTGACGATCTTCGCGGCGAGCTTGGCGATCTGCTGTTTCAGGTTGTGTTCTATGCACAGATGGCAAACGAACAGCATCGCTTCAATTTTGACGATATCTGTCACGCCATCAGCGACAAACTTGAGCGCCGTCATCCTCACATTTTTGCTGAAGCCACAGTGGAAAACAGCGCGGAAGTGCTTAAAAACTGGGAAGCCATCAAACAAACAGAGCGGGCAGAAAAAGCCCAGCACTCCGCGCTTGATGACATTCCTAAAGCCCTGCCTGCGTTGATGCGTGCACATAAAATACAGAAGCGTTGTCATAATGTGGGTTTTGACTGGACGTCGCTGGGGCCGGTGGTGGATAAAGTGCATGAAGAGATAGATGAAGTGATGCATGAAGCGCAGCAGTCAGTGGTTGATGCGCAAAAGCTGGAGGAGGAAATTGGTGATTTGCTGTTTGCGACCGTTAATCTGTCCCGCCACCTGGGCAGTAAAGCGGAAACCGCGCTGCAAAAAGCCAACGACAAGTTTGAGCGTCGATTCCGTCAGGTTGAAGCGATTATCGCCGCGCAGGGCCTTGAGATGCCAGGCGCAACGCTGGAACAGATGGAAGCGGCGTGGCAGCAGGTAAAAACGCAGGAAAAATGCTGATTATTCCACCGCTGCGTATAAATTGAACATTTAAGCTAACACGATTCAGCGCAGCGGTAACTTTGTGACGTACATCAACCTTTCATTTATCGCTATCCGCTATGTTAGCCGCAGCAATGCGTTGGAGGATGGCTGTGATTCATCAATTGTGGCTGATAGCGGTTTCCAGTATACTGTTTTCCCGTCCTGGTTATTCCACCGTCTTTAAACCTAAACTCTCAGGTTCAGCATGACAACGAATTATATTTTTGTGACCGGCGGGGTCGTTTCCTCTCTGGGTAAAGGCATTGCCGCAGCCTCCCTCGCAGCCATTCTCGAAGCCCGTGGTCTTAACGTGACCATCATGAAGCTGGACCCGTATATCAACGTGGATCCAGGCACCATGAGCCCAACGCAGCATGGTGAAGTCTTCGTCACCGATGATGGGGCCGAAACCGATCTGGATTTGGGTCACTACGAGCGTTTCATCCGCACGCGCATGTCGCGTCGTAACAACTTCACCACGGGTCGGATTTACTCAGAAGTCCTGCGCAAAGAGCGTCGCGGTGATTATCTGGGCGCAACGATCCAGGTTATCCCACACATCACCAATGCCATCAAAGAGCGCATCATTGAAGGTGGCGAAGGCCACGATGTGGTTCTGGTTGAGATTGGCGGTACTGTCGGTGATATCGAATCGCTGCCTTTCCTCGAAGCCATTCGTCAGATGGCGGTTGATGTGGGCCGTGAGCACACCATGTATATGCACCTGACGCTGGTGCCTTATATGGCCGCTGCTGGCGAGGTGAAAACCAAGCCAACTCAGCATTCGGTAAAAGAACTGCTTTCTATCGGTATTCAGCCAGACGTGTTGATTTGCCGTTCAGACCGCGCAGTACCTGCTAACGAGCGCGGCAAAATTGCGCTGTTCTGTAACGTGCCAGAAAAAGCGGTCATCTCACTGAAAGATGTTGACTCCATTTATAAAATCCCTGGCCTGCTGAAATCTCAGGGCCTGGATGACTATATCTGTAAACGTTTTAATCTGAATGCGCCTGAAGCCAATCTGGCTGAATGGGAACAGGTTATTTACGAAGAAGCCAATCCAGGCGGCGAAGTTAACATCGGTATGGTGGGCAAATATGTTGAACTGCCCGATGCCTACAAGTCTGTTATCGAAGCGTTGAAGCATGGCGGCCTGAAAAATCGCGTCACCGTAAACATCAAGCTGATCGATTCACAGGATGTCGAAACCCGCGGTGTCGAAATTCTGAAAGATTTAGATGCGATTTTGATCCCAGGTGGCTTCGGTTACCGTGGTGTCGAAGGCAAGCTGATGACCGCCCAATACGCGCGTGAAAACAACGTGCCGTATCTCGGCATCTGTCTTGGTATGCAGGTCGCGTTGATGGAGTTTGCCCGTAATGTGGCTGGCCTTGAAGGCGCCAACTCCACTGAATTTGTGCCAGACTGTAAATATCCGGTGGTTGCGTTAATCACCGAATGGCGTGATGAAAACGGTAACGTTGAAGTGCGCAGTGAGCAGAGCGACCTTGGTGGCACCATGCGCCTCGGCAGCCAGCAGTGCCAACTGACGGCGGACAGCAAAGTTCGTCAACTCTACGGTTCTGACACCATTGTTGAGCGTCATCGTCATCGCTACGAAGTCAACAACATGTTGTTGAAACCGATTGAAGCGGCAGGATTGCGTATTGCAGGACGTTCAGGCGATGATCAACTGGTAGAGATCATTGAGATCCCGAATCATCCATGGTTTGTTGCCTGTCAGTTCCACCCGGAATTCACGTCGACCCCACGCGATGGTCACCCGCTGTTTGCTGGTTTTGTGAAAGCCGCGCATGAGCACCAGAAGCGTTTAGCGAAGTAAGTTTCACGAGCAACGCGCGAACTTTTCGCGCGTTGTTTGTCTTAGGATTGACTAACTTGTACTGAGGAAAATCGTAATGTCCAAAATCGTAAAAGTCATCGGTCGCGAAATTATCGACTCACGCGGTAACCCGACTGTTGAAGCAGAAGTGCATCTGGAAGGCGGTTTCGTAGGTTTGGCAGCAGCGCCATCAGGTGCATCTACCGGTTCACGCGAAGCACTGGAACTGCGTGACGGTGACAAATCTCGTTTCCTGGGCAAAGGCGTAACCAAAGCAGTTGCTGCGGTAAACGGCCCGATTGCTGACGCGGTAAAAGGCAAAGACGCGAAAGATCAGGCGAACATCGATAAAATCATGATCGACCTGGACGGTACTGATAACAAATCCAACTTCGGTGCAAACGCCATTCTGGCGGTTTCACTGGCAGCTGCGAAAGCGGCCGCTGCTTCTAAAGGTCAGCCGCTGTACGAGCACATCGCTGAACTGAACGGCACGCCAGGCAAATTCTCTATGCCGCTGCCAATGATGAACATCATCAACGGCGGTGAGCACGCTGACAACAACGTCGACATTCAGGAATTCATGATTCAGCCGGTTGGCGCTTCAAACGTGAAAGAAGCGATCCGTATGGGTTCTGAAGTTTTCCATCACCTGGCGAAAGTGCTGAAAAGCAAAGGCATGAACACCGCGGTGGGTGATGAGGGCGGCTATGCGCCAAACCTGGGTTCAAACGCAGAAGCACTGGCTGTTATTGCTGAAGCAGTAAAAGCAGCAGGCTACGAACTGGGCAAAGATATCACCCTGGCGATGGACTGTGCAGCGTCTGAATTCTACAAAGATGGCAAATACGTACTGGCCGGCGAAGGCGGTAAAGCCTTTACCTCTGAAGAGTTCACCCACTTCCTGGAAGATCTGACCAAACAGTATCCAATCGTCTCTATTGAAGATGGTCTGGACGAATCTGACTGGAACGGTTTTGCTTACCAGACCAAAGTGCTGGGCGACAAAATCCAGCTGGTTGGTGACGACCTGTTCGTTACCAACACCAAGATCCTGAAAGAAGGTATCGAAAAAGGCATCGCTAACTCCATCCTGATCAAATTCAACCAGATCGGTTCACTGACCGAAACCCTGGCTGCGATCAAAATGGCGAAAGATGCTGGCTACACCGCGGTGATTTCACACCGTTCAGGTGAAACCGAAGATGCAACCATCGCTGACCTGGCGGTGGGTACAGCTGCGGGCCAGATCAAAACCGGTTCTATGAGCCGTTCTGACCGTGTTGCTAAGTACAACCAGCTGATCCGTATCGAAGAAGCGTTGGGTTCAAAAGCGCCATTCAACGGTCTGAAAGAAGTTAAAGGTCAGGCATAATCGCCTGTTGATGCCGCTTAAGCGCGGTATCACCTGATAACAAAGCCCCGCCAGCGAGCGGGGCTTTTGCATTTTTCGCATCAAGTGGTAGTTGTTGTGTAGGGCGTGCGCTGTCATAATCAGCGCCCAGATTTTTCCAGGCGAGTAAAAAATGTTCTACCCGATTAACGAAATGTTCCAGACGCTACAGGGCGAAGGCTTTTACACTGGTGTGCCAGCCATTTTCATCCGTTTACAGGGATGTCCGGTGGGGTGCAGCTGGTGTGATACCAAACACACCTGGGAAAAGCGCGCCGATCGGGAAACTTCGCTGGGTGATATTTTAGTGAAAACGGTGGAAAGCGATGCCTGGGGCGATGCGGATGCCGCCACGTTGATCGCAGCCATCAGGCAGCAGGGATGGACTGCGCGCCATGTGGTGATCACGGGGGTGAACCTGCCATTTTTGATTTGCGTCCACTGACTGAAGCGTTAGAAACAGCGGGCTTTAACTGCCAGATTGAAACCAGCGGCACCCATAAGATTGACTGCTCTGACAAAACCTGGGTCACGGTATCGCCAAAAGTTAATATGCGCGGAGGCTACGATGTTTTAGCCCAGGCGCTGAGCCGGGCTGATGAGATCAAACATCCGGTGGCACGTGAGCGTGATGTTGACGCCTTAGATGAGCTTCTCACCAGCATTCAGGACAGTAAATCACGCATCATTGCGTTACAGCCCATTAGCCGCAAAGAGGCGGCAACCAAACTCTGCATTGACACCTGCATTGCGCGCAACTGGCGCCTGTCGATGCAAACCCATAAATATCTCAACATCGCCTGATGTGAAAAGGGCGGCAATGCGCCGCCCTTGTTTGATCACGTCTGCCCGCCAGCAAATTACCCGCGATAGACGCAACCCGCCGTACAGGTCTCTTTAATCATTACCGCACTCAACAACGGTAAACGTGGCTTCATTTGCTGCCAAATCCATTTTGCCAGCACTTCGCTGGTGGGGTTCTCCAGGCCAGGGATCTCATTGAGATAGTAGTGATCGAGGCGATCATAAATGGGTTTAAATGCCGCTTTAAGTTCGGCAAAATCCATTACCCAGCCGGTATGCGCGTCCACTTCGCCGGTAATTTCCAGACGAACCAGGAAGGAGTGGCCGTGCAGACGACCGCATTTATGTCCTTCCGGCACATTCGGTAAGTGATGTGCGGCTTCGAACTGGAATTCTTTAAATAGTGTGGTAGACATAATGGTTCTCAGACTTTAAAAACCGCTGAATTCTACCTGAAAGCCAGATTTTTCGCACCCGCTATGCCACAGGCCGCTTTTTTTGTATCGCATCCTCTCTTCATCGCTTAATTAATTGATTAATCGATCCTTTCTTTACCACTTTTGCCGGTTAACTTTACCTGAAAAACCTTTTAGTCATTTTGGTTATTAATTATGTCGAAGGCTTATTTAATCGTTAATATACAGCCCGGTAACCTACCCACTCTTCCGCCATTTTACGGTCCGGACTTCTGATACTGGAATTTTTAACGCGATGACGACACAGGCACCAGGTTCAATGCTCCCGCTCTCGCCGGAGCAACTCGCTCGCTTACAAGCAGCGACGACGGATTTTTCCACAACCCAGATGGCATGGCTTTCAGGTTATTTCTGGGGCATGGTCAATCAAACCCCCGGCAGCGTGGCGGCAAGCGCGCCTGCGCCAGCTGACATTCCAGCCATTACCCTGCTGTCTGCATCGCAAACTGGCAATGCACGCCGTTTAGCGGAACAGCTACGCGATGATTTGCTGGCCGCTAAACTCAACGTCAACCTGGTGAATGCAGGCGACTATAAATTCAAGCAGATTGGTCAGGAAAAGCTGCTGATCGTCGTGACCTCCACACAGGGAGAGGGCGATCCGCCGGAAGAAGCGGTCGCGCTGCATAAATTCCTGCTGTCGAAAAAAGCACCGAAAATGGACGGGGCTGCGTTTGCGGTGTTTGGCCTTGGCGATACCTCTTACGAATTTTTTAGCAAAGCGGGTAAAGATTTCGATAGTCGCCTGGCTGAGCTGGGCGCAGAGCGTTTACTGGATCGTGTAGATGCTGACGTTGAATATGCTGAGCAGGCAGCAGCCTGGCGCAGTGCCATCACTGAAATCTTAAAGAAGCGACTGCCAGCGGAATCAGCATCACAGGCGGCCGTAACGGCAACAGGCAGCGTGAATGAAGTTTTCAGCACGCCGTACACCAAAGAAGAGCCTTTAGTCGCTACCTTCGCGCTTAACCAAAAAATTACCGGTCGCGATTCTGACAAAGATGTCCGTCATATTGAAATCGATTTGGGTGATTCAGGCCTGCGCTATCAGCCGGGCGATGCGCTGGGTGTCTGGTATGAAAACGACGCCGAACTGGTCAAAGAGCTGTTAGAACTGGTCTGGCTGAAAGGTGACGAACCGGTTGACGTTCAGGGGCAAACCTTACCGCTGGCTGAGGCGTTACAAAAACATTTTGAACTGACGGTGAATACCGCGCAGATCGTCGCGCAATACGCTGCTTTGTCACGCAACGATGAACTGCTGTCGCTGGTGGATGACAAAGCGAAGCTGCAAACGTATGCACAGCGTTACCCGATTGTTGACATGATCCGCCTGGCACCCGCCGAACTGAGCACTGAGCAGCTTACGGGCTTGCTACGTCCTCTGACGCCGCGTCTCTACTCGATCGCATCTTCTCAGGCTGAAACTGACAGCGAAGTTCACATTACAGTGGGTGCGGTGCGCTACGACATTGAAGGTCGTCAGCGCGGCGGCGGCGCCTCAACCTGGCTGGCCGATCGCGTGGAAGAGGAGGGAGAGGTTCGCATCTTCATCGAACATAACGATAACTTTCGCCTGCCCGCCAGCCCGGACGCACCGGTGATTATGATTGGGCCGGGCACTGGTATCGCACCGTTCCGCGCCTTTATGCAGCAACGTGATAATGACGGTGCAACCGGTAAAAACTGGCTGTTCTTCGGTAATCCGCACTTCACAGACGACTTCCTGTATCAGGTCGAGTGGCAAAAATATGTGAAAGATGGCTTGCTGACTAACATTGATCTGGCATGGTCGCGCGATCAGGCTGCGAAGGTCTACGTACAAGATAAAATCCGCGCGAAAGGCGCGGAAGTGTGGCGCTGGATCGAAGAAGGCGCGCACCTTTACGTCTGTGGCGACGCGAATCGCATGGCGAAAGACGTTGAGCAGGCATTACTGGATGTGGTGGTCGAGCACGGCGGAATGGATCGTGAAACGGCCGACGAATTTTTAAGTGAGCTGCGCATTGAGCGCCGTTATCAGCGAGACGTTTACTAATGAGCGACAAACACCCTGGACCGCTGGTTGTAGAAGGTAAATTAACAGACGCCGAGCGCCTGAAAAAGCAAAGTAACTACCTGCGTGGCACCATTCTCGACGATCTCGATGATGGCCTGACCGGCGGTTTTACTGGCGACAATTTTCTGTTAATCCGTTTTCACGGTATGTATCAGCAGGACGATCGTGATATCCGCGCCGAACGTGCCGAACAGAAGCTGGAGCCGCGTCATGCCATGATGCTGCGCTGCCGTCTGCCTGGCGGCATCATCACGCCTGAGCAGTGGCTGGCGATCGATAAGTTTGCGACCGATAAAACAATTTACGGCAGCATTCGTTTAACAAACCGTCAGACGTTCCAGTTTCACGGCATCCTGAAGAAAAATGTTAAGCCAACGCACCAAATGCTGCACGAAGTGGGCCTTGATGCGCTGGCTACCGCTAACGACGTAAACCGTAACGTGCTCTGCACCTCAAACCCGGTTGAATCAGAACTACATCAGGAAGCCTACGAGTGGGCGAAGAAGCTTTCTGAACATCTGCTGCCACGCACCCGCGCATATGCGGAAATTTGGTGGGATCAGGAAAAAGTCGCCACCACCGATGAAGAACCTATCCTCGGTGAGACTTACCTGCCGCGTAAGTTTAAAACCACGGTTGTGATCCCACCGCATAACGATGTCGATCTGCACGCGAACGATCTGAATTTCGTGGCCGTAGCGGAGAAAGGCAGGCTGGTTGGCTTTAACCTGCTGGTCGGCGGGGGATTATCGATTGAGCACGGCAATAAAGCGACCTATGCGCGCACCGCCAGCGAATTTGGCTATTTGCCGGTTGAGAAAATCCTTGATGTCGCAGAAGCGGTAGTGACGACTCAGCGTGACTGGGGGAATCGCACCGATCGTAAAAACGCCAAAACCAAATACACGCTGGAGCGCGTTGGCGTTGAGACATTTAAAGCAGAAGTGGAAAAGCGTGCTGGCTTAACCTTCGAACCGACTCGCCCTTATGAGTTCACGACGCGTGGCGATCGTATCGGCTGGATCAAAGGTATCGATAATAAATGGCACCTGACGCTGTTCATTGAGAATGGCCGTTTGCTGGATTATCCAGGCCGTCCGCTGAAGCGTGGCATTGCTGAAATTGCCAAAATTCATCAGGGTGATTTCCGCCTGACCGCTAACCAGAACCTGATTGTTGCGGGTGTACCGGAAAGCGAAAAAGAGGCTATCGAAGCTATTGCCCGTGCCCATGGCTTGATGGAAAACGTCTCGGCACAGCGTGAAAACTCTATGGCCTGCGTTGCGTTTCCAACCTGTCCCCTGGCCATGGCGGAAGCTGAACGTTTCCTGCCATCCTTCGTCACCAAAGTCGAAGAGATCATGCACGGACACGGCGTTGGCGAAGAGCACATAGTGTTACGCGTTACCGGTTGTCCTAACGGCTGCGGCCGTGCCATGCTGGCTGAACTCGGTCTGGTTGGTAAAGCACCAGGGCGTTATAACCTGCACATCGGCGGTAATCGTATCGGTACACGTATTCCGCGTATGTATCGTGAGAACATTACTGAAAGCGAAATTCTTGCCAACATTGATGAGCTGGTTGGACGCTGGGCGAAAGAGCGTCAGGGCGAAGAAGGCTTTGGTGACTTCGTTATTCGTGCCGGGATTGTAAAACCGGTCGTCGATCCAGCGCGTGATTTTTGGGATCAGGAGGCAAAATGAGTCAGCTAGACCTCGCAGCACTGAATGAGATGTCTAAGGTACAGCGCACAATGGCGCTGGCCTCAACCAATGCACAGCTGGAAAAGCGTTCTGCTGAAGAGCGCGTCAGCTGGGCACTGGAGAATTTGCCGGGAGCCTTTGTGCTTTCGTCCAGCTTCGGTATTCAGGCGGCGGTGTCGCTGCACTTAGTGACCCGTCAGCAGCCAGATATTCCGGTGATCCTGACGGATACGGGCTATCTGTTCCCGGAAACCTATCGCTTTATTGATGAACTGGCTGACCAGCTCAACCTGAATCTGCAAGTATTCCGTGCTGCAACCTCGCCCGCGTGGCAGGAGGCGCGTTACGGCAAGCTGTGGGAGCAGGGCGTTGAAGGCATTGAGAAATACAACGAGATCAACAAAGTTGAGCCAATGAATCGAGGCCTGGAAACCCTGGGCGCGCAAACCTGGTTCGCAGGATTACGCCGCGATCAGTCAGGTAGCCGCGCAAATTTGCCGGTGCTGGGCTGGCAGCGTGGCGTGTTTAAAGTGCTACCGATCATTGACTGGGATAACCGCCAGATTCATCAGTATTTGCAGAAACATAACCTGAAATACCACCCGCTGTGGGATGAGGGCTATCTTTCTGTGGGTGATACGCATACAACACGTAAGTGGGAACCGGGTATGGCTGAAGAAGAGACGCGCTTCTTTGGCCTGAAACGGGAGTGCGGACTGCACGAAGGTTGATCAGGTTTTCTGCGCGCTGATCTCTTTACTCCCTGCTTCTGTTGCTTTGCGCCAGAAGGGGAGATAAAGACACAGCGCGCCCATAAAAATTAAATTCCGATTAAATCACCAAACCCGTCAGCCGCGCGCGTCATATTCACTTTGGTAACTTCATAGTTCGCGACGGCAACAAAAGGATCTTCAGCCAGGATAGTATCCAGTCTGGCGCGATCGATATCCTTTACCAGCACCATACCGCCGGTACGCGGATCTTTACGGCCCGCTGCAATAAACACACCCGTATCAAAGTAACGATCCAGCCATTGAATATGCGGCTCCAGTAAGGCTTCAACTTCGTCTACCGGGCGAAAATAGGTCAGATACACTACGTACATGTCAGATCCTTATACTTTGGGATTAGTGAGTTCACGGAGTAACGGCAGCAACACATTCACGCTGTCACGGGTGCGCAGGGCAATACGGCCCGGCAGCCAGTGGTCGAGATACGCGAGATTATCACGGTCAGTTTGATGGCGCGTGGTGCCTTCAGGAAAATGGCGCGTTCGGCTGCGTTGCTGTTTTCCGTCTTTATTACCCAGTGCCCAGTTGCTGGCCGTAACACTCAGCAACGGGAAGCCTGCTTTATCAAAAGCATTAATGGCAGAATCTTTTTCCTCTGACTGATGGCTCGCGGCTGGGATACCTGACTTGCGCGCCAGTTGCAGGGCGCGCTCACTGGTCTGCTTGCGTACTGCACGCGGCGTATTAATGCCACTGTTAAAGTAAAGATGATCACCGGTAATCAGGCTGTTGAGATCGATAACCAGCAGCGTATTTTTCTGCTCTTTTTGCTCATTCGCGCCACATAGTCGTCCATGCCGTGCATACCCTGTTCACCCGCGCTCAGTGCGACAAAGCGCACGCCATAGTGCAGCGGTCTGGCACTGAGCTGTTGCGCTAACTCCAGCATGACGCCTAAGCCCGAGGCGTTATCGTCGACGCCTTGCAGGCGTAATCCGCCCAGGTTTTGGTTGGCCTCCGCGCTGTTTTGCGGTCTCCAGGTATCAAGATGCGCAACGATCAAAATTTCCTGCGGCTCGCTGCCTGCGCGCGCAGCAATGACCGAGGTTGCGGTCAGTTTGTGCCAGCGAGACTGGCCGTCATTATTATGCCAGTCAAAGCCGGTATTAAACTGCCGGGTATTGTTTTTATAACCCAGCGAGGCGAACTGCTGATGCAAATAATCAGCAGTCATTAACTCAGCCGGACTGCCGCTCATACGGCCTGGAAAATAGGTGGCGATATGACGCACTTGCTGTTCAGCGAAATGGCCTTCATTACGTGCGCAGGCCACATTCGACAGCATCAAACCACTAATTAAGGTGGCCGCTACCCTCAAGCGGAGGGAAAAAACATAGGTCATCCTTTTCTTCATTCTTTTCTATACAAAACAGGTCGGTTGCCTTCAGGGCGCTGCCAGTATAGCGTTTTGCGGCAAAGGGATGTGATGTGAAAAGCCTTTTTGTTGAGTAATAAGTTATTTTTCAAAGCAGCATTGGAAGGGTGATACTGGCTGTCTCATGACTTGCCTGCTGATAGCGCGGATCGCACTTTATTAATTTCATGATAACCAGCTCAATCAACAACATAACGCCTACTTTAGAATTAAGCGCACCGGCAGTAAACGGACCTTCTGGTTTTGCCGCAACCAACAGGCTGTCGGCTAACTGCGCCAGTGGGCTACGCGAGGTGTTGCTGAGCACCAGCAGTGGGCAGCCCCGTTGCTGTGCCTGTTCGGCGATATAGATAACATCCCGGGTTGAGCCTGAACTGGAGATAGCTATCACTAAATCCTCAGGCCCGAGGCTCACGCAATTCATCGCTGCGCGATGGGCATCGCTAAACATTTGAGCCGGCTTGCCTAACCGCAGAAGTTTGTAATGGAAATACTCGCCTACGGTGGCGCTGGCCGCCACGCCAAACAGAGCTATACGTCTGGCGCGATGCATTCGTGCTGCTGCCTGTTCAAGCGCATCATCATCAACCAGGCGGCCTGTATCGCGTAGCGCATTGATACACTCTTCAATCAGTTCGCTGGCTTCATCGCTTTTTCCTGCAACCGCCGGTACGGCGGGTTGTGCCTCTAACGCCAGCGCCATACGAAATTCCGTATAGCCTTTACAGCCAAGCTGACGACAGAGGCGCGTAACCGTGGCTTCGCTGGTGGCGCTCTCACGCGCGAGCTCAGTGATAGTCAGATAGAGCATCTCATGTGCATGATCAACGATATATTCCCCGAGCTTTTGCAACGCGGGGCTATAGGCATGCATATCCTGACGCAGGGTAAGCAGCACGTTCTCTTTTCCTGTTGGCAAACTCACGTTGTACTCCTTTTGCAACCGGGCCTCAGTTTGGCGCTGTTGATCCACATTCTCCAGCAATTTTTCGCTTCCGTTGAGCCGCGTCAAAAAGTACTGATGATTTTTTTACAGGAAAGGGTAAAGGTGATAAAAATTATTTTCATAAATTTATCGCCGGGAGAAAATTTCATGTCATGGTTAAACGCAGGGGGTAATAGCGCCTGGTTTGAAAAAGCACAGCGGTTTGGAAAATCCTTCATGCTACCGATTGCGGTTTTACCCGCAGCAGGGTTGCTGTTAGGCATTGGTGGGGCGCTTTCTAATCCTAATACGATTACCGCTTACCCTTTTCTGGACATCGCCTGGCTCCAGGCTCTGTTTGCCGTTATGAGCAGCGCCGGAACGATTGTATTTGCTAACCTTTCAGTTCTGTTTGCGGTCGGTGTCGCTGTTGGCCTGGCCCGAAGCGATAAAGGCACTGCCGGCCTGGCAGCCCTTTTGGCCTATTTGATCATGAACGCCACCATCAACGTGCTGTTAACCCTGACTGGAAAACTGGCGCTGACTCATCCGGGTGAAGTCGGGCAGGGCATGATGCTGGGGATTCAGACACTGGAAACGGGTGTGTTTGGCGGCGTAGTGGTCGGACTCACCACGGCGATGCTTCATCAACGCTATAACAAAATCGAGCTACCCCAGTTTTTAGGTTTCTTTGGCGGCTCACGCTTCGTACCCATTGTTTGCTCGCTGGCGGCTATCGTACTGGGCGGGGTGATGATGCTAATCTGGCCTTCTTTCCAAAAAGGCATTTTCAGCCTGGGAAGCCTGGTTGACGCTACCGGTTATCTCGGCACCTTTCTTTACGGTTTCATCCTGCGCATGCTTGGCCCCTTTGGGCTGCATCATATCTTCTACCTGCCTTTTTGGACCACCGCGCTTGGCGGCAGTGAAATGGTAAACGGCACGCTGGTAGAAGGCACGCAGCGCATCTTCTTTGCCCAACTGGCTGATGCCAATACGCAGCAGTTTTATCTGGGCACAGCGCGTTTTATGAGCGGGCGTTTTATTACCATGATGTTTGGCCTGACGGGAGCTTGCCTCGCGCTCTGGCACACCGCTCGCCCTGAAAATCGTAAGCGTGTTGGCGGCCTGTTGTTATCGGCCGCGCTGACCTCTTTCCTGACGGGCATCACCGAGCCGATTGAGTTCTCATTTCTGTTTGTTGCACCGCTGCTGTATGTGGTTCACGCCCTGTTTGACGGTCTGGCTTTTATGCTGGCGCACATGCTGCAAATCACCATTGGACAGACTTTCTCCGGTGGGTTTATCGACTTTATGCTCTTTGGCGTTTTGCAGGGCGAGAGTAAAACGCACTGGCTTTTTGTTCCGCTGGTCGGCGTGCCCTGGTTCTTTCTTTATTACTTCTCTTTCCGCTTTTTGATTGTGCGCTTTCGCTTCAAAACGCCGGGGCGAGAAGATGAAATTGCTGAGACGACTATTGCGCACACTGCCAAAGCCGGGGTGGAACAAACCGATGCCATTATTGATGCGTTGGGCGGCGCGTCGAATATTGCGGAGCTGGATTGCTGTGCCACGCGCCTGCGCATCACCGTTAATGACGAAAAGCAGATAGATGAAGCCCAGTTAAAAGCCAGCGGCGCAAAAGGGGTTATCAGGCGCGGTAAAGGCGTGCAGGTGATTTATGGGCCGCACGTGACGATTATCAAAAATGAAATTGAAGAGAGATTAATGTCATGACTTCGATACTGGAAAAGATAAAAGGGAAGCTGGTTGTGTCATGTCAGGCATTGCCCGATGAGCCGCTACATAGCCCGTTTATTATGAGTCGTATGGCGCTGGCCGCACAGCAGGGCGGAGCGGCGGCGATCCGCGCTAACAGCGTGCAGGATACAGAAGCCATTATGGAAACGGTGACGTTACCGGTTATTGCCTTGCTAAAGCGGGACTATCCAGACAGCGACGTCTACATTACCGCAACGAAGCGCGAAGTGGAGGAGCTAATGCAGGCAAATCCCGCCATGCTTGCATTAGATGCCACGACTAATCCCCGTCCCGGTGGGCTGACGCTGAAAGAGCTGGTCGCCTGGACGCGGCAAAACTGGCCGCAGGTTAAACTCATGGCCGATATTGCGACGGCAGAAGAAGCTGTTCAGGCGGAATCGCTCGGTTTTGACTGTGTTGGCACCACGCTGCATGGCTACACACAGGCAACGCAAGGCAAAAAACTGTTTGATAATGACTTCGCTTTTTTACGTGAGATCGTGCAGGCCGTTAACATACCGGTCATCGCTGAAGGTAATGTCGAGACGCCAGAAATGATGGCACGCTGTCTGGCACTGGGTGCCTATGCGGTGGTGGTGGGCGGAGCGATTACCCGGCCCCGGCAAATCACGCAACGCTTTGCTGCTCAGCTGCCGTCTGATTCATAAAAATCTGGTCTGATTTTTAAAGGGGCTGTGATTTAAAATGCAGGGTTAAAAGCCCTGCATTTTCATTTGCTAAGCACAATTTGTTCTGAGCTTTTCCGCGTCGTTATTCCATTCGGTAACTACTCATTCCAATTCGTAATTTCATCTGGATAAACCGGGGGACGTATAGTCGCGTTAACGCAAAGTTACAACACTAAGGTTAACGTGGATTATCTGCCTCTTTTTGCCGATCTTACTGGCCGCCCGGTTCTGGTTGTAGGCGGTGGAGATATCGCGGCGCGAAAAATTGAACTGTTACGTCGTGCCAGCGCGCGCGTACAGATTGCTGCGCGCGCGCTCTGCCCTGAATTACAGGCGTTGCTGGAGACGCAGCAGCTGGAGTGGCTGGCGACTGAGTTTGATCCCACCCAGCTTGATGGCGTGTTTCTGGTGATCGCGGCGACGGATGATAACGCCCTCAATGCTGCGGTGTTCGAGGCCGCTAACGCACGTCAGAAGCTGGTGAATGTGGTTGATGACCAGCCGAAGTGCAGCTTCATCTTTCCTTCTATTGTTGATCGTTCACCGCTGGTCGTGGCGATTTCATCCAGCGGGACCGCGCCGGTCCTGGCCCGTATGCTGCGTGAGAAACTTGAGGCGCTGCTGCCAGCTAACCTCGGTCAAATGGCTGAAGTCGCGGGTCACTGGCGTGAAAAAGTTAAACAACGGTTTACCCGCATGTCCGATCGCCGTCGCTTTTGGGAACGCGCGTTTAACGGCTTGTTTGCCAGCCAAATGGCAGCAGGCAACGTCAACGAGGCGAAGCTGACGCTCGATCGCGAGCTGGGCGACACGCCCAGTCAGCAGGGTGAAATTATTCTGGTGGGTGCCGGTCCTGGCGACAGTGGCTTACTGACATTACGCGGCCTGCAGGTTATGCAGTTAGCCGATGTGGTGCTTTACGATCACCTGGTGAGCGACGAGGTCTTAGAGCTGGTGCGCCGCGATGCTGACCGTATCTGTGTGGGTAAACGTGCGGGTGCACATTCAGTGCCGCAGGAAGAAACCAATCAGATGCTGGTTAAGCTGGCGCAACAAGGTAAACGTGTGGTGCGCCTGAAGGGCGGCGATCCGTTTATTTTTGGGCGCGGCGGTGAAGAGTTACAGGCCGCACAGCAGGCAGGCATCCCTTTTCAGGTCGTGCCTGGCGTCACCGCAGCGGCAGGCGCAACCGCCTATGCCGGTATTCCGTTAACCCACCGCGACCATGCACAAAGCGTGCTGTTTATCACCGGCCACTGCCGCCCTGAAGGTGATGGCATTGACTGGCCTTCACTGGCGCGTGCGCGTCAGACGCTGGCCATTTACATGGGTACGGTGAAAGCGGCTGAAATCAGCGAAGGATTAATTCAGCACGGGCGCGCCGCGTCTACACCGGTGGCAGTAATCAGCCGCGGGACGCGCCAGGATCAACAGGTGCTGACAGGTACGTTAGAACAACTTGAGGCGTTAGCTGCATCTGCGCCAACTCCGGCACTGTTAGTTATCGGAGAGGTCGTCAATTTGCACGGGCAGCTCGCCTGGTTTCAACATTCGGCACAGCAGGGGCTCGCGAGTCCGCCGTTGTCAATCTGGCTTGAGGGAAAAACTATGGATCAAAAACGACTCACTCATCTGCGTCAGCTGGAGGCGGAGAGTATTCATATCATTCGTGAAGTTGCAGCGGAGTTCAGCAACCCGGTGATGATGTATTCCATCGGTAAAGACTCATCAGTCATGCTGCATCTGGCACGTAAAGCGTTCTTTCCGGGCACGCTGCCGTTCCCGTTGCTGCATGTGGATACCGGCTGGAAATTCCGTGAAATGTATGAATTTCGCGATCGCACTGTGAAAGCGATGGGCGCAGAGTTACTGGTTCACCGTAACCCGGAAGGCGTGGCGATGGGCATCAACCCGTTTGTACACGGCAGTGCTAAACACACCGACATTATGAAAACCGAAGGCCTGAAGCAGGCGCTGAATAAGTATGGTTTTGATGCGGCGTTTGGTGGTGCTCGTCGTGACGAAGAAAAATCGCGTGCCAAAGAGCGTATTTATTCGTTCCGTGACCGTTTTCACCGCTGGGACCCGAAAAATCAGCGTCCTGAGCTGTGGCACAACTACAACGGCCAGATTAACAAAGGGGAAAGCATCCGCGTATTCCCACTGTCTAACTGGACCGAGCTGGATATCTGGCAGTACATCTTCCTGGAAAACATTGAAATCGTTCCACTGTACCTTGCCGCACCGCGTCCGGTACTGGAGCGTGACGGTATGCTGATGATGGTGGATGACGATCGTATTGATCTGCAACCAGGCGAAGTGATTAAGCAGCGCATGGTGCGTTTCCGTACGCTTGGCTGCTGGCCGTTAACCGGCGCAGTTGAATCTGAAGCACAGACGCTGCCAGAGATCATTGAAGAGATGCTGGTCTCTACCACCAGTGAGCGTCAGGGCCGCGTCATTGACCGCGACCAGTCCGGTTCGATGGAACTGAAAAAACGTCAGGGTTATTTCTAAGGAGACGCCAGATGAATACCGTTATTGCACAACAGATTGCCGATCAGGGCGGCGTTGAAGCCTGGCTGACCGCACAACAACATAAAAGCCTGCTGCGTTTTCTTACCTGCGGCAGCGTGGATGATGGAAAAAGTACGCTGATTGGTCGTCTGCTGCACGACACGCGCCAGATTTACGAAGATCAACTCTCTTCACTGCACAACGACAGCAAACGTCACGGCACTCAGGGTGAAAAGCTTGATTTGGCGCTGCTGGTGGATGGTTTGCAGGCGGAGCGTGAGCAGGGCATCACTATCGATGTGGCCTATCGCTACTTCTCAACGGAAAAGCGCAAATTCATTATTGCCGATACGCCAGGGCATGAGCAGTACACGCGCAACATGGCGACCGGGGCATCAACCTGTGATTTAGCGATCCTGCTGATCGATGCACGTAAAGGTGTACTGGATCAAACACGTCGCCACAGCTTTATCTCTACACTGCTGGGCATCAAGCACCTGGTGGTGGCGATTAACAAGATGGATTTGGTGGAATACAAGCAGGACGTTTTCGAGCAGATCAAACAAGCTTATCTCGATTTCGCTGGTCAGTTGCCCGAAGATCTGGATATTCGTTTTGTCCCTATGTCGGCGCTGGAGGGAGACAACGTTGCCTCACCCAGCCAGACTATGCCGTGGTACAGCGGTCCTACCCTGCTGGACGTGCTGGAAACGGTTGAACTGAACCGCGTCGTTGATCACCAGCCGATGCGTTTTCCCGTACAGTATGTTAACCGTCCAAACCTCGATTTCCGTGGTTATGCGGGCACGCTGGCTTCCGGCGTGGTGAAAGTGGGCCAACGCATTAAAGTGCTGCCATCAGGCGTGGAATCCAGCATTGCACGCATCGTCACCTTTGATGGCGATTTGCAGGAAGCGGGTGCAGGCGAAGCGATCACGCTGGTGTTGAAAGATGAAATTGATATCAGCCGTGGCGATCTGCTGGTTGATGCCAGCGCAGAGTTAAGTGCTGTGCAGTCCGCAACCGTTGACGTGGTATGGATGGCGGAGCAACCTTTGCAGGCCGGTCAAAGCTACGATGTAAAAATTGCCGGTAAAAAAACACGTGGTCGGGTAGAAAAAGTCATTCATCAGGTGGAGATCAATACGCTGGAAAAACGCAGCGTAGATAGCCTGCCGCTGAATGGCATCGGCCTGGTTGAGATCACGTTTGATGAACCAATGGTGCTCGATAAGTATCAGCAGAATCCGGTTACCGGCGGCATGATCTTTATCGACCGCTTAAGCAACGTCACCGTGGGTGCGGGCATGATTCATGAACCGCAGCAGGACGCACCGCAGGCTGTCGGTCAGTACAGCGCGTTTGAGCTGGAGCTGAATGCGCTGGTACGCCGTCACTTCCCGCACTGGAACGCACGTGACCTGCTGGGTGGCCAATAATGGCGCAACACGATGATAACGTGGTGTGGCACGATCATCCGGTAACGCGTGAAGCGCGTGAGCAGCAGCACGGCCATCAGGGCGTGGTGCTGTGGTTTACCGGATTGTCTGGCTCGGGAAAATCCACTGTGGCGGGTGCGCTGGAGCAGGCGCTACATCGCATCGGTGTCAGCACTTACTTACTGGATGGCGATAACGTGCGCCATGGATTGTGCCGCGATCTTGGTTTTAGCGATGACGATCGTAAAGAGAACATTCGTCGGGTTGGCGAAGTGGCGAAATTAATGGTGGATGCCGGTTTAGTGGTGCTCACTGCCTTTATTTCGCCTCACCGCGCTGAACGACAGATGGTTCGCGATTTGTTGGGTGAAGGCCAGTTTGTGGAAGTGTTTGTTGATACGCCACTTGACGTATGCGAAGCACGCGATCCAAAAGGGCTGTACAAAAGGCGCGCGCCGGTGAATTACGCAATTTCACCGGCATTGACAGCGTGTATGAAGCGCCAGACCAGCCAGAAATCCAGCTGGATGGTGAACAATTGGTTACAAAACTGACCGCTCAAGTATTAGACCTGCTGCGTCACCGCGATATCATCAGATCCTGAAAAGACAGCGGCAAATCGAGTTTGATTTGCCGCAAATAGTCACCAGGATTTTTATGCAGAACATTACCCCTATGCTGGCTCGCAAAGATGAACGCCCCCAGGATGAGCCTCGCTCGTCACTGCCGGGCGGTGTAATCGGTTTTCTCGCTTACTGGTGCGCGCTGGCGATCCCCTTTATCCTTTACGGCTCCAACACGCTGTTTTTCTTCCTTTATACCTGGCCATTCTTCCTGGCATTGTTGCCTGTATCAGTGATTATCGGTATTGCGATAAGCATGCTGCTGCGTGGGCAATTGCTCTGGACGACACTCGCCACGTTCATCGTCGTGATTTTCCTGTTCTGGTTATTGTTCTCCTTTCTCTCGGGCTGGTAACGCCACTGATGTACAAACGCATCGGCAGGTTACAAAACTTTACCTGACTGCGTTCCCTGCGTTGAATCCAGATTTGTACAGACAAACAGCAAAGCGGCGCATTTTTGCTGCTGGTGTGGAGTCCTGTGCAAAGTTATGGGATGATTGGGCCGATTTTAGGGGCGGGATGGGAAAACTGACGTTACTGCTATTGGTGCTGCTGGGCTGGCTGCAATATTCGTTGTGGCTGGGGAAAAATGGCATCCATGATTATACGCGCGTTAACGATGACGTCGCGGTACAACAGGCGAATAACGCCAGGCTCAAAGCGCGTAACGATCAGCTGTTCGCCGAAATTGACGATCTCAATGGCGGCTCTGAAGCGATCGAAGAACGTGCACGTAGTGAACTGGGTATGATTAAGCCCGGTGAAACCTTCTATCGTCTGGTGCCTGATCAGAACAAACGTAACGCGCAAGCTGCGCAAAACCAACAACGATAAAACATGAACAACCTCTCCCTGGCGGATGTGATTGCCGTGGTGCCGGCTGCCGGTATCGGTAGTCGCATGCAGGCGACCTGTCCAAAGCAGTATTTGACGATTGGTCAGCACACCCTTCTGGAACACAGCATTGCGCGCCTGTTTTCTCACCCTGCGATTAAGCAGGTGATTATCGCGTTAAGCCCTGACGATCACTATTTTGCCACGCTGCCGCTGGCGAACGATCCGCGTGTGCTGCGCGTGACCGGTGGCGAAACGCGTGCTGAATCGGTGCTGGCAGGATTACAGGCCGCGCAGGGCGCAGGCTGGGTATTGGTGCACGATGCTGCGCGTCCCTGTTTGCATCCCGATGATTTATCGCGATTACTGCACATTCGCGAGCAGAGCCAGACCGGCGGTATTCTGGCCGCGCCAGTGCGCGATACCATGAAACGCGGCGAGCCTGGCAAAGCCCTGATTGCTCATACCGTTGATCGTGAAGATTTATGGCATGCCTTAACGCCACAATTTTTCCCCTGTACGCTGCTGACCGCCTGCCTGACGCGGGCGTTAAATGAAGGTGCCACCATTACTGATGAAGCCTCGGCGCTGGAATATTGTGGCTATCATCCCATGTTGGTCAGTGGACGCAGTGATAACATCAAAGTTACCCGGCCAGAAGATCTGGCGCTGGCGGCTTTCTATCTTAGTCAGATTCAATTAAAGGAGAGCGCATGATGCGTATTGGTCACGGTTTTGACGTTCACGCCTTTGGGGAGAAGGTCCTTTGGTGATTGGCGGAGTGCGAATCCCGTTTGAGCAAGGTTTTGTTGCGCACTCCGATGGTGACGTGGCGCTGCATGCACTGACTGATGCACTGCTGGGCGCAGCAGCAATGGGCGATATCGGCAAGCTTTTTCCGGATACCGATCCGGCGTTTAAAGGCGCAGACAGCCGGGGTCTTTTACGCGAAGCCTGGCGTCGTATTGCGGCTAAGGGTTACTGCATCGGTAATGTTGACGTGACGATCATTGCCCAGGCACCAAAAATGCTGCCGCACGTGCCGCAAATGCGCGTGAATATTGCTGAAGATCTGGGGTGTCATATGGATGCGGTGAACGTGAAAGCCACGACCACTGAAAAACTGGGTTTTACCGGACGCGGAGAGGGGATTGCCTGTGAAGCGGTCGCCTTGCTGATGAAAGTGGAGCCAGCATGACGCTGCATTATTTGCACGGTACGCCAGCAGCGACGGGGGTGATTAAAGCTTATCCGGAAGATTTTGTTGTGGTCGAAGATCTCGGCTACAACGCGGATGGCGAAGGTGAACATCTGCTGGTACGCATTCGCAAAGTGGGTGCCAATACGCGCTTCGTTGCTGAAGCACTGGCGAAATATTTAAGTATTCACATGCGCGATCTGAGCTACGCTGGCATGAAAGATCGCCATGCCGTTACTGAACAGACCCTCTGCTTCCGTCTGCCGGGCAATGCAATGCCTGATTTAAGCGGCTTTGCGTTAGAAGGCGTCGAAATCCTTGATGTTGTGCGCCACAAACGCAAGCTGCGTATCGGTGCGCTGGCGGGTAACGCGTTTCGTCTGGTGATCCGTCAGGTTAGTAAACGCCAGGAGGTTGAGCAGCGGCTGGTGTTGATCCGTGATGCAGGCGTACCGAACTATTTTGGTGAGCAGCGTTTTGGCCGCAATGGCAATAATCTGACCATGGCGCAGCAGTGGGCGCGTGATGAAATTCGCCTGCGTGACCGGAATAAACGCAGCCTGATACTTTCTGCTGCCCGCAGCGCGTTGTTTAATCAGGTGACCAGCCTGCGCTTGCAGCAGCAGGGTGGCTTAACGCAACTGTTAGCCGGTGATGTATTACAACTGACGGGGCGTGGAAGCTGGTTTGTGGCACAGGCTGAGGAGCTTGAATCTTTACAGGCGCGTGTTGATCAGCATGAGCTGCGTATTACCGCACCAATGCCGGGGCGAGGAGAGGCTGGCCCGCAAGCCGAAGCACTCAAATTTGAGCAGCAAAGTCTGGCAGACGCATCAGAATTAATTACACTGCTTGAGCGTGAACGTGTCGATGCTGGACGCCGCGCAATGCTGGTCGTGCCACGCGATCTACGTTGGAGCTGGTGGGATGATGTCACGCTGGAGATGCAATTCTGGCTGCCCGCAGGCAGTTTTGCCACCAGTGTAGTACGTGAACTTCTGCAACAAGAAGGTGACGATGCGGATATTGCTGAGTAATGATGACGGCATTCATGCGCCAGGCATTCAAACTCTGGCGAAAGCCTTGCGAAAGATTGCTGAGGTGCAGGTTGTGGCACCCGATCGCAATCGCAGCGGAGCCTCAAATTCATTAACACTGGAAACCCCGCTGCGCACGTTTACCCATGAGAATGGGGACGTTGCTGTGCAGATGGGCACCCCGACAGACTGCGTTTATCTGGGCGTCAATGCATTGATGCAACCGCGCCCTGATATTGTGGTTTCAGGTATCAATGCCGGCCCTAATCTTGGCGATGATGTGATTTACTCCGGTACTGTTGCCGCCGCCATGGAAGGTCGTCATCTCGGCCTGCCCGCCATTGCCGTATCGCTGAATGGTCATCAGCATTATGAGACGGCAGCGGCGGTGATCTGCGCACTGCTGAAAGCGTTGTCGCGTGAGCCTTTGCGCACCGGGCGCATTCTGAATATTAACGTTCCCGATTTACCGTTAGCCGAGCTGAAAGGCATTCGTGTTACCCGCTGTGGTAGCCGTCATCCTGCTGATAAAGTGATTGAACAGCAGGACCCCGGGGCAATACGCTTTACTGGATCGGGCCACCCGGTGAAAAACTTGATGCCGGTCCTGACACCGATTTTGCTGCGGTCGATCTAGGCTATGTCTCAATCACAGCGTTACATGTTGATTTGACTGCGCACAGCGCACAGGATGTGCTTAGCAACTGGCTGAATAAAGCTGAGGTGAATCTGGCATGGTAAACCGGCGCATCGAAACGTTGTTGGCACAACTGCGTCAGCAGGGCATTGATGATGAAATCCTGTTAAAGGCGATTGCTGATGTGCCGCGGGAACGCTTTATTGATGAAGCGTTTGAGCACAAAGCCTGGGATAACGTCGCGTTGCCGATTGGCTCGGGCCAGACCATTTCACAACCCTATATGGTTGCGCGCATGACCGCACTGTTAGAACTGCAGCCGCATTCACGCGTGCTGGAGATCGGCACCGGCTCCGGTTATCAAACTGCTATCCTTGCGCACCTGGTCGATCATGTTTATTCAGTTGAGCGCATCAAAGGTTTACAGTGGCAGGCGAAACGCCGTTTAAAGCAGCTCGATTTACATAATGTGTCAACCCGGCATGGCGATGGCTGGCAAGGCTGGGCCTCACGTGGGCCATTTGATGCCATTATCGTCACGGCCGCTCCCCAGAAATTCCGATTGCGCTGATGGCGCAACTCGCAGAAGACGGCATTATGGTGCTCCCGGTCGGCGAAGATCAGCAAGTGCTGAAGCGTCTGCGTCGCAAAGGAAAAGATTTTGTCGAAGAGATAATTGAACCGGTCCGTTTTGTTCCTTTAGTCCAGGGCGATCTCGCCTGACATATCGGCTTCGTATTTCTTCACAACTGTTTCATGGCACCTCGCACTTGATATTGTTACTATCCCTTTTCATCAATGAAAAAGCAGATTTTAACGCGCCGCACAGAGTATTGTGCTGGCGAGTGCAGCGAGACAGATACATTCAGGGTTGCCATCACGGGGGATCAATGAGCACGGGAAGCACAATTTTTCAATTACGCCGTCTGGCGGCGCTTTCACTGGTAGGTTTTTGGCTGGCGGGCTGTAGCTCAAGTGATAATACACAGGCACCTATTAGCCGTATTGGTGATGGCGGCGGCATGAACACAGCGTCCGGCGGGACGAATGCCGTTTCTAATAGTGTTCCATCTATGCCTTCACAAAATGGAATGTTAAGCGGAAATGTACCTTCCACGCCAAATAGTGGGGGAATGATTAGCGGTGATAACGCTGTTCAGACACAAAATGGACGCATCGTTTACAACCGCAGTTATCAGAACATTCCGAAAGGTAGTTACTCGGGTGAGACCTATACCGTAAAGCGTGGCGATACACTTTTCTATATCGCCTGGATTACCGGCAATGATTTTCGGGATTTAGCGCAACGCAACAACGTCCCGGCGCCCTACGGCTTGAACGTGGGTCAGACTTTGCAGGTGGGTAATGGATCAGGCCAGCCGATCACTGGAGGCAATGCCATTACTGCTGCTGATGCCACCCAGGGTGGCGTTCCAACTTCTCCACAAATTAAAACTGCTGCTGTTGCACAGCAACCTGTTATTACGTATTCTGATGATTCGGGTAATTCGAGTGGCAGTAAACTTCTGCCGTCGAAAGGAGCAAATGTTGCAACGACAACAGCTCCCGTGGTTACCGCACCGCCCACGGTCAGCAGCACGACCAATAGTTCAACGCCGGTGGGAAGCTGGCGTTGGCCGACCGATGGGAAGATTATCGATAACTTCTCTGCCGCGGAAGGTGGCAATAAAGGGATCGATATCGCCGGATCGCGCGGACAATCTGTTGTGGCTACCTCATCAGGAAGGGTGGTTTACGCAGGTAACGCACTCCGGGGTTACGGTAACTTGATTATCATTAAACACAATGATGATTACCTGAGTGCCTACGCCCACAACGATACAATGCTGGTCCGGGAACAACAGGAAGTTAAGGCGGGGCAAAAGATCGCTACCATGGGTAGCACCGGTACCAGTTCAGTTAGATTACATTTTGAAATTCGTTACAAGGGGAAATCCGTAAACCCGTTGCGTTATTTACCGCAGCGATAATCCGGCAGAACCTCTGGTGTTCTGCCTTGGAATCACGGGTAGGAGCCGCTTATGAGCCAGAATACGCTGAAAGTAAACGAGTTACATGAGAATGCGGAATTCGAGGAGAACGGAGCTGAGGTTTTTGATGAGAAGGCTCTCGTTGAAAACGAACCTGGTGATAACGACGTAGCGGAAGAAGAGTTGTTGTCACAAGGGGCGACGCAACGCGTTTTGGATGCGACGCAGCTCTATCTCGGGGAGATTGGCTATTCTCCTTTGTTAACGGCTGAGGAAGAAGTTTTCTTCGCACGCCGTGCATTACGAGGTGACATTCCTTCTCGTCGCCGCATGATTGAAAGTAACTTGCGCCTGGTGGTGAAGATTGCCCGTCGTTACAGCAATCGTGGTCTGGCCCTGCTGGATCTGATTGAAGAGGGTAATCTGGGCTTGATTCGCGCCGTAGAGAAATTTGACCCAGAACGTGGGTTCCGTTTCTCAACGTACGCCACCTGGTGGATTCGTCAGACCATTGAACGGGCTATCATGAACCAAACCCGTACAATTCGTTTGCCGATTCACATTGTTAAAGAGTTAAATGTTTATCTGCGCACAGCGCGTGAACTTTCTCACAAGCTTGATCATGAGCCCAGTGCGGAAGAGATCGCTGAGCAGTTAGATAAACCTGTTGATGACGTAAGCCGTATGTTACGTCTCAACGAACGCATTACATCAGTTGATACGCCACTGGGTGGAGATTCTGAAAAGGCGCTGTTGGATATTCTGGCCGATGAAAAAGACAACGGTCCGGAAGATACCACACAAGACGATGATATGAAGCAAAGCATCGTTAAATGGTTGTTCGAACTGAACGCCAAGCAGCGTGAAGTGTTAGCACGTCGTTTCGGCCTGTTAGGCTATGAAGCGGCAACGCTTGAGGATGTAGGCCGTGAAATCGGTTTAACCCGCGAGCGTGTGCGCCAGATTCAGGTTGAAGGCTTACGCCGTCTGCGCGAAATCTTGCAGGCGCAGGGCCTCAACATTGAAGCACTGTTTCGTGAATAATTAGCTCTGTGTTAATGCGAAAAGCGGTGGTGAAAACCACCGCTTTTTTATTTCTGCTTACTGACTTACTGACTTACTGACTTACTGACTTACTGACTTACTGACTTACTGACTTACTGACTTACTGACTTACTGACTTGCTTACTGACTTACTGACTTACTGACTTACTGACTTACTGACTTACTGACTTACTGACTTACTGACTTACTGACTTACTGACTTACTGACTTACTGACTTACTGACTTACTGACTTACTGACTTACTGACTTACTGACTTACTGACTTACTGACTTACTGACTTACTGACTTACTGAATTACTGAAAGGTAAAATGCGGAAAAGCGGCTTATACCAGAGACTTCAGACGGTAAATCCATTCCAGTGCCTGACGTGGCGTCAGGGTGTCTGGATCTAAGGCTTCAAGTGCTTCAACTGCCGGGGATGTTTCCTCCACAAGCAGTGGCAATTGCGAACCATCAACTGTTGAAGATGCTGAATGGTTTGACACCGTTTCCAGCTCTTTCAACTTATTACGTGCACGCTTAATCACCTCTTTCGGTACACCCGCCAGCGCGGCCACGGCAAGTCCATAACTTTTGCTGGCGGCACCTTCTTGCACGCTGTGCATAAACGCAATGGTATCGCCATGCTCAACCGCGTCGAGATGCACATTAACGACGCCTTCCATTTTTTCTGGCAGCGTTGTCAGTTCAAAATAGTGCGTAGCAAATAACGTCATCGCTTTGATTCTGTTTGCCAGATTTTCTGCGCAAGCCCAGGCAAGCGATAAGCCGTCGTAGGTCGAGGTACCGCGTCCAATTTCATCCATCAGCACCAGGCTATTCTCGGTCGCATTATGCAGAATATTAGCCGTTTCGGTCATTTCAACCATGAAGGTTGAGCGACCAGACGCCAAATCGTCTGCTGCACCGACGCGCGTAAAAATGCGGTCAAGTGGGCCAATCAGCGCCTCATCTGCCGGGACAAAGCTGCCAATCCATGCCATAAGAGCAATCAGAGCGGCCTGGCGCATATAAGTACTTTTACCGCCCATGTTTGGTCCGGTAATGATTAACATGCGACGTTGCGGCGCTAATGACAGCGGGTTAGCAATAAACGGCTCTTTCAGCACTTGCTCAACAACGGGGTGGCGACCTCCGGTAATTTTGATGCCGGGCTTATTTTGTAAGCCCGGCCGACAATAATTCAGCGTCCAGGCTCGCTCGGCCAGGTTACTTAATACATCCAGTTCAGCCAGTGCAGAGGCACTTAGCTGAAGGGCTTCCAGATGCGGCAGTAACTGATCAAATAACGATTCATACAAGCTTTTTCCAGCGCCAGTGCTTTGCCTTTTGACGTAAGCACTTTATCTTCGTACTCTTTCAGTTCCGGAATGATATAACGCTCGGCATTTTTCAGGGTCTGGCGGCGGACATAGTGCATGGGTACTTGATGACTTTGTCCGCGGCTCACCTGAATGTAATAGCCATGCACAGCATTGAAGCCAACTTTCAGCGTATCCAGCCCCAGTTTTTCTCGTTCACGAATTTCTAACTTATCGAGATAATCTGTCGCGCCATCCGCCAGCGCACGCCATTCGTCCAGCTCGGCATTATAGCCGGGAGCGATAACACCACCGTCACGAATCAATACGGGCGGGGACTCAACAACGGCTTGTTCCAGCAGTTCCCGCAACTCTGCAAACTCACCCATTTGCTCACGTAATTTTTTTAGCTGTGGAGCTGCCACATCTTCCAGCAAACTATTTAATTCAGGAAATTGCTGGAAAGCATGGCGCATACGCGCCAGATCGCGCGGACGCGCAGTGCGCAGGGCTAAACGTGCCAGAATGCGTTCTAAATCGCCGACCTGGCGCAGTACCGGTTGCAGTGACTCAGACAAATTTTGCAGTTCTGCAATTGATTCTTGCCGCTGATTAATGATGTGAACATCACGTAGCGGCATATGCAGCCAGCGTTTCAGCATGCGGCTGCCCATTGGCGTTACCGTTTTGTCCAGCACTGCTGCCAGCGTGTTATCTGTGCCACCCGCCAGGTTCTGAGTAATCTCCAGATTACGACGTGTTGCAGCATCCATAATAACGCTGTCTTGCTGGCGCTCCATGCTGAGAGAACGAATATGAGGCAGGGTTGTACGTTGGGTATCTTTTACATATTGCAGCAGACAACCGGCTGCCCGAAGCCCCAGGGTGGCCTGCTCTACACCGAAACCGCTAAGATCGCGGGTGCCAAATTGCAGATTAAGCTGCTGGCGGGCAGTATCAATTTCAAATTCCCACAGCGGGCGACGGCGTAACCCTCGACGATGCTCAATCAATGACATTGCCTGAAAATCTTCTGGATACAGCAACTCGGCGGGATTAGTGCGTTGCAACTCAGCTGCCATGGTCTCCAGATCCGATGGCTCGCTCAGGCGGAAGCGGCCGGAACTGATATCGAGCGTGGCGTAACCGTAGCCGCGTGCAGTTTGAACAATCGCCGCCAGTAAATTGTCATGCCGCTCTTGTAACAGAGCTTCATCACTAATGGTGCCTGGCGTAACAATACGAACCACTTTGCGCTCAACCGGCCCTTTGCTCAAAGCCGGATCGCCAATCTGCTCGCAAATCGCTACCGATTCACCCAGTTGCACAAGTTTAGCCAGATAGCTTTCAACGGCATGGTAGGGGACACCTGCCATGGGAATAGGCTCGCCTGCTGAGGCGCCACGTTTCGTTAATGAGATTTCCAGCAGCTGCGAAGCCCGTTTCGCATCATCGTAAAACAGCTCATAGAAATCGCCCATGCGGTAGAACAGCAGAATATCGGGATGCTCAGCCTTAAGGCGAAGATATTGCTGCATCATTGGCGTATGGGTACTGAAGTCCATTTGCTCTGCTCCTTTGATCTCATTCTCACTCAAGATTGATTCTTCCTCTTTCCCGTAACGATAATGAAACCGTCCTGACAGAATGGCGCATCGCAATGTATTCGCGGGGCGCAAAAAATGAATGTTACCACTTTTCCCGCTAAAGCTTCATCCGGCATCCTTTCTCTGGCGACGAACATAGCAAAGCCATTGCGCCAAAAAAATCTCTTTTCATTCTGGATCGTTAACCTACCGAGACGGCTCACAAAATTGCACGTTAAGGGCTTAAAAGCGCAGAAAGTTCGTTTTTTTAAAGTGTCGGTCTGTAAGTCGCTGCGCCTAACGATTACCATGACGATTACTGGTATGGGCTGGCTTATGGATATCGAATGCGTTTTAAGGTTTCTTTTCTTCCTCTGATTGCTTTGCTTGCTGCCTGTAGCAGTAAGCCACAAACCCGCAGCAAATGGCTGTTGAAACCGCGCCGAAAGGGGATTTCTGTTAGAACCTTCCCATGCGGTTCAGCCGATGTTTGGCGACTTTGCAGGTAATCCTGCCGCAGAACAATTTATCGACCAAATGGTGGAAAAACACGGTTTTGACCGCCAACAACTGCACGCGGTGATTGGCCAGGCTAAACGTCTGGATTATGTTTTGCGCTTAATGGATCGTCAGGCACCCGCTTACACGCCGCCGAGCGGGCCTAACGGCGCCTGGATTCGCTACCGTAATAAATTCATCACCCCCGATAACGTGCAAAATGGCGTCGCTTTCTGGAATCAATACCAGGATGCGTTGCAGCGTGCCCAGCAAGTTTATGGCGTACCGCCGGAAATTATCGTTGGGATCATTGGTGTGGAAACGCGCTGGGGCCGTGTGATGGGCAAAACCCGCATTTTGGATGCGCTGGCGACGCTCTCTTTTAATTATCCACGGCGTGCGGCTTACTTTAGTAGCGAGCTCGAAACGTTCCTGCTAATGGCGCGTAACGAACAAGACGATCCCTTGGATCTGCGCGGATCGTTTGCGGGTGCGATGGGGTACGGTCAGTTTATGCCGTCCTCTTATAAGGAATACGCTGTCGATTTCAACGGTGACGGTCATGCTAACCTGTGGGATCCGGTTGACGCTATTGGCAGCGTGGCACACTACTTTCAACAGCATGGCTGGAAAAGCGGACAGAATGTAGCGGTTCCGGCAAGTGGTCAGGCACCGCTTCTGGAGAATGGCTTCAAGACAAATTACAGCGTGAGTATGCTTGCCGCTTCAGGTTTGTCTCCGCAAGGGTCACTGGATGGTAATAATCAGGTCAGCTTATTACGACTCGATTTAGGTACCAGCTATCAATACTGGTACGGCTTGCCTAATTTTTATGTGATTACGCGCTACAACCACAGTACGCATTATGCGATGGCGGTATGGCAGTTGGGTGAGGCGGTAAGTAAAGCACGTCAAGGATCGATGCTTTAATCGTTGTCCTTATGAAGTGTAAGGCTATATGATGGCGCCCTTTCGGCGTCATCATGTTTGCTGTAACACATTCTGGAGTGCTTATGTCTTTACCTGCTTGTCCACTTTGTCACGCTGATTACACCTGGCAAGAGGGTGATAATCTTAACTGTCCTTCTTGTGGGCACATCTGGAGCGAAAAAGAGGCTGAAAGCAGCCTTGATAAGTTAGTCGTGCATGATGCTAATGGCAATTTACTGGCTGACGGCGACAGCGTAACGGTGATCAAGGATCTGAAAGTGAAGGGAAGTTCTACTCCGCTGAAGATTGGCACCAAAGTAAAAGGCATCCGTTTAGTTGAGGGTGATCATAACATCGATTGCAAAATTGAGGGTTTTGGTCCGATGAAGCTTAAATCTGAATTTGTTAAAAAAAGCTGAGTTTGATTTAAGGGGCGCATTAACGCGCCCAAGCAGACGTTATCCGAAAAGTTGATCAATCGCTTCGCACTGCTGCTTGCTGAGCGTACCGCCATAATTGCGTGATACGCTGGTCATAGAATCGAAACGGTGCGATACGGCAGTCTTGATGGTTGTGACAAAATCATCTCCCAATGTATAGATCGCCATCAATTTGCCAATCTGCTGTTGAATACGCGCTAATTCGACCAGATTACCGCCGCGCCAGGCTTGCATTGCCTCCGCAAAAAGCTCTGGAACAATATTATTCAACCCAGATATGACGCCGGCTCCACCCGCCAGCAGATTCGGTAGCAGATACTCGTCATAGCCAGAGAGTACGGCAAAATCACTGCGCACCTTTTTCGTCTCTTCAATCAAAGCGCGATTGTGCGACAGGCAATCCACCGTATCTTTAATGCCGATAAAATTGGGCAGGCGAGCAGCTAAATCACTCATCAGTGCTGGGGTAAGATCGCATCCTGTACGAGCAGGAAAATTATAGGCAAACCATTTACCGCCCAGTTGCTTATCCAGTGTCTCAAAATAGTGTAAAAGTTGATTTTGCGTCTGGCCGTAGTAATAGGGCGGCAGAACCATTACTGCATCGAAGTCATTTTTCCAGGCTGCTTCTGCTAACTCAAGCATATCCGGCACACAAGTGCTGGAAATATTGACTACCATCTTTAGCGTTGACAGCGAACGCGCTTCACGTATCAGGAATAATTTTTCTTGCTGGGTCAGTGAAGCAAATTCGCCAATACTTCCCATTAATAACAGCGTATCAATACCTGATGTCGTCAGACGCGTAAAATGGCTTCCCAGAGCTTCGATGTCTACTTTGCCTTGGTTATCAAACGGCGTAACGGAAGGGCACCAAACGCCGGAGAAAGCTGATTGTGCT
Organism: Candidatus Pantoea haifensis; assembly: GCA_018842655.1. Taxonomy (GTDB): domain Bacteria; phylum Pseudomonadota; class Gammaproteobacteria; order Enterobacterales; family Enterobacteriaceae; genus Pantoea; species Pantoea haifensis. The sequence continues at coordinate 2,142,199 of JAGTWN010000004.1, read as the reverse complement.
GTCATGAACAACTCCTGAATAGTCTTTGGTAAAATGAAACGCTGTTTTAAGTTAATGAGCTGTTAGCAGCCTTGCCACCGTTTCATACAAAAATGGAGCTGGCATCGCATTTTTTCGCGTTTTAACGCTCTTTTATAGCAGATGAGAAAAGAGGTGACGGTCAATTATGCAAGAGTGGGACCCCCAGCTGTATCGTCAGTTTGAAGCCGAAAGAACACGGCCGGCTAAAGAACTATTAGCGCGTGTTTCACAGCCTGACGTTCGCTATGTAACGGACTTAGGATGTGGTCCGGGAAACAGCACTGAATTGTTAGTTGATGCCTGGCCCCAGGCAAAAATTACCGGCCTGGACAGTTCAGAAGCCATGCTTAAACAGGCGCGTGAACGTCTGCCACAATGCACTTTTATTCATGCTGATATCCGAACCTGGCAACCTGATGTGCCACAGCAAGTCATTTATGCTAATGCTTCACTACACTGGGTAGAGGAGCACGCCACGCTTTTTCCGCATTTAGTCAGCCAGCTCGATTCAGCGGGAACGCTTGCTGTTCAAATGCCAGATAATCTTGATGAGCCTTCTCATCGACTGATGCGAGAGGTTGCTGAAAACAGTCGCCGGGACAGAGGATTAAGTACGCAACGGGATGAACGAAATCCGTTACTTACAGCCGAAAAATATTATGATTTTCTGACTCAGGCGGGATGTGAAGTTGATATCTGGCGTGCAACTTACTATCACGTGATGCCGGATGTACAGGCTATTGTCACCTGGCTGCAATCCACAGGATTACGGCCTTTTCTGGCTCCGCTTAATCGTGCAGAACAAACAGATTATTTGCAGGCTTACCATGAACAATTGCTGACAGCTTATCCGCCACAAGCAGATGGTCGGGTTTTGCTGGCTTTCCCGCGTCTTTTCATCGTCGCGATGAAAAAAGGTTAAAGACATTGCAAGCCCGTGCACAAATTGCTGTTAATTGAGGGAAAATACCTTGAAAAACGGCATTTTTTACCCCACGTTCAGCTGGCGGGTGACAGGAGATAAACGATGAATGACCAGCAATTGATGCGGCTTAGTGCTGAAATTGGTAATCGATTGAAACAGCAAAAGGCGACAGTAACGTGCGCTGAGTCGTGTACTGGCGGCTGGATCGCTAAAGTATTTACGGACGTCAGCGGCAGTTCGGCCTGGTTTGAACGTGGATTCGTAACCTACAGTAATGAAGCTAAACAGGAACTGGTCAATGTTCAGGCTGAATCATTAGCGCAGCACGGTGCGGTGAGCGAAACCGTTGTGCGCGAAATGGCTTTAGGCGCGCAACATGCTGCGCGAGCAGACTATGCTGTTTCAGTCAGCGGTATTGCCGGGCCCGATGGTGGCAGTGCGGAAAAACCAACAGGAACAGTCTGGTTCGGATTTGCTGCACCTCAAGGAAATATAAGCACTTTTTGCCAGCATTTTACCGGTGACCGTGAAGCCGTGCGTCGCCAGTCAGTGGCCTGGGCATTACAGAAATTACATGATGAATTTCTGACAAATTAAGCTTGATACTGTATGACTATACAGTATAATTGTCAGCAACAGAAAGAGAGCAGGCACCGTGTGTGCGTGTTTTTCCCCGGCATGATTAGGAGTAGAAATGGCAATTGACGAAAACAAACAGAAGGCTTTAGCTGCCGCGCTGGGCCAGATTGAGAAACAGTTTGGTAAAGGCTCCATCATGCGTTTGGGTGAAGACCGCTCAATGGATGTAGAGACCATTTCCACTGGCTCACTCTCTCTGGATATCGCGTTGGGCGCTGGTGGCCTGCCAATGGGGCGTATCGTCGAGATTTACGGTCCTGAATCCTCTGGTAAAACGACGCTGACCTTACAGGTTATCGCCGCGGCACAGCGCAAAGGCAAAACCTGTGCCTTTATCGATGCAGAGCATGCGCTTGATCCTGTCTATGCGAAAAAGCTGGGCGTGGATATCGATAATCTGCTGTGTTCACAACCTGATACCGGTGAGCAGGCGTTAGAGATTTGTGATGCGCTGGCGCGTTCTGGTGCAGTTGACGTTATTATCGTTGACTCCGTTGCTGCGCTGACGCCAAAAGCGGAAATTGAAGGTGAAATTGGTGACTCACATATGGGCCTTGCGGCACGTATGATGAGCCAGGCGATGCGTAAGCTGGCGGGTAACCTGAAGCAGTCAAATACCCTGCTGATTTTCATCAACCAGATCCGTATGAAAATTGGTGTGATGTTTGGTAACCCGGAAACCACTACTGGTGGTAACGCGCTGAAATTCTATGCTTCTGTTCGCCTTGATATCCGTCGCATCGGCGCGATCAAAGAAGGCGATAACGTGGTGGGCAGTGAAACACGTGTTAAAGTGGTGAAAAACAAAATCGCTGCGCCATTCAAGCAGGCTGAGTTCCAGATCATGTACGGCGAAGGCATCAACACCTTTGGTGAACTGGTTGATTTGGGCGTGAAGCACAAGCTAATTGAGAAAGCGGGTGCGTGGTATAGCTACAATGGCGATAAGATCGGTCAGGGTAAAGCGAACGCCAGCAATTTCCTGAAGGAAAATGCTGCCGTGGCCAACGAAATCGATCAGAAGCTGCGTGATATGCTGCTTAACAGCAGCGGTGAAACTGGCCCAGCGGATTTTTCTGCGGACGATGTTGAAAACGCTGCTAGCGAAGCTAACGAAGACTTCTAATATGATTGCGGGAGTGGAGAAATCCACTCCCGTTTGTTTTTCCCGCCTCTCTGTGTCTTTCATCTACTCTTTTCTGCCGCCATAATTCCCCCCGTTTGCAAAAGGTGAGCAGTATGTCTGAACAACCTCAACCACAAGTCATCACTTTTTCTCGTTTGCTTGATCGTGCAATGCGCATATTGACGCAGCGGGATCACAGCCGTGAAGAACTGAAGCGCAAACTGCAGCAGTCAGCACAACGCGCAGCCTGGATGCAGCAAAAAACGCCTGACGTTATTACCGATGAACAAATGGATAAGGTGCTGGACTGGTGCCAGGAAAACGGCTGGTTAAACGATGAGCGTTTCACTGAGCGTTTTATTCAAAGCCGCAGTCGCAAAGGTTATGGTTCACAACGTATACGACTGGAACTCACGCAAAAGGGAATTGAACGTGAGGCTATTGATATAGCGATGCAAGAGACCAGCATTGACTGGGCGCAATGTGCCTTCCAACTTGCAGAGCGTAAATTCGGCCTCCCTTTACCCAAAGAATGGAAAGAAAAAGCTAAAGTGCAGCGATTTTTGCAGTCGAAAGGCTTTTTAATGGAAGATATTCAGGCCGTTTTTAGAAATTTTGATGGTCAGGAGCCGATGTAATTTTACTTCCCACTGAAGAAAATTTATCTTATTCCCACTTTTTGTTCCGCTGAACATGTAAGCCGTGCGGATGCGGCTTACCTGAGGAGACGGAACGTTCGTTAGCGTGATTCAGGATATTTATGAGCAAGAGCACTGCTGAGATCCGTCAAGCGTTTCTCGACTTTTTTCATAGCAAGGGACATCAGGTTGTAACCAGCAGCTCCCTCGTACCGAATAACGATCCGACGTTGCTGTTTACCAACGCCGGTATGAACCAGTTTAAAGATGTTTTCCTTGGACAAGATAAGCGTGAATATTCACGAGCGACGACCTCGCAACGCTGTGTGCGCGCCGGTGGTAAGCACAACGATCTGGAAAACGTAGGTTACACCGCACGCCATCATACTTTTTTGAGATGTTGGGTAACTTCAGTTTTGGTGACTACTTCAAGAAAGAAGCGATTGCGTTTGCCTGGGAACTGTTAACGAGCGAGCAGTGGTTTAAGCTGCCGAAAGAACGTTTGTGGGTAACAATTTATGAAACGGATGATGAAGCCTACGACATTTGGGCTAATGACATCGGCGTTCCACACGAACGTATAATCCGTATCGGTGATAACAAAGGCAGTGCTTACGCTTCAGATAACTTCTGGCAAATGGGCGATACCGGTCCGTGCGGTCCGTGCAGTGAAATATTCTACGATCATGGCGATCATATTTGGGGTGGCCCGCCAGGAAGCCCGGAAGAAGATGGCGATCGCTACATTGAGATCTGGAATATCGTCTTTATGCAGTTTAATCGCCAGGCCGATGGCACAATGCTGCCGTTACCCAAGCCTTCTGTTGATACTGGTATGGGGCTTGAGCGGATTTCTGCCGTTCTGCAACACGTTAATTCTAACTATGAAATCGACCTGTTCCATAAACTGATTCAGGCTGTCGCTAACGTGACTGGCGCTACCGATCTCGACAATAAATCATTGCGTGTTATTGCCGATCATATTCGCTCTTGTGCCTTCCTGGTGGCTGATGGTGTTATTCCTTCCAATGAAAATCGTGGCTATGTATTGCGTCGCATCATTCGTCGCGCTGTACGTCATGGCAACATGCTGGGCGCTAAAGAGGCATTCTTCTATAAGCTGGTCGCACCATTGATTGATGTTATGGGTGCTGCGGGTGAAGAGCTGGCACGCCAGAAAACGCAAGTAGAGAATGTACTGAAAAGCGAAGAAGAGCAGTTTGCTAAAACGCTTGAGCGCGGCCTGGCATTGTTGGACGAAGAGCTGGCTCGTCTTCAGGGTGACACGTTAGACGGCGAAACGGTTTTCCGTCTTTATGACACCTTCGGTTTCCCTGCTGACTTAACGGCAGACGTCTGCCGTGAGCGTAATTTGAAGATCGATGAAGCGGGCTTCGAAAAAGCGATGGAACAGCAGCGTCAACGCGCGCGTGAGGCCAGTGGATTTGGCGCTGACTATAGTAACGTTATTCACATTGACGCAGCCTCTGCTTTCAAAGGTTACGAACAACTGGATCTGGCTGCGACAGTCAAAGCACTGTATGTAGCAGGCGAAGCCGTTGACGTTATCGAGGCTGGTCAGGATGCCGTGGTTGTTTTGGATGAAACACCTTTTTATGGTGAGTCTGGCGGCCAGGTTGGTGATACCGGCATACTTAAAGGGAAGAATGCTGAATTTACTGTGCAGGACACACAAAAATATGGTCAGGCGATTGGTCATATCGGTAAGCTGGTAACAGGTCAATTGCGCATTGGTGATCGACTGGAAGCAGAAGTTGATGCAGTGCGACGTGCGCGTATTCGGTTGAATCACTCAGCCACCCATTTACTGCATGCTGCACTGCGTCAGGTTTTAGGTGATCATGTGGCGCAGAAGGGCTCACTGGTAAACGATAAATATCTTCGTTTCGATTTCTCGCACTTTGAAGCGATGAAACCGCATGAAATTCGTCAGGTCGAAGATATCGTCAATGCTCAGGTTCGTCGCAATTTGCCGGTCGAAACTGAAGTGATGGAGCTTGAAGCAGCGAAATCTAAAGGTGCAATGGCCTTGTTTGGTGAGAAATATGACCAGCAAGTGCGTGTACTGACGATGGGTGATTTTTCTGTAGAGCTGTGCGGCGGAACTCACGCGGCTCGTACGGGAGATATCGGGCTTTTCCGTATTCAGGCTGAATCGGGTACAGCAGCAGGCGTGCGCCGCATCGAAGCGGTGACGGGGAAAGTGCTCTGGCGCAGGTCAATGCACAAACCAGTCAACTGAATGACATTGCTCAGCTTGTTAAAGCGAACAGTGCTAACCTGAACGAGAAAGTCCGCGGTCTGGTTGATCATGTGCGTGCACTAGAAAAAGAGTTGCAGCAGCTACGCGATCAACAGGCAGCACAGGAAAGTGCTTCATTAAGTAGTCAGGCCGTAGATGTAAAAGGGGCTAAGCTGCTTGTGAGCGAGCTGAGTAACGTGGAGCCGAAAATGCTGCGCACCATGGTAGATGATCTGAAAAATCAGCTAGGCTCGGCTGTGATTGTTCTGGCTACAGTGTCTGACGGCAAAGTTTCGCTGATTGCTGGCGTCACTAAAGATCTGACCGATCGCGTCAAAGCAGGGGAGTTGATCGCGGGGCTGGCACAACAGGTTGGCGGTAAAGGCGGCGGACGTCCAGATATGGCGCAAGCAGGCGGTACCGATGTTACTGCTCTCAAAGGCGCGCTGGCCAGTGTTGAGGCATGGGTTTCCAGCCACTTGTAATGAAATAAAACAATACATCGTGATAAGCGTCAGAACTGTTGTTCCGGCGCTTTTTCATACGATGTCACCCATGTAATGACAAAGTCAGGTTGATGTAGTGTATTTCGGCTAAACTAACTATCAGCAGAATGTATTGGCGCATCGATGTACATTGGTGTATTCCTCATAGTCAATGTTCAGCGTTTAATGATGGATAATGCCGGGAGTCCGAACAAGCCCGACTCTTTTAATCTTTCAAGGAGCAAAGAATGCTTATTCTAACTCGTCGAGTTGGTGAAACCCTCATGATTGGTGATGAGGTGACTGTAACGGTGCTGGGTGTTAAAGGTAACCAGGTTCGCATCGGTGTTAATGCGCCGAAGGAAGTGTCTGTGCATCGCGAAGAGATTTATCAACGCATCCAGGCCGAAAAAACACAGCAAACGAGCGTTTAACGGATTCAGCGTCTCGCATTTCTGCGAGGCGCTACCGCTTTCACACCAATTCTCCGCTTTTCTTAACTGTCCAAATTCTCTTTTTTGTTAACCTGAACAACCTTTCTTTGTTGATTATTCACTCTTTTTGTCTTGATTTTATGCTAATTGGCTGTCATTTGTTCAAACAGACAAAAGGCGGGAAAAATTTGTTTGACTTATAAGTGCGGGAAAGTAATATGTGCGCCACGCAGTGCCGATGAGCGGTTACAAAGTTCAGAAGCACAGTTCGGAAGAACGCGTAAGGTGAGGTGGCCGAGAGGCTGAAGGCGCTCCCCTGCTAAGGGAGTATACGGTCAAAAGCTGTATCGAGGGTTCGAATCCCTCCCTCACCGCCATTTTCCGATGCATCCGTAGCTCAGCTGGATAGAGTACTCGGCTACGAACCGAGCGGTCGGAGGTTCGAATCCTCCCGGATGCACCATATTTTTGAATATGGAAATGTATTCACGGTCTGTATGACACGTTATATCGTCAGCAGCGCCGGAGTGGTCAGGGCGTAAGCCAGATGATTTTCCTGAATACATGGCTGGAAATAAAGTTGTTGTGAATAGGTCGTTCCTGTCATGGTGAGTAGTTAGCACCCTGCGTTGTACAAGAATTTTTAAATGCATCCGTAGCTCAGCTGGATAGAGTACTCGGCTACGAACCGAGCGGTCGGAGGTTCGAATCCTCCCGGATGCACCATATCTTCGGATATGGAAAAGTGTTCCCGGTCTGACATGGCAAGTTGTACCGCCAGCCAGCACCAGGGTGGATAACGTTGCTTTAGCAACGGCCCAAAGGGCGAGGCGTAAGCCGAGTAATCCTCCCGGATGCACCATTCTTCGTATCATTCCCAGGTTGATTTCTGAAAGTCCATTAAAAACGATTTCCCGATGCATCCGTAGCTCAGCTGGATAGAGTACTCGGCTACGAACCGAGCGGTCGGAGGTTCGAATCCTCCCGGATGCACCATATTTTCGGATATGGAAAAGTGTTCCCGGTCTGACATGGCAAGTTGTACCGCCAGCCAGCACCAGGGTGGATAACGTTGCTTTAGCAACGGCAAGGCGCAAGCCGGGTTATGCAGATTTGCTGCATCAACACATCTCCATTGCTTCAGTTATTCCCCCGTTTTACCGATGCATCCGTAGCTCAGCTGGATAGAGTACTCGGCTACGAACCGAGCGGTCGGAGGTTCGAATCCTCCCGGATGCACCATATCTTCGGATATGAAAAAGCATTCCCGGTCTGACATGACAAGTTGTACCGCCAGCCAGCACCAGGGTGGATAACGTTGCTTTAGCAACGGCCCGAAGGGCGAGGCGTAAGCCGGGTAATCCTACCGGATGCACCATCTCTTTAGAGATAAAAGAGTGTTTCCAGTCTGATATGATCTGCTGTACCGCCAGACAACATCAGGGTTGATAACGTCGCTTCAGCCACGGCCCGCAGGGCTAGTCATCCTCCCGAATGCACCTTCTCTCTTCAAAAGCTTGTGCCGACAAACTTCTTCATTAAAAAATTAAAACATCTTCTCCCGCTTTTCTCTGCCGAAAACATTCACATCGCTTTCCCTGTAAATCTTCAGATTGTTAAAAATCGCAGCCTTTCCGAAAGGTTATGTTCAGTTTCGCATCATCACCTTTATCTGAAAACGAAAATTGCTAATGCTTTCAAAGCATTTGCTGTTCATGTCACCTGGCGACAACCTGGGCGCATTAAGCTAAAGTAATGTCTTATTTGTTCAAAGTCCGGAGTGACAATGTACGATCAATATGACGCCCTGATTTTCGATATGGACGGCACCATTCTTGACACCGAGCCGACACATCGAAAAGCGTGGCATCAGGTACTGGCGCGTTATGGACTTACGCTGGATGAAGCTCGCATGGTTGATTTCAATGGCGCACCGAGTTGGCGACTGGCCCAGTTTATTGTTGAAACAAATCAATCGACTCACGATCCTTATCTCCTTGCAGCTGAGAAGAGTGCCGCAGTAAAAGCCATGTTACTGGAAAATGTACGTCCACTTCCTTTAATGGATGTGGTGAAGGCTTATCATGGTCGTCGTCCGATGGCGGTGGGCACCGGCAGCGAACACAGCATGGCTGATGCATTGCTGAATCACCTGAACGTACGCAGTCTCTTTACCGCCGTGGTGGGGGCTGATGACGTACAACGCCATAAACCTGAACCCGACACTTTTTTACGCTGCGCTGAACTGATGGGTGTAGCGCCGGAACGTTGTGTTGTTTTCGAAGACGCCGATTTTGGTGTGCAGGCGGCAAAAGCAGCTGGTATGGATGTCGTTGATGTTCGCTTATTGTGAGTGAAATCCTTGCTTACGCTTCCTTGTTTGGCAGCAGTTTCTTAAGCGCGACGCTTCTTCCAGGAAGCTCTGAAGCACTGCTGATTGCATTACTGATGGCTCAAAAGGCATCAGTGTATGGGTTGATTGTGGCTGCATCGTTGGGAAACACCTTCGGCGGCTTAACTAACCTTCTTATTGGTCGCTTACTGCCGCTAAAGCGCCAGGGGCGATGGCATGACACAGCAATGACGTGGTTGAACCGATTAGGACCTGCAGCACTGTTATTTAGCTGGTTGCCAGTGGTGGGTGATTTGCTATGCGTTCTCGCTGGCTGGTTACGCTTCGCCTGGCTCCCGACAATGCTGTTTCTTGCTGTTGGTAAAACACTGCGTTATATCGTTATCGCGACCGCCACATTACAGGGCATGCAATGGTGGCATTGATTCGCACAGATTCGAGGCTACGGTTAACATTATGCTGAACAAAAATAAATTATTCTCACAGCGGGAGGTTAATGTGATCCCGGACGTATCAAAGGCGCTCTCCTGGTTAGAAGCGCATCCTAATGCCTTGAAAGGTATTGGGCGTGGCATCGAACGTGAAACATTGCGAGTACAGCCGAATGGCCATCTTGCTGAAAGCGGACATCCTGAATCTTTAGGATCTGCGCTCAAGCATGACTGGATCACCACTGATTTTGCTGAAACGCTGCTTGAATTTATCACGCCGGTCGATCACAGCATCGATCATATGCTGACTGTTTTACGCGATATTCATCGTCACGTTGCCCGTGAGTTGGGTGAAGAACGCATGTGGCCATTTAGCATGCCATGCGTGATTGAAGACGCGGACAAAATTGAATTAGCCCAATATGGCAAATCCAATATTGGCCGAATGAAAACGCTGTATCGTGAAGGGTTAAAAAACCGTTATGGCGCGCTGATGCAAACCATTTCTGGCATTCATTATAACTTTTCGCTGCCGCTGTCTTTCTGGCAAGAGTGGGCCGATGTAAAAGATGTTGAGAGCGGTAAAGAAACCATCTCCGCAGGCTATTTGCGCCTGATCCGCAACTACTATCGCTTCGGCTGGGTTATTCCTTATCTGTTTGGTGCCTCACCTGCCATTAGCTCTAGTTTCTTGCAGGGGCGCGAAAGTGCGTTGCCGTTCGAAACCAATGACAAAGAGATGTTATGGCTGCCTTACGCCACCTCTCTGCGTCTGAGCGATCTCGGTTATACCAACAAATCACAAAGCTCGCTCGGCATTACGTTTAATTCGCTGGAAGGTTACGTCTCAGCACTGAAGAAGGCGATCAAAACGCCGTCAGACGAATTTGCCGAGATGGGCACCAGGGATGCAGACGGTAACTGGCTTCAGCTCAATACAAACGTATTGCAGATTGAGAACGAGCTTTATGCCCCTATTCGTCCAAAACGTGTCACACGTTCAGGTGAGGCACCATCAGATGCGCTGCTGCGTGGTGGCATTGAATATATCGAAGTGCGTTCGCTTGATATCAATCCGTTCTCCGCAATCGGCGTGGATGAAAATCAGGTACGCTTCCTCGATCTGTTCCTGATTTGGTGTACGCTGGCAGATGCGCCCGAAATGAGTGCTGAAGAGTTGCAATGCAATCGTAAAAACTGGAACCGTGTCGTACTGGAAGGCCGCAAACCCGGACAAAAAATTGAAGTGGGCTGCGGTGAAGCGGAGCATTCATTGCAGGAAGTAGGTAAAACGCTGTTTGCAGACTTGCGTCGTGTGGCGGAGGTATTGGACAGCAATCAGGGCAGCACGCAATATCAACAAGTGTGTGATCAACTGGTGGCATCGTTTGATGATCCTGAGCTAACCTATTCGGCGCGCATTCTTAATGCCATGAAAGAGGATGGTGTAACCGGAACCGGTGTGGCTTTAGCAGAGCAGTATCGTCATTTACTATGTGAAGAGCCGTTAGAAGTGCTGGGTGAAGATGATTTCTCGCGTCAGGCGAAAGCATCTCTCCTGGCACAGCAGCAGCTTGAAGCGAGCGATACGTTGGATTTTGAAGCCTATCTGGCCAGCCGGGAAGGTTAAAAGAAAAAGGCCACATCAATGTGGCCAAATTAACATCTCTGTTGTCAGGGATGATGATAACAAATGCGCGTCTTTCATATATTCAGACGTTGGGCGAACAGAAAAGTTTCATCGTTTTAAAAAAATTCTCAGAACAGGAGGTGACGTAATGCCACTACTGGATAGTTTTACTGTTGATCATACCATCATGGCCGCGCCCGCAGTGCGTGTAGCGAAGACCATGAAGACGCCGCATGGCGATACGATTACCGTTTTTGACCTGCGTTTCTGTCGACCCAATAAAGAAATTCTCACTGAGCGTGGCATTCACACGCTTGAGCATCTCTTCGCAGGATTTATGCGCAACCACCTGAATGGTGAAGGCGTGGAAATCGTCGATATTTCGCCAATGGGCTGCCGCACCGGTTTCTACATGAGTTTGATCGGTACGCCAGATGAGCAGCGCGTTGCTAAAGCGTGGAAAGGCGCAATGGAAGATGTTCTGAAGGTAAAAGATCAGAATCAAATCCCAGAGCTTAACGAATATCAGTGTGGCAGCTATAAGCTGCACTCGCTGGATGAGGCACAACAGATCGCTCGCAACGTATTAGCCCATGATATTGGTGTGAACTACAATGACGACCTGAAACTGCCAGAAGCGAAGCTGCAGGAATTGCATATTTAGTTTTTGCCGTAAGCTGCAAACAAAAACGCCGCTAAGATGCGGCGTTTTTGCTTTATGAACCGACAGAAGATTTTAACGGCGTTTGTGGTGTAATACGCACCTGTTTCACCATGTTGTCCTGTACATCCAGGATATCAATATCGTAGTGCTCAATCTGTATACGTGTATTAATTTCAGGGATCTCTTCTAACGCTTCCAGTAACATGCCATTGATGGTGCGCGCTTCCTGCTCTGGCAGATGCCAGTTGAATGCTTTATTGATTTCACGCACGCTGGCGCTGCCTTCAATCAATACCGAACCATCATTTTGCGGCATCACTTCTTCCGCCAGTGAAGGCGACATAGAGGTGGTGAAGTCACCAACAATCTCTTCCAGAATATCCTCAATAGTGACTAAACCTTTAATGTCACCATATTCATCCACCACCAGGCCAGCCTTCTTCTTGTTGCGCTGAAATTTAACCAACTGAATATTTAAAGGCGTGCCTTCAGGCACATAGTAAATTTCATCGGCAGCACGCAGCAGCGTCTCTTTGGTGAACTCTTTCTTCTCCGTCATCATGCGCCAGGCTTCACGTACGCGCAGCATGCCCACGCAATCATCCAGCGAATCACGAAACAGAACGATGCGACCGTGCGGTGAGTGGCTAAGCTGACGCACAACTGATTTCCAGTCATCGTTGATGTTAATGCCAACAATGTCATTGCGCGGCACCATAATGTCATCCACGCTGACTTTTTCCAGATCGAGTACTGACAGCAGCATATCCTGATTACGGCGCGACATAACATTGCGCGACTCGTAAACAATGGTACGCAGTTCTTCTTTGCTTAATGCCGAGCTGATCGAACCGTCAGTTTTGATGCCCACTACGCGCATTAAAATACGGGTAATAGAGTTCAGCAACCAAACCAGCGGCAACATGACGTATTGCAAGGGACCGAGCAGTACGCTGCTGGGGTAGGCCACTTTATCCGGGTAGAGCGCCGCGACAGTTTTTGGCAGCACCTCGGCAAAAATCAGCACCACAAACGTCAACACGCCGGTAGCGATAGCAACACCAGCATCGCCATACAGGCGCATCCCGACAATGGTGGCAAGGGATGAAGCAAGAATATTGACCAGGTTGTTGCCAATCAGTACCAGACTGATCAGCCGATCGGGGCGTCGTAACAATCTTTCGACGCGGCGGGCGGCACGATGGCCATTTTTCGCCTGATGGCGCAGTTTATAGCGATTGAGTGTCATCATGCCGGTTTCTGACCCTGAAAAATAAGCCGAAACCAGAACCATAATGATTAACGTAACAATCAGCGTGGTGGTTGAAACATGTTCCAACGCAGAACTTCCTTAATTAGCGAGGCGTGTGAATGAGAAGGTGCTGTACAATGCGACTGCCGAAGTAAGCCATAGTTAACAGCAGCGCGCCACCACAGTTGAACCAGACAACACGACGACCGCGCCAACCCTCATGATAATGACCCCAAAGCAAAACGATATAGACGAACCAGGCGATAATAGAAAGCACTGCTTTATCGAGATTCTCAGCACTAAACAGGTTGTGCATATAAAACAGGCCTGTGCACAACACCAGCGTTAATAACACCACGCCGACCTGAGTAATATGAAACATCTTGCGCTCGATAGTGAGTAGCGGCGGCATATCTTGCGTGAACGCCAGTTTTTTATGTTTTAACTGATAATCAATCCAGGCCAGTTGCAGTGCATAAAGCGCCGCAATGATTAGCGTAGCATAGGCGAACAGCGACAGGCCGATATGAATCATCATACCCGGCGTGGTTTCCAGGTGGGTAATAAAGGCGTTGGGTACAAAAGTAGCAAAGGCCAAATTGATTAAGGCAAAGCTGTAAACAATAGGCAGCAGCAGCCAGCCACGATTGCGCGAAGCCACGATAGTCATGATTGAGCAGATGAGTAAACTCACCAGCGAGCCAATATTCAGCAGGCTCAGGTTCTGTCCATCGTCGACGGCAAAAATGCGCTGTTGCAATGCGACCGCGTGAGTAATTAGCGCCACGCAGGCAGAAAGCACCGCCATTCGCCGCCAGCCACTGTTACGTTTCAACAAGCTGGGGATGATCAATGCAAGGCTCAGAGAGTAGGCGAACAGCGCCACTAGTGCGAAAACGGACATAGATCCTTTCAGGTATCAGTCAGATATAAGGAAAAAGCAGTATAGCGCCAGCAGCAGCTGGCTCCAAACGATCTGAGGGGCAATTGCAGAGATCGCTGATGCTTCGTGTTATAATCCGCCGCATTCTGCCAATCAGGCGCCTCGCGATTTTTTTAAGTGAGAGACAATGTTTGATAATTTGACCGATCGTTTGTCGCAAACCCTGCGCAATATCAGTGGCCGCGGAAGGCTCACTGAAGAAAACATTAAAGATACGCTGCGTGAAGTCCGCATGGCGTTACTCGAAGCTGACGTTGCCCTGCCGGTCGTACGTGAGTTTATTAACCGCGTAAAAGAGAGCGCGGTAGGCCATGACGTTAACAAAAGCCTGACGCCTGGCCAGGAATTCATCAAAATCGTTCGCAATGAATTAGTCGCGGCGATGGGCGCTGAAAACAACGCGCTGGATTTAGCTGCACAGCCGCCTGCGGTGGTGCTGATGGCGGGTTTGCAGGGTGCGGGTAAAACCACCAGCGTCGGGAAACTGGGCAAATTCCTGCGTGAAAAGCACAAAAAGAAAGTGCTGGTTGTTTCCGCTGACGTTTACCGTCCGGCAGCCATCAAACAGCTTGAAACGCTGGCACAGCAGGTTGGCGTCGATTTCTGTCCTTCCGATCTCTCGCAGAAACCGGTCGACATCGTTAATAACGCGCTGAAAGAAGCCAGACTGAAGTTTTACGACGTGCTGCTGGTGGATACCGCCGGCCGTCTGCACGTTGATGAAGCGATGATGGACGAAATCAAACAGGTTCATGCCGCCATCAATCCGGTTGAAACGCTGTTTGTGGTTGACGCCATGACCGGCCAGGATGCCGCTAATACAGCTAAAGCATTTAACGAAGCACTGCCGTTGACCGGTGTGATCCTGACGAAAGTCGATGGTGATGCGCGCGGTGGTGCGGCATTGTCAATTCGTCATATTACCGGCAAGCCCATCAAATTCATGGGTGTGGGTGAAAAGACCGAGGCGCTGGAGCCGTTTTATCCCGAGCGCATTGCATCACGTATCCTCGGTATGGGTGATGTGCTGTCGCTGATTGAGGATATCGAAAGCAAAGTCGATCGCGAACAGGCAGAAAAGTTAGCCAAAAAGCTGAAGACGGGCGATGGATTTGATCTTAACGACTTCCTGGAACAGCTGAAGCAGATGCGCAATATGGGCGGCATGGCAAGCCTGATGGGCAAACTGCCGGGCATGGGCCAACTGCCGGATAACGTTAAATCACAAATGGACGACAAAGTGCTGGTGCGCATGGAGGCCATCATCAACTCCATGACGCGCAAAGAGCGTGAAAAGCCAGAAATCATTAAAGGTTCGCGTAAACGTCGTATCGCGACCGGTTCAGGTATGCAGGTGCAGGATGTCAATCGCTTACTTAAGCAGTTCGACGATATGCAGCGTATGATGAAGAAAATGAAGAAGGGCGGCATGGCAAAAATGATGCGTGGTATGAAAGGCATGATGCCGCCAGGTTTCCCGGGACGTTAATCGTTCCACAAAAAAGTCGGAAAGAAGTGCTCACAGGTTGCTTTTTGCGCCAAAATGAGTAAAATTTTCGGGCTTTTTATACAGCATCCGGACCCCGTTCCTCGATGGGGGCCGGGTGTTTTATTAACTGAAGAGGATGTTATGGTAACAATTCGTTTGGCACGTCACGGCGCAAAAAAGCGTCCGTTCTATCAGGTCGTCGTTACTGACAGCCGCAATGCACGCAACGGTCGCTTCATCGAGCGCGTAGGTTTCTTCAACCCGATCGCTTCTGGTCAGGCTGAAGGTCTGCGTCTGGACCTCGACCGCATCGAGCACTGGGTTGGCCAGGGCGCAACGCTTTCTGATCGCGTTAACGCGCTGATCAAAGAAGCAAAAAAGCAGCTTAATCTGTCACGGTGGTGAGCATGAGCAAACAACTTGCCGCACAGCCTCCAGTTAAACCCATTGTTTTGGGTAAGATGGGGGCAGCTTACGGCATCCGCGGTTGGCTCAAAGTGTTTTCCTCCACTGAAGACGCTGAAAGCATCTTCGACTACCAACCCTGGTTTATTCAGCGTGCCGGTAAATGGCAGCCGATCGAACTGGAAAGTTGGAAGCACCATAATCAGGATCTGATCATCAAAGTCAAAGGCATTGACGATCGTGATGCTGCGGCCCAGTTAACCAATTGCGAAATTATGGTTGACTCGACGCAGTTGCCTGCGCTGGACGAAGGCGACTATTACTGGAAAGACCTTATGGGTTGCCGGGTAGTTAACCTCGACGGCTACGAAATGGGTAAAGTCATTGACATGATGGAAACCGGCTCGAACGACGTGCTTGTCGTTAAGGCAAACCTGAAAGATGCATTCGGTGTACAGGAGCGGTTGATTCCGTTTCTTGATGAACAGGTTATCAAGAAAGTCGATCTCTCTACTGGTCTCATTGAAGTAGATTGGGATCCTGGTTTTTGATCTCCGAATCAAACGGTAACGTAACGGCGAATACAATGTGGATTGGTGTTATTAGCCTGTTTCCAGAAATGTTTCGCGCTATTACCGATTACGGGGTAACTGGCCGGGCAGTAAAAAATGGCCTGCTCAACATTCAAAGCTGGAGTCCACGCGACTTCGCGCACGACCGGCACCGTACCGTGGATGATCGTCCTTACGGCGGCGGACCGGGAATGTTGATGATGGTACAACCCTTACGGGATGCCATCTCCGCAGCGAAAGCAGCGGCGGGAGACGGAGCCAGGGTGATTTATCTTTCACCTCAGGGGCGCAAACTCGACCAACAGGGCGTTTGCGAGCTGGCGACACAGAACAAATTAATTCTGGTCTGTGGGCGCTACGAAGGGATTGATGAGCGCGTAATCCAAACCGAAATTGATGAAGAATGGTCAATCGGCGATTACGTACTCAGCGGTGGGGAACTGCCAGCAATGACATTGATTGACTCAGTCGCCCGGTTTATCCCAGGTGTGCTGGGTAAGCAAGCGTCAGCCGATGAGGATTCGTTCTCGGAAGGTTTGCTGGATTGTCCACACTACACCCGACCTGAAGTGTTAGAAGGCATGGAAGTCCCGGCAGTATTACTGTCTGGAAACCATGCTGATATTCGCCGTTGGCGCCTGAAACAGTCGCTAGGCCGTACCTGGCTAAGAAGACCTGAACTTCTGGAAAACCTGGCTCTGACTGAAGAGCAAGCAAGGTTGCTAAAGCGAATTCAAACGTGAATTTCAGCAGCAACAAAACGATGATGTGGAAGAGTAATCTTCCCCGACTATCAGTTTACCCAGGATAAGAGATTTAATTATGAGCAACATTATCAAGCAAATTGAACAAGAGCAGATGAAACAGGACGTACCTTCCTTCCGTCCGGGTGATTCCGTGGAAGTGAAAGTATGGGTCGTTGAAGGTTCTAAAAAACGTCTGCAGGCATTCGAGGGCGTGGTTATCGCTATTCGTAACCGCGGTCTGCATTCTGCATTCACTGTTCGCAAGATTTCTAACGGCGAAGGCGTTGAGCGTGTTTTCCAGACTCACTCACCAGTCATTGACAGTATCACTGTTAAACGTCGTGGCGCTGTGCGTAAAGCCAAACTGTACTACCTGCGTGAGCGTACTGGTAAGTCTGCTCGTATCAAAGAGCGTCTTAACTAAGGTATCGCTAACGCGACATCTAAAAGTTAATAGCAAACAAGGGGTTGGCGTGATGCCAGCCCCTTTTTTATACCGTGCGTAATGTTGCCTGATATCCTGTTTTTCAGGATGGACGGTGAAAGTGATAAATTGCCGTATTGACCGGGCCGCTGTCTAAAACGATCAATCCGTAACGATAATCTATAAACTGTCCGCCACATTTTTCTGCCACCGCTCTGCTTGCTTTATTCTCTTCCGCAGCAAGAATTTCAATCACTTTTGCGTCTGGCCGTTTAAAGCCAATATCAAGCAGATGCATAACGGCACGGCTGGCGATTCCGTTGCCCTGAGCATCGCTACGAACCCAATAACCTATCGCACTGAAATCACCGGGGTGACGTGGAAAGCGGATACCTGCACCGCCCAGCAGCCGATCATGTTTATCCACAATGGCAAACTCTTCTGCTTCACCTTTTTCTCTTTGCCACTGGGTAAAGGCAATCCAGCTGGCCGCTTCATGTTCCTGATAATCGACATGTGCCCAAACCATCCACGGCAATAAAGTATCGAGCGAACCGTTTACCGCGGCGGCAAAAGCAGGCGTGTCATTAACGTGAAAAGGGCGCAAATTGATGTCAGGAAAGCGATTCAAGGGAGGGTTCTCCTTAAAATTTGGACGCTATCGCCCAGCTTAACAAATCAGGCAATGAAAAGAAGGTGGCTTGGTGTAAATTAAATTGTACACTATTTGTGGATGTGCACGACTCTTCTTTTTGATAAAAGTAATTGAATAACAAGGCTTTATATAATAATTTTGAACTCAAATCCCGAGAGGGAAAGAAAACTGTACATTATTAATTGCATCCTGTACGGCTTGTGATACAGTGTGGGCCATCCTCAACGAGGATCCTGTGACCGCATAAACGAGTAAAAGGATCGCATCATGCAAAAAGACGCGCTGAATAATGTGCACATCGCTGACGAACAAGTTTTGATCACGCCGGAAGAACTTAAAGCAAAGTTCCCGTTAACCGCTCAGCAGGAAGCGCAAATTACCGCTTCCCGCCAGACCATCTCTGACATTATTGCCGGTCGCGACCCGCGCTTGTTAGTAGTATGCGGCCCGTGCTCGATCCACGATACTGAAGCGGCACTTGAATATGCACGTCGTTTGCAAACTCTTTCTGAACAGTTGAAGGATCAGCTGTATCTCGTTATGCGCGTCTATTTTGAAAAACCCCGTACTACCGTCGGCTGGAAAGGGTTAATCAACGATCCTTACATGGATAACTCGTTTGATATGGAAGCCGGTTTGCACATTGCCCGTGAGCTGCTCGTCAATCTTGTGGAAATGGGGCTGCCTTTAGCAACGGAAGCACTTGACCCGAATAGCCCACAATATTTAGGCGATCTGTTTAGCTGGTCGGCAATTGGTGCGCGTACCACAGAATCTCAGACCCATCGTGAAATGGCGTCGGGCCTGTCAATGCCGGTCGGTTTTAAAAACGGTACGGATGGAAGTTTGGGCACCGCGATTAACGCCATGCGTGCTGCCGCCATGCCGCATCGCTTTGTCGGCATTAACCAGGCAGGGCAGGTTTGTTTATTACAAACGCAAGGCAACCCCGATGGTCACGTTATCCTGCGCGGCGGCAAAGCACCAAATTACGGCCCGGAAGATGTTGTTCAGTGTGAAAAAGAGATGCTGAAAGCGGGACTGCGCCCGGCCTTAATGATAGATTGCAGCCATGGCAATTCTAATAAAGACTTCCGCCGTCAGCCTGGCGTAGCTGAATCTGCTATTGCCCAGATCAAAGATGGAAACCGTTCGATAATTGGTTTAATGCTGGAAAGCCATATCCATGAAGGTAACCAGTCTTCAGAGCAACCACGCAGCGAAATGAAATACGGTGTTTCCGTAACCGATGCTTGCATCAACTGGGAAATCACTGAGACATTGCTACGCGACATGCATCAGGATCTGCAGGGAGTACTGTCGGCGCGTCTGTCACACGAGGTGTAATGAGTAATGGTGGCTGAACTGACCGCGTTACGCGATCAAATTGACAATGTAGACAAGGCGCTACTCGATCTGCTGGCTAAGCGGCTTGAACTGGTCGCTGAAGTTGGCGAAGTAAAAAGCCGTTACGGCTTGCCTATTTATGTGCCTGAGCGCGAAGCTTCTATGCTGGCCTCGCGCCGCAAAGAAGCCGAAATGCTCGGCGTGCCGCCCGATTTAATCGAGGATGTATTACGCCGCGTCATGCGTGAATCCTACACCAGCGAAAACGACAAAGGCTTTAAAACCCTTTGTCCGTCATTGCGCCCGGTGGTGATTGTTGGCGGTAATGGCCAAATGGGGCGTCTGTTTGAAAAGATGCTGACGTTGTCTGGCTATGCCGTTAAAAGCCTGGATAAAGATGACTGGGATCAGGCTGATGCGCTACTCCGCGATGCCGGTATGGTCATTATTAGCGTGCCGATCCATTTGACTGAGCAGGTCATCGCGCAGTTACCGCCACTGCCAGAAGATTGCATTCTGGTCGATCTGGCTTCAGTCAAAAATCGTCCTCTACAGGCGATGCTCGCGGCACACAACGGTCCGGTACTTGGACTTCATCCGATGTTTGGCCCAGACAGCGGTAGCCTGGCGAAGCAGGTAGTTGTCTGGTGCGATGGCAGACAACCTGAAGCCTATCAATGGTTCCTTGAACAGATTC
Source organism: Candidatus Pantoea haifensis (assembly GCA_018842655.1). Lineage (GTDB taxonomy): Bacteria > Pseudomonadota > Gammaproteobacteria > Enterobacterales > Enterobacteriaceae > Pantoea > Pantoea haifensis. Next base: position 2,122,060 of record JAGTWN010000004.1, on the reverse strand, counting down.
AGGTTTGGGGCGCGCGTCTGCATCGGATCAGTGCGGTTGAACATGACCAGAATATGGCTTTCATCCAGGCGCTGCGTCATTTCGCGACGTTTGCTTACGGCCTGCATCTGGCTGAAGAGAATGTTAATCTCGATCAGTTACTGGCGCTGTCGTCGCCTATCTATCGCTTAGAACTGGCGATGGTAGGACGACTGTTTGCACAAGACCCTCAGTTGTATGCAGACATCATTATGTCTTCAGAAAATAATCTGGCGTTGATTAAACGTTACTATCAGCGTTTTGGTGAAGCGATCACATTGCTGGAGCAGGGTGACAAGCAGGCATTTATTGACAGTTTTAATCGTGTGGAGCACTGGTTCGGCGATCACGCCAAACGCTTCCTGGTTGAAAGTCGCAGTCTGTTACGCTCGGCGAACGACAGTCGTCAGTAAAGTAAAAAGGCATCCAACCGGATGCCTTTTTATTATTTACTTGCCTGGTTCAACGGGTATGACATTTTCCCCGGATAACAGCCTAAAACCTTCAGTGAACGCGTCATTGCTTTCAGTTCGTGCAATGCCTGCTGCATTCGTTCTGACTGAAGATTTCCCTGAACATCGATATAAAACATCTCTTCCCACGGGTTTCCGTTGATAGGGCGCGACTCCAGCTTGCTCATAATCAGGTTATGCTGGCGTAAAACCAGCAGCGCATCAACCAAGGCACCTGCTTGCTGACCTGTTGCCATAATGAGCGTAGTTTTTGCCGGTACCTGATCGGAAACTTCAATAGGCTTGCGTGCCAGCACAATGAAGCGCGTGTGGTTCTGCTGCTGATTTGCCAGGTTCCGCTCAAGGACCTGTAAATGATATAACTCACCACCCGCTTCGCTCCCTAAGGCTGCGGCTTTCGGTGAGTTTAATGCAGCGACTTTCTCCATGGCCGCAGCGGTGCTCTCGGTATATTCGATTTTCCAGTGTGGGAAGCGGTTAATGAACTGGCTGCATTGCTGGAAAGGCTGAGGATGACTGTAAACCGTTTCAATCTGCTGTAAATCAGTGATGCCATTGACCAAAACGCAATGTTCAATTGGCAGTGTCAGTTCGCCGACGATCGATAAGCTTGTTTGTTGCAGCAAATCATAAACATCATTGATCGAGCCTGAACTGGTATTTTCAATTGGCAAAATAGCGTAGTCAGCCAGGCCGTTTTCAACCTGTTTAATAATATCGTGAAACTTCAGGCAACCGCTTTCAACCATGCTATCGAAATGACGTGCCGCATATTTACGTGCGGCAAGATGAGAATAGGAACCTTTAGGACCGAGAAAAGCGATGCGTGCAGCCTGAGCATGAGGATGATTCAGGTTTTTTTGCAACAGCGCCTGCTGAGTCAGGACTGAATCTTCGATCACAAGCTGAAACAAGCGGGTAATGTAGTGCGCATCTAAATGATGCTTTTTACCCAGAACAATCAGGCGCTCCAGTAAGGCACGCTCACGTTCTACATCACGAATAGGGCGATGTGTTTCCAGTTTGGCTTGTGCGACCTCAACAGCCAGCGCGCGGCGTTCAGCCAGTAGCGTCAGTAATTTTTCATCCACTGCGCTGATCTTATCGCGCAACGCCAGTAAGGGATTATCGGGATTCATAAAGCTCACCTGTATGCTGTCCAATAAAAAAGCCTCCCGGTTGGGAGGCTTTGTTGTTCGTCTTCGCTTTCGTTTTCACACGACGAATTGCCTCCCAGTCAGGGGAAGGTAAAAAGAAAGCGAAGAAAAACAGCTGTTGTTTCATGAAAATTTCCGTAACTAAAGTGACCTGAGAGTAACCGCACTGCTTAAAAGCTGTCAATAAAAAACGCGCCCGCAGGCGCGTTAAACGTATTGGTTGATCTAGCTGGCCGGCATGAAATCTTTAACGCTGGTAGTAGCGCGGCGTGCTTCTGATTTGTGCTGAACTTTATTGAGTTGGCGTTCTAATTTAGCAATCAAATCATTGATGGCGGTATACATATCGTCATGTTTAGCACTGGCGACTAAAGTACCGTTTGGAGTATTAATTGTCGCATCAGCAACAAACTCTTTCGGCTCTTTAGACAGGACAATATGCGGATTGATGAGGTCAGTTTGCCATTTTTCTAGCTTGGCGAGACGGTCTTGGACATGGTTGCGGATAGCGGCAGTGATTTCCATTTGTTTACTGGTAATGTTCAGAATCATATTTCTTACCTCTCTGTCATTTCCGTCTTGGTAGGACCAGCATAGCGCGAAAAAACGCAAAATGTGTGATTCAGATCACGAAAAAATGTCACTTTTTGTCAAGGCCAGTTATTTGTGAGAAAGCTGCAAAAAACGGGCAAAAAGCCTTGAAGCAGGACGTTTTAAGGTGCATTGTTGGTAAGTTAGCTCAATGAGAAACTTCATTTTTCGACGTTTTTCTGAGCATAAAAAAGCAGCCATCATGTGGCTGCTTTTTCTTTTGCGTAAAGTTGAAAAGATCAGTGCGTATTATTGGCGGCAATAATCTTCGCGACTTTATCGGCTTCAGCATTAAGTTGCAGTTGGCGATACGCATTTTCCATCAACGGTAAAGCATCATGCGTTGCCTGCGTATCGGGATAGTCACGCATCATGCCTTCAACGCGGTTAACAACCGCGACATATGCCCCGCGCTTAGTATAGAATTGCGCCACAGAAAGCTCATATTTCGCCAGGCGATCTTTCAGATAGACCAGACGTTTCTGTGCATCCGCCGCGTATTGGCTGTTAGGATAACTGCGCAGCAGCTGCGAGAAATCATGGAAGGCATCGCGCGCATGGGTGGGAGCACGATCGGAGCGATCAACACCAAAGAAGCCTTGCAGCGCAGAGTCATCCAGCGCCATATCCGTCAGCCCTTTCATATAAATGACGTAATCAATGTTTGGATGAGTAGGATTCAGGCGCATGAAGCGAGCAATGGCAGCCTGCGCTAATGGCAGATCGGCATTTTTATAATACGCGTAGATCAAATCCAGCTGAACCTGCTGTGAATAGGGACCGAACGGATAACGATTATCCAACGCTTCCAGTTGCTTAATTGCCGCTTTAAAGTTACCGTCCTGCAGCTTTTGCTGCGCTGTAGCGTAAATTTCAGAAGGCGGGCTGTCCGGTACCGCGTCATTTGAGCCGGAACAACCTACAAGTGCCAGGCTCAGTGTGGCAGCAGCCACCAGATATTTCATACGCGTCATGACGAAGTGATTATCCTCAAAATGTTATGGCGGAAGCTGTCCGTATAGCTCCCGGTGATGACCAGGTACGATAGCACATTATATTAAACGGCATCGCCGTGAAAACCCAACGTTAACGAAGAAGCTGTATATGGCACAACAAGTTCAACTCACCGCAACGGTATCCGAATCACAACTCGGACAACGCTTAGATCAGACTTTGGCAGAATTGTTCCCTGATTATTCACGTTCTCGCATAAAAGAGTGGATCCTTAATCGTCGCGTCAGTGTTAATGGCACGATTATTGATAAACCGAAAGAGAAAGTATTGGGTGGCGAGCGCGTTGCCATCGAAGCGGAAATCGAAGAAGAGCAACGCTGGGAGCCGCAAAATCTGCCGCTCGACATCGTTTATGAAGATGAAGATATTATCGTCATCAATAAACCGCGTGACTTTGTGGTTCATCCTGGCGCAGGTAATCCAGACGGCACGGTGTTGAACGCATTGCTTCATCACTATCCAGCGATCATGGATGTTCCGCGTGCGGGCATCGTTCATCGTCTGGATAAAGACACCACCGGATTAATGGTGGTGGCAAAAACGGTTCCGGCACAAACGCACCTGGTTGATTCACTACAAAGACGTGAGATCACCCGTGAATATGAAGCGGTTGCGATTGGCACTATGACGGCAGGCGGTACGGTGGATGAGCCAATCAGCCGCCACTCAACTAAACGCACGCATATGTCTGTTCATCCTATGGGTAAACCGGCAGTGACGCACTATCGCATCATGGAGCATTTCCGGGCGCATACCCGTCTGCGTTTACGCCTTGAGACGGGCCGTACCCATCAAATTCGTGTCCATATGGCGCATATCAACCATCCGCTGGTTGGCGATCCGCTTTATGGTGGTCGCCCTCGTCCGCCAAAAGGCGCATCGGATGCATTCATTTCTACACTGCGTGGGTTTGACCGCCAGGCGCTACACGCCACAATGTTGCGTCTTTATCACCCCATTTCAGGAATTGAGATGGAATTCCATGCGGCAATTCCCAGGACATGATTGATCTTATTAATGCGCTCAAAGCTGATACTGAAGAGTTCAAGGATCAGCTGGACTGGCTATGAGTATCATTATTCCCGACTGGCCAGCGCCTGCTAACGTGCGAGCATGTTCTACTATGCGACAGGGCGGCATAAGTGCTGCGCCCTGGGACTCTCTAAACCTGGGGGCACATGTCGGAGATGAACCAGCATGCGTTGAGCGCAATCGTCAGCGATTGATGGAGTTGGCGGATTTGCCCTCAATGCCGCAGTGGCTGGAACAGGTTCATGCCACTGATGTGGTACGTTTGAACCTTGAGCAACAGAAGATGCCACGAGCAGATGCCTGCATAACATCGGAGCCGGGCGTGGTTTGCGCAGTGATGACGGCAGACTGTTTGCCGGTGCTGTTTTGCAGCGCCGACGGTTCAGAAGTTGCCGCAGCCCATGCTGGCTGGCGCGGACTTTGTGCTGGCGTGTTAGAAAATACCCTGGCACAGTTTCGCTCTCCAGCGGAGCAGATTCACGCCTGGCTTGGGCCGGCGATCGGTTTTAACGCATTTGAAGTTGGCGCAGAAGTGCGCAGTGCTTTTATGGCTCAACATTCAGCAGCGGCAGCGGCTTTTCGTCCAGCAGGCAATAAATTTTATGCCAATCTCTGGCTGCTGGCGCAGCAGCGTTTGCAGGCAGCGGGCGTAAAATCTGTGAGTGCCGATATGCGCTGTACTTTCCAGCAACGCGACGATTTTTCTCTTTCCGCCGCGATGGCACAACAGGACGTATGGCAACTTTGATCTGGCTGTTATAACCTTACGCCATAAGACGATCCAGTCAGCCTGTTTTTTGCTCTCATCTCAGGTCATCAACCTTGAAAATTTGAGGGATGACCTCATTTAATCTCCAGTAGCATTTTGACCTGTAATGGGAGGAATCATGCGTCTGGATCGTCTTACTAACAAATTCCAACTGGCTCTCGCCGACGCGCAGTCCCTCGCTCTGGGACACGATAATCAATTTATTGAACCTCTGCATCTGATGAGCGCATTGCTTAATCAGGAAGGGGATCTGTTCGCCCGTTGCTGGCGTCTGCAGGTGTCGACGTAGCAGCATTACGCACTCAAATTGAACAAGCCATCGACCGTCTGCCGCAGGTAGAGGGAACGGAGGGGATGTTCAACCCTCATCTGATTTGATTCGCGTACTTAACCTGTGCGACAAGCTGGCGCAAAAGCGCAGCGATAACTTTATTTCATCTGAATTGTTTGTTCTGGCGGCCCTCGATTCACGCGGCTCGCTGGCAGATTTTTAAAATCGGCTGGCGCAACCACTGAAAAACTCACTAAGGCCATTGAACAAATGCGTGGAGGAGAGAACGTGAATGATCAAGGGGCTGAAGATCAGCGCCAGGCATTAAAGAAATACACCATTGATCTGACCGAGCAGGCCGAACAGGGCAAACTCGATCCGGTGATTGGTCGGGACGAAGAGATTCGTCGTACTATCCAGGTGCTGCAGCGCCGCACAAAAAATAATCCGGTGCTCATTGGGGAGCCGGGTGTAGGTAAAACGGCAATTGTTGAAGGCCTGGCGCAGCGTATTATCAATGGCGAAGTCCCAGAAGGATTGAAAGGCCGTCGCGTGTTGGCGCTTGATATGGGTGCGCTGGTGGCCGGTGCAAAATATCGGGGTGAATTCGAAGAGCGTTTGAAAGGTGTGTTAAACGACCTTTCTAAACAAGAAGGCAATGTCATCCTGTTTATTGATGAGTTGCACACGATGGTGGGCGCAGGTAAAGCCGACGGTGCCATGGACGCAGGTAATATGCTGAAACCCGCGCTGGCACGCGGTGAATTGCACTGTGTCGGTGCTACGACGCTTGATGAATATCGTCAATATATTGAAAAAGATGCCGCGCTGGAGCGCCGTTTCCAGAAAGTTTATGTGGCAGAGCCGAGTGTTGAAGACACCATTGCGATTTTACGTGGGCTGAAAGAGCGTTATGAGCTACATCACCATGTGCAAATTACCGATCCCGCAATTGTTGCAGCGGCAACTTTGTCGCATCGCTATATTGCCGATCGCCAGTTGCCCGATAAAGCTATTGACCTGATTGACGAGGCAGCTTCCAGTATTCGCTTGCAGATCGACTCCAAGCCAGAATCGCTGGATCGGCTGGAACGCCGAATTATCCAGTTGAAACTGGAACAGCAGGCGCTGAAGAAAGAATCTGATGATGCGAGCATAAAGCGGCTTGCCATGTTAGAAAGCGAGCTGGATCAGAAAGAGCGGGAATACGCTGAGCTTGAAGAAGAGTGGAAGGCAGAAAAAGCGTCACTCTCCGGTACCCAAAATATTAAAGCAGAGCTTGAGCAAGCACGTTTAACGCTGGAGCAGGCGCGTCGCTTAGGTGATCTGGCACAGATGTCGGAACTGCAGTACGGCAAGATTCCGGCACTGGAGAAACAGTTAGCCTCAGCAACGCAGGCTGAAGGTAAAACCATGAAGCTGCTGCGCAACCGCGTTACGGATGTGGAAATCGCCGACGTATTAGCACGCTGGACCGGTATTCCGGTTGCTCGCATGATGGAAGGGGAACGCGACAAACTGCTGCGTATGGAGCAGGATTTACACGCGCGCGTTATCGGTCAGGATGAGGCGGTTGAAGCAGTATCGAATGCGATTCGCCGTAGTCGGGCAGGGTTATCAGATCCGAATCGTCCTATCGGTTCATTTCTGTTTCTTGGGCCGACGGGCGTAGGTAAAACTGAACTCTGTAAGTCATTAGCAAACTTTTTATTTGATAGTGACGACGCTATGGTGCGCATTGATATGTCTGAGTTCATGGAGAAGCATTCTGTGTCGCGGCTGGTGGGGGCACCGCCAGGATATGTGGGCTACGAAGAAGGCGGTTATCTGACAGAGGCTGTGCGTCGTCGTCCTTATTCCGTCATCTTGCTTGATGAGGTAGAAAAAGCGCATCCGGATGTATTCAACATTCTGCTGCAGGTATTAGATGATGGACGCTTAACGGATGGTCAGGGCCGAACCGTAGATTTCCGTAATACGGTGGTCATTATGACCTCAAACCTGGGATCTGATTTAATCCAGGAGCGTTTTGGCGATCTGAATTACAGCGAAATGAAAGATATTGTAATGGGCGTAGTCGGGCATCATTTCCGTCCTGAGTTCATTAACCGTATTGATGAAGTCGTGGTTTTCCATCCGCTGGCGGAGAAGCACATTGCTTCTATTGCCCAGATACAGTTGCAGCGTTTGTATAAACGTCTGGAAGAGCGTGGTTATAAACTGAATATCTCCAGCGAGGCGCTTAAACTGCTGGGCGAGAACGGTTATGACCCGGTGTATGGTGCGCGGCCGCTCAAGCGTGCAATTCAGCAGCAGATTGAAAATCCGCTGGCGCAGCAAATTCTTTCGGGTGTGCTGGTTCCTGGAAAAACCATTGAAATGGAAGTTAAAGACAACGTTATTACTGCCCGTCAGTGATGCGTTTTACCTAAAACGGGCCTCAGAGCCCGTTTTTTTATCGCCCAGACAGGTTATTTTGGCTAGTATTAAATCAGTTGGGTTAAAACTTGAGCGGTTGAATAAAAACTTCAAATTAGCACTTGTCAGCCCGCAGGAACTCCCTATAATGCGCCTCCACTGACACGGCACACCGGCTTACGGGATGACGTGTTGAGAGGTTCAGGAGACTGAGCCGCCGGAGAAAAACTTCGAAAAAGAAGTTGACTCTGAAGGAGGTTAGCGTAATATACGCCACCTCGCGACAGACGGTTAACCCGCTGGTCGCACTGCTCTTTAACAATTTATCAGACAATCTGTGTGGGCACTCGCAGGATTGATATCAGCGTCTCCGGACGTAAAAAATATCAAGTCTCTGCTGGGTGAACACGTAATTCATTACGAAGTTTAATTCACAGAGCATCGCTTCACGGGTTGAAGCAAATCAAACTTTAAATTGAAGAGTTTGATCATGGCTCAGATTGAACGCTGGCGGCAGGCCTAACACATGCAAGTCGGACGGTAGCACAGGAGAGCTTGCTCTTTGGGTGACGAGTGGCGGACGGGTGAGTAATGTCTGGGGATCTGCCCGATGGAGGGGATAACCACTGGAAACGGTGGCTAATACCGCATAACGTCGCAAGACCAAAGTGGGGGACCTTCGGGCCTCACACCATCGGATGAACCCAGATGGGATTAGCTAGTAGGCGGGGTAACGGCCCACCTAGGCGACGATCCCTAGCTGGTCTGAGAGGATGACCAGCCACACTGGAACTGAGACACGGTCCAGACTCCTACGGGAGGCAGCAGTGGGGAATATTGCACAATGGGCGCAAGCCTGATGCAGCCATGCCGCGTGTATGAAGAAGGCCTTCGGGTTGTAAAGTACTTTCAGCGGGGAGGAAGGGATGAGGTTTAATACGCCTTGTCATTGACGTTACCCGCAGAAGAAGCACCGGCTAACTCCGTGCCAGCAGCCGCGGTAATACGGAGGGTGCAAGCGTTAATCGGAATTACTGGGCGTAAAGCGCACGCAGGCGGTCTGTTAAGTCAGATGTGAAATCCCCGGGCTTAACCTGGGAACTGCATTTGAAACTGGCAGGCTTGAGTCTCGTAGAGGGGGTAGAATTCCAGGTGTAGCGGTGAAATGCGTAGAGATCTGGAGGAATACCGGTGGCGAAGGCGGCCCCCTGGACGAAGACTGACGCTCAGGTGCGAAAGCGTGGGGAGCAAACAGGATTAGATACCCTGGTAGTCCACGCCGTAAACGATGTCGACTTGGAGGTTGTGCCCTTGAGGCGTGGCTTCCGGAGCTAACGCGTTAAGTCGACCGCCTGGGGAGTACGGCCGCAAGGTTAAAACTCAAATGAATTGACGGGGGCCCGCACAAGCGGTGGAGCATGTGGTTTAATTCGATGCAACGCGAAGAACCTTACCTACTCTTGACATCCACGGGATCGGGCAGAGATGCCTGAGTGCCTTCGGGAACCGTGAGACAGGTGCTGCATGGCTGTCGTCAGCTCGTGTTGTGAAATGTTGGGTTAAGTCCCGCAACGAGCGCAACCCTTATCCTTTGTTGCCAGCGATTCGGTCGGGAACTCAAAGGAGACTGCCGGTGATAAACCGGAGGAAGGTGGGGATGACGTCAAGTCATCATGGCCCTTACGAGTAGGGCTACACACGTGCTACAATGGCGCATACAAAGAGAAGCGACCTCGCGAGAGCAAGCGGACCTCATAAAGTGCGTCGTAGTCCGGATCGGAGTCTGCAACTCGACTCCGTGAAGTCGGAATCGCTAGTAATCGTGGATCAGAACGCCACGGTGAATACGTTCCCGGGCCTTGTACACACCGCCCGTCACACCATGGGAGTGGGTTGCAAAAGAAGTAGGTAGCTTAACCTCCGGGAGGGCGCTTACCACTTTGTGATTCATGACTGGGGTGAAGTCGTAACAAGGTAACCGTAGGGGAACCTGCGGTTGGATCACCTCCTTACCTGAAGATACCTTCCCGCGAAGTGCTCACACAGATTGTCTGATAGAAAGTAAAGAAGCAGTAAAACCCCGGCAGGCTTGTAGCTCAGGTGGTTAGAGCGCACCCCTGATAAGGGTGAGGTCGGTGGTTCAAGTCCACTCAGGCCTACCAGTTCTTGCGTACTCTTCGTTGTGACCCCGGAGCGCACAGTTCAGCGCGCCTGGCGTTGCCACGTCCTGATTACAGAAGAATCATGGTCACGGGTTTTACCTATTTGGGGCTATAGCTCAGCTGGGAGAGCGCCTGCCTTGCACGCAGGAGGTCAGCGGTTCGATCCCGCTTAGCTCCACCATCAACCTGCGGTTGATACCCAAAACTTCAGAATGCATTTTCGAGTGCATTGCGAAGTTTTACTGCTCTTTAACAATCCGGAACAAGCTGAAAATTGAAACGACGCGTCGCGCCATTTCTCCGTAACAGGGAGTGGCACAGCGATGCGGACGAGTCTCTCAAATGCTTGCAGTCTGCACGCGTTGCAAAACGCCTGTGGGTTGTGAGGTTAAGCGACTAAGCGTACACGGTGGATGCCCTGGCAGTCAGAGGCGATGAAGGACGTGCTAATCTGCGTAAAGCGCCGGTAAGGTGATATGAACCGCTACAGCCGGCGATGTCCGAATGGGGAAACCCGGTGCACTCAGTGCATCATTGCAGCATGAATACATAGTGCTGCAAGGCGAACCGGGGGAACTGAAACATCTAAGTACCCCGAGGAAAAGAAATCAACCGAGATTCCCCCAGTAGCGGCGAGCGAACGGGGAGCAGCCCAGAGCCTGAATCAGCTTGTGCACTAGTGGAAGCGTCTGGAAAGGCGCAGGGTACAGGGTGACACTCCCGTACACAAAAGTGCACGAGCTGTGAGCTCGATGAGTAAGGCAGGACACGTGGTATCCTGTCTGAACACGGGGGGACCATCCTCCAAGGCTAAATACTCCTGACTGACCGATAGTGAACCAGTACCGTGAGGGAAAGGCGAAAAGAACCCCGGCGAGGGAGTGAAACAGAACCTGAAACCGTGTACGTACAAGCAGTGGGAGCACCCTTGTGGTGTGACTGCGTACCTTTTGTATAATGGGTCAGCGACTTATATTCTGTAGCAAGGTTAACCGTATAGGGGAGCCGCAGGGAAACCGAGTCTTAACTGGGCGTTAAGTTGCAGGGTATAGACCCGAAACCCGGTGATCTAGCCATGGGCAGGTTGAAGGTTGGGTAACACTAACTGGAGGACCGAACCGACTAATGTTGAAAAATTAGCGGATGACCTGTGGCTGGGGGTGAAAGGCCAATCAAACCGGGAGATAGCTGGTTCTCCCCGAAAGCTATTTAGGTAGCGCCTCGTGAACTCATCTCCGGGGGTAGAGCACTGTTTCGGCTAGGGGGCCATCCCGGCTTACCAACCCGATGCAAACTGCGAATACCGGAGAATGTTATCACGGGAGACACACGGCGGGTGCTAACGTCCGTCGTGAAGAGGGAAACAACCCAGACCGCCAGCTAAGGTCCCGAAGTCATGGTTAAGTGGGAAACGATGTGGGAAGGCACAGACAGCCAGGATGTTGGCTTAGAAGCAGCCATCATTTAAAGAAAGCGTAATAGCTCACTGGTCGAGTCGGCCTGCGCGGAAGATGTAACGGGGCTAAACCATGCACCGAAGCTGCGGCAGCGACGCTTGCGTTGCTGGGTAGGGGAGCGTTCTGTAAGCCGCAGAAGGTGGTCCGTGAGGGCCGCTGGAGGTATCAGAAGTGCGAATGCTGACATAAGTAACGATAAAGCGGGTGAAAAGCCCGCTCGCCGGAAGACCAAGGGTTCCTGTCCAACGTTAATCGGGGCAGGGTGAGTCGACCCCTAAGGCGAGGCCGAAAGGCGTAGTCGATGGGAAACAGGTTAATATTCCTGTACTTGGTGTTACTGCGAAGGGGGGACGGAGAAGGTTAGGTCAGCCGGGCGACGGTCGTCCCGGTTTAAGCGTGTAGGCTGGTTATCCAGGCAAATCCGGATAATCAAGGCTGAGGCGTGACGACGAGGCTCCACGGAGCTGAAGTGACTGATACCCTGCTTCCAGGAAAAGCCTCTAAGCATCAGGTAACACGAAATCGTACCCCAAACCGACACAGGTGGTCAGGTAGAGAATACCAAGGCGCTTGAGAGAACTCGGGTGAAGGAACTAGGCAAAATGGTGCCGTAACTTCGGGAGAAGGCACGCTGGCGCGTAGGTGAGGGGACTTGCTCCCGGAGCCGAAGCCAGTCGAAGATACCAGCTGGCTGCAACTGTTTATTAAAAACACAGCACTGTGCAAACACGAAAGTGGACGTATACGGTGTGACGCCTGCCCGGTGCCGGAAGGTTAATTGATGGGGTTATCCGTAAGGAGAAGCTCTTGATCGAAGCCCCGGTAAACGGCGGCCGTAACTATAACGGTCCTAAGGTAGCGAAATTCCTTGTCGGGTAAGTTCCGACCTGCACGAATGGCGTAATGATGGCCAGGCTGTCTCCACCCGAGACTCAGTGAAATTGAACTCGCTGTGAAGATGCAGTGTACCCGCGGCAAGACGGAAAGACCCCGTGAACCTTTACTACAGCTTGACACTGAACATTGAGCCTTGATGTGTAGGATAGGTGGGAGGCTTTGAAGCGCGGACGCCAGTCCGCGTGGAGCCAACCTTGAAATACCACCCTTTAACGTTTGATGTTCTAACGTGGGCCCGTGATCCGGGCTGCGGACAGTGTCTGGTGGGTAGTTTGACTGGGGCGGTCTCCTCCCAAAGCGTAACGGAGGAGCACGAAGGTCAGCTAATCACGGTCGGACATCGTGAGGTTAGTGCAATGGCATAAGCTGGCTTGACTGCGAGCGTGACGGCGCGAGCAGGTGCGAAAGCAGGTCATAGTGATCCGGTGGTTCTGAATGGAAGGGCCATCGCTCAACGGATAAAAGGTACTCCGGGGATAACAGGCTGATACCGCCCAAGAGTTCATATCGACGGCGGTGTTTGGCACCTCGATGTCGGCTCATCACATCCTGGGGCTGAAGTAGGTCCCAAGGGTACGGCTGTTCGCCGTTTAAAGTGGTACGCGAGCTGGGTTTAGAACGTCGTGAGACAGTTCGGTCCCTATCTGCCGTGGGCGCTGGAAAACTGAGGGGGTTGCTCCTAGTACGAGAGGACCGGAGTGAACGCACCGCTGGTGTTCGGGTTGTCATGCCAATGGCACTGCCCGGTAGCTAAGTGCGGAAGAGATAAGTGCTGAAAGCATCTAAGCACGAAACTTGCCCCGAGATGAGTTTTCCCTGACCCCTCGAGGGTCCTGAAGGGACGTTGAAGACGACGACGTTGATAGGCCGGGTGTGTAAGCGCAGCGATGCGTTGAGCTAACCGGTACTAATGACCCGTGAGGCTTAACCTTACAACGCCAGAGGCGTTTTTGAGAGACTTTCAGCTTGTGACGGATAATTCTGCGCGGCCTGCGGGCGGCGCGGAGACAGAATTTGCCTGGCGGCACTAGCGCGGTGGTCCCACCTGACCCCATGCCGAACTCAGAAGTGAAACGCCGTAGCGCCGATGGTAGTGTGGGGCCTCCCCATGCGAGAGTAGGGAACTGCCAGGCATCCAACAGAAAAAGGCCCCTGCGTCTGCAGGGGCTTTTTTACGTCTGCAGAAAAGTGGTCAAAATATAAGTTTTTGATTTAAATTCTGGCATGTCCTTATTTTATCAATGCTCTTTTCCAGGCAGTTAAATAAGCAATTAATTAAAGCCGCACTGGCTAATTAATTGAAAAAACACCTTAAATCTTGCTAAAAAGATCGCCTCAGTCACATTTTTCAATATCAGATTTCAACCTCTTTCCGTCAGGCGTAAACAAGTGGTTTACTCAATTCTTTAACGCTGCTTATCAGCAAGGAAATGAGGCAAAGCATGACAGACACAATCAAGAATCAAAGCGATGAAAGCGCGCCATATGATACGTCAACAAAAAAACGTATATGGGCCATCGTTGGTGCGTCATCAGGAAACTTAGTCGAATGGTTCGACTTTTACGTTTACTCCTTTTTTTCGCTCTATTTCGCGCATATTTTCTTCCCTCAAGGTGATACCACAACGCAATTGCTACAAACGGCTGGCGTATTTGCGGCAGGGTTTTTGATGCGTCCAATAGGGGCTGGCTGTTTGGCTATATTGGCGATCGGCACGGGCGAAAAAATCCATGCTGATTTCGGTCTGTATGATGTGCCTGGGATCCCTGGTTATTGCCTGTTTGCCAGGCTACGAAAGTATTGGACTCGCCGCGCCAACCATTCTGTTGCTGGCACGTATGTTTCAGGGATTATCCGTTGGCGGTGAATATGGCACCAGTGCAACCTATATGAGTGAGGTCGCGCTGGAAGGGCGCAAAGGTTTCTACGCTTCATTCCAGTACGTCACGCTGATTGGTGGTCAGTTAATGGCAGTGCTCACCGTTGTGGTGTTGCAGTTTGTTCTGAGCGATGAAGATTTACGCAACTGGGGATGGCGCATACCCTTTTTCTGGGTGCTGCATTAGCCATAGTTGCGCTGTGGTTGCGTCGTTCATTAGAAGAGACTTCAGACAAGCAAAGTCGCGCGCATCAGGATGCAGGCAGTGTGTTGGGATTACTGCGCAATCACACACGTCCTTTTTGATGGTGTTAGGTTTTACCGCTGGCGGCTCTCTCTGTTTTTATACTTTCACGACTTATATGCAAAAATATTTAGTGAATACGGCGGGTATGGATGCCAAAACGGTGAGTGGTTTAATGACGGGGGCGCTGTTAGTCTTCATGCTAATGCAACCGATCATCGGTGCGTTATCAGATAAAATTGGGCGTCGTGGTTCAATGATGATCTTTGGTGCTGGCGCAGCACTTTGCACCGTTCCTGTTCTTACTTTACTGCAAAATGTGCAAAGCCCAGCAATCGCCTTTGTGCTTATCATGCTGGCATTACTGATCACCAGTTTTTACACGGCCATCAGCGGCATTCTCAAAGCTGAAATGTTTCCGGCACAGGTGCGCGCGTTAGGTGTGGGTTTGTCCTATGCCGTCGCGAACGCTATTTTTGGCGGTTCGGCAGAATACGTCGCGCTATTGTTGAAAAAGCATGGCATTGAAACAACATTCTTCTGGTATGTTTCGGCAATGGGCGCGCTGGCATTTTTCGTTTCTTTTATGCTGCACAAACGTGGGAAAGGTATTCGCCTTTAAATAACTGGCCCAGATTCCTTAAGGTGATGTGATGGCCGCTGGCTATTTCCACGGTATCTTCAGCGCCTGTTAAACACACTCTTATCGTCATGCCAGAAAAAAGCCCGTAAGGGCTTTTTAAAGAATACGGCTAATCAGGCGGTCAATGCGAATACGGCGTAAGCGGCGAATAAGTTTTCGCACCTTAGCGGGATAATCAGCAATGCTCTCAAGCTCGCGAAAATGTTTCACGACGGTGGTATGTTGACGAATCAGCGACAGCTCTTTTTCTCGCGGCTCGCTGAGTTGTTGCAATGGATCGTGAATCAGGATGGCATTTTCGAGATCGAGTCGCCAGGCGCGCGGATTCAGGTTATTACCGGTAATAAGCTGCCATTCATCATCGACCCATATCCCCTTCAAATGGTAACTGTTGTCACCCTCTTTCCATAAGCGAACCACCAGCTGATCGTTGTTGACGTAATACTGCAAACGACTCAGAAAGCGACGCAGATTGATTTCATACAGGTAGGGCAGAGCGCCAATAATTTTAAATGGCTGATCTTCAGGAATGTAAAAATCATTCGCGGTTTTATCGCCAACGATGATTTCAACCTGTTTGCCCTGACGCAGCAGATGGATAATGTTGCGCACCAGAATGGCAGGCAGGTTGAAGTAAGGCGTACAGATGATCAGCTTATGCTCGGCACACGGCATCAGGTGAAAAATGGTTTTGTTGAGCAAGCTGCGTTTACCCAACCCTACCAGCGGTGTGACAGTCAGCTCTTCGTTGTGACCATTGCCTTCAAACTGATAGTTGAAACCACGCAAATCCTGACGGAACTGGCGCGTCTCATTTTTAATTTCCGGACTGGATGGACGTTCTGCATGATCCAGACGATTAACAGCTTCTGCCTGTTTTAGATTGATGTTGATCCATTCATACATGGTATCAGCCAGCGCGGCGTTACGAATCACCTGATAGCGATCATAACGATATTTCTCGTGCTGATGGAGGTAGACATCGTTCAGGCTGGCACCGCTATAAAACAGCGTATCATCAATAATAAAGCCTTTAAGATGCAGCACACCCAGTGCTTCACGGGTATTCACTGGAATACCGTAAACGGGAATAGCCACTGCATGCTGCGTTGCCATTTCACAATACCAGTCGGCATTTGTCACACCACGCGCCGCGCCAATGCGTCCACGCTGAGCGCGGTGCCAGTCAACCAGAACAGAAATGTCTAAATGCGGGCGTGCCTGTTTCGCCGCATAAAGCGCATCCATAATGGCTCGACCGCCATCATCATTTTCAAGATAGAGCGCAACGATACAAATACGCGATTGTGCCGCCGCAATCTTTTCCAGCAGCGTCACACGAAATTCGGCAGGCGAATAAAGTGTCGACATATCCGCAACGGATTGTGACAGTTTCGGCAGCTGTGCGAGGTGTTGTTGGTGTTTATTACGTTTAAATTTAGACAACATCACAGTGCACTTCTTCTCTGGTTCATTGCATGGCCTTTTGCCATCAAATCAGGGTCATAACGATAAATAATAACATCAACCGCACTGGAGGGCGCTATTTTTACCTTTCTCTACAAGGTTAGCTGATGTCAGCTTGTAACGGTAATTTCAGGCTGACAATCCCCTCATCCAGTTGAATATCCACATGAAAATCAAGCTTACGAGCCAGCGTAATCATGCCGCGGTTGTGCGGCATAGTGATACCGTTCAATTGTTGCAGACCATGATCGCGCGTATAGCGGATCATCTTTTCCAGCAGCCGTCGGCCCATGCCAAGCCCTTTTAAGTCTGAGCGAACCAGTACGGAGAACTCGGCATCAACGTTATCCGCATCGGAAATCGCCCGCGTCACGCCAATAATCTCGGGCTGACCTTGATACTGACGCAGCGCAATAATAGCCATTTCGCGGTCATAATCAATTTGCGTCATATTCGCGAGATCGTCATGAGTAAACTCATTGATTTCACTAAAATAGCGGTAGTAAAGATCCTCTTTCGTGACTTGCCCGATAAAGTCTCGTAGCAGTGGTTCATCTTCAGGCAGAATCGGGCGAAACAGACAATATTGCCCATCCTTTAGCTGAACCTGTTCTTCCAGATGTTGTGGGTAGGGACGAATCGCCAGGCGCGCTTCGTTGTTACCGTCAAAGGGGGCGAGATGAAGTGTGACATCAAGCAGCGTAAAATCGTTACCCGCGGCTAACAGCGGATGAATGTCGAGCCGCTGAATCTCAGGGCAATCCACCACCAGGTTAGAGACCTGTACCAGCAGCTGACTTAACCCGGCAATATCAAGCGGGTTCAGCGCACTGCGGCTGCGAATTTTACCGCTTTTAATGGCCTGAATAACCAAATAGCGTGCCAGCGTCATATTTAGCGGCGGCAGGGCGACAGCAGCCTGTTTATCTGCCTGCCACTCAATGCCGCCTTCGCCCAGCATGATAATCGGGCCAAACAGCGCGTCCTGTTCTACTACTACCCGTAATTCCTGTGCGCCGGCGCGGTTAGCCATACTCTGCACCAGCAGGCCTTCAATGCGAGCCTGCGGCAGCGTCTGTTTGACACGATCAAAAATGGCATCCGCTGCGCTCTGGACTTCGGCAGCGTTGCGCAGATAGAGCATGACGCCCTGCACTTCAGATTTATGGGCAATATCGGGTGAACGTAACTTAAGCGCCACCGGATAACCAATCTGCTCGGCGATACGCGCGGCTGAGAGACTATCGCTGGCAATCCAGGTTGGCAGTGTCGTTAGACCATAGGCTTCCAGTACGGGCTGAACTTCATGCGTATCTAACGAGGTGATGCCTTTATCTAATGCCTGCGATAACAGCTGATGCGCCTGTGCACTATCCTGCGTCAGATTAGCTGGCAGAGCGGGGGTTTCACGTAATTGCTTTTGGTTACGACGATACTCCACCTGATGCATAAATGCCGTCACCGTGCCTTCAGGCGTGCGCCAGGTTGGAATGCCCGCCAGGGTAAAGGCGCGGCGCGCAGCTTGCGATGAATATTCACCACTCCAGTTGGTTAATAGCGTGACCTGTTTACCACGAGGATGCGCCACAATAGCGTTAATCAATTGTCCGGCTGTTTCTGTTGCGGGTGCGACTGCGCTAGGCGCATGAATAATCATTAATGCATCAAGCTCATGGCTGCTCAGCAAAATATTGATGCAATCAACGTAGCGTTGCGGCGTAGCATCATCTTTGAGATCCAGCGGGTTACCACGGCCTGCGCCTTCTGGTAACCGCTCTTCCAGTTGATTAAGCGTCTCTTCGCTTAATGTGGCCAGCTTGCCGTTGCGCGCATAAAGCGCATCGAGTGCCAGGGCAGCAGGCGCGGCACCGTTACTGACAATCATCAGCCGCTCGCCGCGCAATGGGCGCATATGGCTAAGCGATTCCACCGCCGAAAACAGCTCGTGCGTATCCTGCACGCGTAATAATCCTGCACGCTGAATGGCGGCATCCCAGGCTGCATCAAGTCCGCTGTGCGTGCCGAGTAAGGCCTGAGCCTGATGGCTACGACCGCTTTTGATGACCAGGATAGGTTTATTGCGCGACGCGCTACGTGAGGCAGAAACAAAGCGGCGCGCATCGCTAAGATGCTCCAGATAGAGCAGAATGGCGCTGGTTTTACCGTCCCGGGCGAGAAAGTCGAGTAAATCATCAACATCCGTATCCAGACTGTCGCCCAGTGCGATGAACCATGAAAAGCCGAGATTGCGCTGCTGCGCCCAATCCAGAATCGTATTAGAGACGGCAGCAGACTGAGAAATAAAAGCGATACGCCCTTTTTCAATGGGCACCGGAGAAAAGCTGGCGTTCAGTCCTTGCCACGGTGCTAACAATCCCAGACTGTTAGGGCCAAGCAAGCGAATCTGCCAGCGGCTGGCACAGGCTTTCAGCTCAGCTTGCTGGCTGGCAGGAGCCGAGAGAATAATGCAGGCTTTACATCCTTTTTCGCCCAGTTGCTGAAGTAATTCGAGGTTGCGTCGGGCATGGGTACAGATGATAGCTAAATCAGGCGCGAACGGCAGGCTGTCAATCGTTGGCCACGCCAGCACACCGCTAACGGCTTTGTACTTCGGTGTAACCGGCAGCACCGGCCCGCTAAAACCGCCCGCCAGCAGGTTGCGCATCATAAAATACCCAGCACGCCCGGGCGTTACCGAGGCACCAATTACCGCAATGGATTTAGGTCGTAACAGTGCTTCCAGTCCGCGTTGGCTCATCTCGCTCTCCAGAGATCAGGATTTGCATGATTGTAAACGCTTTTTAACGGGTGTGTCGGTTGGCAGCTCGCAAGCTGAGTATTTGTCTCAAATCCCATGTTTTAAGGTGGCCGACATAACGTAATCGATAGTTGCTTTGCCAGGCAGATATATCACCTTCACGCAAATGTAGTACATCCGCGGGGCTGACCCAGTGTGGCTGGCTTTGCAGTAAATCGATTCCAGCGTAACGAAAACCGTCAATAACAAATTCAGAACAGAAATACCGTGCGTCCTGCGAGCTATCTTTACGACCTAACTGCACCGTTGCCAGCGCCGTGAGACAGTTTGCGCGTAACCGTTCGCTTGCCAGCGGCATTTCACAGATGCGCCGGGTGAGCATGTTCGGCATGAACATGACAATCCCTTTAAAGTTATAACGTTTTCCTTGTTGCTGCCGTGAGAACTGCTGAAGACGTGCAGTTTGCACTGGCGTGAGGCCTGGCAAACGCATGACTACCAGATTATTGGTCTCATCGATTGCCTGCTGTAGCGTGATGATTTTCACGCCTCCGCCAACGGCTTCAGCCACCTGTTGATTACCAATATAAATCGCAACATGACTCACGCCTGTCAGCGTAAACAGGCGAATTCCCCAGGATTGCACTGAGGTTGAAGAGGAAAGTAACAGATCGCCGGGCTGAAGTGATTCGGAGGTGACTGTCACAGCATCCTGACGAGCCAGGCGGGTGGATGATGACTGAAATTGCAGTTTTGCGTTGCTGTCTGAGCGTGGTTGCGAAGTCGTACTACAGGCGCACAGCAGCAGGATAAATCCTGCTAACAGGGGCTTATACATTTTTCATCCTTGAAAATTCATCGCCAGTCACTGGCAAAAACAGACTATAAAATGTAAAGAAGCAGCCTTAAACCCTGCTCTGCTTAAAGACTGTTTTCGATCACGTTTTCACGGCCAGGATGATGAGGCTTACCGGCCAGGTAAGCAGCACGAAACTGTTCAAAATGCTGGGTTAGCGCCTGCGATGCCAACGTATCGCCTGCCTGCTCCAGCAGCGCCGCAGCGACTTCAGCGGTGCAGTGCTGACCTTCGCCGTGGGCTTCGCGCAAGGTGTAACGTGAGGGTGCCGAGACGTTAAGCGACATGACCGGCAGCGCATCAAGCCACGGACTTTTACGAAACATTTTGCGCGCTTCGCTCCAGGTGCCATCCAGCATAATAAATAGCGGAGGTTTGCCGGTAAGCGGTGGCGTTGTCAGTACTTCGCGACCTTCATCAGCATAAGTGGCAGGAAACACCACCAGCGGCTGAACATCTGGATTCGCCACGGCCTGTAACAACAACGGGTCCGGCTCAGTGCGAGACCAGCCAAAAGCCAGGGTTTCCGGCAGAATATCGGCAATCAGTCGTCCGGTATTGCTGGGTTTCATTGGTTCGGTATCGAACATCACCAGGCAGAAACGGCTGCGGGCCGACTGCGGTTGAACAGCGGCGCACAGGCACCGTTTTTCGGGCAGTAAACAGCCCTGGCAGCGCAATACGCGATTGCCACGAGCGAGGAAAGGGCGCGTCGCGCGCGCAAGACGTTGAGTGCGTAAACGCAGAACGGCGTTGTCAGACATGATTATTCGCAGGAAAAACCACAGTGTAATCGAAGCATCACAAAAAGAAAAAGGCCAGCGGGGCTGGCCTTAAAAGATTAGAGTGATTCGTCGAGCCACTCATTAAAGGGCGCTTTTGGCATCGCGCCGTTCAGCATGTCGACCATTTCACCTTTTTTGAACAGCATAATGGTAGGAATGCTGCGAATGCGGAAGCGCGCACTGAGTGCCGGTTCAGCTTCGGTGTTCACTTTAATAAAGCGCACCTGACCGCTGCGTTCGTTCGCGACATCCTTAAAAACTGGCGCGAAGTTTACGCACGGGCCACACCACGGTGCCCAGAAATCGACCACAACCGGCAGGTCGTCTTCAAGATATTTGTCCAGCGTTGCTGCAGTGGCGCTAACCACTTCGCCTGTAAAAAGCGCATTACCGCAGCGGCCGCAATTTGCTCCGTCGGCAAGGCGTTCTTGCGGAACGCGATTAGTTGCCTGGCAGGAAGCACATACCGTATTCATAGAGACCTCTGATGTTGGAACGTGTCAGTCTGATAAATATTGTCCATTATGAAAGGGGTAGCATCCGCGCTCAATTTGGATTTCTCAATAGGTACAATAGTTGATAGCTAAGCGCCGATACATCAGGTAATCTTCGCGCTCTCAAAGCAGGAGGAAGAAATGAACGACGAATTTAAAGGCAAAAGCGGTAAGGTCAAAGTGATGTATGTGCGTGGCGAGGACGATAAAAGCGCGCGCGCGCCAAATCCTCGTACAGGCAAAGGTGGCCGTCCCGCTGCCCGCCAGGAAGATACTCGTCGTTCTTCGGGTCCCCGCACTGAACGCAACGAAGAGGGCGGTCGTCACGCGGGCCGCCGTAACGATGAAGGCGGTCGTAACCCAGGTCGTCGTAATGACCGTTTTGATGACAGCCGCAAAGCGCGCGGCAGTGAAGATTCACCGTGGCGCACCGTTTCTCGTGCGCCGGTTGACGATGATAAACCCGATCACGGTGGCATCAGCGGTAAAAGCTTTGTTGATCCAGAGCAGATTCGCCGTCAGCGTTTAGAAGAGACACGTGTTTATGGTGAAAATGCCTGCCAGGCTCTGTTCCAGAGCCGCCCGGAAGCGATAGTACGTGCCTGGTTTGTACAGGGCGTCACGCCACGTTTCCGTGAAGCACTGCGCTGGCTGGCGGCTAACCGCAAAGCCTACCATGTGGTGGAAGAGGCTGAAATTACCAAAGCATCGGGCACTGAACATCATGGCGGCGTGTGCTTCCTGATCAAAAAGCGCATGGGAATGGCTGTGTCTGAATGGCTGGGCCAGGCGGGAGCGAAAGATTGTGTATTGGCGCTGGAAGATGTCAGCAACCCACACAACCTTGGCGGCATTATGCGTAGCTGTGCGCATTTTGGCGTAAAAGGCTTGCTGGTTAACGATGCATCGCTGCTGGAGTCGGGTGCGGCAGTCCGTACCGCTGAGGGTGGCGCAGAGCACGTTCAGGCAATCAGTGGTTCTACCTTCAACGAAGGATTAGAAGCGTTTCGCAAAGCAGGTTACACCATCGTGACGACGTCAAGTCACCAGGGACGCCGCTGGCGAAAGCGCAACTGCCAGCCAAAATGGTACTGGTATTAGGACAGGAGCGTGAGGGTTTGTCCGACAGCACCTTCCAGCAGGGCGATCTCAGCGTGTCAATTGGCGGAACCGGCAACGTTGAAAGCCTCAACGTCTCGGTGGCAACCGGGGTGTTGCTCGCGGAATGGTGGCGTCAAAACGCATAAAAAAACGGGCCGAAAGGCCCGTTTTGCTTTGTATGCTAATGCGCACCACCGCCGCCACCGCCCGCGCCAAAAGGCGGACGTGCGAACCAAATCAGCACCAGCAATATCAGGAAAACGCCAGCCGATGCCCAAAAGATCTCATTCGCTGAGATGATCAATCCCTGATTAGTGATCTGCTGGGCGATATACGCCGATGCCTGTTGATGCGTCATACCGAGACTTTCCAGCTGATCATACATCTGCTGAGAATTCACGTTGTACGGTGTGACAGACTCCGATAAATAACTGTGGTGCATCGATTCGCGATTGGTCCACATGGTGGTGGTGATTGACGTACCAATAGAACCCGCCAGCGTGCGCACAAAGTTCGACAAGCTGGATGCGGCAGCCAGCCGCTCCGGCGGCAGACCGGATAACGTAATGGTGGTCAGCGGCATAAAGAAGCACGCTACGGCAAAGCCCTGAATAAACTGCGGCCACGCGGATGCGCCAAAATCCATGCCCGGCTCAAACGTATAGGCGCGCCAGTAGAAACAGACGGCATACATAATGAAGCTGAACGTCACCAGACGGCGCATATCCAGTTTATGAGCAAACCGGCCGATAATTGGCGAGAGGATGACGGGTAAAATCCCGACGGGCGCAGAAGCCAGCCCCGCCCAGGTTGCGGTGTAGCCGTAAACTTCCTGCAACAGCTGCGGTAGCAGAACGATCGAGCCAAAGTAAAGCATGTAAGCCAGACTGATCGACAAGCAACCGATGGTGAAATTGCGCGATTTAAACAACGACAGATCAACGATGGGGTGATCGTCTGTCAGCTCCCACACCAGCAGTACCGCCAGCGCAATCACCGCAACAACGGCCAGCACGATAATCTCTGTCGAGCTAAACCAGTCTAGCTCCTTGCCACGATCCAGCATCACCTGCAAACAGCCAATGCCAACCACCAGCAGCACCAGGCCAACAATATCGATAGGACGAATTTCGGTTTTGGTTTCTCGTCCGCGCAAGGTCTGTAGCGTCAGCATCACGACTACAGCGCCAATCGGTACGTTAATAAAGAAAATCCAGCCCCAGTGATAATTGTCGCTGATCCAGCCACCAAGAATGGGGCCACAAATAGGTGCCACGATCACCGTCATCGCCCACAGCGACAGCGCAATGCTGCGTTTAGCGGGCGGATAGTTACTCAGCAACAGACTCTGCGACAGCGGGATCAGCGGACCCGCAACGATGCCCTGAATGACGCGGAAGAAAATCAGCATTTCCAGGCTTTCTGACATGCCACACGCCCAGGAGGCGATAGCAAACAGAATGGTGGCCCAGGTAAATAACTTCACTTCTCCAATGCGTTTTGCCAGCCAGCCGGTAATAGGAATCGAAATCGCATTGGCCACCCCAAACGACGTAATTACCCATGTGCCTTGCGAGTTTGATGCGCCAAGGTTACCGGCAATAGTGGGAATGGCGACGTTGGCGATGGTCGAGTCCAGCACCTGCATGAACGTCGCCAACGAAAGCGCAATGGTCATTAAGACCAGCGGCATCCCTTCAAGCGGTTTTTGTGCCATTACAGCCTCCGCGTCATTATCCGGCGTTGGCGCGGACAATATCAGTGATAAGCTGATTAACCGGCGCAAGGTCAATCACCAGCGCATTACTGCTGTAAGCTGCCTGCTGACGCACGCTGGTGGCCAGTGCGCTACCGCCTGTAACGCTGGTATCCACTTTCACCAGAGTTGAAAGACCAATACGCAGCGGATGTTTCGCGATATCTTCCTGGTTAAGCTCAATACGTACCGGCAAACGTTGAACCACTTTGATCCAGTTACCCGTTGCATTTTGAGCCGGGAGCAGAGAAAAGGCACTGCCCGTTCCCATATCCAGCCCAACCACTTTGCCGTGATAAATGACATCATCACCGTAAATATCCGCCACGACCGTTGCCGGTTGGCCAATACGCACGCCAGCCAACTGGGTCTCTTTGAAATTGGCATCAACCCAAAGATTGGTGGCCGGCACCACCGCCATTAAAGGTGTGCTGGTATCAATTTGTGAACCCACCTGGACGCTGCGACGTGAAACATAGCCGTCCATAGGGCTGCGAATATCGGTACGCTGTAAGGCCAGCCAGGCATCACGCAGTTCTGCGGCGCTCTGTTTTACTGCGGGCTGATTTTCCAGTGATGTGTTGAGGATCATCGCCTGATTCGCGTTATATTGCTGCTCTGCGACATCAAGCTGCGCTTTCGCGGTGGCGACAGCATCACGTGAGTGTTGCAGCTCTTCACGTCCAATCAGGTTCGACGCACCCAGCGGCTCGCGGCGTTTCAGGTCTGCTTCAGCCTGTGCCAGTGCGGTCTGTTGCAGCGTAATACTGGCCTGATATTGCTTGCCATTGATCATTAACTGATGCGTTTGTCGCACGCTGGTAGCCAGCGCCGTCTGGGCTTTTTCAAACGCCTGTTCAGCATCGGTTTTATCCAGCGAAACCAGCACATCCCCTTTTTGACGAAGTCAGTATCGTCGAACCACACTTTATTCACACTGCCTGAAACCTGGGCCATAACCTGCACCTGATTACCGGCAACATAGGCGTCATCAGTTTCCTGGTAATGACGCAGCACCAGAAACCAATAAACCAGCCAGGCAATGCCGATCAGCAAAAAGAGTACCGTCAGCCCAATCAATATACCTTTGCGTTTCTTCTTTTTATGGGTTGGCTGTTGCGGGCTTTGTGCTTCTGCCGTTGCACTCATGTCGTTCTCCACGTTTTCCAATTAGTCGGGATGCGAAGGTCCTTTTCGCCTGTGCCCGAGTCGAAAAAGCCAGCGACAGTGCGCTGGCCAGGTAAAAGGGGATTAAAATAACGGTTTCGAAGGGTGATTGTGTCGCACTTCTTGCTATTAGCGCGACAGGGAGGCGATAAGCTGATCTTCGTCCATTTTATCTAAGCGGTTAAGCAACTTACGGGTAATTCCTTCCAGCTGTGATTTCTCGTCACCTGACAGCGAAGACCACAGATATTGCAGGCTCTGATGCTGAGGCGGCAGGACCTGGCGCAGGAAATCATTGCCTTTCTCCGTCAGATGCAGATGCAGACAACGGCGATCGTGTTCACTTTCACGACGTTCAATCCAGCCACGTTTTTCCAGTTCATCCGCGATGCGGGTAGCATTAGTGCGTGATGAGCCCAGCGCCGAACTCAGCTCAGAGGGCTGAATACTTTGATTCTCTTGCGCATCCAGCGTAATCAGCGCCATAAACAAAGTTTCGTTAATTCCCTGAGCCTTGAGCATCTTGTTGCGGTTGTCCAGCAGCTTACCCTGCATATGCATGCAGAGTCGGGTCAGGATAATCTCCTGCAATGGAAAATCTTTATGACGGTTGGCACGGATGTTAAGCATCTGTTCAATGGGAGTAAACGAACTTTCCATTTAAAAAACCTCACTAATTGCAACTAGTATAATAACCAAAGTGACAGATTGAGCGTAGTCACATTTTAACCAAGTGATTGTTTGTACGATCACACTGTCAACATCAGGCGATTCCAGGTCAATCCGTAACCCTGGGCGCAAAACCCTCGCTCACTGCCGCAAACGGCTTGCAGGACGCGATATCAAAACGGTGCGAAATTAAATAATTTCTCAAGAAAAAATAACTATAGTGAACAAATCTGCGGTAAACGATAACAAACCCAACCAAAAGTGACCAGACTCAATCAACATTTTGGTTTGGTCTTTACGCTTTCTTAACACTTGCAGGGCGGTATCCACGCCACATAATCAGCAGGTTAGTTAATGTCATCAAGCTGCCTGCGGCCATTAAACGCCTGCCAGCAATCGGACCGCGTCTTACCGACACATCGCCAGAGGGCATCAGCCGCCGCAGGTCACAGGCATAGCCGGATTGCGCGGTCATCACGATAAAACCCGCTGAACTTACAGAAAGGTTAACTTGCCGGGCAAAAGTATGAAGCAGAGGCTGTAAACAGGCATTGCTGACAACAGACAAACCGGTGGCAACCGACATCAGCAAAACAAGCGCAGGTGTCAATGTCTGACAAGAAGCATTCATAGAGAAAAACGGCAGGTAATAATCATAATAGGTTAATAGTAACCTAAAAAACTATTTCAAGGTTGGGTAAATTAACAGGCCATACCAGTAAAAATAAAAAAACAAAAAAGGGCAGAAAAGTCTGCCCTTATCCTTTGTTATTACCGGGTTATTTTGCAGCCGCTTTGGCGTCGGCCACCCACTTATCAAACGCCGCCTGATGTCCTTTGATCCAGCCGTCGACATGACGATTCACATCGTCTTCTGAATTCTGACCGGCATGCATTGCCGCGTTTTCCGCATTAATATCACCAATTGGCAGCGTCATCTCAGCAAACAGTTTTGCGGCCGCCGGGTTCTTTTCAGCCCAGGCTTTGTTGGCCACGATGTGCATGCTATTAACCGGGAAACCGTAATTCGCGCCATTAGGCAGCTTAGTATCCATATCTTTCTGTTCGCCGGGTAAAGACGAGAACGGCACCTGCAACCAGACCACATCGCGGCCAGGCTTCAGTACATCGCTCAGCCAGTATGGCGTCCAGGTATAATAAAGAATCGGTTTGCCTTGCTTATAACGCGCCAGCGTATCCGCGACCATGGCTGAATAGTTACCCATATTCGCCGTCACGGTGTGACTCAAGTCAAACGCTTTATTCTGGTGATTGATGACGGCTTCGCAGCCCCAGCCTGGCGTACAGCCGGTCATATCCGCTTTGCCATCACCATTGGCGTCAAACAGTTTGGCGATAGTGGGATCTTTCAACTGCGCGATGTTAGTGATGTGGTACTTTTCGGCGGTTTTTTTATCAATCAGATAACCCTGTGCCGCGCCCGTCACGTAAGTCCCCTCGCGATACAACTTCTCGTCACCGCCTGCCGCTTTATACATATCATCATGCAGCGGCTGCCAGTTCACGGCGGTAAAAGTTGCATCGCCAGAGGCGATGGAGGTGTAGCCAACGTTGTAATCCACTTCACTCGGTTTCTCGACGGTATAACCCAGTTTCTCCAGCGCACGGCTAACCAGCAGCGTCTGAAAAGTCTCTTCAGAAATGGTGCTTTGAATCGGTTTCACCGTAATGCCTTTGCCTGGCAGATCGGCAGCGGAGACGTGTGAAACGGCAAACGTCGTTAACACGGCGGCGAGCAGAGGAGCTGTCTTGCGCATAGTCATTCCTTATTTTAGGTGTCGCTTCGAGGCAGGCGGCACCAAAGCACCGCCTGAAAAAATTATTTCTTTCGGAAAGGGGATAAAACAAAACCAAGCGGCCCGGTGTGATACCAGTGGCGATTACCCCGGCTGCGGCTATCGCGTCCTACCGATTGCGTCAGGCGATCAAGAATAATCGCAAGGATAACGATGCCGACGCCGCCTACGGTGGCAAGGCCCATATCCAGACGACCGATACCACGCAGAACCATCTGACCGAGGCCACCGACAGCAATCATTGAGGCAATCACTACCATTGACAGCGCCAGCATCAGGGTCTGATTCACCCCCGCCATAATGGTTGGCATCGCCAGCAGGAGCTGAACTTTGAACAGCATTTGACGCGGGCTGGCACCGAAGGATTCGCTGGCTTCAATCAGATCGGCCGGAACCTGTTTTATGCCAAGAATAGTCAGACGCACAATTGGCGGCAGGGCAAAAATAATGGTAACCACAACGCCTGGCACGTTGCCAATACCAAATAACATCACAATCGGCACCAGATAAACAAAGGCAGGCGTGGTCTGCATCGCATCCAGCAGCGGACGCACAACACGCGCAGCACGTTCACTACGGGCTAACCAGATGCCTAACGGTAGTCCGATAATGATGCAGAACAGCAAGGCGGTTAATACCAGCGCCAGCGTAATCATAGCCTGAGACCAGGCACCAATCGCGCCAATCAGGATCAGGGAGATCAGCGTAGCGATACCCATTGCCGGACTGGCAATCTGCCAGGCAATCAACGCGAACAGCACAATGGCCACTGGCGCAGGCATGCCGAGCAACAGTTGCTGGAAGGCGCTAAGGATATAATCTACCGGTACACGAATACCCTGAAAAACCGGACGGAAGTGACTGACGACCCAGTCAATGCCGTTAGTGACCCAGTGATCGAGTGGGATCCAGGTTTTATGGAAGGGATCCAAAATATTAAAATGTTCAGCCTGGGGCGTGGGCGCGCTGTTCAGCCAGTCATTGCTGCTGGCTGCGGCATCATGACCACCGCTGCTGGCGGGCGATCCCCACGCATCGGCACCACTGGCGTCGGGGAGGCGCTGCTGTTGTCAGCAGAAGTGCTTCCGGTGCCTGACCAGGGATCGCTACTGCTTTGGTCAGTAGCCGGTGCGGTGTTCTGTGCAGGCGCGCTTGCCGCGTCCCACGGATTGGTAGCGTCTTTACTCATTGCTGGGTTCCTTCACGATCTAAAGCGCGTAATAACATGCTTTTTGAAATGATACCGACATACTGATTCTCTTCTCCGACCACAGGCACAGCACAAGGCGCCTGAGCAACATGAGAGAGCAGATCGTTCAATGAGGTATCCGCAGGAACCGCGGCGGGCATATCGAGCAGTGCGCTGTCGAGTCCTTCACCTGCCGCCAGTGCAGCTTTTAGCGAGTCAGCGGACACAACACCAACAAACCGCTGTTTTTCCAGTACATAGCCATATTCGCGGTCTTCATCCTGGAGCAGTTTGATGGCGGAGCGAGGACCGAAACCGGCCGCTTTACGAATCAGCGCACCAGCACTACGACGGGCAATATCTTTGGCGCTGAATACATGGCTAATATCTACGCCACGGAAGAAGGTGCGCACATAATCATTGGCAGGATTATTCAGAATTTCATCTGGCGTACCGACTTGCACGACTTCGCCGCCTTGCATAATCGCGATACGATCGCCAATACGCATAGCTTCATCAAGATCGTGGGAAATAAACACAATGGTTCGCTGATGCTTCGACTGTAATTTTACCAACTCATCCTGCATTTCAGTGCGAATAAGCGGATCAAGTGCTGAAAAAGCTTCATCCATTAATAAAATATCAGGGTTAATGGCTAATGCACGGGCTAATCCAACGCGCTGACGCATTCCACCAGAAAGTTCGTCTGGATAAGCATGCGCATAATTTTCTAACCCCACCTGACGCAGTGCCTCCATCGCTTTTTCCTGACGCTCGGCCAGATCGACGCCTGCTAATTCCATACCGAAGGCGGTATTATTTAGCACGTTCATATGCGGCATGAGTGCAAATGACTGGAAGACCATGCTGATCTTATTTCGGCGAACCTCTCGCAATTCACTGTCAGATATTTTAGCAATATCGACGCCATCAATAATAACCTGGCCGCGCGTCGGCTCTATCAGACGATTGAGAAGGCGAACCATAGTTGATTTTCCTGAGCCGGATAATCCCATGATGACGAAAATCTCGCCTTCTTCAATGGCCAGACTGGCATTTTTGACCCCGAGAGACAAACCTGTCTTCTCAAGAATCACATCTTTGCCATCCCCTTTTTCTATATATTTAAATGCGCGGTCTGGGTTGTCGCCAAATATCTTATAAAGATTCTTTACTTCGAGTTTAATTGCCATGCAGTAATAAAATCCTGGTTAAAATATTTAATTAATTTTCTGTCCTGATGAAATTTAAGCAGGCCATACCGTAGCATACTCAGATTATCTGACAACCCTTGAAACTAATATCTCACAGCGCATTACAGAGTCTGATGGCCGAAATATCCAGTGCTCACAAGGGATGAGCGCGGATCATTTTATTGCTCAATGACCAGCTATTTGGACGTTGTTTTTCCGATCTGAGATAAAAATAGCCAAAAAAGGTGGCGTAAATTTACAGAAAAAATGCCAGGCCGAACTGAAATAATTCCGTCATTATGTGGTTTAAGGAAAGAAACTGGGCGTTATTTTCATGGGAAAGTAATAGGATTTATTAAATTACCGTTGAATATAAACTGAGCGATTTCTTATTTGAACGCTAACGCGTCAAACAGCGCATCGATTTTCATTCTCAATAACTCATGAGGGTTATTGCTTTCAGGCGAAATAATTGCAGCGTCTGTTATTCGTTTGCCACAAATCAAACTTCTTCATGCTTTTTTAGCCTACTTTAGCGGTTTTAAAAATCAGGGCGCCAGGATGATTAAAATCACATCAGATAGTGCAAAAAAGCGCGTTAGCAAAGCGGCGGAACTCGATCGCCGACAATTTATTAAAGCCAGTGCCGCGCTGGCTGCCATACCATTAATTGTTTCAGACCGGGTTGCCGCCTCTGCAACAACTGCTCAGGTTAAGGAAGCCACAGAGGCCGATACGACGCGGATTATCGCGACCTGCAGCACGTTTGACTGCGGCGGCAAATGTGATATCCGGACGCATGTTAAGGATGGGGTAGTGACCCGTATTTCTACCCGTCCTGATGCAGAACTGGATAACGACATGCCCATCATGCGCGGCTGCGTTCGCGGGCGAAGCTATCGCAAATTTGTTTATCATCCTGACCGCCTTAAATACCCTATGAAGCGTGTCGGCAAACGCGGCGAAGGCAAGTTTGAACGCATCAGCTGGGACGAAGCGACCACGCTGATTGCCGATAATCTGAAGCGCATTACTGCCAAATATGGCCCTTCTTCACGCTATATGCATGTTGCCACAGCCGTAACCGGCGGTGCGTTTTCTGGCGACCTGATGGCGCGACGTTTGCTCAATCTGACCGGAGGGTATCTGGAAAGCTACCACTCAGTCAGTATGGGCAATACCGCCGCCGCAACACCTTATACTTACGGTACTGCCGCCAGCGGCAGCTCGCTTGATACCCTGGCGCAAACGCCACTGGTTATTCTGTGGGGTCACAACACAACGGAAACTATTTTTGGTCACAGCAACCACTATTTCCAACAGATGAAGCAAAATGGCACGCGCTTCATTGTGGTTGATCCGCGCTATTCCGATACGGCCTCATCCCTGGCCGACCAGTGGATCCCACTGCTTCCCTCCACGGACAATGCGCTGATGGATGCGATGATGTATGTCATCGTCACGGAAAATCTGCACGATAAAGCCTTTATCGATCGTTACACGCTGGGCTTTGATGAAAACAGCATGCCCGAAGGCGTACCCGCAAATGAATCGCTGGTGGCGTATTTGCGTGGTGCAAAAGACGGCATTGAAAAGTCACCTGAGTGGGCAGAGCCGATCACCAAAGTGCCTGCGCAGATTATTCGCCAGCTGGCGCGTGACTATGCCAATACTAAACCCGCGGCACTGATTCAGGGCTGGGGTCCACAACGACATAATTGTGGTGAACGCAGCGCCCGTGGTTCAACGCTGCTCGCGACGATCACCGGTAATGTGGGCATAAAAGGTGGCTGGGCGGCGGGTTACGGCGGCATTGGCAACCGTAAATTCATGTCTGGACCGGATTTGGGCAGTAATAGCGTCACAGCAAAAATCTCCGTTATGAACTGGGTTCAGGCTGCTGACGATGCCAGCCAGATAACCCCGGAACAGGGGCTGAAAGGCGCCGATAAGCTCGATAATAATATTCGCTTTCTCTTTTCACTGGCGGGGAATTATCTGGCGAATCAGAACCCGGATCTGCGCCAGGCGGTGAAAATCGTAGAGGACGAATCCAAAATTGAATTCATCGTCGCCAGCGATCTCTACCTGACGCCAAGCGCAAAGTATGCGGATGTTTTGCTGCCTGAAACCAGCTTTATGGAACGCTGGAATATTGGTCAAACCTGGGGCACGGGTAATTACATTCTGCTGTCAGAAAAAGTCATCGAGCCGCAGTTCGAGCGCCGTTCTGATTATGAATGGCTACGAGAAGTTGCCGCTAAGCTGGGCGTTGAGCAGGCATTCAGCGAAGGCCGTAGTGAAAAAGAGTGGATTGAACATATAGTTGAAACCACCCGCTTAGCGATGCCAGAAGAAAACATGCCGACGTTCGGGCAGTTACTGGTAAAACGACGCCATCTGTTTAAAAGCGAGCCTTATGTGGCTTTTGAACAGAATATTCGCGATCCACAGAATCATCCCTTCCCGACACCGTCAGGAAAAATTGAAATCTTTTCCAAACGGCTTTACGACATGCACCATCCTGAGATCCCGGCGCTTTCACATTATGTGCCTGCCCATGAAGGGCCGGAAGATCCGCTCAGTCAGAAATATCCTTTGCAACTCATTACCTGGAAGGGAAAAACCGCGCCAACTCAACTCAGTACGCGAATCCCTGGCTACAGGAAGTGCAGATACAGAAATTATGGATCAATCCGCTGGATGCCAGAGAACGCAACATTCAGCGCGGAGATAAAGTGCGTATCCATAACGATCGCGGTATTTCTGAAGTGATTGCAGAGATTACGCCACGCATTATTCCTGGCGTTGTCGCGATGCAAGCAGGGGCGTGGTGGCAGCCCGA
Organism: Candidatus Pantoea haifensis; assembly: GCA_018842655.1. GTDB lineage: Bacteria > Pseudomonadota > Gammaproteobacteria > Enterobacterales > Enterobacteriaceae > Pantoea > Pantoea haifensis. The sequence goes on along the minus strand of JAGTWN010000004.1, from coordinate 2,088,937 downwards.
TGAGAAGGGGATCGATCAAGGCGGCTGCGCCAATGTCCTGAGCTCGGCACGCATTACGGCTCTGGCTAAAGGAAATTCACATCAAACAATGCTGGTTGAGGTAGCAAAAGCATGAGCCAATTCAAAGCGTTTCCCCGTCAGTGACAAACAGCTTGGCTTCTTTATCGACTCTTCACGCTGTTCAGGTTGTAAAGCCTGTCAGGTGGCCTGCAAAGATAAAAACAATCTTGAGCCGGGACGTCGTTTCCGCCGGGTGTATGAAGTTAACGGCGGCGCTTTTGCGCCCACCGGACAGGGGGCTGGCAGAATAATGTTTTCGCCTACACCTTATCGATTTCATGTAACCACTGCGCCGATCCTATTTGCACCCGTAACTGTCCGACCACTGCCATGCATAAGCGCCCTGGCGATGGCATCGTGCGCGTCGATACCAACAAATGCATCGGCTGTGGTTATTGCGCCTGGTCTTGTCCTTACGGTGCGCCGCAGTTCAATCCTGAAGCCGGGCAGATGTCAAAGTGCGATTTCTGTGTCGATTTGCAGCATCGCGGTGAAGATCCGGTTTGTGTCGCAACCTGTCCACTGGGTGCGATTAAATTTGGTCCCATTGATGAACTGCGTAAAAAATATGGTTCGCTTTGCGATGTTCAGGGATTGCCAGATTCATCTATTACCCAGCCAAACCTGGTGATAAAGCCACATAAAGGCGCAGAGAAAGGAAACCTGTAATCATGCATGAATGGCCACTGTTAATTTTTACCCTGCTGACACAGGCGTCTGTAGGGCTGACATTATGCGCTGCGCTGGTTGCGTTTTGGCTGCGCAAGGAGACCGCGGAACAACGCTTTTTCGTGCTCTGCCCGGCGTTGCTGTGCGCCTGCGTTTTAGGCGGCATTGGGTTAATTGCGTCGTTTGCTCATCTGGGGTATCCGCTCAATGCTATGAACGCGCTGCGTAATATTGCCCGTTCATGGCTGACCCGCGAGATCGTATTTGCCAGCCTGTTTCTGGCGGTTTTAGGTCTCGCTACGCTACAGGCGCTGCTGATCAAGCGCATTCAGCCACTGGCTTTGATGGTGGTGGGAATGTCTGGCGTCGTGCTGGTGTTTTGTATGGGGAAAATTTATCTCAGCACCTCGGTAGTGACGTGGAGACATGCTAATAACTTTGTGCTGTTTTATGGCTCCGTCTGCATTCTCGGGGCGCTGGCGGCGCTGTTTTTAATTATTCCGCGTCTAAGAAATCCAGCACAGTCACAAGCGTCACATCGCCTGGTTCATGTGGCAGTCGGCGCAGTGATTTTTGCCGTGATTGCACGTCTGTTGATGCAGCCGCGCTATCTTGATTTTCTGGCGGCCCAGCGTGTCAGTGACGTCATAACTTTTCCGCTTCAACCGTTAGCCGCTTTCGATGCACTGGCAGGGATGCGCCTGGTAAGCTGGAGCATCATGATTGCAGGAGCGGGGCTGTTGATGATGTTGCTGCGCCAGCCGGTGGGCAGGCACGGCACGCTGACAAATGGCTGGTTGCTGAGCGGAGCTTCGCTGTTGGTGCTGGCAGAGATTATGGCACGCTTTGTGTTTTACAGTATCCACTGATGGCGCGCGCGCTTCTCGCATGCATTCCTGCGTCACCTGGCGCAGGGAAGGGGTGCGTTCATAATCAAACGCGGAACAATCCTTGCCGTGCCTGTATGAATGCTTGCCCAACAGCGGCAATACGTTATACGGCGCAAGGCGTAGTGATTGATGAAGCGGAATGCGTGGGGTGCGGTCAGTGTCTGTTTGTTTGTCCTGGTGAAGCCCTGGAGAATATCCCGGCTGTCAGCCGCCGCTGGCAGCAGGATAAACTGGTTTCACCGTTGAGTTCGCTGCCTGCCAGCTTAGAAGAGTTACTTATCTGGCACGCCGAATATCACATTCGCGCCATTGAACTCGCCGATACAGATAACGCCAGCTGGCTGCGTGTGATTGCCGAACTCAACCTGATCTTAAAAAACTTAACCAACCTTGCTGGCGGATCGATCCCCCCACCCATTCAGGTGCAGGCAACAGCAAACGCCGCTGGCTGGGCCTGCGCAGCCCATCCATAAATCAGACGGCTGTAAGCGGCAGTCCACGCAGGCGACGAGCGAATTATCCCACCATAAGCTGGTTCAGGTTACAGTTTGACGCCGAACGGTGCTTTTTATGCGGTGCCTGCGCGCGGGTTTGTCCGGAACAGGCAATACGCCTGCATCCTGATCGGTTGACGCTCGATCATCAGCGTTGCACGCATTGCGGTAACTGCACGGCAGCGTGCTTTGCCGGGGCCATCCGTAGCGAGCGGTGGCAGCAGCCTTTAGCACCACAGCGATTCAGCCTGCTGCGTAAGCAATGTACTGCCTGCCAGCAAACTTTTAATGCCTGGTCATCGCAACAGATGCACTGTCCGGTCTGTCAGCGCCATGCTTTTGGCATGCGAGAGGCGTAATTAAATGGTCGACAATTATGCAAGATAATATCCCGTTTTGGCCGCAGATATTAAATCTGTTAGCCAGTGGCTACCTTGTTCAGCCAGATAAAGCTGAGTTTAAGCCAGTGCTCGATTTTTTTGCGGCAGCAGACTGGCCGGCAATCTGGCCCGTGGAAGAAAAAGAGTCGCTGCAGCCGCTGACAAGCGTGCTGTCAGCAGCGGTGCCCGCCACGCTTTATGTCGAATGGCAGCGCCTGTTTATGGGTCCCGCAGCATTGCCTGCACCGCCGTGGGGATCGGTCTGGCTCGATCCTGAACAGGTATTGAATGGTGATTCAACGCTGCGCCTGAAAACATTTTTAGCGCGTGAGGAAATGACACTGCATGGTGCAGAAAATGAGCCAGTCGATCATATCGGTTTAATGTTATTACAGGCCGCATGGCTGGCACAGGAAGGGCGATTTGAGGCGTTACAGACGCTGTTAAGTGAGCATCTGATGAGCTGGTTACCGGCTTTTGTTGAGACGTTGAAACGAGCAGAGCCGGTAAGCTTTTACACCGCACTGAGTGAGCTAACGCTGTTAACGGTCAGTGCCTACTGTCAGCAATAAAAACGGGCCATCTGGCCCGTTACGTCCGATCAGAAATTCCAGTCTTCGTCTTCGGTTTCCACGGCTTTTCCCATTACGTAAGAGGAGCCGGAGCCAGAGAAAAAGTCGTGATTTTCATCTGCATTCGGTGACAGCGCAGACAAAATGGCCGGGTTTACCGCAGTCAGTTCCGCCGGGAACAGGGCTTCATAACCCAGATTCATTAGCGCCTTGTTGGCGTTATAATGCAGGAAGGTTTTCACCTCATCGGCCCAGCCAACATCGGCATACAGGGCATCCGTATAAGCGACTTCGTTTTCATACAGCGCCAGCAGCAGATCGTAAGCAAACTGTTGCAGCGTTTCCCGACGGCCTTCATCTTCTTTTTCCAGGGCTTTCTGGTACTTATAGCCGATGTAGTAACCATGTACCGCTTCGTCACGAATAATCAGACGAATAAGATCGGCGGTATTGGTCAGCTTACCGCGGCTTGACCAATACATCGGCAACCAGAAGCCGGAATAGAACAGGAAGGATTCAAGAAACACGCTGGCGATCTTCTTCTTCAGCGGATCGTCGGCGTGATAGTGTTCGAGAATAATACGCGCCTTATTTTGCAGCGGCTGATTCTCTTCGCTCCACGCATAAGCGGCATCAACATCATTAGTGTTGCACAGCGTAGAAAAGATTGAGCTGTAAGAGCGCGCGTGAACCGCCTCCATAAAGCTGATGTTCGACAGCACCGCTTCTTCATGTGGCGTTTGCGCATCATCCATCAAACCCGGCGCGCCGATCACATTTTGAATAGTGTCCAGTAGCGTCAGGCCAGTAAATACGCGAATGGTAAGCTGTTGCTGCTGCTTATCCAGCGTTTGCCAGGCTGGCAAATCGTTAGAAAGCGGCACTTTTTCCGGTAGCCAGAAGTTACTGGTCAGGCGGTTCCACACCTCAAGATCTTTCTCATCTTCAATGCGGTTCCAGTTAATGGCGTGAATATGTTTTAGTTGCATAGTTTTCATCACAGTGCGCAGGAAACGCAGCCCTGAACCTCTGTGCCTTGAAGCGCCATCTGGCGCAGCCGAATGTAATAGAGCGTTTTAATGCCTTTCTTCCAGGCGTAAATTTGCGCTTTGTTGATATCACGCGTGGTGACGTCATCACGGAAGAACAGCGTCAACGATAAGCCTTGATCGACATGCTGCGTCGCCTCAGCGTAAGTATCGATAATGGCTTCCGGGCCGATTTGATAGGCATCCTGATAAAGATCAAGATTGTCATTGGTCATAAACGGTGCCGGATAGTAAACGCGCCCGGTTTTACCCTCTTTACGAATCTCAATTCGCGACACGATCGGATGAATGCTGGAGGTCGCATGATTGATATAAGAGATTGAACCGGTTGGCGGGATCGCCTGTAAATTCTGGTTGTATAAACCGTGCTTCATCACCGCATCGCGCAGCGCCAGCCAGTCAGCCTGCGTCGGTAAAATAATACCGGCGTCGGCAAACAGTGCCGCTATGCGTGGGGTACGTGGCATCCATTCACGCTGCACATATTTGTCGAACCAGGCACCGCTGGCATACTGCGACTCAGTGAAACCCTCAAACGTTTGCTGATGCTCTTGCGCCAGCTGATTTGAGGTTTGCAGGGCGTGATAGGTGATGCAACAGAAGTAGAGATTGGTGAAGTCGAGTGCTTCCGGTGAACCGTAGGCGATGCCTTCGCGCGCCAGATAACCGTGCAGATTCATCTGACCTAAACCAATGGCGTGCGAACGACGGTTGCCTTCAGCGACAGAAGGCACCGAATTAATCTGGCTCATCACCGAAACCGCTGTCAGTGCGCGAACCGCGACATCAACCGTACGCGCTAAGTTTCCTGAATCCATGGCATGAGCAATATTCAGCGAACCGAGATTACAGGAGATATCTTTGCCGACGTGGCGATAGCTGAGATCGTCATTAAATTCACTGGCGCTGTTAACCTGTAAAATTTCTGAGCAAAGGTTGCTCATGTTGATACGCCCGGCAATCGGGTTACTGCGGTTAACGTTGTCCTCATACATGATGTAGGGATAACCCGATTCAAACTGAATTTCCGCCAGTGTCTGGAAAAAGTCGCGTGGCTTGATGTAGGTCTTACGGATGCGATCGTCCGCCAGCATTTCATGATACTTTTCACTGATGCTGATATCACCAAATGCCTGGCCGTAAATACGTTCGACATCGTAGGGCGAAAACAGCGCCATCGGCTGGTTCTCTTTCGCCAGCTGAAAGGTAATGTCGGGGATCACTACGCCGAGCGACAGCGTTTTGATACGGATCTTTTCATCAGCATTTTCACGCTTGGTGTCGAGAAAACGGAAAATATCGGGATGGTGTGCATTCAGCCATACCGCTCCCGCGCCCTGACGTGCGCCAAGCTGGTTGGCGTAAGAAAACGCATCTTCCAGCATTTTCATCACCGGGATCACGCCCGATGACTGGTTTTCAATACGCTTAATCGGGGCGCCAGCTTCGCGCAGATTCGACAGCAAAAACGCCACGCCACCGCCGCGTTTTGACAGCTGCAACGCAGAGTTCACCGCACGCCCGATCGATTCCATGTTGTCTTCAATACGCAGCAGGAAGCAGGAAACCAGTTCGCCACGCTGCTGTTTACCGCAATTCAGGAACGTTGGCGTGGCGGGCTGAAAACGTCCGCTGAGGATCTCTTGCAGCAGCGCACGCGCCAGCTTTTCATTGCCCTGGGCCAGAGTCAGTGCCACCATACAGGCACGCTGTTCGAAGGTTTCCAGATAGCGTTTGCCGTCAAAGCTTTTCAGCGTATAGCTGGTGTAATACTTCCACGCGCCGAGAAAAGTTTTGAATTCAAAGCCCCAGGCATCAGCTTCATCGTGCAAAGCACACAGGAAGCTGAAATCGTACTGGTTGAGCATCTCCGCTTCGTAATAGCCTTCTGCCACTAAATAGCGCAAACGCGCCGCCGCGGAGTCAAATGCCACGCTGTTAGGCTGGACGTGTTGCCGGAAAAACTCACGCACTGCCTGCTGATCTTTGTCGAACTGGATACGGCCATCGGCATCGTACAGGTTCAGCATCGCGTTTAGCGCGTGGTAATCGAGCTGGGTATTGAGGGTGTCTGTTGTTGCCAAAATTGGGTTACTCCCGCTTTAACGTTAGCGATATCGTCCGGGGTTCCCATCAGCTCGAAGCGGTAGAGACAGGGAACCTGGCATTTCTGCGCAATGATGCTGCCCGCCAGACAGTAACCTTCACCAAAGTTACGGTTACCGGCAGCAATCACCCCGCGAATACCGCGTCGGTTAGCTTCATCATTGAGAAACTGAATCACCTGTCTGGGCACTGCGCCTCGACTGCTGCCACCGCCATAGCTCGGCACCACCAAAATATAGGGGTGGTCGATATGCAGAGGCTGTTTCGCGTCGAGCGGAATGCGGTGGGCGGGCAGGCCCAGCCGGGTGATGAATCGATGAGTGTTTTCCGACTGGCTGGAAAAATAGACCAGTGGAAACATCGTATTATCCTCCGACAGCGGCGAGCTGGCGCAGGCTGGCGATCTTGTCCGGGCGGAATCCGCTCCAGTGGTCGTTATCAGCCATGACGACAGGGACCTGGCGATAACCGAGCGATTTCAGGCTGTCGATGGCGTCGGGTTGGGTATCAAGATTGATGAGCTGGTAATCAATGCCGCTGCGGTCCATGGCATTTTTAGTGGCATTACACTGGACACAATTATTTTTGGTGTAAATAATAATGCGCATGATTCGTATTCCTCTCTGTGTGCCGTTCAGGTCGCGAGATACGAAGCAAAACCCTTTGCCGTCAGCTTCGTCCTTGCGGGCATCTTGTGCCTTGTTGATGAGTTAAATACTAGATGTAGTGTTTGTGCAGATCAAGCGTACTATATCCAGGGTTTTTAGTTTTACGCTGTGGGAAAACGGCTCATGCCAGACGTGATGCGCCTTCTGCGCCTGGAAAAATTTTGTAAAGAGCGTTGCCCGATATTCAGGCATAAAAAAGCCCCGCATTATGCGAGGCTTAATCAGTTGCATCGCGGTTAGCGACGTGAAACCAGCAGAGCGCCCAGCACAATACCTACTGCTGCGCCGATGCCGACACCGTACCACGGTTTGTCATGCACATAAGCGTCAACCTGGTAACCGGCATTACGTGCAACCTGCGTCACGCGGTTGCTGCTACCGTTTAATTTAGCGCGTGTCTGCTTCAGCAGGGCTTCTGCCTGGCTACGGGCGGTGGTGACTTCATCTTTAGCTTCACTGCCATACGATTTCAGTAACGCTTCAAGCGAATCCGCCAGTTCATTCACATCCTGATTGATATCAATGTCATCGTTTTTAGTGGTTCGATTAAACATTTTTTGGCTCCCTCTGATTTAAAACGTAATACTGAGTGTAGATGACCTTTCAGTAAACGAGACGCGAGGCCGGCCTTTAGGGAAAATTCCGAACGCCAGGTGCTGTCATGCTGTTGTAAGGTTGCGAGGCTTTTGAAGAGGAGAGGATCAAGCATGTATTTACGACCAGATGAGGTAGCGCGCGTACTGGAAAAAGCGGGTTTCGAAATGGATGAAATTACGCCACGCGCGTATGGATATCGTCGTGGTGAAAACTACGTTTATGTTAACCGCGAAGCGCGCATGGGGCGCACGGCGCTGGTCATTCACCCGACACTGAAAGAGAAAAGTTTACCGTTCGCCGAACCTGCTTCAGAAATGAAAACCTGCGATCACTACACCCAATTCCCTCTCTACCTGGCAGGTGATTCACAGGAACATTATGGTATACCGCACGGATTTAGTTCACGTCTGGCGCTGGAGCGTTATCTGCAAAGCGTATTTGGCTAATGCATCAGGCCCCGTTTGACGGGGCACTGAGGCTCCCTTCTGTAAACCCCCACCTTTCAGAATGTTGCAATTCACGGCTGTGACGGGTATAACCCTGTGCCATATAGATGTTTAGACGTCCATATGGATGAAATTATGAGCGAGCAGAGTAACCCTTCGCAGCAGCAATTCAAAAGAAGCATGAAAATGCGCCATCTGGTGATGTTATCGCTGGGCGGTGTGATTGGCACCGGGCTGTTTTTCAATACCGGCTATATCATTTCAACCACCGGCGCGGCGGGCACCTTGTTGTCTTACCTGATCGGGGCGCTGGTGGTGTGGCTGGTGATGGTTTGCCTCGGCGAATTATCCGTCGCGATGCCGGAAACCGGAGCGTTTCATGTCTATGCGGCACGTTATCTTAGCCCGGCCACCGGTTATACCGTCGCCTGGCTTTACTGGCTGACCTGGACGGTGGCGCTTGGATCGAGCCTGACGGCTGCTGGCTTCTGCATGCAATACTGGTTTCCCCATGTACCGGTGTGGATCTGGTGTCTGGTCTTTTGTATTGCGATCTATTTGCTGAATATCATCTCAACCCGCTTTTTCGCAGAAGGGGAGTTTTGGTTTTCACTGGTTAAAGTGATCACCATTATCGCGTTTATTCTGCTTGGCGCGGGCGCGATGTTTGGCTTTATTCCCATGAAAGATGGCACGCCCGCACCGGGCCTGAGCAATCTTACCGCTCACGGCTGGTTGCCAAACGGCGTTTTGCCGATTTTGATGACGATGGTGGCGGTGAACTTTGCTTTCTCAGGGACTGAGCTGATCGGTATCGCGGCCGGTGAAACGCAAAACCCTCAAAAAGTGCTGCCGCTGGCGATTCGTACCACGGTCGCGCGTTTGATCCTCTTTTTCGTGGGCACCGTGCTGGTGCTGGCCGCGTTAATACCAATGGATCAGGCCGGTATTGTCAAAAGCCCGTTTGTCGTGGTGTTTGAGAAAATCGGTATTCCGTGGGCGGCAGACATCATTAACTTCGTCATTCTGACGGCGATTCTGTCGGCAGCAAATTCAGGGCTCTATGCTTCGGGCCGCATGTTGTGGTCGCTGGCCAATGAAAATACGTTGCCGCGCGCGTTCGCGCACGTCAACAAACGAGGCGTACCTCTGTTTGCCATCACGGTCAGCATGATCGGCGGTTTACTGGCACTGTTTTCAAGCGTGATTGCGCCGGACACCGTATTTGTCGCGCTGTCGGCCATATCCGGTTTCGCTGTTGTCGCGGTGTGGTTAAGCATTTGCGCCTCACACTATGTATTTCGTCGTCGTCACCTGCAACAGGGCAAATCGTTACGGGAACTGGCGTACCGGGCACCCTTTTATCCACTGACGCCTCTTCTCGGTTTCCTGCTCTGTCTGCTGGCTTGTGTCGGCCTGGCGTTCGATCCTGCTCAGCGTATTGCGCTGTGGTGCGGCATTCCGTTTGTGCTGTTTTGCTATGGTGCTTACCATGTGACGCACAAAAATAAAAAATCCCCTGAACCTGAGGAAGCTAACCATGTCGCTTAATGTTGTCACACAGGCACTTTCTGAATCTGAATGGCTGATCCTTGATGGTGCCCTGGCGACGGAACTGGAAGCACGAGGCTGTAATCTGGCGGATGCGCTCTGGTCAGCCAGGGTGCTGATGGAAAATCCTGAGCTGATTTATCAGGTGCACTATGACTATTTTGCCGCCGGTGCACGCTGTGCCATTACCGCCAGCTATCAGGCAACGCCACAAGGTTTTGCTGCCCGTGGTTTGAATAAAGCACAGTCGCTGGCGCTTATCACTCAAAGCGTCGAACTGGCGAAGCGTGCGCGTCAGGATTATCTGGCGCAGCAGGAGACGCAGCCAACGTTGCTGGTGGCGGGGTCAGTTGGGCCTTATGGCGCGTATTTAGCTGATGGTTCGGAGTATCGCGGTGACTATGCGTTGCCAGAGGCGGAAATGATGGCATTCCACCGTCCCCGCGTGCAGGCACTGCTGGAAGCGGGGGCAGATTTACTGGCATGTGAAACCCTGCCTTCGTTTGCTGAGGCGCAGGCGTTAGTGAAGCTGTTAGCGGAATTCCCAGCCAGTGCGGCGTGGTTCTCCTTCACGTTGCGCGATGCGGAGCATATCAGTGACGGCACGCCATTGCGTGATGTTGCCGCATTCCTCAATGCGCAGCCGCAGGTCATCGCGCTGGGTATCAACTGTGTGGCGCTGGAAAGCGTGACGCCCGCGCTGCAGCTGTTGCAGACACTGACTCACAAACCGTTAGTGGTCTATCCCAATTCCGGCGAACAGTATGATGCAACCAGCAAAAGCTGGCACTCAGCGCCATCTGGCTGCACGCTGCACGATAAGCTGGCGGAATGGCAACAGGCTGGAGCACGCCTGATTGGCGGTTGCTGCCGCACCTCGCCTGAAGACATCGCCGCGATTGCGCAGCGTTGTCAACACCAATAAAGCGCCTGGATCGGGCGATGATAGCCCGATTGAGACACGTGAAAAGGCGGGAAGGGCAGTTTAGACTGTGTCTCCTGACCTTTTTGCGGATCCCTTCATGAAACAGCGAATTCTGGCTTTGGCCGCCGCGTTGCTGCTCAGCGGCTGTGCCAGCATTGTTGGCACTGAAACACAATCGGTACGCATCGACTCTCTGCCGCAGGGCGCACGCTTTGTCGTGCAGGATGAGGCGGGACGCGCAGTTGCCCAGGGTTTTACCCCACAAACCGTCGATTTAGCCAAATCCACTGGCCGCTATTTTGGCAAGAAACACTACTTGCTGATGCTGGAAAGCCCTGGCTATGTGCCGGTTACCGTACCGATCGAAGCACGCGCCAATCTTTGGTATCTGTTAGGCAATATTCCGCTCGGCGGGTTTCCCGGCTGGTTGCTGGTCGATCCCTTTAACGGTGGCATGTACAACCTGAAGCCGGAACACCCGCGCCCCTTTATGAACCCGGTTGGCGCACGCGGTTAATTACTGCGCCGTGGGTTTCACCATATTGCCTGGCGTTTTGTGTCGCGCCAGGTATTGATGCTGAAAAATACACATGCGAATGGTATTGCGGTACTCACCGTTGATAAAGAATTCGTGCTTTAACACACCTTCGATCTCAAAGCCCAGCTTGCTATAGATGTGGATCGCTTTCTCATTTTCCTGATCGACAATCAGGTAGAGCTTGTAAAGATTCAACACCGAGAAACCGTAATCCATTGCCAGCTTAGCTGCCTGGCTGGCGAGGCCTTTACCCTGATGCGCGGGCGCGATAATGATCTGAAATTCCGCACGGCGATGGACATGGTTGATTTCAACCAGCTCCACCAGCCCGGCTTTTTCGCCGTCGTGCTCGACCACAAAGCGGCGTTCAGTTTGATCATGAATATGCTTGTTGTAGAGATCTGAAAGCTCGACAAACGCTTCATAAGGCTCTTCAAACCAGTAGCGCATCACGCTGGCGTTGTTATCCAGCTGATGAACAAAGTGCAAATCTTCCCTTTCCAGCGGGCGTAAATTAACCGTCATTTTGGCTTCCTGTCTGTTCAATGATGCGGCCCTGTGCCATATGCGCCGCATGATCGCACATGTGATCGATAACATCGGGATCGTGACTGACCAGTACCATGGTTAAGCCATCTTGCTGTTTAAGATCGTTTAAAAGGTTCAGGATTTCAGCCTGCACTGACATGTCGAGCGCAGAGGTTGGCTCATCCAGCAGCAAGATTTTCGGCTGTAACAGCAGCGCACGCACGATAGCCACGCGCTGACGCTGACCGCCCGAAAGCTGGTGCGGATAGCGATTAGCCAGCGCCGGATCCAGCCCAACATGTCGGAACCCCTGATCGATACGATCGTCAATATTGTCGCGTTTCAACAACTTTAACGGTTCGGCTAACGTCCGACGCAGGCGATGACGCGGATGCAGAGAAGCATAGGGATCCTGAAACACCATCTGCACCTCACGACGCAGCTCGCCAGTGAACGCTTTGCCCGATTCAATGCGGTAATTTGCCAGCTGCATTTCGCCTTGCCAGTGGGGATTCAGCCCGGCCATTACCCACAACAGTGACGACTTACCACAGCCGGAAGGACCCACCAGCCCGAAACATTCACCGGGCTTCACCTGCAGGTTTATATCATGCACAACCGTGCGCAATTCATAGCCATGTTTATGCGCCACGCTGAGGTTTTGCAAATTAATCACGCGACACCTCCAGCGCGTTGCGATCCAGCACCGGCAGCATCTGACCGTGTGTAGCCTTGCTCGGGCGGCACGACCACAGCGTGCGGGTGTAAGGATGCGTTGCGTTTGGCAGTTCCGCAGCGGGCAGCGTATCCAGTAACTGACCTTTGTACATCACCATTACCCGTTCACAATGTTCTGAGACCTGTTGCAGATCGTGACTGATCAGCAATAGCCCCATATTACGCGCTTCCACCAGACCACGAATCAGTGCCAGCACCTGATCGCGCATGGCATGATCGAGGGCCGAAGTGGGTTCATCAGCGATCAGGAAATCGGGATCGGTGATCAGAGCAATCGCCAGCATCACACGCTGGCCCATGCCGCCTGAAAGTTGATGCGGATAGTGTTGCATCAGACGACGTGGATCGGGCAGGCCAACGGCATCGAGCATCTCACACACTTTCTCCTTGCGCTCAGCCCGGCTCAGACGACGACGAAGAAGCAAAGGTTCTTCAACCTGCCAGCCGATGGTGCGGGTGGGGTTCAGCGCATATTTAGGATCCTGCATCACCATGGCGACACGGTTGCCGCGTAGTCTGTTCCAGTCACGTTCACGCAGCGTCAGCACATCTTCACCGGCGACCTGTAGCTGCTTCGCCTGTAAATGCAGGGCAGGCGACAGCAAGCCCATCAGTGAGCGCGCCGTCAGTGATTTGCCCGAGCCGGATTCGCCAACCAGCGCCACACGTTCGCGACCTATCGTAAAGTTGATGTTATCCACCAGCAGCGCGTCATCGCTGCGGATATTAAGCGACTCGGCATGAAGTAAGTGATTATTTTGCATGTCGGGTATCCAGTCGGTCACGCAGGCCATCGCCTGTCAGATTAAAGGCCAGGCTGGCGAAGAGGATCGCCGCGCCAGGTGCGGCAGCTACCCACCACTGATCGAAAATCACCTTACTTCCTTCAGCAACCATTGAACCCCATTCCGCTGTGGGCGGCTGTACGCCCATACCAAGAAAGCCAAGACCAGCGGCAGAGAGAATAATGCCGCCCAGGCTGAGTGCGGCACGCACCACTGCGGTGGGCAAACAGAGCGGTAATATGTGACCAAACATCAGACGAAAACCGGTAATACCCTGCATGCGTGCGGCTGCGAGGTAATCGCTGCGGCGCAGTGCCAGCGTTTCGGCCCGCGCCTGGCGTGCAAAGGAGGCCAGCTGGTCAAAGCCAGCGCCAGCGCACCGTTCATCAGGCCAGGCCCGAGAATAGCTACCAGCGCCAGCGCAATGACCAGATTCGGCAGCGACAGAAAGATGTCAGTGATACGCATCAGAATGCGCTCAGTCCAGCCCCCGACATAACCTGCCGTAATGCCCACCAGCAGGCCAACCGGAATGGTCAGGATAAGAATCAGCGACACCAGAAGTAGCGTAGGGCGCGCGCCGTAAATCACCCGGGATAGCAGGTCACGACCAAAACCGTCCGTGCCGAACCAGTGCAACGCCGATGGCGGCAGCAGACGACTCGACATGGTTTGCAGGTTGGGATCATAAGGCGCGAGCAGCGGAGCCAGCAGCGCCATCAGGATCAGAATTGCCACTAACGTCAGCCCGACCGTTAGCGAGGTGACGCGGCGACGGCGACGGCGAGGCCGTACCGCTTCAAGTTCAGAAAGTTGTTGCGTCATCGTGTTCTCGGATCGGTTAACCAGGTGAGGGCATCAGCCAGGGCATTAATCAGAATAAAGCAGCCGCCAATCAGTAAGGTGGCACCTAAAATTGCGGGTACATCAGCCGAGAACAGCGCGTTGGTCATGTAGCGACCGACGCCTGGCCAGGCAAAAACCGTTTCAGTTAAAACAGATCCTTCCAGCAACGTCGCGTAGGAAAGCGCAATCACGGTGACCAGCGTGCCAAGTACATTGGGAAAAATATGACGCAGTAAAATGCGTGTGCGCCCGGCTCCTTTGGCGCGCGCCAGCACCACATACTCTTTACTGCTCTCTTCAAGCAGCGCCGCACGCAGCAAGCGGGTAATCCCTGCCATCGCCAGTAAACCCAAAATCACCACCGGCAGCCACAGGTGCGCAATCGCGTTACGGAACATCTCCGGGTCGCCAGAGAGCCAACTGTCGATCAGCACAAAACCGGTTTTCGGCTCCAGCGTATAAATATAGATATCATCCAGCCGCCCCGGTCCGGCAGACCAGTGCAGCACCGCATAAAACAGCAACAAACCCAGCAGGCCCAGCCAGAACACGGGCACGGAATAGCCCAGCAGTGAGATGAAGCGAGCAATGTTATCAATGATGCTGCCAGGCTTCCATGCGGCCAGCAGAGCAAGACTCACGCCAGACACCACCGCGAATATCATCGCACAGGTGGCAAGCTCAATGGTGGCGGGGAAAGTCTGCATCAGATCGTGACTGACGGGCTGATTCGTTAAGCGTGAAACACCAAGATCGCCCTGCGCCAGATGTTCAACGTAGTGCCAGAACTGCATTAACACCGGTTGATCAAGGCCGAGTTCGTGACGCACCTGAGCGTAAGTCGCTTCACTGGCGTGATCGCCCGCGATCTGCTGAACCGGATCGACAGGCGACAGATGAGAAAGCATAAAAGTGAAAGCCAGCAAGCTAAGCAACGTCACCAGCAGTGACAGTACACTGCTGGTGACGCGCCCGGCGCGCAGCCAAAGGTGCCGGGCGGACCCGGCAGAGTGGGCAGAGTTTGCCATTACTTCGTAACCTGCGCGTAGTAAACCATATCCGGGTTAATGCCCTGCACGTAACCTTGCAGATTGTCACGCAAGGCGATGAGGTTTTTAGCCTGCATGCCAATAACGTAAGGCGAGTTTTTCAGCACGTCACGCTGCATCTGCTGATAAAGCGCCACACGCTTGGCCGGATCGCTCTCCGCCGTGGCCGCCAGAACCTGCTTATTTAACGCTGGCGTGTGCCAGTCTGAGCGATAAGCGATGGTTTTGCTGCCATCTTCCGGGTTATAGGCAAAAGAAGCGGCGTTAGTATTCGGATCAAAATAGTCTGCGCCCCAGGCATTTAAGGTCGCCTGATATTTGTGAGCTTTGACGTTAGTTGAGACTTCAGAGCTTAATCCCGGAACCACTTCTACTTTCACACCGCCTTTGGCGAAGCTGCCCTGTAGGGCCTGTGCAATGTCCAGATAAGGCGGTTGATTGCTGGTGGAGAGCTTAAAGCTAACATTGGTTAAGCCTGCTTTCTGTAAAATCGCTTTGGCTTTTTCGGGGTCGAAGCGGTAAGGCGTGTCATTCAGCGCCCCGAGAAAACCTTTTGGCAGGAAGGTTTGATGCACATCGAACTGACCTTTCAGCAACTCATTGGCGATGCCTTGATAGTCAAATAAGTAACGCGCGGCTTCCCAGAGTGCCGGGTTTTTTAACGTGTCGTTTGCGCCCGTGTTGAACTGAATATAATAGAGCGAGGCCATTGGGATCGCTTCAGTTTTCACTCCCGCTTTGCCTTGCAGCGAGGCGATCTGATCGGCGCCCAGGTTACGGGCGATATCCGCATCGCCTTGCTCCAGCAACAGACGACGGGCAGCCGGCTCCGGCACGTTCTTGATCAGAATATTTTTCAGCTTAGGCGCACCCGCGGGTGAAGTCGGGTTAGCACTCAGCAGCACGACTTCATGCATCACCACTTTGCGAATTTGGTAAGGGCCACTGCCCGCAGAGTGTGTCGCCAGCCACTGATTACCAAAGTCATTATTTTTGGCATTTGCCATAACTGTTTTTTCATCCACGATGGATGAAACGGGCGCAGAAAGCAGGCTCAATACATAGGTTGGACTGACATCAGCGGTCCAGCTAATTTGCACATGATTGTCATCAACCTTTTTCAGGAACGTATCGACGTTTTTCGCGTCCCAGCCGAGTTGCGTCAGGATGAAAGAGGGATCGAGGTTAAGTTTAACCACGCGACCCAGCGAGAAGATCACATCTTCCGGGCGCAGTGGGTTGCCGCTGGCAAACTTCGCATCTTTACGCAATTCAAATGTCAGGCTGCGATTGTCACTGCCCGCTTGCCAGGAGGTTGCTAAGGTTGGCTGCAGATCGGTAGGATTTTGCGGATCGGACTGCACCAGGCGCTGATATATATTGGTAAAAGCCTGAACCGAAGTCAGTTCAAACCCTTTTGCCGGGTCAAAGCTGTCAGCATCATCCGTTGACTGGGCGATGACCAGCGTGTCTTTTGGCGTGGCTGCGTGAGCACTAAAGGTTGCGGTCAGCGCGACTGCCAGCAGTGAGGGAATTATCGTTTTCATAAAATTACCTTGCCTGAAAAAAGTGACGCGAGTGTACGAAAGGGCTGATGCGAATAATAGTCGAATCCGGGCTATGCATATGCAAAAAAGATATAAGCCATATGAAATGCGTATAAAGGGAGAGGCAGTGACAAGATTTATCGCTGAGCGCGCACGTTATGCCCCTTCTCTACACTTTCAGCCTGTTATCGCTGCCCATAGCCAGGCAGCCATTTGGTCCGTCTGCTATCGGTTTACTTTATTTTATTCACAATCAGCGAAATGTACTGCCTGCAGGAAAAATTATCAGTGGAGCTGACTGAACCTGAGTTTTGCGCACCGCAAAAGCGGACCCGTTTATGTCAGATTTTACTGCCGCTGGATTTGATGAGTAGCTCAAGGCCATCGCAATCATAGAGGACGTAGACCGTTTTCCTGGATTGAGCGGATTCGATTTCCTTCACGGAAAGCGGCTTGGTCTGTCTTGTTATTGCCGGGTTTCCATAGTTTTAGGCACCTCAAAAACAATAAAGCTTTACGAGGTGCCTAACAAGGCGCCTAAAAGGTTCGGATTTAATTAGTTGGCATCAGACTTTGCGGGACAAATTCAAGACACAAAAAAGCCCGCAGGGCTTGCGCCGTGCGGGCTTTCAGGACTTCTACGGATGACTCTGGAATCATCTTCGAAGGATTTTGGTGGAGCTGGCGGGAGTTGAACCCGCGTCCGAAATTCCTACATCCTCGGCACTACATGCTTAGTCCAGTCTTTACATTCGCTTGTTAGCTGCGAACGGACACGCCACTAACAAACTAGCCTGATTGGATTTAACGCTTCAACCCCAGGCAGGGCATCCACGCGATCTCTTTTGGGTTTGACCTCTCTTGATCCCCGTCCTAAGAGCGGAGGCTAGGGAGAGAGGGCTCTAAGCAGGTTATTAAGCTGCTAGTGCGTAGTTTTCGTCGTTTGCGACTATTTTTTTGCGGTTTGTTAACGAGGCCTACCGCACCTCGGCATGCACCTTGGGTTTCGCGAATCCCGTCGAATCCAGAATCAGCCCCAAGAACTTTTAATACTAGCAAAAAACAGCATCTGAATCCAGCGTTTAACGGTTGGAATTCTTCATAATGCGTGCTTTATCCATTTGCCATTCGCGATCTTTAATATCAGCGCGCTTGTCGTGCTCTTTCTTACCACGTGCTACGCCGATCTTAAGTTTGCACCAGGCATTTTTCCAGTACAGAGAGAGCGCAACAATGGTGTAGCCTTCACGATTTACACGGCCATACAGCGAATCGAGCTCGCGTTGATTGAGCAACAGTTTACGGTTTCGCGTCGGATCACATACGACATGGCTTGAAGCAACAGCCAGCGGTTGAAAGGTTGAACCGAACAGGTACGCTTCCCCATCGCGCAGCAAAATGTAGCTGTCGCTAATGTTAGCTTTACCCGCGCGGAGTGATTTTACTTCCCATCCTTGCAGCGCCAATCCAGCTTCGAACTCTTCTTCAATGAAGTATTCGTGGCGGGCGCGCTTGTTGAGAGCAACAGTGGCAGAACCGGGTTTATGTGATTTTTTCTTTGTCATAGTGCAGCGTATTTTACATCACTTGGTCGGTTATCGCATCCCCAGTCCAACGGGGCGTCAGGAAACAGGCTATTCTAGCACACCTAATAATCAAGGGATTTTTGTTTACCCGCTGAAAATGCTATTATTTAGCGGTTTTGTGACGAACAGGAACCATTATGGCTCAGATTAGTCGTTCGGCGCTGGTCCCCTTCAGTGCCGGGCAGATGTACCAACTTGTGAATGATGTCGATGCTTATCCTGAATTCTTGCCCGGCTGTACCGGTAGCCGCGTTTTGGATACATCGGAAAATCAGATGACAGCCTCTGTCGACGTGTCAAAGGCGGGCATCAGCAAAACATTTACCACGCGCAATACCTTATCTGATAATCAGAGCATTCATATGCAACTGGTCGATGGGCCTTTCAGAAAACTGACCGGTGGCTGGCGCTTTATTTCGCTTGGTGATGATGCTTGTAAGGTCGAGTTAAGCCTGGAGTTTGAGTTTACTAACATGCTGGTCGAGATGGCTTTTGGTCGCATCTTTAAAGAGCTGGCAAACAGTATGGTTCAGGCTTTCACACAGCGAGCGAAAGAGGTTTATAGTGCCTGATATCTCTGTTGAGGTGGTTTATGCGCTGCCTGAGAAACAGTATCAGCGTTATATCAAAATTGAGCAGGGCAGCACGGTAGAGCAGGCCATCGAAGCGTCAGGAATACTGGAGCTGCGTCGCGAAATCGATCTCAGCCTTAATAAGGTGGGCATCTATAGCCGGGCTGTAAAGCTGAACGATGTTGTGGAAGAGGGCGATCGGATTGAGATTTACCGACCACTGATTGCCGATCCCAAAGAGTTGCGGCGCCAACGCGCCGAGCGTTCCGCAGGCAGCAAAAAGTAAACTAAACCACGACTTCTGGCTGTTATTAAAAGCAAGGCAGCAGAAATAAAAAGGCGCTCTCAGGCGCCTTTTTACTGTTCTGAATCTGCGATTAGCCGCGTTTTTGCGTCAAATTTGGCTTGTTTTCGATGTTGGTCAGCACCCCGTTGCCATCAAAAGTCAGCGTCAGCGTCTGCTGTTTCACGCTTTCGTGTCCCGGTTCCTGGCGGAATATGTAATACCAAACGTTGCTACCGAACGGGTCTTTCATCATCGGTGTGCCGAGCGTATAAGCCACCTGCTGTTGGGTCATACCGTTATGAATCTTAGCGACGTCATTGGCAACCAGATAATTGCCCTGGTTAATATCCGGACGGTAAACCACGCGCTCTAAAGTGGAACATCCGGCGGTCATCATTAACATTACCACTGCCGCGGCAGTCAGCGTTTTACAGCGCATCTATACATTCCTTTTCTGGGGCCAAACGCCTTTTACAGGCTGTTTTTTTGCCATCAAAATCTGAACTCTGCTTGCGGCAGGCTTTATCACTTTGGCGACATAAAGTGCCGATGATAATAGACCTTTTCGCTATTGGGAACCTTTACAGAGCATGCATATGACCACGCTGGGTTAAAAAGTGCGTTATCAGGCGGCTAAAAGTTCTTTCGCGTTAGCAAGGGTATTACGCGTCACTTCGCTACCACCTAGCAGGCGAGCCAGTTCCTGCAAACGAGCACGCTTATCGAGTGGCTTCATATGGGTTTCGGTCATCTCACCATCGGTCTCTTTGCTGACAAAGAAATGCTGATGTCCGCAACCTGCCACTTGGGGTAAATGTGTTACGCACATGACCTGAGTCGATTCGCCTAACTGACGCAACAGTTTACCGACTACCGCAGCTGTTGGACCACTGATTCCCACATCCACTTCATCAAAGATCATGGCTGGCGTTTCCATTTTTTTCGCGGTAATAACCTGAATAGCCAGAGCGATACGTGACAGCTCACCCCCTGAAGCCACTTTACCCAATGGCTGCAAAGGCTGACCTGGGTTAGTGGTCACCTGAAAATCAATACGGCTGGCACCTTCAGCAGTCAGATGATCAGGATTAAACGTCAACGCAATTGTAAAACGGCCATGTGGCATCGACAGCATGTGCATGCTTTGCGTAATCAGCTGCTGCAATTCCCCGGCATAGGCGCTACGTTGCTGATGCAACTGCTCCGCACTATGAAGTGCAGCGTGATAATGTTCTGTCACCAGCGTTTGCAAACTTTCCTGGTCACTTTCGTGCTGTGACAGCAGCTCAGCTTCAGCCAGTAATTGCTGATGCAATTCAGGCAAACCTTCAGGCGTGACATGATGTTTACGCGCCAGCGCAATCTGACGCGAGATACGCATCTCAAGCTCATACAGGCGATTAGGATCAAGGTCCAGGCTGTCGCAATAGTGGCGCAACTCATCGCTGGCTTCGCTCAACTGAATCGCCGCTTCTTCAAGCAAGTTGAACACACCGCTGACTTTATCATCAAGCGAGACCAGTTCTGACAACATCTGACGCGCGGTGTAGAGCAAACTATTAAGATTAGCGTCATCGCTGTCCGCTAAAAGCTGAAGTGCCTGCTGGCTGGTTGAAAGCAGTTGACCGCTATTCGCCAGACGCTTGTACTCTTCATCGATTTGCTCATATTCGCCAGGCTGAGGCGCAAACTCATTTAACTCTTTGAGTTGGTATTGCAAGAGTTCACGCCGCGCCTCACGCTCCTGCGCCTGCTGCTGATGTTGCGCTAAGGTGCGGCAGCTCTGATGCCAGGTCTGATAATGTTCACGCATGCGCTGCAGCAAATCGTCATGATCTGCATAAGCGTCTAAAAGATGTTTTTGGTGATCGGCTTTAAGCAACAACTGATGAGCGTGTTGACCATGAATTTGAATCAATAACTGGCCTAAATCGCGCAGCTGCGAAAGCGGCACTGCGGTGCCATTGATAAAGCCTCTTGAACGACCATCCGCACTGATCACACGACGCAGCAAACATTCGTTGCCATCATCAAGCTGGTTCTCTTCCAGCCAGCGTTGGGCTGAAGGTGAAAATTTTAGCTGAAAGCGGGCACAAAGATCGGCGCGGTTAGCACCCTGACGCACCATGTCGGCATCAGCACGACCGCCCAGACACAAGCTGAGCGCGTCAATTGCAATTGATTTACCTGCACCGGTTTCACCAGTGATTGCTGTCATACCGCGTTGAAAATCAATGTCGAGCTCACGAACGATAGCAAAGTTACTGATGGTCAGTTGTGCCAGCATAGAATCACCTGTATGGAAAAACAGATATGGTTTTCCATACAGTATAAACTGGTTTTATAACCAGTAAAGAGGGTACGCTGATTTTCAGAATAATTTTTTCGACCAGCCTAATTTAGAGCTTAGTGTATTGAAATAACTGTAGTTTTTAGGATGAATAAGATTGAGATGATTCTCGCTACGCCGGATAAGCACATCTTCGCCTTCCTGAATAGGCAAAGCAATCTGGCTGTCACAGCTGATTTCAAGATCGCTGCGTCGCGATGAAAAACGTAAACGAATGGTACTGCTGCTGTTAATGACGAGCGGGCGCGCCGACAATGTGTGAGGAAACATCGGAACCAGCGCAATAGCATCCAGTGAGGGCGTTAAAATTGGGCCTCCGGCAGAGAGTGAATAAGCGGTTGAGCCGGTTGGCGTTGAAATAATCAAGCCATCCGATCGCTGAGAAAATGCAAAGACCTCATCGATATACACTTCAAATTCAATCATGTGTGCCACTTTTCCCGGGTGAAGAACCACCTCGTTGATCGCACTGCCGATACGCGGTGAGCAGGTTTCCCGGCAAACCTGCGCCTCCAGCAAAAAGCGGCTTTCAACAAAGTAGTTGCCCTGCAATACTTCATCAAGCTGCTGCTGGGCATTATCCGGGTCAAGGTCGGTTAAAAACCCAAATTACCGCGGTTGATACCAATGACTTTAATGTCATAGCGTGCCAGCACGCGGGCAGCGCCCAGCATATTGCCATCACCTCCGACGACCACGGCAAGGTCGGCCTGCTGACCAATTTCCGCCAGCGTCCCGGTTTGCACCTCGTGTAATGCCAACTCCTGCGCAATTTGCTTCTCAACGATCACTTGATAACCTTTGGCTGTCAGCCAGCGCCAAAGCATCTCATGCGTTGTCAGCGCAGTGGGATGACGTGGATGACCCACAATACCAATGCAGTTAAAGTGTTTGTTCATAGCGTGGGTGTTCCTCATAAGCCAAAACGGCAAGGCAATGTGATGGGTTCCCTTGAAACCGTCAAACCGATCCCCATAATAAGCCAACCAGCGAAGTGAATGTGCAAAACGCGGAGAAATTCATGAGTAGTAAAGAACAGAACACCCCAAACGAGCAAGTCTCAGACGAAATTCAGCAGGATCAACAACAACCCCAGGACGCGGAGACAGCAGTGGAGGTGGATCCGCGTGATGAGCGTATCGCCCAACTTGAAGCTGAATTAGCGCAATCTCAGAATGGCGTGCGCGATGCGCAGCTGCGTGCGCAGGCCGAGATTGAAAATATTCGTCGTCGTGCAGAAATGGATGTGGAAAAGGCGCATAAATTTGCGCTGGAGAAGTTTGCCAACGAACTGCTGCCGGTCATTGATAGCCTTGAACGCGCTCTGGAAGTTGCAAATAAAGAAGATGAGCAGCTGGCATCCATGATTGAAGGCATCGAGTTGACGCTGAAATCGCTGTTAGGCGCTGTGCGTAAGTTTGGTGTTGAAGTGGTAGGCGAAACCGGCGTACCGTTCAATCCAGAAATTCATCAGGCGATGTCTATGATGGAGTCTGAAGATTTCGAGCCAAATCACGTTATGTTGGTGATGCAGCGTGGCTATACCCTGAATGGTCGCCTGCTGCGTCCGGCAATGGTTGCGGTCGCCAAAGCGAAAGGCTGAGTGAACGCCTGAAGAATATCCACGACCGCGCTCGCCGCGGTCGTGTGCTTTTTGCTGTGCTATTCAGGTAATACGGGAGTCCAGTCAACAGGGGTTTTACCCGCTTCGCTCAGTATTGCATTGGTTTTAGAAAAGTGCTGGCAGCCGAAAAAGCCGCGGTGTGCTGAAAGTGGAGAAGGGTGCGGTGCCTGCAACACATGGTGTCGTTGACGATCAATAATGTTGCCCTTTTTTGCGCGTGTGAACCCCAAAGCAAAAAGATCACACCTTCACGATGTTCGTTGATAGCCGCAATCACATTGTCGGTAAAGGTTTCCCAGCCGAAACGTGCATGTGAATGCGCCTTGCCCGCTTCGACCGTCAGAACGGTATTCAGTAACATCACACCTTGCTTAGCCCAGCTTTCAAGAAAGCCATGATTCGGTTTCTGAAAGCCAGGAATATCCTGCTGCAACTCTTTATACATATTTTGCAAAGAAGGGGGATCTGCACGCCGGGTAACACTGAAAAAGCCAGGCCATGCGCCTGATGTGGGCCGTGATAAGGATCCTGTCCTAAAATGACAACCTTGATATCGCTCAGTTCCGTAAGACGAAAGGCATTAAAAACATCTTTCTGCGGTGGATAAACTGTTACACCTGCTGCTCGTTCATCAGCAACCAGCTTCAAAGTCTCAACGAAATACGGTTTCTTTTTCTCTTCGGCCAGCACGTCATGCCAGGTCAGCTTCTCAGCCATACTCAACTCCTTAAAAGTAATACGGTAAGCTTAGCTGTTATAAGCGGCGAGCTGAAGCGTGAAAAATATTTTAAATATAAAACAAAATTTGATAATAAAAATTCTGCTTTAACAAAGCGATAGAAAATAGCTCCCTGAAAGGGGTGAGTGGAATTGATGCAAGTCAAAACTCAGCCCCTGTTCAAATGTTATACCAACGCTTCCGATCGATTATTCACCGCATTGGAAAACACCGATGCAAAGTCCTGGAGGCTTACCATGATTACGGGTATCCAAATTACGCAAAGTAATAACCCAAACCTGCTTAACTCTTTCTGGCTGCTGGACGATGAAAAAGCTGAGGCGCGCTGTCTGTGTGCTAAACAAGGCTATGAAGAGGACCAGGTTGTTACGCTTAGCGCATTAGGAGAATTTGCTTACCGCGAAGTGCCGGTTGAAGTAAAACCACAGGTGCGCGTTGAAGGTGGACAGCATCTGAATGTTAACGTGCTGAGCCGCGAAACGCTGGAAGATGCGGTAAAACATCCGGAAAAATACCCCCAGTTGACAATTCGCGTTTCTGGTTACGCCGTCCGTTTTAATGCCTTAACGCCAGAGCAGCAGCGTGATGTGATCACACGAACTTTTACAGAAAGTTTGTAGAAGAAGATACAAAGCGTTGTTCATCGTTGCTGAAATAAAACACAAAGCGGTTTCCATAAAATTATTTATAAAATTAGCGAGATAGCTGTTCGGGCATCACGCTGCTATATCATGTTTTCATACTTACAGCCCCGTTTTCAAAAAATTACGCTTAACCCGTTATTTATGATGATCAACGCAAAAAAATCGCCTCACAGGAGGCGATTTTTTTATCTGGGTGCTGAATTATTCCGCACTTTCAGTTTTTTGCGTTGTACCGCTCGGCTTGCGGCGCTTACCAATGTTTTTGGTATCACGATGACGTTTTTTCACGCGAGGTTTTTCAACTTCGTCCGATTTTTTCTCTGCACGCTTCGCAAGAACTTTTTCGACGGTTTACCGGTGGATTTCGCGCTTGGCGCGCGCGTTGTTGGACGCAGTTCATCAACGACACGCGCCTTCAGCGGCTCGTTGACATAACGGCTGATTTTGCCCAGCAGCAAATGGTCGTGTGCTTCAACTAACGAAATAGCAATACCCTTTCGTCCGGCACGGCCAGTACGACCGATACGGTGCAAATAGATATCTGCCGTGCGCGGCATATCAAAGTTGAAAACGTGGCTGACATCATCGATATCAATACCGCGAGCCGCAACGTCAGTGGCAACCAACACTTTTACGCGACCATCCATCAGACGCTTGAGTGCTTCGTTGCGCTTCATCTGCACCATTTCGCCTTCAAGATAGCTGCTGCGGATGCCGGCATCATGCAGCCAGCTCACCAGTTCATGCAGGCGCTCACGCTTACGCACAAACACAATTGAGCGCGTCACATCAGGCTGTTCCAGTAAATGGATCAGTAATTTGGTTTTATGAGCGAGATCATCAGCGCGATAGTACCATTGCTGAATTTTTTACGCTCGCGACGGCTCGGATCGGCTTCAAGTTCAACCGGGTCGTTCAACAAACGCTCGGCGAAGTCTTTGATATTCTCGCCTTCAAGGGTGGCAGAGAACAACAACGTTTGCTTACGCCAGCGCGTTTCGGCTGCAATCGTTTCGATATCTTGTGCAAAACCCATGTCGAGCATGCGATCGGCTTCATCAAGGATCAGCGTTTCTACGGCGTGGCAATCAAAGTTCTCTTCTTTGATGTACTGCAGCAGGCGGCCCGTTGTGGCAACAACCACATCCTGGTTCTCACTGAACACTTCTGCGTGGTTCATATAGGCCACGCCACCGGTAATGGTCGCGATATCGAGATGAGTATGCTTTGCCAGCTCGCGTGCCTGATCGGCAACCTGCATCGCCAGTTCACGCGTTGGCGTTACGATCAAAATACGCGGCGGGCCTGATTTTTTACGTGGGAAGTCGAGCAGATGCTGCAACGCTGGTAGCAGATACGCGGCGGTTTTCCCGGTCCCGGTAGGTGCCGAACCCAAAACGTCGCGGCCCTCCAGCGCGGGCGGAATAGCAGCAGCCTGAATCGCTGTTGGGCGCGTGAAGCCTTTTTCCTGCAATGCTTCAAGCAGGCTTTCGTCGAGTTCGAGTTCGGAAAATGTGGTTACGGTCATGGTCTACCTCAGTTTGGGGCGCTGATTATAGACAGATCGGACATAATCTTCATCTGTTAATCCGCTTCCGCTGTGCCGGGCATTGTCTGTCAGGTGAATTCACTGACTTGCCACGTTACACTTATGCGCTGCCGTACGGCAGGAAAAATCAATGGTAGCAGAGAATGATGCAGGACAAACCGCATGAGCGGCCACAGTTAAAAAGAACGGTTTTACCTTTAAACAATTTTTTGTTGCACACGATCGTTGCGCGATGAAAGTGGGTACCGACGGCATCTTATTAGGTGCCTGGGCGCCTGTCGCGGGAGCAAAGCGTATTTTAGACATCGGTAGCGGGAGCGGGCTGGTGGCGTTAATGCTGGCCCAGCGCACGGCAGAATCTGTCACTATTGATGCCGTTGAGCTGGATGCACAAGCGGCACAGCAGGCGAAAGAAAATGTACGGCAATCGCCGTGGCCATCGCGTATTCATGTTCATCAACACGATATTGCCTCCTGGGCTGAAAACAGCAACAGGCATTATTCTTTGATTGTGAGTAATCCTCCCTGGTTTACGCCAGGCGTGGCATGCTCCAGCCCGGCACGTGATAGTGCACGTTCTACCGCTACGCTGGATCATCAGACACTACTGCGCAGCGCGGCACTGTTGATTGAAGAAGAGGGATTTTTCTGCGTCGTGCTGCCAGAAACGGTAGGGCAGAATTTTATTGACCTGGCCTTGGCGGATGGCTGGCACTTACGTTTTCGCTTTGACGTGGCGGAGTATGCTAATCGTCCACCACATCGCGTCTTACTGGGATTTTCGCCCAGCACAGGCGAAACGCTAGTGGAGCGCCTCGCTATTCGTGCTGAAGATACCCATTATTCCGAAGACTGGCGCAGTTTGACACGCGATTTCTATCTGTTTATGTGACGCTG
This sequence comes from Candidatus Pantoea haifensis, assembly GCA_018842655.1. Lineage (GTDB taxonomy): Bacteria > Pseudomonadota > Gammaproteobacteria > Enterobacterales > Enterobacteriaceae > Pantoea > Pantoea haifensis. The sequence continues at coordinate 2,062,252 of JAGTWN010000004.1, read as the reverse complement.
TGGCACCAGCACGGTAGGTAACGCCTCTGGCAAAAGATTGGGATAGTCGCGGGTGTAATGCAGGCCGCGGCTCTCTTTACGTTCCAGTGCACAGCGCACCATTAATTCGGCGACCTGGACTAAATTACGCAGCTCCAGCAGGTTATTAGAGAGACGGAAATTAGCGTAGTATTCATCAATCTCTTGCTGAAGCAGATTAATGCGACGCAGAGCGCGCTCCAGACGTTTGGTGGTACGCACGATGCCAACATAATCCCACATAAGCAGACGCAGCTCATGCCAGTTATGCTGAATAACTACGTGTTCGTCAGCATCATCTACACGACTCTCATCCCATGCAGGCAATTCGCTTACCGCGTCGACTTCAGGAAGCGTATGAAGCACATCCTCAGCAGCTGACCAGCCATAAACCAAACACTCTAATAATGAATTTGATGCCATGCGATTTGCACCGTGTAAACCGGTATAGCTGACTTCGCCAATGGCATACAGTCCCTGTACATCGGTTCGGCCTTGCTGATTAACCATGACGCCGCCACAGGTGTAATGCGCAGCGGGTACAATCGGAATGGCATCCCGGGTAAGATTAAATCCGAAGGTAAGCAGTTTTTCATAAATCATTGGAAAATGAGCGCGAACAAAGGCTTCAGGCTGATGACTGATAGTGAGATACATGCAATCAACGCCGAGGCGCTTCATTTCATGATCAATTGCACGCGCGACGATATCGCGTGGTGCTAATTCGCCCCGCTCGTCAAAATCAGGCATAAAGCGAGTGCCATCCGGGCGAACCAGCCGGGCGCCCTCGCCACGCAACGCTTCCGTCAGCAAAAGTTCTGTGCCTGAGGATGGAACAGGCAGGTAGGGTGAAACTGATTGAATTCCAGATTAGCCACCCGGCAACCTGCACGCCAGGCCATGGCAATGCCATCACCTGATGCAATATCAGGATTAGTGGTATATTGATAAACCTTCGCCGCTCCGCCAGTTGCCAGCACTACGGCGCGCGCACTGCATGTTTCAACACGCTCGCGATGGCGATTCCATATCCACGCACCCACAACGCGGCGCGGGCCGGAAAGGCCGATTTTATCTGAAAGAATCAAATCAACTGCATTGGTGCGTTCCAGGATACGAATGTTGGGATGGTTGAGCGCCTGGCTTACCAGGGTGGTTTCAACTTCACGCCCAGTGGCGTCAGCACTGTGCAAAATGCGGCGATGGCTATGGCCACCTTCTCGTGTCAGGTGATAGCGCATCTCTCCGGCGGCCTGCGGATCCCTGTCAAAGGCGACACCATGGTCAATTAACCACTGCACACAGTGACGCGCATTGCTGGCAATAAAGGATACCGCGTCGCGATCGCATAAACCCGCTCCCGCGATTAAGGTGTCTTCAATATGTGAATCAATACTGTCGGTTTCATCAAATACGGCGGCAATGCCACCTTGCGCATAGAGCGTAGAACCCTCATTAATTTGCGCTTTGCTCAGCACCGTAACGTTGTAATGCTGGGCCAGACGTAACGCCAGCGACAGGCCCGCTGCGCCACTACCGATAATCAATACATCGCACTGGTAATCCGGACGTGAAAGTGTGGTCATGGTGTTTAATTTACTAAACAAGAATAGGCCCGAGCATAAGCCTTAAGCGCGAACCTGTGAAGTATTTTGAACATTAATTCAGCTAAAAATTTCAGTGGGGATTAAATATTGTCTACTATCAATAAGTTGTTTATTGAATGGTTTAAATTGTGTTTTTTATACCAAACATAATTAACGGAAAGGATTTAAAGATGAAAAAGGCGTTAGCATGGGTTACTCTGCCTGCGATCAACGCTCCTGACATTAAACAAAAATGAACAAGCTGTATGTGATTCAGCGGAGCGGAAAAATCAGGGCGATAAGTGAACTTTACGCCACATCATAACTCTAAGCGCATGCTTGCTCAGAACAATGAGATGTGCTGGCAGTTCCTTTACGCATAAGAAAAGAATTTGGGGAGACATTACCTCGGATGAGCGAGCAGTTAACGGATCAGGTTCTCGTTGAACGGGTTCAGAAAGGAGATCAAAAGGCTTTCAATTTACTGGTCATTCGTTACCAGCATAAAGTGGCGAGCCTGGTTTCGCGCTATGTTCCGTCGGGCGATGTGCCTGACGTAGTTCAGGAGTCTTTTATTAAAGCTTATCGGGCACTGGATTCGTTCCGTGGCGATAGCGCATTTTATACCTGGTTGTATCGTATCGCGGTCAATACCGCCAAGAATTACCTGGTTGCGCAGGGGCGTCGTCCACCGTCGAGTGATGTGGATGCAATCGACGCAGAAAATTTCGAAAGTGCCGGTGCATTAAAAGAAATTTCGAACCCTGAGAACTTAATGTTGTCTGAAGAATTGAAACAAATCGTCTTTCGTACCATTGAGACGCTTCCTGAGGATTTGCGTATGGCAATCACCCTCAGGGAACTGGACGGGCTGAGTTACGAAGAAATTGCCGCCATCATGGATTGCCCGGTGGGTACGGTTCGATCACGTATCTTCCGCGCACGAGAGGCTATTGATAATAAAGTTCAACCGCTTATCCAACGTCAGTGATAACGGCTACTGGAAGGGTACTTAGGCATGCAGAAAGAAAAACTTTCCGCTTTAATGGACGGTGAGACGCTTGATAACGAGCTTGTTTCGACGTTGTCAAAAGATGCAGATCTACAGAAAAGCTGGGAAAGCTATCATCTGATCCGCGACACAATGCGCGGCGATGTTGGTGATGTCCTGCATTTCGATATCTCTGCGCGTGTAGCCGCTGCCATCGAAAAAGAACCGCTGCGTAAAGTCACGTCGTTGATCCCTGAAGCGCAGCCAGAACCTTCTCGTTGGGAAAAAATGCCGTTCTGGCGTAAAGCGCGTCCCTGGGCTGCGCAATTAACCCAAATCGGCGTCGCTGCCTGTGTCTCTTTGGCAGTGATTGTTGGCGTTCAACACTATAACCAACCTGCAGGCACGAACACTGAATCTTCTGAGTCGCCGGTATTCAACACGCTGCCTATGATGGGCAAAGCCTCCCCGGTGAGCCTGGGCGTACCGTCTGATGCCTTCGATACGAATAGTGCTAACCAGCAAGTTCAGGAACAACGTCGTCGTGTGAATGCCATGCTGCAGGATTATGAACTGCAACGCCGCTTGCATGCCGATCAGCTTCAGTTTGAAACTGATGCGCCTAAACAAGCACAAGCCATTGTTCCCGGAAATCAGTCCTTAGAATTCAGCAGCAGTAATGAAGCAGCTTTGGTGTGCCGTTAGCCTGCTGGCAGGCAGCCTGCTTTGGTCATCTACCGCCCCAGCGCAAACCTCTGCGTCTGGGGCGTTGTTGCAACAGATGGAGCAGGCAAGCCAGAACCTCAACTACGAATTTGCCTATATCAACGTTTCCCGCATTGGCATCGAGTCGCTGCGTTATCGTCACGCAGTGATTGATAACCGCGTTTATGCGCAGCTCTTGCAAATGGACGGACCGCGCCGTGAAGTGATTCAGCGCGGCAATGATATCAGCTACTTCGAACCCGGACTTGATCCCTTTTCACTGCCAGGCAATCACATCATTGATGCTTTGCCATCGGTTATTTTTGCCGACTTTTCTAAACTTGCTGGCTTCTACGATTTTATTACGGTAGGGCGCTCACGTATTGCCGATCAAATGTGCGACGTGTTGCGCATCGTCTCACGTGATGGCACGCGCTATAGCTATGTTGTATGGCTTGATGTCGATACCAAACTGCCGTTACGCATCGATTTGCTGGATCGTGATGGTGAGACACTCGAACAGTTCAGGGTTATCAGCTTTGCCGTGGATGAAGGCGTTCGTAACCTGATGCAGGGGCTGGAGAAGGCCAATTTACCGCCTTCGCTGTCGGTGCCGAAAGGGGACAACGTGACGCTTGCCTGGCAGCCGGGTTGGTTGCCTGCAGGCATGTCACTGGTGTCGCAAAATCGACGTGATATGCCCGCAATGAACAAAAGCATGGAGTCGCGCCTTTATAGCGATGGCCTGTTTAGTTTTGCGATTAACGTTACACCTGCCGATAAAAGCAGCACCACGCAGACGTTGCGCACTGGACGTCGTACCGTACAAACCGTTTTGCGTAATAATAACGAAATTACGGTTGTTGGCGAGTTGCCGCCTTCAACAGCAAAACGTATTGCGGACAGCATCGATTTAGGATCACAAAAATGATGAGAGAGTGGGCCACCGTGGTGGAGTGGCAAAACGGTATTGCGACCTTGCATACCGAAGCGAAAACCTCTTGCAACAGTTGCTCAGCACGTAAAGGGTGCGGCAGCCACATGCTCAATAAGCTTGGGCCGAAAAATGCGCATGTGATGCAGATTGCCAGCAGTAAACCGCTGCAGCCAGGACAACGTATCGAATTAGGCATCAAAGAAAGCAGCCTGCTGGGCTCGGCTTTGCTGGTGTATATGACGCCGCTGTTTGGCCTGTTTTGCGTTGCCGGTCTGTTTCAGGCCCTGTTTCAAAGCGATTTAGCGGCTGCTTGCGGCGCCTTGCTGGGTGGTGTAGGCGGATTTATTGTCGCTAAGGGTATTTCGATGAAATTTGGCGATCGTGAAGCCTTTCAACCCGTGATTTTAAATATCGCTTTGCCACCCGATGCGCTGCGCGTTGAAAGCGAAGCGTAAACCTCGTCCAGGCCGCACACCTTGTGGCCTTTGTAATATCTGTTTCCCGCCATAAACTGTTGTGATTCCACCACGTTCCATTCTTTAATGCGCGGGCTTAACAGTGTAATATGCGTCGTCATTAATGAGGCTGACAGGATTGTGGGTAAAGAGCGATCTTCCTGAATGTGTCTGTGCTCAGGTTTTCAACTGATTTTCTACGTGAAGATATTCATATAAATGAAGCACATACGAAATTTCTCTATCATCGCGCATATTGACCACGGCAAATCTACGCTCTCTGACCGCTTGATTCAAATTTGTGGTGGCCTGACGGATCGTGAGATGGCTGCGCAAGTACTCGATTCTATGGATCTGGAGCGTGAGCGCGGCATTACCATTAAAGCGCAAAGCGTAACGCTCGATTACAAAGCGTTAGACGGCGAAACTTACCAGCTCAATTTCATCGATACTCCAGGACACGTTGACTTCTCTTATGAAGTTTCCCGCTCATTGGCGGCCTGTGAAGGGGCATTGCTGGTGGTAGACGCAGGGCAGGGCGTAGAAGCGCAAACCCTGGCCAACTGCTACACAGCAATTGAGATGGATCTGGAAGTAGTGCCGGTCCTGAACAAAATTGACCTGCCTGCAGCCGATCCCGATCGCGCAGCGCAAGAGATCGAAGACATCGTCGGTATTGATGCTGCTGATGCCGTGCGTTGTTCAGCGAAAACAGGCGTGGGCGTGCCTGATGTTCTTGAGCGTCTGGTGCGTGATATTCCCGCGCCGGAAGGCGATCCAGATGGCCCGCTTCAGGCGTTGATTATCGATTCATGGTTCGATAACTACCTTGGCGTAGTGTCGCTGGTGCGTGTCAAAAACGGCACGATGCGCAAAGGCGACAAGATCAAAGTGATGAGTACCGGTCAGATTTACAACGCCGATCGCCTGGGTATTTTTACACCGAAACAGATAGACCGTACCGAACTGAACTGCGGTGAAGTTGGCTGGCTGGTTTGTGCAATTAAAGATATCCTCGGTGCGCCAGTGGGCGATACCTTAACCGGCGCCCGTAACCCGGCAGACAAAGCCTTACCTGGCTTTAAAAAAGTGAAGCCGCAGGTTTACGCCGGTTTGTTCCCAATCAGCTCTGATGATTATGAAGCCTTCCGTGATGCGCTCGGCAAACTCAGCCTGAACGATGCTTCTCTGTTCTATGAGCCAGAGAGCTCTACCGCGCTAGGCTTCGGCTTCCGCTGTGGCTTCCTTGGTCTGCTGCATATGGAGATCATTCAGGAACGTCTTGAGCGTGAATATGATCTGGATCTGATCACCACGGCACCGACGGTAGTATACGAAGTAGAAACCACGGGCGGAGAAGTCATCTACGTTGACAGCCCATCGAAACTTCCGCCGCTGAACAATATCGAAGAGTTACGCGAGCCGATCGCTGAGTGCCACATGCTGTTGCCACAGGAATATTTGGGCAACGTGATCACGCTGTGTATTGAAAAACGTGGCGTGCAAACCAACATGGTTTATCACGGCAATCAGGTCGCACTGACCTATGAAATTCCAATGGCCGAAGTGGTACTGGATTTCTTTGACCGCCTGAAATCAACGTCGCGCGGTTACGCTTCTTTAGATTATAACTTTAAACGTTTTCAAGCCTCTGACATGGTGCGCGTCGACGTTTTGATTAACTCTGAACGTGTTGATGCGCTGGCGCTGATTACCCACCGTGAAAATGCACCTTATCGTGGTCGTGAGCTGGTCGAGAAGATGAAAGATCTTATCCCTCGTCAGCAGTTCGATATTGCGATTCAGGCGGCTATCGGCAACCACATTATTGCGCGCTCAACAGTGAAACAGCTACGTAAAAACGTACTCGCCAAGTGCTACGGCGGCGACGTTAGTCGTAAGAAAAAACTGTTGCAGAAGCAGAAAGAAGGTAAGAAGCGAATGAAGCAGGTTGGTAACGTTGAGCTGCCGCAGGAAGCGTTCCTTGCCATTCTGCATGTCGGAAAGGACAGCAAATAAGGATTTATAATGGCTAATATGTTCGCTTTGATTTTGTTCATCGCGACGCTGGTAACAGGCGTTATTTGGTGTATCGATCGTTTTAAATGGGCGCCTGCTCGTCGTGCCCAACAAGCTGCTGCTCAGGCACAAGCGGGAAACACGCTCGACGCTAAAACCCTGGCAAAAGTATCGTCCCAGCCGGGCTGGATTGAGACCACAGCCTCTGTTTTTCCCGTGCTGGCCGTGGTGTTTATTGTGCGTTCGTTTATTTACGAACCTTTTCAGATTCCGTCTGGATCAATGATGCCGACGCTGCTGATTGGGGATTTTATTCTGGTTGAAAAGTTTGCGTATGGCATCAAAGATCCCATCACACAAACAACATTAATCCCTACCGGACAGCCAAAACGTGGTGATATCGCGGTATTTAAATACCCGAAAGATCCAAGCCTTGATTATATTAAACGTGTCATCGGCTTGCCGGGCGATAAAGTAACCTACGATCCTTACAGCAAAACGCTGACAGTGAATCCAGGTTGCAGCCAGGGTAAAACCTGTAATACCGCGCTGCCGATTACCTATACCGACGTAGAGCCAAGCAAATTTATTCAAACCTTTAGCGGTTTTAATGGCAACGAAACCGGTAATGGATTCTTTGACGTGCCGCAAGGCGAAACTATGCGTGGTGGATTACGCCTGGGAACGCGTAAAGAAACCCTCGGTGATGTGACCCATAACATCCTGCTGGTGAATGAAGCGCAAAGCCAGGCAGGCATGTATTACCAACAGCCGGGACAGCCCCAGGCAAGCTGGGTCGTGCCGCAGGGACAATATTTCATGATGGGCGATAACCGTGACAACAGCGCCGACAGCCGTTACTGGGGATTTGTCCCGGAGCGTAACCTGGTGGGTAAAGCGGTCGCTATCTGGATGAGTTTTGAAAAACAGGAAGGACAGTGGCCGACCGGCGTTCGTCTGAATCGAATTGGCGGTATTCACTGAAAGTAGTTGCCTGAATCTAAGGCAAACGGGTGGCCTCCTGCGGGAGGCCACTGCACACCAAACAGAATGTGCTGGAACCTCAGCCCTGTTTGGTGTGCAGAGTTACAGACGCAAAAAAGAACTGGAATCGCATGAACCCCATCTTGATTAACAAGCTTCAGCGCAAACTGGGCTACACTTTTACTCATCCGGAATTATTACAGCAGGCACTTACCCATCGTAGCGCCAGCAGTAAACATAACGAGCGTCTTGAATTTCTCGGCGATTCTATTCTTAGCTATGTGATTGCAAATGCACTTTATCACCGCTTCCCGCGCGTGGATGAAGGCGACATGAGCCGCATGCGCGCAACGTTAGTGCGCGGAAACACGCTGGCTGAGATGGCGCGTGAGTTTGACCTGGGAGAGTGTTTGCGCTTAGGGCCGGGTGAATTAAAAAGCGGCGGTTTTCGTCGTGAATCCATCCTTGCGGATACGGTAGAAGCACTGATTGGGGGCATCTTCCTCGACAGTAATATCCAAATGGTGGAAAAGCTGATCCTTGACTGGTATCAGACGCGCCTGGACGAAATCAGTCCGGGCGACAAGCAAAAGATCCCAAAACGCGCCTGCAAGAGTATCTGCAAGGACGTCATCTGCCACTGCCGAGTTATTTAGTGGTGCAGGTACGTGGCGAAGCCCACGATCAAGAATTCACCATTCACTGTCAGGTGAGTGGCATGGCTGAACCGGTGGTGGGCGTGGGCTCCAGCCGCCGTAAGGCAGAACAAGCAGCCGCCGAACAGGCGCTGATTAAGTTAGGACTCGAATGAGCGAACACGTTACCTATTGCGGCTTTGTCGCGATTGTCGGCCGACCAAACGTCGGTAAATCTACTTTACTGAACCAGTTGCTGGGACAGAAAGTGTCGATCACCTCGCGTAAGCCGCAAACCACGCGCCATCGCATCATGGGCATCCATACGGAAGGCGATTATCAGGCAATCTATGTCGATACGCCGGGCCTGCATATGGAAGAGAAGCGCGCCATTAATCGCCTGATGAACCGTGCCGCCAGCAGCTCTATCGGCGACGTTGAGCTGGTGATTTTTGTCGTGGAAGGCACGCGCTGGACCCCTGATGACGAAATGGTGTTGAACAAACTGCGCGACGGCAAAGTGCCGGTAGTGCTGGCAATCAACAAAGTGGACAATATTCAGGATAAAAGCATTCTGTTGCCGCATCTGCAGTTTCTGAGCCAGCAGATGAACTTCCTTGATATCGTGCCGATTTCAGCGGAAAGCGGCAAAAACGTCGATACCATTGCCGCCATTACCCGTAAGCATCTGAAACAAGCGGAACATCATTTCCCGGAAGATTACATCACCGATCGCTCGCAACGTTTTATGGCTTCAGAGATCATTCGCGAAAAACTGATGCGTTTTCTCGGTGCGGAACTGCCTTATTCGGTTACGGTTGAAATCGAACGCTTTGTTTCAAACGAGCGCGGTGGCTATGATATTAATGGCCTGATCCTGGTTGAGCGCGATGGACAGAAGAAGATGGTGATTGGCAACAAAGGTGCCAAAATCAAAACTATCGGTATTGAAGCGCGTAAAGACATGGAAGAGATGTTTGAAGCAAAAGTACATCTCGAACTGTGGGTGAAGGTTAAATCCGGTTGGGCTGACGACGAACGTGCGCTGCGCAGCCTGGGTTATGTAGACGATCTCTGATTCTATGGAAGGTTGGCAACGCGCCTTTGTGCTGCATAGTCGTCCTTTCAGCGAGACCAGCCTGCTGCTCGATCTGTTTAGCGAGAGCCAGGGCCGTGTGCGTGTACTGGCTAAAGGTGCACGTTCACGGCGATCACAGCTTAAAGGTGCACTCCAGCCGTTTACGCCGCTGCTGGTGCGCTGGAGCGGACGTGGTGAGGTCAAAACTCTCCGCACTGCTGAAGCCGTTTCGCTGGCTTTACCCCTAAGTGGTATCACCCTTTATTGTGGCCTGTACGTCAACGAACTGCTGTCACGCGTGCTGGAACAAGAAATTCCTTTCTCTGAACTCTTCTTCGATTATCTTAACTGTCTTCAGGAATTAGCCGCAGGCAGCGGTTCGCCAGAACCGGCACTGCGCCGCTTTGAGCTGGCGCTGTTGGGGCATCTCGGTTATGGCGTGGATTTTCTTCACTGTGCGGGTAGTGGCGAATCGGTTGACGACACGATGACCTACAGTTATCGCGAAGAGAAGGGGTTCATCGCCAGCTTAGTGGTGAACCAGCGCAGCTTTACGGGCCGCCAGCTGCGTGCTTTATGCGAGCGCAGTTTTCCCGATGCTGACAGTTTGCGTGCCGCTAAACGGTTCACCCGCATGGCGCTGAAACCTTATCTGGGCGGCAAACCGTTAAAAAGTCAGGAGCTTTTTCGCCAGTTTGTACCTAAAAAAGCCCGACGCGGCGAGCGAATAGCGTTGGCAGCACCGCGTGTTTCTTGCTGCGCGCGACATCTATTTTTCGAGAAAACAGAGGATTGTCATGGCAGAGTTGCTGTTAGGGGTCAATATTGATCACATCGCCACGGTACGTAACGCGCGTGGCACCCACTATCCCGATCCGGTGCAGGCTGCATTTATTGCCGAGCAGGCGGGGGCTGATGGCATTACCGTGCACCTGCGCGAAGATCGACGCCATATCACCGATCGCGATGTGCGTATCCTGCGCGACACTATCCAGACCCGAATGAATTTAGAAATGGCAGTCACCGACGAGATGATCGCGATTGCCTGTGAGATCAAACCTCAATTCTGCTGCCTGGTGCCGGAAAAACGTCAGGAAGTGACCACCGAAGGTGGACTTGATGTGGCGGGACAGCAGGAGAAGCTCAACGCAGCGGTCAGGCAGTTGAGTGAAGCGGGCATTCTGGTTTCACTGTTCATTGATGCCGATCATCGCCAAATCGAAGCCGCTGTTACCAGCGGCGCACCGTACATTGAAATTCACACCGGCGCATATGCTGAAGCGCCCGAAGGATTAGCGCGCGAGGCAGAACTGGAGCGGATACGTCAAGCCGCGACTTTTGCCGCCAGCCTGGGGCTGAAAGTCAATGCGGGCCACGGTCTGACTTACCACAACGTGTTGCCTATTGCTGCGCTGCCGGAAATGCATGAATTAAATATTGGTCACGCAATTATTGGTCGTGCCGTGATGAGCGGTTTATCCGACGCGGTAAAAGAGATGAAGCAACTGATGCGAGAAGCGCGCCGCTAATGGCTATTCTTGGGCTGGGCACCGACATTGTCGAAATTGAACGTATTGCTGGCGTGATTGAACGTTCGGGCAATCGTCTGGCACGTCGCGTATTAAGCGATGCCGAGTGGCAACAATATCAGACTCACCAGCAACCGGTCCGCTTTTTGGCTAAACGCTTTGCTGTTAAAGAGGCGGCTGCAAAAGCCTTTGGCACCGGCATTCGCGGCGGTCTGGCTTTCAATCAGTTTGAAGTCTATAACGATGAACTCGGCAAGCCGGGGCTGCGCTTTTTCCAGCATGCGGCTGAGGTTGCACAGCGGCTGGGCGTCAAAACGGTACACGTTACGCTGGCAGATGAACGCCATTACGCCTGCGCAACGGTCATCATCGAAAGTTAGCCGTGCAGTTCAACAAACTTTTCCCACAGCGCATCGCGTGATTCGATGTGCTGTGGGTCGATAATAATTGTGTTATCGATAGGGCAAACGCTCTGGCAGGTTGGCACGTCATAATGCCCCACGCATTCCGTACAGCGGCTCACATCAATTTCATAGATGGCAGCGCCGAGCGAAATCGCCTGGTTAGGGCATTCGGGTTCACACATATCACAGTTGATACAGCGTTTCGTAATTAATAGCGCCATAAATTCCCGCTTTCCGTTAAGGCTATCTGCAAGGCGAGGCGGAAAAATCCTGATGCCCACGGCCTTCCCGACATTTAACACTGTTAATCTGACTGATTATGATCCACTGGTTATTGCGTTTACGCAGCCTGAAGTCAGTTTTCTGCGCAATAACTGAATCATCCATCAGATTAAATTGCTCTACGGAAACCTGCGCATAATCAGCGGCTTCCGACTCGCCGAAAAGCTGCTGATTGATATTAAGCCCACTCATTTCACGTTGAAATCCAGGCCCAAAACTTTGTACCGCGATCTGCCATGGGGCCTGGGCTGTTGTGGTAGTGGACGTTTCCCGGACCGTCTCAGCGCAACCGCTCAGCGCCAGAAGAGAAAGCAGCACGACAAATTTATTCACCTGTTTCTCGCTATTTTTAATTAATTACATCTGGTAAGGCAAAATTTTGTGCGAGGATTATATCGTCAGACCAGCTTTTTAACCAGCGCCTCGCTGTGGCGAATATGGCTGGATGCGCGTTCCGGATCGTTTTGCACCAGTGCCATAAACAGCAGATCTGTCAGGGCAAGCTGTGCAGTGGTTGAGGAAATAGCCGCGCTGCGCGTGCTGAGTTCTTCCGCTACGGTGTAAAGACAATGCGTTGCGCACTGCTGCAAGGTATTCGGCGTAAATCCGGTAAAGGCTAAAACATATGCGCCAACGCTTGCTGCTTCCTGCGCCGCCAGGTTAATTTCGCGCCGCTCTCCGGTATAGGAGATAGCCAGTAACACATCGCCTGGCCCCATGGCCTGTACACTCGCCAGTAGCGCATGCATATCCTGCTCAGCCACGGCATTAATGCCAATTTTCATGAGCTTCCAGGAAAAGTCTTTAGCCACTAACCCGGATGCGCCAATGCCTACCAGCAAGGTGCGTCGTGCATTTTTCAACAGCAGCAATACCTCATTAAGTTTCTCTTCGCTGTTGATATCCAGCGTGGCGCGAATAGCCGAAAGTTTTTCGGTCAGTAATTTTTCCCCCACGGTTTTCAGCGAATCATCACTTAAAATGTGGTTGTGTACCGTAATCGCGTCTTTGTCTGCCAGCGATTCACTTAATGCAAGCTTTAGCGCAGGAAAGCCTTTGTAGCCTAATTTTTGGGCAAATTTTACGACGCTGGATTGACTGACGCCCGATTCTTCCGCCAGTTTTTGTGAGCTAAGATGACGCGCGCGATCCGGTTGCGAAAGCAAAAATCCGCCAGTCGGCGTTCATTTAACGCCAGGCGTGGATAAAGCTGGCGAATACGCAACAAAGAGCTCATGTCCGATCCTCATCATTTAGGAACTGTCGTAAAAAGAATAAACTATTCATGGGCGATTGTAGCCATCGGAATTAAAAATGACAGCCATCGCCGCGTTACACGATGATAGCTACAATAGAGAGCAGTAACGCAAAAACAGGTGAAAAGGAGTGATGTTTGACGAAAGGTACACAACGTCGTGTGGTGTTTTTTGACCTGGATGGCACGCTGCATCAACAGGATATGTTCGGCACCTTTATGCGTTATTTGCTGCGACGCAGGCCGCTTAATGTGCTGTTAGTGGCACCGCTGCTGCCGGTAGTCGGTATAGGGCTGCTGTTCAAAGGTCGGGCTGCGCGTTGGCCGATGAGCCTGCTGCTGTGGTCGATCACGTTCGGACACTCTGAGCGGACGCTGCTGCGTCTGGAAGCGGAGTTTGCAGAGTGGTTCCGCCTGCGGGTCACCGCCTTTCCGGTAGTACAACAGCGTTTAACCGATTATCTCAGCAGCGATGATGCCGATGTCTGGCTGATCACCGGATCACCTCAATCGCTGGTGGAGCAGGTCTATTTTGATTCCGCTTTTTTGCCGCGGGTAAAGTTGATCGCCAGTCAAATGCAGCGTGGCTTAGGCGGGCGGGTGCTTGCCATGCGCTGTCTTGGTCATGAAAAAGTGGCGCAGCTGGAAGAAAAAATCGGTACACCGCTACAGTTATACAGCGGCTACAGCGACAGTAAGCAGGACAACCCGCTGCTGTTTTTTGTCAGCATCGCTGGCGTGTGACACCCAGCGGTGAGTTACAGCAGTTAGAATAACGGTTTGCGCCCTTCGATTCTTGCAGCGACATCGCTATAATGCGCCGCTTTTCTGCTGTCAGGAGTCAGCCTGGGTGAACTCACAACAAGATGAATACTGGATGCGTCATGCCCTGAAACTGGCACGTTTAGCCTGGGAGCAGGGAGAAGTGCCGGTTGGTGCGGTTTTGGTGCAGGGCGATCGGGTGATTGGCGAAGGCTGGAATCGTCCGATTGGTCAGCACGATCCCACTGCGCATGCTGAAATCATGGCGCTGCGTCAGGGCGGAAAAGTGCTGGAGAACTATCGTCTGCTGGATACCACCTTATACGTCACGCTTGAGCCCTGTGTGATGTGCGCCGGCGCGATGGTACATAGTCGTATTACACGTCTTGTTTATGGCGCGCATGATGAGAAAACCGGCGCGGCAGGCTCATTGCTTGACGTCATCGGGCATCCGGGTATGAATCATCACATTGAGATGATCAGCGGTGTGTTAGCGGAAGAGTGCGCGGGCATGCTCAGTGATTTTTTCGCATGCGACGTGAACAGAAAAAGCCCTGCGTCGCGAGCAGCGTGAAGGTTAATTCATTGCAATTTTTGGCTCAACCGCCGGATACCCTTTGCCCAGCTCCGCTTCGAGCGCCGCTTGCTGGGCAATACGTCTTTCTTGCTCCTGCAAATATCCTTCCAGACTGATCTGATATTTGCGGATGTTCTCGACGTAGGTATAGGCTTCATGGCCGCGTGCATAACCGTAAGTGGTTTGGGTGTAATAACGTTTTTGACTCAGCATGGGCAGACGCAGCTTTACATCTGCCCAGCTGTCAGGATTACCGCCTTGCTTTGCCGTCAATTTACGGACGTCGAGCATGTGCGCATATCCCATGTTATACGCCGCTAAAGCAAACCAGATGCGCTCATCTTCCGGAATGGCCTGCGGCACTTTATCCATCATACGCTTTAAATATTCACTGCCACCGCGAATACTCTGTTCAGGATCGGTACGATCATCTACGTTCAGGCTGCCTGCCGTATTGCGCGTTAACATCATCATGCCACGCACGCCAGTAGGCGAGGTCGCTTGTGGATTCCAGTGCGATTCCTGATAAGAGATAGCCGCCAGTAAACGCCAGTCGATACTGGTGGCATACTTTTCAAACAGCGGCTTGATATCGGGCAGAGTATTGTCGATCGCACGTAAAAAGGTACGGGTGTCGACATAGTCAAACGTACCTACGTGGCCAAGGTACTTCTCTTCCAGGCGCGCCATGGCACCTTCTTCACCCATACCATTAAAGAAGTCGAGCATGGCGGCGTTGAGACTGTCATCTTCACTGCGCGGGAGATACCAGGTCACCGGTTCTTCATCAGTAACATCAAAAGCCACGGCAAGCTGAGGGTGAATACGCTGCAATAAGGCAATCGTGACCGAATCGCCTACGGTGTAATCCAGTTTGCCATCAGCTACCGCTTCCAGCAGCGCCTTTGGACCGAGATCGGTTGAAATGGCCCAGTCAAGATCGGGATACTGGCTCGATTTGGCATTTTTCATGGTGGATAAATAAGCCGAGCCGGAAGCAACCGTGAGCCGCCCCTTTAAATCGCCGAGATTTTTAGGGCGCGGCTTGTCGATGCGGTACACCAGCTGTTGCGACACATTGTAGTAGCCAGGCCCGGTCTGATAACGCGCCAGACGTTCGCTGTTGTAGATCAGGCCCGCCGCCAGCAAATCCGCTTTACCTTCATCAAGGTCATCAAACAGGTCACTGAGATTAGGACGCACAGTGACTTCCAGTTTCACACCTAAATACCGGGCGAAGCGTTTTGCCAGCTCGTAATCCATACCCGCCGGTGATTTATTGATGGTGTAGTAAGTCAACGGGGAATTAATGGTACTGATACGCAGCACTCCCCGTGATTTAATCTGTGAAATCGTGTCTTGTCCGCCGCCATACCAGGGTATGGCAGGCCATAATGCCAATGCTAACAGCACGGCAACAAGGCCGATAAACAGGTAATTAAATTTTAGGCGTTTCAAATAGTTATCTCTCGATGGCTCTCAGGCCTCTGTCTTTTAAAGGCAGTATTTATCTTTATTGAACTCCCAGAGCGTTCGGCATTTTGCGCAACAAAGCGAAACAGAGCAACTTATAAAGCGGGACTTGCGCAATTTTCAGGCAAATCCCTTGGGCAATAAATTATGCGCAAACGGTTTCGTCAGAACGGCTGTTTCTCTATAATACGGCCCGTTTTCCCTGTTGCGCCCAAAGAAGCGTCGCCCGGCGCTTCGAAGACGAGAGATCTTAATGATGGAAATTCTGCGTGGTTCGCCCGCCCTGTCGGCTTTTCGTGTAAACAAACTGCTGACCCGCTTTCAGGACGCTCATCTGCCGGTGAGTGATATTTACGCTGAGTACGTCCATTTTGCCGATGTCAGCGCGCCGCTCAGTGCCGATGAAAAAGCCCGCCTGCAGCGCCTGCTTAAATACGGTCCTTCTCTCGCTGAACACGCGCCTCAAGGGCGTTTGCTGTTAGTCACACCACGCCCTGGCACTATCTCACCCTGGTCATCAAAAGCGACGGATATTGCGCATAACTGCGACCTGCCTCAGGTACGCCGCCTCGAACGCGGTATGGCGTTCTATGTCCAGGCACCGCAACTGACCGAAGCTCAGTGGCAAAGCCTGTCAGTGCTGCTGCATGATCGCATGATGGAAACGGTTTACAGTGATTTGGCGCAAGCCGAACAGCTTTTTGCCCATCATGAGCCACAGCCAGTCAAAAGCGTTGACGTGCTGGGAGAAGGGCGCCAGGCACTGGTTCAGGCAAATATCAGTCTGGGCCTGGCGTTAGCAGAGGATGAAATCGACTATCTGCTCGACGCCTTTACCAAACTGGGGCGCAACCCAAACGACATCGAACTCTATATGTTCGCGCAGGCGAACTCAGAACATTGCCGCCATAAGATCTTCAACGCAGACTGGATTATCGACGGTGAGAAACAGCCTAAATCGCTGTTTAAGATGATCAAAAACACCTTCGAACAGACGCCAGATTACGTGCTGTCCGCGTATAAAGATAACGCCGCTGTCATGGAAGGTTCTGAAGTAGGCCGTTTCTTTGCCGATGCGGATAAAGGTGAATATACCTATCATCAGGAAGCCGCACACATCCTGATGAAAGTCGAAACCCATAACCATCCAACCGCTATCTCTCCGTGGCCAGGCGCCGCAACCGGTTCAGGTGGCGAAATTCGTGATGAAGGCGCAACCGGTCGGGGTTCGAAGCCTAAAGCCGGTCTGGTTGGTTTCTCCGTATCTAACTTGCGCATCCCGGGCTTTGAACAGCCGTGGGAAGAAGATTTCGGCAAGCCAGCACGCATCGTCAGCGCGCTCGACATCATGACCGAAGGCCCACTGGGTGGCGCGGCGTTTAACAATGAATTTGGGCGTCCGGCGCTGAACGGCTACTTCCGTACTTATGAAGAGCAGGTGAATAGCCACAACGGCACTGAACTGCGCGGCTATCATAAACCGATTATGCTGGCGGGCGGCATCGGTAACATTCGTGCCGATCACGTGCAGAAAGGCGAAATTACCGTGGGCGCTAAGCTGATTGTGCTGGGCGGCCCGGCAATGAACATCGGTCTCGGCGGCGGCGCGGCGTCTTCAATGGCGTCTGGTCAGTCTGATGCCGACCTCGACTTCGCTTCTGTGCAGCGTGATAACCCTGAAATGGAACGTCGTTGCCAGGAAGTGATCGATCGCTGCTGGCAGCTGGGCGATGACAACCCCATTCTGTTTATCCACGATGTGGGCGCAGGTGGTTTGTCGAACGCGATGCCGGAACTGGTCAGCGATGGCGGTCGCGGTGGTCGTTTCAATCTGCGCGATATTCTCAGTGACGAGCCAGGCATGAGTCCGCTGGAAGTGTGGTGTAACGAATCGCAGGAGCGTTACGTGATGGCTGTCGCACCCGAAAAACTGGCTGAATTTGATGCGATCTGCCAGCGTGAGCGCGCACCTTATGCGGTGATTGGTGAGGCGACAGAAGAGCAACATCTGAGTCTGTCTGACAGCCATTTCGGCAACAATCCTATCGACATGCCACTGGACGTGTTGCTGGGTAAAACACCGAAAATGACGCGTGACGTGGTTAAGCAACAGGCGCAGGGCACAGCTTTACAGCGTGATGGCATTACGCTGACTGATGCGGTGAACCGCGTACTGCACTTGCCAACCGTGGCAGAGAAAACCTTCCTTGTCACCATTGGCGATCGCACCGTAACCGGCATGGTGGCGCGCGATCAGATGGTCGGACCCTGGCAGATTCCGGTGGCGAACTGTGCGGTAACCACAGCCAGCCTCGACAGCTATCACGGTGAAGCCTTTGCGCTGGGCGAACGTGCGCCGGTTGCGCTGCTGGACTTCGCCGCATCAGGCCGCCTGGCGGTGGGTGAGGCGTTAACTAACCTGGCTGCTACTCAAATCGGTTCGCTGAAACGCGTAAAACTGTCAGCAAACTGGATGTCCGCAGCGGGACACCCCGGTGAAGATGCGGGCTTGTATGAGGCGGTGAAAGCGGTCGGTGAAGAGCTGTGTCCGGCACTGGGCATCACCATTCCCGTGGGCAAAGACTCCATGTCGATGAAAACCCGCTGGCAGGAAGGCAGCGAGCAGCGCGAAATGACCTCGCCACTGTCGCTGGTGATCACGGCGTTTGCCCGCGTTGAAGATGTCCGTCGTACCGTCACGCCGCAACTGCAAGCCGAACAGGACAATTTGCTGTTGCTGATCGATCTGGGCAATGGTGCGAATACGCTGGGTGCTACGGCGCTGTCACAGGTCTATCGTCAGTTAGGTGACAAGCCTGCCGACGTGCGCAATGCACAGCAGCTAGCTGGTTTCTTCAATGCTATCCAGGCGCTGGTGGCTGAGCAGAAACTGCTGGCTTACCATGACCGCTCCGATGGCGGCCTGTTAGTGACGCTGGCCGAGATGGCCTTTGCCGGTCACTGTGGCGTTGAGGTTGATATCGCTGCACTGGGTAACGATGCGCTGGCCGCCTTGTTTACTGAAGAGCTGGGCGCGGTGATCCAAATTAATGCAGCGGATCGTGCTGCGGTTGAAAAAATCCTGGCCGATCATGGCCTGGCGACATGCAGCCATGTACTGGGCAGTGCGCAGCAGGGCGATCGCTTTGTGATCCGCTCTGGCGACAGCGCGCTCTACAGCGAAAGCCGCACGACATTGCGTACCTGGTGGGCGGAAACCACCTGGCAGATGCAGCGTCTGCGTGACAACCCTGCCTGTGCCGATCAGGAACATGAAGCCAAGAAAAACGATAGCGATCCGGGGCTGAACGTCAAACTGACCTTCAAGCCAGAAGAGGATATTGCCGCACCAATGATCGCCACCGGCGCGCGTCCACGTGTAGCCGTATTACGTGAGCAGGGCGTTAACTCGCACGTTGAAATGGCGGCCGCTTTCCATCGCGCCGGCTTTACGGCCGTAGACGTTCACATGAGCGATCTGCTGGCGGGTCGTCGTGGTCTGGATGAGTTCCAGGCGTTGGTTGCCTGCGGTGGCTTCTCCTACGGTGACGTGCTGGGCGCGGGCGAAGGTTGGGCAAAATCGATTCTGTTCAATGCCCGCGTGCGTGATGAGTTCGAAAACTTCTTCCACCGTCCGCAAACGCTGGCGTTGGGCGTCTGTAACGGCTGCCAGATGATGTCTAATCTGCGCGAGCTGATCCCGGGAAGCGAATTGTGGCCGCGCTTTGTGCGTAACCAGTCAGAGCGTTTCGAGGCGCGCTTTAGTCTGGTTGAGGTCGCTGCCAGCCCATCGCTGCTGTTAGAAGGCATGGTGGGTTCACAGATGCCAATCGCGGTATCGCACGGCGAAGGCTTTGTAGAAGTGCGTGACAATGCGCACCTCGCTGCGCTGGAGTCAAAAGGCCTGGTGGCGCTGCGCTACGTTGATAACTTTGGCAAAGTGACAGAAACCTATCCTGCTAACCCGAACGGCTCGCCAAACGGCATTACTGCGGTGACCAGCGAAAGCGGACGTGTCACCATCATGATGCCGCACCCGGAGCGCGTGTTCCGTACGGTGAGCAACTCATGGCATCCGGCAGAGTGGGGCGAAGACAGCCCATGGATGCGTATCTTCCGCAACGCACGTAAGCAACTGGGTTAAAATCAGCCCGTTGATAAAGGAGGCAGAAATGCCTCCTTTTTATGGGTGTTGGTAAAAGGCGACAGCAGCGTGACTGGAGTGTCGCTTAAAGGAGACATTTATTTATTTGATTTATAATGAATTGTTCCGCGCTGCGTTTAATTGTTGCTTTTTGACGACAGTTTATCGGCCCGCTCGGTAAAAATAGCGGGTTTTCCGCTGCTATCGCCTGGCAATCTTCTGATAATTAAGGTATTTAAGAAGTTGGCATGGAAATTGCTAATATCTTAATGTTGCTCATTCACCTGTTTATGATTGCCCTGCGCTCAGCAGCCTGAGGCTCATAAAAATCGAATGACGCACCAAACGGAGCCTGCCGTCCACCTCACCGATAATCGCTTGCGCTGCAACGTTATCAAGCATCGGACGCAACGTTGAGTTAGGCTCCACTCATTCCTCCGCGAGGCTCAGGCGTCGCGTTAACGGCAGGCCATTGCGCCTGCCGTTTTCTTTGTTGTTCTTTCCTCCGCAGGCAGAGTCCGCTAGCATCCGGTAAGCGTAAATTTAAGGAAGCGGCCGCGTGAAAAGATGGCGTTTATTTCCCCGTTCTCTCCGCCAGTTAGTATTGATGGCGTTTCTGCTGGTGCTGCTGCCCTTGCTGGTGCTGGCCTGGCAAGCGTGGGAAAGCCTCTCAGCCCTGAGCGATCAGGCTGCAGATACCAACCGTAATACGTTCACCGATGTGCGCCGCAGCGAGGCGATGGCGCGAACGGCTATCGAGCTTGAGCGCAGCTATCGTCAGTATTGCGTATTGGGGGATGCCACGCTGGCACGGCTCTATCAAACTCAGCGCACGCGCTACAGCCAGATGCTAACGTCACATGCAGGCAGCCTGCCTGAACTCCCGGCTTTTCAAACGCTACAGGCTTTGCTGCCGCAACTCGCTCAGTTGCAGTGTGAAAAAGGTAATCCGCTGAATGCCGCCGCCCAGGCGCTGGAGAGCTTTTCAGCTACCAATGCGCAACTGGTGCAGGACACGCGTCAGGTGGTGTTTTCCCGCGGTTTGCAGTTACAACGTGAGATTGCAGAGCGGGGACAGTTCTTTGGCTGGCAGGCGTTGATCTTATTTATCATCAGCCTTGCGCTGGTGTTGCTGTTTACCGGCATGATTATTGGGCCGGTAAAGAGCGTTGAGCGAATGATCAACCGACTGGGCGAAGGACGTGAATTAGGCAGAAGCGTGGTCTTTCGCGGCCCAAGGGAATTGCGCTCGTTGGGCCAGCGTATCGTCTGGCTCAGCGAACGACTGGCATGGCTCGAAACGCAGCGCCACGAATTTTTACGCCATCTCTCTCATGAACTTAAAACGCCGCTCGCCAGCCTGCGTGAAGGCACTGAACTGCTGGCTGATGAAGTGGCTGGTTCGCTCAATCCCGATCAAAAAGAGATTGTCGCTATTCTGGATAGCAGCAGTCGCCATTTACAGCGGCTGATTGAACAACTGCTCGACTATAACCGCAAACTGGCCGATAGCCCGACATCACTCGAAACAGTGGCCCTGGATGAGATCGTGGATATGGTTGTGAGCGCACACGCTTTACCGGCGCGAACTAAACTGATGCATACTGACATCGATTTGCAAGTAACACGCTGTCTGGCTGAGCCGACTTTGCTGATGCGTGTCATTGACAACCTCTATTCGAACGCCGTGAACTACGGGAGCGAATCCGGTAACATCTGGCTGCGCAGCAAGCAGCAGGGTGACAGCGTCTGGATTGAGGTCGCCAATACTGGCACGCCTGTTCCTGTCGAAGAGCAAAAAATGATATTCGAACCCTTTTATCAGGGGAGCCAGCAGCGTCAGGGCCCCGTTAAAGGCAGCGGGCTGGGGTTAAGTATCGCTAAAGATTGTCTGCGCCGCATGCAGGGCGACCTGAAACTTGTTACCCGTCCAGATGCTGACGTTTGTTTTCGCATTGAACTAAAAATTGCCGGGAATATGCCTGATCGATGAAAGCCTTCACACCTTTACTGCTGAGCCTGTTAACCAGTCTGCTGCTCAGCGGTTGTCAACCTTCACCCTCTTCGCCTTCGCGCCTTTCAAGCCAGGCCGTTGCGGAGCCAGAGGTTAAGCTGGCGGATTATCTCGCGATCGATTGCAGCGACGTCTGGCAGACAGAGGCCGACGCGGCGATGCGTAATCCGCTGTACTGGCTGCGTGCCATTGATTGTGCTGAGCGCCTGTCACCGGCGCAGGCTCGCGCTGAAGCACACCGCTGGCCGGTTAAAAACTGGTCAGGCGCATTTAAGCAGGGCGTGTTGATGGCGAACGGAAACATTACCCCGATGGAGCGACGCAATTTTGTGACCAGACTGGATGACTATAGCAGCGACTTTCCTGCGTCAGTCCGCCCGCTTATCCAGCTGTGGCGCAGCAATCAGGCAGCGCAACTTGACCTGAGTGAAACTCGCTCGCGTTACACGCATCTGCAACAGAGCAGTGATGTACAGTTGGATCAGCTACGTCAGCAGCAAATCACGCTACGCCAGCAGCTAAGCGATACGCAGCACAAGCTGGAGCGATTAACCGATATTGAGCGTCAGCTCTCGACACGTAAAGCGCCAGACGTCTCCGACAGCACGCATGTGCCTGCCGCATCTCAATCTGAGGATCAGTGATGGTGAAACAACCTGCGCGCTTGCTGTTAGTGGATGACGATCCCAGCCTGTTAAAACTGTTAGGTATGCGCCTGAGTAGCGAAGGTTATCAGGTAACCACTGCGGATAGCGGGCCAGAGGCGTTGCGACTGCTGCAAAAAGAGAAGATCGAGCTGGTAATCAGCGATTTATGTATGGATGAAATGGATGGCCTCGCGCTGTTTGGCGAGATCCAAAAACGCCACACCGGATTACCGGTGATCATCCTGACTGCGCACGGATCGATCCCGGATGCGGTGTCAGCGACGCAGCAAGGTGTATTCAGTTTTCTCACCAAGCCGGTGGATCGTGACGCATTGTATAAAGCGATTGATGAGGCGCTGGCGCAGCGAGCACCCATCAGCGATGACCGCTGGCGCGAAGCGATTGTTACGCGCAGTCCGTCTATGCTTCGTCTGTTAGAACAGGCGCATATGGTGGCGCAGTCCGATGTCAGCGTCCTGATCAATGGGCAAAGTGGCACTGGCAAAGAGGTGCTGGCGCAGGCGATTCACGCTGCCAGTCCGCGTGCCGCTCAGCCCTTCATCGCTATCAACTGCGGCGCGTTGCCGGAGCAGTTGCTGGAATCTGAGCTGTTTGGTCACGCTAAAGGCGCTTTTACCGGCGCGGTCAGCGCGCGTGAAGGGCTGTTTCAGGCGGCTGAAGGTGGCACCCTGTTTCTGGATGAAATTGGTGATATGCCGCAGGCGCTACAGGTGAAACTGCTGCGTGTCTTGCAAGAACGAAAAGTACGCCCGCTGGGCAGCAACAGTGACGTAGCCATCAATGTGCGTATCATCTCCGCAACGCATCGCGACTTACCAAAAGCGATGGAGAAAAAGAGTTCCGTGAAGATCTCTTCTATCGGCTTAATGTAGTGAATTTAAAAATTCCGGCGTTACATGAGCGCACGGAAGATATCCCATTACTGGCAAACCATTTGTTACGCCAGGCGGCTGAACGGCACAAGCCGCAGGTCCGCAGTTTTTCTGTTGATGCCATGAAGCGCCTGATGGCCGCCAGCTGGCCCGGTAATGTGCGACAATTAGTGAATGTGATTGAGCAGTGCGTGGCCCTCAGTTCATCGCCCGTGATTAGCGATGCGCTGGTTGAGCAGGCGTTAACGGGCGAAAGCAGCGCGCTGCCCACCTTCGTCGAAGCGCGTAACCAGTTCGAGCTGAACTATTTACGTAAGCTGCTGCAAATGACCAAAGGCAACGTCACCAACGCAGCGCGGCTGGCTGGACGTAACCGCACCGAGTTTTATAAGCTGCTGTCCCGGCATGAACTGGACGCCAGCGATTTTAAAGAGTAGTTTTCTGCCGCGATGAGGTTAAGCCCGCAGCATCGGCAGGAACATTTATACTAAAGAAACCCTTCCGACCACGGAGGGAGAAAGAAAAGGGTCTGACATGAAAAAGATTGATGCAATTATCAAACCATTCAAACTCGATGATGTCCGTGAAGCCTTAGCGGAAGTTGGCATCACCGGGATGACGGTGAGCGAAGTTAAAGGATTTGGCCGTCAGAAAGGCCACACCGAGCTGTATCGTGGTGCCGAATATATGGTCGACTTTCTGCCAAAAGTAAAAATTGAAATGGTAGTTGGCGACGATATTGTCGATACCTGCGTAGAAACCATCATGAAAACCGCGCAAACCGGTAAGATTGGTGACGGTAAAATCTTTGTTTTTGACGTTGCGCGCGTGGTTCGCATTCGTACCGGCGAAGAAGACGAAGAAGCGATTTAATTTTGATTTCAATAAAAAGCCCGCACCGGTTGCCGCTGCGGGCTTTTTTATTTACAACACTTTATGTGGGCCAAACACTTCGTAGTGAATTCGCCCGACGTCAACGCCCGCATCGCGGAGTTGTGCGGCAGCAAACTGCATAAAGCCCAGCGGCCCACAAAGATAAAACTGGGTGTTTGTGTCTTCCAGGTGCGCTGAGTAGAGTGCCAAATCCATCAGCCCCTGCGCGTCAAAACGGCCAGTATCCTGCTGTGAGGGCTGGCGATACCAAACCTTTTGCGTAAAGTTACGCAGGCGCGCACCGGTCGCGTTAACTTCAGCGGCAAAAGCGTGCTGTTCGCCATTTTCGGTGGCATGTAACCAGCTTACTGGCGCGGCATGCTGCTGTGCGGCGAGCGTGTGAAGCATCGCTAACATCGGCGTTTGACCGACGCCAGCGGAAATCAACGCCACAGGTGTCTCAGACGTCAGCTGCATAAAGAAATCGCCATGCGGTGCTGCCAGTTGGATCTCATCACCCACTTTTGCGTGTTGATGCAACCAGCCAGAAACGGTGCCCTGCGCATCGCGTTTTACTGCAATACGGTAATACTCGCCGTTGCTGCTGTGGGTCAGAGAATATTGCCGAATTTGCTGATGCTCAAATTCGGCAGGATGCAGATAGACGGTAAGGTATTGTCCCGGTTTAAACGCTGCGACCGCGCCGCCATCAACGGGCGTAAACGTAATGCTTTTGATAACGTCACTTTGCTGTTCGAGCGCGCTAATGCGAAAAGCACGGGTGCCTCGCCAGCCGCCGTTTTGCTGTTCCGTATCCTGATAGATTGCCTCTTCGCGCTGGATAAACACCTGCGCCAGTACACCGTAAGCACGTCCCCAGGCAGCTAATACATCGTCACCCGGATTCAGTAACTCTTTAATGGTCGCCAGCAGGTGCTCACCCACAATGGCGTACTGCTCAGGCTGAATATTCAGGCTGGTATGCTTCTGCGCAATTTTTTCTACCGCAGGCAGCAATACCGCAAGATTTTCCAGGTTCGCGCCATAAGCACAAATCGCATTGAATAACGCTTCGCGCTGATTGCCGTTGCGCTGGTTATTCATATTAAAAACGTTTTTCAGTTCGGGATGATGCGACAGCATGCGGTCATAAAAATGGGCGGTAAGTTTGGGACCACAAGCCGCAACGGCAGGCAGAGTAGACTTAACAATAGCGATGGTTTGAGCGTCAAGCATTGAGAAAACCTCACAAGCATAAGTTGCATTTTAAATGCATCTTATAGCGGCGCGCGCTAAGTGTAAATAACCCAACTATTTTTCGGGATACCGATCTGGCAACTTTTTTGTGCATCCTGAAAAATTTTTCGTCATAACATGAGCAAAAATTATGCTGCTGTGGCGCAGCAAAAAGGCGTAAAAAACCTTTGCCAGTAGCAAGCCAATCGTTTGCGTAAAAAGAGGGGATTCGCGCTACCGTCACTTGTTAAAACGGTTTACACTGTGGGCCTTCGCCCCTGGTGGGGCTTAAACTGCCGTTAAAAGATAGCTGAGTCAGGAGATGCGGATGTTAAAGCGTGATATGAACATTGCCGATTATGATGCCGAGTTGTGGCAGGCGATGGAGCAAGAGAAAGTGCGTCAGGAAGAGCACATTGAACTGATTGCTTCTGAAAACTACACCAGCCCGCGTGTTATGCAGGCGCAAGGTTCACAGCTTACCAACAAATACGCGGAAGGCTATCCGGGCAAACGTTACTATGGCGGCTGTGAGTACGTTGATATCGTTGAACAACTGGCGATTGATCGTGCAAAAGAACTGTTTGGTGCGGATTACGCTAACGTTCAGCCCCATTCCGGTTCACAAGCAAACTTTGCAGTCTATACGGCATTATTGCAGCCAGGCGACACCATTCTGGGGATGAACCTGGCACACGGTGGCCACCTGACGCACGGTTCACCGGTTAACCTGTCTGGTAAGCTGTATAACGTTGTGCCTTACGGCATCGATGAAACCGGTAAAATTGATTACAACGAGCTGGCTGAGCTGGCGAAAACGCATCAGCCTAAAATGATCGTAGGCGGTTTCTCTGCCTATTCCGGCATTTGCGACTGGGCTAAAATGCGTGAAATCGCCGACAGCGTAGGCGCTTACCTGTTTGTGGATATGGCACACGTTGCGGGTCTGGTCGCAGCTGGCGTGTACCCAACGCCGGTTCCACACGCACACATTGTAACCTCAACCACGCATAAAACGCTGGCAGGTCCACGTGGCGGTCTGATCATCGCGAAAGGCGGCGATGAAGATCTGTATAAGAAGCTGAATTCTGCGGTGTTCCCAGGCGGCCAGGGTGGCCCTCTGATGCACGTTATCGCCGGTAAAGCGGTTGCTTTCAAAGAAGCGATGGAACCTGAGTTCAAAACCTACCAGCAGCAAGTGGCTAAAAATGCCAAAGCGATGGTTGAAGTGCTGATTGAGCGCGGCTACAACATCGTTTCTGGCGGCACCCATAACCATCTGTTCCTGATCGATCTGGTGAGCAAAAACCTGACCGGTAAAGAAGCGGATGCCGCGCTGGGTCGGGCCAATATTACTGTTAACAAAAACAGCGTGCCAAACGATCCGAAAAGTCCGTTTGTCACGTCCGGCATCCGTATCGGTACGCCGGCAGTAACCCGTCGCGGCTTCAAAGAAGCAGAAGTACGCGAACTGGCTGGCTGGATTGCTGACGTGCTGGACAACATTAACGATGAGGCCACCATCGAGCGCATCAAGCAAAAAGTACTGGAAATCTGCGCACGTCTGCCGGTTTACGCATAAGCGTTTAGCCTGCATAACGTCGGGTGTAAAAGGATGGCGAAAGCCATCCTTTTTTATTGTCGCGCAAACAGGGTTTTGACAAAGTAGCGGCCACTCTTGCTGCTACGCAGCATTTTGCTGGAGGGAATATGGCAATCGGCTCGGCGAAATGGCTCGGTTTGGGCTACTTCACTTACTTCTTCTGTTACGGCATTTACCTGCCTTTTTGGAGCGTATGGCTGAAGGGCACCGGCCTCGACGCTGAAAAAATCGGTTTACTGCTGGGCTGCGGCATGGTGGCGCGTTTTGTTGGCAGCCTGTTGATCGCTTCGCAAGTCAAAAATCCGTCGCAGTTAATTACTGCGCTGCGCTTATTAGCGTTTATGACCTGCCTGTTTGCCGTTGGCTACTGGCTGGGGCAGCAGTGGTTGTGGCTGCTGATGGTAATGACTGGCTTCAACCTGTTTTTCGCCGCTGGTGCCGCTCAGCGATGCGCTTGCCGCGACCTGGACCCGGCAAATCGGACTGGCTTATGGACCGGTGCGGCTGTGGGGCTCGCTGGCCTTTGTGATCAGCTCAGCGTTAACCGGCATGTTGGTCAGCGCCTACTCCTCACAAGCCATTTTGGTTCTCCTGTCCGTGGGCGCGCTAAGTATGCTGGCAGGAATGATGCTTTCACCCACCACGCGACCGCAGGGCAGTGAACGGCAAGGGGCAGAAAAGGGCGGCTGGCAGGCCTGGCGTCTGCTTTTGAAAGAAAATGCCGTTTGGCGTTTTATGCTGTGCGTAACGCTGTTGCAGGGCGCCCATGCGGCCTATTACGGCTTCAGCGCCATTTGGTGGCAGGAGAGTGGCTATTCCGCTTCTGTGGTTGGCTATTTATGGTCGCTTGGTGTCGTGGCAGAAATTGTAGTCTTTGCCCTGAGTAACCGCTTATTCCGCCGCTGGTCGGCGCGTGATTTGCTGCTGCTATCCGGCATTTGCGCGGTGGTGCGCTGGAGTTTGCTCGGTAGCAGTACCGCATTGCCGCTACTGATTGTGGCGCAGATCCTCCACTGTGGCAGCTTTACCGTTTGCCATCTGGCGGCGATGCGCTTTATTGCAGCGCGCACAGGAGCAGAAGTCATTCGCCTGCAATCACTCTATTCAGCCCTGGCCATGGGCGGTGGCATCGCCGTAATGACGATGATTTGCGGCGTACTGTTCACTCATCTGCAAGGGCATCTGTTTTGGGTAATGGCGCTGGTGGCGCTTCCGGCACTCTTTTTGCGCCCGCGTTACGACTCCAGTAAATGACGGATCCGCTGCTGATGGTGCTCCGTCAGCGGCAATTCGGCGTGGATCAGCGGGGGTGAGAACAGCGGCAGCGACGTTGCATAAGGTGAAATAACTAGGTCGACTTCACGCGGCGCACCATGACGCTGAAAATCCTTCATAGCCTGATACTTGATATTAATTGGCCGCAGGGTGATTTCGCGGATTTGCTGTTCTACTTCCTGCTCAAGCGCATTATTTTCACCGGTGAGCAGCAGCACCTGTTTCTCCTGTAACACATTTTCCTGCATCAGCCAGGCGCCGAAAATAACCGTGATCAGGCTGGCCTCTTCCGGGTTAAATTCCACCTGATATTCGTTTTCGAATGCCTTCAGCGCCTGATGCGTGGTGCGCAGCAGGCGCGGATAAAGCCGCGTGACATCCAGCGCCACGCTGTTATCGATGCCGATGGAAAAATGAATACGATCCAGCGCCTGCGCCAGATGGGTAAAAAGCTGATGCTGTAGTTCGTTGCGTTCAGCAAACGTGACCTGAGCGCACTGTTCAAAATCATCAATCAGCCGATGCGTCGCGGCCAAAAGCCGTTGTTCACTGGGATGTTGCGCCGACGCCATTGTGGGCGCATGGATCAAGCTGAACAGCAGCGTCCAGAATTCAGTTTCACTGATGTGCGG
The DNA here is from genome assembly GCA_018842655.1 of Candidatus Pantoea haifensis. Lineage (GTDB taxonomy): Bacteria > Pseudomonadota > Gammaproteobacteria > Enterobacterales > Enterobacteriaceae > Pantoea > Pantoea haifensis. The sequence goes on along the minus strand of JAGTWN010000004.1, from coordinate 2,033,245 downwards.
TGCAAGGTGACAACGCTTTTGCCAGTGATGAATGACATCTATCGCCGCCTGACGCTCAGCTTTGTGTTGCAACCAGGCAATCTGACGCTCGTTAAACAGGGCGGGCTGGCGCTGGCACAAACCATATTTCATGAAAATCTGTAAAAACAGGCGATCGCGCGGGCTAAAATCACGCGACAGCTGCAGGCTACAGTGTTGAATCAATGCCTGAAGATTGATCTCATCGTAAAGCGCCTTTTCAATTTTCATGATCCTTAAACGCTGGCGCAACGGTGCGGCAAAATGTTCACGAACAAATGCTTCCGACAAGCGCAGGCTACGCCGCAGGTTATGCAGCAGACAGATACGTCGGTTCAACTCCGTACCATGAATACGTAAGCTACCATCCACCATTTGATGCAATTCCAACTGGTGGTAACGTTGTATCTCATCGCCAACATCCGCGATATCCTGTCGGGTAACCGCAAGATCGACGCCGTTTAACTGGCAGAGCTTTTCAAGCGTTAGCACGGGAGTGGGTAAAAACAACAGTAACAGTAGATGGCAACGACGCTGAGAACGGGTGAAGAGTGGTGCTGAAGGTGTAGCAGAACTCATCAATTAAACTTCCAGCGGGTAATTTTGAGCTAAGAATAGCCAACTGCACCTTTTACCGCAGGGATTGTCAGGTTTTTTATTCAGAGGTTTAAAGCGGGTCACAAAATTTTGTTACCTATGGATCCTTTTCAGCAGGAACGTTACTTTATAACATTATGAAACGCGCATTTTTTTGTCTACTGCTGTTGATGAGTTCGGCTGCGACTGCACACCCGCATAGTTTTATCGACATGAAAACGGAAGTGGTCGCTGATGGCGAACGTTTTACCGGCCTGAAAATGACCTGGACGATGGATGAAATTACCTCAGCCGATCTGCTTTATGATGCGGGTGATGCCAAACCTGGCACAGAAGTGTGGAAAAAGCTGGCAGCAGGCGTGATGGCTAACGTGCTGGGACAGCACTATTTTTCTGAAGTGTGGCACAACAAACAGCGGGTAAAATTTTTGAATTTGCCAAAAGAATACCATTTGTCACGGAAAGGGAATAAAGCGGTGCTGGAATTTATCTTGCCGCTGGCAGAACCGCCGCGACTTGATGGACAACGTTTTGAGATTCTGACGTTCGATCCCACCTATTTTGTCGATATGTTTTATGACAAGGCAGAGGCGCTGAGTCTGCCGCCCGCCTTGCAGTCACGCTGTCACATCGAACTGAACACGCCTCAACCCAGTGATTCACTGAAACAGTATGCACTTTCACTCGATAAAGCTGACGCACCGCCTGAAGAGGTCGATTTAGGCCGACAGTTTGCTCAAACGGTAATGCTGACATGTCATTAATCAATAGTGCACCGCGCACAGTGCGCTTGTGGCCGCTGTGGTTGCTGGCTATGGCACTGGTTATCGCTGGGGCCGCAGTATGGCTGCACTGGCCGCAGCTTTTGCTGCAAAGCGTCTTATGGCAAAAGGATCTCCACCAGCACATGACTCAGCTCTTACAGCAGGTTGCGGCACAACCGCATCAGGCAGGCCTGACACTGCTGTTGTTCAGCCTGTTATATGGTGTGCTGCATGCGCTGGGGCCTGGTCATGGAAAAGTGGTGATCACCACCTTTTTAGCCACGCATCCAACAAAACTGAAAACCAGTCTGAAGCTCACGCTGCTGGCTTCGTTGCTGCAAGGTTCGGTGGCTATTGTGCTGGTAACATTGATGCTGGTGATATTGCAAACCTCTTCACGTCAGTTGCACCTCAGCAGTTTTTGGCTGGAGAGAGGCAGTTATCTTTTCGTCACAGGGCTGGGCGTCTGGATCGGCTGTCGGGCGCTCAGCGCGTTATGGCAAAATGTCAGGCCACGTCCGGCAATGAGTATTTATGCCGTGCGGCCGACGCATCGGCATCATGAAAATTGCGCCTGCGGCCATGCGCATTTGCCTGATGCCCAGCAGGTTGCCGACGCGGTTAACTGGAAAACCCAACTTCTGGTGGTCTTATCAATGGGGCTTCGTCCCTGTTCTGGCGCGATCATGATGCTGCTGTTTGCCAAAGTGATCGGTGTGTATGCGTGGGGCGTGGTTTCGGCAGCAGCGATGGCTGTTGGCACGGCACTCACTATTTCCGCAATGGGTTTAGTGGTACAGCATTCACGTGCGCTGGCGCAGCGACTGGCAAATGCAGGCAGGGTGACAAAAAGCGTGCATTTGATTATGCCGTTACTGGCCCTAACAGGAAGCCTGCTATTAATTATCACCGGAATTATATTATGGCAGTCAGCGCAACCTGTAATATCAGGTGGGCTTCGTGCTTTTTAAAAATTAAAGCGCAGCGGGAAATATATTCCCCTCTGCGTAATACATTTAAGATATTTTTTCACGTCTCAGTAATATTTTTATCTCTCCTCGCTTCCTGGTGAAATGAGTTTTCTCTGTCTACGCTGATAACAACCAGGCGGATAAGTATTCATCTGCCTGAATAATTAAAACTGCACTTATCTGTGCTGCAAGGAGAATTTATTATGGCTGAAACCCGGATTAACAGTGGCACTACTCAAACGGTGGCGGCAACGCAAGCTGGCTTGCCACTCAAACGTATTTCCTGGAGCGCCGTCTTTGCTGGGGTTATTTGTGCCTTAATTGTGCACATTTTACTTGCCCTGCTCGGCACGGCGATTGGCGCGACTACCGTTGACCCGATGGAGGAAGGAAATCCTTTACAGCATCTCGGTACGGGTGCTCTGGTCTGGACGGCGATTAATATGTTAATTGCGATGGCGGCTGGTAGCTACGTTGCCGGGCGTCTGGCACAGCGCGAAGGTGCCCTGCATGGGTTATTGATGTTTGGCCTGAGCACTATTTTCACCATCTGGCTTGCCGTTTCTCTCGCCAGCAGCGTTTTAGGCGGGGCCTTAAATATTGTCGGCTCAGGTTTTCAGGCGTTGGGAAGTGGTATTTCCGCTGCGGCGCCAACCGTTACCCAAATGGCGAAAGATAAACTTGAGGAAAACAATATTAATTTAGATGATTTGCAGAATGAGTTGGAAACCACGCTGCGCCAGACCGGCAAGCCGGAATTACAACCAGAGAATTTACAACAGGATGCAAATAACGAAGCGCAAAACGCAGAGAATCAGGCTTCTCAAACTGCAACGAATCAACAAAATGCCGATACTGATTTAACTAACTGGCTGAGCGGCGTAATGAATCGTCATGCTGATACATTACAAGCCGCCGATCGTGACGCGTTGAAAAATATCATTCAGGCGCGTACCGGAAAAAGCGATCAGGAAGTTGAGCAGATTGTGAGTCAAACAGAACAGAGCTACCAACAGGCCATGCAGAAATATCAGCAGATGAAGCAGCAGGCAGAACAAAAAGCACGTGAAGCGGCTGAGCAGGCAGCAGCTGCGACCGCGAAAGCCAGCTGGTATGCCTTCTTTATGTTGATCATTGAAGCTATCCTGGCCGGTGTCATGGGCATGATTGGACGTCGTACCCAGCCACATCAGGTTCTCAGCCACGAACGTCGTTAATCAAAACGTGCCAATAAAAAAGGCGGCATCAATATGCCGCCTTTTCTTTAGCGTTTTAACGCTTCGCTAAGCTCTTCACGCATGTTTGAAAGCAGTGCTTTCACCACTCGCGGATTACCGGCAACGATATTGCCTGACAGCAGATAACCGTGGTTGCCAGTAAAGTCAGTGACCAGGCCACCCGCTTCACGTACCAGCAGTTCACCCGCAGCAAAATCCCACGGCTTCAGGCCAATTTCAAAATAGCCATCAACGCGGCCCGCAGCAACATAAGCCAGATCCAACGCAGCGGAACCGGTGCGACGGAAGTCGGCACACTGGGTAAACAGTTTAGTGACGATATTCATGTACGCAGGCGCATGCTGCTTCATTTTGAACGGGAAACCGGTCGCCAGAATAGTGCCATCCAGATCGCGTGCAACGCTGCCGCGCAGGCGATAACCGTTGAGCTGCGCGCCCTGACCACGCACGGCGCTGAATAATTCGTTGCGCATTGGATCGTAAACCACCGCGACTTCAGTGCGGCCTTTAATGCGCACAGCAATAGAAACAGAGAAGTGTGGCAAACGTTTGATGAAGTTGGTGGTGCCATCCAGCGGATCGATTACCCATTGAATGTCCTGATCGTCGCCCGCCAGTTCACCGCTTTCTTCGGTGATGATGGTGTGCTGCGGGTATGATTTACGAATGACTTCGATAATCAGGCGTTCTGCGTCGCGGTCAACATTGGTAACGAAGTCGTTGCTGCCTTTCTGGCTGGCTTCGACAGCGTCCGGGGTTTCATAATTCTTGGCAATTAAATTTCCGGCCTTGCGCGCTGCGCGCACGGCGATGTTGAGCATCGGATGCATCGGTATCTCTCGCTGGATGTTAAAGAACGGGGAAAACGGCGCGGAGTATAGCAGTGTGTTCGGTAAATGTCCTGCTTTATGTTAGAGTTTGTTCTGGTGTTTTTTTCTGAATGATCCCAATCCTGAGTAATCCCAATAATGCTGCAAAATATTCGAATTGTGCTGGTGGAAACTTCTCATACCGGCAATATGGGCTCCGTGGCACGCGCCATGAAAACCATGGGCTTAACCAACCTTTATCTGGTCAATCCCCTGGTTAAACCAGATTCACAGGCTATTTCTCTGGCCGCAGGTGCCAGCGACGTAATTGGCGAAGCAAAAATCGTCGACTCACTGGATGAAGCGATTGCGGGTTGCAGTCTGGTGGTCGGTACCAGCGCACGTTCGCGTTCGCTGCCCTGGCCAATGCTTGATTCGCGCGAATGCGGGATTAAGAGTGTGGAAGAGGGCCAGCAAGCGCCGGTCGCGTTAGTGTTTGGGCGTGAACGTGTTGGTCTGACTAACGATGAACTGCAAAAATGTCATTACCACGTAGCCATTCAGGCGAACCCGGAATACAGCTCGCTTAACCTGGCGATGGCGGTGCAGATTATCGCTTATGAAGTCCGTATGGCGTGGTTGCAGGCGCAGGAAAAGGCGAATCCAAAGCCGCAGTATGAAGAATCACCTTATCCGCTGGTGGATGACCTGGAACGGTTTTACCAGCACATGGAACAGATGATGCTGCGCAGCGGCTTTATCCGCGAAGCCAATCCGGGACAGGTGATGAGCAAACTGCGTCGTCTTTATACACGCGCCCGTCCTGAACGCGATGAACTCAATATTTTGCGTGGCATGCTCTCCTCTTTCGAGAAGCGTAAAAACGACAAAAATGGCAGCGATAATAGTTGAGTCAATTACCAGGTTAAATAGTTGACCAATTTAGTTGGTTAAATAGTTGACCAATTTACTCGGGAATGTCAGACTTCCGACATCTTTCGCTAATCCTCCGATAACCGGACGCTATTGAGGTCGTACGCTATGAGACTGACATCCAAAGGACGTTATGCCGTTACTGCTATGCTGGACGTTGCCCTTCACTCCAATGAAGGTCCTGTTCCGCTGGCAGATATTTCTGAACGTCAGGGCATTTCGCTCTCTTATCTGGAGCAGTTATTCTCGCGTTTACGTAAAAATGGCTTAGTGGCCAGCGTGCGCGGTCCGGGCGGTGGTTATCTGCTGGGCAAAGAAGCTAGTGCGATTGCGGTAGGTGAAGTTATTACCGCTGTTGATGAGTCAGTCGATGCCACTAAATGCCAGGGCAAAGAGGGGTGCCAGGGCGGTGAACGTTGCCTGACTCACGTATTGTGGCGCGATCTGAGCGTGCGTATCAGTGAATTCCTGAACAATATTACCCTGGCTGAGCTGGTTAATAATCAGGAAATCCTTGATGTTGCTGACCGCCAGAATGCGAATGACAATCGTCGCTTCCAGAATCCGCGCGCACAGGAAATCAACGTTAACCTGCGCGCCTCCTGATCCCTGTCTCTGCGGCCCTTACTGCTAACGCGGTCAGGGCCGAATCTGCTATAAAGACGTATGATTTTTTATACGGAGCTGTAGCGCAATGAAATTACCGATTTACCTGGATTACGCCGCTACCACGCCGGCCGATCCGCGTGTGGCCAGCAAAATGATGCAATTCTTAACGCTGGATGGCACGTTTGGTAATCCGGCCTCCCGCTCTCACCGTTTTGGCTGGCAATCTGAAGAAGCGGTCGATGTGGCGCGCAATCAGGTGGCGGAGCTGGTTAATGCCGATCCGCGTGAAATTGTCTTTACCTCTGGCGCAACCGAATCAGACAACCTGGCGATCAAAGGCGCTGCCCATTTTCATCAGGCGCGCGGCAAACATATCATTACCAGCAAAACTGAACACAAAGCGGTGCTCGACAGTTGCCAGCAGCTTGAGCGCGAAGGTTTTGATGTCACTTATTTAACCCCTGCTGCTAACGGCATTATTACTGTTGATGCGCTGCGCGCTGCGCTGCGTGACGACACGGTGCTGGTCTCCATCATGCACGTTAACAACGAAATCGGCGTGATTCAGGATATTGCCGCTATGGGCGAGCTGTGTCGCGAACGCGATATTCTGTTCCATGTCGATGCAACGCAAAGTGTCGGCAAACTGCCCCTTGATCTGAGTGAACTGAAAGTCGACTTGATGTCATTTTCGGCCCATAAAATTTACGGGCCGAAAGGCATTGGCGCTCTCTATGTGCGTCGCAAACCGCGCATTCAAATCGACGCGCAGATTCACGGTGGCGGCCACGAACGAGGAATGCGCTCAGGGACGTTACCGGTACATCAAATTGTTGGCATGGGTGAAGCGTATCGCATTGCACGCGAAGTGCGCGAAGAGGAGATGGCGCGCTTGCAGATGCTGCGTGACCGCTTGTGGCAAGGACTCAGTGTGCTGGATGATCTTCATATCAATGGCGATTTACAGCACAGCGCCGCCAATATCCTTAACGTTAGTTTCGCCAACGTTGATGGCGAATCGTTAATCATGGCGTTGAAAGATTTGGCGCTCTCTTCAGGTTCAGCCTGTACTTCTGCCAGCCTTGAACCCTCTTACGTATTACGCGCTTTAGGCCTCAGTGAAGAACTGGCGCACAGCTCGCTGCGCTTCTCACTCGGTCGGTTTACCACCGAAGAGGAGATCGATTACGCCATTGCGCTGGTACAAAAATCCGTGACGCGTTTGCGCGCAGTGAACAAAGCCGGGCGCTAATGTTTACGCCGCATCATTCTGGAAACGGTGTCATTCTCTGAGATGCGCTGGCATCAGCCGGTATTATCTGTTATCAGGACTGTCTGCGCATTCCATGGCATATCCTCACAGGCTGTACCTACACTTTGCCTGGATGAACTTATAACGTATACGGAGCTTCGCGATGAGCACACAACCGATGAATATTACCTTAAGCAGCCAGCCCGCTGATGCGCGCTGGGGCGAAAAAGCGATCCTGACCAGTAATGACAGCGGGATGACGCTGCACTTAACGGACGCAGATGCGCTCGTGACCATACAACGTGCCGCGCGCAAAATTGATGGACAGGGCATCCGTCACGTCGCGTTAGTAGGCGAAGGCTGGCATCTTGAACAATGCTGGGCTTTCTGGCAAGGCTATCGCAGCCCGAAAGGGAAACGTCAGGTTGACTGGCCAACACTGGGTGAACATGAACAGGCGGAGTTTTCTCGCCGTCTGAAGATTATTGACTGGGTGCGTGACACCATCAACCTGCCAGCGGAAGAACTGGGACCAGAAGATCTGGCGCACAGCGCGGTGGATCTGATCAGTGAAGTGGGTGGCGATGCCGTGACCTACCGTATCACCAAGGGTGAAGATCTGCGTGAACAGGGCTACATGGGGTTACACACCGTTGGGCGTGGTTCGAACCGTCCGCCGGCTCTCCTGGCGTTGGATTTCAACCCAACCGGTGATGCAAATGCACCGGTTTACGCCTGCCTGGTAGGCAAAGGCATTACCTTTGATACCGGCGGTTACAGCATGAAGCAGAGTAGCTTCATGGATTCCATGAAATCAGATATGGGCGGTGCGGCGACGGTAACGGGCGCGCTGGCGATGGCGATTTCACGTGGCTTAACGAAGCGCGTAAAACTCTATCTGTGCTGTGCTGATAACATGGTAAGCAGCAACGCCTTCAAACTGGGCGACATCATCCGCTATCGTAACGGTAAATCAGTGGAAGTGATGAACACCGACGCAGAGGGGCGTTTAGTGCTGGCGGATGGCCTGATCGATGCCAGCGAGCAGAAACCCACTCTGCTTATTGATGCGGCCACCTTAACCGGTGCGGCGAAAACGGCGCTTGGCAATGATTACCATGCGCTGTTCACGTTCGACGATGTGATGGCACAGTCGCTGATGGGCAGCGCGGTCAGTGAAAACGAACCGTTCTGGCGTTTGCCTCTGGCAGAATTCCATCGTGCTCATTTGCCGTCTAACTTTGCCGATCTCAATAACATTGCCAGCCCGGCGCATTCAGCAGGAGCCAGTAGCGCAGCGGCCTTCCTGTCTTACTTTGTCAGCAACTATCAGCAAGGCTGGTTACACATTGACTGCTCAGCAACTTACCGCAAAAGTGGGGTAGATCAGTGGTCAGCCGGTGCAACCGGTTTGGGCGTTCGTACCCTGGCGAATCTGTTACTGAAATAAATCGATCCCGGTGGCGGTTTACAGGCCGCCGCTTTTCCTGAGAGTAAATTATGAACCGTCTTGAAGAGGTACTCGTGCTGGCGGCAACTGAGCCTGCGCATCGGCCAGAGTTTTTTCAGTTGCTGTTAGCCTCTGATGCCTGGGTGCCAGGTGAAAGCAGCGCGCAGCAACTGGACGCCACCACGCCTGTTGATTTGCAGCACTGGGAAAAAAGTGATGGCAGCAGTGTTATTCCGTTTTTCACGTCAGAACAGGCGATGAGTGAAGCGATTAGCGATGAGCAGGCTTATTTGCGTTTGCCGGTGCGCACGCTGTTTGAAATAACCCGGGGCGAAACGCTGTTTCTCAACCCAAAACTGCCAACCGGTAAAGAGTTTTCAGCGGCTGAAATCAGCCATCTGCTGGGTGAACAGGGCAGTGCACTGAGTCAGCAAACGGTGCTGGAAGGCGGGCATGCACTGCTGCTATCGGAAGTCGCCGAGCCGCCTGCGCAGATGATTGATTCACTGACGCAACTGTTCAGTAAGTACAAGCAGGTGCGGCGCGCGTTTGTTGCCAGCATTCGCGAAAATGCAGATGAAGAGCCGAACCTGCTGATTGGTATTGAAGCTGACAGCAACCTTGATGAAATTATTCAGGCGGCGGGCAGTGTCGCAACAGATACCTTGCCCGATGATGCACCAATCGATATTTGCGAAGTTACCCCTGAAGATCGCGGCATCAGCCATTTCTTCACCGCGCATATCACGCCGTTTTATGAACGTCGCTGGGGCAGCTTCCTGCGCGACTTCAAAGGCAGTCAGCGCATTCTCTGAAAAAGTGCGGCTTTGATGCCGCACCCTTTTTATTTCTCAATCGGTAAATCGTCGCGGCTGCCCCATTCGCCCCATGAACCGTCATAAAGCGTGACGTTGCGCGCACCCAGCACGGTGAGCGCCAAAATCAGCACTACGGCCGTTACGCCAGAACCACAGCTGGCCACCACCGGTTTTTCAATATCTACGCCAGCTTTAGCAAACAGCGCGCGTAACTCAGCCTCAGGTTTTAACTCACCATTAATCACCAGATCATTCCAGGGCAGATTAACACTACGAGGAATATGGCCGCGATGCAGACCCGGGCGTGGCTCATCCACTTCGGCATTGAAACGATTAGCGGCACGCGCATCGACGATTTGAGCGCCGCCTTCATGGCTAATTAACAGCACATCGTTAAGACGCTTAACCTGACTCTCATCATAAACGGCGTCAAATTCTCCTTCGGGCAGCGTAACCGGGCCGGTCTCCAGTGAAAAACCGGCGCTTTTCCAGCCTTGTAGCCCACCAGCCAGGATAGAGACGCGTTCTACGCCAAAGGCGCGCAGCATCCACCATGCGCGCGGTGCCGAGAACAGGTTGCCTTCATCGTACACCACCAGATGTTTATCACTGCTCACGCCCAGTTCACGCATCGCGACGGAAAAACCTTCGGCACGCGGCATCATGTGTGGATAAGGACTGGTGTGATCGGAGAGTGCTTCGATATTGAAAAAAGCGGCATTCGGTAAGTGGCCAGCCAGATATTCGGCATTGATATCCCGTACCGCTTCCTGGCCGGGCGGCAACATCCGTGCATCCAGCACCTGCAAGGTTTCCTCGGTGTAGTGTTCATTCAACCAGTCAGCGGAGACAAAAATGGCTGTCATAGCAACCTCTTCTCAGGTTTTAAGGAGGTTCAGTTTCCGGCAATAAGCAGGCCAGCTCAAGGGAAAGCGTTGATTAAATAGCAGCGTTGATGTGAAATCGCGCTGCGTTAATCACATACTTTTTTGGATTTTCGACGGTGGGCTGGCAGAGTAGGGACGCAATGGCGGCAGGGGGCTACCCTGGGGCTGGCTCAATGGTGGAGGCGCTTCACTGTCATTATGCAAAGCTGTTGCACAGTTAGTGACCCATTGCTTCGACAGAGATCAATATTTTTCAATAAATTATTGGATCTCTGATAGGCAAGCGTTGGCTCACCCCCTATAATCGGCGCCGTTTCTTAGCCGGGGCGCGCGTCCCCGGTTTCTTCAGGAATTAAGACAGAGGTCATCATGGCAATCGAACGTACTTTTTCTATCATCAAGCCAAACGCCGTCGCTAAAAATGTAATCGGTGCAATCTACAATCGTTTTGAAAGCGCAGGCTTTAAAATCGTTGGCGCGAAAATGCTGCAGCTGAGCAAAGAGCAGGCTGAAGGTTTTTACGCTGAGCACCAGGGCAAACCGTTCTTTGACGGCCTGGTTGAATTCATGACTTCTGGTCCGGTTGTTGTTTCTGTACTGGAAGGCGAAAACGCTGTTCAGCGTCACCGCGATCTGATGGGTGCAACTAACCCAGCAAACGCACTGGCGGGTACGCTGCGTGCTGATTATGCAGACAGCTTCACTGAAAACGCTACCCACGGTTCTGATTCTGCAGAATCTGCGGCACGCGAAATCGCTTACTTTTTCGGCGAAAACGAGATTTGCCCACGCACTCGTTAATCGCTTTGCGATAAACAGAGAGCTGGCTTTACAAAAATCTGCTTAAGGGAGTCCGATCCCGCCTGGCATCAGGCTGCAGATGTTGTACAATATTGCGCCCTCATTGAGCATGCTTAGTGAGGGCGCAAATTTTTATCTTTTCCTGATTAGTGCCATAACGTGTAACAACGAGGCCAGAGAACATTATGTCCGAACAGATTGTGACGCTATCGTCCGCATCCCCCATTGCCGTTTCCCCAAAAAGCCAAAAAATTAACCTGCTGGATCTTAATCGTCAGCAGATGCGCGAATTCTTTGTTTCGCTTGGCGAAAAGCCTTTCCGTGCCGATCAGGTGATGAAGTGGATGTATCATTACTGCTGCGATGATTTCGAGCAGATGACCGACATCAACAAAAAGCTGCGCACCAAGCTGATGCAACTCACTGAAATCCGTGCGCCGGAAGTAGCAGAAGAGATGCGCTCCGCTGATGGCACCATTAAATGGGCGATTCGCGTGGGTGACCAGTTGGTCGAAACCGTTTATATCCCTGAAAACGACCGCGCTACGCTGTGTGTCTCTTCCCAGGTGGGATGTGCGCTGGAATGTAAATTCTGTTCGACTGCCCAGCAGGGCTTTAACCGCAACCTGCGTGTTTCCGAGATCATCGGCCAGGTCTGGCGTGCGGCGAAAATTATCGGTGCAGCAAAAGTCACCGGCCAGCGTCCTATCACCAACGTGGTGATGATGGGCATGGGTGAACCGCTGCTTAATCTGAATAACGTGGTGCCAGCGATGGAAATCATGCTGGACGACTTCGGTTTTGGTCTGTCGAAGCGTCGCGTGACGCTGTCGACCTCAGGCGTGGTCCCGGCACTGGATAAGCTGGGCGATATGATTGACGTGGCGCTGGCCATTTCATTGCACGCGCCCAATGACAAGCTGCGCGATGAGATCGTACCGATCAATAAAAAGTACAACATTGAGATGTTCCTGGCGGCAGTTAAACGCTACATGGAGAAATCCAACGCCAATCAGGGACGTGTCACCATTGAGTATGTGTTGTTAGATCATGTTAATGACAGCACGGACGATGCGCATCAGCTGGCAGAGTTGCTGAAAAATACGCCATGCAAAATCAACCTGATTCCGTGGAACCCCTTCCCGGGTGCGCCCTATGGCCGCAGCTCTAACAGCCGGGTCGATCGTTTCTCCAAGGTGTTGATGGATTACGGCTTTACCACCATTGTGCGTAAAACCCGTGGCGACGATATTGATGCCGCCTGTGGTCAGCTTGCCGGAGATGTGATTGACCGTACCAAGCGCACCATGAAGAAAAAATGGCAGGTGAGCCAATATCTGTGAAGGCGCTCTGAAAGCCTGACAGAGAGCATTTCCCGTTCGGACGGCGCGTGGCAGGCTGCTGTGATTGAGCGCCATACGGACGGGAATGAACATGAGTAAAGGATTACTGGCGGCTTTGCTGGCCTTGTTTGTTGTAAGCGGTTGTGTCAGTGACGCGCCGCACTTTCGTTCAGCCGAAGTGCGTCTACAGTTAGGTATGCACTATTTAGCGGCAGGGGATTACGCTGCCGCGCAGCGTAATCTCCTGCGTGCACAAGCTGTCGCACCGCGTGATTACCGTATACCTCTTGCACTGGCGCGGCTGGCGCAGCAGCAGGAAAATTTGGCCGCTTCCGTCGAACATTTGTCACAGGCGCAGCGGCTGGCCCCAAAGAATGGTTATGTCGCTAACAATTACGGTGCGTTTCTTTGCGCTTTAGGGCAGTATGACGAAGCGCATCAACAGTTTAAACGGGCAATGGATGCACCGGAAGGCGACGCCCGCACAGAGGCACTTGAACTGTCGGGTTACTGTTATCTGCAGGCAGGTGACAAAGAAGCGGCACGTTCAGCCTTGCTGCACGCGCTGGATGCGGACCGCGGCAAAGGAGAGGCTCTGTTAGCTGAAGCTGAAAGGCTGATGGAAGCACAGCAACAGGTTAACGCGCCATTATTGTTAGAGATTTACCAGCAACGACTGCCTGAAACGGCACGCAGTCTGGCGTTACACATACGTTTCGCCGCGCAACAGGGAAATGCCGCAGATATTCATCGTTATGGCGACCAGTTAGCGCGACGTTTTCCACAATCGATACAGTACCAGCGTTATTTAGCTAATGAATACTGAAGCCACTCAAGAAAACTCTGCAGTACATTCAACAGGTGAACGCCTGCGTCTGGCCCGTGAGCAGTTAGGGTTGACGCAACAGCATGTCGCTGAGCGCCTGTGTCTGAAACTTACTACCGTGCGAGATATTGAGGAAGATAAGCAACCTGCTGATCTGGCCTCGACGTTCTTGCGCGGCTACATTCGCTCTTACGCACGTCTGGTGCACATTCCTGAAGAGGAATTGTTGCCCATGATGGCAAAACAAACGCCGGTGCGTGCAGCAAAAATCGAACCGATGCAAAGTTTCTCGCTGGGTAAGCGCCGCAAAAAGCGAGACGGCTGGTTAATGATTTTCACCTGGCTGGTGCTGTTTGTTGTGGTCGGTCTGACAGGCGCATGGTGGTGGCAAAACCATAAAGCGTCGCAGGACGAACTGGTGAGTATGGCCGATCAGAACGGCAGCAACGGTGACAACAGCCAGTCTATCCCACTGGGTGAAACGGCAGGCGAGGGGACGTCTGACGAGCCGGTTACGCCTGCTGCGCCTGATGAAAGCAACACCAACACCAGTACGCCCGTTGCAATTGATAACAATGCTGCCAGCGAGCCAACGGCAACAGCCCCGGCCCCGGCCAACACCGATACTGCCGCCACATCCGCGCAGCCTGGCAGTGATAATGCAGTGGTTTCGCCCAGCCAGGTACCGCTAAACAACGCCGCAGCCCCTGCTGCGACCAGCCCGCAAATGCCGGTTGGCGCGGCGGCGGTGAGTGAGCCAGCAACCGATCCCAACGCGGTTGTCATGACCTTCAGTGCCGATTGCTGGTTAGAAGTTACCGATGCAACCGGTAAAAAACTGTTCAGCGGATTGCAACGTAGTGGTGGTAAACTCAGCCTGGCTGGCACCGCGCCTTATCGTCTGAAAATTGGCGCGCCATCCGCAGTTCAGGTGCAATATCAGAACCAGCCAGTTGATTTAAGTCGATTTATCCGTAATAACCAGGTTGCTCGCCTGACATTAGGTGCGCAATAACAGCGTATCGCGTACGGGCAATTGTGGAGAAGAACTATGCATAACGAAGCACCCATTATCCGTCGTAAATCTAAACGTATTTACGTCGGCAAGGTGCCAGTCGGCGACGGTGCGCCTATTGCCGTCCAGTCGATGACCAACACCCGCACCACCGATGTGGCGGCGACAGTCAATCAAATCAAAGCCCTTGAGCGCGTAGGCGTCGACATTGTTCGCGTCTCTGTGCCAACCATGGATGCCGCTGAGGCATTCAAACTGATCAAACAGCAGGTCAACGTGCCACTGGTGGCCGATATTCATTTCGACTATCGCATTGCGTTAAAAGTCGCTGAATATGGCGTCGATTGCCTGCGTATCAATCCCGGCAATATCGGCAACAACGAGCGCATCCGCATGGTTGTTGACTGTGCACGCGACAACAATATTCCGATCCGCATCGGTGTAAATGCCGGTTCGCTGGAAAAAGATCTGCAGGAAAAATATGGCGAACCAACGCCGCAGGCGCTGCTGGAGTCAGCGATGCGTCACGTTGACCACCTCGATCGCCTCAACTTCGATCAGTTTAAAGTCAGTGTAAAAGCGTCGGATGTTTTTCTGGCGGTGGAATCCTATCGCTTGCTGGCAAAACAAATTGAGCAGCCGCTGCATCTTGGCATTACCGAAGCGGGTGGCGCACGCGCCGGAGCGGTAAAGTCGGCGATTGGCCTGGGGCTGTTGCTGTCTGAAGGTATTGGCGACACGCTGCGTATTTCACTGGCAGCCGATCCGGTTGAAGAGGTGAAAGTGGGTTTCGATATACTGAAATCACTGCGTATCCGTTCCCGTGGCATCAACTTCATTGCCTGTCCTACCTGTTCGCGTCAGGAATTTGACGTCATCGGTACGGTCAATGCGCTGGAACAGCGTCTGGAAGATATTATCACCCCAATGGATGTCTCCATTATTGGCTGCGTGGTAAATGGTCCGGGTGAAGCCACCATTTCTACGCTTGGCGTGACTGGCGGTAATAAAAAGAGCGGTTTTTACGAAGATGGCGTGCGTCAGCGCGATCGTCTCGACAATAATGACATGATTGATCAGCTGGAAGCGCGTATTCGTGCCAAGGCGTCGATGCTCGACGCAAACCGCCGCATCGATGTGCAGCATCTGGAAAAATAATGGCGTGCGCAGTCTGCGCACGTGACTTTTAGCTGAACCTGTGCGGTTTCATCCTCATAAGGTATGATGCCGGACAGGTTTTTTTGCATTAAGAGATTCTAACGTGGCGAAGAATATTCAAGCTATTCGCGGGATGAACGATTATCTGCCTGCGGATACAGCCATCTGGCAACGGATTGAAAATACTCTGAAGCAGGTTCTGGCCAGCTACGGCTATAGCGAAATTCGTATGCCGCTTGTGGAACAGACCCCGCTATTCAAGCGCGCCATTGGTGAAGTCACCGATGTGGTTGAAAAAGAGATGTACACCTTTGATGACCGCAACGGTGAAAGCCTGACGCTGCGCCCTGAAGGTACGGCGGGCTGTGTGCGTGCGGGTATTGAACACGGCTTGCTCTACAACCAGGAGCAGCGTTTGTGGTACATGGGACCGATGTTCCGTTACGAGCGCCCACAAAAAGGCCGCTACCGTCAGTTCCATCAGATGGGTGTTGAAGTCTTTGGTCTGCAAGGGCCAGATATTGACGCTGAATTAATCATGCTTAACGCACGCTGGTGGAAAGCGTTGGGCATCGCTGATCATGTTCGCCTCGAACTCAATTCCATTGGATCTCTGGAAGCGCGCGCTCATTATCGCGACGCATTAGTGGCTTTCCTTGAGCAGCATAAAGAGAGGCTGGACGAAGACTGCAAACGCCGCATGTACACCAATCCCATGCGCGTCCTCGACAGCAAAAATCCTGACATTCAGCAATTACTAAACGATGCGCCAACACTCGGTGATTATCTCGATGATGAATCGCGTGCGCATTTTGACGGCCTGTGTGCGCTGCTGGATGATGCCGGTATCGCCTATACCGTGAACCAACGCCTGGTCCGTGGCCTCGATTACTACAACCGCACGGTAATTGAATGGGTCACAGACAGCCTCGGTTCCCAGGGCACTGTATGCGGCGGTGGTCGCTATGATGGCCTGGTTGAACAGCTGGGTGGTCGTCCAACACCGGCAGTTGGATTTGCAATGGGCATGGAACGTCTGGTTCTGCTGGTTCAGGCGGTTAATCCAGAATTTGAACCGACACGTAATGTTGATGTCTATGTTATCGCTTCGGGGCAGGGCGTACAGTCAGCGGCTATGCAACTGGCTGAAAAGCTGCGTGATGAGCTTCCCGAACTGAAGCTGATGTCCAACTTTGGTGGCGGTAACTTTAAGAAACAGTTCGCACGCGCTGATAAGTGGGGCGCTCGCATCGCGCTGGTATTAGGCGAAGATGAAGTGAAAACTGGTCAGGTCGTCATTAAGGATCTGCGCAGCGGCGAACAGCAAACGCTGGCGCAGTCTGAGGCTGCTGCTGCCTTGCGCACGCTGCTACAGTAAGCGTGTCACAGCACCAACCATTGAAAGGAGAGGGATTGCGTGGAAGTTTATAGCAATGAAAATGAACAGGTTGATGCGCTGCGTCGCTTTTTTGCCAATAACGGCAAAGCATTAGCCGTCGGCGTAGTCATCGGCATTGCCGCGCTGGGTGGCTGGCGTTACTGGGCGAGTCATCAAGAAAGCTCAACCAAAGCAGTTTCTGCACAGTATCAGCAACTGACCACTGCCATGCAGGCTGATAAGCCAGAGACGCTGGAAGCTGTCAGCAAATTTGCGACGGAAAACAGCAATACTTACGGTGCGCTGGCATCGATGGATGTTGCGAAACAGTATGTTGACAACAATCAGCTCGATAAAGCCGCCACGTTGCTACAAAACGGCCTGAAAAATACCAAAGACGCCAATCTGCAGGCGGTCATCAACCTGCGTCTGGCTCGCATTCAACTGCAACAAAATCAAGCTGATTCGGCGCTTAAAACCCTTGACGCTGTCAAAGGTGATGGCTGGACAGCCATTGTGGCCGATATCCGCGGTGAAGCACTGCTGAGCAAAGGCGACAAGCAGGGCGCACGCGATGCATGGGGTAAAGGGGTAGAATCTGACGCCTCGCCAGCATTGAAGCAAATGATGCAGATGAAGATGAATAATTTAAGCTAAGCCAGTCAAGAGAGAGCGCATGGAATTACGTAAATACCTGCTGCCGGGGCTGATTTCAGTCACTTTGCTCAGCGGTTGTTCGCTGTTTAGCGGCGAAGAAGATGTAGTAAAAATGGCCCCGTTGCCAAAGGTCGAAAATCAGTTCACGCCGCAGGAAGCGTGGAGCACATCAGTGGGTGATGGCGTTGGCGACTTTTACTCTAACCTGCATCCAGCCTGGCAGGATGGCACTGTCTACGCTGCCGATCGTTTCGGTATCGTGAAGGCGCTGAATGCAGCGGATGGCAGTGAAAAATGGAAAGTCGATCTCTCGGAGAAAACCGGCTTTTTCTCGAAAAATCGTTCTGCCTTACTGTCGGGCGGTTTGACTGCGAGTGGCGATCACCTCTATGTCGGTAGCGAGCGCGGTCAGATTTATGCTTTAAGCAGCAGCGACGGTAAGATCAGCTGGCAAACTCAGGTTGCAGGCGAAGCGTTATCACGTCCGGTGGTGAGCGATGGTCTGGTGCTGGTTCACACCAGTAACGGCATATTGCAAGGGCTGGATGAAACCAGCGGCGCCATTAAATGGAGCGTCAATCTGGATATGCCTGCGCTGTCACTGCGCGGTGAATCTGCGCCAGCCGTCGCTTTTGGCGGCGCGATTGTCGGTGGTGACAATGGCCGCGTCAGCGCCGTTATCCTGAACCAGGGACAGCTGATTTGGCAGCAACGCATTTCACAGCCAAGCGGTGCAACTGAAATTGATCGTTTGAATGATGTTGATACCACACCGGTTATCGTCAACGGCGTAGTTTATGCGCTGGCTTACAACGGTGATTTAACCGCACTGGATCTGCGTTCAGGCCAAATTTTGTGGAAACGTGAAATTGGCGGCGTGAAAGATCTGCTGGTGGATGCAGGCCGTATCTATCTGGTTGATCAGGATGACCGTGTGATTGCCCTGAATGCTGATGGCGGCGTGGCAATCTGGCGTCAAAGCGATCTGCTGCACCGCAACCTGACTTCACCGGTTCTCTACAACGGTTATATCGTAGTGGGCGACAGCGAAGGCTATCTGCACTGGATGAACACAACAGATGGTCGCTTCGTTGCGCAGCAGGAACTGGACAGCTCGGGCTTCCAGACAGAACCTGTCGTCGCCAGCGACAAGCTGTTGATTCAGTCGAAAGACGGTGAGGTTTATGCGATTACCCGTTAACGGGTCAATCCAGGGTAGGTGAGATCCTTCCGTCAAAACGGCTCCTGAGATATCAGGGGCCGTTTCGTTTTTAGTCAGGCATGGTATTCTTTGCGCCTTCAGCCTGAACTTAACGGCCAGAGCCGTTATAATCACGCCATTCGGGCGATTAATTTTTTTATTGAGGCACTGTTATGATACCTGTGGTCGCGCTGGTTGGGCGTCCCAATGTGGGAAAATCTACGCTATTTAACCGTTTAACCCGCACACGTGATGCGCTGGTAGCGGATTTTCCTGGACTGACTCGCGATCGCAAATATGGTCGCGCCGAAGTGGAAGGGCGCGAATTTATTGTTATCGATACCGGCGGTATTGATGGTACTGAGGATGGCGTTGAAACGCGCATGGCTGAACAGTCGCTGCTGGCGATTGAAGAAGCTGATGTCGTGTTGTTTATGGTTGATGCACGTGCAGGCGTTATGCCTGCGGATGAGCAAATTGCCAACCATCTGCGTTCACGTCAAAAAGCCACTTTTCTGGTTGCCAACAAAACCGACGGACTCGATCCGGATGCGGCAGTTCTCGATTTCTACTCCCTGGGATTGGGCGAAATTCATCCAATCGCGGCCTCTCACGGACGTGGCGTGACCAGCCTGCTTGAGACTGCGCTGCTGCCATGGATGGAAAAAGTCGATCCGATTGAAATCTCCGAAGAAGACGAAAACGAAGCCTACCGGGCTGCGCTGGCGGCTGAAGAAAACGGCGAAATCGAAGAGGAAGAAGAGGAAGAATTTGATCCGACCGGTTTGCCGATCAAGCTGGCAATTGTGGGTCGTCCTAATGTCGGTAAATCTACGCTTACTAACCGTATTCTGGGTGAAGATCGCGTAGTTGTTTATGACATGCCGGGCACCACGCGTGACAGCATCTATATCCCGATGGAGCGTGACGGGCGTGAATACGTCCTGATCGACACTGCCGGGGTACGCAAACGCGGTAAGATCACCGACACAGTGGAGAAATTTTCAGTGATCAAAACGTTACAGGCAATTGAAGATGCCAACGTTGTGATGCTGGTGATCGATGCGCGCGCAGGCATTTCCGATCAGGATCTCTCACTGCTCGGCTTCATTCTGAACAGCGGACGCTCACTGGTGATTGTGGTGAACAAGTGGGATGGTTTGTCGCAAGAAATTCGTGACGAAGTGAAAGAGACGCTCGATTTCCGTCTGGGCTTTATCGATTTTGCTCGCGTGCACTTTATTTCTGCCCTGCACGGTAGCGGCGTGGGCAACCTGTTCGAATCGGTAACAGAAGCCTACGACTGTTCAACTAAGCGTGTTAATACTTCGTTGCTGACACGTATCATGAACATGGCGGCTGAAGATCATCAGCCGCCGTTAGTTCGTGGTCGTCGTGTGAAGCTGAAATATGCGCACGCCGGGGGATATAACCCGCCAATCGTAGTGATCCACGGCAATCAGGTAAAAGACCTGCCCGATTCTTATAAACGTTATCTGATGAACTATTTCCGCCGTTCACTTAACGTGATGGGAACGCCGATTCGTATTCAGTTTAAAGAGGGGAAAACCCTTATGAAGGCAAGCGCAACCTGCTGACACCAACACAGCAGCGTAAACGTAAGCGTCTGATGGCGCATATGAAAAAGAATAAGCGTTAAGCGATAGAGGGCCTTCTGGCCCTCTTTTTTCGCCTTATTCTGTCATACCGACGGCTTAAAGGAGAACACCATGTCCGCAGTTTGTGAAAAATGTCAGCAGCCGCTCATGCTAAGCGAAGGCGCATTTATTTGTTCATCGTGCGGTGCACATTATCCTGCTCAGGCGATGTGTCCAGATTGTCAGCAGCCGTTAGAGGTGCTCCGGGCCTGTGGCGCTGTTGATTATTTTTGTCGCCACGGACATGGCTTAATCTCACGTAAGCGAGTGCTTTTTGTACCGTTAAACGACTGATACATTTTCTTACTTCTCTGCTTTCTTTACTTTCAAATACGCGAAACGTGCAAATTTAAATACTTAACGCACAATTTGTAGCAAAAATGCTATTGCGCCGTAACCACTGCGTTATAGAGGTTCACTCTTTAATGTACCAGGTGGTACAATCCTGCCGCGTCGTGATGCTGAGCCAGACAATTCTGAATGTCTGCTTGCTCACATTATCTGTGTTATGAACGTAGGTCTGTTTAAATTCGCTTTAAAATAAAGCTAAACCCGTTATATGAACCTCTGTTTAACGTGGCCGGTTATCGGTTGCAGGGGCGTGGACGCTTTATTTTTTCAGGAGAGTAAGTGTTATGGCTGAAACATCGTCCCGTCCTGGCAAGGGGTTGGGAATATGGTCTGTGCTGCTCGGGCTGGTGCTACTTGCCACCGGTCTGTTCTTTGTTATTGGCGGCGGAAAACTCGCCACCCTTGGCGGCAGCTGGTACTTTTTAATTGCAGGTATCGTCACCATTGTGTCGGCGTTTCAATTTTTCCGCCGTAAATCTTCCGCAGTTACGCTGTTTCTGCTGGTCTTTATCGGCACGTTGATTTGGTCGCTGTTTGACGCCGGTTGGGCGTTTTGGCCATTGGTTTCACGTCTGATGGTGCCAGCCGGACTGATGATCCTCGCTTTTATTACCTGGCCTGCACTACGCAAGCGCGAAGGTAAAGCCTCCCTGGCAAAAGTTTCTTATGTGCTTTCTGCCGTACTGGCTATTGGTATGGTGGTGACTTTTGTACAGATGTTCCAGCCGCATCCCACCGTTGCTGCAACCGGACAGGAACTGCCGCTGGTGCCGGTAGATAAAGCGAAACAGCAAAAAGACTGGGATAACTACGGCAACACGCCGGAAGGTAGCCGTTTCGTCGCGCTGGATCAAATTACCCGTGACAACGTTAAAGATCTGCAGGTTGCCTGGACTTTCCGTACCGGCGATATACCTGACAGCCCAACCGGTAACGGTGCGGAAGATCAGCAAACGCCACTGCAAGTCGGCAACACTCTCTATCTTTGCACACCGCATAACAATGTGATTGCGGTAGAAGCCGATAGCGGTAAGCAGCTTTGGAAACGTGAAATCAATGCGCAGGCTGAAGTGTGGAACCGCTGCCGTGGTCTGGCCTACTTTGATGCGACTAAACCATTAACACAGCCGTCACAGCCTGGCTCAACGCCGGTAACGACGGTGAATCTGCCTGCGGGCGATACCTGTCAGCGTCGCATTCTGATGAATACCATCGATGCACGTCTGATTGCTATCAACGCTGACAATGGTGAATTCTGTGCAGATTTCGGTAATAACGGTGTTGTTGATCTGAAAGCTGGCCTGGGCCAGGCGCCAGATCCTCAGTATCAGTTGACCTCTGCGCCAACGCTTGCCGGTACTACCGTTGTGGTGGGTGGTCGCGTAGCGGATAACGTTCAGACGGATATGCCTGGCGGTGTTTTACGTGGCTTTGACGTTATCACCGGCCAGATGCGTTGGGCATTCGATCCAGGCAATGTGGATCCAAATGCGATTTTAATGCCAGGTAAAGACTACGCACGCAGTACGCCTAACTCCTGGGCACCGATGTCTTACGATCCGGCGATGAACACCGTGTTCATTCCAATGGGCAGCTCCTCTGTGGACCTGTGGGGTGCCAACCGTACCGCGCTCGATCACAAATATGGCGCGTCCGTGCTGGCGCTAGATGCGACTACCGGTAAAGAGAAATGGGTTTATCAGACCGTACATAACGATCTGTGGGACTTTGACTTGCCGATGCAGCCAAGTTTGATTGACTTCCCATTGAAAGATGGCACAACCAAACCTGCTGTAGTCATCGGTGGTAAAACGGGCATGATTTTCGTGTTGGACCGCATGACCGGCAAGCCGCTGACGAAAGTCGAAGAACTGCCAATGCCGCAGGGTCATATCCCGAACGAGCAATACACCAAAACGCAGCCGCATTCAGTCGGTATGCCACAGATTGGCAACCAGACGCTGAAAGAGTCTGATATGTGGGGTGCCACACCGTTCGATCAGTTAGTTTGCCGCGTTGCCTTTAAATCGATGCGTTATAACGGCCTGTTCACCGTGCCGGATACGGATAAGTCTCTTAGCTTCCCGGGTTCACTGGGCGGCATGAACTGGGGCAGCATGTCTACCGATCCGAACAATAACCTGCTGTTCGTTAACGACATGCGTCTTGGCCTGTGGGTGCAGATGATCCCGGCAAATACCGATGCTATTGCACGCGGTAACAACGGCGGTGAAGCGATCAATACCGGTATGGGCGCCGTTCCGTTAAAAGGCACGCCTTATGCGGTCAACAAAAACCGCTTTATGTCACCGCTGGGCATTCCTTGTCAGGCACCACCGTTCGGTACGCTGTCGGCAATTGACATGAAAACCCAGAAAATTATCTGGCAGGTTCCTGTGGGCACCGTGCAGGATACCGGTCCGTTTGGTATCAAGATGGGCGTAAAAATGCCGATCGGTATGCCAACGCTGGGCGGGACTTTAGCAACGCAGGGGGCCTGGTGTTTATTGCGGGCACGCAGGATTACTATTTGCGCGCCTTTGATAGCGCAACCGGTAAAGAAGTGTGGAAAGCACGCTTGCCAGTGGGCAGCCAGGGCGGTCCGATGAGCTATGTTTCACCGAAAACCGGTAAGCAGTACATCCTGATCTCTGCGGGCGGGGCACGTCAGTCGCCAGATCGTGGTGATTACGTGATTGCTTACGCCTTGCCTGACAGCAAGTAACCGCAAAAATAATAAGGCCGACGTCATGTCGGCCTTTTTTATGGCTATTCACCGTCGCGCCATAACGATTCCAGCTCGGGCGGTGCCACCTGTTCCGGTATCAGCAGCACAATCGTGCCGACTTCCTGATGCGTTGCGTACTGAATCTGAATGCGGAAATAACGCTGATCGCCCCGGCCCACCTGCGCGGCATTCTCTTCCGGCTCGCCCAACGGCATCACTTGTTCCAGTACGTGGCAGACGCGCTGTTTTTGCGGCGGCGGAAGCTGGCCCAGCATAAAGCGCCGTCCACCGCGTAGGCCCGGAAAAAGGCAATGCCGCCTTCACGCGCCAGTTCAATGATGGCGTCGTCGGTTAGCTGAGGCAGGTCACTCATAATACACCTGCCTCTTTCCAGGCCTGCTCAATGGCGCTGGCGACTGAGCGATTAAATCGTTTCTCACCATGCCTGATAGTGAACCGGGCAAACGTCTGGAAATCAGCATCCTGCGGCAGCTCTTTATCACACAGCGTGTCGTACCATGCCTGGCCAGCCAGCTCCCAGGCGTAACCGCCTAATGCCTTAGCCGCCAGATAAAAAGCGTGGTTGGGAATGCCGGAGTTAATATGAACGCCGCCATTATCTTCGCGGGTTTGGACATAGTCATCCATATGTGCAGGCTGCGGATCTTTACCTAACATTGGGTCATCATAAGCAGTGCCTGGTGCTGACATGGAGCGCAGCCCGACACCATTGATCCCTTCAGCCAGGAGACCTTCGCCAATAATCCAGTCAGCCTGATCGACACTCTGCTTTTTACTGAACTGTTTTACCAGCGAGCCGAAGACATCTGACAGCGATTCATTCAGTGCGCCCGCCTGCTCGAAGTAGATTAGTCCGGCTTCATTTTCGGTCACGCCGTGCGACAGTTCGTGCGCCACGACATCAATCGCAATGGTAAAGCGGTTAAAGATTTCACCGTCGCCATCACCAAACACCATTTGCTGACCGTTCCAGAATGCGTTCTGATAATTTTTGCCGTAATGCACGGTGCCAGGCAGTTTCAGCCCCTGGTTATCCAGCGAGTTGCGCTGATAAATCTGCCAGAAGAAGTCATAGGTAAGGCCGAGGTAATCCCACGCTTCATCTGCGGCAATGTCGCCATTAGAGGACTGGCCTTCCTGCCGAATCAGCTTACCAGGCAGCGTCTGCTCGTTTTGCGCATCGTAAATTTCACGTTCCACCTGACCGGCTACGGCTGTTTGAGCAACGGTGGGTTTTTGCCAGGGTTCAGCCATTAAATGCTGAACATGTGTCAGAGTGCGCCGCGCTTCTTCCTGCTGATGACCAGAACCGTGCGCAATAATTTTGCGTAACATGTAGGGGGAATAATGCAGTAAGCCATCTTCAACTCCTTGGCACGATGAATGTGCCAAAAGTATAGACCTGTCATCCTTCACGCTGCCTCTTTGTTGGCAACCTTACCCGGCCCGATCACAGTTGCGGGACGGGATAGCGTTGCCGCTTTGAGGAGAAGAAAGGGCCGTTAAGACGATGTCTTGCGACGACGTGGCTTTTCGGGCAGAAGCTGTGTGACCTGGCTTTCAACCCAACCATCATCGAGGCGGGTGCGCAGCAAATCGCCCTGCGCAAGCTGTTGCGTTTTTTCACCACCTGGCCGGCAGTATCGGTCGTTACGCTAAAACCACGCGCCAGCGTCGCCAAAGGACTTACGCCTTCCAGCTGAGCCGCTAAGGTGCTGAAACGGTGTTTATCGCGGTTGAGCATTTTTTCTATGCTTTGTTGCAGGCGATAGTGCCAGTGCTGCACAGATTGCTGAGCCTGGAACAGACGTTGCTGGGGCTGATGTGTATTCAGACGCTGCGCTAAGCGATCCTGCTGACGTGTGGCGTTGCGCAGGCGCGTTTCTATCGCCTCGCCTAATCGCTGCTGCAAGCGAAACAGGGCCGTTTGTTGACGGGCCAGACGCAACTGAGGATGCTGCTGCTGTAACCGGTGATCGAGTCGGCTAAAGTGCCGCTGCTGGCGCGCCAGAAAATAATCCATCGCCATCTCTAACCGCTGCTGTTGCGACTGAAGCTGGCGCAGCAGTTCGATCTGATTACGGCTGACAATTTCTGCGGCGGCGGAAGGTGTTGGGGCACGTAAGTCTGCGACAAAATCAGCAATGGTCACGTCAGTTTCATGACCTACCGCACTGACAACCGGTAGGCGGCTGGCAAAGATGGCGCGTGCGACGCGCTCATCGTTGAAACTCCAGAGATCTTCCAGCGAGCCACCGCCACGCCCAACAATCAACACATCACATTCGTTACGCAGGTTAGCGATTTCAATGGCACGTACAATCGCGGCAGGCGCATCAACACCCTGCACGACAGCAGGATAGATCACAACCGGTAGCGACGGGTCACGGCGATGCAGTACCCGCAGTACATCATGTAGCGCCGCACCGGTAGCAGAAGTAATCACGCCGACCTGCCTGGCTGGCTCAGGTAATGGCTTTTTATGCTGCGGCTCAAACAGGCCTTCGCTCGCCAGTTTGGTTTTTAGCTGCTCAAATTGCTGCTGCAACAGACCTTCACCTGCCGGATGCATGCTTTCAATAATCAGCTGATAATCACCGCGTGGTTCATAAAGCGTGATATTCGCGCGAACTAAAACCTGTTGGCCATGCTGCGGACGAAAGGTTACGCGCCGATTACTGTTACGGAACATGGCACAGCGCACCTGCGCGCCATCATCTTTCAGGGTGAAGTACCAGTGTCCGGAAGCGGGTTGCGTGAAGTTAGAGATCTCGGCACTCAGCCAAACCAGGCCCATCTCATTTTCCAGTAGCTGACGCACCGTAGTATTCAGGCGGCTGACGGTAAAAATATTGGCGTTTGGCGGTAGCGACATGTGACGGAGATCAAATTCCAAATCAGGGGGTTAATTAGTCGATACTACAGGGCTGATATGGCGGATCAAGACTTTTTCTTAAATAATGCTGGAGGCAATCGATTACGGCCTGTATAATGCCGCGGCAATATTTTATCTGTTCTCATTCACCCGAGGTGGAGATATTGCCATGCTAAGAATCGCTAAAGAAGCACTCACATTTGACGACGTTTTACTCGTTCCTGCACACTCCACCGTTTTGCCCAACACGGCCGACCTCAGCACTCAGCTGACCAAAAATATCCGTTTGAACATCCCTATGCTTTCCGCTGCTATGGACACCGTAACCGAAGCGGGTCTCGCTATTGCACTGGCACAAGAAGGCGGCCTGGGATTCATTCATAAAAACATGTCGATCGAACGCCAGGCAGATGAAGTTCGCAAGGTGAAAAAACATGAAAGCGGTGTAGTGACTGAGCCACAAACCGTTCTGCCAACTACGCCGCTGGCCGATGTGAAAGCACTGACTGAACGTAACGGTTTTGCAGGTTATCCTGTGGTTAACACCGACAATGAACTGGTGGGTATTATTACCGGTCGTGATGTGCGCTTCGTAACCGATTTGACGCAGCCTGTATCAGCCGTGATGACGCCAAAAGAGCGCCTGGTTACGGTGAAAGAGGGTGAAGCGCGTGATGTCGTGCTGCAAAAAATGCATGAAAAGCGCGTTGAAAAAGCACTGGTTGTGGATGACAGCTTCCATTTGCTGGGCATGATCACCGTTAAAGATTTCCAGAAAGCTGAACGTAAGCCTAACGCCTGTAAAGATGCGCAGGGTCGTCTGCGTGTTGGTGCGGCTGTTGGCGCGGGTGCAGGCAACGAAGAGCGTGTTGATGCGCTGGTTGCTGCGGGCGTGGACGTTCTGCTTATCGACTCTTCACACGGCCATTCAGAAGGCGTGTTGCAGCGTATTCGTGAAACACGTGCTAAATACCCTGACCTGGAAATTGTTGGCGGTAACGTCGCGACGGGCGCAGGCGCACTGGCGCTGGTTGAAGCTGGTGTGAGCGCAGTAAAAGTGGGTATTGGCCCAGGCTCAATTTGTACGACACGTATCGTGACTGGCGTGGGCGTACCGCAAATCACCGCTGTTTCTGACGCCGTTGCGGCGCTGGAAGGTACCGGGATTCCAGTCATTGCTGATGGCGGCATTCGCTTCTCAGGCGACATCGCAAAAGCGATCGCGGCAGGCGCATCCTGTGTGATGGTAGGTTCAATGCTGGCAGGTACAGAAGAATCGCCGGGTGAAATTGAACTTTACCAGGGCCGTTCATTTAAATCTTATCGCGGCATGGGTTCACTGGGCGCGATGTCCAAAGGCTCATCTGACCGTTACTTCCAGACCGATAACGCAGCAGACAAACTGGTTCCGGAAGGTATCGAAGGGCGCGTTGCCTATAAAGGCCGCCTGAAAGAGATCGTTCATCAGCAAATGGGTGGTCTGCGCTCTTGCATGGGTTTGACCGGTTGCCCGACCATTGACGATCTGCGTACCAAAGCGGAATTTGTTCGCATCAGCGGCGCAGGTATCAATGAGAGCCACGTACACGATGTGACCATCACTAAAGAGTCACCAAACTACCGCATGGGTTCATAATCCCGTAAGATTTCCGCCCGGCTCAAGCCGGGCGCTTTTATTATCAAGTCACCGTTCTGGAAACGCCTCAATGACGACGGAAAATATCCATAAGCATCGCATTCTGATTCTCGATTTTGGTTCTCAATACACGCAACTGGTTGCGCGCCGCGTACGTGAGCTGGGCGTGTACTGTGAGCTCTGGGCATGGGATGTTACTGAAGAGCAGATCCGCCAGTTCAATCCGAGCGGCATCATTCTTTCCGGCGGCCCGGAAAGCACCACAGAGCTGAACAGCCCACGTGCGCCTGAATATGTGTTTACTGCTGGTGTGCCGGTTCTGGGGTCTGCTACGGCATGCAGACTATGGCGATGCAGCTGGGCGGCAAAGTAGAAGGTTCTAATGAGCGTGAATTTGGCTATGCACAGGTTGAAGTGACTACCCAAAGCGCGCTGGTGCGTGACATTGAAGACGCCATCAGTGCTGCAGGCAAGCCGCTGCTGGACGTGTGGATGAGCCACGGCGACAAAGTCACTGCGATTCCTGCCGACTTCGTGACCGTTGCCAGCACCGAAACCTGTCCGTTTGCCATTATGGCGAACGAAGAGAAGCGTTTCTATGGCGTGCAGTTCCATCCGGAAGTGACACATACGCGCCAGGGCCTGCGCATGCTTGAACGCTTCATTATTGACATCTGTGAGTGTGAAGCGTTGTGGACCCCAGCAAAAATCATTGAAGATGCCGTTGAGCGTCTGCGTGAGCAGGTTGGCAACGACAAAGTCATTCTGGGCCTGTCGGGCGGCGTGGACTCTTCAGTAACTGCTATGTTGCTGCACCGTGCCATCGGCGATCGTCTGACCTGTGTGTTCGTTGACAACGGCTTGCTGCGCCTTAATGAAGCCCAGCAGGTCATGGACATGTTTGGCGACCACTTTGGCCTTAATATTGTTCACGTTCCGGCTGAAATGCGCTTCCTGAACGCACTGGCAGGCATTGACGATCCTGAAGCCAAGCGTAAAACCATTGGCCGCGTGTTCGTTGAAGTCTTCGACGAAGAAGCGAGCAAGCTCAATGACGTGAAATGGCTCGCGCAAGGCACCATCTATCCTGACGTTATCGAATCTGCGGCTTCTGCTACTGGCAAAGCGCATGTGATCAAATCACACCATAACGTTGGCGGCCTGCCAAAAGAGATGAAGCTGGGTCTGGTTGAGCCGCTGAAAGAGCTGTTCAAAGATGAAGTACGCAAAATTGGTCTGGAGCTTGGCCTGCCGTATGACATGCTTTACCGTCATCCGTTCCCGGGTCCTGGTTTGGGCGTGCGCGTGCTGGGCGAAGTGAAAAAAGAGTATTGCGATCTGCTGCGCCGTGCTGATGCCATCTTCATTGAAGAACTGCATAAAGCCGATCTCTACACCAAAGTCAGCCAGGCATTCACGGTGTTTCTGCCGGTGCGTTCTGTTGGCGTCATGGGCGATGGTCGTAAATATGACTGGGTTGTCTCGCTGCGTGCTGTCGAAACCATCGACTTTATGACTGCGCACTGGGCACACCTGCCATATGATTTCCTGGGCCGCGTTTCAAACCGCATCATCAACGAAGTAAACGGCATTTCCCGCGTCGTTTACGATATTAGCGGCAAACCGCCTGCAACTATTGAATGGGAATAAGTTTCTGACTTACACTCTCCCGTGTTGATTATTAAATCGCCAGCTCAATCGCCAGATTGACTGGCGATTTTCTTTCTCTGCTTTTTTCACCGGGAAGGATTCATGCTCTCACTCAAAGTGTTCACTCTCTGTTTTCTTGCTGTGTTGCTGTTATCACTCGGTGCGAGTATTGCGCAGGCGACACGTCATAACGATACCGCCAGCCAGGGCGGTTGGTGGTCAGCGCGGCGTGATTCTGCAGGAATCGCACCTGATCCGCGCACCCTGGCGAATCTGGCGATTGTTCAGGTTTACGCTGCGCCAACGTATGGCTGGAAAGGCGCGGTTGCCGTGCATCCGTGGATTATTTTCAAGCGAGCCGGGGAAACGCAATACAACCGTTATGAAGTGATCAGTTGGGGAAGCGGTGACAAAGTGCGTCGTAATACTAACATCGCTGATGGTTACTGGTACGGTGCGAAGCCGCGTTTGCTGGTAGAACATCGTGGGCGTGAAGCTGAAACAATGATCCCAAAGATAGAAGCGGCAATAGCATCTTACCCCTGGCCGCAGACTTATCATGCCTGGCCGGGACCTAACAGCAACACTTTTCTGGCTCACATTGGTCGTGAAGTTCCGTCTTTAAAACTCGACCTGCCTGCTAACGCGCTTGGTAAAGATTATCGTCCGCTTTGGCGACCCATTGGTTTGCCGCCGTCAGGTCGTGGTCTGCAGGTCTCTTTGTTAGGGGTAGCGGGCGTCACGCTGGGGGCTGAGGAAGGTTTTGAACTGAACGTGCTGGGCTTGAATATGGGACTGGATTTTACGCCACTGCGATTACGGCTGCCGTTCATTGGTGGCATTGGTCACGATAATCTGCAACAGAATAATCCCTGAGTTATTTTGCCCCGACCAGGCGGGGCTATTCATCTTAACAAACGCCAAAATCGCCCTCTTCATGATAAAGGTTGACGCTGTCCGCTTTGACTTCTATCTTTTTTTCGTCGCGTCATCAACCCGTGCACACCATAAGGTATCGCCCTCTACGCGCAACACCAGCATTTTTGGTCCACCCGTTTTCGCCTGCACAAAATCATCAGTTTTAAACATAACGCCCTCCGTTTTTTAACCAGTTTAGTGCTCAGTGTGCATACCTGTTAGCAAAAGTTGCGTAACGGTTTCCAGTTTCAGCTGCCGGTTTATTCAGCATAAAAGATTTAGGGCATGCTTAGCAGCACAGTGCTCACCTCATAAAGTTGTCAGTTGACAACCGTGATTAATAGATTTAAGGTAACCGTCATGCTCACAAGGAAGAGACATCCGAACAAAGAAATTGAAGCCGCGCTACGTTATGCAGAGCTTCATGGCTGGGTGATTATACAAGGTGGGCACCATGCCTGGGGTAAGATGTATTGCCCGGCAAACCTGCTGGACTGTCGTTGTGGCGAGTTTTGCTTAACCTGTATCTGGAGCACGCCAAAGAGCCCGACAAACCATGCGCGAGCATTACGCCGGGTCGTAGATAACTGTATCGTTAACAAAAAGTCGCATTAGGGAAGAGGAGTTAACCCATGGAATATCATTTTACGTTGCGCTTCAAGCTGCCAGATCACGCCGAAAATATTGATGTTTTACTGGAACGCCTCGCGGAAGCGGGCTGCGATGATGCATTAGTCGGTGCCGGCATGGCAGGTAAACTGGCGCTGGAGTTCACGCGTGATGCTGATGCCGCTAGCCTGGCGATTCAAACAGCCCTGGACAATGTTTTGTCCGCCATCCCCGGCGCACAACTTATGGAAGCTGCGCCTGACTTTGTTGGGTTAACGGATGTGGCTGAAATTATCGGGGTGTCACGCCAGAACATGCGCAAGCTCATGCTCAGCCACAGCCCACAATTTCCGCTGCCGGTTCATGATGGTAAAACCGCGATCTGGCATCTGGCTGACGTTCTGGAGTGGTTAAGCCAACGCGGCACCTATGCCGTGCCTGCGGCCACCCATGACCTGGCACAGGTGACGCGCAGACTGAATTTACAAGAGTCGTTGCAACGTTACGGCTACGCTGATGATTAAGCCTGGTGGTGCAGCAAGAAAAGCGTCGCCAGACCCAGAAAGATAAAGAAGCCGCCGGTATCGGTAATCGCGGTAATTAAAACGCTGGAACCCACTGCCGGATCGCGCTTCATTTTGGTCATTACCAGCGGCACTAAAACGCCCATCAGCGCGGCGAGAAGCAGATTAAGCACCATTGCCAGCATCATCACACCGCCAAGCGCGAGATTGTCATACATCAGCCAGGTGATAAGGCCCATTATACCGCCCCAGAAGATCCCATTAATCAACGCAACGCCCAGTTCACGAACGATCAGAAACGAGAAATTACCCGGCTCGACCTGATGTAAAGCCAGAGCGCGTACAATCATCGTGATGGTTTGATTACCGGTGTTACCGCCAATGCCAGCGACGATAGGCATCAGGGTAGCAAGCGCCACCAGTTGTGAAATCGTATCTTCAAACAGGCCAATCACGCGTGAGGCGATAAAAGCAGTGCATAAGTTAAGTGCCAGCCATGCCCAGCGATTACGGACTGATTTACGCACAGGGGCAAATACATCCTCTTCCTGGCTGATACCGCCCATTTTACGAATATTGCTTTCATTTTCTTCATTGACCAAATCGATCACATCTTCGATAGTGACGCGGCCAATGAGCTTGCCTTTGGCATCAATAACGGCGGCAGAAATCAGGTTATAACGCTCAAACGCGCTGGCTGCATCTTCCGCTTTGTCATTAAGCTGAAAAGTTGTGGGATGGGTGTTCATTACCTCATCAACACGCTTTTTAGGTTTATTGAGCAGAATATCGGTGAGAGAGAGTTCGCCCAGTAGCTGATTATCCTGATCGGTAATAAATATTTTGTCTGTGCCATCTGGCATGCTTTTTCGCTTTCGAAGAAAGCGTTGCACTATCGCTAAGGTGACATCGGCACGCACCGTCAGGATATTAAAATCCATTACCCGCCCAACGCGGTCGCGGTCAAAATCTACCACGCTCAGCACACGGGCGCGCTGGCCAGGCTCAAGGCTTGTGAGTAAACGTCCGGTCAGGTCGCGCGGCAGATAGCGTGCCAGCCACACCTGATCGTCAATATCCAGTGGCTCAATGGCACGCAAGATGTCGCGGTCGCTCATCTCTTCCGTCAGGCTGGCCCAGACGGTTTCCGACGCTTCGACCAAAACATGGCCGCGGCGTTCATTAGGAACCAGACACCACAGCGCCAGTCGCTCTTCTTCCGGCAGCGCCTCAAGAATGTCAGCTAAATCCGCAGCATGCAGTTGGGTTATATCCTGTTCCAGCATGTCGCGCTGGATCGCATTTTCACGTTGCTGTTCAGAATCAAGGTCGATCGGTTTTCCCAGCAGAGCATCAACCAGATCGTGCTCATTGAGCAGCAGCGTCAGAATACGATGACGTATTTCACTTAAACGTTGAGAGTGAGAGGCAGACATATTGAATCCCTTTTGTCTGAAAGCACCAGCACGAAGTGTAGCGTTTCGTTTGCAAAAGGGATGCAAAAAATCACTGTCATTGAGGCAGTGGTTTAGTAACGGGCAGGTCTAAAGGGCTCGCTAGCGTGAATCGTTAACGTTAAGGCTTACCGGTGCGGGCAGGGATTTTTTTGCTGATGATGTTCGAAAGCAGCAGGCAGGATAAAAATCAGACGACTAAAAAGGATGATAAAACTGATCAACAGCACAATCCGGGTCATGGTGCCGGTTTTTTGACGTCTTCGGGGAGAAATGGCGCTGTTCACGCGTGGTGGTTCCTGTAATGACCCAACTGGGCGACGACGACATTTAGTCATAGCCGCCAGATGAAATCAATGGCTGATTAAAAAAAGAGCATTAATAGCTCGCTTTCTGCGCCAGTAACGTAGCGAAGCGACAGTTGATGCGATTGCCGTGTTCATCGGTGCGATGCAGCTGCCCGATATTTTCGTTGTACTTCACAATATGCCAGTTGCGGTAATAGTGGCTAAGCTCGCCTGATTTAAACGCGAAGGAAAAATCAGCCGGGCAGGGGGCATCGTCAGTATTCATCGCTGCCACAATCAGGTTATAGCCATATTTAACGGTGCTGGCCTGCATGTCGGCAATCAGTTGCGGTATGGTTTCGGGCTGCAAAAACATCATGACCACGGTCGAAAGCACAAAGTCATAGCCCCCGTTAAACCGCGTCTGGTTAAGATCGCGCTGCGCGGTATGAATACCCTGCAAACCCTCTTCGGCAACGATGCTGTTCAACCGCGCCAGACTCTGCGGGTTATGATCCCATGCCGTTACCTCGAAACCCTGCTGGTTGAGAAACAGCGTATTGCGACCGTTGCCGCAGCCCAGATCCAGAGCTTTACCCACCTTAAGTTTTGGAAAAGCGTCCAGCACTTCAGAATGCGTAGGCGTCAGGCCATATTTTTCAGTGAAATAGTGCGTTGATGGTGTCGTCATAGCGTTCATTTATAAGAAGTGGGTGCCAGGCACCCAGGTTATCAGGCCTCTTCCAGAATCAGCTTCCAGCCGGTGACATCGTTCCAGTAGCATTGCTCACGCTCCAGATCGAGCTGGACCAAATTGTTCTGGCTGAAATAACCTGCCGGGAACGTTAAGGTCCAGTGGCCGTCATCGCAGCTTAACTTCAGCGAATCAGGACGTGTTGTGGCCTGACGCTGATTATTCAGCAAAGTGCCAAGACGCAGCAGAAAAAGCAGTGGAAGAAACTGTTTTTTCCTGAACAATGTCACACGTGGCAATTCATCGACCTTAACGGCTTTGCGGTGGAATCTTACCAGTGCCGCCAGCAACATCTGTTGATCCTGATTAAAGCCCGGCATATTGCTGTGTTGCAGGATGTAGGATGAGTGGCGCTGCATGCCGCTGTGATTAATTGTCAGACCGACTTCATGTAGCATCGCCGCCCATTTCAACAGTGCGGCAAGTTGTGGATTGGCCAGTTTAGGATTCTGGTCACGCCACTGAAAATAGAGCTGTTCGGTGGTTTCCAGCACGCGTCTTGCCTGATCGCTGTCAATGGCATAATGGTTTGCCAGGCTCTGTGCAGTGCGGCTACGAATATCCTGATGACGGAAACGGCCTTCCATTTCATACAGCACGCCTTCACGCAGTGCACCGTCAGAAAGGCGCAACTCGCGAATCGCCAGCGCATCGAAAACGCCACAAATGATCGCCAGCCCCGGTACAAAAACGTTTTTACGCTCTTCTGACAAACCCGGCAGGCTCAGCGCCGCAAACGACTTATGCTTCAGGACTTCATCACAAAGCTTGTCGAGACGCTCAGGAGTGATGAGTTTTTCTTTCTCGCCCATCGCCAGCAGCACTTCGCAAGCCGCTTTAATCGTGCCCGACGCGCCTAAAGCATATTGCCAGCCGTGCAGGCGATATTGCCACGCCAGGGTTTCCAGCTTCTGCGCCGCCGCTAAGCGCGCGCGCCGAAAGTTCTCCCGGCTGATTTCGCCTTTCGGAAAATAGAGCTGAGCAAAACTGACGCAGCCCATACGACGGCTCTCAACCAGTTGTGGTTCAAAATCTTCACCGATCACTAACTCAGTTGAACCGCCACCGATATCGATCACCAGCTTGCGGCCTTTTTCTGGCTGCGTATGCTCCACACCCATAAAAATCAGGCGGGCTTCTTCATGACCGGAAATCACTTCGATTGGATAAGGAATGACTTCAGCCGCGCGTTGTAAGAAAGTCTCAGCGTTTACTGCCTGGCGCAGCGTATGCGTGCCAACAATAGTGACGTTACTGGCTCTGAAACCCTGTAGACGTTCAGCGAACAGCGCCAGGCAGCTTAACCCGCGCTCCATCGCTTCTTCGCTCAGACGGTTATTGGCATCTAATCCGTCAGCCAGATGCACACGCTGCTTCAGGCGACCAATGACCTGCATAGCGCCATCTACCACGCGGGCAATCACCATGTGGAAACTGTTCGAACCGAGGTCAATCGCCGCAAACTCTTGAGGTTTAGGCGTACTCTTATGGGAAATTGGCATAGGTATTATTCAGGTTGTTCGAGTTTCTTGATGTAATCATAAATCGCCAGTTGCGAGCGCACTTTACGACGATTTCCGCGTGGAACGTAGTGGTTATTCAACTCTTTGTCGACGATGCGGGCTTTTACCGTATCACTTAACTGAATAGCAATGATATCCAGGATACGCTGTCTGATTTGCGGATCGAGGATAGCCACAGCCACCTCAATGCGGTAATCAATGTTACGCGTCATCCAGTCGGCAGAAGAAAGGAACACTTTTTTGTCGCCGCCATTCTCAAAAATATAGACGCGATCGTGTTCCAGATAACGGTCAACGATACTGATGACACGAATATTTTCACTGATGCCGGGTAAATCAGGGATCAGCGAGCACATGCCTCGCACCAGTAAGTTGACTTTAACCCCAACGCTGGAGGCAGTATACAGCCGATCCACCAGACCTTTGTCTACCAGGTTATTGATTTTCAGTGTAATGCCAGACGGCAGTTGCTGCTGTGCGTTAGCAATCTCATCGTCGATCAATTGATAAAGCATACGACGTGAGTTTTGTGGCGATACCATCAAATGCTCGAACGTCACTGGTCGATAGGGGTTTTCGATAAAGTTAAATACGCGGCGAACTTCATTGGTGATCCGCGCATCGGCAGTAAGCAACGAGTAGTCGGTGTAAATACGCGCAGTTTTTTCGTTAAAGTTGCCGGTACCGATATGGGCATAACGCACAATCTCATCGCCTTCACGACGTGAAATTAAAAACAGCTTGGCGTGAATTTTCAGGCCTGGCGCAGAGAAAATAACGTGCACGCCTGCTTCAGTCAGGCGCTTGGCCCAGTAAATATTCGCTTCTTCATCAAAGCGCGCCTGCAGTTCAACCACAACCGTCACTTTCTTGCCGTTATAGGCCGCATGGATCATCGCATCCATGATGCGCGAATGTTTTGCTACGCGATAAATATTGATTTTGATCGCCAGGACACTGGGGTCAAACGATGCCTGACGCAGTAATTCCAGCACATGCTCAAAGGTGTGATAGGGATAATAGAGCAGCACATCCCGGTTACGAATAGCATCAAAGCCGTTACGGAAACCATCAAAACCGATATGACGAATTTGCGGCAGCGGGCGGTTTACCAGATTGTTTTTACCCACATTTGGGAAGCCGATGAAGTCTTTGAAGTTATGGTAGCGTCCGCCCGGTAACACCGAATCGAAGTTAGTAATCGACAGCTTGTGACACAGCAGTTCTACCATTGAATCGGGCATATCGCGCTGATAGACAAATCGCACCGGCTCCGCTGTCAAACGCTGTTTCAGGCTGGAAGACATCAGTTCCAGCAGGCTGGATTCCATTTCCGTGACCAGATCATATTCAGCATCACGCGTCATCTTCATTGAATAGGCATTCAATGCGTCGTAGTCATAGAAACCTTTAAAAATATCATCCAGACAATAGCGCAGAATATTGTCCAGCAGGATCATTGGCTTGCGACGACGTGGCGACTCAGCGGGCAGGTTAATGAAGCGTGGAACCTTGTCGGAAGGAATCTCCAGCAAGGCGTAACGAATATCTTCACCACGAATGATCTCAACCGCCAGATAGGTGTAATCGTCTTTAAGGAATTCGGTCAGATCAGTTTCATGAGTAATCAGAATGGGGGAAATATGCTGGCGCAGTTCATGTTTGAAATAATGGCGCAGCCAGACTTGTTGATTTGGCGACAGCTGGCGCTCGTTGATCAGGAATATCTGGTTACGCGCCATTTCCAGCAGCAGATCGTTATACAGCGCATCAAACTCCTGATCTGACTTCAACACACGCTGTTGAATTTTTTAAGCAGATGGCGCGGCGTGCTGGCGGAACCTTGCTCTTCACCGATAAGAATGCGGCGCTTTAAGTCAGCGAAACGCACTTTATAGAATTCGTCGAGGTTATTTGAGTAAATGCCCAGGAAGCGCATGCGCTCAATCAGCGGATTACTCTTGTCCGCCGCTTCTTGCAAAACACGTTCGTTAAACGATAACCAACTTAACTCTTTTTCGATGTACAACTTTACCTGACCCATTCTTACTCCGTATAGCGGTTGCAGGACTGAAGCTCCAGTGTCCGCCATCATTATGGCGAGAGTATGTCTTGCTTGTCCAACTTCAATAGTTGTCTTATCAATCAGCTACGGGCAACATAGCGGCTAATTTTCACAGCATTCAGGACCGCATGAGCGTAAACCACATTCCCGTCCAGTTTAATGACAGGCGACGTCGTGCCACTGACCGTTTAACGCGGCGGTTGGTTACTGCATGTGGCATTGCAATTCTGTTGCTGATGCTGCTGCTATTTTTCTGGTTAATTTGGGTGGTTTTGCCGCTGTTTATCGCGCCAGGCGTGCAGTCAGGGTATTCACAACAGCTATGGGATCGCTCTGCCGCATTAGCCGTGGGTAATGATGGTGTAAATGGCTGGCGCATCAGCAGCAGAGGCGTTGCACGTTTTATTCCGCTTAACGGTCAGCCCGCAGAGCAGGCTTTGACGTTAACGCCTGCGCCGCAGCAGGTGGTACGCAGTGCCGATCAGCAAACGCTACTGCTCAACATGCAAGGAGCGTTAATGCTGTTGCAACCGACGCAGCAGCAAGGCGAAGCGCAATGGCGTTTCCCGCTGGGCGATCAGCCATTCCGCTTACCGCAAGGTAAGGTAGCAAAGATGGCTCTTGCCACGCTGAATGCCGGACAGTGGCGAATTGCTGCGCTTACTGAAAAAGGGTTAAGTATTTTAACCCTCGGCACCAATCGCCAGGCAGCGACCATTAGCTTGCCGCAGCAACAGAGTGATCATTTACTTTTCTCGCCGCAGGGCGATCTTTTATATACCAGTCAGGGCAATGTACTGCGTGTCTGGCAAATTGATAACGGCCGTGCGCTGCTACGCGAAACACAAACCTTACCGCATCCGCCGCAAAGTTTGAATATGCTAAGCGGCGGCCGAACGCTACTGATTCAGGATGAGGCAGGCATTACACAATGGTTCTCCATTGCGGGCAACCAGGGGCCGCGCCTGCAACGAATCCGTACGTTTGAGCACAGCACAGGCGCACAAAAAGTGATCACCGAACCGCAGCGCCGCGTGTTTGCCACTTTTAATGAAAAGGGCATGTTGAAGCTATTTGCCAGTAAACAGGATGGGCCGATTTTACAGCGCCAGCTCGCGCCGGGCATTCTTGATGCGCAGTTTTCACCGCGTGGCGACAGTTTGCTGATAGAGCGTCAGGGCAGCTGGCAAACGCTCATACTGAACAACCCATGGCCGGATGTCAGCTGGCGTAGCTTTTGGCAAAAGATCTGGTACGAGAACTATCCAAAAGCAGACTGGGTTTGGCAATCAACCACCGCAGGTGACAGTTATCAGGCCAAATTCAGCCTGATGCCCATGGTTATAGGTACGCTCAAAGCCGCCAGTCTGGCGTTGCTGTTTGCCACACCGCTGGCGCTGGCAGCCGCAATGTATACCGCCTGGTTCATGGCGCCGGGCCTGCGTCGCTGGGTTAAACCGGCCATTGAAATGATGGGGGCGTTGCCGAGCGTCGTGGTGGGTCTGATTGCCGGCTTGTGGCTGGCACCGCATATCAGCCAGGCGCTGATTGGCGTATTGCTGTTGCCGCTGACGTTAGCGGGCAGCCTGCTGCTGTGTGGTGTAATGAGCGCACGCCTGCCGCCACGCTGGCGACAGCCGGGACGGGAAGTGTTGCTGCTGCTGCCCATCCTGTTGGGGGTTACGCTACTGACGCTGTGGTTACCCGGCGTGATGATGCGCGATGCGGGCGACTGGATGCCGCATTATGAGCAGCGCAACTTACTGGTTGCGGCGTTAGCTATGGGGTTTGCGCTGGTGCCGCTGATTTTCACTCTGGCCGAA
Organism: Candidatus Pantoea haifensis; assembly: GCA_018842655.1. GTDB lineage: Bacteria > Pseudomonadota > Gammaproteobacteria > Enterobacterales > Enterobacteriaceae > Pantoea > Pantoea haifensis. Next base: position 1,993,644 of record JAGTWN010000004.1, on the reverse strand, counting down.
GATGCCCTGTTTAGCGTACCTGGCCTGTTAGGGCAGGGATCGCTGGCATTAGGCGCGACGCCGTGGCAAACCTTAACGCGCGTGATATTGCCGGGTGCGTCAGCGGGTATTTTTGCTGCGCTGATGATTGGTTTTGGTCGTGCCGTGGGCGAAACGATGATTCTTCTGATGGCAACGGGCAACACGCCCCAGAGCGAAGGGGGCTATTCAGCGGCCTGCGCGCTTTGTCAGCCAACATTGCGATAGAAATGCCCGAAGCTGCGGTGGGAAGTGCCCATTATCGCATTCTGTTTTTGAGCGCGTTGATGCTGCTGATATTTACGTTAGTGATCAACACTGTGGCAGAACTGATTCGTCAGCGCCTGCGCCAACGTTACAGCCAGCATGAGGAACACGCATGAAGGCGATGCGACAAAACGATCGCTGGCGATGGCTTACCGCCGGGGCCGTCACGGTCTGCCTGTTGGCTTTTGCCTTGCTGATTGTGCTGCTGGCGTGGCAAGGTGCGCGCGCTTTCTGGCCGCAGCCTGTGGATCTCTATCTGTTCAGTCAGCCCGATGGCAGCGAAACCCAGCTATTGGGTGAAACCATTGAGCATCAGCCACGCTTTCCTGCGCCAGCCGATCAACAACTTCAGCATGTCAGCCATGTCCATCGCTATCTGGTAAAAACCGGCAACCGCGACTGGAATGCACCCGATTTTCGCGTCATCTTCAGCCAGCAAGCGGCAAATGTTAGCCAGCCTGAAGATATTGTTGTATTGCAGCGCCGCAACCACGGCAACGCTTACGGCTGGGTAGTTGGCCTGCGTGAAGATAATGAAGTGTTAACAGCCAATAATCCCGATGCGTTGTTGCAACAACGGCTGGAACAGGTGCATGCGTTGATCCGTCAGTCAAATGACATTCGACGGGTAGATATGGCGCGCCTGAATAACCAGCTGGAGATGTTGGATGAGCAGGCAGAGCAGCAGCAGCAGGCGAAACAGTTTGATTTGCAGCGCCAGTCTGAATATCAGGCGAACCGGGCCGCGTTACAGCGCCGTTTCGATCAGCTCAGCACTAAACTGGCGGGTTTACAGCATGAGAGCCAGCGTGATGTACTGCTGTTGCGCGATGTGCAGGGCAATACTCACACCATTCCGTTAACCGAGATTGTGAGTGCGTGGAAACCTAATGCGCTGTCTGTGCCGCAAAAAATCCAGCATTTCCTGCATCAGATCTGGCAGTTTGTCAGCGATTCACCGGCGAACGGGCAAAGTGAAACTGGCGCGTTTCCAGCGATTTTTGGCACAGTTTTAATGGTGTTGTTGATGTCAGTGGTGGTCATGCCGTTAGGGGTTATCGCCGCCGTCTGGCTGCATGAATATGCTGGTCGCAATACCTTAACCCGGCTGGTGCGCATTGCGGTGGTCAATCTGGCAGGGGTGCCTTCTATTGTATATGGCGTTTTCGGCCTGGGCTTTTTTGTCTGGGGCATAGGCGGAACGCTGGATCAGCTGTTCTTTAGCCATGCGCTGCCCAATCCAACGTTTGGTACGCCGGGATTGTTATGGGCGGCATTAACGCTGGCGTTGCTGACGCTGCCGGTAGTGATTGTTGCCACCGAAGAGGGCCTGTCGCGCATTCCAAACAGCCAGCGTCAGGGTTCACTGGCGTTGGGTGCTACGCAGGCGGAAACCTTATGGTATGTAGTATTGCCGATGGCCGTGCCGGCGATGCTGACGGGGTTAATTCTGGCGGTTGCCCGGGCAGCGGGAGAAACGGCGCCGCTGATGCTGGTTGGCGTAGTAAAAATGGTGCCAGAACTGCCGGTTGATGCCGTGTTTCCTTACCTGCATCTCGATCGCAAGTTTATGCATCTTGGCTTCCAGATTTATGATTTGGCGTTCCAGAGTCCAAATATTGAAGCCGATCGGCCACTGGTCTTCGCGACCGCGTTGCTGCTGGTACTGATTATTCTGTCGCTTAATTTGCTGGCAATGGGCCTGCGTCACCGCCTGCGTGAACGCTATCGCCTTATGACTCACTAACAGGCTATGACTTATGACGCCCGAAACTGACTTTGCGCTCACCGTTAACCATCTCTCATTGTGGTACGGCAAGCGTCAGGCGCTGCAGGATATTTCACTGCAGGTGCCAAAAACCGCATCACCGCGTTGATTGGGCCGTCAGGCTGCGGTAAATCAACCCTGCTGCGCTGTTTTAATCGCATGAATGATGTCATTGATAACTGCCGTATCGAAGGTGAAGTGCTGCTTGATAAGCTCTCCGTGATGCGACCTGCTCAGGATTTGTCTGCGCTGCGCCGTCGCGTTGGCATGGTTTTTCAACGTCCTAATCCGTTCCCAAAATCTATTTATGAGAATGTGGTGTATGGCCTGCGCTTACAGGGCGTGCGTGACAAACGCATCCTTAATGAAGCCTGCGAGCGGGCGCTGCGTGCAGCCGCGTTATGGAGTGAAGTGAAAGATCAGCTTGGTCAGAATGCATTAACGCTTTCTACCGGTCAGCAGCAGCGACTGGTGATCGCCCGTGCCATTGCTATCGAGCCGGAAGTGCTGCTGCTGGATGAGCCGACCTCGGCGCTGGATCCGATCTCGACGCTGGTCATTGAAGAACTCATGACCACGCTGAAGCAGCACTTCACCCTGGTCTTAGTGACACACAACATGCAGCAGGCGTCACGGGTGTCGGATTACACCGCATTTTTGCACAATGGCATGTTGGTTGAGTTTGATGAAACCGACCGGATTTTTACTACGCCGAAACTACGCCGCACTGAAGATTACATCACCGGACGCTACGGCTGATGCTGTAAAAAGGAGAAGCCAGGGCTTCTCCTTTATCGATCAATCGTGTGCGTAACCTTGTGGCGGTAACGGTTTACCGTCCAGCCAGGCTTTACCTTCGCGCATCGTCAGTCTTCCTTCGACAAACCAGTTAATCACCAGCGGATAAATGGCGTGTTCCTGGTGCTGAACACGTTCCGTGATGATCTCCTCGCTGTCCTCAGCAAACACGGGCACTTTGGCCTGTAAAATAACAGGGCCGCCATCCAGCTCGTCGGTCACAAAGTGTACGGAAGTGCCGTGCTCGACATCGCCGTTTTCCAGCGCCTGACGATGGGTATGCAGGCCGGGGTATTTCGGCAGCAGGGAAGGGTGAATATTCAGCAGGCGATCGTGATAGTGCGCAACAAAGGCACTGCTCAAAATGCGCATATAACCCGCCAGCACCACGACATCAGGCGCGTAAGCGTCGATGCCGGCAATAAGTTGCTGATCAAAGGCTTCACGATCGGCAAAGGCGCTGGCCGCTAGCGAATGACCAGGGATGCCAGCTTCCTGAGCACGCACCAGGCCATAAGCAGAAGCTTTGTTGCTGAACACGGCAGCGACGCTGCCGTGAATACGCCCGCTTGCGCAGGCGTCGAGGATGGACTGAAGGTTAGTTCCGTTACCGGAAATCAGTACAACCAGTTTTTTCATGCGTTGATAACCACACGCTCTTCAGCCTCAGAGGCGTTGATCACACCGATTTTCCACGCCTGCTCACCTGCGGCGCTCATCAGTTCAACCGCTTTGTCAGCATCAGCCGGACTCAGCGCGATCACCATGCCCACACCGCAGTTAAAGGTGCGATACATTTCGTGACGGCTGACGTTACCCGCTTGCTGCAACCAGGTAAATACTGACGGCCACTGCCAGCTTTTCTCGTCAATCACCGCTTGCGTATTATCAGGCAGGACGCGTGGAATGTTTTCCCAGAAGCCACCACCGGTCAGGTGGGCGATAGCATGCACATCAATCTGCTCAATCAGGCTCAGAATGTTTTTCACGTAGATGCGCGTCGGTTCCAGCAGGTGATCGGCCAGCGGTTTACCATCCAGCTGCTCAACCAGCGGATCGGTGTTGCTCACTTCCAGGATCTTGCGCACCAGCGAATAACCGTTAGAGTGCGGGCCGCTTGAACCCAGCGCGATCAGCACATCACCATCCTGTACTTTGCTGCCGTCAATAATGTCTGACTTCTCAACCACACCAACACAGAAACCCGCGACATCGTAATCTTCGCCGTGGTACATGCCTGGCATTTCAGCGGTTTCGCCGCCGACCAGCGCACAACCCGATTGCAGACAGCCTTCGGCAATGCCGGTGATCACGGCTGATGCGGTTTCTACGTCCAGCTTGCCGGTGGCGTAGTAATCCAGGAAGAACAACGGCTCAGCGCCTTGCACCACCAGATCATTTACACACATCGCAACCAGATCAACGCCGATAGCATCATGGCGCTTCAGGTCCATCGCCAGACGCAGCTTGGTGCCTACGCCATCGGTCCCGGAGACCAGCACCGGTTCACGGTATTTTTGCGGCAGCGCACAAAGCGCACCGAAACCGCCCAGTCCACCCATGACTTCCGGGCGACGAGTCTTTTTCACTACGCCTTTAATACGGTCAACCAGAGCGTTACCAGCATCAATATCAACGCCGGCGTCTTTGTAGCTGAGAGAGGTCTTGTCGGTCACTGCGAGGTCCCCACGCGAGTTGCGGTTGGTGGTTAAAATAAAGCGCGGCAATTCTAACAGCGCAGGCAAACGTTTGCGAGTCTCAGATTGCGCACTGTGCAATTTTCATCAATCCTTATTTTATGACGGCAAAAGTTTTCACTTTGCACAACGACATATGGCGCGCAGGCAAAAAGGCGGTATAATCCCGCGATTTTTTTAGCTCAACTCATTCCGGGAGAACAACAATGAAGATCGTGGAAGTTAAACACCCGCTGGTCAAACATAAACTGGGCCTGATGCGTGAGCATGATATCAGCACGAAGCGTTTCCGCGAGCTGGCATCTGAGGTCGGCAGTCTGCTGACCTACGAAGCCACCGCTGACCTGGAAACCGAAAGCGTAACGATTGAGGGCTGGAACGGCCCGGTGCAAGTCGATCAAATCAAAGGTAAAAAAATCACGGTTGTACCGATCCTGCGTGCGGGCCTTGGCATGATGGAAGGTGTGCTGGAGCATGTACCAAGCGCACGCATCAGCGTAGTTGGCATCTACCGTGACGAAGAAACGCTGGAGCCAGTGCCTTATTTCCAGAAACTGGTTTCTAATATTGAAGAGCGTCTGGCACTGGTTGTTGATCCGATGCTGGCTACCGGTGGCTCAATGATCGCCACCATCGACCTGCTGAAGAAAGCCGGTTGCAGCAGCATTAAGGTGCTGGTGCTGGTGGCTGCGCCGGAAGGGATCGCGGCACTGGAAAAAGCGCACCCGGATGTTGAGCTGTACACCGCCTCGGTCGATCAGGGACTGAACGAGAAAGGTTACATTATTCCGGGCCTTGGCGATGCCGGGGATAAGATTTTCGGCACAAAATAATGATCGTTCCGGGCGACGTTGCTTGTCACTTTGTTTTCGGGCAGGGCTCGAAATCTTCTCGTACCTCCGTACGCGACGTTTCTTTGCGCTGGCAGCACATTATCTTCATCTATTGCGCCCGGCCTGTTCATGCAGAAAAAATTTTAATAACGCCGACCACAGAGTCGGCTTTTTTTAGCCAAAAACACAACAATCAATCTCTCTGAGTCATTCGGGTGAACGAAAGCGGCCAACGTCCGCCAGCCTGAAGAACAGCGGGGAAAGGGGATAAATGATGACTCGTCGTGCCATCGGCGTTAACGAAAGACCGCCGTTACTGAAAACCATTCCACTCAGCCTGCAACATCTGTTCGCCATGTTTGGTGCGACGGTGCTGGTGCCGATTCTTTTTCACATCAACCCGGCTACGGTGTTGCTGTTTAATGGCATCGGCACGCTTCTCTATCTGTTTATCTGTAAAGGTAAAATCCCGGCCTATTTAGGCTCCAGCTTTGCCTTTATTTCACCGGTGCTGTTGCTGTTGCCGCTCGGTTACGAAGTCGCACTGGGCGGGTTTATCTTGTGTGGCCTGCTGTTTTGTATCGTGGCGCTGGTGGTAAAAAAGCGGGCACCGGCTGGCTCGACGTGATGTTTCCGCCTGCGGCAATGGGCGCGATTGTTGCCGTGATCGGTCTGGAGCTGGCAGGTGTAGCAGCAAACATGGCGGGCCTGCTACCAACAGAAGGCAGTGCGCCAGACAGTAAAACAGTGATCATTTCGCTGGTTACGCTGGCCGTTACGGTATTCGGTTCGGTGCTGTTTCGCGGTTTCCTCGCCATCATTCCTATTCTGGTTGGGGTGCTGGTGGGGTACGCACTCTCTTTCTTTATGGGCATCGTCGACTGGAGCGGCGTGTATAACGCGCCGTGGTTTGCGCTTCCGACTTTTTATACGCCACGCTTTGAGTGGGTAGCGATGCTGACTATTCTGCCTGCGGCGCTGGTTGTGATTGCCGAACACGTCGGACATCTGGTGGTTACCGCCAATATCGTGAAAAAAGATTTAATTCGCGATCCCGGTTTGCATCGTTCAATGTTTGCCAACGGGTTTTCTACCATGATTTCCGGCTTCTTCGGTTCTACACCGAACACCACCTATGGCGAAAATATCGGCGTGATGGCCATCACCCGCGTTTACAGCACCTGGGTGATTGGCGGAGCAGCGATTCTGGCTATTTTGCTCTCCTGTGTCGGTAAACTGGCTGCGGCTATTCAGGCGATCCCGGTGCCGGTAATGGGCGGCGTCTCATTGCTGCTGTATGGCGTAATCGGCGCTTCCGGTATCCGTGTGCTGATCGAATCAAAAGTGGATTACAACAAAGCACAAAACCTGATCCTGACTTCGGTGATTTTGATCATTGGCGTGAGCGGCGCGAAAGTACACATTGGTGCCGCTGAATTGAAAGGCATGGCGCTGGCGACCCTTGTTGGTGTTGGCCTGGCGCTGATTTTCCGGGTCATTTCATTACTACGCCCGGAAGAAGTGGTGCTGGACGCTGAAGAAAAAGCGGTCACTAAACACCATCGCGGGGCAGGGAAGCCCCATTCATCTCTTTTCTAAAACTGTGGTAGACTTCTCCGGTTTTTTAGCTTGTTCGCTTGCTGAGGTGCTTCTGAACACGCCGGCACAATTGTCATTGCCACTCTATTTACCTGACGACGAAACCTTTGCCAGCTTCTGGCCGGGGAAAACCCGTCGCTGATTGCCGCGCTCAAAGGCGCACTCAGCCAACACCATGGTAGCTATCTCTATTTCTGGTCACGCGAAGGCGGAGGCCGGAGTCATTTGCTGCACGCTGCCTGTGCGGAAATGTCGGCACGCGGTGAAGCGGTGGGATATGTCCCGCTAGACAAACGCACCTGGTTCGTGCCGGAAGTGTTGGATGGCATGGAACAGCTGCCGCTGGTGTGCATCGATAATATTGAATGTATTGCGGGTGAAGCAGAATGGGAAATGGCGATTTTTGATCTCTATAACCGCATTCTGGAAACCGGTAATACCCGCTTGCTGATCACGGGCGATCGCCCGCCACGCCAGCTCAATTTACAGCTTCCCGATTTGGCGTCACGCCTGGACTGGGGGCAAATTTACCGATTACAGCCGTTGTCTGATGAAGATAAATTACAGGCGCTGCAATTACGTGCCGGGCTGCGTGGGTTTGAGCTACCCGAAGATGTGGGCCGCTTTATGTTGAAACGACTCGATCGCGAAATGCGCACGCTGTTTGAAACGCTGGATCGGCTCGATCGGGCTTCAATCAGCGCCCAGCGCAAATTAACCATTCCGTTTGTTAAAGAGACGCTCGGCCTCTAAAGAATATCAAGTACCGCTTCTGGCGGGCGTCCCAGTCGCGCCTGCTCACCTTTAATCACGACAGGACGCTCAATCAGTTTTGGATGGGCGACCAGCGCCTCAATCAGTTCGCTTTCACTTTTTTCGCTGTCTCCCAATGCCAGAGTTTTATACAGATCCTCTCTGGTGCGCATCAGTTGGCGGGCGCTCGTCATGCCCAATTTTTTCAGCAAAATTTGTACTGTTTCACGATCCGGCGGCGTTTCCAGATAGAGCACAACGTCAGGTTCAACACCGTGCTGCTGCAACAGCGCCAGCGTTTCCCGGCTCTTGCTACAGCGCGGATTGTGATAAATGGTCACCATAATAGTTATCCTTTTTGATACTGTTTGAAGCGTTGTTGCAACTGGCGTAACTGATCGATACGGGCATCATAGCGCGCCTGTTTCAGGCTGCCGAGCGGCACCTGCGCACTGGCGCTGCTCAGGGCGGAAATTGCCTGATCAAGCTGTCCGTTCAACGCCAGGCTCTCTGCCCGCGCCGACAACTCTTCATCATTTAAGCCTTGCTGAGCCGAGGCCTGCGCCAGTAAATCCCAACCGTTGGGATCGTCTTTATTCGCCCAGGTATAACGATTAAGAATGCGACTGGCATTGGCGGGCTGCTTCGCTTCGACGTAGGCATTTGCCAGGTTCAGTTGCACCACCGGACTGTTTTTAACGCCGCTGGCGTTATTCAGCAATGTAATAGCCTGCTGCGGTTGATTCAGGCCGATTTCAATGTCTGACATGATATCGAGAAACCAGACGTTACCGGGCTGTTTTGCCAGCAGGGGAGCAATGATCTTTTTCGCATTAGCGAAGTTTTTAGCCTGCAAAAACTGCACCGCTTTACCATATTGTGACGCCAGCTGTTCGCGTGCATTGCCATTAGCGTACTGCGTTAACAATTCATCCGTAAGCTGGTTACGACCGGTGGCATACATGCCCAGCAAACGCACTTTTGCGAAATAGAAATCTTCTGAAGATTGCACCACCACGGGACGCATTTGATTCGCACGGTTACGGGCATCGGCAAGGCGGCTGTCCGGTAACGGGTGAGTGAGCAAAATTTCAGGTGGCTTAGAAGAGAAACGTGTTTGATCGGCCAGCTTTTGTAAAAAGTTTGGCATGGCTTGTGGATCAAATCCCGCCCGCTGTAACACCTGAATGCCAATGCGATCCGCTTCCTGCTCGTTGCCTTGGGTAAAGCTAATCAGGCCTTGCTGGGTGCCCGCCAGCGTACCGGTGAGTGCCGCCATACCGGCCTGCGGATTCGCCATGGCTAACAGGATCGATCCCAGCGCGCCTACCCAGGTCAGGGGAGCATTGCGTTTTTGATCTTCCATGGCGCGAGCCAGATGGCGCTGGGTAACGTGGGATATTTCGTGCGCGATTACCGAGGCCAGCTGGCTTTCATTTTCTGTGAAGCGAAACAATGCGGCATGCAGCACAACATTCCCGCCAAAGAAAGCGAAGGCGTTCAGTTCATCATTTTGAATCAGGAAAAAGTGAAAGGGGGTTTTTACCGCATCCGCATGCGCAACCAGGCGCTGACCAAGCTGATTAATATATTGATTCAAAAGCGGATCATTAATTAAGGGGGCACTGGCGCGTAGCTGGCGCACATAAAAATCCCCCATCTGCAGTTCCTGGTTAATGGATAGCGTTGAACCGGCAGTGGTGCCGATGTCCGGTAAGGAATCGCTCACATCTGCTCTGGCAGGGAGCACACTGGTCAATGTCAGCGCGGGAATGAGCGCGGTAAGCAGCGTTTTTTTAAACCGGTTCAACATAATCTAATCCTGTAGAGAAGGCCTGACCTTAGACAGTTGCGCAGCGGCAATGTTCTTTTTAGTAAGAAGTCATCACGCAAGGTGCGTATCTTAACCACAGCCAGATGATAAAGAAATGTGCATTTCTGCTTAACCGGGCTGAAATCAACTGACATTATCGTCAGCTTGTAGCAAAAAATTGAATGTCGATAAAACCTCAGCAAAAAGATATTTTCCCGGTGAATGAAACAAACTGAACGATCTGTTCAGTTAAAACCGTATCGCTTAATGAATAATCGCGTTAATTGACGTTATAGCGGCCTCGGATTACACCCAAAGCTCATGATACCATTTTTAAAGTTATGTAAAATTACTCAAAAAAACTGAAGATGGCATGAAATTTTCCAGGTTTACTCTGAAAAAATAGCGCAAATTGTTAAAGCAAGGCCCGACGCAGGCTTAATGATTTTTATCGAAGAGAGAGACAATAATATTTATATCTACAAAAATATGGCCTGATAAAATTTCTCCACTGGCCACTGTTTCTCTTTTTATTGGGTCTTTTTAAGTGCCAGGATTTAATTTGCGATGCGCTGATTACCATTTAAAAAATTACTTGATAATCCTTGTTGATAATTTCAATTAAAACTAATTTTCCTGTGGCGCGATTTTATCGGTGCGCTCAATTTCGATACGCTGTGATATAGATAAGCGACGCTTTTTTACTATCAAACTTGAATGCGTTGTTAGCTGGAGAAAGTCTTTATGCGTTCAGCTCTATCCTATGCGCTCATTGCCATCATCGGCGGTGTTATTGGCGCAGGTATCATCCAAAGTGGCGTTATTTACGATAAAGTCCTGCAGCATTTTTCTGAACAGCCCGAGGATCCGGCAGATTTCTGGAGTACGCCTGCCGTCGACGGTTATGGAAAAATTCATTATGAAGCGGATGCCGCATTTAAACCCGTGGTGGGATTAAGTAATAAGATTGTATTTCAAATTACCCGTAGCGACGGGGCAATGACCAAAACCAATCTTGGCCTGGAGCGTGTCGCGCGCGTGGTGAATTTATATATTGCTTCTGGTGTACCCGCTGATCAGTTAAATTTTGTGGTATCAGTCACCGGCGATGCGACACCCGCAATGCTTGATAATCATCATTTCAGGCAGCTTTATGGCGCGGATAACCCTAATCTTAAATTAATTAATCAATTAAATAAGCTTGGCGTAAAAGTATCTGTCTGCGATCAGTCAGTCGCTTTTCATCATTATCCCAATGAGTGGATAGATAAATCAGTTGTTCATGCGCTTTCCAGCCCAACCACCGTTTCAACCCTGCAAAATCAGGGCTATGCATGGTTGCAAATGTAATTCATTTCATTAGCAGGAGAACAAGCGATGCGTCCAGCAGCCTGTATTGTAGTCGCTGCCGTAGCCGGATTTATAGGTGGCAATGTTTTACAACTCCCGGAATTAGTCGATAAGTTCAGTGGGAAATTTGCTGATAATAAAGCAGAGCCCGCTAATTTCTGGATAACGCCCGCCATTGAAGGGTTCGGTAAAATACATTATGTCGATGCGCCAGCCTATAAACCGGGAACGGTGGAGGGCTTAAGTAATAAAGTCGTTTTTCAAATTAACCGTAGCGAAGGCGATATTCGTCAGCCTAATTTAGGTCTGGAACGCGTAGCGCGTGTGACAAACCTTTATTATGCCGCCGGTGTTCCGCTCGACCAGTTGAAATTTGTCGTGTCAATTAATAGTGATGCCGTACCGGCCGCGCTGAATAACGAACAGTTCCGTAAAGCATATGGCGTCGATAACCCAAACCTGAAACTGATCAGCGAGTTGAAAAAAGCGGGCATTCAGGTCTCCATTTGCGATCAGTCGGTGGCTTTCCACAAGCTGGAGCGTGACTGGATTGACCCAATGGTGACCCACACGCTCTCAAGCGGCACCACCGTTGCTACGCTGCAAAACGAAGGTTATGCCTTTTTGATGCTGTAAATCCTCCAGCGGCGTCTTCGCCGCTGTCATTGAGTTGTCATTTTTCCGCGATTGGGCTGTCATGAATCGCCGCTAGTTTAAGCGCCAATGAGATCGATCTCATCGACGGTAAACAGGGGCGACATGACCGATTTAAACAGCGTAGCCAGACTGGCAGGGGTATCACGCGCCACAGCCGCGCGCGCTTTCTCCGATCCTCATCTGTTAAAAGAGAGCACCAGACAGAAAGTGCTTGATGCGTCTGAGCAGCTCGGCTTTCGTCCTAACCACATTGCGCGTCAGTTACGTACTCAAAGCTCAACCACGCTTGGCGTGCTGCTGCCTTCTTTGCTTAATCCAATCTTTGCTCAACAACTGCAGGCGATGGAGCGGCAGGCTCGGCAGGCGGGTTACGGTTTGCTGGTCGCGACCAGTGATTATCAACCCGATCGTGAAGCAGAAATTGTTGAACACATGCTACGCCAGCGGGTTGCAGGCCTGGTGTTAACGGTTGCAGACGCTGACAGCAGCGCGGTATTGCCTAAGCTGGCCGATGCGCAAATGCCGTTTGTACTGGCGCATAACGTTCCGCAAACCCAGCCCTGGCCTGCGGTTTGTGTCGATAACCGTCGGGCGATGGCGGAGGCTACGGCACATTTACTGGCGCTCGGTCACCGACACATTGTCATGGCCGCCGGGCCAGTATTGCAGTCAGACCGCGCGCGACAGCGTTATCTGGGATATTGCGATGCCATGCAGCAGGCTGGCGTTACGCCACAAGCCCTGGTTGAAATGCCCAGCCATACCCGATCCGATTTTCACCCCTTACTGCCGCTGATTAACAGCGCAACGCCGCTTACCGCCGTGATTTGCAGTAACGATTTGCTGGCAATCAGCCTGGTGGGTGCGGCTGCGCGTGCTGGCGTTAAGGTGCCGCAACAGCTTTCAGTGATGGGTTTCGATGGCACCGATATTGGCGAGCAGCTCTCTCCTTCCTTAGCGAGCATCGTTCAGCCCGGCGATATGTTGGGTGCCTGTGCCATTGACATACTTTTACAGCCCAGTCAGGCAGGCACGCGCCTGCTGGCACATCATCTGCGATTAGGCGAGAGCATCGCCCCCGCGTTTATTTCGTCAACACCAGGGAAACATCATGTCATCACAAAATAAAATGAGAATGGGCGCGGCGCTGTTTGCCGCTTGCAGTCTGTTTACTCCCTGACGCAGGCGGCTGAAAATGCCATCTGCTACAACTGCCCGCCGGAATGGGCTGACTGGGGCACTCAGTTAAAAGCGATCGCTAAAGATACCGGCATTCAGGTGCCACAGGATAATAAAAACTCTGGCCAGTCGCTGGCGCAATTAGTCGCAGAGAAAAACAATCCGGTCGCCGACGTGGTCTATTACGGCGTCAGCTTTGGTATACAGGCGGCCGCAACCGGAGTCATTGCTGATTACAAACCCGCAAACTGGGATCACATTCCGGCCGGCATGAAAGATCCCGACGGCAAATGGGTTGCGCTGCATTCCGGCACTATGGGATTTATGGTGAATGTCGATGCGCTGGGTGGCGCGCCTGTGCCTCAATCATGGGACGATTTGCTGAAGCCGGAATACAAAGGCATGGTGGGGTATCTGGACCCGGCCAGCGCCTTTGTGGGTTATGTTGCAGCAGTTGCGGTGAATCAGGCCAAAGGCGGCAACATGAAGGATTTCACGCCTGCGCTGACCTGGTTTAAAAAATTACAGGCAAACCAGCCGATCGTTCCTAAGCAAACCGCCTATGCGCGCCTGATCTCCGGCGAGATCCCGATTCTGCTCGATTACGATTTCAACGCCTACCGCGCTAAGTACAAAGATCATGCCAACGTCGCCTTTGTGATCCCTCAGGAAGGCACGGTAACAGTGCCTTACGTTATCAGCCTGGTAAAAGGCGCGCCTCATCCGGACAACGGCAAAAAGGTGATTGATTACGTTTTGTCTGATAAAGGCCAGGCTATTTGGGCCAATGCCTGGTTACGTCCGGTCCGTCCATCGGCTATATCGGCGGAAGCTAAAAAACGTTTCCTGCCGGACAGTGATTACGCCCGCGCGCAGACGGTTGACTACCAACAAATGGCAGAAGCGCAGAAAGCTTTCTCAGCACGCTATCTGAGCGAGATCCGTTGATGGCGATGTTTGACGCCCGCAGCGGTTTACCGACGGCCTTGCGCCGTCGGCCCCGTCACCGCCAGTCAGCGGCACGCTGGCCATGGATGCTGTTGCCTGCATTGCTTTTTTGCGGCTTTCTGGCTGCTGCCTTTTGCCCGCCTGGTACAAACTGGCATGACACTCGATCGCAGCACGCAGCACAGCGGCTACTGGACCGTAATCAGCCAGCCGCAATATTTGCAAAGTCTGGTGAATACCGTCCTGCTATCGCTGGCGGTCACGCTGATGACCTTAGCAATCGCGGCAATAGTGGGCTGTTTTCTGGCGCGCCAGCACTTTGCGGGCGCGGCACGCTGCTGGCTTTACTGACGTTTCCGCTGGCATTTCCAGGCGTAGTGGTGGGTTTTCTGGTGGTGATGTTAGCCGGACGTCAGGGCGTGCTCGCCCAGCTAAGCCTGGGGCTGTTTCATGAACGCTGGACGCTGGCCTATTCGTTAAGCGGCCTGTTTATGGGGTATCTCTATTTCTCTCTGCCACGCGCCATTGTCACGCTGATTGCAGCGAGCGAAAAACTGGATCGCTCATTAGAAGAGGCAGCGCGTTCGCTTGGGGCCAGCCAGTGGCGCATCGTGTGGGATGTGATTGTGCCCGGATTAAAACCCGCGCTGCTCTCCAGTGGCGCACTCTGCTTTGCCACCAGCATGGGCGCGTTTGGCACCGCTTTTACGCTCGGCACCGATCTGAACGTCCTGCCGCTAACGATTTATGGTGAGTTCACTAATTATGCCAATTTTGCCACTGCTGCCGCACTGTCAGTGGTGATGGGCGGAGTAGCCTGGCTGGGATTAATGCTGACGCGGATGCTCACGCACACGAAAGAAGAGAACAGCTGATGAAGCGCCGTGGACTGTTTTATCTGCAAATCACCGTCACCGTACTGACGGCACTCTTCATGATTGTGCCGGTGCTGCTATCAATGCTGGCGGGCGTCACGCAAAACTATTTTATCGGCCTGCGCAGTGGCCTGACGCTGAAATGGGTTGAACAGGTCTGGGAGATGTACGCCGACACTTTCTGGTTATCACTGCTGATTGCCGTGAGCTGTTTACTGGTCACGGTGATCATTGGCGTGCCGGCGGCATGGGGACTGCTTAAATCGCCTTCTCGCTGGGCCGCCCGCATTGAAGAGTGCCTGATGTTGCCGGTGGCGCTACCGGGTTTAGCCACGGCACTCGGCATCATTTTACTGTATGGCCAGTTCAACGCACTGCGTGATAGCTGGCTGTTCATCCTGATTGGCCATGTGCTGTTTACCTTGCCCTTTATGATCCGTCCGGTTCTGGCGGTAATGCAGGCGATTCAACTGCCACGCATGGAAGAAGCGGCAGCCAGCCTGGGCGCCGGGTTCTGGCGCCGTTTTTTTACCGTCGTGATACCCAACTGCCGTAACGGCATCCTGGCGGGCGCTTTTATGGTGATCACCTTATCGGTAGGTGAATTCAATATCACCTGGATGCTGCACACGCCGCTCACCAAAACTTTGCCCGTTGGTCTGGCAGACAGCTACGCCTCTCTGCGTCTGGAAGTCGGTTCTGCTTATACGCTGGTGTTTATTTTAATGATATTACCGCTGTTACTGATGCTAAATGCCTGTAATCACTGGCTGGATCGGCAATCTTTGCGACACGAAATTAAGGAGAAGGCATGATGAACGATGCCGTTACCGTCACGCTGCGCGACTGTTCGCGCCGCTTCAATGAACATGTTGCGCTGCATCCGCTGGATCTTACTATTCAGGCAGGTGAAACCCTGGTGCTGCTGGGGCCGTCTGGCTGTGGTAAGACCACAACGCTGCGCATCATCAGCGGACTGGAAAAGAGTGACGATCAAGGCCAGGTGTGGTTTGACGATCGTAACGTCACGGATTTGCCCATTGAGCGACGCAATGTCGGCATGGTTTTTCAAAACTACGCGCTGTTTCCTAACCTCAACGTGGCGCAAAACGTCGCTTACGGACTCAAAGTACAGGGCATTCCGCGCATCGAACGGGAAGCGCGTGTCACAGAGATGCTGGCGCTGGTGGATCTGACACATCTGGCGCATCGCAGCATCGACAAGCTCTCTGGCGGACAAAAACAGCGGGTAGCCCTGGCGCGTGCCCTGGCTGCGCGGCCTAAAGTCCTGCTGTTTGATGAACCGCTGGCGGCGCTTGACGCCAGACTGCGTGAGCGTCTGCGACTGGAGATCGGTACTTTGCTCAAGAAACTGGCGATCACCGCCGTCTACGTTACCCACGACCAGCAGGAAGCGATGGCGCTGGGCGATCGTATCGCGGTAATGGAGCAGGGCAAACTGGTACAGCTCGACACACCACAAGCGATTTATCAACGCCCGGCTTCACGTTTTGTCGCTGATTTTGTCGGCGCGATTAACTGCATTGATGTTGATCGACACGGCTTTCCGCGTCGGTTTTGCCGTCCCGAAGATGTGCTGCTGGCAGAAGACAGGCGCTACAACCAGCACGGTTTCGTTATCGGCAGTACTTTTTGGGCGCGACCCAACGCTTACTGATTGATATTGGTATGGATAAGCCGATTCAGGTTGATCGACATGCACGAGAGCCCTGGCATGCCGGGCAATGCATTACCTGGTCACTGGCCGAAAACGCCGCACTTGAATTCAGAATATTGTGAGGAAGGGAACGTGTCTGTTCAACCAACGTTGATTGCGCAAATTAGTGATTTGCACATCAAGGCGCAGGGCCGCCTGTCTTATAAAAAGTAGATACGCAGGCCGCGTTACTGCGTGCCATCGGGACGTTAAATGCACTGCAACCGCGTCCCGATATCGTGGTGATTACCGGTGATTTAGTCGATTTCGGCACAGCCGAGGAGTATCAAACGCTGTGGCAAATACTGCGTCGCTTGCAGTTGCCTTTTTATCTGATGCCCGGTAATCATGATGATCGCCAGGCGCTACGGGATGCGTTTCCCGATCATGCCTATTTGCAACGCGGCGCCACGCTTAACTGGCAACTCACCGTCAATGGCGTAAAGCTGCTGGCGCTTGACTCCAGCGTACCGCAACAGCCCTGGGGTTATGTCGATGAAGAACAACTGAACTGGCTGGCAGAGGCCTTGCTGCATGAGCCGAAACTGCCCACGCTGGTGATGCTGCACCATCCGCCTTTCGCCAGCGGTATCGATCATATGGATCGCCAGCGGTTGCGCAATCCGGATGCGCTGGCGGCAGTGATCAATCAGCATCCGCAGGTAGAGCGCGTGTTATGTGGGCATTTGCATCGCAGCATGCAGATGCGTTTTGCGGGAACGCTGGCGTGTAGCGCACCGGGTGTATCACATCAGGTGGCGTTTGATTTGCAGAGTGACGGTCCCGCCCACTTTGTGCTGGAACCGCCGGGCTTTTTACTGCATCGCTGGCATCCCCGGCAAGGGATGACAACGCATCAGTGTGCCATTGGCAGCTATTCCGGCCCCTGGCCATTTTATGATAAAAACGGATTAATCGATTAGCGCCAGTAAAAGCAAAACTTTTTCAGCGGTGCCGACCGCCTTAAATGTGCTCTAAGTTTATTTCAGGGTGTACAATTACTCCCCGTATGACCAGGGCACGTTATAAACACCAACAAAAACAATAGAGTCGGGCACACCAATGATGAAATTTACTGTGGCGGCAACGCCATGCTAATGCGCCTACGTCCAAAAACGGATCTGCGTACCTTAATCGCTTTGCTGGTTATCGCCAGCATTGTAGTGACCTTAACTAATGCGATGTATGCAACGTGGCGCGTGCAGCGCATGGTACTGATTGACAGTACGCTGGAAGCCAATCGCGCCTATGCGGCTAAGCTGGCATCGACGACCGAAATCTTTTTTCAACTGGCACAGTCGCAACTGCACTACAGCGCCGTTCAGTTAGGCAACGACTTTGAGAATGACGCCTTGCTGACAACCGAAGTTAACCGATTGCGCGAACAGACCAGCAGTTTTAACTCGGTGGCCGTGGTTGACAGCAAGGGCACTGTCAAAGCCATTTCACCGGAATCGCTCACCTTAAAAGGGATGCATCTCACCAGCGACGCCTCACGCGAAGCCCTGGCAACGCGCCAGCCGATGATTAGCAAGCCAACCCTTTCCGCAGCCAATAACTTGCTCGTTTTTGTCTCATGGCCAGTATGGCGTCGCGACGGGCAGTATCTTGGCTATGTGGGCGGCACCATTTATTTAAAGAAAAAAGCATCCTGAATGCGCTGTTGGGTCAGCAATTTTATCGCGATGGCTCCAGCGTCTATGTGGTAGACAGCAACAATCAAGTGCTCTATCACCAAAACAGCCTGCTTATCGGTAAAATGGTGCCCGCCCTTATCAGCGAACATGAGCGCGAAGAAAAAATAACGGCTCGCTGCAAATTACCGATGCCGATAACGCTACCCGGCTGGCCGGTTTCGCCACTGTGCCCACAACCGGCTGGATGGTGGTGGCGTTTAAACCGATGGATGTCACCCTTGAGCCACTGTCGGGTTTGTTGATGAAAGTGATTAAGCATTCGGTGCCGTTTGCGCTGTTAACACTGTTACTGGCGGTGATCCTGGCGCGATTAATCGCGCTGCCGTTGTGGCAACTGGCGCGTAAAGCCAGCAAGATGGATGCGCAAGGCGTATCGAAAGAGATTGGCGCTATACGCGCCTGGTATTATGAAGCGGCACAGGTCAAAAAGGCACTGCTGACCGGTATTGGGCTGGTGCAGGATAAAATTGGCCGCCTTAACTCTGAAGCGCAGACGGATCCGCTGACACAGCTAATGAACCGTCGCGGGTTAAGCGCCGTACTCAATTTTTACCAAACGATGCGGCAACCCTTTGCCGTGCTGGCGCTGGATATCGATCATTTCAAACAGGTCAACGATACGTGGGGCCACGATGTCGGCGATCGGGTTATTCAGCAGGTGGCCCGCACGCTCCGCGTCAGCGCACGTCAGACCGATGTGATCTGTCGCAGTGGAGGAGAGGAATTTTTGATGCTACTGCCGGGCAGCTCAGCAGAAGAGGCGAGAGAGATAGCCGAGCGCGTGCGTAAAAGCATCGCCGACACCGCGATTGACGACGTGGGTAATATCACGATTTCTGTTGGCGTAACGGCCTGGTGCGGCGAAGAGAAGTCCTTTGAGACCACGCTTAAGCAGGCAGATGCGGCGCTGTATCAGGCCAAGCATGCAGGCCGTAACTGCGTGATTGTCGCGGGTGCTACGCTTTCTCTGTCAGGAACCCTGTCGCACTAAGCGTCTTTTCAGGCCAGTAATATCCGGTACAATCGTCGTCCTTTAAGTGGTCAAGGACAGAAAGGTATGCTGGCTTTATTGATTCAATGGTACAAACGCCGTTTCAGCGATCCACAGGCAATCGCCCTGTTAGTGATTTTGCTGGCGGGATTCTGCATCCTTTTCTTTCTGAGCGGATTACTCGCACCGCTGCTGGTTGCCGTTGTCCTGGCTTACTTGCTGGAGTGGCTAACCACACGCTTACAGCGTATTGGCTGCACACGCAGTTGGGCCACCTCGATTGTGCTGGTGCTGTTTGCCGGTATTTTGTTGGTCATGGTACTGATTGTCGCGCCGGTTGCCTGGCAACAGGGCATCAACCTGACGCGTGACCTGCCAAATATGCTCAACAAGCTCTATCTGTTCGCTGCCGGGTTGCCAAAGCGTTTTCCTGCATTGATGGATGCAGGCATTATCGATCTGATCGTGGAGAATTTGCGGGGCCGTTTAACCGGCGTAGGGGATTCCGTCGTGAAATATTCACTGGCCTCCCTGGTGGGATTGATGACGCTGATGATCTATCTGGTGCTGGTGCCGCTGATGGTTTTCTTCCTGTTGAAAGACAAAGAGCAGATGCTGAACGCAGTGCGGCGTATACTGCCGCGCAATCGCGGGCTGGCGGGCGTAGTCTGGCAAGAAATGAACCAGCAAATCACCAATTACATTCGCGGGAAAGTGCTGGAAATGGTGGTGGTAGGTATCGCCAGTTGGCTGGCATTCCTGTTTTTGGGGCTTAACTACGCGTTGTTACTGGCAGTGCTGGTCGGGATTTCGGTGCTGATCCCTTATATCGGCGCAATGTTAGTCACTCTTCCGGTGGTGGGTGTCGGCCTGTTTCAGTGGGGATTAGGAAGCGATTTTTGGACGATGTTCATCGTCTATCTGGTTATTCAGGCGTTAGATGGCAACATTCTGGTGCCGATCCTGTTCTCAGAGGCAGTCAATCTGCATCCGCTGGTGATTATTCTGTCGGTGGTTATTTTTGGCGGGCTGTGGGGATTCTGGGGGTGTTCTTTGCCATTCCACTCGCCACGCTGGTAAAAGCCGTGGTGCACGCCTGGCCAGATGGATTACTGGAAGAGTCACCTCAACAATAGAAAGAAAGAGGGGCGCGGCGGCAACAGATGCCGCGCCCGCACGCCATCAGGCAGATTTTACATAATCCAGCACGATGTCATGGTGGTTTGCGGTTTTAAAATCGTCGAACACTTTCTCAATTTTGCCATTTGCATCGATTAAAAAGCTGATGCGATGGATGCCATCGTAAGATTTGCCCATAAAAGATTTCTCACCCCAAATACCAAATTGCTCACAAACCTGATGATCTTCATCAGAAAGCAACGTGAAGTTGAGTAGCTCTTTTTCAGCAAAACGCGACAGCTTTTCGGGTTTGTCAGTGCTGATGCCCAGCACTTCCACACCGGCCTTTTTCAACTCGTCCATATTATCGCGCAGACCACAGGCTTGTACGGTGCAGCCTGGCGTCATCGCTTTCGGGTAGAAGTACACCAGAACGCGCTGTCCCTGGAAGTCGGTCAAATTTACTTGTTCGCCGTCCTGATCGGGCAAGCTAAATTTCGGTGCGGTATCACCGGCTTTCAGTGGATTCATCACATCTCTCCATTTTTTAATCATGCTGTGGGTAATACACCATCAGGCGAGAAACTGCCAAACAGAAAATTACCATCAGGGGTATTTCACCACATAGCTGTCCGCACTGGCGCAACAGTAATGTGGGGAAATAGCTCCGGTTTATCACGCGCACAGCTTAGCGCGAGGAGGTTACCTGCTCACCGCTGTCTGTCTCTGCCAGACTATAAAGGCGCAGCGTACCTTGTGCATTTAATTCCTGACAAAGCGCATTAAATGCCTGCTCAAATGGCGCGCCTGCTGTCCGCGTTGGGCTGTGTGCGGTCATTTGAATATAGAGCGTTGGCGGCTGATCGTGTTGGGCGGGCGTAATCCGCGACACCAGTTCGGCAATATTCATCTGATGTTTATCAATCAGATCGGTAAAGCGTTCGATGATGTGCGGCGAATCGGGGACTTCAACCTGCACCAGCGCCGTATCGGGCATCGGCGGACGCGCTTTCGCATTGGTTCGCTTCATGACAATCAGCAATTCCAGCTCGGCGCCCTTCAGCGGCAGCGTCGACTCAATCAAGGTGATGGCGTTCCAGCTACCTGAAAGCAACATGATAAAAGTGAACTCATCCCCGAGCATTGCAAGACGGCTGTCTTCAATGTTGCAACCGCAGCTGCTGACATGGCGGGTAATAGTATTGACGATACCCGGGCGGTCAACGCCAAGTGCGGTAATAACCAAATGGTGGGGCTGAGATTGCGGCAAAATGGGATTTCCTGTGCATTCGCTAATAACCATAAGGTAAACATAAAAAAACTGCTGACAAGCGCCGGAATGGCGTGGCTTGCTTGCTTTTCACTAAGCGTAAAACGTACCATGAGGCACTTGTTTGCCGAGGGGATCGCCAATGTTTACGGGAAGTATTGTTGCACTCATCACGCCGATGGATGACAAAGGTAATGTCTGCCGTGCGAGTCTGAAAAAACTAGTTGATTATCATGTCGCCAGTGGCACCGCGGCGATTGTTTCCGTCGGCACCACCGGCGAATCGGCCACGCTCAGCCATGATGAGCATGGCGATGTGGTTCTGCAAACGCTGGAGTTAGCTGAGGGCCGCATCCCGGTGATTGCCGGAACCGGCGCAAACGCCACCGCAGAAGGGATCTCTCTCACTAAACGTTTCGAAAATTCCGGTGTAGTGGGCTGTCTGACCGTTACGCCCTATTACAACCGTCCGACGCAGGAAGGGTTGTATCAACACTTCAAAGCGATTGCTGAAAGCACCAGCCTGCCGCAAATGCTCTACAACGTTCCGTCGCGCACCGGCTGTGACATGCTGCCGGAAACCGTCGCGCGCCTCGCTGAAATAAAAAATATTATCGGAATCAAAGAGGCAACCGGGAACTTATCGCGTGTTAGTCAGATCCAAGAGCTGGTTGATGATGAATTCATCCTGGTGAGCGGCGACGATGGTACCGCTCTGGATTTCATGCAACTGGGCGGCAAAGGCGTTATTTCCGTGACGGCAAATATCGCTGCACGCGAAATGGTTGAACTCTGCGCACTGGCGCAGCAGGGCAATTTTGCCGAAGCACGCCGTTTGAATCAGCGTCTGATGCACCTGCACCAGACGCTTTTTAGTGAACCCAATCCTATCCCGGTGAAATGGGCAGCAAAACAGCTAGGATTAATCGCTAACGACACGCTGCGTCTGCCGATGACGCCACTGACAGCAGCAGGCCAGCCGAAGGTGGAGCAGGCGCTGGTTAAAGCGGGTTTGCGATAATTTAGGGAGAATGAATGAATTATTCAGTTAAGCGGTCAACAGTGGCAACAGTGGTGGGGCTTTCCACGCTGATGCTGCTGTCGGCATGTTCGAGCGATCAGCGTTATAAGCGTCAGGTCAGTGGTGATGAATCTTATCTGCAGGCCAGCGAATTGCACGAACTGAAAGCGCCAGCCGGTATGATTTTGCCGGTGCAGCGCGGAGATTACGATGTGCCGCGTACCGCCAGTAATGCGCCCGTCGGTAAACAGCTCGATATCCGCCCACCAGCGCAGCCTCTGGCGCTGATGAACGGCACCCGAGCGCAATACAGTCGTAACACTGGCGCGCTGATGATTGAAAACAGCCGTGGTTCAGTCTGGCCGCAAGTGGTTAACGTTGTGCAGTCCTATAAATTCCCGATTGCATCGCGCAACGATGCAGGTCAGGAGTTGACCACCGACTGGGTGCAGTGGAACCGTGCTGATGAAGATAACCAGTATCGTGGCCGTTACCAACTCAGCGTTCAGTCACAAAGCTATCAGCAAGTGCTGACGGTTCGTCTGCTTGAACTGCAACAGGAAGGTAAAACCATTACCTCGCCAGTACAGATCCAGCGTTACACTGCCCAAATGATGAATGACATCAGTACCGGTCTGGATAAGATCGACACGGCAAATGAAAATGCCGCAGCAGGTCGCGTCAGTGGTGCTATTGATGTCCAGAGCGGTGCCGATGACACCGGTTTGCCAATGCTGGTGCTGCGCACGCCGTTCAACGTCGCGTGGCAACGTTTGCCAGGCGCCATGCAGCGTGTGGGCATGGAAGTGACCGACACCAATCGCTCACAAGGCAGCATGAACGTCACCTACAAATCACCAGGCAGCAGCACGTGGGATGAAGTAGGCGCCAAAGATCCTGAATTACCAAACGGTGATTATAAAGTTCAGGTCGGCGATCTCGACAACCGCAGCAGCCTGCAGTTCATCGATCCAAAAGGCCACGTGCTCACTCAGTCGCAAAACGACGCGCTGGTGGCCGTGTTCCAGGGCGCGCTGAACAAATAAATCATCACAGGCCGGAGATTCTCCGGCCTTTTTATTTTGTTTTTGGCATAATAGCGCGCGGCGAAGTAAACGATTGCGTCCCTGCAATCGCCGCAGCGGCTCAGGCCGTTGAACACCCGATATTTCATGTTTGGAGTTAATCAAGATGCAAAAGCGCGCTGAGTTGTATCGCGGTAAAGCGAAAACCGTATACAGCACCGACAATCCGGATCTGCTGGTACTTGAATTCCGCAACGATACGTCAGCAGGTGACGGGGCTCGAATCGAGCAGTTCGATCGTAAGGGAATGGTCAATAACAAATTCAACCATTTCATCATGACCAAACTGCAGGAAGCGGGTATTCCGACCCAGATGGAAGCTCTGCTTTCTGACAACGAAGCACTGGTGAAAAAGCTGGAAATGGTGCCGGTTGAATGCGTAGTGCGTAACCGTGCAGCAGGTTCACTGGTTAAGCGTCTGGGCGTGGAAGAGGGCATGATCCTCAATCCACCGCTGTTCGATCTTTTCCTCAAAGATGACGCCAAACACGACCCAATGGTCAACGAATCTTACTGTGAGACTTTTGGCTGGGTAAGCAAACAGAACCTGGCGCGTATGCAGGAACTGACCTACAAAGCCAACGAGGTGCTGAGCAAACTGTTTGATGATGCGGGCCTGATTTTGGTCGATTTCAAACTGGAGTTTGGTCTGTTCAACGGTGAAGTGGTGCTGGGCGATGAATTCTCGCCAGATGGCGCCCGACTGTGGGACAAAGAGACGCTGG
Organism: Candidatus Pantoea haifensis; assembly: GCA_018842655.1. Taxonomy (GTDB): domain Bacteria; phylum Pseudomonadota; class Gammaproteobacteria; order Enterobacterales; family Enterobacteriaceae; genus Pantoea; species Pantoea haifensis. The sequence continues at coordinate 1,969,464 of JAGTWN010000004.1, read as the reverse complement.
ATAAAATGGATAAAGATCGTTTCCGTCAGAGCCTTGGCGGCGTTGTTGAAGCCTATGAAGCGGTTGCCCAGCGTCTGGGTGTGAAACTCGACTGAGTACCCATTGCCTGATGCATGGAAAGGAGAGCGACGGCTCTCCTTTTTCATTTTGGCGTAAAGCTGGTGCTTGCCCCGCGCGCAACTAAAATCATGACATCTAAGCAAAACGCGAAAGGGAGTGCAGTATGCGCTGGCAAGGGCGTCGTGAAAGCGACAATGTAGAAGACCGACGCAATCAGTCGTCGGGTTATGGAACGGGTCGCCATATTCGCCTGCCGCGTGGCAAAGGTGGCATTATATTGCTGGTTATCGTCGCGGTGGCGGGTTATTACGGCTATGACCTGACGGCACTGTTAACCGGTGAGCAGGTGACCACCACCAGCCAACAGCAAACGCGCAGCGTGAACAGTAATCAGGACGAAGCGGCAAAATTCACTTCTGTGATACTCGCCACTACGGAAGATACCTGGGGCAAAGTTTTCCAGCAGATGAATAAAGATTATGTGCCGCCGAAGCTGGTGATGTATCGCGGTGCAACGCGCACGGGTTGTGGCACCGGGCAGTCGGTCATGGGACCGTTTTACTGTCCAACGGACCAAACCGTCTATATCGATCTCTCTTTTATGATGAGATGAAAAGCAAACTTGGCGCGGGCGGTGATTTCGCTCAGGGCTACGTCATTGCGCATGAAGTGGGTCACCACGTGCAGAAACTGCTGGGTATTGAACCCAGAGTCCGCCAAATGCAGCAGAGTGCCAGCCAGGCGCAAGCCAATCAGCTGTCAGTGAAAATGGAGCTACAGGCGGATTGCTTTGCTGGCGTATGGGGACATTATATGGAGCAGGAAAATATCCTCGACGTTGGTGATCTGCAAGAGGCACTGAACGCAGCAGAAGCGATTGGCGATGACCGTTTGCAACAGCAAAGTCAGGGGCGCGTCGTGCCAGACAGCTTTACTCACGGCACCTCGCAGCAGCGTTATACCTGGTTTAAACAGGGTTACGACAGCGGCAATCCGGGGCAATGCAACACCTTCGCGAATAACGGATGACCCCAGAAACGATTCGCACTATGCAGCAGGCAGGCGTGCGTCGGCTTTGTGTGATCAGTGGCGAAGCCGGATGGTGCCAGCAGACCGCAGCTGAGTGGATCGCTAAACTAACCGGCGACTGGCTCTGTATCAGCGAGTCGCCGCTATTCCCGACCCCGCACTGCTCTCCGGGCGCATTACGCACTTTGCTGGGGCGAGAATTTTTGCATGCTGTCTTCGACGCCCGCCAGGGCCTGCATGCTGAAGCCTTTGCTGCCCTGGCGGGCACGCTAAAGGCGGGCAGTTGGTTACTGTTGCTGGTGCCTGAATGGCAAACATGGCCGCAGAAGCCGGATGCTGACAGTTTGCGCTGGGCCGATGTTGCCGAGCCTATTGCTACACCGCACTTTATCCATCATCTTCAGCGACGCATTGAGGCGGATGATCGGGTTTTGCTGCATCGCCAGCATCATGCCCTCAACGTTAAGCCACTCGCGCCGCTGCCCGACTGGCACTGTCAGGCCCCGCAACAGCAGCAAACTATTCTCAGTGCGTTACACACAATGCATCGCGGCGTGGCGGTCATTACCGCCGCACGCGGGCGCGGTAAGTCTGCGCTGGCGGGAATGCTGGCGCAGCAAAATGGTCGCTGTTTGATTACCGCACCGGCAAAAGCCTCAACAGAGGTACTTGCGGCCTTTGCAGGCGAAAACTTTAACTTTATGGCGCCAGACGCCATTATCCAGCAGGCAGCAGCAGCGAATGTTGACTGGTTAATTATTGATGAAGCCGCGGCTATTCCTGCGCCATTACTGCAAACGCTGGTCAAACGTTACCCACGTGTTTTGCTGACGACCACAGTACAGGGCTACGAAGGCACCGGACGTGGGTTCATGCTGAAGTTTTGTGCCGGATTGCCACAGGTAAGCTATTTCACGCTTGATGAGCCGCTGCGCTGGTCGCGTGCCGATCCGCTCGAAGAGTGGCTTAATCAGGCGCTGATGTTTGAAGATGCGTTACCGGCACCGACGTGTGGTGACAGATCGGTTCGACAGCCCGACAGCAACAGCGGAGATAATCCTGTTCCGATTGAAGCCGCTTATCGATTACTTACCAGCGCCCACTATCGCACCTCACCGCTCGATTTACGCCGCCTGCTTGACGCGCCAGGCATGCACTTATGGCTGGCGGGCGATGCGCCTGCTTTGCAAGGCGCATTATGGCTGGTGGAAGAGGGCGGGTTATCTTCTGAACTGGCGCATGCCGTCTGGGCTGGCTGGCGGCGACCGCGCGGTAACTTAGTCGCGCAATCGCTGGCGGCACACGGTGGATTCACCGATGCAGCCACGCTGCGTTCGCTGCGCATCAGTCGCATTGCGGTCGCGGCTGAATGTCGTCGTCAGGGGCTGGGATTAACCCTCATCAACGCCGCGCGTGCATCAGCGCAGTGCGACTACCTTTCAGTCAGTTTTGGCTACACTGAATCACTTTGGGCCTTCTGGCGCGCGTGCGGTTTCACGTTAGTGCGCATTGGCAGCCAGCGAGAAGCCAGCAGCGGCTGCTATGCCGCGATGGCAATGTGTGCCATTACGCCAGCCGGAAAAGATTTGCAGGATGCCGCAGCACATCAACTGGCGCGAGACTGGCCGGTTTTACGTCAGCATATTCATCTGGATCTGGACTGTTTTCCGCTTTCTGAGGGCGCTTACATCGCGCAGGATGCCTGGCTGGCGGCGGGGTTTGCCTGGGCACAACGGCCTTTTGACGCCAGCCTGCCGGTATTAACGCGTCTGTTAAGCGTCACGCCTTTCCCGGCCCCGCTATTGCGGGCTGCCGTCGCTGCGCCCGCTGAACTCAGCTTACTGGCGAGAGAGGCGGGGCTGAGCGGACGCAAAACGCTGATTGCCGCACTGCGCCAGCAGGCAGCAGAGGCGCTTCTGGCCCATAATCAGGAGTATGCGGAAGCTCTGCGGCGGCAGTTGTAATAAATCCACTGACTCATTCAATGCTTCGCATCGCTTTTATCGCCCGAGGGCGTAGAGTGAATGAAGGAGGTTAATATGGCACTGCAATACGTTATCGTTCAGCAGCCGGTAAAGGCTGCACAGCTTTTTTGCTCTATCACGGCGTCGGTGATAACCCTGATTCAATGGGCGAAATTGGCAGCTGGTTTGCACGCACTTTTCCTGAAGGACTGGTGATTTCTGTTGGCTCACCGGGGCCGGGGCGCCAGTGGTTTGCTGAGGCAAAAATGCACGATCAAAGCGTGCAGCAGCGAGTGGATCTGGCGATGCCGCAGTTTGTTGAGTCAGTACAGCACTGGCAGCAAGAAAGTGGCGTGCAGCCCAACGCAACGGCCCTGATAGGCTTTTCACAGGGTGGCAGCATGGTTTTAGAAGCGGTCAAAGCGCATGCCGATTTGGCCGGACGGGCAGTGATTTTCAACGGACGCTTTATTACCCTGCCGGAAAAAGCCAGCACCCGTACCACGGTTCATTTGATCCACGGTGAATATGATGAATATATCCCCGTGCATTATGCAGAAGAGGGGCGCAGCGTTTAATGGAGTTAGGCGGTGATGTGACGCTGGATATCGTTGAAGATTTGGCGCACGCCATTGACGAGCGCAGCATGCAACTGGCGTTAAATCATCTGCGTTATACCGTGCCGAAACGCTATTTTGATGAGGCGCTAAGCGGGGCGAAACCTGGCGATGACGACGTTATCGTTATGATGTAAACAGCCCTCGCAGCTTGCGAGGGCAAGTCATTTACTTTTTATTTTGCTTTGGCCAGTCGTCGTCATCGTCCCATTTATCGTTGAAATCACGATGCGGCGGCAGGTCGGGTTTGTTTTCCATATATTTTTTATGATCGATACGCTTCAGATCTTTATAAACATTCATCAGCACGCCGACCATCAGCAGGATCACCAGGATCCACCAGTAATCTTTAATAAACGCCATTTGCCCGCTCCTTACGATCGCGATCAGGCGATCAATTGTTCCATGATGCGCTGATACATCCGACTCAGCATTTGAAGATCGGATGCCTTCACGCACTCATTGATTTTATGAATGGTGGCATTCACCGGACCTAACTCCACCACTTGCGTGCCCATCCGTGCGATGAAACGGCCATCCGACGTTCCGCCGGTGGTAAGCAGTTGTGGCTTGATCTCATTATAGTGCGCTACCGCATTCACTACGGCATCCACCAGCTTACCGCGCGATGTCAGGAAGGGCTGACCCGACAATTTCCACTCAATGGTGTAACGCAGCTGATGGCGATCTAGCAGTTCAGCCACGCGCTGGCGAATCATTGCATCGGTCAGTTCTGTGCTGAAACGGAAGTTGAACTGAACAAACAGCTCACCCGGGATCACGTTGTTGCTGCCGGTTCCGGCTTGTACGTTGGCAATCTGCATACTGGTCGGTGGGAAAAATTCATTGCCCTGATCCCACTCCACCGCGACCAGTTCATTTAGCGCGGGCATTGCGCGATGCACTGGATTATCAGCCAGATGTGGATAAGCAACGTGGCCCTGAACGCCGTGCACGGTAAGGTTTGCGGTCATTGAGCCACGGCGACCATTTTTTACCACATCGCCCACAACTTCAGTGCTGGAAGGTTCACCGACCAGGCAATAATCGAGCCGCTCATTTCTTGCCATCAGGCGCTCAACGACTTTGACTGTGCCATTAGCGGCGCTGGCTTCTTCATCTGAAGTAATAAGAAAGGCCAGGCGACCTTTATGCTGCGGATGTGCTGCGACGAAACGTTCAGCCGCGACAACCATTGCCGCCAGCGAACCTTTCATATCCGCAGCGCCGCGACCAAACAGCATGCCGTCACGAATGGTGGGCTCAAAAGGGGGTTGATCCAGCGGTTTGCGTCGCCTGGCGGCACAACATCCGTGTGCCCTGCAAACGCCAGCGTTTCGCCCTGACCGCGTGTGGCCCAGACATTCAGGGTATCGTCGATGTTCATTGGTTCGATGTGAAAACCAATGGCTTCCAGACGCGCAATTAACAGCGCCTGGCATCCGGCATCATCGGGGCTGAGAGAAGGACGACGAATAAGCTGCTGCGTCAGCTCAATGACCGGACAAAACATGTTATGACTTCTCCTGAATAACGTTCTGGTAAGTGGTTTCATTAAAGCCGGACAGTATCGAACCATCAGGCGCGCGCAACAGCGGACGTTTGATGATTGCCGGTTGCGCCAGCATTAACGCTTTTGCCTGGGATGCATTTGTTATCGCTTCGCGCTCAGCTTCTGGCAATTTTCGCCAGGTTGTGCCGCGGGTGTTGAGTAAAGCCTGGTAGCCCAGAGCATCAATAAATTGCTGCAACAGTTCATCGCTCAGACCCTCTGCACGGTAATCGTGAAAGCGATAATCGATGTTGGCAGCGTCTAAAAAACGGCGTGCTTTTTTAATCGTGTCGCAATTTTTTATCCCAAACATTACCCACTTCGCTGTCATCGCTGATCCCTGTCAAAAAATTCAAAGCGAGAGTTTAACATAGTGTGATCCTTTGCGGCATCCGTGTGGCAACAAGACGAAAAGGCAAAATTTCTATTAATTTGACTTATGTAACGTCGGGTAATCGGTTTCAGTTTCCGCTGAAATTATCTCGTTACGCAGAGGGCGTTTTCTAAGAATTTCCTTATGTGCAAAAAAGCGTCTACCGTCTGGCTAAAAAAGTTTTAATCCCAGAGCGGGTAAGGGATTGCTGAAATGTGCGTCAGCAAACAAATCCGAAAAACTACAGCATTTAATTACCCGTGCCGATAGTGATAACAGGTGTAAACGTATTCACCTGAAGAAAAATTAAGCGTAAAATTAGCTGCACAATAAGAGAGGGTTTTATGATTGACGTTGAAATGGGGAACTGGAAAGAATTTATCGAATCGATGTTACGTAAGTAACCCGCAGCGATATAAGCAGGCTATTTCCCCGCTTGCTTTGATTCTGACCACACAGTAATAGAGTAAAAAGGCAGCCCGTTATGGCTGCCTTTTTTATTACCCATACTTCACGCCACAGGTGGGTTCGCTGCGTATGACAATGCCCGGGCTTGACGCCTTTTTGCATTGCGGTAAAGCAGGTTAATCATGCGGCTTTTCTCGCAGCGGGAAGCGGCGGCGCACCAGAACAAAAAACAGCGGTACAAAAAAGATGGCTAAAATCGTGGCAGAAATCATGCCGCCCATCACACCCGTGCCGACCGAATGCTGGCTCCCCGAACCTGCACCGCTGCTGATGGCCATCGGTAAGACACCAAAAATAAAGGCCAGCGATGTCATTAAGATTGGCCGCAGGCGCTGGCGCGCCGCTTCCAGCGTTGCGCTAATCAGCTCATGGCCTTTGCTGTTGATTTCGTTAGCGAACTCTACGATCAAAATGGCGTTTTTGGCCGACAAACCCACCACCGTCAGTAATCCGACCTGGAAGTAAACATCGTTCTCCAGCCCGCGTCCCCAGGTTGCAATCAAGGCGCCTACCACGCCAAGTGGCACCACCAGCATGACAGAGAAAGGAATCGACCAGCTCTCATACAGCGCCGCCAGACAGAGGAACACGACCAGTAAAGAGATCGCATAAAGCGCAGGGGCCTGCGATCCAGACAGACGTTCCTGATACGACGCACCAGACCACTGGAAGCCTACGCCGAGCGGCAGTGCATTCACCAGCTTCTCCATCTCGTCCATCGCCGTGCCGCTGCTGACACCAGAAGCGGCTTCACCCACAATCTCCAGAGAGGAATAGCCATTGTAACGCTCCAGGCGGGGTGAACCCGTTTCCCAGCGGCTGGTCGCAAAGGCGGAGAAAGGCACCATGCTGCCGCTGCTGCTGCGGGCATACCATTTATTAATATCGCCAGGCAGCATGCGATATTCAGGCGCTGCCTGTACGTAGACTTTTTCACACGTCCACGATCGAGAAAATCATTGACGTAAGTTGAGCCCCACGCGGTGGTTAATGTATCGTTGATAGTATCAATCGACACCCCGAGCGCCTGCGCTTTGCGTTCGTCAACATCAATTTGTAGCTGCGGGCTGTCGTCCAGGCCGTTGTGGCGCACCCGTGAAAGCGCGCTGTCCTTGCCTGCCATTTCCAGCAGTTTGTCACGCATCGCCATCAGTTGCGTGTGCCCAATACCTGCGTGATCCTGCAATTGCAAATCAAAGCCCGATGAGCTGCCCATGCCGCTGATCGCGGGCGGGCTGCTGGCAATAACGCGACCTTCTTTAATCTTCTGAAACGCTTTTGTTGCGCGTTCAATAATGGCGAATGAGGTGCGATCGGCACCGGGACGATCTCCCCAGTCTTTTAAGCGAACAAACAGGCGGGCGACGTTTTGGCCGTTGCCTCCTGGCCCGGCACCGATAGTAGAAAACACCGACAGCACGTTATCCTTTTCGTGGGTCATATAATAATCTTCAACCTTTGCCACCACGCTTGAGGTTTGCTGCAAGGTCGCGCCCGCTGGCAGTTGTACCTGGGTCAAAAAGACACCGAGATCTTCCAGCGGCAGGAAGGATGTAGGCAGGCGAATAAACAAAAATGCCATCACCACAATGATGGCTAAATAGAGCAGCAGCCAGCGTCCGCTCTTTTTTAACAAGCGTCCCACACCCTGTTCATAGCGAGCCGCATTGCGGTTGAAATGACGGTTGAACCAGCCAAAAAACCACGACGCTCATGATGTTCGCCCGGCGTAACCGGCTTCAGTAGCGCAGCACACAGCGCAGGCGTCAGGATCATTGCCACCAGCACCGACAGTACCATTGCCGAAACGATGGTAATGGAAAACTGGCGATAGATCGCACCAACGGTACCGCCAAAAAATGCCATGGGGACGAACACGGCAGAGAGCACCAGCGCAATACCGACCAGGGCGCCCTGAATTTGTCCCATCGACTTTCGCGTGGCAGCGCGGGGTGATAATCCCTCTTCGCTCATCAGGCGTTCGACGTTTTCAACCACCACGATGGCATCGTCTACCAGCAGGCCAATCGCTAACACCATGGCAAACATCGTCAGGGTGTTGATGCTAAACCCACACAAATAAAGCACGCAAAAAGTCCCCAACAGCACGACGGGCACGGCGATGGTGGGGATCAACGTGGCGCGAAAATTCTGCATGAACAGGTACATGACGCCAAAAACCAGCACAACGGCTTCCAGCAGGGTTTTCACTACGTCTTCAATTGAGGCTTTAACGAAAGGTGTCGTTTCATAAGCTATTTTGGCTTCGAGGCCTTGCGGAAAATAGTGTGAAAGCTCTTCTATACGCGCACGCACCAGCGTGTCGGTATTCATCTCATTCGCGCCAGAGGCGAGCTTGATGCCTAAACCTGAAGCGGGCTGACCGTTGTAGCGGCTGAGATAATCATACTTTTCAGCCCCGAGCGCCACTTCAGCCACATCAGCCAGCGTGACCACTGAACCATCTGGATTGTTTTTTAAAGTAATGGCTTTGAACTGCTCAGGGGTTTGCAGCATCGACTGCGCATTCACCGTGGCATTTAATGCCTGTTTCTCTACCGAGGGCAGGCCGCCTACCTGGCCCACCGCGACCTGTGCGTTTTGCGATTCAATGGCGCTCACGACATCATCCGTTGTGAGTGAGTAGGCGATCAGCTTGTTGGCATCGAGCCAGATACGCATGGCATATTGCGAACCATAAGCATCCACCTGTCCGACACCGTCGATACGGCTCAGCGGATCCTGAATGTTACTGGCGACATAATCTGCAATATCCTGCTTATCCATACTGCCGTCGGTTGACACAAAAGCGACCATCAAAATATTACTGTCGCCGGTTTTATTCACCGTGACACCCTGCGACTGTACTGCCTGCGGCAGCTTGCGCAGCGCCGACTGCAACTGATTTTGTACCTGTTGGCGTGCTTCATCAGGATCGGTTCCGGCGGTAAACGTCAGGGTGATCTGTGCCTGGCCAGTATTGCTGCTGTTCGAGGACATATACATCAGGTTATCGATGCCGGTCATGTTCTGCTCGATCACCTGCGTGACGGTATTCTCCAGGGTTTCCGCTGATGCGCCGGGGTAGTTGGCAGTAATACGAACGTTAGGCGGTGCCAGATCGGGATATTGTTCAATGGGTAGCGAAATGATAGCGAGCGTGCCGCAAAGACACAGCAAAATTGCCAGTACCCAGGCAAAAATAGGACGGTCGATAAAAAATTCGACATTGAGTCGACACTCCTCAGCAGCGTATCGTTTTTTATTGATAAGGGCGGCGGGTAACAGAGAAGGATGAATTCACGATCTGCCGCCGTAACTTACTCTACGTGCGACAGATTGGGAAATCGTGGAGAAATTATGGAGAAAGTGTAAAACAGCCCGGCAGGTTAATTATTTCGGCTTTCCAGCCACATGACGGTGGCGGCAACCCGTGAACGCACATTCAGTTTGCGCAATAAATTGCGAATATGCACTTTCACTGTTTCTTCTGAAATATGGAGTAGCGTGGCGATCTCTTTATTAGAGAGACCGCGCGCGACTTCGTGTAACACATCCATTTCCCGCTCGGTCAGCTGGCGAAACGGGTCGGCGCTATACTGGCGAGTGGCAAGCGTATTTTCCACCGCCTCACTGAACACCCGTTCTCCCCCGGCGAGGTGCAAAATATGGTTCAACAGCAGCTCAGGTTCGCTGTCTTTCAACAGATAGCCATCGGCACCGGCATCGACCATGGCGTAAATATCTGCACGCGCATCGGAAACGGTTAACACTAAAATGCGTGAGGAAATACCTTCACGACGCAAAGCTTTCAGCGTATCGAGGCCAGACATGCCTTTCATATTCAGATCGAGCAGGATGACGTCGGGTGTCAGGCGACGCGCCTCGGCTAACGCTTCGGTGCCATTATTGGCTTCGGCTACCACTTGCAGCCGTGGCTCAAGTGCCAGCAACTGACGGATGCCACGACGCATCAGTGGATGGTCATCCACAATCATGACGGTCATCGACGTTTTTTGCATGTTTTCTCCCGGTAACGGCGGCTGCCACTTTAAATAATCGGTTTGCGGTTACGCAAGGTCACTTTATTCGAGCGGATGAGCCGGTCGCGGCGGAAAGCGCAACGCTACCTGCGTGCCGCGTTTCTGCGCACTGATGTTCAGGCTACCTGATAATCGTGCGGCGCGTTCTGCCATCGTGGTTAATCCAAAATGGCCGGGCGGCTCATCACAACTGGCGATGCCCGTGCCATCATCTGTAATTGTTAGCAAGTGCTCACCTTCAGCGGTGCGCTGGTAATCTACTGCTATCATGCGCGCATTAGCGTGACGAATGGCATTGATTAACGCTTCACGCGCGATTTGTAATACATGCACCTGCTGTTGCGCCTCAAGACTTTCCAGCCCCGGCTGGTAATCGAAACGGATCTGCACATCAACCTGCTCCTGAAGCGGCGCGATCATCGCCTGCATTGCAGCGACCAGATCGGCTTGCTCAATGGTCAGGCGAAATGTGGTCAGCAATTCTCTCAGCTGACAGCTGGCTTCGGATAGCGCACGATCAAAGTCTGCGATGATTGCATGTGCAGCGCAGTCATTTTTATCGACAGTGCGGCGTAGTAAGGTGAGTTGAATGCGTAAAAATGAGAGGGCCTGAGCCAGAGAATCATGTAATTCACGGGCAATGGTGGCGCGCTCTTCAATTAATAGCATCTGCTGATACTGTTTCTGCGTTTGCCATATCCAGATTGAGCGCCCAAATATCGACGCCAGGCTACCGGTTAATGTTTCCGGCGGATCACCCTTTTTGGTCTGCCAGCGCAGCTCACCGATCCTGTGATCTTCCTGCAGTAAAGGAATGCGCTGCCAGCAACGGGCGCGATCGCAGTGACCCGCCCGGAAAGAGTAGTTATCGCCTTCGAGATGAATAGCGGCAAGATCCTCATGTATCAGCACCTTATTTAATACTTTTTCAAACAGTGCCGGATGAAGCGGGCTGGCAGCCAGCATTTGTGAGCTTTCATATAATAAAGAGAGCGTACGGTTAGCTTCGGTTAAATCTTCTGTTTTCGCGCGTACGGTGCTTTCCAGCAGTTGATAATGTGATTTCAGGCGTGCAGCCATGTCGCTGAAGGTTTGTGACAGAACCTTTAGTTCATTTTCCTGGGCAACGGCCAGCGGCGGGAATGAGAAATTGCCATTTTCGATATAGCGGCTGGCGGTGACCAGTGCGTTTAACGGGCGCACCACCTGCTGTCGGGTAAAGCGAATCGTCATTAAAGCCAGCGCCACAATGGCAATCACACCGATCAAACTGCTGGCGACAACCAGGTGCATTTTTAACTCAGCATAATGCTGTAAACCTAAAACAAAGCGGTCAATTTCACTGACGTAAATGGCCACTTGTTGCTGGTAGGTTACGGCTTCGCCTTGTTGCAGTTTTTGTTGTAGTTGCGGCCAGGCGTTGCGCAGCCGGTGATAGCGATTAATGACTTCGCCTGGAACCCAGGGGCGATCCAGATTTTGTAATACCGGGGCGTCCAGCGTTTGTTGATAAAGCATCAGGTGTTGCGCTAACTGATGCGACTCACGCGTTGCGTCCCATGCAAGGCGATAGCTTTGCATACGTAACGAACCGGCCAGATTAATAGCTTCAGCATCCCGCAGACTGCTGGAAAGCGTAACCAATGCAAGCCCGGTACTTAACAGCGACAGCAGCACAATGGCGGACAGAGCCTGGGCAATGCTACGCGTCACAGAACGTTTTACAATCACATTAATAACCTTGTTTTTAGCGTGGAATCATAAAGCACAGAAGCCGATGCGTTAAACAGTCTGTCCGGCTAAAAAATAAATAATACGTTACAAGTTGCACGAAAAAAGACCAGAACTGACACTTCCCAGGATTTCGCTGCGCAAAGTGGCTAAAGATTAACCATGTTTACGCCTCACTAATGTTGGCTTTCATTGCCACACTAATAATTCAAACGGTAATTAATAAAAACGTTATTGCTGAGGAGCATCTCCATGAAAAAACTGACCGCAGTTCTGGCCGGTGCCCTGCTAGCCACCGCCTCATTTTCAGCCCTGGCCGCGACACTGGTAGATAAAGATCAAGCGCAAAATATGCAAAGTATAGGTAATGTCTCTGTCTCCAATGTAAGAGGTTCATTTGATGACGCCACCGAACAGCTTTCACAAAAAGCAGAAGAGATGGGTGCCAGTCATTACCGTATTATCGGCGTTGAAAATCCCGGCGATTCAAGCCAGTGGACCGGCACCGCAGAGATTTATCGCTAATTTTTACCCGTTTCCATCCCTGTAGCATTTACCGGCCCGCCAATGGCCGGTTTTTTTGTGCTTTACGATCGATTCTTACAAATCAACCTGTGCGTATCCTCGGTATATTTTGCTTCGTTCACGCAGAACGGGTAGGATTCATCGCCGTAAATTCCCACGCCACGCTCTTCTCACTCACAGTTGGCGCACAGAGGAAAATAACCCCTTTCACACGGCTTAACGCAAACGTTTGTTTTGCCGTGGATTGATGGTCAGGACAAACAGGAAGGCTATGAAATCTAGTAAAAAAAGCGCAGCCGAGCTACGTGCTGCGAAAAGACGCTGGCTGAACTCTCACGACACCGGCTACCAGAAAGCGATGGGTAACCGTCACGTACAAATGATTGCTATTGGCGGCGCCATTGGTACGGGGCTATTTCTTGGTGCAGGTGCCCGTTTACAAGCCGCCGGCCCTGCGCTGGCTATCATCTATTTAGTCTGTGGTATTTTCTCGTTCTTTATCTTACGTGCGTTGGGTGAGCTGGTTTTGCATCGCCCAAGCAGCGGCAGTTTTGTCTCTTACGCACGCGAATTTTTGGGCGAAAAAGCCTCCTATGTGGCGGGCTGGATGTACTTCGTTAACTGGGCCATGACCGGTATTGTGGATATCACCGCAGTTGCACTCTATATGCACTACTGGGGCGCATTTGGTGATGTACCGCAATGGGTGTTTGCCCTCGGCGCGTTAGCCATTGTTGGCACCATGAATATGATCGGTGTTAAGTGGTTCGCTGAAATGGAATTCTGGTTCGCCCTGGTCAAAGTATTGGCGATAGCCCTGTTTTTGGTGGTGGGCGTAGTGTTCCTCGGCACGGGCAAACCGCTCGACGGCAATACCACCGGCTTCCATTTGATTACCGATAACGGCGGACTGTTCCCGCACGGCTTGTTGCCTGCACTGGTGTTGATTCAGGGGTAGTATTCGCCTTTGCCTCGATTGAACTGGTTGGTACAGCGGCAGGAGAGTGTAAGGATCCGCAAACCATGCTGCCCAAAGCGATCAATAGCGTGATCTGGCGTATCGGCTTGTTCTATGTCGGTTCGGTGGTGCTGCTGGTCATGCTGCTGCCGTGGAATGCTTATCAGGCAGGGCAGAGCCCGTTCGTTACCTTCTTCTCAAAGCTGGGCGTACCTTATATTGGCAGCATCATGAATATCGTGGTGCTGAGTGCCGCGCTCTCCAGCCTGAACTCGGGTCTCTACTCAACCGGTCGTATTCTGCGTTCGATGTCGATGGGGGATCAGCACCAAAATTCATGTCGAAGATGAGTAGCCAGCAAGTTCCGTATGCCGGTATCCTGGTGACTATCGGGGTTTATGTGATTGGTGTGGTGCTCAACTACTACGTGCCATCACAGGTATTTGAAATCGTGCTGAATGTTGCATCGCTGGGCATCATTTCCTCCTGGGCCTTTATCGTGGTGTGCCAGTTACGCCTGCGTAAAGCGATCAAAGAAGGTAAAGCCGATGATGTCAGCTTTAAGCTGCCAGGCGCACCATTTACCTCATGGTTGACGCTGCTGTTCCTCGCCAGTGTGCTGGTGTTGATGGCGTTTGATTATCCAAACGGCACCTATACCATCGCCTCGATTCCACTAATCGCCGTGATTTTGGTGCTGGGTTGGTTCGGTGTGCGTAAACGGGTCAACGCTGTTGCGCAGACAGAACACGATCATCTGCATACTCACGATGATGATGCGCAGCCAGCCAAACTGGCGGATGAACCCTCGCATTAATTTGTCTTAAAATCCGCTAAAGCCAGCCTTCGCGCTGGCTTTTTCTTTTCTGCCTATCCCGTTCCGTTACCCTTTGATCCACCTTCGGGAAATACTCCCTTCGAGTGATATATCCCTGTAGTTTGTCGGGCTATTTTACGCGCCATCACTCTATGACTCAGACGAGGGCGCGATGACGCTGTCACGCAGGGGATTTTTAACCGGACAAAGGCAAAATATGCCGGACGGTTTCCCATTACCCTGGTGGCTGCATCAACCCGGCTGTGATGGCTGTGGCCGCTGTGTAAATGCATGTGATACGCAAATCATCGTCCTTCAAACATTACCTTTCATCGATTTTTCCCACGGCGAATGCACCTTTTGCGCTGCCTGTGCGGATATTTGCCCACAACCGCTGTTCGCGCCGCGTGACACACAACCCTGGAGACTCAGCATCAAAATTGATGACCGCTGCGTGGCTTTTCAGGGCGTGAACTGCCGCAGCTGTCAGGAAAGCTGTGAGCAACAAGCCATCACTTTTCATTTCAATCGGTTGGGCGTCGCGCAGCCGAAAATCCACCCCGAAAACTGCACCGGTTGTGGCGCCTGTCTCGCGCCTTGCCCGGTCTCTGCAACAGGATTACAGCATGGATGATCGCACTTGCTGGCACGTGTGTGGCCTGGTGATCCAGGCGCGAGCAGCGGATTTTCCGGCGGTTCAGTCAGCATTACTGATGCTGGATGACGCTGATATTGCCGCAGCATCACATGAAAAAGGCACGCTGGCCGTGACGTTGGGTGCACCCGACGCAGCCAGCTTGCTGAGGAATATTGAGTCAACGCGAGACATTCCCGGCGTGTTGGCTGTTTCGCTGGTGTATCACCAGCAGGATGAAGGGCAGGAACAGTGTAAGGAAGTCTCATGAGTTTAAGTCGTCGTGATTTTATGAAAGCCAATGCGGCGGCGGCCGCCGCAATCGCAGCGGGTTTAACCATTCCGACCGTAACGCAAGCCACACCGGGTATGGGTGAGCCGATTCGCTGGGAAAAAGCCCCGTGCCGCTTTTGCGGGACGGGATGTGGTGTGCTGGTCGGCACGCAAAATGGTCGCGTCGTGGCCTCACAAGGCGATCCGCAAGCAGAAGTGAACCGGGGCCTGAACTGCATAAAAGGCTATTTTCTGCCGAAAATTATGTACGGAAAAGATCGCCTGACGCAGCCGCTGTTACGTATGACGGAGGGACGCTATGACAAGAACGGTGAGTTTGCGCCGGTTAGCTGGGATCAGGCGTTTGACATCATGGAAGAGAAGTTCAAAGCCGCACTTAAGGCCAAAGGGCCTGATGCCGTCGGCATGTTCGGTTCAGGTCAATGGACGGTCTGGGAAGGTTATGCTGCCTCTAAATTAATGAAGGCGGGTTTTCGCACCAATAATCTCGATCCCAATGCGCGGCACTGCATGGCATCGGCGGTGGTCGGCTTTATGCGCACTTTTGGCATGGATGAGCCGATGGGCTGCTATGACGATATCGAACAGGCCGACGCATTTGTACTCTGGGGCTCGAACATGGCAGAGATGCACCCCATTCTCTGGTCACGCCTGACGGCACGTCGGTTAAGTCATGACAATGTTAAGGTGGCCGTGCTGTCAACCTATCGTCATCGCAGCTTTGAGCTGGCTGATAACGCCATTGTCTTCACGCCACAAACCGATTTAGTGATCCTTAACTTTATCGCCAACTACATCATTCAAAATAACAAGGTTGATAAAGCATTTTTGGCGCGCCACGTCACGCTACGCAAAGGCGTAACGGACATTGGCTACGGTTTGCGTCCTACAGATCCCCGCCAGCGTTCCGCGAAGAATCCAGACAGTGGTGAATCAACGCCGATCACCTTTGACGCCTTTGCACAGCACGTTGCGGAATATACTGTCGAAAAAGCCAGCCAGATGAGCGGGGTAGAGCAGGATCAGCTGCTGGCGCTGGCCGAGCTATACGCCGACCCGAACGTAAAAGTGGTCTCGTTCTGGACGATGGGCTTCAACCAGCACACGCGTGGCGTGTGGGCCAACAACCTTTGCTACAACCTGCATTTACTGACCGGCAAGATTTCCCGTCCGGGCACCGGTCCGTTCTCTCTGACAGGCCAGCCTTCGGCCTGCGGCACAGCGCGTGAAGTCGGCACTTTTTCTCACCGCTTGCCTGCCGACATGGTAGTGAATAACGACAAGCACCGCGCAAAGGCTGAGGCGTTGTGGAAACTGCCAGACGGGACGCTTCCAGCGAAAGTCGGTCTGCATGCGGTGGCGCAAGATCGTGCGCTGAAAGATGGCAAAATCAATGCCTACTGGGTGATGTGTAATAACAACATGCAGGCGGGGCCGAATCTTACCCAGGAACGTATGCCAGGCTGGCGCGATCCGCAGAATTTCATTGTGGTCTCTGATCCTTACCCTACCATCAGCGCGCTCTCTGCCGATCTGATCCTGCCAACCGCAATGTGGGTAGAAAAAGAGGGCGCATACGGCAACGCTGAGCGCCGTACCCAGTTCTGGCATCAGCAGGTCAAAGCACCAGGGGATGCGAAATCCGATCTGTGGCAATTAGTGACCTTTTCCAAACGCTTCAAAGTAGAAGAGGTCTGGCCGGAAGCATTGCTGGCGCAGCAGCCAGAACTGAGCGGTAAGACCTTGTATGACGTGCTCTATGCCAACGGTCAGGTTGATCGCTATCCGCTGAGCGAAGTGGCAGACGATCGCCTGAATGATGAGGCGCGTGAGTTTGGCTTCTATCTGCAAAAGGGTCTGTTTGAAGAGTACGCCAGCTTTGGCCGGGGCCACGGGCACGATCTGGCACCGTTTGATCTTTATCATCAGGAACGTGGTCTGCGCTGGCCAGTGGTTAACGGCAAAGAGACGCGCTGGCGCTATCGTGAAGGCCATGACAGCTATGTCAAAGCGGGAGAAAGTGTGCGTTTTTACGGCCAGCCGGACGGCAAGGCGGTGATCTTTGCTCTGCCTTATGAACCACCTGCCGAACAACCGGATCAGGAATTTGATCTCTGGTTCTGCACCGGTCGCGTGCTGGAGCACTGGCACACCGGCACCATGACGCGCCGCGTACCGGAATTACATCGCGCCGTGCCGCAGGCTCTGCTCTATATCCATCCACTTGATGCTAAAGCGCGCGGCTTACGCCGGGGCGAGAAAGTCCGCGTGGTGTCGCGCCGGGGTGAAACCATTGCTAACGTCGAAACCCGGGGACGTAACCAGCCGCCGCAAGGGCTGGTGTTCATGCCGTTTTTGACGCTGGCGTGCTGGCTAACAACATCACGCTGGATGCGACCGATCCGCTCTCAAAGCAGACCGATTATAAAAAATGCGCGGTTAAGCTGATTAAAATTTAAGGCAGGATGCAATGAAACCGATCATTACGCTGATTACCCTTGCTGCCCTGATGCTGGGCGGCACCGTCTGGGCCAATAAAAGCGCCGATCTGTCGGCGTCGCCTGAGGTGAGCGCCGCGCAACATGGCGCCATTTTCCAGCCAAAGCAGCAGAGCCGAATGCCGCTGAATTATGTCAATCAACCGCCGTTGATTCCGCACAGCGTTGAGGGCTATCAGGTGACAAAAAATGTGAATCGCTGCCTGCAATGTCACGGTACGCAAAGCTATCTGACCACTGGTGCGCCGCGCGTCAGCCCAACGCATTTCACCGATCGTGATGGCAACGTCAGCAGCAGCGTTTCACCACGCCGCTACTTCTGTTTACAGTGCCACGCACCGCAAACTGACGCTAAGCCTATTGTTGAAAACAGCTTCCGGCCAGCCGCCGGTTTTGGTCAGTGAGGCGACGATGAAACAGCGAATAATACGGTTATGGCGCTGGTGGCGACGCCCGAGTCGCCTGGCGCTTGGCACCTTGCTTTTGCTTGGCTTTGGCGCGGGCATTCTTTTTTGGGGCGGTTTTAATACTGGCATGGAGATGACCAACCGCGAGGAGTTTTGTATTGGCTGTCATGAAATGCGCAACAATGTTTATCAGGAATACCAGCAGACGGTACATTACACCAACCGCAGCGGCGTACGCGCTACCTGTCCGGATTGCCATGTGCCGCATGAGTGGGGCCCGAAAATGCTGCGTAAAATTGAAGCCAGTAAAGAAGTCTACGCCAAAATTTTCGGCCTGGTGGATACGCCGCAAAAGTTCGAAGAGCACCGTATTGAACTGGCGCGTAACGAGTGGCGCAGGATGAAAAACAATAATTCTCAGGCGTGCCGCAACTGTCACAATTTTGAATATATGGACTTCACACAGCAAAAAACGGTCGCATCAAAAATGCACGCCAAAGCGGTGGAAACCGGGCAAACCTGTATCGACTGTCATAAAGGTATTGCACACCACTTGCCTGATATGAAAGATGAGCCAAACGGTTTTTAATCCGCGAAACGCACCAGAAAAATCCGGTGCGTTTCGTTAATTCGGATAGTTTTCCCGCTCACATCCTCCTACTATGACAGGCTCCCTTCAAGACGTAGCGGAGATATCATGTCGTTTAAGATCAATATCATTAAAGATAAGTTGCTGTCAGAAAACTGGTTTGTTTTACGCAACTTCACCTACGAAATCACCGATCATAAAGGCGATGTGCTGCGCCATAAACGCGAAGTTTACGATCGCGGCAATGGTGCCACGATCCTGCTCTATAACCGTGTAAAAAACAGTGTCGTGCTGACGCGCCAGTTCCGAATCGCAACCTACGTGAATGGTAATGAAAGCGGCATGCTAATCGAAGCCTGTGCCGGGTTGCTTGATGATGATTCGCCAGAAGATTGCATTCGCAAAGAAGCCATTGAAGAGACCGGCTATGCGATTGGCGAAGTCGAAAAATTGTATGAATGCTACATGTCACCTGGCGGCGTGACTGAGTTGATTCACTTCTTTGCAGCCGAGTATAACGAATCCCTGCGTGACAACGCGGGCGGTGGGGTTGAGGATGAATCCATCGACGTCCTGGAGATGACATTCCCTGAAGCACTGGCAATGGTAAAAGATGGGCGTATTCGTGATGGCAAAACCATTATGTTGCTGCAACATGCGCAGTTGGCAGGATGGCTGAAAGCCTGAGTGCCCGTAAAATTTGCCTGCCTGCCTGCCTGCCTGCCTGCCGTTGTTGGTTACGTTTAACAGTTTGTTCAGGATTGCATCGCGCTGTTTATAAACGGCGCGTTTCATCACGCTTTATGTCATATATTTCGCGCGAAATACCTCATTAAAAAATGGTGCTAACCTCTTGTACTGCTGGATAAAATTTGTCCGATAAATCCGATTGAGCCAGAACCGTGCGCATCTGATGATTGTTTTCTATGCTTCACCTTTTGTGATTGCACACGATGATGACGGCTTTTTAAGCAGTTAATTGCGCTTTCCGGGCGGGGTCACAATTTCCGATCTTCGTCGGGGGCGTCGTTGCGCTATCATCTCTACTCTAAATACTTAGGGATCGGTTTTCTTAATGCCTTACTGGACGAAATCGCTGTTTGGGTTGTCTTTTCTTTGTGTTGCTACTGTGCAGGCCGAGCCACTGCAAAAGTCATTTTCTGACTGGCAGATGACCTGTAACAACGCGGCATTTTGCGTGGCACGCAATATTCCGGGCGACAACGGATTAGTGATGACGATTTCGCGCCATGCCGGGGTGAACGATCGCCCGTTGCTGCGTATCGACTACGGCAGCGCCTACAGCGGCGAGTTGCCTGGCGGTAATCTGAAAGACAACCTGCTAATTGATCAGCGTCGTCTCAAACCCGACCTGAAGCACTGGACAGTAGAACCGCATCATCTTGCTACCAGCAATGCTATCGCCATTGATGAATTTCTCGATCTGGTGATGGAGGCTAAAACTCTGCAACTCACCTACGATCCCAACGCCATGATTTCTCTGCGGGGTATGAAAGCTGCGCTGTTACTGATGGATGACGTGCAAGGGCGGGTCAACGGCATGAGCGCCTGGATCAAGCGTGGCGATCGTGCCAGTTGGGACGTGCCGCCCCAGCCGGTCTTACCGCAACTGCCTGTGGTACCGTCGCAACCGGCTGCGCTGACGCAGGAAGAGACCAGCGGCCTGATCGATTTCGGCACATGGCGCGTGAATACTGATTCCTGTTCGCTCGATCCTATGCGGCGCGAAGTGAGCGTCTCGCCACTGACCGATCATAAGGCCTTGCTGCTGGTGAGTTGTGAAATGGGCGCTTATAACGTTATCGATTTAGCGTTTGAAGTGACCCGAACGCCGCCTTACGTCGCCCGGGGCTTAAGCCTGACGCTACCCTTTACGCCACCTGCCACCACGGAACGTCAGTTAGAGCTGATTAATGCGGAATATGATGCCTCGACCGGACTGCTTTATACCTTCAGCAAAGGGCGCGGCTTAGGCGACTGCGGCACGGCAACGCGCTGGCAGTTTAACGGCAACAACTTTGTGCTGGCGGAGTATGCACAAGAGTCGACGTGCGATGCCTGGCACAGCAGCGATGACTGGCCCACTCTGTGGGTGAGCCAGTCAGGCACCGCAGCCCAGCAGCGTTAGCGCATCGCCTGCACCATCATCGGTGAACCGATCTGATTACCAACCAGTTCAGCCAGCATATTATTGACGCCGTCACTCATGGCGGTGAAGCGGGTCAGCGGTGAGCGCGTCACAACGACAAAAACTCCCACGTTGTACTGCGGCACCATCGCCAGATAGGTGATGAACCCACCGCCGCCGCCCGTTTTTTGAATAATACCTGGACGGCCCGCTTTCGGTGCCATGTAAACCCATCCCATGCCTAATGCGTCAGCCTTGCCCGGCACATCCATGCCTTCCACTTTATGAAGCTGATCGCGACGATAAATCAACGTTTGCAGCCGATCGGCCTGCGGTGTGCGCTGGCTCACTGCGGAATTCAGAAACTGCTGCATCCAGCGGCTCATATCATCTGGCGTGGAATAGACGCCTCCGCTGCCAATCGCAGCCAGGGTGTTGTTACACGGACTGGCACCTTTTTCTGCCACCATCAGACGACCACACTGCTCGGGTGACGGCGTAAACGTAGTGTCTTTCATCCCCAGAGGACGGGTAATCAACTGCTGGAGCAGCGCCGGATAGGGCTTGCCCGCTGCACGCGATAACGCATCACCCAGCAAATCGTAGCCGAGGTTGGAATAGGCGGCATCAGTGCCAGGTGTGGCTTTTAAGTTAGCGCGTGAAAGCCATTCCCAGCGTTCGCTGCGCGTTGGCCAGATAAATACCGGGCGATGCGGTTTACCGCCAGGCTGCTCACGCGGCAGGCCGCTGGTATGGGTAGAAAGGTTAATTAGACGAATCGGCTGACCGTTGTAGTCAGGAACGCGTGTGCCGGGCGGGGCATATTTGCTCAGTGGGTCGTCAAGGCGAATTACCCCGCGCTCAGCCATTTTTACCATCACTTCGCTGGTCATTAGCTTGCTGAGCGAGGCGATACGAATCAGTGAATCTTTTTGCGGCCGGACATTGTTACCGGGGCGGGTTTCGCCAAAGCTGGTAAAAACGCGCTGATTGCCATCAATAGCGACCAGTGCCATGCCGGTTGCGCCGCTGCCATAAAAGATATGTTCAGCATAGCGATCAACGATTTGCGACGAGAGAAGCGGATCGGGCGCTATTTGCGCCATGGTTTTTAACGGAAGCAGAGAAACTATTAAGGCCAGTAAAGAAGGTATGCGCATTTTCAACGTGGGTGAGTTCGCTGTAAGGGTCAGAGGAAAACTATAGTAATCAGTTTGCCTTTGAGGTGAAGAGGGGAAATGGGATTTTTTTCTGCCGTATATCGCGGCTTAACGTGGCTCTTCCCACAGAAATGAAAAAGAGCCAACGCACGACACTCGCTTGAGTCACGTTTCCGCATAGCCGATGGTTGAGCGTTCCTGTTGTATCCTGAACCTGACGTGAACGGGACGGTCGTGCTGAAAACCTATAAATATAAAGCAACGATGTTTAATCGCTGGCGGGTATAAATAAGCACTCGATATGTTTGGATGTTAATTTCTCACAGATTAATGAAGATTTTAGCCATCTTAATTTTTCTTATTAAGAGGTGTTTTCTCTTTTGATATCAAAGATGTGATTTTGGTTTCTCGTTTTTTTCATTAAATTATAGTTTGTTCTTTTTTAAGGGAATAATCGTTTTAAACTGCTCATTTTTTTGTCTAATGTCGTTGTTTCTTGACGGGATGTTTATATTTTCATCTTTAAGTCTTTAACTAAACGAGTAAATAAAATGAATGAAAGTTTAAAATTATTGCCACGGCAATTTATTGCCACCACGACTGCTTCTGTGGTTTTACTGTTTTCAACCTCTGTACTTGCTATTGACGGTACTGTTAATTTTACCGGTGAAATCGTCGATACTGCCTGCACAGTAGATATAGGAAGTAGCAACACGATGACGGTGAATTTAGGTAAAGTGGCTAAAAGTTCCTTTACGGGGGTGGGTTCTGTCGCGGCTACCACTAAATTCATGATGATTCTTAAATCTTGTCCGAGCAGTGTGACCAACGCGACAGTGAAATTCGACGGCAATGCTTTCAATGGTGATAATAGAGTTTTGGCGCTCAACAGCGGAACGGGCGTCGCAACAGGCGTCGCCGTTCAGCTTTCAGATCATAATCAACTTGTACTGCCTTTGTTCTCTGCTTCCAGCAATATTTCTTTGTCTGAAGGCGTAAATAACATACCGTTTTTAGCTCGCTATATTCAAATGGCCTCCACCGTTACCGCAGGCCCGGCAAATGCCGTTGCTCAATTTACATTGAATTATAACTAACCCAATGATTATTGAGGAGGCGGGCTGTGTGACGACAGCCCGAAGAATCTTTTAAGGTTTAAAATGAAAATAACATGTAAATCATTGCTAATGGGATTGCTCATTTCATTGAGTGCGAATTACGTCAGTGCTGGCATAATTGTTGGCGGTACGCGGGTCATTTATGATGGCGGTAAGAAAGAAGCCTCATTAAGTATTAGTAACCCTGACAGTATTCCCTATCTTATTCAGTCATGGGTTGAAACACAAAAAGGCGATAATGAAAAAACGCCTTTTATTATTACGCCGCCGCTTTATCGCCTGGATCAAAAACAGCAAAATGTTATGCGAATTGTTCTGACAGGAATATTGCCTGAAAATAAAGAGTCAATGTATTGGCTCAACATTAAATCCATTCCCGCAACAGAGAAAAAAGAGAACACGTTACAAGTGGCGGTGAAAACACGTATTAAACTGATTTATCGGCCGGATGCTTTGAAAGTCATCTCTTTGGACGATGTAGCAGGAAAACTGACCTGGCAAAAATCCGGGGATCAAATCCTGGTGACGAACCCGACAAGCTATTACATAAACTTCAATGAAATTACCGTTGCAGGAATGAAAATAGCTGAACCTACCTATGTTTCACCCGGCGGTGAAGCGCGCTTTAAATTGCCGACAGGCATCACCTCAGGGCCGGTCATGTATAAAATTATTAATGACTTTGGCGGAATAAGCATGGCTTATCAAGGGTCTATTTGATTCTTTATGGGCACTGAAAGTTGCACTCAGATCAGGACGTTGTTGCAACGTATGTGTACAATAAGGAAGTACAGACTTTATGAATATAACAAAACAAACTCATGTATTTGTATTAAGCTCACTTGCTACTCTCATTACGTTGACGATCTCTGGTACGGTGCATTTAGCGCATGCGCGAGACTATTTTAATCCGGCGTTACTGGAGCTGGATAATCCAGCGACACACGAGATCGATCTCTCTTTCTTTGAAAAAGGCTCTCAGGCACCAGGGAAATACCGCGTTGATATTATTATTAATAACCAGATGGTAGATACGCGTGAGATTGAATTTTTCGCGGCGGGTAATGATCAAGCACTCATTAAACCCTGTCTTTCAACAGAATTATTGCAAAGTTACGGTATAAAGACTGCGCTTTTTCCTGCACTGAATAAAGGAGGCGATTGCGCTAATATTACCGCTATTCCGCAGGCAACAGCAGATTTTCTGTTTTCAGCACAAAAGCTGATATTAAGCATTCCGCAGGCTGCATTATCTTCTCAGCCACGTGGCTATGTTGCGCCTGAAATGTGGAGCGAAGGCGTGAATGCTGTTTTATTAAACTATAGCGTTAGTGCTAATAATAGCTGGGATCGCAGTGGTAACTCAGCAGACAGCAACAGCCAGTATGCAAATTTGCGCCCCGGCATAAATCTTGGCGCATGGCGCATACGCAATTATTCCACCTGGAACCGAGATATTTACGGTGAGTCCCGATGGGATTCAATTTATACCTATGCCCAACGCAATATCATTGCGCTAAAAAGCCAGTTGACGTTGGGGGACAGTTCATCGCCCTCCGAAGTCTTTGACAGCATTCCGTTTCGCGGTGGTCAACTGGCTTCTGATGATGAAATGATGCCAGACAGTCTGAAAGGTTACGCACCCGTTGTGCGCGGTATTGCGCGAACAAATGCGCAAGTGATTATTCGCCAGAACGGTTACACCATTTACCAAAGCTATGTTGCGGCGGGCGCGTTTGAAATTACTGATATGTATCCCACTGGCGGCTCGGGTGATCTCAATGTCACGATTAAAGAAGCCGACGGCAGCGAGCAAAACTTTTTAGTGCCCTTTGCCTCTATACCTGTCTTACAGCGCGAGGGGCGTCTTAAATACAGTATCACGGGCGGTCAGTATCGCGCCTATAACAGCCGCATAGATAAAACACCGATTGGTCAGGGGACGGCGATTTATGGGCTTCCCAACGGGTTTACAATTTATGGCGGCCTCCAGTCTTCCAGCAAATATCAATCGCTGGCCCTGGGCGTGGGTAAAAACATGGGAGGGATTGGCGCACTCTCTACTGATGTCACGCAAGCCTGGTCTCGTCCACACTATCTGGATAAGACAAGAGGAGAGTCATGGCGAATACGATACAGCAAAAATTTTACCGCCAGCGGCACGAATTTTGCCATTGCAGGCTATCGCTATTCAACAGCGGGCTATTACGGCATGCAGGAAGTACTGAATTCCTATGGTGACATCAATGCACTGCAAGAGCGCCGCCGTAACCGCACCGAATTAACCGTTAGCCAGACCCTGGGTTCTGCCTATGGAGCAGTAACGGGAAGTGCAGTCCGGGAAGATTACTGGCAAACAAACAAGCGCATGGAATCTTACGGCCTGAGTTATAACAACTCATGGCAGGGAATTTCTTTTGGCGTCAACTACACCTACAGCAAAAATTCCTACGGCACAGGCAGGAGCAGCAAAAGATATGACAAGGACCAGATCTTTGCACTGAATGTCAGCGTACCGCTGGCGCGTTTTCTGGCTAACAGCTGGGCGAACTACAACCTCAGCACCAGCAAGCAAGGAAATACCACCCATACGGTTGGCGTTAGCGGCCTCGCGTTGGCGGGTAATGCACTAAGCTGGAATGCGCAACAAGGTTACGGCACCCGTCAAAGCGGGCACAGCGGTAATCTAAACGCAACGTATAGAGGAACCTACGCTGAAGTCACGGCGGGCTACAGTTATGATAAAAATAGCCAACGAATAAACTACGGCCTGAACGGCGGTATTATCGCGCATGCTGATGGCGTAACGTTTGCGCAACCTTTTGGCGAAACTATCGCGCTGGTAAAAGCACCGGGCGCAAAAGCGGTAAGTGTAACTAATCAAACCGGTGCCAGAACGGATTTCCGGGGTTACACCGTTGTCAGTAATGTCTCACCTTATCGTAAAAATGATATCTCACTTGATACTGAAACTCTCGCTGATGATGTAGAACTGCAGTTGACCACGAAAAGTGTTATTCCAACTCGTGGCGCGATAGCCCTGGCAGAATACCGTGCAAATGTGGGGCATCGTATCATTATGACACTGACGCGTTTGAATGGTCAGCCAGTGCCATTTGGCGCGATGGCAACAGTGAATGGCGTGACGCAACAAATGTCTGTTGTGGGTGACAATGGTCAAATTTATCTTTCAGGCTTAAAGCCTGAAGGGGAAATAACGTTGCGCTGGGGAAAAGATAACAGTGGCGTTTGTCAGGCTAAATATGTACTGGACAGAACAAAATCGGGTGTGCAATTGCTTTCAGGAAAATGTCTGTAATGAAAAAAATAATGCTATTGCTTTTAACTTTAGTCTCGTCACCCTTATTTGCTGGTGTATGTAACGGGCAAAATTCACTGGCCTTTACCATTCCTACATTAGTCATTCAGCGGGATACTCCTGTAGGGGCGGAGTTATTTAGAATGCGTTCTCCTGATGCTGTGCGTTTTATATGTAGTGGTGATCCTGAACCTCGTCATCAGGTAGGAATACTCGTAACGGGGAGTTCAGTCGGGAATTCAATATACGGCAAAATTTATCCTACAGGTTTTCCGGGTGTAGGCTATTCAATTGGGGTAGGCGGCTATGCAGCCGATACGTATGTTAACGATGTTAATGTTTTTCCTGGATTTCCCGATTCAGTTGTCCATTATGAGGAAAAGGGAAAATTTATAGGTGGAGGGAATGTCACATTACATTCAACGATTATTTTTTATAAAACAGGTCCAACGGATTCTGGCAGAGTTGCTCGAGTGGATGTTGGCAGTTTTATGAGCCTGTTAACAGATGTTAATAACAGCGGAAACATAAATCACAGTCTGATAACCCTAAATTCATTTAATGTCAGAACCGTAGCCTGTTCAATAACAACCCCTGCTTTGATCTTCCCTTTAGGCAATGTTCCAGTGACTTCTTTCGGTTCTACAATAGGATTTAGCCCTCCTGCCAGTAATACACAAGATTTAGGTTTGAACTGTGATGCTGATGCAAATGTTTATGTTCAGATTATGGGCAGGCAACATCCAGACTTACCCGATGCCCCAACGGTAATGGCACTGGATAACCAGGGAGAAGAGGGAACTGCCTCTGGTGTCGGGATTCGTTTGTATTATAACGGCCAGCCTTATCCAGTGAATAAAAAGGTATATTTAAAAAAGATGGCAGGCGGCCAGGAAAGTTTACCTTTAACAGCGCGCTACATTCAGACAAAACCGGTCGTGCAAGCCGGCGTTGCGAATGCCTCTGCAACGTTAGTGCTTACTTATCAGTAATATTTCATCTTTTAACAGAGGTTCAGGTAAATAAAAATGGAAAATAAATTATTGCCTTTAGCCTGTGCTCTGGCAGGGGGCTATTTACCGCAGATGTTTGTCTGGCAGACAGCGTGAATATCAATGTGACCGGAAGAATAACGGCTTCTCCCTGTGTCGTTTCTGAAGAGAGAGTCAGTGTTGATTTAGGCCAAACCCTTCAGGCATCTTCTCTGGCTTCATCGGGTGCGGGCTCGGCAATGGTTCCTTTTCAGCTCAGGCTGATTAATTGTCCAGCGGGAACGACCAGCGTTACCGCGCGTTTTTCGGGCCAGGCAGATCCTCAATCACCGCAGCGTTGGAAAAATATCGCGCGCTCTCCTGCGTCTAATACAGCGGTGGAAATTACTGAACGCTCGTCAAATACGCTGGTCAGCAATGGTTCCACGTTAATCTCGTTTATCGCATCGGGAAGTAACAGCACTCAATTTAATCTTCAGGCTCGCGCCTATTCTGCATTAGGTTCGGCTACGCCTGGTGATATTTCATCTGTTATCACTGCGACGTTTGAATATCAGTAACTCAGTCCAGTAAGGAATATATTATGCCTAAATATCGTTACCTCGCTGGTTTGCCATTCTGCCTCATGGTCTGCATGACCGATGCCAGCGAAATAAGCCTGACGGGCAAAGTCATCGCGAATCCGTGTATTGTTGATACCAATACGCGCAGCAAACAGGTTGAGTTGCCTAAAGGCCAGATACGCCGTTTAGCCACCGCAGGAACGGGAGGGAGTGGGTCGACTTCCAGTTACAGTTAAATGAATGTCCCGCCTATTTAACCCAGGCGACGGTGAATTTCTCAGGTACGCCCGACAATAACGACAGCAAGGCTTTTAAAAATAACGGCACCAGCAAGAACATTGCATTACAACTTAAAGCGCAAGATACCCTCTATGGTAACGGAATGTCTCTCCAGTCACCTATTGATGCAAAAACCCATAAAGCCTATTTTCCGCTTTCAGCGCGTATGTATACCCCAACAGGCGGGGCAAGCAGTGGCACCTTTAATTCAGTGGTGAATTTAACGTTTACTTACCAGTGAAACAGGCGTGAGAGCGTAATGGCCCTTCTCACTAAGGTGAGAAGGGCCAACGCATTACACCGGCTTGAGTAACGTTTCCGCATGGGCAACGATGTTTTCAATCGTGAAGCCAAATTCGGTAAACAGTTTGCTGGCAGGCGCAGATTCGCCGAAGGTGGTCATACCGACAATGGCACCATCAAGGCCCACGTACTTAAACCAGTAATCAGCGATACCCGCTTCAACCGCAACACGTGCTTTCACCGTTGATGGCAACACCGATTCACGATAGGCCCTGTCTTGCGCATCAAACAGATCGGTCGATGGCAGCGAGACCACGCGCACTTTGTGCCCGCCAGTCGTCAGCTTCTCTGCCGCGCCCAGTGTAATTTCCATTTCTGAACCGGTGGCGATCAGGATCACTTCCGGCGTACCGTCGCAATCTTTCAGCACATAGCCGCCGCGCGCGATATTTTCAATCTGCGCCTGTGTGCGTTCCGGCTGTGCCAGATTCTGACGTGAAAGAATCAACGCGGTAGGTCCGTGATGACGCTCAACGGCGGCTTTCCACGCCACGGCGGTTTCTACCTGATCGCAGGGACGCCAGACGCTCATGTTTGGCGTCAAACGCAGGCTGGCGAGCTGCTCTACCGGCTGGTGCGTTGGGCCATCTTCGCCCAGTCCAATTGAGTCATGGGTATAAACCATAATATGACGCGCCTTCATCAGCGCCGCCATACGGGCCGCATTACGGGCATATTCGACAAACATCAGGAAAGTCGCGGTGTAAGGGACAAAGCCACCATGATGTGCAATACCGTTAGCGATGGCTGTCATACCGAATTCACGTACACCGTAGTGAATATAGTTACCGGCCGGATCTTCTTTAATCGGCGTGGAGCCTGACCAGATAGTCAGGTTGCTTGGCGCAAGGTCAGCGGAGCCGCCCAAAAACTCTGGCAACATTTTGCCGTAGTATTCCAGCGTGTTTTGCGAGGCTTTGCGGCTGGCGATTTTTTGCGGATTCGCCTGCAGTTCGGCAATGAATTTCGCCGTGTCAGTTTCCCAGGTTGAGGGCATTTCACCGTTCATGCGCCGCAAATATTCCTGCGCCAGTTCCGGGTGAGCCTGCTTATAGGCTTCCAGCCTGGCGTCCCAGGCTTTTTCGCGCTCAGCACCCGCTTCCTTTGCATCCCACTGCTGATAAATTTCACCGGGGATCTCAAACGGTGGATAATGCCAGTCGAGCTTTTTACGCGTTAATGCCACTTCTTCTTCGCCCAGCGCCGCGCCGTGCGCTTCTTCTTTACCGGCTTTATTCGGCGAGCCAAAGCCGATAACAGTGCGGCAAATAATCAGCGACGGTTTATCAGTGACGCTTTGTGCCTCTTTGATCGCCTGGCTAACCGCTTCAGGATCGTGTCCGTCGATGTCGCCAATCACATGCCAGTTATAGGCTTCAAAACGTTTGTGGGTATCATCGGTAAACCAGCCTTCGATTTCACCGTCAATGGAAATACCGTTGTGATCGTAGAAACCGATCAGTTTGCCCAGACCCAGGGTGCCTGCCAGTGAGCAGACTTCATGAGAGATACCCTCCATCAGGCAACCGTCACCCATAAACACGTAGGTAAAGTGGTCGATGATTTCATGATCCGGACGGTTGAACTGGGCAGCCAGCGTACGTTCAGCAATGGCTAAACCCACCGCGTTGGCCAGGCCCTGACCGAGTGGACCGGTGGTGGTTTCTACGCCTGGCGTATAACCAATTTCCGGGTGGCCTGGCGTTTTTGAGTGCAACTGACGGAAGTTTTTTAGCTCTTCCATCGGCAGGTCGTAGCCGGTCAGGTGCAGCAGGCTATACAGCAGCATTGAGCCGTGGCCGTTAGACAGAATAAAACGGTCACGATCGAGCCACGCGGGGTTGGTTGGGTTATGTTTCAGGAAGTCGCGCCATAACACTTCGGCGATATCTGCCATACCCATCGGTGCGCCGGGATGGCCTGAGTTTGCTTTTTGTACCGCATCCATACTTAATGCACGAATCGCGTTCGCCAACTCTCTGCGTGATGACATAGGGTTCTCCCTTGTTAACTCTGTGGATGGGAAATCTCCCATCCATCAATAAAATGTTTAAAACTACAGCCGGGCGGAAAGAACATCTTCCAGTTTCTGCTGATCAACAGCGAACTGACGAATACCTTCAGACAGTTTTTCTACCGCCATCGGATCCTGGTTGTGTTCCCAGCGGAACTCCGCTTCTGACAGTGAAGCGGGTTGATGGAAGCCTTCAGTGGAAGGTTCCAGCTTACGTTCTACCGGCGCATCGCTGTTTTGCAGCTCTTCCAGCAGATTTGGTGAAAGGGTCAGACGATCGCAGCCCGCCAGCGCCAGAACCTGTTCTACTTTACGGAAGCTGGCACCCATGATGACGGTGTTATAACGATGCTTTTTGTAGTAGTCATAAATACGACGCACAGATTTCACGCCTGGATCTTCATCAACCACATACGGATCCATTGGTTTGCGCGTGTTGTACCAGTCATAAATACGCCCCACGAACGGCGAAATCAGGAACACGCCCGCTTCCGCACAGGCACGCGCCTGAGCAAAAGAGAAAAGCAGCGTCAGGTTACAGTTGATGCCGTTTTTCTCCAGCTCTTCTGCCGCGCGGATCCCTTCCCAGGTCGAGGCCAGTTTGATCAGAATACGTGAGCGATCGATACCGTGCTCTTCGTACAGGCGAACCAGCTTTTCCGCTTTAGTGACACACATGCCACGATCGAAAGAGAGGCGCGCATCTACTTCGGTCGAAACACGGCCTGGTATGCTTTTCAGAATTTCCATACCGAGGTTGATCGCCACTTTGTCGCTGGCGTTAATAATTTGCGTCTCTTTGCTGCCACCTTGTTTTTTGGCGTATTCAATGGCGTCGTCAATCAGATGTTTGTAGGCGTCGAGACTGGAAGCTTTGAGAATGAGGGAAGGGTTGGTAGTGGCGTCCTGGGGGTGATAATGACGAATCGATTCAATGTCGCCACTGTCCGCCACCACGGTGGTGAACTGTTTAAGGGCTTCTAGCTGGTTCATCTCTAAACTCCTTGAATAAAAACATTAAAGCGAAAAGGAACACCTTGAGCCTTGCAGGGCTGCTTCCGGTAACGCGGACCCATCACATTGCAACAGAGACTTTCATATGAAAATGCGGATTCTCTGATTGTTGCCGTGGAGAGCGGAGCGAGGTGCCTTCATGCGGTGTTAAACCGTGGGGTGCGCCATATCCATTCCTAAGCATAGCAGCCGAAATCAATGACGCAGGCTCACCTGTAGCATTCTGTGCCGTTAAACAATGAGGTTCTTTGAGCTCCTTCACCCTCTTGCTGCAGGTTGATTCTTATACTGGTGCAACTTTTCGCGGCGACTAAGGATGCCCAATGGATGATCAACTGAAGCAGAGCGCGCTTGATTTTCATCAATATCCGACACCCGGCAAGATTCAGGTGTCGCCCACTAAACCGTTGGCGACCCAGCGTGATTTAGCCCTGGCCTACTCGCCAGGCGTTGCGGCACCGTGCCTGGAAATTGCAAAAGACCCCTGGCTGCGCATAAGTACACGGCACGCGGTAATCTGGTCGCCGTGATTTCCAACGGCACGGCGGTGCTGGGTTTAGGCAACATTGGCGCACTGGCCGGAAAACCCGTAATGGAAGGTAAAGGCGTATTATTTAAAAAATTCGCCGGTATCGATGTGTTTGATATTGAGATTGATGAGCGGGATCCCGACAAGCTGATCGAAGTCATCGCCGCGCTGGAGCCAACTTTTGGCGGCATTAATCTTGAAGATATTAAAGCGCCGGAGTGTTTCTACATCGAACAGCAGTTGCGCAAACGCATGAAGATACCGGTGTTTCACGACGATCAGCACGGTACCGCCATCATCTGCACCGCCGCGGTCTTAAATGGCCTGAGCATCGTAAAAAAGCCATTTCAGACGTGCGGCTGGTGGTTTCTGGCGCAGGGGCATCAGCGATTGCCTGCATGAATTTGCTGGTGGCGCTGGGTATGCAGAAGCACAACATTGTGGTCTGCGATTCAAAAGGCGTCATTTACCGCGGCCGCGAAGCCAGCATGGCGCAAACCAAAGCGGATTACGCCATTGAGGACAACGGCAAACGGTCACTGGATGACGTAATTGCGGATGCGGATATTTTCCTTGGCTGTTCAGGTCCCAATGTCCTGACGCCAGAGATGGTGAAAAAATGGCCACCGATCCGCTGATTCTGGCGCTGGCTAACCCGGAACCGGAAATCATGCCACCGCAGGCCAAAGCTGTACGCCCCGACGCGATTATCTGTACCGGACGCTCCGACTTCCCGAATCAGGTAAACAATGTTCTGTGCTTCCCGTTTATCTTCCGTGGCGCGCTGGATGTCGGGGCAACAGCAATCAATGAAGAGATGAAACTGGCAGCCGTGCATGCAATAGCGGCACTGGCGCAGGCGGAACAGAACGATGTGGTCGCCTCAGCATATGACGATCAGGATCTCAGTTTCGGCCCGGAATATCTGATCCCAAAACCGTTCGATCCACGCCTGATCGTGCAGATCGCGCCCGCGGTTGCCAAAGCCGCAATGGATTCCGGCGTCGCTACCCGTCCCATAGAGGATTTCGAGGCATATCGCGAAAAACTCACTGAGTTCGTCTACAAAACCAATCTGTTTATGAAGCCAATCTTTTCGCAGGCGCGTAAATCACCGAAGCGTGTCGTGCTGGCGGAAGGCGAAGAGGTGCGCGTGCTGCATGCGACTCAGGAATTAGTTTCGCTGGGGCTGGCAAAGCCGATTTTGATTGGCCGGCCCAATGTGATTGCCATGCGTCTGCAAAAGCAGGGGCTGAAAATCGAAGCAGGAAAAGATTTTGAGATAGTAAATAATGAATCTGACCCGCGTTTTAAAGCTTACTGGAATGAGTATTACCAGATTATGAAGCGACGCGGCGTATCGCCTGAACAGGCGCAGCGCGCAGTAATTGGCAACCCAACGCTGATCGGTGCCATCATGGTTCATCGCGGTGAAGCGGATGCGCTGATTTGCGGCACTGTTGGTGATTATCGTGAGCATTATGAAGTCATTGAAAAGGTCTTTGGTTTTCGTGATGACGTGAAAGTGGCGGGCGCGATGAATGCGCTGCTGCTGCCGAGCGGCAACACCTTTATTGCTGATACCTACGTAAATGAAGATCCGACCCCGGAACAGCTTACCGATATCACCCTCATGGCGGCTGAAACGGTGCGGCGCTTCGGCATTGAGCCGCGCGTGGCGTTGCTGTCGCACTCCAGTTTTGGTACCTCAAATGCACCTGGCGCCCGCAAAATGCGTGATGCCCTGGCTTTGATAAAAGCGCGTGCGCCAGAGCTGGAAATTGATGGTGAAATGCATGGTGATGCAGCATTAATAGAAAGCATACGGCGTGATTTAATGCCCGACAGCCCGCTAAAAGGCACCGCCAATGTGCTCATCATGCCAAATGTCGAAGCGGCGCGTATTAGTTACAACCTACTCAGAGTCTCCTGTTCAGAAGGGGTCACGGTAGGGCCAGTGCTGATGGGGATCACCAGGCCCGTGCATATATTAACGCCCATCGCCTCGGTGCGACGCATCGTTAATATGGTGGCGCTTGCAGTGGTTGAAGCCCAAACCAAGCCTTTGTAAATCGCCGTCATGGTAGACGCTATCTCTGCGCTGGCTGCGCTGACTCACCCGAATCACTTACGGGAAGATTTAGGGATGAGTAAGCTTGCCGC
Organism: Candidatus Pantoea haifensis; assembly: GCA_018842655.1. GTDB lineage: Bacteria > Pseudomonadota > Gammaproteobacteria > Enterobacterales > Enterobacteriaceae > Pantoea > Pantoea haifensis. The sequence goes on along the minus strand of JAGTWN010000004.1, from coordinate 1,935,302 downwards.
CTTGATTTAGCGTCAACTATTTTGGCGATTCGCTATTTAATCCAGTCGCGAACCGGCAGGAAATCGCGATACAGCGCGGCTTCTGCTGAATCCGGTTCAGGCTGGTAATCATATTCCCAGCGAACCAGCGGTGGCATCGACATCAGGATCGATTCGGTGCGACCACCGGTCTGCAAACCAAACAGCGTGCCGCGATCCCACACCAGATTAAACTCTACGTAGCGTCCGCGACGGTAGAGCTGGAAATTGCGCTCGCGCTCGCCCCAAAGGTGATCTTTGCGTCGCGCCACAATTGGCTGGTAAGCGTCCATAAAACCGTTGCCCACCGCCTGCATAAAGCTAAAGCAGTGTTCAAAATCGGGGGTGTTGAGATCGTCAAAAAACAGCCCGCCAATGCCGCGCTGTTCATCGCGATGCTTAATATAGAAATAGTCATCGCACCATTTTTTATAACGCGCGTAGACATTCTCACCGAACGGCTGACACAAATCCGCCGCAGTCTGATGCCAGTGAATCGCATCCTCTTCAAAGCCGTAGAAAGGCGTCAGGTCAAAGCCACCGCCAAACCACCACACCGGATCAGCACCCGGCTTCTCAGCGATAAAAAACGCACATTAGCATGTGACGTCGGCACATAAGGATTGCGCGGGTGGATCACCAACGACACCCCCATTGCTTCGAAGCTGCGTCCCGCCAGTTCAGGGCGATGCGCCGTTGCGGAAGCGGGCATTTGGTCACCATGCACGTGAGAAAAGTTGACGCCCGCCTGTTCAAACACCGTGCCATCGCGCAATACGCGGCTTTGCCCGCCGCCACCGCCAGGCCGCTGCCAGCTATCTTCAGCAAATTGCGCGCCGCCGTCCTCAGCAGCGAGACGGTGACAAATATCCTCCTGCAATTGCAGCAGAAAGGCTTTTACGCGGGAAATATCAGGCATATTATTCGCTTACTCTTTTAAAAAATTGTCCTGATTATACTCAATTACGCCCTGCGGCGATCGTACTCATCAAAGTAATTAACGATACCCTCCGCAATGGCGCTGGCAATTTTTTGCCGAAACGCATGTGTGCCGAGCAATTGTTCTTCGCGAGGATTCGTAATAAAAGAGGTTTCCACCAGCACCGACGGAATCGATGGCGACTTTAATACTGCAAATGCCGCCTGCTCGGTGTGCTGGCTGTGTAAATGGTGTACCGGACGGATCTGATCCAGCACATGTTTACCCAGCGTCAGGCTGTTTTTAATGGTGTCGGTTTGCACCAGATCGAACAGAATTTGCTGCAAATAGTGATCCTGCTGCGCGATTTTTGCGCCGCCAATTTTATCGGCGTCATTCTCTCGCTGGGACAAATAGCGCGCCATGCTGCTGCTGGCACCCCGATTCGATAGGGCAAAAACCGACGCACCGTTAGCGTCGGGGCTGGTGAAGCCGTCAGCATGAATTGACATAAACAGGCTGGCACCGTGTTGATGCGCAATTTCCACCCGCTGATAAAGCGGAATAAAGTGATCGCTGTCGCGCGTCAGGCGCACGTCTATATGAGCATGATCCTGCAATTGCTGCCGCACGCTATTAGCAATCTCTAACACGATATGTTTCTCTTCCGCTCCCGCTTCGCCAACCGCGCCAGAATCAATCCCGCCATGGCCCGGATCGATCATCACGATGCGCTTGCCGTTCTTCGCGGCTGGCGCAGGCGGCGTGTGACGTGCTGAAACAGGCAGCGTGCCATTATCTTCTTTTGCCATCACGGCGCGTGGCGACAAAACGGCCAGCGCCATTCCAGACAGCAACAGCTGGCGGCGGGTGGTCAAATGCTTGAGTAACTTCATGAGCAGGTCCCTGGAGAGAATCGTGCCGGGTGTTATATCGTAACGTTCTGCCGCTCGCGAGTACGGAACCATTTCAGGGCTTTACTTTGTATTTCAGCCCGCTAACAAAAAAATCCACATTTTTTCGCCAGGCCCCGGCTGTCAAAGGTTGCGCGATGTGAAAAATGCGTGATAATCAGCAAATTGTGGTTATTTGCAGGTAAAGATGATGGAAATCCGCGCCTTCCGCCAGGAAGATTTTGAAGAAGTGATTACGCTTTGGGAGCGTTGCGATTTGTTACGCCCATGGAACGATCCTGAACTGGATATCGAACGAAAGATGAATCACGACCCAGAGCTTTTCCTGGTGGCTGAAGTCGGCGGCGAAGTGGTCGGCTCGCTGATGGGCGGCTACGACGGCCACCGTGGCTCTGCCTATTATCTGGCGGTCCATCCCGATTATCAGGGACGCGGCTTCGCCAATGCGCTCATGAACCGCCTGGAGAAAAAGCTGATTGCGCGGGGATGCCCGAAAATCCATTTAATGGTGCGCGAAGAGAACGATCAGGTGGTCGCGTTTTATGAGAAGCTCGATTACGAGCCCGTGGACGCGATGCTGCTGGGCAAACGGTTGATCGAAGATCGTGAGTATTAACGGACACAAATATCTGCCGGATGAATATGACGGCAAAGGGCAGCTTCGGCTGCCGTTTCTTTTGGCTGATCCTGTTATTGCAGGCGCGCACCTGGTTACTGCTGGTGATGGCTGGCGCATCGCGACAGCAGGGCAACAATCTGCTGGCACTGTTCTATCCCGACAGGCAGGCGTTCTGGATCGGGCTGGCACTCGGTGCGCCTGCGCTGTTGGGGCTGTTACTCACCGGTTACCGCCTGCGCTGGCCACGATTATGGCGCGCCTGGAAGAGCGTACTGGTGCTGTCACTGCTGGTTAATTTGCTGTGGCAAGGCGTTCAGTTTGTGCAGGGCGATCTGCTCAGTTCACCCTTGCCGCTGCTGCTGTCGCTGTTTGATTTGCTGGCGCTCGGCTGGCTTCAGTTTAATCACCGGTTGCGTGACTGCTTTGTGCCAGAACATTTGGAATAAACTTTTTGTCGCTTTGCGACTCCAATCAGTTTCGCCATCGGGCATGTTATTAACAGGAGTTTCCATGAAAGCTGTTCGTTCCACGCTACTGATTGCCGCCGTGACTCTGGGCGGTTGCGCCAGTTCCGGCTCCGGCACTGACAGCAGTCAACAGGTGAGCTGGTGGAATCCATTAAGTTATCACTGGTCTTCCGCATTGCCGTGGAACTGGTTTGGTGCCTCCCTTACGGCAACAGATCAGGGCGTTGGTGGCCTTAACGCGACAACCGCCATGACAGAAAGCGCGATTAAAGAGGCACTGAACGGCCAATATGATTTACGTCAGGGTATGCGCAGCCAAAATGGCCAGGTGGTCTCTTTCTGGCAGGCGCGGGAAGATGACAAAGTTCAGCTGGTAATTTACGGTCAAAGTCAGGTTGAACGTATTGAGGTGATGGACAGGAACATCACCAGCAGCGATGGCAGTAAAATCGGTGATGCGTTTGGCGACAAATACAGCAAAGCTTACAACAACTGTACGCTGAGTGCCGGGCTGGATAACCGTGACGTTGAATGTCGTGTGCCCGCCAGTGAGCATTTGCGCTATGTCTACAGCGGTGAATGGCATGGGCCAGAAGGTCTGATGCCGTCAGACGATACGCTGAAAAGCTGGAAAATGAGCAAAATTATCTGGCGGCGTTAAGGCGTAAGGGCAGAGAAATCTGCCTGTTTTTCCTTTCCCAAATGCTTCATAAAGATTGCCGCTGGCTTATGCCTTTTTCGACTTTGAAATCATCAAACGATATATAAAACCGTTACTGGTTTTCCCTGAGTTATAAATAAACTGGTGAAACAGCGGGTGGAATCCGCATCACACTTTTTCAGGGTGCCAAATGACTTATCAAGCGATGAAAAAATCGTTAGCGGTATCGCGTTGTCGCTGAGCCTGGCAGGCGCAGCTAACGCAACTGAATTGCTCAACAGCTCATATGATGTTTCACGTGAGCTGTTTGTTGCCCTGAATGCGCCATTCGAAAAACAGTGGGATGCCAGCCATCCGGACGACAAGCTGTCGATCAAAATGTCTCATGCCGGTTCATCCAAACAAGCGTTAGCCATCCTGCAAGGGCTACGTGCGGACGTGGTGACCTACAACCAGGTTACTGACGTGCAGGTGCTGCACGACAAAGGCAAGCTGATTGCGGCTGACTGGAAAACGCGCTTGCCCAATAACAGCTCGCCGTTTTACTCCACCATGGCGTTTCTGGTGCGCAAAGGAAACCCAAAGCAGATCCATGACTGGGCAGATTTGACCCGCAAAGAGGTGAAGCTGATTTTCCCGAATCCTAAAACGTCCGGTAATGGTCGCTACACCTATCTGGCCGCCTGGGGCGCAGCAAACAAAGCAAACGGCGGCGATAAGGCGAAAACAGAAGCCTTTATGACGCAGTTTCTGAAAAACGTTGAAGTGTTTGATACCGGTGGTCGCGGAGCGACCACAACATTTGCCGAACGTAACCTGGGCGATGTGTTGATCAGTTTTGAATCAGAAGTGAACAACATCCGCAATCAGTACGGTAAAGATGAGTACGAAGTGGTGGTGCCTAAAACCGATATTCTGGCTGAGTTCCCGGTGGCATGGGTCGATAAAAACGTTGAGCACAATAACAGCGCCGACGCGGCGAAAGCCTACCTGAACTATTTGTATACGCCAGAAGCGCAGAAAATTATCACTCAATTCTATTACCGCGTGAACAATCCTCAACTGATGGCCGAGCAGAAAGATCGCTTTCCGCAGACTGAGCTGTTCCGCGTCGAAGAGACCTTTGGCGGCTGGGATAACGTCATGAAAACGCATTTCGTCAGCGGTGGCGAACTCGATAAATTGTTAGCGGCGGGGCGCAGATAATGTTTGCAGCCAGCCAAAAACGGGTTCTGCCCGGCTTCGGTCTCAGTCTTGGCACCAGCCTGCTGTTTACCTGCCTGATCCTGCTGCTGCCTGTCAGCGCGGTAATCATGCAGCTTTCGCAGATGACGCTGGCGCAATACTGGGATGTGATCACCAATCCGCAGCTGATTGCTGCTTATCAGGTCACCCTGCTTTCTGCTGGCGTGGCGTCGCTGTTCAATGCCGTGTTTGGCATGTTGATGGCGTGGATCCTGACCCGCTATCGTTTTCCAGGCCGTACCATTCTTGATGGCCTGATGGATTTGCCGTTTGCATTGCCCACTGCCGTGGCCGGTTTAACGCTGGCGGGGCTGTTTTCAGTCAACGGTTGGTATGGTCAATGGTTTGCCCATTTCGACATTAAAATTTCTTACACCTGGATTGGTATCGCTATCGCTATGGCGTTTACCAGTATTCCGTTTGTGGTGCGTACCGTACAGCCGGTGCTGGAAGAGTTAGGCCCGGAGTATGAAGAGGCGGCTCAGACGCTGGGTGCGACGCCGTGGCAGAGCTTTCGCCGCGTGGTGTTGCCGGAAGTTGCACCTGCGCTGCTGGCCGGAACGGCACTGTCGTTTACCCGCAGCCTGGGAGAGTTTGGCGCCGTTATCTTTATTGCCGGTAACATCGCCTGGAAAACCGAGGTGACCTCACTGATGATTTTCGTGCGTCTGCAAGAGTTTGACTATCCGGCAGCCAGCGCCATCGCCTCGGTGATTCTGGCAGCTTCGCTGCTGCTGCTGTTCGCGATCAACACCTTACAGAGCCGCTTTGGTCGCCGTTTGGGAGGTCACTAATGGCTGAGATTACGCAACTTAATCATGCCGACCGCCAGCCATTTAACTGGGGTAAATGGCTGTTAATTGGCATCGGTGCGCTGGTCTCCATTCTGCTGCTGGTGGTGCCGATGGCCTCCATATTCTATGAGGCGCTCAGTCAGGGATTGGGCATGACCTTCAGCAACCTGACCGACAGCGACATGTTGCACGCTATCTGGCTGACAGTGCTGGTTGCGTTGATTACCGTACCGGTCAATCTGGTATTCGGTACGCTGCTGGCATGGCTGGTGACACGCTTCACTTTCCCAGGACGCCAGTTGCTGCTGACGATGTTTGACATTCCGTTTGCCGTTTCGCCGGTTGTTGCAGGTTTAATGTATTTGCTGTTCTGGGGCATCAACGGCCCGGCAGGCGGCTGGCTGGACGAACATAGCATTCAAATCATGTTCTCCTGGCCGGGAATGGTGCTGGCAACGGTATTTGTGACCTGTCCGTTTGTGGTGCGTGAACTGGTGCCGGTGATGCTGAGCCAGGGCAGCCAGGAAGATGAAGCCGCCATTTTACTCGGCGCTTCAGGCTGGCAGATGTTTCGCCGCGTGACGCTGCCTAACATTCGCTGGGCAATGTTGTATGGCGTGGTGCTGACCAATGCCCGCGCGATTGGTGAATTTGGTGCGGTCTCGGTGGTTTCGGGATCGATTCGCGGTGAAACCTATACCTTACCGCTTCAGGTTGAATTACTGCATCAGGATTACAACACGGTGGGCGCCTTTACGGCGGCCGCGCTGCTGACCCTGATGGCCATAGTGACACTGTTTCTGAAAAGTTTTGTGCAATGGCGCTTAGAGCAACAGCACTCGCGTTTGCAACAGGAGGAAAATCATGAGCATTGAGATTAACCAGATCAATAAATCATTTGGTCGCACACCGGTGCTGAACGATATCTCTCTGGATATTCCTTCTGGCCAAATGGTGGCGCTGCTGGGACCATCCGGTTCGGGTAAAACCACGCTGCTGCGTATTATCGCAGGCCTGGAGCACCAAAACAGCGGGCAGATCCGTTTCCACAACAAAGACGTGAGCACCTTACATGCGCGCGATCGTCAGGTTGGATTCGTTTTCCAGCATTATGCGCTGTTCCGCCACATGACGGTGTTCGACAACATCGCTTTTGGCCTGACGGTGCTGCCGCGTCGTGAGCGCCCGTCAACCGCTGAAATCAAACAGCGCGTGATGCGTTTGCTGGAGATGGTACAGCTTGCTCATCTGGCAAACCGTTTCCCGGCTCAGCTTTCGGGTGGTCAGAAGCAGCGTGTGGCGCTGGCGCGTGCGTTAGCGGTAGAGCCTCAAATTCTGCTGCTGGATGAACCCTTTGGCGCACTGGATGCGCAGGTGCGCAAAGAGCTGCGTCGCTGGCTGCGTCAGCTCCATGAAGAGTTAAAGTTCACCAGCGTGTTTGTTACTCACGATCAGGAAGAAGCGATGGAAGTCGCCGATCGTATTGTGGTCATGAGTCAGGGCAATATCGAACAGGTTGGCACACCCGATGAGGTCTGGCGCGATCCGGCTACCCGTTTTGTGCTGGAGTTCCTGGGTGAAGTGAACCGCTTTGACGGTGAAGTGCACGGTTCGCAGTTCCACGTTGGTGCCCACCACTGGCCGCTGGGCTATACCCCCGCGCATCAGGGTAAGGTCGATCTGTTCCTGCGCCCCTGGGAGATCAACGCCTCGCGTCAAAGCAGCCTTGAAACGCCGCTGCCGGTACACATTCTCGAAGTCAGCCCACGCGGTCATTTCTGGCAGCTGGTGGTTCAGCCAGGCGGCTGGCAGAGCGAGCCGTTCTCGCTGGTGTTTGACGGCGAGCAGGCAGCGCCGATTCGCGGCGAACGTCTCTACGTTGGATTACAGCAGGCGCGGCTTTATCAGGGTAATACCCCACTGCGCGCTGTTGCCTTTGCCGAAAGTGCCTGATATTTTCTTTCAACACAGGGCGGGAATAAATCCCGCCCTTTTTTTGCTTTAATTCTTTTTCCTACCTGACCAGGAAACGCAGTGTGACAACACTTGAAGATACCATCGGCAACACGCCGCTGATCAAATTACAGCGCCTGACGCCTGCTAACGGCAGTGAAGTCTGGCTAAAGCTGGAAGGAAATAATCCGGCTGGCTCGGTGAAGGATCGTGCAGCCTGGTCGATGATTCATCAGGCTGAGTTGCGCGGGGACATCAAACCTGGCGATCGGCTGATTGAAGCCACCAGCGGTAATACCGGCATTGCGCTGGCAATGATTGCCGCGATGAAAGGTTATGACATGCGCTTACTGATGCCCGATAACATGAGCCAGGAACGTCAGGCAGCCATGCGTGCCTACGGCGCAGAACTGGTGTTAGTCAGCCGCGAGCAGGGCATGGAAGGCGCACGGGATTTGGCGCAGGAGATGGCGTCACGCGGAGAAGGCTTCGTGTTAGATCAATTCAACAATCCTGATAACCCGTTAGGTCATTATCAGACCACCGGGCCAGAATTATGGCAACAGTCCGGTCAGCGCATGACTCACTTTGTCTCCAGTATGGGCACCACCGGCACCATTACCGGTGTGGGACGCTATCTCAAAGAGCATAAAACGGGCGTTAAAGTCATTGGCTTACAGCCGAGCGAGGGCAGCAGCATTCCCGGTATTCGTCGCTGGCCGCTGGCTTATCTGCCGGGCATCTATCGCCCCGATTTAGTTGATGACGTGATGGATATGTCTCAGCACGAAGCAGAAGAGACCATGCGGGCGCTGGCGCGGCGCGAAGGCATCTTCTGTGGCGTCAGTTCAGGCGGCGCGGTGGCCGGTGCTTTACGTATTGCGACAGCGCAACCGGGCAGCGTGGTTGTGGCGATTATCTGCGATCGCGGCGACCGTTACCTCTCCACGGGCGTCTATCAATAAATCCCTTCCCTGATAAATGGCTTGCCGCACCGCGACCGGCCATTTTTGTCTATAGTCTGCCTGAGAATACGCTGCCGTTAAATCTGTAAGGATCGCGTAAAACAGGCTGCGCCCGACGCTGGCTCAGGACAAAATAGCCGCAATTTTGTACGAGAGATAAAAATGAAAATTCTGCTGGTTGATGATGATGTAGAACTGGGTACGATGTTAAGCCAATACCTGATTGCGGAAGGCTTTGATGCACAACTGGTTTTAACCGGAAGCGCGGGTATCGAAGGCGCGCTTTCCGGCCAATATACCGCCATGATCCTCGATATCATGCTGCCCGATATGAGCGGCATTGATGTGCTGCGCCAGGTTCGGCAGAACAGCCGCCTGCCAGTCATTATGCTGACGGCAAAAGGCGACAACATTGATCGCGTTATCGGTCTGGAAATGGGGGCTGATGATTACGTGCCAAAACCGTGTTATCCGCGTGAGCTGGTGGCGCGTTTGCGTGCGGTATTGCGTCGTTTCGAAGAGCAGGCACCGCAGTCAGATAAAAAAGAAGCGTTACGCTGGGGCGAACTGACGCTCAATCCCGCCACACGTATTACTGAGTGGCAGGGAAAACCTTTGATCTTACTGCATCCGAATTCAACCTGCTTGATCTCCTGCTGCGCGCGCCCGATCGGGTGGTGTCGAAAGATGAGCTGTCGGAAAAAGGTTTAGGACGCCCGCGTGAAGCTTACGATCGCAGTGTTGATGTCCATATCAGTAATATCCGTCAAAAATTAAGCGCGTTGACAGCAGATAGCGTCAATATAGAGACAGTACGCAGTATCGGTTATCGTATTCGATGAATTATATTTATCGCGGACGCATGTTCTGGAAGATTTTGATCGGCTTCTGGATCGTGTTCGTCATTATCAGCCAGTTAATCTGGCTGGGTTTTTCGCTATCGGGAAATCGTCACGAACCGCCAGAGATTGTTGCTATTCGGCGCATCGTGAATTTGCAGATGGCCTCTGCGGTATCGGTGCTGAAACGAGGTGGGCTGACCTCGCTGGATGATATGATGGCGGACTGGGAACCTAACGATCGCCAGTTTTTTAAAATCATTCAGCATCAAAAGCCCGCTCAAGGCGAAACGTTACCAGAAGGATTTAATCCTCCTTTCGAAGGCCATATACCGGATGTCATTGTGCGCTGGGTAAAAAGCGCAGATGGCAAAGAGTACGAGCTGCGCTATGACGTGAAAGGCATGCGAGAAGACAGTCGCATGGAGTTACCGCGTCATTTCCTAAACATTCCTGAACCGATGTTTATTTTTGCCGGATCGGTTGGTCTGCTGTTCAGTTTGCTGCTGGCATGGAACCTGACACGCCCGATGCGCCAGCTACGTGAAGGCTTTTCTCGCGTGGCAGATGGTGATTTAAGCGTGCGGCTTTATCCCATGATGCGTAAGCGCCACGATGAGCTTTCTAATGTGGCGCAGGCGTTTGATGCGATGGTTGAGCGACTGGATACCCTGGTACGCGCTCGTGAAGAGCTGCTGCATGATATTTCTCATGAGCTGCGTTCACCGCTGGCGCGTTTGCAGCTCGCTACCGGTCTGGCACGTCAAACACCCGCCAGCGTAAATGTCTCGCTGGATCGTATTGACGAGGAGGCGCGACGGCTGGACAAAATGATTGGCGAGTTGCTTACCCTGTCACGCGCTGAACATGAAAGCATCCCGGATGAGCAATATTTTGACCTGACCGGTTTGCTGCATGCAGTGGTAACTGACGTGCGCTATGAAGCACAGATCCCTAAGGTAATAATCGATTTTCACGTAGATGAAAACGCGGATTATACCGTGCGCGGCAATGCGGAGCTGATCCGCCGTGGTGTAGAAAATGTGTTGCGTAATGCGCTGCGTTTCTCAATGTCAGGACAGCATATTCAGGTGCGCTTGCGCGCCGAGAATCAATGGCTGGCAATTCGCGTGCGCGATCAAGGGCCTGGCGTTGATGATGAGAAGCTCTCCAGTATTTTCGATCCCTTTGTGCGGGTGAATTCACCGCTGATGGGAAAGGGATATGGTCTGGGTTTAGCTATCGTACGTAAAGTCGTGCTGGCGCATCACGGTGAGGTTAAAGCGGTGAACCGCCCGGAAGGGGACTGGAACTGACGATTCGCTTGCCACGCTGGCAACAGTCGTAACGCGCAGGCTGACAGTAAGCAAAAAAACGGCACCCCAGGGTGCCGTTTTTCATATTTGATGTCGCTTACTTCTTGATGCGAATCACCGGTGTTTCACCGACGGTGACCTGGCCAGACAGCTTGATCAAGTCCTTGATCTCATCCATGTTAGAGATGACAACTGGCGTCAGGGTTGATTTTGCTTTCTCTTCCAGCAACGGCAAATCGAACTCGATAACCACATCGCCTTTTTTGACCTTTTGGCCTTCTTCAGCGATACGTTTGAAGCCTTCACCTTTTAGTTCAACCGTGTCGATACCGAAGTGAACAAACAGCTCGATACCGTTATCAGACTCGATTGAAAAAGCGTGGTTCGTTTCGAAAATCTTGCCGATGGTACCATCAACCGGTGCAACCATTTTGTTGCCGCTTGGTTTGATCGCAATTCCGTCACCCACGATTTTTTCTGCAAACACCACATCTGGTACGTCTTCAATGTTCACGATTTCGCCTGACAGAGGCGCTACGATATCAATTGTCCCTGCGCTATCTGTTTTTTCGCCAAAAAGTTTAGAAAACAAACCCATGATCTTCTCCTAAGCAGTAATTTGGGGCCAGCATCTCGCAGATCAGCAGAGCGTTTTTTCTTTGATGAACTTGTTAACCAGGTTCATTAAATCTTCCGCTGTCGGTTGAGCCAGAGCCTGCTCCGCCAACTCCTTCGCATCTTCGAAATGTGTATTACGAATAATCTTCTTGATGCTTGGGATAGAAATGGCACTCATGCTGAATTCGTCCAGCCCCATTCCCAGTAACAGTAGTGTAGCACGTTCATCACCTGCCAGCTCACCACACATGCCTGTCCACTTACCTTCAGCGTGAGAAGCATCAATGACTTGCTTAATTAATCCCAAGACTGATGGTGTCATTGGGTTATACAGGTGCGATATCAAATCATTACCACGATCGACCGCCAGAGTATACTGCGTCAGGTCATTTGTCCCAATACTGAAGAAATCAACTTCTTTCGCCAGGTGACGAGCAATAACCGCCGATGCGGGTGTTTCTACCATGATGCCCACTTCAATGGACTCATCAAATGCTTTGCCTTCTTCACGCAGCTGCGCTTTCAGGATCTCCAGCTCAGCTTTCAGGCTACGCACTTCTTCAACCGAAATAATCATCGGGAACATAATGCGCAGTTTGCCGAAAGAGGAGGCGCGCAGAATGGCACGCAGCTGAGCATGCAGAATTTCTTTGCGATCCATTGCGATACGAATAGCACGCCAGCCGAGGAAGGGGTTTTCTTCTTTTGGCAGGTTCATGTACGGCAGATCTTTGTCGCCGCCGATGTCCATGGTGCGCACGATAACCGCTTGTGAACCCATCGCTTCCGCAACAGCTTTGTAAGCCTGGAACTGCTCTTCTTCCGTTGGCAGCGAGTCGCGATCCATAAACAGGAATTCAGTACGATACAGGCCAACACCTTCTGCACCGTTACGCTCAGCACCGGCAATATCGCGGACCGTACCGATGTTGGCGCAGACTTCAACCTGATGACCATCCAGCGTGACGGCTGGCAGATCTTTCAGCTTGGCTAATTCATGCTTTTCAGACAGGTATTGCGTCTGAACGGCTTTTAACTCTTCCTGAACCTCTTCGCTCGGATTGACGTAAATGGTGTTGTTAACGCCATCAAGGATCAGAAAATCGCCGTTTTTGATAGAGGTGGTGACATTACCCGTACCGACAATTGCAGGGATCTCCAGAGAGCGCGCCATGATTGAGGTATGAGAAGTACGTCCACCGAGATCGGTAATAAAGCCCAGCACCTTTTTCAGGTTGAGCTGTGCCGTTTCTGATGGCGTTAAGTCTTTTGCCACCAAAATGGATTCGTCCTGAATTGCGCTCAGGTCAACAATATGCAGACCCAGAATGTTTTGGAGTAAACGCTTACCAATGTCACGTACGTCAGCGGCACGCTCTTTCAGGTATTCGTCATCCAGCTCTTCCAGTGCCTTTGCCTGACCATCAATGACAGAATACGCAGCGGCATCGGCAGTCGCGTGATCTTTTTTGATCAGGTCAATGATTTCCTGCTCCAGCTCTTCGTCTTCCAGCAACATGATGTGGCCTTCGAAGATGGCAGCTTTCTCTTCACCGAGGGATTCACCCGCTTTGACTCGAATTGCTTCCAGTTGAATCGCCGCTTTGCTACGGCCATCAAGGAAGCGCTGCACTTCCTGCTCAACCTGGTCATCAGAAATCTTTTTGCGGTTGATGACGATCTCGTCTTCTTTCAGCAGCAGTGCTTTGCCGAAAGCGATACCTGGTGATGCTAAAATGCCTGAAATCATAACCCTACCTTTTAATCACGATGGCTGATTGACTCTGTGCGGTGCCATTGCTGCGTGTCGTGGGACACGTACTCTACGAAAGCAATATCGCGGACAGGTTGTCCGCGATCAAGATGTTTGCACTCAATGGCGCAGAGAAGTCGGTTTTCTGAAAGCTGGGAGGAGATTACTCCAGTTCAGCCATCAGTTTGACTAAATGCTCAACGGCTTTTTGCTCGTCTTCACCTTCCGCAGAAAGAGTTACAACGGTACCTTGCGTCAGACCCAGAGTCTGGAGTTTGAACAGGCTTTTTGCGCTTGCTGATTTACCGTTAGAGGTCACGGTGATTTCAGACTGGAAAGCTTTGGCTTCTTTTACGAATTGCGCAGCTGGGCGAGTATGCAGACCGTTTGGCGCGGTAATGGTAACTTCTTGCTGGAACATTCTATTTCCCCAACGTTATCAGGTTTGGTGTTATGAATCTAAAGTCTAGCCTGGAGCCTTCACTTTAGCCTGTGTAGGTGCGCTGGTATAGCGTCATGCTAGCCATTTGGTGCGCTTGAATGAGTTTTCATTCCTGTAAGTGTCAAAAACGGTTTGAGCACTTGCTGTAGTAATTATGCCGCGATTCGCCATTTCGCCAAATCCGTAAATCGATTCAGCTTGATCCACTTCAACAGAGGATTAATTTCAGGCATCGAAATAATTGGCTGTCTAAATACCAGAGCCACGTCACTGAAATCAATCTGCAGGGTGGTGAAAGTGAGATCTGCACCACAAAAAAGCACCCATTTGGGTGCTTTTTGCGGCAATTTCAGACAATCAGCCTTACTGCTGAAGCTCTTTTTCAGTGAAGAGATCGGCAAACAGGGCGGTGCTGAGATAACGCTCGCCGGAAGAGGGAGAATCACAACAATATTTTTGTTGGCAAAGGCTTCATCTTCTTGCAGCTTGAGCGCAGCAGCGATAGCTGCACCCGATGAGATGCCCGCCAGGATGCCTTCTTCTTCCATTAGCTTACGGGCTGTACTGATGGCTTCCTCATTGGAAACCGCTACTACACGGTCAATCAGGTTTAGATCGAGGTTGCCTGGGATAAAGCCAGCGCCGATGCCCTGGATTTTGTGCGGGCCAGGCTTGATCTCTTCACCTGCCAGCGCCTGAGCGATGACCGGCGAATCTGTTGGCTCAACCGCGACAGAAATCAAATCTTTCTTGCCCTGGGTGTTTTTAATATAGCGGCTCACGCCGGTGAGCGTACCGCCAGTACCTACACCTGCGATGAACACATCAACTTCGCCGTCAGTATCTTCCCAGATTTCCGGGCCAGTGGTTTTTTCATGAATTTCCGGGTTCGCCGGGTTGCTGAACTGTTGCAGTAACACATATTTGTCTGGATTGCTGGCGACGATCTCTTCGGCTTTGGCAATCGCGCCTTTCATGCCTTTTGCGCCCTCTGTTAGCTCAAGTTTAGCGCCCAGGGCTTTTAACAACTTACGACGTTCAACCGACATGGTTTCAGGCATGGTTAAGGTTAATTTGTAACCACGCGCTGCGGCCACGTAAGCCAGCGCAATCCCGGTGTTGCCGCTGGTTGGTTCAACCAGCTCAACGCCCGGCTTCAGAATACCGCGTTTTTCTGCATCCCAAATCATATTGGCACCGATACGGCATTTCACGCTGAAGCTTGGGTTACGGGATTCTACCTTCGCCAGGATGCGGCCGTTACCGATGCGGTTCAGTCGAACCAATGGCGTATGACCAATTGTCAAAGAGTTGTCTTCGTAGATCTTACTCATGGCCTGTCCTTAACTGTATGAATTATTGGGAACCCTCAGAGCATACCCTTTCTGACCTCGTGCGGAAGGAAAGAAATCGCATATCTATATGTCAGGTGGCAATAAGCCCTGACAAAAAATGCATAAGGGCTACTGATGATTACCTGAGTTCTTCACGTGCGAGCTGAAAGCGATAGCGGTCTACCCACATTGCGGTCGCGCCACAAACCGCGACTGGCATGATGGCGAGGTTTAAAATGGGAATCATGGTAAATAAACTCACCAGCGCACCAAACTGCATATTGGCTGTTTTATGCTGGCGCAACGCGTTACGCATTTGCGGGAAGCTGACTTTATGGTTATCGAACGGATAATCACAATACTGCACCGACAGCATCCAGGCGCTAAACAGGAACCACAGCAGCGGGGCGACAGTTTGGCCAAAGCCGGGAATAAAGTAGAGCAGCAGTAGGCCAATCGCCCGCGGTAAGTAATAACCCAGCTTTTGTAGCTCACGCTTCATGATGCGTGGAACGTCTTTCGCCATGCCAAGCCAGCCGCTATCCGGCAGGGGTTTACCAGTGAGACGCCCTTCGAGCTGTTCGGCCAGCAAGCCGCAAAAGGGCGCTGCGATCCAGTTCGCTATTGTGGAAAAGAAATAGCTAAACACCAGGACAATCGAAATAACAGATAATGGCCAAAGCAGATAACTTAACCACTGTAGCCAATCCGGGATGTGAGTCATCAACGCCGGGATCCAGTTGCCGAGGCGATAGAATAGCCAGATAAACGCACCGCCTAACATCACAATATTGACAATTAAAGGGATAACCACAAAGCGTCGAATGCCCGGCATCCTTACCAGTTTCCAGCCCTGGCTGAAGTAATAGACGCCGTTGAATGATGAGACAGATTTCTCATGGGCCATAAAGCCAACTCTCCTGAAAATGTTGAGGCACAACCATCATAACCTGGCTTTTTCCCTGACCAGGTGCCGTTTGGGTAAAAAAGCAGCAAAAAAGCGTGGCTGGCCTATCTTATTTGTCAGAAAATAGTGCACAGACTTGCACTTGTGTAGCAGGGCAAATACAGTTAGAGGATAAAGTTTGCCGCGGTGGCAAGGTATTGGAACAACAGAGAATACAATGATGCAGGATTTGCGTCTGATATTAATCGTTGTTGGCGCGATCGCCATTATAGCGCTTCTTCTTCACGGACTGTGGACCAGCCGTAAAGAGCGTTCATCAGTGTTCCGCGATCGCCCTCACAAACGTCTTAAACAGCGTGACGAACATGATGATGAGTTGAGCGACGACGATGAAGAAGGCGTCGGCGAAGTTCGTGTGCGCAACCCGCGTCCCAGCCATCAGGAACCGCGTTTCGATAACATTCCTGATACTCCCGAAGCGCCGCGCCAGCCTGCGCCGGTAGAACCTGCGCGCCAGCCTGCGCCGCGTCCGGCACCTCAGCCGGAAAGCGATCCGCTGTTAACGCCGGCGCCGCAGCCAAAGCGCAGCCCCAGCAGCCGCATCCTGAGCCAGTGCGCCAGCAGCAAGCAGAACCGCAGTTTGTACCGCAGCCTGTTCAGGCCGATCCGCTGCTTGATCTGGATCCGCTAGAAGCGGTGCAGCCAGAACCGGAATATCAGGCTGAACCAGAACCAGAGGTTGTTGTAGCGCCTAAATCTGAACCCGCGCCAGCTGCAAAAGCGGCACCCACCAAGCCGAAAGAAGCAGTACTGGTACTGCACGTAGCAGCACATTCGGGTGGTGAGCTGAATGGTGAGGCGTTGTTGCAGGGCATTCTGCAGGCGGGCTTCCAGTTTGGTGAAATGAACATCTTCCACCGCCATTTAAGCCCGGCAGGTAGCGGCCCGGTGTTATTTAGCCTGGCAAATATGGTGAAACCGGGATCTTTTAATCCTGATGCGATGACCGATTTTACTACGCCAGGCGTCTCCATCTTTATGATGGTGCCGTCATACGGTGATGCGAATCAGAACTTCAAGCTGATGCTGCAATCGGCACAGCGCATCGCTGATGATGTTGGTGGTGTTGTCCTGGATGACGAACGCCGCATGATGACACCGCAGAAGCTGGAAACCTACAAAGCGCGCATTCGCGATGTAGTCGACGTCTGAGACTGACGTACATTTTACATTACTTTAGCAAACCCCGCCTGTCGGGGGTTTTTTATCTGATGGGGCTTTATGAAATCTGTCCAGGATCAAATCACCGAACTGCGCACCACGCTGCGCCATCATGAATATCTTTATCACGTCATGGACGCGCCGGAAGTGCCGGACGCTGAATATGATCGCCTGATGCGTGAGCTGCGCGCGTTAGAAGAGAAACACCCCGATCTGATCACCCCCGATTCGCCAACTCAACGTGTAGGTGCAGCGCCGCTTACGGTGTTCGAGCAGGTGCGACATGAAGTACCGATGCTCTCGCTGGATAACGCCTTTGATGAAGCCAGCTTCCTGGCATTTGATAAGCGCGTGAAAGACCGTTTGAAAAACGGCGATGACATCACCTACTGTTGCGAACTCAAACTGGATGGCCTTGCTGTCAGCTTGTTGTATGAAAATGGGTTGCTGGTGCGGGCAGCGACACGCGGTGACGGCACCACAGGTGAAAATATCACGACCAACGTGCGCACCATTCATGCTATTCCTTTGCGTCTCAAAGGCGACAATATTCCGGCTCGCCTTGAAGTGCGCGGCGAAGTTTTTATGACGCAGCGCGGCTTTGAAAAGTTAAACGACGAAGCGCGCCGCACCGACGGTAAAGTGTTTGCCAACCCACGTAACGCTGCCGCCGGTTCACTGCGCCAGCTCGATCCGCGCATCACGGCTAAGCGTCCGTTAACGTTCTTCTGTTATGGATTCGGCCTGCTGGAAGGGGCGAAATGCCGCACAGTCATATGGCGCGTCTGCAACAGTTTAAAGCCTGGGGGCTGCCGGTAAGCAATCGTATTCGCATTGCACATAATGCTGAAGAGGCGCTGGCTTTCTACCGCGAAGTTGAAGCGCAGCGTCCAACGCTCGGATTCGATATTGACGGTGTGGTGATCAAAGTTGATTCCCAGGCATTACAAGAGCGTCTGGGCTTTGTCGCGCGCGCACCGCGTTGGGCGATTGCGTTTAAATTCCCGGCGCAAGAGCAGATGACGCTGGTACGCGATGTCGAGTTTCAGGTGGGTCGTACCGGCGCCATCACGCCGGTTGCCCGTCTTGAGCCGGTTCAGGTAGCTGGCGTCATTGTCAGCAACGCCACGCTGCATAATGCCGATGAAATTGAACGGCTTGGCTTACGCATTGGCGATAAGGTTGTGATCCGCCGCGCCGGGGATGTGATTCCCCAAGTTGTCAACGTTGTGACGTCGGAACGTCCAGCGGATGCGCGCGAAGTGGTGTTCCCCACCCATTGTCCGGTTTGTGGCTCAGATGTTGAGCGCGTGGAAGGTGAAGCCGTAGCACGTTGTACGGGTGGCCTGATTTGCGGCGCGCAGCGCAAAGAAGCCCTTAAACACTTTGTTTCACGCCGCGCCATGGATGTGGATGGCATGGGCGACAAAATTATCGATCAGCTGGTGGAGAAAGAGTATGTCAAAACGCCAGCGGATCTGTTTCGCCTCACCGCAGGCAAGCTCACAGGCCTTGATCGCATGGGGCCGAAATCGGCGCAAAACGTGGTTGATGCGCTCGAAAAAGCCAAATCAACTACCTTAGCGCGTTTCCTGTATGCGCTGGGGATCCGTGAAGTGGGTGAAGCAACAGCGGCTAACCTGGCCAGCCATTTTGCCGAGCTGCAAAAGGTCATGGATGCCGATCTGGATGCGTTGATTGCCGTGCAGGATGTAGGCAAAGTCGTTGCCTCTCACGTGCGCAACTTCCTGGAAGAAGAGAGCAATCGCGAAGTGATTCGCCAGCTCGTTGATGACATTGGTATTCACTGGCCGCAGGTTAAGGTCGTTAACGCAGAAACCATCGACAGCCCGTTTGCCGGGAAAACCGTGGTTTTAACCGGCTCATTATCACAGATGAACCGTGATGATGCTAAAGAGCGTTTGATGGCGCTTGGCGCAAAAGTTAGCGGCAGCGTTTCAAAGAAAACGGATTTGCTGATTGCGGGTGAAGCCGCCGGTTCCAAGCTGGCAAAAGCGCAGGAACTGGGCATTGCAGTGATTGATGAAGCTGAAATGATTCGCCTGCTGGGAGAGTAAAATGGATAAGCAGCAACTGATTGAAATTGCCAACACGGCGATGCCGTTCGGCAAATATAAAGGTCAGATGCTGATCGACTTGCCCGAACCTTATCTGCTGTGGTTTGCTCGCAGTGGAGATTTTCCTTCAGGCCGCTTAGGCGAGCTAATGCAATTTACGCTGGCAATTAAAATTGAAGGATTAGAAGGGCTGGTGAAGCCTCTGAAGCGCAGCGAATAAAAAACCCGCGCTGGCGGGTTTTTTTATGGCCGGAGATTACTTCTGTGATTCAACCACCACGCTTTTTACCGGCTGTGCCAGCTGCTTATCATGGGTTTTCTTATAGCGGCCAGCAATGAATGAGCACACC
The DNA here is from genome assembly GCA_018842655.1 of Candidatus Pantoea haifensis. Taxonomy (GTDB): domain Bacteria; phylum Pseudomonadota; class Gammaproteobacteria; order Enterobacterales; family Enterobacteriaceae; genus Pantoea; species Pantoea haifensis. Next base: position 1,915,889 of record JAGTWN010000004.1, on the reverse strand, counting down.
ATCAACTGCACCTGATGAAAGATCATCAGCGGCAGAACAATAATTCCCACCGCGCTGGCCGGAAACAGAATGTTCGCCATCGGCACGCCATTCGCCAGGCTTTTCTTCGAGCCGCAGAACAGCACCACGATTTGATCGGCACGGCTGAAACCAAACAGACGCGCGGCCAGAAAATTGATCGCCAGTGCCACAAACAGCAGCAGCAGACAGCCTGCCAGGATCCACAACAGAGTATCGATGCCAACGCGATGCCAGATACCGTTCACTACCGCTTCACTGAAGGCGGAATAGACCACCAGCAGAATAGAAGTCTGGTCAGTTTTACCAATCAGGCTGCGATGTTTTTCAACCCAGCCAGCAATCCAGCGACGCGACAGGTGACCAATGACAAACGGCACCAGCAGTTGCAGCATAATTTTGCCAACCTGCTCAAGGCCATCCGTTGGTGCGCTGCTGTGAACATCCATCACCAAATTGACTAACAGCGGCGAGATAAAGACGCCCAGCAAACTGGATGCTGAGGCACTACACACCGCTGCGGCAACATTTCCGCCTGCCATAGAGGTAAACGCAATAGCTGACTGTACGGTTGCAGGCAAAATGCATAAATAGAGGAAACCGGTATAAATTTCAGAGCCGACATTGACCGGATGCCACCACACCAGCAGCAAACCCAGTACCGGGAATAACACAAAGGTGCTGCACATAATCCATAAGTGAAGCTGCCAGTGGCTGCTGCCAGCAATGATTTTTTCCCGTGACAGCTTGGCACCGTGCATAAAGAACAGCAGGGCGATAGCGGCAGTCGTCAGATACTCGAAGAAATCGACGAAGCCGCCTTTAGCGGGCAGAAAAGAGGCTAACAGTACCGTGATGATGAGTTTGATCATCATCGGGTCGATTCGCAAAAATCCCATTGTTACAATCCGGTTAAAAATTTAATGCAGTGATTGTGCGTGAACTGGGTTTAGAAATAAAATTGATTTATTGCATCAATCTATGAGTGTTTTCGATGAATTACACGCTGCGTCAGTTACGTACCTTTGTGGCGGTTGCTCACTACGGTGGTTTCAGTCTGGCCGGGCAGGCAATTGGTCTAAGTCAGTCAGCGGTGAGCCACAGCATCAAAGAACTCGAAGCGGAAATCGGTGTGCGCTTATTAGACCGAACCACGCGCGAAGTGCAGCTCACTGAAGCGGGCAAGCAACTGGCTTCGCGCATGGCGCCTCTACTGGAAGAGATCAACACCACACTGTTAGATATTCGTAGCTATGGCGAACAGCGCAGCGGGACAGTACGCATCGCAGCCAGCCAAACCATTTCGGCCCATTTGATGCCGCAGTGCCTGGCGTCGAGCCAGCAACATTTTCCAGATATTAAGGTGATTTTGCACGACCGCGTGCAGCAGTGGGTACTACAGAGTGTGCGCAATGCAGAAGTCGATTTTGGCATTGTGATCGGCCCACTGAGCAACGCCGATTTTGATTGCCTCGCTATTCTCGATGAACCCTTTTTATTGCTTTGTCGCGATGACGATCCGCTGGCTCAGGTGGAGCAGGCGCAGTGGTCAATGCTAAGTGGACGCACGATGGTGTTACAGGACTATGCCTCCGGCAGCCGGGTTTTGATAGATGCCGCGATGCAAGAACAGAGTATAAAAGTGGATGTTGTGCAGGAAATTGGTCATCCCGCCACGCTGTTTCCAATGGTGGAAGCCGGGATTGGTATCAGTATATTACCCGCGCTGGCGTTACCATTACCGGCGGGACGCGCGTTAACTGTGCGGCGTTTGTATCCTGAAATTAACCGCAGCCTGACATTGATTAAACGTAAAAATCGCTCGCTCACACCGGCGGGCGAAGCGATTTGGCAGGAGGTGCGTCAGCAGGCGGCGCTACTGACGCAACAACGCAAGCTCAGGCCTGCGTTCTAGACGTAAACGTTGATTTGATTTTGTTCTGTCGGACGGTTGATGCCATCCGCTTTAATTTCATCAGGTTTTTTTACATCTTTATTTTTCTCAGCAGCCTGTTCCGCTTGTTTCTGCTGTAACTGGGCAAGCTGTGCCTGTAACAGCTGGATTTGCTGTTGAAGCTGTTGCTGCTGTTGCAGTTTCTCCTGATCGGTTAAATCGCTGTTCGTTGAAAGATCCTTAAGCTCTTTCGTGGCTGTTTGGATCTGTTTGGTCAGGCTGGCAATTTGTGAAGAAAGGTCATTGCCGCTACTGCTACTACTGCTGCTACTGACGCTTCCGCTGGTTGCACTTGATATTGTGGTCATGGTTTTCTCCTTGCATAGGTTCTTTATCGTTATCGTCGCAAGGAGCAAGGGCTTGAGGTTATAAAATGTTAAGGTTTAGAAAAGATGGAGGAGGGCAGTGCAATTGAAACTGCATAAATTTCGCATAGCAAAAAGGCGCCTTTAGGGCGCCTTTTTACACTGGTGGGTCGTGCAGGATTCGAACCTGCGACCAATTGATTAAAAGTCAACTGCTCTACCAACTGAGCTAACGACCCGAAGTGGTGGGTGATGACGGGCTCGAACCGCCGACCCCTCCTTGTAAGGGAGATGCTCTACCAACTGAGCTAATCACCCACTTCGGTACTGCTTTAACAAGAGTGTCATCTGACAGAGATATGGTGGGTGATGACGGGCTCGAACCGCCGACCCCTCCTTGTAAGGGAGATGCTCTACCAACTGAGCTAATCACCCATATCTTATCTCTTGTTCACTGCGGGCCACCTTAAGAGTGGTGGGTGATGACGGGCTCGAACCGCCGACCCCTCCTTGTAAGGGAGATGCTCTACCAACTGAGCTAATCACCCCCGCTGTGTGGAGTCGCATTATAGGGATAGTTGATTTTGAGTCAACGCTTTTTAAAACTAAAATGTGCGTTCGGTTTAAAATTAAACACCCTGCGGCCCTTTTAGCCAATGTGCTGGTTTTATTAGCAGAAACCTGGCGATTACAGCGGTCCAGTTGGCTTGCACGCATTGAGGATTCATCGCCAGGTGCTAGAATGTGCCCACTGTTTTTTCGCGTCTAACCCGTTTTTTGTCATTCAGACAGAGAACCCGCGCATTTAAGGCAATGCTCAATGAAAATCAAAACTCGCTTCGCGCCAAGCCCGACTGGCTATTTACATGTGGGCGGCGCTCGTACCGCACTCTATTCCTGGCTTTTTGCTCGTCACAACCAGGGTGAATTTGTCCTGCGTATTGAAGATACTGATTTGGAGCGATCCACGCCGGAAGCTATTGAAGCCATCATGGATGGCATGAACTGGCTGAGCCTGGACTGGAATGAAGGCCCTTATTACCAGACCAAACGCTTTGATCGCTATAACGCGGTGATTGATGAAATGCTGGAGGCGGGCACCGCTTATAAATGTTATTGCTCTAAAGAGCGTCTGGAAGCACTGCGCGAAACGCAAATGGCTAACGGTGAGAAGCCGCGCTATGACGGCCGCTGCCGCGACAGCCATGAACATCATGCTGCTGATGAGCCTTGCGTGGTACGTTTCCGCAATCCGCAGGAAGGGTCGGTGATCTTTGACGATCAGATCCGTGGGCCGATCGAATTTAGCAACCAGGAGTTAGATGATCTGATCATCCGCCGTACCGATGGATCACCGACTTATAACTTCTGCGTTGTGGTTGATGACTGGGATATGGGAATTACGCACGTCATCCGTGGCGAAGATCATATCAATAATACGCCGCGACAGATCAACATCCTTAAAGCGATTGGCGCTGAAGTACCGGTTTATGCGCACGTTTCAATGATCCTTGGCGACGACGGTAAAAAACTGTCGAAACGCCACGGTGCCGTTGGCGTCATGCAGTATCGTGATGATGGCTATCTGCCAGAGGCGCTGCTTAATTATCTGGTGCGCCTGGGCTGGTCACACGGCGACCAGGAAATTTTCACTGTCCCGGAAATGACGGAACTGTTTACGCTGGATGCCGTGAGCAAATCAGCCAGTGCCTTCAATACTGAAAAGCTACAGTGGCTGAATCACCACTATATTAATGCGCTGCCGCCTGAATACGTGGCAACGCATCTTCAGTGGCATATCGAAGAGCAGAAGATTGATACCCGTACCGGGCCAGAGTTGGCGAAGCTGGTGACCTTGCTGGGCGAGCGTTGTAAAACGCTGAAAGAGATTGCCGCTTCATGCCGCTATTTCTATGAAGATTTCACTGAATTTGATGCAGACGCGGCGAAAAAGCACCTGCGTCCCGTGGCGCGTCAACCGCTGGAAGTGGTGCGCGACAAACTGGCAGCTATTACTGACTGGACGGCGGAGAATGTCCATCAGGCTATTCAGGCTACCGCTGATGAACTGGAAGTGGGAATGGGCAAAGTCGGCATGCCACTGCGTGTAGCCGTGACGGGCGCGGGTCAGTCACCTGGTCTTGATGTTACGGTGGAAGCGATTGGTCGCAGCCGTAGCGTTGCGCGTATCGAAAAAGCACTGGCCTTTATTAGCGAGCGCGAAGCACAAGCTTAAACACAGAGCCGGAAGCATCATGCTTCCGGCTTTTTACTCTTCGCTAATTCCCAAACGCTGTAATACGCCTTTAATTCCTTCCCGCAAGAGCAATGCAGCGAACAAATCTTGTTCAACTGCCGTCATTTGCTGAACTGAACTTATTAATAACGCAGGTAATGAATTCGGTTGAGCACCATAAGTTGCTGCGGGTTCATTGAGATTTCGTGTTGACTGAATAAACGTTTTAACGCGCTCATCGATATGGATTAATCTTGCCTTACCGCCTTGTACACCGGGCTTTGGCGTGGTTGTCCAGTTCTCGCGTTTAATCCATTTATTGACCGTCTGGCGACTATAGCCCGTTTCCAGCGCCAGCTCTTCGGGTGTAAGCCATTCCTTTTTCACGATGCTTTCCCTGTTAAATACATTAGTTGTACATATTACAGGAAATTGTAACGCGGGAAAGTAACTGAAGAGGAAATTGCCTTTTGTCTTTGCGACAAAAGGCAGAAAACGTTACTGAACGGAACTGACCTGATCGGCAGCAGGACGGAAAGCGAGGAAGTAGGTAAGGCCAACGAAAATTGCACCACCCACACCATTGCCCAGGAAAACTGCAACAAAGTTCGGCAGATATTCGGTCCAGCTCATCTGACCGGCAAAGATAGCAGCCGGAATGATAAACATATTCGCGACGACGTGCTGGAAACCGATAGCGACAAAGGCCATAACCGGGAACCACATGCCAAAGATTTTGCCCACCACATCTTTACTGGCAAAAGCCAGCCAGACCGCAAGACACACCAGCCAGTTACACCCGATACCTGAAATAAAGGCATGCAGGAAATCGGCATTCACTTTAGCTGAGGCTATTGCCACCGTTTTTTTCAGGTAGTCACCTTCGGTCATGCCAAGCATATGACCAAAGAACCAGGCTACTGCGACGCTGCCAAGAAAGTTAGCAAAAGTCACCCAAAGCCAGTTACGCAGCACATCCGCTAAGCTAATACGACGTGCAAACCATGCCATTGGCAGCACCATCATGTTTCCGGTGAGTAACTCACCGCCAGCCAGCACTGTCAGAATTAATCCCACCGGGAAAACCGCGGCACCCAACAGGCCGCCGAAGGAGCCCCAGCCAGCAGGTAAAGAGTTAATGACGTGAAGATCAAGCAGGAAGCCAGTGGCGATAAAAGCACCAGCCATAAATCCAAGTATTAATAAGGTGCTGACGGATGCACGGCTTTTAACCACGCCAGCCTGAATCGCCAGTTGGGCGATCTCTTTAGGTGTATGCAGCGACATAGTATCTCAATAGTTTTTTAATAATGAAGCGTAAAGCGCCTGGTGAAGCGTGGAGCAGAGGACAAAAACCCAGCAGCCACTTGATTAGCGCGCTAAGTTTTACATGGCAATTCAGGGAAAACAAGAAAATTCCTATAACATATTTAACGTCTATTTAACGTGATGTTGCCGGAAGATTCTCTGTTTATTTTGCTTTAAGAAAGCAGAAAATTGATTAAGCTGAAGATGTTACCGCATGCGTTAACCCTGGCTGCGTTACAGTTGCCGCCTTTTTCAGCGATCAGACGCAGAAAATCATTTTGCCGTTGACACTCTTAAAGGGGTTGCATATGATGCCGTCCGTCGCTTAACACGACGGTTTTTTCGGTTCGGGGCTATAGCTCAGCTGGGAGAGCGCCTGCATGGCATGCAGGAGGTCAGCGGTTCGATCCCGCTTAGCTCCACCAAACTTCTTCCCAAAAGTTTGGCACTGAAAAAACGATTCTAGATGTGGGGGTATAGCTCAGCTGGGAGAGCCGCTTGCATGGCATGCAAGAGGTCAGCGGTTCGATCCCGCTTATCTCCACCAATCATTCTGTCTGCATTAAACATCTCTTTTTATCTGCGCTGAAAAGCTAAAAATCGCTTTTTCGCACTCTGTCATCTGCTTTTCTGCTTTGATAACGCTCTGAATGCTGCCTTTCTGCGCCTGTTGCCGCCGGGCTTACTGCTCTCTATCGACTAAAATGATATCTCCCGAACAAAGGAGGATGTCAGATGAGCGAAAAATATAAAATCACTTATGAACCTAAAGATGGCAATGAAAACCGTTCAGAAGAGGTGATGCTGGAAAGCGAGGGTGAGCCATCACAAAGTGAAGTGCATCAGGCGGTATTAGAGGATATGGCAAAACGTCAGCGTCCCGGTATCGGAGTGGATGGCGTTGCCACTTACACACTTATTTCTGTCACGCCAGAATCATAAAACAAGGGGCTTTCGCCCCTCTTATCACACCTCAGTTTCCTGTTGCAGATTCAGCACACGAAAACCGTGGGTGCCGTCACGATCCAGCTGCGCCACCAAACCATATTCCCACTCAAGGTAGGCTTGCATGACGGCAGGCTCAATATCGGTGCCTTCATAAGGGCGACGATAGCGATCGATAGCGGGTGAAAGCAGGTGTTGTTCTCCCGCTTCGGTGGGTAGACCAGCACTGCGCCAGGCGGCGTTTCCCCTTCCAGTAGAAAGACGGGCTTGTCAGTCAGTGCTGCAACCTGCTGTAACGCATAGCGGGCCAGTAAACTGCTGCCGCAGGTTAAAACATAGCGTTCCGCATCGGGAAGAGCGTTAATGCCTTGCTGCTGCAGCGTTGAGCGCAACAACCAGGCTGCGCCGGGAATATGGCTTTTCAGGTAATTCGCTCGCGTGGTGAAATCCAGCACCTGGCTATGACCCTGACTCAGCCAGTCCGCTAATTGTGCAGGCGTAACCCCTTCTGCTGCAGGTGCCGCAGGCAGATGAGGCTGCCATCCACCCTGTTGGCTGAAATCAGCTGCGGTTAAGCCTTCCAGTACCGCAACTTCCCAGCCTGATTGCGCCAGCCAGGAGGCCGTAATATTGGCACGCACACCATCATTATCAGTTAAGACAATGCGTGCACCGCGCACACTGGCATAGTGGTCAGTTTCTTGTATCAGTTGCCCTCCGGGTACCGGACGGCTGCCGGGCAGATGCCCGGCGGCAAACTCCTCATTATCACGCACGTCAAACAGGTAACTGGTGCGGGACTGCTGCTGCCACTGTGCCCATGCGGTTTTATCAAGGCGCAAAACGCCCGCCCGATCGGCCACGCGACGCGCCTGCGCGGCTGCGTGCCGCTGTGCGGTTTCGCTGACTGCACCGTAGCGCCGGGTCTGCTGATGCTCAAGCGGCAAACCTGCCAGCGTCCAGCCGATAGTGCCGTTGCGCAGGGCAAACACCGGATTACGAGTGCCGACATTGACCAGTGACTGTGTTCCGATGATGCTGCGTGTGCGCCCGGCGCAGTTCACGATAACGGTGGTTGCTGGCGAAGGTGCCAAATCGCGTATCCGTAGCGCCAGTTCGCCGCCTGGCACGCTGATGCTGTTGGGAATATTCATGGTGTGATATTCGTCATAGCGGCGCACATCCAGCACCACGACATCCGCTTTATCAACAAACAATGCATTCAGCTGTTCGGCTGCCAGCGACGGTGTGCGGTTATGATGTTCGACTAATTCCCCAAACGCTTTGCTGGGTGAATTGACGTCGATAAACAGCTCCCCGCCTGCCGCTTGCCAACCCGATAAATCGTCTTTTAGCAGCGAAATATTAGGGTATCCCCAGGCTGCCACACGCTCTGCGGCGGCCTGCGCCAGGCCTTCACCGTTGTCATACAGCGTAATGGCTGTATCACGGCGAGGAATACGATCAAGCCACTCCAGTTCCAGTCTGGATAGCGGCAGATTAACGGCAAACAAAGGGTGGCCCTGTGCATAAAGCGCCTCATCGCGCACGTCCACCAGGGCCACTTCCTGCTGCTGACGGAGTGCCTGCATAATGTCTGCGGCGTCGCGCAGCGGAAACGCATGTTCAGCCATGTGAAAGATCCCAAATATTAGGTAAGTAACGGTTGCTGTAGCCTGAAATGAAGGTTTTCTCACTGCCGTCCTCGCGGTAGACCGCGCGCCTAACGGCACCGATATTGGCGCCATAAACATGGATACTCATTGAGACGCGATCGGTGAACGCATTGCTGACGCGATGAATATCCCCAACACGCGGCGAAACGGCGTCGATTTGTCCCGGCTCCAGCCTTACTGGCACACCTTTTTCTTTGAGGCCCTGCGGGCCGCGTGTAAAAGACTGTGACAGCTCTGCGCCTCGCAGCATGCCAATTAAACCCCACACGCGATGATCGTGAATGGGGGTTTGCTGGCCGGGTCCCCAGACAAAGCTCACCACCGAAAACCGCTGTTGTGCGTCGGTATAGAGTAAATATTGTTGATAGTGTTCTGCATGAGGGCGGGTAAACTTTTCATCCAGCCAGTCATCGTGTTGCAGCAGCGGTCGCAGCAACGCGCTGCCTTTTTCCAGGATCTCCGCTTCCGGCGGCTGGCTATCCAACAGAGCGGCGAGTTGTGTAACAAAATTGCGCAGCCGGTGATGCTGCTGATGGTGATGCTGCTGATTGTGTTGCATCAGGCGCGCCTCCTTTCACTGCCCAGCGCCGCGACTTTTCCCGCGTTAACGGAATCAGCTCGCGACCATACGCCAGCGCATCTTTCAGCGGATCGAAGCCACGGATCAGTACGCTGTCGATCCCCAAACCATAATAATCAAGCAGCGCATCGGAAACCTGATCGGGCGTGCCAACCAGAGCGGTAGAGTTGTAGCCGCCGCTCACCAGTTTTGCCACGCCAGTCCATAACACTTTATCGTGCCGATCGCTTTGACGGGCGGCGGCCAACAGGCGCTGCGCACCTACGCTTTGCGGCTCAGGCAGGCCAAAGGTATGCCCCGTTTCTGCCAGTTGCTTACGTGCCGTTTCGTAAATATATTCGGCGCGCTCCCACGCCTCTTTTTCGCTGCTGCCGAGGATCGGACGGAAGGAGATATTAAATTTAATAGCACGGTTCTGCTTTGCCGCTGCTGCACGCACGTTGCGTACCGTTTCAGCCGCGCCCGCCAGCGGTTCGCCCCACAGAGCAAACACATCGGCATGACGTGATGCAACATCAATTGCCTCGTCCGATGAGCCGCCAAAGTAGATCGGCAGCCGGTGTTGTAACGGCTTGATGGCCGAAAACGCCTGTCCGGCCTGGTAAAAATGACCGTCATGATCGTAGGCTTCGCCAGAGGTCAGGCTTTTTTCAGCACGCTGAGAAACTCATCCGTGCGTGCATAGCGTTCGGCTTTGGTCAGGTAGTCACCATCACGGCGCTGCTCACTGTCGCTGCCGCCGCTGATGATATGAACGGCGAGTCGGCCATCGGTCAAATGATCGAGGGTGGCCAGCTTACGCGCCGCCAGCGTTGGGGCAACGAAACCGGGGCGATGTGCCAGCAAGAATTTAATGCGCGAGGTATTAGCCGCTGCATGCGCAGTCACCATAAACCCGTCGGGTTGATCAGACCAGTAACCCACCAGAATGCGGTCGAATCCGGCTTGCTCATGGGCGCGGGCAAAGTCAGCTATATAATTTTTATCAAACAGCGGGCCACTGGCCGGAATGATTTCAGAAGCCAGACGATGGCCGATCATACCGAGAAACTGGATGCTCATGCTTTTCTCCTGAGAATAAGTCACAGAGAAAAACTACGGGTTAAGGCGTGTACGAGGGAACTTCGTAATTGTGCAAAGGTTTTGCGTTATCTGGCGAAGCGCGATGTGGCGCGGCAGGATCGTGAAAAGCAGGGGATATATAAATAAGAAAAGGGCGAGACAAGCTCGCCCTTTATCAGATTACCAGGCAAGCACCAGGCCTGCGATAGCGGCAGAGAGCACACTGACCAGCGTTGAGCCATACAGCAGCTTCAGGCCAAAGCGGGAAACAACGTTACCTTGCTCTTCATTCAGGCCTTTGATAGCACCGGCAACAATACCAATGGAAGAGAAGTTGGCAAATGAAACCAGGAATACTGACAAAATGCCTTCCGCATGCGGTGACAATTGTCCGGCAATTTTCTGCAAATCCATCATCGCCACAAACTCGTTTGATACCAGTTTGGTCGCCATGATGCTGCCAACTTGCAGGGCTTCATTTGACGGCACGCCCATCACCCATGCAAACGGGAAGAAGACGTAACCCAGCACGCCCTGGAAACTGATGCCAAAGATGAAGTCAAACAGGGCATTCAGGCCGGAAATCAGCGCGATAAAGCCAATCAGCATGGCCGCTACGATGATAGCCACGCGGAAACCGGCGAGGATATATTCACCCAGCATCTCAAAGAAGCTCTGGCCTTTATGCAGGTCCTGCAACTGCAAATCTTCCTCGCTGTCAACGCGATAAGGGTTAATCAGCGACAGCACGATAAAGGTACTGAACATGTTAAGGACCAGCGCAGCCACAACATATTTAGGCTGCAGCATCGTCATGTAAGCACCAACAATTGACATCGAAACGGTCGACATCGCGGTTGCTGCCATGGTGTACATGCGGCGCTGTGACATTTTGCCCAGAATATCCTTATAGGCGATGAAGTTTTCTGACTGTCCCAAAATCAGAGAACTAACGGCATTAAAGGATTCCAGCTTGCCCATGCCATTAATCTTTGACAGCACGGTGCCAATGCCACGAATCACCCATGGCAGAATGCGGAAGTGCTGCAAAATACCGATCAGGGCAGAGATAAACACGATCGGACACAGCACATTCAGGAAGAAGAAGGCCAGGCCTTGTTCATTCATTTTGCCGAAGACAAAGTTCGTTCCTTCAGCAGCATATTTCAGCAGATGATCAAACACACCGGCAAAGCCTTGTACAAAGCCAAGACCCGCTTCAGAGTTAAGAAAGAACCAGGCCAGCACTATTTCAATGACCAAAAGCTGTATAATGTAGCGAACGCGAATACTTCTACGATCGTGACTGACCAGTAAGGCCAACACGCCGACCACCACCAAGGCTAAAAGGAAGTGCAAAATATGGGACATGTTTGCTCCAAATTTGAGGAGGGTTGTATTTTGCTGCGTATTCTATGTAACGCGTTACCGAAAAACGAGATCTGAACCACAATATAAGTATTACCTATCAGGGTATTTTTCAGAAAAGACTTACTGGTCACGTCTCGTTTACAAAACATTCACACCTATTACCCACAAATTTATTGTCTATAATTTGAACCGCGCGTAGAGTGAAACCGTCGCTCAGGTTTTTAACAGTGACTTTCTTTACGGCAAGGTATAGCAAAGGCTATACTTTATAGCACTATCTATTAGATTGATAACTACAACCGAATTCTGTTTATAACAGCGGCCCCGTAAGCTGCATGAGTGAACTCACGTTCAGACAGGGTAGAAAATATGTTTGAAAGTCGTACCGCCGAGCGTGCCGCTCGCGGAGCAAGAAAAGTCAAACTCGCGCTGTTAGGGCCCGCCTTCATTGCCGCCATTGGCTATATCGATCCGGGTAACTTTGCCACCAATATCCAGGCCGGGGCGGCTTACGGCTATAAACTGCTGTGGGTGGTGGTCTGGGCTAACATCATGGCGATGTTGATTCAGCTTATGTCCGCCAAACTCGGTATCGCTACCGGTAAAAACCTGGCGGAACATATTCGCGATCGTTTTCCGCGTCCGGCGGTGTGGTTTTACTGGGTACAGGCAGAAATCATCGCCATGGCGACCGATCTGGCCGAATTTATCGGGGCGGCGCTGGGCTTTAAGTTATTGCTGGGCATCTCTCTGCTACAGGGCGCGGTGCTGACCGGTATCGCCACTTTTTTGATTCTTATGCTGCAAAGCCGGGGACAAAAGCCGCTGGAACTGGTCATTGGCGGCCTGCTGCTGTTTGTCGCAGCCTCTTATATTGTCGAGCTGTTCTTTTCGCAGCCCAAGGTTAGCGCGTTAGTGGCTGGCATGGCATTGCCTTCGCTGCCAACGTCCGATGCCGTCTTTTTAGCGGCCGGCGTGCTGGGCGCAACCATCATGCCACACGTGATCTATCTGCATTCGGCATTGACGCAGGGCGGCACCGGCGGTAGCCAGGCCGAACGTTATTCATCAACCAAGCTGGATGTGGCGATTGCCATGACGATTGCTGGATTCGTCAATCTGGCGATGATGGCGACGGCTGCGGCGGCATTTCATTTTAGTGGTAACAGCAGCATCGCCGATCTGGATAAAGCCTACCTGACGCTGCAGCCGTTGCTGGGCCATGCCGCCGCAACGGTGTTTGGTTTGAGTCTGGTCGCAGCCGGTTTGTCATCAACTGTGGTTGGAACGCTGGCAGGGCAGGTGGTAATGCAGGGCTTTATTCGCTTCCACATTCCATTATGGGTGCGCCGAACCATCACCATGTTGCCTTCGTTTATCGTCATCTGGGCGGGCTGGGATCCGACGCGGATTTTAGTCTTCAGCCAGGTATTGCTGAGTTTCGGCATTGCGCTGGCACTGATTCCGCTGCTGTCGTTCACCGGTAATCGCGAAATCATGGGGAACGAAATGGTCAATTCACGTCTGATGCAAAATGCAGGACGTTTGATTGTTTTACTGGTGGTGGCGTTGAACCTCTATCTGCTGGTGGGTGAGGCGCTCGGTCTGTAACAGAAAAATGCCCGGTTAATACCGGGCGTTTTGCTTAGTGATGATGCTCCCAATGGCCGTGATGGCGGTCGCGATCGTGGCGATGCTCATGTTTCCAGCGACGCTCACGCTCTTTAGCATGCCAGCGGCGCTCGCGTTCCCATTCTTTATGACGACGCCACTCTTCATGTCGCCACCAGCGGCGCTCATTATAAGAGTAACGATCATTCCACCAGCGGGGTTCGCGCCAGCGCCCGCCATCCCAGTAATAACCGCGACGATCGCGATCGCCAAGATGCAGTGTGACGCCAGGCAGTAAATCGATAGAGGCACTGGATGCCTGAGCTGTGTGAATTGCCAGCGGTGACAACAACGTTGTCAGCAAGGCAGCAACTAACATTGCGCGTTTCATAATTATCTCCTTATCGACAGCTTATCTCTGCTGCCGTCGCACTATTGTGCCGGTTTAATGCCAGTGTTGCGTTTAGATTTTGAATGATAATTGTGAGGAAATTCTGGAGAGAGTGAGGATTGAGAATTATCTGGCGCGGAAATTGCCCGGCGGACGCCGGGCGAGAAAGCAGTTACGTCATCACTTTACTGCCGCTTCAATGGCCGTCAGCTCTTCTTCACTGAACGAGCGTTGGGCCAGCATATTCACTGCATCGTCGATTTGCGCTGTTTTGCTGGCACCAATCAGTACCGACGTTACGCGATCATCACGCAGTACCCACGCCAGAGCCATTTGCGCCAGCTTCTGATCGCGCTGCTGAGCGAGGGCATGTAGCTTGCGTACCTTGCTCATTTTCTCATCGGTTAACTGTTCTTCACGCAAAAATTTGCTGCCGCTCGCGGCGCGTGAATCTTCCGGGATACCCTGCAAATAACGATCTGTTAATACGCCTCCCGCCAGCGGTGAAAAGGCGATGCAGCCAACGCCGTTGTCGCCCAGCGTTTGCAGTAAGCCTTTTTCAGGCGTGCGTTCAAACAGTGAATAGCGTGGCTGATGAATCAGGCATGGGGTGCCAAGATCGCGTAATATCGCTATTGCCTGGGCGGCGAGCTCAGCCGGATAATTTGAGATCGCGGCATACAAGGCTTTGCCCTGGCGCACCAGATGATCCAGCGCCAGCATGGTCTCTTCCAGCGGCGTTTCAGGATCCGGGCGGTGATGATAAAAAATATCGACATATTCCAGCCCCATGCGCTTCAGACTCTGGTCCAGGCTGGACACCAGATATTTTCGCGATCCCCAGTCGCCGTAAGGGCCATCCCACATGGTGTAACCCGCTTTAGTTGAGATAATTAACTCGTCACGAAAAGCACGAAAATCTTCGCGCAGAATACGACCAAAGTTCTCTTCAGCCGATCCCGGTGGTGGACCGTAGTTATTCGCTAAATCGAAGTGCGTGATGCCACGATCAAAAGCGTGGCGTAACAGCTCGCGGCTGTTATCGACGCGCGTGCTATCGCCAAAATTGTGCCAGAGACCAAGGGAAATAGCGGGTAATTTAAGTCCACTGCGTCCGCTGCGGCGGTATTCCATCTGTTGATAACGGTCGGGATGCGGGAAAAAGGTCATACAGCGTTCCTGTCTCAAACAAGATAATGAACCGAAATCGTAGCAGTGTATGCGGTTACACTCAGTGACAAGACACTACAAATCACACATTTGCGGAATTCTCTGCCATCGTAACGTTAGCTTGCCAAGGGATCTCCGGCGAAGATGGCGCATTTCTCGCCTGTTTTGGGCTTTGAGGGATACTCAAAGAGAGCATTCTTTGAGAGGAACGGCCCATGACCTGTTTTACCGTTGGCGATTATTTACTGGCGCGCTTGCAGGAAGTTGGTGTTAAACACCTGTTTGGCGTACCGGGTGACTACAATCTGCAATTTCTTGACCGCGTCATCGATCATCCTGAGATTGGCTGGGTCGGCTGCGCCAATGAGCTTAATGCCGCCTATGCTGCCGATGGCTACGCGCGATGCAACGGTGCTGCCGCCCTGTTGACCACTTTTGGCGTTGGGGAACTTAGCGCCATCAATGGCATCGCAGGCAGCTACGCAGAATACCTGCCGGTGATTCATATTGTTGGCGCGCCTGCCAGTCAGGCGCAGCAGCAGGGCGATTGCGTTCATCACTCATTGGGTGACGGGGATTTTTGCCATTTTATCCGTATGGCGCAGGAAGTCTGCGCGGCAACGGCACAACTCAGCGCAGAAAATGCCACAGCGGAAATTGATCGTGTGATCACCTGTGCCCTGCAATCGCACCGGCCAGGCTATTTGATGCTGGCGGTGGATGTGGCTCAGGTTGCCGTCGAGCCGCCAGCAGACGCCTTAAACATTACCCAGTCTGCCGCGCCCCGGGTGCGTGAGGCATTTCGCCTGGCGGCTGAAAAGCGGTTAGCGTCGGCCCAGCGCGTCTCATTATTAGCGGATTTTCTTGCGCTACGTTGTCAGCAACAAGCCGCCCTGGCCGCATTACGGGCCGAGCGTGCCATTCCCTGTGCCAGTTTGTTGATGGGAAAGGGCGTGCTGGATGAGCAGCAGCCAGGCTACGTGGGCACGTATGCCGCTGAAGCCAGTGAGGGCAAAATACGCGAGCTGATTGAACAGGCCGATGTCACGATTTGTGCAGGCGTGCGCTTCACCGACACCTTAACCGCAGGCTTTACACAGCAATTCAGCTCCGCTCAGCTTATTGAGCTGCAACCCAACAGCGCCAGCGTGGCGGGAGAGTTATTCGCGCCGCTCAGTATGGCTGATGCACTGAGTGAGTTGCATACGTTGTTCTCACACTATGCGGCGCGCTGGGCCTTAGCGCCTGCCGCCTTGCCCGGTATACCGGTAGAAGATGCGGCCTTTATCAGCCAAAACGCTTTTTGGCGGGCGATGCAGGCATTTCTCCAGCCGGGCGATATCATTCTTGCCGATCAGGGAACGGCCGCCTTTGGCGCTGCCGCCCTGCGTTTGCCGCATCAGGCGCAACTGTTGGTGCAGCCATTGTGGGGCTCAATCGGCTATACTTTACCGGCAGCCTTTGGCGCACAAACGGCGAAGCACAATAGTCGCGTCATCCTGATTATTGGTGACGGTTCGGCCCAGTTGACCATTCAGGAATTGGGTTCGATGCTGCGCGATAATCAGCGTCTGGTGATTTTTGTGCTGAATAATGAAGGTTATACCGTTGAACGTGCGATTCATGGCGCAACACAGCGTTACAATGATATTGCCCAATGGAACTGGACGGCACTGCCCCAGGCCCTTAGCCTGCACAGCCAGGCACAGTGCTGGCGTATCAGCGAAACCGTGCAGTTGCAGGAAGTGATGAAGCGCCTTAACCCGCCGCGATATTTATCGCTGGTGGAAGTGGTGATGAAAAAGGATGATTTGCCGCCACTGCTGCGTAAAGTGACGGCCTGCCTGAATCAACGTAACGGCGGCTAAGTTTCAGATAGTTGCCGCTGTGCAGTGCGGATTAACGCGGTTAGGCTGTGCATCACACTTGCGTTAAACGCTCACCTTTCGCACCGGTGGGCGTTATTGTTTTATTGGCAGAATTTTATCCGTCATACTTCAGGCTGCATGTACGTTGGCTGCTTACGCTCACCCGGCTCACTTAGTCAATAAGCGTCGGGAATAATGCGTTTGCTGCCTCCATGCAACCTGACTTATTTTGGGTATATAGTCTCCTCCAACTCTTAAAGACCCCAAGCGGAGCAACAGAAGAATGACAACCTATGCCTTGGTCGGCGATGTCGGCGGAACTAACGCCCGCCTCGCACTGTGTGAGGTGGAAAGCGGCAGCATCTCCCAGGCCAAAACATTCTCAACATCAGAGTACGACAGCCTCGAAGCTGTCATCCGCCATTATCTTGATGAACAACAGCAGGACATTAAAGATGGTTGTATTGCCATTGCCTGCCCCATTACCGAAGACTGGGTTGAAATGACCAACCACGACTGGGCATTCTCCACGCGCCAGTTGAAAGAGAATCTCGGTTTTGAACACCTGGAAATTATCAACGACTTCACTGCGGTATCGATGGCGATTCCGATGTTAACGGCCGACCACGTCATTCAGTTTGGCGGCACAGAACCGGTAAAAGATAAGCCAATTGCGATTTATGGTGCAGGCACGGGTTTGGGCGTCAGCCATTTGGTTCACGTTGACAAACGTTGGGTCAGCCTGCCGGGCGAAGGCGGTCATGTCGATTTAGCGGCTAACAGCGAAGAGGAAGATCAGATCCTGGAAGTGCTGCGCGAAGAGTTGGGCCACGTTTCGGCAGAGCGCGTACTGTCGGGGGCCGGACTGGTAAACCTGTATCGCGCCATCGTCAAATGCGATAACCGCGTGCCTGAAAATCTCAAGCCGAAAGATGTCAGCGAGCGTGCACTGGCTGATAGCTGCCTCGATTGCCGCCGCGCCTTATCACTGTTCTGTGTGATAATGGGACGTTTTGGCGGCAATCTGGCATTAAATTTGGGCACCTTTGGCGGGGTTTATATCGCAGGCGGCATCGTTCCACGCTTCCTGGAATTTTTAAAGCCTCTGGCTTCCGCGCGGCGTTTGAAGATAAAGGCCGCTTCCGTGACTATGTCTCGACTATTCCGGTTTATATGATCACGCACGATCAGCCCGGCTTACTGGGCGCGGGCGCGCATCTGCGTCAGACGCTGGGGTGCCAGCTTTAAGTCAAAACAAAAAACGGCCTGCGGGCCGTTTTTTTATAAACGCATCAGCTGGCGAAAAATTTTTACTTTACTGCGGCTGACTGGCACCTGAAATTCTAAATCGCGCAGCTTTAATAGATAGGTATTGTTGAACCACGGTTCTATCTCGCGGATTTTGTTGAGGTTAACGCAGTAAGAACGATGGCAGCGAAAAAATTGCTGTTCTGGCAGGCGTGAGCAAAACTCGCTGATGTTCATCGACATCACATAGGCTTCGCGGCGGGTATAAACAAACGTCAGCTTTTCGTGCGCTTCAACATAATAGATATCATTCACATCAGTGACGATGATGCGCTCATCTTTGTGCAAATTAACAGTGTGAGAGACATGCGCGGCGGGCGTTTGTGCATGTTGCTGTTGCCAGGTAGCTTCCAGTTTGCTGAGCATAGTGATGATACGCGATTCATGATACGGCTTGAGAATATAATCAAATGCTTCCAGTTCAAACGCATCCACCGCATGCTCTTTCCAGGCAGTAATAAACACAATTAAGGGTTTATGAGCGAACTGATGAATATTTTGTGCCAGCAACATGCCATCCAGTGAGGGGATATTAATATCCAGGAAAATCACATCGACACGATGCTGTTGCAGATATTTCAGCACATCCAGTCCGTCATCAAAGCAGGCTTCTATCTGGATCTGGCTGTGCTGCTGAATCATCCAGCTTAACTCTTGTTGGGCTAAAAACTCATCTTCGACAATGATAGCTTTCACACCAGGCTCCCCGTCAGCAGCTGACCGTTTTTACTCAGAGTGAAGGAAATTTCAGTACCAGGCTGGTGACGTACAATGCTCAATCCCTGACCAGAGAGTAATTTCACCCGATGATGGACATTAAGCAGGCCAATTTTATTGCCCGGCATGTCATCTCGTGCCACGCGCGCCATCACCTCATCGCTGATACCCTGGCCGGTATCCCGAACGGCTATACGCACCCGATCGCCTAAATCTCTGACGCTTAAGGTCACAACACCCTTACCGCGGCAAGGCTGTATGCCATGCACAATCGCATTTTCAACCAGGGGCTGAATCAGCAGACTCGGTAGCGAAAAGTGCAGATCTTCATCTACGTCATAAATCATCGACAGCTTATCGCCAAAGCGAGCCTGCTCAATGGCGATGTAATCTTTGACCTGCCACAGCTCCTGTTTAATATCGATCAGTTCGTCATCATTTAATTCGAGGTTGTAGCGCAAATAACGTGAAAGATTGATCACTAACTGACGCGCCGTATCGGGATTTAACCGAATCGAAGAGGAGATGGCATTAAGCGCATTAAACAGGAAATGGGGATTTATTTTGCTTTGCAGCGCACGCAGTTCCGCTTTATTCGCCATTTCACGCAGCTGTTCAGCACGAGACACCTCCAGCTGGGTAGAGATGATTTGTGACAGGCCAATCGCCATCTCTTTTAAAGAACCGGTGATGCGATGCGCGCGGCGATAATAAATTTTTAGCGTGCCGGTGACTTTGCCTTTTTCCCACAGCGGAATGACAATCATGGAGTGAATATCTTTAGTGCGGTGAGCTTCATCATTGTTTTTGATGATGATTTTACCACTGGCAATTGCCTGTGCCGTGGTTGGACTGATGTCATCATCCCCCTGTTGATAATTTTTTCGCCGTAACCGACATAGGCCAAAATCTGTTGCTTATTGGTCATCGCTACCGCATCGGCTTTGATATCACGTCGGATAATGTCACAGATATTACGCAGCGAATCGCTGTTCACCTGACGAAAAAGGGGCAATGTTTTATTGGCAATTTCCAGCGCGAGTTTGGCCTGACGTGCCGCGATGGCCTCTTTTTCCCCTTCAACGCTTTGCACCAGTAAGACAATCAAACCTATGCTGGATGCGCCGAGGATCATCGGCAGGGCAATTTCAGAGACAATGGCTAAGCCCAACGCGGTCGGGCGCGCCCAGACGACAATCAGCAACATGGTCAGGCTTTCACACAGCATCCCGCCTATTATTCCGACGCGCCAGCGATGTTCTTTCAACACCCGACGATTAATACCACCCGCAACGATACCGGCAACGATGCTGGTAATCAGGCAAGGCACCGAAGTCACGCCATGAATATCGATCAGAAAGCGATGTACGCCCGCAATGATGCCGGTTGCGATACCCACCCACGGACCAAACAGGATGCCACCCGCCATGACGGCTATTACCCGAACGTTAAGCAGCGAGCCGTCAACGTCAACGCCAGACCAGGTACTGAACAGCGCAAACAGTGAGAAAACAGCGGTAACCGCCAGCTTCTCCAGCGGCGTATGCTCATCCTTCTGCAACAGTTGGCGAAACGGGCGCGTGCGTGTCAGGAAGAACAGACAGATCAACATTAACGCGGCACGGTCGAACACGGCCAGTAACATCGTGAAGTGGGAAGACACAGGCGACTCTTTGATAGAAAAAAGTAGCGCCTATGATAAAAAATGTGATCGCGATCCGCTAGCACACATCTTCGTCAGAACGGGTGTTTATGTTTTAGATCAAATCCATTAAGAATAAAAAAGAGGAAAAGTTGACTGTCAATAAGGGGATCTCTTTTTCCTCGTCGACGGCTGGTCGGTACAGGGTCGGTTTGCTATGTTGCCAGGATGACGCGAGTCGGCGACAACTGAACTGCCGCGAACGGGAGCAGAGGAATGCACTTAACCACACCAAGATTAATTCTGAGTACGTTGAAGCCTGAAGACTGGCAACTGTTTCGGGCCGTACACGAAGACAGCGAAACCATGACCTGGGTCAGTGAGATCCCGGATGAAGTCGATTTACGTCAGCGTTTCAATGAGCGCCTCGCGCCGTGGCAGGTAACCAGTTTCCACATGCTGTGTCTGGTTGCGCGCCGCCGCGATAATGGTGAAGCGATTGGTTTGTTTGGCTGTAGCCCGGAATGGGAGCCCTATCGCCAGGCCGAAGTCGGTTACATGCTGCTTCATCGCCACTGCGGCCAGGGGTTTGGTCAGGAGGCGCTGGCGGCGCTGTGTGAGTTTTTGCTTAAAGCTGATTTTCATAAGCTCAAAGCGATGGTGATCGAGGGCAACTGGCCTTCGCGCTGCATTCTTGAGAAAAACGGTTTTCAACTTGAAGGCACGCTACGGGATAATTATCTGCTGAAAAGACGCTGGGTAAACGATTGGGTGTTAGGACGACTGAATTCGAAAAAATAAAATAATTTTCTACCGCTCTCGACAAGGTTGTTATCGTCACGTTATGTTCTTGTTCAGGTCACAACAGTGACCAGCGTCGCTCGGACGGTCCGGGCGCTTACGTAATCCAGAGGACACTATGGCTGATAACAGCACACCCCGCCGTTTTTCGCGTATTGAACGTCTACCGCCTTATGTTTTCAACATCACCGCTGAATTGAAGATGGCTGCGCGTCGGCGCGGCGAAGATATTATCGACTTTTCGATGGGTAATCCTGATGGCGCAACGCCGCCGCACATCGTAGAGAAGCTGTGTCAGGTTGCTCAACGCGACGATACCCACGGTTACTCAACCTCTAAAGGTATTCCCCGGCTGCGCCGTGCTATTTCACGCTGGTACGCCGATCGTTATCAGGTTGATATCGATCCTGAATCGGAAGCCATTGTCACTATCGGCTCGAAAGAGGGGCTGGCGCATCTGATGCTGGCTACGCTCGATCATGGCGATACTGTTCTGGTGCCGAACCCCAGTTATCCCATTCATATTTACGGCGCGGTGATTGCGGGTGCGCAGGTGCGCTCAGTGCCGCTGGTTGCAGGCGTTGATTTTTTCAATGAGCTGGAACGTGCGATTCGTGAAAGCTATCCCAAGCCGAAGATGATGATTTTGGGTTTTCCTTCAAATCCTACAGCACAGTGCGTCGAGCTGGACTTTTTCGAGCGCGTCATTGCGCTGGCGAAGCAGTACAACGTGCTGGTGATCCACGATCTGGCCTATGCTGATATCGTTTATGACGGCTGGAAAGCGCCCTCTATTATGCAGGTGCCCGGTGCGCGTGATGTAGCAGTTGAATTTTTTACGCTGTCTAAAAGCTACAACATGGCGGGTTGGCGTATCGGCTTTATGGTGGGTAACAAAGAGCTGGTAGCGGCGCTGGCACGTATCAAAAGCTATCACGATTACGGCACGTTTACACCGCTACAGGTGGCGGCAATTGCTGCGCTGGAAGGCGATCAGCAGTGCGTGCGCGATATTGCTGAGCAGTATAAGCGTCGACGTGATGTGCTGGTAAAAGGACTGCATGAAGCGGGCTGGATGGTGGAAAATCCAAAGGCTTCGATGTACGTCTGGGCCAAAATCCCTGATCACTATGCTCACCTCGGCTCACTGGAATTCGCCAAGCATATGCTGCAGGAAGCGAAAGTATGCGTGTCGCCAGGCATTGGCTTTGGTGATTACGGCGATACCCATGTGCGTTTTGCACTGATTGAAAACAGCGATCGTATTCGTCAGGCAGTGCGGGGAATTAAAGCGATGTTCCGTGCCGACGGCATTCTGCCTGGCAGCGTAAAAAGTCTGGAAGAAGAGGTTTAAAAGCCAATCGGGGCGACATAAACGTCGCCCCTGGCAGCTTTTTACGGCGCTTTACACTATTTCAGCATCAGCACAAAGGTGCCGACCCAAAGCAACACGAAAAAGAAATTCCCATTAAGGCATATTTCACAAAACAACTCCTCTGAGCGGCTACGATGATGGCGATCCCGGACCAGCGCAACGCGAACAGATGGGAAAAGGTCTCTGTTTATCGCAACAGTACGCTTCTTCCCGGGGCGATCTGAGGAACTCAGAACAGGATCGGCCGCTAATTTACGCGGAATCGAGCGTAAATGAAATAGGGCGTTACTGAGATATTCCTCACAAAATTTAGTGCACCTGGATTTCAGGGATCGCCGACATGCCGACACGCAATTGCGCCAGATCTTGTTGATTGCTCTCCAGCACAATTTTCACCGGCAGACGTTGAACCACTTTAGTGTAGTTGCCCGTTGCGTTATCAGGAGAAATGGCTGAAAAAGTCGCGCCTGTTGCTGGCGCAATACTGTCAACGTGGCCAACAAAGGTTTTGCCAGGCAGGGCATCCACCTTCACCAGCACACGCTGCCCCTGGCGAACATCCGTTAATTGCGTCTCAAGATAGTTGGCGGTGATGTAGGTTTGCTGTAACGGCACCACCGCCAGCAGGCGTGTCCCGGCAGAGACGTAAGCGCCAATACGCACTGAACGCTGTCCGACCATGCCATCAACTGGCGCGACGATGCGAGTATAAGAAAGGTTCAGGCGCGCCTGATCGACGCTGGCTTTGGCCGCTGCTACGTCCGCTTCGGCTGAACGCACCGCTGCTTTTAACACGCCGACTTCTTTTATAGCTGACGCTAACGCGGCCTGACTCTGACGAACTGCCGCTAATGCTGAACGCTGCGTCGAGCTGGCCTTCTGTTGATCGTCGGCGGCAACGGTCCCGCTTTTATACAGGCGATTATAGCGATCGGCACTTTGTCCGGCGTACTGTGCTGATGCCTGGTTGGCCGCTAAGCTGGCTTTTTGTTGCTCAATCACCGACTGCTGCTGCTCCAGTTGCGCCTGGCTGCTCATGAGCTTAGCCTGGCTGACTTGCAGGGCGGCTTCGGCACTCTCCAGCGCCACGCGATAGTCACGATCGTCCAGCGTTGCCAGCAGTTCACCGGCTTTCACTTGCTGGTTATCCTGCACGTTGACGCTGGCGATATAGCCGGATACTTTCGGCGCGACCAGCGTGTAGTCGGCGTTCACATAAGCATCATCAGTGCGGTGATCGTTACTGGTCATGGCTGACCAGATAAAAAACGCTATCGCCAGTAAAACCAGCAGCAACAGGCTCAGCAGCACGGTTCTTCTCATTACTAAAGCACGCATATTCAGTTATCTCGACGTCGGTGTTACGGGTTGAATCAGGGTTTGTGGCGGCCATACGCGCTTCGGCAAAATGGCCGTCAATAAAAGCATGAAAGCAGCAAAGCCAATCAGCAGCATCCAAGTATCGCTCAGGCTCAGAACCAGCGCCTGATGTTTCACCAGGGTGGCAAAACCGCTCAGGTTTTCGCTACTGCTTACGCTGCCATCCGGCAACAGCGGCTGGCTACGGTTTGCCTGACTGCTGTCAAGAGCCGTCATCAGCCACGGGCGGCTGACTGCATGGTTAATCAGCACGTTGGAATGAAACTGCTCGCGGTGACTGACAAACCAGCTCACTAAGGTCGACGCCGCAATACTGGAAAAGCCGCGCACGGTATTAAACATCGCGGAGGCAAACGGCCCTTCTGGCGGAGCGACTACGCTGGTGGCGCTCATCAATATCGGCAAAATCACCATTGGTTGCCCAAAAGCCTGCAAAATCTGGATCAGCCAGAAGTTTTGTCGCGCCCAGTCGCTGGTAATGTGCATTCCCAGCCCACAGGAAGTCACGAGCAAACCAAGACCGGCTGCCAGCACCCAGCGGCAGTCAATCCAGCGGATATTGAGTAATGCCGCAACCAGCGGCGCGATCAGCAGCTGCGGCAGACCAATGGCTAACGCCAGCGGCGCAAACTCGAGCGTGCGAAAACCTTCGACCTGCGCAAAATAAGCGGAGGGCAGGGCAGAGCCAGAAAGTGACACGATCAGCACACCGGCTAACGCCAGTAATCCGTGTGTCAGATTGCGCCGTTGCAGCATTTGCAACTTAAACAACGGCAGCGGATGAAACCATTCATTAATCAGGAACACCACGAACAGCGGCAGGGCAGTCAGCAGTAAGCCAACAAACAGCGGCGAATTAAGCCAGTCGAGACGCTCGCCTTGCGTCAACGCCAAAATCAGCAAAGCGATCGCGCTGCAGCCGGTCAGCATGCCGAAGAGATCGATCTGTTTGAAACGCTCAGTACGCAACGGATCCTGAGGTAAGCCCCAGCCGATCAGCAGCATCCCAATTAACATCGCCGGCACGACTTGCCAGAATACAAACATCCAGCTCACTTCATCGGTCCAGAAGGCGGCCAGCGACGCGGCCATGTTCGGCCCAAAAGTCGCCGTTAAGGCATAGCCACCAAGACCATAAAGTTTTAGCGGGGGCGGCAGAAAACGCAGCGCCACGGTCATCAGCATTGGCGGCAGTGCGCCCCAAATAAACCCTGTACCACGCGCAGTGCAATAAACAGTGTTGGCGTCGGCATCATCGGCAGCAGTATGCCGGTCAGCATAAAACCAGCCGATGCCGTCAGGGTAAAACGGCGTAGCGAGAAGGTGACGGCAAACCACGGCGCAATCATCATCGCCGCCACTTCGGCTGCCTGATAAGCGGAAATAATCCAGCTACCCTGATCGTAACTGATGCCGGTTGCTGCCCGAATATCAGCCAGCGCGATATCCGTAACGCGATCGTTCAACCCTGAAGTCAGCGCAGCGATCAGCACACCGACTAAGCCCAGTGCCAGACGCAGGGTAAAAGGATGCGGGGCCGGCGCGGAGGCAGGCGTAGCGTTCATAACATTTCTCTTATAATTTGATGCGGTGTATTGCGATGTGATACAGATCACAATCTTACATCCCGGTATGATGTATTGCAATGTGGTACATGCTGTAAAAAGTGCCTTAATCACGCTACAGTAAGGCAGCTCAAACAGGACGACGCTATGGCTCAACTTCCATCCAGCCGCGAGGATGAAAAAACCGGTGGCATTCAGGTCATCGCTCGCGCAGCAAAAATTTTGAACGCATTAGGTGAACATCCCAGGGGTATGAGTCTCGGCGAAATTGCCCAGGCCGTTGATTTACCGCGCTCAACGGTACAACGCATCGTGGCGGCGTTGGACAGTGCTCAACTGGTACGCAGCAGTGGCGCAGGCGGGCTGCGGCTCGGCCCCGCTTTACTTAAACTGATCTCAAGCGTACATACAGACGTCGTAGATTTAGCGAAACCCTTACTGGAAAAACTGTGCGCGGATACCAATGAAACGGTTTCGCTGGCGCGTGCCAGCGGTACGCAACTGGCCATCATCCATTATGTGGTTGCCTCGCGCGAGCTACGTGTCGTACCGCGCATTGGGCTAAACCTGCCGCTTTACAGCACCTCTGGTGGTCGGGCGCTGCTGGCGCTGGAGAGTGACGAAGATGTACGGGTAATGGTTGGTGAGGCTTATCGCGAACTGACTGAGATGACAGTAAAAACCTTGCCGCAACTGCTTCAACGCATAGCGGAAGTGCGCGAAAGCGGTATCTCCTACGATCGTGGTGAAACGCTGGAAGGTATTTCAACCATGGCTGTAGCACTGGATACGCTGTTTGGTCGTTTTTCCGTCTCTCTGCTGGTGCCCACTGCACGTTTTCTCAAACATGAAGCGCGTTATCGTGAGGAAATACTCAAGTGCAAAGAGGCGCTGATACGTGAAATTGGCAAAATCGCTGCTGTAGAAGGATAACCATTCGATGAAAACCATATTAATGGCCGTTGATAATTCGCCGGTCGCTGAAAAAGTCATCTCGCTGACGATGGATGAAGCGTTGGCGCACAAGGCACAGGTAGTGGTGTTGTGCTGTATTGATCCCGCATACTCATCCTGTAATCAGCCGATTGAGATTGATGCGGCTGAAGATCCGTCTGATTTTGTCGCAGCGCAGGATGAGCAAAATACGGCTGAAATGGTGGTACGCCATGCGCTCGCGCCGCTGTTGCGTGCTGGCATCGATGCCCGGGGCATGATTTTAGCGGGTGAGGCGGCGGATACTATTATTGCGCAATCGGAGCAGCTTAAGGCCAGTATGATTATCATGGGCCGTCGGCATCTCTCTTCATTTAATCGCCTGTTAAAAGGATCGGTGAGTGCTGCCGTGATTGAGCGTGCTCATTGTCCGGTACTTATTGATGTACGAAAGGAATAACCACGCGGCATGACACTGTTTTTAATTACGCTGGCGGCCTTTGTGCTGCTGGCGTTAATCATTTTTGGCCTGATTAAAACGACCCGGTTGCGCGTGTGGCAGGGCGTACTGATTTTCCTGCTGCCTGTTATCCTGGCCAATTTATTGTGGTTCAGCTGGATGCACCCCAGGCAGCAGCGTGCACAGCAACAAATGCTGGCGGAAGAGCAACTGGCGCAAACGCCGGGTTATCGGGTATTGCAACAGCAGGAACCTGCGCTGTGGCAGCTTTTGGTACAAGAGTTAATGCATAAAATTCGTGCTGGCGAATCCGCTCAACAGGCCACTGGCGAACTGCGTGGCTGGCTTGCAGAGGTGATTAACCAACGCTTGATGCGTGCGCCAGACGCGGCGGTAGTCAATTATATTCGAGTGTCGGTGCAGGAGATGCAGGCACTTAACAAGATCAATGCCCAGCTCTGCTTCCGTTATCTCTACCCGCAAGTCAACGGCGGAGTGAATCTGATAAAAACCCTTTCGCCCGCATTAAATCAACTCGATGCGCAGGCGATGGAAGTGTTACTTCTGAGCAGTGTTCAGGCGGATCTGCCTGTCGATAAGGAAGCTGCCCAGCGCGATCTGCAAAATGTGGTTGCCGGGCTTTATAAAAAATGGGGCGACAGGCTTCAGCAGTTAAATATGCCTGCCGATACCGCTGTAGACCGTTCATCAATGTGTGCTATGTCGATTGATCTTTACAGCGCGATCCTCGCATTACCTGACAAGCAAGCCGCTAACTTGCTTCGTAGAATGATTGCGCTTTCAGGCTAAAAAAAGCCCGCTCAGCGCGGGCACAAAGGTCAAGATGTGTTTTTTTCTTAGTATTACCTGGTGTGGTGCAGACATCGTTTTTCTGGATACATCCTCTCACGCTATCTCTGATAGATATAGCCGTTTAATCTTATCAAATCAATTGGCAGAAACGCTTCTGCTGGCTTTAATTCGTGCATAAATCCTATAGATGCACCAGGTGCTGCGCCTTACACTGCGCAGCAAAGTGAGGAATTAAAATGAAAAAACAATTAGCTGGCGCGCTGGCGCTACTTTTGCTCAGCGGATGTACCGCCAGCAAACCAGGCGCATTTGAACGCATTGATGAAGATCCGAGCTCAAATACAGTGCAATACCGTTATGATCCGGAAACCGTCAATCAGGATGCCATGAAACTCGATCTGGCTGAATATTGTAATAAGAAAGGCTTCGATAAAGTGGAATCTTTACCCGCACAAGAAAGCCATATTCCAGGCTTGAAGAAAGCCTGGTTTCAGTGTAATTACGCGGTAAGAAGTTAATGTAAAAGGGCGGGATAATTATCCCGCCCCTGTTTATATTTTTATTTTATGCTGTGTAGTGTCTTTGCCCATTAGCGGTGATGATGTCCACCGTGATAACCGCCATGATGCCCGCCGTGATAGCCTCCCCGTGGTGCCAGCCACCGCCATGTCTGGGTCCGATGATACAACCGCTCAGCAAGGTAATAAGCGCACACACCGACGCGACTTTAATTATTTTTTTCATGGAAAGTCCTCCTCTTTTCCGATGGGTGCAACATTACGCCGGAAAAGTGAAGTGACGATGCAGTAAATGTAGATTTATTTATATAAATATTTCGTAATGTTTCTTAAATATCGATTTTCTGTTTTGTGGATTTATTTATATCAGAATTGACCGAATAATAAATAACCTCGCCAGGAACCCTCTGAAAAAACCGCCTAAAATAATTCTCATTTAATATCCGTTTGCCGCTACATTATTAACAGGGTTGTTTATGAGGAGTTAACAATGTCACACGACGTTAAAAATGTTCTGGCATTACAAGCGGAGTTAGGTGAGTGTCCCCTGTGGTCAGTACAGGAACAGGTTTTATGGTGCGTCGATATTCTGGCCCCTGCTATACACCGTTTCGATCCGCGTAGCGGTGAGCTGCAGACGTTTCCTCAGGCTGAAGAGGTCGGTTGTATCGGGCTGCGCGAACAGGGGGGTTATTGCGGCGTTACGTAGCGGCGTTTGGCTCTTAGATGCACAAGGCAAACCGCAGCGTAAAGTGGCGGATAATCCCGGTATCGCTGAACAAAGTCGCTTCAATGATGGACGTGTTGATCCGTGGGGCAACTTCTGGTGTGGCAGTTTGTGGGAACCGCAGGACAAAAATGGTGGCTTACTGTGCCGCGTCACGCCTGACCTTAAACTGGAAGTGAAAGCGCGCGATGTGAAAATTTCTAACGGACTCGCTTTTTCGGCCGACCGCCGCTGGATGTACCAGAGCGATACGCCAAATGAAGTGCTGTATCGTTATCCGTTAGACCGCAGCGGTGAGCCGGGCGAGCGCGAAATCTTCCGTCGCTTTGACGCCAGTGGCGGCCTGCCTGACGGCGCGGCGCTGGACAGCGAGGGTTTTTACTGGTCAGCACAATTTGACGGCGGGCGAGTAGTGCGTATCGATCCGCAAAGCGCAGAGATCGTTGATGAGATAACACTGCCGGTGAAATGGCCAACCATGGTGGCATTTGGCGGCGCAGATTTGAAAACGCTTTATATCACCAGCTCGCGGGAAAATCGTACAGAGGAAGAGCTGGCGCGTTATCCCCAATCGGGGGATATCTTAGCGGTAGATGTTGAGGTGGCCGGTATGGCTGAGCCGCTGTTCCGCGGCTAATGCTAATGGGCCGCACAGATTGCGGCCCATAATGTTTTAATTGCGTTGCTGTAACAGTGGCTGGCTCAGGGCCTGACGCAGCGGCAGCCGAATCGTCAGCGACAGGAAGAGGGAAATCACCAGCAGTGTCATAATCAAACTGAAGGTGACGGTAAACCCACCAAACAGCGAGGCCACTAACGATCCCATCACGCTCCCAATACCAAAGCCGAGATAAATCAGGCCGTAGTTTTTGGTGAGATTGTTTAGTCCAAAGAAGTCACTGACTAACGACGGGAAGACGGTGATCGTGCCGCCAAAGCTAAACGCCACACAAGCCAGCGAGAAGAAGAACGACGTCTCATTCATGTGGGTAAACAGCAATACCGCCATGCCCGTCAGTGAAATAAGCTGTGCCAGTGAAATTACCCGAATACGTGCCATTTTGTCTGACAAGATGCCAAGGATCAGGCGGCCACTCAGGTTAGCAATCGCAATAACCGTCACCGCATTTGCTGCAGTTTGTGTTGTCAGATGTACCAGCCCTTCACCAATATCCTTCGCCACGCCGATAACATACAGTCCGCTCATACAGGCAGTCAGGAACATCAGCGCCAGCATCCAGTACTGCGGCAGACGTACCGATTGTGCCAGCGTGTAGTCGGTACATTCACGCGCTGAGTTGGTTGCCGTTTGTTGCGGAGCATCCCGCATTAACAGTGCGCCGACGATAATCATCGACATCGCCAGCAATCCCCAAATGACAAACGTCTGCTCTAAGCCGAAATTAGCCAGCAGTGCGCCGCAAATAAATTTAAAGCCCAGGCTGCCTAAACCGTAGGCGCCTATTGCACAGGCGGAAATCATGCCTTTGCGTTCCGGGAACCACTTAACGCAGTTTGACAGCGTCATCAGATAACCAGCGCCATCAGCCAGGCCGACTAATACACCTGCGCTAAGGTAAAGCATCATTAAATTATCAGCGTGGGCAGTAAGCCAAAAGCCCAGCGCCATTAATATGCCTGCGCCAATGGTCACGTTACGTACACCAAAACGCTCCTGTAGCTTACCCGCCAGCGACGAGGCGATAGCGAGACCTAAACTCAACAAACCAAATGAAAAGGCAACCTGACTGACGGGAGCATCCAGCTTTTGAGACAGTTGTCCATTAAACAAACTCCACGTGTAAACCGAACCCAGAGCGAACTGCGTAATGACCGTGCCAGTCAGGGTAAGCCAGCGGGTACGCGGGTAAGACGTAAGTTGAGACTGATTCATATTTTTCTCTCCCGTTCGGGAATGCGGAAACTGTAAGCAGAGTAATGCACGGTTACGCGCGGGCGAGAAATAACGGCATGAACGGAACGAAGCGCGGCATGAAATGCCATTCAGCGGGTATGAACGGCATTGATCCATAAGTAACCAAGGAGGCAGATGCTTAAGTAAGGGTAATTAGCCGTAAGTTAATGTTTCCTTAACCGCTTTGTTACAGCAGCTTTGCAGTTTTTTTGCCAGGCTAAAGGTTCACTTTACAGGAGGAAATATGAAAGATCGGACATATGAATCCGTTACCAGTGAGAATGAAGTTTACTGCATTATTGGTCAGGCTGTAATGGAGCTGAGCGTAGAGCAACAACCGGTGACAAAATCGACGCTGGCATTAAAGCTGCTGTCGATGGCCGATCGTGACGAAGATGATGCTCGTGTTCTGCTCTACTGGATTGCGCGTAAAGCAATCAACCAGCCACAAGCCGTCAATTTTAATCAGCAAAAAAGGGCACGATGCCCTTGAGAAAGCGGGCTGGAGCCCGTTTTCCTGTCAGACGATAGCGCGATGACGCATCAGCGACCAGCGGGTAAACCTCACTAAATTGCCCAGCAAAATCATCAATAAGCCAGGGACGGCGCTGAGATCGCCTTACGCTGTGGTGTTCATTCTTCAGGTCATTTCAGCCATCGCTTTCGTCAGGCCAACGGCGTAACGCCTTTGGGATAACCTCAGAAAAAAGCGTTTAACCATGCCGGGCAGGCGTTATTACGTCTGAGGCAAAGCATGTATTCAGCTGCGCTTGGGGTAATTAATATTCTGGTGCTTATGGCGCTTAAAATCGTGGTCTGAAACCGGGCAAGAGTTCAGATCTGCAGATTTTCTGAACAGGTTTTATCATAGACGTTCACAGGCGCTACCTCGCTATCTGAAAAGGTTACTGGCGGTGGCTGGTGTGAATGTCTGCCATAAATAATGAGAAAAATTAAAATATTTTTTCATCAGGGATATCTCAGGCTTACTCAGATAAAATTAAGCGAATAAACCAGAGAAAATATTATTCTTAATGTTTTTTGTTTTTATTAAGCTGTTTTTTTGTTTCTTATTGCCCGCCGGCGGCTAAAGTTAAGGTATTCAGGCATGTCTGCATGCTGAGTGAGGAATGGTGGGTGTCGTATTTTAAGTTTTTGTTTTAATTTATAATTTTTATTAATTTGGGCTTGTGGGTATGCTTCCATCTTAAAAATAAAAAAGGTGGAAGTTAATTTTCGTGCTTGAGGGAATAGCATTAATAGCGCGATGTGAGTTCTTAATAAATCTATATTGCGAGATTTGTAATCTAAAAATTCTCGTTTTTTCTGTCGGCAGCCTTACTATCCATTATAAGTTTAAATAACACAAAGCGATAAAAAGAGGGGTATTTAGATGGCTGATAGTTTCCAGAGTGAGGTGCCGAAAGCACGTATTAATTTAAAGCTTGATCTGCATACCGGTGGGGCGAGTAAGAAAACCGAGTTGCCGTTGAAATTACTGGTTGCAGGTGATTTTAGTCATGGGCAGCAAACCGCAGCATTATCCGAACGCAACAAAGTCAATATTAACAAAAATAACATCGACAGTGTTCTTTCAGAATATTCTCCAGGCATTAATCTCACCGTAAAAAATATGCTTGCCTGTGACGGTAGTGAGGAAAATATCAGCCTGACTTTCCGGGCTATGAAAGATTTTACACCAGAGCAGGTGACCCGCCAGATACCCCAGCTTAAAGCCATGCTTGCCATGCGCAATCTTCTCCGTGACCTCAAGGCAAATTTGCTGGATAACCAGGATTTTCGAAAAGAGCTGGAAAAAATTCTCCTCGACCCGGCATTAAGCGCAGAACTCAGAGCCGAACTCTCAGTTCTGGCCCCGAAACAGCCATAAACGGCCACGATGATTAACGGATTAATTGAGGAATGCTGATGTCTGTAAAAAATGAGAATGTTGCGGGTCGCGAGAGTGTAGTGTCGGCGCATACCCCTGCTGGCGGGGTTTACGCATCCCTGTTTGAAAAAATCAATCTCAACCCTGTTTCTGAACTCAGTGCACTGGATATCTGGCAGGATGCGCAGGCGATGTCGGATGCGACCGCCGATGAGCGTCTGACTGCCGGAATGCAGGTGTTTCTGGAATGCCTGACTAAAGCAGGCTCAAAAGTTGAAAAACTCGATAAAAATCTGATTGATCAGCATATCGCAGAACTGGATTACCAGATTAGTCGCCAGCTCGACGAGGTGATGCATCACGAAGCGTTTCAGCGAACAGAAAGTCTCTGGCGCGGGTTAACATCGCTGGTGGATAAAACGGATTTTCGCCAGAACGTAAAAATTGAGCTGCTGGATATCGCTAAAGAGGATCTGCGACAGGACTTTGAAGACAGTCCGGAAATCATCCAGAGCGGATTGTATAAGCATACATACATTGATGAGTACGACACGCCGGGTGGCGAGCCGATTGCTGCGCTGATTTCCGCCTACGAGTTCGATGCCTCTGCGCAGGATGTTGCCCTGTTGCGCAATATTTCTAAAGTCTCTGCCGCAGCGCATATGCCATTTATCGGCTCTGCAGGCCCGAAATTCTTCCTCAAAGCGTCAATGGAACAGGTGGCGGCCATCAAAGATATCGGTAACTACTTTGACCGTGCCGAGTACATCAAGTGGAAATCTTTCCGTGAGACGGATGATGCCCGTTATATCGGTCTGGTGATGCCGCGTGTACTGGGGCGTCTGCCGTATGGCCCTGATACCGTACCGGTACGCAGCTTCAACTATGTGGAAGAGGTCAAAGGCCCCGAACACGATAAATACCTGTGGACCAATGCCTCTTTCGCGTTTGCGGCCAACATGGTGCGCAGTTTCATCAACAACGGCTGGTGTGTGCAGATCCGTGGCCCGCAGGCTGGGGGTGCTGTTCAGGATCTGCCAATCCATCTGTACGATCTGGGTACCGGTAATCAGGTCAAAATCCCAAGTGAGGTGATGATCCCTGAAACCCGTGAATCTGAATTTGCGAACCTGGGCTTTATTCCGCTCAGCTACTACAAGAACCGCGATTATGCGTGCTTTTTCTCTGCTAATTCCACCCAGAAACCTGCACTGTACGATACCGCCGATGCGACCGCCAACAGCCGCATCAACGCCCGTCTGCCGTATATTTTCCTGCTGTCACGTATCGCGCATTACCTGAAGCTTATCCAGCGTGAAAACATCGGTACCACCAAGGATCGCCGTCTGCTCGAACTGGAGCTGAACACCTGGGTTCGCAGTCTGGTGACGGAAATGACCGATCCGGGCGACGAACTGCAGGCATCTCACCCGCTGCGTGATGCGAAAGTTGTGGTGGAAGATATTGAGGACAACCCGGGCTTCTTCCGCGTGAAACTCTATGCCGTACCGCATTTCCAGGTGGAAGGCATGGACGTCAACCTGTCACTGGTTTCTCAGATGCCGAAGGCGAAATCGTAAGGCGAGAGGAAATCAGGGATGAAGATTTATCGCCCGTTATGGAATGAAGGGGCCTTGCTGGCCCCTCAGCAGTTTCAGCAGCAGTCCGAGTGGGAGTCTTTTTCCCGCGCCGGATTGTCCCGGCTATTCAGCCCCTTCCCGTGGGGCGTTGAGCATGTGGAACTTAATGACGCACTTCTCGCCTCCGGTCGGGTGCAGATACAGAAACTGCGTCTGTGGTTGCCAGATGGTACGTTGATTGACACGCAAAACAGTGACTTACCCCTGAACCACGGGAAGTGACGCTGCTGGCTTCCGGCCATATGGACAGTATGACTGTGCTGATTGCGCTGCCAGTGATGCAATCCGGCATCGTCAATGTCCAGACAGAAACCGAGCCTGCCGAACGTCCGCTGCGCTATCGCGAAGAGTGGGTGACAGTTCAGGATGCGTTTGGTCAGGAAGAGGAGCCAATGGCAATGGCCCGTTTCAACCTTGCGTTCCGTTTTGATCACGAAAGTAACGATGCCTGGCAGACCTGTGCCGTAGCCCGTCTGTTGCGAGACGGACAGGGAGGATGGCGCCAGGATCCGGACTTTATCCCGCCGATGGCAATGTTTTCTGCGAGCAACCTGCTTCGCGAACGTCTGGTACTCCTGAACCGACAGTTGCGTTCCCGTCGTCAGCGTCTGATGACAATGCGTCGCGAAAGCAATGACCGGATGGCTGACTTTGTGGTTGCTGACGTCTCACTGTTCTGGTTGCTGAATGCGCTGAACACCCACGCCCGCGTGTTAACTGAGTTCGAACGCTTCCCGGCCCGTCACCCTGAACAGGTTTGGGCGGAGCTGGCGCGACTGGCAGGAAGTATGCTGACGTTCTCACTGGACCGCGATCTGGATGCCATTCCGGGCTATGACCACCAGATACCAGAAAAGACTTTTCCGCCGTTATTTGAACTTATCACTGAGCTGCTGGAATCCAGTCTGCCGTCGCGAGTGATTGCCGTGAATATGTCCCGCCTGGACGGGCAAACCTGGAAAGCGGTATTGCACGATATTCGTCTGCGCGAAGAAGCCGATTTCTACCTGTCAGTCCGTTCAAATCTTCCTGCCTGGCAGGTGGCTGAGAAATTTGCCGCCATGGCCCTGGCCGGCACCCCGGATGATGTGGGTCAGATTTCCGGCGTGGCGATGGAAGGTATTGGTCTTATTCCTCTCAGCCGTGTTCCTGCAGCACTGCCGGTACGTCTGGAGAATCAGTATTTCGTGCTGGATATGGAGAGCCGTGCAGCGCATGACATGCTGGAGCAGGGCGTGTGCCTGTTCTACGTACCGTCATTGCTGGGCGAGCTTGAACTCGAACTGTTTGCGGTGTTGCGCTCATGAGAAAGGATATCGATATCGACAGCTTGATGGCGGACACCTGGCTTACCGTGGCGCAGCTGCGTCACGGTGCCAGAGCCCCGGATGGTAAGGCGCTCTATAAAAACTGTTGCGCACAGGTGGAAAGCGTGCGTGATGCGCTGGAGCGCGCCGGTTATGACAGCGAGAGCATTACGCATATTTCCTATGCGCAGTGCGCTCTGCTGGATGAAGCGGTGATGAACCGTAAACCCGCGTCTGCTGATGCAGAAGCGAATCTGCCGGACGCTGAAACTCAAGCCGAGCCTGCGCAGAAGGCTGACGTGGACGAAGGCATTAAAGCCTGGCGCGCCGCGCCGCTGCAGGCCCGTTACTTTGGCTCACTGCGTGCGGGCGGTGCGTTGTATGACCGCATCGCGGAAGTGTTGCGCCAGCCGTCTCCGGTTCCTGCGGTGCTGACCTGCTATCAGCGCGTTCTTGCATTGGGATTTCAGGGGCAGTTTAGCCTCTCCGGCGTCGGACAGTCGCTGCGAGATGAAGTGATTGCTGCCCTGAATGAGCGTGTCCCACCACTGGAAACGGGTTTCGATCTGGTCGTACAGAAAACAGGTAAGCGACGCTACAACATTCTGCGTTCCGTGTGGTTCTGGATAATCCTGGCGGCACTTCTCACGGCGCTGGTCTGGGCTGGAGGTCACCTGTGGTTGCAGGAGCTGCTGCGCCAGCAATTACCGGAGCTGCGCTGATGCGAATATCTGCACTGTTACGGGCTGCATTTCCGGTGCTGATTTGTCTGACTGCCGCGCTCTGGGTGATTTGGGGATTTGTGAATTTCTCCGTGCTGGTCAAAAGTGTGCTGACGCTGGCAGGGCTGATTATGGCGCTGCTGCTGATACCTCGCCGCTATCGTCGCCAGAAGCCCGTCGGGCAGGAGGCAGATGAGGGAGAGTCTCCGCCAGCAGGTTTTACCGGGCCGGTTTTGCTGGTATGTGGCGATCTTGACGATCATCTGTTTGCGCATGGCGGATGCCGCACCACGGCGCATGGCTGTTATCTGAAAGTCGATTCAACGGATCAGCTAAGCAAGTTTGCTGACCCTTTGCTGGCACGTGAACCCCGCATGGCTGGGCAACTGGTAGTGATGTTCCGCTGCCTGCCGGATTTGCACGGGGATGAAGGGCTGCTGCGTGCTTCCCTGAAGGTTCTGCGCCAGCAGGTGCAAAAGCTGAAGAATCTTTCCGGTTATCTGCCCCCTGTCGTGCTGGCTGGCGAGTTTTCCGGGCCGGAAACGCCGTGGATTGTGATTCGGGGCAAAACGCCGCTGGTCTGCCCGACGGATGAATCTGCACAGACGCTGGAGGAGTGGCGAACTCTGCCTGAAAACGTGACCTGTCTGCCGTATCTGTCTCATGCGATTAGCATGCTGCAACAGGTAATGATGGAAGAACTGACAAAAGCAGACCGACTGTATCCGGCCATCACGCCGTTCGCGGTAGTTGTCCGTAGCGGCGCAGTTCGTACTTTGACAGAAGCTGTCTGGCCGCAGTGGCTGTTCCGTCATTCAAAATTGTTACCTCCGACAGCGACCGCAACGTATCCGGCGCTGTGGCATTTTGCCGATCCGGTTCTGCCATTGCTTACCCCTATGCCATGCCGCTTCAGGGCGGGAAAACCGGGCGTTGGGTGGTGATGTTCCTGCTGCTTTGCATTCTCAGTGCACTTGGCCTGTCTGCGCTGCACAACCAGTCTCTTATCGGGCGAATCGCCTCCGATCTGCAGCGTTGGTATGCCATTCCAATGACGCACTACGCACCGAAAGCGCAGTCACTGCATGCCCTGCAACAGAATGCCTTGCTGCTGGAACGCTGGCAGCGCCAGGGGGAACCGCAGCGTTACGGTTTGGGACTCTATCCGGGTGAACGTTTATGGCTGAGCGTTCAGCAGGCCATTGATACCTGGATTCCACCACCAGCGCCACCAAAACCCAAACCAATCCCGAAAATTATCCGCCTCGACAGCATGTCGCTGTTCGATTCCGGCAAATCGGCGCTGAAAGCCGGCTCCACCAAAATGCTGGTCAATTCTTTGGTGGGTGTTAAGGCCAAACCGGGCTGGCTGATTGTCGTGTCCGGCCATACCGATCACACCGGCAATCCGCAGCTGAACCAGACGCTCTCCCTGAAACGTGCCGCAGCGGTGCGCGACTGGATGCGTGACACCGGTGAGG
The DNA here is from genome assembly GCA_018842655.1 of Candidatus Pantoea haifensis. Taxonomy (GTDB): domain Bacteria; phylum Pseudomonadota; class Gammaproteobacteria; order Enterobacterales; family Enterobacteriaceae; genus Pantoea; species Pantoea haifensis. The sequence goes on along the minus strand of JAGTWN010000004.1, from coordinate 1,878,199 downwards.
TGCCGGAAAGCTGTTTTGCGGTGCAGGGCTATGGTGAAAGCCGTCCGATCGCAACCAACGACACCCCGGAAGGGCGTGCGCTTAACCGCCGTGTCGAAATCAGTCTGGTACCGCAGGCTAACGCCTGTCAGATACCCGGCAAAACCCCGGCGTCATCGCAGGATGATGACGTTTCTCAACACAATGGAGAGTAAATCCGATGGCAATTCCTGTTTATCTTTGGCTGAAAGACGACGGCGGCGCAGACATCAAAGGGTCTGTGGACGTTCAGGATCGTGACGGCAGCATTGAGGTGGTGGCACAGGCGCATAACCTGTACATCCCGACCGACAACAACACCGGTAAGCTGACCGGCACCCGTATCCACACGCCGTTCAAATTTACCAAGGAAATCGACTCCTCCAGCCCATATCTGTTCAAGGCAGTGACCACCGGTCAGACCCTGAAGTCTGCTGAATTCAAGTGGTACAAAATCAACGACGCGGGTCAGGAAGTGGAGTACTTCAACACCAAACTCGAGAACGTGAAAGTGGTGAAAGTAGCGCCTGTAATGCATGACATCAAGGATCCTGCTTACGAGAAGCATAACCACCTCGAGCAGATCGAACTGCGCTACGAAAAAATCACCTGGACCTACAAAGACGGCAACATCATTCATTCCGATTCCTGGAACGAACGCGCCACCGCGTAAGTCACGAGCGGACAGAGCTTCTCTGTCCGCTTTTTCTTTTGCTGAATGCCTGTCTGCGCGGACATTCAGCAAAGAACCCACAAACTGCCAGCCTGACCGTATGCGCTTTGGTCCCCATCACGGGAAACAGCGATGGGCGGTAGCGTGTCCAGCAACCGACAAAGAGAGAGATTCATGGAAAATCCAGCCATCCTGTTGCGACGTCTGAACCCTTACTGTGCCCGAGCGATGGAAGGGGCGGCCTCGCTTTGCCAGACCCGCGCGCATGCGGAAATTTTGCCTGAGCACTGGCTGCTGAAATTACTTGAGCAGGGGGAAGGTGACCTGATGGTGCTGGCGCGCCGTTATGAGTGGGATATGGATGCGCTGTGGCAAGATTTGCTCGGCTGGCTGGATAATCAACCGCGCTCGGTACGCAGCCGCCCGCAGTTATCCGCCGATATCCAGAAAATGATGCAGGAAGCCTGGCTGCTGGCCTCGCTTGCCGGGGAGGAGAATATCCGCAGTGTTCACCTGCTGATGGCGCTGACGGACAACCCACGACTGGCCTGCTGTGATGGTCTGTGGCCATTGCTGACCCTGGGCCAGAGTCAACTGGAACGTCTGCGCCCGCTGCTCGATGCGCAGTCAGATGAGCGTCCTGAGATGCAGCAGGAAGCGGAACTGGCGCAGAGCTACGGCGGTGAAGTGGCGTTTGTCGGACGTCCCATCGGAGCAGGACTGAAAGAGGGTGAACTGACCCCGGCTCTTCAGAACGCGCTGGATAAATTCACCCTCGACGTCACCGCCAAAGCCAGAGAAGGCAAGATTGATCCGGTGTTCGGCCGTGACACCGAAATTCGCCAGATGGTGGATATTCTCTCACGTCGCCGCAAAAACAACCCGATTCTGGTTGGGGAACCCGGTGTCGGCAAAACCGCGCTGGTGGAGGGCCTGGCGCTGCGTATTGCTGAAGGCAACGTACCTGAATCCCTCAAACCGGTTATCCTGCGCGCCCTTGACCTCGGCCTGTTACAGGCAGGCGCTGGCGTGAAAGGTGAATTTGAACAGCGCCTGAAAAATGTCATCGACGCCGTGCAGCAGTCGCCAGTGCCGATCCTGCTGTTTATCGATGAAGCCCACACCATCATTGGCGCGGGCAACCAGGCGGGGGTACGGATGCGGCTAACCTGCTGAAACCGGCACTCGCCCGTGGTGAACTGCGCACCATCGCTGCCACCACCTGGTCCGAATATAAGCAGTACTTCGAACGCGATGCCGCACTGGAGCGCCGCTTCCAGAGGGTCAAAGTGGATGAGCCGGATGATGACTTGGCGTGTCTGATGCTGCGTGGCCTGAAATCCCGCTACGCCGAACACCACGTCGTGCATATCACTGACGAGGCCGTGCGCGCCGCCGTCACGCTGTCCCGCCGCTATTTGACAGGCCGCCAGCTGCCGGACAAGGCGGTGGATTTACTGGATACCGCGAGCGCCCGCGTGCGCATGAGCCTCGACACCGTACCGGAACAGCTGACCCGCATCCGCTCGCAAATGACCTCTCTGGAAATGGAGAAGCAGGCGCTGCTGGAAGATATCGCTGTGGGTAATCAGATCCACGGTGAACGTATGACTGTCATTGAGCAGGAAGAGAACAGCCTTATTGTTGCACTGGCAGAGCTGGAGACACAGTACGGTCAGGAACTCACACTCACCAGACAGGTACTGGAAAGCCGCCAGGATATCTCCCGCCAGAGTGAGGCTCATAAGCTGCGACAGGAACTGAGCAGCATGCAGCACAGTAACCCGTTACTCTCCGTGGATGTGGATGTACGCACCGTCGCCAACGTGATTGCCGACTGGACGGGCGTGCCGCTCTCCTCGCTGATGAAGGACGAGCAGACCGAATTGCTGAGCCTTGAAAATGAAATCGGCAAGCGCGTGGTCGGTCAGGATGTTGCCCTCAACGCCATCGCGCAGCGTCTGCGCGCGGCCAAAACCGGACTCACGTCCGAGAATGGCCCCCAGGGCGTGTTTCTGCTGGTCGGTCCGAGCGGTGTGGGTAAAACCGAAACCGCGCTGGCACTGGCGGATGTGCTGTACGGCGGCGAGAAGTCCCTCATCACCATCAATTTGTCGGAATATCAGGAGCCGCATACCGTCTCGCAGTTGAAAGGCTCGCCGCCGGGCTACGTGGGTTATGGTCAGGGCGGTATTCTGACCGAAGCGGTACGCAAATGTCCGTACAGCGTGGTGTTGCTCGATGAAGTGGAAAAGGCGCACCGTGACGTGATGAACCTGTTCTATCAGGTCTTCGATCGCGGTTTTATGCGTGATGGAGAAGGTCGGGAAATTGACTTTCGTAACACGGTTATCCTGATGACCTCCAACCTCGGCAGCGACCCTCTGATGCAACTGCTTGATGAGCAGCCGGACGCCACCGAAGCAGACCTGCACGAACTGCTGCGGCCGATCCTGCGTGACCACTTTCAGCCTGCATTGCTGGCCCGCTTCCAGACTGTCATCTACCGACCGTTAGCGGAACCTGCCATGCGCACGATTGTGAAGATGAAACTGGCGCAGGTCAGCAAGCGTCTGCACCGCCATTATGGCCTGGCTACGAATATTGGTGAAAGTCTGTATGACGCACTCACTTCCGCCTGTCTGCTGCCGGATACCGGTGCGCGCAACGTCGACAGCATACTCAACCAGCAAATCCTGCCGGTACTGAGCCAGCAGCTCTTAACGTATATGGCTGCGAAACAAAAACCACACTCCCTGACACTCGGCTGGGATGAAGAAGAGGGCATCGTGCTGGAGTTTGATATTGAGCAGAAAACACAGCCGGAGGTGAATGATGATTGAAAGCTTAAGTAGTCTGGCGCAGAAGGCGATCGATGAAGCCCTGAGCCTGTCACGCTATCGGGTGGATGTGCATGACTGTACACATTTCCTGGATGTGCTGCGCTTTCGCGCCAGTGAAACGCTGAGCCAGCCGTGGCATTACGATGTCACCTTCACCTGTGCGGCGAGCATTGCCAGCAATGAGATGATGCTGAAACCGGCATCCTTCACCTTCCAGACGCCATTGTTTAATGACACGCCTGCTATGCCGGTGCGCACGGTGTACGGTGTGGTTGATTCATTCCGTCGGATCTCCATGTCAGGGGATGAAATTACCTATGCCCTGCGACTCGTGCCGCGTGTCGCCCTGATGCAGCACACCCAACGCAGCGAAGTGTATCTGAATCAGTCGGTACCGGAAGTGGTCGAGAAGATCCTGCGATCCCACGGACTGGAGGGGACCGATTTTGACTTCCGCTTATCACAGCATTACCCGGTCCGGGAACTCATTACCCAGTGGCGTGAAACGGATCTGGAATTTGTACAGCGTCTGCTGGCTGAGGTGGGTATCTTCTGGCGTTTTGGAATGGACAGCCGAATTGAACAGGATGTGGTGATTTTCCAGGACAGCCAGATGCAGTACCAGTTTGGCGTCAAACTCCCGGTGATCCCGCCTTCGCGCACCAGTGATAATGGCCAGGAAAGCGTCTGGGATATCAGCCCGGAAGATCGGGTAGTCACCGGCAGTGTTGCCACCCGTGATTATAACTACCGTGAAGCCCTGACACCGCTGGACAGTTCCGCCACCATGCGGCAGGAAGGGGCGCCACCACAGGTGAGGTGTATCACTACGCTGAGCCGTTCCTGAGCGAAGGCGATGCAGAGACCCCGGAAGGTGGAGCCTGGTATGCCCGTCTGCGTCACGAACGTTACCTTAATGCTCAGCAGACGGTAACAGGGCGGGCAAGCAGTCCGGTACTGGCACCCGGCGAGGTGCTGGAGCCACAGGGCAGTGGACTGCCTGACTCGCTGAAGAACGGCATCGTCATCACCGGTATTCACACCTCAGGTGCACGCGATAAGGGCTTCCAGTTGCGCTTTACTGGCATCCCTTACAACGAAACGGTTTGTTACCGCCCTGCGCTGCTGAATCGTCCGGTGATGGCTGGCTCCCTGCCTGCACGGGTGGAGAGCGATGAGAAACACGATACATATGCTTACCTCGACAATCAGGGGCGCTACCGCGTCCGACTTGATTTTGATCGTAACAGCACCGAACAGGGGTATGCCTACATCTGGCTTCGCCTGGCCAAACCGTATGCCGGGGATACTTACGGTTTCCACTCCCCGCTGCTCGACGGCACTGAAGTCTCCGTGATGTTTGACAGCGGGGATCCGGACAGGCCGTACATCGCCCACGCCCTGCATGACTCCGAACACCCTGATCACGTCACCCATGACAATCACACGCGAAACGTCTGGCGTACGGCGGGGGACAATAAACTTCGCCTGGAAGATAAGCGTCAGGAAGAGCATTTCAAGCTGGCAACACCCTACGGAAAAACGCAGCTTAACGGCGGTCATGTGGTGGACGCTCAGCGTGAGCCACGCGGTACCGGCTTTGAACTGCGCACCGATGAGTTCGGGCGCTGCGCGCCGGAAGAGGTATGTTCCTGACCGCAGATGCGCAGACAGCGGCACAGGGCAAAATGCTGGACATGGCGCCGGCGATTGAGCGCCTGCATCAGTCAGCGACCGAAATGAAGCGGCTCAATCTGCTAGCGCAGCAGGCTCAGGCACTCACATGCGACCTTGAAAGCCAGAACAGTCTGCTGGAAAACCGCCTGAGAGACCTTCAGTCCGCCGCCCTGCTGGGCAGTGCACCGCAGGGCGTGGCGTTCACTTCGGGGAGCACATTCAGATGACCAGCAAGCAGAACACCATCCTGAGTGCGGGTCAGCATCTGGATATGGGGGCAATGAAGAACATCACGCTGGCCGCCAGTGAGTCTGTCGGGCTGTTTGCCCATCAGTCCGGGGCGAAGCTGATTGCCAGTCAGGGGGATGTTGAAGTTCGCGCAGAGACGAGTTCAATGGAGATGACATCGGAGCTGCTTTTTACCATCAGCAGTAACAAGGATGAGCTGCTCATCAGTGCGCCTAAACTGCGACTCAACGGCGGCGGCTCCAGTATCACGCTGGACAACGGGGGCATTCTGGAAGAAACCCCGGGTGATTACCTGGTCAAATCTGCGCATTACCGCTCACCGATGGCGGGCGGCAGTATGGGCACTACGCCGCCGCAGTTCAGCCAGACGAATGCCAGCGTGACGCCGGCCAAAACACGTAATATCCCTTCACGTTAAGGATAACTGGTATGAAAATCTGCTTTCCTGCCCGAAAAGCGAATGGCGATAACTACGCCACCGTGGATGACATGATGAAGCCGCTCTTTCAGGAACCACACGGGTCCTGGCTGGCCGGGACTAATAACATGTGGCACGGCGGGATCCACATCACCAGTAAGAGCGCCCCTGGCTCCGTGCTGACAAAGGAGACTGCAGACTCTGCAGTGCCGCTTCAGTTTATGGCAGGCGGCGAAGTGGTAGCCTGGCGTATTAATCAGGACTATCTGACCGGTAAATACATCAATAATCCGCTGCAGTATTCCAGTACGTTTGTGCTGGTCAAGTCGACCAGTATTCCGGATCCCGGAAAGAAGGATAACAGCTTCGACTTTTACTCGCTGTATATCGGGCTTGCTCCGCTCTCAGCCTTTCCAAAACACCGGCTGTATAAGGTTAGTGAGAAGGGTAACGGGCTGAGTAAGCGTGAATATACCGGCAAAGAAAAAGACGGAGATAAGGCTCCGGTTGCGAAGAATAAACTGAAAACCGGCGACTGCGTCAGTGTGCTGCGTGAGATCATCTTCGATCTTAAGGGACAGAAGCAGACGTTTGGGCTTGCCCGGATGCTGAACAGCAAATCTGAAATGACAGGCATGGCGTTCTGGATGTCGCTCGGCCCGCAATATGTGACCTCCGTGGGTGAGCAGAGGGCACATCTGCCGGCCTGGATGCAGCAGGCTGTTGCACAGGGCACATTTGATACCGTCGTTAAACCTGCAACTAAAATGAAGGTTGCGGCAGGCGATGCTGTGGGCTACCTGGCGGAAGATATTGCTCCTTGTGACATGCACGGTGTAGAGAAAAGTGCGTTCGTACATGTTGAAGTACTCAGCACCGACAGCCGGATGATCGATTTTCTGAGCAATAAGGCACAGGTGAAGAGCGGCCCGAAATATATTCATATCCACCCGGAAAGCTTCATTTATAGCCGTTCCGGCGATACTTTCACCAAAACCAAGGGACAGGTGAAGAAAGATATTCTCAAAATTATGCCGCAGGACAAATGCCATCCGTTCACCGACAGCAGCGGTAAACGCTGGTTTGATATCGGGGATGGGGCCTGGCTCAGCGAAGCTGATGTGGACGTGGATATCTGCCAGTACGATCTGAAAAAGCTAGGATTCAGTACATTTGAAGAGCCGTCCACATCCGATATGACAAAATCGCTACATGAAGGCTGGATCAAAAATGGGTTCACCAGAATTGCGGAGTGGGTACGCCCTGAGCGCGGTATCCGGGAAAAACAGGTCTCTGACTACTACAAAGCCCTGCTGCGGAAAATGGACAGCGATAACAGTGGCGGCCTTTCTGGTGCAGAACTGAGCTATGCGGTTAATTATGCGGAGCTGGATGTCAGGGATATCGTGGCGCGAATGGTGGTGAAGCACGACAGTGAATGGTTCGGTGGCAGCAGTCATCACCGCTGGAGAACGTTTCTAAAACAGATAGATCCCCTGAGCATCAACTATGTCAGACAGTGGTTTGACGACATGGAATGGATGAGTCAGGTGGACGGATTCAGCAGCGGTGCGCCTGTCTGGCATATGCATCCAGTGGTGTTTTTAAATGCTATTGCCGAAAAGTATAGTGATGCTATTGATTTCAATACATCTTTAGGTATTTATCGGATATCAAAAAAATCTGCAGAATTTATTTTATCTTGGGAAGCATATGTCTCTAAACCCTATGTTCCAGGCGGGGATCAGTCAAGTGGCGTAACTGTCGGATATGGTTATGATTTAGGGCAACAGACAATATCATCAGCCCGCGAGTTGTTGAGTGCTTATTACTCAAATGAGCAGGTGGAAAGATTGCTGACAGCAATTGGAAAAAAGGTGATCATGCCAGATCAATCGTTCATGGGCTGGCCGATATAACTATAAGCAAAGATAAAGCGTTAGATATGGCAATGTTTCTGAAGCAAAGGTATTGTCAAATAGTTGTGAATGCTTATCCACAGGCTATTAATCTTCCACCGGACAGTGCGGGGGCAATGCTTTCGTTGATTTACAATCGTGGACCATCATTAGCACTCCCTAAACCAAATGACCCACTAGATAGCCGACGCGAAATGAGAGAAATACGAGATGATTTCGTACAAGGAAATGAAATTAAAATCCCGAGCCGCCTGCGAAGTATGAAACGCTTATGGTCAAATCAACGAGGTTTGATAAGACGCCGTGAAGGCGAGGCCCAGTTGATCGAAAACGAGTTAGGTAAAGGTGATTAAAATGGAAAATATTATAATTAAACTTATAGCCTTAAGTATGTTTTTAGTATCATCATTGCTTTATGCTTGTGGTGATAACCCCAATGCAATGGTTCAAGGCCCATTCAAAGATAGCGCATTTAATAGTGGGCTTATTTGTTTTCAAAGTTCTCCAGATAAAAAAGATGTTAATTTTTATCAAAGTTATTTATCGGTAAATGGAGAGTATAACAAAATAATTGATACATTTAGTTATTCTGATGCTCCTGCTGAAGTTTCCTCCGTGTTCTTTACTTCTATTGCTGGAAAGAGAAATGTGGTTGTTCTTCTGCGTTGGAATGTTAATTATTTCAATAATGGTGTGCGGTATATATATCACTATGAAGTAAAAGTATATAATGTTACTAAAGGTTCAGGTTATGAGTTGTTCTTAGATTCAGGTAAGGATCCTAATTTGTCTGGTTTTCAAAGTAAGACAAATGGTAAAACATCAGACTATGCATTGGATAATGCGGCAAAAATAAAAAAATATCTTCATTGTAAGTATGGGGAGTGATAAATAGGTGTTTTGCATTGGTAAACTTCATTGTTATAAAGAAAATTCTCTCGGGTGCCAGTAAAAATAAATGGCTTGATTAATATTCATTGGATATCCTTCCTCGAAGGAAAGTATGCAAGGAATTATTCGTCTCGGTGACAAAACTACCCACGGTGGGGAAGTGCTGTCTTGCTCAACAACCATGTTCTTTGGTGATATCGGTGTAGCCCGTAAAGGTGGTCGTGTTTCCTGCCCTGAACATGGTGATACCACTATTGTTGAAGGTAACCCAAATTACCGCGATCGCGGTGTTCCTGTGGCATTCCATGGCCACAAGTGTAGCTGTGGCTGCACGCTTATCAGCTCACTGTCCAATTGAGGAAAGGATCTACTGCGTACGTTTAGCCGTTTACTTCTGGCTCCGTGAAAAACTTTATGAACTTGCTGATCAGGGTGATACGGGAGCAGTAGTATATAAAATCACGGCAAAAGTGAATCTTCATACAACTAGCTATGAAAAACGACGCGGACATTTTGAAAAAATCAAATCAACTAACGTCTTAGCTGATGCGTTTTAATTGATTCAAAATCGAGGTGGAACGATGACTAAAATTAAAGTTGCTTTTTGTTTTTGTACACTATTCCTGAGTGCTTCAATTCAAGCTGCATACATGCCATATGTCGTAAGAAATTATGAAGGTTATATCGGGAAATATCCCGTGCATTTGTCTCTTCAGTTTTATGACTTTGGGGGAAGGTAAATGTAGAGGGGAGCTACTATTACGATAACCACAGGTCACCCATTCCTCTATATGGCGTAAACGAATCAAGTTCAATTGTATTATGTGAGGCTGTCAGCGATGAAAGTTTCGAAAAATATATAGTTCAAGGAGAGGGGGTTGACGTTTCAAAATGCCCCTTCAATCTAACACGGAACTCAACTGGTTTTCTTGGAGAGTGGCATAATGAACGGTCAGCTTTAAAAGTAGATTTAAAGGAGACGGTTCAAGTTAGTGATGGTGTTATAAATGGAAGTGCTAAGACATTGGATATTCCATTTTGGGGGCAGACTAAACAACATGGTTTCATTGGCCTTTATGAAGCGAGTGCTGATGGTATTGTAATTAATAAAGTAAATGTTATTGATAAGAAAAGTGGTTAGTTAATACAGGTCATCAACCCGCAGATGAATGGTTGTGAATTTGGTTCGTATATGACATCTATCTTTTAAAATATAGAAAGCGATGGCTCTCAAATTCGATTGAATTGTTACAGTACTGGGCCTGACGTGATTGTTAATTATAAACTCAATACGCAGACCTCACGTTACGATGTTGTTACTGAACGATAAAAGTAAATCGTCAATTTTTAATGGTAATGGCAATTTTTTATAGAGGTTGTAGATGCTAAGAAAAATGGCATGTGTATTCTTTCTGTTATTCTTTTCTGGACATTCCTTTGCGAAAGGCTTTGATTGCAATTCACAAGAAGTTTTTAATGCGTTAACAAAGTTTATTAGAGAGAATGCATTGCATATTGGTAATGGTGTTAACAGAGATGTCATTAAAAAATTTCCTATTAATTATGAAGGTTTTCCTAATGTTCCGCAGAAGATAGGGTTTAATTGTGCATTTCGTATAAAAATTACCGCTGACGAGGGTTTATTGAAATTTATAAAGGCATATTCCCATGAATATGATCAGGCCACCAGTCGTGTTTATGAACAAAGTACTATGTATTCGCTTATTCAAGATATGGGTGATAATTATGTTCTAATAAATTCTTTTTACGCTAATTTTATTGTCACAGATGACCATAAAGATGTCATTGTTGATATGCAGACATCTCGTTTAGATAACGTTATAAATGCTCTTGCATGGTTTGAGATGAATGAAGAGCGATTGACTAATGGATTGCCAGAACTACGTTATGAAAATGCAAAGAGTAAGTATGATTACCTTAATGGAGAATTAAATCATCAATGGGGAAATCTTTCTTCTAATGTGAGGCAAAAGATGAAAAAGGATGCCTTAAAATGGATCGCCTTTAAGAACAAACAATGTGGTGATATTAAACTTGTTCAGTCTGATACTCTTTCGTTACAGGAAAAAACAAAGATATATGATTGTCACTCAAGTTCGACTGAGTATCGGTTGGATGAACTCGGTTTCACGTATCATAATAAATGGGATGGAATAAGTGGCTAAATACACTCTCGGCTTGTTTGTTTTATTCGTATTTTGTACACGAGTGCATTCAGAAGAGTTGTCATGTGGTTCACACTTACTGAAAAATGCCCTCTCAGATAAAATTTACTCCGAGATTGATTCTCTTAATTCCGGATCTATAAATGACAAAAATATCCATCAAGTGCCAGTTAAGATTGATAAATATACAACTCAGTTCAAAAGGACGAACGGTTTAAGGTGTCTGGCCAGCGTTAAAGTCGGTATAGATGACAATGTCTCCAAAAACCTTGGTAGCGATGATCTTCACTATTATAAAGACGCGGCAATACTCGCTGGGCAATACTTCCCTAATTACTATCATACTGTTCTTGCTGACGGATTAATTACTCAGAAAATCTACTATGACATTGAATATAAAAATGATAAGGATTTTAATGTCGATATTTTTGAGCCAGATATGGTATCTGCAACTATTTTTGGTGTTGCTTGGTTTAAAGTAAACTCCGATGATATAACAAAGAAGATTAAAGAAGGAAAGTATCGGTACGTATCTAATGAGTATAAAACTGCTGATAAGGAATTGAACGCCGTTTGGAATGGTTTTTCCGTCGCGATTAGGAAGCAATTAATGCATGACGCTAAATTGTGGGTATCTGATAAGAACAAAATCTTTGGTAAGGTTGAGGGACTCGAAAAAAGTGAAGTTTCTCTCAATGAAAAAATATCAATTTATGAATGTCAAACAAAAATGACATTGCAACGAATTGATGTTTTGTCATCAGATTGATGTAGGTGATCATCGTAATTGTGTTACTACTAACAGCAATTATTAACTAAAGGATGAATATGCAAGGAATAATCCGGTTAGGCGATAAAACCACTCATGGTGGTGCAGTGCTGTCCTGCTCAACAACCATGTTCTTCGGTGATATCGGCGTGGCCCGTAAAGGTGATCGTGTTTCCTGCCCTGAGCATGGTGATACCACTATCGTTGAAGGTAACCCAAATTATCGCGATCGCGGTGTTCCTGTGGCATTCCATGGCCACAAGTGTGGTTGTGGCTGCACGCTTATCAGCTCACTGCCCAATGCTCTGATGGGGTAAACGTGCCGGTTGAACTTGAGCGCATTCCCGCGCAGGAGAAACTGCCGCCCCGTCCGCGTTTTAAACGCTGGTTGTTCTTGGGCATTGTGATGCTGCTGGCAGGGGCTGCGGCCACATTCCTGTTCTGGAAGGGCGAGCGATCAGGTGCAGCTTTCTGGGAGCTGGCAACAGGCTTGCCTGTCGTGTTGTGGGGCCTGCTGGTTGTCGGGCGCTATTTTGGCTACGCACTTCTCCATGGGCGTTGTGAAAGAAAAAACGCCATAACCGCCGCCCGGTACCGCGCAGACGTTGCGCGCGGACAGCGCTTTGCCTGGCTTATCGGTGAAGTCCTGATTAACGGGCTGGGGCCTGCCAGTCCAGTGACGCACGAGGCTGTGTTAGCTAAAAAGCCCCTGATGATGCCCTGTGAGCCCGTTAATGGTGGCAATCCGGTTCGTCACCGGGCGCTGGCCGCCACCGGAGAGATGGCTGACCGGGAAGCGCACTATTTTCAGGAGGTAATCGCCCACGTCCAGAATCTGGTGGCGTTGCTCCCGTCGACGCTGACCTGCTATCTGGCGCTGGATACCGGTGAACAGTTTTCGACATTGCCGTCTGTCCTGAAAAAAGTGTTCCCCATCTCCTGGTGCGTATCCGTGACCTGACGGGACTCGAAATTCTCGATTACTGGCTGGACTGCCATTATGACCGTGCCGCTGCGTTACTGGTGGTCAGTGCTCAGCTTTACGAACATCCGCCAGAGGACAGTGGCGAGGCCATTTCCGTGCTACTGCTTACCAACTGCCGTCTGAAGGACATCCCGGACGTGTCGGTCAAAGTTCACCGGCCGCAGGTCTGCCGTGATGGCAATCTCGACCAGGCATTTGAGCGCGTCATGATGTGGTCAGGACTGGAAAAAACTGCATTGAAGCAGGCCTGGACCAGCGGTGGCCAGATGGCCTCCGGCGATATCTTCAGCAAGGCCCGGGAGGCACATGCCCCGGGGCTTAAAGCCGATAAAATTACCCATATTGATACGGTTGTCGGGTTTGCGGGCGTTGCCGCTCCCTGGCAGGCGTTACAGCTGGCAGCCCGTCAGTGTTTGAGCGGTAGCGAAGCCCAGCTAATTGTCACCGAACTTTCAGAAGACAACCGACAACTCTGTATTGTCACCCCGGAATAACTCTCAAGGGATTGCTCTCCTCCGTTATGAAAATCGCATCCACTTTTCTGCTTGCGCTGCTTCTGGGCGCATTATCTGTCTGCCTCATTGGCGGCGCACTCTGGTTCTGGCCGGAGTGGGTTAAGGACACCTTCAATATCGGGCCATTCAGTACGACCGGCATAGTGATTATCAGCCTGCTGCTGATGCTGGCAGCATTGATCATCGGCTGGGTGCTTGAAACCGTATTCGCTAAGAACGGTGAGAAACAGGGAAAGCTGGATGTGGTAGCCTCCGGACAGCAGGCGGCGGCATCCCAGCCAGAGGCAAAACATACCGACGCGGATACCTCCCGGTTTGTGGCTGAGGCACTGGTCGATCACCTGCGTCTGCGCTACCGTCGCCGCTGGAAAGCCAAAGTGCGTCTGCTGCTGGTACAGGGTACTGACAACGATATCGAAAAAGTGGTGCCGGGCCTTAAGCGTGACCACTGGCAGGAGAGTGACGGGATTGTGCTTATTCACGGCGGTCTGCCGGAAAGCGTGCCCGATGATGAGTTGCTGTCCGTCCTGAATGACGTGCGCCCGCAACGTCCGCTGGATGGCGTAGTGCAGGTAATGAATGCCGCTGCGCTGCCGGATACGGCAAAACAGGACACCTTGATGCGCGTGCGTCAAAAAATGGATGCCCTGCTGGGCTGGCAGCTTCCGGTCTGGCTGTGGCTCGTCTGTGAAGGTGTATGGGCGCATGATGGTGAAGGGGTTCCGGCAACCGGCGCCTTGTTTGGCCCGGGGATCACGTCAGATGAGACCCGCACCACGCTTGAAGCCCTGTCATCAGAGTTGCAGGGGCCCGGCGTGACCGCTCTGCTTGAGGACTCGCAACATTACTGGCTGTTAAACCTTTCCGATGCGCTGAGTAATCGTCTTCGCCAGTCTCTGCTTTCGATGCTCAACATGCTGATGTCCGGCCCGGCACCTTATCGCCTGCGAGGCGTGATGTTCAGTCCGGCGTTGCCGGGCACGACGACAGTACCGCACGCACGCTTGTCACCACCGGTCTGGCAGGCGCTCGAAAACGACAGTCTGCAGGTGCATGCCCGTAAAATCGGCTTCCACTGGCAGAAGGTGCTGCGCCTGGTGCTGCTGGGGCTGGTTCTGCTCTGGGGGGCTGGCACGTTGCTGTCCCTGTCCGTCAACTGCACCCAAATCTGGCTGGCGCAGGATACGGCCCGGGATGCCGCCGACACAAAACAGCCTCTGCCGGAACGTCTGCGTAATCAGCTTGCGCTGCAACAGACCATTGCCCGCCTGCAGAACCGCGAAGTGCACGGTGCGCCGTGGTATACCCGCTTTGGTCTGAACCAGGACAGCGATACGCTGAAGATACTCTGGCCATTGTACGCCCGTAATAACCAACAATTGATGCGCGATGCGCTGGCAGACGAACTTCACCGCCAGCTTAACGCCTTCGTGCAGCTGCCACCGGCAAGCAGCGCACGCACGTCTGCCACCCAGAAGACCTACGGCCTGCTTAAAGGCTACCTGATGCTGGCCCGTCCCGATAAAGCAGATGCGGACTGGCTTGCCAGCAATATGCTGAAAGTCTGGCCGCACCGCAGTGGTGTGCCGGACAGCGTGTGGCAGACTCAGGCGCCGAAGCTGCTCGGTTTCTATGCGCAGAACTTACCGGCACACCCGGAGTGGAAAATCACCCCAGACCGCGAAATGGTGGGAACGGTACGTCAGATTTTGCTCAAACAGATTGGTCAGCGTAACGCCGAATCCGGTCTGTATCAGGAGATGCTCGGGCGGATTGCCCGCAACTGGCCGGATTTAACCCTCGCCGACATGAGCGGCGATACGAATGCCTCATCCCTGTTCTCCTCAGAAGAAGTGGTGCCGGGGATGTTCACCCGCCAGGCATGGGAAGAGCAGGTTGAGGATACGATAAATGAGGTGGTGAAGACCCGCCGCGATGAAATTGACTGGGTACTCACCGACAAGTCCCATCAGCCGGGCAGCGATGTTTCTCCGGAGGCGCTGAAACAGCGCCTGACCGAGCGTTACTTTACCGATTTTGGTAACGCCTGGCTCAACCTGGCCAACAGCATACAGTGGCACGAAGCAGGTTCGCTTTCGGAAGCCATTGCCCAGCTGAACCTGTTGGCGGACGTACGTCAGTCGCCGCTGGTATCGCTGATGAACACGCTTGCCTGGCAGGGACAGACCGGGGCCAAAGGGGAAACGCTGGCGGACTCTCTGGTGGATTCAGCCAAAAAACTGGTGGGTCGCCAGAAGAGTGCAAAACAGTTTATCGAGCAGGCGCAGGGACCAAAAGGGCCGCTTGATGGCGTGTTTGGTCCGCTTACGGGTCTGATGGCCGGCAAAGACGGTACCGGATCGAACGGTAACCTCAGCTTCCAGTCCTGGCTGGCCCGCGTGACGCAGGTGCGTCTCAAACTACAGCAGGTGACCAGCGCACCTGACCCGCAGGCGATGGCCTGGATGCTGGCCCAGACTGTTTTTCAGGGTAAAGCCATCGATCTGACTGACACCCGTGACTACGGCAGTCTGGTGGCAGCAAGCCTCGGGCAGGAGTGGAACGGTTTTGGTCAGGCGCTGTTTGTGCAGCCGCTTGACCTGGCCTGGCGTCAGGTACTGACTCCGGCCGCCGGTAGCCTCAACGCGCGCTGGCAGAGCACCATTGTTTCGCAGTGGAACACCGCCTTTGCCGGACGCTATCCGTTCAAGGCCACCGGAAGTGATGCATCTTTGCCGCTGCTGGCGCAGTTCCTGCGTGGGGATTCCGGGCGTATTGCGGCGTTCATCAAGACCAATCTTGGCGGCATTCTGCATCAGGAAGGCAGTCACTGGGTGGTGGACCCGGCCGCCAGTCAGGGGATGAGCATTAGTCCGGTGTTTCTTACTGCAATCAACAAGCTTGCCGATATCTCGGATATCGTCTTTGCCCAGGGCGATGCCGGGGTTCACTTTGAACTTATGGCTCGGCCATCGCGGGATGTGGCGCGGATGCCGCTGACGCTCGATGGACAGAAACTCGATTACTTCAACCAGATGGAAAGCTGGCAGAGCTTTACCTGGCCGGGCAATACCTATTACCCGGGTGTGGATCTGAGCTGGCGCTCAACCAGTACCGAAATACGCCTCTATGCCAGCAATCAGGGGAACTGGGGCTTCATTCGTCTGCTCAATAAAGCATTGGTCACTCCGCTTGACAGCAGCCGCATCCAGCTGGTGTGGATCTCCCCGGACGGTAGCCCACTGAAATTTACCATGCGCAGCGAACTCGGTGACGGGCCGCTGGCGCTGCTCAAACTGCAGGGCTTCAGCCTGCCGCAGACCATTTTTGCCACGGGCGCAGCTGACAGCACGCTCGCACTGACGGGGAATGAATAAATGGCGATGGCAGAAACACTCCTGGCCCTGTGTCTCCCGGATGCGGCTCAGCGCACCACGCTGCTCGCACAGACCCGTGAAAACCTCTCTCTGTGGTCACCGTGGCTGACGCCGCTAGCGACCGGCAATGGAGCCGGGGATGACCCAACTTATGAGGATGATTTCCAGCAGATGCGCGAGGAAATCAACAAACTGTCCGGCACTGATGCTGAGGTACTTTGCCGCCTGGCGGAAAGCATTCTGACCTGGCATGCCCGCGATATTCGGGTGGTGACCTGGTATGCCTTTGCCCGCCTCCAGCGTGACGGCGATGCGGGGCTGACCGACGGCGTGCTGCTGCTGGCCGCGATGCTCAATCAGGCGGGGCAGCACTGTCACCCGCAGCGCAGCAACGCAAGACTTGCCGCGCTCGAATGGCTGAACAGTGGGAAAGTGCTGGATGCGCTGGCACGCTGGCCGGACGTCACGCGGGAAGAGACCGCCCGGATCACCGCGGCACTGTGCCTGCTGGAGAGCGCACTGGAAAAAATACCAGAAACTGATCGCCCTACCTTTGCCGGCCTGCTGCGCATGCTGGAGACCCGTCTTGCCGGGACGGGTGGGCTAGATACGCCAGTGGCATCTTCACGCCAGGATGAGGCGGGTGAAGACAATCCCGCCATTCCGTCGTCGGGTAATGCCGTGCCGGTCGCTGTTGCGGTTAAATCGGAAGTGGAGCTGGTTCGCCAGCTGCGTGTGCTGTCCTGTTGGGTGGTGGAGCAGCCACAGGGCTGGCTTGCCGCCCACCGGATGATGAAAGCCGCCCGATGGGATCTGGTGAAGCAGTTGCCGGCACTTGATGCCAGTGGTCGGACCCGTCTGCTACCCCGAAACCGGACTACCGTGCACAGCTCAAACGCCTGTACCTGCAGCAAAGCTGGACAGAACTGATTGAGCAGGTGGATGTGATGTTCACCGAAGGCGGCAATCGCTTCTGGCTCGATTTGCAGTGGTACCTGTGGCAGGGACTGAGCCGTGCAGGTAACCCCTGGGAGCAATGGGCAGACTATATTCTCAGCGACCTAAAGTTGATGCTTAAACGCCTGCCGGGTCTGGAAACACTCGCCTGGAATGACGGCACGCCGCTTGCTGATGAAGTGACGCTGAGCTGGATCGCGGAGAAGGTTAACAGCGACATGTCCGGGTTCACCGAAGAGTCAGCCACCTTACAGAGAGCTCAGACCGATGACATATTTGCGCTGGAAGCGGAAGCAATGGAAAAGGGTGACCGCGATGGCCCGGAGGCGGCGCTGGTCTGGCTTCAGAATCGTCCGGGCATGGACTCACCACGAAGCCGCTGGTTACTTCGCTTACTCATGGCGCGGGTGGCAGAGCAGTACAGCCGCAACGAGCTTGCTCTGCACCTGCTCGGCGAACTCACTACCAGTGCTCCGCAACTGACCCTCAGTGACTGGGAGCCCGGACTGTTGTTTGACGTGCAGGCCCGCCGTCTGCGGTTACTGCGCCTGAAAGCCGGACGCAATGAAAGCGACAAAGCCCGACTCACCCCGGAAATGGATTCTCTGCTGGCGGGGCTGATTGTGCTCGATCCGGCCCGTGCGATGGTGCTGTGCGGGTAAATCCCCGGTAGCCACTGCGTTACAGTTAACGATCGTCCTTTTGATGACGTCTTTCTTTTGATGATTTTTCCACCCAGGATATCCGTACATGGATGATTTAACCCTGCGATATTACGAAGCCGAGATGCGCTACCTGCGCGAAGCCGGTAAAGAATTTGCCCGTGCCCACCCGGACCGGGCGGCCATGCTCAATCTGGACAAAACCGGAGCACGTGACCCGTATGTGGAGCGGCTGTTTGAAGGCTTTGCCTTCCTGATGGGCCGCCTGCGTGAAAAGCTCGATGATGACCTGCCGGAACTGACCGAGGGGTGGTCAGCCTGCTGTGGCCACATTACATGCGCACCATCCCGTCGCTGTCGCTGGTGGCTTTTACGCCGGACTGGCGCCAGCTTCGCAAAATGGAAGTGCTCGAAAACGGCTTCTCCGTACTGTCGCGCCCGGTCGGTCCCGATAACACGGTCTGCCAGTATCGCACCACGCGTGACGTACCGCTGCAGCCGCTGCATCTGAGTGAGGCCCGCCTGCATACCGAGCCGGATGGTCGGGCCGCCATTCGCCTGCGCTTTGAATGCCCGGATAAGGTGGACTGGTCCAAAGCCGGTATTGATAAGGTCGCCATTTATCTTAATGCCGACAGCCCTGTGGCTTCGGCCCTACACCTGGCGCTGACCCGCCGGGTGCAGGCGATGTATGTCCGCCACAGTGAGACCCGTACCGAGCGGTTACGCTTTGACGGCTGGTGTAAACCCATGGGCTTTGATGACTCTGACCGGCTGTGGCCGAAAGGGGACTCAGCGTTCAGTGGCTATCAGCTGCTGCTGGAGTATTTCAGCTTCCGCGAGAAGTTTATGTTTGTGGAGCTCAGAGGTCTGGAGCTGGCAGGGCTGAGTCAGAAAACCACCTGGTTTGAGACCGATATTGTCCTCGACGGCGGCTGGCCGTCAGACATGCCGTTTGAGACCGAAAATTTCTGCCTGCACTGTGCGCCGGTCATTAACCTGTTCTCACTGGAAGCGGACCCGCTGACGCCTGACCCGCTGCAGAACGAATACCTGCTGCGCCCGATGCGTGTGCAGGACGGGCATACGGAAATCTACAGCGTGGATGCCATTCACGGTGCGGTGAAGAATGGCAAACATCCGTACGTACCGTTCACCAGTTTCCGCCACCGCGGCGGCATGATGCGTCATGACGCGCCGGAGCGTTACTTCCACACCCGTGTGAAGCGCGGCCCCTCGGGCCTGTATGACACCTGGCTTATCCTTGGGGGTAAGTCATTCGAACTGGAGCAGCTGTCGCAGGCCCCGGAGTCACTCTCCATCCGCATCACCGGCACCAATGGCCAGCTGCCGCGCCGCTCGCTCGAAAGTACCCTGCTTGATCGGGTGGTGAAGGCGGGCAAGGTGCCGGTCAGGGTTCTGAACCTGAAGGTGCCGACCCTGCCGCTCTATCCGCCGGCAAATGACCGCTTCCACTGGCGGGTGATGAGCCACCTGGGTTCAAGCTTCTTAAGCATGATGGATAACCCGGAAGTGCTGCGCGGCACACTGGCACTGTATGACTGGACCGATGAAGAGATGAACCGTCGCCGTCTGGAGGCAATTGTGGCAGTGAGGCACACCCTTATCCGCCGCTTTGAGAAGGGCTTTATGCTGCGCGGGGTAGATATCGAAATCACCCTTAACGCGGACAACTTTGCCGGAGAAGGCGATGTCACCCTGTTTGGCGAAATGCTGCACCGCTTCTTTGTCCTCTATGCCGATGTCCACCTCTTTAATCAGCTCACACTGATACTGCAACCCACAGGGAAACGACTGAGATGGAAAGAGAATCACAGCCAGCACATTCCGGGCTGACGGAGCGGCTTCGCGACGACATCTGGCGAATCAATTTCTACCGCTTCTGCCAGTTGCTGGAGCAGGAAAACCCGGATGCGCCGAAGCTCGGCAGTACCGAGAAACTCTCTGCCGACCCTGTGCGTTTTCGCCCGTGGCCGGGCATGGGTTTCCCGGTCAGTGAACTGAAGGCGGTCGAACCCGATGAAGACCACCCGGAATCTGCACCGACGGTGCGCATTACTTTCCTCGGGATGTACGGGGTGGACTCTCCGCTGCCGACGGCGTACCTCGATGATATTGCGCAGCGACGGGAAGGGCACGAAGCCGCCACCGCGTTTCTCGATATCTTCAGCCACCGCATCCACACTCAGTACTACCGCATCTGGCGTAAATACGCCTACCCGGCGACCTTTGAGGCGGCCGGAGTGGATGACACCTCTCAGTGCCTGCTGGGGCTGGTTGGTCTCGGTATCCCGGGCACCGCAGAACAGGTGGCCACGCCGGTCTCCCGCTTCCTGGCACTGCTCGGCACCATGCGTCTGCCAACGCGCAATGCCGAAGGAATACATCAGTTGGTGAGTCTGCTGGCCCCGGACACGCGGGCCACGGTTATCAGCCCGGACCCGGTGAAAGTTCCTGTCGCGCAGCGCAGCGGACTGGGTAAAGCCAGCCGCGTGTCCCTGTCACAGCGCGCCACCCTCGGCAGGACCGGAAAAGAGGCCTGCAGCCGTATCCTGCTGATGCTGGCAACCGACAACCCACAAGAGGCGCAGGGCTGGCTGCCCGGTGGTCAGTTGCACACTGACCTGATGGTGCTGCTCCGGGTGTACATGGGTTACCGCTCCGATGTGCGCCTTCGCCTCATGATACCGGTTAGTTGTCTGCCTGCCCCCGCCTGGGTAAAACAAGCCGGGTACAGCTGGGACGCACCGGTGTGCTGGGCCTGAAGCGGGACCGTTCCGCGGCCCGCACGCACCTGACCGTGAGCCTTGGCACCTATGAAGGTCTGTCCTGCGAGACTCTGCGGCCGGCACAACCCGGTGGTTACCGTTTCGACTGATATTCCGTCACTTAACACATTTAATACGCCCTGTTTCTGAAGGCTGAAAAGGACTCCACGAATGAATTTCGCTTCCCTGTCACGCAGCACCGTAGTGATGTTGCTCTGCTCTCTGCTGACTGCATGTGGCCTGACCCAGGCCGTGTCGGACGGTACGGTCAATGCAACCAGAGCCATTTTCTACAAAAAATAAAGGTACTTCATCTGGACTTTGAACCCCGTGCCGCCGTCAATGCCGATGAAGGGCAGACACCGCTGGCGACCATGGTGCAAGTTTACCAGCTTAAAGACCGCCAGAAGGTGGACGCGGCCGACTACCAGAAACTGCTGCGCGATGCGGACAACACCCTGAAGGAAGACATTGTGGTCAGCAAGTCGCTGCTGGTGATGCCCAAAGGCAGCGTAACCCTCAATATGCCAATGAATGAAGAGGCGAAATTTGTAGCGGTGGTGGGGCTGTTCAATCGTCCGGATATCCATAACAACACCTGGAAGCTGGTGCTGAGCCGCGATGACCTCGACCCGGACAAGTCGCGCACCATCCAGCTCAACAACACCGGGCTGAACCTTGTCCCGGTGAAGGAATAATGTTATGGACACGACTCTGGATAACTGGCTGGCGCTGTTTGACGGGGAGACCCGCTATCGTCTTGAGATTAACGACAGCATCCTGAAGCCGGATGTGCTGAACTTCCACGGGTGCGAAGCACTGAATGGCCCGTTCGAATGGCGGATTGAGTTCACCACACCACAGAAGGGCGTCAGCCGTGAGGATGCGATGCTGAAGTATGCCACTCTCAGTATGCGTAGTGGCAGGGTGGTTCAGGGCATCATCACCGGTTTTAAATACCTCAAAGAGACCGTGGACCAGACGCATTATGCCGTAACGCTCGCCTCGCGTCTGGCATTGCTCACTCACACCCGCCGCTGTGCGGTGTACCAGAATGTCTCCGTGCCGGAACTGGTGGAGCAGACACTGCGCAGCCACGGGTTCGAAGGGGCTGATTTTGAATTCCGGCTGGAGCGGACTTACCCGGTCCGCGAACTGGTTACCCAGTGGCGGGAAACCGACCTGCAGTTTATCCAGCGCATCCTCGCCGAAACTGGCATCTGGTTCCGTACAGGCGTCAACACCACTACCGGGCTGGATACGGTGACCTTTGCCGACAGCCAGCTGCATTACCAGTTTGATGTGTGCCTGCCGTACCATGAACCCTCCGCACTGTATGATGGCGCGGTCGAAGCGGTGTGGGATGCCAAAGTGTGGCACCACACGGTTACCGATAGTGTTATCACCCGGGATTACAACTACCGCACGGCTGGCACGCCAATGGATGCGACCGTCAGCGTCAGAAATGAGGCGACCACCACCGGTGAACACTACCGCTACCTGGCAGCTTACCGCGACGCCGGGGATGACACCACCCCTGAACCGGAAACCGAAAGCGGGGCCTTTTACGCCCGTATTCAGCATGAGCATGCGCTTAATAACGCCATCCGCCTGCACCTGTTCAGTAATGCCAGCCATCTGACCCCGGGCATGGTGCTGGAGGTCGGTGACAGTGAGGTGCCGGAGCTGAAAGAGGGAATGGTGATTACACTTGCTACCTTCCGCGCGGCCCGTGATACCCGTCTGCATGTCTCCGTCTGGGGCATGCCTTACAGCGAGCAGTTCTGCTTCAGACCAGAACCGATACCACGTCCGCTTATCGCCGGTACGCTGACGGCCCGTGTCGAGAGCGACGAGAAGAATGCACCCTATGCCCACCTGGACGAGATGGGACGTTACCGGGTAAAACTGGACTTCAGTCGTGAAGACGCAGAGCCTGGTTACAGCTATCTGTGGATACGTCAGGCGAAGCCGTACGCCGGGGAAACGTACGGCTGGCACACGCCGCTGACTGACGGCACGGAAGTGGGGATTGCCTTTGACGGCGGTGACCCGGACCGGCCGTACATCGCTCATGCCTTTCATGACTCTGAACATCCGGACATGGTCACCCGGGACAACCGCAGTCAGAACATCCTGCGCACCGCAGGCCAGAACGAACTGCGGATGGATGATCAGCGGCAGAGTGAACATATCGCGCTCAGCACCCCGTACGGGGCCACGGCGCTCAGTCAGGGTCACATCGTTGATGCAGAGAGCGAGCCACGGGGCACAGGCTTTGAGTTGCGCACTGATGAGTTCGGGGTCATCCGTGTGGCAAAAGGGCTGTTTATCACCGCCGACGGAAAAGTGCATGGCGAAGGCGATGTGCTTGATATGGATGTGGCCCTCCAGGAGATTGAGGCCGTCCGCGCACAAATCGAGGGACTGGCCAGCGCCACCCGACAGGCAAAAGCCCTGGAGGCTGACATCGCCAGCCAGCAGGCGATGTCAGCCACACGCCTGAAAACGCTCAATAAGATGATTCACTTCTCCGCGCCGGAGGGGTGGCCTTTACCAGTGCTGAGCATCTGCAACTGGCGGCCGCAGACAATATCGCTCTGAATGCTGACGGCGACATTAGCATGGGTGCTGAAGGGCATATCATCGGACTGGCAGGCGATAGCATAGGAATGTTTGCCCAACACGGTAAGCTGAGCCTGATTTCCGCCCAGGGACCGGTACAGTTTCAGGGGCAGAGCGGCGTGATGCACCTGAGCGCGGAGCAGAAACTGACCCTCATCTCTGCCAGAGAGATGCTGCTGGCCGGGAAGAAGCGAATACGGCTGGTGGGTGGCGGAAGCTCTATCCTCATTGAGCAGGGGCAAATCCGGTACGAGACAGCGGGCACCTACACCCGCAAGGCCAGACGACTGGACACGGAAGGTGGAGTCGCACAGAGTGTGAAATTGCCTTATCTGCCGGGCAAGGGAGAGTACGATCTCGCTCTTAACTTCTTTGATGGCACGGATGCTATCCCGAAAGCCTCCTATACCCTTCATTTCGAGGGTGGAAGTGATTTTGCTGGCGTACTGGATGAGCAGGGGTACGCCCTGCACAAAAATGTTCCGTTTGAGTCAGCGACCGTGACTTACCAGCTTCCACCGCCTGAGCCGGAAAAGCCCTGGGCACCGTGGGATTTACTGCTGGAAAAACCAGTATCAGGGAGGGATGAAAATGATAGATCAGGAGCTTCAGCACGCGCTGGCGTTCTATCAGCCACCGCCGCAAAGCTGGTATGACGAACTGGCGGATAAAGCGAAGGCCGCAGGTGAATGGCTGTGGGAGACGCTTCAGGGCGACTTTAACGAACAGCAGACCACCGGGCAGATTGTTACCGGGACCGTTATCTCGATGATCCCCCTAGTGGATCAGATTTGCGACGTCCGTGACCTTATCGCCAACTGTAAGAAGATAAAAGAGAATGATGCAGAGGTCTGGCCGTGGGCGTGCCTTGGTCTGACGCTGGTCGGCTGCTTCCCGACGCTGGGCTCGCTGGTTAAGGGGAGTACCAAAGTCATGTTTCTGTCGGTACGAAAGGCCCACTTTAACGAACTGAGCAAGGCGGGTAACTACAGCCGCCTGCTGGACGGGAGCATTACACAGCTTAATCTTTTTCTGGATACCCCTGCGGTGCAGGGTACGCTGCGAACGTTACGGATATATAACCCGTATCACTATCTGGCGGGTAAGCTCGATGAACTGAAAAGTATGCTCAGGACGTCGGAGCTGCTGGCGGTAATGGACAGGCTGATGAAGGTCACCCGCAGCCTGTTTGACACAGTGACCCGGTGGGGACCGTCCAGCCTGCAACGCCCGGTCATAGCGTTATGGGAAACGCTGGTTGCGGTGCGTAGTAAGGCAAACGCAATGCTGGCGAAAGCTTTGAAGCCACTCAATGACATTCTTGAACATCTGGCGAACCGTCTGAGGGTCGAAGGGGATAATGCGTTTCGTGCTCATGTCGGTGATAACGCTCATTTTTACGGCGCGACCCGTGCCAGTGAAGAACTGGCGTATTTCAGGCGCGAAAAACCGGACTGGGTGGATGTGGGGGCAAGAAAACGGGCATATCCGGCATTGGAAAAATTTAAAGATAAGGAAGCTATTACTGAAGGTTGGCCGGATATCAGTGAAACCAGCAAAAATCCGGCGCTTATAAATAAATTCGATACTTTCGATAGCTCAATGCAGGCGGTTGAAATTCTACCGGGCACGGTTATCTATCGTGTGGTTGACCCTTCCTCCAGTGATAACAATATCTGCTGGATGCGAAAAGCTGAGTTCGACAAGTTAACCAGTAAAGGCGACTGGCGCCGACGGTTTGCGGTATGGAAAAAGTGGAATGAAAACGGTGAATATGTGACCTATACCGTTCCCCCAGGGCAACCCCTGAAAGTCTGGGAAGGCCGGGCTGGTACGCAGATTAATCGAGAGGCCCCTGAATATTCGCTGGAAGGCGGTGCTGTACAGATTGTACTTGACCCGTCACAACTGAAAAAAGAGTTCACCGGCCCGCGGCAGAAAACAGACTGGGGATATGGTGATGCGGCTAACGACCCTGTTTATCCGTATCAGGGATTACCAAAACTGGAAAATACCCATAACTGGTACGAACCAAAGGACAAAAACTAATGGCTGTCTTACACCCCCTGGAATGCTATTTTCTGGAAAGATTTATTTCACCTGAACATTATGCTGCGACCCGTGATGCGATTATTGCTTATATTGATGCGCATGAAGTGGCGTTTGCTCGTTATCTGCGGGAGATGCCATTAAATAACCGAAAACTTCCTTTATGGCAGCAGGCTGATATGGTGTGGGGGAATCGCGTGCTGCCCAATATTCGCTCTGCTAGGGAGCGTTATACAGAAGCTTTTATTCTGCGTACTCATAATGATATCAGGGCATTTAACATAGGTCATACCATGAGTGATATCGGCAAAGGCATTACAGAATGCTGGGATGGCTGGATGACGCAGGAAGAAATCGAAACAATATCTGAACTTCAGAGCATTGCGGCCAAATTAGATCGCAGATTATCCGCCACTCTGGATGCCACCTGGAATGAGGGGGATCTAACATATGATGGTTGTGACGAAATTGGATATGGTGCTTATAACCTCCATGATCTTCCATCCCAGGTTCCTCGTTACGAGCTTGATCCAACAGTCCGAATAGAGTTGGGTGAAAACCCTGTTCAGACGGGGATTTATCTGCCTGATATTGATTTTGCTCCGGCCCGATTTATCCCGGCTAATTTTGGTGAATCACCCGAAACTTGGCAGGGAATAAAACGAAGCGATAATGTCAGTAAAAGTGGAAAACGAAGCTACAGCTGGAGAGAATCCAAGTGGGCCAAAACAGGCTGGACGCTGATTCGCCGTATCGAAGGTAAATATATCGATGTGCCGCCGGGTGGTTTTTCCCGGAGGGAAAACCGGAAGAACTTTATAACTGGCCGCTGCGTGAAAAAAACTCCTGCTGGAAGAAAGGGAACGTATTACCTGCTGGAGCGGCGCTTTTGCACCGTTAAGTGGCCGCTGGGCAACCATTATTAACGGTGCAACGCAGTATACTCACACTCGCGCTGGACAGGTGATGCCGGAATTTGAAGATAAGCATGGTAATAAACACCGCGCTTGCTGGTCATTACTTGAACGGGATGATGGAGGTAATGTTTTTGTCATAAAGCCAGATGACGCCGGGGATGATGATGGAGGTCGGTGACAGTGAGGTGCCGGAGCTGAAAAAAGGGATGGTGATTACGCTCACCACCTTCCGCGCGGCCCGGGATACCCGTCTGCATGTCTCCGTCTGGGGCATGCCTTACAGCGAGCAGTTCTGCTTCAGACCAGAACCGACACCACGTCCGCTTATCGCCGGTACGCTGACGGCCCGTGTCGAGAGCGACGAGAAGAATGCACCCTATGCCCACCTGGACGAGATGGGACGTTACCGGGTAAAACTGGACTTCAGTCGTGAAGACGCAGAGCCTGGTTACAGCTATCTGTGGATACGTCAGGCGAAGCCGTACGCCGGGGAAACGTACGGCTGGCACACGCCGCTGACTGACGGCACGGAAGTGGGGATTGCCTTTGACGGCGGTGACCCGGACCGGCCGTACATCGCTCATGCCTTTCATGACTCTGAACATCCGGACATGGTCACCCGGGACAACCGCAGTCAGAACATCCTGCGCACCGCAGGCCAGAACGAACTGCGGATGGATGATCAGCGGCAGAGTGAACATATCGCGCTCAGCACCCCGTACGGGGCCACGGCGCTCAGTCAGGGTCACATCGTTGATGCAGAGAGCGAGCCACGGGGCACAGGCTTTGAGTTGCGCACTGATGAGTTCGGGGTCATCCGTGTGGCAAAAGGGCTGTTTATCACCGCCGACGGAAAAGTGCATGGCGAAGGCGATGTGCTTGATATGGATGTGGCCCTCCAGGAGATTGAGGCCGTCCGCGCACAAATCGAGGGACTGGCCAGCGCCACCCGACAGGCAAAAGCCCTGGAGGCTGACATCGCCAGCCAGCAGGCGATGTCAGCCACACGCCTGAAAACGCTCAATAAGATGATTCACTTCTCCGCGCCGGAGGGGTGGCCTTTACCAGTGCTGAGCATCTGCAACTGGCGGCCGCAGACAATATCGCTCTGAATGCTGACGGCGACATTAGCATGGGTGCTGAAGGGCATATCATCGGACTGGCAGGCGATAGCATAGGAATGTTTGCCCAACACGGTAAGCTGAGCCTGATTTCCGCCCAGGGACCGGTACAGTTTCAGGGGCAGAGCGGCGTGATGCACCTGAGCGCGGAGCAGAAACCGACCCTCATCTCTGCCAGAGAGATGCTGCTGGTCGGTAAAAAGCGAATACGTCTGGTAGGTGGCGGGAGCTCGCTGCTCATCGAGCAGGGGCAAATCAAGTACGAGACAGCGGGCACCTACACCCGCAAGGCCCGGCGACTGGATACTGAAGGCGGTGCCTCGCAGAGGATAGAAATGCCAGTCTTGTTTCCGCCAATCGAAAATAAAATTTGTATTCCTTGTCTGCTTAAAGCCATTCGGGCGAATGATGCGATAGTGCAAGGAGCATAACAATGGACAGTACAGAACTCATTACAGCGTTATCCTGCAGTTCAGACGAGAATATCAGCCTGCTTTTTGAAGCCGGTGCACAGCCGGAAGAGGGTTTTCTGGCGTTTAAAGAGCACCATGAAAACCAGCTGCATTCGCTGTATATCCATCCTCAATTGACAGAGTTTCAGAACTACGGTCCCTGGTTGCTGGAAATTGATAATGCAGAGCGGCTACCTGATTACCTGGCGTCTTTGCAGGGATGTGCCGCAGTCATTGTTTCAACGCGTTATCCATCAATGCTGGCAGTGCAGTTATCCCGTGGCTGCACGATGGTGCAGCCAGACGGCTCTACAGCGTTGACGCGCTTTTATGCCAGTCATGTCATGGAAACGCTGGCTCAGTGTGCTGACTGTGACTGGCATGCCTTTCTGTTCAATGGCATCACACAATGGTGGTTACCTTGCGAAACGCAGTGGCAGGCGCTTGCCATAAAGCCCTCTGAAGTAGATAAGCCCACTAATCATATCATCCGGCTTGATAAGGCGACCTGGCAGCAGATTACGGATCAGCCTTAAAAAATCCTAACGCAGATACAAAATAAACTTGAAAACCATAATTGGGATGGTTGCTCATATCGTGATGAAGAAAAAATGTATTGATATTGTTAAGCAGTGCAGGATAGATGACTAATTGCATTGCGACCATGCTGTCGTTGCTTTTGAATTATCTTGAGCAGTTTGACTATTAATAAATAGGTGATATAGCAAAGGCAATATTAATATTGAATAGATAGAGCGTAATTGGCATATAAAGGAAGTGAGCCATGACCCGAAATACACCTTCTCTGTGCGAGATGCTATACGGCAACTTTGTCGGCGATCTCGACCTTCAGCTTATCACTGAAGAAAACCAGGTCATCCTCTCGGTACTAGACAACATGCAGCGCATTCTTAACTGTCGCGCCGGCACGCTGGCGCATTTACCCGATTACGGGTTGCCGGATATGACCACCATTCTGCAGGGCCTGCCCGGAACCGCACACAAACTGATGTCTACACTGTCTGCAGTACTGCTCAAATATGAACCGCGCCTGAAAAAATAACCGTTGTCCTGCTGGAACAGAACGTCCCCGACGAACTGCGCTATGCCATTGATGCAGAACTGAAAGATGTTGGCCTTGTACGCTATGGCACAGAGTTTATGCCCGAAGGACGAGTGCTGTTGAGACACCTGAAGCAACAGCAGTATCTCGACACCACAACCCGTATGTAAGGCCAGATAACACCATGTCAGTTAAATCACAGTCTCTCAAAAAACTGCAGACCAGACAGCCCGCTCCGGCTTCATCTGTCAGTAAGAGTCAGGATGATATTGCAGCGTTTCGTCTGCAAATAACGCAGCTTCAGGAGCAGATGGATGCGTGGCTGGTGGGTACCGGACTGAATGTAGAGTCGTTTACTGCATCCGTCACGGACCTGCTGGTAGAGGGCGGGGCTTTTAAGATTTCCGCTCTTGTTCTGCATTATGACGATCGGGTCGTAAAGTTTGTGCCGGTATTTTTGTACGGCCAGGGTGTGACCAGGTGTGTGGAAGCGACCTTTCATAAGAAAGGGCACGTGTCTTCACTGGGGCGTTTATTCATGCGGTCAGGCTGTGTGAACGACTGGACCTTTACTCTGCCAGGTGCGTTATCCCGGCCGGGGCAGAGTTTTGATAAAAGCACATTTTTTGGCCTGATTTTAGCGATCCTGCCATAGCCGGTAGCATTGCAGTATCAGTCCCTCCTTAAATACGCAGAAAGCGAAGCCGCATAAGCACTCACCCTCCGGCGCTGCGTCATCCCGTTTAATGGACAACTGGTCATGAATGACATTTCCTGCCGTAAAATAAAAACAGGTAGCGATCCGCGCACGCTACCTGATTATGCTGTCCTGCGTGATGAACTGAGTAAACTGACGCATCCGGCGCGCCCGGATGTGAACTGGCATTATGTGGAAAAACGCTGTCTCTCACTGTTTGAGCACAACGGTGTGGAGTTGCAGACGGCGGCCTGGTATACGCTTGCCCGTGCGCAACTGGCCGGATTGTGCGGCCTGAATGAAGGACTGGCGATACTGGAGGCGCTGATAAGCCATCAGTGGGGCGCGCTGTGGCCGCAGCCTGTGCATGCCCGCATGGAAATTCTCAGTACTCTGAGCCAGCGATTGCAGCAACGAATGCGCTCGCTCCCGCTGAATTACAGTGACCTCGGTCAGCTGTATCGGGCAGAGCAACTGCTTAACAACATTGGGGCGGTGCTACAGCGCCTGGAGCTTAAACACCTGAGCCAGTTTGATATCTTGCGCATCCTGATGCACAACTGTGCTGTGCGGCTGGAAAACAGCGATGACACAGCCAGCACCGGGCCAGCCATTCAGTCTGGTATCGTATTTTCTTCCACCGTGATGAATGGAGCGGGAATATCAACAGGCTGCCATGTTGGTCGTCTGACAGAAGATACCCGAGCGCCAGACAGCGCAGTAAAGTGGGTGTACGTTGCTCAGCCAGAACAGCAGCCGAAGGTGGAGGTGCTGTCGGCAATGCCCGATCCGGTAAAAAAGTGGAAATTCTTCATTGCCGGGATGTGTACCATGCTGGTGATAAGCACAGTCGCAGTAGGGAGCTGGCACTATGTTCACCGGCCTGACCCGCTACAGACTCAGCTTGTCGCCTCACTGGCACCCTTGCCTGCACCTCTCACGCCTGAACAACTGGATATGTTGCGTCAGCAATCTTCCTTACCCCAAACGGGGACCACACAAACACAGCAGCAGCTTGCCCGACTCAATAAATTGCCTCCTGACTGGAATATTACTTACAGCCGAAAACTCACAGAACAGGCCCAGTCGTTATGGCCGGAGCAGACAACCACACTGGTGCTGGAGTGGCAAAGGCAGCTTAATGCCTCAGCCCTACCGCTTGAGGCGATGGACGGCTGGCATCAGGGGATGACTAAGTTAAAGCAACTGAGTAACCGGCTGAACGGACTGGATGAACAGAAAGGGAAATACATGACGGTCAGCGAACTGAAAACCGCGGTATTTTCCGCCATCGAGTCATTTAACCGTTCAGTACCCACTGATGAGCAATTGCGGGTCTTGTCGCTGGTACCGCCTGAACAGCCTCTGCCTGCAGCCGCACAGGCTCAACTGAAGATGCACCTAAAGCAGCTAATCGCCCGGTATGCGTTACTGACCCAGCATGAAATGCAACGTATCACTGATAGAACCGGGATCCCAAATGAATAAAGCAAGGGATAAAGCAGATAACAGAAAGAGCAAAACTGCATGAACCGTGGCTACGGAACGGCGTTGTCGCGAAAACAGGGAAACATCCGGAACTTATCCGATCATCAGTGAGTGGCATGGCAAAATGTCAGACAGGTTGTGCTGAATATCATCTCTGGAGCAACGCGGCGGATAATGTACTCCTGACGTGTGATGATGTTGCCGCCGCCATATGAGAGTGGGTATATGACAAAGGTCAACAGTGTGGCACTGTTGCTGATTATAAGGGGGATGACAGGTGCAAGGAGAGATATGGCGTCCCCTGCAGGAATCGAACCTGCAACTAGCCCTTAGGAGGGGCTCGTTATATCCATTTAACTAAGGGGACGTCGGCGCGCAGTATAGCGCAGTTATACGCCAATTTAACCCTGCCGCCGTGCGTTTGCTTATTATGTCAACAGTTTAGCTTTCCTGCTGCTCTTTCTGACGCTTTTTCTCTGCTTTCTTCTGCTCAGCTTTGGCCTTGGCGGTTGCCGCTTCGCTCATATCATTGCGAATCTGTGCATGACTGATCAACGCAAATATCAGCGTGCCACCGGTAATGTTGCCCAACAGAGTCGGCAGCGCGAAAGGCCAGAAAAACTCCTGCCAGGGGATAGCGCCGCTGAAGACCAAATAAAGCGTTTCAACGGAGCCGACCACGATATGCGCCAGATCGCCGAGCGCCACCAGCCAGGTCATCATGATGATAACAAACAGCTTAGCCGAGCCAGCATAGGGGAACATCCACACCATAGTGGCGATGATCCAGCCGGAAATAACTGCATTAGCAAACATCTCGCCTGGCGTTTTTTCCATTACTTTTTGGCTGATGGCGGTAAAGGCCTGGCGCGTTGCGTCGTCAAAGATTGGCATTTCTGCAAAAGCCAGCGCGGCTAATGCGGTGCCGATCAGGTTACCGAGCAGCACAACGCCCCACAATCGCAGCAGCAAACTTGCATTACTCAGCGTGGGTTTATGCATTACCGGCAAGACGGCGGTCACGGTGTTCTCAGTAAAGAGCTGTTGGCGCGCCATAATGACAATGACGAAACCAAAGGTGTAACCCAGATTCTCCAGCAAAAATGCGCCGGGTACGCCAACAAGGTGAACCTGAAAAATCCCTTTTGCCATCAGCGAAGCGCCCATTGACAGCCCAGCGGCAAGCGCCGACCACAACAGGGCCATCGCGTCGCGCTCCAGCTCTTTCTCGCCATCCTGACGGATCTCTTCATGAATCGCGGCCGCACGCGAGGGAAGGGCTTCTTCATCTACTTCAATGTCCGTACCCTCTTCTTTTTCGTCGCTGTCCACATCATTGTGGCCCTGATTAATGCCTGATGAACCCTTCATATTTTCTCCTGGTGACAATGCTGTTGCGTTATAAGCGTAGTCGGTTTTCATCTCGGCAAAATGTAACCATATTTGCGTATAAGAGTAACAATATCTTAACCCTGTTCCTTTTTTGCGCAATTGTTGATCTGATGCGCACGAATACGCCCTTTGAGGTAAGTCAGGCGCGCTGCTCAGACTTCGGCCCACTGCTTCATTGTGGTATTATCCCGGCCTCATTTATTTAGTGCGATTCCCCCTTCATGTTGGAAGTGATTAATCTTTCTTGTGTTCGCGATGAGCGCACCCTTTTTCATGGGCTCACGTTCAGCGTGGCGGCGGGCGATATTGTGCAAATCGAAGGACCTAATGGCGCAGGTAAAACCTCGCTGTTGCGTTTGCTGGCAGGGCTAAGCCGGGCTGACGAGGGCGAGGTGCGATGGCAATCGCAGCCCATTCAGCAGCAGCGCGATATCTGGCATCAGGCGATGCTCTATCTGGGCCACCAGGCGGGTGTGAAAGCCGTGCTTTCTTCGCTGGAAAATCTGCGTTTTTACCATCACTGCTGCGATGACAATCAGATATTTGATGCGCTGGAAAGCGTTGACCTGCTTGGTTATGAAGAGGTGCCGGTAGCGCAGCTTTCAGCAGGACAACAGCGACGCGTGGCACTGGCAAGATTGTG
This sequence comes from Candidatus Pantoea haifensis, assembly GCA_018842655.1. Classification (GTDB taxonomy): domain Bacteria; phylum Pseudomonadota; class Gammaproteobacteria; order Enterobacterales; family Enterobacteriaceae; genus Pantoea; species Pantoea haifensis. The sequence goes on along the minus strand of JAGTWN010000004.1, from coordinate 1,844,824 downwards.
GCTGAGCCGTGCTTCGCTGTGGATTTTGGATGAGCCATTAACCGCTATTGATAAAGCAGGCGTTGAAAAATTAATGATGAAATTCGCCAAACATGCCGATAACGGCGGTGCAGTGATCCTTACCACGCATCAGGATTTACCCGAGAGCCATGCGCGGGTGCGCAAAATTCGTTTGAGCGGTGCGGAGTTGCGCTGATGTTGATCCGTTTGATTCAGCGCGAGCTGCGCATTGCCTTTCGCAGCGGCGCAGAAGTGATTAATCCGCTGTGGTTCTTCCTCATTGTTATTACGCTGTTTCCGTTGGGCATCGGTCCCGATCCGCAGCAGCTGGCGCGAATCGCGCCGGGCGTGGCCTGGGTTGCGGCTCTGCTGGCCTCTCTTTGGCCCTGGAGCGACTCTTCCGCGACGACTTTACAGATGGATCGCTGGAACAGCTCCTGCTGCTACCGACGCCGTTACCGCTGACGGTGATCGGCAAAGTGATTGCGCATTGGCTGGTAACCGGTCTGCCGTTAATCGTGCTGTCTCCGCTGGCGGCGCTGCTGTTATCACTCGATTTTGAAGGCTGGTCTGCCATGGCGTTAACCCTGCTTCTTGGCACACCAACCCTCAGTTTTCTTGGTGCGATCGGTGTGGGACTGACGGTGGGATTACGTCGCGGAGGCGTATTGCTCAGCCTGTTGGTGTTACCGCTGGCGATTCCGGTACTGATTTTTGCCAGCGCCGCGATTGATGCGGCAGGGCAGGGATTACCGATTAGCGGCTACCTGGCGATCCTCGGGGCCATGCTGGTGGCAAGCGCCACGCTGGCACCGTTTGCTACTGCTGCTGCATTGCGCATTACGCTGCATTAAATCGCACACGCTTAAGACGTGTCGATAACACATTTATCTTTAATATGAGCAATTGATCATGTGGAAATGGTTACATCAGCTGGCTAAGCCCGAGCGGCTGTATCAGTTATGCGGGCGCTTAATACCCTGGTTTGCCGTGGCGGCAATAGCCACACTGCTGCTCGGTTGGGTTTGGGGATTCGGATATGCACCGGCAGATTATCAGCAGGGCAACAGTTTCCGCATCATGTATATCCATGTTCCGGCCGCCATGTGGTCAATGGGGGTTTATGCCTCAATGGCTATCGCCGCTTTTATCGGTTTGGTGTGGCAGATGAAAATGGCTGATTTAGTTTCAGCGGCGATGGCACCGGTTGGGGCGGTTTTCACTTTTATTGCCCTGGTGACCGGCTCCGCCTGGGGAAAACCGATGTGGGGAACCTGGTGGATTTGGGATGCTCGTCTCACCTCTGAACTGGTGCTGCTGTTTCTGTATATGGGGGTGATTGCGCTCTATCACGCTTTTGACGATCGCCGTACCGCCGGACGTGCAGCCGGCATTCTGATTCTGGTCGGTGTGGTTAACCTGCCGATTATTCATTTCTCTGTGCAATGGTGGAACACGCTGCATCAGGGTTCATCGGGCATGCTCCAGCAGGCTATTGCCCCTGCGATGCGCACGCCGTTGCGTTGGGCCATTATCGGTTATCTGCTGGTGTTCGCCACTTTAACGCTGATGCGTTTGCGTAACCTGATTTTGCTAACCGAACGCCATCGTCCCTGGGCGGTCGGTGTTGCAAACGGAGGACGCAACGCATGATCCCTGCTTTTGCCTCATGGCACGACTTCTTCGCAATGGGCGGCTATGCCTTTTACGTCTGGCTGTCTGTTGCCTTCACCGTCATTCCCTTAGGCGGTTTAGTGTTGCATACGCTGCTGTTACGTCGCCGTTTGCTGGCAGAAATTCGCCAGCGTCAGTCCAGGGAGCGCCGTATCCGTGCGGCACAGAGCAAAAAAGCCGCCGGTGAAGCGGCAGGAGAAGTGATGTGAATATTCGTCGTCGTAACCGCCTGATTGTTGTGATGGCGGTTCTTGTCGGGCTTGGCGTTGCCACCGCACTGGTGATGTATGCGCTGCGTTCAAACATCGACCTGTTTTATACCCCGAGCGAAATTCTTTACGGCAAAGGCGAGACGCATCAGAAGCCGGAACCCGGCCAGCGCCTGCGCGTTGGCGGCATGGTGATGCCAGGCAGCGTTAAGCGTGATGCAAAAACGCTCGCCGTCTCGTTTAAACTCTTCGACGCCAACGGCGTGGTCAGCGTCAGCTTTGAAGGGATCCTGCCAGATCTGTTCCGTGAGGGGCAGGGCGTGGTGGCGCAGGGCGTGCTGGAAAAGGGCAACCTGGTTAATGCCAAAGAAGTTCTGGCGAAGCATGATGAAAAATATACGCCGCCCGAAATCGAAAACGCGATGAAGAAGAATCACAACGGTCCGCAGTCGATGTATCAACAACCGGATAAACAGTCATGATGCCAGAGATTGGAAGTTTTCTGCTCTGCCTGGGGTTGGCAATGTCGCTGCTGCTGAGTCTCTACCCGCTGTGGGGCGCATTACGCCAGGATGGCCGGTTAATGGCGCTGGCGCGTCCGCTCTCTTACGGATTATTTGCCTGTATCGCGGCTGCGTTTATGGCGCTGGTTTACGCCTTTGTCGTTAACGATTTCACCGTCGGTTACGTGGCAACGAATTCTAACTCGCTGCTGCCGGTTTATTACCGCATCGCGGCAACCTGGGGGCGCATGAGGGATCGCTGCTACTCTGGGTGTTGCTGCTCAGCACCTGGACGTTAGCCGTTGCCCTGTTTAGCCGCGGTATGCCACAGGATGCCCTGGCGCGCGTATTAGCCGTGATGGGGATGATTAACTTTGGTTTTTTGTTGTTTATTATCCTGACGTCAAATCCCTTTACCCGCACCTTGCCCGATTTTCCGATTGATGGTCGTGACCTCAATCCGATGCTGCAGGATATCGGCCTGATCTTCCATCCGCCGCTGCTTTACATGGGTTATGTAGGCTTCTCAGTAGCCTTTGCCTTTGCCATTGCCTCACTGATGGCAGGACGGTTAGACACTGCCTGGGCGCGCTGGTCACGTCCGTGGACCACCGCAGCCTGGGTATTTCTGACCATCGGTATCGTGCTCGGCTCGGCATGGGCTTATTACGAACTTGGCTGGGGCGGCTGGTGGTTCTGGGACCCGGTAGAAAACGCTTCGTTTATGCCGTGGCTGGCGGGTACGGCCTTAATGCATTCACTGGCGGTGACGGAAAAACGCGGCACCTTTAAAGCCTGGACGGTACTGCTGGCGATCACCGCCTTTTCTCTCAGCCTGCTGGGCACATTTTTGGTGCGATCGGGTGTGCTGGTGTCGGTTCACTCGTTTGCTTCCGATCCGGCGCGCGGCATGTTCATCCTCGCCTTCCTGGTGATCGTTATTGGCAGCTCGCTGCTGCTCTACGCCGTAAAAGGCGGACAGGTGCGCAGCCGTGTACAGAACGAAGCCTGGTCACGGGAATCTTTTCTGTTAGGCAATAACGTCTTGCTGATTGCGGCGATGTTAGTGGTGCTGTTAGGTACGCTGTTGCCGCTAGTGCATAAGCAGCTCGGTCTGGGCAGCATTTCCGTCGGCGAACCGTTTTTCAATACGATGTTTAGCTGGCTGATGGCGCCGTTTGCGCTAATGCTGGGCATTGGGCCGCTAGTGCGCTGGCGACGCGATGAACCACAGAAGCTGGCGAAACGTCTGGCACTGGCGCTCATCGTCACCCTGGCCTGTTCCATCGTTATGCCATTCTGGCTACAGGATCGTATCGAAGCGATGACGGTTGTTGGTCTGCTGATGTCAGTATGGATTATTGTTCTGACATTGATGGAGCTGCATGAACGGGCCACGCACCGTCACGCTTTCTTCAGCGGTTTGCGCCACCTGTCGCGCAGCCACTGGGGCATGGTGCTCGGCCATCTTGGTGTTGGTGTGACAGTGATCGGTATCGCGTTCAGTACGCAATACAGCGTTGAGCGTGATGTGCGCATGAAAGCGGGTGACAGCGTTGATATTCACAACTATCACTTTGTGTTCCGCGACGTGCAAAATCTGCAAGGCCCGAACTATAGCGGCGGCGTTGGCATTATTGATGTCTCGCGCAACGGTAAGCCTGAAGCTGTATTGCAGGCAGAAAAACGGTTTTACACCGCGGCACGTACCATGATGACTGAAGCGGCGATTGATGGCGGCTTCACGCGCGATCTTTATGCAGCACTGGGCGAACAGCTGGATGACGGTTCGTGGGCGGTGCGTATCTATTACAAACCTTTTGTACGTTGGATCTGGTTTGGCGGCATCTTTATGGCGGTGGGCGGCCTGTTCTGCTTGTTTGATCCACGCTATCGCTCGCGTAAAAAGCCCAACGCGAGGAACTGGCATGAATAAAAAAATCCTGTTTATTCCACTCGTGCTGTTTTTGCTGCTGGCAGCTGCGCTGTTATGGCAACTGTCGCGAAATGCACAGGGCGACGATCCAACCCGGCTCGAATCGGCGCTGATCGGCAAGCCAGTGCCGCTGTTTAAGCTCGAAGCCCTGGATCAACCAGGCAAAATCTACGATCAGCGGGTGCTGACAGACGGTAAGCCGATTCTGTTAAATGTCTGGGCGACCTGGTGTCCGACCTGCCGCGCAGAACATCAATATCTGAATACGCTGGCGGAGCAGGGTATCCGTGTGGTTGGACTGAATTATAAAGATGACCGCAGTAAAGCCGTGACGTGGCTTAATACGCTCGGCAACCCTTATGCGCTCAGTCTCTATGACGGCAACGGCATGCTGGGGCTCGATCTTGGCGTGTATGGCGCACCCGAAACTTTCCTGATTGACGGTAAAGGCATCATTCGTTATCGCCATGCCGGTGATATGAACGATCGCGTCTGGTTGCAGGAAGTGAAGCCACTGTGGATCAAATACAGTAAGGAGGCGGGCGCGTGAAATCTTTTCTTCTCCTGATTTGCGGCATGCTGTTTAGCGTTAGCCTGTGGGCCGCGATCGATACCTACCAATTCGATTCAGTGGCGCAGGAAGAGCAGTATCGCAACTTAACCGCCTCGCTACGCTGTCCGAAATGCCAGAACAACAGTATCGCTGATTCAAACGCCATGATTGCGGCAGACATGCGCATGAAAGTGTATGAACTGATGAAACAGGGGCAAAATCGCCAGCAAATTATTGATTATATGGTAGCGCGTTACGGCAACTTCGTGACCTACGAACCGCCTGTCACACCGTCGACCATTATTCTCTGGGCCGGGCCTGCGTTATTCGTGCTGCTGGGCGGACTGATCATCATCTTGCGCAGTCGTCAGCGTAAAACGCGCAGTGAACTGGACAGCAGCGAACAACAGCGACTTGACGCGATACTGAAGTCAGACAGGAAGCCGCAATGAGTGCATTTTGGTTTACCCTTTTAGCATTGCTGCTGGCAGCGTGTGCGTTGTTTGTCTGCGCCGGATGGCGTCAACGTCAGGCCAGCGATGGCGATCGCGATCGGCTGAATAAGGCGTTTTATCAGCAACGTCTGAATGAACTGGCGCAGGATGAAGCGCAAGGTGTTGTCGCTGAGCGGCCCGTTATGGAGCGTGAGTTACAGCAAACCTTATTGAACGATATTCCGCCAAACGGTGCAGCCCGGTCCCACAGCAGCAGCCGTTGGGTGCTGTTGCCCGGCGTGTTTTTACTGCTGGCGGTGTCGCTTGGCACTTATCTGAAAACCGGCGGGCTGGTGCAGATGAGTGGATGGATGCAGGTGCAACATGATTATCCCGCCCTGCGCGCGCGCGTCATGGATCCACAGGCGAAACCGTTAAGCATGGAAGAGCTGGCGCGTCTGCAACTGGGGCTGCGCACCGCGCTACAGTCAGAACCCAATAATTTAAATGACTGGGCAATGCTGGGCCGTCTCGGCATGGTATTAAATAATGCCACCACCGCCAGCCAGGCGTTCGGGCATGCACTCCAGTTAGCGCCACATAATCTTGCGTTAAAACAGGATTATGCCGAGGTGTTAACCCGTTCCAGCGATCCGCAGGATAACCGCCAGGCGAGCCTGATCCTGCGCGATCTGTTGAAAGAGGATCACAGCAATGTGCGCACCCTGAGCCTGCTGGCCTTTAATGCATTTGAACAGCAGCAGTATGATCAGGCTATCGGTGCCTGGCAAACCATGCTGGCATTGTTACCGGCTGACGATCATCGTCGTCAGATGATTGCGCGCAGTATTGAACAAGCAAAAACGGATGCAGGACAGCAAAATAGTCAGCTGGCAGTGACAATCAGTTTGTCTCCACAGGCAGAAAAATGTTACCGCAAGGCGGAGTCATGTATATTTCTGTTTCTGACGGTGTTTCACCGGTGCCTGTGGCTGTTAAGCGTATGCCGCTAAGCCGCTTTCCGTTATCGCTGACGCTGGATGACAGCAATGCCATGATGCAAGATCGCCTGCTTTCGGCGCAGCATCAGGTGCAGGTCCGGGTGCGAATTTCCCGTGACGGCAGTGCCAGTCCGCAATCGGGTGACTGGTTTGGTCTGAGCGCAGTCACGCCCTGGGATGGTCATCAGCACATGGCTGTAGAGATCAATCAGCAGCAGCCCTGAAGCGATATACCCGTCATACTTCACGCTGCATGAAGAGTGGCATTATCTGTCTGTCCCGCAGGCGTAGTTTGTCTATGCTGTTAAGGAGAGGCAGGTCTATCCAACTTCCTGCAGCGTGGATTATCAAGGGGATACACAATTCAACCGCACAGGGAGATTAGAATGGTTTACCGCCTGACCAGTATGGTTTTGGCCAGTGTACTTCTGGTGGGATGTGCCAGTTCAAAACCTGACAACGCTGACGCGCCTGAACAGCGCAGCGATCCATTAGAAGGTTTTAACCGCACGATGTTTAACTTCAACTACAACGTGTTGGACCCTTACGTGGTACGTCCTGTTGCGGTAGCCTGGCGCGATTATGTGCCAATGCCCGCACGTACAGGCATGAGCAATTTTCTCGGCAATCTTGATGAGCCTGCCAGCATGGTTAACTCCCTGCTGATGGGGGAACCGCGCCAGGCTGCAATACACTTTACGCGCTTCTTTCTGAACTCAACGCTTGGCCTGGCCGGCTTTATCGACGTGGCGGGTAAAGCGAATCCTGAGATGGCGCGTGAAGAGCCGCGTCGTTTTGGTAGCACACTCGGACATTATGGCGTCGGTTACGGCCCGTATGTTGAATTGCCGGCGTATGGCAGTTTTACCGTGCGTGAAGACGGTGGTCAGTTTGTCGATAAACTCTATCCGGCACTGAGCTGGTTAACCTTCTGGATGTCTGCCGGTAAATGGGCAATTGAAGGCGTGGAAACGCGTGCACAACTGCTGGATTCCGATGCGATTTTGAAGCAGCAGAGCGATCCCTATGCCTTTATTCGTAACGCTTATTTCCAGCGTCACGACTTCCTGGCCAGTGGGGGCAGGCTGAAACCGCAAGAGAACCCGAACGCCGCAGCGATTCAGGGTGATTTAAGCGAAATTGATGCGCAATAATCGGCGCAAAAAAGGCGACTCCAGAGTCGCCTTTTTTGATCGTGCCTGCTTATCAGAACTTATAGTTAAAGTTTGCCCCGTACAGCCAGGCTTTACCGGCTGATTCAAACGTGTATGGGCCTTCTTTTACCGTGACGTGCTGACCGTGCATATAAGAGATGCCCATATCCACTGAAGCGTCCTCATTAAACGCATAAGACGCCCCTGCACTCAGCCACAGACGATCCTGATCCGGGATGGAGATAGAACGTTTATCGGCAGGAACCGGGCTGTCATCGAAGGCGATACCAGTACGGAAGGTCCAGTTTTGGTCGTAGAAGTAAGTGGTCCCGAGCGCCAGACGATAGGCATCGCGGAAGCTTTCATCTTTATAGAACAGCGTCTGGCCATTGGATCCGGTCGCTTTCAGCTCCTGGAACTGACTCCAGCTGGTATACGCCAGGCTGTAATGCACGGCCCATTGCGGTGCCACTTTGTGCCAGCCCGACAGCTCCCACATCTCCGGCAGATTCAGGGTTAGTGCCCCTGGAATGGTGGTGCCGCCCGTTGCATAAGGCAGACCTAAATTACCAGCCTGATTAATCGCGTTGACCGAAACAGGCAGGTTACTTTTGTAATCCCCGTCGAAGTCGATTTTGACTTCTGAACGGTAACTGAAGCCGAAGCGGTTATTTTTATCCACTTCATACAAAATGCCGGCATTCCAGCCGTAGCCCCACTCATCGCCTTTCAGATGCGCAATCTGCGTATCAGCAGGAAGGCGCAGCGCCGCACCCGATTCGCCTGCGTAGCGTTCAATTTTGGCTTTAGCATAAACAGCATCAAAGCCGACGCCAAAGCTGAAATGCTCGTTCAGGCGGTACGCTGTGCTGAGGTTGAAGTTACCCGTTATCAGGTCAGTTTTACCGCCGTAGCCACCTGCGGTGTAGTTGTTATTGAACTCGGTAGCCAGACCATAATTCGAGGTGACAGAGGCGCCCACCCACCACTGATCATTAATGGGATGGACATAATGAATATTTGGCACCCATTCACTTGGCGCAATGTTTTTCGCGTCAAGGCTGCGCCCGCTTGGGCTGTTGCCATTGATATTGACATCAGGATCGATATATACCGCGCCAATCGAGAAAGAAGGACGATCCATCAGCGCCATGGTTGCAGGGTTACGGCTGGCAGAGGCTGCGGTATCCCCCATTGCGCCTTCGCCGGAGTAGGCACGTCCTAATCCTATAGAAGAGAATTCATTCAACTGAAAGCCAGCTGCATAAACGTGTGAAGAAACAAGCGCCACAGCAGCCGCCACGGCTGACTTTGCAAACAGGTTTTTATGGTTCATGACCACAACCTCATGTGAATTATTATTTAACGCTGTTACATCGCGTAACAAGGGACGGCGGATTGTAAGGACTGATGTAAAACGGACATATCAGACCAGTGCGGCAAGTATAGGTCTGACCTGTGTGTGTGTTGCAATATTGTTTTTAAAATATTTCCAAACTGATCGGTGAAAAGTCGATCTGCTTAACAAAACCTGAAACGACACGCACAGCATAACGGCTCAAATTTGTTTTGGATCAAATTTTATTGTGATATTCGTCACTTAGCGAGGCTGTCATGGCGCAGAGTATACTGAAAGCGTAAGATTTTGGCTGGAAAAATACGCAACTCGTCGACTTATTCGTCAGGAGAGAAAGATGACTGATGCCATTAGAAAGTGCAGCGCCAACGAAACCGCTGCCTGCTGTTGTGTCGATGTCGGCACCGTTATGGATAACAGTGATTGTACAGCAAGCTGGTCAGAGTGGTTTTCGCAGCGTGCCGATGCTGAGGCCAAACTGCAGCGCCTGACTGAAAAGGCGCGCCAGGTCGAATCTGAACCGTGCGACATCAACGCTCGCTTCAGTGAAGAGGCGGAAGGCGTCAGGCTGGAGATCGATTTCACCTTCTCATGCCAGGCTGAAACCATGATTTTTCAGCTCGGCCTGCGTTAATCTCTCTTACGCCGCTATTCTGGCGGCGTTAATTTCGTGTCTCTCTTCGCAATTTATCCCTTTTGATATTGGCGACTTAACCGCTTGTGGTTAACACTGTGGATCAGGTCAGACCTCTTTCGGCAATGATGCCCTGGTCCCGATTCACAGGTGAAACAATGAAAGCGCAGTCGCTGCTAACGCGTCATGGTGAACGCATCGCCATAACGCACGGATTACGAACACCTTTTTTGCGCCAGGCTACTGGTTTTCATGGTATCCCGGCGGTTGAGCTTGGCCGGATGCTCATCAGCGAATTGATGGCCCGTAGCGAACTGCCGGTCGAAGTGATTGAGCAGGTGGTATTTGGCCAGGTGGTACAAATGCCCGAAGCGCCTAATATTGCTCGCGAAATTGTCCTGAGCAGCGGGTTAAGCGTTAATACCGATGCTTACAGCGTCAGTCGTGCCTGTGCGACCAGTTTTCAGGCTGTGGCGAATGTCTGCGAAAGCCTGCTGGCGGGCACCCTGTCAGCCGGTATTGCGGGTGGGGCTGATTCCGCTTCAGTCCTGCCGATCGGCGTCAGTAAAACGCTGGCTCGTGCGCTGGTGGATATGAACAAAGCGCGCAGTTTCTCGCAAAAGTTACAGTGCCTGCGCCGCTTGCGTCCGCGTGACCTGCTGCCCGTGCCGCCTGCGGTGGCGGAATATTCAACCGGTTTACGTATGGGCGATACCGCGGAACAAATGGCAAAAAGTTACGGCATTACGCGAGACGCGCAAGACGCGCTGGCGCTGCGCTCTCATCAGCGCGCAGCGAAAGCGTGGCAATCGGGTGTGCTGAAGCAGGAAGTCATGACGACGTTTGTTCCCCCTTTAAAGCGCCGATTGAGCAAGACAACACGTTACGCATGGATGCAAAAGCGGAAGATTATGCACGCCTGCGTCCCGCCTTTGATCGTCAACATGGCACGGTAACGGCGGCAAACAGTACGCCACTGACCGACGGCGCAGCGGCAGTCATTCTAATGCGCGAAGGACGTGCGCGTGAGTTAGGGCTTCAGCCACTCGGCTATGTGCGCAGCTACGCCTTTAGCGCCATTGATGTTCAGCAGGATATGTTACTTGGCCCCGCTTATGCCTCGCCGCTGGCGCTGGATCGGGCTGGTATCACACTGAATGAGTTAACCCTGATCGATATGCACGAGGCTTTTGCAGCGCAAACGCTGGTTAACCTGCAACTGTTTCGCGATGAACGCTTCGCCCGCGAGGTGTTACATCGTCCCCATGCGTTGGGCGAGGTCAGTGAAGAGCGTTTTAATGTACTGGGCGGTTCTATTGCGTATGGACATCCTTTTGCCGCCACTGGCGCACGTATGATCACCCAAACGCTGCATGAGTTGCGGCGGCGCGGTGGCGGTTTAGGCCTGGTGACTGCCTGTGCAGCAGGCGGCCTGGGTGCGGCAATGGTTCTGGAGGTCGAATAATGGCGCATAACGTTTTTCATTTACAGATGCGCCCCGACAGCGTTGGCGTTATCACGATTGACGTGCCGGGCGAAAAAATGAATACGCTCAAAGCGGAGTTTGCCGGGCAAATTGCCGCCGTGATTGCTGAAGCACGCCGCGATCCAGCGTTAGCCGGATTAGTGCTGATATCCGCTAAGCCAGACAATTTTATCGCAGGCGCAGATATCAGCATGATTGATCGCTGCCACTCCGCACAAGCAGCCGAAGCACTGGCTCGCCAGGGGCAGGAAGTGATGGCGTCGATTGCCTCGCTGCCGTTCCCTGTAGTGGCGGCGATTCACGGTGCGTGTCTGGGCGGCGGGCTGGAGCTTGCCCTTGCCTGTGATGCTCGTATCTGTTCGCTGGATGATAAAACGCGGCTTGGATTACCTGAAGTCCAGTTGGGATTACTGCCCGGCTCAGGTGGAACGCAGCGATTACCACGTCTGATTGGCGTTCAGCAGGCGTTAACGCTGATTCTCACAGGCAGAACGCTGCGCGCTAAGCAAGCGCGTAAGCTCGGTGTGGTGGATGATGCGGTTCCACAGGCTATCCTGCTGGAAACGGCTGTCGCACGGGTAAAAAAGGGCAAAAGCAGTCGGGCACCTCTGGCGATGCGCGATCGTTTATTACAAGGTCCGATTGCGCGCCATGCGTTGTTTGCGCTGGCTAAACGCCAGGCAGAGCGCAAAACGCAGGGCAATTATCCAGCAGTAAAACGCATCATTGAGGTGATTCGCATTGGACTGGAGCAGGGCAGCCGCGCCGGTTACGATGCCGAAGCCCAGGCTTTTGGTGAGCTGGCGATGAGTAAGGAATCGGCTGCACTGCGCAGTTTGTTCTTCGCCTCGACCGCAATGAAAAAAGAAGCCGGTGGCGAAGCCGAACCGCAAGCGATCCGGCGTATTGGCGTATTAGGCGGCGGCTTAATGGGCGGCGGGATCGCCAGCGTCAGCGCCCTTAATGCCGGTTTGCCGGTGCGCATTAAAGATATCACCTTCGACGGGGTCAACCATGCGCTGCAAACCAGTTGGGATGTGCTCAGTAAAAAGGTAAAACGTCGCCATTTGAGCACGGCACAGCGTCAGCAACAGATGGCGCGCATTACTGGCGGTATCGACTATCAGGGGTTTTCCCGGCGTGATGTCGTCATTGAAGCCGTATTCGAAGATCTTGCGCTGAAACAGCAAATGGTTAACGAGGTTGAAAGTTACTGCCAGCCGAATACTATTTTTGCCTCCAATACCTCTTCACTGCCGATTGCGGATATTGCTGCGCAGGCACAACGGCCCGAAAATATCATTGGCCTGCATTACTTTAGCCCGGTAGAAAAAATGCCGCTGGTTGAAGTGATCCCACATCGTGCAACTTCCGATCAGACGGTGGTGAACATCGTGGCGCTGGCGCGTAAGCAAGGCAAAACACCGATTGTGGTGGCGGATAAGCCCGGTTTTTACGTTAACCGCATTCTTGCGCCCTATATAAATGAAGCGATGCGTTGTCTGCTTGATGGTGAGCCGGTTGAACATATTGACCGCGCTTTGGTGAAATTTGGGTTTCCCGTTGGTCCGATTCAGTTGCTCGATGAAGTAGGCATTGATGTGGGCAGTAAAATTACCCCTGTTTTACAGCAGGCTTACGGCGAGCGTTTTGCTGCACCTGATGCCTTCGCGGCGGTCTTAAACGACGGACGGAAAGGGCGCAAAAACGGCAAAGGTTTCTATTTATATGGTTCTCGTCACCGCCAGCAGAAAAAAGCCGATCCGTCGCTTTACGCGCTGTTGGGTATCAAGCCACTGGCGAAGCAGAGTGAAGCGCAAATAGCGGAACGCTGCGTCATGATGATGTTGAATGAAGCGGTGCGCTGCCTGGATGAACAGGTTATTCGTCAGCCACGCGATGGTGACATCGGCGCGGTTTTTGGTATAGGTTTTCCTCCGTTTTTAGGCGGTCCGTTCCGCTATCTTGATCAGTTTGGGGCGGCGCAGGCGGTAAACACATTAAACCGGCTTAAGCAGCAATATGGCGAACGTTTTACTCCCTGTCAGGCACTGGAAAACGCGACACAAGAACAGAAGAAATTTTACACTTCTCCATAAAGATGAATAACCGCATCGATTCAGCGGGTTAGAAATGTGCCGTAAAAGCATGCGCCGCGGCACGATTCTGAGATGTGCTTATTTAATAAACAACCGGTTGACTATACTGAAGCCATTGCGGTACAACACAGCGTTCATTCGCAGAATGAAGAGTCAGGCGCTCAGGCGTCGGGCGATGTCGACAAACTACAGCGGTGCTTTATGCAAGTTTTTATCATGCGTCACGGCGATGCGGCTCTGGAAGCAGCAAGTGATTCGGTCAGACCTTTAACGCTTTGTGGATGTGATGAATCACGCCAGATGGCGAGCTGGCTGAACGGTCAGGCGCTGGACATTGAACGTGTACTGGTTAGTCCGTATCTGCGTGCCGAGCAAACCCTCGCAGCAGTACGTGAAGCATTATCTCTGCCCGACGGGCAAGAAGTCTTACCTGAACTGACGCCAGGCGGCGATCCGGGACTGGTGGCCTGCTATCTGCAGACGCTGGCGAACGAAGGCGTGAAATCAGCACTGGTGATTTCTCATCTGCCACTGGTGGGTTATTTAGTTTCTGAACTCTGCCCGCAGGAAGCGCCGCCGATGTTCGCTACCTCTGCTATTGCCTGTGTAGACTTTGATGCTGCGCAGAGCGAAGGCAAATTGATGTGGCAGGTTAGTCCTTCAAAACTGGCAAAAGCCATTTAACATCTGTGGGCCGAACAGTCGGCCCCATCCCTTCTCAGGGCAGCTCAGGGGTTGCCACTCCTCAACTTCAATCAACACCAGCAATGCTGCGTCGCCGCCGAACATTTTCGGTGCCTGATGAAAAGCCATGACCCATGGATGTTGCGCCAGCCATAACGGTGTTTGCTGTTTCAAAATATGCCTGCCATGTCCGGTCATCACGCTGGCACAAAACAGATGCTCACGGCGACACGCCGCAATCAAGGCGCCCAACTCCTGCTTGGCCTGCTGCTGGGTTAAACCATGCAAATCCAGGAAAATTTCGGGTGTGTAATCGCCGCGCCGTAATTTTTTTAACTCGAAATGGCTGACATCAGCACGTACATAGCGCGTTGCTCCTTCGGTCGACAGCAGCGGCTGAAATTCATCCGAAAAATAGTGGCTGTTATCAGCCTGTTCAGAAAGCAGACGTTTTACCGGAACTTCACGAGTTTTCACTACCGGTTTATGCACGATAGTGTCCTGTTTTAACTTACGCGTTCCGCTCATCAACTGGCGAAACAGCATTTTATCGTCCTGGCTGAGGGGCGTTTTTTTACTCATGGTGGGGAAATCATGTCAGAAAAGCTGATAAACAGCGGAGAGTAATACCTTACCGTTAAGTGTCATTAAATGTCAGCTTTTTCACCTCGCTGCGCTGAATTCTCCCCGGCTTCATGGCACACTATCGGCCGATTTAGTAAAAGGCCTGCGGAGGGCTACGTGGACAAAATTTTCGTCGATGAGGCAGTGAACGAACTGCACACCATTCAGGATATGCTGCGCTGGGCGGTAAGCCGCTTTTCCGCTGCCGGAATTTGGTACGGACATGGCACAGATAATCCCTGGGACGAAGCCGTTCAACTGGTCCTGCCATCTCTTTGGTTGCCGCTCGATATTCCTGAAGAAATGCGCAATGCGCGCCTGACAGCCAGCGAGCGTCACCTGATCGTTGAGCGTGTGATCCGCCGCGTTAACGAGCGTATTCCGGTTGCTTACCTGACCAACAAAGCCTGGTTCTGTGGCCACGAATTTTATGTTGATGAGCGGGTATTAGTGCCGCGTTCACCGATTGGCGAACTGATTGAAAACCGCTTTGCCGGTTTGGTCAGCGAAAAGCCGCATCATATCCTCGATATGTGTACCGGCAGCGGCTGTATTGCCATTGCCTGCGCTTACGCCTTCCCGGAAGCGGAAGTGGATGCCGTGGACATCTCCACTGACGCGCTGGCGGTTGCCGAGCAGAACATTGAAGAGCATGGGCTGATTCATCACGTCACGCCGATTCGCTCCGATCTGTTCCGTGGTCTGCCTGCGGTTAAATACGATTTAATCGTAACTAATCCCCCTTACGTTGATGCAGAAGATATGGACGATCTGCCAGGCGAGTATCACCATGAGCCGGAGTTGGGGCTGGCAGCTGGCAGCGATGGCCTGAAGCTGGTGCGTCGTATTCTTGCCTGCGCGCCGAATTATCTCAGCGAGCAGGGCGTACTGATTTGCGAAGTGGGCAACAGCATGGTGCACATGATTGAGCAGTATCCTGACGTGCCGTTCACCTGGCTGGAATTTGACAACGGCGGCGACGGCGTATTTATGCTGACGCGTCAGCAGATTGTTGACGCACAACATCATTTTTCTTTTTCAAAGACTGAAAGCGGGGCGAGTGCTCGCCCATCGAACCGTAACAAGGAATCAGAATGGCCGGAAACAGCATCGGACAATTTTTTCGAGTAACCACCTTTGGCGAGTCCCACGGAATTGCGTTGGGCTGCATTGTTGATGGCGTGCCGCCAGGCATTCCTCTTACGGAAGCGGATATTCAGCACGATCTTGATCGTCGTCGTCCCGGCACTTCGCGCTATACCACGCAGCGTCGCGAACCGGATCAGGTGAAAATTTTGTCCGGTGTGTTTGACGGTGTGACCACCGGCACATCAATTGGTCTGCTCATTGAAAATACCGACCAGCGTTCACAAGATTACGGTGCAATCAAAGATCTGTTCCGCCCTGGCCACGCCGATTATACCTATGAGCAAAAATATGGTCTGCGCGACTATCGCGGTGGCGGACGCTCTTCTGCCCGTGAAACCGCGATGCGCGTTGCTGCTGGTGCCATTGCAAAGAAATATCTGCAGATGAAACACGGCATCGTGGTTCGCGGCTATCTGGCGCAGATTGGCGATGTTGCCTGCGAGCTTAAAGACTGGAGCATCGTTGAAGAAAATCCGTTTTTCTGCCCGGACGCTGAAAAACTGGAAGCGTTAGATGAATTGATGCGCGGCCTGAAAAAAGAGGGCGACTCTATCGGTGCCAAAGTCACGGTGATGGCTGAAAATGTGCCGCCAGGTTTGGGCGAGCCGGTTTTTGATCGCCTTGACGCTGACTTAGCGCATGCGTTGATGAGCATCAATGCGGTGAAAGGCGTGGAAATAGGTGACGGCTTCGCGGTGGTTAATCAGCGTGGCAGCCAGCATCGTGATGAAATTCGCGCCAACGGATTCCAGAGCAATCATGCCGGTGGCATTCTCGGTGGGATCAGCAGTGGACAAACCATCAGCGCCAACCTGGCGATGAAACCAACCTCCAGTATCACCGTGCCCGGCAAAACCATCACTCGCGACGGTGAAGAAGTGGAGATGATCACCAAAGGGCGTCACGATCCCTGCGTCGGTATCCGTGCGGTGCCGATCGCCGAAGCGATGATGGCAATTGTGCTGATGGATCATCTGCTGCGTCAGCGTGCGCAGTGTGCTGACGTTAATTCCACCGTGCCACGTTGGTAACCGCATGAAACGTCTTTTGCTCACCCTTTCCGCGCTTTTGATCAGCGCATCCAGCCTGGCGGCAACGCCCTGGCAGCGGATCCAACATCCGATTGCCGGTGTGCCGCAATCGGTGGGGGTTCGCCAATGGCTGTGTTGTCGGTGCTGAGGCGCTACCGCTTCATTCGCCAAATTATCAGGTGATGCGACCCGATCAACGCCGCTATTTTGGTCATCCCGATCTGATTCTGTTTATTCAGCGCCTGAGTACCCAGGTGCATAACCTGCAACTGGGCAATGTGCTGATCGGCGATATGGGTATGGCGGCAGGCGGACGTTTCAGTAGCGGACATGCCAGTCATCAAACCGGTTTAGACGTTGATATCTGGCTGCAACTGCCAAAAAACCGCTGGACGGCGCAACAACTGTTGAAGCCACAGCCGCTTAATCTGGTCGCGCCCGGCGATAAAAATGTCGTGGCGCGTCACTGGCAGCCTGAGATCGACAGCCTGATCAAACTGGCAGCCAAAGACAGCGAAGTTGCGCGTATTTTCGTTAATCCGGCGATTAAAAAACAGCTTTGCGCAGATGCCGGTGCCGATCGTGACTGGCTACATAAAGTCCGGCCGTGGTTTGCACACCGCGCGCATATGCATGTGCGTCTGCGCTGCCCGCAAGGCAGCAGCGAATGTATCGATCAGGCGCCGCCGCCGCCGGGTGATGGCTGTGGGGCGGAACTGCAAAGCTGGTTCCTGCCGAAGCAGCCAGGCTCTGCGCCGGTTAAGCGCGAGCCGCCGCCATTACCTGCCTCTTGCCAGGCACTGCTGGATAAACATTTACTGTAAGGGATCCCATGGATTGGTTTGTCATCAGTCCGGTGTTGGTTGGACTGCTGTTTTTTGTGGCAATGCTGGCGGGCTTTATCGATTCGATTGCTGGCGGTGGGGGTTGTTGACCGTTCCGTCACTGCTGGCGGCTGGCCTTTCACCGGCGCAGGCGCTGGCGACGAACAAGCTGCAATCTGTTGGCGGCTCCTTTTCTGCCAGCCTCTATTTCGTTCGTCGTGGTGCGGTTAACCTCAACGAGCAGTGGTTAAACATTGTCATGACGTTGCTGGGGTCAGTTATCGGTGCGGTGCTGATCCAGCGCCTGCAGGCCGACATGCTACGTCAGGTATTGCCGCTGCTGTTGATCGCCATTGGTCTCTGGTTTCTGTTGATGCCCCGAATTGGCGAAGAGGATCGCGCTCGTCGCCTGCATGGTTTACCTTATGCACTGGTTGGCGGGGGCTGTATCGGCTTTTATGACGGCTTCTTCGGGCCGGGCGCAGGATCGTTTTATGCACTCGCTTTTGTCACGCTGTGTGGTTACAACCTGGCGAAAGCCACTGCACACGCCAAAATTCTCAACTTCACCTCTAACTTCGGTAGCCTGATGTTCTTTATGTTTGGCGGCAAAGTGGTATGGGGCACCGGTTTGATTATGATGCTGGGTGCGTTTTGCGGTGCACGTCTCGGTGCCCGGCTGGTATTGACGCGCGGGCAAAAACTGATCCGTCCTATGGTCGTGATTGTCTCAGCAGTGATGAGCATCAAACTTCTGTGGGACAGCCACGGCAGCGCCCTTATGGCGTGGTTTGCCACGCTGAACGCGTAATTTATTGATGATTAGTAATAACAACATGACCCCAACTCACCATTACTCACAGCTCATTACGCTGTTTGATCGCTGTTTCAGCGACGACTTTCAGACCCGTCTAATTAAAGGCGATGACGAACCCATTTATCTTCCGGCAGACGCGGAGTCACCGTGGAACCGTGTGGTCTTCGCCCACGGTTTCTATGCCAGCGCACTGCATGAAATTTCACACTGGTGTATTGCTGGTGAAGCCCGACGTAAGCTGGTTGATTTCGGTTACTGGTACTGTCCCGATGGCCGTGATGCGCAGACCCAGGGTCAGTTTGAAGCGGTAGAAGTGAAGCCACAGGCGCTGGAATGGATGTTTTGTGTCGCGGCAGGCTTTCCCTTCAACGTCAGTTGTGACAATCTCGACGGAGATTGTGAGCCGGATCGCATTGCGTTTCAACGTAAGGTCCATGCTCAGGTCATGACGTATCTGGAGCAGGGTATTCCCGCACGGCCCGCGCGTTTTATTGCAGCATTAGCTGAATTTTATGGCAGGCCTTCACTGACGGCATCACAGTTTCCCTGGCCGGACGATCTGTGAGACGTGAAGGACATCAAAAAGAGGAATTGAGATGATCGCAGAATTTGAAGCGCGTATTCTGGCCCTGATTGACGATATGGTAGAGCATGCCAGTGACGATGAGCTGTTTGCCAGCGGTTATCTCCGCGGACACCTGACGTTAGCGGTAGCTGAAGTGGAAAAACTGGGCGATCACACGCCAGAAGCTTTACAGATTCAGGTAACACGAAGTTTGCAAAATGCAATTGCCGCCGGTGAATTATCGCCACGCGACCAGGCGCTGGTGATTGGCATGTGGGACAACCTGTTTGTACAGGCGCGTCAGTCTGCCTGAGTAGAAAGGGCGGCGTGCCGCCCTGAATTATTTTCCTGCCTTTTTCCCTTTCAGCAGTTTTCTGATCCAGTAACGGTTTGGATTAAGCGCCGCCAGTGTGGCTGCATCAAACGGCTGGGGCTCCCCGTGAGTTGTGCAGCCAGCACTTCTGCCGCTAAAGGCGCACTGCATAAGCCGCGCGAACCCAACGCACCGAACAGATAAAGCTGCGGATACGCTGGCGCATCCGCAATCACAGCCCCTGCAGGCGCTGTGCAGGCAAATCTTCATACTGACTTAGCGTGGCCAGATAATCCGGCACGCTTCCTGCCATCGGCAGATGATCGCGGGTGGCGCAGCGCACACCCATACGCGCTTCACCGGCGCTAACGTCAACCTGCTCAGGCCAGCCGGTATCAGGCAGGGAATGTATTAAGCGCGTGCGGTTTTCCTGCTGATCTTCTGCACGGTAAGCCGTTGTGGTCTCGCCGCGATGATAGCTGGCACCGATACAGTGTGTAGCAAACTGCGGGCTGACCGGTGTCAGATAGCCGTCATAACAGAGCACCGTTTGCAGCGCATCCAGTCCGGGCGTAGAAGGTACGTGACTCACCTGTCCGGCCACCGGATAGACCGGAAGCGGCGCTGTCTGGGGAAAATCAGTCAGGGCGTGCCCGCTGGCCAGCACCACCGTCTGATGCTTAACGGCCGGGCGATCGGCAAACTGTAGCGACCAGTGATCGCTGCGATATTCCAGCTGCGTAACGCGATGCAGCCAGTGAATACGCATGCCCTGCGCTTCGCCATGGGCCAGTAGCGCAGCGGTTAACTCTGCCGGAGATAACCAGCCGCCTTGCGGATAAAAATCCCGCCACAGCCAAGCGGCACCCCGGCTAACGCTTCTGCCTGCTGTTGATCGACGCCGTGCGCTAACTCGCCGGGTAAATCCATCATCAGCATCTGCTCAACTTTTGCCGCGCTTTTTTCATCCCAGCCTAACTGCAATACACCGCTCCATTGATGTTCATACGGTAACGCAAGCTGATCGTACAGGCGACGTGCAAAGCTAAACGCCGCAGGGAAAAAGGTGGCGAGCGCAGGATCGTGCTGATTGAGTAGAGGATAAAGCGCCCCCTGACGGTTGCCGGATGCCCCCAGCGCGGGCGCGTCATCAGCACAATAGAGCGTAACGCGCCAGCCACGGCGCAGCAGCGCCAGCGCAAGGGTGGCACTGGCAATGCCGCCACCGATTAAGGCAATTTCAGGCTGCGCTGCCGCCGGACGCGCATACCAGGGCTGCTGCCGGGACAGTGTGGGAGCAACAGTAAGCTGACCGCACAGCATTTCGCGCTTATGACCAAATCCTTTGCGCCGGGTAACGGTAAAACCCGCTTCCTGTAAACCGCGGCGAACAAAGCCTGCCGCGGTGAAAGTGGCAAAGGTGGCGCCGGGACGTGCCAGCTTTGCCATGGTGTTAAATAACGCAGGCGTCCACATATCGGGATTTTTGGCAGGCGCAAAACCATCAAGAAACCAGGCATCAACCTGACGGTTGAGGCTGTCATCAAAGGTATCGATTAGCGTATTAATATCACCTAACCACAGATCGAGCGTGATGCGTCCACCGTCAAACAGCAACCGCTGACAGCCGGGCAGGGCGATGGGCCATTGCTGCTGCAACTGTTCTGCCCAGGGTGCAAGTTCAGGCCAGCGTTGATGAGCCGCAATGAGATCGGTCCGGGTTAACGGATACTTCTCAAAGCTTATAAAGTGCAGGCGCTGCATGCTGGCAGTCGGGTGTGCGTGACGGAAAGCCTCAAAGGCTTGCCACAGCGTCAGAAAATTGAGCCCCGTGCCAAAACCGCTTTCAGCAACAATCAGTAAATCGCGTTCGTGTTGGGCAAAACGCTGTGGAAAATCGTTGCCTCCAAGAAAGACATAGCGCGTCTCTTCCAGCCCATTGTCATTAGAGAAATAGACATCGTCAAAAGCTCGGGAAACAGGTGTACCCTGTTCATTCCAGCTTAGCTGGGCGTGTTCAACCGGGGTTAATTTCACGACAAAGGCTCGTTTTTCAGGCAGTGGCGCGATTTTAACGGTCAGCGTGACATGACGCAAATTTACAAAAGGAAATGGCTGATCGGACTTGTTCGGCGTACAAGTGTAAGCTAAAGTGCACGTCAATCCAAAAGAAGTGGAAGAGGACTATTGAATGAAACGTGCAGTGATTACTGGCCTGGGTATCGTTTCCAGCATTGGTAATAACCAGCAAGAGGTGCTGGCATCTCTGCGTGAAGGCCGTTCAGGCATCACATTTTCTCAAGAGATGAAAGATTCCGGCATGCGTAGTCACGTCTGGGGTAACGTTAAGCTGGATACCACAGGCCTCATCGACCGCAAAATTGTGCGTTTCATGAGTGATGCGTCCATCTATGCTTACCTTTCCATGGAAGAAGCGATCAAAGATTCCGGCCTGAGCGATGAAGCCTATCAGAACAACCCGCGTGTGGGTCTGATTGCAGGTTCAGGTGGCGGCTCGCCGCGTTATCAGGTGTTTGGTGCTGACGCCATGCGTAGCCCACGCGGCCTGAAAGCGGTTGGTCCCTACGTTGTTACTAAAGCGATGGCATCTGGCGTTTCAGCCTGCCTGGCGACGCCGTTCAAAATTCATGGCGTAAACTACTCAATCAGCTCTGCCTGTGCGACCTCAGCGCACTGTATCGGTAACGCAGTTGAGCAAATTCAGCTGGGTAAACAGGACATCGTGTTTGCTGGCGGCGGCGAAGAGCTGTGCTGGGAAATGGCGTGTGAATTTGACGCAATGGGCGCGCTCTCAACCAGATATAACGAAACGCCAGAAAAAGCGTCACGTACTTACGACAACGAGCGTGATGGTTTCGTTATCGCGGGCGGCGGCGGCATGGTGGTGGTTGAAGAGCTGGAACATGCTCTGGCACGTGGCGCGCATATCTACGCTGAAATCGTCGGCTATGGTGCAACGTCAGATGGCGCAGACATGGTTGCTCCATCAGGCGAAGGCGCAGTGCGCTGCATGAAGATGGCGATGCAGGGCGTTGATACCCCAATCGACTATCTGAACAGCCACGGAACGTCAACGCCAGTGGGCGATGTAAAAGAGCTGGGTGCGATTCGCGAAGTCTTTGGCGACAATACGCCATCTATCTCTGCAACAAAAGCCATGACCGGTCACTCTTTGGGTGCAGCGGGCGTGCAGGAAGCAATTTACACCTTGCTGATGCTGGAGCACGGCTTCATTGCGCCAAGCATTAACATTGAATCGCTGGATGCAGCGGCAGAAGGCATGAACATTGTGACTAAGCCGACTGAAAAAGCGTTGACCACTGTGATGTCTAACAGCTTCGGTTTTGGTGGTACTAACGCCACCCTGACGCTGCGTAAATACCAGGCATAAGCTTATCCCCTGGTTCGAACCGCAGCTGCGCTCGCTTACCCCAGTGACATACTGATGTCTGTTGCCGGGGATTTACGCGCTTACCGCCTTGCTGCAACCGGATTTATACAGGGTAAAAAAGGACCGATTCGTCGGTCCTTTTCTTTTGCCGCTCTTCAGCACCCGTCAGTCAAGTAACTCGCTTGTTCCTGAATAAGATCAGGATCGCGATGGGGATTCAGTTTTTGTTATCCTGGTGACGTGCGGTTTCGCCGGATAAGAAGCCGTTCGGCACGGTGTGAAGGCAGCCCCTGGTTTATTTCGCTGCTGTGTGACCCATTAAAGGTGAGGTGCGGGCGTGGCATCTCACCTTGTGAGGTTCAGAACGAGAATTCAATCCCCAGGCGTAGAAACGGATCGCTTTTATCTGCGTTATAGGCGTCGGTATAGCCTACACGCATATACGGCAGAAAAGTGTCATCGATTAAAGTCATAATCTGTAAGGCCACCACGCTGTCTGCGGTATCAGGCATTTTTAGCCCATCAAGCAAGGCATCAGTATTGGCGGCATAACCCAGTTTTGCCCCCAGTTTTTATACCAGTGTTCGACGATCAGTGACCAGCTACGTTGAGATGATTTTAAACCGGTCTGGTTGTGACGGCTGTAGCCGCTTTTGAAGGCACCATAGAAACGGGTACTGCTGGGAAACGTGACGTCCAGGCCCGCAATATAACCCAGTGTATCCGCAGTTGCGAAAGCAAAGGTCTGGCTTTCATCAATAATGCGATTGCGCGTCTGCTCCGCCCCTAAATGCAGTTTGATCGCGGCGGGCAAATTCACGGTAACGCGCCCGCTCAAAATTGTCGATCCTGATTGACGCGTATCGCCACGGCTGACGCTGAGGGCAAAATTGCCGGGCTGCCAGTCAGGACTGTCATAGCGTAGCGTGTTACTGAGTCGATGGCTGTAGTGATAAGGGACGTCGCCACCCCAGTCGAATACCCGTCCTAATCCAGGGTTGGTATAAGGCCAGTCGACAATTTCATACATCGGGGTTTTCATTCGGCCAGCACGTACTGTTCCCCAGTCACCACGCAAGCCAATAAAAGTATCAAATGTCCCTAGCCCGCTCTGTTTACCTTCATAACCGACATAGCCGCTTTCAATCTGGAATATGACATTAATATTGTCATTCAGATCTTTATTACCGCGAAAACCAATATAACTTTCATTATCGAAAGTATAGTCAGAAGCTTTTTCCTGCGCCGCGCTGAAATAGGAAGAGATGGCTAATATGCCATATACTTCAAGGTCATATTTTTCACCTCCGGTTATTTTTATTGCATTTGCTGAAAACGAAACAAGCGTGAGCAGCCCCCACGCGGGAGCGAGGTATTTTAAGGGAATCATTCCTTTTCCTTTATTTATTTTTTATAGCGTATTAGCCCGCCAGCATGCAGCTGGCGGGAAGAAGTCATCTTTTATTTAATTCTCTTTTTCTATCTGTTTCATTACCTCCAGGAAATTATCCAGTGATCGTCCCTGATTAATAAACAGCGTCATGTTAAACAGCAGATCAATTAAATAGGTTTGGGATGACTTGATCATGGAGGCGTCACTTTCATAACGGTTTTGACTGCCGCCAGTGAGCAGCGTCACATCAGCGAATGCCGTTAGCGGAGAGTGCAAATAGCGTGTAATCGCCAGCGTGCAGGCACCGTTTTGTTTGGCATTTTGCAACGCCTTAACCACATCACGCGTATCGCCTGAATGGCTAATCGCAATGACTAAATCCTGCTGATTCACTAAAGAAGAGTTGAGCAGCAGCGTATGGTTATCGGTGTGGGCATCAATGCGCATACCGATACGCATAAAGCGATACTTCGCTTCGCGCGCACTGATGCCTGACATACCGATGCCATAAACGCTAACCTGACTGGCGTTCAGCAGCAGCGTTGCCGCTTGCTCAAGGCCTTCATTGTTCTGAAGTGCCAGGGTTTCATCCAGCGAGGCCTGATTAAGTTGATGAAGCCGACGTGCAACATCCAGCAGGGAATACTTTTCTGTGGGATTGTGCGGCGGCGGCGTAAGAGGTTGCAGAGACTGTAACTGTTCCGCCGTGAGTTGCCTTTTTAGCTCTGCAAAGCCGGAAAAACCCAGCTTACGGCAAAACCGCACAATGGTGGCTTCTCCTAACTGCGTAGCACTGGCCAGACTCGCAATGTTGCTCATTACAGTTTGCTGTTGGTTTTGCAGAATAAAATCAGCCAGCCGCTTTTCAGTCTGGGTGAGCTGATTATGGTGCATTTTGATTAAGGCGCTAACCGGCATACATTTTCCTCAGGCAGCGTGACGGGGAAAGGAGTAGAGCGCCACCATCTCGCTAATCAGATCGCGTGCCAGCATTGCCGTCATTAAATGATCCTGAGCATGGACCATGACCAGCGTAACCGGCAGTTTGCCGCAGCCTTCATCCAGCCCAATCAGGCGCGTCTGGACTTCATGTGCATCGTGAAGATGCTGATTCGCCTGATCCAGCAGCGTCAGCGCCTGCGCACCATCGCCTTTTTTGCCGCAGCTAAAGCCATAAAAGCAGCACTTTTGCCCTCGCCAGCAGCAATAATCAGCGCCATAATTTCTTCTTCAAGATCTGCATATTCCATGTTTTTACCTTAACCGATGAGTTGTAATGCCTGCGCCAGGACGCCCGCGCCGTTCATGGTGCCGTAATCTTTTATGGCGATAACGTCAGCCCGCTTTCCCTGCGCCGTGGCTAATGCCTGGCTCTCTTCCAGTCGAAAGCGAATCTGTGGGCCAAGCAATACACAGTCATATTCCGCGAGCTTTTCATTCAGTTTGTCGATGCCGACGGCCTCAATCGTCGCGGCAATCTCCTGTTGTGCCGCTGCCTGACGCATCTTATTCACCAGCATGGAGGTCGACATCCCTGCGGCACAAACCAGTAAAATCTTTTTCATCTGTTATTCCTTTTCTTGCTGTAAAGAGACGGTAAAAGCCAGGCCGCTCATCCGCTTAAACGGTGCGCGTATCTCATTGATTACTAAAAACTGGCCCTGAAAGCTGTGTTGAATTGTTTGTTGCCAACGCTGCTGTATAGCTGCAGCGATCTCAGAGAGAATGCGATCTTCATGCCCGTTAAAGTCAGCGTAGCGGGCACCCAGCTTTGGTAATAACGTGTCCTGAAGGGTAAAGCGCACTTCAGTCTGATAAGCCCAGTCCGCCACTATGCGCTCCAGCATAAAATTGTGTACCCGTTCAGGGCGATTGCCCCGGCTGGCGAAGGCAAGGCTGGCAAGCACAGTACCCAGTGAATTACAGGCGGTGTTCCAGCCGGCATAGGCGCTGAGTTTGTCTAACAGACGATGCTGATCCAGCACTTCAATCAGTTCTCGTTCACCGCCGTTACTGAAAGCAACATCCGCGATGCCGACCGGCTTTGTTGTGATCCAGGGTTGCAGCGCATCGCAAAAGGCGACCAGACTGCGGCTGCGAAAGTAGGGAAGCGCCTTATGGGTTTGCGCGTTTCGGCTGCCCGCTTGCCAGGCTTCTTGCATCACTTCACCGCAGCCGTTGATTGCCAGTAACGCATCGGCCTGTGCAGGATCATCACAGAGTACAATGCCGCAGGCGCGACTGTGTGACAGCAAACTCTCCTCAAAAGGACGATCTTCATAGTTAGGCACGAAGGCGCGGAAGCGTTGATTTGACCAGACTGGAGCAAGCTTAAGCGGTGCGGGCTGGCGTGACAGCCAGGCGCGGGTCAGTAACGTACAGCCCGATTCATCGGTGCCGGGATGAAGCCAGACGCGATCCTGTAAACGTAAATCTGCAATACGTTTATAAATCTGCTGCTGGTCAATAGCGGTATAGCCAAAGCGGGAGGCGTCATCTTGTGGCACGATCAGCCGCGCCAGTACGCCAGCGTGGACCAGATCGAGTGCTGCCAGCAACAGTGTTGCGTTGCACTGGCGACGCTGTTCGAAATCGGCCAGTGCCGTTTTATCAAGCGCAGCATACAGCCGATCGCGCGCCGTTTTCTCTTCGTCGGAAAGCAATCCCTGTGCGTCGCGATCGCAATAGATGCCATATTGCCAGAGCGCACGACCACAGTGCGCATAGTAGTCAGGCTCCTCTTCAGCAGAATCATAAGCTGGTGTGCGAAGAATCAGCGAAGAGGCGGAAAGCTCAACATCAGGATAACGCTGCTGTAACTCACGCAGCCAGTCAAGGCGTGCCAGAAGCGTGTGCTGCGTTAAGTGATGCGTGCGCGCTGGCATCAGGCCACCATAAATCAGCATATCCAGTGACAGGATAAGCGCATCGGCATCGGCGATGTTTGACTCAATAAACTGAGTCAGCGTGTCAAAGCAGGCTGGCGTTTTGCGAAAGCCGAGCAGCTCGCGTGGCGGCATGATCAGGTTTAACCGGCTATCCATTGCTGCCAGCGACGCCAGAAAATCATAGTTATACGGGCGTGCATCCAGGGGTAAGCAGACTATTTTCATCGGGTGTGCCTCCTACACCGGTGTTTTTTGACGGTTGAGCGCCAGCACAAAAGGCAAATAGATCACCACTGACAGCAGCAACAGCAGCAGTGCCAGCAGGGCCGCACGCCAGTCGCCACCGGTGGCGAGGAAGGCTGAAATAACCGGAGGCGTGGTCCACGGGATCAAGACGGTGGTTTTATCAATCATTTCCATCGCGGTCGCAAACCAGGCGATGCCCACGCTAATCATTGGCACCAGGATAAAAGGCACCAGCAGTAACGGGTTGAAAATAATCGGAATGCCGAAAATCATCGGTTCATTGATGTTAAACAGTGACGGTGCGCCAGAAAGGCGCGTGATGGCGCGATGATCTTCGCGGCGTGATGCGATCAGCATGGCGATAACTAAACCAATGGTTTGACCGCCGCCCCCATAAAACCGAACGCGTCGATAAAGGGCTTGGTAACGATATGTGGCGGTATCGTGCCCTGCTGGAGCGCCGCTGCATTCTCCTGAATCGCGACTAACAGCGTCGGCTCGGTGATCGGCATCATAACTGACACGCCATGAATACCGAAAAACCACAGGATATTCATACTGAACAGCAAACCTAAAATGCCATGCAGGCTTTGCAGGGCATGTTGCAGCGGCGCCTGAAGCAGCTGGTTCACCAGCTGATGCAAACTGCTGCCAAAGCAGGTTTCGATCAGCACCGCCAGGATCCCAAACAGCGTTAACAGCGTAAGCATGGGCAGAATGACATTAAACGAACTGGCGACAGCGGGGGACACTGTCAGGCATGCGGATCACCAGGTAGCGGCTGCGTTGGGCCAGGGTCAGCAGCTCGCTACTGAGCAGCGCGACAAAAATGCCGACAAACAGGCCGTTGGCGGCAGTTTCTGATGAAGCGATCATGCCGGAAACCGTTACCGTTTCTTCGGCAACGTTAAAGGTATGGGTCAAAGGAAAAAGATAATCAGGCAGGCCAGGGCAAAAACCGCATGAATACAGCCTGTTTCTTCACGTGCAGGTGCCAGACGCCAGGCAATCATCACGGTGGCAAGCAGCGTTAATACGTTCAGCGTGCCGTTGTAGATACGTATGCCCACTTCTTTGGCGGGAACTATCCACTCCCCGGTGATACCAAGCAGCCCCAGCAGGCCCGCTTTTTCATTGAGTACGACGTTATTGATCAAAACAAAGAAAGACGCGGCAATGATTAACGGCATCAGAAAAATAAAGCTTTCACGTATCGCCGCTAAATGGCGTTGAGCAGCAAGCTTTCCCGCCCAACAGGCCAGGCGGTCAAGCGCACCGCTGGCGTTCAGTCCCTTCATCATTATTCTCTCCTGAAAGATAATTTTTGGCGTGTAATAAGTCTGGTGCCAGGCATTATGAGAAACAGCAGCGAAGAAGAAAGAGAGATTGATCACGCAATGAAACTAAAACTCCAATTTATTATTTTTATTGGAGTTAATGATTCGCGTTAGTTTTTAGTACCGTTCAGGCGCTGCGCGCTCAGTTTTCCGCATCGCACATGAACGAAAAGTGGCACCACAGCAGAACAAGGGTGATCTACTGCGTGGTATGGAGTAACGGTGCAACAAAAGCGGCCTGGAAGCGGGCAACGCTTGGTTTTCAGGTCAAAGAACGGATTGGCGGGTGAGATTTCTGACAGCGGGAGAGACATCCGGTGTGATGAGGCGATGCGTCAGGCGCGGCCGCAGCCGCGTCTTGTGGCGGTTAATTTACAGGAACAGCCACAGCAGGAAAGCGACAGCCAGCAAGGCGAAAAGCGCACCGAGTACCGGGCGCTGCGTCAGGGGTTGCAGTAGCGGCGAGGTGGCAAACGGTGCCCATATCGGCTGAGGTATGATTTCACTGGCCGCCAGCGGCTGCTCATGCATCTTCTCCGCACGACGTGAAAACAGAAAATTGAGCAAATCCTGGGTTTGCGCTGCGGTCAGCACCGTCTGCGGCGCAGCCTGAAAACGTTGCTGGCTGTAATCTTCCAGCACGCGCTGTTCATCCTGTGCCAGCGGCTGTTTTAACGACGCCTCCAGCAATTGCAACGTCGGGGCGCTGTGCTGGCTCAGGGTCTGGCGTACCTGAAGATATTGCGTCAGCAGGGGATAATGGCGCGACGGAATCGGATCGCCGCTGGTGAGATTCACCAGTTTGAGCGCCGCCGCCCACAGTTTCCCACTCGGTTCGCCTGTCGCCGCCGCCAGACGAATCACCTGCTGATTTAACGTCTGATGTTCGGCTGGCAGCAAGGAGCGATCGCTGACGCGTGTTTGTTGCGGCTGTGGAATCGCCATTTGGCCATTTTGCAACATGGTCAATACCTGACGCAGCTGATCCTGGCTCAACGCGCTCAGTACCGTTTGCCCAAACTGCTGGCGGATAAAATCACTCACCGCCTGGCGGTTATTACCCTTTGGCAAAAGTTCAGTGAGCTGCGTCATCAACTGGCGCGTCGCGTGACCATTTTGCGCCTGGGTCAAACGGGTATTGAGATAGCGTTCGGCGGCAGGAAAGTGGCGCGACTGCAGTTCCGCATCGCTCTTCACATTCACTTCATGCCGCACGCCTGCCCACAACTCAGGCGCTTTGAGATTACTGAGTGACAGAATGCGAACAATCAGTCGTTCCATCGTGGTGCGCTGGGCAGGGGAGAGCGGCTGCTCACCGGGAGCTGAACCCGGACGAGACGCGCCCGTTTGCGGATTGACAGATGAACGATCGCCGACCGGCACACCGGGGCCGCTAACAGGTTGCATGGCGGAATCCTTGGGAAAACAGAACAGCGTGGGGTGCGCCGGGAACAGAAGGCGCTATGATAACAAAAGCCCCGGGAAATCCCACGGGGGCTTTTTATTTCAGTGTGAATTACTGCGCGACCAGCTTCATGCGTTTACGCCGCCAGCGTTTCCATAAAGGCGGAACCACTAATACCGCAATCGCCAGTATCAGCAACACTTTACAAATCAGGCTTTCCCACAGAATCGGCAGGTTGCCGTTACTGATCGACAGCGCACGTCGCAGATTCTGCTCCAGCATTTCCCCAAGAACAAAGCCAAGGATCAGCGGCGACATCGGGAAATCCATCTTACGCAGGATATAGCCAAAGATACCTAACCCAACCATCAGCAACAGGTCAAAGGTGGTGCTGTGCACCGCATAGACGCCAACGGCAGAAATCGCGGCAATCGTTGGAACCAGGAACCACAGCGGAATCGTCAGCATACGGGCAAATACGTTGATCATGGGAATATTCATGATCAACAACATCACATTACCAATCAACAGCGCAGCGATCAGGCCCCAGACAATATCGGGTTGTTCAACAAACATCGCTGGCCCAGGCGTGATGTTATACAGCGTTAATGCCCCTACCATCACCGCCGTGGTGCCGGAACCCGGAATACCTAACGTCAGCATGGGAATAAAGGATCCGCAGGCCGAAGCGTTATTAGCCGCTTCAGGCGCAGCCACGCCGCGAATATCACCTTTACCAAACTGATCGCTGCCGCTGATTTTTTCTCGGTCATATAAGCAATGGCACTGGCGATAGTCGCCCCTGCGCCCGGCAGCACACCAACAAAGAAGCCAATAAAGGCTGAGCGCAATGTGGCACCCGTCGCCATTGATGCCTCTTTCATGTTGAACAACATGCGACCACTGGCACGCACCGCTTTCTGACCGGTGCTGGTGGATTCCAGCATTAACAGAATTTCACTGACCGAGAACAGACCAATAACCACCACCACAAACTGAATGCCGTCGGAAAGGTGGACGCTGTCAAAGGTAAAGCGGTAAACGCCGGTATTCGCGTCAACACCCACTGTTGCCATGCCCAGACCAATCAGCGCGGCGAGGAAGGATTTCAGTGGATTGTGGCTCATCATGCTGCCGAGACAGGCAATGGCGAACACCATCAGCGCGAAATATTCCGCCGGGCCAAACGCCAGTGACCAGTTGGCCAGCATTGGGGCAAACAGAATAATGCCGATAATGGCGATAGTTGAACCGATAAACGAACTGACAGCAGAAATCGACAGCGCAATGCCCGCTTTGCCCTGTTTCGCCATCGGGTAACCATCCAGCGCGGTCATGATCGCCCCCGCATCGCCCGGCACGTTAAGCAGTATTGACGAAATACGCCCTCCGTATTCACAGCCGATATAGACGGTTGCCAGCAGGATCAGCGCCGATTCCGCAGGCAGATGCAATGCAAACGCCAGCGGCATTAAAATCGCCACGCCATTGATCGGCCCCAGCCCGGGCAACAGCCCGACAATGGTGCCGATAAAGCAGCCGATCAGGGCGATCATCAGGTTTTCTGGCGTCATGGCGACGGCAAAACCCTGCATCAAAAAAGACCAGGTATCCATGATTCTCTCCTCAACTCAGCCAGCTGCCAACCGGAAGGGTGACTTCCAGCAGACGATCAAAGGCGTAAAACAGCGTCAGGCCCATTACTACGCCGGATATTGCCGCAGCCCACCAGCGAGCGCCAAATAACAGGCCAATGCCAAAGGTCAACAGCGTGGTACAGACGGCGAAGCCGAGCGTTTCAAACAGCCAGCCGTACAGCATCATCATGGCCGCCAGCGCAACTAAACGCTTCAGCGTGCCGTTAGTTGGCCAGTGAATGGGATCAGGTTTGCGAAACAGCATCAGCAAGGCGCAAATTGCCATCAGGCCAAGAATTGCCATGGGAAACGGGCGCGGGCCAACCGGCTCATAGCTGTATTCGCTCTGGATTTGCCAGGCTACCACCATGCCGCCAAGGCAGAGTGCCAGCCAGATGACAGCAAAAATACGATCGCTCATGTTCTGCTCCGGTTATTTTGCGAGGCCGAAAGATTTTGCCTGTTCACGGTAATCAGCAACCTGTTTTTTCACGTAGCTGTCGAGTTCTGCACCAAACATGTTGAACTCAAACAGGCCACGCATATCGCGCTGTTTCTGAAACTCAGACGTGTTGACCATCTTTTTAAAAGCCTCTTCCCACCATTTGTAATCAGCATCGCTGACCTTCGGGCCAAGGTAAAAACCGCGGATAATCGGCCATTCGACGTTAAAACCTTGCTCTTTCGCCGTCGGGACATCTGCCAGCTGACCAGGCAAACGCTTATCTGACATCACCGCCAGCACGCGCAACTTACCGGCCTGCAGATGCGGCACCATTTCACTCATGTCACCGGAAACAACCTGAATATGATTGCCGAGCAGCGCGGTAACCGGTTCACCACCGCCTTCAAAGGCCACGTAGCGCATCTTGCGCGGATCGATGCCTGCTTCACGCGCTAACAGGGCGGTTTTCATCCAGTCCTGACTGCCAATCGACGCGCCTGCACCCACCACCACTTTGGTCGGATCTTTCTTCATCGCTTCCATGAGTTCGCTAAGGTTTTTCCACGGCGCATCGGCACGTACCGCAACCATGCCGTAATCGGTACCGACCGCAGCCAGCCACTTCACGTCATCTACGGAGTAGCGACCAAACTTACCCTGCGACAAATTGAGCAGTGAACCGCCGGAAAACGCCACTACCGTGCCCGCTTCGGCTGGGCGTTGGGCGATGACTGCGTTATAGGCTACCGCACCCACGCCGCCAGGCATGTAAGTCACGCGCATTGGCGATTCAATCTGTTTGGTTTCCTGTAGTGAAACCTGTAGCAGCTTACAGGTCAGGTCAAAGCCGCCGCCCGGTTTAGCCGGTGCGATACATTCGGTACGTGAAGGGGCGTCTGCTGCCATTGCCGTTGAAACTGAAAAGGCCAGTAGGGTAGAGGCCAGGGCGGTTATAATTTTCATCTTTCGCTCCATTCTTTCTTCCAGAGTGTGATTGCCACCGAATATTCGGCGTTGTTGAATTGTTAAAACAATAACCTTTCATTTACCTTTCACTGCCCGGAAAAAATGACAGGATGTGATATGCGTCTCTTACTGGTTGAAGATACGGTTGAACTGGCGCGCTGGTTACAGAAGGCGCTGACGCAAAAGGATTTGCAGTAGACTGGGTCGCTGATGGTGTAGCGGCGGACCATATGTTGCAGAGCGAGGAATATGCGCTGGTGGTATTAGATGTCTCACTGCCACGGATGGATGGCCTGGAAGTGCTGTCGCGACTGCGGCGGCGGGGGCAAAATGTGCCGGTATTATTACTTACCGCGCGAAGTGCCCTCGACGATCGGGTGCGCGGTCTTAATCAGGGCGCGGATGATTACCTTACCAAACCGTTTGAACTGGATGAGCTGGAAGCGCGTTTACGTGCGCTGCTGCGGCGCAGCCAGAGTCAGTCGTCGCAAAGCCAGGCGCTGGGGCAACTGGTGCTCGACAGTGAAGGCTATTTCTTACTGGCTGAGAAACCGCTGGCGTTGACGCCTCGCGAATCCAGCATCCTGACGACGTTGATGCAACGACGCGGCCGGCCGGTTTCGCGTCAGCATTTGTATGAACAAACCTTTACTCTTACCGACGATGCCAGCCCGGAAAGCATCGAACTTTATATTCATCGGGTACGCAAAAAACTGGCGGGAAGCGATGTGGCCATTGTGACGCTGCGCGGCCTCGGCTATAGCCTGGAAACGCTCGCGTGAGGTTTATCCACTCGTTACGCGGCGAACTGCTGGTCTGGCTTGGCATCCCGCTGATGTTGCTGTGGGGATTATCGGTTTATACCCATTATCAAAGCGCACTCCATGCCGCCAATCAGGCTTACGATCGCTCGCTGCTGGCGTCGGCGCGTACCGTTGCCGAGCGGCTGGTCGTGCGTCATCAGCAGCTTGAAGTTGATGTGCCGTGGGTGGTGCTCGACAGCTTTGAGCGCAACATGAACGACCAGCTTTTTTATCAGGTGCTTTCGCCAGAAGGTAAAACACTTTCCGGCTATGATGATCTGCCGCCCATTCCGCCCGCCAGCCAGCTTTCTGATATTTATCCCGCGCTGGTGCATTTTTATGATGCCCGCTACCACCAGCAACGTATTCGCGTCGCCGCGCTGTGGCAGCCAGTGAGTGAGGCGGGAGTGAACGGCATGGCGCTGGTGCTGGTCGCGGAAACCCTCAATTCACGTCAGGCCTTTGCCGAAGGGTTACTGCGCACGGCGCTGCTCAGTCAAAGCTTTCTGGTGTTAATCACGCTGCTGCTGGCAGGGTTGATGCTGCGTCGCGTTCTGCGGCCGCTGCGCCGTTTATCCCGCATTGTGCTAAAACGAGACGGCAGTGAATTAACACCGCTTCCTTCGCTGCCCTGGTCTGAACTGCAGCCGCTTATTATTGCTTTTAATCGTTATCTTGAGCGACTGCGCGGATTGCTGGCGCGACAAGATCGCTTCAGTGCGGATGCGGCGCATCAGCTGCGCACGCCGCTGGCGATCCTGAAAACGCAGGTAGGCGTGGCGCTGAGCAGCCCCCGTCCTGAACAGTGGCAGGAGAGCCTGCTGGGTATGCGTCACACGTTAGATGACACGATTTTACTGACGGATCGCTTATTGCAGTTAGCGCGTATCAAAGCGCGACACGGTGAAGAAGAGCCGCTGGCGCGCGTCGATTTGGCGGCTATTTTGCGCGATGCCTGCTTCAGCAGCTATACGGCAGCAAGAAACAAACATATCGATCTCGGTTACGAGGGTGATGAAAAGGGAGACGTTTATGGCGATGGCGTATTGCTCGGCGAGCTATGCGCTAATTTGCTGGATAACGCCATTAAATATACGCCTGTAAACGGAACCGTGACGGCCCGGTTACAGGCGGGGATCGTTGAGATAGAAGACAGCGGGCCAGGCATTTCAGACAGGGATCAGGAAAAAGCGTTACAGCCTTTTTCCCGACTCGATCACGGTAGTTTGCAGCCTGGCGCGGGAATTGGTCTGGCATTAGTGCAGGATATCTGCGTCTGGCACAGTGCGACGATGACGCTGGATCGCAGCCCGCTGCTCGGCGGACTACGGGTAACGATCAATTTCAAACCCGATCAACGCTAACCGGTTTGCGGCTTGTCAGTGGTGTTTTTAATCGCTGCGCCAGGATGACGCCAGCCAGGGTCAGGCCCCGCCAATCCAGTGATAACTGTGCAGATGTTCATGCAGGAACAGCACCGCGATAACTGCGGTAAAGAGGGGCGTCAGATTCATGAAAATGCTGGTAGTGCTGGCTCCCAAACGCTGTACGCCCTGGATCCACAAAAAGGGCGCAATAATGGAGGCAAACAAGCCAGCAAAGGCCACTAGCGGCAGATTGTGCAGGTTTAGCGAGACGTCGGGCGCAGACAGAAAGCCGGGCAGCAACAGCAGCACGCCAAATAAAATCTGCACATACAGGCTGCGCCAGGTGGGCAATGGAATCGACCAGCGTTTCGTCAGCACGCCATACAGCGCATAAGAAACGGAAGCGGCAAACATCATCAGCTCACCTTTGCCGAGGCCGTGACTCAGCAACTGCGGCAGATCTCCCTCACTGACCAGCCACACCAGCCCGGCGAAAGAGATAATGCTGCCCAGCAGGATGCCGACAGTAGGCGCGAGGCGCAGGATCAGGACGCTCAGCAACACGGTAAGCAGCGGAATTAACGCGCCAATAATCCCCATAAACAGGGCGCTTACGCTGTGTGCGGCGTAATAGGCCAGGCTTTGATAAAGCACCATTCCCAGCAGGCCGAGAAGCAGTAAGCGCCACAGATGCGGCGTGATTTG
This sequence comes from Candidatus Pantoea haifensis, assembly GCA_018842655.1. Lineage (GTDB taxonomy): Bacteria > Pseudomonadota > Gammaproteobacteria > Enterobacterales > Enterobacteriaceae > Pantoea > Pantoea haifensis. The sequence goes on along the minus strand of JAGTWN010000004.1, from coordinate 1,809,173 downwards.
TTGACGTTGGCGCCATACGCCGGGCAGCACAAATGGTGTCAGCACCAGCAACGCCAGCAGCCAGCGATAAAAAGAGATCGCCGCTGGATCAATGGCCCCTGCTGATAATTTGCTGACAATTGAGTTGATCGACCAGATCAACACGGCAACCAGCGGAAATAAAAAAACCATAAGTGTTCTCCAGACAGTAATATGCGCGCAGTGTACGCCTGTCAGGTTTTATTCTTCGATAACTTTTTCATGTCACTTATCTTCCCTGAACCGTCGCTAACCAGTGAACGACACCAGCGCAAGGCATCGCCTCGATGGATATCGTGCACGGTTAGGCTAACGCATGGCTTTGTGCCAAAATAACCGCCTCAAAAGCAACAGACAGGAAAGCCGTGGTGAAGATTCTCGTCGATGAAAATATGCCCTATGCCCGTGAACTGTTCAGCCGTACCGGCGATGTACTGGCGGTGCCGGGACGTCCGTTACCGGAAGCCGAACTGGCTGATACTGATGGCCTGATGGTGCGGTCAGTAACCCAGGTAAACGAAGCGTTATTAGCCGGTAAGCCGGTTAAATTTGTCGGCACCGCAACGGCGGGTACCGATCATATTGACGAAGCCTGGCTGCAACAGGCGGGCATTGCTTTTTCTGCCGCGCCGGGCTGTAACGCCATCGCCGTAGTGGAATACGTATTTTCTGCTCTGCTTTTACTGGCGGAGCGCGATAGCTTCGAACTTCGCGATCGTACCGTGGGCATTGTGGGCGTTGGCAATGTGGGTGGCCGCTTGCAAAAGCGCCTTGAAGCCTGGGGCGTGAAAACGTTGTTATGCGATCCGCCACGTGCCGATCGCGGGGACGAAGGGGATTTTCATTCGCTGGAAGAGTTGGTTAAACAAGCGGATATTCTTACCTTCCATACGCCACTGTTTAAAGATGGCCCCTATAAAAGCTGGCATCTGGCTGACGCGGCGCTGTTGATGGCGCTTAAGCCCAACACCATTTTAATTAACGCCTGTCGCGGCCCGGTGGTTGATAATGCCGCGCTGCTGGAAGTGTTGAAAATGCGTTCAGATCTCAGCGTAGTGCTGGATGTCTGGGAGCCAGAACCGGAGCTGTCGCTGGAACTGCTCGACAGCGTTGATATCGCGACTGCGCACATTGCGGGCTACACGCTGGAAGGCAAGGCGCGCGGCACAACGCAGGTGTTTGAAGCCTGGAGTGCCTTTATCGGACAGCCGCAGCAGGTGCCGCTAAGTGAGCTGCTACCTACACCGGAATTTAGCCAGATTACCCTGCATGGCCCACTCGATCAGCCAACACTGAAACGACTGGCGCATCTGGTGTATGATGTGCGCCGCGATGATGCCCCTTGCGAAAAGTGGCTGCCATTCCCGGTGAATTTGATCGCCTGCGTAAGCAGTATGAAGAGCGACGCGAATGGTCCTCATTACAGGTGGTTTGTGATGAGCGCGCAACGGCTGATTTGCTGAATCAACTTGGTTTTAACGCAATATTTTCCCCAAAATAATCCGCGTTGCAGCAGGGCGGCAAGCGTGTGAATCTCCAGGCGCTTACTTCAGTAAGTAACCGGCGGTGAACACACGCAGCAAACGCCTCTGCGGCGTGGGGTATAAAGGGGGAATAAATCTGAATCCTGGGCGGTGACATCACCGCCTTCTGTTTTTATGTCATTGTCTGGAGTAAACCAACATGTCTGACGGCTGGAATATTGCGCTACTTGGCGCGACAGGCGCAGTAGGGAACGCTGTACTGGAGCTGCTGGCTGAACGCCAGTTCCCGGTTGGTGAGTTGTATTTGCTGGCGAGTGAAAACAGCGCCGGTGAAACCAAGCGTTATGAGGGACGTTCCGTTCAGGTACAAAACGCAGCGGAGTTTGACTGGTCACACGCGCAGCTGGCATTTTTTGTTGCCGGACGTGACGCATCGGCCCGTTATGCTGAAGAAGCCGCTAATTCAGGTTGTCTGGTGATCGACAGCAGCGAACTGTTTGCTCTGTCGCCGGATGTACCGCTGGTGGTGCCGGACGTTAACGCACATGTACTGGCAGATTACCGTAATCGCAATATCATCAGCGTGGCTGACAGCCTGGTCAGTCAACTGCTCACTGCACTCAAACCTCTCACCGATGCGGCAGGTTTAGGGCGTTTACAGGTCACCAACCTGATTGCCGTCTCTAATCACGGCAAACGCGCAGTTGATGCGCTGGCGGGTGAGAGCGCACGTTTACTCAACGGCGTGCCTGCGGATGAGCATTTCTATGGCCGCCAGCTGGCGTTTAACCTGCTGCCACAGCAGGCTGATGCGGAAGGCAGCGTTGAGAGCGAGCGTCGCCTGGTTGATCAGGTGCGTAAAGTGCTACAGGACGACGGTTTGCCCATCGCGGTCACCAGCGTGCAGGCACCTGTGTTTTACGGTAATGCGCAAATTGTTCACGTTGAGAATTTGCGTCCGCTGTCGGCAGAAGAGGCGCGTGCAGAACTGGCCCTGACCGCGGATATTAACCTGAGCGAAGAGAGTGATGTCCCGACGCCCGTGACGGATGCCTCTGGTCATGGCGAGCTGAGTATTGGTGGCGTGCGTAATGACTACGGTATTCCGGAATTGCTGCAATTCTGGTCTGTAGCCGATAACGTCCGCTTCGGTGGCGCGCTGATGGCAGTGAAAACAGCTGAAAAACTGGTTCAGGAGTACTTCTATTAATGTCCGATAGTCAGATGCAGAAACTGGCGCTCGGCATTGAGTATGACGGCAGCCGCTATTACGGCTGGCAGCGTCAGCAGGAAGTGCGCAGCGTACAGGAAAAGCTGGAGCGGGCGCTGTCAAAAGTCGCGGATCATCCGGTGAGTGTCTTTTGTGCCGGACGTACCGATGCAGGCGTACACGGTACCGGACAGGTGGTGCATTTTGAAACCACCTCACGCCGCGCTGACGGTGCCTGGACACTGGGTGTAAATGCCAATTTGCCCGCTGATATTGCTGTGCGCTGGGTTAAAGCCGTGCCCGATGAATTCCATGCGCGCTTTAGCGCCACGGCACGACGCTATCGCTATGTGATTTACAACCAGCGCCTGCGCCCGGCGATTTTAGGCAGCGGCGTGACGCATTTTTATCATCCCCTGGATGCGGAAAAAATGCAGCGCGCAGCTCAGTGTTTGTTAGGCGAAAACGACTTCACGTCGTTCCGTGCCGTGCAGTGCCAGTCACGAACGCCATGGCGTAACGTCATGCATGTGAATGTGACGCGCCAGGGGCCATATGTGATTGTTGATATCAAGGCTAACGCCTTTGTACATCATATGGTGCGCAATATTGTGGGTAGCCTGATGGAAATTGGTTGCGGCAATCAGCCCGAAACGTGGATGGCAACCTTACTGGCTGCGAAAGATCGCACGCTGGCAGCGGCAACGGCGAAAGCTGAAGGGCTGTATCTGGTGGCGGTGGATTATCCATCCCACTTTGCGTTACCACAGCCGTCGATGGGACCCTTGTTCCTCGCGGATTAATTCACTTAAAGCATGACGGATAAGGGAGCGTTATGGAGTTTATCCATTTTTTGGTCGATTTTATTTTGCACATTGATGTGCATTTAGCCGAGCTGGTGGCGCAGTACGGTATCTGGATTTACGCCATTTTGTTCCTGATCCTGTTCTGCGAAACGGGGTTAGTGGTCACGCCATTTTTACCAGGTGATTCACTGCTGTTCGTTGCGGGTGCGCTGGCGGCATTGCCAGGTAACGATCTCAACGTTCATCTGATGGTCACGCTGCTGGTGATTGCGGCGATTCTGGGCGATGCCGTCAACTACACTATTGGTCGTCTGTTTGGCGAGCGTCTGTTCAGTAACCCGAACTCCAAAATTTTTCGCCGTAGCTATCTCGATAAAACGCATGCGTTTTACGCTCGTCACGGCGGAAAAACCATTATTCTTGCGCGTTTCGTGCCAATTGTGCGCACGTTCGCCCCTTTGTTGCCGGAATGGGGCACATGTCCTATCGTCATTTTGCGCTGTTCAACGTTACCGGCGCATTAGCATGGGTGCTGCTGTTCTCCTATGCGGGTTACCTGTTTGGCGACTTGCCTGTGGTGCAGGAAAACCTCAAACTGCTGATTGTCGGCATTATCGTGGTCTCAATTTTGCCGGGTGTGATTGAAATCTGGCGTCATCGCCGTCAGGCTAAACAGCACTGACAGCCGTAAACGGTCACGTCGCTCAGGGGTAAGACCAGATTTTTATCCACAGTCTGAACGGGTTGTGGTTTAATGAGCGACATTTCCCGTCTGCTGAGGCTAAATCAGCAGCATCAAGACGACTGGACCAGGTCAGTTTTAACAGAAAGGTCATCAATGAGCTGGATTGAACGCATTCTTAATAAAAGCAATATTACGCCTGCGCGCCGCGCCAACATCCCTGAAGGGGTCTGGACGAAGTGCGACAGTTGTGGCCAGGTACTTTACCGTGCCGAGCTGGAGCGTAATCTTGAAGTCTGCCCGAAGTGCGACCACCACATGCGTATGCATGCCCGTGAGCGCCTCGCGAGTTTTCTCGATCAGGGTACACTGGTAGAGCTGGGCAGCGAGCTGGAACCGAAAGATCTGCTGAAGTTCCGCGACTCGAAGAAGTATAAAGATCGTCTGGTTGCGGCACAAAAAGCAACCGATGAGAAAGATGCGCTGATCGTAATGAAAGGCCAACTTCACGGTATGCCCGTTGTGGCTGCAGCTTTTGAATTTGCCTTTATGGGCGGTTCGATGGGTTCTGTCGTGGGTGCGCGTTTTGTCCGCGCGGTTGAGCAGGCTCTGGAAGAGAACTGCCCGCTGATTTGCTTCTCCGCCAGTGGCGGCGCGCGTATGCAGGAAGCTCTGATGTCGCTGATGCAGATGGCAAAAACCAGCGCAGCATTAGCAAAAATGCAGGAACGCGGTCTGCCTTATATCTCTGTGCTGACTGACCCAACCATGGGTGGCGTCTCTGCCAGCTTTGCGATGCTGGGCGATTTGAACGTCGCGGAACCAAAAGCACTGATCGGTTTCGCCGGGCCGCGTGTTATCGAGCAAACCGTGCGTGAGAAATTGCCACCGGGCTTTCAGCGCAGTGAGTTTTTGATTGAAAAGGGTGCGATTGACATGATCATCCGTCGCCCGGAAATGCGCTATAAACTGGCGAGCCTGCTGGCAAAAATGACGAACCTGCCGGCACCGCTGCATGATGGTGACCAGTCTGCACCAACGACTGAGCCGGAGAGCAACGAGGCCTGACAGGAGATAGAAAGGCGCGCCGGTCGCGCCTTTTACCAATGCACCGTATACCCTTCACAGACCGGGTATAAATTTGCAAAACGGGACATATGGACACTCTTCACCTTCCTCAAGCCACGTCGCCTTTGGCCACGTGGCTTTATTATCTTGAGCACCTTCATACTCAGGCCATAGAACTGGGACTGGATCGTATTCGCCAGGTGGCGCGACGTCTGGATCTGCTGAAGCCTGCGCCTTTCGTTTTCACCGTCGCGGGCACCAATGGCAAAGGCACAACCTGCCGCACCCTGGAAACCTTGCTGATAGCAGCCGGTTATCGCGTGGGCGTTTACAGCTCCCCGCATCTGGTGCGGTATACCGAGCGCGTGCGCGTTCAGGGTCAGGAGCTGAGTGAAGCCCTGCACACTGCCAGCTTTGCAGAAATCGAAGCTGGACGCGGTGATATCTCGCTAACCTATTTTGAATTCGGCACGTTATCGGCCCTGAACCTGTTCCGGCAATCACAACTTGATGTGGTGATTCTGGAAGTCGGCCTCGGCGGTCGTCTGGATGCCACCAATATCGTTGATGCTGATGTGGCGGTCATTACCAGCATCGCGCTGGATCACACCGACTGGCTGGGCCCGGATCGTGAAAGCATTGGCCGCGAAAAAGCAGGCGTGTTTCGCGCAGGCAAACCGGCGATAGTTGGCGAACCTGATATGCCAGACAGTATTGCTGCAGTAGCAAACGAGAAGGGCGCGCAACTGCTACAGCGCGGCCGGGACTGGTCATATCGTCAACAAGCCGAAAGCTGGTCGCTGCGCGATGTGCAGGGCGATCTTAGCGATCTGCCGCTGCCACAGGTGCCTTTGCCGAATGCTGCCACTGCGCTGGTTGCGCTGCGTGCGTCGGGATTAACGGTCAGTGAAGCGCAGATTCGTGCCAACCTGCCGCTGGCGGTTTTACCGGGGCGTTTTCAGACCGTAAGCGAATCACCGCGCGTGATTTTGGATGTGGCACACAATCCACATGCGGCAGCCTATCTGGCGTCGCGTCTTGCGACTTTACCCGCGCAGGGTGCGGTTCATGCCGTGGTAGGCATGCTGCATGATAAAGATATTGCGGGCACCCTGGCGGCATTAGCACCAGAGGTTGATTACTGGTACTGCGCGCCGCTGGAAGGGCCGCGCGGTGCAACCGCTGAACAATTAATGATGCATTTGCCGCAGGCGCAGGCTTTTGCCGATGTTGACAGCGCATGGCAGCAGGCGCGCCAGCAGGCACAGCCGCAGGACATCGTACTGGTGTGTGGCTCCTTCCACACCGTTGCGCAGGTCATGGAATCGATGGAAACGGAGAAAGAGCGTGGCGAGTAAGTTTCAAAACCGTTTAGTCGGAACCATTATTCTGGTCGCCGTTGGCGTGATTGTGCTGCCAGGGCTGCTGGATGGCAAAAAGAAGCATTATAAAGAAGAGTTCGCCGCTATTCCGCTAGTGCCTAAACCAGACGATCAGCAGGACAGTGAAATGGTGCCGCCGGTGACCCAGTCTCTGCCCGCTCAGCCACCTGAAGGTGCCGGCGCGGCAGTGGATAACAGCAGCGGTAAAGCGAACAGCGTGGCTGAGCATGGCAGTAACAAACCCGCGGATAACAGCGAACCCAGTGTCGTCACGCCGCCGCCAGTTCATCAGCCTGCGCCTGTGCCGCCGGTGAGTCAGCCTAAGCCGAAACCGGTGGAGCAACCCAGGCCAAAACCGCAGCCTAAGCCGGTTGAGCAACCGAAGCCAGTTGAACAGCCTAAACCGGCGGAACAGCCAAAAGCAGCAGAGTCCGCACCAGCTGGTCAGGCTTATGTGGTGCAGCTTGGCGCCCTGAAGAACGCCAGCAAGGTCAATGAGATCGTCGCGCAGTTGCGTTTATCGGGCTATCGCGCTTTTACCGTACCGTCTACGCCAGTGCAGGGACAAATTACCCGCATCTATGTTGGCCCTGACGCGTCAAAAGCGAAGCTGCAAAGCTCTGTTTCTGAGCTAAAAAGCCTTTCCGGTTTAGGTGGTGTGGTTAAACCGTACAGCACCCGCTAAAAGATCAATTGATGTTGCCGATAGCAATAACAGGCAGCCTCTTTTTAATCTGGAGATGCCCGGTTAAAGGATTAAAAAAGCAGAAGTAAGTTAGTTTTCAAGACGTTAAATTTTTGATAATCCCCTGGGCGAGGAAGGATTTTTTCATCGCCCTTTTTATGGAAACAGAAAAAGAAAACCGCTACGCAAACGTTTTCTTTTTCTGTTAGAATGCGCCCCGAACTGGATGCAGGGGTGCAAATGCGCTGGCGCTGGAAGAGTTCATGATCTGGATTGATTACGTCATTATTGCGGTAGTTGGTTTTTCGGCTCTGGTCAGCCTGATCCGTGGGTTTGTTCGGGAAGCCTTATCTCTTGTTACCTGGGGATGTGCGTTTTTTGTCGCCAGTCATTACTACGCCTACCTTGCAGTCTGGTTTACAGGTTTTGACGACGAACTGGTTCGTAACGGTATCGCTATCGGGGTGCTGTTCGTGGCTACCCTGATTGTGGGAGCGATTGTGAACTACGTTATCGGCTCGCTGGTGGAGAAAACTGGCTTGTCGGGAACCGACCGGGTATTGGGAGTCTGTTTCGGGGCGTTGCGTGGTGTGCTGATTGTAGCTGCTATGCTCTTTTTCCTTGATACATTCACAGGATTTTCGAAAAGTCCGGACTGGCAACAGTCTCAACTCATTCCCCAGTTCAGTTATATAATCAGGTGGTTTTTTGATTACCTGAAAAGCACGTCGAGTTTTTACCCCGGTGACGCTACCGGGAGTGCGGCTTAATGAGGAAATGACAACATGTGCGGTATTGTCGGTATCACCGGTTTCATGCCGGTAAACCAGTCGATCTATGACGCGTTAACGGTGCTTCAGCACCGCGGGCAGGATGCCGCAGGCATTTGTACTATTGATGCGCTGAATTGCTTCCGCCTGCGTAAGGCAAATGGCCTGGTCAGCGACGTTTTCGAAGCACGCCACATGCAGCGTTTGCAGGGCAATATGGGCATCGGTCACGCACGTTATCCAACGGCGGGCAGCTCCAGCGCCTCTGAAGCGCAGCCCTTCTATGTAAACTCGCCGTACGGTATTACTCTGGCGCACAACGGTAACCTGACCAACGCGCACGAACTGCGTAAAAAGCTGTTCGAAAAAGGCCGTCGCCATGTTAACACCACTTCAGACTCTGAGATTCTGCTGAATATTTTCGCGCAGGAGCTGGATCGTTTTCAGCACTATCCGCTGGAAGCTGACAATATCTTTGCCGCCGTGGCCGCAGTACATCAGCAGGTGCGTGGTGCGTATGCGGTTGTGTCGATGATTATCGGTCACGGCATGGTTGCGTTTCGCGATCCGAACGGTATTCGCCCGCTGGTGCTGGGCAAGCGAGTTATCGCTGATGGCCGCACCGAATACATGGTGGCCTCTGAAAGCGTGGCGCTGGATACGCTGGGCTTTGAATTTATCCGTGACGTTGCACCGGGTGAAGCGGTTTATATTACTGAGCAGGGCCAGCTTTCTACCCGCCAGTGTGCCGAAAATCCGAAAAGCAATCCGTGCCTGTTCGAATACGTCTATTTTGCACGTCCGGACTCTTTCCTCGATAAAATTTCTGTCTACAGTGCACGTGTGCGTATGGGCACCAAACTGGGCGAAAAAATTGCCCGCGAGTGGGAAGATCTGGATATTGATGTTGTTATCCCGATTCCAGAAACTTCAACCGATATCGCGCTGGAAATTGCCCGTATTCTGGATAAACCGTATCGCCAGGGTTTTGTGAAAAACCGTTATGTGGGTCGTACCTTTATCATGCCGGGTCAGCAGTTACGTCGCAGCGCAGTGCGCCGCAAACTGAACGCTAACCGCGCTGAGTTTCGTGATAAAAACGTCCTGCTGGTTGATGACTCTATTGTGCGTGGCACCACCTCAGAGCAAATCATTGAGATGGCGCGTGAAGCGGGTGCAAAACGTGTTTACCTGGCATCAGCGGCACCAGAAATCCGTTTCCCGAATGTGTACGGCATTGATATGCCAAGCGCAACTGAACTGATTGCTCACGGTCGTGAAGTGGATGAAATTTGTCAGCTGATCAAAGCCGATGCACTGATTTTCCAGGACCTGAACGATCTTATCGAAGCAGTACGTGAAGAGAACCCAGACATTACCCAGTTTGAATGCTCGGTATTTAACGGGGTTTACGTCACCAAAGATGTTGACCAGCGTTATCTGGAATATCTCGAATCCTTGCGTAATGACGACGCAAAAGCGATTGCGCGTCAAAATGAGGTCGAGAACCTCGAACTGCACAACGAAGGCTGAGACTTTGTGTTAAGCCAGTAAACCGTACCGGCAGTGAAAAAAGGCGAGAGCAATCTCGCCTTTTTCTATTTTATGCAGCCGCGTTATGATGGCCCACTTTGAGACAGCAAGGCTGAATTATGAAACGACTCATCATTGGCATTTCTGGTGCCAGCGGCGTGATCTACGGCGTGCGCATGCTGCAGGTTTTACAGCAGGTGGAAGAGGTGGAAACACACCTGGTGATGAGCCAGGCGGCGCGTCAGACGCTGGGGCTGGAAACCGATTACAGCTTACGGGATGTGCAGGCATTAGCGGATGTGGTGCACGATGTGCGCGATATTGCGGCAACGATTTCCTCTGGCTCCTTTAAAACTCTCGGCATGGCCATTCTGCCGTGCTCAATGAAAACCCTGTCGGGTATTGTGCACAGCTACAGCGATTCTTTATTAACACGTGCCGCCGATGTGGTATTGAAAGAGCAGCGCAAGCTGGTGCTTTGTGTACGTGAAACACCACTACATCTGGGCCATTTACGCATGATGACCACTGCTGCTGAGCTTGGGGCCATTATCATGCCACCGGTTCCTGCCTTCTATCATCGTCCACAAAACATTGAAGAGCTGGTTGATCAAACCGTAAATCGCGTTATTGACCAGTTTGATATCGAATTACCGGAAGATTTGTTTACGCGCTGGCAAGGTGCATAGATTGCACTTTTTTGGTGCATCCGCGCGCCAGGGATCACTCTTCGTGCATTTAATGCACCAAAAGTTAACAACATCGCTTTTTCTCGGTGACATCGCTGATATATTCCCCTCACAAACAGCGCATTTTCGCCTGTTCAGCGTCACGCTAAGTATGCTGATAACTTGCAGAACTGGCATGAAACATGCAAATTAACCTGCGCAAACACATCACGTAGCACATAACAAAAAGCACTTACTTGAGGGTAATCTATGAAAAAGCGTGTTCTGGCTCTTTCTCTGATGTTGGGCTTGTCCAGCGCCGCCAGCGTCTTCGCTGCGGTCCCTGGCTCTATCCGCATCGGAACTGATCCAACTTACCCACCGTTTGAGTCAAAAAACGCGCAAGGGCAGTTAGTGGGCTTTGATATCGATCTGGCCAATGAAATCTGCAAACGCATTAACACTAAATGCACCTACGTTGAAAGCGACTTCGATGCGCTCATTCCTTCTCTTAAAGCCAAGAAAATTGATGCCATCATTTCATCACTTTCAATCACAGCAAAACGTCAGGAAGAGATCGCCTTTTCTGAAAAACTCTACGCTGCCAATGCACGCTTAGTGGCACCGAAAGGCGCAAAAATTGAGCCAACTGTCGACTCTCTGAAAGGCAAAAATATTGGTCTGTTGCAGGGTACAACCCAGGAAACCTATGCCAATCAATACTGGCGACCAAAAGGCGTAACCGTCACGCCGTATGCTAACCAGGATTTGGTTTATCAGGACCTGAATGCGGGCCGTATTGATGCTGCGTTCCAGGACGAAATTCAGGCAAGTGAAGGCTTTCTGAAGCAGGCTGTCGGTAAGAACTACGCCTTTGCCGGTCCGGCCGTGAAAGATGACCAAATCTTTGGCGTCGGCACCGGTATGGGCCTGCGTAAAGGGGATACTGAACTGAAAACCGCTATCGACAAAGCCTTTGATGAGATGCGCAAAGACGGGACTTACGACAAGCTGGCGAAGAAGTATTTTGATTTTAATGTATATGGTGACTAACTAAACCTGTCCTTTATACCCGTCATACTTCGCGCTGCAGGTGCGTTGGCTGCGCTCGCTCCCCCGGTCACTTACTTGAGTAAGCTTGCGGGGAGGAGCGAACTTGCTGCCTTCCTGCAACGCGAATTATTTAGGGTATAGCTGCGAGCTGATGTGAGCAGGCAGCACTTTGTTTAACCCCACGACAGGACCTTTCCATGTTGTATGGCTATTCTGATGTAATTCTTAAAGGCACACTGGTGACGCTTGAGCTGGCGCTCAGTTCAGTGCTGCTGGCGGTTATCCTCGGCTTGATTGGCGCGGGTGCTAAGCTGTCGCGCAGTCGACTTTTAGCCGTGATTTTTGAAGGCTATACCACGCTGATCCGTGGCGTTCCCGATCTTGTTCTCATGTTGCTGATCTTCTACGGTCTGCAAATTGCCTTAAACCAGGTCACTGATGCGCTTGGCGTTGCCCAGTTCGATATCGACCCGATGGTGGCCGGTATTATTACGCTTGGCTTCATTTACGGAGCCTACTTTACCGAAACCTTCCGTGGTGCATTCCTCGCCGTACCAAAAGGGCAAATTGAAGCGGCAACCGCCTTTGGCTTTACCGGTTCGCAGGTTTTTCGCCGCGTTTTATTTCCGGCGATGATGCGTTATGCACTGCCTGGCATTGGAAACAACTGGCAGGTGGTACTGAAAGCCACGGCACTGGTGTCGTTGCTGGGCCTGGAAGATGTGGTGAAAGCAACGCAACTGGCTGGTAAAAGTACCTGGCAACCTTTCTACTTCGCGATCGTCGCGGGTGTGATTTATCTGGTGTTTACCACGCTGTCGAATGGCGTGTTGTGGTGGCTGAACCGCCGCTACTCAGTGGGTGTGAAAAGGGCAGAGCTATGATTGATATTATTCAGGAATACTGGAAATCGCTGCTCTGGACCGATGGCTATCGCTTTACCGGCGTTGCGATCACCCTTTGGCTGCTGATTTTTTCCGTGGTAGCAGGGGGCTGCATGGCCGTGCTGTTAGCCATTGCCCGCGTGTCACCCAATCGCTGGATCAGCCTGCCGGTGTGGCTGTTCACCTATGTCTTCCGTGGCACGCCACTTTATGTGCAAATGCTGGTGTTTTATTCCGGCATGTACACGCTGGAGATTGTGAAAGGCACTGAACTGCTTAACGCCTTCTTCCGTAGCGGTCTCAACTGTACGCTGCTGGCGTTTACGTTAAATACCTGTGCGTATACCACGGAGATTTTCGCCGGTGCGATACGTGCTGTGCCACACGGCGAAATTGAGGCGGCCCGCGCTTATGGTTTCTCAACCTTCAAACTTTATCGCTGCATTATTCTGCCTTCTGCGCTGCGCACGGCTTTGCCCGTGTACAGCAACGAAGTGATTTTAATGCTGCACTCGACGGCGCTGGCGTTTACCGCCACGGTCCCGGATCTGCTAAAAATTGCGCGTGATATTAATTCGGCAACGTACCAGCCGTTTACCGCATTTGGCATCGCCGCCGTGCTTTATCTCATTATCTCTTACGTGTTGATTAGCCTGTTCCGCCTGGCGGAGCGCCGCTGGCTAGCGCACGTGAAACCCTCTTCATCGCATTGAGTAAGACTATGGCTGAAAATAAATTAAGCGTCACCGAATTGCATAAACGTTACGGTGAACATGAAGTGCTGAAAGGGGTGTCGTTACAGGCCGATGCCGGGGATGTCATCAGCATTATCGGCTCGTCAGGTTCAGGAAAGAGTACCTTCCTGCGCTGTATTAACTTCCTGGAAAAGCCAAGCGAAGGCACGATTAATGTAAACAACGAGCAGATTGGTCTGGTACGCGACACCGACGGTCAGCTTAAGGTCGCAAATAAAGAGCAGCTGCGCACGTTGCGCACTCGCTTAACCATGGTATTTCAGCACTTCAACTTGTGGAGTCACATGACGGTGCTGGAAAATGTCATGGAGGCACCGATTCAGGTACTCGGTTTGAGCAAAGCTGAAGCGCGTGAACGTGCGATTAAATACCTCGATAAAGTCGGAATTGATGAACGTGCGCGGATAAAATATCCGGTGCATCTCTCTGGAGGGCAGCAGCAGCGTGTGTCAATTGCACGCGCCCTGGCAATGGAGCCGGAAGTGCTGCTGTTTGATGAACCGACCTCGGCGCTCGATCCTGAATTAGTGGGTGAAGTGCTGCGCATCATGCAGAAGCTGGCAGAAGAGGGCAAAACCATGGTGGTGGTCACGCATGAAATGGAGTTTGCCCGCCACGTGTCCAGTCACGTCATCTTTCTGCATCAGGGCAAAATTGAAGAACAGGGAGCGCCAGACGAACTGTTTAACAATCCAAAAAGTCCGCGCCTGCAACAATTCCTTAAAGGCTCACTGAAGTAAAAAATATCCCGCGTCGTTGCGGCGCGGGATATTTTGCCAGGGTGTCTCAGGTTTTTACCACATCCTGCAACGCTTCCTGTAAATCATAATAGCGAAAGCCAAATCCTGAGGCTTCCAGCCGTTTTGGCAGCACATGCTGCCCGCCCAGCACTAACACCGACGATTCGCCCATCATCAGTTTGATGGCACTGGCAGGTGTACGCATAAAGGCCGGACGATGCATTACATGGCCCAGCGTGGCGGCAAACTGTTCGTTGCGCACCGCATAAGGCGCCACCATGTTGAACGGACCGCGCAGATCCTCGTTGTCCAGCAGCCACAGAATAGCGTTCACCATGTCGTCAATGTGGATCCACGGCAAATATTGTTTTCCACTGCCGATCGGCCCACCAATGCCTAGCCTGAAGGGCAGTTTCATTTTGCTGAGCGCGCCGCCCTCTTTTGCGAGGACCACGCCGGTACGCAGCAAACAGACACGTGTCCGCTCGCTTTGGGCGCTGAGCGCCAGTTGTTCCCAGCGTGAGCACAACGTATGGGTAAACTCATCATGCCCCGGATCATCTTCTGTCAGTACCAGTTCACCCGTATTACCATAAAAACCCGTTGCCGAGCCAGAAATTAACACCTTTGGTGGCGAGAGGCTGGCGTTAATCAGTGAGGCGATACGCTCGGTGATTTGCCAGCGACTTTCGCATAGCTGTTGCTTGTGAATTTCAGTCCACCGCTTATCGGCGATGGGTTCGCCAGCCAGGTTAATCACCGCATCAACGCCATCCAGATTCTGCTGTTGCGCCAGTCCGGACCAAAATGCGATACCTTCACCCAGCTTGTCACGTGCGCCAACAACATCACGGGTGACAACGCTGATGTGATGACCAATCTGTTGCAGACGAGGGATCAGGTGACGACCAATCAATCCTGTCCCACCCGTAATTAAGATATGCATGTTGCGACTCCTTATTACCCGTCATACTTCAAGCCACAGGCAGGGACAATGTCTCATTTTTCTGCAGCGCGAATTATCGGGGATGTATCGTTTTTTTGTTTTCCGCTTTATTCAGCATAGAAGAGCGAGGCAAGTGTGGCGTGAGCCGCTTCGATGTTTCACGCCTGAGAGCAAACATCGGACCAGCCAGGCGTTGCCTTCGTAAATAAAAATCGGTAAACATGATGCAACCCTGATAGCTAATTGAGGTAGCAGATGAATTATCCGTCCATCACCCTATGGTCTGATTCATCATTTTTTAGCCCTTACGTCATGTCGGTTTACGTTGCGCTCACGGAAAAAGGCATCCCTTTTAGTCTCAAACGCATTGACCTGTCACGCAATCAGCAACTTGCTGCGGAATATCGTGAGCTCTCTTTAACCTGCCGCGTACCCACGCTACAGGTTGATAACTTTTTCCTCAGCGAATCCTCCGCTATCACCGAATATCTTGAAGAGCGGTTCCCTGCGCCGGAATTTGAACGCCTCTATCCACGCGATCGGGAGAAACGCGCCCGGGCCCGTGAAATGCAGGCATGGTTACGCAGCGACTTCATGTGGATTCGGCAGGAGCGTCCGACGGAAGTCCTGTTTGCAGGTGAGCGTTTTCCGCCTTTAACCCCAACCGCGCAGCAGTCTGTGGACAAGTTAGTGGCCGCAGTACAACGCCTGTTGCTTGAAGGGCAGCAGAATTTGTTTGGCGAATGGTCGATTGCCGACACCGATTTAGCGGTGATGCTTAACCGACTCGTGTTACACGGCGACAACTTGCCGGTGCAACTTCAGCATTACGCTGAATTTCAGTGGCAGCGGGCTTCGGTACAGCTGTGGTTGGCGGAAAGTGGCAAAAATCGATAATTTTTGTGGCTTGCTCAAGCTAACGGAAGTGATTACCTTACGCCACACTATGATAAAGCGTTGGCAATCAGTGCGTGCTACAGGGCACGTCTAAACAGGTGGGTACGGATGGTGGATCAAATGGGTAGCGACGTTGAGTGGGTCGATATCGTTAGCGAAGAGAATGAAGTCGTAGCACAGGCAACCCGTGCGCAAATGCGTGCACAATGTCTGCGTCACCGCGCTACCTACATCGTAGTACACGATGGCATGGGCAAGATTTTGGTACAACGCCGCACTGAAATTAAAGATTTCATGCCGGGTAAACTGGATGCTACAGCGGGTGGCGTGGTACAGAGCGGTGAAGATCTGCTGGAATCAGCACGACGCGAAGCGGAAGAAGAACTGGGCATTGCTGATGTTCCTTTCGCTGAGCACGGTAAATTCTACTTTGAAGATCAACACTGCCGCGTTTGGGGCGGTTTATTCAGCTGTGTTTCTCACGGCCCGTTTGCCATGCAGGAAGAAGAAGTCGATGAAGTATTGTGGATGACGCCGGATGAAATTACCGCGCGTTGCGATGAGTTCACAGACGATTCGTTGAAGGCGCTGTCGTTGTGGTTAAGCCGTAACGGCGAAAAGTAAGGTTGAATGTATTGCCAGAGAGAGCGATCGGATCGAGGCAGCTTCGCCCGATCGCCCTCTAAGGTGAGTGTAAGGCTATTTCGGTGAATCAGTGTTCGGCCAGAATAGCAGCCAGGCGCGTCAAGGCTGTATGGAACTGCGCATCAGGGATAGTCAGCGGGTAAAGGAAGCGAATCACATTGTTATGCACCCCGCAGGTAAGCAGTATCAGGCCCTGGGCCAGCGCCTCGTTTTGGATTGCTTTAGCGGTTGCAGCACAAGGTTTGCCGCTGGCATCGTGAAATTCAGCGGCGATCATTGAGCCACGACCGCGCACCTCTGCCAGTGCTCTGCAACCCGCGCTTTTAAGTGTTTCAACTAACTGGTCACCAAGCTGATTTGCGCGCGCGCAAAGATTCTCATCTTCAATCACCTCAAGCACCGCCAGCGCGGCAGCAATGGCTGGCGGGCTGCCAGCATAGGTGCCGCCTAATCCACCAGGCAAAGGGGCATCCATCACTTCAGCACGTCCCGATACCGCTGACAGCGGCATACCGCCTGCCAGGCTTTTTGCCATCGTAATTAAATCGGGCTGAACATCGGGATAATATTCACTGGCGAACAGCTTGCCGGTACGGGCAAAGCCGCACTGGATTTCATCAGCAATCAGTAAAATGCCATGTTGATCGCACAGCTGACGCAGGGCGTTCACAAATTCCGCAGGTGCCACATTAAAACCGCCTTCGCCCTGAATGGGTTCGTAGATAATGGCCGCAACCTGTTGTGGGCTGATATCGCTGCGAAAGATTGCCTGCAGGCTCTCCAGCACGTCTTCAAGGCGACAGCCGTGCAGCGCGTTCGGATAGTGCGCATGGAAGACGGAACCCGCAAACGGACCAAAGCCGGTTTTATACGGCGTCACTTTGCCGGTCAGCGACAGGGTCATGTGGGTGCGACCGTGAAACGCGCCGGTAAAGGCGATCACGCCGGGACGGCCGGTGGCCGCTCGTGCAATTTTGATGGCGTTCTCAACGGCTTCGGCACCCGTTGTGAAAAAAGTTGTTTTTGCGCGACCGGCAACGGGCACATGTTGATTGAGCTTTTCTGCCAGCGCGATGTAATTTTCATAAGGGACAATCTGAAAGGCGGTGTGGGTAAAACAATCGAGCTGATCTTTTATCGCGGCGATCACTTTTGGGTGACGGTGCCCGGTGTTTAATACGGCAATTCCGGCACTGAAATCGGTGTATTCCCGGCCTTGATGATCCCACAGCGTGGCATTTTCGGCCTTTACCGCATAAAAATCACACATTACGCCTACGCCGCGCGGTGTGGCATTGAGACGACGTGCCTGCACTTCACTGTTGCTCATATCTCCACCTCATGCTTTTTCAAACCGGTTGCCATCAGGAAACTCGCCTGTTCTATTTTTAGCTTTTTATGCGACGAGAAGTCCAGCACCAGGCTGTGCAATACGGGGCTGCATCTGATTCTTGCCAGGGAGGAGAGGAAAAGAGGTAAAAAAAGCACGCATCGCTGCGTGCTCTTGTTGTCGCTGAGAGTAGTTAGCCTTCAGCCTGTTTCGACTGAATAGCAGTCAAGGCGATGGTATAGACGATGTCATCAACCAGTGCGCCGCGAGAGAGATCGTTGACCGGCTTGCGCATACCTTGCAGCATTGGGCCGATAGAGATCAGATCGGCTGAACGCTGTACCGCTTTGTAAGTGGTGTTACCGGTGTTCAGATCCGGGAAGATAAACACTGTTGCACGCCCCGCAACTGCTGAGTTTGGCGCTTTCGATTTAGCCACATCTTCCATGATGGCTGCGTCATATTGCAGCGGGCCATCAATCACCAGGTCAGGACGTTTCTCTTGCGCAATGCGGGTCGCTTCACGCACTTTTTCCACGTCGCTACCGGCACCAGACGTCCCGGTTGAGTAGGAGATCATCGCCACGCGCGGATCAATACCAAACGCTTTAGCAGAGTCAGCAGACTGAATAGCGATCTCAGCCAGTTGTTCAGAAGTCGGGTCCGGGTTGATCGCACAGTCACCATAAACCAGAACCTGCTCTGGCAGCAGCATAAAGAATACGGACGAAACCAGTGAGCTGTTCGGGGCTGTTTTGATCAGCTGCAATGGTGGGCGAATGGTGTTAGCCGTGGTGTGAACCGCACCAGAGACTAAGCCGTCAACCTCACCGCTTTCCAGCATCATAGTACCGAGCACCACATTGTCTTCCAGCTGTTCCTGCGCCACGACTTCCGTCATGCCTTTGCTCTTACGCAGCTCAACCAGACGTGGAACGTAGTTTTCACGCACAACAACCGGGTCGACGATCTCAATGCCGGTGCCTAATTCAACGCCTTGCGCAGCGGCGACTCGTTGGATCTCATCTGGATTTCCCAGCAGCACACAGGTCGCAATGCCACGATCGGCACAGATTGCAGCTGCTTTAACCGTACGTGGCTCGTCACCCTCTGGCAGCACGATGCGTTTGCCCGCTTTGCGCGCCAGTTCAGTCAGTTGATAACGGAACGCTGGTGGCGACAAGCGGCGGCTGCGTTCAGAGGTTGCCGTAAGTGACTCAACCCACTCAGCATTGATGTAGCTGGCAACGTATTCCTGCACTTTTTCAATACGCTGAGTATCATCCGCTGGCACTTCAAGATTGAAGCTTTGCAGGCTCAGGGAGGTTTGCCAGGTGTTGGTTTTCACCATAAATACCGGCAGGCCAGTCTGGAAAGCCCGCTCGCAGAGTTTGGCGATACGCGGATCAATTTCATAGTTACCGGTTAACAGAATGGCACCAATTTCAACGCCATTCATCGCTGCCAGGCAGGCGGCAACCAGCACATCCGGGCGGTCGGCTGAAGTAACCAGCAATGAACCGGGGCGGAAATGCTCCAGCATGTGCGGCAGACTGCGGGCACAGAAGGTAACAGACTTAACGCGGCGCGTTTGAATCTCACCCTCGTTGATGACGCGTGCATTTAAGTGGCGGCACATATCGATAGCGCGCGTAGCGATTAAATCAAAGCTCCACGGCACACAACCCAGCACCGGCAGCGGGCTGTCGGCAAACAGCTGATCGGGATCGATATTGGCAATGCTGGCTTTAGAGGAGTCATCAAAGATTTCGGAAAGATCCGGGCGCGTGCGACCCTGCTCATCTACCGGCGCATTAAGCTTGTTGATAATAACGCCCGTGATGTTTTTGTTTTTCTTGCCGCCGAAGCTGCTTTGCGTTAACTCAATGCGCTCTTTAAGCTGCGCCGGAGAGTCATTGCCCAGCGACATAACAAACACGATTTCCGCATTTAAGGTTTTGGCAATTTCATAGTTCAATGCGGTAGCGAACTGGTGCTTACGGGTCGGCACTAACCCTTCGACTAACACCACTTCAGCATCCTGCGTATTAGCATGATAGCGCGCAATAATCTCTTCCATTAAGACGTCTTGCTGGTTTGATCCGAGCAGCGATTCAACCCGCGACATCTGCAACGGTTCAGCCGCAGGAATAGAGGAGTTTTTACGAATGATGGTGGTGGTCTGGTCCGGTTTATCGCCACCGGTACGCGGTTGTGCAATAGGTTTGAATACGCTGAGACGAACGCCTTTGCGTTCCATCGCGCGAATAACGCCAAGGCTGACGCTGGTCAGGCCGACGCTGGTACCGGTCGGAATGAGCATGATTGTACGTGACACGGTTGAACCTCTCAGGTGTTGCAGGGTGTCAAAACAACGCCGTCAGCCTGAGCTGACGGAGAAAAGAGTTAAGCAGTCAGGCGCGCCGCGTCCTGAGCGATGACCCATTCTTCATTGGTTGGGATTACCAGTGCCGGGCGCGTGCCTTCTTTATTGATGTAGCCAGACTTGCCAAAGCGCGCCGTCAGATTGCGTTCGTGATCCACTTCAAATCCAAGCAGCCCCAGTTTTTTCAGCGCAAGTTCGCGAACCATCGCCGCATTTTCACCGATACCGCCCGTAAAGACCACTGCATCAAGACGGCCTTCCATCAGTGCGGTATAACTGCCGATATATTTCGCCAGGCGGTGACAGAATACATCCATTGCACGTTTAGCGTCTTCTTTGGTGGCATAATTGTCTTCAACATAGCGGCAATCGCTGGTGACTTCAGTCAGGCCCAGCAGTCCCGATTCTTTGGTCAGCAGCTTATTGATAGCATCTACGCTCATTCCAAGCGCATCGTGCAGGAAAAAGACGATTGCCGGATCGATGTCACCGCTTCGCGTGCCCATTACCAGACCTTCCAGCGGCGTTAATCCCATTGAGGTATCCACGCATTCGCCATTGCGAATTGCCGATACTGAGCCTCCGTTACCTAAATGGCAGGTAATGATGTTCAGCTCGCTCAGCGGCTTGTTCAGCATTTTTGCGGCTTCATGGGTGACATAGAAGTGGCTGGTGCCGTGGGCGCCATAGCGACGAACGCCATGTTCTTTGTAAAGCTTGTACGGCAGCGCATAAAGATAGGACTCTTCAGGCATTGTCTGATGGAAAGCCGTGTCGAATACCGCGACATTCTTATCAGACAGATGCGGGAAGTTTTTCATCGCCTCATCAATACCAATCAGGTGCGCTGGATTGTGCAGCGGAGCGAAAGAAGAGGCGTCTTTAATACCCTGGATGACCTCTTCGCTGATAACGACTGATTGAGTGAGTTTTTCACCGCCATGAACGATACGATGGCCGATTGCAGCGATTTGTGCCGAAAGTTCTGGTTTTTGTGCCAGAATGGTTTTAACAATGAAGTTGAGTGCTTCGCTATGTGCGGCACCAGCACCCAAGGCTGCTTCTTGTTTCTGCCCATCAAGTTTCCACTTGATACGCGCTTCAGGAAGGTGGAAACATTCAGCCAGACCAGACAGGAACTCATCGCCATTGGCGGGGTTCAGGATGGCAAACTTAAGGGAAGAACTGCCGCAATTCAGAACCAGTACTAACTTACTCGACATGGAAGTACCTATTTGTTAAGAGTGGCTAAAAAAACGCAATCAGACTATCAGCGTAGCCCATGAAAGCTGGTAGATTAATGATAAACATCATGCGTGCACCAAATTAATGACGCATCGCAAAAATTTCCGGTAATTTTACGCAAAAATTTGAAATCTATTTGTCTAAACATGGCTCGGACATCTTCCCGGAGGTGGTTTCCGCTTCCAAAAGGGTGTTGAAACGGCGTCAGAATAGCTGGAGTCACTTCTAAAGACAAAAAAATTGAAGGATGTCACGTAAAGTTGTGTAGTTATAAATATTTTTTAATGATTGCTGTATTAGTTGAGGTCCGCCATGGCGAATGAATCTGGCAATACCGGCTGGTTCCGTATTTTTCAACGCGGACAGCACTATATGAAAACCTGGCCAAGTGACAAACGCCTGGCACCCATCTTTCCTGAAAACCGGGTATCGACGGTGACCCGGTTCGCTATTCGTTTTATGCCACCGTTAGCGGTGTTCACGCTGACCTGGCAAATCGCGCTGGGTGGACAGCTTGGCCCAGCCGTGGCGACTGCGCTGTTTGCCTGCAGCTTGCCGATGCAGGGGTTGTGGTGGTTAGGAAAGCGTTCCATTACGCCGCTTCCGCCCACCTTATTGCACTGGTTCCATGAAGTGCGCGCAAAGCTTGAAGAAGCAGGACAGGCGATTGCGCCAGTTGAAGGCAAGCCGACTTATCAGTCTCTGGCTGATGTCCTCAAGCGCGCCTTTAAACAGCTGGACCGTACTTTTCTCGATGACCTTTGATCAATTCTCCGGGCTGCGACAGTAACAATTCGTCAGTAACCTGGGGTTAAATCAAAGAAAAGCGATGCGGACATACCCGCATCGCTCACCCTGTGCAATCATTTCACTATCGTATAAAACTTGAGCGGCCTTGCTGGCCGGGAGTAAATGATGGAAATGACCCATGCACAACGTTTGATTCTGGCCAATCAATATAAAATTATGGCGATGCTTGAGCCCGAAAATGCTGAGCGATTTAGCCGTTATCAAACCATCATCGAACGCGGTTACGGCTTGCAGCTGCGTGAACTGGACAAAGATTTTAGTGAGCTTTCTGAAGCAACCTGTCGCACCGTCATTGACATCATGGAGATGCACCATGCGCTGCATGTCTCCTGGTCGAACCTCAAAGAAAAAGGCCCGCTTGAAGAGCGCCGTTTAGCTTTTCTCGGATTCGATGCGGCAACCGAGGCGCATTATCTTGGCTACGTGCGTTTTATAGTGAATACAGAAGGGCGCTATACCCAGTTTGATTCCGGTAACCATGGTTTCAATGCACAAACACCGATGTGGGAAAAGTATCAACGGATGCTGGCTTTATGGCAGACTTGCCCGCGTCAATACCATTTAAGCGCGAACGAAATTGCGCAAGTAATTAACGCCTGATAAGGAGTAACGCGTGACGTATAGCGGTTTTCTGTTTGATCTCGATGGCACATTAGTTGATTCGTTACCGGCGGTAGAGCGCGCCTGGAGCAACTGGGGGCGCGTCATAACATCGCTGCGGATGAAATCCTGAATTTCATTCATGGCAAACAGGCGATTACGTCACTGCGCCATTTTTTGCCTGATGCATCTGAAAAGACCATTCAGGCTGAATTTACCGCGCTGGAAAAGGCAGAAGTGGAAGACACGGATGGCGTGCAGGCGCTGCCGGGCGCGAAAGCGTTACTCTCCACGCTTAATGAATTAAATATTCCCTGGGCGATTGTGACATCCGGCTCGGTGCCTGTTGCGCATGCGCGTCACAAAGCGGCGGGACTGCCGCAGCCGGCGGTGTTTATCACGGCTGAGCAGGTGCGCAATGGCAAGCCGGAACCGGACGCTTATTTACTGGGTGCTGAAAAGCTCGGTTTCGTACCTGCATCGTGTGTCGTGGTGGAAGATGCACCAGCCGGGATCCTTTCTGGATTAAACGCAGGTTGTGCCGTAATTGCTGTAAACGCGCCTGCTGAAACACCACGCATAAGTGACGTGATGTTTCAGCTGCAATCGCTGGAACCCTTAGTGATTACCCGACAGGCGAACGGGCAGTTTACGCTTTGCTTGCAATCGTAATGAAGCGCCGCCGCGCTTACAGCGGCGAGTCTTGCGAGATTTCATCCAGCGACAGGCTGAAGCTGGGAATAAATACCTCAACAAAATAATCCATCTCTGGCGAACGGCGCTGCGCTAAGGTTTTCTCCAGGCGCGCTTTCGCCAGCAAGAATTCGTTGTTACCAGCGGATAGCTCTTCAAGACATTTCACATAAGCACACAGCGCATCAGCCTGTTTCACTACGGCCTGTTCATCTTCACTATGCAGATGCTCATCGATTAGCGGACGATAAACATCCTGAAATTCAGCTGGCAGCATCTCAATCAGCTTTTGCTGGGCAATTTTTTCAATTTTTTTGTACTCATGGGCGATTTGCGCATTGTAATACTTCACCGGCGTGGGTAAATCACCGGTCAGCACTTCGCTGGCATCGTGATACAGCGCCAGCATCGCAATGCGATCGGCATTGAGATTGCCGTTGAATTTTTTGTTTTTAATCACCGCTAATGCGTGTGCCACCATCGCTACCTGCAAGCTATGCTCTGAAACGTTTTCAGTGCGCACGTTGCGCATCAATGGCCAGCGATTGATGAGTTTAAGACGAGAGAGATGGGCGAAAAAATGGCTTTGAGTCATGCGCGTTCCTGTTTGCAGGCAGGGAGAGACGCGCTCTCCCCAAGATACATTCAGTATACGCAAGCGTGATTACTGACGATAGCCTTGCAGGAAGCGGCCAAATTTATTGATCGCCATTTCAAGATCGTCAACGCGCGGTAGCGTAACGATGCGAAGATGATCCGGCCATGGCCAGTTAAAGGCGGTGCCCTGCACTAACAGCACTTTCTCCTGCAACAGGAAATCCAGTACCATTTTTTGATCGTCAAAAATGTTGAATTTTTTGGCGTCGATACGCGGAAACATATACAGCGCGCCCTGTGGCTTAACGCAGGTTACGCCAGGAATATCGTTGATCAGTTCCCAGGCACGCTGGCGTTGCTCATATAACCGCCCGCCAGGCACAATAAACTCACTGATACTTTGATAACCGCCCAACGCCGTTTGTATGGCATGCTGCGCCGGAACGTTGGCACATAAACGCATGGATGCCAGCATCTCCAGGCCTTCGATATAGCCTTTCGCATGTTTCTTTGGACCGTTTAACACCATCCAGCCCTGACGGAATCCAGCCACACGGTAGGTTTTGGACAAGCCGTTGAACGTTACGGTTAACAGGTCGGGTGCCAGCGCCGCGATCGAATGATGTTGAGCATCGTCGTAAAGGATCTTGTCATAGATCTCATCGGCGAAAATAATCAGGTTATGCTGACGCGCAATGTCGACAATATCCAGCAGCAGTTCTTTGCTGTACACCGCACCGGTTGGATTGTTCGGGTTGATGATAACGATACCGCGCGTACGAGGCGTTATTTTGCTACGGATATCATCCAGATCCGGAAACCAGTCTGATGATTCGTCGCACAGGTAATGAACCGCTTTGCCGCTCGATAGCGACACTGCTGCCGTCCATAATGGATAATCTGGCGCAGGAACCAGCATCTCATCGCCGCTATTGAGCAAAGCCTGCATTGCCTGAACAATCAGTTCAGAAACGCCGTTACCAATATAGATATCCTCAACGGTAACGTCTCGCATATCACGCGCCTGATAATGCTGCATGATGGCTTTACGCGCCGAATAGAGTCCTTTGGAGTCACAATAACCTTGCGCGCTGGGCAGATTACGGATGACATCAACAAGAATCTCATCGGGTGCCTCGAAGCCAAAGGGTGCAGGATTGCCAATATTCAGCTTAAGGACTTTATTACCTTCTTCTTCGAGGCGTCGGGCCTCTTTTAGTACCGGACCACGGATGTCATAACAGACATTATCCAGCTTACCGGATTTATCAATTTGAAAAGTCATTGTTACCGCCTTTGTGGGCAGAATCCTTTTACCTGCCGCAGAAATCAAACCTGCACAATGTACTCTCCTGATGCAAACAAAAGAAGGGTGTGCATGCCTTTTGGCGCGTTCAACATTTTTTCCGCAACGCTATGGATAAAAAGTTATCTATATTGTCAATTTCTGGTTAAAGAATCTAAGTATGGCTTTTATTTCGTTATTTATAGCTAGCTGGGCTAAAGTGCCGTGTAAACCCCGTCATCCAATGCGTGAGCGGACAATTATTCACTTTTTTTAGTTTCTAAAATCCGCGCCTGAAATAGGCGCCATGAGAAATAGTTAAACAATATTTTACATATGATTGTTTTATGCTCGCGCGTTGTGAATAGCGATATCAGCAATGCTAATGCACCTGATTCTGATTACTTGTAACAGACAAAAACAGGCCAGAAATTTCGCAAGTACCAGGGCCAGGTTGGGGCACATAAAGAGTATTTCAGGCATATCTTACCGCTTCGCCTACCCATTTTCAAAAACGAGGGGTTTTAAAAGCCATTAACGATGTGGCAGGATGGGCCAGAAAGGGGTTTGAGACAAAATTTACAGCGTTTTTCACAAAATCATTTCCATTTTGAAGTCAAAAATGATTAAGTATAATTTATTATTTGAGGCATTCACTCGCAGTGCATCATGAAAATGCGAAGTCCTTATTTTGTTCCGCAGCCTATTTTTTGCTGGGAATTTAGACAACTACGCAGCTTACTGCCTTTGCGCACCCCGCGCCTTCAGTTCAGAAGTTGTATCTGTCTATGCGACGCTGCTTTACCCTTTTTGCGGTTTAGCGTTCGTCTACATCTGTTCGACAATTTTTATGGCGGTCTTCACACAGGGCTTCCATTAAGCACCATTACCGCTTATCACCTTGATAAGATGTGTAATAACACCAGGGTAGTAGTTCGTAAAAATCTAATAAGTGAAGAAAAAACATGACTAATGCAAATCGTCCGATACTGAATCTCGACCTCGATCTGCTGAGAACCTTTGTTGCCGTTGCGGATTTAAATACCTTTGCGGCGGCGGCTGCAGCGGTTTGCCGCACGCAGTCAGCAGTAAGCCAGCAGATGCAACGTCTGGAGCAACTGGTAGGTAAAGAGCTGTTTGCCAGACATGGACGTAATAAACTCTTAACCGAACACGGTATCCAGCTGTTAGGTTACGCCAGAAAAATTCTACGCTTCAACGACGAAGCCTGTACCTCGCTGATGTACAGCAATATTCAGGGTGTGCTGACAATTGGCGCATCTGATGACACATCGGACACCATCCTGCCGTTTTTATTAAATCGCGTAACCTCGGTTTATCCAAAACTGGCAATTGATGTTCGGGTAAAACGTAATCCTTTCATGATGGAAATGCTGAACCAGGGTGAGGTAGATTTAGTTGTTACCACATCCAGTCCCGGCAATTTCACCTATCAGGTTCTGCGTACCTCCCCAACACTGTGGTATTGCGCTGCTGATTACATTTTCCAGCGTGGAGAAGCGATTCCTTTGGTTCTGCTTGATGAACCAAGCCCGTACCGCGATATGGCTATCGATCATCTGAACGAAGCAGGCATTCCGTGGCGCATCTCTTATGTGGCTTCGACGCTGGCGGCGGTACGTGCTGCTGTTAAGGCGGGCCTGGGTGTAACAGCCCGACCGGTAGAAATGATGAGTCCTGAACTGCGTGTTATGGGTGCAGCAGAGGGATTACCCGTATTGCCTGATACTCAGTATCTGCTGTGCCGTAATCCTGACAGCGAGAATGAACTGGCACTGGCCATCTTCAATGCCATGCAATCCACTAACGATCCTTACAATCTTAGTGCGAATCCAGACGGTACGTTGCTGCTGGATGATGAAGAATAAACTTACTGCCTGACCGGTTTGAAATTCTTTCTGCAATTGTTAAAAAGCCAATAAACAAGCCTTTTATCTTCTGTTTGAGGTAAAAGGCTTTTTTTGCATTTAATCTACCGCAAATTTTAACGTTATCCTGCCTTTAATCTCCTTTTTGTGATCATCCGACAAAATTAATTTCACAGTGCCTTGTAGTTGGAATTTTTCTGTCAAAAAATCAGAACTACTGTTTCAAATTTGCGCGCGGATTGTTGAATTTTAGTGCGAAAAGGGCAGAACTGTGTTCTGGATCAAGAAAATACCCCTGATAAGGGGAAGGAAAATTACCTCTTTCCTGTCAAAATATGTTTGTTAAATGCACGATCCATGCATGTAAATACCCGCTACACTAAAATTAACCTTACAGACTGAAGCGATTTAGCTGGCATGGAGGGCATCATATGTTAATAATATGATGCAGGTGTAAAATAATGTTTGGATACTTTTGTCAAAGTTGACAAAAGGTTATAGAAAGGAGTAAAAAACCACATAAAATTGCTGTTTATTTGATAATAACAGTAAAGTTTATAAGGTTTTTCATCCTTCCCTTGAATCGATGTGGTGAGTTTGCTGCCAGAACCCGTGCAGGATGCCAGCGCCACTTTTGATGAGTAAGCAAAGAGTATGTCAACAACCACCGAAATCATCGCTCATCATTGGGCATTTATCGTATTTATCGTCATCGCGTTTGGCCTTTGTGCTTTCATGTTGACCGGAGGATGGCTGTTAGGCGGCAGAGCACGCGCCCGTCATAAAGATACGCCGTTCGAATCTGGCATCGAATCCGTAGGTGATACCCATATCCGCCTGTCGGCGAAGTTTTATCTGGTCGCGATGTTCTTTGTGATCTTCGACGTCGAAGCCCTCTTTTTATACGCATGGGCGACCTCAATCCGCGAAAGCGGCTGGGTCGGCTTTGCGGAAGCCGCAATTTTCATTTTGGTGCTCCTGGCGGGCTTGGTCTATCTGGTGCGCATCGGCGCGTTGGATTGGGCTCCTGCACGTCGCCGCATCGTGGTTAAGACCAACACGATCAGTCACACCAATCCTCACAAGCAGTAAAAGAGAGGCAATAAGATGGACTATACGCTCACCCGCATAGACCCGAACGGTGGTGAGAACGACCGTTATCCTCTGCAAAAGCAGGAAATCGTCAGCGATCCGCTGGAGCAGCACGTTCATCGCAGCGTTTATATGGGCAAACTCGAGAATGCCCTGCATGACATGGTGAACTGGGGACGTAAAAACTCCCTTTGGCCGTACAACTTTGGTCTTTCATGCTGTTACGTAGAGATGACGACCTCCTTCACCGCGGTACACGATGTGGCGCGTTTTGGAGCAGAAGTTATGCGTGCGTCACCGCGCCAGGCCGATTTTATGGTTATCGCTGGCACGCCATTTACCAAAATGGCCCCGGTTATTCAGCGTTTGTATGACCAGATGCTGGAGCCAAAGTGGGTCATTTCCATGGGAGCCTGTGCGAATTCCGGCGGCATGTACGATATCTATTCCGTTGTGCAGGGTGTCGATAAATTTCTGCCTGTAGATGTTTATATCCCAGGGTGCCCGCCGCGCCCGGAAGCGTACATGCAGGCCCTGCTGCTGCTGCAGGAATCGATCGGCAAAGAGCGCCGTCCGCTTTCCTGGGTGGTGGGTGATCAAGGCGTTTATCGTGCCAATATGCAGTCAGAGCGCGACAGAAAGCGCGGTGAGCGTATTGCGGTCACTAATCTGCGCACGCCAGACGAAGTTTAAGCAAACCGTACACGGATGGGATAAGGGCCCGCAGCATAACATCACAATTAATGCACGGCCTCCATCCTGACGCCTTCATTTGAGCGCCTGTAAACAGGCCGGAATGGTGAGTAACGTATGACAGATTTGACCACGCAAGATCTCGCTCAGCCAGCATGGCAAACCCGGGATCACCTGGATGATCCGGTGATTGGCGAGCTGCGTAACCGTTTTGGGCCGGATGCCTTTACTGTGCAAGCCACCCGTACCGGCATCCCGGTGGTATGGGTAAAACGCGAGCAGTTACTGGAAATCGTTGAGTTTCTGCGTAAATTACCGAAACCCTACGTCATGCTGTATGACCTGCATGGCATGGATGAGCGTTTACGCACTAACCGCGCAGGTTTACCTGCTGCGGATTTTTCCGTTTTCTACCATCTGCTGTCGATTGAACGAAATCGCGACATCATGCTTAAAGTCGCAGTTTCTGAAAACGACATGCATGTGCCGACCCTCACCAAACTTTTCGCCAATGCTAACTGGTACGAACGCGAAACCTGGGAGATGTTCGGCGTCACGTTTGATGGCCATCCGCATCTGACTCGTATCATGATGCCGCCAACCTGGGAAGGCCACCCGCTGCGTAAAGATTATCCTGCACGCGCCACTGAATTCGATCCATTCACACTGACCAAGCAGAAAGAAGATCTGGAAATGGAAGCCCTGACTTTCAAACCAGAAGACTGGGGCATGAAGCGCGGCACCGCCAGCGAAGACTTCATGTTCCTCAACCTTGGTCCTAACCATCCCTCGGCGCACGGTGCTTTCCGTATCATTCTGCAACTGGATGGCGAAGAGATTGTCGATTGCGTACCCGATATCGGTTATCACCATCGCGGTGCTGAAAAGATGGGCGAGCGTCAGTCCTGGCACAGCTACATTCCTTATACCGACCGCGTCGAGTATCTGGGCGGCTGCGTGAATGAGATGCCTTACGTGCTTGCGGTTGAGAAACTGGCCGGTATCGTGGTGCCAGATCGCGTGAATGTCATTCGCGTCATGCTTTCCGAGCTGTTCCGTATTAACAGTCATCTGCTCTACATCTCCACGTTTATTCAGGACGTGGGTGCCATGACGCCAGTGTTCTTTGCCTTTACCGATCGTCAAAAAATCTATGATGTGGTGGAAGCGATCACAGGTTTCCGTATGCACCCGGCGTGGTTCCGCATCGGAGGTGTTGCGCACGATCTGCCGAAAGGATGGGAACGCCTGCTGCGTGACTTCCTCGACTGGATGCCGAAACGCCTGAAAGAGTACGACAAAGCGGCACTGCGCAACTCCGTATTGATGGGCCGTTCGCAAGGCGTGGCTGCTTATAACATGGAAGAGGCGCTGGCATGGGGAACGACCGGTGCAGGCTTACGTGCTACTGGCGTCGATTTTGACGTGCGTAAATGGCGTCCTTATTCAGGCTATGAAAACTTTGACTTTGAGATTCCGGTTGGCGCCGGTATCAGCGATGCGTACACCCGCGTCCAGTTGAAGATGGAAGAGATGTGGCAATCGCTACGTATTCTGGAGCAGTGCCTGAATAACATGCCAGAAGGTCCGTTCAAGGCGGATCATCCGCTGACAACGCCGCCGCCAAAAGAGCGCACCTTGCAGCACATCGAAACCCTGATCACTCACTTCCTGCAGGTTTCCTGGGGCCCGGTTATGCCGGCTAACGAATCCTTCCAGATGATCGAGGCGACCAAAGGAATCAACAGTTACTACCTGACCAGCGATGGCAGCACTATGAGCTACCGCACCCGCGTGCGTACGCCAAGCTTCCCGCACCTGCAGCAGATCCCTTCAGTGATCCGTGGCAGCCTGGTATCCGATCTGATCGTGTACCTCGGTAGTATCGATTTTGTTATGTCAGACGTGGACCGCTAATTATGCACGATCAATACATTGCCGTTAAAACGATCGACCCAAACGAGGTCTTCGTGCTGAGCGAGGAAGAGCATCACGCCATTGAGCACGAAAAACACCATTACGAAGATGCGCGCGCAGCGTCGATTGAGGCGCTGAAGATCGTGCAGAAGCAGCGCGGATGGGTGCCAGATGGCGCCATTCACGCCATTGCTAACGTATTAGGTATTCCCGCCAGTGACGTCGAAGGGGTAGCGACATTTTATAGTCAGATTTTCCGCCAACCGGTGGGTCGCCATGTGATTCGCTATTGCGACAGCGTGGTATGCCATATTACCGGTTATCAGGGTATTCAGGCTGCGCTGGAGCAAAACCTCAATATCAAGCCGGGTCAGACCACCACCGATGGGCGCTTCACGCTGCTGCCAACCTGCTGCCTCGGCAACTGCGATAAAGGACCAACCATGATGGTGGATGAAGATACGCACGTTCATCTGACGCCAGAATCCATCGCCACGTTACTGGAGCAGTATCAATGACCATCAAACAGATCATTCGTACTGCGGAAACCCATCCACTGACCTGGCGTATGCGTGATGACCAGCAGCCGGTCTGGATGGATGAATATCGCAGCAAAAACGGCTACGGCGGCGCGGAAAAAGCACTCAACGGCATGGCACCGGATGAGATTGTTGCGCTGGTTAAAGATTCGGGTCTGAAAGGACGCGGCGGTGCGGGCTTCTCCACTGGCCTGAAGTGGAGTCTGATGCCAAAAGACGAATCCATGAATATCCGTTACCTGCTGTGTAACGCTGATGAAATGGAGCCAGGCACCTATAAAGATCGCCTGTTGATGGAACAGATGCCACACCAGCTGGTTGAAGGCATGCTGATCAGCGCCTTCGCGCTTAAAGCTTATCGTGGTTACATCTTCCTGCGCGGTGAATATATTGAAGCGGCGGTGAATCTGCGTCGCGCTATCGCTGAGGCGACTGAAGCGGGTTACCTCGGCAAAAACATTCTGGGCACCGGCTTCGATTTTGAGCTGATTGTGCACACGGGTGCGGGACGTTACATCTGCGGTGAAGAGACGGCGCTGATCAACTCGCTGGAAGGGCGTCGTGCGAATCCACGCTCTAAACCGCCTTTTCCGGCGAGTGCGGGTGCCTGGGGTAAACCCACCTGCGTTAACAACGTTGAAACCTTGTCGAACGTGCCCGCCATCCTCGCTAACGGCGTGGAGTGGTACAAAGGGCTGTCAAAAAGCGATGACACCGGCACCAAAATGATGGGCTTTTCCGGCCGCGTGAAAAATCCAGGCGTATGGGAACTGCCTTTTGGCATCACTGCTCGTGAAATTCTGGAAGATTACGCTGGCGGGATGCGCGATGGCTTGCGATTTAAAGCCTGGCAGCCGGGCGGGGCAGGAACTGACTTCCTGACCGATGAGCATCTCGATCTGCCGATGGAGTTCGCCAGCATCGGTAAAGCGGGTAGCCGTTTAGGAACGGCACTGGCTATGGCTGTTGATCATGAAATCAACATGGTGTCGCTGGTGCGCAATCTTGAAGAGTTCTTTGCGCGTGAATCTTGTGGCTGGTGTACGCCCTGCCGTGATGGTTTGCCGTGGAGCGTGAAAATCCTCCGTGCGCTGGAACAAAAGCAAGGCCAGCCGGGTGATATCGAAACCTTACAGCAGCTTTGCCGCCAGCTCGGTCCAGGTAAAACGTTCTGCGCACATGCGCCGGGTGCCGTTGAGCCGCTGCAAAGCGCGATTAAATATTTCCGTGAAGAGTTTGAAGCCGGCATCGCGCCGCAGGTGTTTGGCAATACCCGATCGATTGGTGGTATTCAGCCAAACCTGCTGAAAGCGCGCTGGTAATTCACCGCAGCACACGGAACCTGGCCTTGCGCCGCTGTCCCTGATGCAGTCAGGGGCAAGAATATGATTAACGCTCGTTGTTAACGAGCCTTACGGAAGCATGTTCACTATGGCTACAATCCATGTAGACGGTAAAGAGTATGATGTGAACGGAGCGGACAACCTGCTACAGGCGTGTCTTTCTCTGGGCCTTGATATTCCTTATTTTTGCTGGCATCCGGCGCTGGGAAGCGTGGGTGCCTGCCGCCAGTGCGCGGTGAAGCAATTCCAGAATGCCGAAGATACCCGTGGCCGTCTCGTCATGTCCTGCATGACGCCGGCGTCTGACGGCACTTTCATCTCTATTGATGATGGCGAAGCAAAAGAGTTTCGTGAGAGCGTGGTTGAATGGTTAATGACCAACCACCCACACGACTGTCCGGTTTGTGAAGAGGGCGGTAACTGTCACCTTCAGGATATGACCGTCATGACCGGTCATAGCTTCCGCCGCTATCGCTTTACGAAACGTACCCACCGTAATCAGGATCTCGGCCCGTTCATTTCACATGAGATGAACCGCTGTATCGCCTGTTATCGCTGCGTGCGCTATTACAAAGATTATGCTGACGGTAAAGACCTCGGCGTCTACGGCGCCCATGACAACGTCTACTTTGGTCGTCCTGAAGATGGCACGCTGGAAAGTGAATTTTCTGGCAATCTGGTAGAAATTTGCCCGACCGGCGTATTTACCGATAAAACCCACTCCGAACGCTATAACCGTAAGTGGGATATGCAGTTCGCCCCGAGTATCTGCCAGCAGTGCAGCGTCGGCTGTAATACCAGCCCAGGTGAACGCTATGGTGAACTGCGTCGTATCGAAAACCGCTACAACGGCACCGTGAACCACTACTTCCTGTGTGACCGTGGTCGTTTCGGCTATGGCTACGTCAACCGTAAAGATCGCCCGCGCCATCCCGCGCTGCTGCGTGGCAATGACTGGGTGCATCTCAACGCTGAACAGGCGGTCAACGCCGGTGCCGACGTGCTGCGTCAGGCAAAAAAGTGGTCGGTATTGGCTCGCCTCGCGCCAGCATCGAAAGTAATTTCGCGCTGCGTGAGCTTGTGGGTGCAGAGAACTTCTCGACCGGCATGCCAGCAGGTGAGCAGGCGCGGCTTGAGCTGATGCTTAACATTTTACGCGAAGGAGGCGTTTATACGCCGTCACTGCGTGAAATGGAAAGCTATGATGCGGTACTGGTGCTGGGTGAAGATTTAACCCAGGTGGGTGCACGTGTGGCACTCTCTGTTCGTCAGGCCGTGAAGGGCAAAGCGCGTGAAATGGCCGCCGCTCAGAAAGTGGCTGACTGGCAAATTGCCGCCATCCTCAATATTGGTCAGCATGCCAAACATCCACTGTTTGTAACTAACGTTGATGAAACCCGCCTGGATGATATTGCCGCGTGGAGCTACCGTGCGCCGGTAGAAGATCAGGCGCGTCTGGGCTTTGCTATCGCCAGTGCGCTGGATGAAACGGCACCGGTCGTTAACGATTTTGACAGCAGCCTGAAAGGTAAGCTGGATGTTATCGTGCAGGCGTTAGCCGGTGCGAAAAAACCGCTGATTATTTCCGGTACGCACTCTGGCAGCACCGCCATGATCGAAGCGGCAGCCAACGTGGCGAAAGCGTTAAAAGCACGGGGTTCAGACGTCGGTATCACTCTGTTAGCGGGCCATGCGAATAGTATGGGGCTGGGCTTAATGGGGGTAACACGCTGGATGCTGCGCTGGAGCAGCTGCGCAACGGCGAAGCCGATACTGTGGTAGTGCTGGAAAATGATCTCTATCGCCATGCACCAAAGGCACTGGTGGATAAGGCATTAGCCAACGCTAATAACATTATTGTGGTCGATCATCAACGTACTGCTACGCTGGAAAAAGCGGGGTTAGTCTTCTCCACCGCCAGCTTCGCGGAGAGTGACGGTACGTCTATCAACCACGAAGGCCGTGCGCAACGCTTCTTCCAGGTTTACGATCCGGCTTACTACGATAACAGCATTGTGATGCTGGAAAGCTGGCGCTGGCTGCATTCACTGCACAGTACGCTGCAGAGCTGCCACGTTGACTGGACGCAGCTGGACCATGTGATCGATGCCGTGGTGACCACGCTGCCCCAGCTGAAAGGCATTAAAGATGCCGCACCGGATGCCAGCTTCCGCATTCGTGGACAAAAGCTGTCGCGCTCACCTCATCGCAGCAGCGGACGTACTGCCGCGCGCGCTAACATCAGCGTGCACGAACCACGTCAGCCGCAGGATAAAGACTCAATGTTTGCCTTCTCAATGGAAGGTAACAACCAGCCGGGCGCGCCGCGTTCGCAAATTCCTTTTGCCTGGGCACCGGGCTGGAACTCACCGCAGGCCTGGAATAAATTCCAGGACGAAGTGGGCGGCAAATTACGTAATGGCGATCCAGGTGTACGTCTGTTTGAGGTCAGCGAAACGCAACTGCCGTGGTTCAGCAATGTGCCTTCTTCATTTGTCAGCGGCGATAACTGGCGCGTTGCACCTTACTATCAGCTGTTTGGCAGTGAAGAGATGTCGCAGCGTTCAGCAACCTTCCAGAAGCGCATGGCGCAGCCGATGTTAGTTATCAATCCTGATGATGCCGCTAAATTGGGTGTCAATAACGGTGCGTCAGTCGAGTTAATCTGTGCCGGTGAAACGCTGCGCCTGCCTGTGCGTTTCTCATCTGCGTTGCAGGCGGGGCAGGTCGGTCTGCCGCTGGGAATGCCGGGCGTACCGCCATTCCTGGCAAACGGCAACATTGAAAAACTGCAGGAGGCGGCGCAATGAGCTGGTTAACACCGGATGTTATCGACATTTTGCTGGCTATCGTTAAAGCCATCGTCATTCTGCTGGTGGTGGTGGCCTGCGGCGCGTTCATGAGTTTTGCCGAGCGTCGTCTGCTCGGCCTGTTCCAGAATCGCTACGGGCCTAACCGCGTGGGTTGGGGCGGCTCGCTGCAACTGGTGGCAGACATGATCAAAATGTTTTTTAAAGAGGACTGGGTTCCGCCGTTCACCGATCGCTTCATCTTTACCCTCGCGCCAGTTATTGCCTTCGTTTCGCTGCTACTGGCGTTTGCGATTGTGCCGGTTTCGCCGACCTGGATCGTGACTGACCTGAACATCGGTTTGCTGTTCTTCCTGATGATGGCCGGGCTTGCTGTCTATGCAGTGCTGTTTGCGGGCTGGTCGAGTAATAACAAATACTCGCTGCTGGGTGCAATGCGTGCTTCTGCACAGACCCTGAGCTACGAAGTGTTTCTTGGCCTGTCGCTGATGGGTGTTGTGGCGCAGGCGGGTTCATTCAATATGAATGACATCGTGAATAGCCAGGCTCATCTCTGGAACATTATCCCGCAGTTCTTCGGCTTTTTGACCTTCTGTATTGCTGGCGTAGCGGTGTGTCACCGCCACCCGTTTGACCAGCCGGAAGCCGAGCAGGAACTGGCCGATGGTTATCACATCGAATATGCCGGTATGAAATTTGGTCTGTTCTTTGTGGGCGAATATGTGGCAATTACCACCGTATCCGCGCTGATCGTGACGCTGTTCTTTGGTGGCTGGCATGGGCCGTTCCTGCCGCCGTTCATCTGGTTCGCTATCAAAACAGCGTTCTTCATGATGATGTTCATCCTGATTCGTGCTGCGCTTCCGCGTCCACGCTATGACCAGGTGCTGTCGTTCGGCTGGAAAGTGTGTCTGCCGTTGACGCTGTTGAACCTGCTGGCGACCGCCGCAGTGATTCTCTACACAGCGCAGTAAGGGGTTAACAAATGACGTTAAAAGAGATTGTCGTTGGCTTCGGCACGACAGTGCGCAGTATTTTCATGATAGGTATGCACGCTTTCGCTAAACGCGAAACGCAAATGTATCCCGAAGAGCCGGTTTACCTGCCACCACGCTATCGCGGTCGCATCGTGTTAACGCGCGATCCTGACGGTGAAGAGCGTTGCGTTGCCTGTAACCTGTGTGCAGTTGCTTGTCCCGTAGGCTGCATTTCGCTGCAAAAAGCGGAAACAAAAGATGGTCGCTGGTATCCGGAATTTTTCCGTATCAACTTCTCACGCTGCATCTTCTGCGGTCTGTGTGAAGAAGCCTGCCCAACCACTGCGATTCAGCTCACGCCAGACTTCGAACTCGGCGAGTTTAAACGTCAGGATTTGGTGTATGAGAAAGGCGATCTGCTGATCTCGGGCCCAGGTAAATATCCGGAATACAACTTCTACCGCATGGCGGGTATGGCGATTGACGGCAAAGATAAAGGTGAAGCGGAAAACGAAGCTAAACCTGTCGACGTTAAAGGCTTATTACCTTAAGGAGCAAGGCATGGAATTTGCGTTTTATCTTTGCGGACTGGTGGCGGTGCTAACGACATTGCGCGTTATCACCCACACTAATCCGGTACATGCGTTGCTGTACCTGATCGTTTCGCTGTTGTCGATTGCCGGTGTGTTCTTTTCGCTGGGCGCCTACTTTGCTGGTGCGCTGGAAATCATTGTCTACGCGGGCGCCATCATGGTGCTGTTTGTGTTTGTGGTGATGATGCTGAACCTTGGCAAAACCACTGAAAAACAGGAGCGTGAATGGCTGAAGCCTTCGCTGTGGATTGGGCCAGGCATCGTGTCACTGCTGCTTTTAGTGGTAATGATCTACGCTATCCTGACTGCAAACGATCAGGGCATTGACGGCAAAATCATTGATGCTAAAGCGGTGGGTATTAGTCTGTTTGGCCCCTATGTTCTGGCGGTTGAGCTGGCTTCAATGCTGCTGCTGGCGGGCCTGGTGGTGGCGTTCCATATCGGGCGCGAAGAGCGTCCGGGCGAAGTGCTGAGCAACCGCTCGGTTAATGCCCAGCAAGTGAATAAGGAGCAGGCATGATCCCTTTACAACATGGATTGATTCTTGCCGCCGTGCTGTTTGTCCTTGGACTGACATCACTGGTGCTGCGTCGTAATTTGTTATTCATGCTGATCGGTCTCGAAATCATGATCAACGCTGCGGCACTGGCGTTAGTGGTGGCGGGCAGCTACTGGGGACAAGCCGACGGACAGGTGATGTATATCCTGGCTATCAGCCTGGCCGCAGCAGAAGCG
This sequence comes from Candidatus Pantoea haifensis, assembly GCA_018842655.1. Classification (GTDB taxonomy): domain Bacteria; phylum Pseudomonadota; class Gammaproteobacteria; order Enterobacterales; family Enterobacteriaceae; genus Pantoea; species Pantoea haifensis. Next base: position 1,771,413 of record JAGTWN010000004.1, on the reverse strand, counting down.
AGTATTGGTCTGGCGCTGCTGCTCCAGCTTTATCGTCGTCGTCAGACGTTGAACATTGATACTGTGAGCGAGATGCGCGGATGAATCTTCTCTATTTAACGGTACTGTTTCCGCTAATTGGCTTTTTGCTGTTAGCGTTTTCTCGCGGCCGCTGGTCAGAGAACCTGTCGGCAACGGTTGGCATGGGTTCGGTTGGCCTTGCGGCACTGGTTACGGTCTATGCCGGATTTGACTTTTTGCGCATGGTCAACAGGTCTTCACGCAGGCGCTCTGGACCTGGATGCAGGTCGGTAACTTCGACATTAAAGTGAATCTGACGCTGGATGGCTTGTCACTGACCATGCTGTCAGTGGTCACGGGAGTCGGCTTCTTTATCCACATGTTCGCAAGCTGGTATATGCGTGGTGAGGAGGGCTATTCGCGCTTCTTTGCTTATACCAACCTGTTTATTGCGAGCATGGTAATTCTGGTGCTGGCCGATAACCTGATGCTGATGTATCTCGGCTGGGAAGGGGTGGGTCTCTGCTCTTACTTGCTGATCGGCTTCTACTACAGCAATCCGGATAACGGTAAAGCGGCAATGAAGGCGTTCATCATTACCCGTGTCGGCGATGTGTTTCTCGCCTTTGCTCTGTTCATTCTCTACAACGAACTGGGCACGCTGAACTTCCGCGAAATGATGGAACTGGCTCCGGCGCACTTTGCTGCTGATAATCATATGCTGCAATGGGCCACGCTGATGCTGTTAGGTGGCGCGGTAGGTAAATCGGCGCAGCTGCCATTACAGACGTGGTTAGCCGATGCGATGGCGGGTCCCACCCCGGTTTCGGCGCTGATTCATGCCGCAACCATGGTGACCGCAGGCGTTTATCTGATTGCACGTAGCCACGGCCTGTTCCTGCTGACGCCAGATGTGCTGCATCTGGTTGGCATTGTGGGTGCTATCACGCTGGTGCTGGCGGGTTTTGCTGCGCTGGTGCAAACCGATATCAAACGCGTGCTTGCTTACTCCACCATGAGTCAGATTGGCTATATGTTCCTGGCATTAGGCGTGCAGGCGTGGGATGCCGCTATTTTCCATTTAATGACGCATGCTTTCTTTAAAGCGTTACTGTTCCTCTCTTCAGGCTCTGTCATTCTGGCCTGTCACCATGAGCAGAACATCTTCAGGATGGGCGGGCTGCGTAAAAGCATTCCGCTGGTGTATACCTGTTTCCTGGTGGGGGCGCTGCGCTGGCAGCACTGCCGCTGATTACGGCAGGCTTCTACAGTAAAGACGAAATCCTGTTTGGTGCTTTAGCCAACGGCCATATTAATCTGATGGTTGCAGGTTTGGTCGGTGCGTTCCTGACCTCGATTTATACCTTCCGCATGATTTTTATTGTGTTTCACGGCGAAGAGAAAATTCATGCGCATGCCGGTAAGGGTATTACTCATCATCTGCCACTGATTGTGCTGCTGGTGCTGTCGACCTTCGTGGGTGCCTTGATTACGCCTCCGCTGGCGGGTGTACTGCCTGCCGGTGAGTTTGGTGAAGGCGGAAAAGTCGCACTGGAAATCACCTCTGGCGTTGTGGCGATTGTCGGCATTCTGATTGCTGCCGCGCTGTGGCTGGGAGATCGTCAGAGAGTAACCCGCGTGGCCAACAGCGCACCGGGCCGCTTCTTTGGCACCTGGTGGTTTGCAGCCTGGGGCTTCGACTGGCTTTACGACAAGGTATTCGTCAAACCGTATCTGGGCATTGCGTGGCTGCTGCAGCGCGATCCGCTTAATGCGTTGATGAATCTGCCTGCACTGATTTCCCGCATCGCCAACAAAGGGTTGGTCGTGAGTGAAAACGGTTATCTGCGCTGGTATGTCGCGTCGATGAGCGTCGGTGCCGTAGTCGTCCTGGCGCTGATGCTGGTGATTTAAAGATTGATGAGCAGGGTAGGTTTAAAGCCTACCCATTAAGAATGACAAAATTAGCTGATGTCAGGGCGTTATCGCTGTAGCCAGATTTGTCACTGTCAGCGCACAACAACCGGAGCGTACTGAAATACGTGAGGATTGCGTGCACGGGCAGAGACGAAAATGGCCAGTAAGCTAGCCCGAACAAAAGCAAAAAAAGGGATAATACGCCGTGCTACTACCTTGGCTAATCATCATACCCTTCGTCGGTGGCTTGCTCTGCTGGCTTACTGAGCGCCTTGGCGCGAAGATGCCACGCTGGATCGCCCTGATCACTATGGGGCTGACGTTGGCACTTTCGCTGCAACTCTGGTTGCAGGGGGTATTCACTGACGCAGGCAGCGGGCATTCCGCAGTGGCAATCTGATTTCTCCGTACCCTGGATACCGCGTTTTGGTATCAGCTTTCATTTAGCACTGGATGGCTTGTCATTACTGATGGTGGTACTGACCGGTTTGCTGGGCTTAATGGCGGTGCTCTGTTCCTGGAATGAGATCAACAAATATCAGGGATTCTTTCATCTTAACCTGATGTGGATTCTGGGCGGCGTGATCGGTGTGTTCCTTGCCATCGACATGTTCCTGTTCTTCTTCTTCTGGGAAATGATGCTGGTGCCGATGTACTTCCTCATCGCACTTTGGGGTCATAAGGCATCAGACGGTAAAACCCGTATTACCGCAGCGACCAAGTTCTTCATCTATACCCAGTCGTCAGGTCTGGTGATGTTGATTGCCATTCTGGGTCTGGTATTTGTGCACTACAACGCGACGGGCGTCTGGACATTTAACTATGAACAGCTGCTGAACACCCCAATGTCACGCACCGTTGAGTATGTGCTGATGCTGGGCTTCTTCATCGCTTTTGCTGTAAAAATGCCGGTAGTGCCATTGCATGGCTGGCTGCCGGATGCGCACAGCCAGGCCCCGACGGCCGGTTCAGTGGATCTCGCCGGGATTCTGTTGAAAACCGCAGCCTATGGTTTACTGCGCTTTAGCCTGCCGCTGTTTCCGAATGCCTCGGCAGAGTTTGCACCTGTCGCAATGTGGCTCGGCGTCATCGGTATCTTCTACGGTGCCTGGATGGCGTTTTCACAGACTGATATCAAACGCCTGATTGCCTACACCTCGATTTCGCACATGGGCTTTGTATTGATTGCTATTTATACCGGCAACCAGCTGGCGTTCCAGGGCGCAGTTGTCCAGATGATTGCGCACGGCCTGTCTGCTGCGGCACTGTTCATCCTGTGCGGTCAGCTGTATGAGCGTCTGCATACCCGTGATATGCGTCAAATGGGCGGATTGTGGTCACGCATCAAATGGATCCCGGGGCTGTCACTGTTTTTCGCCGTCGCTAACCTGGGGATGCCGGGCACCGGCAACTTTGCTGGTGAGTTCATGATCCTGACTGGTAGCTTCCAGGTCGTACCGGTGATTATTGTTATTGGTACGTTCGGTCTGGTGTTTGCCTCGGTTTACTCGTTGATCATGATGCAGCGCGCCTATTACGGCGAAGCAAAGTCAAAAGAGCCGCTGGCGGGAATGTCGCCGCGAGAGTTTCTGACCATTATGGTGTTGGTGGTTCTGCTGGTGCTGTTGGGGATTTATCCGCAGCCGATTCTGGACACCTCACACGCTGCGATGAGCAATATTCAGCAGTGGTTTACCGCTTCAATTTCAACTACAAGGCCGTAATTCGCCATGACAATAACTCCTCAACAATTGATCGCGTTGCTGCCGCTGTTGATCGTCGGATTGACGGTGGTGGTTGTGATGCTGTCCATTGCCTGGCGACGCAACCATTTCGTTAACGCCACGCTGACGGTGATTGGCCTCAACCTCGCGCTTTTCTCGCTCTACTTTGTCGGGCAGGTGGGTGCAATGGACGTCACGCCACTGATGCGCGTAGACGGTTATTCCATGTTTTACACCGCACTGGTCATGCTGGCGAGCCTCGCGACCTGTACGTTTGCCTATCCGTGGCTGGTCGGGTTTCCGGACAACAAGGATGAGTTCTATCTGCTGGTGCTGATTGCGGCGCTGGGCGGTGTGGTACTGGCGAGCGCCAATCATCTGGCTTCACTGTTTATCGGTATTGAACTGCTGTCGCTGCCACTGTTTGGCATGATTGGCTATGCGTTCCGCCAAAAGCGTTCACTGGAAGCGGCACTGAAATATACCATTCTGTCGGCGGCGGCCTCTTCGTTCCTGCTGTTCGGTATTGCTTTGGTCTATGCCGATTCAGGCAGCCTGAGCTTCGTTGAACTGGGCAGAAGCCTGACTGACAGTATGATTCAGGAACCGCTGCTGCTGGTGGGGCTGGGCATGTTGATTATCGGCCTTGGCTTTAAACTGTCGCTGGTGCCGTTTCATCTCTGGACGCCAGACGTTTATCAGGGTGCGCCTGCGCCAGTATCGACCTTCCTGGCTACAGCGAGCAAAATCGCCATTTTCGGCGTGATTATGCGTCTGTTTATGTACGCGCCAGTGACTGACAGCGAAGCCGTTCGCACCGTGCTGGCTCTTATCGCCTTTGTTTCGATTCTGTTCGGTAACCTGATGGCGATCTCCCAGAGTAACATCAAGCGTCTGTTGGGTTACTCCTCCATTGCCCACCTCGGTTATCTGCTGGTGGCGTTGATTGCCGTGAAATCGCATCAGCTGTCGCTGGAAACCGCTGGCGTCTATCTGGCCGGTTATCTGTTCAGCAGCCTGGGCGCGTTTGGTGTGGTGAGCCTGATGTCCAGCCCGTACCGGGGCCCCGATGCTGATTCACTCTACTCTTACCGTGGTTTGTTCTGGCATCGCCCAATCCTCTCTGCGGTCATGACGGTGATGATGCTGTCGCTGGCGGGTATCCCCATGACGCTGGGCTTTATCGGTAAATTCTACGTCATCGCCTCCGGTGTGAGTGCCAGCCTGTGGTGGCTGACCGGCGCGGTTGTAGCAGGCAGTGCAATTGGCCTCTATTACTATCTGCGCGTTACCGTGAGTCTTTATCTCAGCCCACCAGAACTGCATACGCGTGATACGCCCGGAAACTGGGCATTCACCGCCGGTGGTGTCGTGGTATTGATCTCCGCGATTCTGGTACTGTTACTGGGTGTCTATCCGCAACCGCTGATTAACCTGGTGCAGTTGGCCCAGCCGCTGATGTAAACGTGAAGATGTGACGAAATCAGGCCTCCGGGCCTGATTTTTTTGCCTGCTGTCTGACAATCGCGCCGGATATTGCTAATTTTTAATCAGTGTCGATTTCGCCCGGCGAGGTCCTGTGATCAAGTTGATCTTTCTGTTAACCGGCGCACAGGTGCTGCGTAAACGTTGGTATTGGCTTGCCTTTTTCGGCGTGGCGTTACTGATTCTGGCACTGTCGATACTTTACGACATCAGCAGTGATGGTCTGTTATCGGTGCCGCTGGATACCCTTGCTACGTTTTTCGTTATTGAAGGCATCGTCCAGATGGTGCTGGCGTTGACGAAAGAGATGCTCATTGACTGGCTAACCATGCTGAAAGGCGTGGGCTTTCTTTTTGTCGCCTTCCTCATCTTTGATATTCCTGAAGATAACAACGATGTCTCAGCCCTGTTGTTCGGTATCGCTTTTTTCCTCGACGGTATGTTTCGCATCGCGGCCGCGCTGGTTTTACGGGGCGTACGCTGGCGTAAACATTGCTTCACTGGCGTAGTGGAATTGCTGCTGAGCGTTTTGATTATCAGCGACTGGCCATTTCATCATCACATCACCGTACCGCTCTGCTTTGCCTTATTGCTGTTGAGCATTGCCATCAATTTACTGCTGATGGCGCGTCAGGCACATCTGTTAACCGATGACAGTTCGGTTACCGTGCTGCCGCTGTTTCAGGCCGCGGGATTACGCCGCTGGCACAGTAGCCGCTATGTGCATCCGCCGTTTCCCGATCAACCACCTTCGCAACCCTTAACGGTCTATGTCTGGACGCCTGTCGGGTCGAGCGTAGTACGTGAACGTTATCGTCTTATCGATCGTTATATTGCGGCAGTGGATCACAATGGGGTGATTTCCACTGGCCATGCGGCGATGGGCGCGGAGGATATCTATATCAGCCACTATCCGCGCGATGAAATCGATCGCGACAGCGGTAACTTTCGCGCGGTGTTACGCGCCGGGGAACACAACGATGTCGCTGGCCGCTTTCTTCCCTCGCTGGCAGCTGAAATCGCCTCATGGTGTCGGCCGGATAAGCAGGTTATTTTTCCTCACTATAACCAGGCTGCATTGCGCCATTACTGGTTACGCTACAGTGCGAATACCACTTATAACCTCACAGCACGTAACTGCTCTTCAACGGTGATCCAGGCGCTGGATGTGGCCATTGAGGGCATACTGGCTAAACAGCCTTATGCCGGCATTCGCCTGCTAAGCGATCCCAACTTTTGGTTACTGGGTGTGGTACGTGGTCGGGCAGAGGAGATGACCTGGACGCCCGGCCTGGCGCTGGATTATGTACGCTTGCTGAAGCGGGTGATTGAACCGCACCCGAGCCAGCTCTGGCCGGTTCGACTGTGGCAGGGGTTACGCTTACGGTATGCGCTGTGGCAGCAGAAAAGGGCGCCATCGCGCAGCGTGGTCAAATGACGCGCAACAGCAGTGTGGTTTTGCTGGCTGTTACGATTTTTGGTCTGACATACGGGCTGAGTGCACCGCTTATCGCGCTTCGTCTCTCAGCAGCAGGCTACAGTGAAGCACTGATTGGCATCAACGCAGCGATGCATGCTGTGGGCGTATTGCTGATAGCGCCGTGGCTTCCGGCACTTTGTCGCCGCTTTACGCCCGCCAGGCTTCTGATGGGATCACTGATCAGCGTCGCTGGGCTGTTGGCGCTTTTTCCCCTGTTGCCGTCAGGAAGCAGCTTTGCCCTGCGCCTGCTGTTGGGCATGGCTACCGAAGTGATACTGGTCGTCACTGAAACCTGGCTGAATCAGCAAAGCGTTGAGCGCAATCGTGCCCGTATGCTGGCAACCTATACCGCGATGCTGTCAGCTGGGTTTGCGCTGGGACCGTTTATCTTAACGCTGCAGGGCAGTGGCGGCAGTGCCTTTATCACGGCGGCGCTGTTAGCGGTTGTTGCTGCAGGGACAATGCTTACCGCTCGTGGTTTGCGCCTTAACAGCGAAATCCGCACGCCGCGTAAGTTATCGCGCTGGCTGAAGCTGTTACCGCTGGCGCTGGCTGCCACCTTACTCAATGCTGCCCTGGAAGCGGCGGGCATGAACCTGCTGGCTATTTACGCCATGAATCTGGGCTGGCCTGAAGCGCAGGCCACCTCGCTAATCACTATTTTGATGGTGGGTGCCATTGTATTGCAGTTACCGATTGGCTGGTTAGCCGATCGACTGGATCGGCAAGGGCTTATTGTCTGGTTGGCTGCGTTATCCACGCTGGGCGCGCTGATGTGGCCGCTGGCGCTGCATTCGCTCTGGCTGGCACGGTTTTTACTGTTCTGCTGGGGCGGAGTCTTTGTCGGCATCTATACAGTGATCATTACTCTAATCGGACAACGTTTTCAGGGCGCTGAGCTGGCGGGTGCCTATGCTGCGCTCTCCGTCGCCTGGGGGATCGGTGCGCTCATTGGCCCGGCGCTTGGCGGCGCAGCGATGTCACTTACTCTGCACGGCTTGCCCTGGATGGCTGCCATCCTGTGCGCCTTTTTCACCGGTTTTGCCTTAACGCAGCGGCGACGTGAATAGCGTATAGTAATGGCGTTAACAAGGAGAACCTATGGATATTATCTGGCTGGATTTACACCATCGTGATTTAACCGTGCAGCAGCTTTATGCCGTGCTGGCGTTGCGCAATACCGTCTTTGTGGTGGAGCAAAATTGTCCCTATCAGGATATCGATGGTCAGGATCTGGTGGCGGATAATCGCCATCTGCTTGGCGTACGCGGCGACGATGTGGTGGCCTATGCGCGTATTCTCGCGCCGAAAGAGGCTGGCGAGCCGGTGAAAATGGGTCGGGTGATCGTTTCGGATAAGGCGCGCAGCCTTAATTTGGGTCATCGCTTAATAGAGCAGGCGCTGGCGATCTGCGCGCAACACTGGCCAGCGCACAGCGTCTTTCTCTCGGCACAGGCACACTTACAGCGGTTTTATGCCGGACATGGTTTTGCGGTGGTCAGCGAAGTTTATCTTGAAGATAATATTCCTCACATCGATATGCAGAAATAACAACGGCGAGGATTACCCTCGCCGTTTTGTTTAACTCACCGTCATCTGCCGGTCATCAACGTATTTACGCTGGTCTGGCGGTGGCGGGAAGTATTGATAAAGCCAGGTTTCACTCAGCGTTTCATCTTTTGTTCGCAGGAACAGGCGCATCTCTACCGGCGTAGTGGCACTGCTGTCTGGATACCAGTCAAACAGAATGCGATAGCCGTTAATTGGCTCGACGTAGAGGATCTCCACCTGTTTAAAGGTGCCCGACGACACGGTAATAACCGGCTCGATGCCTTTCGGCGCCGCCGCTTTCAGATCGCCGCCGATAAAGTCGATGGCGAAGCGACGGCACCACGTATCCGGGAAGTGTTCGCCTGGCGCCCAACCTTCCGGGAAGCCGCCAATGCCGGTGCGCGTGGCGTCAACACGGGCCAGATCGCTGCGAACCGGCGGCAAGCCGCTCCAGTAAAGTTTATAAGAGAAGCTGAATTCGCTGCCCGCTTTAACCGGTTCTGCCGGTTGCCAGAAACAGACGATGTTATCCAGCGTTTCGCCCGTGGTGGGGATTTCCATCAAATTGATGGCCCCTTTGCCCCATTTACCCATCGGCTCGACCCACAGGCTTGGGCGTTTGTCGTACCAGCCAATCACATCCTGATAATCTTTGAAGTCATGATTGAGCTGAAGCAGACCAAAGCCACGCGGGTTTTCATCTTCGTAAGCATTAAATTGCAAACGCTGCGGATTATTCAGCGGACGGGCAATCCACTCACCTTTACCGGTCCACATCGCCAGACGATCGGAGTCATGAATCTGCGGATGGTAAGTGTTGCACATACGACGTTCGTTAGTGCCGCAGCTAAACATACTGGTCATGGGTGAAATGCCAAGCTGACGAATCTCTTTACGTGCATAGAGATGATTTTCAACTTCCATTACGACACGTTTATCTTCGCAATGAATGATAAATTTGTACGCTCCCGTCAGGCTGGCACCATCCAGCAAGGCGTAGCAGGTAAAGGTGGTGTCGTTGGCATCAGGCGTTTCAAACCAGAATGCAGTGAAATCGGGGAACTCTTCCTGGCCGTTGCTGAAGGTATTTACGGCAACGCCACGGGCCGATAAGCCATATTGAAAGGTTTCATCAACCGCACGGAAATAGCTGGCACCTAAAAAGGAGACGATATCGCGACGTGCAAGTTCAGGTTTTTTAAAGGCACGGAAGCCAGCAAAGCCCAGATCGTTCTTACCTTCTAACTGTCTGGTGTCGACTTTGGCGTTGTTGTAGTTAAACAGTTCGGGGCGGAAGTGAATTTCACGCGCTTCACGGCTGTCAGCCTCGACAGAAAACATGCGAATGCGGCGCTTAAAGCCCATGCCCACGTGAAAGAACTGCACATCAAGCTGGCGGTCAGCAATGTTATTCCACAATGAGTGGCTGGCGTCGTACTGAATTTCGTTGTACGCCTGCGGTGTCAGAGTGGCCAACGTTTCGGGAAGTGCGCCCGGCGCGCCGCTCCACGGTTGCTTTGCCAGATTTGCCGCTTTTTTCTTCAATACGTCGAAATCGAAGCGTACTGCGGTTCCGTCAGCAATGCCATCTTCTGCCCAGGCGGATTGCGCAAACAGCGTTGACAGGCCGGTCATACCGCTGACAGCGGAGAAGGCCATTGACGCTTTCATAAACATTCTTCGATTCATGCCAGAAATCTTTCCTTAGCTGTTCGAGTTTGTCGTGACTGTCGTGCAAAAAGCACTTTCATGGCCTGATAATCGCAGGCAACAGGAGGGTACGACAGCCGGGTCTTTGAAAAATTCAGTCCGCACAAAATTTATCAGATTAATCAAAGAAGCGAAGAGAAATTCACGCGGCGCACGTCAGGATTACACTTCTTTGCGTATGTCTCAGACGTAGCGTGCAAGCAACCTTAACGTTAGCAGATGAAATCTCGGGTGATTCCTGGTGCGGGTTTACGGCAGAGCGGAAATAAGGGGCTATAGTTAATGAACTGCTTTGCAATGCACACGGAGGAAACAATGGAAAAACAGAACGAACCGTTTGAGACTGGCCTGGATGATGATTTAACCCTGCTGACCGAGACGCTGGAAGAGGTGTTAAAGTCATCAGGCGATCCGGCTGACCAGAAGTACATTGAGCTCAAAACCAAAGCGGAGCAGGCGCTGCATGATGTGAAATCGCGCGTCAGCCATGCGTCAGACAGCTATTACTATCGTGCTAAACAAGCCGCTTATCGTGCAGATGATTATGTGCATGAGAAACCCTGGCAGGGCATCGGTATCGGCGCAACCGCCGGGCTGGTATTAGGTTTACTGCTGGCACGCCGCTAAACGACATCAGCAATAAAAATAACAAACGGTGGGGTTATCCCGCCGTTTTTATTGGCATTTTTTGCTGTAACCCGCACAGATCCATGCGACAGATTGTGTTTCGTCCACAGGCCTCTTACAGTAAAAACACCGGCAAAAGGAGAACGAAACGTGATAAGAGTTGAGATGTTGTCAACCGGTGATGAGGTGCTGCACGGCCAAATCGTCGATACCAATGCGGCCTGGCTGGCTGATGTGCTGTTCCAGCACGGATTACCAATGACCAGTCGCACTACTGTTGGCGATGCGATGGCTTCGCTGGTGGAAACGTTAAAGGCGCGCAGTCTGGAAGCGGATGTTTTGATTGTCAACGGCGGCCTCGGCCCGACCAGTGACGACCTCAGTGCTCAGGCCGCAGCTGCTGCCTGTGGCGTTGAGCTGGTGCTGCAACAGGCCTGGCTGGAGAAAATGGAAGCCTGGTTTGCCAGTCGTGGACGCCCGATGGCAGCCAGCAATCGTAAACAGGCTGAGATCCCAGCCAATGCAGAAATGCTGGATAATCCGGTTGGCACTGCCTGCGGTTTTGCCTTAAAACTCAATCGTTGCTGGATCTTCTTTACGCCAGGCGTGCCGTCCGAATTTAAAGTCATGGTTGAGCAACAGATTATTCCCCGCCTGAAAAGCGCCTTTGAATTGCCGGAGCCGCCGCTCTGTTTGCGTCTGACGACATTTGGTCGCGGTGAAAGCGATTTAGCAGCAGAGCTGGAGCCGTTCGCGCTACCAGAAGGGGCGGTAATGGGATACCGCTCTTCTATGCCCATTATTGAAATCAAGCTTACCGGTCCTGCCAGCCAGCGCGTGGCGATGGAACAGGTCTGGCAACAGGTGCGTCTGCAACTGGCAGAATGCACGATTTTCGAAGGCACCGAAGGTTTACCGGCGCTGCTGGCGCGTGAACTGAAATCACGGGATTTTCGTCTGGCGGTGAGTGAGCAGTTTACCGCTGGCTTGTTGCACTGGCAGTTAGCCGCTGCCGAAGTGCCGCTCAGTGCTGCTGAGCTTTTACCTGAGCAGGACGAGGCGCTGGAAGTGCAGGTGATGCGCACACAGATGCTGGCCACACGTCAACAGACGCCGTTGGCATTATCCGTTGGTGCGTTAGTAGACGGTGAAATAGCTGTGGCGCTGCATACGCCAGAAGCCTCCTGGGGACAGCGGGTGAAGTTTGCGCACGGTCGTCACAATCAGGAAATACGGCAGAAAGTGGTCGCCATGATGGCGATGAATATGTTGCGCCGCTGGTTACAGGGCAGCGAAGTCAGTACCGGCCACGGCTGGATTGATATTCTGGAAACGGTGAAGCATTAAGTTAAACGGGCGTCTTGCTGACGCCCGGTTTATCACAGCGCGATCTCAATCTCACCCTTTGCTTTGCAGCAGCAGGGCAAAATTTCACCCTGTTCAACAAAGGCCAGTGGCTTTTCCGCGTAATGCACTTCACCTTTCAGCAAGCGCGTCCGACAGGAGCCGCAGTAACCTTCGCGACACTGAAACTCTACACAAATATTTTGCGCTTCGAGCATCTGAAGCAGGTTTGGGTGATCGTCTGCGCACTCCAGCCGCGTGCCGGAGGTGCGCAGAATAACAACAGAACGGCTCATGACTAGAGCTGGAAATCGTTAAAGTCGTCTTCGCCTACTTCTGAATCGATCTGACCGACCAGATAAGAGCTGACTTCTACTTCCTGTGGCGCAACCTGTACATTATCAGACACCAGCCATGAGTTAATCCAGGGGATCGGGTTCGAGCGGGTCTGGAACGGCAGATCAAGGCCCACTGCCTGCATGCGGATATTGGTGATGTACTCAATGTACTGGCAAAGAATATCTTTATTCAGGCCAATCATTGAGCCGCCGCTGAACAGATATTCTGCCCACTCTTTTCCTGATCTGCTGCTTTTTTAAACAGATCGAAACACTCATCACGGCATTCAGCCGCAATCTCTTTCATTTCTGGATCGTCTTCACCGGTGCGCATCAGGTTTAACATGTGCTGGGTGCCGGTCAGGTGCAGTGCTTCGTCACGTGCAATCAAACGAATGATTTTAGCATTGCCTTCCATCAGTTCACGTTCAGCGAAGGCGAAGGAGCAGGCGAAGCTGACATAGAAGCGAATCGCTTCCAGCGCATTAACACTCATCAGGCAGATGTAGAGCTGTTTCTTCAGTGCACGCAGATTAACGGTAACGGTTTTACCATTAACCTGATGGGTTCCTTCACCTAACAGATGCCAGTAATTGGTCATTTCGATCAGATCATCGTAGTACTTAGAGATATCCTGCGCGCGTGCGAGGATCTGCTCGTTCGTCACGATATCGTCAAATACCACAGCCGGATCGTTAACGATATTCCGGATGATGTGGGTGTAAGAACGTGAGTGGATAGTCTCCGAGAACGCCCAGGTTTCAATCCAGGTTTCCAGCTCCGGGATAGAAATCAACGGCAGCAGTGCCACGTTCGGGCTACGACCCTGAATAGAGTCCAGCAGCGTCTGATACTTCAGGTTACTGATGAAAATGTGTTTCTCATGCTCTGGCAGCGCCTGATAGTCGATGCGATCGCGTGACACATCAACTTCTTCCGGACGCCAGAAAAACGAGAGCTGTTTCTCGATCAGTTTTTCAAAGATGTCATATTTTTGCTGATCGAACCGGGCCACGTTAACAGACTGACCGAAGAACATCGGTTCTTTCAGCTGATCATTTTTGTTCTGAGAAAAAGTGGAGTAAGCCATACAAACTGTCCAATGGTAAACGGGGCGCGAAGCTGCCCGTGAAATAGCGAAGGCGGGAGAGATCCCCGCCTGACCGTTAGATTTTACACGCGCCGCTTTCGCAGCCATCATCCTGGATTGAAGGTGCGAGGTCATCCTGCGCATCTTCTGCACCGTCACGGGTGTTTTGGTAATACAGCGTTTTCACACCAAACTTGTAGGCTGTCAGCAGATCTTTCAGCAGCTGCTTCATCGGGACTTTACCGTTGGCAAAGCGCGACGGATCGTAGTTAGTGTTAGACGAAATCGCCTGGTCGATAAATTTCTGCATCAGGCCAACCAGTTGCAGATAACCGTCATTGTTCGGCATTTCCCACAGCAGTTCGTACTGATCTTTCAGACGCTCATACTCCGGTACCACCTGACGCAGAATGCCATCCTTCGACGCTTTAATACTGATGTGGCCGCGCGGCGGTTCAATACCGTTGGTGGCATTGGAGATCTGTGAAGAGGTCTCAGACGGCATCAGAGCAGAGAGCGTGGAGTTGCGCAGGCCGTGGGTTTTGACCTGCTCACGCAGACCCTCCCAGTCCAGATGCAGCGGCTCGTTGCAGATCGCATCCAGATCTTTCTTGTAAGTATCGATCGGCATAATGCCTTGCGCATAGGTGGTTTCATTGAACCACGGGCAGGCACCTTGCTCTTTCGCCAGCGCGTTTGAGGCTTTCAGCAGATAATACTGAATCGCTTCGAACGTTTTGTGCGTCAGGTTATTGGCACTGCCGTCTGAGTAGCGCACGCCATGTTTCGCCAGATAGTAGGCGAAGTTGATCACACCAATTCCCAGCGTGCGGCGACCCATTGCGCCACGTTTAGCCGCAGGGATTGGGTAATCCTGATAGTCGAGCAGCGCATCAAGTGCCCGCACTGCCAGGGTTGCCAGCTCTTCCAGGTCATCAAGGCTTTCGATGGCACCCAGGTTGAAGGCAGACAACGTACAGAGCGCAATTTCACCGTTTTCGTCGTTCACGTCCTGCAGCGGCTTGGTTGGCAGCGCAATTTCCAGGCACAGGTTGGACTGGCGAACCGGCGCAATGCTGGCATCGAACGGGCTGTGCGTATTGCAGTGATCGACGTTCTGGATATAGATACGGCCTGTAGAAGCGCGCTCCTGCATCATCAGCGAGAACAGGTCAACGGCTTTCACGCGCTGTTTGCGAATGCTGTCGTCTTTTTCATATTTGGTGTAAAGACGCTCAAATTCATCCTGATCGGCAAAGAAAGCATCATACAGGCCAGGCACGTCAGACGGGCTGAACAGCGTGATCTCTTCGCCTTTGAGCAGGCGCTGATACATCAGTTTGTTGAGCTGTACGCCGTAATCCATATGACGCACGCGGTTGCCTTCAACACCACGGTTGTTTTTCAGCACCAGCAGGCTTTCCACTTCCAGATGCCACATTGGGTAGAACAGCGTCGCCGCACCGCCGCGCACGCCGCCCTGAGAGCAGGATTTAACTGCTGTCTGGAAGTGCTTGTAGAACGGAATACAGCCGGTGTGGAAGGCTTCGCCGCCACGAATTGGGCTGCCAAGCGCACGGATACGACCCGCATTGATACCGATACCGGCACGCTGAGAGACATATTTCACAATCGCGCTGGAGGTGGCGTTGATAGAGTCAAGGCTGTCGCCACACTCAATCAGCACGCAGGAGCTGAACTGGCGTGTAGGGGTACGCACACCGGACATAATTGGCGTCGGCAGTGAGATTTTAAAGGTCGAGATCGCATCATAGAAACGCCTGATATAATCCATGCGCGTTTCACGCGGATACGCTGAGAACAGACAGGCAGCGACCAGGATATACAGGAACTGCGCGCTCTCGTAGATTTCACCTGAGACGCGGTTCTGCACCAGATATTTGCCTTCAAGCTGCTTCACGGCAGCATAGGAGAAGTTCATATCACGCCAGTGGTCAAGAAACGCATCCATCTGCTCGAACTCTTCGACACTGTAGTCTTCCAGCAGATGGCGATCGTATTTACCCATCTCAACCATTTTGACCACCTGATCGTGCAGCTTCGGAGGTTCAAACTGACCGTAGGCCTTTTTGCGCAGATGGAAAATTGCTAAACGCGCAGCGAGATATTGATAATCAGGGGCATCGCGAGAAATAAGGTCTGCAGCGGCCTTGATGATGGTCTCATGGATGTCAGACGTTTTAATGCCATCATAGAACTGAATGTGGGAGCGCAATTCAACCTGAGAAACGGAAACGTTGTTCAACCCTTCGGCTGCCCAGTCCAGTACACGGTGAATTTTGTCGAGATCAATGCGCTCCTGGCGGCCATCGCGTTTAGTAACGAGCAGACTTTGGTTCATGTCGCGTTTTTACCTTTGCGTGAGTATGCAAAAATTAAAAGAAATCCCGTGTTATGCACAGCATATTCATTGTGAATAATGTTGTGGATAAACACTACATCTAGGGGGTTACGGGCAAAATCATAACTATATGAAGGCTTATTCTAGTAATTTGTCGCAGCTTAACAAGAGGAAAAAATGATAGTTACGGGGGTTGTTTTTTTGCGAAATTTCTTAAGCCGCGTGTTGTAAGGCCCGCCATCATGTCAACGGGTTTAGGAAAAATTCCTATTTTTGATCGAGCGCGTATTTCTTATTCAATCGCTGCCCTAAGAAAAATTTCCTGGTACAAAAATGCGTCAGCAGGCTTATCCCTGGCGGGCTTAGCCAGAACAGGTGATGAATTTTTTATGACAAAGGCGTTAACTTCCCATCACGGCATGCGCTTACAAACCTGGCGCTTTCCACATGGATGTCGTCAGGCCGCTATCCACCAGGGTGAGTTGATCAGCGTACACTTTTTGCCAGGTGGCTTTTTGCTGCTGATAAAGCGCATGGTTTTCACTGTTGGGCTGATATTCCCGTTCCCACTGCACCAGGGCACGGCCGGTATCGCCTAAATTGTCATAAACGCCAGCGGCAACCCCGGCTGCGATAGCACAGCCCAGGGCGGTGGCTTCTTTAACCTGCGGTACTTTTACTGCCAGTCCGGTAACGTCACTGAGGATCTGGCTCCAGAGTTTGCCATTCGCCCCCGCCAGCAAATACCAGATATGAAGCGCGCACCCCGGAAAAAGCGGTGACCTGGTCAAGGTTGCAGGCAGAAACGATCGCGGCATTCTCTTCCAGTGCGCGAAAAAGCGTCTGTTTATTGCAGCGTTCAGGATCGATTGAGAGATTAATAAATGACGGGGCAGCGTGATACCACTTATTGAAGTGCATGGCATCAGAAAAGACCGGCATCACACCCCAGGCACCGACGGGAACACGCGCCGCCATCGCTTCCAGCAGGCTATAGCAGCCTACGCCAAGGCGCTCTGCCAGTTGTTTCTCTTCGCTGCAAAACGCATCACGAAACCAGCGCATTACCAGCCCGGTAAAAAAGCTGATCGCTTCGGCCTGAGCCATACCTGGGATCACATGCGGGTTAACGCGAATGTTCATCGCCGGATCGACCTGCGGCTGCGGTAAATTGACCACCTGTTGCCAGAACGTGCCGCCCAGCACCGCCGTTTCACCTGGCTCAACCACGCCTAAACCCAGCGTGCCGAGTTGCACATCGCCGCCGCCCATCGCCACGACTGTGCCTGTGGCCAGACCGCAGGCATCTGCCGCTTCGGCAGTCACATGACCCAGCAGCGTACCGGTTTCCGCTACCGGAGAAAGCATGTCTCCCCGTAAACCCGCCATATCCAAAAGTTCAGGCCGCCAGTTGCGGGTGCGTAAATCAAGCAGGCCAGTGGTTCCGGCATTGGAGGGATCCACCGCCAGTTCACCGCTCAGGCATTTAG
Organism: Candidatus Pantoea haifensis; assembly: GCA_018842655.1. Taxonomy (GTDB): domain Bacteria; phylum Pseudomonadota; class Gammaproteobacteria; order Enterobacterales; family Enterobacteriaceae; genus Pantoea; species Pantoea haifensis. The sequence continues at coordinate 1,754,295 of JAGTWN010000004.1, read as the reverse complement.
CCAGCCAGTCGCTGATCATGGTCAGCGTCGCGGCCTGGCGATAGATATCGGGGCGATGATGCGCCAGCCACAGCAGGCGCGGCATGGCACCCAGCGCCAGCGTCTGTCCTGAACAGGCGTAAATCTCACGTTCAAACTCACCGTTGTGCAGCGATTTCAGTTCGCTGACTTCCCGGCTGGCGCGGGCATCCACGTTGGCGCAGGCCCAGATTGCTTTACCGGCTTTGTTATACAGCACGATGCCTTCACGCATCGAACAGCAGGCGATACTGCGAATGGCGCTGCTGGGAAGCTGAGCCTGCTGCAAAACCTGACGAATACACTGACAGGCCAGCGGCCAGTTTTTTGCAGATCGAACTCCATTGAACCCGGCACATCTGGCACCGCAAGGTGGTGCCATTCAGCCTGCGCGACGGCAACCTGCTGGCCTTGCAGGTTAAAAATAACGGCCCTGATGCTACCGGTGCCAGCATCAAGTGCCATCAAATGCGGGGCGTAAGAAATTGTCATCTCGGTTTCTCCTGATGAAAAAACAGCAAATGAACCTTCGCCGCGCAGAGTGGACAGCTAGAGAAAAGCCAACATTGCGCGTGCCGTTGCTTCTTCCGTCACCAGCGCATTGATGCGTGCGCCTTTCAGGGCAGCAACAATCGCTTCGGCTTTTTCTTTGCCGCCCGCTACGCCCATCACTGTTGGGATCGTAGCCAGCTCTTCCGGGCTGACAGCAATCAACTCATCATGGATTGGCATCGGATCGGCCAGCTGCCCATCCGGGCGCATAAAGTAGCCGAGAATATCGCCTACCGCGCCTTTACGGCCATACAGCAGCTGCTCGCCTTCGCTGATATAGCCGGAGCGCAAAATGGTGGCCTGCCGCTTTTGATCCAGTGCGCCGATACCCACAATCGCCACATCAGCAGCACAGGCCGCCAGCATCACATCCTGTACGCTGCGCTCCTGACGCAGGATTTGCGCCACGCTGGCATTTGAAGCACGCAAGGGGGCAGGAATAATACTGATACCACATGCCGCATCTAACTGACCGATGCCGGTCATATAAGGACCCACGCCACCAGAGAGCGTCACCATCCGAATCTGCTGCGAAGCGATAAAGCCGCTCAGGTGCTGCAGGGTATTCATGGTAGTTTCACCAAATCCCACCGCCAGAAGCTGCTGTGGCTGAAGCACGGCCATTAACATCTGTGCGGCTCCGACACCCAGCCGCTGGCTGAGATTGGGGCTATTAAGCTGAGGCACCACGCGCAGATGTTTCAGCGGAAAGCGTTCAAGCAGCGCATGTTCAAGCGTCAGACAGCCTTCATAGCGTGAATTTATCTGGACGCGGATCACTCCGGACTGACGTCCTTTTTCCAACAGACGCGACACTTTAAGCCGGGTAAGGCCGAGTCTCTCGCCGATTTCATTCTGGGTCAGACCGTCGTGGTAATAGAACCAGGCGGTGCGCGCCAACAGCTCTTCCTCACCCATAGTGTTATCCACTGTTAGCCCGTTAAGTGGGCTGATATCGCTTTTCATAATGAACACTTTATAAAAGTTAAATCAATTGTTCTGTGAGGGATGTGAATAAAATGTGAACTAACTGGCAATTCACACAACAACTTCTCGCTCAGCATACCCGTGCACTACGCCAACGCGCAATCTGTGACCGCTGCGAGAGTTTTCTGCGTAAAGCTTAACCAGGATTGTGAACATTATTAAATCCAGAAATCATTTGTTCTTACCGGAGCCGTGATGGCGCAACAACAATCCGCTAAGCAGTCTGCCTTGCTTTTACAGGTTACCGATGTCACGAAAGCGTTCTCGGGCGTGCCGGTGCTCAAGGGTATTCAGTTCCAGCTACGGGCCGGGGAGATCCATGCGCTACTTGGCGGAAACGGTGCGGGAAAATCGACGCTGATGAAAATCATTGCCGGTATTGAGCAGCCGGACAGCGGCACGCTCTCGCTGGCGGGCCAGCCACTTACCCTGATGACGCCAGCGAAAGCGCATCAGCAGGGGATTTATCTGGTACCGCAGGAACCGCTGCTGTTTCCCAGCCTGACGGTGCGTGAAAATATTCTGTTTCGCCTGCCACGCCAGCAAGCCCGCGACAGCAGGTTGCACAGGTTACTCAGCCAGATGGGCAGCAGCCTGTCACTGGATGTATTAGCTGGCTCGCTGGAGATGGCTGACCAACAGCTGGTGGAGATTTTGCGTGGCCTGATGCGCGACGCGCAGATATTGATCCTTGATGAACCCACCGCCTCCTTAACGCCGGTTGAAACCGAGCGTCTGTTTCGGCTGGTGCGTCAGCTTACGGAGCAGGGCGTTGGCGTGGTGTTTATTTCGCATAAGTTGCCCGAAATTCGCGCGCTGGCTCAGGAGGTCAGCGTAATGCGTGACGGCTGCGTCGTGCTGCAAGGCAGCCTGTCCGGGATTAGCGATGACGCGCTGGTGGCGGCAATGATGCCGCAAGAGACGCCGTCGCGGTTGAGTGCTGAACAGCAACTGTGGTTGCAGGCGGGCGCAAGCCCGTCAGGCGGTGACGGAGAGGTTTTACTGGCGGTAGATGCGTTGAGCGGTGAGGGCTTTCGTGAGATTTCATTGCAGGTGCGTGCCGGCGAAATCCTCGGACTGGCAGGTGTTGTCGGTGCCGGACGCACAGAACTGGCGGAAACACTATACGGTTTACGTCGCGCCAGCAGCGGAACAGTACGGCTGCGTACGCAATCGCTGTTGACCCTTCCTACCGCGGAGCGACTGCGCGCCGGGCTGGTCTATCTGCCGGAAGATCGACAAAGCTCCGGCCTTTATCCTGATGCGCCTCTGACCTGGAACGTGACGGCTTTGACGCTGCGGCGTCGAAGCTGGTGGTTACGTCCACGCCAGGAGTCAGCCGTGCTGACGCGCTATCAGCGTGCCCTGAGCATTAAACTCAGCCGTGATGATCAGGCGGCGCGGACGCTTTCCGGTGGAAATCAACAGAAGCTGTTACTGGCAAACTGTCTGGAAGCGATGCCAAAAGTGTTGATTGTTGATGAGCCGACGCGCGGCGTAGATGTCGCTGCACGTGCGGATATCTATCAGCTACTGCGCAGCGTGGTGGCGCAGCAGGTCGGATTGATCATTATCTCGTCAGATCTTGATGAGATCGCGCAACTGGCAGATCGGGTGCTGGTCATGCATCAGGGAGAGCAGGTTGGCGAGTTAGCCGATTCAGCGGTCAGCGTTGAGAACATCATGCAGCTGGCCTGGGGACGGTCGGTACAGAACGCGGGAGAGCGCGCATGCTGAAATACCTGCAAACCCATCGTGAAGTAAGCACGCTGCTGGCGATTGTGCTGCTGTTTCTGCTGCCCTTAGTGCTGGACCCTGGCCGTGTCAGTCTGCAACTGATCGGAATGATTTTTGGCAGCGCGCAGATCGCCATTTTACTGGCGATGGGGGCAACGCTGGTGCTGCTGACCCGCAACATAGACGTTTCCTCTGGCTCCACCATGGGGTTGTGCGCAGCCGTTCTCGGCGTATTGCTTAATCAGGGCATGGCGTTGCCGCTTGCCTGCCTGTTCACGCTCGGCGCGGGAATGCTGGCCGGGCTTTTCAATGGTGTGCTGGTCACGGGACTGCGCATTCCGGCGATTGTTGCCACGCTCGGTACGCTGGGATTATATCGCGGGCTGATGCTGCTGCTGACCGAAGGCAAATGGATTGAGGGTTTGCCGGAGCAGCTGAAAATCTTTGCCGCGCCGCTCATTGCCGGTATCTCTCCATTGGGAATGATGATCGTGCTCCTGCTGATCGTCATGATGCTGTTTCTGTCACGCAGTGCCACCGGACGCTATTTCTACGCCACAGGCGATAATTTACAGGGGCGCGCCAGCTGGGCGTACCGGTTAATCAGGTGCGCCTGCTGGCCTTTACGGCGAACGGCGTACTGGCTGCGCTGGCGGGTATCGTCTTCGCTGCCCAAATTGGTTTTATTCCCAATCAGACCGGAACGGGAATGGAGATGAAAGCGATTGCCGCTTGCGTGTTAGGCGGCGTCAGCCTGCTGGGCGGCACGGGTACGCTGTTAGGTGCGGTACTGGGTGCCTGGTTCTTAACCCAAATCGACAGTGTGTTAGTGCTGCTAAGGTTGCCCGCATGGTGGAACGATTTTATCTCCGGTCTGGTGCTACTGGCGGTTTTGGTGATTGACGGGCGATTACGCCGCGCGCTGGCGGAGCGGATAAAACGGCAGAAATATGCCCGCTTCAGGGAGCCGCCGGTGCGAAAAAGAACGCACCCTTCTCCGCCACCCTCAGCCTCGCGCAGAGGAGCCACTGAATGAAGCGATATATGAAGTGGGAAGGCGCACTGGCGCTACTTCTGGTGCTGGAAATTGTACTTTTTGGCTGGGCCAATCCCCGCATGTCAGACGTTGATACGCTGCTGTTTAGCACCAGCGATTTTATTACTGTCGGGGTGGTTGCGCTGCCGTTGACGCTGGTGATTGTCAGCGGCGGTATCGATATCTCCTTCGCCGCCGTGGTGGGGCTGTGCGCTGTTGCTCTGGGGATCATGCTGCAAAACCAGTGGCCATTGCCTGTGGCGCTGTTCTGCGCGCTGCTGCTTGGTAGCCTGTGCGGTTTGCTTAATGGCGCACTGATCCTCTGGACCGGGGTGAATCCGCTGGTGATCACGCTCGGCACGCTTTACTTATACGGCGGCAGCGCCTTATTGCTCTCCGGGCTGGCAGGCGCTACCGGCTTTGAAGGCATTGGTAACTTCCCAGCCGCCTTTACCGACTGGATCAACCTGACACCACTGGGTATGCCGATGCCGCTGCTGCTGTTTGTTGTGCTTGGTGCTCTTTTCTGGGCCTTGATGCACCGCACGCGCACCGGGCGCTACGTTTTTTTGCTGGGACAAAATTTACGTGCGGCACGCTACGGTGCACTACCGGTGCATCGCACCTTACTGACGCTTTACAGCCTTGTCGGGCTGGCGTCAGCGATCGCGGCGGTGATCATGAGCGCCTATTTCGGATCGGCCCGGGCCGATCTTGGCGCACCTTTGCTGATGCCGGCAATAACTGCCGTGGTTTTGGGCGGAGCAAATATCTACGGCGGCGCAGGATCGGTTCTGGGCACTGCGCTGGCCACGCTGCTGATTGGCTTTCTGCAACAGGGACTGCAAATGGTAGGGGTGTCGAGTCAGGTGAGCAGCGCGCTGTCGGGTGCACTGCTGATCCTTGCGGTGATTGGACGCTCGTGGAGCCTGAATCCAGGCATTGTGCGCCAGTTATGCTGGCGTTTGCGGGCGCGAATAACGCGACATCCCGCATCTGACCGGGAGTAGAAATGATGAAAATGCAGGGATTAACACTGGCGCTTAGCTGTGCGCTGGGCATCAGCATGAATCTTCAGGCCGCCGAACGAATTGCCTTTATTCCCAAGCTGGTTGGGGTAGGGTATTTCACCAGCGGTGGAAAAGGGGCCACCGACGCCGGAAAAGCCCTGGGCGTGGATGTCACCTATGACGGACCAACTGAACCCAGCGTTTCGGGGCAGGTTCAGATGATCAACAACTACGTTAATCAGGGCTATAACGCGATTGTGGTTGCTGCTGTTTCACCTGACGGACTTTGCCCGGCATTGAAGCGCGCCATGCAACGCGGCGTTAAAATACTAACCTGGGATTCAGATACCAAACCGGAATGTCGCTCTATTTATATTAATCAGGGAACGCCAACCCAACTGGGTGGCATGCTGGTGGATATGGCCGCCAGCCAGGTGAAAAAAGATAAAGCCAAAGTGGCTTTTTTCTACTCCAGCCCCACGGTGACCGATCAGAATCAGTGGGTTAAAGAGGCGAAAGCGAAAATCGCCAACGATCATCCAGGCTGGGAAATTGTCACGACTCAGTATGGCTATAACGATGCCACTAAATCACTGCAAACCGCAGAGGGCATTATGAAATCCTGGACAGATCTGGATGCGATCATCGCGCCGGACGCCAACGCTTTACCGGCCGCAGCTCAGGCGGCGGAAAACCTCGGACGTAAAGACGTCACTATTGTGGGCTTCAGTACCCCTAACGTTATGCGGCCTTACGTCAAGCGCGGCACGGTACAACAGTTTGGTCTGTGGGATGTGGTGAAGCAGGGCAAGATTTCCATCGCGGTTGCTAATCAGGTGTTAAAAGGCGAACTTAATCCCGGCGATTCGCTGGAGGTGCCTGATGTCGGCAAAGTCACCGTTTCTGAGAACAGCGTTCAGGGCTACGATTATAAGGCGAAAGGAAACGGCATCGTGTTGCTTCCTGAGCGTGTGGTCTTTACCAAAGAGAATATCGATAACTACAACTTCTAGGAGAGGGGCCATGGAAGTGACGATGGTGGAAATCAATATTAAAGCCGACTGTATCGACGAATTTCTGCGCGTGTTCAAAGATAATCATCTGGGCGCAATCCAGGAGCCGGGCAATTTACGTTTCGATGTTTTACAGGATCCTGCAATCCCTACGCGCTTCTTCATTTATGAAGCTTACGCGGATGAAGCGGCGGTACTGGCACATAAAAAAACGCCGCACTATCTTGCCTGCGTGGATGCGCTGGAAGCGTTGATGTCCGAACCAAGAAAAAAACCACCTTCAACGTGTTGTTTCCCTGAGACGAACCTTCTCCTCCCGTCAGGGAGGAGAAACTAAAACGGGTAAATTATCTTTCCCGGTGCGTATGCAGCATGTAGTTAACGTCCACGCCTGCGCCGAGCCTGAAGCGGTTGGTCAGCGGATTGTAGTGCAGGCCGGTGATGTTTTTCTCGCGCAGGGAAGTTTCATCAACCCAGCCCAGCAGTTCTGAAGGGCGAATAAACTTTTTCACATCATGCGTTCCGCGCGGCACCATGCGTAAAACATACTCTGCGCCGAACACCGCCATCAGCCAGGCTTTAGGGTTGCGGTTGATAGTTGAAAAAAGACTTCGCCGCCCGGCTTAACCAGACGCGCACAGGCGTGAATCACCGAACGTGGATCGGGCACGTGTTCCAGCATTTCCATGCAGGTCACCACATCATATTGACCGGCATGGGCCTCGGCGTGCTCTTCAACGGTCTGCTGCACGTAATCGAGTTTTACGCCACTCTCCAGCGCATGCAGACGCGCGACTTCAAGCGGCTCCGCACCCATATCCAGCCCGGTTACCTGCGCACCTTCACGCGCCATGCTCTCCGCTAAAATGCCGCCACCACAGCCAACATCCAGCACCGTTTTGCCAAACAGGCCATTGCTGTGTTGCGCGATATAGCCGAGGCGCAGCGGGTTAATGCGATGCAGCGGCTTAAATTCACCCTCCAGATCCCACCAGCGCGAGGCAACGGCCTCAAACTTGGCAATTTCCTGTGCATCGACGTTGTGCTGATGATTCTGCGGTTGTGCGTTCATTGAATCGTAACTCCTGACAAAATGTGGACTTAGTATAAACGCTTAACCCGCTGCGGCGCATCTTTCAGACGCAAGGAAAAGCGCGTGAAATCGGTGGTTAACGTTCACCAGATGAATGCAGTGTGATATACTTTCGCACCTTTAAAATCCGGGATTAAGTAGAGGGATAGCGGCTCCATGAGCGACCTTGCGAGAGAAATTACACCGGTCAATATCGAAGAAGAATTAAAGAATTCTTACCTCGATTACGCCATGTCGGTCATCGTTGGCCGAGCTTTACCCGATGTGCGTGACGGCCTGAAGCCGGTGCATCGTCGCGTGCTCTACGCGATGAGCGAACTGGGTAACGACTGGAACAAACCCTATAAAAAATCTGCCCGCGTCGTTGGTGACGTTATCGGTAAATATCACCCGCATGGTGATTCCGCCGTTTACGACACTATCGTACGTATGGCTCAGCCTTTCTCCCTGCGTTACATGCTGGTGGATGGTCAGGGCAACTTCGGCTCCATCGACGGCGACTCCGCCGCTGCGATGCGTTATACCGAAGTGCGCATGTCCAAAATCGCCCACGACCTGTTAGCTGACCTGGAAAAAGAGACCGTCGACTTTGTGCCGAACTATGATGGCACCGAGCAGATCCCTGACGTTCTGCCGACCAAAATTCCTAACCTGCTGGTGAATGGCTCGTCCGGTATCGCTGTGGGTATGGCGACCAACATTCCGCCACATAACCTGACTGAAGTGATTAACGGCTGTCTGGCTTACATTGACGATGAGAACATCAGCGTCGAAGGGCTGATGGAGCATATTCCGGGGCCAGATTTCCCGACAGCAGCCATTATCAATGGCCGTCGTGGTATTGAAGAAGCCTACCGTACCGGTCGCGGTAAAATTTACATTCGCGCCCGTGGCGAAGTCGAAGCCGACGCCAAAACCGGTCGTGAGACCATCATCATTCATGAGCTGCCGTATCAGGTGAACAAAGCGCGCCTGATCGAAAAAATTGCGGAGCTGGTGAAAGAGAAGCGTATTGAAGGCATCAGCGCACTGCGTGACGAGTCTGATAAAGACGGTATGCGTATCGTGATTGAGATCAAACGCGACGCCGTGGGTGAAGTGGTCCTGAATAATCTCTACTCACTGACGCAGCTGCAGACCTCTTTTGGCATCAACATGGTGGCGCTGCATCAGGGCCAGCCAAAGATCATGACGCTGAAGGAGATTCTGGAAGCCTTCGTTCGTCATCGTCGTGAAGTGGTTACGCGCCGTACCATTTTCGAACTGCGTAAAGCACGCGATCGCGCACATATCCTTGAAGGCCTGGCGATTGCGCTGGCTAACATCGATCCGATTATCGAGCTGATCCGTCGTGCACCAACCCCAGCTGAAGCGAAAAGCGGTTTGATTGCGCAGGCATGGGCATTGGGTAACGTTGCTGCGATGCTGGAGCGCGCTGGCGATGACGCGGCACGTCCAGAGTGGCTGGAAGAGCAGTTTGGTATTCGCAACGGCCAGTATTATCTGACTGAACAGCAGGCGCAGGCGATTCTCGATTTACGCCTGCAAAAACTGACCGGCCTTGAGCATGAGAAACTGCTGGACGAGTACAAAACGCTGCTCGATCAGATTGCGGAACTGATTCACATCCTGCAAAGCGCAGAACGTTTGATGGAAGTCATTCGTGAAGAGCTGGAATTAATGCGCGATCAGTTTGGTGATGAGCGTCGTACTGAAATCACGGCGAACAGTGCTGACATCAATATCGAAGATCTGATCAATCAGGAAGACGTTGTTGTTACGCTGTCACATCAGGGTTACGTCAAGTATCAGCCATTAAGCGATTACGAAGCTCAGCGTCGCGGTGGTAAAGGTAAGTCGGCTGCACGTATTAAAGAAGAAGACTTCATCGACCGTCTGCTGGTGGCAAACACCCATGACACGATCCTCTGCTTCTCAAGCCGTGGCCGCCTCTACTGGATGAAAGTCTACCAGTTGCCAGAAGCGAGTCGTGGCGCACGCGGACGTCCAATCGTCAACCTGCTGCCGCTGGAAGCCAACGAGCGTATCACGGCAATCCTGCCGGTGCGTGAGTACACCGAAGGCTTCAATATCTTTATGGCGACCGCCAGCGGTACGGTGAAGAAGACCGCACTGCAAGAGTTCAGCCGTCCACGCAGTGCCGGTATTATCGCCGTCAATCTGCGTGAAGATGATGAACTGATTGGCGTGGCACTGACCAACGGTAACGATGAAGCGATGCTGTTCTCCGCTGCCGGTAAAGTGGTGCGCTTCGCGGAAACGGCTGTACGCGCTATGGGTCGTACTGCATCCGGTGTTCGTGGCATCAAGCTGGCAGAAGGCGATCGCGTTGTCTCGCTGATTGTGCCACGCGAAGATGGTGCGATTCTTACCGTCACGCAGAACGGCTACGGTAAACGTACCGCGAATACGGAATACCCAACCAAGTCGCGTGCAACGCAGGGTGTTATCTCGATCAAAGTGACCGAGCGAAATGGCCCAGTGATTGGCGCAGTGCAGGTTGTCGACAGCGATCAGATCATGATGATCACCGATGCCGGAACGCTGGTGCGTACCCGTGTGTCTGAAGTGAGCGTCGTGGGCCGTAACACCCAGGGCGTAATCCTGATCCGCACCGCAGAAGACGAAAACGTGGTGGGACTGCAACGTGTTGCTGAACCGGTTGAAGAAGAAGAGCTGGATTCAATCGACGGCACTGTGGCGGAAGGCGATGAAGATATCGCACCTGAAGCGGATATCGATGATGAAGATGACGCACCTGCAGCAGACGAAGAAGAGTAATGTGTCAGCAGGCTGAAGTGTAATCTTCGCTTAAAAACGGCAGGTCAGGGAAACCCGGCCTGCCGTTTTTTTGATAAGGGTCGCGGTGAGACGCGACAAGGCGTGTTCTGTCGCAAAGCAGCCTCACATCAGGCGCAAATCAATCAACCTCAAAAATTCTCAAAGCCTTTGCTGAACCCGCCCCCGGCTGGCTTTTTTCACGCGATAAAGCTAGTGTATGGGCAATCTGACATCATTATGCGTTTCATCTTGCCAACTGCGAGTTCCCTTTGAAATATCTTGTCTCTTTTCGCACCACTCTGCGTATTTCGCGCTATTTATTCCGGGCGCTGGCGCTGTTGATTTGGTTATTAGGTGCCGTGTTGACCTCGTTCTACATCATTAATGTGCTGCACGATAAAGAGAACCAGGTTCGTCAGGAATTTGCCAATAATTATGGCCAGGTGGAATGGTATATCCGGCACTCTGCGGACATGATGCGCGAGCTGAAATACATTACTGAAAATCGCTTAACCAACGCCAGCAGCGGACTGGATGTGCTGACCGGCTTAATGCCAGGCAAAACCACTCAACCGCAGTTTACTCCGCTGTTTTCAAATGGTGACTGCACGTCAATGAGCAACACCTGGCGTAATTCGCTCGACTCGCTGAGTTACTACATCAATTACTGGAAAAGTAACTTCGCCTCCTCTTATGAGCTTAACCGGGTATTTTTTCTTGGCGGGGAAAATCAGTGCCTTGCCGATTTTACGATTGGCAGCAGCAATGTTGATCGCGAGCGCAGCCTGAAAGCGTTACGTGAGCATGTACTGCGCTATCGCAACAGCAATGAAGAAGAGCGTCGTAATCCCATGTACTGGATCAACAACAGTACGCAGCCCGGCGTCGGCAATTTCTATATGGTCGTGCCGGTTTACGTCGCCAATAAATTGCAGGCCTTGCTGGGTGTTGAGCAAAACATTCGCCTCGACGAATTCATTCAGCCGGGTAATCTGCCGGTCATGGCGACCATTACTGACGAAAACTATCGTCCCTTGCTTACCTCACGGCGTGGCGGCGTGGGTTTCTCTATGAATGATTTGCCAGATGATAAAACCTGGTTCGGTTATCTTGATGGCTATCGCCAGCTGGTGCTGAAAAAACCGTTGCCGCCCTCTGATCTTAGCATTGTGTGGTCGGTTTCTACCGATGTGCTGGTTGATCAGCTCAGGCTGATGATGATCAATGCGTTGTTACTCAACGTATTCAGTGCCGTACTGCTCTTTACCCTTGCCTGGTTGTTTGAACGCCGCATGTTTTTTCCGGCAGAAGAGAATGCGCATCGGCTTGAAGAACATGAACAGTTTAACCGCAAAATCGTCGCTTCAGCGCCGGTTGGCATCTGCATATTGCGCACCCGGGATGGCACCAACATCCTGAGTAACGAACTGGCACATAACTATCTGACGCTGCTCACGCAGGAAGATCGCCAGCGCCTCAATGAAATCATCGGCGGCCAGCAGGTCAATTTCGTCGATGTGCTCACGGGCAGTAATACCAACCTGCAAATCAGTTTTGTTCACTCGCGGTATCGTAATGAAAATGTGGCGATCTGCGTATTGGTCGATGTCTCAGCGCGTGTGCGTATGGAGCAATCTCTACAGGAAATGGCGCACGCAGCAGAACAGGCCAGCCAGTCGAAATCGATGTTCCTCGCAACCGTCAGCCATGAGCTGCGCACACCGCTGTATGGCATTATCGGCAACCTTGATTTGCTGCAAACGAAACAGTTGCCTGCCGGTGTGGACTCATTAGTCACGGCGATGAACAACTCCTCCAGTTTGCTGCTTAAAATCATCAGCGACATTCTCGACTTTTCGAAAATTGAGTCGGAACAGTTGAAGATTGAGCCACGGCCGTTCGCGCCGCGCGAGGTGATTACGCACATTGTGGGCAATTACCTCTCGCTGGTCGTGAAAAAGCGTCTGACCTTGTACTGCTACATTGAACATGATGTCCCACAGTCACTGGATGGCGATCCGCTGCGCCTGCAACAGGTCATCTCCAACCTGTTAAATAACGCCATCAAATTTACCCATACCGGCTGCATTATCCTGCATGCCTTTGTGACAGAAGGCTATCTGGCGTTTCGGGTACGTGATACTGGTGTTGGCATTCCGGCAAAAGAGATGCCGCGCTTGTTTGATCCTTTCTTCCAGGTTGGCAACGGCGTGCAGCGCAATTTCCAGGGAACCGGCTTAGGGCTGGCGATTTGCGAAAAACTCATCAACATGATGGATGGTGATATTGAAGTCGATTCTGAGCCGGGTATGGGCAGCCAGTTCATCGTGAGGATCCCTGTTTATCAGGGACAGGGGCAACAGCTTTCGCCTCCGCTGCTCCAGGGCATGCAGGACAAAACCCTCTGGCTGGCGATGCGTAATGACTATCTGGCGGAATTTCTTACCCGGCAGCTGCAACAGCAGGGCATTAACGTCGCCGAATATCAGGGCAAAGCTGGCAGTGATGATGTGCTGCTGGCCGATCATGAGCTGGAAATGGATATGCCGCTGCGCGCGATCATTACCTTTGACGGCGGTCATGCGGACATGCCGCGTGAAATTCATCCGGGCCGTTGGGTGCACAGCACGGCAACCCTACAGGAATTGCCTACTCTGCTGGCGCGTATTTACCGTATCGCCGTTGACAGCGATGCAGCGGATGCACTTCTACTGGCGGGGCCAGTAGAAGAGAAGGTGCACAACGACGATATCATGGTACTGATTGTTGATGATCATCCGATAAACCGTATGCTGCTCTCCGAACAGCTTGGCACCCTGGGCTATCAGGTCAAAACAGCCCAGGATGGCATCGATGCGCTCAATGTCTTAAGCCGCAATGAAATTGATATCGTGCTGACCGACGTCAACATGCCGAACATGGATGGTTATCGTCTGACACAGCGTTTGCGTCAGCTGGGACACGTCTTCCCGGTGGTCGGCGTCACGGCGAATGCGCTGGCTGAAGAGAAACAACGCTGTATGGATGCGGGGATGGATAACTGCCTGTCGAAACCAGTTACGCTGGATGTGCTGAAGGTGACGCTGGCGATTTATGCGGAGCGGGTGCGTAAAACGCGAGAAGGGTAGAGTCAAAAAACAGGCGGTACGCAATGTACCGCCTGGGGAACCGCTTATTCTTTGTCGACTTGCGTCGCACTGACCGATGAAAGATAGTTCAGCAGCGCAATATCGTTATCAACACCCAACTTCATCATCGCCGACTTCTTCTGGCTACTGATGGTTTTGATGCTGCGATTCAGCTTCTTGGCGATCTCAGTCACCAGGAAACCTTCAGCGAACAGACGCAAAACTTCACTCTCTTTTGGCGACAGACGCTTATCGCCATAGCCACCGGCACTAATTTTCTCAAGCAGCTTCGCCACGCTTTCTGGCGTATATTTCTTGCCTTTTTGCAATGCAGCCAGCGCCTTTGGCAGGTCGGTTGGCGCGCCTTGCTTCAGCACAATGCCTTCAATATCAAGATCCAACACGGAGCTAAGAATCGCCGGGTTATTGTTCATGGTCAGAACAATAATCGACAAATCGGGATAGTGACGTTTAATGTATTTAATCAGCGTAATGCCATCGCCATATTTCTCACCGGGCATAGAAAGATCGGTGATCAGAACGTTGGCATCCAGTTTGGATAAGTTGTTAATTAATGCTGTTGAGTCTTCGAACTCACCTACAACGTTAACCCATTCAATTTGTTCAAGAGACTTTCGGATACCGAAAAGAACAATTGGATGGTCATCGGCAATAATTACATTTAAGTTATTCATCTTATTGGTTACCTTGCTGCAGCAGTGTCTTAACGTAAGCGTCAATTTCACTGGTGGTATTTGTAATGTTTGAATCGTCACACGCTTTAATGTGTTGTTCTAACTCTTCACAAAGCTGTTTGCCTGGTGTCAAATTGAGCATGGCAAACACGCCTTTTAGGCGATGCGCTGTCTGAGCAAGCGAGGCGTAGTCCTTTTCCGCCGACTCAGTATACAATCTCTTTACATCATCCGGTACTGTCTCAGTAAACAGCTGGAAATAGCCACCGCTCAACAGTGGCGAGGTAGCTTCTTCTTCAGCGTCATCCTCCATTACATCGTGGGACAATTGCTTCTCAATCAGCGCCAGCAAAGCATCAAGGAGTGAATTGCTGAGGTTGAAATTGACCCGATATTGCTGTTCGTTTAGCGCATGATGACCCAATTCGTCTTCGGCCAGCAGTAATGCCCAGCCGCTCAGCTTCGCGGGATCGTCGGTCACCAGCACATCATGATCCTGGCCTGAAATACGCTCGTCTGGGGTCAGGCAGCGTGCGCCCCAGTTTTCCAGATGACGACACACGATTTTATGTACATCTTCAACCGCCACTTCTACCAGCGCAGTTACGCCATCCAGAATCTTCTCCTCTTCTTCATCGTGCCGCTGCTCCAGCGCCAGCGGCAACTGAATGTTATAGCGGGTGCCAATATCAATTTTTGCCACAATCTCCAGGCTGCCACCCATTTGCTTACAAAGCTGCTTACACAAGAAAAACGCCATGCCAGAAGCCTGTCCGTAGCGATCCTGGTGGGTATCGCCGAGGAAAGGAAAATCGACGTTTGCCAGTTCATCAACCGTCAGGCCGGCACCGGTATCAACCAGCTCAATGTTAAGGCGATCGGCACGCTCATTTGCGGCTTTTATGTCGATTGAAATTTTGCCCCAGCGCGTCGTGGTCAGCGAGTAGTGCATCAGCGTAGTCAGCACTTTGCGTAGCGCACGGCGATCGCCAAAGCGCATCTCATCATTGGGCTGATGATTATTGATCACTAAAGAGAGGCCCTTGCGACGCATCAGCGGCAGGCTCTCCAGCGCGATCTCATCTAACAGCTCTTGCAAATTAAACACGGTTGCATCGGGCGACCAGTCGTGCGCTTCAAGGCGGTTCAGTAATACGATATCGTCCACCAAACGCGACAGGCCCTGACTTTCATCTAAAACATCCAGCACCGTTTCGTCTTCATCACGCTGGCTGAGTTGCACCAGCTGCGCCACGATCTTTTCCAGCGGCAGGTTCAGCGCATGCCCCAAATTTTGTAGCAATTGCTGACGCATTTGGTGATTGCGATCCAGTACCTGCTGGGCTTTTTGCAGCTTCTTGTTCACCAGCAACTCGCGATCCTGATCGCGCATCATAAACAGTTGCGTATGCGGCGACAGCACGCTGCGCGCATGACGGATTTCATACACTTCGTTATTGATGGTGGCCTGCAACACACCCTGGTGCTGGTCCGACATATTAATGATCTTTTGCAGATTGAGATGTGGCAAAAGATGTTCAGCAATTTTGTTACTCAGCAAGGTGCGGTTGCTGGCAAAGTCATACACCAGCAATCCGACCGGCAGGCTGGCAACAATCTCTTCGTTCAGGACACGCAGCGAATCCAGCTCGGCGCTCTGATTCTCGCTGGGACGCAGCGATTGCTGGCGCAGCAATACCATACCCGCCAGCGACAGCAGGAACAGCAGCAAATTGATCAACAGCGGCCAAAGCAGATTGTGCAGCGTATCGATAAACAGTCGGGTCACCGGTACGCGGTACACCAGCTGTAGCGAGGTGCTCGGCAGCGTGGCAGCAATCTCCAGGTCAGGATTCGCCAGCGTAATTTGCGTGGTTTCAGTTTCTTCCCGATCGCTGGCGGTGGGCAGGACGCTATCCTGACGCAACTGGAAATTCTCCAGCGGCATATTTTGTGGGATTAAGTCATTAATCGGCAGATCAAACGCGACCACGGTTGCCAAATGACCCGGCTGATTAAAGGTGGTGCGCACCGTGAAATAGTGATCATTTTGGAACGCTAAATGGCGCAGCGGAGAAAAACTTTCGCGCTCATCCAGCGCATTGGCCTGTTGCAGCATCTCGGCGCGGCGACTGTCAACCAGAGAGGTGATGGCGTTCTCTTTATAACGTGTGGCCATATCTTTCAGCGGCAGGGTCGAGATCATAATCAGGCTGTTATCCTGACCATTCAGAAAGTACATTGACCAGGTTGGGTTCTCTGCACCCCAAAGCGTATCGAGATAATTAGACATGCGCAGCGTCATATCCAGCGTGCTGCTGTCATGCGAACCAAAGATCAGTGCTTCGGTTTTACGGCGGGTCTTTTCGAGATAATAGACATCAGGACGCAGCCGCGTTTCCTGTAAATTGCTGCTGGGCGGCGAGCCGGCTGCGCTGGTGGCAAGGTTTTCATAAATTTGCCAGGTGGCAAAACGGTAAGCATCGATACGCTTTTGCATACTACGAGCGGCATCGGTCATGGCATAGCGTTTCTCAGTCAACCAGGCACTGACGGAGTTATGTACAACGAAACCCAGGGCTAACAGGAGCACCAGATTAAAAACCACAAAGAAGCGGGTGACATTGCCGGATGTCAGGGGAAACTTATACAACATAGCGTCTCAGGTACCTGAATTATCGCGCAACCAGTCGCGCACTGGCGGCCACAGCTAGCAGCAACAGCGCAATCAGTAAAAACGCGCCGCTGAGGCTGATCCAATGGGAAATGAAACCGATTAAGGCCGGACCTGAGAGAATACCCGCATATCCCAGCGTTGTCATGGCTGAAATTGCCAGATTTGCGGGCATATCCTGTTGATTACCGACAGCATTGAACAACATTGGCACCGTATTCGCTAAACCGAAGCCAACCAGCAGGAAGGCAAACAGGGCCGCTTCGGGCCAGGGAAGACAAACCGCCAGCGTCATGCCTGCCGCCGCAGCCAAAGCACCCGCCAGCATAACGGGATAACGACCAAAGCGATGAATGATTTTGTCGCCGGTAAAGCGGCCAACCGTCATGGCACAGGAAAACAGTGCATAGCCCAGCCCTGCATAGGCAGGCAACATCGCTGGATTTTGTAACAGCAGTAACGCGCCCCAGTCTAATACTGCGCCCTCAGCCAGAAATAAAATAAAGCAGAGCAAGCCGAGAAACGCTACGCCGCCTCGTGGAATAACCAGCCAGGGTTGATCGGGCTGATGCAGTCGATCATTGAGTAACGCAGGAAGATGCCAAAGCAGTAACAGCAGCATCACCGCCATCACCACCAGAACAGCGGCTAAAGACGTAAAGGCCAGGCTGAGTAATAAGCTAACCGTCCCGGCACCCAAAATGCCGCCCAGACTAAAGAAGCCATGAAAGCCAGACATCATGGGACGGCCAGAGGCTTTTTCAACCTCAACGGCCTGATAATTCATCGCGACATCCAGCGTGCCTAAACCTGCACCAAACATCATTAGCGATGCCGCCATCAACGCTTTTGTCTCGGCAATGGCCAGCAGCGGCAACATCGCTAACACCAGAATGGTTGATAACAGCATGACGCGACGACAGCCAAAACGTGCCACCAGCGTGCCGGTAACAGGCATTGCTGCCAGCGATCCTACCCCCAGACAGAGCAACAAGGCACCGAGCGATCCGCCGCTTAACGCCAGGCGATCGCGCGTGAAGGGCACTAATGGCGCCCAGGCAGACATGCCTAATCCATTGATTAAAAAGATGGTGCGTGTGCCCCAAAACAGGCGGCTTTGCTGTTTATTCTGCTGTGCGGCGTCCAGTGCGGTCATAGGTAAAATTCATCTGTAGCAAAGCGGCAAAGTGTAGCATTAAGCCGGCGAAAAGTTGCTCGCTGTTACAGATTATTGTGGCTTCGATATGCAGCGAACTGTTGTCAAAAAACGCAGTTTACCGACTTTTTGCCCGACACAATTTTTTTCCAGAACTTTCCTGGCATTAACCCCGCTTTGTCTGGCTGACTTAAGTCAAATTTCTTTCAAACTTTTCAATCTGTTATCAGGTTAAATGCGTGTTGGCTCATCAGTGATTTGTGCACTTAATCACTTTTCCAGAAAAATTATTCTTTTGTGCCTGTGCGTGATTATTGATGCTTTATTGAACGTTTTTGGCAGCTTTAGGAAACCCGAGCCTGCAATTAGCTATGTAAAAACAAAGATAAAGAAAAGTTAATTGGCGAAATTATTTAAATTTAAATTAATGTGTTGAACGATAAAACATAACAATATCTGTACATTAAGTTTGATTTTTCTTTGCGTTACGCTAATGATTAATCCAGGCAAAACGCGAGATTTTTGCTTAAAAACAAAGCAACAAATGCAATTTAAATAAGCCAAACCGCTGGTATCTTTCGGTGGTGGGTGAGTCGGCTGCTAAGCCTTTTTTACACACACCAGGTTAAAACACTTTCTGTCTGACAGAAAGTAGCGTCATGCGTGGATTTTAAATCGTTAATTTAATTAATGATTTTTAAATTCAGTACATTAGCTAATCTGGTGGAGTAGAGGTTACAAATGGCAGAGCTCACTCAAGGTCGAGTTGACATCATTTCACGTGAAAATGGCACACTGATTTCTCAGTCTAACGGCGGCCTGACGCAAACAATTAACCTCACAGAACCCAGCGTAGTCCGCATTAACGGCACTCGCGCGATGGTGGTTCAGTACGAACGTCAGGGTGATGACCTTATTCTGCATATGCGCGATGGCAGTACCATGCGCTATCAGAAATTTTTCTTTGATGACGCCGAAGGCGAACACAGCGAACTGGTTTTTGATGATGGCGTAAACCCACCGGAACATGCTCTGTTCCCGGACGCAGCGGAAGGCAGCGATCTGGCTGCAACCGCCGTTACGCCAACTTATGAATCGCTCGACAGCGTAGAACCGCTGCTGCTGGCTGAAAATGCTAATGCCTCCACCGCTGTTATAACGGCAAGCGGTTTGGGTATTTTAGGGCTGGCGGGCGTTGCGATTGGCGCCGGCGGTGGTGGCGGCGGCGGTGGCGGTGGAGGTGGCGATGATAATCCTGCTACGCCGGGTGCGCCTGCTGTGGTGATAAATGACTTTGCGGGTGACAACACGCTGGATAACAGCGAAAAAACCAGCGATCAAATTCTTTCAGGCAGTACCACTAACGTAGAAGCAGGACAGCTGGTTACGGTCACGCTTGGCGGTCAGACGTACAGTGGTCAGGTTGGCGCAGACGGAAGCTGGAGCGTCACCGTCCCGGCCGCTGCACTGGCGGCGCTGGCAGCAGGCACTAGCACTATTTCTGTGCGCGTCAGTAATGCGGCTGGCACAGTCGCAACCGGCGATCTGGCACTCACCGTGGAAGCGCCCGTGACTGAGCCAGGCACGCCAGGTGCGCCTGCTGTGGCGATAAATGCCTTTGCAGGTGACAACACGCTGGATAACAGCGAAAAAACCAGCGATCAAATTCTTTCGGGCAGCACCACTAACGTAGAAGCCGGACAGCAGGTCACCGTCACGCTTGGCGGTCAGACATACAGTGGTCAGGTTGGTGCAGACGGAAGCTGGAGCGTCACCGTTCCGGCCGCTGCGCTGGCGGCGCTGGCAGCAGGCACTAGCACTATTTCTGTGCGCGTCAGTAATGCGGCGGGCACGGTCGCAACCGACGATCTGACACTTACCGTAGAAGCGCCCGTGACTGAGCCTGGTACGCTCACCATGACTGAACCGCTCAGTACAGATGGCTATCTCAATGCGCAGGAAGCCGGTAACGATTTGGTTATCACGGGTTCGGCAGTGGGTGTGGCTGAAGGGCAAATTGTCACCCTGGACTTTAATGGCACCCGCTACAGCGGCACCGTTGACGCAGAGGGGGCTGGAGCGTCATCATCCCAGCCAGTGCTTTTGCAGGTATAACGGATGGACTGAAGCAAATCACGGCCAGCGTGACAGACACCAGCAATAATGTCTTAACCGATTCGGCTGGACTGACGGTTGCCGTCACCGCCCAGCCTCAGGTTAATCTCGATCAAACCGCGTTCAGCGACGGGGTATTGAACAGTGCCGAAGCGGGCAGCGATCAGATTATTAGCGGCAGTACGGGGGTGACCGGAGAAGGTCAGCTGGTGCAGGTTACGCTTAACGGCAAAACCTACAGCGCCACTGTGAATGCCGACGGCAGCTGGAACCTTCCGATTCCTGCCTCTGACCTGGCAACCTTACCGCAGGGGCTAACAGCCTGACCGTGACGGTAACGGATGCAGCAGGCAACAGCAACAGCGACACGCTGGATTTCACCGTTGCGACTAACAATCCCGCGCTGACTGTCTCGCCAGTCGCAGGCGGTGATGGTGTTCTCAACAGCAATGAAGCGGGCAGCGACCTGCCGGTAACGGGATCAGGCGGTGCGCCTGGCAACGTGGTGGCGGTTACGCTCAACGGGCAACGCTACAGCACAACCGTAGGGGACGATGGCAACTGGACGGTAACCGTTCCCGCCGAAGCCTTGCAGGGCCTGGCAGATGGCAGCAGTTATACGCTCGGCGTAACGCTGACCGATGCCAGTGGCAATGTCTCCACCGCAACACAAACGCTCGCCGTCGATACCCTGGCCCCTGTGGTTAGCGTTAACGCTCCGGCGGGCGATGGCGTGCTCAACGCCAACGATCTGACGCAGCCGCTGTTATTTAGCGGCACCGGTACGCCAGGCGAAAATGTCACCGTCACGTTCAACGGACAAACCTATTCAGCCGTCGTGGGCACCAACGGTCAATGGAGCGCCTCGGTGCCGCCAGCGGATCTGGCTAACCTTGCCAATCAGAGCTATCCGGTCAGCGTCACCATCAGCGATGCTGCCGGTAACAGCAGCACGCAAACCACCGACGTGACAGTGGCAAGAGCAACACCTGATATCACCGTTGATGATCTCGGCGGTGACGGCATCATTAATGCAGGTGATGCACAGCAGCCGTTAGTGGTTACCGGCAGCGGCAATGCGGGTGACACCATTACGGTAAACCTCAACGGACAAAATTACAGTACAACCGTCGGTGAGAATGGCAACTGGAGTGTTAACGTTCCGGCGGCTGATTTGGCGTTAGTGCCGAATGGCGCGCAGTCCGTCACCGTTACCGCCACCGATGCAAACGGCAATACTTCTGCCTTTACCGATACGCTGCAGTTCGCCACCACACCGCCAACGGCAACCATTACGCAGCCTGCCAGTGACGGTTACATTAACAGTGGCGAAGTTAATCAGGATCTGATCTTAGATGGCGCAGGCGGTACGCCAGGCAACACGGTGTCAGTCGACTTTGGCGGCACAATTTACACCACTACGGTAGGAGATGATGGCAACTGGCAGGTCACCGTTCCGGCTAATGCGGTCAATACGCTGGGGGATGGCGTTTATCCGGTAACGGTCACGATTGGTGATGAATTTGGAAACAGCACCACGGTGGTATCGGATGTCACGATTATCGCTGAGACCAGTCCAACCCTGACCCTGGATCCGGTTACCGGCGATAACGTGATTGATCGGGCGGAGCAGCTCAGTGATGTGCTGATCACTGGCACAACCACGGATATTCCAGCCGGTCAGCCGGTCATCGTAACCATTAACGGGCAAAGCTATGATGGCGTAGTGCAGGCGGGCGGTGGCTGGAGTGTCACGCTGCCTGCCGGGTCGCTTGGCGGAGATGGAACGAAAACGTTCACCGTCAGTACCGCCGATGCAGCAGGAAATCCGGCTAACGCAACAGGCAGCCTGGATGTGGTAACGACCGGCGATCCGCTGGTGGCCATCGCCCCGGTTAGTGAAGATAATGCGCTGAATGCCAACGAAGCGCAGGCCGATCTGCTGATCAGCGGCAGCACGGCAAACCTGCCAGCTAATAGCGTGGTGACGGTCACGCTTGGGCCCAACACCTACTCCACGACGATTGATGCAGGCGGAGCCTGGACGGTAACGGTGCCAGTGGCAGATCTCAGCGGCCTGCCACAGGGTAATCAAACCGTCACCGTGACAGCGGGTGGCGCGGAAAGCAGTCAGACTCTGCTGGTTGCGACGACACCTCTGGCTGAGCCTGTTGTTGCCACCCCGTTTGACGATGGCATTCTCAACAGCGAAGAGCTGAACACACCACAAACCCTGACCGGCACGGCAACCGCAGGAGAAACCGTTACGGTAACGGTAGGAGATAACAGTTATCCAGCGACCGTTGATGATGATGGTAACTGGAGCGTAACTATCCCGCCAACCGCTCTGCAAAGCCTGGGACAGGGAGCAAACACCGTTACCGTTGCCGTGAGCGATGCAGCCGGAAACGTCACCAGCACCACGCTACCGATCACCGTAGAAACCGTCACACCAACTACAACGGTCAACCCTGTCGCGGGTGACGGCATTATCAATGCTGAGGAAGCGCAAAGCGATGTTGAGGTGAGCGGCAGCGCCGCACCGGGCAGCAGCGTTAGCGTGGAACTGAATGGTGAAACTTATAGCGCCACCGTCGCGCAAGATGGTAGCTGGACCGCCACGCTGCCTGCCGCCGATCTGCAAGCCTTAACGGACGGTCGCTACGATCTGAATGTCACGGTGACAAGCGCCAGCGGCAACAGCGGCACCACTTCTTCACCGCTGACGATTGATGCTACCGCGCCCACGCTAACGGTTGATGCGTTTGCTGGCGATGGAGTGCTCAATGCTGGCGAACAGGCCGCTGGCATCAGCTTTACTGGCAGTGGCAGCGCAGGCGATAGCGTTAGCGTGTCACTGAATGGCGTCACTTATACGGGGACTGTTGGCACCAACGGGGAGTGGGCGCTGGATGTTCCTGCCAGCGATCTCTCTTCGCTGACCAACGGTAATTACCCGGTCACGGTCACTATCAGCGACGCCGCAGGCAACACCACCAACCAGGAAAGTAGCCTGACCGTTGATACCAGCGCGCCGTCATTAGGCGTCGATCCGGTGAGCGGCGATAATGCGCTGAACACCCGCGATCTGACGCAGCCGTTAGTGGTCAGCGGTACCGGCCAGAATGGCGATGACGTTAGCGTGGCACTGAACGGTAAAACTTACCGCACACTGGTCGCTGTTAACGGACGTTGGTCATTGCAGATAGCACCAACCGATCTGGCGGAGCTACCGGCTGGCTCTAATCCGCTGACCATTACGGTAACTGATGCCCAGGGCAATCAGACTATCCAAACCACTGATTTGATTGTGGCAAGCGATCCGGCGATTCAGCCAACCGTCACGATTGATATCGCTGCTTTTGCCGGTGATGGCGTGGTCAGTGCCGCTGAACAGCAGCAGCCACAAACATTGACCGGTTCAACCACTAATGTCGAAGAAGGTCAGCTTGTTATCGCAACGCTCAATGGGACCAGTTACAGCGGAGTGGTTGGCGCAGGCGGTGAATGGAGCATTATTCTGCCTGCCACGGCCTTCGCTGGGCTGACCGATGGCAGCCAGACGCTCACTGTTAACGTCGCCAATGCAGTGGGTAACAGTGCCACTGGCGAAGCGAGTTTCAGCGTCGATACCACCATCAGCAGCGTTGCGCTGGCCCCCATCAGTGACGATAACTACCTCAATGCGCAGGAAATTAATGGTGCCGTCACTTTTGCGGGCAGCACCAGCAACATTGCAGAAGGCAGCATTGTTACCGTTAACGTTAATGGCGGTAGCTTCACTACCACTGTGGGCGCAGACGGCAACTGGACGCTGACGCTGCCTGCGGGCACCTTCAGCGCGGCAGCTGATGGCGCACTGTCGGTCACCACTACCGTCACCGATGCCGCAGGCACCACGCTGGCGACCAGCAGCTCAATCCTTAACGTGCTGGCGACCAGCGTGCCACAGGCTACGGCAGGTGACGCGTTTGGCGATGGCATCCTGAATGCGAATGAAGCCGCAGCAGATGGCGTAATTACTGGCACAACCGGCGTCGCGGGTGAGGGACAAACCGTCACGGTTTCGCTCAACGGCGTCGATTACAGCGGCACGGTTGATGCTACCGGTGCCTGGCAAGCCACCATCCCAGCGGGCGTTCTGGCGGCACTGCCTCAGGGTGATACCACCTACACCGTTACCGCAGCAGATATTGCTGGTAACACCAGCAGCGTTGACGGCACGTTTGCCGTTAATACCGTTGCGCCAGATTTAGCGGTCAATGCCCCATCCGGTGATGGCGTATTGAATGCCAATGAAGTGACGCAGCCTCTGGCATTGAGCGGCACCAGCGAAGGTAGCGCCATTATCTCCGCCACCTTTAACGGCACCACAATCAGCACTACAGCGGATGCGGAGGGTAACTGGACCCTGGAGGTTCCAGCCACTGCCTTCAGCGGACTGGTGAACGGTGCTTATCCGCTTACCGTAACCGCAACTGATACCGCAGGTAATGTCACCAGCGACACCAGCAATCTGACGGTAAGAGCCGACCCAGCCAGCCTGCCAACGCTGACGCTGAATGCCTTTGCCGGTGATAACATCATTGATGGTGCGGAACGCCAGACTGACCAGCTACTTTCGGGTAGCACAACCAATGTGGAACCGGGCCAGTTTGTGACGGTAAACATTAATGGTCAGATATTCAGCGGAGCAGTGCAGTCGAGCGGGGCATGGAGCCTGACCGTCCCCGCAGGCACGCTGGCAGCCCTGGCTGATGGCACGGCAAGCTACACGGTGGCTGTTAGTGACGCGGCGGGTAACACCACCACCAGTGATATTACCATTACTGCTAACAGCACGGCTTCCGGGCTGTCGCTGGATGCGATCAGCACGGATAATTACCTGAGCGCGGCGGATGTTGAGCAACCGTTGATTATCTCAGGGACATCAGCAAACGTGCCTGAGAACAGTACGGTAACCGTGCTGTTTAATAACGTCGCTTACACCGCCACCGTGTCTGCTGCGGGCACCTGGAGCGCGGTCATCCCGGCAACGGCGCTGGCCGATCTGCCTGATGGTCCGGCCACCGTCACGGTGACCTCTGCCGATACCACGGGCGCAACCGTCAGCAGCAGCACGACGCTGAATGTGTTGACAACACTGCCTGAACCAACGCTTTCTTTGCCATTTGGCGATGGCGTGCTCAACACGAGCGAGATTGCCAGCGTACAAACCCTGAGCGGCACCACTGGCAGCAGCGGTGATGGTCAGAGAGTCAGCGTGCTGTTTAACGGCACGGATTACAGCGGCACTGTCGATGTTAACGGTAACTGGAGTATCAGCCTGCCAGCGAGTGCGTTTGCTGGTCTGACTGACGGCACCACAGATTTTGTCATCACCGCAACCGATGCCGCAGGCAACGCCAACACGGCTACAGGCAGCGTGACGGTGGATCTGACGCCGCCAACCCTGACGCTGGCACCAATTGCCGAAGATGACGTGGTGAACGCTGCAGAAAGCAACGCGGTCATTACGCTCACTGGCAGCAGTGATGCGGGAGAAGGCCAGACCGTCACCATCACCCTGAACAATCAAATCTGGAGCACCACGGTAGATGCGGATGGCAACTGGAGCTTCGACCTGCCAGCCGGTGCGCTGGCGGAGATTACTGACGGCGTTTATACCCTGACCGCGACGGTCAGCGATGCAGCAGGTAACAGCTTCACCGAAACGCGCGATATCACGGTCGCGACCGGTACGCTGGCACCGAGCCTTAACACCCCGTTTGGCGATGGTTATCTGAGCCAGGCAGAAGCGGCGCAGAGCCAGACGCTGAGTGGCACCACAGGCATTACGGGTGCGGGACAGACGGTA
Organism: Candidatus Pantoea haifensis; assembly: GCA_018842655.1. Classification (GTDB taxonomy): domain Bacteria; phylum Pseudomonadota; class Gammaproteobacteria; order Enterobacterales; family Enterobacteriaceae; genus Pantoea; species Pantoea haifensis. The sequence goes on along the minus strand of JAGTWN010000004.1, from coordinate 1,728,422 downwards.
ACGGTCACGCTGAACAACACGCCGTACAGTGCCGATGTCGACACACAGGGCAACTGGACGCTGACGCTCGACAGTGGCGTACTGCAAGGATTGACCGAAGGCGTCAGTACGATTGTGGTTAACACCAGTGATGCCGCAGGAAACACCGGTAGTGTTGAAAGCAGCATTATGGTTGACTTCACCGCGCCAACCCTCACGGTCAATGACATCGCAACCGACAATGTTATTAACTCGATTGAAGTGCTGCAGGATCTTTCCGTCACCGGCACCGCTTCCGTTGCGGATGCGGGTCAGCCCGTCACCGTGACGTTCAACGGGCAAAATTACCCAACGCAGATCCTGAATGACGGGAGCTGGAGCGTTACCATTCCGGCCAGTGCTTTCGCTGACCTGGACTATACGGCGAGCTATCCGGTCAATATCACCGCGCGTGATGCCGCAGGTAACGAAGCTTCAGGCTCGCAGAATCTGACGTTTGCTGTGGCCGCCAGCGAACAGCCGACGCTGACCTTTGACGCCATCAGTGATGATGGCGTAGTCAACCGCGCCGAAGCGGCAGAAACCCTGACGCTGAGCGGAACCAGCACCAATATGGCAGAGGGTGATGCGGTCACCGTTACTGTCGGGGGCACCCTTACCAGACTGCCATTCAGGCCGACGGTAGCTGGAGTGTCGATGTGACTGCAGCAGATATTGCGGCGCTGGGCGACGGCATCCAGACGGTCGTTGTAAACGCAGCGAATGGTGTTGGTAACCCAGCCAGTAACAGCACCACCTTTATCATCGCTGCAGGCGATACCAGCCAACCGGTATTGAATCTGAATGTGGTTGCTGGTGATAACGTCATCAACGATCAGGAAGGATCACAAGCGGTAGAAATCAGCGGCGGCAGCAGTAATCTTCTGCCCGATCAGCTTGTTACCATTACGCTCACTAATGAAACCAGTGATTTTACCGTACAGTACCAGGCAAGCGTGGATGCCAGCGGAAACTGGGCCTATAGCCTGACGCCAGCTGAAGTAGATGCGTTGCCGCAGGGCGATCTTACGGTAACCGTCGACGCAACCGATCAGTATGGCAATCCAGCCAGCGCCACCAGTGTGGTCACGGTTAATAGCGATCTGCCACTGCTTGAGGATGTCACGCTCAGCAGCGGTGGCTCGCTCAATAATGCCGAATCACTGGCGAACCTGACGGTAACGGGTGCCACAGAGAGCAATCTGCCGGTTACCGTTACGCTGAACGGGGTAGATTACAGCACCGTGGCAGACGGTGACGGCAACTGGAGCCTGGAAATTCCGTCTTCAGTTCTGCTGGCGCTGCCAGACGGCACGACGCAGCAGTTAACGATTTCGGTAACCGATACCGCAGGTAACGTTTCTGAGACGACGCAGGATTTAGCTATTGCCACTGCCTTGCCAACGCTGACGCTGAATGCGGGTATTGAGGATGGCGTTATTAATGTTGCTGATGCGGCGGGAGCACAGACGCTGTCCGGGACTTCAAGCCTGGCAGCCGATACGCTGATTACCGTGACCATCGAAGACAGAACGTTTTCAACCACTACCGGCGCCGATGGCAGCTGGAGCCTCAACGTACCGGCTGGCGCACTCAATGGCCTGCCTTCAGGTGCAACCAGTCTGATCGTTTCAGCGACAGATACCGCAGGTAACCCAGCGCAGGCTATTACACCGATTGTGTTGGCGCTGACGCCGCCCGTGGCAGCAACGGTTCCTGAAGGGCAGTTCGGTGGCGACGATGCGATCACATCCAACGAAGCGGGTAGCGATCAGCTCATTACCGGCACGGTAGATGCCGCCAGCGGCGCAACGGTTTCTGTTGATGTGGATGGAACACCGCTAACCGTGGTGCAGGATGCGGCGGGGAACTGGAGTGCGACGTTGCCAGCAGTCCTGGTCGGCGCGTTACCTGATGGTGAACACACTATTACCGTCACCACCACCGATGCCAATGGCAATACTACTGATGCCACCCGCACCTTCACCTCAGCGGTGACGCCGAACGTGGCCCCAACGCTGGATCTGCCTTTCGGTGATGGTGCCATCAATGGCACAGATACGCTAACCACAGCGACGCTGAGCGGAACGGTGGGTATCGATGCAGACGCTGTAGATACCGTCACCATCAACCTCAACGGCACGGATTATACGGTGGAGCCTGCCGCAGACGGTAGCTGGACGCTGGCGCTCGATCCGGCCGATCTTCAGGCGCTACCGGATGGCACTTTACCGGTCACCGTTACGGTACTGGGCACTAATGGCAACAGCAGCAGCACCTCGGCTGACGTATTGGTGATTGCTAATACCCTGCCTGAAGTCAGCTTTAACCTGCCGTTTGGCAACGGTGCGCTGGATGCCACTGAAGCGACACAGCCGCAAACGCTTACTGGCTCAACGGGCATCATCAGCGCAGGTCAAACCGTCACGGTGAGCTTTACCGATGCGGCTAACACCGTAGTATTGAGCAGTCCGGCAACGGTCGCAGCAGATGGCAGCTGGTCACTTGGCCTGACGCCTGCTCAACTGGGCGCATTGGGTAACGGTAACTATGTGATCACCGTGACCGCAACCGATGCCGCCGGAAACGTTGACACGGCAACGCAGCCACTGGTCACGGCGACCGCGCCACCCACACCCACTTTTGATGTCAATTTGTTTGGCGCAGACAATATCCTCAATGTTGAGGAAGCGAATGCAGGCGTCACGCTGACCGGTGATACCGGCAGTACCGGTCTGAATCAGGCAGTCAGCCTGACGATCGATCTCAACGACATCGCCTATACCGGGACGGTTCAGCAGGATGGTGCCTGGTCGCTGACATTACCGCCAGAAGTTCTGAATGCGCTGGGTGAAGGATCGCATACCCTGACGCTGATCGTGGTGGATGCAGCGGGCAACAGCGTGGAGCTGCCTTATACCTTTACCGCCGATTTCACTGCCCCGAACCCAACGGTAGATGCCGAGTTTGATGATGGCTTACTCAACGCTAACGAGATCAATAACGGCTTTGTTTTAAGTGGAACCACGGGGAAACAGGTGCCGGGCAGACCGTAGATGTCACGATGGGCGATGAGTCTTATAGCGCAGTGGTAGATGAAAACGGTATCTGGACGCTGCCGTTAAGCGCGACGGATCTGGCGGGCTTTGCTGAAGGGACCTATGCGGTTTCCGTTACCGCAACGGATATCGCCGGTAACAGCAGCACCATTAACGGCAATTTACGTGTGGATTTCACGGCGCCGGAGCTGACTGTTGCTAACCTCGCCGGTGATAACAACCTTAATTACGCCGATATTCTTCAGGCACAAACGCTGTCGGGAACGGCGGTCGGGGCTGAACCCGGTTCAGTGGTCACGGTGAGCTATAACGGCACGACCTTAAGCACCACCGTGGGGGCAGAGGGTGCATGGAGTCTGATCTTAACACCTGCACAGCTTGCCGATTTGAATACCGGGGCTAACAGCGTGCAGATCACGGTTGCGGATCTGGCGGGTAACCCAACAACCGAAACCCTCGAGGTCACGGTTGATCGGACACTGCCACCGGATCCAGTGGTCACGCTGGGCGCAGTTTCACCAGATAACATCATCAGTACCCTGGATGGTGGCACGGTCGCGGTGAGCGGTACGGCGCTGAATCTTGGCGCAGATACGCTGGTAACGGTGACAATTGGGGGGCAAATTACAGTACCACCGTCGATGCCGGAGGGGCTGGACGCTGGACGTGCCGGTTACGGGCTTAACCGATGGCACGCAAGCGATCAGCGTGAGCGCCACCGGTGCAGCGGGCAGCGCCAGCACCACCGGCAGTGTGCTGGTCGATTTGACGTCACCTGCGCTGACAATTGATGCCTTTACGGGTGACGACGCCGTTAACATTACTGACAGCCTGGCGCGTCAGACGCTGAGCGGTACGGCTTCACCGTCGGAAGCGGGTCGCATTGTTCAGGTTACCCTGAATGATAAAACCTATAGTGCGAGCGTGCAGGCGGACGGGACATGGTCAACCTTTGTTTCTGGCGCGGATCTCGCAGCGTTACCGCAAGGGGCGCAAACCATCACGGCCCTGTTAACCGATGCTGCGGGTAACAGCACCACCGCGACCAGCACTATTCAGGTCGATACGCTGCCACCAATCATCACCCTGGAGGCTTATCTCGGCGATAACCTGATCAACGGCGCAGAAGTGGCGGCGCAGCAGGTATTAACCGGCAGCGCCGTTGGAGCAGAAGACCAAACCATTTCTCTCTATCTTAATGGTGGAACTACCGCTTTGAGTACCGCTACGGTGCAAGCAGACGGCTCGTTCAGCTTCACTGTTCCTGCGGGTGCGCTGGCGGGTAACGACGATGGCGCGCAATTATTCACCGTGAGTACCACAGATGCAGCAGGTAACGCAGCCAGCAGCAGCCTGGCGGTAAACAAACAGGTAAATGCTGAGCTTGCTTTAAATGAAATCACCCTGTTTGGCGACAACGTGCTGAATGCCGCAGAAGCGGCAACCAGCCAGATCGTCAGCGGTACAGCGCAGACGTCAGTTGCCGGGGCGACGGTTTCCGTGACGATTGGCGGCGAGGATTATAATGCGATAGTCGCTCAGGATGGACGCTGGTCAATTACGCTTCCCACTACGGCATTGAGCCAGCTACCGGAAGGGACCTCCGATCTGCTCTTTACCGTAACCGATCCGCTTGGCAACAGTACGACAGAAACCGTTAGCGTGACTGCCGTGGTCGCGTCGGCACCTGTGGTACCGGCACTGACTGGGGTGTTTGGCGATAACCTGCTAAACGTGGCAGAAGCCGCAGCAGGGCAGACCATTACGGGCGCTATCACTAATGGTGTCGAAGGCACACCGGTCACGGTGAATTTTGCAGGTAAAACCTATACCACTACCGTGCTGGCTAACGGTAACTGGAGCGTGGATCTGCCTGCGGCCGACTTGACAACGTTGCCGAACGGTAACCAGCAACTTACCGTGAGCGTGACGGACAGCGCGGGTAACGTCTCCAGCAACAGCACTACCATTGGTGTCTTTACCCAGCAGCCAACGCTCACCTTCACCTCAGTACTGGGTGATGGCTTGCTGAATCAGACGGAAGTCGGCAGCGAGCAGGTGATCAGCGGAGTGGTCACCAATATCGCGGAAAACACACCGATTACCCTGAGCATAGGCGGCAGTAGTGTGCCGGTAACAGTGGGTGCCAGCGGGGCTTTCAGCGTGACGGTTCCGGCATCGGTTCTGGCGGGCCTGACGCAGGGCGCTAATGTCATCACCGCTACCGTCACGGATGCGGCGAACAATACTGTTACCACCACCAGCAGCGTGCGTGTTGATACGCTGGCACCGACCGTCACCATCAGTCCGCTGTTTACTGATGCACTGCTCAGCGCCGTTGATGCACAAACCGCGAAAACCATTACTGGCGTTGCAACCAATGCGGATGCAGGTTCCCGCGTTGTCGTTACTGTGAATGGCCAGCCGTTTGCCACCACAACAACCGATGCCGCAGGTAACTTCAGCATTCCATTAACGCCAGCGCAGTTGCAGGCGCTGCCTGACGGCGCGTTAACCGTGGAGGTGAGCGTAACGGATACGGCGGGTAACGTCGGCACGGCAACCGCAACGGCCACCGTGGGCACGCATACCTTGCCGGCTGTCACGCTTAATCCCCTGTTTGTTGATGGCGTGCTGAACTTCAACGAGGCGCAAAACGCCGGAACCGTAACGGGTACAGTCACCAACGTGGCGGCGGGCAGCACCGTCAATGTGACGGTTGGTAACCTCACGATTCCGGTACAGGTTCAGGCGGGCGGCACCTTTACAGCGAACCTGACGGCAGCACAGTTAACCGCGCTGGCGAACGGTAACAGCTCTTTCACCGTTACCGCTGCCGTGAGCGATGCAGTGGGCAATGCGGCAACGGCCAGCGGAACGGTGCAGGTGCACGTGACCAATCTGCCAACCCTGACGCTGAACACCGTGTTTGGTGATGGCGTACTGAGCGCCGGTGATTTCTCTGTTAATCAGACTATCAGCGGCACCAGTAGCAACCTGGCAACCGGCACGACCGTATCGGCAACCCTTAACGGCGTGACCTATACCGGTGTGATCACGGCGGGAGGCGGCTGGACCATTAGCGTACCGAGAGCGAATCTCGGCGCTATTGCTGATGGCACCCAGACGGTCACCGTGTCTGCCAGTGATGTGTATGGCAACGTGACGACGAATACCGCTAATCTCAGCGTAACCAGCCATGTTGCGCCGGTGGTAAGCATCACCTCGCTATTTGGTGATAATGCGTTAAGCGTGGCGGATGTGAAAGCCAGCCAGACCATCAGCGGTACGGCGACAAATGCTGAAGGATCGACTTTAAACGTCAATATCAACGGCACCAACTACAGCACAACCGTCAGCTCGGCTGGTACCTGGTCGCTCTCGCTGACGGCGGCGACGCTGGCGGCGATTGCCGATGGCACCTATACCGTCTCCGCCAGCGTCACCAACGCAGCAGGCGTCTCCGGCACCGGTACGGCAACATTGGGCGTAGCCAGCCACACCACACCAACCGTAGCCATCAACAGCAACTACTTTGGCGGTGATGGTTACCTGAATATTGCTGAATCCAGTACTGCGGAAACTATTCGCGGCACCGCGACTAATGCCGTCGGTGGCACCGTGTCGGTGAACGTGGCGGGAACCACTTACACCGCTGTGGTTTCCTCAACCGGTACCTGGTCAGTCAGCGTGCCCTCGGCGGACTTGCAAGCCATTTCTGACGGTAGTCGCTCGATTGTTGCCACCGTAAGGGATGTGGGCGGCAACACGGCAACGGCAAACAGCACCTTTGTGACGCTGAATGACTACGGGCCGTACGTTGGGGTTGATGCCGTCACCAATATTCTGTCATCAACGCTGTTCGGCCTGCAGGTATCCGGTTCTACATGGAATGCACCGCAGGGATCGACCGTGACCGTATCGCTGTTGAATCTACTGGGGCAACCGCTTGGCATAACGGCAACAGGGGTAGTGGGTGCCAACACTAATAATTATGGTCGCTATACGGCCTTCTTTGGTTCAGGCCTGTTAGGCGGTGTGTTGTTCTCTGCGTTGACGCAAGCTCAGGTCACCATCAGAGATCCCGCCGGTAACGCCAGCAGTATTGTGGTGGTACTGGCACTGGGCTCGCTGTTATACGTGCCGGTTGAAGCGCCAGCGGCTGCCGTCAGCACCTTGTCGGTGGAAGATAGCGCACTCGTTGCGGCATCAGCGGATGAGAACAGTACGGTCGCTGCTACCAGTAATGGTGAGGAGACCACTGCAAACGTGGCCAGAGTCGCATCCACACTCACTACGGAAGCAGATACCACCAGCGAGACCTCAACCGCGAGCACCAGCAGCGAAGAGGATAGCAGCACAGCGGTTGCCGCTACTGCCGTCGCCGATGATCAAAGTTACACCATTGGTGGTTTAGTGATCAGTCTGGCCGATGGCACCACAGCGGAAGGCGCGTCCGTAGCCGGCAGCAGCGGTTCTGACACGGTGACGCTCAGTACGCTGAACTTCACGCACATTGATGGCGGCGCGGGCACCGATACGCTGGTGTTAAACGGTGACAACATGCTGTTGGATCTTACCTCGCTGGGCCTGAAAGTTGAGCACATCGAAGTGTTGGATCTGGGTAAAGCCGGCAGTAATGCGGTAAAACTGGATCTCAATGAAGCACTCAATATAACTGACAAACAGAGCGATGATTTAGTGATCAAAGGTGCCGATGGCAACCAGGTCACGCTCGCCAATACCAACGGCGGCGTGTGGGAAGTGGCCGGACAGCGCACAGTCGATGGACAGACTTTTGAGGTCTATCACAACTCGGCGCTGACCAGCGATAACACTCTGGGCGATGTGTTAGTGCAGCACAACTTACAGGTACACATTGTGTAAAGTCACCTGAGCAGTTAGTTTCATTAATCAATCAGCGGGTGTGTGAGCATCCGCTGATTTTTTTATTTGCCTTAAGTGATAATTTTTCTTTCCAGATTTTCGCCACTATTCATCAATTCGATGAAAGTTTAGGCTAGTGGCAGCTAAACGGCGCAATACCGTAACTGGCATAAAATCAAAAATGAAAGATTTCTTTGTCTCCGTTCACGAGACTGACTCATTAATCCCTGTTACCTGCGGGTAACCCGTCCCTGCCAGGGAAACGGGCTGCATCGTCTGGCCTGAACCTAACGTTGACCACAGGCATTTATCAGTGTCACTGATGACTTGTGGCCGTCATTTCTGTTTTGAACCGAGGTTACTTATGTCCCAACGTGATAATTACCGTGCTGTTCGGTTAGAGTCTGTTTTGCAAGCTGCCGTCAGCGATTTTGCTGTTCCCGATGCTGCAGTTGCATCTTCCGTTTCCCGCAGCAGCGTGACCCCGGTTGCCACGCCGGAAGTCGAGACGCTTAGTACGTCGGCCAGCCTGAATACGCTGGCAGTAAGCGCCGCCGATACCCAGGCACCAGCTCCACTGCGTCCTTATGAACCGCTGGCAATGGATGGCGTGATCGCCGGCTGGGAGGCGAATAACCGCGTGCATTTACGTGGGCGGGCAGAAGGGGAGGCGGGTTCAACAGTGACGCTGACCTTTAATGATCAGAGCTGGCAAAGTACGGTGAATAAATGGGGCTACTGGAACGCCTCAATGCCGCCAGAGGCGTTAAAAGGGCTGCCGGATGGCAACTATTCACTAACCCTGACTATCACCGATAAAGCCGGTAATAGCAGTGAAACCACGGTTGATTTCGGGTTATACGTAGATAAAACTATCAAGCCCACTGTGACCGTAGACGCAATTAGCGGTGACAACGCGGTTAACGTGGCGGAAAGCGTTTATGGCGTAGTAATTACCGGCACCGCCACCCATATGGCGTACAACTCAAAGATCACGCTGAAGCTGGGCGATAAAACCGCCATCGGTGCCATGAACGAGGACGGCACCTGGAGCGCGAGTTTTCATGCTGATGATTTAGCCGCGCTAAAAGATGGTGTTTATAGCCTGCAAGTCACCGCAACCGATCCCAACGGTAAAAGCACCACGGTAACGCACGATTTGACGCTGATCACCCATATGAGCAGCGTGCCAAATATCTATTTCGACAAGGTAACGGATGACAACGTAATCAACCTTGCCGAATCTCAACAGGATCTGGTGTTGAGCGGTACGCTGTCAGTGGTCGCGCCGGGACAGACATTAATTCTTAAAGGCGCAGATGCAAAAGAGCACCAGGCTACGATTAGTGAAGATGGCCACTGGCAGGTATTGATTTCAGCGTCGGATGTTGAAGGGTTTATCGATTCGGGTGAGGTACGCGCTTTTATCACTGATGGTGCCAACAACTATACCGACAGCTCTTTAACGCTCAAGGTGGTTACCGGCTTTATTCCGGTCTACTACGAGATGAATATCGGCGGTGATATGACGCTCAATTATGAAGAAGCGCAGCACGGCCTGTCGTTCTACATTGAAGGGGTAAACGATCTCGAAATCAACGGTAAAACTTATCAGCCGGATCACGGAATGATTACCTTAACGACCGCTGATTTGATGGCGCTGGATGATGGCCCGGTAACAGCCACAGCGCACCGCTGGGATCAATATGGCAACAGTGATACGCAAACCCTGAGCGATTTCTTCAACGTTGCGGTCCATGAACTGCCGAGCCTCACGATAGAGACACCGTTTGATGATAATGTTATCGATGCGGCGGATGTGAATACCTGGCATCTGATTCAGGGTAGCAGTGAGCATCTCGATCAGGGCAGCGTCGTGACGCTCACTCTGGGCGATCAAAGCTATAGCACCACAGTAAAAGCGGATGGTAGCTGGGCGCTCACGATTCTGGCAGGGCAACTGGCACCGCTGGATGATGGTCAATATGAGTTAGAAGCGACGGCGAAAGACAGTGCCGGAAATCAGGCTAGCGCCAGCGAAACTGTAACAGTCAATGCGCACGACACAGCAAACGCGCTTAACAGCCTGGTGCTTGATGATGTGCTCGATACATTCAGTGTTGCTTCCACCGCTGCACATTCGGCATCGGCCAGCGCCAGCGCGGCTACGCTGGACACAAATTTAGTCACCGATTCGCCTTATACCCTTGCAGACCATTTGTTACAGCACACCGCTGTACAGCCAATCGCTTAAAGCTTGTTATCTAAGATTAATGCCAGCGGTACAGACGGGTTTGGTTAGCCTGTCTGTACTGGCTGGTACAAAATCTACGCTCAAAAAATCAGCGAATGGAAAAACTATTAACGATTTCAGCCTTTTTTAGCAGGAAGAAGAGAAGGATTTGATCTAATAATGTTAAGGGTCGCTTAGCGTTTGGCTTATCGGTCCTAAAAAAAACAGTATTAAAAATAGGTTATGTCAGTCGCGGCAGGTTGTCTTTGCACGCTTAATCACCGGGAAAAAACACAATGATGATAAGAAAACCTGTTGGTGTTAATGATGAACAAAGCGCGAATTACCCTGTTGTTATGCGCCCTCAACGGCGTAGGATTACCCGCGGCTGTTGCCGCACCCTTACCTAAAGCAGAATTTAACTGGCGTGCGGCACCCAGTGAGGAGCAAATAGCGACCTTAACACTGCGAGACGCCATTCTCAGGGCCTTTGCGCGTAACCCCAAAATTTCGGAAGCAGCGGCACAAATACATATCGGTCAGGGCGATTTAGATGCGGCGAAAAGCGCCTGGTATCCGCAAATCTCTCTGCAAGGTGCAGCGGGCCGCTCGCACCAGACTGACTCCGCCGGTAGCCTGAACAACAACGGCTCCGGCGGCATTACACTTAGCCAGCTATTGTATGACTTTGGTCGTACCAGTGGCGCTATCGATGAACAACATGCCTTGTCCGATGCCTATCGTTATGGCCTGTTCGACTCAATGACCACAGTGGCGGAAGACACGCTACAAGCCTACCTTCAGGTAAAACGCTATCAGGCGCTGGCCGATACGGCGCATCGAAATATCGATTCGCTGGAACATGTGCGCGAGATTGCCGAAATGCGCGCTGATGCGGGACTCAATTCCCAGTCCGACGTTTTGCAAGCGGAAACGCGTATCGCCTCGATGCACGCCACGCTGGAGCAATATCGTGCTCAACTGCGCTCGGCCAAAGCGCAATTAACAGTGCTAACCGGCGTGGTGCCAGACAGCTTGCCGGAACTGCCGCAGGTATTGCTCAAACAGCAAATTACCCTCGACAAAATCGCTTATGAAAACAGTGCTGCGGTACGTAGCGCGCAGGCAAAGCAGGAAGCCGCGCGCGAACGTGTGCGCCAGGCGCAATCGGGTCACTGGCCAACCATTAAAGTGGAAGCGGGCCGTACCCGTTACGAGAACGATCGCCAGTCATACTGGGATGACGAAGTGCAGTTGCGGGTTGAAGCACCGCTCTATCAGGGCGGCATGGTCAATGCAAAAACTCAGTCAGCTGAGGGCGATCGAGAAGCGGCGCAGGCAGCGGTCCAGCAAGCCAAGCTCACCATTAACGAAAATGCCTCAACAGCCTATGCTGACATGATTGGCGCACAACAGCGCCAGCAGGCAGGAGAAGTTCAGCTTGCCAGCGCCGATCACACCCGCAGCGTCTATGCCGATGAATACCGCCTCAGCAAGCGCAGCCTGAACGATCTGCTCAGCGTGGAACAGGATGTGTTTCAGGCTGACAGTTCGCGCATTACTGCACTCTACGATGGCTGGGATGCCACCGTCCGCTATGCCGCTGCCGTGGATAATCTGCTCGATATTATGGGCATCGATCGTCAGAAAAGCAGCGGTGATCTTCTTCCTTCGCTGCAATAGCAAGTTCCGCACTTAAAGGCATTAACTATGACTGTACAAAATGTGAATACCGATAACTGGATTGCCGCCATGCTGCGGGTGGCGGCGCGTTTCGGTAAACCTGCCGACGGAAAAACGCTGCGTCAGCAAATGCGTTGGTTTGAGCAACTTCCTGCTGCGCAACAGCTTGAGCGCCTCTCTGGCTTGCTTGGTCTGCATTTAACCATGGTGCCGCAAAACAAACTGCGCTGGCGTCAGGAGATCACGCCAGTGGTGCTGGTGTTAGAGAGCGGCAGCGTCGCGGTAGTGGAGGGCATTGATGCTGAAGGCGGCGTGCGTTACTGGCTAAGTGAAGGCGGTGACGTGGTGCGTGAGGGCGAGCTGGCAGAATTACTGGCCCGCGCGCAGGGCGAAGTGGCTGTTATCGGCGTAGCGGCACGCGGGCGCGATGCGCGTATTGATGAATTCGTACAGCCTTATGAAGCGCACTGGTTCTGGAAGAACTTTCGCGGCATGGGACGGCGCATCACAGAAATCTCGCTGGCCTCGGTTATCGGTAACGTGCTGGCACTCGCCGGGATCCTGTTCTCCATGCAGGTCTATGATCGAGTGATCCCCGCGCAGTCGCAAGCCACATTATGGGTCCTGTTTGTTGGCGTGTTAATTGCGGCAGGCATCGAATACCTGATCCGCCTGATGCGCACTCAGGTTTCCGATTTGATGGGGAAACGCATCGACCTGAAGGTTTCAGCCATGCTGTTTGCGCGCGCCATGAGCATTCGCAATGAAGCGCGGCCTAAATCAACAGGTTCGTTTATCTCGCAACTGCGTGAAATCGATCAGGTGCGTGAACTGTTGACCTCCACCACCGTTGGCGCGGCGGCGGATCTGCCGTTCGTTATTCTCTTTCTGTTTATCATGTCATTTATTGGTGGCTGGCTGGTCCTGATCCCGCTGGCGGCGATCCCACTGATCGTGATCCCTGGCCTGCTGGTGCAGATCCCAATGGCGCGGCTGGCCAAAGAGGGATTACGCGAAGGCGCGCTTCGTAATGCGGTGCTGGTGGAAACCATCGAAGGCATTGAAGACATCAAAGCTTTGCAGGCCGAACCTTATTTCCAGCGTCAGTGGGAACAAACCCATGAAGTCAGTGCATCAATCAGTAATCAACAGCGTTTGTGGGGTGCACGTCTCACAGGCTGGGCCGCCACTGTGCAGCAACTGACCTACGCCGGGATGTTAGTTTTCGGGGTTTATCTGGTGCTCGACACGCAAATCACTACCGGTACGCTGGTGGCCTGTAGCTTGCTGTCATCACGTACCATTGCGCCGTTGATGCAGCTGACCATGGTGTTCTCTCGCTGGCAACATGCTAAAACCGCCATGAAAGGGCTGGACGAGTTACTGAAAAAGCCGCTCGATCAACCCGATGCCGCCACGCTGGCGCACTGCCCGACGCTTACTGGTCATTACGATCTGCGCAATGTGCATTACAGCTACGATGAAGAGAACGAGAAAAACGTGCTTAACGTCCAGCAACTGCAAATTAAGCCAGGGAAAAAGTGGCGATTCTGGGCCGGGTAGGCGCAGGCAAATCGACGCTGCTTAAAATCCTTGCCGGTCAGGCGATGGCTACCCAGGGCAAAGTGATTGTCGATGGCGTAGACATTGAGCGCATCGATCCAACCGATTTACGCCGTCAGCTCGGCTGGCTCTCCAACGATTCCCGCCTGTTTTTTGGCACGCTGCGGCAAAACCTGATGCTGGGCAATCCTCACGCCAGCGAACAGGAGATGCTGCAGGCGCTGCGCATCAGTGGAGCCCTTTCGCTGATACAGCAAGACGCCGCCAGCCTTGACCGCATTATTAATGAAGGCGGGCGCGGTTTGTCAGGGGGCAGCGGCAAATGGTGATGCTCAGCCGCATGATCCTGCGTCAGCCACAGGTGGTACTGCTGGATGAACCCACTGCGGCGATGGATGAGCAGTTAGAAGAGCATGTGATCCGTCAGATGCAGGGCTGGATCAGCGGGCGCACGCTGGTGCTGGTTACCCATCGTCCGGCGCTGCTGAAAATGGTCGATCGCATCATCGTTATGGATAACGGCCGCATCATTGCCGACGGTTCGCGTGATGAAATTTTGCGTCGTGCCACCGTTACCGATCCGAATAAAGGAGATGCCGCATGAGTCTGGTAATGATTGACAAAGACCTTGCGCGCCATGAACGCCGCACCTCAGCCATTATCTGGCTGTGCACCGCGGCGCTGGCGCTGTTTCTGATCTGGGCGCACTTCGCCATTCTTGACGAAGTAACCGTCGGCACCGGTAAAGTCACACCGTCGAGCCGGGCGCAGGTGATTGACAGTCTCGATGGCGGTATCGTCGAGCAGCTTAACGTGCATGAAGGCGACATTGTTGAGAAAGGTCAGGTGCTGGCGAAGCTCGATCCCACGCGCTTTCAGTCCAACTTTGGTGAGGCGCAGGCAAAAGTCCGTACGCTACGCGCCTCGGCAGAGCGTCTGGATGCTGAGCTTTCGGGGCAGCGGCTTAAATTTAGTGCTGAAACCCTGAAGGAGCCACAGCTGGTGATGCGGGAGACGCAGCTCTATGAATCCCGTCGGCGTAATTTGACGGAAACGATCAGCAACCTGCAACAGTCATTACGCCTGGTGCAGGATGAGCTGCGCATGACTGAGCCGCTGGTGGCAAAGGGCGCAGCGGGGCAGGTAGAAGTGATCCGTTTGCGTCGTCAGGTCAGCGATTTGCGCGGCAAGATTGATGAAGCACGTAATGATTACCTGGTACGCGCCCATGAAGAACAGGTCAAAAACAACGCTGAACTGGATGCGCAGCTACAGGTTGCAGCAGGCAAGGAAGATCAGCTGACGCGCGCTACGCTCTATTCGCCGGTACGCGGCATCGTCAAAGATATTCAGGTGACAACGGTAGGCGGTGTGCTGGAGCCGGGCGGTAAGCTGATGGAGATTGTCCCGCTGGAAGATCAGTTATTGATAGAAACCCGTATCAACCCGCGTGACATCGCCTACATCCGCCCGGGTCTGGCGGCAGTCGTGAAAGTGACCGCATACGATTCATCTATTTATGGCGATCTGCCTGGCGTAGTCGAAGTGGTCTCACCTGACACGCTGCAGGATGAGGTCAAACGTGACCAGTATTACTATCGCGTCTATGTACGTACGCAAAAAGCGGAACTCACTAATCGCGCGGGCCGTAAATTCCCGATTGTTCCCGGCATGGTGGCCAATGTTGAAATTAAAACTGGTCAGAAATCAGTGATGGATTATCTGCTTAAACCGCTGAATAAAGTTAAAGAATCGATGCGTGAACGCTAATAACGCGATCCAGTAGCCAACTCAGCACGCTTTATTACGGTGATAAATTAAGTGACCATTTATTTATCAAATATCGGCGTAAAGCAGGCTGAATTTAACCCACCAGACAAAAAGTAAGCGGCGTTATTTTAACCCGGCCAATAAAGTTTACGTTTATATGCCGCTTCGTCTGAATTTCAGGCAAAAAAATGCCGGACAACAGTGTCCGGCGGGAAATTAGGGTAAACATCTCATTCGGGGTGAATGAAGGTAATAATGAAATAAATGATGATAGCGGGATGTATTGTATTCTCTGATGCCTCAAAAGTTTTATCATTCAGTGCTTAGGACTATTCCTATCTAAGTTATTGATATACAAGGATTGGGAGTTAAATTGTCATTTTGTGCGATATTTTTTACCGATATGTGCTGGTTATTAGTTCCCCTTTATTTACATTTTGCAATAACTGTTTCGCATTCTGAAACAGTTTTGGAAATTTAGTAGCATATTCGTGATGGATTATTACCCGTTATAAAATAACAATGGCTTGCCGGCTGAATTTTTAATCGTTCAGTTTGCAGTGGCAAATTATAAAGGCACATTACAGAGGGTAATAAAATGAAACGTCGCGTTCTCTCCCTGATGATCCCTGCGCTGTTAATCGCCGCAGGTTCAGCAAGCGCAGCTGAAATCTACAATAAAGACGGCAACAAATTAGACCTGTACGGTAAAGTCGACGGTCTGCACTATTTTTCTGATAATGACGGTTCCGATGGTGACCAGTCTTATCTGCGCTTCGGTTTTAAAGGCGAAACGGAAGTCAGCGATCAGATCACCGGTTTTGGACAGTGGGAATACCAGGCTGCCCTGAACAACGCTGAGTCTGAAGGCACCGCGGACAGCTACACCCGTGTGGGCTTCGCCGGTCTTAAGTTTGGTGATGCAGGTTCTTTCGACTACGGTCGTAACTACGGCGTGGCGTATGATGTCGGCGCATGGACCGACGTGCTGCCAGAGTTCGGTGGCGATACCTACGGCGCGGATAACTTCATGTTCCAGCGCGGAAATGGCATGGCGACCTATCGCAACACCAACTTCTTCGGTCTGGTTGAAGGTCTGAACTTTGCTGTGCAGTATCAGGGCAAAAACGGCAACGGTGACGAATCACCTAATGGCCGTGATGTGCTGGGACAAAACGGCGACGGCTGGGGCCTGAGCACCACTTATGATTTGGGTTCTGGTTTCGGTATCGGCGCGGCGATGTTCCAGTCCGATCGTACCAACGATCAGAATGGTCAGAGTGCTGAATATGCAGACGTGTTAGGCAACGGTGATAAAGCGGAAGCCTATACCGGCGGCCTGAAATATGACGCTAACAATATCTATCTGGCAGCAATGTACACCCAGTCTTACAACGCTACCCGCTTCGGTAGCAGCAGCAGTGCGGCTTATGGCTATGCTGATAAAGCTGAAAACTGGGAACTGGTTGCGCAATATCAGTTTGACTTCGGCCTGCGTCCTTCACTGGCGTTCGTGACCTCTCGCGGTACCGATATCGAAGGCTATGGCAAACAAAACCTGAAAAAATACATTGATGTAGGTGCGACTTACTACTTCAACAAAAACATGTCTACCTATGTTGATTATCAAATCAACATGCTGGATGACAATGAGTTTACTGACGCGGCAGGCATCAACACTGATGACGTCGTAGCACTGGGCCTGGTTTACCAGTTCTGAGTGTCAAAGAGCGTGGCTTCGGCCACGCTCTTTTTACTCTGCCTGACGCCACTTTTTCGCCTTTGGTACGGCCTGAACCGGCGGAACCGTGCCTTCAAAGGCTGCGCCTGCTAACGTGAAAGCTGAAAAACTCAGCCAGTGCTGTAAGGCTGTACGCTTCGATGTTCTCTTTTCCATTCCGCACCTCTCAGAGATAAACCTCCCTTCAACAGTGCAGAATTCATGCCAGTTTTAAAGCACTCACGACCACAGATGCCCTATGCTTGCTGTTAAAATGCCGCAGCGTTGAACGAGTCAGTTTGCTCTGTTTTGGTGCAGGTAAGGTTAGTTATGGCGCGAACGGTAGGGCATATGCTTATTACGCTTTTGTTGCCATAGCTTATAACTGCTCAAAACAAACAGGCCGACAGCGACAGCAAGAATCATATAAATCATTAAATGCACCTCACGTTTTATGCGCTGGGGTAAGCAGAAAGGTTCATGCTGAAGAGAAATACCGTTTGATTCAACGCACTTTTGATAAGTTTACAGGGCATTTATGCTTTGTATCAGGCTGAAACAGAGATTTACAGGCGAGGAAGGATGAATAATAAGATTAATCTGCTGGTGGCGGGTATAGCAATCTTTTTATTAGCAGGGTGTGATAGTCATTCGTCACAGCAACTGATCATGGAAGGGAAAACCATGGGAACGGTATGGCGCGTCACTGTGGCGGGCGTTGATAATACCCGCAAGGCTGCCTTGCAGCAGGCGATTCAACAACGTCTTGATGCTGATGATGCCGAGCTTTCTACCTGGAAACCTGACTCTGTACTGTCACGCTTTAACCAGACGCGCAGCATCGCACCACAGCCGGTCAGCGACAATATGGCAGACATCGTCACGCAGGCGTTGCGCATTGGTGCAAAAACCGCAGGCGCGATGGATATTACCGTCGGCCCGCTGGTTAATCTGTGGGGCTTTGGGCCGGATAAACAGCCCGTTCATACCCCCGACAAGGCGCAAATCGAGGCTGCCAAAGCACAAACGGGATTGCAACATTTGCATGTTATTCAGGGCGTTAACGGCCAGTGGCTGCAAAAAGATCTGCCCGATTTATATGTCGATCTTTCCACCATGGGTGAGGGTTTCGCTACCGATCACCTGGCGCGCCTGATGGAGCAGCAGGGCATCAATAACTATCTGGTGTCAGTAGGAGGCGCGGTACTGAGTCGCGGCAGGAACGCCAACAATCAGCCCTGGCGCGTCGCCATTCAAAAGCCGACCGATCGTGAAAGCGCGGTACAGGCTCGCGTCGAGCTGCAAGGTCATGGCATCAGCACGTCGGGCAGCTATCGCAACTATTATGAACTGGATGGCAAGCGTATTTCTCATGTTATCGATCCCGCCAGCGGCAGACCCATCGTTCACAAGCTGGTTTCAGCGACGGTCATCGCGCCTACCGCGCTGGAAGCGGACGGCTGGGACACCGGTTTAATGGTGCTGGGCACGGAAAAAGCCCAGTCGCTGGTGCTCAAACATCATCTGGCGGCCTATTTAATTAGCAAGCAGGGCGATAAATTTGTTAGCTGGATGTCGCCGCAGTTCGCCGCCTTTGTTATCAAACCTGACTAGCAGCAGGAGTAGGGTATGTTGGATCTGTTTAGCGAAGACTCGCCATGGCAAGAGCCGCTGGCGGAAGGTGCTGTTATATTGCGTCTCCGCGCGCGTGATATCGCAGAGAGGCTCTATCAGGAGATTCTGTGCATTGCGGACCAAAATCCTTTTGTTCATCGCATTACGCCTGGCGGTCATCGCATGTCCGTCGCCATGACCAACTGTGGTGATTTAGGCTGGTCGACGGATTCCCGGGGCTATCAATACAGCGAGCGGGATACGCAAAACGGGCGTGCCTGGCCAGCGATGCCCACTTTATTTCGTCATCTGGCACAGGAAACCGCGCGGGAAGCGGGTTTCACTGATTTTAACCCGGACGCCTGTTTGATTAACCGCTATGAACCAGGTGCAAAGCTGACGCTGCATCAGGATAAAGATGAAAAGGATATGCGCCAGCCCATCGTCTCGGTATCGTTAGGGCTACCGGCGGTATTCCAGTTTGGCGGTTTTGAACGTGGTGATGCTACGCAGCGCGTGTTGCTCGAACAGGGAGATGTCGTGGTGTGGGGCGGCCCGTCACGTCTGCGTTATCACGGTATTTTGCCGCTCAAACCCGGCGTGCATCCGTTAACCGGAGCCTTCCGCTACAACCTGACCTTTCGGCGCGCGCATTAATCGCTGGCGCCTGGTTGCGCGCCATACGAATAACTATTGCTATCGTTTCGCATCGCTTTAAACTGCAGGCTGCTTTTTGACTGCTGGATCTTGTTTATGGCGTTGTTAAACGTTGTTTTTCGCCAGTTTCGCTGGCCATTTATCGGGGTTATCTTTCTCACTTTGCTGAGCGCGGTGTTGGGTATTGGCATGATCGCCTTTATCAACCGCGAAATGATTGTCGCCATCAACACCTCTTTCGCGGTATTACCGCAGTTCCTGCTGCAGCTACTGCTGCTGATGGCGGTGACGCTGGCTTCGCAACTGGCGCTGACCATGCTGGGACATCAGTTTGTCTGGCGCATGCGTGGCGAATTCATTAAACGCATTCTGGATACTCAGGTTGAACGCATTGAACAGATTGGCAATGCGCAACTGCTGGCTGGCCTGACCAGCGACGTGCGCGCTATCACCATCGCCTTCGTCCGACTGCCAGAATTGATTCAGGGCATTATTATCACTCTCGGTTCAGCACTTTATCTCGCCTGGCTGTCGCCCAAAATGTTGTTAGTCACCAGCTTATGGCTGGCGGTTACGCTGGTGGGGGCTGGCTGCTGGTGTCACGTGTTTATCAACATATGGCGAAACTGAGGGAAGTAGAGGATAACCTCTATCGCGACTATCAAACGGTGATTGAGGGGCGCAAAGAGCTTCAACTGAACCGCGAGCGCGCCAGACTGATATACGACACTGTTTATCAGGAAAACGCCAACAGCTACCGTCATCATATCGTGCGCGCTGACACCTATCATCTCAGCGCAGTGAACTGGTCAAATATCATGACGCTGGGCGCGATTGGAATGGTGTTTTTCATGGCGAACAGCCTGGGCTGGGCCAATACCGCTGTGGCGGCAACCTTCTCACTGACGCTGCTGTTCCTGCGCACGCCGCTGCTCTCGGCAGTTGGCGCACTGCCTACCTTGCTCAGTGCGCAGGTCGCATTTCGTAAACTGAATGCGTTTCATCTGGCACCTTATCAGCCCGAATTTAATACCTCACCGACGCTGACGGAGTGGCAAACTCTGGAGTTGCGCGACGTCAGTTTTCATTACGGTGAGAACGGCTTTAGCGTCGGGCCGGTTAACCTGACGCTACAGCGCGGCGAGCTGGTGTTTCTGATTGGCGGTAATGGCAGCGGTAAATCGACGCTGGCAATGCTGCTTACCGGTTTGTATCGGCCGCAATCCGGTACGTTGCTGTTGGATGGTCAAGCCATTGACGCCAGTAATCCCGACATGTGGCGTAAACACTTTTCGGCGGTGTTTACCGATGTGCATCTGTTTGATCGCTTGATCAGCCGCGACGGTGTGCCCGCCAGCCCGATGCTGGTGCAGCAGTGGCTGGAAAAGCTGAAGATGCAGGACAAGTTAAAGATCGAGGGCAACAAAGTACTTAACCTGCAACTGTCGAAAGGGCAGAGTAAGCGGCTGGCGCTGCTGCTGGCCGCAGCGGAAGAGCGTGACATTTTATTGCTTGATGAATGGGCGGCGGATCAGGATCCCCATTTCCGCCGTATCTTTTATCGCGAATTGCTGCCCTGGTTACAGGCTGCGGGCAAAACGGTTTTCGCCATCAGCCATGACGATCACTACTTTGTTCATGCCGATCGTCTGCTTGAGATGCGCGAGGGACAACTGTTTGAGCTGACCGGCAGCGATCGCGATATGGCAACGCTGGATGCGGTAAAACGCACCGATACCGGTCAGTAACGTGCTGGCAAAGCGTAGCGGAAACAGCGGTTTCCGCCTTGCTTAATCTCTCTGATGCCCGGGTCTCTGGCTTAATCTGTTTGCTAAGCCGGTTGTTTAAAAGGGTGGCTGAGCAGCGTAATTACCTGTTTATCCTGGATTAAAAACGCTGCCTGCAACAAACACCCTTTTTGAAACGGTGCGTTAAAGCCGTGCTCCAGCCGCAGCGTAGCGCGATTTTGCGCGAAGTCCACCGCGATCAGCGCGGCTTGATGAAAATCCATTGGCTGATGCAAAACGGGCCACAGGGCTTTATACAGGCTCTCTTTCAGCGAAAATAGCAGCGTAGCGGCGTGAGCAAAATCGAGAGGTAAGGTGCGCAGGTATGCCTGTTCCCCGGCACCCATCAGCATATCCGCCGTTTCATCAGCGGTACTGGCAGACATAAACTGTTCCACATCAACACCGATGCACAGCGGCTGCCGGGTCGCAGCTAAAACCACAGTGCCACTGCTGTGTGACAGCGATGCCTGAACGCCAGCAGGCCAGACTGGAGAGCGATCGGCTGCGTTGTGCAGCGTGAAATGCGCAAACCCCCATTCTGCCATCACCGAGCGTGCCAGTAACCGGCTGGCAAGATACTCCGCACGCCGCTTTTTTACCGCCTGCTGCAACCGTGCGGGCAGCGGTAAACCCAGGCGTCCGCCAGGGCATCATCATAATGATCGAGACTGAAATGCGAAATCGCCAGCAACGGGTCGCTGTCGTTTAGCTGCTGAGAAACAATAAAGCCGCTTGCGGGAAGCGGCAGGAAATTTTGGGGTAGTGCATGCGACGCTACGTTAAAGATGAAAAGGGCATTTAAGCAGTCAGCCGCAACGCGCGCAAGCCACCCTGAATAGTCAGTCGTTCGGCGGAATGGCGAAGCTTTTCAGTGAAACGACAAAGTGGTTGTGACCTTTGCTGATTCGCGCACCGCGATCGCACCAGCGTGATGCCAGGCGAAAGAAGTCGTCACTACCAATATCATAAGCCAGCTCAACTTTGCTAATGCCGGAATAGAGCATCTCTTCTGCATCCTTGAGGCTTTTCGCTTTGATGACCATAAAAATGTTCCGTCAAAAATCAGGGGCCTTTAGAGTAGGATAATTCTGTGACAATTTTGTTTCAGTTTGATGAAACGCTGTCACATTTTGCGTGATCTGTGATACAGAACGCGGTTAGATGCACGAAGTAACGCTATGAATCGTGAAAAGAAATTGCGCTGCCTGGCACTTTTCTTAAAGTGCAGATTTGGAGAAAAATCGGAAAGTCTGATGCGGTCAGGGCAATCTTTTACGCAATGAAAAGGCCGCATGTAGGTATGCGGCCTTTGTGGGTTACTTCTGGTCCGGCTGGGGACTTTTATCGCCGGATTCTGGTGCTTCGTTTGGATCGTCTTTTTCGACTAATAGCATAAACTCTCCTCTCGTTACCCACACAAAGCTAAGTATAGACACCATTAACGCGAGAGCACAAAAGTTAAAGGTCAAAAAATTGTCATAAAAAAGCAGCCATGAAAAGGCTGCTTTTTTAGGGATAATTTGGTCGGCACGAGAGGATTTGAACCTCCGACCCCTGACACCCCATGACAGTGCGCTACCAGGCTGCGCTACGTGCCGAACTTTGGTGACCTAGTCTACTGAGAATTGCCATGAATGCAAGCTACACAGTGACTAACTGTCTCATATTTAATCAGTTTGCGATGAATCGCTTCTCTTCCGTCAACACCTGCAACAATAACGCCAGTTGCGGCTTATGATCTTTGAGCGGATTTCCCTGTGCATCATAAGCGTGATAGTTACCGTTATTGTTAAGCACCAGCGTTGTCTGCGGGGTGGTAATCACCAGTTTGTTCTCTTCGCTACTCACCACCCAGTCGTGGTGACGTTGCGCGGCAAATAAATCTTCACCCTGCGAATAGTTCACCGGATTGGTGCGTACGTGCAGCAGACGCTGCATCAGGGTCGCCATGACATCCTGATGATCGGTCAGGCGGCTTATGGTTTGTGCGGGAGTATCTGGCCAGTGGATCACCAGAGGCACCTGTAAACTGGCGCGATTTCCTGCGCTATCGGCGTTGCCATTCAGTGCCAGGCCGCGCTGCGCGGTAATGACCACAACGGTATTTTTCAGCAAATCGCGCTGTTGCAGCACCGTCAGCACGTTGTGGATCTGCTCGTCGATGGCAGAAGCCTGACGTAAATAGCTGCGCTGACGGGTTTTGGCACTGTCACCACTCAAATTTGCACCGCTCAGCGCCACCCAGGAGAACCACGGGGTTTTATTATCGTTCTGCTTGTTCAGCCAGTTTTGCCACTGTGTCACCGTGGTGGCGTTGGGCTGGCTGTTGCTGGCAGGCAAGGAATAATCCGCCAATAAAGCCTGACGATAAAGCGGCGAATTAAAGCCTTCTGAAGAGAACAGGCCAAACTGATAACCCTGGCTGCTCAGCGCACCGAGTAGCGTTGAGGGCGTGCGCGAGGCCAGGATGCCATTCATATAGCTGGAGGAGATGCCATAAAACAGGCCGAACAAACCTTTTTCCGGCGTGTCTCCCGCACTGAAATGCTGCGCAAAACGCACGTTATCGTTAGCAAACTGGTTAAGTTCGGGCAGCGTTTTTCCATGCTGGCGCTGTTCAGCCCATCAATAGTGATCACCAGCAGATTATTGCGCGTGCCGCCATCGCGGAACGTAATGTCACTCAACGGATATTGTACCGACAACGCTTCAGGATCGCCCTGTTGCACCAGACGACGCTGATACTCCTGTGCATCCAGCAGGCCATGCCGCTCCAGGAAGCGGCGCGCGGTCATAGGATAAGAGAGCGGTAGATTGGCGCGCTGCATGGTAATCGGGCGATAGAAGTTGGCATCAGCCCAGATATACATCAAATGACTGGCAAAAAAGGCGCTAATAAACAGGGCGGCCAGCGGCTTGCCAAACGAGCGGCGATTAAGGCTGCGCAGCTTTTGCCAGCTCCAGGTGGCAAACAGCATCTGCACAAGGAAAATCAGCGGCACGCTGATAAACATCAGCTGCCAGTCACGCGCCATTTCGCTTTGGTCGGGATTGATGACTAACTCCCACACCACCGGATTGAGGTGCAAGTGGAAGCGACTGAATACGGCGCTGTCGACCATCACCAGCGTCAGTCCGGCGGTGGCAACCACCGCTGACATTATCCTTAACAGGCGTTGCGACATCACCACGAACGTCAGTGGGAAAATGATCAGCAGATACACCGCAAAGACAATAAAGCTGAAGTGGCCAATCCAACTGCTATAGGCGTAGATGCGCCCGGTCAGCGAGGAGGGCCAGTCGGCGACCAACAGGTAGCGACTGCCTAAAATCAGCGCGAAAAAGATATTGAACAGAGCAAACCAATGCCCCCAACTGATCATCTGGGAGACTTTTTCGCGGTATCGCTGCCGGTTGGTTACCATATTATGAAATCAAATCAGCAATTAGTGAGCGTTGTCATCACGCACTGAAGATTGTAAAGCTTCAGCGAAGGAGCGAGCCAGCGAACGACGTTGGGCCGGCGCGACATCATTGTTGATCAGGTTGGTGACCATGTTTCCCAGCACCATCAGGGAAAGGTCAGTCGGCGCCTGGTCTTTCTCTAAGATCTGCACCATTTTCGCGAGGAGTTGTTCCACGCGTTCGTCGCTATAACGGGATGATTGTGGCATATCGTCGTCTAATCTCGTTTCAAAAGGCGGTATATTACCGTAACAATGCGCTTTTTTCCGCAATTTTATCAGTCGTGCAGCTCAGGCTTGCTGCATGCAGTTGAAAGCCGAGGCGGGCGGTGTTTGAATACGCGCCTGAGCTTAAAGGAGAGTCTACCATGAGTCTGGATATCGACCAGATTGCCCTGCATCAGTTAATTAAACGCGACGAGAATCAGCTGGAACTGGTGCTGCGTGATTCGTTGCTGCCCGCCACCAACACGGTTGAAGCGATGGTTGAAGAGTTGCACCGTGTTTACAGTGCTAAAAGCAAAGCTTACGGTCTGTTTAATGCTGAAAGTGAACTGGCCGAGGCGCTGCGCAACTGCCGCAAGGGCAACGATGATTTTCTTGCTTTCAGTCGTGCTGCGACAGGCCGCCTGCGTGATGAGCTGGCAAAATACCCGTTTGCCGAAGGCGGTGTGGTGCTGTTTATTCACTATCGCTATCTGGCGGTGGAATATTTACTGGTCACAGTGCTCAACAGCCAGTCGAGCATGCGCGTTAATGAGCAGATGGATATTAGCAGCACCCATTATCTTGATATTAATCACGCCGATATCGTTGCGCGTATCGATTTAACGGAATGGGAAACGAATCCCGAATCGACCCGCTATCTGACTTTTCTGCGTGGGCGCGTGGGTCGAAAAGTTGCTGATTTTTTTATGGATTTCCTCGGTGCTGAAGTGGGTCTGGACACCAAAGCGCAAAACCGTGGCCTGTTACAGGCGGTAGATGATTACTGCGATGAGTCGAATCTGGATAAAAATGAACGCCAGAATTATCGTCAGCAGGTTTACAGCTACTGCAATGAACAATTGCAGGCGGGCGAGGAAATTGCGCTGGAAGCGTTGTCGGGCGAACTTCCGACGCTGGGTGAGAAAACGTTTCAGGCTTTTACTCAGGAGCAAGGTTATGAGCTTGAAGAGCACTTTCCGGCCGATCGCAGTACGTTACGTCAGTTAACCAAATTTGCGGGCAGCGGCGGCGGATTAACCCTTAATTTTGATGCCATGCTGTTGGGCGAGCGCATCTTTTGGGATGCCGCGACAGATACCCTGACCATCAAAGGCACCCCGCCAAATCTGCGCGATCAGTTACAGCGTCGCACCAGCAGTAAATAACCTACCGGTCCGGGAAAGGCATCCCCGGATCGCTTTGCTTTCACTATAGCGGTGTAATCAACGTGGTCCGGTTGTCAGCTAAAATCTGTAGCAAGGCCGCGATGCTGGCGTCATCACGGCCTTTTAACCAGGCGACGCTGAGCGGCAATTTTTTGACTTTCTCGTCTGTCTCCAGCGCAATACAGGTGACGCCTTCACTGTTAATGTTGCGAAATGAGGTTGGCACAATTGCCAGCCCTAAGCCCGCGGATACAAAACTTAAAATTGTCTGTTTCTCCTCAGCAAACTGCGCAATGTGCGGCGTAAGGCCCGCTGATTTAAAAATATTCATGGTTAAATCATGGCTGTGGGGGCGCGTCCTGCGCTCCGGTAAGATCATCGATTCTTCGGCAAAATCAGTGACGCTGACACAACTTTTACTGGCCAGGGGATGATTAACCGGCACGGCAAGTACGCAGGTTTCGCGCGCAATTAAACGGCACGCCAACCGGCTGTCGAGATTTTCCGGTGGGCGAATAAAAATTATATCCAGCCAGCCTGATTTGAGGCGGGGAATAAGATTTATTGTTTTATCTTCAGTTAAGTGAATATCTGCATCCGGATAAAGCTGCATAAAGTAATTCAGCAAGTGGGGAATTAATCCGCGCGCTGCACTGTCAATGGCACCAATACGTAATGCTTTGCGTCCCCGCTTATTTGCCGTCCGAAAACGCCAGGCCAGTGCATCAAATTGCGCAACCAGTTTTACCGCTTCATCGAAAAATTCTACGCCTTCCTGCGTTAATGCCACATTGCGCGTTGAGCGATTTAATAATCGTACGCCAAGGTCCTCTTCGAGCAAGCGAATAAAGCGACTTAGTGACGCAGGCATCATTTCCATCCTTTGCGCCGCGCGGCCAAAATGCAGCTCTTCACCTACCGTAATGAAACAACGCAATTGATTTATATCCATAATTTTCCCGCCCGCGCATTATTCAAATAATTTATATAAACCAGCCCTGATGATAAGCTCAGGCAAAAAGGCATACTGAGATCGAACACAAAAAAATAACATTTACCCTACACAAACCTGGAGCACTTTAATATGAACTCTCACCTCGAAAAAAGGGTGATGCGTAAAGTTACTCTGCGCATTGTGCCCTTCATTATGCTGCTCTATTTCATCGCTTTTCTCGATCGCGTTAATATCGGTTTTGCTGCATTAACCATGAACCAGGATTTAGGTTTCTCACCAACCGTATTTGGTTTGGGAGCAGGGATCTTTTTTCTGGGATATTTTCTTTTTGAAGTTCCGTCCAATCTGATATTGCATAAAGTCGGCGCACGTATTTGGATCGCTCGCGTCATGATTACCTGGGGATTAGTTTCCGCCTGTATGGCATTTGTCCAGGGCACCACCAGTTTTTATATTCTGCGCTTTTTACTCGGTGTCGCTGAAGCTGGATTTTTTCCCGGTATCATTCTTTATCTCAGCTTCTGGTTCCCGGCGGCACGGCGTGCGCAAGTGACCGCGATATTTATGGCCGCCGCGCCGTTATCAACGGCGCTGGGTTCGCCCATCTCTGCTGCGCTGCTTGAAATGCACGGATTGCTGGGATATGCCGGTTGGCAGTGGATGTTTCTGTTAGAAGCGGTGCCTGCGGTGCTGTTCGGGGTTGTGGTGCTGTTTTTCCTGACCGATCGTCCGGCCAAAGCCAAATGGCTGACGGATGAAGAGCGCGAATGGTTGCAAAACACCATGCAGGCTGAAGAGCAGGCACGCGCCTCGCAACAGAGCCACACCAGTGTCTGGCGCGGGCTGGCCGATCGCCGGGTACTGGCGCTGGCACTGGTCTATTTCGGCACTTCCGCTGGCTTATATACCCTCGGCATCTGGTCTCCGCAAATCATTCACGCTTTTGGTGCTTCTTCACTGGAAATCGGTTTTTTAAATGCATTTCCGGCGGTAATCGGCGTGGTGGCCATGATTCTGTGGGCGCGTCACTCCGATCGCAGCGGTGAACGCAGCTGGCACGTTATCACAGCCTGTTTGCTGGCGGCGGCAGGGCTGATCTACGCCGGTAACGTCAGTTCACTGTTAACGGTGATTGTGGCGCTGACGCTGGTCACGGTCGGTATTAGCTGTTCAAAACCGCCGCTGTGGAGCATGCCAACGCTGTTTCTTTCAGGCCCGGCGGCAGCGGCGGGTATCGCCACCATTAACTCAATCGGTAATTTAGGCGGTTTCGTCGGTCCGATGATGATCGGCGTCATTCGGCAGCAAACCGGTTCTTACACCTGGGGGCTCTTTTTGTCGCTGCGCTGCTGGCGCTCTCTGCCCTGATCGTCTTACTGCTGTCTGCGAAAAGTAAAACGCCGCAGTCCGCTGAACTTCCTCATGCTAAATCCCCTTAACTGATTCCGGAGACTCTTATGCGTACCTATTCTATTGCTGCTATTCCCGCTGACGGTATTGGCCCCGAAGTTATTTCTGCCGGTATCGAAGTGCTACGCGCCCTGGAGCGTCAAAACGGTAAACTCAAATTTGCCATTGAAACCTTTGACTGGGGGTCGGATTACTACAAAAAGCATGGCGTGATGATGCCTGAAGAGGGCTTACAGACGCTGAAAAAATTCGATGCCATTTACTTTGGTGCCGTGGGTGCGCCTGACGTACCGGATCATATTACGCTGTGGGGATTACGCCTGCCGATTTGTCAGGGCTTTGATCAGTATGCCAACGTGCGCCCGACTAAAATCCTGCCGGGGATCACGCCACCGCTGCGTAACTGCGGCCCTGGCGATCTGGACTGGGTGATTGTACGTGAAAACTCGGAAGGAGAATATTCGGGCAATGGGGGCAGGGCGCACAGAGGTTTGCCTGAAGAAGTAGGCACAGAGGTGGCTATTTTTACCCGAGTGGGCGTGACGCGCATCATGCGTTATGCCTTTAAACTGGCACAGTCCCGTCCACGAAAACTGTTAACCGTCGTGACTAAATCGAATGCTCAGCGTCACGGCATGGTGATGTGGGATGAGATTGCTGCCGAAGTGGCGCAGGAATTTCCCGACGTGAAGTGGGACAAAATGCTGGTAGACGCCATGACGCACCGTATGACATTGCATCCACAAAGCCTGGATACCATTGTTGCGACCAACCTTCATGCCGACATCCTTTCCGATCTTGCCGGTGCGCTGGCGGGCAGCCTCGGCGTTGCGCCAACAGCGAACATCGATCCTGAACGCCGTTTTCCCTCAATGTTTGAACCGATCCACGGTTCAGCCTTTGACATTACCGGCAAAGGGATCGCTAATCCGGTGGCCAGCTTCTGGACTGCCGTGCAAATGCTGGAGCATTTGGGCGAGCGCGAGGCAGCAGCACGGGTGATGGAAGGGATCGAGTATGCCTGTGCAAAAGGGGTGTTGACGCCGGATGTCGGCGGTACAGCCAAAACAGCCGATGTCACCAGGGCGGTGGTCGAATTTATTGAGTCGAAAGTAAAACTCACGGAGGCAGCGGTTTAAACAGTGCGGTAAAGCAGACAAAATAAAAAGGCCGGTTTCGCAACCGGCCTTTTTACATCAACGCATTCGGCGATTAAGCGCGAACGAAGTCGATGTGGTGCAGTTTTGGCTTGAACGGGTGACGCTGAACAGCCTGCACTTTAACGTTGGTTTCTTTACCGTCGACAACCAGAGTCAGAACCTCGGTGTAGAACCCAGGCTTAGCCTGCAGGTTCATCACCTGGTCGTGATCCAGGTCGATAGAAACAGCGGCTTCTTTACCACCATAGATGATGGCCGGGAAGCGGTTCGCTGCGCGCAGGCGGCGGCTCGCACCCTTACCCTGCTCTTTACGTTCTACTGCATTGATAGTGAACATTGCTACGTCTCTTTATGATTCCTGCTACAGGCGACCCAGCAGCAGGCAGGTTATTCAAAATTGCTCATGCACATGCAAAAGCGGGCGGCATTATAGCCGTTATGCTGGTGTCCGGCAAATGATTATCCCAGTTCATTCGCGCGGCGAAAACGCCCCTGGTAATCAAATACCTTTTCGCGGATCTGCCAGAAGTGCCCTTTTGCTCGCGCCACAACAAAATCGGGATGGCGCAACAGGGGCTGCATTGCCACAACATCGGCAGCCGTTTGCCAGCCGAGCGGCACGCCTGGTGCACGCTGGTGCGGGCGCATAAACAGCTGTTCAAATGCTTTACGTTGCGCAGGCGTTTGCAGGCGAAAGCGTTCACTGACGCTGGTGCCGTCTTCATCGTAATAAGTAGCGTTAAGCCATTCACCTTTGTTGTCCCGACCCTGTTCCAGCGTCATGCCACCACAGCGCAGCACGCGCGCATCTTTCAGCTTCAGTGCCGCTTTCAACATGTCGTCAGGATCCACCAGAATATGGTCGCACTGATGGCAACGCCGCGCCGCAATGTCGTTTTCGGCACCGCAGTCCGGGCAGCTTTTAGAGCGGAAGCGATAATCGCACTGTTCACGCGTGCCGTCGTCATCTTCCAGCACCCCTGACAGCGGCGGCCAAAATGCTCAATCACCATGCCATCAGCCGTGGCTTTGCCCCAAAAGTATTGGCAAAGCCGCAGGCAGGGCAAAATACCTGCACGGGCTGATTATCGCTGGCGCCTTTAGGCGCGCCGACTTCCGGCGTAAACAGATCGTGGGGATTGCCTGCATAATCCAGGATCAGGCAATCGGTCTTGCCGGGAGACAGGCGTAAGCCGCGTCCGACAATCTGCTGATACAAACTTACTGATTCGGTCGGACGCAGAATAGCGATCAGATCCACATGAGGCGCATCGAAACCGGTGGTCAATACCGCTACATTCACCAGAAATTTCAATTGCTGCGCTTTAAACGCCACAATCAGCGCATCGCGATCGCGGGCGTGAGTTTCTGCCGATATCAGCGCACTGTTCTGCGGCAGTAAACGTAAAATCTCACGCGCATGATCGACCGTGGAGGCGAAGATCATGACGCCAAGACGATCTTCAGCAAATTCAACAATCTGGCGAATAATGTGCGGCGTGACGCGCTGTTGCTGTTTCAGTTCCCGGTTCAAATCAGCTTCGCTAAACAAGCCGTTAGCCTGGGCCGTGAGGCGGCTGAAATCGTACTGTACCACCGGCATGTCGAGCCGCTCTGGCGTAACCAGAAACTGATGCTTAATCATGTAGCGCAGCGGCAGTTCGTAAATGCAGTCACGGAACAGCGCCTTTTCATCGCCGCGCACCATGCCGTGATAGTGGAAACGATAAATCCAGCCTTTGCCAAGACGGAAGGGCGTGGCCGTCAGACCCAGCAGACGCAGTTGGGGATTGTGCTGACGCAGGTGGCTAAAAATTTGTTGATACTGACTGTCGCTGTCATCACCAATGCGGTGACATTCATCGACAATCACCAGCGAGAAGGCGCTGTCAAACTGCGCAAGATTACGCGCGACCGATTGCACGCTGCCAAACACCACTTTGCGCTGGCTCTCTTTACGCTGCAAACCTGCGGCAAAAATATCCGCTTCCAGGCCGTAAGCCTGATATTTGGCGTGGTTTTGCGCTACGAGTTCTTTGACGTGCGCCAGCACCAGTACCCGGCCACGCGCCAGGCGTGCCAGCTCGGCAATCACCAAACTTTTTCCCGCCCCCGTAGGCAACACAATGACGGCAGGTTCATGATGACGACGGAAATACGCCACGGTAGCATCGACCGCGTCCTGTTGATAAGGGCGTAAGGTAAAAGACATGCTGTATCACTTTTGTAAAACCAGCGGTAATTATGCCACGAAAGCGCAGTAAACGCTCTGTCAGGCGACGCCGGATCAGGCTATACTTCCCGTACAATTTCAACGGTTAAAAACGCCGTTTCAGTTTCCCTCCGCAGTAACAGGCAAAACGAATTCATGCGACTCGACAAATTCATCTCTCAGCAACTGGAAATCAGCCGTGCTATCGCTGCACGTGAAATCCGTGGACAAAAAGTGACCGTTAACGGAGAAGTGGTGCGTGACACCGCGTTCAAACTGCTGCCCGAACATGAGGTAGAGTACGACGGCAATGCATTGCAGATGCAGACCGGGCCGCGCTATTTCATGCTCAACAAACCGCAAGGTTACGTCTGCTCAACCGACGATCCGGATCATCCAACCATTCTCTATTTCCTTGAAGAACCGATGGCATTCAAACTGCATGCTGCCGGTCGCCTGGATATTGATACCACCGGTTTAGTGTTGATGACCGATGACGGTCAGTGGTCACATCGCATTACCTCACCACGTCATCACTGTGAAAAAACCTATCGCGTGACGCTGGAAAACCCGATCGCTGAGGATACAGCCGCGCAGTTTACTGCTGGTGTACAACTGCATGGCGAGAAAAACCTGACCAAACCGGCGCAGTTAGAAATAATCACGCCAACTGAGGTGCTACTAACACTCAGCGAAGGGCGCTATCACCAGGTGAAGCGCATGTTTGCCGCGGTAGGTAATCGTGTCGTGGGCCTGCATCGTGAAAAGATTGGTGAGATTGTGCTGGATGCCGATCTGGAACCTGGCGAATACCGTGCGTTAACTGAAAAAGAGATCGCCAGCGTCGGCTTGCCTGACGAGTTAAAACAGAAATAGCGGGAGATTCTGTGCGCAAGGAAAAAATTCGCCGGTGGGTTTAGTGGTCATCCTCGGCCTGCTGGCGATGTTAATGCCACTGTCGATTGATATGTACTTGCCTGCGATGCCGCAAATTGCTCGCGAATTTGCGGTATCGGCAGGGAGCGTACAAATGACGCTCAATCTCTATATCCTCGGATTTGCAATTGGCCAGCTGGTGTATGGTCCGCTGGCGGACAGCTATGGTCGCAAGCCGGTAATTACTCTGGGCACGCTGATTTTTGCCTGCGCCGCGGCAGCCTGTGCGCTGTCGCAATCTATCGATCAACTGATTGCCATGCGCTTCCTGCACGGCTTATCGGCGGCAGCTGCCAGCGTGGTGATTAATGCGCTGATGCGCGACAGTTACTCGAAAGAGGACTTCTCGCGCATGATGTCATTTGTCATGCTGATTACCACCATCGCACCGCTGCTGGCACCGATTATTGGCGGCTGGCTGCTGCTGCTCTGGAGCTGGCACGCTATTTTCTGGACACTGTCGCTTGCGGCAGTGATCACCACCTTGCTGGTGGCAACGCAAATTCGCGAAACGCTCAAGCCCGAGCAGCGACAACGCTTCCACCTGCGCACCACGCTGGGGAATTTTGTCACGCTGTTTCGTCATAAACGTGCCTTTAGCTATATGCTGTCGAGCGGCTTCTCGTTTGCTGGCTTGTTTACCTTTCTGAATGCGGGTCCCTTCGTTTACATTGAACTGAACCACGTCTCGCCACAAAGCTTCGGCTATTACTTTGGCCTCAACGTGGTGTTCCTGTTTGTTATGACGTTGATTAACAGCCGTGCGGTGCGCCGTTTCGGCCCGGTGGCGATGTTCCGTTTAGGCCTGGTGATTCAGTTCTGTATGGGGATCTGGCTGCTGATTGTCAGCGCGCTGAATCTGGGATTTTTGCCGCTGGTGTTCGGCGTGGCGATGTTTATCGGCTGTGTCTCGATGGTGTCATCGAATGCGATGGCGGTGATCCTTGATGAGTTTCCGCATATGGCAGGCACGGCGTCATCACTGGCAGGTACGCTGCGCTTTGGCGTTGGTGCGCTGGTTGGGGCACTTTTATCGCTCGCCAGTTTTAACAGCGCCTGGCCAATGGTTGGCACTATCGCGCTGTGTGCCACTCTCTCTATCCTGCTGTTTTCTTACGCTTCTCGCCCACGCGCTGCTGCCCGTTAATCGGGCGCAGTCGCGCTGTCCTTGCGTTATTTTCGTCTCGTCGTATGCCAGTCTGGGTGCGATGTTTCTAATATGTGAAAAAATATAGCCAATAAAGTAATTATTTTGCGTCTAAAATGATTGTTAAGTGCTGCTCAACGCGGTACATATAGTTTTAAATTGCGAGACTACTCGCAAAAAACAATTTTACCGATGCGCTTTATTAAGAAACGAGAAGGCAGGCCTTGACGTCCTTGTTATGTTTGATCGGGAAAAGGGATTCACCGCACTATACGCCGTTTGTTGTGAATTGAGAGTCAATTTCTGGGGACATTACTCACTATGCTGCAACTTTCAGTCGTGCATCGCCTGCCACAACGTTTTCGTTGGGCCAGCGATCGTCACAGCGCCATCGAAGCCGATGACGGGGTGACAGATGATCAGGATGTTATTGCGCTGCGTTTGATCAGCCATGACGGTAATCCTGCATGGGAAATTCTTCACCAGTTGCGCGACGTGCTGGCAGCCATCCAGGTGGAGTGCAAAGTTGCCGAATGCGAAGGGCAGCCCTGCCTGTTTATCCAGCGCAGCGATGAAAGCGCCACAAACTGCTGCCTGAAAAATCAGGGCGTTGCCATTGCAGAGACTTTTAACGGTCACTGATCCCTGTAAAGCGGGTCAGGCTTCTGTTTCAACACTCTCAGACTTTAGGTTGCGCAGAGGCGAACAGCTCACGCGTATAGGCCTGAGCGGGCGCAGCGAACAACTTTTCGCATTCCCCCTGTTCCACCACTTCCCCTGCCGCAGCACGATGAGCTGATGGCAAAGCGTGCGCACCACATCCAAATCGTGACTGATAAACAGATAACTCAGCTGATGTTGCTGCTGTAACCGACGCAGCAGTGTCAAAATTTGCTTTTGCACTGAACGATCAAGTGATGAGGTGGGTTCATCCAATACGATGAGTTCCGGCTCCAGAACCAGCGCGCGCGCAATCGCAATGCGTTGCCGTTGGCCTCCTGAAAACTCGGCAGGGTAGCGATGACGGCTGTCCGCATCCAGGCCCACTTCTTCCATGACTGCTTTGACACGCGCCTGTAACGCGGTTGCGCTGAGCTGAGGGTGATGGACAGCCAGACCTTCGGCAATAATTTGCTGCACCGTCATGCGCGGATTAAGGGACGAATTAGGGTCCTGAAAAACGACCTGAATACGGCGACGCAGCGGTAACAGCTGCCTGCGCGGCATTTGATGCAGCGGCTGACCATCAAACCAGATTTCTCCCTGCGCCTTAATCAGGCGCAGCAGCGCCAGCCCGGTGGTGCTTTTTCCTGAGCCAGATTCTCCTACCAGCCCCAGACTTTCTCCGCGTTTCAGGCTAAAGCTGAGGTTATTCAGTGCCACCTTTTCGCCGATCTGACGCTTCAACACACCGCGCCGCAGTGGAAAACCCACATGCAGATTGTTCACCTTAAGGATCTCCGGCGCATCAGGCGGCAGCGGCAGCGCGCAGCCCTCCGGCTCGGCGGCCAGCAGCTGCTGCGTATAGGGATGCTGTGGTTGATTTAACAGGTGCTGACAGCGGTTTTGCTCCACCACGCGCCCGTTGCGCATCACGCTGACGTTGTCCGCTAACTGACGCACAATATTGAGATTGTGCGTAATAAACAGCATGCCCATGTTGAGTTCACGCTGAAGCTCACGCAGCAGGGTAAGGATTTGCGCCTGTACCGTGACGTCCAGTGCGGTGGTCGGTTCATCGGCGATTAACAATGCTGGCTGCGTTAACAGCGCCATCGCAATCATTACACGCTGACGCTCGCCACCGGAAAGCTGATGCGGAAAATCGCTTAGCCGCGATGCTGCCTGACGAATGCCCACGCGATCCAGACAGCTCAACATTTCAGCCCGCGCCGCTTCGCGTCGCATACCGCGATGCAGTGACAACACTTCATAAAGTTGTTTCTCAACGGTGTGCAGCGGATTAAGCGACACCATCGGTTCCTGAAAAATCATGGCAATCTGATTACCACGGATACCGCGCAGCGTTTGCTCACTGGCATGGAGCAAATCTTGTCCGGCAAACAGGATCTCTCCGCTCGGATAAGTCACCGACGATGCATGCAGCAGGCGCATCACCGAAAGCGCAGTCACGCTTTTACCGGAACCCGATTCGCCCACCAGCGCCAGCGTTTCGCCAGCGGCGATCTGTAGCGAGACGTCATTTACGACCGAATGCAACGCTTCGCCCTGGCGAAAAGCAACGGAAAGATGATTGATGGCAAGTAACGGCTGCGGCATTTAGCGTCCTTTGCTGGGATCAAAGGCGTCGCGCACGGCTTCGCCGATAAAAATAAGCAGCGACAGTAAAATCGCTAACGAAAAGAAGCCCGATAAGCCGAGCCAGGGAGCCTGAAGATTGTTTTTGCCCTGAAGTAGCAGTTCGCCAAGCGAAGGCGAGCCGACGGGCAGACCAAAGCCGAGAAAATCCAGCGAGGTGAGTGTGGTAATCGAGCCACAGAGAATAAAAGGCAAAAACGTCAGCGTGGCTACCATTGCGTTCGGCAGCATATGGCGCAGCATAATGCGTCCATCGCTAACGCCTAAAGCCTGCGCCGCGCGAATGTAATCGAAATTGCGGGTACGCAAAAATTCGGCGCGCACCACGCTCACCAGGCTCATCCAGCCAAACACCACCGTCACCAGCAGCAGCCACCAAAAGCCGGGCTGAATTACGCTGGAGAGCAGAATGAGCAGAAACAGCGATGGCATACCGGACCACACTTCAATTAATCGTTGCCCGACTAAATCGACTTTGCCGCCGAAATAACCCTGAACGGCACCCACTACGATGCCGATCACGCTGGAAAACAGCGTCAA
Organism: Candidatus Pantoea haifensis; assembly: GCA_018842655.1. Taxonomy (GTDB): domain Bacteria; phylum Pseudomonadota; class Gammaproteobacteria; order Enterobacterales; family Enterobacteriaceae; genus Pantoea; species Pantoea haifensis. Next base: position 1,691,912 of record JAGTWN010000004.1, on the reverse strand, counting down.
CAGCAGACCAAACAGCAACGATATTCGCGTGCCGTACAACAGGCGTGCAAATACATCACCGCCGTTGGCGTCAGTGCCTAACCAGTTCTGCCACGAAGGCGGAGAAGGAAACGGCACCTGCGTGGCAAAGTTGATGGTGCTGTCACTGAAGCGAACTGGCGCCCACAATGCCCAGCCTTGCTGTTCAATACGCTGTTGTAACCAGGGGTCCTGATAATCGGCAGGCGTGGCCAGCTCGCCCCCGTAATCCGTTTCGCTGTAATCAAACATCAGCGGGGCGTACCAGCGTTGTTGATAATGCACCAACAGCGGCTTGTCATTGGCAATCAATTCGGCGCACAGCGACAGCATGAAAATCACCAGAAAAATCCACAGCGACCAGTAGCCGCGACGATTATGGCGAAAACGCTGCCAGCGTTGCTGATTCAGGGGAGATAAGCGCATCAGCGGCCCTCAAAATCGATTCGCGGATCGACCAGTGTATAGGTTAAGTCACTGATAATATTCATAAGAAGGCCGATCAGGGTAAAAATGTATAAGGTGCCAAACATCACCGGATAGTCACGCTGAATGGTGGCGTCGTAGCCCAACAGCCCCAGGCCATTTAGTGAGAACATAACCTCGATCAGTAGCGAACTGGTAAAGAACATGCTGATAAAAGTGGCCGGGAAACTGGCAATGACCAGCAACATCGCATTGCGAAAAACGTGCTGATAAAGGATCCGTTGCTCAGGTACGCCTTTGGCACGGGCGGTCACCACGTATTGCTTACGTATTTCATCAAGAAAGGCGTTTTTCGTCAGCATCGTCAGGGTGGCAAAACCGCCAATCACCGTTGCCAGTACCGGCAGGGAGATATGCCAGAGATAATCCAGCACTTTGTCATACCACGGCAAACTGTCGAACTGCGGCGAAGTTAGTCCACGTAGCGGAAACCAGTCGAGGTAGCTGCCGCCTGCAAACAGGACAATCAGCATGATGCCGAACAGAAACGCCGGTATGGAATAACCGATGATAATGAACGTGCTGCTCCAGATGTCGAAGGCGCTGCCATTACGCACCGCTTTTTTAATACCGAGCGGAATCGATACTAAATAGATGATCAGGGTGCTCCATAAACCCAGGCTTACGGAAACCGGCAAACTCTCTTTGATCAATTGCAGCACGGATGCGCTGCGAAACAGGCTGTCGCCGAAATCGAAGCGCACATAGTTCCACAACATCTCAACGTAGCGTTGCCACATCGGCTTATCAAAGCCGTAGCGTTGCTTGATCTCTGCGATCACTTCCGGATCAAGACCGCGTGCGCCGCGATACTGATTGTCGCCTGGACTGGGATGATTGAGGCTGGCACGAGCGCCAGCATTGTCGCCGCCACCACCCGGTAAACCGGTAGTCTGACCAAACTCAATATTGGCCAACGCCTGATCGACGGGGCCGCCCGGCGCAATCTGTACAATAAAGAAATTAAGGGTAATGATGGCCCACAGGGTAGGAATGATCAGTAAAAGCCTGCGCAGAAAATAAGCCGCCAACTCTGTTCTCCTTAGCGTCGATCTGCCGGCAGTTGCGCGGCTTTGTTCACGTCATACCACCAGCTATCCAGCGCATTGCTGTAGGCGGGTTTGATGGCAGGATGAGAAAACTTATCCCAGTAGGCCAGACGCTGTTCAGCGTTAAACCACATCGGGATCATGTATGCATTCCACAATAAAATCCGATCCAGCGCCTGGCCGAGCGGCAACAGCGCCTTTGCATCGCCCTGATGCGCGGTAATTTCTTTCACGAAATGATCAACAATCGGATCTTTCACGCGGGCGGTATTCCATGTTGACTGGATATAGTCGGATTGCCAGAGGGTTTGCAGGCTGGTTGAGGGAAAGGGCATTGCCAGATAATTAGACGCGATCATGTCGTAATCCCCTTCACGCAGCCGTCGTAAATATTGCGACGTATCGATCTGGCGTAATGTCAGCGTAATCCCCAAACGTGACAGGCTGTGCTGGAACGGCAGCGCCCACTCATTATTTGTTCCGCCACGCAGTAACAGCTCAATGTTAAAAGGTTGCCCGGTTTTATCGTTAATTAACCGCTGGTTTTTGATATTCCAGCCCGCTTGTTTCAGTAACGCCAGCGCCTTGAGTAAATTGCCGCGATCGTAACCGCTGCCATCGGAGTGGGGGAGCATACTTTTCCGTGAACAAATCGGCAGGAAGTTGCGCTTTGTAAGGGGCGAGTAGCACCAGTTGATCGGCATCAGGATAGCCTGTCGCGGCATACTCGGTGTTCTGGAAATAGCTGCTGGTGCGTTTATAAGCGCCGTAAAATAACGCTTTATTCATCCATTCAAAATCAAAGGCTAACGTCAGCGCCTGACGCACAAGACGATCGTGAAACAGCGGTTTTTCATTGTTAAATGCCAGCCAGCGGGTATCCGTTGCGGCACTGGTTGGGGTGGTGTATTTAACAATGTGATGATTATCGAAATTGCGCCCGCCATACTGCGTTGCCCATTTTTTGGCGGATGACTCTTCGCGAAGATCAAATGCGCCTGATTTAAAGGCTTCAAAGGCGACGTTATCGTCGAGATAGTAGTCGTAACGCATCACATCAAAATTAAAGCGCCCACGATTAACCGGAAGATTGGCGGCCCAGTAGTTTTTTACCCGGCTGTATTCAATAAACTGGCCCAGTTTCCAGTTGCTGATACGGTAAGGTCCGCTCGACAGGGAGGAGTACTCAGCGGCTCGTTAAATTTTTTGTCCTGCCAGAATTTTTCAGAGACCACAGGCAGGGTGAGCAAACCGAGAATCAAATCCTTATCAGGTTCAGGCACGTCAATGCGTACAGTTAACCGGTTAAGGGCTTTCACACTGACGCCTCTGTAGATGACGCGAAACTGCGGCACGCCTTCGCTCATAAATTTTTTAAACGTAAAAGCCATGTCACTGGCGGTGATGGGTGAACCATCCTGAAACTGAGCGTGCGGATTAATCGTGATTTCCATCCAGCGGTAATCGCTGGGATAGCGCGCTGATTCGGCAATCAGGGGTAGTAACTGCCGGGTTCATCATCAGAATTTGTGAATAAGCTGTCATAGAGCGCACCGGTGCCCACGCCAGCATTACCGCGAGAAGCGTAGCGATTGAAATTGTCGTAAGTGCCGACCACCGCCATGGTGATCTTGCCGCCTTTGGGTGCGGCGGGATTAACATAATCGTAATGGCTGAAATTCACCGCATATTTTGGCGCGCCGAGTTGAGCAAAGGCGTAGCTTTCACTGATTGTTGCTGCCTGTAACGGCGCAAACAGCGCACTGAACAGCAGCAATGTGACGAAACGAAGCATAAGCAAGGCGCTCTCTTATTGTTTTTGCTTAACATAACGGCGTCAGCTGTTATGCAGCTGAAAGTAATCAATCAGCGGCTCAGGCCGTAAGGGACGACTGAACATATAACCCTGTAAATGGGTCACGCCGCGATTAATCAGCCAGGCGGCCTGATCGCCAGTCTCTACGCCCTCCGCCACCGTGTTCATTTTGAGCTTTTTCGCCAGTTGCAATACCGTATCCAGAACCGGCGAAGTCAGCGTTTCTGTGCCGATGCTCTGCACAAAACCGCGATCGATTTTGAGATAATCAAACGCATATTTTTCAAGATAAATGAGGGCACTGTGGCCGGTGCCAAAGTCATCGATAGCAATTTTAATGCCGCGCTGATGCAGCCAGTTAAACAGCTCGGCAGCATTTTTTTCACGCACCATTGTTCGCTCGGTAATTTCAAACACATAATTGAAATGCCCAGGGGGCATGATGTCAACCCAGTGCATAACGTCATCACGAAACGAATCCGAAGCCAGGTGCAGCGGGGAGATATTAAGCCCCATAATCGTACCCAGCCGCGTATGACGACAAAGCTGATGCGCGTCGCGCGCCACGAGCTGAAACAGGTGACGTGTCAGCGGAATAATGACGTTTTGTGCTTCTGCATAGCTGATAAACACATCGGGCGTGATGGCACCATGCGTCGGATGTGTCCAGCGCAACAGGGCTTCCACACCGTAAGGCTGGCCATCATGGGATGTAATCAAAGGCTGATATTCAACGTGAAACTCGCCGCGCCTGATGCCCTGCAAAATTTCTTTGCCGGGGCGCTGATAGCGTGACAGCAATAGCCAGCAAAGAGCACTGGCGAGTAGCGATAGCAAAATGCTGCTAAGAATGATGGTTTGATAATCATTCAGCGACAACGTGGAACCGTACAGCACAAACTGCAGAGGGTAGCCGGATAAAGCCAGTGTCATCAGCGGCGGCGGCAGATCACGGTTACTGATCGCCGTGGACTGCCAACTGGTTAAGGCGCTTTTTTGCGCCACTAATGCCATGCCGGAGATCTCAGGGTGAGAAGAGGCCAGCAGTTGATACGGCGTCAGCGACAGGTCGAGAGTGGCAAAAACCCCGGACTGAATGCTGCCGGCGTTTTTGAGCCATAGCGCCAAAACAGGTTTCGACGAAGGTAGCGGCACACCGCTTAATACCTGTAAATCCCTGTCACGTGTCAAATCGGTTTGCGACGAGATCATATTGAGCGGCAAATAGAGATTGCCGGTTGCGGAGGAGCAAAAAGCATAACCGTCATTGACCAGCAAGATAGTGCGCAGGTTATCGGAAAAGGCGGCGCGCGAGGTCAGTTCGTGATTGATTTCATAGCAGTCGGCACGACTAAATGAGAGCAAAGGATTAAGCGTATTGTTGATCAGTGAAGTCAGGGTGTGCTGAAGCGCATTGCGACTGCTGATTAATAGCTGTTCATGCTGGCGTTCGCGCTGGTGCCAGGTCAGATTGAGAAGGAGTGAGGTGAATAATATAAAAAACGCGCCGCCGACAATCGCGCTACGCCAGGCGATACGGCGAGGATAAGTTGCATGGCGCATCAGCGCCGCCGACAGTGGCATGAAGTGCTTCCTCTGAACCTGTTTTATTATAATTTAACTGCGCACAACTGCTCTGGTGTAAGCGACTGAGAATATAACGAGATGACGGAGAATGTCTCGTTATTCTTTTGATAAACAATTGCTTTTTTCATTAATAAGCGGGTTTAAGCCTTATAGGATGAAAAAAACGCTGCATAAGCAGCGTTTTTGTTTTCTCTGGCTGAGAAGGTATACGAAGCGGGGACTAACTTGGGTTACGACTTAAAACCCGGCGACCTTCACGGTAGCGTTTCTTCCAGTAATTATCGTTCAGATTCGAGATCATTACGCCGCTGCTGGTCGAGGCATGAACAAAGTTATCATTACCAAGGTAGATGCCAACATGGCGGCCTGTGGAACCTGCACGGAACAGAACCAAATCACCGGGACGCAATTTGTTGCGTGAAATTTCTTTGCCGGTGTCCTGCTGCCCGGAAGTTGAGCGCGGCAACTCTAAACCAAACTGTTCACGGAAAGTACGCTGCACGAATGCGGAGCAGTCAATACCGCGTTTGGTTTCACCACCAAGGCGATAGCGTACACCTTTCCAGACGGCATATTGATCCATGATGCGCGACTTAACGTCGACATTACGCACCATTTCTTCAAATTCATCCTGAGACGCTTGAAGTAAAAAACCATTCTGGTTGTTAACTTCATGATTCTCGTTATTCGCATTCTGACTGTTATGAGTACTACTACATGCTGAGAGCAGGGTTGCCAGCGCCAGTGCGGGCACAATCCGCCAGATATATCTCAGTATTGGTTGAGACTTGACCATTCTTCGAGTTTTCCTTCGATGTCCTTACGACAAGATTGTCGCCAGCCAGATGACAAAACGGAATGAGATTAATAAGCGAATCAGTCTAAGACAAATCCTTAATTACTAAAATGTGTTAATGACCACAAATTAACGGTAAAGAAGGCCGAATTTTCTGCTGCTGTTTCCTCATTGCGACTGAGGTTAACCGATTACAGACGCCGTGGCGAGTGGTTTTGAGTAAATTCTTATAGGTTTTTATGATGTGAAATCAATCTGTAACACACTGTCTACTTTATCAACAATAAACAGAAAATAATGGCGAAAATAAGGAGATAAGATGGGGCTAATTCGCGCCATAGCAGGGTTTTTAAGAGTTTTTACGCTAGACAGCGTGACGGGCAGGATATTTCACCGTGTTAAAAGCCATCACCTTTTCTTTTAACGGTTTTGGTTAGGATGCTAATAATATATTTAAGTTTTTAATAAGCGCAGACGGTTCAGATAAATACCTATCCTCCGTCCGCGCTAATCAATCAGGCAAGGGGTTTATATTTGCCAGGCAATTTGTGATAAAACCAATTCACCACAACATCACTGGCGGGAGTCAGGAGCCACCAGCTTAATCCGACGAATACCACGGACAACGAACCCACCGCGATATCAGTAAACCAGTGTGCACCAGCCATCACGCGCGGCAGCGAAAAGATAATGACGATCGCCACGGCCATTAAAAATGCGCGCCCGCCAAAATAGCGCCACATAAAGCAGGCGAAAATAATCAGCATCATGCCATGGTCACCGGGAAAGCTGTCTTTTGACGCATCTTTAGCGGGAATACCGGTGAGCTCACTAACGCGATGCACATGTTCAAAAAACAGCGTGGGGCTGGAGTGCTGAACCGGCAGTAAATGGCCCAGCTGATTCAGGATAACCGCTGTCAGCAACATCGTAATGCCAATGGCTAATAGTTTACGGCGGCCTTCGGGTGTTTCGCGTCGCCAGAACGAGAAATAAAGCAGCCCCATCGCCAGCAATGAAACCAGATCAAAGCCACGGAAATTGGTGATCGCCACTAACAGGGCAAAGCCTGGATGCGTCACCATCTGATTATTAAATCCAAAGAAAATGGTTTTATCGACGCCGAACCAAAAACCATGCTCAGGCGGTAAATACCACGATAAAAACAGCACAACACCCAATGCATTAAGCAGCAGGATCGTAACAAGACGAATAGCGCGCATATCTCAGCTCATATATAAAAAATAACCGCAGAAATTAACCTGAATAAGGTAAACGGCACTTCAACAATGCGGATTGTAGTTTATTCCAGTCAGCTGGCCCGGAATGAATCATCTCAATGCGGCTGTCGGGCGGGGAAGAGGGCAGGGTTTCGATGTGCACATCATCACCCTGGCGGTTAATACTGACCGAGCCTTCTGCAATGCGCAGCACACCTTTCACCCGATCAACCGGAACCAAACGCGCCCATTCCAGCAGAGGAAGCGTGTCAAACACGGTTTCGCTGTCGAAAACCCAGCCGCAGGCCACATAGCCTTGCCCCTCATTCAGTGCACGACGCCAGCGCGACGGGCCATCCAGACGCAGTGCCGCAATGCCGCTGGTGGGTAATGAACGATGCTGATGGTGTTGCGGTTGTGGAATGTCGCGCGGTTTGCCGCGCGGGGTATTGAGCAAGGCGGGAGAAATTTGTCCAAACTCGGTTGAGAAAAAAGGACGTCCGTCCAGGTTGCTTTCCTGCCAGCGCAGCAACGCCTGCCGATCGCTGCTGCTCCAGCGATCGCATTTATTACCAATAATGATATCCGCTGCAGCGAGCTGATCGCGGAAGTTTTCATTTTCCACGACGCGCGGGTCAGAAAGCTGGCGCGCATCGAGTAGGGTAAGCGTCGCGTTGAGTTCCAGCCACGGCAGATAGACAGGTGAACTCAGCAGAGTCAGAAGCTGGCGCGGATGGCCCAGGCCGGTAGGCTCTATCAGCAGGCGATCGGGACGAGTTTGTTTTAACAACTTATTCAGCCCAATTTGCATGGGTAAGCCATTCACACAGCACATACAGCCGCCGGGGATCTCTTTTAACGTCGCGCCGCGATCGGCTAACAGTGCGCCATCAATACCGATTTCACCGAATTCATTCACCAGCACCGCCCAGTTTTCACTGGCGGGTTTGTTGGCCAGTAAATGCAGCAACGTGGTGGTTTTACCACTGCCTAAAAATCCAGTAAGAAGGTTAACGCGCGTCATGTTTACCGCTCCGGTCAGAAAAATCGCCAGTGAAGATGTTATCTTATAACATTTATCGCTGGCGAGTTGAGGCTTCAACGTTAATCGGCACGGCCCATATAGCGTCGTTCAGCAATGTGAATACGAATACGATCGCCATTACTGAGGTATTCCGGCACCTGAATCACCAGGCCGGTGCTCATTCCGGCGGGTTTGGTACGGGCGCTGGCAGACGCACCTTTAATACCTGGCGAGGTATCGACAATATCCATGTCAACCGTTTGCGGCAGTTCAAGTGCCAGCAACTCGCCTTCCCTGGTCAAAACCTGCATGCCGGGAATACCGCCTTCAGGGATGAATAACAGCTCTTCTTCTATTTGATTTTTTTGAAGGTGTAAGGCGTGTAATCTTCATCATCCATAAACACATATTCATCACCATCTATGTAAGAGAAGGTGACGCTGCGGCAGCTGAGTGAAATGGTTTCAATGATGTCGTCGCCTTTAAAACGCTCTTCCACTTTCAGGCCAGTGCGGACATCGGCAAAACGCATTTTATAGAGCGTGGCGGCACCGCGTGCGCTCGGGCTTTGAATATCAATATCTTTAACCAGCAGCAGTTTTCCGTTATGGGTGACTGCCATTCCTTTTTTATTTCATTCGCTTTTGGCATTGCTGTTCTCGCTTTAGTTGAGATTCAATTGCGCGCCACGTTACCCGCGCGGGTGAAAACAGGCAATATGCCGCGCAGGAAATTTTGCTCGCTTACAGAGAAGCATGGCATTTCGTATACTGGCCTGCTATTGTCGCGACGAATTTCCCTGCCGGAGTGCGTTATGCAATGCCGTAGTCAGTGTGGTGCCTGCTGTACGGCGCCTTCTGTTTCCTCACCAATTCCTGGCATGCCTAACGGCAAGCCCGCCAACACGCCCTGTGTTCAGCTTGATGAGAATTTGCGCTGCAAAATTTTTGGTTCTGCTCTGCGTCCCGCAGTCTGTGCCGGTTTGCAACCTGAGCGCGAAATGTGTGGTCATTCGCGTGATGAGGCGATGGTTTATCTGTTGAAACTGGAAGCTGACACTGCGCCGTGAAAGGCTGAAGTTTGCTGAAAATCAAACCGTTATACCGCTGCGGTTACAGCAGCGCCGTCAGCGCCGTATGCAATAAAATCTTAAATAAGTTATGAATTGTGCGTAGCGTCAAAAATCTGCTACGCCGTTTGCGCATTTTCTTGCCTGCTTTCGTTCGCTGTACCAGAATCCTTGAAACGTTTCAGCGTTCTCCACAAGACTCTCTGTGTGGTGAACCGCGATTCAATCCGCCATTGAGCTGAAACGATTCACTTTCAGCAAGCGAGGAGAATTATGTTCCAGCTCGAATTGCAGGCTATCCATACCGGAGCCAGCGCGCAAAATAAAGAAGACGCTATTCGTCAGGTCGCCGCAGCATTAGCGGCTGCCGGCAATGTGGCAGAAGGGTATGTCAACGGTATGCTGGCGCGTGAGCAGCAAACCTCGACTTTTCTTGGCAACGGTATCGCCATTCCGCACGGCACCACGGATACCCGCGACCTGGTACAGAAAACCGGCGTGCAGGTCTTTCAGTTTCCACAAGGCATTGCGTGGGGCGAAGAACAAACGGCCTACGTAGCGATCGGTATTGCCGCCAAATCTGATGAACATCTGGCGCTGCTGCGTCAACTTACCCATGTACTGAGCGACGACAGCATTGCAGAGCAGCTTAAAACGGCGTCAGCTGAGGATCTGCGCGCGCTATTAATGGGCGAGAAGCAAGCGGCGGAATTCAGCTTTGACACCAACCTGATTAGCGTTGACGTTGCGGCAAATGACCTGATCACGCTACAGGCATTGAATGCCGGACGTTTACAGGCGGCGGGCGTGGTAGATGCCCGCTATGTTGCCAGCGTAGTGTCTGCGGCACCGTTAAGCCTGGGGCAGGGCATCTGGCTGAGTGACAGCCCCCATGGCAATTTACGCAGCGGCGTGGCGATAAGCCGTGCTGCAACCGCTTTTGATCATCAGGGCGAGTCTGTCGCGATGTTGATCAGCGTAGCGGCTGTCGACGATCGTCCACTTGAGGTGCTGGGTTATCTGAGTGCGCTGTTACTCAACAATAAAGCCGGGCGTTTGTTAAAAGCCGATGCGGCAGGCATTTACGCCTTGCTGACCAGTGAAGTGGATGAGCAGGCCGAGGTGTTAACCGCTGAATTTACCATTCGCAACGAGCATGGCTTACATGCCCGGCCCGGTACGGCGTTAGTCAGCGTTATCAAACAGTTCAACAGCGACATTACCGTCACCAACCTCGACGGCAGTGGCAAACCGGCTAACGGACGCAGCCTGATGAAAGTGGTGGCGCTCGGCGTGAAAAAGGCCATCGCCTGCGCTTTACCGCCAGCGGTGAGGATGCACAGCAGGCACTGGCCGCAATCGAAGAAGCGATCACCAGCGGTCTGGGCGAGGGGTAGCATGAGCAGACGTGTTGCAACCATTACCCTGAATCCCGCTTACGATTTAGTGGGCTACACGCCTGAAATCGAGCGTGGCGAAGTCAATCTGGTAAAAACCACCGGTCTCCATGCTGCCGGTAAAGGTATCAACGTGGCAAAGGTGCTGAAAGATTTAGGCATTGATGTCACGGTAGGCGGCTTCCTGGGTAAAGAGAATCAGGACGGTTTCCAACAATTATTTAGCGAACTGGGAATTGCCAACCGTTTTCAGGTAGTACCGGGACGTACCCGTATCAACGTGAAGCTGACTGAGCAAACCGGTGACGTCACCGATCTGAATTTCTCCGGTTTTCAGGTCAATGGCCAGGACTGGGATCGTTTTACCAGCGATTCACTTACCTGGCTCGGCCAGTTCGACATGGTGTGCGTCAGCGGTAGTCTGCCTGCCGGGGTTAATCCTGATGCATTCACCCAGTGGATGAGCGATCTGCGCACCCACTGTCCTTGCATCATTTTTGACAGCAGCCGCGAAGCCCTGGTTGCAGGTCTGAAAGCCGCGCCGTGGTTAGTGAAGCCGAACCGTCGCGAACTGGAAATCTGGGCCGGTCGCAAACTGCCAACGCTGCAGGATGTGATTGGTGCCGCGCATGAGCTGCGTGAGCAGGGCATTGCACATGTCGTGATTTCTTTGGGTGCCGAAGGCGCGCTTTGGGTTAATGCCTCAGGCGAATGGCTCGCCAAACCGCCAGTGTGTGAAGTGGTCAGCACTGTCGGTGCCGGAGATTCAATGGTTGGCGGGTTGATCTACGGCCTGTTGATGCGTGAATCCAGCGAACACACACTGCGTCTTGCCACTGCGGTGGCGGCTATGGCTGTCAGTCAGAGCAACGTTGGTGTGACCGATCGTACCCAGTTGGCCGCGATGATGGCGCGTGTCGACTTACAACCCGTTAACTAACAGCAGGAGAGCGATAATGAAAACGCTGCTGATAAAAGATCCAAACACTGGCCTGGCATCCGCCTACATGGCGAAACAGCGCCTTACCGCAGCCGCCGCACAAGCCGGTCTGACAATCACTGAAAACCCTGCTGAAGCGGAGCTGGTGATCGTTACGGGTCAGCAGATACCAAACGACGCGGCGCTAAACGGCAAAGCGGTCTGGCTGGGAGAGGTGCAACAGGCGGTAACCGATCCGGTAGAGTTCCTGAACCGTGCCAAAGTTGAAGCCACAAGCTGGCAGGCAGCGCCTGAAGTCGCTGCGCCAGCCGCAACGGCACAAACGGGCGGACAAAAGCGCATCGTTGCGATCACCGCCTGCCCAACCGGTGTGGCGCATACCTTTATGGCGGCTGAGGCGATTCAGGCTGAAGCTACCAAACGTGGCTGGTGGGTAAAAGTTGAAACCCGCGGTTCAGTCGGCGCAGGCAACGCCATTACGCCAGAAGAAGTGGCAGCGGCCGATCTGGTGGTGGTTGCAGCCGATATCGAAGTGGATCTGGCTAAATTCGCCGGTAAACCGATGTATCGCACCTCAACCGGCCTGGCGCTGAAGAAAACTGCGCAGGAGCTGGATAAAGCAGTTGCTGAAGCGAAACCGTACAAACCCTCTGGCGCGCAGAGCAGCAGCCAGGAAGAGAAAAAGAGAGTGCCGGGGCTTACCGTCACTTGCTGACCGGCGTGTCGTACATGTTGCCAATGGTAGTTGCGGGCGGCCTGAGTATTGCGCTCTCCTTTGCCTTTGGTATCACGGCCTTTAAAGAGGAAGGCACGCTGGCGGCGGCCTTGATGCAAATTGGTGGCGGCAGCGCCTTTGCATTGATGGTGCCGGTGCTGGCAGGCTTTATTGCTTTCTCAATCGCTGACCGTCCAGGTCTGACCCCGGGTTTGATTGGCGGCATGATCGCGACCAGCATCAATGCCGGTTTCCTTGGCGGCATCATCGCTGGCTTTATCGCCGGTTACGCCGCTAAGCTTCTCAGCAGCAAAGTGAAGCTGCCGCAAAGTATGGAGGCGTTGAAACCGATCCTGATCATTCCGCTGTTCGCCAGTTTGATTACCGGCCTGCTGATGATTTATGTGGTGGGCAAACCGGTTGCTGGCATCATGAGCGGCCTGACCAGCTGGCTGGCAAACATGGGTACGGCGAATGCAGTGCTGCTGGGTGCGATTCTGGGCGGCATGATGTGTACTGACATGGGCGGTCCGGTGAATAAAGTGGCCTATGCCTTTGGCGTCGGCTTACTGAGTTCGCAAACTTATGCGCCGATGGCCGCGATCATGGCGGCAGGCATGGTGCCTCCGCTGGCGATGGGCGTGGCTACGCTGGTGGCGCGTCGTAAATTCAATAAAGGTCAGCAGGAAGGGGTAAAGCGGCGCTGGTACTGGGGCTGTGCTTTATCTCCGAAGGGGCAATTCCATTTGCTGCACGTGACCCAATGCGTGTTCTGCCGTGCTGTATCGTAGGTGGTGCGGTAACGGGTGCGATTTCCATGGCGCTGGGTGCCAAACTCATGGCACCGCACGGCGGCCTGTTCGTCCTGTTGATCCCGGGTGCGATTACGCCAGTGCTCGGTTATCTGCTGGCGATTGTAATAGGTACGGCTATCGCCGGTCTGGGTTACGCAGTGCTGAAACGTCCAGAAGAAGAACTGGCGAAAGCCTGATCAATGAAGTGAAAAAGGGAGCCAACTGGCTCCCTTTTTTAGTTCTGCTGTTGTGCTTTCAGCCAGGCAATTTCATCTTTCCAGATATCAGGGTTAATGGTTTCCAGGATCATTGGAATGCCATTAAAGCGGTCATCTTTCATTAACCAGCTAAACACCGTCTTACCAATATTGCCTTCACCGAGGCTGTGATGGCGGTCAACGCGGCTGCCGAATGCGCTTTTTGCATCGTTCAGGTGCATACCGCGCAGATAGTTGAAGCCAACGATGCGGTCAAATTCAGCAAAGGTTGCCACACAATCTTCTTCAGTACGCAAATCATAACCCCCGCAAAGGCGTGGCAGGTATCAAGGCAGACGCCAATACGCGATTTATCTTCGACATGCTCAATAATGGTGGCTAAATGCTCAAAACGGTAGCCCAGATTGCTGCCTTGCCCGGCGGTATTCTCAATCACCGCCGTCACGTTTTGTGATTTATCCAGGGCGATATTCACAGATTCAGCGATACGCTTCAGACAGGCTTCTTCATCAATCTGCTGTAAATGGCTGCCGGGGTGAAAGTTAAGCAGCGTCAGGCCTAGCTGATCGGCACGTTGCAATTCATCCAGAAACGCAGCGCGTGATTTTTCCAGAGCATCCATAACCGGATGGCCTAAATTAATGAGAAAGCTGTCATGCGGCAGAATTTGCTGTGGGCCAAAATGATATTTTTCGCAGGCGCTGCGAAACGCATCAATTGTCTCAGTGGAAAGCGGTGCTGCTTTCCACTGACGCTGATTTTTGGTGAACAGAGCGAAGGCGCTGGCTTCCAACTCATGGGCGCGCAATACCGCCTGGTCAACACCACCAGACGCGCTGACGTGTGCGCCGATATATTTCATGCCGTACTCCTGGAGTCACTGTATTAATGAAGCCGCATGATACCCGATGCGTTTAGCCCATGAAATGTTGTACCAACAGATTGATGCATCCGCCGCCGAGGATCAGCCAGACAAACACCAGCGCACCAAGCAGCAAGGGTTTAAAACCGGCTTCACGCAGCGCACCAAAACGCGTGGTTAAGCCGAGCGCCGCCATCGCCATGGCCAGTAACAGATTCGCCAGTGTGTTAATTGTCGCCACCGCGCTGGCAGGCAGCAAATGCAGAGAGTTAAACAGCGCCACTCCCACAAACAGCAGAGCAAACCACGGAAACGTCACGGGACGCTGCGTCGCTGTCCCGCGCTGCTGGCGACGCAGCACGCTGCCTAAACAGAGTAAAAAGGGGGCCAGCATCATCACGCGCAGCATTTTGGCAATCACAGCACTGTTTTCTGCATCAGGACCCATCGCGTGACCTGCCGCGACCACTTGCGCCACTTCATGCAGGGTGGAGCCGGTAAAGATACCAAACTGCGTCAGGCCGATCGTGGGAAACGCAGATGCACCAGCGGCCAGAGCAGGGGATAAATGAAGATCGCCAGCGTGCCAAACAGCACCACGGTGGCGACGGCAACCGCGACTTTTGACGGCGCGGCTTTCACGACCGGTTCTGTTGCCAGCACGGCGGCAGCACCGCAAATGCTACTGCCTGCGCCAATCAGCCAGACGGTTTCCCGATCCAGCTTCAGCAACCGCATCCCCAGCAGGCAGGTGATGAAAAAAGTGCTGGTTAATGTCAGCACGTCAATCACGATGCCGCTCGCGCCGACGTCAGTGATTTGTTGCAGCGTAATGCGAAAGCCAAACAGGATAATGCCGAGGCGCAGGAGTTTTTGCTTCGCGAAGCCCACACCTGCATCGCAGTGTGACGCTAAAGGCGAGTAAACGCTGTTACCAATAATGATGCCCAGCATAATGGCTAAGGTCAGCGAACCCAACCCCAGGCCCGTCAGCCATGGCTGTTGCGCCAGCAGAGCGGCGGCGCTGGCAATCAAAGCGGTCAGCAGTAACCCGGGCAACCAAAGCTGTACGGGGGGATATGCTTTTTGAAAACTGATTTCGGCCATAATCGTTACTCCTGGTTGAGCGGTGATAATGGCGGGCACTGGCTTAAAAGTGAAATTGATAATATATTTATAATTAACCTGTATAAGTGATAAGGCGGGCAAAATGCTGTTTGGACGATTGCGCCGTTGGGCCACGTTAATTAAAAAAGATATTTTTGTGCTGTGGTTCGCTTTCCGCGATCCGCGTACACCCTGGTGGATCAAACTGGCAACCGTAGGGCTGGCTGGCTATGGCATCAGTCCGGTGGATATGATCCCTGATGTGATCCCGGTGATGGGGCTGCTTGATGATGCCGTGATTATTCCGTTTGGCGTCATGGCATTACTGCGGCTGCTGCCGCGTCAGATTCGTATCAGCAGCACTGAACGTGCTGAAGCCCAGCGCGTGCGCGGTAAAAAAGCGTTTGGCTGGGGAGTGTTACTGGTGGTCCTGCTATGGCTCGCCGTGGTGATTTATCTTGTGAAGCATTAAGAATGAAGGAACGCGCATGCATATTACGCTGCGTCAGATAGCGGTTTTTACCGAAGTGTTGAAAAGTGGCTCAACAACGCAGGCCTCGCAGGTTCTGGCGCTCTCTCAGTCTGCGGTAAGTGCGGCGCTGGCAGATTTGGAAGCTCAGCTTGGCGTCCAGCTGTTTGATCGCGTCGGTAAACGGCTGGTGCTCAACGAACATGGCCGGCTGCTCTATCCGCGCGCGGTAAGGTTGCTGGAGCAGGCCGATGAAATCGAGCAACTGTTTAAAGAAGACAACGGTGCGATCCGCATCTATGCCAGCAGCACCATCGGCAATTATCTGCTGCCAGGCATGATAGCCGGTTATCGCCGTGATTTTCCTGGCCTGCCGCTGGAGTTGAGCGTTGGCAATAGCCAGGATGTGATTAATGCGGTGTCAGATTTCCGGGTAGATGTCGGTTTGATAGAAGGCCCGTGCCATATGACCGATCTGGTTAGCGAAGCCTGGCTGGAAGATGAACTGGTGGTGTTTGCTGCGCCTGGTGCGGATATCATACAGCAGCCCGTCACGCTGGACACGCTGGCGGCGGCCCCTGGATCCTGCGTGAGCGCGGCTCTGGTACACGGGAAATCGTCGATTATCTGCTGCTTTCGCATTTGCCTGCCTTCCAGCTCGGCATGGAACTGGGCAATTCTGAAGCCATTAAACACGCAGTGCGCCACGGCATGGGGATCAGCTGTTTGTCACGTCGGGTGATTAGCGATCTGCTGGAAGCGGGCACGCTGGTGGAGCTGGAGATCCCACTGCCGCGCCTGACACGTACTCTGTATCGCATTCACCATCGGCAGAAACACATTTCCAGGGCTTTGACGCGCTTTTTGTCTTACTGCCGCGAATAAATTTTATTCGTCATCCCGCTTCCTGCCGTTGGGCTGGCTAATAATTTAATGGCGATCATGAAGGTAACTAATAACTGCGCAGCATCGCTATACAGAGCAGGGCTAGCTGCTACAATCGCGCCTCATTTTTAGCAGACGTAGCGTTTACACATGCATAACGACCTAAATACAACACAACAACCTGCGTTACGACGTGAGTTGAAAGCGCGTCATCTGACGATGATTGCCATTGGGGGTCGATTGGAACCGGCCTGTTTGTTGCTTCTGGCGCCACCATTTCTCAGGCGGGGCCGGGTGGCGCGCTGCTCTCCTACGCTCTGATTGGCCTGATGGTCTATTTCCTGATGACCAGCCTGGGCGAGCTGGCGGCATTCATGCCTGTCTCCGGCTCTTTTGCTACCTATGGCGCAAAATATGTTGAGGAAGGCTTCGGCTTCGCCCTGGGCTGGAACTACTGGTATAACTGGGCGGTGACTATCGCGGTGGATTTAGTGGCATCACAACTGGTGATGAATTACTGGTTCCCGGATACGCCAGGCTGGATCTGGAGTGCGCTGTTCCTCGGACTGATGTTCCTGCTTAACTACATTTCAGTAAAAGGCTTCGGTGAAGCGGAATACTGGTTCTCTCTGATTAAAGTCGCCACCGTTATCATCTTTATCGTGGTTGGCGTGCTGATGATTGTTGGCATTATGCGCGGTGCAGAAAATGCGGGCTGGCATAACTGGCAGGTCGGGGAAGCACCGTTTGCGGGTGGCTTTGCCGCAATGATTGGCGTCGCGATGATCGTCGGTTTTTCCTTCCAGGGTACCGAACTGATCGGTATCGCGGCAGGCGAATCAGAAGATCCGGCAAAAAATATTCCGCGCGCGGTGCGTCAGGTATTCTGGCGTATTCTGCTGTTTTATGTCTTTGCCATCTTGATTATCAGCCTGATCCTGCCCTATACCGATCCGCAACTGCTGCACAACGATGTCACGGATATCAGCGTCAGTCCGTTTACCCTGGTGTTCCAGAATGCGGGTTTGCTGTCAGCCGCAGCGGTGATGAATGCGGTTATCCTGACGGCGGTATTGTCGGCGGGTAATTCCGGCATGTACGCCTCCACACGCATGCTTTACAACCTGGCCAGCGAAGGTAAAGCACCGCGTATTTTCGCCAAACTTTCGAAAGGCGGTGTGCCGCGTAACGCGTTGTATGCCACCACCGTGGTCGCAGGCTTGTGCTTCCTGACCTCTAAATTTGGTAATCAGGAGGTCTACTTGTGGCTGTTGAATACCTCTGGAATGACCGGCTTTATCGCCTGGCTGGGTATCGCAATCAGTCATTACCGTTTCCGTCGCGGGTATGTGGCGCAGGGCCGCAGCCTGAGTGACTTGCCTTACCGGTCAGGGTTCTTCCCGCTGGGTCCAGTCTTTGCCTTTGTGCTCTGCTTAATCATCACGTTAGGTCAGAACTATCAGGCATTTCTCGCCGATCGCATCGACTGGTACGGCGTGGCTGCCACCTACATCGGTATTCCGCTGTTCTTGATCATTTGGCTGGGTTACCGACTGGTGCGCGGCGGCCGTTTCGTGAAGTACAGTGAAATGGAATTTCCGACCCATCAGGATTAATCCTTGAGTGACAGTGAAAAGCGCGGTGTGATGCACCGCGCTTTTTTCGTTGTCAGCCTGATTTGATGATCTTCCCGGTCTGCACTATTGTGGCTGCGCTTTTTGTTTAGCCCGCCATAACAGGAACAGATTATGACCACGGATCCCTCGCTAACCCGGCCTGAGCCGCCTGCCATCAGCCATTACCGTCGCCTGTTACGTCGTCGGCTGCTGTGGACGGGCGTGCTGCTGTTAGCCATTCTGGCTTCGCTGATACTTAACTTCATCTTAGGGCCAGCCGGACTTTCACCGCCTACCTTGTGGAACGCCTTACTGCATCCTGACAGCGTGGCTGCCGGTACGCGCGTGATTGTATGGGAAATTCGATTGCCGTATGCACTGATGGCCATGGTTGTTGGCTTGTCACTCGGGCTGGCAGGCGCTGAGATGCAGACTGTCCTGAATAATCCTCTGGCGAGTCCGTTTACGCTGGGCGTCTCGTCGGCGGCGGCATTGGGGGCTGCACTGGCGATTGTTTCGGGCATGGGTCTGCCTGGCGTCCCAGCGCAGTGGCTGATCTCCGTTAACGCTTTTGTGTTTGCGCTGATTGCCGCGTTTATGCTGGATGGCGTGACCCGCTGGACACGCGTTTCTTCTTCTGGCGTGGTGCTGTTTGGCATTGCACTGGTGTTTACCTTCAACGCTTTGGTGTCGATGATGCAGTTCATCGCCAGTGAAGATACCCTGCAAGGATTAGTGTTCTGGACAATGGGGAGCCTGGCACGGGCTTCCTGGCAATCGCTGGGCGTGCTGAGTGCGGCTTTCGCGATGCTGTTGCCGCTCTCACTGTTGAGTAGCTGGAAACTGACGGCACTGCGTCTGGGTGAAGATCGTGCGGTGAGTTTTGGTATTGACGTCCGCCGTTTACGGCTCGCCACCTTGTTGCGCATCAGCATTCTCTCCGCGCTGGCGGTGGCGTTTGTCGGGCCGATTGGTTTTATCGGGCTGGTGGCACCGCATATTGCCCGCATGATGTTTGGTGAAGATCACCGCTTTTATCTGCCTGCCAGTGCGCTGACGGGCGCGCTGGTGTTATCGCTGGCGTCAGTGGCATCTAAAAATCTGCTGCCTGGCGTCATTATTCCGGTTGGTATTGTGACCTCATTAACAGGCGTGCCGTTTTTCCTCAGCGTCATTTTGCGTCATCGGGGAGCCTGTGAGTGAAGGTCTGCGCTTATGCGATTTCAGTGCGGGCTACCCGAAACGCAGTGTGATTGAGCATCTCCACGTGTCAGCCCTGCCGCGCGGTGAAGTCACCGTGCTGTTGGGGCCAAATGGTTGCGGTAAATCGACACTGCTGCGTGCGCTGGCTGGCCTGAACCGGGGACGCGGCGAGATGTGGCTCAATGGTCATGAGCAGGTACAGCAACCTGTTGCCCGCCGGGCAGAACGGGTGGTCTATTTGCCTCAGTCGCTGCCGGCGGGTGTGCATCTTCACGTGCTGGAGTCGGTTATCGTGGCGCAGCGGGCCTCCGGCGCTTTGCCTCATGCTGCCAGCGAAGCGGAAATTATCGCGTTGCTGCAACAGCTGGGCATTGCACATTTGGCGATGCGCTATCTTGATCAGCTTTCAGGCGGACAGAAACAGCTGGTTGGTCTGGCCCAGTCGCTTGTCCGGCGGCCAGAATTACTGTTGCTGGATGAACCGCTCAGCGCGCTGGACTTAAATTATCAGTTTCACGTCATGGATCTGGTGCGGCGCGAAACTGCCGAGCGCAATATCGTGACGGTCGTGGTGGTGCATGACATCAATATTGCGTTACGCCATGCGCAGCATGTGTTGATGTTGAAAGAGGGCAGGTTAATTGCTGAAGGCCAGCCGGACAAAGTGATCACGCCGGAGACGCTGGCAGAGGTTTATGGCGTAAAAGGGCGCATTGAACACTGCTCGCGCGGTATACCGCAGGTCATCGTTGATGGGCTGATCAACAATGACCTGCGTTAGCGATGGTCGGCAGCATGATCCTCCCCGCGGCGGGGGAGGATCAAGAGAGGAACAGGCTCAGGCCAGCAAATGCTGTGCGTGGAAGCGCAGATGATCCTCAACAAAACTGGCGATAAAGAAATAGCTGTGATCGTAACCCGGCTGAATGCGCAGCGTCAGGGGAAAAGCCATCTCTCTGGCGACCGTCTCTAAACGCTCCGGCTGTAGCTGATCGGCAAGAAACTGATCGCTGTCACCCTGATCGATCAGGATCGGTAACCGGTGCTGCACCTCGCGCATAAGTTGACAACTGTCATACTCGCGCCATGCGTGCGGATCGTCGCCCAGATAGGTCCGGAACGCCTTTTGCCCCCAGGGCACATCCATTGGATTAACGATCGGCGCAAATGCCGAGGCTGAGGCAAAGCGACCGCCAAGCCGCAGCGCCAGCATCAGTGCACCGTGTCCACCCATTGAGTGGCCCATGATCGACTGTCGATCACTGACCTTAAAGTTGTCAGCAAGCAGTGCAGGCAACTCTTTGCTGAGATAATCGAACATGCGGAAATGGCTCGACCAGGGTTGCTGCGTCGCATTGAGATAAAAACCGGCGCCTTGTCCCAGATCGTAGCCCTCATCATTGGCCACCTCTGCACCGCGCGGACTGGTATCCGGCATGATCAGCACCAAACCCAACTCTGACGCCACGCGCTGCGCACCCGCTTTGGTGGTGAAATTCTCATCATTGCAGGTCAGCCCGGCAAGAAACCACACCACGGGCGGTGGCGCATCATTTTGCGGATTCGGCAGGTAAATGCTGAACGTCATTGGACAGTTCAGTACATCCGACTGATGACGCCAACGCTGCTGCCAGCCACCAAATATGCGATGCTCTTCCAAAAGCTCCAGACTGGATGCCATAACGCCTCCTGATTACTTGTTGAAATGCACCACCGAGCGGATCGATTTTCCTTCATGCATCAAATCAAAGGCTTCGTTGATCTCTTCCAGCGGCATGGTGTGGGTAATGAAATCATTCAGTGCGAATTTACCGTCCAGATAATCCTGCACAATGCCCGGCAACTGCGAGCGGCCTTTTACGCCACCAAACGCGGAACCACGCCAGACGCGACCTGTTACCAGCTGGAACGGGCGGGTCGATATTTCTTCACCTGCACCGGCAACACCGATGATCACGGACTCGCCCCAGCCCTTATGGCAGCACTCAAGGGCTGAACGCATCACATTTACGTTGCCGATACACTCAAATGAAAAATCGACGCCGCCATCGGTCAGCTCAACAATCACTTCCTGAATCGGCTTGTCATAATCTTTCGGGTTGATCAGATCGGTTGCACCCAGTTTGCGCGCCAGATCGAATTTGCTGGTGTTAATGTCGATGCCAATAATGCGGCCCGCTTTCGCCATTTTGGCGCCGATAATTGCGGACAAACCAATCCCGCCCAGACCGAAGATGGCAACGGTATCGCCTTCTTTAACTTTAGCGGTATTCATAACTGCGCCCATGCCGGTTGTGACGCCACAGCCCAGTAAGCAAACTTCTTCCAGGGGCGCTTCTTTGCTGATTTTGGCCAGCGAAATTTCCGGTACTACGGTGTATTCAGAGAAGGTTGACGTGCCCATATAGTGGAAAATTGGCTTGCCGTCTTTAAAGAAGCGGGTCGTGCCATCGGGCATCAAACCTTTGCCCTGCGTGGTGCGAATGGCCTGACAGAGGTTAGTTTTGCCAGACAGGCAGAATTTGCATTTACCGCATTCCGGGGTGTAAAGCGGAATCACATGATCGCCAACTTCAACGCTGGTCACACCTTCACCAACCGCTTCTACAATACCGCCACCTTCGTGACCCAGGATCGCCGGGAACACGCCTTCGGGATCCTTGCCCGACAAGGTGTAAGCATCGGTATGACATACGCCAGTGGCAACGATACGCACCAGCACTTCCCCTTTTGCGGCGGCATCAAATCAACTTCTTCGATTTTCAGCGGTTCGCCAGCAGCCCAGGCAACGGCGGCACGGGTTTTGATCATATTCATGCAATCCCTCTTCAATCAATTGTGACGCGCCAGCTCGGGTCGCGTCTGGATGGTCGTGATGGTTTAAACAGCAATGTGAAATTTATTCTGTTGCGTTAAGTGGATGCATCAGCTCGTCGTTGAGCGGACGATCGTCAAACTGCTCGATAATTAAATATTTCAACGCCTCTACGTTAGGTGTGAAGGCGTCGCGTCGCCACATCAGCCAGGTCGCGGTATCGCGATATTCCGGCGGCAGGCTATGGGCCTGGACACGTGCCCGATCCGGCATCTGTTTCAACACCGAAGAGGGGATCATCGCCACGCCAGCGCCACCCGCTACGCAGGCCATCATTGCGTGATAGGACTGAATCTCCATCACGTTATGCGGCGCGGCCTGGCTGTCGCGATACCAGGCTTCCAGCTTAACGCGGTATGAGCAGCTGTTGCGAAAGGCGAACAGGGTATCTTCCTGCGTATCGCGGGCGCTGGTAATCGGTATATGGTCAAGGCCGGTAATTAAAATCATCTCTTCACGAAAGGCGATACAGCCGTTGAGATCGTCATGCTGAACCGGGCCATCCACCAGCGCCGCCGCCAGAGTGCCTTCGCGCACACGGTCGATGATTTCACCTGAGGTGCCGGTAATCAGCGACAGGGCGACTTTAGGGAACCGCTGATGATAGGCGGCCAGTAAGCCAGGCAGGCGCGTAGCGGCGGTGCTCTCCATCGAACCAAGGGCAAAATTCCCGGCGGGTTCACCCGCGCGCGTCATGCTAAGGGCTTCATCGCTCAGGGCCAGGATGCGCTGCGCATAATTAAGGAAATTATGGCCCATCGGTGACAGACGAATGCGCTGCTTCTCACGAATAAACAGATCAACACCCAATTCTTCTTCTAACTGACGCAATCGCGTGGTGAGATTAGAGGGCACGCGATGGAGCTGTTCGGCTGCACGCGCCAGCGAACCGCTTGCGGCCACCGAACAAAACATACGTAACTGAACCAGATCCATATCTTCTCTTCTCGTAAACAACTTTGTGACTTTTATTCACTTTTCGTGAGTTTAATCATCCCGCATGCTATAAGCAAGTCAGAATAAACCCGCAGGAGTTGGAGAATGGCGTTACGTGTCGCGCTTAGCGCATTTATCACGTTGTTTGTGGCAATGGGAATTGGCCGTTTTGCGTTTACCCCTCAGGTTCCGCTAATGATTCAGGCACATCAGTTGACGCTGACCAGCGCCAGCCTGGTCGCTGCCTTGAATTATCTTGGTTACTTATGTGGATCGTTTGACGCCATGCGAGCGCATCGTCGCGTTGAACTACGCCTGCAACTGGGCATCTGGGGAGCTGTGTTTTTAACGCTACTCTCCGCCTGCGCCAGCGGCCCGTGGCTGCACGGTCTTATTCGCTTCCTGATCGGCTGTGCCAGTGGCTGGGCCATGGTGCTGGTGGCTGCGTGGAGTAATGAACAACTGCATCAGCATGGGCGTCCCGGTCTGTCGGCAGCGGTTTTGCCGGGCCCGGATGCGGTATTTTTGTCAGCGGATTACTGGCGGTACTGCTTCACAGCTTTCAGGTTAACGCCTCATTGGCCTGGGCCGCCTATGGTGCGCTGGGGCTGATTTTAGTGGCATTGATTGCCCGCAATTTGCCGCGCCGTGGCGATGTTCATCGTGCCGGGAGCGCCCCTGAGCCGTTAGTCATGACCGGCAACCTGAAGCGGCTGGTCTGGAGTTACAGCCTGGCGGGATTTGGCTATATCCTGCCAGCAACCTTTTTATCGCAAATGGCGGCAACGCGGTTTCCTGACAGCGCCTTTGCCCAGTTTGTCTGGCCGGTTTACGGTGGCGCGGCGGTCACCGGCATCGGTGTAACCATTCTGACGCGCCGCTGGGGCAGTAGCCACAGGCGGCTGGCAATAACACTCTGGGCCCAGGCGCTGGGCGTGCTGGCGGCGGCGGCGTTGCCAGGCTTTAGCGGCCTGCTGACTGGCGCGCTGCTGGTGGGCGGCGGTTTTCTCTGCGTGGTGCAGCTGTCGTTGCTTTATGCGCGTGAACTGGCACCGCAGCACATGCGTTATATGGCTGGCTTACTGACTACCGGTTACGCTGTTGGTCAGCTGGCTGGGCCTGTGCTCTCTTCACTGTCAACCGTCCTGTTACACCGACTGGAGCCAGCACTGTGGATTGCCGGTCTGGGGCTGGTGATCGGCGGTCTTCTGGTTTGGCGACGATCTGCATGAAAAGCTTTCATCACCAATCTCATTGATTGCTGGATTACCGCAACGGAAAGTTTCACAATACGCGCTCAGAAATTCGGCCCGCGGATCCTGTCCGGCGGGCGCATCACCTGCCGGAGAAGAGTAAGATGAGTACCTTAAGTCAGGAAGCTGCCCTGGTTCACGAAGCGTTACTGGCGCGAGGCCTGGAAACGCCATTACGCGCCCCGATGCGTACTATGGACGATGAAACCCGCAAGAGCCTGATCGCTGGCCACATGACCGAAATCATGCAGCTACTGAATTTGGATCTGGAAGATGACAGCCTGATGGAAACCCCGCACCGCATCGCCAAAATGTATGTGGATGAGGTTTTTTCCGGACTGGATTATGCCAATTTTCCCAAGATCACCGTGATTGAAAACAAGATGAAGGTCGATGAAATGGTCACGGTCCGCGACATCACGCTGACCAGTACCTGTGAGCATCACTTCGTGATCATCGACGGTAAAGCGACAGTGGCGTATATCCCAAAAGATAAAGTGATTGGCCTGTCGAAAATCAACCGTATTGTGCAGTTCTTTGCCCAGCGTCCGCAGGTACAAGAGCGCCTGACGCAGCAGGTGCTGGTGGCGTTGCAAACGCTGCTCGGCACGAATAATGTTGCCGTTTCGATTGATGCAGTACATTACTGCGTTAAAGCGCGTGGCGTGAAAGATGCCACCAGCGCGACCACCACCACATCACTGGGTGGTTTGTTTAAGTCCAGTCAAAATACGCGTCAGGAATTTTTGCGCGCGGTTCGGCACAGTTAAAGAGAAGGTGGGCAGCGCAGGTTGCCCACCTTTTATTTTCGGGACACCACATGCAACGCTACCTCGCGCTGGATTTCATTCGTGGATGTGCCATTCTCGGCATCCTGCTGCTTAACATTGTGGGCTTCGGCTTACCTTCTGCTGCCTACCTTAATCCTGCCTGGCAGGGCAGCATCACGGCCACAGATACGTGGACCTGGGCGTTACTGGATCTCTTTGCTCAGCTAAAGTTTCTCACCCTTTTTGCCTTACTGTTTGGTGCCGGTCTGCAATTACTGTTGCCGCGCGGTAGCCGCTGGCTAACGGCACGCTTGTCCTTATTGCTGTTGCTGGGTTTTATACATGGGGTGTTTTTCTGGAGCGGTGATATTTTACTGGCATACGGCATTATCGGTCTGGTGGTGTGGCGTATGTTGCGCGATGTGCCTTCAACTCAGGCGTTGATGCACACAGGCATTCTGCTGTATCTGGTTGGCTGCGGCGTCTTGTTGATTTTTGGCTCACTGTCCGGTTCTGAACCTACCAGCGCGTGGCTTCCCGGCGCAGCAGATTTGCAGTATGAAAAATTCTGGAAACTGGCTGGCGGCTGGGAAGCGGTACAAAAACGTCTGGATTATCTCTCATCCGGCCTGATGGCGCTGGCATCACAATATGGCTGGCAGTTAGCAGGGCTGATGATGATCGGGGCGGCATTAATGCGTAACGGCTGGTGGAAAGGAGCGTATTCTCCTGCGCACTATCGCCGTACCGGCATTATTCTGCTGCTGGTCGGCTTTGCCATCGCGGTGCCAGGCGTGGTTGCGCAATGGCTGTTGCACTGGGCGTTTCGCTGGACCGGTTTTTATCTGCAGGTACCGCGCGATCTTGCCAGTCCCTTTATCAGTCTGGGCTACGCTGCGCTGTGTCTCGGATTCTGGCCTCAACTCTCTCGCTGGCGCATCAGTTACGTCATTCAGTGCGTAGGTCGTATGGCCCTGAGCAACTATTTGCTGCAAACGCTCATTTGCACCACGTTGTTCTACCGTTTCGGTCTGTTTATGCATTTTGATCGCCTCGGGCTGTTAATGCTGGTGCCGGCAATCTGGCTCATTAATATTCTGTTTTCAGTTATTTGGCTGCGCTATTTACCGCAAGGCCCGTTTGAATGGTTGTGGCGTCGCTTAACCCGACTTGCTGCCGGTAAATCATCTGCACAGATGCCTGAAAGAAAATGACAGCGGTCACAAAGGTTGCAGAATTGTATGTAACCGTTTTCATTGATGTGACGCAATTCACGCTGTCCACGCCCGCCCCTGACAAAATAGCGCCGGTATTCTTACCGGCGTGATGCCTTATTCTTCCTCTGTGGAAATGCTGCATGATAACGATTCGTGATGTTGCCCGTCAGGCTGGCGTGTCGGTGGCGACCGTCTCGCGTGTGCTAAACAACAGCAGCGCCGTAACCTCTGAAACGCGTGATGCCGTGTTACAAGCGGTTGATGCGTTAGGGTATCGACCCAACGCAAACGCCCAGGCGCTGGCTACCCAGGTGAGCGACACCGTGGGCGTTGTGGTGATGGATGTTTCTGATCCCTTTTTTGGTGCGCTGGTTAAAGCAGTAGATACTGTCGCTCAGCGTGTGCACAAGCATGTACTGATAAGCAACTCCTGGCATCAGGAAGAGAAGGAGCGGCATGCTATTGAAGTGCTGATTCGCCAGCGTTGTAACGCGCTGGTGGTTCACGCGAAAACGCTTTCAGACGCTGAACTGGCGCAGTTTATGCGGCAGGTGCCCGGCATGGTCATGATCAATCGCATTATTCCCGGATTTGAATCACGCTGTGTCAGTCTGGACAATGTAACAGGGGCGCTTATGGCTTCGCGCACCCTGCTGCAACATGGTCATACGCGTATCGGTTATCTCTGTTCCAGTCATTTAATCGAAGACGTTGAGCAACGGCGAGAAGGCTGGTTACAGGCCATGGCAGAGCAGGGCATACGTCCGCAAGAGAGCTGGATTGCCAGTGCAGAGCCTGATATGCAGGGTGGGGAAGCTGCCATGGTGGAATTACTGGGACGTAATCTTAATTTAAGTGCTGTTTTTACTTATAACGACAGCATGGCGGCAGGCGCGCTGACTGCGCTGAAAGATAACGGCATTCAGGTGCCTCAGCACTTTTCCGTCATTGGCTTTGATGATATTCCTGTCTCGCGTTACACCGATCCGCAGTTAACAACCGTGCGTTATCCCATTGTTTCTATGGCTAAACTGGCAACTGAACTCGCTTTACAAGGCGCGTCTGGTTTGCTTGATGACAGCGCAAAGCATCTCTTTATGCCGACCCTGGTGCGCCGACATTCCGTGGCGCAAAAGCAAAATGTGGAGTCGGTCACTAATTCAGGCGATTCATCCATGTAACCGTTTTCAATCTGTGATTACATTCACAGTTAATTAACATGGCCCTCACTATGATGGCAGCGTCTTACCGGGCTGAAACATTATGTAACGCCGCATTAACACAGACAGGCGTGGTATCAGCCACCGATTAAAAGGTTAACCCCTCTTTTCAGGAAGCGTTAACGCACAGGGAAGTCAGATTTTGGACGGCGCTCCAGCGGCTTGGCGTAACGCTTAGAGCATTCCGCTCGCCGAATAAATGTTACCGATTGTTCTTCCGCCTTTCTGTCGCGGCAGAGCTAAAAAGACCCTGCAAAAAAACCGGAGATACCATGAATAAGAAGGTTTTCACGCTCACAGCACTGGTTGCCAGCATGATGTTTGGTGCAACTGCTCACGCAGCTGACACCCGTATTGGCGTGACCATTTACAAATATGACGACAACTTTATGTCAATGGTGCGCAAGGATATTGAGAAAGAAGCGAAAGCCGTCGGCGGCGTACAGCTGCTGATGAATGACTCGCAGAATGACCAGTCTAAACAGAACGATCAGATTGATGTACTGATGGCGAAAGGCGTGAAGGCGCTGGCGATTAACCTGGTCGATCCGGCTGCGGCTGCCGTTGTGGTTGATAAAGCACGCAGCAATGACGTGCCGGTGGTGTTCTTTAACAAAGAGCCAAATGCCAAAGTGCTGGCGGGTTATGACAAAGCTTATTATGTCGGCACCGATTCTAAAGAGTCAGGCATCATTCAGGGCAAACTGATTGAGAAACACTGGAAAGCCACCCCAGCCTGGGATCTGAACAAAGATGGTCAGGTTCAGTTCGTGCTGCTGAAAGGTGAGCCAGGCCATCCGGATGCAGAAGCGCGTACTAAATATGTGATTGATACGCTGAATCAGGACGGAGTGAAAACCCAGCAGTTAGCGATGGATACTGCGATGTGGGATACCGCACAGGCGAAAGACAAAATGGATGCCTGGCTGTCCGGCCCGAATGCCAAAAAATCGAAGTGGTTATCGCCAATAACGATGCGATGGCAATGGGCGCTGTAGAAGCGTTAAAAGCGCATAACATGACCTCCATTCCGGTATTTGGTGTGGATGCGCTGCCAGAAGCTCTGGCGCTGGTGAAATCGGGTGCGCTGGCAGGAACCGTGCTGAACGATGCGGAAAACCAGGCGAAAGCGACGCTGGATATGGCGAAAAACCTGGCTGATGGCAAACAGGCTACCGATGGTACAGATTTCAAAATGGTAGATAAAATCGTCCGCGTACCTTATGTGGCGGTTGATAAAGAAAACCTGTCTCAGTTCCAGAAATAATTTCAAATCCGGGCGCGGTTGACGCCGCGCCTTTTTCACATGACCACCGTTTTTTAGCCAGGTAAATTATGGCCAGTGATAATACGACCGCGCAGCGCGAATATCTGCTGGAAATGACTGATGTCAGCAAATCATTTCCCGGCGTTAAAGCACTTGATAATGTGAATTTAAAAGTGCGGCCTCACTCCGTCCATGCATTAATGGGGGAAAACGGCGCCGGTAAATCCACTTTATTAAAGTGCCTGTTTGGTATTTATAAAAAAGATACAGGCAGCATTCTGTTTCAGGGTAAAGAAATTGATTACACCAGTTCTAAAGAAGCATTAGAAAATGGTGTTTCAATGGTGCATCAGGAACTGAACCTGGTTTTACAACGCACCGTCATGGATAACATGTGGCTCGGACGTTATCCACGCAAAGGCTTTTTTGTCGATCAGGATAAAATGTATCGCGACACTAAGGCTATTTTTGACGAGCTGGATATTGATATTGATCCCCGTGATAAAGTAGCCAGTCTTTCTGTTTCGCAAATGCAGATGATTGAAATTGCCAAAGCGTTTTCTTACGACGCCAAAATCGTCATTATGGATGAGCCAACCTCTTCGTTAACCGAGAAAGAGGTGAATCACCTGTTTACGATTATTCGCAAATTAAAAGATCGCGGCTGCGGCATCGTTTATATCTCGCATAAAATGGAAGAGATATTTCAGCTTTGCGATGAAATCACTATTTTGCGTGACGGGCAGTGGATTACCACCCAACCCCTGGAAGGGCTGGATATGGATAAGATCATTGCCATGATGGTCGGCCGCTCGTTGAACCAGCGTTTCCCTGATAAAACTAATGTACCGGGCGAAACCATTCTTGAGGTGCGTAACCTGACGTCATTGCGTCAGCCTTCGATTCGCGACATCTCGTTTGATCTGCATAAAGGGGAGATTCTCGGCATTGCCGGGCTGGTCGGCGCTAAACGTACTGATATCGTTGAAACGCTGTTTGGTATTCGTGAAAAATCGGGCGGCACCATCAAGCTGCACGGGAAACCGATTAATAATCACAGTGCCAATGAGGCCATTAACCACGGCTTTGCTCTGGTAACGGAAGAGCGTCGCTCAACCGGTATTTATGCTTTTTTGGATATTGGATTTAACTCGCTTATTTCTAATATCAAAAAATATAAAAACAGCATGGGGCTGCTGGATAATAAACGCATGAAAAGCGATACCCAGTGGGTGATTGACGCCATGCGGGTAAAAACGCCCGGTCACCATACACAAATTGGTTCCCTTTCCGGGGAAATCAGCAGAAAGTTATTATTGGTCGCTGGTTATTAACCCAGCCTGAAATCCTGATGCTTGACGAACCTACGCGCGGTATTGACGTTGGCGCGAAATTCGAAATTTACCAGCTTATTGCAGAGCTGGCGAAGCGAGAAAAGGGCATCATTATTATCTCTTCTGAAATGCCCGAGCTATTAGGCATTACCGATCGTATTTTGGTAATGAGTAACGGCATGGTGGCAGGCATTGTTGATACAAAAACGACCACGCAGAACGAAATATTGCGTTTAGCGTCATTACACCTTTAATGAAGCAAGGGCTGTTAACATGAAAGCGACTACAAAAAAGAATGCGCTAACCTGGCTAAAAGAGGGCGGCATTTATGTCGTGCTGCTGGTATTGCTGGCAATTATTATTTTCCAGGACCCGACATTTTTAAGTTTAATGAACCTGAGTAATATTCTGACGCAGTCTTCAGTGCGTATTATTATCGCGCTGGGCGTTGCCGGTCTGATTGTAACGCAGGGTACTGACCTGTCAGCCGGTCGTCAGGTAGGTTTAGCGGCCGTGGTGGCAGCCACGTTGCTGCAGTCTATGGACAACGCTAACAAAGTCTTTCCACAACTGGATACTGTACCAATTCCGCTCGTGATCCTGACGGTGTGCATTATTGGTGGTGTGATTGGCCTGGTAAACGGCGTGATTATTGCTTACCTCAAAGTTACCCCTTTTATCACCACGTTAGGCACCATGATCATCGTTTATGGCATCAACTCGCTCTACTACGACTTTGTAGGCGCGTCACCGATTGCCGGTTTTGATCAGGGCTTCTCTAAATTTGCCCAGGGTTTCTTGCGTTTTGGTGACTTCAAGCTCTCGTTTATTACGTTTTATGCGGTCATCGCCATCGTGTTTGTCTGGATTCTGTGGAATAAAACCCGCTTTGGCAAAAATATCTTTGCTATCGGCGGCAATCCGGAAGCGGCGAAAGTTTCTGGCGTTAATGTACCGCTAAACCTGATCATGATTTATGCCCTGTCAGGCGTCTTTTATGCGTTCGGTGGCATGCTGGAAGCGGGGCGTATCGGCTCGGCAACGAACAACCTTGGTTTTATGTATGAGCTTGATGCTATCGCTGCCTGCGTGGTGGGTGGCGTGTCGTTTGCCGGCGGTGTGGGTACTGTTGCTGGCGTGGTAACCGGTGTTCTGATCTTTACGGTTATTAACTATGGTTTAACCTACATCGGCGTTAACCCTTACTGGCAGTACATTATCAAGGGCGGCATTATTATCTTTGCCGTGGCGCTGGATTCGCTGAAGTATTCACGCAAAAAGTAATTCCTTCGATAATAAAAAGAGCGACCTTCGGGTCGCTCTTTTTACTGGTGGGCTTTTTGCTGCTGTTCGAGCAGTTGTTCCGGCGTTACCGCAGGGTAACTTTGCGCATCTTCAGGTATTTCATGTACAGCGGGAATCGGCACCAGAGGACCCAGGAAACGGGGTTCACGCTTCAGTACAAACAGATCGGTCAGTGCACCCAAACGCGCAGCTACTTCTCGCAAACGCACGCTCAGCATATTTTTAGGGGATGGAACGGCGTAGCACTGCGCTTGTATTCCAAGATTCAGTGCGATAAACAGCGCACGCTCACAGTGAAAACGTTGTGTGATGATAATGAAGTCGTTAGTGTCAAAGACCTTACGTGTGCGCACAATCGAATCCAGCGTGCGAAAACCCGCATAATCCAACACGATATCCGCAGGATCCACACCCGCTTTAATCAAATCACGGCGCATGGTCATCGGTTCGTTATAGCTCTGTAATGCGTTATCGCCACTCAGTAACAGGTAATTCACCTTACCGCTATTATAAGCGTTCAGCGCACCCTGCATACGGTAGAGATAATACTGATTAATGACGCCGGTTCGATAATATTTGGCGGTGCCTAATACCACGCCAACCTGTCGATGGGGTAATGCAGAGACGTTTTCATAAATATAGGGAGCGGTTTTCCAGCTAATCCAGCGATCAAGGCCGAGCGCCGTCGCCATCACCACTAAGATGATGAAAAGCAGGCTAATGAAAACGCGTTTTAACATGCGCGAGGGCACTCATTGTCAGGAAATTCCGATGGCACAAGGCTACTTGAGGTGATTCAGGGAAGCAAGTTTACACCGGTTGGCTGGTGTAAATTTGAACATTGCCGGACCGAAAGCGGCCCGGCAAGGAAATCAGATAGAGGTACGGCGGTAGTGGCGATACTGCGGTAGCCAGAAGTTGTTGGCTATCGCCAGCGACAGCACATCTTCTGAAGTGACAACCGCAACGCCAGCTAACTGCGCAGCTTTACCGACTTCCATGGCGATAATTTTCGACACGCCCTGAATATCTTTGATTTCTGGCAGCACCGGGCCTTCACCATCATTTACCAGCGGTGAACAGTCGGCCAGCGCACGGCTGGCGGTCATCAACATGCTGTCGGTAACGCGGCTGGCACCCGACGCAATCACTCCCAAACCAATGCCCGGGAAGATATAAGAGTTGTTGCACTGCGCAATGGGATAGGTTTTGCCATTCCAGCTAACAGGCGAGAATGGGCTACCGGTTGCAACCAGCGCGGCACCATCAGTCCAGGCGATAATATCGGCAGGCGTTGCTTCCACACGCGAGGTGGGGTTAGAGAGCGGCATCACGATTGGACGCGCACAATACTTGTGCATTTCGCGAATGATCTCTTCAGTGAACAAGCCGGGCTGGCCTGAAACACCAATCAGGATATCCGGGTGTGCATTACGCACCACATCCAGCAATGAAATTGAATCGCTGGCTACGTCCCAGTCTTTGATGTTTTCACTGTTTTGCACCAGCTTGCTTTGGAAATCGAGCAGGTTGGTCAGTTTATCGGTGAGCAAACCATAACGATCCACCATGAGCACACGGCTACGGGCTTCCTCGTCGCTCAGGCCTTCTGACTTCATCTGGGCGATGATCTGTTCAGCGATGCCGCAACCCGCAGAGCCGGCACCGAGGAATACCACTTTTTGTTCACACAGGCGGCTGCCTGCAGCGCGGCTGGCAGCAATCAGCGTTCCTACGGTAACAGCAGCCGTGCCCTGAATGTCGTCATTAAAACAGCAGACTTCATCCCGATAGCGTTCCAGCAGTGGCATCGCATTTTTTTGAGCGAAATCTTCAAATTGCAGCAGTACTTTTGGCCAGCGGCGTTTTACTGCCTGAATAAATTCGTTGACGAATGCATCATATTCTTCGCCGGTAATACGCGGATGACGCCAGCCCATGTAGAGCGGATCGTTTAGCAGCTGCTGGTTGTTGGTGCCGACATCCAGCACAACCGGCAGGGTATAAGCCGGGCTGATCCCGCCACACGCGGTATACAACGACAGTTTACCGATTGGAATGCCCATGCCGCCGATACCCTGGTCGCCAAGACCAAGAATACGTTCACCGTCGGTGACCACAATCACTTTTACATTCTGCTTAGTGGCGTTTTGCAGCATGTCTTCAATGCGATCGCGATTCGGGTAAGAGATAAAGACACCGCGCGCACGACGATAGATTTCTGAGAAATGTTCGCAGGCTGCGCCAACCGTTGGGGTATAGATGATGGGCATCATCTCTTCGAGATGGTTGTCCAGCAGACGATAGAACAGCGTTTCGTTGGTGTCCTGAATGTTGCGCAGGTAGACGTGTTTATCGTTATTATTTTTAAAGTCCTGGAACTGACGCCAGGCACGCTGCGCCTGCTCTTCAATGCTTTCAACCGCTTCTGGCAGTAAGCCGTTGAGGTTAAATTCGTTACGCTCTTCAATAGAAAAGGCGCTGCCTTTATTCAGCAGGGAAACTCCAGCAGAATCGGGCCAGCGTAAGGGATATAAAGCGGACGTTTACTTTCGTAGTCGAGTTCCATGCAATGATGCTCCGGTTGCAGTGTTGTCTGACGTTACGCCGGACAGGTAACGCCAGTTTTTATACCCGTTATGCTTCGCGCTGCATCTGTTGTGGCTGCGCCTGTTCATCCAGAACACTTACCGGGGTAAGGTTTCTACACTCTTCTCGCTTGCCGCTTTCGTGCAACTCAAATCAATCAGGGTAAATTATTATGGTGTGATTTCTGGCGCCCGATCCTATTAATTTTCCCGCAGAAGTACAGCATTTGTTAATAAAAGGTCACAAAACTCCTGGTTGGGTGACAGAGGCTTATGCTCTGTTTAATTCAACCTGCAACAGCTCATGGCAACCAAGCGCCTGCAGCGTTGCCTGCGTGGCGGCAAACTGGCTCAGCGTGGCATTTTTCACTTCTGCTAAGACTGCATGTGTGATTGCGTCACAGGCTTCGCCTTGCATATTCAGCAGCACAAGGGCCGCTTGCAACGGCGGCAGGCTGGGATTAAAGGCGGCATTTTCAGCGTAGCGGCCTGCCACAACGGCACCCGATGCGGTTAACAAGGCAACGCCACTGTGTGACGTGCTGTAAGGCGCATGGCTGGCATTGGCGGCTGCTACTGCGGCCTGAACTAACGCATCGCCTACAGCGACGTAGCCGTGATCGATTTTATCCATCAGCAGTTCAGTGATACCTAAATCGCGAGGGCCAAAAGCATCCGGTAAGTAATCTGCCAGGGTACTGACATCGCGTTGCGGCAGACTGATGCGGATAGCAGTACCGCTGTTCAGTTCATTCATAAACTGGCGGCAGTGTCCACAAGGGGTGTAATTGACGGTGACGGTGTCAAGGCGCGTTTCTCCCCGTAGCCAGGCATGAATTATCGCGCTCTGCTCGGCATGAACGGTCTGCTGCATTGGCGCGCCGACAAACTCCATGTTGGCACCAAAGTACCAGTTGCCGCTGACGCCGCGCGCAATCGCACCGACATTGAAATGGGAAACCGTGGCAACTGCGCATGCTGCCGCCAGAGGCAGCATGGCAAGGGCCAGCGTGTCTGCATCCAGCTGAGTTTGCTGCATCACGCTGGCGACCTGATCGGCGGTTAACATCGCCTGAAAATCAGGGGTATCCAGAACAGGGCGCAGTGCTGTGTGCAAAGTCGACGGCAGCGCATCGAAAGCGGAAAGGAAACGTGGATGCATGAGGGCCTCTTAATTGTATCGGGCGGTATATCGGTAAACGGTTATATGTGATCGTCATCGCTCTGACAATGCAACATGCTT
This sequence comes from Candidatus Pantoea haifensis, assembly GCA_018842655.1. Taxonomy (GTDB): domain Bacteria; phylum Pseudomonadota; class Gammaproteobacteria; order Enterobacterales; family Enterobacteriaceae; genus Pantoea; species Pantoea haifensis. Next base: position 1,656,633 of record JAGTWN010000004.1, on the reverse strand, counting down.
CGCTTATTTCAACTTTGCGAGATCTCTCCCAAGTTTTAGCCAAACCAGTGCATCATTAACGGAAAGATAAACGGTGCCAGCAGCGAGGTAATAATGCCGCAAATCACCAGCGCCAGTGAGCTAAAAGCCCCTTCCTGAAAATCAACTTCTGCGCTGCGCGCCGTGCCAAGGGCATGTGAAGCATTACCGATTGCCAGCCCACGGGCTGCCTGAGTTTTGACCCCTAACAGATTCAGTAACATATGACCAAACACCGCGCCGAGTACGCCAGCGATCAACACGCAAATGGCGCTGATAGCGGGAATGCCATGCAGCGAACCGGAGACGGCCATAGCAATTGGCGTGGTCACCGACTTTGGCATAATCGTTGCGGCAATTTCTGGCGTAGCACCCATCCATAATGCGATAGCCGTGCCGGAGATCATTGCTGTCAGGCTGCCGATAAAGCAGACGCTGATAATCGATTTCCAGCGTGCGCGTATCTGATGCATTTGCTCATATAAGGGCAGAGCCAGCGCGACAACAGCGGGTTGTAAAAGCTGGTTGAGAATCTGACTGCCAGCAAAATAGCGTGCGTAAGGCAAATGCAGAATCAGCAGGACAGGAATAATGATGGCCATCGCGACGAGCAGCGGGTTTATCAGCGAAATTTTGAGCCGGGCCGCTAATCGACGCGCAATGAAAAATGCCACAACGGTAAGCGGCAGAGACCACCACATATCACTCATTACGTGGCTCCTTGATCGGGCGGGTATGCAGTTTATGTGCGCTTAATCCCACCACCGCTAACACCATAAACGTGCTGATAACGCAGGAGATAACGATGGGACCAAATTGCGCGGTAAGGATATCGGTATAGCTCATTACCCCTACGCTAATCGGCACAAACAGCAAAGCCATATTGCGAATGATTAAATGGCAGCCGGGTTTAACCCAACTGACGGGTAAGATTTGTGAGGCTAACAAGGCAAACAAAATCAGCATGCCGATAATGCTGCCTGGAATGGTAATAGGCAGCAGCAAGGCAAGGCCATTTCCTGCATATAAACAGAGATAAATGATGATAAAGGCGCGAAGGTAGCGCCCGCAGACAGACAGCACGGTAGGCATAACAGGCTCCTGTTTTCATTGCGCTTCATCATACGCATTAACGGCTGAGCGTGCCAGAGATCACATTTGCGGCAAGATGCCAGCATGTGTTCAGCAATGAGCAATTCAGGGGGAAAAAGGGCGTTTTCTGGCCTGATTCTGCAACGTTGAAATTCAGCTGGTTTAATTTTGAAGGGTTAGCGGTCTGTTAAGTTAATTCGTATTTGTCATTGGGGAAATAGTTGATAATTGAAATTATTTTTAATGATCTTGTGTTATTTCTGTGTGGGTCTTTGTGGACTATTTAATTTCAATGGAATTTAGAGCATTAACCGCATAAAGCATATTAAGGATAAAAGTATGCCAGTGAACGCATTATCTCATCGAATTAAAACCGGCCAGTTCGATAATAAAATGGATCAACATTTTTACAAACCATTGCCTGCAATAAAAACTAAAAAAACAGCAGCGACACGGGCATCAGAAAAGACGTTTGTGAAAACCTGATAGCTATATGTAATACGGTGCACAATCTGGAACCTGATAACCGACGGCCAGCAATGAAAAAGCCTGGGGCTTATCACACTGCGCTTTTGGTGTTAAGTACGCTGAGTCAAATTCAACTGGCAAATAAAAAACCAGGTTCAATAAGTTTATTTTCTTCAGGATCTGCCCATAATAACGACACTGCTGCTTCTCCAAAAAACATGCAGCAGTATGCTGCTCCTGTAAAACAGACAACTCTCATCCAGGATGTTTTTAATCACGTTAATGAATTTCTGTTGAAGTATGATCCTTTGACGTTTCCTGTGGCAGCCGCTGCGGTGCCTTCTGAAAGAAAAAGGGATAATAAATTCAGGGATGTAAAGGCAAATAAAAACCGCTCTCCCGGAAAAGATCCTGTTAAAACCAGGGCAAAGGACTACGTTTCATTAAAACGTTTTTATGATTTGCTGGACGCACAATACCCGGATATTACTCAATCGGCTGCAGCATGCATTAAAAATATTATTTATACCCGGCATGGGCTGAAGATAGATCCTGATAAGGTATACCTGAATACGTATAAGTTTGCGCAGAGTAATAGCGCATCATTCACAGGGTGGATTCATACAGAAAAACCGTTACGTTCCATAAGATTAACTCACTGTTTGATGGAAAATTTTAGAAGCTCCCACTGGAGCAACCCTGACGAAATTAACGTCCTGAGCGCGATTTACGATGAAAAGGGAAAAATGATCCCGTTGTTGCCCTCAGATTTGGCCCGGGATATCTGGGAGGCAGATTTCTATACAAAATACGCGGATCAGCTTGTGGATTACTGGAACAAATATGAGGATGCTCATAAAATATCGAACCTTGCTGTGGTCATTGCCGGACTTGAAACAGGCCGTGTCAATCGTGATATTAAGCAACGTGATCGTAATCTATTACTGACAGCCTTTAATTTACCGGGAGCAACGGAAAAAGGGAGTCCACAAGTTATATTTTTGATATAGATGGCTATTTTTCTACTGATGTGATTGTTTTTAAATCTGAACAAGATAATTCTTTAGTCGTCTTTACACCAAGGGCGGATAGCGTATTTTATTCTTTCGATGATATGGAAGGATTACAATCCTGGTTAGCCCGTTTATGTCAAAACAAACAGCATCGAAACAGTTTTTTGCAAAACTTCGCCATAAAAGAGCAAATCGATGGTGAGTTTTATTATGGCGTTGAAAGATGGTTAGAGGATATAGGAAAAAACGATCTTTACAAGCATAAAATTATGTATTCAATGCATAAAACAGAGGGAGATATTATCGATTTTATTACCCAGCGGCAGAAGGCGCGTTCTTTTTCAGATTGTGACAACTTAATAAAATCAAACAGTGAAGTCATACGTGATATGTGGATAGAGGGATTAGAGGTTGCCGGGTTTATGATCCCACATCCCTTTGTGTTTTTTGCTAAAGTTGCGCTAGATATAGAAAAGGGATTTGATGCTGATAATGATAATGAACGTAGCGAAGCCAGTCAGGCCCTGTTTTTTGACGGTGTTAATATCTTATTATTAACGCTGAGTTCCGCATTAGATGCGTCAATTACGATGCTTCCTGATGGCGAGGTGTATCTTGATGCTGAAAATATCGAGGCTGTGAATAATTACCCGGAAGTGATTACCGCTCAGCAAAAAATGCTTTCAGGTTTAAGTTTTGCGACCTTTAAAGATTATATTTTCGATGATTATGCTGACCTGCATCGTTTTAAAAGCACGGAAAAGAAGATCATCAATGAGCTTTCCGTTAAAGAATTTGATGATATTACCCTTTCTGTTGAGAATTCGGCCAGGCTATATGGCACCAAAATTTATCAGATTAGCTATAAATCCTCTCCTTCTGCTCAGTATCGGCATATTCGTATGAATGGGAAATATCTTGCGTTTCGAATAACGGCCGACACGGATGTCTGGGAAATCTACTCCCGGAATGCACCTGAAAAAGCAGGTTATCCCGTGATGTTAGATGAGGATAATCGCTGGATTTTTAAAGATTCCCGTTATGCTGCTAATAAGTTTTCGCAGAATATCAACTTTTCGCCTGTTTCAGCATCGATAATGAAAAAAATAGATGCCGGAATGTTTGAGGAAACAATCGATACATCACTGCTCGGCCCCAGAGATACAAAAGGAATTATTCGAGGCGCAAAAGGGAAAAAATATTTGCAGATTGGCGAAGAGTATATTCTTATCAGGAAGTTATCAAATAATATTTATGCGATCGGCTCGGAAGAGAGACCAGCACTGGCGTGCATTTATAATAAGAAAACGGGAAAATTTGTTGATTATGTTAGTAAGGGTAAGAACGAAAAAGGGGTAATGAAAAAATTTGCAGGATGTTCGAGAATAGCGAAACGCGATCTGACGGGTGGCTGTACATTAGAGCCAATCAGAAAAGTAACATCAGAAAGTGTCAACGTAAATATTGCTGAAGATCCGATCATTAATGACTATTACACGCAGCTAAAGAAGTCAGATGCGCTTGAGAAAATTATGCAGTCTCCTGCAGCAAAATGTGCTGATGCAGCAAAGATTGTTGCGGATTTCTTAAATAAAAAATCCATTAAAGATTTACGTTGCCGAATCATTTATATGTGGAGTAACGGCAATAAAAAAATACGCAGCAAGGTCACTGGCCATATTGTTGTTATCGCCCCCATTGAAGAAAAAAACTATGTTTTTGATCTCACTGCTCATCAATTTAGTCAGAGCGGGCTTTCATCACTCGATTCTCCGCTTATTTTAGAAGAAAGCCAGTGGATTAATAAATATGCTTCAGCAACGACGCGCAGACTTATAAAATACAGAGATTTTCATGACAGGATTATCGCAGAAAACTTTCTGGAAAATAATATTCCCGAGAGCTGGAGCGATCCCTTAACTGACGGAACAATACTGACTGCACCGGATTGGTATTATAAGGCGACAGGCAGGGCTAACCCTATGCAGCGGGTGATTGCGCCCCGTAATCTTGATTTTCTCTCCTCCGACAACGTTTTTGCTAAGGGAAGCCGCGGCACGGTATATGAAAGCCCGGAAGGTGAACTGATTAAAGTGTATAAAAACTATCTTTCCCAGAAGCAGAAAAGTAGCTTGTTGATGGCCGCAAAAAATGCTGAGGCGTTTCGCCGGATATATGGTGAAGACAGTGCTGTGTTATTTCTTAAGCCAATTGAAGATGAAACAGTTTCAGGAAAAGCTCTGGTATTGGTTGCTATGAAAAAAATACCGGGGGAAACACTGTCTTCAATATTTCAGTCTGAAGCAGAAGATTTAACCCATTACAGGCGCTCGCTGTCATTCATTAAGCCTGAAATTGAAGCAAAAAAAATTGCAAATAAATTTCGCGGAAAGGGGGTAATGCATCATGATATTAATAATGCAAATATTCTTTATGATGACGCCAATGGCTTTAATTTAATTGATTTTGATGATGCAACAATATTACCGAAAGGAAAAAATTAGACGCCCTCCAGACAGAGGAGATACGGAAAAAAGTTAACAGCGCCATTGAGAAATTTATTAAATATATCAATAGAGAACTTACGTTAAGAGATGTTTTGTAACCCTGAAAGCCTTTCGTAGAGAAAGTGAGTATCTATCGTACCAGTGCGCGTCAGAAGAGCGGGTAAAAAACATGACCGCAGTCCGGTGATAAAACTCTTCCAGGGAAGGTTACCCGCAGAAATGCGGGTAACCGACTGGAGAGTTAAGCGATAAGTTTACTTCACCGGCATGCCCGGCACAGCGCCGCTGTCTACTGACAGCACAAACAGATCTTTTCCGCCGGGTCCGGCAGACAACACCATACCCTCAGAAATGCCGAAGCGCATTTTACGTGGGGCCAGGTTTGCAACGATGATGGTCATCTTGCCTACCAGTACCGACGGATCGGGGTATGCCGCACGAATGCCGGAGAAAATCTGACGCTTCTCGCCACCCAGATCCAGCTCCAGGCGCAGCAGTTTGTCAGAACCTTCAACCCGTTCCGCTTTTTCAATCAGCGCAACGCGCATATCGACTTTGGCAAAATCATCAATGGTGATCGCGTCGCCAATGGGCGCATCAGCCAGCGGGCCGGTTGCAGCAGGCTTGTTGGCAGCGGCAGCATCTTCTTTTGATGCTTCAATCAGACCATTCACTTTGGTCATCTCAATGCGGCTGTACAACGCTTTAAAAGGGGCAACCTGATGATCCAGCAGCGGTTGCTGAAGGGCATCCCAGCGCAGTTCACTGTTCAGGAAGGCTTCAGCACGCTCGCTGAGTGAGGGCAGCACCGGCTTCAGCCAGGTCATCAACACACGGAACAGGTTAATACCCATCGAGCAGATAGCCTGCAGATCGGCATCACGGCCTTCCTCTTTTGCGACCACCCACGGCGCTTGCTCATCAACATAGCGGTTGGCCAGATCGGCCAGCGCCATGATTTCACGAATCGCACGGCTAAATTCACGGTTTGCCCAGGCTTCGCCAATTTTTTCTGAAGCATCCAGGAAGGTTTGGTACAGGGCCGGATCGGCCAGTTCGCCAGCCAGTTTGCCGCCGAAGCGTTTAGTGATGAAGCCTGCGTTACGTGACGCCAGGTTAACCACTTTATTAACGATGTCAGCATTTACGCGTTGTACGAAATCTTCCAGGTTCAGGTCGATATCATCAATGCGTGAAGAGAGCTTGGCAGCGTAGTAATAACGCAGGCTGTCGGCGTCCAGGTGCTGTAACCAGGTGCTGGCCTTAATAAAGGTGCCGCGTGATTTAGACATCTTCGCGCCATTTACCGTCACATAGCCGTGAACAAACAGGTTGTTTGGCTTGCGGAAATTGCTGCCTTCCAGCATGGCTGGCCAGAACAGGCTGTGGAAGTAAACGATGTCTTTACCAATGAAGTGATAGAGTTCGGTGGTGGAATCTTTTTCCAGAACTCATTAAAATCGAGGTCGCCACGCTTGTCACACAGATTCTTGAACGAGCCCATGTAGCCGATTGGCGCATCCAGCCAGACGTAAAAATATTTGCCCGGCGCGCCTGGAATTTCGAAGCCAAAATAAGGCGCGTCGCGGGAAATATCCCACTGCTGTAAACCCGATTCAAACCACTCCTGCATTTTATTCGCTACCTGCTCCTGCAATGCGCCAGAACGGGTCCAGGCTTTCAGCATTTCGCTGAAGGAGGGGAGATCAAAGAAGAAATGTTCAGAGTCACGCAGTTCTGGCGTCGCGCCAGACACCACAGATTTTGGATTAATCAGTTCAGTGGGGCTGTAAGTGGCACCGCACACTTCGCAGTTGTCGCCATACTGATCGGGTGACTTACATGTCGGGCAGGTGCCTTTGACAAAACGATCCGGCAGAAACATGCCTTTTTCCGGGTCGTAAAGCTGAGAAATGGTGCGGTTTTTAATAAAACCGTTCTCTTTCAGGCGACCGTAAATCAGCTCTGACAGTTGGCGATTCTCGTCACCGTGAGTGGAGTGATAGTTGTCATAGCTGATATTGAAGCCGGCAAAGTCAGTCTCATGCTCTTGCTTCATTTCAGCAATCATCTGCTCCGGCGCAATACCAAGCTGCTGGGCTTTCAGCATAATGGGCGTTCCGTGCGCGTCATCGGCGCAGATGAAGTAAACCTGATTGCCACGCATTCGTTGGTAACGCACCCAAATGTCCGCCTGGATATGCTCGAGCATGTGGCCGAGATGGATTGAACCGTTCGCGTAGGGCAGTGCGCACGTTACCAGAATTTTTTAGCGACTTGAGTCATAGTTTGCGTAGCTTTCTGTTGATTGAAAAAACGGGCTTAGATGGTAACCGAAGCCTCTCCCGGCGTAAACATAAGGGATTGCGCATCTGGCGCGTCACTCATAATCACGGGCTTCTGATATTATTGACAATACACCGCTGAAGCACAGCGTCAGAACAATCGAAAAGGAGCAGGGATGACAGCACAATCCCGGGAACCGCATTCACCTGAAGCCTTGCGCGCCGTTGTTGTGGGCGTATTAAATGGCTTCAGGCATCCGACCCTTAAAAAGAATCTCACTGCGTTAAAAGCGTTGCATCATGTGGCGCAACTGGATGGCAAACTGCATATCGAACTGATTATGCCCTTTGCCTGGGCCAGTGCCTTTGAAACGTTAAAAGCCGAGACCAGCTCAGAACTGCTGCGTTTGACCGGTACGCGAGCCATCGACTGGCGGCTGAGTCACGATATCGCCACGCTGAAGCGAGTGAAAAATCTGCCGGGAACCAAAGGCGTAAAAAATATTATTGCCGTCAGCTCAGGCAAGGGCGGCGTTGGTAAATCAAGCACGGCAGTGAATATGGCGCTGGCGCTGGCTGCGGAGGAGCGCGTGTCGGCCTGCTTGATGCGGATATTTATGGGCCTTCCGTCCCAAATATGCTCGGCACCGAACATGAGCGTCCAACGTCGCCAGACGGTACGCATATGGCTCCCATCATGGCGCATGGTCTGGCAACCAATTCCATTGGCTATCTGGTAACGGATGACAACGCGATGGTATGGCGCGGTCCCATGGCCAGCAAGGCGCTGATGCAGTTACTGAATGAAACGCTGTGGCCGGAACTCGATTATCTGGTGCTGGATATGCCGCCCGGTACGGGTGATATTCAACTGACGCTGGCGCAAAACGTGCCGGTTACCGGCGCGATAGTGGTGACAACGCCACAGGATATTGCGCTGATTGATGCGCGCAAGGGCATGGTGATGTTTGAAAAGGTCAACGTGCCGGTATTAGGTATCGTTGAGAACATGAGCATCCATATTTGCAGCAACTGCGGCTTCCACGAGCCTGTTTTTGGCGCTGGCGGCGCAGAAAAAATGGTGAAGGATTACGGAACGCAGTTGCTGGCGCAGCTTCCTCTGCATATTAATCTGCGCGAAGATCTGGATGATGGCGAACCCACCGTTGTTCGTCGTCCAGAGAGTGAATTTACTGAACTGTATCGTCAACTGGCTGGGCGCGTTGCCGCACAACTTTACTGGCAGGGTGAAGTGATTCCAGATGACATTGCCTTCCGGGCAATTTAGGGGTTTCACTGTCCGCTGGCGTGTGCCGACGTCAGCGGATAGTGCATTAAGATATATTTCCCTGGCCGCTTTCTCCTGCGCAATCATTTGCCAGCCGTGTTGCAGATAAAAAGCCTGTGCGGCTTTATTCATCTGTAGACACTTCAGCGCACCGGTTGAAGTAAAGCGCGCCTGCACCGCTTCCAGCAGGGCGCTGCCAACGCCACATCCTTGATAATCCGGGTCAACATACAGGCTGTGCAAAAAGTTATCGTTTTCCAGCACGCCTGCAAAACCGACGCGATGATCATCCTGCTCAGCAACCAGCACGGTTTCGCCCAGAATGACGCTATCAAAATCTTCCAGCTTCCAGTGGCTGCCATCCATCCAGCGCCAGTTATGACGACGGGCAGCCAGAAACAAGGTACGCAAAAAAGGGCGATCGGTTTCAGTAAAGGGACGAATATGCACAGCTCACACTCCAGCAAAACGCTTTCCTACAAAGCTAGCAGCTCCACCATAAAAAGATAAACCGCCCTCTCCAGGCAGTTTTACGTGTAAACTGCGCACCGGCGCCTTAAAGATCAATAAGATCGACGTTTGATAGCTTTCGTTTATTTGATTGATAACGATTGCATATTAGATGTTGGCCCGAAAATTCTGTAACGTGCATCACATCTTTTAATGGAGGCCACCAGATGTCTATTATCAATACCAAAATTAAGCCGTTTAAAAACGCTGCTTTCAAAAACGGCGAATTCATCGAAGTAACCGAGAAAGACGTTGAAGGTAAATGGAGTGTTTTCTTCTTTTATCCAGCTGACTTCACCTTTGTTTGCCCAACTGAACTGGGTGACGTGGCTGATCACTACGAAGAATTCCAGAAACTGGGCGTAGATATCTACTCCGTTTCTACCGACACCCACTTTACCCACAAAGCCTGGCATGGTTCTTCTGAAACTATCGCGAAGATTCAGTATGCGATGATCGGCGACCCAACAGGTGCGCTGACCCGTAACTTCGAAATCATGCGTGAAGCAGAGGGCCTGGCTGACCGTGGTACTTTCATCGTTGACCCAGAAGGTATCATTCAGGCAATCGAAATCACTGCTGAAGGCATTGGCCGTGACGCATCTGACCTGCTGCGTAAAGTGAAAGCGGCTCAGTACGTTGCGTCTCACCCAGGTGAAGTTTGCCCGGCTAAATGGAAAGAAGGTGAAGCAACGCTGGCTCCGTCACTGGACCTCGTGGGTAAAATCTAATTTCGCTTCGGCCTTTCGATCATTCTCTCATCGGGTGCCACGGCACCCGATTTTTTGACCAGGAATTCACTATGCTCGACACAAATTTGAAAACTCAGCTCAAAGCTTATCTTGAGAAATTAACCAAACCTGTTGAGTTGATTGCCACTCTGGATGATGGCGCAAAATCAGCAGAGATTCGTGATCTGTTGGTCGATATTGCGGGACTGTCTGATAAAGTCAGCTTTCGTGAAGAGAACGATCGCCAGGCGCGTAAACCCTCATTTTTAATTACCAACCCTGGTGCTAATAACGGGCCACGCTTTGCGGGTTCGCCATTGGGCCACGAATTTACTTCACTGGTGCTGGCACTGCTGCAGACCGGTGGACATCCATCCAAAGAAGCGCAAAGCCTGCTGGATCAGGTGGCTTCGCTGGATAGCGATTTGCATTTTGAAACCTATTACTCACTGTCATGCCACAACTGTCCTGATGTGGTACAGGCACTGAACCTGATGGCGATCCTGAACCCGCGCATCAGCCACACCGCGATTGACGGTGGTGTGTTCCAGAACGAAATTCAGGAACGCAACGTAATGGGCGTACCTGCCGTTTATCTGAACGGTAAGGAATTTGGTCAGGGCCGCATGAGCCTGGCTGAAATCGTCAACAAAGTAGACGTGAATGCTGAAAAACGTGCAGCAGCCGAACTGAACAAACGTGAAGCCTATGAAGTGCTGATCGTAGGTAGCGGCCCGGCGGGCGCAGCCGCCGCGATTTATTCAGCACGTAAAGGTATTCGTACCGGTTTGATGGGTGAACGTTTCGGTGGTCAGGTTCTCGATACTGTTGATATCGAAAACTACATCTCTGTACCCAAAACCGAAGGGGCAAAACTGGCTGGTTCCCTGCGTGCGCACGTAGATGATTACAATATCGACGTGATCGAAAGCCAGAGCGCCATCAAGCTGATTCCAGCGGCGGTTGAAGGCGGCTTACACGCGATTGAAACGGCATCCGGCGCGGTGCTGAAATCACGCAGCATCATCCTGGCGACAGGGGCGCGCTGGCGCAACATGGGCGTGCCGGGTGAAGAAGAGTATCGCACCAAAGGTGTAACCTATTGCCCACACTGTGACGGCCCGCTGTTTAAAGGCAAACGTACTGCCGTTATCGGTGGTGGTAACTCAGGCGTTGAAGCCGCAATCGACCTGGCCGGTATCGTTGAACACGTAACCCTGCTGGAATTTGCGGGCGAAATGCGCGCTGATCAGGTGTTGCAGGATAAACTGCGCAGCCTGAAAAACGTTGACGTGATCCTGAACGCTCAGACCACTGAAGTCACGGGTGACGGCAGCAAAGTCACTGGCTTGCAGTACATTGACCGCAGGTCCCAGACCACACACGAACTTGCCCTGTCCGGCATCTTCGTACAGATTGGTCTGCTGCCGAACACGCCGTGGCTCGAAGGTGCGGTAGAACGTAACAAAATGGGCGAAATCATTATCGACGCGAAGTGCGAAACCAGCCTGAAAGGCGTCTTCGCGGCAGGCGACTGCACCACCGTGCCGTATAAGCAAATCATCATTGCCAGCGGTGAAGGTGCAAAAGCCTCACTCAGCGCCTTTGACTATTTGATTCGTACCAAATCGGCTGAATAAGTTTTTGCGATAGCCACGCAGCAACCCCGGAACCGCTGTTCCGGGTTTTTTTAGTATCCGGCCAGCGACATTAACATCATCCACAACGGCGTAGTGAAGGCAGCAAAAATCGTAGAAAAAAGCATACTGGCAGCCGCCGGGCCGGGAATGGCATTAAATTTTTGCGACATCAAATAGACATTGACGCCCACCGCCATCGAACCCAGCAGCACCACAACTTTACTTTCCAGCGGGGGCAAATGAGTCAGCCAGGCAATGGCCCAGATGGTCATTGGTTGCACAATTAATTTCAGAATACAGATGGTATAACTCTCTTTCAGGCCGTCGCGAACCCGATAATGCGCGAGGGTCATTCCCAGCGTAACCAGCGACAGCGGTGCGGCAATCGAGGCCAGCATGCGCAATGGCTCTGCCGCAAAAAGTGGCAGCGGACGCTGTAAAAACTCCACAGAGTACCGCTCAGAATACCGATAATTAACGGGTTTTTTAACACGCTAATCAACGTGCGACTCAGCCCCTTTAGCGAAAAACTGCCGTGCTTTGACCACTCCACCGACAACGTGAGCAGGGTCCAGAGAATCAGACTGTTAAACACCAACACCAGCGCCACCGAAGGCAAAGCCTGTGGGCCGAGCAACACGGTGGCAACAGGAATGCCAAGCATCACGTTATTGGAAAAAATGCCGCCCAGCGCAAATACCGAACCGGCTACGCCATCCAGCCCAAATAAGCGGGTAGCGCATATGCGTCCGGTAATGAATACCAACAGGCAGCTGCCGAAAAACGCCAGCAGCAGACGGAAATCCACCGGCGGGCTTTTGTAGAAATCACTCATTACGCGGAACAACATGCAGGGCAGAGCAACGTTGAAGACAAACCGGTTCATGCCTTCACTGATACTGGCGGGCCATTTACCGAAGCGCGTCAGGCTATAGCCAAGAAAGATAAGAACAAACAGCGGGGCCGACAAATAAATCTGATGACTTAGCGTATCCAGTAAGGCAGACATAGGCAATTAAGCAGGCAGGTTTTCAATCATTTAAGACTAACAGGTTGTCGTGCGGGGTGTAACAGGCGGATTGCTGTAAGTCAGAGGCAGGAAACAGGGCATAACGCTAAAACCATTAAATCAGGCGATTTCTCGCCTGATCCATTGAGGTGTTTTACATATGTCCGGCTGTGTCGGCAAGCTCTCCCGCCTGGCTCTGCAACGCACTGGCTGCGGCTGCGGATTCAACGACCAGTTCGGCATTTTGCTGCACCATACGATCGAGATTCGTTACCGCATTGTTGATTTCCTGAATGCTCTGCATCTGTTCGCTGCTGGCGATGCTTATCTCGTGGATGATGCTGGAGACGCTATTACTGGAGGTCACAATCTCTTGCATACTCTCTCCCGCCAGGCGTACATAACGCGAACCGACTGCCACGCTGTCGGTGGTGGATTCAATCAATGTTTTAATCTCTTTAGCGGCCTGGGCACTGCGACTGGCCAGATTACGAACTTCTCCCGCCACCACGGCAAAACCGCGCCCTTGTTCACCTGCGCGTGCCGCTTCGACAGAGGCGTTTAGCGCCAGAATATTTGTCTGGAAAGCGATCCCATCAATCAGGCTGGTAATATCGCCAATCTTCGCAGAGGCGCTTTCAATGGTTTGCATTGTCGAAATGGCATGGGAAACCACATCGCCGCCATGTGTCGCCGCCTGGGTTGCATGCAGTGCCTGCTGGTTTGCTTCAGCGGCAGAGTCTGCGGACTGTTTAACCGAACCGATAATCTGCTCCAGTGCGCACGCCGTTTCACGCAGGCTGGTAGCGGCCTGTTCGGTACGGCCGGAAAGGTCGTTATTACCCGCCGCGATCTCCTGTGCGGCATGCTTAACAGAGGTACCCGATTCGCGAAGCTGTTTCATCAGGCAGGAGAGCTTATCGCTGAAGGCGTTGAAGGCCTGAGCAATTTGCGTGACTTCATCATTGCCTGTTTCGGGCAAGCGGCGCGATAAATCGTTAAGCATCATCGTGTCACGGATGGCGATCAGTCGTTGCATCTGCCGGACAATGATCAAATGCACCGCCAGGCCTCCCGCTATGACCAACAACACCAGCGACAGCAAAGAGACTTTCAGCAGCGCGTGCATACCCGAGCTGATATCGGCCTCATCTAACGCAACCACTAACAACCATTCCGTGCCTTTTATCGGTGTGGCAGAAAATATTTTCTTTGTCTCCTTCAGTTTACCGGTCAGTGTCGCCCCGGAAGCCAGCGCGGCGAAATCGATACCATGGATAGCTTTGCTGAACGGTTTCAATGTAAGAGCAGGATCATTGGCTGCAATCACCGTGCCATCCTTATTCAGTAACAGCCCGCTGCTGTCGGGCGTTGGCCGAATGCTACGCACGTTGGTGATGACGCTGTCCATCTTCAGATCACCCGCAATCACCGCTTGTAACTTGCCATTCTTTGTCACGGGTACGGCAAAGGTCACCACCAGCTTACCGGAGCCAATGTCAACATACGGGGCAGTCACGATCGGCTGGTTACGTTTCACCGCTTCCAGATACCAGGGGCGTTCGGTGGGGTCAAAATCATCAGGCACACCGGCAGAATTACTCAGTATGGCTGTTCTGTTGGGATAACCGGCGTAAACATTTGAGAAGCCAGCTGAAGAGGCGATTTGTGCAAACAGGGGGCAGGATTGTATGACATCGCAACTTTATCGAGCGAAGCGATAACCGCCATTTTTGCGTTTATCCAGTCTTCAATAGCTATGGAATGGCTGCTACTGGTACTGGCGAGAATATTGCTCTGCGCTTGCTGATTATACTGGCGCATGACCCGGAGATTAATAGTGGTGTTAAGAAGCAGTACAACAACTAAGCACACCACCGCTATGGCAACGATCCGTGTGCGAATTGACTTAAACATAATAGCTTACCTTTAGTGTGGTTATGCACCAACTATCGGCAGAAAGTACACAGACTTTATTATTTCTCAGGTGATAATCAACGGAGGAAATTTCATGGCGCTTATTAAGGCTCTGGCGACCCGGGAAATGAGTCAGAAGAAGGTGAGCTGCGAAGCCGTGAAAACAAAATGTATGCACCATTAAGACTGTTTGGCTGGACGAGTGCATTGATCGAGATCAGGTAACTCTCTGGCAGGAACAGTGAAGTTAACGCCAGTTTCCTTGCCACAAAGGGTTCCTGTTCCCACTACAGGCACAACCCTCAGTAGCGTTAAATCTTGCTGATGCATGGGCTATGTATAAAGCAGAAAAGGTATCGTTCGATGAATATCCAGCAACGGATGGAATGGGTGACGTACCACCGGATGAGTTAGCAGAAGCCAAAGCCCTTAATAAGCATCTCAAAATCTGTAAATTGATGTTCAAGACCTTTCTTATTGAAAAAAAGACATTTTAATGAAGTTGCCAGATAGTGGCTGCACTATCAAAAGCGAGATTTGGCACATACAGCACTGCGGAGATGAAAAAGTTTGTTGGGTGGGCGCTAAAACAGCCGGATAGCTGGCAGAAATGGATTACCGGGTTGTTGGCATACACAGGCGCGAGGAGAAGCAAAATTGCCAAACTCGAAAAGTCACAAGTCAAATAGGATGAGGATTGCCAGCGGTACTATTTCCTGATTGCAGAAGCAGGGCAGGGGAAAACAGAAAACGCCACCCGACAAGTGGTAATGCACCCTGAGCTTGATGAAATCCGTCCTCACTGGCATAGCGGCTTGTTCTTCCCTCCGCATCTCTACGATTTTCCGCATGGTATCGGTGATCTTGATACGAAGCGGTTTCACCTTCTTCTTAGCATCAGCCTTACGTTTAGATTTTTGCTGTTTCACTTCGATGTGCGTTTTTCCTACACGGAACTGTGACCAGGTGAGGGTTAACAGGTCAGAGATGCTCGTACTGCATCACTCAGGCACAACAGAACAGGTTTGTTCTGGTGTTGCCACTGCTCTACGACTCGTTGAGTGGGGCCAGCCATCATGGATTGGTTGGGCACAGGTGCTGGCAATGCCGGAACAGTGATGAATCACAGGCGGTTAAAACATCAAAGGAGCTTCGTCTCCTTTTTGCCATCTGGGACAGGGGCCAAAAAGGGGTTATGCGTATTTTCATGGTGAAGAAGCGATAACCGACAGGGCGGGCTTGCACCTGCAGGCAACTTCCCTAATCTGGCAAAAAGTAAGCTAATTCTTACCAAATGACTCGGGGTGCCCTTCTTTGTGAAGGCTGAGAAATACCCGTATTACCTGATCTGGATAATGCCAGCGTAGGGAAGTCTGATGCCTGACCGCATTCGTCTTCTTGTTCGCCGGTTGGGAGTGATAATGACACATCAACCTGAACACCTCTCTGACGCGCAATTCGCGCCCGTTTTGCACCAGTTCCGCCAGCACGCCCCGCTGGTGCACTGCATGACCAATGATGTAGTGCAAACCTTTACCGCCAATGTATTACTGGCATTAAATGCTTCGCCTGCCATGGTGATCGATCCAGAAGAAGCGGCGCAGTTTAGCGGCTTCGCCGATGCGCTGTTAATTAACGTCGGCACGCTGACTCGTGAGCGCCAGCAGGCGATGCAGGCAGCCGTGACGGCCGCAAACAGCGCCGGAACGCCCTGGACACTGGATCCGGTCGCGGTCGGTGCACTGAACCTGCGCAGCGAATTTTGCCAGCATTTACTCAGTGAAAAACCTGTGGCGATCCGGGGAATGCCTCTGAAATTTTAGCATTAGCGCAGCAGGCCACGGGCGGGCGGGGCGTGGACAGCCTGCATCAGGCTGATGCGGCGCTGAGTGCGGCTCAAAAGCTGGCCCGTCAATATCAGACTCTGGTTGTCGTCACGGGGGAAGTTGATTACGTTACTGATGGCTTGCGCACGCTGCGTATTGCAGGCGGCACTCCGTTAATGACACGTGTGGTGGGAACAGGCTGTGCCCTCTCGGCAGTAGTTACAGCATTCTGTAGTCTGCCCGGCGATACGCTGCTCAACGCCGCTTGCGCCTGCCGGGTAATGTCGCTCGCGGGCGAAACAGCGGCTGCGCAGGCACAGGGTCCCGGCAGTTTTGTTCCGGCGTTTCTCGATGCGTTATGGACGCTGGAGGTGGCTGCATGAAACGTGTTAATGCATTATCCATTGCCGGAACCGATCCCAGTGGCGGAGCGGGTATCCAGGCTGATTTAAAAACCTTCTCCGCGCTGGGTGCTTACGGCACCAGCGTTATCACCGCACTGGTGGCACAAAACACCTGTGGGGTGCAGTCGGTTTATCGTGTCGATCCCGGTTTTGTCGCCGCACAGCTTGATTCCGTGCTGGATGATGTGCGCATCGATAGCGTAAAAATTGGCATGTTGTCAGAAACGGCGATTGTTGAACAGGTTGCTGACCGCCTGAAACGTGCCAGTTTACCCTTTGTGGTGCTCGACACCGTGATGGTGGCAAAAAGCGGTGATGCGTTGCTGTCGCCGGATGCCATTGCCAGCGTGCGCGAGCTTTTGTTGCCACAGGTTTCGCTCATTACGCCTAACTTGCCCGAAGCGGCGGCGTTGCTGAACGGCGAGGTGGCGCGCAATGAAGAGGAAATGCTGAGCCAGGGAAGCGCGTTGCTGGCTCTGGGCTGTCAGGCGGTGCTGATGAAAGGCGGCCATCTCAGCGATAAGGAAAGTCCAGACTGGCTGCTCACCCCAACGCAGCAGCAACGGTTTAGCGCACCGCGTGTGAATACTCGTCATACCCACGGCACGGGTTGCACGCTGTCAGCCGCCTTAGCTGCGCTGCGCCCGCGCCATGCTAACTGGCACGACACGCTGACTGAGGCGAAAGCCTGGCTACAGCAGGCGCTGATGGAGGCCGATTCACTGGAGGTGGGGAAAGGAATTGGGCCAGTGCATCACTTTCATCAATGGTGGTAGGGCAGACGGCCAAAGAGGCGATTTTTTCCTGCGGATCTGTCTGAAAAATGGAGTCAGCCATTTGCGTCTTCAGGCTATTCAAGTCCAGGCTGTTGGGGTCGAACCGGCGGGTGCCGGTTCACCTTTGACATCTGACAGGAGTTTACATGACGGACATCGTACAGTTATTGGGTCAGGAAGCTGATTCCCTTCTCCAACATCGCTGCATGACTATTCCAGCGGAAAGCCTGTATTTACCAGGCGGGGATTTTGTTGATCGCGTGATGATCGACAACAACCGTTCTCCTGCGGTGCTGCGAAATATGCAAACGCTCTACAATACCGGGCGTCTGGCGGGCACCGGTTATCTGTCGATTCTGCCGGTCGATCAGGGGTAGAGCACTCCGCGGGCGCTTCGTTTGCAGCTAATCCACACTACTTTGATCCGAAAAATATCGTTGAGCTGGCAATTGAAGCGGGCTGTAACTGTGTCGCGTCAACTTACGGCGTGCTGGCTTCGGTATCACGTCGCTATGCGCACCGCATTCCGTTTATGGTGAAACTGAACCACAACGAAACGCTGAGCTATCCGGCACAGTACGATCAAACGCTGTACGCCAGCGTAGAGCAGGCGTTTAACATGGGTGCGGTCGCAGTAGGCGCAACCATTTATTTCGGTTCTGAGCAATCACGCCGCCAGATCGAAGAAATCTCCGCCGCGTTTGAGCGGGCGCATGAACTGGGCATGGTGACGGTGCTGTGGGCCTATCTGCGCAATAACGACTTCAAAAAGAGGGTGTCGATTATCATTCCAGTGCTGATTTAACCGGCCAGGCGAACCATCTGGCTGCGACAATTGGTGCCGATATCGTTAAGCAGAAAATGGCTGAGAATAACGGCGGCTACAACGCGGTGAAGTTTGGTCATACCGATGAGCGCGTCTACAGCAAACTGACCAGTGAAAATCCAATCGATCTGGTGCGTTATCAACTGGCGAACTGCTACATGGGTCGTGCCGGGTTGATTAACTCGGGTGGCGCATCGGCGGGTGAAACTGATATCGCTGAATCCGTCCGTACCGCAGTTATTAATAAACGTGCTGGCGGCATGGGGCTGATTTTAGGCCGTAAAGCGTTTAAAAAGTCGTTGAAAGACGGGGTGGCGCTGATTAACGCGGTACAGGATGTTTATCTGTCTAAAGATGTGACAATTGCTTAATTAAACCCGGCTTTGCCGCCGACGGTGTAATCTGCTGTTGCATAACGATAAAAAGGCCAGCATCAATGGCTGGCCCTTGTTCTTCAGGTAGTAATCCGGCTCAGATCCCTTCAAACCACTCGCTGTTCCGTTCCGCAATGGGCGTAATGGAAAATATCATCTCTTGCAGATGACGACGCATGGCGGCTTCTGCGGCATCAACATCATGATTTTTCAGGGCAGCGAAAATCTCTTCATGCTGCTGGATCAGGCTCTCCGGCGGAGAGACCTCACTGAGGGTTAAAAAGCGCACCCGATCCATGGTTGCCTTGATATTCTCTACGGTTTCCCATGCCAGCGTGCAGTCGATGCTTTCAGCGATCAGGCGGTGAAACTCATCATCCAGACTGAGAAAAGCCTGACTGTCATGGCGTTCAGACGCCATTTTTTGCAGCTGTAAATTGTGTTCCAGCGCCATCAGGGCGGGTGACGCGATCTCCTGCGCAGCGCGACGTACCACCGAAATTTCTACCGCTTCCCGGATAAAACGACCATCAGCGACGCGCTTGGCAGAGATCTTACGCACAAACGTGCCTCGCTGGGGCAGCACCTGTACCAGACCTGCCTCTGCCAGCTTAATAAACGCTTCACGTACCGGCTGACGCGAAACGTTAAAGCGAGCGGAAACCTCTTTTTCAGACAGCAGCGAACCCGGCTCAATCGCACAGGTAACAATATCTTTGCGCAGATAGCGATAAATCTGCTGGTTCACCGGTTCGCTGGTGGTAATGGTATAGGCGATCGACATGCAGCAATATCCGTATAACGGCTGGCGGGTGCCAGCCTGATGTGAAAGAACCAGTCTAATCAGCGCGCTGCGTCTGCGCCAGTGCTTTTGCTACTGAACAATTATCCGTGGTCCATGAATTGATGAACCGTGGCACGTGCGCCTTGCTGCGTCAGTTGCTGATAAAAGCTGGTCAGTTTCGCCACGACCTCTGCATTCTCTGCCAGGTCTTCACCAAATACCGCTTTCATGGCCAGTAACGCGCGTACCCGCGCTTCACCTTCTTCACTGTTAGCCACGCACTCTGCCAGTTGGTTTTTCAGTGGATCGCGGATCTCAATGGGCTGACCTTGTTCATCCACTGCGCCAGCGTAGCGCATCCAGGCGGCCACGCCGAGCAGCAGTAAATCGCAGCGGCTGCCGTTAGCTAAGTGCCAGCGCACGCTGTCGAGCAGGCGCTGCGGCAGTTTTTGGGTGCCATCGGTTGCGATTTGATAAGTGCGATGCTTAATGGCGCGGTTTTCATAGCGGGCGATCAGCGAGTCAGCATAGGCATGCAAATCCACGCCTTGCGTGCGCAGCGTGGGCGCTTGTTCATCGACCATTAATGCACGTGCCGCCGCACGAAAATGGCGGTCAGCCATACAGTCGCTGATATGCTCATAACCGGCGAGAAACCCGAGATAGGCGAGGAAAGAGTGACTGCCGTTCAGCATGCGCAGTTTCATCTCTTCAAAGGGCAGTACATCTTTTACCAGCTCAGCTCCGGCGTTTTCCCATGCCGGACGACCGCTGACAAAGTTATCCTCAATTACCCACTGGAAGAACGGTTCAGCTTCCACAGCCACAGGGTCGCAGGAGCCGAGACGCGCGCTGAGCTGTTTGAATGCGCTGTCGGTCATTGCCGGAACGATGCGATCAACCATAGTAGAGGGAAAGGTGATGTGCTGCTGGATGTAATCTGCCAGCGCGGCATCCTGACGCTGCGCCAGTTGCACAATCACGTTGCGCGTAACGTGCCCGTTTTCCGGCATGTTGTCACAGGACATCACGCTAAAAGGCGCCAGCTCTGCGTCACGGCGGCGGCGGATGGCGGCAAGAATCAAACCCGGCAGCGACCGTGGCGCCGTCGGATGAGCAAGATCGTGCACGATATCGGGATGCTCTGGATTGAGATCGCCGCTGGCGGGCAAGTGGCAATAGCCTTTCTCGGTAACCGTCATGGAGACAATGGCGACGTCTGGCTGGCTCATCGCGTTGATCACCGCTTCGATGCCGTCCCCTTTGCCGTGCAGCGCAGCGGTAATGACGCCAATGACGCGGGTATTCAGCGAGTCATCTGCCATTTCCGTTACGGTATAAAGCAGGGCCTGCTCACGCAGCGCCTGAATCAGTTCACCGCTATTCAGGTTAACTTCACAATAGCCCCAGTCGCTGCCCTGTTCGGCCAGTTTATCGCTGCAAAGCGCCTGATGTGCGCGGTGAAATGCGCCAAAGCCAATGTGCACCATACGCGTTTTCAATTGACTACGGTCGTAGCCTGGGCGCTGAACGTCAGCGGGAAGGCGATCAATCTCTAACATGCTCTGTCCTTATGGCAAACGGGGCGTCATGCGCCCCGTTAACGACGAAGGATTAAACCGAAACCGGATTCTTGTGGGTTTTCGGACTACGAATGACAAACAGTACCAGGAATGCGCCGACGGCGGCGACACATCCGGCCAGCACAAAGGCGCTGTCAAATTTGCCGGTGTGCTGCACGATGAAGCCCGTCACGATGGGACCGATGATACCGGACAAGCTGCCGACCAGATGGATGAAGCCACTGATGCTGCCGACACGACTTTTATGTACCACATCCTGAATAATCGCCCAGTAAATTGCACCGGTAATGTAAAGAAAGAAGATCGAGACCGACATCATCATTACCGCCGGGACCACCTCTTTTATCGTACCCGCCAGCGCAACACAAATGGCAGCTGCAAACAGTGAGACCACCAACACAATTTTACGAGATAACAGCAACTTGCCAGTGATATTGAAAATTTTATCGGAAATCCAGCCGCCAAGAGCCAGGCCAACAAATCCCACAATCCACGGGATCATGGTGGTGATACTCATGGCTTTAATGTCCAGACCGTGCGCCTGTACCAGATAGGCCGGGAACCAGCTCAGGAAGAAGAACAAAATGTAGTTGTAGCAGAAGAAGGCGAACGCCGTGACCAGAATAATGGGCTGGCGCAGGTAATAGCCGAAGCCATGAGAGGTTTGCGACAGATCGGCCTCATCGTTCGGGTTTTCCGCTTTCATGCGATCAATCAGTGCCCGCTCTTTCTCGGTGACTAACTTGCTTTTCGCCGGATTATCTGCCGCGAAGAACAGCCAGATGGCCATCCATACCAGGCCAATACAGCAGACGATCACAAAGGCCGGACGCCAGCCATAGGCGAGGGCCAGATAACCAATGATCGGCCCGGCAACGGCACCGCCTAAAGGCGAGCCGGCACTGAGTAACCCCATCGCGGTTGCCGCCTGTTTTTTCGGGAACCAGCCATTAATGGCTTTGTTCGCTGAGGCGCAGATTGGACCTTCCGCCATGCCAAACAGCACGCGCAAAATCAACATTGACCAGAAACCGGTCGCCAGCGCAGTCATGCCACAGAAAATTGACCACGCGCCGACCGCCACGCCCAGCACAATTTTAGGGCCAAACTTGTCAGTCGCGAGGCCACCCACAAAGTTAAACAACGCATAACCAAAAAAGAAGCTGCCGAAAATCATGCCGAACTGTTCAGCATTGATCGCCAGATCTTTCTCAACCAGCGGAACAGTCAACGACAGGGCGACGCGATCGAGGTAGTTGATCATGTAAACAAGGAACAGCAGTAATACGAGGGTCCAGCGCAGATTCTTGAACATAGAAACTCCGGATCTGTTTTCTACTTGTAATAGGCCGGCGGGTACGCACCGGCAGAAACACCTGGTGTTCAGTTCAGGTTATGGCATCTGAAGAATGACTTTGCAGCAGGTGCGTGGATCTTTTTCAAACAGCGTCATGGCGCGTTCGACGTCATGTAAAGGGAAATAGTGCGTGACCAGCTTCTGTGGCTGGATTAACCCTTTTTCCATCCATTCAATTACTTGTGGAAAGCGATGGCTGTTCAGTCTTGAGGTGAACAGTGACAGCTCCTTGCTGGTCAAACTCTGTTGGGTAATGCTGCACGGCTCACCTGAAAAACCCAGCAGGCCAATACGTGCCGCCGGCGAGGCGAGGGCAGCGGCCTCGGCTAAAATAGCGGGATGGCAGGCGGCATCGATAATCAGCGTCGGTTGCAGACCTTCCAGCTGTGCGGCCAGCGGCACCGCTGCATTGTTAAACACACGATCGGCGCCATTTTGTAACGCCAGCTCCAGCCGCTCTGGCAGACGATCAACCACCAAAACCTGCTCAACCTTATAGACGCCTTTTAATACCTGAATAGCTGTCAGTCCCATCGGGCCTGCGCCATAAATCAGCGCGACATCCTGCGGTTGTGGTTGCAGAAAGGCGGTGATATTGGCTGCAATGGTAAAAGGTTCGACCATGCTTGCCAGCCTGTCGGGAATGGAATCAGGTAAGCGATAGGCATTTTTCGCCGGGGCCACGGCATATTCGCTAAAGCCACCGTCGCGATGCACCCCAATGACCTGCAACGTTTTACAGACGTTAGGGCGGCCTATTGAGCAGGGATAACAATGCCCGCAGCTCACGACCGGATCGACGGCCACGCGCTCACCTAATCGTGCGGTGTCAACGCCGTCACCGACTGCTTCAATCACGCCAAAAAACTCATGACCAATCACGCGCGGATAGTTGGCAAAGGGATTATGGCCGTGCCAGATATGCACATCTGAGCCACAAATACTGGCAAACCGGACGTTGACGCGCACCTCACCGGCCGCCGGCTGCGGCAGCGGGCGTTCAGCCAGAACCAGTTCGCCAGGTTGTTCAATGACTACACTTTTCATTTTCATCTTTTCAGCCTTCGCTCAGCGTTAATGATGAAAAAGTACGCGTATTAATACTACCATACAAGTTTATGTAGCAGAGTTGTGAACAGAATCACACTGTCCAGAACGCGAAGCGCGGGGAAGGAAAAGGCAGACTTTTTCTGCCTTTTGAAAGAAAACTCAGGCCAGCAGCGGGCACTGGGGCGGTAAGCGACAGCTCAACGCGCCGGGCAGGATCTCAATAATAAACTCGCGTCCCGACAGCGGTTCACCATCCAGATTAAACGTCATTTCGTGTGGCGAACGGATAGTAAGAGCGGGTGATTTTGTCCGGACAATACCCGGATTTTCATCATCGCCAGTCAGTGAGTGGATCAGCGTGGGCAACAGCTCCTGTGCGGTGACAATCGTGATATCAAGCTGACCATCATTGATTAATGCCGTAGGGCACAGGCGCTGACCACCGCCCGCCTGACGTCCATTACCGATGCCGATAACCAGCGCATCACCCTGCCAGTGAAAGTCTGCCGTGCTGATGTCACAATTATCGGGTTTCAGTGCGTCCATACGCATCAAACCGTGAATAAAGTAGGAGACACCGCCCAGTGCCGATTTCAGTTTCTCTGGCGTTTCCGTGGTAATGCGCGTGCCAAAACCGCCGGTAGCCATATTAATGAAGTAGCGTGTCTGATTAACGCAAGCCAGGTCTATTTCAGTGGCTTTACCCACAATTGCCAGGCGCAGCGCAGGCTCCATCTCTTGCGGGATGCCCACGCTGGTGGCGAAATCGTTCGCGGTGCCGAGTGGCAAAATACCCAATACCGGACGCGCTGCTGCATCAATGGCTGCCAGTGCCGTCGCGATTTCGTTAATGGTGCCATCACCTCCGCCAGCCACTACGGTTGCTGCCTGTAGCGTGACGGCTTCGTTTAAGAAACGCTCGGCATCCCCTTTTTCCCAGGTTACACGCACTGCAATATTAAAACCTTCATCTCGCAGGGTGGTGATCGCCTGACGCAAATCATCACTGCCTGCGCCTTTGCCATTAAGAATGAGCAGCGTTAGCGATTTTTTATCCATTTCCGTTCCTTAGAGAGCAGCCGATACCGCTGTTTATAGCACAGCTACGCCAGGAAAATTATTGGTGAAAGAGAGAAAAAGAAAACCCGCACGGGGAGCCGGACGGGTGAATGAGGTGGTTCCTGTTATGACTTGCTTTGATTTTTACTCGTTAGCAGCAGGCGCGACTATAAAACAGCGAAACGTCAGGGTCTGTGATCCTAATCTAACTTCATTTAATATTTTCGCTGGTTAACAATTTACCCTGTGGATCGCGGGTACTCAGGCCCTTGCTGAAGTTGCGTAGCAGCAGCGCAAATTGCAAATCGACCTCTTCAGGGACGTGCAACCAGACGCGGTGCCCGTCACCCGGCGCGACGTCAATGGCCTCTTCGCGGGCATTTTGTAGCGCATCCAGCGTGCAGATCAGATTGCCGGACGGCGTCATAATTTCCAGACTGTCGTGCAGCATGAATTTATTTTTCACCGCCACTTCAGCCCAGCCGCCACGCCGCTCACCGGTAAATTCACCGACAAACTGCTGCCGCTCAGATATCGAATAACCCTGCTGGTAATTTTGATAACTGTCATGCGTGTGTCGACGCAAAAAGCCTTCGGTATAACCACGATGCGCTAAGCCTTCCAGCGTTTCCAGCAGGGCAGGGTCAAAAGGTTTACCCGCTGCGGCATCGTCAATCGCCTGGCGATAAACCTGGGCGGTACGAGCGCAATAGTAAAATGATTTGGTGCGCCCCTCGATTTTTAACGAATGCACGCCTGTCTGGCTCAGGCGTTCAACGTGCGCTACGGCACGTAAATCTCTGGAGTTCATAATGTAAGTGCCGTGCTCGTCTTCAAACGCACTCATCACTTCGCCCGGTTTCATCTTCTCTTCAAGCAGAAAGACTTTATCGGTAGGCTGACCCACGCCGAGGGTAGGCGCAGTCGCCTGCACGGTTAACGGCTGATGCATTTCAACAATATTGCCGATCTCGTCCTGCCTGCCTTCTTCTGCCTTGTATTCCCAGCGGCAGGCGTTAGTGCAGGTTCCCTGATTCGGGTCGCGTTTGTTCATATAACCGGAAAGCAGGCAGCGGCCAGAATAGGCCATGCACAGCGCACCGTGAACAAACACTTCCAGTTCCATTTCCGGCACCTGCTGACGAATCTCAGCAATCTCTTCCAGCGACAGCTCGCGAGAGAGGATCACGCGCGTCAGTCCCATCTGCTGCCAGAATTTTACCGTTGCCCAGTTGACGGCATTGGCTTGCACGGAAAGATGAATGGGCATCCGGGGAAAAGCGTCGCGCACCAGCATGATCAGGCCCGGATCAGACATGATCAGGGCATCGGGTTGCATTTCAATAATTGGGGTTAAGTCCCGAATAAAGGTTTTGAGCTTGGCGTTATGCGGGGCAATGTTAACGACGACATAGAATTTTTTACCGAGCGCGTGGGCTTCGTTAATGCCTTTCGCAAGGTTCTCATGGGTAAATTCGTTGTTGCGTACCCGCAGGCTGTAACGAGGCTGACCGGCATACACTGCGTCAGCACCATAAGCAAAGGCATAACGCATATTCTTCAGCGTTCCCGCTGGAGAAAGCAGTTCTGGTTTCATGTTGTTCTCACTGATGTCAGGTCAGTATGCCGCTGAAGAGCGGCAAGTACAGTGGCCGGGCAAACGGCCCTGTAAAAGGTGCGGAATTGTAGGCTGTGAAAAGCCTGAGGTAAATTGATCTACATCAATCTAAATCAAATGGCAGGCGTCGGCTTCCCAACGATAGCCCATGCCATACACGGCGCGGATAAACGGCTGCTCGTCATCAAGGCTTTCCAGTTTGCGGCGCAGATTTTTAATATGACTGTCGATGGTGCGATCGGTAACGACGCGGTAATCATCATAAAGGTGATTCAGCAACTGCTCGCGGGAAAAGACTTTTCCCGGCTCTAACGACAGAGTTTTCAGCAAGCGAAACTCAGCGGGCGTCAGATCGAGCGGCTGTTCACGCCAGCTAGCCTGAAAACGACCTTCATCGATTTTCAGCGGTGACGCTTTTTGCGCCTCTTCGGGCGACCGCTTCACGCGTCGCAAAATGGTTTTAACCCGCGCCACGACTTCGCGTGGGCTGAAAGGCTTGCAGATATAGTCGTCAGCGCCAATCTCCAGCCCCAGCAGCCGATCAATCTCTTCGGTGCGCGCAGTGACCATAATGATGGGTAATTCGGAAAAGCGGCGAATTTCACGACACAGCGTGAGGCCATCCGTACCCGGCAGCATTAAGTCCAGCAGCAGTAAGTCAGGCGGTGACTGATGCAGATAGCTCAGTACCTCGTCACCGCGCGCAAGGTGATGCGTTCGGTAGTTAGACGCCTGCAGATAATCGATCATTAACTGAGCCAGCTTCGGCTCATCTTCCACAATAAGAATCAGCGGATCCTGGTTTTCCGGGTTCATATTCAGCTACGTAAAAGGAACATAACGCAATTGTAGCGTGATTTTCAGGCCACCTAAATCAGAGTGCTCTGCAGAAATATGCCCGTCATGCGCATCGGCGATGTTTTTACAGATCGCTAACCCCAGGCCAGATCCGCCACTTGCGCGGTTGCGTGAACCTTCGGTACGGAAAAACCGCTCAAAGATTTGTGCCTGATATTCGCCATCGACACCCGGTGCGCTGTCATCAAAGGTCAGCACCCAGTCAGGCGATTCATACCAGACCCGCACCTGAACCGTGCCACCCGTATCGGTATAGCGCAGGCTGTTCTCCAGCAGGTTAGTGAAAAGCTGCATCAGGCGATCGGGATCGCCAAAGAAGGGCGCATTTTCCGGCAGGTTCAGTGTCAGATGTAAACCGTGCGAGCGATAACGCTCGGCAAAACTGCCCGCTGTGACTTCCAGTAGCTGCACCAGATCGGTCGCTTGTTTGCGGTAAGCGAGCGCCCCTTCATCGGAAAGCGATAACTGATGCAAATCATCCACCAGCTTCGTCAGCACCACCACTTCACTTTGCAGCGAACCGATCGCTTCCGGCGTGAGTTTGCGCACGCCATCCTGCATCGCCTCCAGTTCACCACGCAAAATAGCCAAAGGCGTGCGCAACTCATGAGAGATATCAGCCATAAAGGCGCGGCGCATACTCTCATTCTTCTCCAGCGAACTGGCGAGACGGTTAAAATCCTGCGCCAGCTGGCCCAGCTCATCGTGGCTGCTCACTTCTACCCGGCTGGCAAAATTGCCGGCAGCCAAATGATGGGTGCCATCCACCAACCGCTTGACCGGCGCCAGCAGGCCGCGTGCAATCAGCCAGGTGACCAGAGCCGCTAACAGGGTTGATAAGCCCACAATGTACCAACTGGTACGCCTTTGCTGCTGATCAAAATTAATGTCGGTGCTGCGCGTCAGGCGTTCAGGTGGCGAGCCTATGACCCAGCCTACGATTTTGCCGTTACTCAGGGTTATGTTGCGACGAGAACCTTCGGGCGGTACGGGAGAGCGCGGACCCACCATGACTTTAAACTGTTGATCAATAATCCAGAACTGGGTGCGCCAGCCGTGCGGTGGAAGCTGGTTATTGCTGTCGGGATTCTGTTCCAGCGAGCGCAGGATGTTGAACACCAGCCGGTCATTATGGCGCAGAAAATCCCAGTTGCCATGCTGTTCATACTGATCGGCCAGGGCGTCGCTCAGCATGCTTAACCGCTGCTGATTGCCGCGCTTGATGTAATCAACAAAGCCATGCTCAAAGCTCAGGCGTACCCCCAGTGCATGGTGATTAACACCAGCATGCAGGTTGAAAAAATCGCGATAAACAGCTTGGCGCCAATGCCCGGACGCAAAAAGGATTTCATTGACTTCTCCGGCGACGCAGGTCGACATTTTTACTCATTTCTTTAGGAACACGCCAAAATATCAGGGCAGGCAGAATGATAATCACTGCCATGCACAAGTAGGTGTAAATAAACATTTGATGACTTGCTGCGCTGTCATACAGGCTGTCCTGGCCTAAGGCACCGAGCAGCAAACCGGCAATAGTGACGCCGATACTCATCGACAACTGCATGATCATAGAGAGCAGGCTGTTACCGCTGGAGGCGAGTTCATCCGGCAATTCTTTCAGCGTCAGGGTATTCATTGAGGAAAAGCGAATCGCATTGACCATGCCTTGTAGCAGCAACACCAGCGGCAGCAGCCAAATCCAGCCCATCATCGCCACCAGCGGGAAGAGCAGCACCACCAGCGCCAGCGCGACGGTGGAGCCAACCAGCACAAGGCGGTAACCAAACAGATTGACGATACGCACCACGATGCGTTTCATTCCCATGTTACCGAGCACCATCGGGATCATCATCAGGCCTGCATGGAACGGGCTGTAACCCATGCCGACCTGTAAAAAAATAGGCGTCATAAAGGGCAACATGCCGCTGCCGATACGACCAGTAAAGCTGCCAAGCAGGCCAACAGAATAGGTACGATTGGCAAAGAGTTTGAGGCTGAACAGTGCGCTTTCATTGCCGCGAGCATGCATCAGATAGAATAACAGCGAGAAGAAACCTGTCAGGATCATCGCACCGGGCAGCAGCGGCGACCCTCCACTGCCGCGCTGACCGTCAAGGGCGAGGGTGAGCGTTGCCATTCCCACCGCCAGCAGCACAAAACCAGAAAAGTCAAAGCGACGGGTTTGCATCGAATAGTTCGGCATCAGTTTGAGGGTTGCAATTGCCCCCACAATGCCGACCGGAATATTAATCAGGAAGATCCAGTGCCAGCTGGCGTACTCTACCAATACGCCGCCCAGGACCGGGCCCAGCAGCGGACCAATCTGCCCCGGCAGCGTCACGAACGTCATTGCCGACATATATTGCTCGCGCGGCACGATTTTCATCACGGTTAACCGCCCGACCGGCACCATCATCGCACCGCCAATGCCCTGCACGACACGCGCCATTACCAGCTGATTCAGCGTGGCGGAAAATGCGCACAGCAACGAGCCCAGGCTGAACAGCACAATGGCGGTAAAGAAAATATTGCGTACGCCAAAGCGATCGGCCAGCCAGCCGCTGAGCGGCAGCGTTACCGCAACCGTTAAGACGTAAGAAACGATCACTGAGTGCATATGCAGCGGACTGACGCCCAAATCGCGTGCCATCGCCGGAATCGCCGTGTTGACGATGGTGGTATCCAGCGTCTGCATAAAGAAACCGAACGCGACAATCCAGAGTTGCCAGCGCACCATCGTGTTTTGCATACTCATGGCATATTTCCTTTAACGAGCACTGGTTTTACAGCGCAAAACGGGTTTCGAACATTAATCTGCGCGCGTAACGAAAAAATCGGCACTGCGACTATTCTGCTATCAACACGCTGCGTTTTTTCTTGCGCCGCAGCTTATCCATCGCCAGATACACAACCGGTGTCGTGTAGAGCGTTAACAGCTGGCTCATCACTAACCCGCCTGCAATGGTGATGCCGAGCGGTTGACGCAGCTCCGCACCGTCGCCGCTGGTCAGCACCAGCGGCAGTGCGCCAAACAGGGCGGCCAGTGTGGTCATCAATATGGGACGGAAGCGCAGCAGGCAGGCCTGAAAAATCGCCTCACGGGCGCTCAGGTTGCCGTTCCGTTCAGCCTCAAGCGCAAAGTCGACCATCATGATGGCGTTCTTTTTGACGATGCCAATCAGCAACAGAATGCCAATCAGCGCAATCAGACTAAAGGGCGTATCAAATAATTCCAGCGCCAGCAGCGCGCCCACGCCAGCCGAGGGCAGGGTGGAGAGTATGGTTAACGGATGTACGTAGCTTTCATAGAGAATACCCAGCACGATATAGACCGCGACAATGGCGGCCAGCATCAACCAAACCTGACTGTTTTGCGATTGCTGAAATACCTGCGCAGTACCGGCAAAACTGCCGCGCACGCTGGAGGGAACGCCGAGCGCGGTCATGGTACGCTCGATTGCGGCTGACGCCTGCGACAGCGGCACGCCGTCCGGCAGGTTAAACGAGAGGGTAGAGGCGGCCGACAAGCCTTCATGATTAACCGACAGCGGGGCATTTGCAGGCTGCCATTTAGCGAACCACGACAGCGGAATCGCTTTACCTTCGCTATTGATAACAAACATCTGCTCCAGTGCGCTGATATCCTGGGTATAGCGCGGATCGACCTCCATCACCACTTTGTACTGGTTTAATGGCTGATAAATGGTGGAGATTTGCCGCTGCCCAAACGCGTTATTCAGCAAGGCATTAGCCTCGGAAACATCAATGCCGAGGCGCGCCATGCTTTCACGATCGTAAGTGAGCGCCATTTCACTGCCTTTGTCCTGCTGATCGGAGTTCACATCCGCTAATTCCGGCAGGGCGGCGAAAGCCTGACGGATCCGTGGCTCCCAGGTGCGCAAATCGTTTAAATCATCTGACAGCAGGGAATACTGATAGCTGGCATTCGATTCGCGTCCACCCACGCGCAGATCCTGTACGGCGTTGAGGTATAAATTCGCGCCAGGCTCTTTTGCCAGCTTACCGCGTAGACGGGTAATCACCTCTTGTGCGCTTTCTTTACGCGCGGACAGCGGCTTCAGCGAGATAAACATCGAACCGCTGTTGGTACGCTGACCGCCTGTAAAGCCCACCACGCTCTCTACCGCCGGATCCGCCCCGACGATTTCCATGAAATCCTGCAATTTACCGCGCATCGCCTGAAACGAAATGCTCTGATCGGCAGAGATAAAGCCAGAAAGGCGGCCGGTATCCTGTTCCGGCATGAAGGTTTTTGGGATGTTAATAAAGAGCCATACGGTCAGTATCACGGTGCCAAACAGCAGCAGTAATACCCAGCGTGCATGACCGAGTACCCAGCTCAGCGAACGGCCATAACCTTGCTGCAAGGCGAGCAGCATTCGGCCTGCGCCACGTCGACGCGGCTGGCTGCGAGGGGCATGCGGTTTTAGCAGGTAAGCGCACATCATGGGGGTCAGGGTGACGGAGACAAACAGCGAGATAGCAATCGCGACAGAGAGGGTAATGGCAAACTCGGCAAAAAAGCGCCCAATCAGGCCACCAGTCATCACCAGCGGCAGGAAGACGGCAATCAGCGATAAACTCATCGACAGCACGGTAAAGCCGACTTCCTGCACCCTTTCAACGCCGCTGACAGCGGCTTCATGCCCGCCTCCACATGACGCGCAATGTTTTCCAGCACCACGATGGCGTCGTCAACCACAAAACCGGTCGCGATAGTCAGGGCCATCAGCGACAGGTTATTCAGGCTAAAGCCGCACAGATACATCGCCGCGAACGTACCAATCAGCGAAACGGGGACTGCCGCCGCCGGGATCAGCGTGGCGCGGCCAGAGCGCAAAAAGCAAAGACCACCAGAATCACCAGCGCCACCGCAATCACCAGCGACTGCTCAACTTCATGCAGCGATGCACGAATGGTTGGCGAGCGATCCTGTGCCACCTCAAGATTGATCGCCGCAGGGATCACCTCATGCAGCGCAGGCAACGCAGCACGAATGCGATCCACCGTGTCAATGACGTTGGCTTCGGGGATTTTGCGCACCACCAGCAGTACCGCCGGTTTTCCTTGCGACATCCCGGCATTGCGCACATCCTGGACCGAATCTTCAACGCTGGCGACATCCGCTAACGTCACCGCCGCGCCATTATTGTAGTGAACGATTAGGGGCCGATACTCACTGGCGCTTTGTAACGCATCATTGGTGCGCAGTTGCCAACGCTGTTGTCCATCCTCCACCGCACCCTGAGGGCGACGCTGATTGGCGTTGGAAATGGTTTCACGTACCGCATCCAGCGAGACACCCTGACTGAACAGCGCCTGGGATTAAGCGCCACGCGCACTGCGGGTAGCGAACTGCCGCCGACGGTGACATCACCCACACCTTCAATTTGCGACAGCTTCTGCGCAAGTTGCGTGGAAGCGTAATCATAGAGCTGACCCGGATTATAAACGTCTGAGGTGAGCGTCAGGATCATGATCGGCGCATCAGACGGGTTGGCTTTGCGATAGGTTGGGCGGCTCGGCATGCCGGTGGGCAACAGGCTTTGCGCCGCGTTGATCGCAGCCTGCACGTCGCGCGCCGCGCCGTTAATGTCGCGGTCAAAATCAAGCACCAGAATGATACGGGTACTGCCCAGCGAACTGGTGGAGGTCATTTCGCTGACGCCAGCGATGCGCCCCAGTGAACGCTCCAGTGGCGTTGCAACTGATGACGCCATTGTTTCAGGTGATGCGCCAGGCAGTGAGGCCGAAATCACGATGACTGGGAAATCGACCTGGGGCAGCGGTGCCACGGGCAGCAGGCGAAAACCCAGAATCCCCGCCAGCGCAATAGCGATAGTCAGCAGCGTTGTGGCAACCGGCCGGTGAATGAACAGTGCGAAGAATTTCACCCCTCAGCCTCCGCCCGACGAAAACGGCGCCGCGTCGCATGGGCCAGGCGATCAAACAGCAGATAGATCACCGGCGTCGTGAACAGCGTCAGGATCTGACTGAGGATCAGGCCGCCGACCATGGCGATACCCAGTGGATGACGTAATTCTGCACCGGTGCCGGTACTCAGCATCAGCGGCAGTGCGCCGAACAGCGCCGCCAGCGTGGTCATCAATATGGGCCGGAAACGCAGCAGACAGGCCTGATAGATCGCATCATAGGGTGACATACCTTGCTCACGCTCGGCTGCCAGCGCAAAGTCAATCATCATGATGGCGTTCTTTTTACGATACCGATCAGCAAAATAATCCCGATGATAGCGACAATATCGAGTTCGTTACCGCTTAACAGCAGCGCCAGCAGCGCGCCGACACCCGCCGTGGGCAGCGTTGAAAGAATGGTTATGGGGTGAATAAAGCTTTCGTACAGCACGCCGAGTACGATGTACATCGCCACGATCGCCGCGACAATCAGCCAGATAGTGCTACTGAGCGCCGCTTCAAACGCCAGCGTACTGCCCTGGAACTGCGTCATTACCTCGGCGGGCATACCTGACTGCGCTTCAGCTTGTGAGATCGCTTTTACCGCATCTTCCAGTGAATAACCCTCCGCAACGTCAAAAGAGAAAGTGGCTGAAGGGAATTGATCAAGGTGGCTCACGCTGAGCGGTGTATGGCGCTGCCCGATGCTGGCAATCGCGCTCAGCGGTACGCTGCCGCCTTCGCTGCTGGCGAGGCGAATGCCGTCCAGGCTTTCAAGTCCCGGCGTGGCGCTGGTGTCCTGTTCCAGCACGACCCGATACTGATTAGCCTGGGTGTAAATGGTTGAGATCAGGCGCTGACCGAAGGCATTATAAAGGGCATTATCCACGTCAGCCATGCTAATACCGAGGCGGCTGGCACTGGCGCGATCGACATTCACATAGGCTTCAAGCCCCTGATCCTGCCAGTTGCTGCTGACATCACGCAGTTGCGGAAGTTTATTCAGCTCGCCCAGCAGCGCCGGTACCCAGGTGCTGAGTGATTCCAGCGATCCCGACTGTAGCGTGAACTGATAAGGCGTGCGGCTGGCCTGCGTTTCAATGGTTAAATCCTGTACCGCTTGCAGCCACAACTGAACGCCGGGGAGCTGACTGACCTGCTGTTGTAAACGCTGTTGCACTTCAGGAATGCGATCGTCACGTTCGCTGAGCGGCTTCAGATTGATCTGCAAACGCGCGCTGTTCAACGCGGCATTGGTGCCGTCAACGCCCACAAACGACGTCAGACTTTGTACCGCCGGATCTTTCATGATAACCGACGCTACATCCCGGGTGCGCTGCGCCATACTGGCGTAAGAGACCGATTGCGGTGCCTGTAATGTCCCCTGAATAATACTGTTGTCCTGCTGCGGGAAGAAACCTTTGGGGATCACTATCCACAACAATATTGTGAGTCCCAGCGTGCTAATGGCCACTGACAGAGTGAGCCACGGATGATTAAGGATTTTGGTTAATCCACGGCCATACCGGGCAATGATGCGTTCAAACATCGCTTCGCTGGCGCGCGAAAAACGGTTCTGCCTGCGCAGCGATTCAGCACTGAGCATACGTGCGCACATCATGGGTGTCAGCGTCAGCGAGACGATACCCGAAATCAAAATCGCTACGGCCAGCGTAACCGCGAACTCCCGGAACAGGCGGCCAATGACATCGCCCATGAACAGCAGTGGGATCAGTACCGCAATCAGAGAGAAGGTGAGAGAGATGATGGTGAAACCGATTTCTCCCGCGCCTTTGAGCGCGGCGGTAAGCGGTTTTTCCCCTTTTTCGATGTAGCGTGAGATGTTCTCGATCACCACAATCGCATCATCAACCACGAAGCCGGTTGCGATAGTCAACGCCATCAGCGTCAGGTTATTGACGGAGAAACCGAGAAAATACATGGCGGCAAAGGTGCCGATCAGCGACAGCGGCACGGCAACCGCCGGAATAATTGTGGCGGGCACGTTGCGCAGAAACAGATAGATGATCATCACCACCAGCGCCATCGCCAGCATCAACTCATGCTGAGTATCGCTTACAGAGGCACGAATATTGGTGGTGCGATCGGTCAGGAGCTGCACATTGACCGATTTTGGTAACGCTGCGGTAAGGGCGGGCAGCATGGCGCGAATGTTATCCGCCGTCGCGATGATGTTCGCGCCGGGTTGACGCTGAACGTTAAGAACAATAGCGGGATCGCGGTTCGCCCATGCACCCAGCCAGCTGTTTTCAGCGCCCTGTTCAATGGTGGCAACATCCCCCAGCCGTACCGGCGCACCGTTGGTGTAACTGACGATCAGCTGACGATAATCCTCTGCCGATTTCATCTGATCGTTAGCAGAAAGCGTAATCGAGCGGGTAGGGCCATCCAGGCTGCCTTTGGCTGAATTGACGTTAGCATTGCTGATCGCCGTGCGCACCGTTTCGCTGGTCAGTCCAAGGGCTGCAAGCGCCTGGGCATTCATTTTTACCCGCACCGCCGGGCGCTGACCCCCGACAGAGTAACCAGACCCACCCCCGAAACCTGAGAAATTTTTTGTGCAACACGTGTTTCCACCATGTCCTGAACCTGCGTCAGGGGCATGCTGCTGGTGGTCACCGCCAGCGTCATGATTGGCGGGTCGGCAGGATTGACTTTGCTGTACACCGGAGGATTAGGCAAATCATCAGGCAGCAGATTTGTCGCGGAGTTGATCGCAGCCTGCACTTCCTGTTCAGCGACATCCAGTGACAGATTAAGCTGAAATTGCAGCGTCACCACCGAAGCACCGCCTGAACTCTGCGATGCCATCTGCTTCAAACCTGACATCTGACCGAACTGTCGCTCCAGCGGCGCGGTAATCGCGGATGTCATCACATCCGGGCTGGCGCCAGGGTAGAGCGTGACCACCTGTATAGTGGGGTAATCGACTTCAGGTAGTGCCGAAACCGGTAAAAAGCGATAGCCCAGCACACCCGCCAGTAAAATGGCGATCATGAGCAGCGTGGTGGCGACCGGGCGCAGAATAAACTGGCGTGACGGCCCGCCGCTGCCATCAGGAGGCATGACCTGCATTACTTGCGCTCTCCCTGTGACGGTAATGTTGCGCGGCTGTTGGTGGTCGCCGTGCTTTGGGGGCGACCACCTCGACTTTCACGCCTTCCGTCAGGCGATCAAGTCCGTCAGTGACCACGCGCTCACCTGCATTCAGTCCGGCGGTAATCACCACTTTTTGACTGTCCTGCAAACCCGCCTTCACGCTTTTTTACTGACGCGATTGTCGCTGTTTACCACCCAAACAAAATGGCCTTCGTTGCTCATTTGCAGCGCGGCAGTCGGGATAACAATCGCGTCCTGCAGCGTGTTGACCTTCAGTCGCGCATTAACGAACTGGTTAGGAAACAGCAGATCATCCTGATTATCGAAACGCGCTTTGATTTTAATCGTGCCGGTGGTGACATCAATCTGGTTATCCAGGCTGAGTAATATTCCGCGCGTAATCAGGTTTTGATTGCTGCGATCCCAGGCTTCAACCAGCAGCGGATCGCCGCTTTTTTGCGCCTGAAGGATCTGGCTGATGTTATTCTCCGCCACGCTAAAAACCACATCGATAGGGTGCGTCTGCGTAATCACCACGATGCCAGTGGTATCACCGCTGGTGATGTAGTTGCCCACATCAACCTGCTTCAGACCAACGCGGCCGTCAATGGGTGAGGTGATGCGGCTATAGGTGAGATCGAGCTGTGCGCTGGCCAGGCTGCCTTGATCCGCCTTAATCGTGCCCAGGGTTTCACTGACCAGCGAACGCTGCGTATCCAGCTCCTGCTGCGACACCAGCGAAGTTTTTGCCAGCTTTTCATAACGCGCCAGATCGCGGCGTGCATTGGCAAGCGTGGCCTGATCTTTCGCCAGCTGTCCCTGCGCCTGGGTTAACGCAACCTGGTAAGGACGTGGATCGATCTCTGCCAGTAACGCTCCCGCTTTAACCTGTTGGCCTTCGCTGAAATGCAGTGCCACTAAATCGCCATTTACCCGGCTGCGCACCGTGACGGTATTCGCCGCCGTGACTGTGCCTAATCCACTGAGATATTGCGGCACGCTCTGCGTTGTCGCCGTGGCTGCCTGCACCGGCGCTAAGGGTCGCTGCCCACTGGAACGGGCTTGTCCACGCTGGGGTTTTGCTTCCGCCTGGGGATCGGTATCGGGCTGCGCGGGATGTTGCCACCAGTAATAAGCGCCAGCCACAGCAGTAATCACAATCAGTACAAACAGGAATTTTTGGCAAAGGAGTGTCGCGTCATTGTTTCTCATGCTCTCCGGCGGTGTTGTAGTCCCATGAGGCAGGTATAAAAGGGCCAGCCTGCAAACGAAAGAGTGTAGTCGCCTCTGGCGGGCAGAAGTTGAAGGAAATAAGGATAACTGTCAGAGCAGGGTAAGTATTCATAATCTGACACTCTTCCGCCCGGAATACGCATTAAGGTCAATTATCCCTTTGCTATGCTGATTAAAGAACCGTTTCGATTCGATAAAAGGAGGAATTATGCGTCAAAATGAAACCCGGCAGTTAGGTGACAGCGGCATTGAAGTGCCATCGTTAACCTTTGGTGGCAATGTTTTTGGCTGGACAATCGATCAAAACACCTCGTTTTCGCTGTTAGATGCGCTGGTAGAAAAAGGGTTGTGGTTTATTGATACTGCGGATGTCTATTCACGCTGGGCACCGGGTAATGAGGGCGGCGAATCAGAAATGATTATCGGTCACTGGCTTAAAAAAGTGGCAAGCGTGACAGCATTGTCCTGGCGACCAAGGTAGGCATGGAACTGTCACCTGAAAAAACGGTTTAAAACCGCAATATATTCGTCAGGCCGTTGAGGATTCTTTGCGTCGTCTGCAAACCGATTACATCGATCTCTATCAGGCACACCGCGATGATGAAGATACTCCGTTAGCGGAGACGCTCAGCGCCTTTGACAGCTTAATCAAAGAGGGAAAAGTGCGCGCCATCGGGGCGTCGAATTACAGTGCGGCGCGCTTACAGGAAGCATTGCAAATCAGCGAAAGCCAGGGGCTGGCGCGTTATGAAACGCTGCAACCGGAGTACAACCTTTACGATCGCAAAGGATATGAAGCGGAGCTGGAAAACGTCGTCAGACAACAGGGGTTAGGGGTCATCAATTACTACTCCCTTGCCAGCGGTTTTTAAGCGGCAAATACCGCAGCGCAGCCGATGCAAGCAAAAGCGCACGCGGACAGGGTGTCGTTGAAAAATATCTGAACCCACGTGGGTTAAAAATCCTGGCGGCACTGGATGAGGTCAGCCACGCGCATCAGGTTTCCCCAACCCAGGTGGCGCTGGCGTGGCAAATTGCCCGGCCGGGCATCACTGCGCCTATTGTGAGTGCAACGTCACTGCAACAACTGGATGATTTGACGGGTGCGATGGTGCTAAAACTGACGCAGCAGGAGATCGATCACCTGACCCAGGCCAGCAATTAATTAACACGCGGGGCGCTTGCGCCCTTTTTTATGCGCAGGGCAATACGTGCGCATTGAACAAAAAGAATGTCCAGTCAGCGATCTCTCTCACATTTATACAATCAAACCGGTACTACGCGAGGGTGTGCGCACCATTTTATAAATATTTCCCTTTTGTCAGTCTTATCCTCTGCCGGTTATTTCCTGATAAAGATAATCTCTATGAAAAACAAAAAAGCAGTGCAGTATTTTCCGCTGCGTCGCGTGGCAAGCGGCGCTCTGATGTTTACCATGCTAAGCGGGTCGGTACTGGCGGCCGATGCGCTGAGTCCCGATTCTGAATGGATGTTTGGCGACTGGGGCGGCTACCGAACGCAGCTTCAGAACGATGGCATCAAATTCGACGTTAATTACACCATGGAAAGCGCCGCAAATTTAGGCGGCGGGGCAGACACCAATACCACCATGCGCTACAGCGACCAGTGGTCATTTGGCACAAACTTCAATCTGGAGAAGTTGCTTAACTGGCAGGATGGCGAATTTCAGATGACGATAACCAACCGTGACGGACAAAACCTCTCCGATCAGGTTGCTGACAAACGCACCGGGATGCTGTCATCAGTTCAGGAAGTTTACGGGCGTGGACAAACCTGGCGTCTGACGCAGTTTTGGTTACGCAAAGGCTTTTTCGACAACGTGGTGGATATCAAAGCCGGACGTGTAACCGTGGGTGAAGACTTTGATAACTTTGACGGCAACCTGTTCCAGAACCTGGCGCTGGGTAGCGGGCAGGCGGGTAACTGGCGCGGCGATCGCTGGTTTAACTGGCCGGTATCGCAGTGGGGCGGGCGCATCAAGCTGAACGTCACGCCAGAACTCTTCCTGCAGGTGGGTTTTTATAATCAAAACCGTGCTAATTACGATCGCGGTGACGGTTTCCGCCTCGATACCAGCAATTCAGAAGGCAATATGGTGCCGGTTGAACTGGGCTGGACACCCACTTTTGGTCCAGAGAAGCTGCCGGGTAACTACCGCCTGGGCTATTACTACTCTTCTGCCAACGGCGATGTGTATGGCAGCTGGCGCGACGGCGCTTATCAGGAGAAAGATCACGCCTATGGCGGCTATGTGCTGCTGCAACAGCAGTTGACGGCACAAGATGGCGACGTGAATCGCGGTTTAGGCGTGCGCGTACAGGCGGTGATGAACGATCATAAAACGTCCAAAACCGATAACTATCAATCGATCGCATTGACCTGGAAAGGGCCGTTTGATGCGCGTCCGAACGATGAGATTGGGGTCGGCGCAGCGCGTATTCACGTAAACAGTGACTATACCCGTTCGCTGCGCCAGCAAAATGCGGCTAATGGTGAGACCGACTTCGACAGCCCGACCTATCTGCCGATTCAGGAAGGTTCAGAGTACAACTACGAAGTTTACTACAACGCGAAAGTAACGAACTGGATGTCGCTGCGTCCAAACCTGCAATACGTCACGGCACCGGGTGCGGTGAGTGAAGTGAAAGATGCGTTTATTGGCGGTATCAGCGCGAATATTGCCTTTTAAAGGGAAGTCAAAGCAGCCCGGCCACGCTGTTGCTGGCCCGGATCTTTCAGCTTAAATTACAGCCACAAAAAACGGCCCTTAAAGGGCCGTTTTACGGACATTACATAAACCATCAGGCAAACATCACTTCAGCCCAACGCGCCAGCCCGGCGGTTACTGAAGCAAAATCATCGCCACCTGCGACTGGCGTACCTGGCAGGGCCTGCTGTAACGCGGCGCGCAGCAGCGGCGAACGGGCGCTGCCGCCGGTCAGATAAATAACATCGGGTTTAATCGAGCTGGTGGCAAGCGCCAAATCAACCTGCTCAAGAATTTTCTCCAGCGGCTGACTGATCGCTTCTTGCAGCATATTAACGCTAATCGCGGTATGCAGAGAGGGCGCGATGAAATCGAGCAGGGCGTCGGTTTCAGCACGATCGGATAGCGCAATTTTGCTCTCTTCTGCCGCACGCACCAGGCGATAGCTCAGTTTTTGCTGCCACACTTTCAGCAGGCGCGTAACCACGTCGCTGTTCTCAGCGTCGCGCACTAAATCGCGCAGCAGTTTGCCACAGGCAGCGGAATAAAATTCACTTTGTGCCGGAACGTCATTGATGGCAACGGCATTCCACCACGGCAGAGCGGGCAGGGCGGTGCCTTTTTGCGTGTTTCCACCCAGGCCCAGTAGCGGCATCAGCGTTTTGAATGCCAGCATGATGTCCAGATCGTTACCGCCGACACGGCAGCCGCTATGGCCAAGCAGGCTTTCGCGGCGATCGGCCTGATTGCGCCACTGTGGGCCCATCAGCAGCATGGAGCAGTCGGTGGTTCCGCCGCCAATATCGACAACCAGCACGCGCGTCTCTTTTTCCAGCGTGGCTTCAAAATCCAGACCGGCGGCAACCGGCTCAAACTGAAACTCAACATCCCGAAAGCCGGCGCGTCTGGCGGCGCGTAACAAAATGCCTTCTGCCTGCTGGTTAGCGTCTTCGCTGCCCAAACCCTGAAAGTTAATCGGACGGCCAATCACTGCCTGATCGATTGCCTGGCCGAGCTGGCTTTCACCTTGCTGACGAATATGCAGCATCATGGCGCACACCAGATCTTCAAACAGCGCAATCTGCTGCGGCTTCAGACCGCTGGCACCCAGAAAAGATTTAGGGGATTTAACGAACCAGACATCTTCAGGATCGACCATGTAGTTTTGTAGCGCGGTCAAACCGAATTGCACGCTGTTTGGCAGAACATCAATATCTTCTTCGCGGTTGAAACGCAGCGCACGCTGTAACAGCGCCGTGGTTTCGCTATCGGGTGTAGCAACCTGGTGGTGACGATAAAGCCATTCACTGATGGATTCACGCGTTGGCGCACAGATCATTGATGGTAGCAAACGCTGACCATTTTCCAGCGTCAACAGACGCGGCGCACCTTTTTCGCTTACTGCAATTGAACAGTTGGCCGTGCCGTAATCGAACCCTATGAACATTTTCGCCCCCATGCCGGAAAAAGGGGGCGACTTTAGCGCAGCTTTAACTGGCTGGCAAGCTCCCACCAGAGGGATCATGAGCGGGAAGAAGGGACTACTCAGCCAGCGTCTCAAGCCGTTGCGGTGCGGCCACTGCGCTGCCCCAGACACCACTGACTTCGCGGCTTGCCAGCGTGTTCAACACGGCAGGTACTGTAACCGGCCCCGCCAGTAATGCAATATTTCGCTGCCCGGCCTGACTCTGAATAATTGACACCAGCATTTCATCCATCAGGTTGCTATGCACGTTGGCGATCAGTTCAGGTGACAGCAGCAGGCAATCTACCATCTCGCCGGTCAGTTGATTGAATGCGTCAAGGTTGCGACCAAAATGCGCCAGCACAATGCGGCATCCGCAATGCCGTAATTGCAGCAGTGCCGCATGCAGGCGATCGCTGCCATTCAGCACGCTTGCCGCATCGAAGGCAAAACCGCTGCGACAGGTAGCCAGACCCGCTTGATTAAATCGGCTGCATAAGCGTTGCACGAACTCAGCATCGTTCAGCGCGTTGGCATTCAGAGGCAAAATCACAGCGATACCTTTTTTACTCAGCGTCTGCAGGTCATGCCGGAAGAAAGCCTCAATAATATTGTTATCGATCAACCGCTGTAAGGCTTCATCGGGCAAGTTATTACGTAACAGCGATTCATCTAGCAGCGTGCCATTTGCCGTAAACACCGGTTCCAGTAGCCAAAAAGAGTGGGCTTGCGGCGTTTGCGGCGGGGCAACCGCCCAGGCATTCAGATCAATTTTCAGCGCATTCAGAGCGGCGGCATTTAGCGGGTGGTGTTCACCCGCCAGCGGTAACTGATGTTGTTCATACACCACATACCGACCACGTCCGCTGCGTTTCGCGTTGTAACAGGCGACATCGGCCTGGGAAAGGACCTCGCTACTGTGGCAATTCTCAGGCGAGATTTGCGTCATACCGGCGCTGGCACCCACTTGATAAACACGGCCCAGCCAGTGGAAGCGGTAATCATTAATGGCGCTGACAATGCGCTGAACTACTTCGCGCGCGGGATCAACCTGACACTCCGGCATCAGCAGGGCAAATTCGTCACCCCCAGTCGCGCCAGGAAGTCACTGCTGCGCAGGTGATGCTGCATCAATTCTGACAATTCACGTAACAGTGCATCACCTGCGGCATGTCCGGCCGTATCGTTCACCGCTTTAAATTTATCGAGATCGATAAATACCAGCACATGCTGCTGTTGATGCTCTGCGGCAGCCATCAACAGGCGTTTCAGCTGATGCTCAAAGCTGGCACGGTTTGGCAGGCGGGTCAGCGTGTCGTGCAGGGCGCTGTAACTCAGGCGCTTCATAACTTTACGCGATTCGCTGACATCCTGAATAACCATTACCGCCCCCATTTCTGCGCCCGCTTCAGATTTCAGCGGGGTGATGCTGTAGTGAATATCGAGCTTCTCACCCGCAGGTGTATGTAGTACCAGCTCTTCTGCAACATCTGGCGTAGTTTTTTCATGGGGCAAATGACACAACAGCAAATTTTCAATCTGCGCACCAAGGCGGCCCTGGGTAATGTGCAGCAGTTCACTTAAGGGTTTGCCAGCCGCTTGCTCCTGCGACCAGCCGCTAAGCTTTTCAGCGATGGGGTTCATAAAGGTCACGCGCATCTCTACATCGGTACTGATTACCGCTTCACCGATGGAATCAAGCGTGATGGCCATGCGCTCTTTTTCCTGGAACAGGGCCTCGTTCAGCGTGCGCAGCGAGGTGATG
The DNA here is from genome assembly GCA_018842655.1 of Candidatus Pantoea haifensis. Taxonomy (GTDB): domain Bacteria; phylum Pseudomonadota; class Gammaproteobacteria; order Enterobacterales; family Enterobacteriaceae; genus Pantoea; species Pantoea haifensis. Next base: position 1,613,393 of record JAGTWN010000004.1, on the reverse strand, counting down.
TCCTGACAAATTCCCAGCATGCGTTCAATACGGCCCTCCTGGCTCAAAAGCCGGTTTGCCTGCGTGCGTAACCAGCGTTGACCGTCAGGAGTAGTAATACGAAATTCCATGTGAAAGGCGCTGCGGTGTTCAATGGCCTGCTGGATGATCAAAGCAACATGTTCACGATCGGCTGGGTGCATCAAATGCAGCCAGAGATCGTAGCTGGGTGACTCATGAGGCGCGAGACCAAACAGCGCATACATCCGCTTGTCCCACAGCATTTCGCCAGTCAGTAAATTCCATTCCCATACGCCAATACCTCCTGCTTCATTGGCAAGGGTAATGCGCTCCATCAGGCGGCGATTCACCTGTTCGCTCTGTTTCAGTTCCGAAATATCGATGATTTGCGCAATAAAATAGAGCGGTTGCTGAGCCGCATCGCGTACCAGCGACACCGTAAGGCGCGCCCACACAATGTCATTGTCTTTACGAAAGTAGCGTTTTTCCAGCGTGTAGGTATAGATTTCACCGCTCAGCAATTTATTGAGCTGCGTCAGGTCATTATTGAGGTCGTCAGGATGCGTAATCTGCTGAAAGGTGAGGCGTTTGAGTTCATCTTCCGGGTAGCCAAGCGTCTGACACAGCGAATGGTTGACCTGAAGCCAGGCACCTTGTGGTGACACCAGCGCCATACCGATTGCAGAATACTCCATAGCATGACGAAAGCGCGTTTCGCTTTCACTGATATGATTTTTTCACGCTGAAAAGCATCCATTATCAGTGACATCACGTGGCTGGGAATTAACACCAGCAAAAAGGGCAACCAACTGCTGATTTGGCCAAACGTACTGTTGCTTCTGCTCACAGAGATGAGATCAAATGCCAACAGCGTTGAGATAAAGCAGGCGTTGAGGAAAAACAGAATAAACGCCTCAAGTTTTGGCAGGCGTACTGCACACCAAAATAAAATCACCACGATAAAGGTAAACGGCCACGGCATGAAGCGCAGCGCCAGATAACTGGCGGTCAGGGTGAGTGCCAGCGTGAACAGGGTTTCAGTGATACGCAATTCTGAAAGATTGAGGCGCCTGTGCGGCCAGGGAAGCAACAGCAGAACCGGCCCGAGTGCCAGCATGCCAATCACTTCAGAGATGACCCACATATAAAAGAAAGAATAGGAGACTTTGTCGCCGGTATGCAGCAGCAACGTGGCTACTGCACCGCCAATTAGCGGCGTAATGATGCCAACTGAACCGATAAACCGCGCCCAGTCGAGCATTGAGTTCAGCGGAGCCCGCCGATCCAGTAAAAGACGTAACAGGAAGCCGCCAGTCAGCGCCTGCAACAGATTCAGGAGAACAAATTTTATATTCGAAAAGGCCGGGCCAATCACCAGGGCGTTAGCGAACGCGGTGCCAATAACACAGCACAGCAGCAGTAAAGGGAGATCGCGCAACGGGCAGCGAAACACCACCACGGTCATTAACGCTGTCGCAAACCACAGCGGGGAAATTTTTCCACTGACCATGATCAGTTCGAGGCAAAACAGCGTCAGAAAAAGGCGCTAACGCCCAGCAGTAAGGCGCTGAGCAATCGGTTGTGCGTTTTGTTTGGCGAGGACATTATTTCAATGGTCATGCATAAACCCAGCAGCGTGCACTGCTTCGCAAAGGCGAAATATGCACTCGTCATTCACTTTCGGGCATGCTAGCACATTCGTCAGAGAATATTGCCGTGAAATCACTTTTGTGCGTTATTCGAGGGATAGAATGACGCTTTGCTCAATAAAGAGTCATACTATTGATTACTTTCGAAAAAGATCGGCGCGGGTGAAGGGTTTTTCTAACCCCGCGAGATCGGCAGAAAAACGCTCAAGAAACTGCTGGGTAGTAGCAACACGACCGTGGCCGAACAGCAATAACGGCACCAGCAGCGCGACACCGACCTGCGGCCAGCTAAACCCTTTTAGTGCGGTACGCCGCTGGGAAATTAAAAAGCCGTACTCAGGGTAAAACCCAGCAGCAAGCCCGTTGCCACTTCGCTTTTTGAGTGGGCGTGGATCACCAGTCGCGAGAAGCCAACCATCAGCGGGATCATATAGCCGACACCAATAGCAAAACCGCGCCATAAGACCGGCCAGCGGCCCGAGATCAGCCACAACATCACGGGCCATAGCGTAGCGGACATGGCGCTGTGGCCGCTAAAGCCGGTAAAGTTAAAGCGCGCACTGCCAATACCAAAGCCCAGAAACAGAATTTTGGACAGGCTGACAAACAGGCCTGCCAGGCCAAATGCCACAATCCAGTAAAGCACTGTGCGGCGATTATCACTCTTCCACGGTAGAACGAGTGCGATGATGACTGCTGTCGGAATCAACAACATGCTGTCGCCAAAATAGGTTAAGGTTTTCCAGTGCATAGGACTCCTTGTGAATGTGATCGGCTACAATGATTCCCGTTATCATTCGGCGAAAAAGCGTTTCGCCAATGCCGGCTCATTCAAAACAAAATGGATAACCAGTTTATCGATGAAACGATTAGCTGCAAAAGGGTAAAATCTGAAAACGTGCTGGCGCCATTTCTCTGGCATCAAAACGACGAAATCCCTATACTTAGCGCCAACTCACCCTCTCCATTTAGGCCCGCGAACTGAACGCGTAATCCGTGTACAGTTGCAGGCTCCAGTTATCAGGTCTTTGAAAGTATGACTGACAAGTCTCATCAGTGCGTGATTGTTGGCATTGCCGGTGCCTCCGCATCCGGTAAAAGTTTAATCGCCAGCACGCTCTATCGTGAAATCCGTGATCAGGTTGGTGACGAGCATATCGGGGTGATCCCGGAAGATGCTTATTACAGAGATCAAAGTCACCTCACCATGGAAGAGAGGGTTAAAACCAATTATGACCATCCCAGCGCGATGGATCATGATTTGCTGTTGCAGCATTTGCGGGCGGCAAAAGCGGGCCAGGATATCCAGTTGCCTGTTTACAGCTATGTTGAACATACCCGCACCAAAGAATCGATTCATTTGAAACCCAAAAAAGTGATCATTCTGGAAGGGATTCTGCTGCTCACCGATGCGCGTCTGCGTCAGGAACTTAACTTTTCTATTTTTGTTGATACGCCACTGGATATCTGTTTGATGCGTCGTATGAAACGTGACGTTAACGAACGTGGACGTTCTATGGACTCCGTAATGAGCCAGTATCAGAAAACGGTGCGTCCCATGTTCCTGCAGTTTATCGAACCGTCTAAACAGTACGCCGATATCATTGTGCCGCGTGGTGGGAAAAACCGTATCGCTATTGATATCCTCAAAGCCAAAATCAACCAGTTTTTTGAATAGTCCGCGTCCCACGGGATGTGGTGCGAACAGTGCGCAGCGGCGTCTGTTCGCTACACTTACGTCATGGAGTTACGTCAATGAGATTATGCGACCGCGATATTGAAGCCTGGCTCGACACTGGCAAGCTGGCAATTACGCCGCGCCCCGGTGGAACGCATCAATGGCGCCACGGTCGATGTGCGTCTGGGCAACCAGTTCCGCACCTTTAGTGGACACACCGCAGCCTATATCGATCTGAGCGGTCCCAAACACGAAGTCAGCGCGGCGCTCGATCGCGTCATGAGCGACGAAATCGTGCTGCCGGAAGGTGAAGCCTTTTTCTTGCATCCGGGTGAGCTGGCGCTGGCGGTTACGCTGGAGTCGGTCACTATTCCTGACGATTTAGTGGGCTGGCTGGATGGGCGCTCCTCGCTGGCGCGTCTCGGTCTGATGGTGCATGTTACTGCGCACCGCATCGATCCTGGCTGGCATGGTCGCATCGTGCTTGAATTTTATAACTCCGGTAAATTGCCGCTGGCATTACGCCCTGGCATGCTGATTGGCGCACTGAGCTTTGAACCGCTCTCTGGCCCGGCTGCACGGCCTTATAATCGCCGCGAAGACGCTAAATACCGCGGACAGCAGGGTGCTGACGCCAGCCGTATCGACAAAGACTGATTGCACTGAGGATGTCATGAGAAGAGTGATAACCACGCTGGCCATCTTGTTGGTGGTGGTCGTAGCGGGAATGACCGCATTAGTATTACTGGTGAATCCCAACGACTTCCGTGCCTATATGGTGCAACAGGTTGAACAACGCAGTGGTTATCGGCTTGCATTACAAGGTGATCTGCGTTGGCACGTCTGGCCACAAATGAGCATTCTGGCCGGGCGCATGAGCCTGACCGCACCCGGTGCAGCGCAACCGCTGGTTTCGGCGGAGAATATGCGTCTTGATGTGGCGCTCTGGCCGTTGTTATCGCACCAGTTGCAAGTCAGACAGGTCATGTTGAAAAATGCGGTGGTGCGCGTCACCCCAGACAGCGCGACGCAAACGCCAAAAAATGCGCCACAGGCGCCACGTAATGCACAGCCCGCTTCGTCTTCAAACGGGTGGTCATTCGATATTGGCCAGCTTAAAGTTGCTGACAGCCTGCTGATTTGGCAGCGTGCGGGAGGAGAAGAATATAACTTCCGCAACTTTAATCTCAATCTGGAGCAGGACGCGCGTAAACAAGCCACAGTTGCGCTCAGTACCAGCCTGTCGCGTAATCAACGCAACGCGACCGTGAACCTCAAAGGCCAGCTGGATGCGGCACACTATCCGCATCGTCTTAGCGGTAAAATTAGTCAACTGGATTACACCCTTGCGGGTGCCAATATTCCTCCGCAGGGCATCAAAGGAACACTTAGCCTCGAAGGCAGCTGGCAGGATGACAACCAACAGTTTTCTGTGTCGAATCTGCAACTGGTTGCCAATGACACAACGCTGTCAGGTCATGCCGAAGGAAGCCTGGCCGTGCCGCAGCATTTAGCACTCAATCTGCATGCGACGACGCTTAATTTCGATAACCTGATGGCTAATGCGCCGGTGCCTGAGACGCAAGGTGCTCAACACGCGGTGGTGGCCCGCGCGCCGGTTATTGCCGAACCGCGCCTGCAAAATAATGCGGATTCGCAGCTCAATACTTTGGATCTGCTGCTTCAACTGCGCGCTGATAATGCGGTATGGCGCGGCCTGACGCTGAATAATCTGCAAATTGACGCCAGTAATCAGCAAGGCTTAATGACGCTGAATACCTTCAAAGGTACGTCTGGCGCGGGCAGCTTCTCTTTGCCCGGGACGATAGATATTCGTCAGCCCGAAACGCGGGTTAACTTACGGCCAGAATTACAGCAGATTGCTATTCAGCCATTGCTTAAGGCTTTTGAATTACCCGAATCCTTGCAGGGAACGGTGACGCTTTCGGGTCAGCTTTCAGGAACAGACCTCTCTGTGGCGGCGGCGAAAAGCCGCTGGCAGGGCAGTGCAGAAATCAGCGCCAGCGATCTCAGGCTGGCCCAGATTAATCTGCAACAAATGGTGCGTCGTGCCGTGGCGCGAGTGAGTAATCGGGTAAGCAGTGATGGCAACGAAGAGCAGGGGATCAAACAGATTGCTGGAAAAATGGTGCTGGATCATGGGCAACTGACCTTCAGCGATCTGAACGGCAACGGAAACAAACTGGCATTACAGGGCAAAGGCCAGGTTAACCTGGTGCAACAGCAGTTAGATATGACGCTTGGCCTGAATCTCACCGGCTGGAGCGGTGATGAAAAGCTGGTGGCGGCTCTCTCTGAGCAGGCTATTCCGCTGCGCATATTTGGTAACTGGAATAATGTGCAATATTCATTGCCGGTCGATCAGATATTACGTGACAGGTTACAGAGCGAGGCAAAATCCCGTTTAAATCAGTGGATAGATCGCCAGCAGGATAATGACAAAAATCAAAATATGAAGAATTTACTGCGCCCGTAATGGGCGCTTTCATCATACTTCATAATCCGCAGTCGCAGGCTGCTGGATAATTTCGACTTTCTGAATGCGATGGTTATCTACCTGCAAAGTGCGTAACAGATAATTACCCACTTCCAGCTCTTCGCCTTCCTGTGGAATATGTTGCAGGCTATCCATCAATAATCCCGCCAGCGTGTGATAACTGCGCTTTTCATCCAGCGGCAATTTGACGTACATCGCAAGATCTTCCAGGGGCATATGACCATTTGCAATCCAGCCGCCGTCGCCGTTGGGCTGAATATCATAACGTGCATCAATTTCCCCCGCTTCATTAGGCAGATTGCCTGCAATGGTTTCCATTACGTCACTCAGCGTCACCACCCCTTCAACTGAACCAAACTCATCCACCACAAATGCAAAGTGCGTATGAGCCTGTCGGAATTGCTCCAGTGCCTGTAACAGGGTTAATCGCTCCGGGAACACCAGCGGCTGGCGGATCAACGCACGAAGATCGAGGGAATCGTGATGCAGCGATTGATGCAGCAGATCGATGATGTGAACCACGCCCAGCGGTTCATTGGTATTTTCCGTCACCAGAATGCGGGTATGCTGATTGCGATCGAGGCGGGACATGATTTCTGCCGGATCTTCTCTCAAATCGATGTGCTCTACATCGTGACGTGAGGTCATAATAGTGTTGACGTGACGCTGCGCCAGCCCCAATACCCGGGCGATCATTACCCGCTCCTGGCGATCAAATAAGGCGCCAGAATGATTGTCCGCAATCAGAGACGATGTTTTTGCATCCAGTTCGGCCCGTTCAGCTTCACCCCGTAATAAACGAAGCACAGCTTCAGCAGTACGCTGGCGTAAAGGCTTACCCGCCGATAAAACCCGACGGCGATTAAATTGTGCCAGTTGATTAAGCGCCTCAATCAGCACTGAGAAACCAATCGCCGCATACAAATAGCCTTTCGGGATCACAAAGCCAAAGCCTTCCGCCACAAGGCTGAAACCAATCATCAGTAAAAAACTAAGACAGAGAATAACAATGGTGGGATGGCTGTTTACAAAGCGGGTAAGCGGCTTGCTGGCTAATAACATCAATAAGATAGCGATAGTCACGGCCGTCATCATGACAGGCAAATCTTTTACCATGCCAACAGCAGTAATTACCGCGTCTAATGAAAAGATGGCATCCAGAACCACAATTTGTGCCACAACGGGCCAGAATTTAGCACCGACTTTTTGTTGACCTGGATCGTCATCACTGCCCTCGAGCCGTTCATTCAATTCCGTAGTGGCCTTAAATAGCAGAAAAATACCGCCAAACAGCAGCAGCAGATCGCGTGCACTAAAAGCGTGGTCCCACAGCGTTACCAGCGGTTGAGTCAGCGTCACCAGCCATGAAAGTGAGGCAAGCAGCAGTAATCGACACAGCAGCGCAAGCACTAAGCCAATCACCCGCGCGCGGTCGCGAAGCTTTTCTGGAAGCTTCTCCACCAGGATAGCGATAAACACTAAGTTATCAATGCCCAGCACCAGCTCAAGAACGATAAGCGTGACTAATCCTGCCCACAGCGAAGGATCGGTTATTCCCTCCAACATGCTTTATTCACCTGAATGTCTGAAAATGAGGTTTATCTGATGATAGTGGAGTAAAAAGCAGGCGACAAATAGCCTTTCTGTAAGGTTTCGGCTCGCTTTATGTCAGTATATTGCCTGATTTTGACAGCCGCTTTTTTCGTATTGCATTAAATTTGCACGCGAGGAAAAAGTGAATCTCGCAAATCCAATAACTTTTCGTCTCATTCTGGCATGCAATTCTGATGCAATTTCTTCGCGCTTTGAGTATGGAATAAATCTGAATTTTGCAGAGGGAATGGTAAGTGCTGACTGGCCTCAATACTAATGAGTGGTAGTCTTATTCCTAAAATAGTCCAGGGAAGGCGGGGCCTACTTGTAAACAAGCCAGTAATAACTAGTATAGCAACGAGTTAGTAAATGTCTGCGCTTATGTTGTTATTCGCGCGGTGAATCAGCGTTAAAAGTTATGAATTGTGATCTCGACCGGGAAAGCGGCGCTTTATGCGTCCCTTATCGGTTCATCATGCAGGGAAATATGATGATTAGCGGTATTGGCAGCGACAGCCAAGGGCGGTAGCGTGCCTGAATTGCTTTCTTCGTTTATTAAATAACCAACTCATTACTGCATGAAAGTCAGAGTAATCTGTTGGTATCTATCACAATTTTATTGGTTTATTGGTAAGAGCATTGGCGTAAACGCCGCAGGAGCTCACCTCAGCAACGTTTCAGCCTGAAAATGCAACACCGCTCAATTAATATACAGGCTTGAGCGTTACGGGTTTAAGGAAATAAAATAAAGAGTTAAATATGCGCGACACCGAATTTACGTTTAAAAGTCTTATCACCAAATTATTATTAGCCTGTTCAGATTTAATTTGCTTCAATGCGGCATTATTTGTCGCAATGATGCTTATTAATATGATGTCAGATTCACCGCTGGCAGATATATCTGAAAAAGAAATGAATTTAAAAATCGCCACCCATATTTGTCTGTCCATTATTTGCGTAGGATGGTTTTGGGTCAGGCTGCGTCACTATACTTACCGCAAGCCTTTCTGGTTCGAATTAAAAGAAATTTTTCGTACCATTCTTATTTTCTCCGTTATTGATTTGTCGATTACCGCATTATCACAATGGCAGATGTCGCGCTTTGTGTGGTTATTAACATGGGCGCTGGCGTTAATGTTAATTCCTGTTTGCCGTGCTCTTTCAAAACGCGTCTTGAATCAATATGGTTTGTGGAAAAAGCAAACCATTATTATCGGCAGCAGTAAAAATGCACAGGAAGCCTGGCAGGCATTACAGAGTGAAGAAGTGATGGGCTTTGATGTCATCGCCTTTTACGACGTTGACGGCACCTGTCCACAAGGCAGCATTTCCGGCGTGCCGGTTCTGCGTGATGAGCAGGAATTATGGAGCCTGACCAACAGCGAAACGCAGTTTATCGTGGCGGTTGAATTTGAGCAGAGCCAGTATCGTGACATGTGGCTGAAATCGCTGGCGATGCACAATTGCCGTTCAGTTTCTGTCATTCCTACCCTGCGCGGTGTGCCACTTTACGGCACGGATATGGCGTACATCTTTAGCCACGAAGTGATGATTCTTCGGGTGCAAAATAATCTGGCAAAACGGACTTCGCGCTTCCTGAAACGTGCATTCGATATCGTAGGCGCGCTCGCCATTATCGTGATGTTACTGCCTGCGCTTCTGGTGCTGGGTTTCATGGTGGGTCGTGACGGGGGCCACCCATTTATGGTCATGAACGCGTGGGTATGAATGGTCGTAAATTCAAATGCCTTAAGTTTCGCTCCATGGTGATCAATTCAAAAGAAGTGCTGGAAGAAGTCTTGCGCACCGATCCGGTGGCCCGGGCGGAATGGGACAAAGATTTCAAACTTAAAAACGATCCACGCATTACTAAAGTGGGCCATTTTATCCGTAAAACCAGCCTCGACGAACTGCCACAGTTGTGGAACGTGGTTCGGGGAGACATGAGTCTGGTTGGTCCGCGCCCCGTGATTGAAGACGAACTTTGTCGTTATGCCGGTGATGTTGATTATTACCTGATGGCGAAGCCAGGCATGACGGGATTGTGGCAGGTCAGCGGTCGTAACGACGTTGATTATGAAACGCGGGTCTATTTTGACTCGTGGTATGTGAAAAACTGGTCACTGTGGAATGACATCGCCATTCTGTTCAAAACAGTGGGTGTCGTGCTGAAGCGAGATGGTGCGTATTGATCGTGAGGCGAAAAGGGGAACGCACTGTACAGGTTCTCCACTTTTAGTGCCGTTGTCAGGCGTCTCTTTAGCAGCCATAAACCAAGGCGTTAAGTCATTATTTGATAGCACTCATGATGTACTTAAAGGTATTTCGCCTTGTTCACTGGCGGCGACAGAAAAAACAGGAGCAAAGGATAATGAACAACAGGTTCAGTGCTTAATTAGATGGGTTTACTTTTTGTTGGACGCTTACACAGCGGCGTATTCGCCTCTATCAATCAATAACTGATAGCGAAGATCTAAATGATTACAATCAAAATGAAATTGATACCTTTGTTGGTATCCGCCACTTTTCTCACCGGGTGTACGATCGAACCAGGTCAACGCCTGTCCACTATGGGAAAAGATGTCATTGAGCAACAGGACAGCAACTTTGACATCGACAAATACGTCAACGTCTTTCCATTAACACCGCGCCTGGTCGAGCAGATGCGTCCCAAACCCCTCGTTGCGCAAGCCAATCCTGCGCTGCAAAACGAGATTCAAAACTATGAATACCGTATCGGTGTCGGTGATGTACTGACCGTAACCGTATGGGATCACCCAGAACTGACAACCCCAGCGGGGCAGTATCGTAGTGCCAGCGACACCGGCAACTGGGTGCATTCCGACGGGACAATTTTCTACCCTTACATTGGTCGTGTTCGCGTAGTGGGCCGTACCGTTGGGGAAGTACGTAACGAAATTGCACGCCGCCTGGCACAGTACATTGAAAGCCCTCAGGTTGATGTCAGCATCGCGTCGTTTAAATCGCAAAAAACTTACGTAACCGGCTCGGTCACCACGTCAGGCCAGCAGCCCATTACTAACGTGCCATTGACCATTCTGGATGCCATCAACGCCGCGGGCGGCCTGACTGCCGATGCAGACTGGCGCAATGTGGTACTCACCCATAATGGTCGCGAGCAGCGCATTTCTCTGCAGGCATTGATGCAAAATGGCGACCTGAGCCAAAACCATCTGCTCTATCCTGGCGACATTCTGTATGTGCCACGTAACGATGAGCTGAAAGTCTTCGTCATGGGTGAAGTGCGTCAGCAAACGACCCTGAAGATGGACCGTAGCGGCATGACTCTGGCGGAAGCACTGGGTAATGCACAAGGCATGGATCAAACCACGTCTGACGCAACGGGTGTGTTTGTTATCCGTCCAATCCGTGGCACCAATCGCAGCAAGATTGCCAACATCTATCAGTTGAATACTAAAGATGCGGCATCGATGGTGATGGGTACCGAATTCAACTGGAACCTTACGACATCGTGTATGTCACCTCCACGCCGCTCACGCGTTGGAACCGCGTAATTTCGCAGCTGTTGCCGACCATCGCGGGCATCAACGACGCGAGCGAGAGCGCACTGCGTTTCCGCAACTGGTCAAACTAAGGTTTAGCCATGATTACGTCCGTGTTAGTCGTTTGCGTTGGCAACATTTGCCGCTCTCCAACCGGGGAGCGCCTGTTTAAACGCGCACTTCCTCATACCCGTGTAGCCTCAGCAGGGCTTGGCGCGCTGAAAGGTTACCCGGCAGACCAGACTGCCAGTGATGTGGCCGCTGTACACGGCCTGTCGCTGGAAGGTCATCAGGCGCAGCAATTAACGGCAGATATGTGCCGTAATTACGACCTGATTCTGGTCATGGAGAAGCGGCACGTTGAGCAGGTTAATCGCATCGACCCGGCCGCACGTGGCAAAACCATGTTACTTGGGCACTGGCTCAATCAACGAGAAATTGCGGATCCGTACAGAAAAAGCCGTGAGGCCTTTGAAGAGGTTTACGGGTTACTGGAAAACGCTACCCAGAAATGGGTCAACGTATTAAGCCGATAGTTGGGATTATCCATGAATATAAAAAACAAGGTTATGACCGCGCCGAGAGAGGATTCGAATGGATGGGATCTGGCGCATCTTGTGGGACAGCTGATCGATCATCGCTGGATCATTGTTGCCGTTACCGCCTTCTTTATGCTGGTGGGAACGCTCTACACACTCTTCGCAACGCCGATCTACAGTGCTGATGCCTTAGTGCAGGTTGAGCAGAAGAATGCCAGTTCGGTACTCGACGATCTGCAAAACATTCTGCCAGCCACGCCAGCATCAGATACGGAAATTCAAATTCTGGAATCCCGTATGGTTATCGGTAAAACCGTTAACGATCTGGGTCTGGACACGGTTGTTGAGCAGAACTATTTCCCGGTTATCGGTAAAGGTTTGTCACGCCTGATGGGCAACAAACCGTCTGATATTGCTATTTCCCGCCTGGAAATTCCGCGCACGGTTGATAAGCGTAATGTTGAGCTGGAAGTCACCGGCCCTGATACCTATACCGTTTCGAAAGATGGCGACGAGCTGTTCAAGGGTAAAGTCGGTCAGCTGGAAACTCACGGTGAGATCACCATGCTGGTGAGCGGAATCGACGCTGAAGAAGGCACCAGCTTCACTGTCACCAAGCTGAACGATCTGCAAGCCATCAACTCGGTATTGAGTAATTTGTCCGTCGCGGATAAAGGTAAAGATACCGGCGTATTAGGCCTGGAATATTTGGGTGAAGATCCCGTTAAGACCAGCAAAGTTCTGAGTCAGATCGTCAATAACTACCTGTTGCAGAACGTTGAGCGTAAATCTGAGCAAGCGGAAAAAAGCCTGGAGTTCCTGCGCAATCAGTTGCCGCAAGTGCGCGCCAAACTGGATGACGCGGAAAACAAGCTGAACACATTCCGTCGCCAGAACGAATCGGTTGACCTTTCACTGGAAGCCAAATCAGCCCTGGATTCATCGGTCAGCGTGCAGAGCCAGTTAAATGAGCTGACTTTCCGTGAAGCGGAAGTTTCACAGCTGTTCACCAAAGATCACCCGACTTACCGTGCATTGCTGGAAAAACGCAAAACGCTGGAAGGTGAGCAGGCGCAGCTGAACAAGAAAATTTCGCAAATGCCGCAAACGCAGCAAGAGATCTTACGTCTGACGCGTGATGTTCAGTCAGGCCAGGAAATCTACATGCAGTTGCTGAATCGTCAGCAAGAGTTGGGCATCAGTAAAGCCAGCACCGTAGGTGATGTTCGTATCATCGATAATGCTGAAACAGCCAACTCACCTGTCGCCCCGAAGAAAATGTTAATCATTGCAGCTAGCCTGCTCTTCGGCCTGTTCGTTTCAGTCGGTTTGGTTCTGCTGAAAGCGTTACTGCATCACGGCATCGAAAACCCGGATCAGCTGGAAGAGCTGGGCATGAACGTGTACGCCAGCGTCCCGCTTTCTGAGTGGCAGCGTAAAAAGGATACCGAAGCACTGGCGCGTCGCGGTCAAAAACTCAAAAGCGATCCGCACGATACGTTGCTGGCGCTGGGTAACCCAACTGACCTGTCGATCGAAGCGATACGTAGTCTGCGTACCAGTCTGCATTTCGCCATGATGGAAGCGAAGAACAATATCCTGATGATTACCGGTGCCAGCCCAGGAATTGGTAAAACCTTTATCTGTGCCAACCTGGCAACGCTGGTGTCAAAAGCGGGCCAGCGTGTACTGTTCATTGATGGTGATATGCGTCGTGGTTATACCCATGAACTGTTAGGCGCTGAAAACAAGTCAGGCTTGTCGAACGTGCTGTCAGGGAAAACTGAATTCAGCCCGGCGCTGATTCAAAAAGGTGTGTATGGCTTTGACTTCCTGCCACGCGGCCAGGTGCCACCGAACCCGTCGGAACTGTTAATGCATCGCCGCATGGGTGAGTTGCTGGATTGGGCAAGCAAGAACTACGACCTGGTGCTGATCGATACGCCGCCAATTCTGGCTGTTACCGATGCGTCAATCATCGGTAAGCTGGCAGGCACTTCGCTGATGGTGGCGCGTTTTGAAACCAACACCACGAAAGAAGTGGATGTGAGTTTCAAACGCTTTGCCCAGAATGGTATTGAGATTAAAGGTGTGATCCTTAACGCCGTGGTACGTAAAGCGGCGAATGCTTACGGGTATGGTTTCGACTATTACGATTATGAATACGGTAAACCGACCAAAAGCTGATCATTGAGTGGTTAAAGGGGCGGGCAGACCGCCCCTTTTTATCGCACGATTTGCATGACGACACGCAACGATTTGCACAGGTCATTCTGTGGTCAACGCTAAAACAACGCGACGAACCTAAACGTCTTATAACGCGTGCCTCTAAACAGAAGCCTTATCAACGTGACTTTTCGTTCACTATCCGCCTTTGGTGCGGAGTGCACGATACGCTGAGACAGCTGGATGTCATTAGCGCAAGTCACTGTTGGCATGAGAACTTGTGGAATTAAGGAATCACACCATGGCTCCATATTGGTATATATCAGGGTTTTTGCTGGTCATTGGTCTGGTCGAAATCCTGCTGAAAAAAATGAACGAAGCATTCATCTTCTTACCTGGATGCTTTGTGTTGCCGCGGTTACATTAATTATCTTTGGTGGCATTCGTGGATTAGGCACGGGAATGGATGATTACCAGTACCGCAGCTTCTTTGACGATTTTATTCAACGTATTCAGGTTAACGGTTTCTTTACCACCGTGGCGTTCTTCCGTTACGAGCCGTTGATTTTTGCTATTGCCTGGATAACCAGCCTGATTTCACATAACTCAAGCGCATTTTTATTTGTGTTCTGTATTCTGGCGGTTGCGGTCAATGCCATTTTCTTCAAAAAAATGTCGCCATATCCAGTTCTGGCGCTGGTGCTTTATTCCGCACACATTTACATCAACAAAGATGTAAACCAGATACGCTTTGGATTAAGTTCCGCCTTTTTTCTCGGTGTGCTGTGGACAATCTATTTAAAACGTTACTGGCTGGCATTTGGTTTTTTTGTACTCTCATTCTTAAGTCATAACACTGCAGTTATGGTCGTTACCATTATTCCTTTCCTGTTTATTCGTGAATCACGCTGGTGGCCGGTGCTGATAATCGTCGCGAGTATCCCACTGTCAAAAGTAGGTGGAATGGGATTCGTTGCCTTGATTTCCTCCCATCTGGGATCGTTAGGGGAAAGGGCTGCGGGATATAATAACGATAACTCAGCGGCGGCAGAGACCGGCAGCGTCTTCTCTATTTCTAACCTGAAGAATGTGGCGTTAGTGTTTATCTTTGTCTATTTCATGTTAAGCGAACAGCTCAAACGTGACGACTATGCACTTTACCGCCTCAATTATTTATTAATTTTGACGTTCGCTATTGGCGGCGGGATCAGGATCTTCTTTTATAACTACTCTTCAGGCGCACGCTTGTCGAACTACCTGTTGCAGGTTGAACCGATACTTCTCACGTCGTTGATTTATCAGTCCAGAAAAATATTAAAACCTGCAATGTTTGCGATGTTTGCTTTCTTTCTTGTCTATTACCTCTATTACAACACGATTTCACAGAAGCAGGCCGTTGTTGGCTATGAAGTTGCTCGTGAATTCAAAGTATTTCATTAACGTTTAAGAGGAAGTATGACAAAAACGTTGCTTACCGTTCTGATGATGTCTGCGCCACTGCTGGCGCAGGCAGCCGATAATCAAAAGCCGCTTATTATCGCCGCCTACGGTGATTCGACTACCGCAGGGGTTATTTCCTCTGGTGGCCGGAATGTCATTACAAAAAACAACGAAATTAACTATTTACATCAGTTATTAAAAAAGACGTATGGCGATGATATTGAAGTGAAAAATCATGGCGTACCGGGTGCGCAAGCCGCTGAACTGGTGTTAACGCAGGACAATAAATCGCATCTGGATTGGGCAGAGCGTATGCGTCAATCCAGTGCCAGTATCATTTTACTGAATTACGGCATCAACGATGCGCGTATTTATTTTTATAAAGATAAGAAAGCACACCAGGAAAGCCCACAAGAATATAGACGTATTATGACGGCACTGGTGAAAGGGGCGAAAGCCAGTAATAAGTTGGTGATATTACAAGAGCCGAACCCTGTTTGTGGCCGGGCAGAACGCTGGAATATCTGGCCTTATGTTTATCAGTTAAATGAAGTTGCGAAAGAGCAAAATGTACCGATTGTAAGGCAGTTTAGTGTGATAAAAGAGAATCGTGACTGGCAAAAAGAGATGTCGCCAGATTGTATCCATCCTTCTGAAGAACTTTATAAGCAAAAAGCACAGCGTACTTTCGATGTATTGAGCGCCAGTTTTGATAAAGTTTTAAAGCGTAACAGCTAATGGTTTTTAACAGGAGCTGACATGTATATTTTTATCATGGTGCTGTCATTTTGTTTGGCGCTCCTTATTTTGCGCGCCTTTTCTTACCATAAAGGTATTTACAACGAGAGCGGCATAAAAAGTATTTCCGGGATGCGTGCGCTACTGGCAAGCATCGTCGCGTTTTCTCATTTGGTTCACTATATCTATTCACTTGATCACGAGTGGATCTTTGATAAGCATTATTTCTCGCTGTTTTCAGAAGGTAACTTTTTCGTTAATGCGGGCAAATTTGGCGTGCTGCTATTTTTCATGATCTCAGCATTCCTGTTTTATCGCTGGCTGGATAACGAGGCGATGTCGCCGGGACAGCTGACAGTGAAGTTACTAAAATCACGCATACGGCGTATTTTACCGATGTTCTGGTTTTCGGGTTTTGTCATTATCAGCATCGGTTTGCTGCACGGCGATCTCAAATTTGGCTTCACTCAATTAGCAGATGCTGTGCAGTGGCTGTTGTTTGTAGGCAATTACTACATTGGCAGCTTCTTAACGGCGGATGTTAACGCTGGCGTAGAGTGGACGTTGCGCCTGGAATGGATGCTCTATTTATCGATCCCGCTGATTTACGTGGTGAATCGCGCAACGGGCGGCAAATATAAAACGCTGTTAATCATGGCGTCGATTGGCATCATTTTTTGTGTGGCCGTGGGTTTGCGTTTATGGGGCACGGCTTACACCGATCCTCGCCCGGTGCTCGGTTTTGCTATGGGGTATATGGCGTATACCTACCGGGACCTGTTTACCCGCTATAAAACATCAAGTGTTGCGAGCATCGTTGTAATACTGCTGACGCTGTTCTCACTGACGTTTACCAGTAACAATTTCTTTTACCTGGTCTTTCTGGTGTGCCTGTCAGGCATCTTTCTGATTGTCAGCAGCGGCAATGCCGTGTTTGGACTGCTGGAAAACAAAACCCTGATGGCGATTGGCGAAGTCAGTTACAGCCTCTATCTGATTCATGGCGTGGTGCTTTACTTCATCAAGCAAATCCCGGCGTCAATGATTCAGCATTCGTTTCTGTTTTATACCTTGCTCTCCACACTCTTCTTCGTGGTCTCGTTTTATGTTGCGAAGTTGACTTACCTCTATGTGGAAAAGCCGTTTATTGGCAGCAGCAAGAAAAAAGTGGCGATCAAAGCCTCGCCATCAAATTAGGACATCAACGAATTTCTTTTATACAGATTATGTCTTTAAATTTTGTGTTATTTGAATGAGGTGCTGGCAATGAAGGATATTCGTTTCTCCATCGTAATTCCTGCTTACAACGCGTCAGAATCTATCGTTACCACACTCGATTGTGTTAAAGCGCAGAGCTACCGCAATTTTGAAGTGATTATCGTGGATGATAAATCCGCTGATGCCGCTGCGCTGGCTGAAGTCGTGCGCAGCGAACGCTATCAGGATTTAGCTATCAATCTGGTGCTGTCTGACGTAAAGCTGAACGGAGCGGGTGCCCGTAATAAAGGTATTGAATTAGCGACGGGCGATTATGTCAGCTTTCTGGACGCCGATGATGAATGGCATGCTGACAAATTATTGAAAGTCAGTGAAAAAATTGCTGAGCTGGAGGCCCAGGGCAAGCAAAACGTTGTCATCTTCAGCCAGGTGAATATCTATCAGGATGGCAATTTCCTGAAAGTCATGCCAATGCAGCCACCGGGTAAAGATGAAACCGTTGCTGAATATCTGTTTGGCTGCTATGGCTTTATCCAGACCAGCACCATTGTGTTGAAGCGGGAAGACGCGGCTAAAATCCAGTTTGATGCGCGCTATATTCGTCATCAGGATTATGACTTCTGCATTCGCGCTGACCGTATGGGTTATGCCTTCGAAATGATTAGCGCACCCCTGGCGAATTATCATCTGGTCACCAAATTTGGTTCCAAACATAAAGGCGAATCGGTGAAGTATTCGATTTTCTGGCTGGATACCATGAAACCGCACCTGACGCCGCGTGACATTCACACTTACAAAGCCTTCAAACTGCCGTTGCGCTATAAAATGGATGGTAATGCCTTGATGGCTAGCGTGAGCTTTGCACGCTACTTCTTTCTGACCAATAAAGACAATCGCGCTTACTTTATGAATCGTCTGAAAGATAAGGTGAGGTCGCGTTTTGGCGGTGAGAAGGCGCTCTCCTGAGTCCTTTAGATCCGCTTTGCTCCTGTTAGCAGGCGCAAATTTTTGGTGATTTCTTTTTTTATTCAGGAACGAAGATGATTAATCACGTTGGAACCGTTGGCATCGTTATGCCTATGTATAACGCACGTCAGACGGTATTACGCGCCGTGCAATCTGTTATCAATCAGAGTTACACCGACTGGCACCTTTATCTGGTCAATGATAAATCCACCGACGACTCACTCGAATTTGTTCGTGAACATTGTCAGGATGCACGTATTACCATTCTGGATAACGCCGTTAACATGGGGGCCGCAGAAACCCGCAACGTAGGGCTACGGGCGGCCCGCGAAGAGATCATTGCTTTTCTTGATAGCGATGATGAGTGGCATACTGACAAACTGGCACAGCAGGCCGCAGCCATTGCGGCTGGCGATGATTTTGTTATTACCGAATATCACTATAAAACCCGCAACGCCGACCACGATATCACCTATTCCAAACCCTACCTGCAACAAGAAAACTTCGTAAAGAAGCAGTATCGCGTCTGTTTCTCATCGGTCTGTTTCCGCCGTCCGCCACAGGGTATTTTCTTCCAGCGGAAAGGCCACGAAGATTTTCTGTTCCTTTTTGAATTGTTTACCCGCTATAAGCAGGCACGCGTGATTCAGACAATTCTTGTCAATTATTACGAATTAGGGGATTCCCTTTCACGCAATAAAAACAAAGCGGCGAAATGGCACCTTGAATTATTAAGAATTATCTATAAAAACAATCCTTTAAAAATCTATTACTATTACGCCTGGTATATGGTGAATGGGGTGCTGTTTACCCTTAAGCATCGTTAAGCCGATCGGCAGGATTGTCTTTTATTCTTTTGAGGTGGGTAGCGTTTCATGAAAAAATCGTCCTGGTGATCAAAGATGCTTATTCTTACGCAGGCACTGAGAACATCTGTAACTTTATGTCGGAATGTCTTGGTGAGATGCACGATGTCACCCTCTATTCGCTGGAAGGCAGCGGAAAAACATTCTATCCCTTCGAGCACGTCAAAGAGATCGTGAGCTTTGAAGGAGACAGTAATCCGATCAAAAGTGCTGTTAACCGCATCCACGCCGAAGATTTTGACACTGTTTTCCTGATTAGCATGGGGCGTCTGAGCGTGATGTTCGCGTTCTGGAACCTGCTGGCAATGAAGAAAAAGCGTGGCAAAGCCTATGCCTGCGAACACATCGCCATTAACTCCTTCAGTAAACCAATCAAATTCCTCAAATATCTGCTGTTGCGCTACTACGACTGCGTGATTGTCCTGACAGAGAAGGATCATCAGGTTTTCAGTCGCTGGCGCATTCCCAGCAAGCAAATCCCTAATCCAGTGGTTTATAAAGCCTTTCAGCGTCAGACGCGCAGCCGCCAGGCGCTAGCGGTGGGGCGTCTGGATCACCAAAAAGGTTTCGATTTACTGTTGGATATCTGGCGTGATTTTGCCAAAACCCATCCTGACTGGACGCTGGTGATTGCGGGCGATGGTGAGCTGCGCCAGCAATTGCAGGATCAAGCCGCAGTGCTGGGCATCACTGATAGCGTTAATTTTGTCGGCAAGGTCAGCAATATCAATGACTACTACCGTAACAGTGATATGGCATTAATGACTTCACGCTACGAAGGATTGCCGCTGGTGTTACTGGAAGCGAAATCCTGGTCATTACCGGTGGTGGCATATGACTGCCCAACCGGTCCCCAGGAGATCATCAATCACGCTGAAGATGGTTTCCTGGTGCCAATGAATGATAAAGCGACATTTTTAGCCCGCATGGATCAGCTGGCGAGCGACGATGCGCTGTTTTACAGCATGAGCGAAAAAACAAAGGATACCGCACTGAAATTTGACGGTAACCAAATCAAGCAAAGCTGGCTGGCGTTGGTTTAACACGGGCACACGAAGCCTGTTTGCAAAATGCCTCAAGGGACGTAGCCACGGCCGGTAATGCGGCCTTTTTAACCATGGGAAAGTCTGATGAAAAGAAGAGAAGTGTTGCAAACCGCAGCTTCAGCCATTGTTGGTGCTCTCTCTGTGAGTACTTTTTCCAGCTATGCAGCAAAAAGTAATGGCACAGCCCTGAAACCTGTTGATGCTGCTGACATTCCAAAAGGGGACGTGCCGATTCTGACCCCGGAAAATGTCTATGCCATGCCCTCGCAATTTTGGCAAAGCTTTGAAGGCAAGTTGTGGATAGGTAAAGCGGGCAGCGATGCCAGCAAAGCAGGTAACCAAATCCCGGTTTTCTTGCGTGATGCCAGCGGTAAAGTGTCGGAAATCAGCCAGCCCATAGCCTTGAATAAAGGCAACTTTGCGCAGTTTATTCATGATAATTCAGCGTTAATCGCCGATCCGTCTCACTCAATGACGGTAGAAGATAACAAGGGTGAAACGCTGTTTAGCATTGCGGATGTAAGCCGTCCCGGTCAGGCTGATTTCAGTCAGCGTCTGGCGCAACCGACGGGCTATCAACTGATTGGTGAAATCGCTTCAGTAGAGGAGTTGCGCAAAACGCGCCCGCTGTTTGAAGGGGCAAAAATCAAGTTAAAAAGCTGGCATGCTGGCTTTGAAGTCGGTGGCGGTGAGTTCATCGGCAGTTTTACGGATGCCAAAGATGATGAAGGCGTCAATTTTGCCGGTCAGGGATTTCACTGGCGACGTGTCGTGGAAGATTACAACCGTCTGACACTGTTTGATTTTGGTGCCATTGCCGACGGTAAAACAGATACCGCGCCCGCGATAGAAGCGATGTATCAGTGGTCACTGCAGGCGAATCAGCAAATTTGCGTGCAATTTCCAGCGGGTACCTTCTTTGTTACCGCCTGTGATTTTGGCAAAGAGCCACTGCGCTTCTTCCGCATTTCAGGCGCGATGGTCAATTTTGGCTATTTCCCCGCGACTACGCTGATATCAGACGGCAAATCTGAATTTATTTTTGATATGAATGCGCGTTGGGTTGAGATTTCTAACCTGATTTTTAACGGCAATACGGACACCAATCCGAATAAACAGGGGCTTTTCCGCAATGTTTGCCCTGGCGGACAATTTTTCCGTGGCGCCTGTCTGCGCTTTAGTCGCGTAGGCGGCACGGCAATCAGCCTGCTGGATACACTCGATTGCAAAATCGACCAGTGGTACGCCTCACGCTGCACCGGTGATGTGATTAAAGCGGGCTGGTCCGGGCAAAAAAAGGCAACTGGGATCACAGCACTGCCATTGAATTATCAAACTTCAATGCGCAGCACTGCCGTGGCGGCAAAGTGCTGAATTTGCCGCGTTGTGGTCAGTCCATTATTCATAACGGCTGGATAGAACACTGCGATTATCCTGGCGACATCTCAAACGGCCAGTGGATTGTTGATGCGCTCAGCCTGGAAGATTGTAAAAACCCGCTGATTGCCCACAACTCGCGTCTGAATATGCGTCAGACCAATCTGCAATCGGGCAGTTGGATCGATAACTCGGCGCAGGGCGACCGCCTGCTCAGCATCTGGGAAATGGGCTCAACCCGGGTTGAATCATACGGCGTGGCGATAGATGGCAGCCTTAATTACAACTACCTCACCTCGCGCTGGCGGCTGGAAAACAACAGCAATCAACAGACCTGGTTCGAGCTTGGCAGCCTTTACTCACCGAATGTGGGTGACGCGTGGGAAATCGAGATTTTTGGTCAGTCGCAGTTCAGCAATGGCACGGATAACGCGGCGTTGATGCATGTCGTTAATGGCAACACGACCGGCGGTCGCGCGGTGATTCACGTTCAGCGTAAAAAAGCTAAATCCGAAGCCAGCTGGTCAGCCGAAGGCAGCAGTCCGGTGGTTGAAGTGCGCTACATTGCGGCCCATGACACGGATGTGCGGATCTTCGTTAAGCTGGCGGGATGGATGCCTGCCGCGGCGGTGTTGGTAAAAGGCACCGGTAAAACACGCTTTGATACCGGACGCTGTGCCCGGGTAAACGCCAAAATGGTGAAAGGCACTCCTCCAGGCGGCGACGGTAGCCAGCTTGCGCCACAGCGTTTCAGCCTGCACAACGGCAAAGCCGGAATCGGCGCGAATGAGCAGGGCGATCTGTTGCTGGCCTCGCGTCCCCTGTCAGACGATCAGGTTGATACCCGCGAGCCCGCTGGATTTGTTTCGGTGGTAATCAACGGCAAACAGGTCGCAATGCCTTACTTCTCAATTAAATCGTGAGGGTGATTACTGGCCGCCGTTACACACGCGGCCAGTTATGTATGAAGCAGAACCTTTGGGTACTTTTTGCCTTATTGCACATTTTTAACAGAGTTCACTTTGCCAGTTTGGACGATGGCGGCTTACAGAATTAAAAAATTCATTCGGAGTTTTTATGAAAATTTTATTGGTGGGTAACCATACCTGTGGAAATCGTGGGGATGGCGCGATTCTCCGTGGACTGATTGACTCAATGCAGTCCGCACGCAGTGATTTAGATATTGATGTGATCAGTCGTTATCCAACCAGCTCTGGTTATTTGCTTCAGCAGGACATTCAACAGGATTCACTGTTTCTGCATAACAGTAAGTCAGCGAAGGGGTTAGTCGGCTCGGTAAAACGCAAGGTAGCCAATCGCCTGATGCCTGACATTATGATGGCGCATCTCGGCAAAGGCGGTATATACAAGTCGTTTGCGGTTCCTCCTCACCTGAAAGCGTTTACCGAAAGCCTGAAAAAATATGATGCGATTATTCAGGTTGGCGGTTCGTTTTTCGTTGATCTCTATGGCGTGACCCAGTTTGACCATGCACTCTGCGCACTGATGGCAAAAAAACCGATTTATATGATCGGTCATTCCGTTGGGCCGTTCCAGAATCCGCGCGTTAATGCGTTAGCCAATTTTGTTTTTGATCGCGTAAACAGCCTGGTGTTGCGTGAATCAGTGAGTCTTGATTTGATGAAGCGCGACGGCGTGACCAGCAGCAAAGTGGCCGCTGGCGTGGATACTGCGTTTTTGGTGAAGGCGCGTGAAGTGGCCAACCCAAGCCACAACCTGTTGCACTGGAAATCAATAATCAGTGCCCGTAAAACCATTGCGATTACCGTGCGTGAACTGGCACCGTTTGACAAACGTCTGGGTGTCACCCAAAAAGAGTATGAAGAAGCCTTCGGGCGCGTGATTAACGCAATGATCGCTGAAGGTTATCAGGTTGTCGCTTTCTCAACCTGTACCGGCATCGACAGCTACGCAAAAGATGACCGCATGGTGGCACTGACGCTGCGCGAGCATGTTGAGCACCCTGAGCATTACCATGTCATCATGGATGAGTTTAATGACCTTGAGTTGGGAATTCTTTTAAGCCACTGTCATTTGACGATTGGCACACGCTTGCATTCCGCCATTATTTCAATGAACTTCGGAACACCTGCCGTTGCTATCAACTATGAGCACAAGTCGATGGGCGTGATGAATCAGCTTGGCCTGCCGCAGATGGCAACCGATGTACAAAGCCTGATGGACGGCTCGCTGATCGACAAGGTCCAGACGGTCCTGGCTGATTACGACAACATCAGGCAGAAGGTCAACACGGCCGTTGCGAATGAAAGGGAAATTGGCAATCGGATCACTGAAGAGATTCTCAAAGTATTAGGGTAATGAGATGAAGCTGACTTTTTTCACCATGCGTTTCCCGGTTGCCTCTGAGACATTTGTGCTGAATCAGGTAACCCATTTTATTGATGCCGGTTACGACGTGGAGATTATTTCGGTATTTCCGGGTGATTTGGTGAACCGGCATGCGGCCTTCGATGAATATGGACTGGCGGCAAAGACGCACTATTTACTGCCAGAAGAGAAAGTCTCGCTTATCGATAAGCTGAACCAGCGTCTGAGGCTGGTATTGCCCAGGTTAGCGAAACCCTCGCTGCTTCGTTCGCTCAACGTGCGCCGCTACGGCGCACAATCCAGCAAGCTGCTGTTGCCGTCTATTGTCGCCAATGCCAGTCAAACCTTCACGGCAGACGTCTTTTGGTGCATTTCGGCTACGCCGGTGCGTTAGCCAATAAACTGCGTGAACTGGGTGTGTTACAGGGTAAACAAGCCACCGTATTTCACGGCGCGGATATTTCGCGTCGTCATATTCTCAAAGAGCACAAATACGATTACGTTAACCTGTTTAAGCAGAGTGAACTGATGCTGCCGATCAGCAATCTGTGGAAAAACAAGTTGATCGACATGGGCTGTCCACCTGAAAAAATTCATGTTACGCGCATGGGAATTGAGCCGGAAAAATTCAATTTCCAGCCGCGGCAGGGCTTTCATAAGCCGCTGCGTATTGTTTCAGTTGCACGTCTTACCGAGAAGAAAGGGCTGGATGTGGCAGTAAAAGCCAGTGCTATTCTGAGACAGCGTGGCGGCAAGTTCCAGTACACCATTATTGGTAATGGCGATCAGGATGAAATGATGCGCGCCTTCATTGCTGAGGAAGGCATGGAAGATTGCGTCACCATGCCGGGCTTTAAGCCGCAGGATGAGATTCGCCGCGCGCTAAGCGACGCAGACATTTTCCTGCTACCGTCAAAAACCGCGGCCGATGGCGATATGGAAGGTATTCCCGTGGCGTTGATGGAAGCGATGGCGGTGGGGTTACCGGTGGTATCCACCTTTCACAGCGGTATTCCTGAACTGATTGAAAACAACGTTTCCGGCTGGCTGGTGGAAGAAGATGATCCACGGGCGCTGGCGGAAACATTGCTGAAACTCACGTTTGGTGATGTAGATGTTGCCCCGGTTGTCGCAGCGGCCCGACATAAAGTTGAGACCGAATTCAATCAGCATATCGCTTATGGCGAGCTGGCGCAGATTCTGGAGCGGATGGTGTGAGTGGATTAAAGTCACAGGCAATGTGGTTGTTTGGCAGTACCTGTTTTTCTGCGGTACTTCAGGTCGCACAACTCAGTATTCTTGCCCGTAAGCTGGAAGCCCATGAGTTGGGGCTTTTGGCTATTATCAATGCCATTCTGGCTGTCGCCAGCGTATTGCAAGATATGGGGATGAGTAGTTACATCGTACATCGTCAGGATATTACCCGTCGCGAGCAGAGCACTATCTATTGGGTAAACGTCTCGCTCAGTCTTTGTACCGGTGTGATCATGCTCGCCATCGCGTTCCCGGTGGCGTGGTTTTATCATCTGCCGGAACTGGTTGGTTTGATCATGCTGACCAGCCTTAACTTCCTGGTGCTGGGCCATCTTTCGCAATACCAGGCGCACTACATCAAGACGAAACGCATGGTGTCGCTGGCGAAAATCGAAATGGGCACTAAGCTGTTCGCTTTTTTGTGTGTCGTCGCCATGCTGGAGTTTACCTCGCTGACGGTTGCGGCAGCGATTCTTGGTCTGTTTATCAACGCCTTTACGCGCATTCTTTGTATGATCACCTTTGGTGAGAAATCCTGGCGTCCGACGTGGGAATTCGACAAAGCGACATTTATCAGCGCGGTACGTTACGGTATTTATCAGTTAGGCTCGCAGACCATTAACCAGCTACGCACCCAGGCAGATGCGCTGGTGGTGGGGAAAGTGATGGGAGCGGAGATGCTGGGCGTCTATTCACTGGCGAAAGAGCTGGTGCTGCAACCGCTGAAACTGGTTTCGCCGGTGATTAATCGCCTGGCATTGCCACGTTTTGCCGAGAAGCAGCACGATGCAGAGCAACTGAAGAAGCTGTTCCTCAAGGGTACTTTCGTCATTATGATGTTCAGTAGCCTCATGTACCTGGTGATTGGTATCTTCTCGCCAGTGATTGTGCGCGTACTGTATGGCGCGTCGCATGAGCAGGTTTATCACCTCATTCCGCTGATGTTGCTGTTTGGTATGCTGCGCCCAATGGGCGGCTTAACGGGCGCTATTTCGCAGGCGAATGGACGCACCAACGTTGAGTTTTACTGGAACGTTGTGGCAAGCCTGGTGGTGATGGCGGTGTTAGCCACGACCTTTATCTGGCCGAATGTGCTCTATGTCGCCTTAACGCTCTCTATTTCGCAGGTATTAATTGCGGCCTTTGCGCATCCGTTCTTTATAAAACCGGTGATTGGTATTCGCTTTTTGCCTTATGCCCGCCAGTGGGTATCTGTATCAGTGGTGTTTGTCGCGGTGATTTTGCTGGTCAATCACTTTGATCTGTTTGTGATGCCGCAATGGTTTGAACAGTGGTTATAACCACAGGATAAGCGTTAATCACGGGCGACTTTATGTCGCCCGTTTCTTTTTATGGCTGGTCTTAGCGATCATTTTATTTATTTTGAGCAGATCGAATTTAAACAGCAGATTACTGATTGTCTTTCCTGAGATTCTGATGTCTGACGCAATGGGCAAAAAGCCGAATTTCTAAGATTTGACAGCGAGTTAGTGTAGGTTTTTCAGATAAAGATTATACTTGCAGTTCTGGCCGATCCTGCATAATCGACCCATGTCATCACTTCATTAAATGGAACAAATATGACCAAGCTTAAAGCAGTAATCCCGGTTGCGGGT
This sequence comes from Candidatus Pantoea haifensis, assembly GCA_018842655.1. Classification (GTDB taxonomy): domain Bacteria; phylum Pseudomonadota; class Gammaproteobacteria; order Enterobacterales; family Enterobacteriaceae; genus Pantoea; species Pantoea haifensis. The sequence continues at coordinate 1,586,856 of JAGTWN010000004.1, read as the reverse complement.
CTCGGTATGCATATGCTCCCAGCGACGAAAGCCATTCCGAAAGAGATGCTGCCCGTCGTGGATAAACCGATGATCCAATACATTGTGGATGAGTGTGTTGCAGCGGGTATTAAAGAGATTGTGCTGGTCACCCACGCTTCCAAAAATGCAGTTGAAAACCATTTTGATACCACCTACGAGCTGGAAGCTCTGCTCGAAGCGCGTGTAAAACGTCAGTTACTGAGTGAAGTGCAGTCAATTTGTCCTCCAGGCGTGACAATCATGAACGTGCGCCAGGCACAGCCGCTGGGTCTTGGTCACTCAATTTTGTGTGCCCGCCCAATGATTGGCGACAATCCTTTTGTGGTGGTACTGCCGGATGTCCTGCTGGATGACTCTACCGCCGACCATTTACGCTACAACCTTGCCGCGATGGTGGCACGCTTTGAAGAAACGGGCCATAGCCAGGTGCTGGCGAAACACATGCCTGATTCCGATCTGTCTGAGTATTCAGTGATTACCACTGAAAATGCGCTGGATAATCCAGGCGATGTCAGCAGCATCACCAATTTTGTTGAGAAGCCGGACGCGCCAAATGAACTGAATTCAGACCTGGCCGCGGTGGGTCGTTATGTACTCTCTGCTGATATCTGGGCAGAGTTAGAGCACACCGAGCCGGGCGCATGGGGCCGTATTCAGCTCACTGATGCCATTGCCAGCCTGAGCAAAAAGAAAACCGTCGATGTCTCACTACTCACAGGTCACAGCTTCGATTGCGGACGTAAGCTGGGCTACATGCAGGCGTTCGTCTCTTATGGCTTGCGTAACAACACGCAGGGCCGTGATTTCCGCGAAGCTATTCAAAAAATCCTGGCGAAGTAACCTTCAACATTTATGTGCCGCGTTTTGACGCGGCAGAGAGAAAGGAGTTCACATGGCTATTTTAGTAACGGGCGGCGCAGGCTATATCGGCTCCCATACGGTGCTGGCGCTGTTGCAGCGTGGCGACGACGTTGTAGTACTGGATAACCTGTGTAATGCCTCGCGCGAAGCGATTAGCCGCGTTGAAAAGCTGGCGGGTAAACAGGCCACTTTTGTTGAAGGCGATATTCGCGACCGCGCTTGCTTACGCGATCTGTTTGCATCGAACAGCATTTCTGCCGTGATTCATTTCGCTGCGCTGAAGGCCGTGGGCGAATCTACCCGCATGCCGCTTGAATACTATGAAAACAATGTTGCCGGTACGGTAGTGCTGTTAGAAGAAATGCGCAGCGCGGGCGTATGGAACTTTATTTTTAGCTCTTCAGCGACCGTTTATGGCGCAGATGCACCGGTTCCTTATGTAGAAACCACGCCGATTGGCGGAACTACCAGCCCATACGGCACTTCCAAGCTGATGACCGAATTGGTGATGCGAGATTTCGCTAAGGCTGAACCCAACTTCAGATCCATTGCATTGCGCTACTTCAACCCAGTGGGCGCCCATGAGTCTGGTGAGATTGGCGAAGATCCAACCGGTATTCCTAACAACCTGTTGCCTTATATTGCTCAGGTTGCGATTGGGCGTCTTGAAAAGCTGGGTGTATTTGGCGGCGATTATGACACGCCAGATGGCACCTGCCTGCGTGACTACATTCACGTTGTTGACCTGGCAGAAGGGCATCTGAAGGCGCTGGATCATTTAGAAAAAGTTGAAGGCTATAAAGCTTACAACCTTGGCGGTGGCAAAGGCTTTTCCGTGCTGGAAATGATCAAGGCTTTCGAACAAGCGTCTGGCAAAACCATTCCCTTTGACATCAAACCCCGCCGCGAGGGTGACCTGCCTGCTTTCTGGGCAGATGCTTCACTGGCGAACAACGAGCTGGACTGGCGCGTGACGCGGGGTATTGACGAGATGATGCGTGACACGTGGAACTGGCAGCAAAAAATCCAAACGGTTTTCGTTGATTTTTTTAGGGCGATATTGCTCGCCCTTCGTTTTTTCCAAATAAAAAAGACTCTTCTGTTTTTTTCATAAAATTCTGATTGTCCGCTATTGACGCATCAGCAACCATCATCTACGCCTAATAAGCGGTTAATACATGTACTAACGTTCATTACTTAAAATCATTTTGTTCGTCATTGTTTAACGCGAGTGATAGAATTTGAAATTATCCATTGATAATTCTGCTTAATTTACTTTCGTAATAAAGAGTTATCTTTCAATGAAATACTGTTGACTGCTGCTATGCTCAGTAACAGATTTCACTCTGGCCGAAGATAATCAGCGTCGTGGGAGCTGTGACCCAAGGGCGGTAGCGTGTTTAAAGACTGCTAAAGATTGTCTGTTTTATATACAGGCAGCGATGCCTCAGTTAGCTTGTCAGGATTAACGAAACGTTATGAAGATTTTAATTACGGGTGGTGCAGGTTTTATCGGTTCGGCAGTTGTTAGACATGTTATTAATAATACCGATGATGATGTTATTAATATTGATAAATTGACCTATGCAGGTAATCTCGAGTCGCTAAAAGATGTCAGCCAAAATCCTCGCTATCAATTTAAACATGTTGATATTTGCGATGGACAGGCCATCAGTAACATCCTCAATGAATGCCAACCCGATGCGATTATGCATCTGGCAGCAGAGAGCCACGTTGATCGCTCAATAACCGGCCCGGCAGAATTTGTACAGACTAACGTTGTCGGTACTTATGCGCTGCTGGAAGCCTGCCGCCAGTACTGGTCAGCCCTACCCGAAGCGCGTAAAAATGCGTTTCGCTTCCATCATATTTCTACTGACGAAGTTTATGGCGATCTGCCTCATCCTGACGAAATGGAAGGTGAGTTGCCGCTGTTCACTGAAGAAACGCCTTACGCGCCAAGCAGCCCTTACTCTTCAACCAAAGCCGCCAGCGATCATTTGGTCCGAGCCTGGGGTCGCACCTACAAATTGCCGGTTATTGTTACTAACTGCTCCAATAACTACGGGCCTTATCATTTCCCTGAAAAATTGATTCCGTTGATCATCAGCAATGCGCTCGAAGGTAAGCCTCTGCCTGTTTACGGTAAAGGCGACCAAATTCGTGACTGGTTATATGTTGAAGATCACGCGCGTGCGCTTTACACGGTGGTGAAGAAAGCACAGCCGGGCAGTACCTACAACATCGGTGGTCATAACGAAAAGAAAAACCTTGATGTTGTGCTTACACTCTGTGAATTGCTTGACCAGCTCCGCCCGAAAGCTGCGCCTTACAGCGATCAAATTACCTATGTTCAGGACAGACCTGGTCATGACCGACGCTATGCGATAGATGCGTCGAAAATTGAAAGGGATCTGGGCTGGAAGCCTCAGGAGACGTTTGAAACCGGTTTAAAGAAAACGGTGGAATGGTATCTGAATAACCCGGAGTGGGTTGAGCATGTTAAAAGTGGTGCTTATCAAAACTGGATCGAAGAAAACTACGAGAAGCGTAGCTAATGAATATTCTTTTATTTGGTAAAAATGGTCAGGTAGGCTGGGAATTGCAACGTGCGCTGGCACCGCTGGGTAGTCTGACTGCACTGGATCGACACTCTACTGACTACTGTGGTGATTTCGAAAACCCCACCGGCATTGCTGAAACCGTGCGCAAATTACAGCCAGCCGTGATAGTTAATGCGACGGCTTATACTGCGGTGGACAAAGCAGAGTCAGAACAAGAGAAAGCCCAGCTTATCAACGCCACTGCACTTGAAGCCTTAGCCAAAGCGGCAGAGGAGTGCGGCGCATGGTTAGTACACTATTCTACCGATTATGTGTTTGATGGCTCAGGCGATACGCCGTGGAAAGAGAGCGATGTAACAGCGCCGCTTAATGTCTACGGCCAAACCAAACTTGAAGGCGAACAGGCTATTGCGCGCAACATGCGTCATTACCTGATCTTTCGCACCAGCTGGGTTTATGCCGCACGCGGTAATAACTTTGCCAAGACCATGATTCGCTTAGCCAAAGATCGTGACACATTATCGGTAATCAACGATCAGTTCGGTGCCCCTACGGGTGCAGATTTAATTGCAGACAGCACGGCACATGCTATTCGTGTTGCCTTAGAAAAGCCGGAAGTCAGTGGGCTTTATCACCTGATCGCCGCAGGAACCACAACCTGGTATGATTATGCCGGTAAGGTTATCCGTTATGCGCAGAGCAAGGGAATCGAATTAAATGTTAAAACCATTAATCCGGTAGCCACGTCCGCTTTTCCTACTCCAGCGAAACGTCCAGGCAATTCACGTTTAGACACACGTAAATTCAGGGAAACCTTCGCGCTCACGCTTCCTGACTGGGAAACGGGTGTCACTCGCCTTATCGATGAGCTGTATGCATAAAGCGTGTCCGATGGAATATCTATTAATTAAAGGGTGAATGTCGTGAAGAACAGCAAAGGTATTATTCTGGCGGGTGGCTCGGGTACGCGCCTTTATCCGGTGACGATGGCGGTTAGTAAACAACTGCTGCCGATTTATGATAAACCGATGATCTATTATCCACTGAGCACGCTGATGCTGGCGGGGATCCGCGATATTTTGATTATCAGTACCCCACAGGATACGCCACGATTTGAAAGTCTGTTAGGTGACGGATCCCAGTGGGGGATCAGCATCCAGTATAAGGTGCAAGAAAGCCCGGATGGGCTGGCTCAGGCGTTTATTCTGGGTGAAGAGTTTATCGGTAATGATGCCTGCGCACTTATTTTGGGCGACAACATTTTTTACGGACACGACCTGCATAAGCAACTTGAAGAAGCCTGTAAAAAAGAGCAGGGCGCAACGGTATTTGCTTACCACGTACACGATCCGGAACGTTACGGTGTGGTCGAGTTTGATCAGACGGGTAAAGCCATTTCACTGGTTGAGAAGCCAGCAGTGCCGAAAAGCAATTATGCTGTGACAGGCCTCTATTTTTACGATAACAGTGTGGTTGAAATGGCTAAGAACCTTAAGCCCTCACCGCGCGGCGAGTTAGAAATTACCGATATCAATAATCTTTACCTGGAAAAAGGTGCGCTTTCAGTCTCTATCATGGGGCGTGGCCATGCCTGGTTAGATACCGGCACGCACCAAAGCCTGAACGAAGCCAACAACTTTATCCAGACGATTGAAACGCGCCAGGGATTAAAAGTTGCCTGCCCGGAAGAGATTGCTTACCGTATGGGCTTTATCGATCGTGAGAAGTTGAAAACGCTGGCTCAGCCTTTGATGAAAAATGAATACGGTAAATATTTGATGTCGCTTTATGAAGGTAAATTGTAATGAAAGTCATCGAAACGAAAATTCCTGACGTAAAAATTATTGAGCCGTCTGTTTTCGGTGATGAGCGCGGTTTCTTTATGGAAACCTGGCAGCAGAAGAAGTTTGAAGAGCTGGTTTGTCCACGCCAGTTTGTCCAGGATAATCATTCTAAATCATCGAAAGGTATTCTGCGTGGGCTGCATTATCAGACGGAAAATACCCAAGGGAAGTTGGTCCGCGTTGTGTCGGGTGAAGTCTTTGATGTTGCCGTAGATATGCGACAATCTTCTTCAACGTTTGGGCAGTGGGTTGGTGTGTTTTTGTCCGCAGATAATAAGCGTCAGCTTTGGGTTCCGGAAGGATTCGCACATGGCTTCCTGGTAACGTCAGACAGTGCTGAGTTTGTTTATAAGTGCACTGACTATTATAACCCTAAAGCAGAACACTCATTGCTCTGGAATGACGCGACTATCGGAATTGAATGGCCGTTAGCTGAAGAGACAGAGCCACAACTTTCTGAAAAAGATAAGCAAGGCGCTAGCTTTGATTCTGCCGTATATTTTTAATTTAAATAAGCCGCAAGCTTTTTTGTGGCTTAATTTTTATTATCAAAGATTAATTCCCTCTCAAGAATAAATTTCAACAATTCAGCTGACGATAATATGATTGATTACGGTACGGTCAGTATATTGATGGGCACCTATAACGGTGAAAAGTACATAGAGCAACAGCTTAATTCCATCGGGGAGCAGACGTATAAAAATTGGATACTTTATATCTCTGATGATGGATCGAGTGACAGAACAAAAGATATTATCTTGTCTTTTGCAGCAACGCTTCCAGAAGGGAAAGTTAGATTACTTAACGGGCCGCATCAAGGTTTTGCTCAAAATTTCCTTTTCATGCTACGAGATAAATCTATTAATTCTCCCTGGTATGCGTTTTGTGATCAGGATGATATTTGGCTTAGTGATAAGCTACAAATTGCATTAGATATGCTACAGAAATCTACAGCTGATTATAATGCATATAAACTTTACGGCAGTCGCACAACATTAGTTAATAACAATTTAGAGGTTTTAGGAAGTTCTCCTGATTTCACTAAAAAATTCGGCTTGCAAAATGCATTGGTTCAAAGTTTTTCCGGTGGTAATACAATGGTATTTAATCATCGTTTAAAAGAATTGTTCGAAAAGCTTCCTGAATCGGCAAGAATTGTATCTCATGACTGGATGTTATATATCGTCTGCGCAGCGGTTAAAGGTAATATTGTTTTTGACAGAAAACCAAAGATTCTTTACAGGCAGCACGATCGAAATCTGGTAGGAAGTAATAAAAATTTTTTTTCAAAACTCTCTCGATTAAGTAAAATTTTTAATGGGGAGTATAAAGAGTGGAATAGATTAAATTATATTATTCTTTATTGTTTAAAAGATAATATAGCTAAGGAATATTTCGATATCATAGAGTATTATTACGGAGCCTCTAAGGGGAATTTATTTTCAAGGGTGGCTTTATTACAAAGGTCTGGCGTTTATCGTCAAAGTGCATTTGAAACAATGATATTCATAATTATGAACGCCATGGGGCGTCTCGTTTAATTTTTATAAGGATGAAATATGCGAGGGTTATTAGTTCCATTAAAAGGCTTGTTATTTAAATGCGCCATGTTTTCATATTATGCTATCTTGTCATATAGAGATAAGTTAAAAACCAAGCCGTTTAGTAAAATTATTCACCAGAAAGATTTTCATGGCGGTAAAGTTCTTCTTTTAGCTCTATATGAAAAAACTGAGTTACGTAATGATGTTCTTTCTCTTTTATCAGAGGCAAAGGCTCAAGGTGTTTTTATTATTGCAGTTAATACGCTTTGTTTATCCGAAGAGAATTACCGCAAAGATTTGATCGATGTTTATATTGAAAGAGATAATTATGGCAGGGATTTTGGTAGCTATAAAGCTGGTATGAATTATTTCTACAAAAAGCATATTAATGAAAAGTGTGAAAGATTTTTACTTTTAAATGATAGTGTATTTTTTTCTAAAAAAGGTATTGGTAATTTCCTAGAGCAATTATTTGCGACCAAGGTTGATGTGCTGGGCGCAACAGAAAACAGAGAGATTTCACACCACTTGGGCTCTTTTTGTATCAGTATTTGCTCAAGTATTGTTAATAATAAAAAATTTATAACTTTCTGGGAAGAATATAAAAATACTAATGTTCGTCCATTTGTCATTAAACGCGGTGAATTTAAACTAAGCAAAATATTAAAATCTCTTGCGCGCAGTGAAAACGATTTCAGAGCTCTATATGATGTCAATCTATTCGATAAAGTATTAGCTGAGGATAATGATCTTTTTCAAAACTATCACTTTTTTAAAAGAGAAGGCGAGAGAAATTACTGGGGCACAAGAAGTCTAAATGAGTATTTTTGTAAAGATAAGGTATTAATGTCTTTCTATAATAAATATCTTGAAAGCACCCAAGAAGTGAAAGAGACTTATTTAAAAGAATATGGCATAAAAGAGAAGAAAATAGTAGAGGAAGCTGACTATCTTGAGTTGGTTGAATTTTTCTCTTATATTGATTTTGAGTGTTCTGAACATGGTGTTTTATTAAAAAACAGGCTGTTAAGTATTTATTTAGATGATTTTACTCGTGGATCACAAATCCATAATAACTGTGTTGTGCTTCATCATATTGGTTTGCCTATTATCAAGCTTGATCTGTTATTCCGGGCTGTATGTAATTTTAATGATCTCTTAAAGATAAGAGATCAACTTGATGATTCACAAAAAGATGAGTTTATGCAATTGATGACAAACCGCCTTTCCGGAACAAAATTCTTGTTTGGTATGTCTCAGCGAGCATTCGACTTTGGTATTTTATAAATGTTTAATTCAAAAAAATCTATTGGTTTTGATGATTTCATCAGCGCGATGAAATCTTTTCATATTATTCAAGTTATGGGCGGTCAAGATATACGCCAGCGTTATAAACGGTCACGATTGGGGCCGTTTTGGATAACCATTAGCATGGCAGTAATGATTGGAACCATGGGAATGGTTTTCGGTAATCTATTTAAAACACCTTTACATGATTTTTTGCCATATCTGACATTAGGATTAATTTTATGGGGTTTTATTCTTGGCTCGATTACTGAGGGCTGCGATGCGCTAATAACATCCGAAGGGATTATTAAGCAATTACCTGTGCCCCTTCATGTACACGTTTACCGTGTTGTATGGAAAAATTTCATAATTTTTTTGCACAATATTGTTATTTTTCCGCTAGTTCTGTTAGCTGTAGGTAAAGGTGTTAACTGGCATATATTGTTAGCCATTCCTGGTTTTTTATTATTACTACTTAACCTTTCGTGGTTTTTAATGATAGTTTCTATGATTTGTGCACGTTTCAGAGACATGACTCAAATTATTTTAAGCATTATGCAAGTTGTTTTTTATCTAACACCTATAATATGGATGCCGCAGCTACTTACGCATCGGGTTGGAAATTTTTTGCTCAACCTTAACCCATTCTATCACTTGCTTGATGTTGTTCGTACTCCATTACTTGGTGGGGTTCCCTCAGCTATTAGTTATTGGGTAGTCAGCATCATGTGTCTTGTAGGCTTTATTTTATCTATTGTCATGACAAGTCGATATAAATATCGTGTTCCCTATTGGGTATAGGTTTAACAATGGCTTTAATCAAATTTGAAAATGTTGGGATTGATTTTCCAATATTTAATGCGGCATCCCGGTCAATAAAAAAGAACTTTATAAACTTTGCTACCGGTGGAAAAGTGGGGGAGCAGAATGGACGTGTTGTTGTATCTGCGCTCAATAACCTTAACTTTGAAATCAATGATGGAGAAAGAGTAGGGTTAATTGGACATAACGGAGCCGGTAAAACAACCTTGCTACGTATGTTTAGCCGTGTTTATCACCCTACAAGTGGAACGGCGATAATAAAAGGCGACATCGGCTCTTTGATTTCAATATCGCTTGGCATCAATCCTGAGTTTACTGGACGTGAAAATATCTATATCCGCGGAGCACTGTTAGGTCTAAAGAAGCGTGAAATTAACAGTAAAATCGAAGAGATTATTGAGTTTACCGATTTAGGTGATTTTATTGATATGCCGGTTAGAACCTATTCTTCTGGCATGCAAATGCGTTTAGGTTTTAGTGTATCAACCATCTTTACGCCAGAAATATTGCTAATGGATGAATGGCTTTCTGTGGGAGACGAAGGTTTTAAAGAAAAAGCTGAAAATCGTCTTACACATTTGATTAATTCCACAAAAATTTTAATACTCGCCAGCCATAGTTACGAACTTTTACAGAAAACCTGTACACGTATTCTTTGGCTGGAGCATGGCACAGTTAAAATGGACGGTAAACCTGATGATGTATTGCCACACTATTTTAAAGGTCATGCAAAAAAAGAGGATACTTTGACGCAATAATTGAGTAATTAGTATGCGGTTTGGCTATTTCTGAGTTTACTTTCTATCGCATCAATCACTACCTTTTTTTGCGTTTCATGAGTTAACATGTTTGCCACATTAGTTCGTTTGTCCAGATGACAGGCGAGTGAACCTCAGACAGGAGTATATAATGTCCAAGCAACAAATCGGCGTTGTAGGTATGGCAGTGATGGGCCGCAATTTGGCTCTTAATATTGAGAGCCGCGGTTATACTGTTTCTATCTTCAACCGTTCTCGTGAAAAGACTGATGAAGTCATCGCAGAGAACCAGGGCAAGAAACTCGCGCCTTATTACAGCATTGAGGATTTCGTTGAATCGCTGGAAAAACCGCGTCGCATTCTTCTGATGGTGCAGGCGGGTGAAGCCACTGATAAAACCATCGCTTCCCTGACTCCACACCTCGATAAAGGCGACATCCTGATTGATGGTGGTAACACCTTCTACAAAGATACTATCCGTCGTAACAAAGAACTTTCTGAGCAAGGTTTTAACTTCATTGGTACCGGCGTTTCTGGCGGCGAAGAGGGCGCACTGAAAGGCCCATCAATCATGCCTGGCGGTCAGAAAGAAGCCTATGAACTGGTTGCACCAATCCTGGATAAAATTGCTGCACGTGCAGAAGGTGAAGCCTGTGTCACTTACATCGGCCCAGATGGCGCGGGTCACTATGTAAAAATGGTACACAACGGTATCGAATATGGCGACATGCAGCTTATCGCAGAAGCATATTCTCTGCTGAAAGGCGCTTTGGGTCTGGACAACGAAGAGCTTGCTAAAACTTTCAGTGAGTGGAACGACGGTGAGCTGAGCAGCTACCTGATCGACATCACTAAAGATATCTTCACTAAGAAAGATGAAGATGGCAACTATCTGGTTGATGTCATCCTGGACGAAGCCGCTAACAAAGGTACCGGTAAATGGACCAGCCAGAGCTCTCTGGATCTGGGTGAGCCATTGTCACTGATCACCGAATCTGTCTTTGCTCGTTATCTCTCTTCACTGAAAACCCAGCGCGTTGCTGCATCAAAAGTGCTGAGTGGCCCAGAAGCAAAAACCTTTACTGGTGACAAAGCTGAATTTGTTGAGAAAGTGCGTCGCGCACTTTACCTGGGCAAAATCGTTTCTTACGCTCAGGGCTTCTCGCAGCTGAAGGCGGCTTCTGAGCAGTACAACTGGGATCTGCACTACGGCGAGATCGCTAAGATTTTCCGTGCTGGCTGCATCATCCGTGCTCAGTTCCTGCAAAAAATCACTGATGCTTATGCCGAAGACGCCAATATTGCAAACCTGCTGTTAGCGCCTTACTTCAAAAACATCGCTGATGAATATCAACAGGCGCTGCGTGATGTTGTCGCTTATGCGGTACAGAATGGTATCCCAACGCCAACCTTCTCTGCAGCGATTGCTTACTATGACAGCTATCGTTCAGCGGTACTGCCTGCAAACCTGATTCAGGCACAGCGTGACTACTTCGGCGCGCATACCTATAAGCGCATCGACAAAGACGGTGTATTCCACACCGAGTGGTTGGATTAATAAAAAAGCCACCTGCCTCGGCAGGTGGCTTCATTAATTGCTCCCTTGCTTGTTATTCCTCTTCGTAACGCCTTTATCTTTATGTCAGGCTGTCACTACAATCTCTGTTTAATCCTCAACTCTGAGATTTTTTCATAAAGTTTCTGATCGTACTGCGTTATTTTTTGATAAAAAGCATAAATATCGGGATCCGATAGATCAGGCATTTCTTTACTGGGTGAAAGATTAGTAACGGGAAAAGCCTCATGGTCAGTTTCCCAGCCCGCTTTATTTAATACAGCAACTGAATCTTTTGCGGCTGTTTCACAAAAAGCAATAAAATCAAGTGATTCGGCATTGCATATGGCATTTATGAGATTGTGTTCGCTGACTCTGTCAACATTAATATCTGTAAGATAGCGTACCTGGCAATTATCAAAATAACGTCTGAATTGTGCACAATTCTCAAATAATTTATCTAAAAGTTCTACATCGTTTAATGTGACGGATTGTAGTTGGATAAATAAGCTTTGCTCTTCAAGCGTATAAAATTGACGTTCGTGCGCACGTTCATCTGTGCCAAATGAACGAACCCATTTTAAATGTGATACAACTTGCGCAACAGGATTGCGTAGGAAAGTGAATTTAAACCAGTTAGGATCATTAATTATGGATAGCGGATCATCGTAATCAAGGTGAGCAGATACAAAATCAAAATTAGCGAGTTTCTTATCGACCGCATCATATATAGCAGGCTTATTTTCAATGTGCTCTACGCAAACCATTTTCTCCGAAACATACTTATTAAACGAGGAGCCCGCAGTTTTAGGAATGTGCAGGAAGAAAATAGGTTTGGTGTCAGGGGCGCGTTTTCCATGGAAGTTGAAGTTATAGATCCTGCCCTCGCTTCTGCCATATTTTAAGTAATGCAAAACAGGATCGCTATTGCTTAAAACGATATCGCTATACATTTCTCGATAAAGTTCAGGATTAAAGTCGTCCGGGAGCGGAGCGACACCCGGCACGCTATAGCAACGTTTTTCATTAATGCCATATTGAAGATAATGTTCCGCCGCGTTCATTCCTGAGTTTTTCACATCTGGATTTAATGCTAAATAAACCAGTGAATTGAAATCTTCGGGCAAACAATGTAGATGGGAAAAAGCTGTCTGGTAAGGGCGCTGTTCTGATCTTCCGTATTTCTGGTAATGTTCTTTCGCATCCATGCCTGCGAGTCGCACATCTGGATTGAGCGCCAAATAGAGTTTTTCATCAAAGTTTTCAGGAATTGGGCTGTAATCTGTTTCAGACATAATGTTAGCTCATTTATAAGAATAACAATGAGGTTAACAAAGCCTTTTTTCCGGTACTGTTAAAAAGTTGCTTTATTTTAGTAAAACAGATAATTCCTAATAACAAGTTCAGGTCATTCTTTAAGCGAATAGCCTGAACTTGAAAAGCGATCTCTTATGCGATTAACCTTTATTCCACTAAAAGGGAGCCTGCGCGCTTCGCATTTTCTCCTGCCAGCCTTACTACCAGCATACCTGCCGTTGCAAACCGCACCCAGTGTCGGGCGTAAACAACGCCGCCAAACTCAGCGATCAGTGGCGTAATCTGATCGGTAATGGGATCGATAATTTCCGCGACAACTTCTCCCGCTTTTACCCATGCCCCTAACGCCTGGCGATAAAGAATCAGGCCTGAATGTGGCGCGTGGATATACTCACAGCCCGCCAGTGGCGTTGCCGGGTTAATCAAAGCTGGCGCTTCGCCAGCTTCACCCGCAATATAACCGCCTTCAACCAGCGCCTGAATAATCGCATCAGCATCTTTTTCAGCTTGTTCAGGTGACACGTCACGTACACCGCGCAGTTCAAGCGTTACCGGCAGCAGGCCACGCGGCATGGGATATTCTTTACCAAAACGTTCTGCCAGCGTCAGCCAGGGTTCGCAGCATGCTTCATCAAAGGGCTCACCGCCCGAAATCTGCGCCAGTAACTGCACTTCACTTCCCAGCCAGCGCGCCAGCGGTTCAATATCAGGCCAGGCGTGAGGCGTCGTATAGAGATGCGGTAACGCTTCCCAGTCACAGTGCAGGTCAATCATTAAATCAGCCTGACTGGCCATGCGCATCAGGGTAAAACGTTGGGCCTCTAATTCCGTTTTAGCAATGGTGTCGCGATAATGGCGATCAATCGCTTCACGAATGATTTGCTTATTATCTGACTCGTTTTGTGTTAAAGAGTGAGCCACTTTCGTTGCCAGAATCTCGCCCAGGGAAGGGAACTTGCGATTAAAATCCTGGCCAGAAAGGGTATGGAAACGTCCAAGATGGGTGCCATGCCAGTGCTGACCCAGCGCCAGAGGGTTTGCTACCGGCACCAGCGTAAACGCAGCTTTCAACTGACCAGCACATTCCAGCGCCTGGAGGCGCTTTTTCAGAAACCAGGCGACCGCCATACCGGGCAGTTCATCGCCATGCAGGGCCGCCTGAATATAAACCTGACGCTTATTGTCTTCGCCAAAGTGGAAGCTGATAATTTCGCGTTGTGTGCCCAACGAGGCGCTTAGCAGAGGATGATGTTGTTGATGCATATCTGTCCTGTCATCGGCAGCAGACGAGTAACCTGTCGTCCTTAAATTAAGCAGAGAATGAAATTATAGTGCTGGATTACGCCAGGCGGCATAAATACCGCCTGTGAGGTTACTGCTGAATAGAGATATCCGTCGCGAAATATTTTTTCTGAAGCTTATCGAAGGTGCCATTCTTTTTGATTTCACCAAAGGCACTGTCAAGGGCGGTTTTTAATTCACTGTCTCCCTTACGCAAACCGATAGCGGTACCCGGCCCGATGATAGGATCCTGCACGGTAGGGCCAGCCAGCTCAAAATCTTTGCCTTGCGGATGTTTCAGGAACCCCATGGCTGCCTGAGCAGCATCAGTAAAGACGGCATCGAGGCGGCCAGAAATCAAATCACTTTCAACCTGCGCCTGATCGCCATAAGGAACAACGGTTACGCCGTACGGCTGCCATTTCGCCAGTGCATAACGCTCCTGTACTGTGCCTTGCTCTACGCCTACGGTTTTGCCTTTCAGCGATTCTGCGGTGGGCAGAATATTGGCTCCTTTACGGGCAATCAGTTGGGTTTTGGTATCGTACAGCGGCACGGTGAAGTCGATCTGCTTCAGTCGCTCTTCGGTGATGCCCATATCAGACAGAATGGCATCAAATTTACGTGCTTTTAGGGCGGGAATCATGCCGTCAAACTGGCTTTCGACCCACACGCATTTAGCCTGTATCTGTTCACAAAGTGCATTCCCCAGATCGATATCAAAACCCACCAGCTTACCTTGTGGCGTTTTCGATTCAAAAGGCGGATAGGTGGGGTCAACGGCAAAGCGCACCTGCTCAATTTTCGCCTGCGCAGTGAAAGCACTGCCGGCCATCATTGCCAGTAGCAGCGTCTGACGCAAACGCGTTGAAAGGGTTTTGGGAGTGAAAAAACGTGCCATAGTAAAGTTCTTCTTTTGTCGTGATGTGTAGAACTGAGAGTACCTTTCACCTGGCGTTATGGCAATTACTGGATTATTTTCACGACGTTAGCATTACACAGCGCACGATAATCGTGCGTATTGACGATGACTGAGCGATCAAGCAATCCGGCGTTAAAGGCAATCTCATCAAAGCGTTCGAACAGCAAAGGATCAACAAGCAGCTTCAGGGCCGGATGGAAACTAAAAGGAGGAATCGCGCCAAATACGCAGCCTGTTAATGCATCAACTTCTGCCGGGCTGGCAAGCGATGCGCGACGTCCACCGACGGCTTCTGCTACTTTGCTGAGGTCAGCCTGTTGATCGGCAGGCAATACTGCCAGGACATGCTGCTTCACGCCGTTGCCTTTCACATGACACACTAATGCCTTAGCCCCTTGCCCAACCTGCGTACCGCGAATTGCTGCTACCGCTTCACATTTCCCCGTCGCTTCATGTTGCATGAGTCGATAACGCGCCTGATGCTGGTCAAGCAGAGCGATGAGCTTTTCATGGGTTGTCATTGAATCTCCCGGAATAAGGCGTTTGAGAAGCATGCTGCTCAAAATGGCCATTTCAGCACAATTTTGAGCAGCATATTGCACCGTTTACTTATGGCGGGAACGGAGGTTTGCGATGATGGTACTGAGGTCCAGATCCTGATCCTGTAATAACACCAGCAGGTGATAGATTAAGTCTGATGCCTCATTGGTGAGTTCATGGCGATCGTTCACCGTGGCTGCCAGCGCCGTTTCAACGCCTTCTTCACCCACTTTTTGTGCGATGCGTTTGGTGCCACTGGCGTAAAGTTTAGCGGTATAGGAGCTGTCCGGATCGGCATGCTTGCGTTCGGCCAGCAGCTGTTCCAGCTGGTACAGGAAAGTCCAGTCTGGGGCCGCAGGCGAGAAGCAGCTTGATGTGCCGCGGTGACAGGTTGGGCCAATCGGATTTGCTAATACCAGCAGCGTATCGTTATCGCAATCGGGCGTGATACTGACAACTTTCAGGAAGTTGCCAGAGGTTTCGCCTTTGGTCCACAAACGACTTTTGGTCCGTGAGAAAAAGGTGACATTGCCCTCGTGTAGGGTTTTGACCAGAGCTTCCTGATTCATGTAACCGTGCATCAGCACTTCACCTGAAACGCTGTGCTGGACGATAACCGGCATCATGCCTTGCGTTTTGTCCCAGTCAAGCTGGGCCAGTTGTTGTTCTGTTAACACGCGCGAATCTCCACACCCTTGTCGATCAGGAAGCTTTTCAGCTCACCGATATTAATAATTTGTTTGTGAAACACCGACGCTGCCAGCGCACCATCAACGTTGGCTTGCTCAAATGCGTCGAAGAAGTGCTGCATAGTGCCGGCACCGCCAGAGGCAATCAGTGGCACTTTGCAGACATCACGGACTTTTTTCAGTTGTACCAGATCATAGCCATTGCGAACGCCGTCCTGGTTCATCATATTCAGGACGATTTCACCTGCGCCCAGCTTCTGAACTTCCTGCACCCAGTCAACGGTTTCCCATTTCGTTACGCGGGTGCGCGACTCGTCGCCGGTATACTGGTTGACGTGGTATTTACCGCTGGCTTCATCGAACCAGGTATCAATACCCACCACAATGCACTGCACACCAAAGCGATCGGCCAGGCGGGTAATCAGAGTGGGATCGGCCAAAGCGGGCGAGTTGATGGAAATTTTATCTGCACCAAATTCAAGAATGCGCGCCGCGTCTTCCGGCGTTTTGATACCGCCTGCTACACAGAAAGGGATATCGATCACTTCCGCCACGCGCGATACCCAGCTTTTGTCGACGACGCGCCCGTCAGAGGAGGCGGTAATATCGTAAAACACCAGTTCGTCGGCACCTTCTTCAGCGTAACGTTGCGCCAGTGGCACGATGTCGCCAATGATTTCGTGATTACGAAACTGAACGCCTTTGACTACCTGACCGTCACGCACGTCGAGACAGGGAATTATCCGTTTTGCCAGCATGCGATTGCCTCCGAAACTGTAAATTTACCTTCAAGCAGCGCGCGTCCAACGATCACACCCTGCACGCCACTGCCGCGCAGCGCGGCGATATCGTTCAGTTCACCAATGCCACCGGAAGACTGAAAGTCAATCGCCGGATAACGTGCAGTCACTTCCTGATACAGCGCAACGTTAGAGCCGCTCAGCGTGCCATCGCGTGAAATATCAGTGCACAGCACATGCTTCAGGCCAACCGGCTGAAACTGCGCAATGACTTCTTCCAGCGTCACGCCTGCGGCTTCCTGCCAGCCGCTGATCGCCACTTCTTTACGATTATCAGCGTCAATGCGTACATCCAGTGCCAGCACAATGGCTTCAGCACCGAACTCATTAAACCAACGCTTCACTTCTTCCGGCTGCGTTACCGCCGTGGAGCCTACCACCACACGGCTGGCACCGGCATCTAACAGCGCCTTGACGTCATCACGGGTGCGAATACCGCCACCCACTTGTACGATAGCGTCAACGCCAGTCAACAACGTTTGCAGCAGCGAAATCTGGCGCTTTGCCGGATCTTTTGCGCCGGTTAAATCCACCAGATGCAGCACTGTTGCGCCCTGGCTGGCGTAATCTTGCAGGCGCGGCAGCGGATCACTGCCGTAATCGCGCTGCTGACCGTAATCGCCCTGATGCAGGCGAACCACTTTACCGTCAATCAAATCTAACGCAGGGATAATCATTACATCTCCAGGAAGTTTTTCAGCAACTGCGCGCCCGCTTTGCCAGAGCGTTCCGGGTGGAATTGCACACCGAAGAAATTATCTTTCTGCACCGCAGCAGTGAACGGCAGACCGTAGTGACACTGCGCGATAGTGCAGGCATTAACCGGCATCGCATAACTGTGGACGAAGTAAAAATAGCTATCTTCAGCAATGTCGCGGAACAGATGATTACCGGCTTTAGCGGTAATCTGGTTCCAGCCCATGTGCGGCAGAGGCAAGCCTTGCGTATCCATCAGTGAGACCGGCTCATCGATTATGCCCAGCGTGGAAATACCGCCGCTTTCATCGCTACCACGGCCCAGCAATTGCATACCGAGGCAGATGCCCAGCACTGGCTGTGTGCAGGCTTTGACCAGTTCAATCAGATCGCGCTCTTCCAGTTGATTCATCGCAGCCTGCGCGGTACCCACGCCGGGTAAAAACAGCTTATCGGCGCGCAGCACCACATCGGGATCGCGGCTGACGTCAGGTGTATAACCAAGACGCTCAATTGCCCACTTTACCGACGACAGGTTGGCGCAGCCGGTATCAAGGATCACCACATTCATCACAGCACTCCTTTCGAACTCGGCAGGGTGTTGCCATCAACGCGAATCGCCTGGCGCAAGGTACGACCAAAGGCTTTAAACAGGCTCTCAACGCGATGATGATCGTTTTTACCTTTGGTTTTCAGATGCAGCGTGCTCATCATGCTGTAGGAGAGCGAACTGAAAAAGTGCTCAACCATTTCGGTGCTGAGATCGCCAACGCGCTGGTAGTTAAACTCAGCTTTGAATTCAATATGCGGACGACCAGAGATATCCAGTGCACAGCGTGCCAGACACTCATCCATCGGCAGAACAAAGCCGAAACGGCCAATGCCGCGTTTGTCGCCTAATGCTTTTAACAACGCCTCGCCCAGCGCCAGACCGGTATCTTCTACGGTGTGATGGTCGTCAATATAGAGATCGCCTTTCACCTCAATATTCATGCGAAAACCGCCGTGAACTGCAATCTGGTCAAGCATGTGATCGAAGAAGCCGACGCCAGTATTGATTTTGCTGTTGCCTTCACGGTCCAGCCACACTTCAACTTTAACCTGCGTCTCTTTGGTGTTGCGATTCACCAGTGCGTAGCGGTCGCGTTTAGTCAGGCGCTGCAGGATCGCATTCCAGTCTTCACCATCCGCACCATAGCGAATCGGCTGAATGCCCATGTTTTGCGCCAGTTGCACATCCGTCAGGCGATCGCCAATGACGTAGCTGTTAGCCACATCAATCGCGCCTTCGGCCAGCCAGGCTTCTACCATTTTGGTTTTCGGCTTGCGGCAATCACAGTTGTCGTCAGGCATATGAGGGCAGATCAGGATATCGTCAAACTGAATGCCTTGTGAGGTTAAAATCTGCATCATCAGATTGTGCGGGCCGTCGAAATCAGCCTGCGGGAAGCTGGACGTGCCTAACCCGTCCTGATTCGTGATCATCACCAGACGATAACCCGCCGTTTGCAGCGCCAGCAGCGTTGGAATCACATTAGGTTCAAACGCCAGCTTATCCATACGATCCACCTGAAAATCAGCAGGTGGTTCAGAAATAATGGTGCCGTCGCGGTCAATAAAAAGGGTCTTCTGGCTCATGCTTACTCCACAGATAAGGCTTGCAGCGCGGTAATCACACGCTGACACTCTTCACGCGTGCCGATGGAAATGCGCAGGCATCCCGACAGGCCCGGGTTTTTGTTTTGGTCCCGCAAAATAATGCCCTGATCCCACAGGGTTTTAAATACCACCGGCGAATCGGTAAAGCGTGCCAGCACGTAATTAGTGTCACTGGCAAAGGTTTGTTCGACGCAGGCACACTGATTTAACTGCGCCAGCAGCCAGCTACGATTCGCATTTAACTCAGCCACGTGTTCACGCATCAATGCAATGCCTTGTTCGCTCAGTGCCTGGCCCGCTACATCGGCTACTGGGGTTGCCAGGGATAAGGCGCGATGACTTTCAGCAGTAGATCGATAACCGGTTTATTCGCCAGCGTGAAGCCGCAACGCAGGCCAGCCAAGGCAAACGCTTTTGACAGGGTGCGCAGGATCACCAGATGTGGATAATCTTTCAGCCATCCTGCCAGCGTCGCTTCCGGGCAGAACTCAATATAAGCTTCATCGGCTACCAGCAGCGCCTTACCGGCAGTCATCTCCAGCAACTGGCGAATATCGTCTGGGTTAATCAGATTGCCGGTTGGGTTGTTCGGGCTGCACATATAAACCAGTTTTACGCCATCCAGCTTGTCAGCAATCGCAGGCAAATTGAGCTGCCAGTTGTCCAGTGCCGGAACGGTGCGATACTCAATGCCGATGGTTTCCGCGCTTACGCTGTACATGCCATAAGTGGGCGGACAGAACAGAATGGCATCTTTGCCCGGCTCGCAAAATGCGCGCATCAGCAACTCAATACCCTCATCAGCTCCCCGGCTGACCAGCACCTGATCTGGCTGCAAACCAGCATAGGCCGCATAACGTTCAATCACCTGTTTGGGCTGACATTCTGGATAGCGGTTCAGGGTCTGCTGCGATAGCTCAAACGGCACTGGTAGCGGAAACTCATTGGCATTCAGCCAGACGTCACCGTTGCCACCCAAACGACGTGCAGACTGATAGGGCGTCAAGGCGCGCACGTTGGCGCGCGCCAAATCTTCAACATTCAGGCTCATGCTTGCTCCTTCAGTGCGGCAACGCGCAAGGTAACGGCATTTTTATGGGCATCCAGCTGTTCTGCGGCAGCCAGGGTTTCAATGGTGGCAGCAAGATTGAGGAAGCCTTGCGGCGTCAGCTCCTGCACCGTCATACGCTTCTGGAAATCGGCCAGACCCAGGCTGGAACAGGTTGCGGTATAACCATAAGTCGGCAATACATGATTGGTGCCTGAAGCATAATCACCCGCTGATTCCGGCGACCAGTCACCCAAAAACACCGAACCGGCGCTGGTAACTGAATCGACCAGATCGCGTGGCTGGCGAGTCTGGATAATCAGGTGTTCCGGGCCATACAGGTTTGAAATCTCAACACATTGTTCAAGATCGCGCGCCACAATCAGGCGGCTGCTTTCCAGCGCCTGACGTGCAGTAGCTGCGCGTGGCAGCTGCGCCAGCTGCTGTTCGACTGCCTCGGCAACGCCCTGCGCTAAGGTTAATGACGGCGTCAGCAGAATCACCTGAGAATCGGGGCCATGTTCAGCTTGTGACAGCAGATCGGAGGCGACAAAGGCGGGCGTTGCGTCCTCATCGGCAATCACTAACACTTCAGACGGGCCGGCGGGCATATCAATCGCCGCACCATCAAGGCGCTGGCTGACCTGACGTTTAGCTTCGGTTACGTAAGCGTTACCAGGACCAAAAATTTTATCCACGCGCGGCACGGTTTCAGTACCAAAGGCGAGAGCAGCAATAGCCTGCGAACCGCCAACCTGGAACACCTCTTTTACGCCACACAGCTGTGCCGCGTAGAGGATCTCATCGGCAATCGGCGGCGGAGAGCACAGCACCACGCGACCGCAACCGGCAATACGCGCGGGTGTGGCTAACATCAGAACCGTCGAAAACAGCGGTGCGGAGCCACCAGGAATATAAAGACCCACCGATTTTACCGGACGGGTAATCTGCTGGCAGCGCACACCGGGTTGTGTTTCCACATCAACCGGCGCGAGAATTTGCGCATTGTGGAAGGTTTCAATATTGCTGACGGCAACAGCCATGGCCTGCTTCAGTGTATCACTCAGTCGCGCGCTGGCTTCTTCCATTTGCTGCGGCGTAACGCGCAGATCTTCAACCTGCGCCTTATCAAAGCGAGCACTGAAGGCGCGCAGGGCGTCATCACCGTTGGTTTTAACCTGCTCCAGAACCTCGCGTACCGTTTGGGTAATCGTTTCGGATGCCGCGATAGCCGGACGCATCAGCAGCGCCTGCTGTTGTTCTTTACTACACGCTTGCCAGTCGATTGGGGTTGCAAAGGCCATGGCTTACTCCATCATCTTCTCAATGGGCAATACCAGAATAGAGCTGGCACCCAACGCTTTCAGTTTTTCCATGGTTTCCCAGAACAGGGTTTCGCTGCTGACCATGTGCATCGCTACGCGGCTTTGATCGCCAGCTAAAGGCAGAACGGTTGGACGTTCGGCACCCGGCAAAAGCTGAATCACCTCTTCCAGACGTTCGCTCGGCGCGTGCATCATGATGTATTTCGATTCACGTGCTTTAATCACACCCTGAATTCGCGTCATCAGCTTGTCGATCAGCTCCTGCTTCGCGCCTGGCATTTCACCATCGCGCTGAATCAGCACCGCTTTAGAGCGGTAAATAACGTCAACTTCACGCAGGCCATTTGCTTCCAGCGTGGCACCGGTTGACACCAGATCACAGATGGCATCAGCCAGACCCGCACGCGGGGCTACTTCAACTGAGCCATTAAGCATACAGGTTTTGAAGCTTACGCCTTTTTGATCGAGATATTTTTTTAACAGGTGAGGATAAGAGGTGGCGATGCGGGCATTGTACAGACATTGCGGGCCGGTGTATTCATCATCAACCGACATCGCCAGCGACAAACGGCAACCCCCAAAGTCAAGACGACGCAGGGTGAAATAGCGTGGATCTTCGCCTTGTGCGCGGCGGGTTAATAACTCTTCTTCCAGAACGTTCTCGCCGATAATACCCAGGTCTACGACGCCATCCATCACCAGGCCCGGAATATCGTCATCGCGAACGCGCAGGATATCGATCGGCATATTTTCAGCAAAAGCAATCAGACGCTGCTGCTGAAGATTAATTTTAATGCCACAACGCGCCAGCAATTCGCGTGAATCATCACTCAAACGGCCTGATTTCTGCATAGCTATGCGTAAACGGGTATTGTCTAACATGATTCCTGTCCTCTTATGCAATCCTGTTGGGTTACGTCAGCCCATAAAAAAACCCCCGGAAGACGATCTTCCGGGGTTCTCTTGCGTTCACACCACTGGAAGATCTTGACAGTCTCCCAGCACTCATCGCCTGAAAGACTAGTCAGGATGATGGTGATGATGGTGGTTGAACTGAACGCGTGTCATATAAAATCCAGATGAATGAGTATTCATTTATGTGCTGATTAACCTAACCAGGTTCACTGCGATTGGCAACCCTTTTTAATCTTTACATTCAGAAAGAGCCGAAACAGATTGAACTGGTTTGCAACGCAGCACAGCACTAGTATGAATAACATTATGTTGTGCAAAGCCGGGAGTTGAGATGAAAAAGGTCGCGATTGTAGGTCTGGGATGGTTGGGCATGCCGCTGGCAACAGCATTGACAGCGCGCGGTTGGCAGGTAACCGGCAGCAAAACCACGCCCGATGGCGTTGATGCGGCCCGTCGCTGTGGTATCGAAGCATTTCAGCTTGAGCTGACGCCAGAGATGATGTGCGACGCGGAAGATATCGAACCGCTGTTGAATGTGGATGCGCTGGTAGTAACTTTGCCCGCCAGCCGCACAGCAGAGGGCGGCGAAAAATATTTGCAGGCAGTGCAGAACGTGGTAGACAGCGCGCTGGTGTATAACGTGCCACGTATTATTTTTACCAGCTCAACCTCTGTTTATGGCAGCCATTCAGGCTTAATGAAGGAAAACAGCGCACTTCAGCCAGAAACGCTGGCGGGGAAAACGCTGGTAGCACTGGAAAGCTGGCTACATGACTTACCCGGCACCAGCGTCGATATTTTGCGTCTGGCAGGTCTGGTTGGTCCGAAACGTCATCCGGGGCGTTTTTTAGCCGGTAAGAAAGAGGTGGCAAACGGTTCACACGGGGTAAATTTAGTGCACCTGGATGATGTTGTTGAAGCGATCATGCTGTTGCTGCAAACGCCAAAGGGCGGACGTGTTTTCAATCTGTGTGCGCCAAAACATCCGTCGCGTGCGACGTTTTATTCCACTGTAACGCGTCAGCTAGGGCTAGAGCCGCCGCAATTTTTAGCTGAAGAAAGCAATGACAGCGGCAAACTGATTGATGGCACACGGATCTGTAGTGAGCTGGGATTTGAATATATCTATGATGATCCGGGCAAAATGCCGCTGGAATGAGTTGCTCCTAAACTAACCCGGTTTTGTCAAAGGAGGCCATATTCAAAGATGAATGCTCTATGAATAAGGTCATTTGTTGATCTTGAATGTTTAATTAATCAAGAGGCGCTTTTTATAAAATAAAATGCAGCCTACTATTTTGTTTACAGGGAATTATCTTGTTGATATCATAATAATATTTATCAGTGTAAAATGAAATGGAAAGGTACATTTGATGTTTCGGGTTTCGTTAAATAGAATGGTTTACATTGTACTTTTCGCTCTGGGCGTGCTTTATGTGTTAAATCATTGGAGTCCCTCGTCATATGGTTACTTTTTAAAGCAGCATGGCGCTGAAAATAGTGGAATAATATGGGGGACACCCCAGCCAATCCGGTCTGATGAGTGGGGAGTGGTGACGCCTTATACTCAGGCCACGGTAAATAATGATTTCCAACGATATAATCATACCTCATTATATAATGAGGATTTAAGAATAAATTATGGTATGCCTATTTATGACTGGGGAATGTTATTTAAACCCACAATGTGGGGATATCTTTTTCTTGATCCGGCCACCGCTTTTTCAGTTCATTGGTATTTAATATTTGCGCTTTTTATTATTGGTTATTATAAACTTTTTTCCAAGGTTGGTTTAAGGAAGGAGTTGGCGCTACTCTTAAGTATAAGTATTTATTTTTCTGGATTTAGCCAATTTTGGTGGAATGAAAAAGGACCTGTATTTGCTTTCTTCCCATGGCTGCTCATTCCTCTTTTAAGCACAATAAAGACGCCAGTCAGATTGGCGCTCTTTTTCTGGTTTAGCACTTCTTGGTTCCTGACGGATCTCTATCCTCCACTGGTAATTTCTTTGGCTTTCATCGGTGCCATTTTTATCTATTGTTTTGGAAAGGAATGGCTAAATTGGCGAAAGTTAGCGGCTTTGGGTATTGCAGCAGCATTAAGTGTCGCCACGATGTTGTTATATTTAAAAGATTATCTTCTTGCGACCAGTACTACTATTTATCCAGGACATAGGCTCAGCAGTGGTGGAGAATTACCTTTTAATGAGTGGTTGTCACAAATTCTCCCATTTTCAACATTTGATCGTCTTTATAATGTTTTTTCTAATCATAATATTTGCGAAGTAGGTGCTGTTGGCTTTGCGTTTATTTTAATGGTTATTGTCCATATCAATTATAAAAACAAATGGCTAAAAAAGCCTGATCGCCAAGAGAAAAAGATTTATTTCATCTTCTTCGTGGCGCTTCTTGCGATGAATTTATGGATGATAGCACCTCTGCCCGCGTGGCTGGGAAGAGTATTTTTATGGGATCACGTGCAGCCAGGTAGAATGAAATATGCTGCGGGTATTTTATTGGGTGTTACCGTAATATTTATTGCGCAAAAAATGCGATTAGTTATTTCCTGGAAACGATTTGCTATTTATTCTGCAATTATTATCCTTGCCTGGATTGGAACTAAGCTTGCATCAACGCAAATGCTAGATGGCAGTTTTACAGGATTCAAAAAAGCACTGCACAGGAACTATACTGATCTCTATACCATTGTCGCGTTATTAGTAAGTTATCTCTTAATTAAATATGTGCGCTTACCAGCATTAACGGCATTTGTTTTAACTTCAACGCTGGCCTCAGCTTATGTACTCTTTCCGTTTAATGCGTTTCAGTCTTCAAAGGCAATTTTTGCAGATCATGCCGAAATCAAAAGCGAGCTAGATCCTTTAGTAAATAAGGAAACGGGTGTTTTAGCCGCGCCCGGCTATTTTGGTGCTACATTAAATGGCTTGGGATATAAATCAGTAACACACGTTACGCCAGTTCCACATTTAGATTTCTGGCGAAAAATGTTCCCGGACATGCCGCAAGTGGCATTTGATACCGTATTTAACCGCTATTCTCATATTATTTTGGCTGATGTAAAACAGCCGGAAACGCATTTTGCCGATCAGGTACAGATTCCGGTTAGTAAATTTATCAACACTGTAAATTTACCAGAAAAAAGCATAGAGCAGTCAGTTTTGAATCTGACAGGCACTGCTGAGTTACAAATTTCCCATCTGAAATTACCTGCTGGAAAACTCATTTCTGTTGCACCGCTTTTAGGGACGTATGAGGGAAAATCCGATGGGATACTTAATGTCGAAGTCTGTTCATCTCGTGGCTGTCAGTCCGCGGCAAAATCGTTGAAAAATGCGCCAGATAACGCTTATCTGAAATTATATTTAGACACACCACTAGATATTTCTAAAAATGATATGGTTACCATTACGTTTAAAAGAAGCTCTGAGGCGACACAACCTTTAGCGTTTTGGTCTGATATCTCTGCTGCAAAAACAGAAGTGGTTAGGGAAAAAACTGTTTCAACAGAGGATGTTATGCCAAAACTGCAATTGATATATGCTGGAACAAATTAAAAGGCTTTAATTGATATGAAACAGAAAAGTTATCGTGGAAATAGTATTGCTGTAATTTTGCCTTGTTATAACGAAGAACTGGCAGTAAAAAGCGTGATCGCCAGTTTTCAAGCCTCTGTTCCTGAAGCAACGATTTACGTCTTCGATAACAACTCGACTGACCGCACCGTTGAGTTTGCTAAACAAGCCGGTGCTGTTGTGCATCGTGTTAAACATAAAGGCAAAGGCAATGTCGTCAGAAGAATGTTTGCTGATGTTGAAGCAGATATCTATATCATGGCAGACGGCGATGATACTTATGATGCTTCTGCCGCTCACCGCCTGATGGACAAGTTGCTTGATGAACAACTGGATATGGTCGTCGGGCGTCGCGAAGAAATCGGCGAAAAAACCGCGGCTACTTATCGTCATGGCCACCGTTTTGGCAATCGTATGCTGACCGGCGCGGTCATGAGTATTTTTGGTGGTAAATTCACTGATATGCTCTCTGGCTATCGGGTATTTTCTCGCCGCTATGTGAAATCCTTCCCGGCGTTGGCGAAAGGCTTCGAGACAGAAACTGAGTTGACAGTGCATGCGCTTGAACTACGCATGCCATATGATGAAGTGGCGACACCATACGGCTCACGGCCTGAAGGCTCCACCAGCAAACTGTCAACTTACAAAGACGGCATTAAAATTTTACGTACTATTATTAATCTGTATGTCAGTGAAAGACCCTTTATGTTTTTCACTGTGGTTTCGTTAATACTCGGTATTATTTCATTGCTCCTGTTTTCTGGTGTCTTTATTGAATACCTCGACACTGGATTAGTGCCACGTTTACCTACAGCTATCCTGTCTGTTGCGCTGATGCTTTCAGCAATTATTTCTTTTTCAGCGGACTGGTATTAAGTACAGTGACGCTGGGCCGTAACGAAACGAAACGGTTAATTTACCTTTCGATCCCGCAAACGCTGCCAAAAGATAACCATGAAAGCCATTAAAGAACTGTTTCTGTTTGGGATTGCTGGTGCTATCGGCTTTGTTGCAGATGCAGGTGTACTCTATCTTCTTACACCGTTCATCGGACTTTATGCGGGCAGAATAATTTCATTTCTGATAGCAGTGATCGCTACATGGATTTTCAATCGCAACATTACTTTTAGCCAGCGTTCCGCCGGACGAGGGTTGCTGGCTGAGTTTGTGCACTACCTTTCATTAATGGTTGTGGGCGGAGCGATAAACCTGAGTGTCTATTATCTGCTTATTAGCCACAGCATGACCTTTCATCAATGGCCCGTTGCTGCCGTAGCGGTAGGTAGCGTGGCAGGTATGGCGGCTAATTTCTTATCCAGCCGTTTTTTGCTTTATAAAAACCACACGGCGAAACACTAATAAAAATGGGCGATGTTTCTCGCC
Organism: Candidatus Pantoea haifensis; assembly: GCA_018842655.1. Lineage (GTDB taxonomy): Bacteria > Pseudomonadota > Gammaproteobacteria > Enterobacterales > Enterobacteriaceae > Pantoea > Pantoea haifensis. The sequence continues at coordinate 1,559,432 of JAGTWN010000004.1, read as the reverse complement.
CATTTTGCTTAATAAAGTATGACTAAACCCCCAACCGATCCCTGATCGCATACCACACTGCGCCCATTGCGGTTAACGGGATCTTAAACCGGCGGCCGCCGGGGAAGGGGAGATGAGGCAAATTAGCAAATGCATCGAAACGTTCCGCATCGCCGCGCAGAACTTCGCTGATTAATTTTCCTGACAGATGCGTACAGGTAACGCCGTGACCGCTGTCGCCCTGCATGAAATAGACGTTATTTTCCAGGCGCCCAAACTGTGGCATGCGTGACAGCGTGAGCAGGAAGTTACCGCTCCAGCCAAAATCCAGCTTCACATTTTGCAGTTGCGGAAAGGTACGACGCAGCTTCGGGCGAATGAGCGCCTCAATATCGCCAGGCTCACGCGCTCCGTAGACCACGCCACCGCCATACAGCAGACGATTGTCGGCAGTCAGACGAAAGTAATCCAGCAGATAGTTACAATCTTCCACGCAATGATTGTTTGGCAGTAAGGCCAGCGCCTGATCGCGGCTCAGCGGTTCGGTAGCCACAATTTGTGAGCCGCAGGGCATACTTTTACCACTCAGGCGCGGTTCGACCCTGGTCGGCAGATAGGCATTGCCGGCAAAAATCACATATTTTGCCGTGACCTCACCCTGTTCGGTTTTCACGCGATTCGGCGTACCGTAAGCTACATTCAGTGCCGCTGATTGTTCATAAATACGGCCGCCGTGGCGACGAATCGCTTCTGCTTCGCCCAGAGCCAGATTAAGAGGATGCAGATGACCGCCGCGCTTGTCGAGCAAACCGCCGACGTAACGATCGGTGGCGATTTCACGGCGAATGCCGCGTCCATCCAGCAATTCCAAATCGTGATTGCCATATTGCTGCCACAATTTTTCCTGAGTACATAAATGGCCCATTTGTCGGGCATTAAGCGCAGCGAAAATCCCGCCGGGACGGTAATCACAGGCGATAGCGTAACGATCAATGCGATCGCGAATGATCTCCGCACCTTCAAACATCATGCTGCCGAGCATGCGGGCGCTCTCTTTGCCATAACGCTGCTCAATAACATCCACATCACGGCTGTATGAGTTCACCACCTGGCCGCCATTACGACCGCTGGCCCCATAGCCGACGCGCGCTGCTTCGAGCACCACGACGTCGTAACCCGCTTCGGTCAGATAAAGCGCGGCGGAAAGGCCAGTGAAGCCACCGCCAATAATACAGACATCACACAGGATGCTGTCCTGCAACAGCGGCCATGGCGCATGAGGATTGGCTGTTGCAGCGTAATAACTCTCCACGTATTTCATCACAACCTCCTGATGCTCAACCGTTATTAGAAATTGGCCGGCGTATGGGCGCTGACAATGCGGCAAAGCTGATCGGCCGTATTGGTAAAGCTGTGCGGTAAACCGGTATCGATAACGTAACTCTCGCCCGCATAGAGATGGTAACTTTGCCCATTCACCACCAGGGTAATTTCGCCTTCCAGTAGTGTGCCGGTCTCTTCGCCGGGGTGGCGTAGCTTCTCACCTGTGCTGGCACCCGGCTGATAGGTCTCCAGCAACATGCCCAGCGTGCGTTTGGTCTGTCCGTTATCGATTAATTTCAGCGAGACGCCCTGACTGCCGATTTCCAGCAAATCTTCCGGCCCGACAATCACTTTGGGCGTCGTAAGATGCTTAGGCTCAGAAAAGAATTCCGATAACGACAAACCATACACTTTTAATAACTTTTGTAAGGTACTGACTGCCGGACTCACCTTGTCCTGCTCAATAGTACTGATGGCGCTGTGTGTTAAACCTGCCAGTTCAGCGACGCGTCGCTGAGACAATCCCAACTCTTGCCGGATCTGTGATAAGCGTCGTCCGGGGTCAGAGTGGCATCATTCATGGTGTTTTTTCCTTGTGATAGATCAGAGCTGCCCGGATAAATCCTTCAAACAACTGACGCGAGGCCAGCACACTTTCTGCGTGCCATTCAGGATGCCATTGCACTGCCAGCGCAAAGGGATGATGGCGCAGGCTGACCGCTTCGATCAGGCCGTCGGGGCGCGCGCCTCGATGCGCAGTTGTGGACCTGTTTCACGGATCCCTTGTTGATGTAAGGAGTTCACGGCCAGCGTAGTGCTGTTGAGCAAGCGGTAAAGCAGGCCGTCAGGTTCAATCATTACCTCATGCGCAGGCGCATACTGCTGCTCAAGCGGCTGCGCGAGATCTTCATGATGGCGCTGAAACTGACGATGCTGGCTGATTTGACGGTAAAGCGCACCGCCGTTGGCAACAACTAACTCCTGCATGCCACGACAAATGCCAAACAGCGGCATTTTTTTACCGATTGCATGCGTAATGAGGTTAAAAGCCAGTCGATCGCGGCCTGGATCGGCATGTGGCTCCTTGCCTTCCTCGCCATAATGCCAGGGTTCAATATTACTGGGGCTGCCGGTCAACAGTACGCCATCCAGAACAGATAACGCGGTTTCTAACAGAAGAGGGACATCCATCAAATTTTGTGGCAGTGCAAGAGGAACGCCACCTGCTGATATGACGGCGTCGAGGTACTTGTTATGCACTGTTTGCGTGGGATGGCCGCCTTTATCAATTTGGCACATCACTACGCCAATCAAGGGTTTGTTAAAAATAATGCCCATTACTTTCCCTCGCATTGCTGTTCAAAATATTAACCGGCGGGGTGGATATGGCGACAAAATGTTCAATATTTTACCAATCTAGCAATCCGCGCTTCGCTCTTCAAACAGATTTGTAACATTTGCACACTTTTTGTCTTGGCGCTATGTTAGAAGAGTGGCTGTTATTTTGAGCATTGCGCAAACCTATAAAGGGGCGGGTAAGATCATGACAAACCTGGTAGAAGTAGAAGACTTTACGCGTCACAGTGAAGAGAGACGAACCAGCGCGTTCCAGCTTGAGGTGAAAACCTGGCTGGAGCGCCATCCAGAAACGCAGTATGTCGATATCCTGTTAAATGATTTAAATGGTGTCTTTCGCGGTAAACGTATTCCTGTTTCTGCATTACCGAAGCTCGAAAAAGGATGTTATTTTCCCGCCTCAGTGTTTGCTATGGATATTCTGGGCAACACTGTTGAAGAAGCCGGGCTGGGGCAATCGCTCGGCGAACCAGATAATCTTTGCCTGCCTGTTCTTGATACCTTAGCTCCCTCAGCATCCGATCCTAAACATATCGCTCAATTGCTGCTAACCATGCGCAACCAAGATGGCACTCCCTTTGACGTTGAACCCCGAAATGTCCTGAATCAGCTGTGGCAACAGCTACGCAATCGTGGATTGTTTCCGGTGGTAGCGGTAGAGATGGAGTTCTATCTGGTGGATAAAAAGCGTGATGCGGAGGGCTATATTCAGCCGCCTTGTGCGCCCGGAAGTGATGAACGCAACATGCAGAGTCAGGTCTATTCCGTTGATAATCTTGACCACTTTGCCGATGTATTACGGGATATTGATGATTTAGCCAGACTGCAGGGCATTCCTGCCGATGGCGCGCTGGCAGAAGCGTCGCCAGGCCAGTTTGAAATTAATCTTCATCACACGCGTGACGTATTGAAAGCCTGCGATCATGCCATCCAGTTAAAACGGTTGATTCGCCAGGTAGCGGAAAATCACGGCATGACGGCAACCTTCATGGCTAAACCCTACGAAGAATATGCGGGCAGTGGCATGCATGTGCATATCAGTATGCTGGATGCAGCCGATCACAATGCATTTGCCTGTGATGACGGCAGTGATTCGCCGCTGCTGAAGCGCGTGCTGGCAGGGATGATCGACTTAATGCCGGCGTCTATGGCTCTTCTGGCCCCCAATGTGAATGCTTTTCGCCGCTTTGTGCCGGAAGCCTTTGTGCCGCTTCAGGCTTCCTGGGGCCACAATAACCGCACCGTGGCGCTGCGCATTCCCTGTGGCGATGTTGAAAATCATCGCATCGAATACCGGGTGGCCGGTGCCGATGCCAATCCCTATTTAGTGGTTTCAGCGATTTTGGCCGGTATGCTCCACGGACTGGATAATGCTTTACCGCTACCGCAGCCGGTGAAAGGCAACGGACACGAAGCGGAAGGGCTGGCGTTACCGATTCGTCAAAGCGATGCGCTGTATGAGTTTGAAAACAGCTATCCGCTACAAAAACTGCTGGGCGAGCGTTTTGGCAAAGTGTGGTACAGCTGCAAAAATTACGAGCTGATGCAGTTTGAGCGTTTAATCACCGCCACCGAAATAGACTGGATGCTGAAAAATGCGTAAGGACTTTTTTGCATTTGATGCCCCAACATCTTGTGCTTAGCCAATAGTTTGAGGCAAAATACGCGCCCTGCAAAAAAGAATATAACCGACGCTAACCGCGCCGGTTATTTTTTTGCATTGTGTTTTTACAAACAGCTTTTTGCCGACTTAACCGAGGCCGGGCACGCACCCGGATAGATAAACACTGAAAACACGCGCAGGCGTGAGATTGAGGATATAAAGATGGGGATGTTTTCCACTCTGCCAGCCCATGCTGGTACGCGTTTTCGTGATGACTACGGCGCCGCGCGTACTGCTAACTTTACTTCCTGTCGCATTATGCGCAGTTGCCCCGTGAATCAACCCAGCCAGGTTGCCACACAGGGGGACTGAAGCATGTCGCTTAATACTGCTGCACCACAGCGTGCGCATCTGAAAAAAACACTGACTTTATTACCGGTCGTCATGATGGGCTTAGCCTACATGCAGCCTATGACCCTGTTTGATACTTTTGGTATCGTCTCTGGGCTGACCGACGGTCACGTTGCCACCGCTTACGCGTTTGCGCTGATTGCGATTCTGTTTACTGCCGTGAGTTACGGTAAGCTGGTACGCCGCTTCCCATCTGCGGGCTCCGCTTATACCTACGCTCAGAAGGCCATCAGTCCGCATGTCGGCTTTATGGTTGGCTGGTCATCACTGCTGGACTACCTGTTCATGCCGATGATCAATATTCTGCTGGCTAAAAACTATTTTGAAACACTGGTGCCCGGCATCCCATCGTGGATCTTTGTCGTGCTGCTGGTGGGCTTTATGACGCTCTCAAACCTGAAGGGCATCAAAACGGTCGCTAACTTCAACAGCCTGATTGTGGTGCTGCAGGTTATCGTCATGGTGGGTATCACCGCGATGGTTATCTATGGCGTGGCAAACGGTGAAGGCGCAGGAACACTGACCAGCAGCAAGCCATTCTGGTCTGAAAATGCTCACGTAGTGCCAATGATTACCGGCGCGACGATCCTCTGCTTCTCATTCCTCGGCTTTGACGGCATCAGCTCGCTGTCTGAAGAGACAAAAGATGCAGAACGCACCATTCCGCGCGCGATTTTCCTGACCGCCCTGATTGGTGGCGTGATTTTCATTGTGGCGTCTTATTTCCTGCAGCTTTACTTCCCGGACATTTCACGCTTCCAGGATCCCGATTCATCGCAGCCAGAAATCATGCTGTTTGTCGCCGGTAAAGTATTGCAGGTTGGCATCCTGATCTTCTCTGTGGTCACGGTACTGGCGTCAGGTATGGCAGCCCATGCAGGCGTTTCGCGTCTGATGTACGTCATGGGGCGTGATGGCGTATTCCCGGAGCGTTTCTTCGGTTATATCCACCCCAAATGGCGCACGCCCTCTCTGAACGTCCTGCTGGTTGGTGCTATTGCGCTGATGGCGATTAACTTTGATCTGGTCACGGCAACGGCCCTGATTAACTTCGGTGCGCTGGTCGCCTTTACCTTTGTTAACCTGTCAGTGATTGCCCAGTTCTGGATCCGTGAGAAACGTAACCGCACGTTGAAAGATAACCTGCAATTCCTGGTGTTGCCGCTGCTTGGCGCACTGACGGTCGGTGCGTTGTGGATCAACCTGGAAGAGAGTTCGATGGTGCTGGGCCTGATTTGGGCCGCTATCGGGATCCTCTATCTGGCATTTGTGACCCGCAGCTTCCGCAATCCGGTGCCGCAATTTAGCGAAGAGATTTAAACCCGGTTAACAGCCTCTTTCTTCCCTGTAAAAAGAGAGGGAAGAGGCTGCCTGAACCGTATCCCGCCGCGTCTCTCTGATTGATGCGGCATCAGGCCATAAGACAGAGCCTCAACCCGCGATAATCAGTTCCCACGCTCCACCGCTCAGCACATCCTGCGCCGCCCGGCTTAGTTGCTTATCCGTGATAATGGTGTCAAACCGCGCCAGTGGCAGCACTAAAAACGTCGCGATTTTGTTGTACTTTGAGCTGTCACTCAGTAGCACGCACTTACTGCTTACCTCACTTACCGTCTGCTTTACCGTCACTTTATCTTCGTCTGGCGTAAATAATCCGCGCGGTCCCCAGGAAGAGGAAGAGATAAAGGCGATATCAATTGCCAGATGGCGCAAACTGCGTGCCGCGGCCTCGCCGACACAGGAACGATTTTCCCGACAAACTGTTCCACCCGTGTGAATAACCCGACAAAGACTGGTTTCCATTAACAGGTTTGCCACCATAAAGTCATTGGTCACCACCAACAGATCGTCGCGATTCACCAGTTCACGTGCCAGCGCCAGCGTCGTGGTGCCCGCGTCCAGATAGATACAGCTGTTGCGAGGTATATGCTGAGCCGCCAGTCGGCCAATCGCATTCTTTTCGTCGTTATACAGGGCAGTTTTTGTCAGATGCGAGGGTTCAGCAGCCAGGCGATCTGCCGAGCGCACGCCACCTGATACTGACAGTACCGCACCTTGTTCTTCCAGTTTCTGCACATCGCGGCGAATCGTCATGTGCGACACGCCTAACCGATCGGTTAATTCAGCGATACTTACCACACCACGCTCAGCGACCAGTGCCAAAATCTGCTGATGCCGTTCTGTTGGGATCACATCGGCTCCTTGATAGTTATCATTTTTTCACATTGTAATGTAATCATTACTCAAGGCGAAGCCTGAATTACTGGCAGGGTTCACGGCGCAAAGGCATAAGAAGCGCCGTGCAGAAGGCTTTGAGGCGAATAAACAGCTTTGTGAAAATATGTTCTTTTAACAATGTTAAGTGAATTTTTGTGATGAAACACACGTTTTTTCGCCCGTTATCCTGTCACGATTAACATCATCAAACAAATAATCACTTAATTTAACAGCGGAGGCCGACGGTGCCAGTCTCAAACATCTGTGTAATTGGTTTAGGTTCAATGGGCATGGGCGCGGCGCAATCCTGTATTCGCGCGGGTCTGAATACCTGGGGCGTCGATCTCAATCCTGCTGCGTTAGAGACCTTGCGTCAGGCAGGCGCTCGTGATGCGCAAACCTCTGCCGACAGTTTTGCCGATCAGCTCGATGCGGTGTTAGTGCTGGTGGTGAATGCCAGGCAGGTCAATGCGATTCTGTTTGGTGAAAATGGCCTGGCAGCGAAGCTGAAACCCGGCACGGCGGTAATGATCTCATCAACCATTTCTGCTCAGGATGCGCAGCAGTTTGAAAAACAGCTCGCAGAGCATCAGCTTTTAATGCTTGATGCGCCGGTTTCGGGTGGCGCGGCCAAAGCGGCAACCGGCGACATGACAGTGATGGCTTCAGGTAGTGAAGAGGTATTTGCAGCCTTACAGCCAGTGCTGGATGCGGTAGCCGCTAAAGTGTATCGCGTTGGCACAGAGATCGGTCTGGGCTCTACCGTTAAAATTATTCATCAGCTTCTGGCTGGCGTACACATTGCCGTGGGCGCAGAAGCGATGGCGCTGGCGGCGCGCGCGGGCATTCCACTCGATACCATGTACGACGTGGTGACCAATGCAGCAGGCAATTCGTGGATGTTCGAAAACCGTATGCGCCACGTCGTTGACGGGGATTACAGCCCAAAATCTGCTGTCGATATCTTTGTTAAAGATCTTAACCTGGTGGCTGATACCGCGAAATCGCTGCATTTCCCCTGCCGCTGGCGTCTACTGCACTGAATATGTTTACCGAAGCCAGCAACGCCGGTTATGGCCGCGAAGATGACAGCGCCGTCATCAAGATTTTCAGCGGCATCACGCTGCCACAAGGTCAGGAGAAAGCATGATGCGATTAGGGGTGATAGCCGACGATTTTACCGGCGCAACCGACATTGCCAGTTTTCTGGTGCAGAACGGGCTTTCCACTATTCAGTTTAATGGCATTCCTGATAACAGTGATGCGCTGGAAGCTCAGGCGATTGTGATCAGCCTGAAATCCCGCTCCTGCCCGGTTGAGCAGGCGGTTGAGCAATCACTGGCTGCGCTTAGCTGGCTGCAACAGCAAGGCTGCGAGCGGTTCTATTTCAAATATTGCTCGACCTTCGATAGCACTGAACAGGGCAATATTGGTCCCGTGACGGATGCACTGCTGGCGGCGCTGAATGAAACGCAAACGGTGATCTGTCCGGCGCTGCCGGTTAACGGGCGCACGGTCTATCAGGGGCATCTGTTTGTTGGCGAGCAGCTCTTATCCGACTCCGGTATGCGCCATCATCCTGTGACACCGATGACAGACAGTAATTTGCTGCGATTGATGACACGTCAGGCACGCGGGAAAGCCGGGTTAATCGCTGCACCGCTGCTGGATCAGGGCGCGGAAGCGGTGCGCAGTCAGCTTAACAATATGCGTGAACAGAACATTAATTATGTGGTGCTCGATACGCTTAATGAGCAGCACCTGTTAACGCAGGGTGAAGCACTGCGCGACATGCGTTTAGTGACCGGTGGTTCAGGCCTGGCGATCGGCCTGGCGCGACAGTGGGCAGCCGCTGACGCCGATCACAGCAGCGCCGAAGAGGCAGGCCGCCCACAGGGCCAGCGTGCGGTAGTCATCTCCGGCTCCTGCTCGCAAATGACCAACCGCCAGGTCAATGCCTATCGTCAACAGGCACCGGCGCAGGAAGTGCTGGTCAGGCGTTGCCTGGAGGAGACGCAAAGCTATGCGCAGCAGTTGTGTGACTGGGTTGATGCCAATAGCGATCAGGCGCTGGCACCGATGCTGTTTGCCACCGCAGATGCGCAACAGTTGCAGGCTATTCAACAGCAATATGGCGCGCAGCGCAGCAGCGAAGCGGTGGAGTCGCTGTTTGCGGCGGTAACGAAAGAGCTGAAAACACGCGGCTGGCAGCGTTTTATTGTGGCTGGGGGCGAAACCTCTGGCGTGGTGGCGCAGAGCCTTGGCGTAACCGCGTTTCACATCGGCCCGACGATTTCGCCAGGCGTGCCCTGGGTGCGTGATATTCATCAGCCGCTGTCGCTGGCGCTGAAATCCGGCAATTTTGGCGATGAAGATTTCTTCCGCCGTGCTCAAACGGAGTTTTCCCATGACTGAACAACAAGCTCGCCAGGAAATGGTGCAACTCGGTGCGTCCTTTTTTCAGCGCGGTTACGCCACCGGCTCTGCCGGTAACTTATCGCTACTGCTGGAAGATGGCAATTTGCTGGCGACGCCAACCGGATCGTGCTTAGGCGAACTGGATCCCGCCCGGTTGTCAAAAGTCACGCCAGAAGGTGAGTGGCTTTCAGGCGACAAACCGTCAAAAGAGATCGCTTTTCACCGTGCGCTTTACCTGAACAATCCTGACTGCAAAGCGGTGGTGCATCTGCACAGCCATTACCTGACGGCGCTTTCCTGCCTGCAGGGATTAGACACAGAAAACTGTATTCGCCCCTTTACGCCCTATGTGGTGATGCGCGTAGGTGATGTACCGGTGGTGCCTTATTACAAGCCAGGCGATCAGCGTCTGGCTGACGATTTAGCGCAGCTGGCAGGTCGCTACCGTGCCTTTCTGCTCGCGAATCATGGGCCGGTCGTGGTAGGCAAATCGCTGCGTGAAGCCGCTGACAATACCGAAGAGCTGGAAGAGACCGCGCGACTGATGTTCACGCTGGGCGATCGTGCGATTCGTTATCTCAGCGATAGCGAAGTTGCTGAGTTAAGGAGTCGATAATGCCGAAATTTGCTGCCAATCTCTCTACCCAGTTTACTGAGGTACCGTTTCTGGAACGCTTTGCCGCTGCGGCTAATGCTGGTTTCGAGGCGGTAGAATTTCTGTTTCCTTACGACTATCCCGCCGCGCAGTTAAAGCAGCTGCTGGAAGCACATCAGCTTAAGCTGGTGTTATTCAATACCGCTGCCGGAAACGTGGCGGCAAGCGAGTGGGGCGTGTCGGCCATTCCTGGCCGGGAAGCAGAAGCAAAAACGGATATCGATCGCGCACTGGAATATGCGCTGGCGCTCGGCTGTCCTCAGGTCCACGTTATGTCTGCGACGGTGCCGCAAGGTGCGGATCGTCAGGCTTACGTCGACACCTTCATAAGCAATATGCATTACGCCTCGGCGCAGTTTGCACCGCACGGCATTACCTTGCTGATTGAAGCGTTAAACCCCAAAACGAAGCCGAATTATCTCTATTCCAGCCAGTATCAAACGCTGGAGATGATGGCGTTAATTGATCGTCCCAACGTCTTTACCCAACTTGATCTGTTTCATGCGCAATTAGTGGACGGCAATCTCAGCCACCTGATCCGCCACAATGCGGGTCGTTATCGTCATGTGCAGATCGCTTCTGCGCCCGATCGCCATGAGCCGGATGAGGGGAAATTAACTACCCGTACCTGTTCAGCCTGCTTGATGAGGTTGGCTATGACGGCTGGATCGGCTGCGAATATATTCCGCGGGGTAATACCGTTGATGGACTCGGCTGGTTTGAACCCTGGCGTAAGCGCCGTTAAGTAAAAAATCATGCAGACCACATCGGTTTACGGCGAATCGATGTGGGTTGCGCTGTAGCCAAATTGTGCCCGACACCAAAGTTAAATGCTTATTAAACTGCTGAAAAATATAATTATTTAGAGGTCTTCCGATGTCCACTACATTGCTGTTATCCATTGCACTGGTCAGCGTGATATTACTGCTGCTGCTGGTAATAAAAGCCAAGGTTCATCCGTTTATCGCGTTGCTGGTTGCCAGCCTGTTTGTGGCATTAACCACCGGCATTCCTGCTGAAAACATCATGAAAGTGATACTGGGGGGCATGGGAAGCCTGTTAGGCAGCATCGCCGTCATTATCGTGTTAGGTGCGATTCTTGGCGCGATTATCGAGGCCTCAGGCGGTGCTGACGCGCTGGCAAATCGCTTCGCCAGCCTGTGCGGCCCGCAGCGAATGGCAGCAGCCCTGACCATTGTTGGTTTCATCCTTGGCCTGCCGGTTTTCTTTGATGTGGGCTTCATCATTGTCGTCCCGCTGATTTATGGCTTCAGTAAAGTGATGCGCCTGTCGCCGCTGAAATTTGGTCTGCCAATGGCGGGCATGATGCTGATGGTACACGTTACCGTGCCAACTCACCCCGGTCCGGCGGCGGCGGCGGGCTTGCTCAATGCCGATTTGGGCTGGTTGATGATGTCGGGCATTGCAATTTCCGTGCCGGTGGGAGTTGTTGGCTATTTTATTGCCAAATCGCTCAATCGCAGAAAATATCACCTTTCTGTGCAGGTGCTTGAGCAACTGCAACTGACGGAATCTGCGGATCAATCGCAGCCGCAAATGCGCACGAAAAACGCGCCTGGCGCCATGCTGGTCGCGAGCTTAATTGTGCTGCCTATTGTATTAATCATGCTGGGAACTTTAGTCCCACCGCACCTTGCACCAGGAAGCATGGCGCTGAAAGTGCTGACCCTAATAGGCGCACCGGCTATCGCCCTGTTGATTACCCTCGCCCTGGCGGGATGGTTGCTTGGGTTACGTCGTGGCTGGCCGAAAGAGAAGCTGGAAACGCTGTCAAATAATGCGATTTCAACGGCGGCGGGGGTCATTTTGGTCTCCGGAGCGGGCGGTGCGTTTGGTAAAGTGCTGGTTGAATCTGGCGTAGGTAAAGCGTTGGCCAGTTCCCTGCAAACGATTCATTTGCCGTTAATTCCTGCTGCCTTTATTTTATCGCTGGCGCTGCGTGCCTCACAGGGTTCAGCCACGGTCGCGATTGTCACAACCTGTGGATTGCTGAGCACCGCGGTGACCGGGTTAGGGGATATGCAACTGGTTCTGGTGGCACTTTCAGCCTGCTTTGGCGCCCTGGGCTTATCGCACGTCAATGATTCCGGTTTTTGGGTGGTTACGCGCTATCTCGGTTTGTCGGTGGCGGATGGGTTAAAAACCTGGACGGTGCTGACAACCCTGATGGGATTATGTGGCTTCGCGTTTACCTGGCTGGTGTGGACGCTGATTTAATCTTTCAGGGAGAGAGGTTTCAGATCCTGGTCTGAACCCTCTCTCAGCCCTGGTGCGCGCTTAGCGCACTGAGAAAACAAACGCTAAGAAACCAACGCTTGCGCATAAAGATAAAGCGCCTTCAACTGACCCAGCTTCTCTGCATCCTCTTCGTGCAAGCTTGCCAGCGATTCCAGCTCAAGCAAGAACGCCTGGACTTTTTCTGCATTTAACACGTCACGGCGGTGCTGCAACCAGCGTTGCTGCTCGGCGTCATCCAGCGTGCCGGGAAAGTTACGTGCGCGATAGCGGAACAGCAGCTTCATCACCCGTGGGCTTTCAAATGTTAAATCGAGAGCGGGCAGATTCTGCGGCGCGGTCTGGCGGATGATATTCATGCCCGCCCGATCGGCATCGCTAAAGAAGCCGTTATAAAGCTGAGCATCAACATCTTCTGAAGGCGTAAACGGTTCAGCTTCGGCAAACAGCGTCACCGCTTTTTCCCGCACATCTGGCTGTTGCCGTAGCAGCGCCAGGTTATTCAGGCAGTGCTGACGATCAATGCCTAACCGCGCGGCATCTTCGGGTCGTAAGGTATTAGCCGGAGCCAGCACCGGACACTTATTAATATGCACCAGCTTGATTGGCACTGAAGCCAAATCGCCAAGATCGCTTTTACGGGTATACAGACGTTCACGCAGGGCATCAGCGTCCAGTTCCAGCAACGGCGTCATATCTGCGGCTAAATCCACCACAATTAACGCATTGCGGTTATCAGGATGCCAGGCAAGTGGCACAACCCAACTGGTATTTCCCCGTTCAGCGCCAAACATGCCGGAGACATGCACCAGCGGCTTCATCTGCGGAATATCAATCAGCGTCATCAGCTTGTTTTTGTTGCGATAAGTAAACAGAAAATCAAACAGCTTTGGCTGCTTCTCTTTTACCAGTTTTGCCATCGCCAGGGTGGCGAACACATCAGACATCGCATCGTGCGCATTTTCATGCGCCACACCGTTAGCTTTAGTCAGATGTTCCAGGCGAAAGCTGGGGAAACCGTCGTCATTTTCCGGCCAGTTGATGCCCTCTGGGCGCAACGCATAACAGGCGCGCATGACATCCAGCAGATCCCAGCGCGAGTTACCGTTTTGCCAGCTCCAGCCGTAAGGATCGTAAAAGTTTCTATAGAAAATGTTGCGCGTAACCTCATCGTCGAAGCGCACATTGTTATAGCCAACCACGCAGGTTTGCGGTTCGGTAAACAGGGCATGGATGCGTTCGGCAAATTCCACTTCGCTTACACCACGCGCCATGGCGATTTGCGGCGTGATACCGGTAATCATCACGGCTTCAGGCTGAGGAAGATAATCATCTGGCGGACGGCAATAAAATACCTGTGGCTCGCCAAGCGGATTGAAGTTGCTGTCTGTACGCAGACCTGCAAACTGTGCCGGGCGATCCAGCGAGGGACTGGTGCCAAAGGTTTCATAATCGTGAAATAAAAAGTTAATTCCGAGGGCACGTCGTTGTCCTGAGCGGGTAGAAATCAATACTCAGGATAGTCTTGTGCGCCGCTGAGCACAACCGCCTGCGTGCAGGCTGAGAGCAACACCGCAGCGATCATACTTTTTTCAATTTCTTCAAACCTGTTAAACGCTTTTGCCGTAAAAAGTGCGGCTGTTTCTTTTAATCATATATTTGCGCAACTAAGGATGAAGTGTTGAAAAGGCGTCTGCTGATTACTGTAACTGCCACTCTTTGGGCATCGTTGGTTCAGGCCGGTGATATGCCGTTCCCTCTGACGCCACCGGCAATTGATGCTGCATCCTGGGTGCTAATGGATGCAACCACCGGCCAGGTATTGACCGCCGGAAATCCTGATGAGCGGCGTAATCCGGCCAGCCTGACCAAACTCATGACGGGCTATGTTGTTGATCGCGCTATCGATCAGAAAAAATCACCCGCGACGATATAGTCACCGTGGGTAAAGATGCCTGGGCGGCAGGAAATCCGGTTTTCAAAGGTTCATCGCTGATGTTTCTTAAGCCCGGCGACAAGCTAAGCGTGCGCGATCTGAGCCGGGGCGTCATTATCGATTCAGGCAATGACGCCTGTGTTGCGCTGGCGGATTACGTTGCGGGCAGCGAAGCTAATTTCGTCAAGCTGATGAATCATTACGTTGAAAGCCTGGGCCTGACCAATACTCATTTTGAAACGGTGCACGGTCTTGATGCGCCAGGGCAGTTCTCCAGCGCGTCAGATATGGCGAAACTGTCACGCGCCATAATCGATGGCGAACCCGATTTTTACGCTATGTACAAAGAGAAAACGCTGACCTGGAACGGCATCACGCAAAATAACCGCAACGGCCTGCTGTGGGATAACAATCTGCACGTTGATGGGCTGAAAACTGGCCATACCGCCACCGCTGGTTTTAATATCATTGCGTCAAATGTTGTGGGTCAACACCGCCTGATTGCCGTCGTGATGGGCGGTAAGAGTGCAAAGGGACGTGAAGAGCAGGCGCGTAAACTGCTGGTGTGGGGACAAAACACCTTTGATACCGTGCAACTTTTCCACGGTGGCAAAAAAATTGGCACTGAAAATGTCTGGTATGGCAACCCGCATCAGGTTGAGGTTGGCACCGCGAACGACGTTTATCTGTCACTGCCGCGCAGCGAAGTGCAAAACGTCAAAGCGAAATACGTTATCAACCGCAAATCGCTGGACGCACCGCTGAAAGCCAATGAAACCATTGGTGAGATTCAGGTGATGGATAAAGATAAGCAGCTGGCGAGTTATCCGCTGGTCACGCTACAGGCGGTAGACGAAGCGGGCATCATTACGCGCATCGAAGATTACATTAAGCAAAAGCTCTGATTCAGGTTTGTGGCCCTACGCAAAGTGCGCCCGGTGTTGCTGTGTCAGAGTAGGACGCTTCATTGAGCCACAAACAGAGGAAGGGTGATGAAGGTAACCATCGTTGAACGCGAAGCTACGCCCTGGGTCGGATTTCATTTAATCGGGCCGTGGGACGAAACGGTGCCAGAAGGATTTGCCCGCCTGTCTGAATGGGTGACGCAGCACAATCTTACCGGCGAATGGATGGCGATCTATCACGGTAATCCCAATGACGCTGCTGCTTCACAGCGGGCCATTGATACCGTAATCAGCGTGAACGCTGACTATCAGCCTGCGGGTGAGGGTGCGCCGCAAAAAGGTGAGTTAGCGGGTGGCAAGTATGCTGTCGCACGGGTGGTGGTCGATGATGGCGATTTCGCTAAACCCTGGCTGACGCTGTTTCAGCAATGGTTACCTGGCAGCGGCTGGCAGGTAGATGAGCGTCCTTGTTTTGATCACTATCTCAACGATGGGGCACAAAGTGGCGTCTGGGATATCGATCTCTACATTCCGGTGAAAAAATAACAGGGCAGTGCGGTCGCTGCCCTGTCGTGATCAATGAAGGGGGCATATCCTGCGTCTTTGCCGCCCCCGCTGAGGTTGTCGGCAGTCAACCATCGCTTCAACAGTACGCGCTTCTTCTGCGTTGAAAAACAGCCAGCCTGGCTCTTTTTTCATGTTGCTCTCTTTCTCTGTGTTAAATAAAAAAGAACAACCTTAACAATAAGTTATATGTTTGTTTTATGGGTGGTCGCGCCATGTAAACTGTTTGTTGATAATTGTAAGGGAAGGTCAACACTGTCTTGAAATGGAAAAGCGTGATTAAGCCTTAGCAACGCGACGGGTTAAAATAGCGCACATAATGATCCTGCAACCGGAAAACCATCTTGCGTCCTGATAAACCAATATCGAAACTGGAGTTTTGGTTCTACCGCTATTACCGCAGCGTACATGGTGTACGCATTGCTATTGCCTTTTTGCTGACCTTTCTGTTTGTGCGCATTACAGATATTCCCGAAGGAACATGGCCGCTTATCACGCTGGTGGTGGTGATGGGGCCTATCTCAACGTGGGGCAACGTCTTTCCGCGCGCAATACAGCGTATTAGCGGTACGCTGGCAGGATCGATTTCAGGTCTGATCGCGTTAAAGCTGGAGCTTATTTCGTTACCGGTGATGCTGGCCTGGTGTGCGGTGGTGATGTTTGTCTGTGGTTTTCTTACTCTGGGTAAACATCCCTATATGGCGCTGCTGATTGGTATCACCCTTAGCGTGGTGGTGGGCGCACCGGCAGGCGACTTCACTATGGCGTTATGGCGCGGCGGCGATGTGATTCTGGGATCGCTGCTGGCGCTGCTGTTCAGTGCTATCTGGGCGCAGCGCGCCTATACCCACTGGCGTATTCAGCTGTCTGACTCGCTGGAAAAAATCGCCACGATTTATCATGCAGGTTTTTCGCATAACCTGGTGGAAAAGCCGCGTCTGGGTAAACCCTTAGGCAAATTGCTCACCAGCATCATCAAGATGCGTGCACTGCTGGAGCCGTCAAGTAAAGAGACACGTATTCCGAAATCGGTGTTTGAAGCGATTCAAACCATCAACCGTAATATGGTGTACACAGTTGAGATGCAAATTAATGCCTGGTGGGCATCTCGTGAAAGTCATCTGATCTTGCTCAATGCGCCAACCTTACGTCGCACCCAGCAGATGACCGAAAACACGCTGCGCGCCCTCTCTACTCTGGCGGTACGCGGCGAAACCGAACAGGTGATCGCTACCAGTCATGAACTGGCTGAAATTACACGGGAATTGAAGCAGTTAATTGCCGACGCAGGCAGTGAAAGGTTAGAGGAGACGCCGATTTACGGTTACGTCTGGCTGAGCCTGGAGCTGGCGAAGCAGTTAGAGCGTATGTCTGATCTGCTGCGTATGGCGTTGCGCAAATAATCACCTCAGACAATGACTTAATGTGAAAACTGCTTTCTTTGCGCTAAGATAAGAGCCAGTCTGAATTTAGCTGTGAAAATTGCTTACAAGGCTGGCTAGCCGCTAAGCTGATCGTTTTGACTCTCTCCCTGCGACAGCAGGCTCAAAGAAGGTGCCATCATGGAAAATGCCAAGCAATCATTTCAGGACGTACTGGAATTCGTGCGTATGTTCCGCCGCAAAAATAAACTGCAGCGTGAAATCACCGACAACGAAAAGAAAATTCGTGATAACCAGAAGCGTGTATTGCTGTTGGACAACCTGAGTGAATACATCAAACCCGGCATGAGCATTGAGGCGATTCAGGAAATCATCGCCAGCATGCGCGTTGACTATGAAGATCGTGTTGACGAGTACATCATCAAAAACGCCGACCTCTCTAAAGAGCGCCGCGAGCTGTCGAAAAAGCTCAAAAGCATGGGCGAAGTCAAGCCGCAGTAAGCACAGGGCTTGTGCTGGCTCCCCTCACTTTAGTTCTTCCTCATAAACAGAGGGCGCGCTGGGTGAGGGGGTCACAGGTTGTAAAGTGGTGCATTAATACGCAGAAGGCTTCATCAGTTGTCGCGCTATCTGCTGTAACTGCTGCGCCAGTTCAGGTAACGCTGAGCTTTCATCGCCAGGCGCCGCCGTGGTTTCCCGCACAATCAGTTTTGTCTCTAACGCTAAAGCAGGGGTTTCGCTGCCCGCTAAGCGTGACACTATCTGCTCAACGCTTGCTTCACCCAGCCGCTGCAAATCCTGCCTTACGGTGGTCAGTGGCGGCTGATACCAGGCACTTTCCGCTGTATCGTCATAACCCACTAACGACATCTCCGCAGGAATGCGCACGCCATACTGATGCAGCGCCCGCATTGCACCCAGCGCCATTTGATCATTCGCCACCAGCAGGGCTGAGGGCAAAGCGTCAGGGAGCTGATTCAGCATCGCCTGATATCCCGACCGGGCGCTCCAGTCCCCGCGCAGCAGGCAATAAGGGGTTAACTGACGCTCGGCCAGCGCCGCTAACCAGGCCGCTTCGCGCTGGCGGGCGGCGACTGAATCTACGGGGCCGTTTAACAAACCAATCTGCACGTGGCCCAGCGCAACCAGATGGTCAACGGCGGCGCGTGCACCCGCCTCATTAGGAAACTGACACTGTGCTACCGCAGCCCGTGGCTCGACATCTAAAAACAGCGTGGGTTTTTCCCCGCACAGCGCCTGAATCTGCTCCGCCCGTTCAGCCTGCAACGGCATATTGATCAGTAGCCCATCCACACGCTGCGCCAGCAGTTCATTAATTGTCGCTTCGACCGGCTGACCGCTGTTCATCGCGATCACCAGGTGATAGCCGGCGCTGGCGGCACGCTGCTGAATGGCTGCAGCGATTTGCGCCGGTGCCATTAATGACAGATTGCTGGTGGCGAGGCCGAGCGTACGTGTCGCTTTGCCTGCAAGCTGCTGGGCCACGCGATTCGGTACATAATTAAGCTGCTGCATTGCCGCTTCGACTTTTTCTCGGGTGCGCGCTGAAACCTGCTCAGAGCGATTAAGCACGCGCGAAACGGTCTGGTAAGAGACGCCGGCCAGTTGAGCGACGTCATCAAGGGTCACGGAGCGGGAAATCATGGTTCTCTCCTGAAGATAGAGCGGCGAGTGTAGCAAATTTTTCCCTGTCATCGTGCCTGGACAGGGGTAGACTGCGCGGTGAACAGGAGGAAAATATGCAACTCACTGACAACCACATCCAGGATATCAATCTTATCGCTGCCTGGCTGGCGCTGGATGAAATGCCACATGAAGGTGAAATCAGCGCAGAGCTGGCGATTCTGGCGGGACATTCCGTGTTGCCAAACATTGAAGGCGCGGTGGCGCTGGCTAAAAAATTCACGTTGCCTTTGTTAATCAGTGGCGGCATCGGTCACGCCACAGCCGTGCTGGCAGAAGCGATGGCGGCACATCCACTCTATCGACAAATCAATACCCAGGGATTAAGTGAAGCGCAGATGCTGGCTGAAATTGCCCGCACCTTTGCTGCATTGCCTGACGCGCAGCTGTTGCTGGAAGGGGCGTCGCGCAACTGCGGCGAAAACGCGGCGTTCAGCCAGCGTTTACTGGATAACCATAACCTGCAACCTCAGCAGATTATATTGATTCAGGATCCGTT
This sequence comes from Candidatus Pantoea haifensis, assembly GCA_018842655.1. Classification (GTDB taxonomy): domain Bacteria; phylum Pseudomonadota; class Gammaproteobacteria; order Enterobacterales; family Enterobacteriaceae; genus Pantoea; species Pantoea haifensis. The sequence continues at coordinate 1,540,224 of JAGTWN010000004.1, read as the reverse complement.
AATGCAGCGCCGTACCGATGCGACGTTTCGCTGGCAATGGCGTAACCGCAGCGATGCGCCACGCTTCATCAACTGGCCGGTATTTACGCCACAACTGATCACCGACGCCGGAATGGTTCGCATTGTCGGTGCGCCACCGCAAGGGTTGTGGTCGCTGGAGCGTTTTCTTTCGCTATTGATGGGGAAGTACAGCGCCTGCGCAATGATGAGCAGGGCTACGGGCCAAAAGGCAAAGGATTTTTGGTGAAGTCGAGATGCCGGATGAGATCGATCATGCGTGGCACAGGCTAATGCGCTTACCCCATCTCCAGGCGCGCATTAGCCGTTAAGCATTAGCGTCCCTGCAAATAGACCTGCAGGTTAACGTTCACCGCATTCAGCAACGGCGCACTGATGCCGTTGCGCAGGGCGCGCAGCAGCAGATCACCTATCACCTGTCCGGCTTCGATGTCGTAGCCTTGCGTCAGATCGCGATACAGTGATGAGGTCATCGGCGTAGCGGGATTGTTCAGCGACTCATAGATTTTCGCAGTTATCGCCGGACGAGGCTGATAGCCGTCTGCACTGATAATTGTCAGGATTTCAGTGAAAATATCTTGCAGCAACGCTTCACCGCCCTGTGAATTCAACACCTGCTGCGTATTGCCACGGGCCAGGCAGCACACGGCACCGAGCGTGCTGAGCAGCAGCCACTTTTCCCACAGCTCGCTGATAATATCCTCGCTAAAAATGGTATCGACCCCGCTGCCACGCAACGCGGCATCGACACGCTGTAATCGTGCATCGTTTTCACCGTTCAGCGCCCCATAAAAAATCTGGTGCAGCGGCGTCATCTGCACCACTTCGCCCTCAGGGCCAAGCGTTGCATTGATCTTACACAAGCCGCCAATCACCTTGCCGTCACCAAAGCGACTGCGCAGGATATCAATATGCCGCATGCCGTTGAGGATCGGCATGATTAAGGTGTCAGGACCGACCGCAGGCGTGATGTCATCCATCGCCTGATCGAGGCCAAAACTTTTCACCGTCAGAATAATCAGGTCGTAATGGCTGTTCAGCGTTTGCGCCTGTACCAGCTGTGGCTGCAAGGTTTCGGTGCCTTGCGGCGTCTGCAAGATCAGTCCGGTCTCTTGCAGCTGTTGGTAACGGCGCTCACGCACCAGAAACGTAACGTCCTCTCCCGCCTGGGCCAGACGCGCGCCAAAATATCCGCCGGTTGCACCGGCGCCGACTATCAAAATGCGCATGAAGTTTCCCTTTAGCTGAAATCGTTACCTTAAAGCGTGGCGACAGCGGTTTCCAGCCAGGAAATGCTTAATTATGCGTCATTGCCGTCAGCAGGCTCTCCAGTAAGCCAGGAAAACGCTGTTCCAGATCGTCACGACGTAAAGAAATCAGATTTTCCCTGCCGAGTGGGCGCTGCCAGATGACGCCGCTGTCACGCAGCACGCGCCAGTGATGGGTCATGGTAGATTTCGCGACTTCGCCGCGTAGCATGCCGCAAGACTGTTCTCCTTCTCGTGCCAGCGTTTGTACAATGTCCAGCCGCAGCGGATTACCTAAAGCAAACAAAATATTTTCGAGGCGGATCTGCTCCGCTTCGGGATGATTCGTAATCATGAATTTCCTGAGTGTGTGATTTACCTGACGCATTATAGCTCAAACTGTTCGTATTTATACGTACCATTGGTCTAAGCTTGCTGGCGCGGGTGAGCAATTGGTGCTCACCGCATTATCAGTCAAACTGACTAAGGACGCATCATGCCCCGAACCCTGCCTGTCGAACGTTACCGCAATATCGGCATCTCCGCGCACATCGATGCCGGTAAAACCACCACAACTGAGCGCATTTTGTTTTACACCGGAATGAGCCACAAGCTGGGAGAGGTGCATGATGGCGCAGCAACAACTGACTGGATGGCGCAGGAGCAGGAGCGTGGCATTACCATTACGTCTGCTGCGGTGAGCTGCTTCTGGCCGGGCATGGATAGCCGGTTCGAACCGCACCGTATCAACATCATTGATACTCCCGGTCACGTTGATTTCACCATTGAAGTGGAGCGTTCGATGCGGGTGCTGGACGGTGCGGTGATGGTTTATGACGCCGTGGGCGGCGTACAGCCACAATCGGAAACCGTCTGGCGACAGGCCAATAAATACCACGTTCCGCGTCTGGCTTTCGTCAATAAAATGGATCGTCAGGGCGCGGATTACTTCCGCGTGGTGCAGATGATGCAGGATCGGCTGAAAGCCCATCCGGTGCCGATTGTGATCCCCATTGGCAGCGAAGAGCATTTTGTCGGTGTTATCGACCTGAATAAAATGCAGGCGATTTACTGGGATGACGCCACGCAGGGGATGAGCTTCAGTTATAGCGACATCCCCGAGGCGCTGCGAGCAGAAGCGCAAATCTGGCGAGAGAAAATGGTTGCCGTCGCGGCAGAAGCCAACGAAACCCTGACCGAGGCCTGGCTGGAAAACGGCGATCTCACTGAAGCGCAGGTGACACAAGGGCTGCGTCTGAGAACCCTGGCGGGGAGATCCAGCCGATGCTGTGCGGCAGCGCATTCAAAAACAAGGGCGTGCAACGCATGCTGGATGCCGTCATTGAACTGATGCCCTCGCCAGCAGATATTCCCTCTATACAAGGGATGGACGAAAGGGTCATGTCGTCGAGCGACATGCAGATGATAACGAGCCATTTTCGGCGCTGGCGTTCAAACTCATGAGCGATCCGTTTGTCGGGCAACTGACGTTTGTACGGGTCTATTCCGGCGTGCTGCGCAAAGGCGACAGCGTATTTAACGCCGTGAAAGGCAGGAAAGAGCGCATCGGCCGTATCGTCCAGATGCATGCTAATGCCCGCCATGAAATTGATGAAATCCGCGCGGGTGATATCGCGGCCTGCGTGGGATTAAAAGAGGCCACAACCGGTGAAACGCTGTGCGATCCCAACGCGGTGATCACCCTTGAACGGATGGAATTTCCCGAGCCGGTTATTTCATTGTCGATTGAGCCAAAGACCAAAGGCGATCAGGAAAAAATGGGTTTCGCCTTACAGCGCCTGGCGGCAGAAGATCCGTCGTTTCATCTGCACACCGATGAAGAATCTGGCCAGGCAATCATCTCCGGCATGGGAGAACTGCATCTGGAGATTATCGTTGATCGCCTGAAACGCGAATTTGGCGTTGAGGCGAATATTGGCCGACCACAGGTTACCTACCGCGAAACGATACGCAAAGCGGTGCAGGATGTAGAAGGCAAGTTCGTACGTCAGTCGGGGGAAAAGGGCAGTACGGGCACGTAGTGCTGAGTCTGGCCCCGCGTGAACCCGGCAGCGGTTTTGCCTTTGAAGACGCCACCAAAGGCGGTGTGGTGCCGCGTGAATATATACCATCGGTGGAAAAAGGGATTCGTGAAGCACTCAATACCGGTGTGTTAGCGGGCTATCCGATTGTGGATATCAAAGCGACCCTGACGTTTGGCTCTTACCACGACGTTGACTCATCAGAAATGGCGTTCCGCATGGCGGGCATCCTGGGCTTTCGGGCCGCGGCGAAACTGGCCGATCCGGTGATCCTTGAACCGGTAATGAAAGTAGAAGTGGAAACCCCGGAAGAGTATGCGGGCGGTATCATGGGCGATCTCTCATCACGGCGCGGCGCAGTCCAGGGGATGGACGAGCATTTTGGTGGCCGCATCATTCGTGCCGAAGTGCCGCTGGCTGAAATGTTTGGCTACTCGACCAGCGTCCGCTCTCTGACGCAAGGCCGTGCAACGTATAGCATGGAGTTCAGCCACTATGCACAAGCGCCACGCCAGGTTGCTGATGAGATTATCGCTTCACGCAAATAAGGATGTCAGGGCAAGGACGCCAGCCAAAAGCTCTGTCGAAAAAGTCGAAAATGCGGTTGAAAGAAATTGACTATCAGTGGCGACCCGGCTGGCGTAACCTTTGCCCATCAAGTTAAAAGGGCGCAAACGGCCCGCACGGAGAAGCAACGCATGAAAAAGATTGGTTTTTTATCCTTTGGTCACTGGACGCCTTCTCAGCAGTCAGCGACGCGCTCGGCGCAGGATGTGCTGCTGCAATCCATTGATCTGGCGGTTGCCGCCGAAGAACTGGGGGCTGATGGGGCTTATTTTCGCGTACACCACTTTGCCCGCCAGCTCAGTTCACCGTTTCCGCTCCTGGCTGCGGTGGGCGCACGCACAAGCAAAATCGAAATCGGCACTGGCGTTATCGATATGCGCTACGAAAATCCGCTCTATATGGTGGAGGATGCTGGCGCTGCTGACCTGATTTCTGGTGGCCGCCTGCAACTGGGGATAAGTCGTGGCTCACCTGAGCAGGTGATTGATGGCTGGCGCTATTTTGGCTACGCGCCACAAGAGGGGGAATCTGACGCGGATATGGGACGTCGTCACACAGAAGTGTTCCTTGACGCGTTGCGTGGTGAAGGTTTTGCGAAGCCGAATCCACAGCCGATGTTTCCCAATCCGCCGGGTCTGCTGCGCCTGGAACCTTTCTCTGCGGGCTTACGTGAGCGTATCTGGTGGGGTTCCGGCTCCAACGCCACGGCAGAGTGGGCAGCGAAGATGGGGATGAATCTGCAAAGCTCAACCTTAAAAGATGACGAAACCGGTGAGCCGTTCCACATTCAGCAGGCGAAGCAGATCCGGGCTTACCGTGAAGCATGGAAAGCTGCCGGGCACACGCATGAGCCGCGCGTTTCTGTCAGTCGCAGCATCTTTGCGTTAGTTAATGATACGGACCGGGCTTACTTTGGCCGCAGCGGTCAGGAGCAGGATTCGGTAGGCTTCCTGGACGAAAAAACCGCGCCATTTTTGGCCGAAGCTATGCGGCGGAGCCGGAAGCGTTAATTAAACAACTGGCGCAGGATGAAGCCATTGCGGAAGCAGATACGCTGCTGCTCACCGTGCCAAACCAGCTCGGTGTGGCGTACAATGCACACGTGATTGAATCGATCCTGAAATACGTCGCGCCAGAATTAGGCTGGCGTTAATAATGTGCTGCGGCCAGGCCGCAGCCCTTTCTGGCTCAACGTCTCGACACCATTTTTCAACACAACGAAAAAAGCCCGGTCTTTTTGCAAAGACCGGGCTTTTCGAATTTGGCTCCTCTGACTGGACTCGAACCAGTGACATACGGATTAACAGTCCGCCGTTCTACCGACTGAACTACAGAGGAATCGTTGGAACGGGGCGCATATTAACGGCCTCACTTAGGCTTGTCAAAGCTCTTTTTCATTAAATCTTCTGACTGCTGAAATTTGCAGCAACCTTGCAGGAAAAGAGCCAGTTAAGTCGCGAGGGAAGGAGCCTGACTACCGGGTTTTACCTTGCAAAACGCTGACTAAATATCAGTTTATCAAGCCCGTCATCATAATAATCACGGATACATGCTTCCTGTCTAAAGCCTGCTGCCTCGTAAAGACGCCATGCCGGTTCATACAGTTTATCGCCAGCCGTTTCAATGATAGCCAGTCGGACGCTATGTTCCTGAACTGCCTCGCCAAAACTGTCAAGCAACGCGCGACCAAAGCCGCGTTTTCTCGCTTCAGGCGCGACACCAATAAACAGCAGATTCATGATCCCCTGTGCCATCGGCTCCAGCATGAAAAAGGCGGCACCGACAATATCTGCCTCATCGCCAGGCCCGTTCAGCGCAACAATCAGCCCCGCTTCATTCGGCAAAGTCTCCTGCTGATGGAACAAGGAAGCCAGCAGATCGCGAAAATGGTCAAGCTCATCACTCATAAACATCGTTGTGCTGGCAGCAATAGCGATGATAGCCGGTAGATCTTGTGCTCTCGCTGAACGAATCACGTTATTTACTCCTGTAAAAGGTAATCAAATAGATTTAGCTATCCAGACAGGATAAAAGCGGGAAGGTCACCCGCGCCAGAAAGAAGAGAACGGTGAGGGATGAGCCAACAGAGGGTTGACCCTTTTTCCACCGGAATTTGTCCAGGACATAATAGCTAACGCGCTCAAGTTCAGTTTGATCCAAATCGCGATTCCACGGTTTAGTCAGAACGAATATCCCCGCAGGCTTGCTGCAAGAATTAAAAGCGAAAGTAACATTGAAAGAACCACAAAATGGCTCACTTACATCATTCGTTTCAGGGATTAAACAATATAAAAGCCATTAATCCCCTTCGATTAAAATTAAATTTCATATAAAACCCTTACATCCGGCTTCGAATTATTGGAGTAAGTTTGGTCCGGTTAATGCGATGCCTGTTATTTATGAGGTGATTAAAACAAACAACAGGCTGGTTGCAAATGTTCAGATAATTAACTATCCGTACTTTTCTCCCACCACAGTTTATCCAGCGCGTAGTAACGATCGCGCTCAATTTCTGGCTGGTCTAAATCACGATCCCACGGTTTAGCCAAAATAAAGTGCAGGTTTTTCACTTCATCGCCTTGCCACAAACGGCTGTGCTGGAACGGCAGAGTTTTCAGCGCGTTGTAAATATAAGGCAGCGGCAGCCAGCGTCCGGCAAACACTTCATTGAGCAAATCCTGCTCAGAAAAAGGATAAGCACTCAAATCGTCAATCGCCGCAATACGCTGCGCCATGGCTTCAAACACCTCATTATCAGGTCTGAAGACCAGAAAACCACCGTTCAGATAATTATCAAGCATGGCGGGAGCCGGTTCGCCACGCTCCTGCCAGGTATAGTGACAAAACTCCGGCTGCCAGTTAGCCGGGTAGGTAGCAATACTATTCGGGTTGCAGCGGCAGGCGTGACACGCGGCCAGCAAATTATCGCCGAGATCCAGCGTAAACAGCTCGTCCATATTTTGCATTACCAGCATGTCGGCGTCTAAAAACACCACGCGCTCACATTCGGTCAGCTGCCAGGCACGGAGCTTGGTCCAGACTTCACTGAACTGGGCAGAAGCGTAATGATGATCCAAATCGTCCCGTGGGGCGAGCGGTGTGACGTGATGAATGACGCAGCCCCGTGCCTGCAAATCTTCACGATCGGCCAGCGAAATGGCATCGGTGGTCATTACCACCAGCGGCCAGCGGGTTTTACTCTGCTTTAATGAGTGGTGAAGGGCTTTAACACCCACCAGATAGTCGGGTTGAGTCAACAACGTTACCCAGGCAAACATGATTTCCCCGTTAAATTCAGTCAAAAAGTGTTGTGACATAATCGTTACTGAAGCGGCGCTGTGGATCAAGCTGGCTGCGCAATGCCCGGAAATCATCCCAGCGGGGATAAATTTCGCGCCACGTGTAACTTGTGTCGTCATAATATTTGCCCCAGTGCGGGCGTCCGCCTTCTTCTGCCAGCAGCTTTTCGACTTCGGTCAGAAAATGCAGGCCATCCTGTGACAGTGAGCCGTCATCGGCGTAATAAACCACAAAGCCAAAAAGCAGGTGGGGTGTTCATACGCTGGGCTGAGCCAGGCTGATGATGCGCCCGTACAGCGCAGGATAATGGGGTAGTGCATATGCGGGCGGTTTTGCGCATACCAGCTTTTGATTTTGCGGATAATGGCTGGCGTGTTTGCCAGCGGTACGCCAATTTCTACGTTGATTTGCGGTACCGCAATGCCGCGACAAAAGAGCTGATAAATGTCGCCTGTCACGTCAGTAAAATCACGAAAGCGGGTCACGGTACGGAACTGTTTACCGCCTTTACCCTGAATCTGGGTATCGCGGTGCATGTGCGCCAGCGTTTGATCAATGGTGTCGTTCAGGCTGTCATCGCCCGTTTCGGCGTGCAGAAGTACCTGGCGGCCCTGCTGCTCATAACGTTGTCGATCGCTTTCACTCGCCTGGTGTGCGTTCCAGACATGCATCACATTATCATCAACGAACCACCAGGCTTTGCTTAATGGATAGCTTTCATTCCAGTGCAGCAAATCTTGCTCAAGCGTATCTGCCGATACGGCATATTTATGGCAGGTAAAGATGCGAAAGGGTTCGGTGTGTAACGTTACGGCAGTAACAATGCCCAACGCGCCCAGCGTCACTTGCGCAGCAGCAAAATCATTCTCCCCACGCACAAACTCGCGTAGCGATCCATCGGCAAGCACCATACGAATGCGCAACGCCTCATCAGCCAGCGAACTCTGCTGCAATCCCTGTCCGTGCGTGCCGGTGGTCATGGCACCTGCCAGCGTTTGCACCGCGATCACGCCGGGTGATGAACCCAACATACGGCCCATGCTGGTCAATATGCTGTAAACCCGGTGCAGCGGAGTACTGCCGCCAAACGTAACACTGTTTTCATCGCTGGTTAGCACCCCGGAGAGGGCACTGAGATCCAGCAGCAGATCATTTTCGCTGACGTGCAGCATTCTGCCTGGCGACAGTTTGCTGCCGATAACGCGTACCTGGTCCTGTGTCTGGCGTAGTAATTGTTGAAGATCCGCTTCGCTCGCCGGGCGTCGTACCTGATGACGGCTGCCGATCTGAGCATTTTGCGCCCAGTTCCAGACAGCATCATCATGCGGGTTGATATGGGGTTGGCGAAGCGGATAAAGGCGGGCGTCTCTGCTCACAACTGCGTTCCTGTTTTTATGGTTTGTTACGGGTTCGTCTATAAAGCGTAGACCATTAAAAACGCAGCCTGAGGTGGCTAATTGTGCTTGCGGATATAGCGTAGCGTTGCCGTTACCGCTAATTGCCGGTTGCGATGAATGCTTTCTTCCTCGCTGTTGTCCGGACTAAACAGCGCATTAAAGGTATAGCGGTTAGAGACGTGGTGAACACAAATACTGCTGATCAGGCGATGCACATCAATCGTCTCTACTTCATTGATAAACAGACCTTGCTGTTGTCCGCGCGTCAGAATGTCATCAAGAAGATCGAGCGCACTGCGGTTCAGCGCCTTGATGCGAACCGACTGACTAATGTAGCGGCCACGCAACAAGTTTTCACTGCACACCAGCCGCATGAAGTCAGGATGTGAAACGTGATAATCAAAGCTGGCTTCGACCAGTTTTGTCATCGCCGTTTCCGGATCCATCACCGTCAGATTCAGGCCCGTTTCGTGCTGACGAATGGACTGATAAACCTGTTCCAGCACTTCGATATAAAGCTGCTCTTTGCTGCCAAAGTGATACACCACCATGCGCTTCGTGGTTTGCGCGTTTTCCGCAATCTGCTCCATGCGCGCGCCTTGCATACCAAATTCAGCAAAGGTTTTTAACGCGCCAGCAATGATGCGTTTTTTAGCCCTTCAGGGTCATTTTTTCGTTTTGTGGGTGCCGACATAGTGCTCAAAAAAGTGATCAGTAAAACAGGAGAAAGAGATTAACACAGCCGTTAGCGTGAATATGCGACAGGAAGGCGGAACAGAGGCATAAAAAAACCGCTTAAGTTGCCTTAAGCGGTTTTTTCGAATTTGGCTCCTCTGACTGGACTCGAACCAGTGACATACGGATTAACAGTCCGCCGTTCTACCGACTGAACTACAGAGGAATCGTTGGAACGGGGCGAATATTAGCGATGCCGTTCACGGATGTCAAAGCACTCTTTTACTAATTGCGTTCAAGTGCGCGTAAAAGCAGCGGATTGGCGCTTTTTCATCACATTCGCCTGCTTTTCAAACTGCCAACAGGATCTCACTTTAAACGCATTTCTCTGCAGATGTTAGAGGCATGTCAAAGTTTTGTTGTTTGATGATGTTAAAACAAGCATTTCAGTGCTTTTATGATAAAAATTTCAAAAACTACCCATATGGAACAAATGAACTGTTTGTTTTCACGGACGAAACAGCATGAGAGAAATAAAACGTGGTTTTGAAATTAAACGGTTTCAAATCAGGAGATTGTGAAAAGGAGTTATGGGTCACAAAAATAGATTTAAACCCGTGTTTTACCTCGACTAACCGACCAAAAAACGCCAGCCGGGTTGAATGAATGTAAAAGATATTTTTCATTCGCGGTGTCAGCCAACTGAGCAAGTTAACAATAAAGAAGGATCCCTATGAACATCAAAAGAACGATCGTTGCCTCACTGTTAGCCTGCATGTTACCCGCCGCCGCGATGGCAAAAGATATTCAGGTTGGCGTCTCAATGGCGCTGTTTGACGACAACTTTCTGACCATTGTCCGCACCTCAATTCAAAAAGAGATGCAAAAAGAGGGCGTAAAAGGGCAGATCGAAGACGCCAAAGGCGATGTGTCACAACAGCTACAACAGGTACAAAACTTCATTGGTCAGGGCGTTGACGCCATCATCGTTAACCCAGTGGATACCAACGCAGTTAAACCCATTATGGACCAGGCCGAAAAAGCCAACGTTGCGTTGGTGTTCGTTAACCGTCGTCCACAAGCGGAACTCACTGACAAAATGGCCTATGTCGGATCGGATTCTGAACTGGCGGGACGTTTGCAAATGGAAGCCCTGGCAAAAGCGATGAACGGTAAAGGCAACGTCGCCATTTTGCTGGGTGATTTGGCAAACGAGGCCACGCGCGACCGCACCAAAGGCGTGGAAGCGGTTGTGGCTAAATATCCCGGCATCAAAGTGGTTCAAAAGCAGACGGCCAAATTCATGCGTAACGATGCGGTGGATGTGGTGAGCAACTGGATGACCGCAGGGGACGATATCCAGGCCATCGCATCCAATAACGATGAAATGGCTATCGGTGCGTTGCAGGCGTTGGGTAAAAACCCCAATAAAATTTTAATCGCCGGGGTAGATGGCACGCCCGACGCCTTGCAGATGTTGAAAAACGGCAAAATTGTCGCGACCGTTTTCCAGGATGCGAAAGGGCAGGGTGAGGGCGCGGTGCAGACAGCGGTGAAACTGGCAAAAGGCGAAAAAGTGCAAAAAGTGGTCGATATCCCGTATCAGTTGATCACCAAAGACAACATGGAACAGTTTGTGAATCGCAATCAAAAATAATGGTTCTTTCGCCGTACGGAGGTGATGTATGTCCGCTTTTGCGCTTGAAGCCGAAGGCATCAGCAAGTTCTTCCCCGGAGTGAAAGCACTCGACAACGTGTCATTACGTGTGCGTCCGGGAACGGTACATGCCTTGATGGGTGAAAATGGCGCGGGCAAATCCACTTTAATGAAGTGCCTGATCGGGATGTATCGTCCCGACAGGGGCACCATTCGCATTAAAGGGGAGCCGGTGCAGTTTCAGGACACTATGGATGCGTTGCGTTCGGGCATTTCAATGATTCACCAGGAGCTGAATCTGGTGCCCTATATGACGGTTGCTGAAAACATTTGGCTGGGGCGTGAACCAATGAAGTATGGCTTCGTTGATCACGGCAAGCTCAACCAAATCACCCAGGAATTGTTAAACAAACTGAATATCCGTCTCAAAGCCGATCGTATGGTGGGTGATTTAAGTATCGCTTCGCAACAGATGGTCGAGATCGCTAAAGCGGTGTCATGGAACTCCGACATCGTCATCATGGACGAACCGACATCTGCGCTGACCGAAACCGAGGTGGCGCATCTGTTTACCATTATTCGTGACCTGCGTAAGCAGGGTAAAGCCATCGTCTATATCAGTCATAAAATGGATGAGATCTTCGCTATCACCGATGAGATCAGCATTTTCCGCGATGGCAGCTGGATTGGCAGTAATCACACCACTGAGTTTACCCGCCAGTCGCTGATTACACAGATGGTGGGGCGTGAACTGACGCAGCTGTTTCCGAAATTCAACAATGCCATCGGTGAAGAGGTACTGACGGTACGCAATCTCACCTGCAAAGATCGCTTCACTGACATCAACTTTACCCTGCGTAAAGGCGAAATTCTGGGCGTAGCCGGTCTGGTTGGGGCGGGGCGCAGTGAAGTGATGGAAAGTCTGTTCGGCATGGAGAGTTTCGACAGCGGTGAGGTATTAATTGATGGCGTACCGGTGAATATTGATTCACCCTCGACAGCCATTGAGAAGGGCATGGCGTTTTTGACCGAGGATCGTAAAAAATCGGGCCTGTTTCTGGTGTTATCGGTGCTGGAAAACATGAGCATCGTCAACATGCCGGAATACAGTGGCAAAAGCGGCTTTGTCAGCCATGTCAGGATGGCGCAGGACTGCATGGATCAAATCCGTCGTCTGAACATCAAAACGCCAACGATGGATCAAATCATCAATAACCTCAGCGGGGGCAACCAGCAAAAAGTCCTGATTGCTCGCTGGCTACTGGCACAACCCAAAATTCTGATTCTGGATGAACCTACCCGCGGCATTGATGTGGGGGCTAAAGCAGAAATTTATCGCTTGATCAGTGAACTGGCCAACCGTGGCGTGGCCATCATCATGGTGTCGTCTGAACTGCCGGAAATCTTAGGCATGAGTGACCGGGTGATGGTGATGCATGGCGGACGTATAACCGGCATCCTCGATAAAGAAGAAGCCGACCAGGAAACCATTTTGTCGTTGGCATCCGAGTGAGGCGTGAGACGATTATGAGCAATATAAAAGTAACGGCCCCTGCGGCCCCTGAGCAACCTTCTTTCCTGGCGAACCTGCGACATAAATTACCTAAAGATACCGGTATTTTTATTGTGATGGTTGGCATTGCCTTGATTTTTGAAATGGCGGGCTGGTACGTTCGCGATCAGTCTTTCCTGCTTAATACCAACCGTTTGATTCTGATTCTGCTTCAGGTTGCCATCATCGGTATCATTGCGGTTGGCGTGACCCAGGTCATTATCACCACCGGTATTGATTTATCTTCCGGTTCGGTCATTGCGCTTACCGCAGTCGTCGCGGCCAGCCTGGCGCAAACTTCTGACAGCCTGTCGCCGATGTTCCCGTCACTGGTGAATATGCCTGCGGCGATACCGATTGGTGCCGGGATCGGCGTGGGTTTGCTGTGTGGGCTGGTTAATGGTGTGTTGATTACCCGCACCGGGATCCCTCCGTTTATCGCCACGCTGGGCATGATGGTGTCGGCTCGCGGTTTGGCACAATATTATACCCAGGGTAATCCCATCAGCTTTCTGTCCGATGGCTTCACCGCGATTGGTCAGGGCGCCATGCCGGTCATTATCTTTCTGGTCGTCGCCTTTCTGTTCCATATTGCTCTGAAGCATACGCGCTACGGCAAATATGTTTACGCCATCGGCGGTAACATGACGTCGGCGAAAGTCTCCGGTATTAACGTCAACAAATATTTGGTCATCGTTTACACCATTGCCGGCGCGCTTTCTGGTCTGGCCGGTGTGGTACTGGCGGCGCGCGTCAGTAGCGGACAGTCAAGCATGGGGATGGCCTACGAGCTGGACGCCATTGCCGCCGCCGTTATCGGTGGCAGCAGCCTGATGGGGGTGTAGGGCGTATTACCGGTACGCTGATAGGCGCTGTCATTCTCGGCCTGATCAAGAGCGGATTCACCTTTGTGGGTGTTGATGCGTATATTCAGGACATCATTAAAGGCATCATTATCGTGGCTGCTGTTTCAATTGATATGCGCCGCAACCGCAAAAACGCTAATGCTCTTTCTCCTTCGCGTTGTGGAGGCGTTGGCTGCGTCTGTTCACCCCGGTCACACCGTTATTTATGCTTCCGGGGCTGAACAATCTTGTCGCCTTCCCACACCGCGAAGGCGCTTGCCTGCTCGCTCCGACGCTCCGGCTACCCGCAGTCAGTTCGTAACGGTAGCAGGCCACACATGTCGTCTATAAGATTAACTACTGATAACGTTTACACTTCCTTAACGCCTGACTCTTCTCTGATCCAGTCGCCACGCGCCTTTAGCGTGCCTTGCGTCTGTGAACTGCACTAAAAGTGCTCGCCGGGCCATCACTTTTTTGCACACCTGTTTTTCATTTTCTGCACTATGACAGTGCAAGCGGGCCTTTTGTCATCCGTTAATCAGTATACGCCCCGCCAGTTACCTCTTATGAGGTAATCAGAAACGCTTATTTTACTGGCCGTTAGCAAGAGGCTGGCCTGACTGTTGGCTGAATTGCAAAAAACTGGCCTGCATATTGCAATCTGATTACTAACAAAGCGATTGGCTCAGACCAGTCAGGTATTCGGGGATAGGTGACGGAGGCAAGATGAATTTAAGACGACTGAAGTACTTTGTAAAAATCGTCGATATCGGCAGTCTGACCCAGGCAGCTGAAGTGTTGCACATCGCGCAGCCTGCGCTGAGTCAACAGGTTGCCACGCTGGAAAATGAACTGGACCAGCAATTGCTCATCCGTACTAAGCGCGGCGTGACGCCGACCGAAGCCGGTAAGATCCTTTATGCGCACGCACGTACCATTTTACGCCAGTGTGAGCAGGCACAAACTGCGGTGATCAATGCAGGACAGGCATTAAATGGTCAGGTGTCAATCGGCCTGGCACCGGGGACAGCGGCATCGTCACTGACCATGCCGCTGCTACAAACCGTGCGCGAGCAGTTTCCAGATGTGCTGGTTTACCTGCATGAAAACAGCGGTAGTTCATTGAACGAAAAGGTGATGAACGGTCAGCTTGATATGGCGGTGCTGTATGATCGTGCGCCAACGGCGGGTATCAACAGCATTCCGTTGATGAAAGAGGAACTTTATCTGGTCGGGACCACAGATTGTCCGGGTGCGACCGTAGATCTTGCCGATGTGGCACAGATGAGTTTGTTTTTGCCACGTGACTACAGCGCCGTGCGTAAACGTGTTGATGAAGCCTTTTCGCTGCGCCGTTTAAGCGCCCGCATTATCGGTGAGATTGAATCGATCTCTACACTGACGGCCGCCGTTTCCAGCGGCATGGGTGTTACTGTGCTGCCCGAATCCGCTGCTCGTTCGCTGGTCGGCTCAACCAACGCCTGGATGGCACGCATTAACAGCCCCTCACTGAACCTGCCGTTGTCACTGAATGTGTCCGCGCGTCTGCCGCTGTCGCCATCAGCGCAAGCCGTGAAGAATATTTTGCTGTCATTGCTGAACAAGCCGCTATCCGAAGAGCGTGAACTGATGTTAGTGAGTTAAGGGGCACGCCGTGTGGGTGTGCACGCCGTGCGGGTAATACTCCGCTCCGTGCGGGTTTCGCCCGCCGTGCGGGTAAACACACTCTGTGCGGGTAAACACGCTCCGTGCAGGTTCCGCCCGCCAGGCGTGCGGCAGTTTCAGTGCCTCCGTGCAGGCGGACGTGTCAAGGGGGCGTCGCGGCCCCCTTGACAATCCCCGCGCCCGGCAGCCTCTGCTGTACCTTCGTCTCTCGCTGCGGCCTGACGGACCGCCCGGACTTGCCAGTCCCTGGCGCGTTCCGGCCTCTCGCCGACGTCCTGTCGGCTCATCCTGGCCTGCGCTCTTTCCTCAGCGCGCCGGATGCCTCCACCAACCCCCGCCTGTGATTTCTGAATTAATGCCTTAACAAGGTGTTGTCTGAGATTTTGAAACGCAAAACTCTAAACTCAAAAACTCACCGCCATGAGGTTTATAAAGAACAGAAGATGCGGGTGCAGCGGGGGTTTGTCAGAGGCCTTCCTGTTCGCGCAGCGAACGAAACCCGCCGTGCGGGTAAACACGCTCCGTGCAGGTTCCGCCCGCCAGGCGTGGGGCAGTTTCAGCACCTCCGTGCAGGCGGACGTGTCAAGGGGGCGTCGCGGCCCCCTTGACAATCCCCGCGCCCGGCAGCCTCTGCTGTACCTTCGTCTCTCGCTGCGGCCTGACGGACCGCCCGGACTTGCCAGTCCCTGGCGCGTTCCGGCCTCTCGCCGACGTCCTGTCGGCTCATCCTGGCCTGCGCTCTTTCCTCAGCGCGCCGGATGCCTCCACCAACCCCCGCCTGTGATTTCTGAATTAATGCCTTAACAAGGTGTTGTCGGAGATTTTGAAACGCAAAACGCAAAACGCAAAACGCAAAACTCAAAACTCACCGCCATGAAGTCTGTAAAGAACGGAAGCTGCGGGTGCAGCGGGGGTTTGTCAGAGGCCTTCCTGTTCGCGCAGCGAACGAAACCCGCCGTGCGGGTAAACACACTCCGTGCAGATTCCGCCCGCCAGGCGTGCGGCAGTTTCAGCGCCTCCGTGCAGGCGGACGTGTCAAGGGGGCGTCGCGGCCCCTTGACAATCCCCGCGCCCGGCAGCCTCTGCTGTACCTTCGTCTCTCGCTGCGGCCTGACGGACCGCCCGGACTTGCCAGTCCCTGGCGCGTTCCGGCCTCTCGCCGACGTCCTGTCGTCTCGTCCTGGCCTGCGCTCTTTCCTCAGCGCGCCGGATGCCTCCGCCAACCCCCGCCTGTGATTTCTGAATTAATACCTTAACAAGGTGTTGTCTGAGATTTTGAAACGCAAAACTCTAAACTCAAAAACTCACCGCCATGAGGTTTATAAAGAACAGAAGATGCGGGTGCAGCGGGGGTTTGTCAGAGGCCTTCCTGCACGCTGAGCGGATGAGGGATTTCAGGACGAGCGGCATGGATGCCGCGAAGAGGCTGGAATGAACCACGGAGGGTGAATCCAGCCGTTCCGTCAGAAATCGTGAAGAAGAGAAGGGACCGCGGAGCGGCGGGCGGGCAGGCCGGAAGCGCGGGTCAAGGGTTGCCGCTCAGCAACCCTTGTCGGTCGCCTGCAGCGGGGAAAATGAAACTGCCCGGCTGCCGGGCGAACGAAACCTTCTCAGCGCCCGTTGGCGCAGCGAACGAAACCTTCTCCGTGCCTGTTCGCGCAGCGAACGAAACCTTCTCCGTGCCTGTTCGCGCAGCGAACGAAGCCCTGTTCGCGCAGCGAACGAAATCAGCACCAGTTCGCCCCCGAACCCTGCGCGCCTTTTATTCCCTATTGTCATATAAGAATTTTTTTATTATTTGTTGTTATCAATTTTCCTTCTTAACATCAGTTAAACCAATCAGGTAAAGGGAGGTAAACGCCGTGAATTTCCAGCAGCTTAAAATTATCCGTGAAGCGGCCCGCTGTGAGTTTAATTTAACGGAAGTTGCAAACACGCTGTTTACTTCCCAGTCGGGCGTCAGTCGCCATATTCGCGATCTGGAAGATGAGCTTGGCGTTGAGATCTTTATCCGTCGGGGTAAGCGCCTGTTAGGCATGACGGAACCCGGCAAGGCGCTGCTTACCATTGCTGAACGCATTCTGGATGAGGCGGGCAAAGTGCGTCGCCTCGCGGATGTCTTTACCAACCAAACCAGCGGTATATTAACCATCGCCACCACGCATACGCAGGCGCGCTACAGCCTGCCTCGCGTCATCAAAGCGTTTCGCCAACTCTATCCCAATGTGCGTCTGGAGCTAAACCAGGGCTCGCCGCAGGAAATTGTCACGATGTTAATGGCGGGCGAAGCGGATATCGGCATTGCCAGTGAACAGCTGGTCAACAACCCAAATCTGGCGGCATTTCCATGGTTCAGCTGGCATCATGCTTTGCTGGTACCAAAAGGTCATGAGCTGGAGCAGCATCAGCCTGTCTCACTCAATAAACTCAGCCAGCATCCGTTAATCACTTATCGGCAGGGAATTACCGGACGTTCGCGCGTTGATCGAGCGTTTCAGAGTGCAGGGTTGCGGCCCGATGTCGTGTTAAGCGCACAGGATTCCGATGTGGTAAAAACCTATGTCAAACTTGGGCTGGGTGTCGGGATCCTCGCAGATCAGGCTTGTGAAACGGAAGCGGGCGAGGATCTGACGCGCATCGATGTCTCCCATTTATTTGAGGCCAACACCGTTTGGCTTGGCCTTAAGCGCGGTCAGTTACAGCGCAATTATGTCTGGCAGTTTCTTGAGCTGTGTAACGCTAATCTCTCGCTGGAAGAGATCAAACGCCAGGCGCTCTCTTACGCCAGCGAAGAAGAGCAGATTATCGACTTCCAAATCTGAACCGACGCCTTCCGGCCAGGCCGGGAGGGATTCACGGCATAAAATTTTTTTCCGCCAGTAAAACTCACGTAACTTTCTTTCTAACCCCTCAGAAAAACATCCTGCGCCGATGCGACGCGATAAAGTGGTTTTAAATCATCAAAAGGGGATGTTATGTCGCGTATACAACTTAAGGATGGCAATCTGCTGCGCCAGCAGGCGTTGTTTGACGGACGCTGGCAGGATGCGCATCAGGGCGAAACGCTGCCGGTTATCGACCCGGCTAACGGCGAAACCCTCGCTACGATCCCTGCGCTGGGACGTGAAGAAACGGAACAGGCTATTGCACATGCTGAGTCAGTGCGCAGCAGCTGGGGCAAAACACCCGCTGCCAGCCGCGCTGCGCTGTTGGAAAAATGGCACCAGCTGATTATCGATAACGCCGACGATTTGGCGACGATCATGACCGCTGAGCAGGGCAAGCCGCTGGCAGAAGCTAAAGGCGAAGTGCTGTACGGGGCCAGCTTCGTCAAATGGTTCGCCGAAGAGGCGCGTCGCATATACGGTGACACCATTCCCGCTCCCACTCACGATCGCCGCATTCTGGTACTGAAACAGCCGGTGGGTGTCGCTGCCGCGATCACGCCGTGGAACTTCCCGATAGCGATGATCACCCGCAAAGTCGCGCCTGCGCTGGCTGCCGGTTGCCCAGTCATTGTCAAACCTTCTGAACTGACGCCACTTTCAGCCCTTGCGCTGGCGGTGCTGGCTGAACGGGCAGGTTTTCCGTCCGGCGTGCTGCAGGTGCTGACAGGTTTGCCAACGGAGATTGGTGCGGCGCTTACTGAAAGCCGCACGGTGCGCAAAATCTCTTTTACGGGTTC
The DNA here is from genome assembly GCA_018842655.1 of Candidatus Pantoea haifensis. Taxonomy (GTDB): domain Bacteria; phylum Pseudomonadota; class Gammaproteobacteria; order Enterobacterales; family Enterobacteriaceae; genus Pantoea; species Pantoea haifensis. The sequence goes on along the minus strand of JAGTWN010000004.1, from coordinate 1,521,571 downwards.
CACCCGTGTCGGACAGCTGTTAATGCAGCAAAGCGCCGACAGCATAAAGCGTCTCAGCCTTGAACTCGGCGGTAATGCACCGTTAATTGTTTTTGATGATGCGGATATTGAAATCGCCGTTGCGGGCGTTATGGTCAGCAAGTTCCGTAACGCCGGACAAACCTGCGTTTGTGCCAACCGTATTCTGGTACAGCGCGGCATCTATGAACGTTTTTCAGCGCGCCTGCTGGAGGCGGTAGCAACACTGAAAGTAGGCGATGGCTTTGCGCCCGACAGCACCATCGGCCCGCTGATCAACGATCGCGCCGTCGAAAAAGTAAACAGCCACATTGACGATGCACTCAGCCAGGGCGCAACCTTACTGACTGGTGGGATCAGCAAAGATAACGGCACGTTTGTTCAACCGACCGTTCTGGGCAATGTGACAAATAAGATGCGTATTGCGCATGAGGAAACGTTCGGGCCGGTCGCACCGCTGTTTATTTTTGATGATGAAGAGCAGGCTATCGCGATGGCTAATGATACGCCTTACGGTTTAGGCGCTTATTTCTTTACCGAAAATATTCGCCGTGCCTGGCGGGTTGCTGAATCTTTAGAATTTGGCATGGTTGGATTTAATACCGGTGCCATTTCTTTAGAGGTTGCTCCTTTTGGCGGTGTAAAATTATCAGGAATAGGGCGGGAAGGATCGCGCTACGGAATCGATGAATATCTTGAGCAGAAAACTTTTCATATTGGCAGTCTTTGAATAATCAACATTAATTTAAAAAAAGCGCCTGCAATCCTCTATTGCGGGCGCTTTTTATTTTGTGCACTGCGTCAGGTTTCACGCTTTTTCTCTGTTTTAGTGCAAGTTTCATGCGCATTGCACCAAGAGAATGCGTCTGTTTTGTGAAGTAAATCATCTGTTTAAAGGTTCGGCAATTCAGCAAATTTTACTTGTTTAAAACGGCAGAAAATTTTTTTGCGCTCTTTTAAACGCATTTTTATTTTTTGCCCGACTGGCATACTTTCTGCATTAGCTTATTAACAGTCAATATAAGCGCCGCTGAAAAATTTATTCGCCAGCGAGTGATGGGTTTAACAAATAAGGATTTTTCCATGTTAAGTTTCGACCCTGAAAAATTTCTCTTCCTGTTGGTCATTATATTGGCGGGCAGCATGTGCAGACGCAGGGTGCATCGTTTGCGGTGAAACGTCCCTCTGACGGCAAGGTTTTCGCCACGCTGAATGAAGCACTACCGGAAGAGGTTGATCGCGCCGTCCAGGTCGCTCATCAGGCACTGAAAACCAGCGGCTGGTCAGGTTGTTCACCGCGCGAACGTGGCCGGGTATTGCGCCGCTGGGCCGATCTGATTGAGCAGGACAGCTTACTGGCGCAACTGGAAGCCCTTGGCTCCACCCGCCCCATCAGCGACGTAGTGCAGCACGAAATTCCGTTTACCGCCGAAGCCATCCGCTTCTACGCCGAATGCGCAGATAAATACAGTGGCGATCTGTTTCCTACCCGTGAAAGCAGCCTTGGCATGTTGATTGCTGAACCCTATGGCGTGATTGGTGCCATCACGCCGTGGAATTTTCCGCTCTCCATGGCCTCATGGAAATGCGGGCCGGCATTAGCAGCAGGAAATGCTGTGGTGCTCAAGCCCTCAGAGCTCACGCCTTTCTCAACGGTGCGTATGGCGGAACTGGCGCTACAGGCGGGATTACCGGCAGGCGTTTTAAACATTATTCAGGGCAGCGGCGCCGTAACCGGCAGCGCGCTGGTGAAACATCCGCTGGTGCGCAAAGTCTCGTTTACCGGCTCCACGCTGACCGGCGCCTGCATTATGAGCGACGCCGCGCAGTTCGGGATGAAACCGGTCACGCTGGAGCTCGGCGGCAAAAGCCCACAGCTGGTATTTGACGATGCAGGCGATATCGACGTTCTGGCGCAGCGAATTTTTCGTGGCTTCACCGCCAACGGCGGCCAGGCATGCGTGGCGGGAACACGTCTTATTGTGCAGCGCGGCATGGCCGACCCGCTGGTGGAAAAGCTGGCTGTACTGTGTCGCGAAGCCCAGCCAGGCGTCACCTGGAACAGTGACAGCCGCTATGCGCCGCTGATCGACGAACGTCAGGGCAACAAAGTCTGTTCAGTAATTCAGGCCGCCAAAGCGCAGGGGCAGAGGTACTGGTTGGCGGTGAACGCTTCGCCAATACCGAAGAGGGCTGGTTCTGGCAGCCTACCTTGCTCAGCAACGTCCGTCAGGACAATCCGGCCGTGCAGCAGGAGATTTTCGGACCCGTGTTAACCGTCCAGGCTTTTGATGATGAAGAAGAGGGTTTAGCCCTGGCAGCGCATGAGATTTATGGCTTATGTGCCGGGGTGCATACCCTCAGCCTGTCGCGTGCATTACGCGCGATGCGAGCAATTGATGCCGGCACCGTATGGATCAACCGTTACGGCCGTTCCGGTGATTTCATTATTCCCACCGGTGGTTTTATCGGATCTGGCATCGGCAAGGATTTAGGGCGTCAGGCATTTCAGGCCTGCCAGCGCCAGAAAAGCGTACTTATCGATTTCTAAACTGAACATCTGACAATGACGAGGCTGTTTCATGGCACTGTTTAAACCTAAATACATCACCTTTGACTGCTACGGCACGCTGATCAACTTTGACATGGCAGGTGCAGCCAAACGCTGCTTCACCGACCGCGTCGCACCCGAAGCGATGAGTGCCTTTATCACCGATTTCGCCCGCTACCGTATGGATGAGGTGTTAGGCGCGTGGAAACCTTACTACGATGTGGTCAGCAACGCCTTACAGCGCACCTGTAAAAAATGGGGTGTGAACTGGGATAAAGCGGATAGCGACTTTATTTACACCGACTGCGCCACCTGGGGGCCGCATCCTGACGTGCCTGCGGGCCTGGCAAAGCTGGCTACAGCGTTTCCGCTGGTGCTACTGACCAACTCAATGAAAGACCTGATTCCTCATCATGTTCCGCGTCTGGGCGCGCCGATTCACATGACCATTACGGCAGAAGAAGTAGGTGCTTACAAACCTCAGATGAAAGGTTTTGAGTACATGCTGGAGAAGCTGGCGTGTCGCCCGGATGAAATCCTGCATGTCTCATCCAGCCTGCGTTATGACCTGATGACCGCTCACGATCTCGGCATTACTCATAAAGTCTGGGTAGACCGGGGTCACGAACCGGGTTGTCCGGCTTACGGCTACACCGAAATCAAAGACATCGGCGATCTGCCGGGTGTTGTTGGACTCTGAGGATCACCCCATGAAACTGGAATCGTTCTGGCAAGCTACCGCACCGGCCTTTACCGGTGCCGCCCGTGAGCCGTTGCCGTCACACGCGGAGGTCGTGGTCATTGGCGGCGGTTTTACCGGTGTCTCAGCGGCGTTGAATCTGGCGCGTAATGGCATAAATGTGGTGCTGCTTGAGCTCGGCGACATCATGAGCCAGGCCTCAGCGCGCAACGGCGGTCACTGCAACACCGGCGTGGCGCAAAATTTTGCCTCGCTGGTAGCAAGCCAGGGCGTTGAGCAGGCCAGCCGTTTCTATCGCGCCTATGACAATGCCGTAAGTTATGTCGAGCAGCTGACGCGTGAAGAGCAGATCGACTGCGATTTTCGCCTGTGCGGCAAAATCAAGCTGGCCAGTAAAGCCTCCCATTTTCAGGGATTACGTGAAGCCTGGGAATTGATGCGCCGTACCGTCGATCCTGAAATTGAGTTGATTAGCAAAGATGAGATCCACCGTGAAGTTGGCAGCAATGATTTTCACGGCGGCCTGCTGCAAAAGCGCGGCGGACAAATGCACATGGGCAAATTTGGTGCGGGTCTGGCAGAAGCGGCGGCACGCAACGGCGCAAAAATCTACCCGCACCATGCTGTCACCCAACTGGTGCGTCTTGATGGCTATCGGCACCGTATCCACACCCAGCAGGGCGAAATCGTGGCTGATAAGGTGTTAATGGCAACAGGCTGTTCAAATGAGGGACCCTTTCCGTGGTTTCAGCGTCGTATCGTACCGGTTGGCAGCTTTATTGTGGTTACCGAAGTGCTGGGCGATGAACTGCTGCGTCAGGTGCTGCCACAGGATCGCACTTACGTGACCTCCATGAATCTCGGCAACTATTTCCGTACCACAGCCGATCGGCGCCTGGTGTTTGGCGGTCGTGCTCGCTTTGCCGTCAGCAATCCTGGCTCAGACTCGCGCAGCGGCGAAATCCTGCACGATGCCATGACCACTATGTTTCCGGCATTAGCGAAAGCACGCATCGACTATTGCTGGGGCGGCATGGTGGACATGACTGCCGATCGTCTGCCACGTGCTGGTGAGCACGATGGCGTGTTTTATTCCCTCGGCTACAGCGGTCACGGCACACAAATGTCGGTGTGGATGGGACAGGTCATGGCTGACTTGCTGGCTGAAAAACGTCATCAAAATCCCTGGCAGCGCGACGCATGGCCTGCTTTGCCAGGTTATCACGGTAAGCCGTGGTTTTTGCCCCTCGCCGGGCTGTACTACAAAGCTAAGGATCGGCTCTCATAAATTTCCGTGCTGTTTCAGGCCGCAGGGGCATGGCTGCACTCGCTTACCCGAATCACTTACAGGCGTAAGCGCATCGGGAGGTGCTCAATTGCCCTGATGCTGCAACCTGAACTGTTTAGAAAATTGATTATTAAACGCTTATTGAGGGTGTGCAGATGAGTAAATTGAGTAAAGATTCTGGTGCGGCAAATCCGGCTCTGACGCGATTGATCACGGAAGGATCGCTCTCCCGCCGCAGCTTAATGAAGTTATTGTCCGCCGGCGCGGTAATGAGCAGCGGACTGATGGCATTTCCGGAGATGAGCTTTGCGGCTGAGAACCCGGTCAAAGGCGGCAAAATTCGGGCGGCGATGTCCAACGCTTCCGCCACGGATACCTTAGATCCGGCGAAAAGTAACAACAGCGGCGATTACACCCGCCAGTATATGTTCTACAGCGGTCTGACTGAACTGGATAAAAATCTGGCTGCCCAACCGGCGTTAGCCGAATCGCTTGAATCAACGGATGGGATTACCTGGCACATCAAGCTACGCCAGGGCGTTACCTTTCACGACGGCAAGCCGTTTACCGCTAAAGATGTTATCTACTCGCTGAGCCGCCATAAAGATCCTGCTGTCGCCTCTAACGCCTTTAAGCTGGCCGATCAATTCAAATCCATCACGGCGGTCAACGATAATGAAGTGCAGCTGGTGTTAAGCAGCGCCAACTTTGACGTGCCGTACATGCTGGCTACCCCGGCGTTTTTGATAGTTCAGGATGGCACCAAAGATTTCACCAAAGGCATTGGCACCGGCCCGTTCGTCTGCAAAGAGTTTTCTCCAGGCGTTCGCTCAGTGGGCACCCGCAATCCAGACTATTACAAACCTGGCCTGCCACATCTTGATGAAGTTGAACTGCTGGGCGTAACGGATGGTGCAGCACGCGTCAACGCCTTGATGTCAGGCGATCTGCACATGGTTTCCACGCTGAGTGCGGCCGACTGCAAACGCATTAAAGCCACCAGTAATTTCGGGGTGCTGGAGAGCAAATCAGGCATGTATACCAACCTGATTGTGCGCACCGACATGAAGCCAGGCAGCAACGAAGATTTTGTGCTGGCGATGAAATATCTGCAGCCGCGCGAGATGCTGGTGAAAACCGTGCTGCAAGGCTACGGCGACGTGAGTAACGACACGCCTGTGCCGCCGTGGCATCCGCTTTACAACGCTGACCTGAAACCGCGCCCGCTCGACATCGAAAAAGCCAAATTCCACATAAAGAAAGCCGGTATGACCGGTGCCACCGTTGAGATTATCACCACGCCCAATATTGAAGGGGCAAACGAAGGTGGACAGCTCATCCAGCAGGTGGCACGTAATTCCGGGATCAATTTCAAAGTGCGCCGCGTGCCGTATGACGGTTACTGGTCTACACACTGGACCAAAGATCCGGTGGGTTACGGCTCCATCAACCCACGTCCGACGCTGGATATGCTGTTCTCACAGTTCTACATGTCGAGTGCGCCGAATAATGAATCAGGCTGGAAAAATGACCAGTTCGATCAGCTGGTAGTGGCCGCGCGCGGTGAACGCGATCAGGCAAAGCGCAAACAGATGTATGGCGACATGCAGACGCTGATCTACGACCACTGCGGCACCATCATCCCGACCTTTATCAGCTCGACTGATGGCTACAGCAAGAAAGTGAAAGGCGTCGAAGCCTGGCCGTCGGGCATGATGATGGGCTACCGCTTCCATGAATTTGCCTGGCTTTCTGCCTGATCCGTTATCCGTAAAAAAGGAGTACGCCGATGAACCGATACATGATGTTCCTGATTGCCCGGCGCGTGGGTGCCGGCATCCTGACCTTGCTTATCGTCTCGGCGGTGGTGTTCTTTATCACCAGCCTGCTGCCGGGCGATGCGGCGCAGATGATTCTGGGACAAAACGCCACACCGGAAACGGTGGCGGCGTTGCGTCAGCAGCTAGGCTTAGATCAACCGCTACTGATGCGCTACTTCAGCTGGCTGGGCGGAATGTTGCAAGGGGATTTTGGCACCTCGTTTGCCAGCCATTTACCCGTGTCGCAGCTGGTGGCGCAGCGTATTCCCGCCACCTTCGAACTGGCGGCCATTACAACACTGATTTGTGTGCCGCTGGCGCTGATCATTGGCATTATCGCGGCAATGAATCGTGGCTCACGACTGGATCGGGCGCTGGTCATTGGCACCATGGCTACCGTTGCGGTGCCGGAATTCCTGGTTGCAACCATCGCCGTACTGATCTTCGCCGTCAAGCTGCACTGGGTCTCTGCTATGTCGTTTGGTAGCCCGGACATGGATCTGGTGAGTTATCTGAAAGCCTATGCGCTGCCTGTGCTGACGCTGTGCTGCGTGCTGGTGGCGCAGATGGCGCGCATGACACGCGCTGCCATCATTAACCAACTCGACAGCCCCTATCTGGAAATGGCGTTGCTGAAAGGCGTCTCGCCACTGCGTGCTGTACTGCGTCATGCACTGCCTAACGCGGTGGGGCCGATAGCGAATGCCATCTCGCTCAGCCTGTCGTATCTGTTTGGTGGCGTCATCATTATCGAGACTATTTTCAGCTATCCCGGTCTCGCCAGCCAGTTAGTGGATGCCGTGAGCAACCGCGATCTGCCCGTCGTTCAACTCTGTGTGATGCTGTTTGCTGCCTGTTATCTGGTTTTGCTGCTGGCGGCAGACGTTCTTACCATCGCCTTTAATCCAAAATGGAGAAGCTAATGAACAGTTTGCTGCTTCCCTGGCGTTTCTTTCAGTCGCTGTCGAATTCCGGCCGGCTGGGCTTGTTAATTTCCCTGTTCTGGCTGCTGATGGCGCTGTTCGGCACGCAGCTGGCGCCGCACAGTATTGATGATATCGGCGGTGGCCCGCTAATGGGCGGCTTTACGGGTGACAACGTACTGGGCACCGATTATCTCGGTCGCGACATGCTGAGCCGCATCCTGTATGGCGCGAAATTTTCAATCGGCCTGGCGCTGACGGCGGCGGTGTTAGCCAGTTTGATTGGCACTCTGCTGGCACTGCTGGCGGCGGTAGCGGGGCGCTGGCTCGAAGAGATCCTTGGCCGGGTGAATGATGCGCTGCTGGTACTGCCGGGCAAAGTGCTGTCGCTGATGATTGTCGCGGTATTTGGCTCGTCGCTGCCGATGCTGATTTTGACTGCCGTGTTCACCTACTGGCCAGGCGCATTTCGCATCGCTTTTGCCATGGCCAGCAGCCTGCGCAGTATGGATTATGTCCGAGCTTCACGCCTGCGCGGCGAAAGCCGCTGGTATGTCGCTATCCACGACATCCTGCCCAATATGGTGCACCCGATGCTCACCGATTTTGGCCTGCGCTTTGTCTACATCGTCCTGCTGTTAAGCGGTTTAAGCTTCCTTGGCCTTGGCGTGCAACCGCCGTATGCCGACTGGGGCACGCTGGTACGTGAAAACATTCAGGGGCTGTTTGACGGCTCACCGGCGGTGTTAATGCCTGCACTGGCGATCGCCAGTCTGACCATCGGTGCCAATTTGTTTATCGACAGCCTGCAAGCGATGCGCCCCATGACGCTGGCGAAGGAGGGAGCATGAACGTGACCCCACACACGGCGATGCCGGTTATTTCCGTGGATAAGCTGCGCGTGACCGCGCAGACCGATAAAGGTGAAGAGATCGATCTGGTCTCGGATATCCGTTTTACCGTACAGAAGGGCGAAGTGCTGGCGCTGATTGGTGAATCGGGATCCGGCAAAACCACTATTGCCATGGCGCTGATGGGTTATGCACGCACGGGATGCCGCATCGCCGAAGGAAACATTCACGTCGCCGGGACTGACGTGACCAGCCTGACGCCCGCCCAGTTACGCGCTTTTCGCGGCAACAAAGTCTCTTACATTGCGCAGAGTGCTGCCGCGTCGTTTAACCCGGGCATGAAGATTCTGGATCAGGTTATTGAGCCGGTTGTGATTCACGGCACCATGACGCGCAAAGCAGCAAAAGCCAAGGCGATTGATCTGTTTCGTGAACTGGCGTTGCCGAACCCGGATACCATCGGCGATCGCTTTCCGCATCAGGTTTCCGGGGGCAGTTACAGCGTTTGATGACAGCAATGGCGCTGATTGGCGACCCGGATGTGGTGATCCTGGATGAACCGACCACGGCGCTGGACGTTACCACTCAGGTTGAAGTGCTGAAAGCGTTTCGCCGGGTGGTGGCGCAGCGTGGCGTCACGGCAATCTACGTCAGTCACGATTTAGCCGTGGTGGCACAAATGGCCGATCGCATTCTGGTTTTGCTGCGCGGACAAATTGCCGAATATGGCACCACTGCGCATTTAATTGGCGCACCGCAGGCTGAATATACCCGGTTGTTGATGGATGCGGCGCAGCAGAAAGAGCGGCCAAGTCGCTGGTGTCCGGCAGCGGCGGAGAGACAGCCGCTGCTGGAAGTGCGCGATCTTTCGGCGGGTTACGGGCCACGCGACAGTGACGGTCAGCCGAAAGTCCGCATTCTGGAGGAGATCAATCTCAAGCTGTGGCAAGGGCAGGCAATAGGCATTATTGGCGAATCGGGTTCTGGCAAAACTACGCTGGCTCACGCGATTGCCGGGCTGAATGCACCCAGCCAGGGCCACATCCTTTTCAATGGGCATTACATTGCTGGCGACATGCATAAACGTCCCGACAATGAATTGCGCCGCATTCAGTATGTATTCCAGATGGCTGATACCGCGCTGAATCCGGCACACAGTGTTGAGCGTATTCTGTCGCGTCCGTTAACGCTGTTTCACGGCCTGAACGGGGCGGCACGCCAGCAACGTTTATACCAGCTGCTGGATTTAGTGAAGCTGCCGCGTAGCGTGCTCTGGCGACGCCCCTGGGGCTTGTCAGGCGGGCAAAAACAGCGTGTTAACCTGGCGCGGGCCCTGGCGGCAGAGCCGGATCTGATTTTGTGTGATGAAGTGACTTCAGCACTCGACACCGTGGTTGCGGCAGCCGTATTGGATCTTATTAGTGAGCTGCGCCGTGAGCTGGGACTCTCGGTGCTGTTTATCAGCCATGATATGCACGCGGTGCGCGCAGTCTGTGATGAGATTGTGGTGATGAAGAGCGGACGCATTGTGACGCAACTGCCGCGTCATGATTACGACAAACCAACCAGCGAACTCTATTTCGAACGCCTGAAACGCGCCGTGCCGGAGCTACGGCAGGGATGGCTGGATGAGCACGAAGAGATATTAAAGGCGGAGTAACGTTGTGTGGCAGGGTTTGCATCTGGCTGGCGCTTGCCATAAACAAACAGACTTTGACGGTAACGCCTTCGGCGAATAAAGAGTGCCTGTGAGTTTCAGGCTCATGATGAACAAAATGATAATAAAGAGGTCGTCACGCTATGCCTGCACCGATTCGCTATGTACAGGACAGTGCCAATTTTCCTGAATCCGCTGATGTGGTGGTTATTGGCGCTGGCATTGCCGGTTCTGCAGCCACCTGGGAGTTGGCTAAACAGGGGTTAAAAGTGGTGTTAGTGGAAAAAGGCCTGGTGGGTGCGGAGCAATCCAGCCGTAACTGGGGCTGGTGCCGCCAACAAAACCGTGATGAACGTGAGCTACCGCTGATTATTCATGCGCTGCAACGCTGGGGAGAACTGCATCAGGAAACCGGTGAAGATCTGGGATTTCGTCGTAGCGGCCTGGTTTACGCCACGCGCAACGAAGCGGATATTGCCGCATGGGAAAAATGGGGCCAGATGGCGAAAAGCTACGGCGTACGCAGCGATATGCTCAGTGCTGAGCAGGCGAAAGCGATGACGCCGGGCAGCACCTCAAGCTGGCTTGGCGGGGTTTCCTCTCCCACTGACGGACACGCGGAACCGCGCCTGGCATCGGCGGGTTTGGTCACAGGGGCACAGCGTCTTGGGGCGCTGGTGTTTCAACAGTGTGCCGTTCGCGGGCTGGATATTGCAGCCGGACGTGTCAGCGGTGTCTGGACTGAACGTGGCCTGATTAAAACCAGCCGTGTTATTTGTGCAGCCGGTGCCTGGACCTCCATGTTTTGCCGCCGCCACGGCATTGATCTGCCGTTGGGTAACGTTATCGGCACGGCGTTCCGTACTCAGCCCATCGCGCAAGCCATCGGCATGCCGCTCTACACGCCGGGCTTCGCCTGCCGCCCGCAAATTGATGGCAGCTATACCGTTTCTGTTTCCGGGCGGGGACGCCTGGAGCCGGGTGCGCAGGGCATGCGCTATGCGCGTCAGTTCTTTCCTACCTTCAAGAGCCGCCGTAAAAATCTCAAATTTTCCATGGGGTTCAAACCGTTCTTTGTCGGCCCGGAAGCGATAGGCCGCTGGGAATTTGATGCTGAATCACCGTTTGAACGCATCCGTATCCTCGATCCGGCCGCCGATGCGGGCATTGTGCAGGAAGGGCTCAATGCCATGCGCAAAGAGTACCCCGCACTGGCAAATCTTAAACTGGCGCAGGCGTGGGGCGGAATGATCGACAGCACGCCAGACGCGATCCCGGTCATTTCTACCGTGGCGAAGTTGCCGGGCCTGGTGTTGTCAGCAGGCTACAGCGCACATGGTTTTGGCATCGGGCCGGGTGCCGGACGCCTGGCCGCCGATCTCGCCACCGAATCCACCCCTGTCGTTGATCCAACACCTTATCGCTACAGTCGTCTGGTAGATGGCAGCGGCTTAGACGCCCCAGGCATGATGTAAGGAGACACAGATGAATATGAAACTACGCGCAATGACCCCGGCCGATCTTGCAAGCTGTTTCGACATGACGCAACAGCTCAAGTGGCCGCACCGCCGCGAAGACTGGCAGCTGGCGCTGCAACTGGGCGAAGGCATTGTTATTGAAGAGCAGGGCAAACTGATCGGCAGCGCCATTCTCTGGCGCTGGGGCGATAAGGCCGCCACCATCGGCCTGGTGATAGTTAGTAATCAACAGCAAGGACGCGGACTTGGCAAACAACTGATGCTGGCGCTGCTGGAAAAAGTGCCCGATTACAACGTGCGGCTGCACGCCACGGAAATGGGGAAAGGACTCTACGAAAAGCTGGGCTTCGTGGCCTGTGGTGTCATTTGCCAGCATCAGACGCGGGAACTGGCTGCGCTGCCTGCGGTTGTGATCCCCGCAGGGCTGCAACTGCGCCGTGCAGATGTGACGGACAGCGCGGCGCTGGCAGAACACGATTACCAGGCGCATGGTATGCAGCGTCCGGCGTTGATCTCGCATTTAATTGACAAACAAACCCTGGTGCTGGAAGACGCGCAAAAACAGATTCACGGCTTTGCCAGTTTGCGCCGTTTTGGTCACGGCTGGGCGATCGGCCCGGTGATTGCCGATACGCTACCGGTGGCGCAGGCGTTGATTGCGGCATTAATGCAGGGATTGCAGGGCGAGTTTATTCGCATTGACACCGACGGCGCGTTACCTCTGGGTGAGTGGCTGGTCACGCTGGGGCTGGAGCAGGTTGATGCGCCGACAACGATGGTACGGGGAACGCCCTGGACGCCGCAAGGCATGCAGGCGTTTGGGTTGATGACCCAGGCGATGGCCTGATGCATATCGTTTATAAATCCGAGCCTGAACGTGGTCGCATGTGGCAACGCTGGCTGGCAGAGCATGCGCCCGATATCCAGCTTCATCTCTGGCCTGAAAAGGGCGAGGCGGAGCAGGTTGAAATGCTGATCGCCTGGCAACCGCCTGAGAATATCATGGCGACCTTTCCCCGTTTAAAGGTGCTGTTTTCAGTCGGCGCGGGCGCAGACCAGTTTGATTTTTCAGCCCTGCCTGCTGATTTATCGGTGGTGCGCATGATCGAACCTGGCCTGACACAAGGCATGGTCGAATACATCACCTTTTCTGTGATTGGTTTGCATCGCGATATGCCGCGCTATTTTCAGCAACAGCGCGAGCAGCAGTGGCTGGCGCATCCGGTGAAACCTGCGGCTCAACGCCGTGTTGGCGTGATGGGGCTGGGTGAACTGGGGCTGGCCTCGCTAAAACAGTTAGTGGCAATGGGATTTGACTGTGCAGGCTGGAGCCGTACACCGCGTGATATTGAAAATGTGCGCTGCTGGCATGGCGACGATCAGTTAGTGGAATTCCTTGCGCACAGTGAAATTTTAGTCTGTCTGTTGCCACTGACCGCCGCCACCAAAGGGTTACTCAACGGAGAACTGTTCCGGCAGCTACCTTACGGTGCCGCACTGGTACAGGCCGGACGCGGGCCGCAACTCAATCAAAACGATCTGCTGGCTGCGCTGGCGAGCGGACAGCTCAGCGCCGCCGTGATTGATGTCACCGATCCGGAGCCGCTACCTGCGGGCCACCCTTTCTGGAATCATCCTGCCATCTGGCTCACGCCACACGTTGCCAGCCAGACGCAAAACGGCAGCGCCATTGCGGCACTGCTCGATAATCTGCGCCGCTATCAGCGCGGCGAGCCGATGCTCGGCATCATTGACCGTTCGCGAGGTTACTAAATGAATGTGGAACACTTAGTCACGCTGCGCCGCGATCTGCATGCCCATCCTGAACCGGGCTATCAGGAGCAGCGCACCAGCGACATCGTGGCGCACTTTCTGCAAGAGCTGGGCATTGAGGTCTATCGCGGCATCGGTAAGACCGGCGTGGTCGGCGTACTGCAGAAAGGACAAAGCGACCGGATGATTGGTCTGCGCGCCGACATGGACGCACTGCCAATGCAGGATAATGGCACGGTGCCGTGGAAAAGCACTATTGCAGGTATGTGCCACGCCTGCGGTCACGATGGTCACACCGTGATGTTATTAGGAGCCGCGGAGCAGCTGGCACGCAAGGTGGATTTTGATGGCCGCGTCTGCTTTATCTTCCAGCCCGCTGAAGAGGGGCTGGCAGGCGCTAAAGCGATGCTTGACGATGGCCTGTTTAACCGTTTTCCCTGCGAAGCCGTCTATGCCATTCATAACTGGCCGGAACTGCCGCTCGGCGAGGCGCAAACCCGGCCCGGTGCCATTATGGCAGCGGCAGATCGCTTTGACATCACGGTAAAAGGGGATGGCGGGCATGCTGCACAGCCTCATTTGACGCAAGATACTTTACTGGCGACCAGTGAGTTGGTGGTGCAACTCAACACGCTGGTGGCGCGTGCGCTTGATCCCTGTGAACCGGGCTTGCTGACAGTGACCAAAATACAGGGCGGCTTTTCTCACAACATGATCCCCGCTGAAGCCAGCATTACCGGCACGGTACGAACGTTTAGTCCGGCAGCGCAAGACGTTATCGAGACCCGCCTGCGCCAGATGGCCCGGCACGTTACAGCCGCGCACGGTTTGCAGGCTGAGGTTAATTACCTTCGCTATTACCCGGCAACGGTCAACAGTGCAGCCGAAGCGCAGTGCGCCCTGGAGGCGCTGAAACGCGCGGGCCTGGCTGCCAAAACAGCCGCGCAACCGGCGCTGACTTCGGAAGATTTCGCTTTTATGTTGCAAGCCAGACCCGGTGCTTACCTGTGGTTAGGGTCAGCCCCGAGCAAGCCGCTGCATCACTCTGCTTATGACTTCAACGACGCATTAATCCCTTACGGCATCAATGCATTTGTTGCGCTGGTTCGTGATGCGCTGGCTAAGAAATTTCCCTGCTGATTGTCGCGAGATTTTAACAGGAAATGCCGCTGTTCAGGTCATTACGGCAGCGAGAGAAACCAATGGGTTGCGATACTTGAGCCAACCGAACGTTACGTGGATGAGGTATGAAAATGCAGAATGTCATGGCAGAACAGCAAACATATTCGGATAACAGTCTGTTACTGGATGCGCGTGAGCAGAACGTGCCGCGTGGTGTGGTCACCGCGCATCCGTTGGTGATTGAGCGCGCCAGAGGCAGTGAAGTCTGGGACGTGGAAGGGAATCGCTATCTCGATTTTGTTGGCGGTATCGGCGTGCTGAACGTTGGCCATAACCATCCGGCAGTGGTTAACGCTGTGACACGGCAGCTGGGGCTGGTCTCTCATGCCTGTTTTCAGGTGGTGGCTTATCCAGGATATATCGAACTGGCGCAGCGACTGAACCAGCTGATAGGCGGCGATGAAGCTTATAAAAGCGTATTTTTCACCAGCGGGGCAGAAGCGGTTGAGAACGCCGTGAAAATTGCCCGTGCGCATACGCAACGGTCGGGCATTATCGCCTTTGATGGCGCTTTTCACGGTCGCACCCTGTTGGGCGTTACGCTCACCGGCATGAGTGCACCGTACAAACAAAACTTCGGGCCGTTCCCTGGGGAAGTTTACCGTTTGCCGTTCCCCAATCCGCTGCATGGCGTGACGGAAGTCGATTGCCTGAAAGCGTTAGATCAGCTGTTCGCGGTGCAGATTTTACCGGAGCGCGTAGCAGCCATCATTATTGAGCCGGTGCAGGGCGATGGCGGCTTCTTGCCTGCCGGACCCGCCTTTATGCAGGCGCTGCGTCGCATCACTGAGCAGCATGGCATTTTGCTGATTTGTGATGAAGTTCAGACCGGCTTTGGTCGTACTGGAAAAATGTTCGCTTTCCAGCATCTCGACATCAAACCCGATCTGGTAACGGTGGCGAAAAGTCTCGGCGGCGGGCTGCCCATCTCCGGTGTGGTGGGCAAAGCGGCAATCATGGATGCACCCACACCAGGGGCCTGGGCGGCACTTACGGCGGCAATGCATTAGCCTGCGCTGCGGCGCTGGCGGTACTTGATCTGCTGGAAAATGACAACCTGCTGCAACGTGCTAATCAGCTTGGCGAGCAGATGAATGCGCGTCTGCGCCAGCTGGCTG
The DNA here is from genome assembly GCA_018842655.1 of Candidatus Pantoea haifensis. GTDB lineage: Bacteria > Pseudomonadota > Gammaproteobacteria > Enterobacterales > Enterobacteriaceae > Pantoea > Pantoea haifensis. Next base: position 1,506,212 of record JAGTWN010000004.1, on the reverse strand, counting down.
AGAAATATGCCTGCATCGGTGATGTTCGCGGGCTGGGCTTTATGCAGGCAATGGAAATTATTGATTTCGAAACCGGACGTCCTGACGCCGCGCTGACGCAAAAAATCCTCGATTGTGCCTGCCAGGAAGGGCTGCTGCTGATTAAGTGCGGCGTACATCGCAACACGGTGCGCTTCCTTGCGCCGCTGGTGACCACGGATTCGCAACTGGAAGAAGCGATGCATATTGTGGATATTGCGCTGGCACGTGCAACAGGACGCCTTGGTTAAAACCTGCTTCCTCATTGATATTGCTGGAATAATTTGAAAATCTCCCGCGGGTAGCGCCACGTCTTAACGCTGGCGCAGTTACCTGAAAGCGTGATATACCATCGGGATATCCTGCACAGTTGGTTAACAATGAGGGGTGCTATGAACGGCTTAATGAAACTCGACCGCATCGACATCAATATTCTGGTGCAACTGCAAAAAGATGGCCGTATCAGTAATGTCAATCTCGCCGACGCTGTGGGACTTTCGCCCAGTCCTTGCCTGCAACGGGTCAAGCGGCTGGAGCAAGCGGGATTTATTACGGGTTATGAAGCACACATTAATCTCACTAAGATCACGGACTCCGTCACGGTATTTACCGAAGTGACGCTGTCAGGTCATCGCCGCGAAGATTTTATGAAGTTCGAAAATGCCATACGTGATGTGGATGAATTAATGGAGTGTCATTTAATTACCGGTGGTTACGACTATTTGCTGCGCTTTATTACCCGTAGCATTGAACATTATCAGGAAGTGATTGAAAAAATGCTCGATGCACAAATCGGCATCGATAAGTATTTCAGTTACATCGTGATCAAGTCACCCATCATGAAAAGCAGCGTGCCGTTGCGATCGCTCATCGCGAAGCACAATCCTGTGGAATTTGGCGTGTAGTTTTTAAACTGAGCTGGCTCGCCTCCAGCTCGGTAATCGCCTGGCGCGACTTTTCTCCATGCCCGATGGCGACATAAAGCCCTGTTTCTCTTCCGACAGAAAGCCTCACTCCCACGTGATTTACCCCATCCGTTACCCGCTTGAAATGTGATCTCCCTCTGGAATTATTTTCTTTAAGAATAATTTACGTAAGCAAATTAATTTTTAACATCAAATAGCCCTATAGTCTCTGTGCATTTCAACAGGGATAAACAGGGACCACTCATGGACGAGCGATCAGGCAGACTGCCAGTTAATGTTTTTGTCTTTATTTTCGCCACAACGCTGCTTGTTACCGCCCGGTCAGCACACGCAGCAAATGAAGAGATCGTGCAACAGCAAAGGCAAAAAGCGATTGAAGCGCAGCTCCAGCCGCCAGTACCTGACGTTCGCCTCTCTGCCAGTACAGCCACTCTGTCGCGGCTCACTTTTCCAGCGGAAACGCCTTGCTTCCAGCTTTCGCACATTAAACTTCAGGGTCGGGAGGCGTTTCCGCACTGGTTACCGCTCGAACGTCTGGCAAATCAGGCGCAGGGCCACTGCCTGGGCGCAAAGGGTATTAACCTGCTGATGCGCACGTTGCAAAATCGCCTGATTGACAGCGGCTACGCCACCAGCCGCGTGCTTGCGCCGCCGCAGGATCTCACACTGGGTACACTCTCCCTGCAACTGCTGGCAGGTAAAATCAGTGAGATTGCGTTAACGGCTAATAGCGATAATTACGTCACGTTGTATAGCGCGCTGCCGTCGCGCAAAGGGGCGCTTTATGATCTGCGTGATACCGAGCAGGGATTAGAAAACTTACTGCGCTTGCCGGGTGTTAAAGCTGATATGTCGCTGATCCCAGGTGATGCGCCAGGAGAGAGCCAGCTTGCGGTACAGTGGAATCAACGCAAAATGTGGCGGCTCGGTGCATCACTGGATGATGCCGGTAGCCGCACAACCGGGCGTTACCAGGGCGGCGTCACCCTCTACCTGGATAATCCGTTTGCGCTGAGCGATCTGTTTTATCTTTACGCCAGTCACGATCTCAAATTTGGCAAAAATAAAGGCACGCAAAATTTCGTAGGCCACTATTCCGTTCCCTTTGGCTACTGGCTGGCAGGGATTACCGCCAGCGATTATCGCTACAGCCAGACGGTAGCGGGTAGCAATGCTGATTATCAATACAGCGGTAAAAGTAAAAATCTAACGGCGAATGTCAGTTATGTTCTGCACCGCAACGGTAGCCAGAAAACCACGCTGAGCTATGCAGTTATTACCCGCGAGACGCGAAACTTCATCAACGATACTGAAGTGGAAGTGCAGCGCCGTCAAACCTCGGCATGGAAGCTGGGTCTCCAGCATCGCCACTACGTCGGCAGCGCAACCCTTGATCTGGGTATCAGCTATCAACGTGGTACACGCTGGTTTGGTGCTGTGCCCGCGCCGGAAGAGTACTGGAATGAGACGACGGCACTGGCAAAAATTGTGCAGATCAATGCGCAATACTCGCAGCCTTTTTCGCTCGCCGGTCAACGGTTTCGCCTCAACTCATCTTATCTTCGCCAGATCACCCATACACCGCTGACCCCACAGGATCAGTTTGCTATCGGTAAGGCCGAGCTGGAGAAAGGCGGCATCAGCGCGCCGGGTGAAGGCGGCACGCAGGCCGACTGGAAAGCCTACAACGAGAAGCTTGCGGCGACGGACGGCTATAAAACGACACAGCAGCAGTGGGGAACCGGCAGCGCCATCCAGCAGGGCATTCAGGCGGCCACGGCGGCGATACAGGGTCTGGCGGGCGGCGACCTGAAGGCGGCACTGGCAGGCGGCGCCGCACTCTACATTGCAAACATTATCGGTACAGCGGGCTGAATGACGCCGGTAAGGTGATGGCACACGCGGCGGTGAACGCGGCGCTGGCCGCAGCGCAGGCGGGCAAGGTCACGGTGGCTAATAACCTGTTTGGCGGTACAGAAGCCGGACAGGAGCAGTTCGCAAAAGACCACGGTAAAGATTTACTCTCATGTGCGGATAATCCTACGGGAGCCGCTTGCCAACGTGGAGAAGCAGTAAACAAGGCAATTGCGGGTGCGCTGGCAGCAGGTGGTGTTGCATCCCTGTCAGCACCTGCCCAAGCAATGTGGGCACTGGGTGCCGGAGCTAATGCAGGAATGCAGTATACTGGTAATGGTGAAATCAATCCGATGAACTCAGTGATTGCTGGCTGGGCAAATGTCATCACTATGGGAAATGGTCTTGCTGGAACAGCGACCTGGAATGCCGGTGCTGGTGCTCTGACCAATCATCTAAATGGAAATGATCCTCTTACGGGAGCAATAACAACCGGTCTTGGCGCTGGTATTGGGTATGGCGTTGGCAACATGCTTGTGAAGCCAATAGCAAACGCAACAGGTAAGTTGGTTACTGGAGGTTGGGAACCGAAGTTCAATCCAAGCCTACTGAAATATACTGAGATCAAGGGACAACTAGGTATATCCAAAGAGATGTTGCCAGGTAAGATTCCAGGGGCGATAGGAAACGTTAGTGGTTCCTCTGGTTCTGAATATGCCGGTTCTGAAGCTCAGAAAATTATTGATAAGGTAAAAAAATGAGCCTCCATAATGATTATTTTAAAAAAGAGCTAACTCTTAGCTTTTGCATCTTTTTTGGCTGTTTGCTCTCAGTAATTATCGCAGGGTTATTGGTTAAATTATTCTTTGCTATCATTTTATGGTTGTTGACTAATGAATTTGAATTGACATGGATTGAGATTTTGCGAGGGGTTAAAATTGGCGGTTTCGGTGGGGCAATTTTAGGGTTTGGAATAGCCCTTTTCCGGGTATTCAAAGTTAAAGGATTTTGACCTTCAGCAAAGAACTTCTGGAATAATTGAGAATAATGCGCTGAGTCTGAATGACTTCGGTAAGGGCATGGCGGATTATGGTCAATCGGTACAGTCATACGCTCAATATGCTCAGGACAAGAACCTACCGCCAGAGCAGGTGCAGGCCGATCTGGCCCGGATGGTAAAAGGCGATTTGCCAGAAAGTGCGGATATCATTAAAGCTATTCTGAGCAACAATCCTGGCTCCGACACAGTAATGGCGGTGTTGTCAGCGGAAGATGCGAAGGATTATGCGCTGGCGCTGCTGACGTCGATCCCGGCAGAAAAATCGCTGTCACTTGTCGGAAAAGCTGCGAAGGTCATTAATAATAAAGTTTTGATTAGTGCGGCGGAGAAAATATCGACGGCCAAACCCGGCCAGCAATTTATAGCGCCCAGAGATTTAAATGAACAACTTTTATGGAATCAAGTTAAGGAAAATCCATCAGCAGGTCAGCCTCTTAGAGGTATGAAACATGATCCACGATTCCCTTCATCTGCTGGGTTTCAGAAAATGCAGGTCACTCAAAAAAACGCAGATGGCCAAAGTATTACTCTTCATTACCAATATAATGTGAATACCGGTAAGGCTTATGATGTGAAAATTACGACGCCGCAAAGAGTTGACTCTGATCCAGTAGGAGTGATCGAATTAATAAAGGATAAAGTAAAATGAAGATAAGCGATCTAAATGAAGATATTGATGTTTTTGCAGTGTACTGGATGAATAATAAGACGTACATTTTACGGAATGTCTAAAAGTTATGATGGCCTTTTAGCGTATGACTCTTCAGTGGTAAAAATTACTGACCCAATATTATCTGGTGATTTTATTTATATGGAAGGCGGTATTTTTTATAAGCCATTAATAGATGGAAATCTACTCAATGACTTGGTCGAGGGATTGCCAGATGCTTATAATCGCTTTATTGAAATCCTGAAAGCCGAAGGTCAAATATATCCAGACTTCTTTTAAACTTTAAAGATCCCGGCCATCAAGCCGGAATCTTTTTTACCTGTCATTCAGTGGTCGCTGCGCGGATCACCAGTTGCCCGCGTTCAACGGCAATGGTGACCGGCCTATCGGTCCCGAATTCCGCCTCGGTCAGCCAGTCGTCTTTAAGGTGTAGACTGGGCGTGTCGCTGTAATTTGTGGTTATACCGGTAGCGTGCTTAATATTCTGGATAGTGACGTACCTGACGCTAGAGGCCGTTAAGCGCGGGCAATGACGTTAACCCGCAGCAGCAACTTTGAATGCACAGATTGGCCGGAAGCGCAGTTCATCGGATAAACGAGGGGCAGGTTGCGAACATCGCGCGGGTGCAGGGCGAATTTAATGCTTCGTTAAGCGTTATTGGCTCTTTTAGTTATCTGTCAGGAGATAAAAATTATAATTTTGATGATGAATCTGTTTACTTAGATGAAAAAGATAAAGCGAAATTATGGACGCTAATGGCTGGGCCGGCATGGCGCGTTAATGACTATATCAGCTTTTACGGCTTGGTTGGCTTTAGCTATTTAAAAGCCAGTGAAAATGTTTCCTGGGTTGAAAGCTCAGAAAGGTTCTCAAGTGAAGAGAGCTGGAATGGTAATGGTTTCGCTTACGGTGTAGGCCTTCAAATTAACCCCGCGGCGAACTTTGTAATCGATATTGGTTATGAAGGATCACGGATTAAAGATAAATTCGGGTCTTATAATAATAACGGCTTTAATATTGGCGTAGGTTACCGCTTCTAAGAAATTATCAGCCCACACGAAAATTAAAATATGCCGGGCATTGCCTAATGGTCGGCATTACTTCAAATGCTTATGCCGCATAATCAATCTGATTCACCATAATTAAACTTTCCAGACAGGACCTACCATAAAATCATTGCATCATAATGGAATAAAGCTACACCAAAGATTTAAGTGACCTTACGTGTTTCAACAGCCTTTATCAGCTGTTTTGCAAAACGTCGAGAGACAGGCGATGCCAGCTCCCATTACAACACAACACTCAGATACAACCGGCTCAAACTATCACTAACTCACCCGCCTCACTCCGCAACGCCCGCAGCATAAAATTTTTTCCGAACCAAAAATCCCTTTATTCTTTCTTTTAGCCCGGCTGCTTCAGCCGGGCCGCTTACAGCAATGCTTTTACACTGAATACCCAATGACAAGGAGAGGCTATGGACATTTCAACCGATCAACAGTGGCAGCGCGAGGAATTCATAATTTCTTCTGAGCGCCAGCGGCTCGATCTCGACTGGATTCACAGTCAGTTACAACGCTCGTATTGGGCCAAGGATCAGCCACGGGAAAAAACGCTACGTGCGATAGCCGGTTCGTTGCCGTTTGGTCTTTATCATCAGGAGGCACAAATCGGTTTCGCCCGCTTAATCACTGATTACACCCGTTTTGGCTGGCTGTGTGACGTCATCATTGACGAAAACTGGCGGGGACACGGGCTTGGAAGCTGGCTCGCCACCTGCGTGCGAGAACATAAAGAGCTACAAACGGTTCGCCGCTGGATGCTTTCAACTAACGATGCCCATCAGGTCTACCAGCGACTCGGCTGGCGTGTGGTGCAAGAGCCGCACAAGCTGATGGAATTTCCTCTCCTGACACTGGAGTTTATTCGACATGCGTTACCGGGTTGGCGTGGATATTGGCGGGTCGTTTACCGATTTTGCCATATTAGATCAGCAAACAAACCAGATTCATACCCTGAAAGTGCTGTCGCGGCCAGACAGGCCCGGCAATGAAATTCTGACCGGTCTGGCGCAGTTTCAACAGCGCGAGGGCATTGAACCTGCTGCAATCGGCTACTTTACTCACGGAACGACAGTTGGCATCAACGCGGTCATTCAGCGTAAAGGCGTACGGCTGGCGCTGTTTGCCACCGACGGTTTTTGCGATGTGCTGGAACTGGCACGGCTAAAGATCCCCATATTCATGACCTGTTTTCCCGGCGGCCTGCGCCGTTAATCACACGTGATCGGGTCTTTGCTATCCGGGAACGCACCGATCGCGACGGCAATGTATTACAGCAGGTTGATCGTCAGAGCGTCATGGATGCCATCGCAAAAGCACGCGCCGCCAATTGCCAGGGTATCGTTGTCTCGCTGCTGCACAGCTACCGCAACCGTCATAATGAAGCGGCCGTCAAAGATATCATTGCAGAGGAAGCGCCGGAACTACTCACCTCCTGTTCGGCTGATATCTGGCCGATTATTCGTGAATATGAGCGCACCATCACTGCCACCATCAATGCCTATGTCCAGCCGATGGTAATCAATTATCTGGAATCATTCGAGAATGCGTTGCGCACCATGGGCGTTGTGACGCCGCCACGCATCACCAAATCCAATGGTGGCGTAATGGGTGTTGAGCAGGCGAAGCGTGAATGCGTTCAGATGGTCTTATCCGGCACGGCATCGGGCGTAACAGGCGCCAGCTACCTTGCCAGCGCCTGCGGCTTCGACAAGATTCTTAGCCTGGATATCGGCGGCACCAGCGCCGATGTAGCGGTGATCATTGACGGCAAAGTCGCGCAGGGTAACGGTGAAATTATTGGTGATTTCCCGCTTTTTATTCCGTCGGTGGCGGTCACATCGGTGGGTCAGGGCGGAGGTTCGCTGGCCTGGATCGATGGACAAGGCGTGTTGCAAATGGGTCCGGACAGTGCCGGCTCGCTGCCTGGCCCCGTCTGTTTCCAGCGCGGCGGCACGCAGCCAACCGCCACCGATGCTTTTGCCGCCTGCGGCATGATCGGCCATGGCGATCTTGGGTATAACGCAGTGAAAGTCGATGTTGCTGCCGCTCGCGCCGCGTGGCAACCCTGGCGGAAGCACTGAATATCTCAGTAGAAGAGACGGCAGAAACGGCGATCGAACTGGCAGTTTCCAGCATGTACAGCGATACCAGCGGCTTATTGTCGCGTTTTGGCCTCGACCCGCGTGAATCTGGTTTCTCGCCTTTGGCGGAGCCGGTCCGATGATGGGATGTTTTCTGGCGCGTGAACTCAACATGAAAGGTGTGATTGTCCCGCCTACGCCGGGGGTACTTTCGGCGCTTGGTGGGTTAGTTGCTGACATTCGTAACGATTTTATCCGCACGCTGTACAGCGATCTCACTGCGCAACTGGCCGATAAGCTGGCAACCGAAGCTGACGCTCTCAGCCAACGGGCACGTCACTGGCTGGCAGAAGAACATGGCAACGACATGCCTTACAGTTTGCAATTCAGCGCCGATATGCGCTATCGCGGACAGTCGTTTGAAATCGAAGTACCGCTCGCGGCTGAATGGCTGACCCAGGCTAATGTCACTGCGCTGCATGACGCTTTTGATCGCCAGCATCAACAGCTTTTTGGACATTGTGATGGTGCTGCACCGGTTCAGCTAATCAACCTGCGCCTGGTGATTACTTCACCAACGCCAAAACCAGCCCTGAGTCGTCTGTCTCCGGCGGCGGCGGCGGTCGAGACGGTAAGTCAGGTGCAGGCGTGGATTGATGGTGCTTTTCATCAGGTGGATGTGGTATTGCGTTCGACATTGCGGGCCGGACATCAACTCAACGGGCCGGTAATCATTGCCCAGGATGACTGTACAACCTGCGTGCCGCCTCAGATGACGGTGAATGTGGATGATTTTGGCAACCTGCTGATCACGGCGCTGGAGAGCTAACATGGCAATTGACGGACGTAACTTACAGATCCTCGCGAACTACTGCGCTGCCGCCGCTGACGCGATGGCATTCACCTTAATGCGCACCGCACACTCGACCTTTGTCAAAGAGACGGAAGATTTCTCCTGCCAGATCGTCAGTCGTGACGGGCTGGCCTTCGCTTCGCCGCGCAGTTTTGGCGCACCCTGGTACAGCGGAATTGATTACGCGCCGGTACTGGCGTTGATTGAGGATTACGCTGAGGGCGATATCTGCATAACTAACGACTCATACGCCGGGAACGTGGCGACTCACTCACCCGACATTCATATCTGGAAACCGGTATTCCATCAGGGTGAAATCGTCTGCTTTGTGGTCGGGCATATTCACAATACCGACGTGGGCGGCGCGGTGCCCGCCTCGCTGTCGCGTTCACTTACCGATATCGTGCAGGAAGGCATTCGTATTCCGCCGCTAAAAATCATGCGCAACGGCGTATTGAATGAAGAGGTTGCCAGCATCATGCGTCTCAATGTGCGGGTGCCAGATCAAAACTGGGGAGATTTTAAAGCGCAAATCGCCTCGGTTAATGTGGGTGAACGTAAAATTCACGACATTATTGCGCGCTTTGGCAGAGACGATTTTCTTCAGGGCATAGACGGTATTTTAGATTATGCCGAACGCCAGGCACGTCGCATTATCGCGACCATTCCTGATGGCGAATATTTCTATGCTGATTACGCCGATGAGGATGGTGAGGGCGGTTATCCCTGCCGCGTCGCCATCACGCTGCGCGTTCAGGGTGATACGCTGGAACTCGATTATACTGGCAGCGATCCGCAACTGGCTTCCTCACTCAATATGCCAACCGGGGGCGTGAACGTCATCCGCTGGCGCTGGTAGGTGTGACTTACGTATTGTCCACACTGGATCGTAACCTGTTACTCAATGCGGGGACGTTGCGGCCGACCCGCGCTATTTTGCCGCCGGGAACGGTAATGAACTGTGAAGCGCCCGCAGCGGTGGGAATGCGCTCGTTAACCTGTGCGCTGTCGCAAATCGCGACGGTTGGCGTCTTCTCGCTGGCGATGCCGGATCGGCTGCCCGCCAATTCGCCAGGCGGTAATTCAATCATGAACATTCGTACCAGCGATGGGCAGAATCGCAGCGTAGTGGCTTCGCTGGGACCGGTAGGCGGTGGTGCAGGCGGCACGCCGCGCCACGATGGGCCTGATGGATCAGGCGGCCTGTCGGCATTTCTGAAAAACACGCCGATTGAGATTAATGAAGCCGAAGTGCCGATTCGCTTCCTGCGTTACGGACTGGCACAGGACAGCGCCGGAGCTGGACAATATCGCGGCGGCCTGGCAACCGAAATGGCATTTGAAATCTTCTCGCCAGATACCCTGATTACCGCACGTAACCGCAATCGTTCAGTATTCGCTTCAGCGGGTGCGGTGGGGGACGATGTGGTGCGCTGTCACATTTTCGCACTCTGCGCGAGGGCAAAATTACTGAACACGGCAACACTGACGTCATCAAGTGCCAGCCGGGAGATGTAGTGGAGGTGAGAGGCCCCGGTGCGGGCGGCTACGGCTTGCCGTCGCAACGTGACGTGCAGGCTGTGTTACAGGATGTGCGCTGCGGGTTTATCAGCGTTGAGGCGGCGCGCAGTCACTATGGCGTAGCGATTATCGATAATGAGATCGATGCCCCTGCGACAGTGGCATTACGTGCCGCTATGCCACAAACCCTGACGCAGCATTTCGATCACGGCTCTGCCCGCAGCGCATTTGAACGGCTGTGGACGCCTGCCCGTTATCAATTATTAACAAATTTTCTTGCCGAAGCGCCGGTGGGCTGGCGACATTTTCTGAAAACTCAGGTTTTCCGTGCGGTGGAGGCATCAGGCGAAGCGGCAGATATGGCAGACATATTTACCCAACTGCGGCAGCGGTATCCGGCAATGTCGGGCAAGTCACGGTAATGGCTGTGTGGTCTACCCTTTAAGTCTGCACCGAACACGAAAGGGAGAACGCATTAATGAGCATCAAAACCAGTGACTTTTTCGTTCAGCGCCTGAAAGAGTGGGGCGTCACGCGGATTTACGGCTATCCGGGCGACGGTATTAACGGCGTACTGGGTGCGATTCAGCGCGCCAATAAAAACGGTGATGGCATCGAATTTATTCAGGTGCGTCACGAAGAGATGGCGGCGTTTATGGCGGCCGGACACGCTAAATTTACCGGCGAACCGGGAGTTTGCCTTCTACCGGTGGGCCAGGTGCGACGCATCTGCTCACCGGGCTTTATGATGCAAAGATGGATCACGCACCGGTTATCGCCATCGCCGGACAGGCTGAAGCGACGGCGCGCGGCGCCAGCTATCAGCAGGAAATGAACCTTGATCGGGTTTTTTCAGACGTGGCTAATTTCGTGCAGGAGGCTGCCGCGCCTGCCCAGGTACGCCATCTGATCGATCGCGGCGTGCGTATCGCCATTGCGCAAAACGGCGTCGCCGTATTGATCATTCCAAAAGATATTCAGGATGAAGAGTGGCAAGCGCCCCAGCATCTGCACGGGTTTACCCATTCCGGAACCGGTTATCAGCGTCCCAAAGTTATCCCCTACGAAACCGATCTTCAGCGTGCCGCTGAGATACTGAATGCGGGTAAAAAAGTCGCCATTCTGATCGGTGCCGGGGCGCGCAATGCGGCTGTTGAAGTGGTTCAGGCGGCGAATGTGCTGGGCGCAGGTGTGGCAAAGGCGCTGCTGGGTAAAGATGTACTGCCAGATGATGCGCCATTTGTTACGGGTTCAATCGGGCTGCTGGGCACGAAACCCTCATCAGATATGATGCAGAACTGCGATACGTTGCTGATGATTGGTAGCGGTTTCCCTGGACCGAGTTTTTACCGCAGGAAGGTCAGGCGCGGGCGGTACAGATTGATATCGATCCCGCCATGCTGGGGCTGCGCTATCCCAGCGAAGTGAACCTGCACGGTGACGCCGCTGAAACGCTGCGTGCGCTATTGCCGTTACTGGAGCACAAGCAGGATCGCAGCTGGCAAGAGGACATTGCGCTACAGGTGCGTGACTGGTGGACCCTAATGGAAGAACGGGCGCTGGCACCGGCCAACCCGGTGAATCCGCAGCGCGTCGTGTGGAAATGTCACCACAGTTGCCTGAAAATGCGATTGTGACCTCAGATTCTGGCTCCTGTGCCAACTGGTTTGCCCGTGACTATCGTGTTAAGCAAGGCCAGCGGGCTTCTCTCTCAGGTGGCCTCGCCTGTATGGGGGCAGCAGTGCCTTACGCCATTGCCGCTAAGTTTGCTCATCCGGAAAAACCGGTTGTGGCGCTGGTGGGTGATGGTGCCATGCAAATGAACAATATGGCCGAGCTGATTACCATCCAGAAATACTGGCAGCAGTGGGCCGATCCCCGCCTGATTGTCTGCGTGTTTAACAATCAGGATCTCAATCAGGTGACATGGGAACAGCGCGTCATGGAGGGCAATCCGCGTTTTGAGGCATCGCAGCAACTGCCGGATGTAAAATATGCGCAGTTTGCCGAATCACTTGGTTTGCAGGGTATTTTTGTCGACAATCCGGATGAGCTGGCAAATGCCTGGCAGCGCGCCCTGAGTGCCGATCGCCCGGTGGTGCTGGAGGTGAAAACCGATCCGGAGGTCGCACCGCTGCCGCCGCATATTACCTTTAAGCAGGCAAAAGCTTTCATGACGTCCATGGCAAAAGGCGATCGTGGCGCAGCGCAAATTATCAGTGATACCGCCAGCCAGATTTTTCATAAAAAGCATTGAGGGTTAAGCTGGCAGCAACGCTGCCGCTAATCTTTACCCTTTCTTCCTCCGGGCACGCTCGTGCCCGGCATCAAGGCAATTCGCCAAACAACAATCAACGGGAGTCTCAGCCATGACTGCAAATCAAAGCGTGTGGTTTATTTCGGGATGTTCAACCGGCTTTGGCCGCGAACTGGCACAACAGACTATCGCGCAGGGATTCAGGGTCGTCGTGACAGCACGTGATACGAGCAAAATTACCGATTTAGTCGAAGGCCACGACAACGCGCTGGCGTTGGCTCTGGATGTGACCCAGCAAGCGAGCATCGAAAAGGCGGTCAGCGCGGCAACAGAGAAATTCGGCACCATCGACGTGCTGGTGAATAATGCCGGTTATGGCTATCAAAGTTCAGTAGAAGAGGGCGAAGAACAGGAAATTCGCGCCCAGTTTGACGCCAACGTGTTTGGCCTGTTTGCGCTGACGCGCGCCGTTCTGCCTGTCATGCGTAAAGCGCGCCGTGGACATGTTATTAACATTACCTCCGTGGCGGGTTTCATTGGCTTTGCCAGCTCCGGTTACTACTCTGCCAGCAAGCATGCTGTAGAGGGCTGGTCTGATTCGCTGGCACAGGAAGCCGGCCCGCTGGGTATTAAAGTCACCTGTGTTGAGCCAGGCCCTTTCCGTACTGACTGGGCGGGACGTTCACTGCATCAAACGCCGAGCACCCTGCCAGACTATGCCGAAACGGCAGCAGCGCGCATGAAAGCCACGTCAGAATACAGCGGCACGCAGAAGGGCGATCCGGCGCGCGCTGCCAAAGCAATGATTGCGATTACCAGGCACGATAACCCGCCGCGTCACCTGGTGATGGGGGCCTGGGGCTATGAGGCGGTAACGGACAAGCTGAAAGCGCGTCTGGCGCAAATTGAGGCCTGGAAACAGACGTCAGTTGAGACAGATTTTCCCGAGTAGTGGGTGAGGGCTGCCCTGTGCGGCCTGATTTTCTCATCTCAGCTCTCTCCTGCAGGGAGAGGGCTGGCGTAAGGCGAACGAACCAGGCCTACTGCATTATGCCTGCCAGCTGCTCAACCGGCACTGCCTGACTAAACAAAAATCCCTGCAGCTGATTACATCCGGCATCCGCCAGCGCCGACATCTGGCCCTCGGTCTCAACGCCTTCTGCGGTTACCGTTAATCCCATTGCATGGCCCAGTTTCACCACCGACTCGATAATCGCGACAGAATTAGCCGCCACGCCAAGGGACTGGGTAAATGAACGATCAATTTTGATTTTATCTACCGGAAAGGTGCTGAGGTAATTCAGGCTGGAATAACCGGTACCAAAATCATCCAGGGCGATACGGAAACCGGCCTCACGCAGCGCGATGATAATAGCACGAGCCTCGCGCTCATCCTCAATCAATACCCCTTCGGTGATCTCGAGTTCGATACAGCCGGGATTGCCACCCGCCTGCTGCACAATATCCACCACTCGCTGCACAAAGCCGGTGGTGCGAAACTGCACCGGCGAAATGTTAACCGCAACCACTAAGCCCGGAAAGCGTTGTTGTGTTTTGCACGCTTCACGCAGTACCCACTCGCCGAGAGGAATAATCAAACCGGTTTCTTCAGCGATCGCGATAAACTCGCCGGGAGCAATAATGCCACGTTCCAGATGATTCCAGCGCAGTAACGCTTCCACGCCGACCACCTGCTGCCCGTTGATATCCATCAGCGGCTGATACCAGACCGCCAGCCCAGTGTAATTTTGCAGCGCAGCACGCAGATCAGCGGCGATAATCTGCCGGGTGCGTAACGATTCATCCATGGCACGCTCAAACTGTCGATATTTACCGCGCCCGCTGCTTTTGGCCTCATATAGCGCAATATCCGCTTTGCGCATCAGCTCCAGGCGATCCAGCCCATCCTTCGGGGCCAGCGCCAGACCGATGCTGGCCCCGCTCCAGACTTCACTGCCAAACAGGGTAAAGGGTTTGCCCAGTTCAGTGATGATGCGCTGCGCCAGGGCCTGGACTTGTCCAATGTTATCGACGTCGGACATGACAACGATGAACTCATCGCCACCAAGCCGCCCTACGGTATCGCTGGCGCGCACCAGGTTGTTCAGGCGATGCGCGACCGCAACAATCAATTCATCACCGGCATGATGACCGTGGGTATCATTAATGGTTTTGAAGCGATCAAGATCAATCAAAATTAACGCTACGCGCTGTTCATGACGTGATGCCAGCGCCAGTGCCTGCGTCAGACGATCTTCCACCAGAGCGCGATTGGGTAAACCTGTGAGCACATCATGAAACGCCAGATGCTGAGCCTGTGCCTCGCTGGCACCCAGCTTCAACATAGATTGCGACAAATTCAGCGACGAGGTCCATAAACGACGCGCCATGTAAATGCACAGCAGGGTGATCACCAGCACCGCGATGCCGGTCGAGGGGCCGATTGCCCGCAACATTTGTGCGCCAGGTCGCGAAGGGATCCAGTTTAAGTAGCCAACCGGTTCACCCTGTTGCGAAATAATCAAATAGCGCGCCACCGTGCCTGGCCTGGGCGTCCCATCGGAAAAATGCAGCCCCTGCAGCTGATTTCGCTCCGCCAGCCCCGCCAAAAATCTGTCGTCGAGAAACTTCAGGCTGATCAAACGAAAATGTTCGCCAGGCTGCGAATCTCGTTGAATATCGCCGACTGCCAGCGCCGCTGCGCGATTACCCGACTGTACATAATCCACCTGATCGGGGTGAGCGGGTTTTTGCACTAGTGCGCTCAGTAACACATCCTGGACCAGCTGACTTTCGCTTTCCGGTGAGATGGCTTGCCCGTCGCGCCACATTCTTAACACCCGGTTTTGTTTATCCAGCACCATGACAATTTGATGATCGAACATCTCAAAAAGCCACTGACCAATATTATTGTCCAGCCAGCGCACGTCAGTTTGCGTCTGCTCCAGATGCTGCGCCAAAGGTGCCCAGCGCGACAAACTGCGCAGTTGACGCAAATGTTCACTGAGGCTTTGGGAAAATGACGCTTCGATCATGCGCTGCTGCTGCTGTCTGGCTTCATTATTGGTTAATGAGATGCCAAGAAACAGGGCCATACCTGCGCCAGTAAAAGTTAAAAGCAAAATTGCGACCAGCGGAAGCAAGACCTGCCGAAAAAAACTGCGGCGAAAACCATCAGAAAGTTTGATGTTGTTAATCATTTTCATTATTCGCATAACAAGGAAGAGTCAGGTAAAAGCTAGCAGAATTCAGCTATCCTGCACGTTAGCGCCCTTTCGGGTTTGTTGTTGAATCTACATCAAAATTTGCAAAGTGCGTCGCAAATTTAACAGTTAAGCGTTTTTTATCATAAGCAGGGTTATGCGCCCTCTATTCTGCTGCTTTAAAACAAATTCATCGTTGCGTCACTGAGCAGTCACTGTTCTGTCATCTGAAAACCTCAAGGTATGCCCATCACGCAGCCTCGCTTTTGCTGCTTACTGCACTCTTAAACCGAAGAGGATTCGATCGTGATGGAGTTATCCAGACATCCGACCACTGTATACCAGGCTGTCGCCGCACAACTGGAGCAGGCGCTGCATGAACGTTATCGCTGTGGTGACTATCTGCCGTCTGAGCAGCAACTGGCCGATCACTATGAGGTCAACCGCCATACGCTGCGCCGCGCCGTGGATGAGCTGGTCAACAAAGGGTTGTTACAACGCCGTCACGGCATCGGCATTTTGGTGTTGATGCGTCCTTATGATTACCCCCTGCATGCTCAGGCGCGCTTTAGCCAAAACCTGTTAGAGCAGGGCAGCCACCCCACCAGTGAGCGGCTGCTGGCTGTATTACGTCCGGCCAGTAAAGACGTCGCCAGCGCCACAGGCGTTACTGAAGGCAACAATGTGATCCATCTGCGCACGCTGCGCCGCGTCAACGGCGTGCCGGTGTGCGTCATCAATCACTTTTTACCCGAACTGAGCTGGTGGCCCTTGCTGCAACGCTTCAACAGCGGCTCGCTGCATGACTATCTCTTTCTCAACACCGGAAAACATCTGGTGCGAACGCAAACACGTATCAGCACACGCCGCGCCCAGGCGAAAGAGTGCAAACAGCTGGAAATTGCCTTGCAGTCACCGCTGCTGTGCGTGCGCACGCTGAACACAACCACCGACGGCGCGATGGCGGAATACTCTGTCAGCCTGACGCGCGGCGACATGATTGAACTGACACTGGAGCATTAATGGAACAGCAAACGGCCCGCCAGCACTGGCTTTCGGTGCTGGCACACAGCAGCGCCGCGCAGCTCAATGCGCACTGGAAGGCGCTCAATCTCACCCCTGAATTCAGCCTGGTCCGTCCCGCCGAGATTGGTCTGACGCGCCTTAAGGCGCGCATGGAGGCAACAGGCAAACGCTTTGTTATGGGCGATGCCACCGTTACGCGCGCCGTCGTGCAGCTGTATGACGGCACGCTCGGTTACAGCTATGTCCTGGGACGCGATAAAGCGCACGCTGAACGCTGCGCGTTGCTGGATGCGCTGTTACAGCAGCCTGAAACGCAGGCGCTGTTACAGGAAAAATTATTACGCCGCTGGCGGCTATGCGTGAGGAGCAGCGACAACTGCGTGCCCGCGAAATCGCCAGTAGCAAAGTGGATTTCTTTACGCTGGTACGCGGAGATAATTAATGACTTTACTGGCAAGTTTTAATCATCCAGTGGCAGACGCGCAGCGCGCCTTTCGCCGCATTCTCAAAGCCATGAGCGAACCTGGCGTGATGGTATCGCTGCCGCTGCAACAGGGATGGGGGCGCTGTCACCCGCCGCTACCGCAGTGTTACTGACGCTGGTGGATCAGGAAAGCCCTTTGTGGATCGACGCGCGAATCGATAATGAACAACTGCGTAATAACCTGCGTTTTCACACCGGCGCACCGATTACTGACAGCTACGATGCGCCCTTTGCCCTGAGTCATGCAGCATCCCAGCCTGATCCTGCTCATTTCGCCGCAGGCGATAATCTGGCACCGGAAAAAGCACCACGCTGATTATTGAAGTGCCGTCGTTGAATGGTGGCCTGACGCTGCGCCTCTCCGGCCCTGGCCTGCGTGAAACGCGCGCTATTGCGCCGCAGCTGCCTGAAAGCGTGCTCGAATATTTGCGGTCGCGCCCTCATCCTTTCCCACAAGGTGTTGATCTTATTTTCACCTGTGGCGAAGCGATGATGGCCGTACCGCGTTCCACCGACGTGGAGGTTTGCTGATGTACGTCGCGGTGAAAGGGGGCGAAAAGGCGATAGCCAATGCCCATCAGCTACAGGCAGATTTACGCCGTGGCGATCGTCAGACCACTGAGCTGGGCTGCGATCAGGTAGCGCAACAGTTGGGTTTGGCGGTAGACCGGGTGATGACAGAAGGCGGCATCTACGATCCCGAACTGGCGGCGCTGGCAATTAAACAGGCGAGCGGCGACTTAGTGGAAGCAATCTTCCTGCTGCGCGCCTATCGCACTACGCTGCCGCGCCTGGCGGAAAGCATGCCGCTGGCAACCGCTGAAATGCACATTGAACGCCGCATTTCAGCGGTCTACAAAGATTTGCCTGGCGGCCAGGTACTTGGGCCAACCTACGATTACAGTCACCGTTTGCTGGATTTCACCCTGTTAGCAAATGGTGAAACGCCTCGCCGCGCCGCGAGGCGATCAGGCGCTGCCGACGAGTTGCCCTCATATGTTCAGCATGATGAGTGCGGAAGGTCTGGCTGCGCGGGAAGAGGATGACGGCAGCGAACCCGCTGACATCACCCGTGAACCCATGGGCTTTCCCGCCTCACGCGCCGCGCGGCTGCAACAGTTAGTCCGGGGTGACGAAGGTTTCCTGCTGGCGCTCGGCTATTCAACCCAGCGCGGTTATGGCCGCACCCATCCGTTTGCGGGAGAAATCCGCACCGGTTTTGTCAGCGTCAGCGTCTGCCCGGAAGAGCTGGGCTTTGAACTGGAGATTGGCGAACTGCTGCTGACCGAATGCGAAATGGTTAATGGCTTCACCAGTAATGGCGTCGATGCGCCGCACTTTACTCGCGGCTACGGCCTGGTGTTTGGACGTGCCGAGCGTAAAGCGATGGCGATGGCGCTGGTGGATCGTGCCCTGCAAACCCAGGAACACGGTGAGCGCATCACCAGTCCGGCGCAGGATGAAGAGTTTGTGCTGTCACACGCTGATAATGTCGAAGCGGCTGGCTTCGTATCCCACTTAAAACTGCCGCACTATGTCGATTTCCAGGCGGAACTGGAACTGTTGAAGCGGCTGCGTCAGGAGCATCAGGAGCGCAACCATGGCTGAACTGAGCGGTTATAACAACGGCTATCTGGATGAGCAAACCAAGCGCACCATTCGCCGCGCGATTTTAAAAGCGGTGGCGATTCCAGGTTATCAGGTGCCGTTTGCCGGACGCGAAATGCCGATGCCGTATGGCTGGGGCACCGGCGGTATTCAGGTCACGGCCAGCGTCATCGGCGATCAGGATGTGCTGAAAGTGATCGATCAGGGCGCGGATGATACGACCAACGCGGTATCAATTCGCCGTTTTTTCCAGCGCGTGAGCGGGGCGGCAACCACCGAACGTACCCTGGACGCCACGCTGATCCAGACGCGACACCGCATTCCTGAAACGCCGCTTGCTGAAGATCAAATCCTGATCTTTCAGGTGCCGATCCCGGAGCCACTGCGCTTCATTGAGCCGCGTGAAACCGAAACGCGCACCATGCACGCGCTGGAAGAGTACGGCATCATGCAGGTTAAACTGTATGAAGATATTGCCCGCTACGGCCACATTGCCACTACCTATGCCTATCCGGTTAAGGTCAACGATCGCTATGTGATGGACCCCTCGCCAATTCCCAAATTCGATAACCCGAAAATGCACATGATGCCCGCACTACAACTGTTTGGTGCCGGACGTGAAAAGCGCATCTACGCATTACCCCCTATACCAAAGTGGAAAGTCTCGATTTCGACGATCACCCGTTTAGCGTGCAAAAGTGGGAAGAGCCTTGCGCGCTGTGCGGTTCACGCCACAGCTATCTTGATGAAGTGGTGATGGACGATCAGGGCACGCGCATGTTTGTGTGCTCCGATACCGATTTTTGCCACCAGCAGCAGGAACAACAACATGCACAGTGATCAGCCGCTGCTTGCGGTGAATAACCTTACGCACCTCTATGCACCAGGCAAGGGGTTTGAAGAGGTCAGCTTTGATCTCTATCCCGGCGAAGTATTAGGCATTGTCGGGGAGTCAGGCTCAGGAAAAACCACGTTACTGCGCAGCCTGTCTGCGCGCTTAACGCCGCAGCAGGGCACTCTCTTTTATGGTGAGCACGATCTTTATCAGATGAGCGAAAGCGATCGCCGTCGTTTGCTGCGCACCGAATGGGGCGTGGTGCATCAACATCCGCTGGACGGTTTACGTGCGCAGG
Source organism: Candidatus Pantoea haifensis (assembly GCA_018842655.1). Taxonomy (GTDB): domain Bacteria; phylum Pseudomonadota; class Gammaproteobacteria; order Enterobacterales; family Enterobacteriaceae; genus Pantoea; species Pantoea haifensis. Next base: position 1,486,453 of record JAGTWN010000004.1, on the reverse strand, counting down.
TAACGGCGGGCGGCAATATTGGCGAGCGTTTGATGGCGGTCGGCCATCGTCATTACGGCGACATCCGGGCGCAGGCCAGCCACTGGTTACAGGAAGTGGAGATCGCCGCGAACCGCATTGATGATTTGCCCACCACCTTTTCCGGCGGGATGCAGCAGCGTTTGCAGATAGCGCGTAACCTGGTCACAGAGCCAAAGCTGGTGTTTATGGATGAGCCAACCGGAGGACTGGATGTGTCAGTACAGGCGCGTCTGCTTGATCTGCTGCGGACGCTGGTGCGGGAACTCAATCTGGCTGTTGTGATTGTGACTCACGATCTCGGCGTGGCGCGTTTGCTGGCGCACCGCCTGCTGGTGATGAAACAGGGCCGCGTGGTGGAGAGCGGGTTAACCGATCGCGTACTGGACGATCCGCATCATCCTTATACACAACTGCTGGTTTCCTCGGTGCTCAATTAAGGTAATTCACATGAACACTCAGCTTCGCGTCGAGAATTTATACAAAACCTTTGTGCTGCATAACCAGAGCGGCGTTGCGCTGCCGGTCTTGCAGGATGCCAGCCTTGAGGTCAGTCAGGGTGAATGCGTTGTGCTGCACGGTCATTCAGGCAGTGGAAAATCGACCCTGCTGCGGGCGCTGTATGGTAATTATCAGGCCAACAGCGGTCATATCTGGGTGCAGCATCATGGCGAATGGGTGGATATGGCCCAGGCACCGGCGCGCCAGATTATTGCCATTCGCCGCGACACGATTGGCTGGGTCAGTCAGTTTCTGCGTGTGATACCGCGCGTACCGACGCTGGAGATTGTTATGCAACCGCTGCTGGAACGTGGTGTTGAACGGGCTTTTTGCGAAAAGCGCGCCAAAGAACTGCTGACGCGCCTTAACGTACCGGAACGCCTCTGGTCGCTGGCACCCTCGACCTTTTCCGGCGGGGAACAACAGCGCGTCAACATTGCGCGAGGATTCATCGCCGATTATCCGGTGCTGCTGCTGGATGAACCCACGGCATCGCTCGACAGTGCCAACAGCGCAGCCGTGGTGGCTTTAATTGAACAGGCACGCACACGCGGTGCCGCAATTGTCGGGATTTTCCACGATGACGCGGTGCGTAAACGGGTGGCGGATCGCCTGCACGTCATGCAACCGGTTAAATCAGGAGCGGAAGCATGATCAGAAGCATAATCGTTAATAACGTTAAGCTGGTGCTGGAAGATGAAGTGGTCGCCGGATCGCTGGAGATGCGTGACGGGGTGATCGCCAGCTTCAGCGAAACCCGTAGCCAGCAGCCAGCCGCACTGGATGGGGAAGGCGCATTTCTGTTGCCGGGCCTGGTTGAACTGCATACCGATAATCTTGACAAGTTTTTTACGCCGCGTCCGAAAGTTGACTGGCCAGCCCACTCCGCAATGAGTAGCCACGATGCGCTGATGGTGGCAAGCGGCATTACCACGGTGCTGGATGCGATTGGCGTTGGCGACGTGCGGGACGGCGGGCATCGCCTCGATAACCTGAGCAAAATGATCGATGCGATCCGCGACAGCAACCGTAAAGGGCTAAACCGTGCCGAACATCTGCTACATCTGCGTTGTGAACTGCCGCATCACACCACGCTGCCGCTGTTTGAAGCTTTGATGACCACCCCGGAACTGGCACTGGTGTCGCTGATGGACCATTCGCCAGGCCAGCGGCAGTATGCGTCGCTGGATAAATACCGCGAATATTATCAGGGCAAATATCAGCTCAACGATGAACAAATGGATGCGTTCGAGCATGACCAACTGGCGCTGGCCGCCGTCTGGTCACAGCCAAATCGTCAGGCTATTGCTGCGCTGTGCCGCGAGCGCCATATCGCCCTCGCCAGCCATGATGATGCAACGGCAGCACACGTTGACGAATCCTTTGGCGTGGGCAGCGCCATCGCTGAGTTTCCTACCACGCTGGAAGCAGCACGCGCTTCACGTCATCGCGGGATGCAGGTTTTGATGGGCGCACCAAATATCGTGCGGGGCGGGTCACATTCTGGCAACGTTGCGGCCTGGGAGCTGGCAGCGCAGGGGCTGCTCGATATTCTCTCATCAGATTACTATCCCGGCAGCCTGCTGGATGCCGCGTTTCGTCTGGCAGCCGACGAGCGCAATGCGTTGGATTTGCCCCAGGCAATTGCACTGGTGACACGTAACCCCGCCCGGGCGCTAAAGCTGGAGGATCGCGGGGTGATCGCGGAAGGCCGTCGTGCCGATGTGGTACTGGCCCATACCGATCACGGTCATCCGCATATCCGCCACGTATGGTCACAGGGCAGGCAGGTTTACTGATGGCGCGGCTGATCTGGCTGACAGGTCCGTCGGGATCGGGCAAGGACAGCCTGCTTAATGCGCTGCGGGAAGTGCCGCCTGACGGGCTGCTGATCGCCCATCGCTACATTACGCGCGCCGCTGATGCAGGGGTGAAAATCACGTCGCCTTAACGGAAACCGAGTTTACCCGGCGCGCGGCGCTGGGGCTGTTCGGGGTTAGCTGGCAGGCACACGGTTTTTATTACGGCATCGGTTGCGAGGTTGACCTGTGGTTACAGCAGGGGTTGAGCGTGGTGGTCAACGGATCACGGCTGCATCTGGCGCAGGCACAACAGCATTATGGTACGCAGCTCTTGCCGATCTGCCTGGTAGTGTCGCCCGACGTGCTGGCAGCCCGACTGCGCCAGCGCGGTCGGGAGAGTGAAGCGCAGATTGCCCGACGCCTGGAGCGCGCAACACAACCGCAGCCAGAGGGCTGTCTGATACTCAATAACGATGGCGCACTGGCAGAGACGGTACAGCAGTTGCGCCAGTTACTGGAGTCGCACAGATGAAACTGACCTTTCTGGGAACGGGTGGCGTCACCGCTGCGCCGCTGTTTGGCTGTGACTGTCCGGCCTGTAGCCGCGCCCGGCGCGATGAAAAACGCAAACGGGCACCCTGTAGCGCCCTGATTGAGATCGGTAATGAGCGGATTTTGCTGGACGCCGGGCTGCCGTTACTGACTGAGCGTTTTCAACCGGGCGAACTGACACGCATTCTGCTGACGCACTATCACATGGATCACGTTCAGGGCTTATTCATGCTGCGCTGGGGCAAAGGCACACCGATTCCGGTGTGGGGACCGCCCGATGAAAAGGGCAGCGACGATCTGTTTAAACATCCGGGCTTACTCGATTTCCGCCCGCCGCTGACGCCGTTTGTGCCGCATCAGTTTGGCAACCTGCTGGTTACGCCGCTGCCGCTCCAACATTCGCGCCTCACGCACGGCTATCTGTTTGACTGGCATGGCACCCGCCTGGCGTGGCTGTGCGACACCTGCGGCTTGCCACCCGAAACCCATGAATACCTCAGCGGGCAACCGCTCGATCAACTCGTGGTGGACTGCAACGATCCGCCGGGCAGCGAGGCGCGTAACCACAATGATGTCACTCAGGCGTTAGCGATTATTGAGCGGTTAGCACCGCGTCAGGCCTGGCTTACGCATCTGAGTCATGAGATGGATAACTGGTTAGCAAACAATCGTTTGCCTGAGCAGGTTCAGCCTGCGCGTGACGGCTTAACCCTTTTTCTGGGGAGCGATCAGCCTGTCATAGTTTGATCACTTAACTGTCATTCAGCCTTCATCCCGCTTGCCCTTAATAAGCGCAGAACTTATCTGTAACAACGGAGAACATCATGGCACAGGCGCTTCTGAAAACGGTGGTAGACAACGATCTGCCGTCTGCCCGCCAGACCGGTCAAAAAGTATTATCGGTTCAGGGACTGAGTAAAGCCTATGGCGAAAACCGGGTGCTCGATAATGTCAGTTTCGATCTGCATGCGGGTGAACTGGTCGCGGTGATAGGCCGCTCAGGCGCAGGCAAATCGACGCTGTTGCACATGCTCAACGGAACCCTCTCTGCAAGCAAAGGCGCAATTGTCACGCTGCGTCATGGTCAGGCCGATCGCGACGTGGTTACGCTGAACAGCCGCCAGATGCGTGAGTGGCGCAGCGAGTGCGGCATGATCTTTCAGGATTTCTGCCTGGTGCCGCGCCTGGATGTGTTAACCAATGTGCTGTTAGGCCGCCTGAGCCAGACATCCACGCTGAAATCTTTCTTTAAAATCTTTTCCGATGCCGACCGCGCCCACGCCATCGAACTGTTGCAGTGGATGAACATGCTGCCGCAGGCGCTACAGAGGGCAGAGAACCTGTCAGGTGGGCAGATGCAGCGTGTGGCAATCTGCCGTGCGCTGATGCAAAACCCCAAAATTCTGCTGGCAGATGAGCCTGTGGCATCACTCGATCCGAAAAACACCACACGCATCATGGATGTGCTGCGTCAGGTGAGCGAGCAGGGCATCAGTGTCATGGTCAACCTGCACTCCATCGAACTGGTTAAAAAATATTGCACCCGCGTCATCGGCATTCAGCGCGGCGTGGTGCTGTTCGACGGACATCCTTCACACCTTACCGACAGCCTGTTGCACCAGCTGTACGGTGATGAAATTAACCAGCTCCACTAACTCCCACGGCAAGAGAAAAACCGCGAATGAAACTGACTTCTTTAGCTTTATTGACTGGCGCTTTGATGGCTTTTGGTGTTAACGCAGCGGATGCACCGAAACAGCTTAATCTGGGTATTTTGGGTGGACAGAACGCCACACAGCAGATTGGCGATAACCAGTGTGTGAAGGCTTTTTTGATAAAGAGCTGAACGTTGACACGCAGATGCGTAACTCGTCTGACTATTCTGGCGTTATTCAGGGTCTGCTGGGCGGCAAAATCGATATGGTGCTGAGCATGTCGCCAGCGTCATTCGCGTCGGTTTACCTGCAAGATCCTAAAGCGGTCGATGTGGTGGGTATTGTCGTTGACGATAAAGATCACTCAAAAGGCTACCACTCTGTGGTGGTGGTAAAAGCTGACAGCCCGTACAAGAAGCTGGAAGATTTAAAGGGTAAATCATTCGGCATGGCTGATCCGGATTCAACCTCAGGCTTCCTGATGCCGAACCAGGCGTTTAAAAAAGAGTTTGGTGGCAGCGTTGATGACAAATATAACAATTTCTTCTCCAGCGTGACGTTCTCTGGCGGCCACGAGCAGGACATTCTCGGCGTACTGAACGACCAGTTTGCGGGTGCCGTGACCTGGACCTCAATGGTGGGTGATTACAACACCGGTTATACCTCGGGTGCCTTTACCCGCATGATCCGTATGGATCAGCCCGATCTGATGAAGAAAATTCGCATCATCTGGCAGTCGCCATTGATTCCCAACGGACCGGTCCTGGTCAGCAACAAGCTGCCCGCCGACTTTAAAGAGAAAGTGGTTGCTGCGATTAAAAAGCTGGATAAAGAAGATCACGCCTGTTTCGTTAAAGCGGTCGGCGGTGAGCAGCATATCGGCCCGGCAACCGTGGCGGATTACCAGAACATTATTGATATGAAACGTGATTTGATGAAGGGCAGCCGCAGCTAATGAGCTGACGCCAGCGCGCTGTCTCCTGTCCTGATTTTTCCGCAACGCGCGTAAGGATCAGCGGGGGATAGCGCGCCACCATCCCGGAGAAAGACTCTTGACCGATTTCGAACACTATTACCAACGCATCCGCAGCCAGCAGAAACGCGACTCGCTGCTCTGGTCACTGCTGCTGGTGGCGCTCTATCTCGCAGCGGGCAACGTGGCGGAATTTAACCTCGTCAATGTCTGGCAATCGCTGCCGCATTTCTTTGATTACCTCCGCGAAATTATTCCGGTACTGCATCTGCCGCTGCTGTTTGCTGATGGCAAAACAGAAGGTTCGCTGGCTTACTGGGGCTACCGGTTACACATCCAGCTGCCGCTGATTTGGGAAACGCTGCAACTGGCGCTGGCCTCAACCCTTGTCGCCGTTGCCGTGGCAACCGTGCTGGCTTTCTTTGCCGCTGATAATACCCAGACGCCACCTGCTGTGCGTTTTGCTATTCGTTCCTTCGTGGCGTTTTTACGCACCATGCCTGAACTGGCCTGGGCCGTGATGTTCGTGATGGCGTTCGGTATCGGCGCGATCCCCGGCTTTCTGGCGCTGGCGCTGCATGCCGTTGGCAGCCTGACCAAACTGTTTTACGAAGCGATTGAATCAGCATCGGACAAACCGGTACGCGGGTTAGCGGCCTGCGGTGCCAGCAAGCTGCAACGGATGCGTTTTGCCTTCTGGCCCCAGGTTAAACCGGTATTTCTCTCCTACGGCTTTATGCGTTTAGAGGTCAATTTCCGCTCCTCAACCATTCTGGGTCTGGTGGGCGCGGGCGGTATCGGTCAGGAGCTGATGACCAATATCAAGCTCGATCGTTTCGATCAGGTCAGCATCACCTTACTGCTGATTATTATCGTGGTGTCGCTGCTGGATACGGTTTCCGGTCGTCTGCGTCGTCGCGTGGTTGAGGGTTAAAAATGATTGCCATTGCTCCGGATATTGCAAAGCTCAGACAGCAACACCAGAAACTGTTCGCTGCGCAAAATCGCTATTTACGCCGTATCGGCCTGCTTGCGCTGGCCGTGCTGCTCTATTACCTGTTCTTTTTCCACGTTTTCGGCATTGAGTGGAGTCGTCTGACAAACGGTGTGCAGCAGCTAGGCCGTTACTTCCTGCGGATGTTTGTCTGGCGTGATTTCGCCAGCTGGCCTTTTGGTTACTACCTGTCTCAGATTGGTATTACCCTGGCGATCGTGTTTGCCGGCACCATTACCGCATCAATTATTGCCTTGCCGCTGTCGTTTCTCGCCGCGCGTAATGTGATGCACGAACGGGCAGCTAAACCGGTTGCGCTGCTGGTGCGGCGCCTGTTTGATCTGCTGCGTGGCGTTGACATGGCGATCTGGGGGTTGATATTTGTGCGTGCAGTGGGAATGGGGCCGCTGGCGGGGGTGCTGGCGATTGTGATGCAGGATGTAGGCCTGCTGGGCAAACTCTATTCCGAGGGCCACGAAGCAGTAGAACGTTCACCGAGCCGTGGCCTGAGCGCGCTGGGTGCCAACAGCCTGCAAAAACATCGCTTCGGCATTTTTACTCAGTCTTTCCCCAGCTTTTTGGCGCTCAGTTTGTATCAAATCGAATCCAATACCCGCTCGGCGGCAGTGCTGGGATTTGTCGGCGCCGGTGGGGTAGGCCTGGTCTATGCCGAAAACATGCGCTTGTGGAACTGGGACGTGGTGATGTTTATCACCCTGATCCTGGTGGCGGTTGTGATGGTCATGGATGCCATTTCCAGCCGCCTGCGCAAACGCTACATTATTGGGAAAACGGTGCCGCTGTGGCAGCCTGCTGCGCGCGACTAAGCCGTTCGCTGCGTTGCCACGCCCGCTGTAACGCCTGGACCAGCTGCGCCTCCTGCCAGGGTTTCGCCAGCCGCTCACACAGCGGCAGCGTAACGGGCTGGTGGCGCAGATCCTGGCCGCTGATCAAGAGCGTGGCAAGCTGAGGCCAGTTTTGTTGTGCCTGGCGAATCACCTCAGCACCACTGATTTCACCCGGCAGCATCAAATCGCTGATCAGCAGATCGATATCCGGTGTTTGACGCAACAGCGCCAGCGCCTGTTCGCCATCGCCGCACTCCAGGGTTAAATAACCCAGCTGGTGCAGATGCTCACAAAGCGTCTGGCGTACCGCCGGTTCATCATCAACGACCAGCACCAGCCTATCGCTTGCAGCATCGGGTTGCACTGGTGCCACGACCGGGTTCGCCACAACGGCCCCGGAGGCGCGCGGTAACAGTAGGCGTACCCGGGTGCCTTCTCCTGGCGCAGTATCCAGTTCGATCTGACCACCCGACTGACGCACAAAACCGTACACCATCGACAAGCCTAAACCACTGCCGCTTCCCGTGGCTTTGGTGGTAAAGAAGGGTTCGAAAACCCGCTCACGCACCTCAGCCGTCATACCGCTGCCCTGATCGATCACCTCAATAGTGACATTGTCACGTTTTTCGCCCTGCTCAAGGCGACGCTGATTCCAGATGCGCAGACGGATCTCACCGCTTTGCTGGTTCATCGCATCACGCGCATTGACCACCAGATTCATCAAGGCATTTTCCAGCTGGCTGGCATCAATCCATGCTGGCCAGCCGGGACGCTGTGCATCAATCACCAGCTGTTGCCCTGGCAGCAGCGAGTGCTGCAATAGCCCTTGCAGGTTATCGACCAGTGACACTACCGATACCGCACGCGGGTAAAGGGCCTGTTTGCGCGAAAAGGCCAACAGGCGTTGCGTCAGCAGTGCGGCGCGATCGGCTGCCTGACGCGCCCGTTCAATGCGGTGGGTAAGCGGGCCAGCAGGCAGCTGCCCCTGGGTGAGCGCCAGGCTTCCAATAATCACTGCCAGCAAATTATTAAAATCGTGCGCGATACCGCCGGTAAGCTGGCCTACTGCTTTCATTTTCTGGCTGTGCACCAGCGCCTCCTCCAGCGCCTTACGCGCCGTCCGCTCCAGCACCGTATTCACCATGCCACGGCGCGGCACCGGACTAAAACGTAACTCCAGCGTCCGGCCATCGGCCAGCCGCACTTCCTGTGGTTCACCAGGATCCTGCAACTGAATACCGAGCCGCTGTAACAGCTGTTGATAATGCAAACCGCGATGCAGTTCGCGCGATTCAATGCCAAGCAACTGCGCATACTGCGCATTCCACACCACTAACTGACCGCTGTTGTCAAACAGGGCGAAACCGTCACGCATCGCCAGAAAAGTGGATTCGAGCTGATTACTTTTCTCTTTTAGCAAGCGTGAGGTGTGCGCCAGCGACGCGGTATTACGCGCAAACACGTTAAACGCACGGGCCAGATCGCCCAGTTCATCGCGGCGCTGTACACCCGGCACGCTGGTGTGCTCACCCTGTGCGAGGCGCGTCATCGCTGCGGCAATCGCCGTCAGGCTGGAACCTAAATTGCGATAAATGTAGTAACCGGCGTAGCAGGTAATTACCAACGCCAGCAGCACAAACAGGGCGATAAAACCAATGATGGAATCGAGTTCCTGATGCGTGGCAAGGGTACGGGTTTCACTTTGCTGTGCCACCTGTTGTACGTAAGAGGTGATCTCCTCATTTAGCATCGCCACCAGTGCCTTGATGCGATAGGTTGAGTAGGCGATCGCCAGATCGCTCTGCTCCAGCTCGGCTGCCAGCGGCACCAGCTGCTGCTGCGTATCCAGTAAACGCTGAACTTTATCCGCCAGTACGCCGCTAACCGGCACGCTGCGCCACTGGGCCATCACATCCTGCAACTGACTGATGGCGGCAACGGGTGAGGGCGTATGGATGGCAACGGTGATGAGCCGTTCGGTTTGCTGGCGCAGTGCGGCATCGGGCGCAAACGCCGTCCCCTGACTCAGCGTATCGATATGGCTGAGCAGCAGTTGTGACTGCCACAACCCGCTCAGCATGCTATTGCGCTGTAAATGGCGCTGATGCCCGGTACGCAGCAGTTGAGAAATGGTTTGTTCCAGCATCTGGCTGCGATTACTGATACGCGCCACGCGCTCCGGCTGGCGCGCAGCCAGTGGCGCAGACGCCAGCAGTGACAGTGAATGTTGTAGCGCCTGTTGATTCTGCTGTAAACGCAGCGACTCGCTTTGATACTCCAGCGCGCCCACCACCTGCGACAGCCGCACGGCCGTCGTGGCGACACTGGCGGTATCGCGCGCCAGCGCCAGGCTGCCATTCATGTCTGCCAGAGTTTGTGCCTGCGCCTGTTCCTGAATCGATCCTGCATGACGAAAGCCCGTAATCGCCACTGCGCTCACCATCAGGGTGACGCACACCACCAGTAAATTGAACAGCAGCAGGCGACCGCGTGCGCCTGCCTGCCAGGGATAATCGCGCTGCATACTTCGTCTCCCTTACCGCGAATGGGGCGAGTATAAGAGCGCGGCAGCGGCCATTTATGACAAATATGAATGCGCGCTGACATTTTCCATTTATCTGGCGTTGCTTAACTGCCTGACATTCACGGTCAGCAGGAGCGGGCAGATGACAACCACACCGATATTAACGATGCGGGAGATTACCCGGCGCTTCGGCAGCTTTTATGCGCTGAAGGGGGTCGATCTCACGGTCTATCCGGGTGAAGTCCATGCGCTAATGGGAGAGAACGGCGCCGGAAAAAGCACACTGATGAAAATTCTGGCCGGTGCCTATAGCGCCAGCAGCGGGGAAATTCGTATTGACGGTAAAGCCTGTGACATCAAAGGGCCTAAAGAGGCGCTGGCGGCAGGCATCACGCTGATCTATCAGGAGATCAACCTGGCTCCAAATTTGACGGTGGCAGAAAACATCTTTTTGGGCAGTGAAATCAGCCGTGGCGGCATGGTAAAGCGGCGACAAATGGCCGATGAGGCGCAGCAGGTTATCAATCGTTTAGGCGCGCAATTCAGTGCTAATGATTTGGTCAGCCGGTTGAGTATTGCTGAGCAGCAGCAGGTCGAAATTGCCCGTGCGCTGCATCGCAACAGCCGCATTCTGGTGATGGACGAACCTACCGCCGCGCTTTCCAACCGCGAAACTGAACAGCTTTTTGCCTTGATCAAACGCCTGCGTAATGACGGCATGGCCATTATTTACATCAGTCACCGCATGGCGGAAGTCTACGAGTTGTCCGATCGCGTTAGCGTGTTACGTGACGGGCAATATGTCGGCAGCCTGACGCGAGAAAACCTCAACGCCAGCGAGCTGGTGCGCATGATGGTCGGCAGACCGCTGAGTGACCTGTTTAACAAAGATCGCAATATTCCCCTCGGCGACATTCGCCTGGCGGTGAATCACCTCGGCGATGGTAAAAAGTGCACCCCAGCAGCCTGGTGGTGCGGGCAGGGAAATCGTTGGGCTGGCGGGGTTAGTGGGCGCCGGACGCAGCGAACTGGCACAGCTTATTTTTGGCGTACACAAGCCTAAAGAGGGAGAGATCTGGATCGATGGAGAAAAAGTCAGTATCCACTCACCGCGTGATGCGATTGCACGCGGTATTGGTTTTTTGACTGAGAACCGCAAAGAGCAGGGCCTGTTTCTGGAGATGGCTGCGCAGGAGAACATTGTGATGGCAACCCTGGAGCGGGACGCCAGCTATGGCCTGCTGAACCGGCGTAAAGGCCAGAAAATTGCCGGTGAGGCGATTGATAACCTTAACATTCGCGTGCCGCATGCGCAGGTGCGTGCCGGGGGATTGTCTGGCGGTAACCAACAAAAATTGCTGATTTCGCGCTGGGTCGCCATCGGGCCACGCATCCTGCTGCTGGATGAGCCAACGCGCGGTGTGGATGTCGGGGCCAAAAGTGAAATCTACCGCATGATGCAGCAGATGGCGCGTCAGGGCGTGGCGATCTTAATGATTTCCAGCGAACTGCCAGAGGTGGTGGGCATGAGCGATCGCGTTTACGTGATGCGTGAAGGCACCATCGCCGGTGAGCTGGAAGAGAAGGAGATCAGTCAGGAAAACATCATGACGCTGGCGACCGGTGCGCACAGCGCATCGCCGCTTGAAGTGTGAGGAGAACAAGATGACAGCACCAACCGCACGCGCCAAAGCGCCGGGTTTCAAACGCGCCCTGATGGGCGATCTGCTACAAACGGTCGGTATTTTACCGATTCTGATCCTGATTGTGGCGGTGTTTGGCTTTATTGCCCCCAATTTTTTTACTGAAGCAAACCTGCTGAATATCACACGCCAGGCCTCAATCAACATTGTGCTGGCGGCAGGCATGACCTTTGTGATCCTGACCGGTGGGATCGACCTGTCAGTGGGATCGATGCTCGGTACTACAGCGGTAGTGGCGCTGGTGGCCTCGCTTGATCCCATGCTGGCCTCAATGACTATTCCCATGGCGCTCGGGGCCGGACTGGCGATGGGGCTGTTTAATGGCATTCTGGTCGCCTGGGCCGGTCTGCCGCCATTTATCGTCACGCTGGGCACCTATACCGCGCTGCGCGGCGCCGCCTATCTGCTGGCAGATGGCACCACGGTTATCAACTCTGACATCAATTTTGAATGGATAGGCAATGGCTATCTTGGTCCTGTACCCTGGCTGATTGTAATCGCTTTTGCAGTGATTGCGCTGTGCTGGTTCATCCTGCGACGCACCACGCTCGGCGTACATATTTACGCGGTGGGCGGCAACATGCAGGCAGCACGTCTCACCGGGATTAAAGTCGGCGCGGTGCTGCTGTTTGTCTACGGCATGAGCGGTTTGCTGTCGGGGCTGGGCGGTTTGATGAGCGCATCACGACTTTACAGCGCCAACGGCAACCTCGGTGTCGGCTATGAACTGGACGCGATTGCTGCGGTGATTTTAGGGGGCACCAGCTTCGTTGGTGGTATCGGCACCATTACCGGCACGCTGATCGGCGCACTGATTATCGCCACCCTGAATAACGGCATGACGCTGATGGGCGTCTCCTATTTCTGGCAACTGGTTATCAAAGGCGCGGTGATCATTATTGCCGTGCTGATCGATAAATATCGTACCCGACACCATGTGAGCTAAACGGGCTGCGCCAGCCACACGCTTTTGTGGCGCTAACAAACAACATCACGCCATTCAGCCGTTGGCGATCATATAACAGCAGGAGAAGATCTATGCGTTTTAATCCGATTGTTACCGGGCTGCTGGCGGCAACGCTGTTGAGCACCGGCGTCGTCCAGGCAAAAGAGCTTAAATCCATCGGCGTGACGGTGGGCGATCTCGCGAACCCATTCTTTGTGCAGATCACCAAAGGCGCGGAGATGAAAGCGCGCGAACTGGCGGGTGATAAGGTCAACGTCACGCTGGTGTCCAGTGGCTACGATCTGGGCCAGCAGGTTGGTCAAATCGATAACTTTATCGCAGCCAAAGTGGACATGATTATTCTGAATGCGGCTGATTCAAAAGGCATTGCGCCTGCGGTGAAACGCGCACGTGACGCCGGAATTGTGGTGGTGGCTGTCGACGTGGCGGCAGACGGTGCCAACGCCACTATCACCTCCGATAACACCCAGGCGGGAGAAATGGCCTGTAAATATATCTCTGATCGTCTGAAGGCCAAAGGCAACGTGGTGATCATCAACGGGCCACCGGTTTCGGCGGTACAAAACCGTGTAGAAGGCTGTATGACTGAGCTGAAACGCCACCCTGACATCAAACTGCTCTCCTACAACCAGAACGCAAAAGGCAGCCGTGAAGGCGGGCTGGAGGTAATGACCGGTTTGTTATCGGCTAATCCAAAAATTGATGCGGTGTTTGCCATCAACGATCCAACTGCTATCGGTGCCGATCTGGCAGCAAAACAGGCACAACGCAGTGAATTCTTTATTGTTGGCGTGGACGGTTCGCCCGACGGTGAAGAGGCACTGAAGCGTAAAAACTCGCTGTTTGTCGCCACGCCAGCACAGGATCCACAGGTGATGGCCTCCAGAGCAGTTGAGATTGGTTATGACATTTTGCAGGGCAAAGCTGCCCCGGATAAACCGGTGCTGATCCCGGTGAGCATGATCGATCGTAATAACATCGGCAGCTACAAAGGCTGGACGGTGAAATAACCCCATTGCGGCATCGCCAGATGCCGCCAGTATCGGAGGATCGACAATGCAACGCTCCGAAGTGAATGCCATTCTGCAATTAACGCGCGAATTCTTTATGCGGCAAGACGTCCATTTGCCGCCCTGGGCCGATTACGGTCTCAGCCAGTGGCAAAGTCTGGATCGCACCGCCGCTGCTGAGCTGCTGGCACTGCGTCTCGGCTGGGATGTGACCAGTTTTGGCGCGGCTGACTTCCAGCAAACCGGCCTGACGCTGTTTACTCTGCGTAACGGCTCGCCTGGCGGCAAACCCTGGCACAAGCCCTACGCCGAAAAAATTATGCATGTGCGCGAAGGGCAGGTGACGCCGATGCATTATCACCCGCTAAAGATGGAAGACATTATTAATCGCGGCGGCGGAAATTTGATCATCACACTGCATAATCGCGACGGCGCCGGTCTCGCTAATACCCCGGTTAACGTCACGCTTGATGGTATTAGCCAGACGCATGCCGCCGGGTCGCAGCTACGTTTGTCAGCAGGAGAAAGCGTCACCCTGATGCCGGGCATCTGGCACAGCTTTTGGGGCGAAGAGGGCTTTGGTGACGTTCTGGTCGGCGAGGTCTCAATGCCCAACGATGATGATAATGACAACGTATTTCTCACACCGCTCGACCGCTTTAACCCCTCGACGAGGATGAAGATCCCCGTTGGCTTCTGTGTAACGAATATGCCCGCTGGCTGGCCTGAAGGAGTAAACAATGGCACTGATCTCTTTAGCGCAGGGGCTGGCCCACGCGCAACAACAGGGTTACGCGCTTGGTGCGTTCAACGTTATCGACACCCACTTTTTACGCGCCCTGTTCAGGGCGGCAGAGCAGCAGCGTTCACCCTTTATCATCAATATCGCTGAGGTGCATTTTAAATACATCACGCTGGATCATCTGGTGGAAGCGGTGCGCTTTGAGGCGGCTAAGCACGATATTCCGGTGGTGCTGAATCTCGATCACGGCCTGCATTTTGAGGCGGTGATGCAGGCGATCCGCCTCGGCTTTACTTCGGTCATGTTCGACGGTTCAACGCTGAGTTATGAAGAGAATCTGCGCCAGACACGTGAAGTGGTAAAGATTGCCCATGCGGTGGGCGTATCGGTGGAAGCGGAACTCGGCGCGGTGGGTGGCGATGAGGGCGGGGCGCTGTTTGGCGAAGCAGACAGCGCGAAATTCACCGATCCCGCCCTGGCCGCCGAATTTGTACGTGAAACCGGCATTGATACCTTAGCGGTGGCGATTGGTAATGCACACGGAAAATACAAAGGTGAACCTAAACTCGACTTTGCGCGGTTAGCGGCTATTCGTCAGCACGCGGGCATACCGCTGGTATTGCATGGCGGTTCAGGTATCAGCGACGCCGATTTCCGTCGCGCCATTGAACTGGGTATCCATAAAATTAATTTTTATACCGGCATGTCACAGGCGGCGCTGGGCGCGATTGATCGCTGTATGACATCACGCAACAGCCGTTATGACGAGTTTGCTGAGATGTTGATGGCCGTAGAAACTGCCATTACTGAGGTTGTGGTGCAGCAGATGCAAATTTTTGGCAGCGTCGGGAAAGCCTGATATGGCGGAGCGCAACGGCATCGTGGCGGCAGGTATCATGCTGGTGGATTATGTTCACTGCATCAATCACTGGCCGCAGCAAGGCTGGCTGGCGGAAGTCAGCCACAGTGAAAAAGCGGCAGGCGGCGGGCCGCTTAATGTCTTGATGACCTTATCGCGCATGCAGTGCCCGCTGCCGCTGGCGGCAGTGGGTCTGATTGGCGAAGACGCTGAGGGTGATTATTTGCTGCACGTTATGGATCAAGCGCATATCGATCATCGTGCCGTGCAGCGCACCGCCGCGATAACGACCTCAACCAGCCAGGTAATGACAGCCCCGGATGGTCAGCGCACTTTCTTCTTTGCCCCTGGCGCGAATCGCTTTCTGGATCTTGAACACTTCGCGACGCTGGATGGCCCACAACGTATTTTTCATCTCGGCTATTTGTTGCTGCTGGAATCGCTTGATCGCCCGGATGACCTGTTTGGAACGCGCAGCGCGCGTTTGCTGGCGATGATGCAGCAGCGTGGCTATTTTACTTCGCTGGATCTGGTTTCCCGCGCGGGGGATTACCGACCGCTAATATTGCCGTCGCTGCGCTGGCTTGACTATCTGGTGATTAACGAGCTGGAAGCGGAAGCGTTAACCGGGATCCTGTTACGCGACGCCGCTGGCATCCAGCCTCCTGCTGCGTTTGCCGAGGCGGCACGTTGGCTGGCTGAGCAGGGGATACGCCAGCGTATTATCATCCATGCGCCTGAGGGCGCATGGGGCCAGGATGTCGGGGGCGAAGGCGTGTGGCAGGCTGCCTGGCAACTGCGCCCGGAAGAGATTGTCGGAAGCGTCGGCGCGGGCGATGCTTTTTGTGCAGGCGCGCTGTACGCCACACATCAGGGCTTCGCTATGCCGGAAACGCTGCGGTTGGCGCATACCTGCGCCTGCTTTAATTTGCATGCAGCGAATGCCATTGACGGCATTCGCCCGCTGGATGAGATGCTGCGGTGGATGGATCAGGCAATTTGTGTTGAAAGTGCCAGAGCTTCAGGTTTCACCACGTCGGCTGAAAAAACATAGCCGAGGCCGCGAATAGTACGAATCAGGTTGGGCTGATGGGGATTGGTTTCAATTTTGCGCCGCAAACGCATGATCAGCACATCTATGGTGCGATCAAAGACGTCGAGGCTTTCGCTGTGGGTTAATTCCAGTAGCTGATCGCGCGTCAGCACTTTGCGCGCATGACGAACCAGCGCACGCAGTAAGCTATATTCGCCCTGCGTAAGCGGTACGGCTTCACGCTGCGGATTGAGTAACTGGCAGCGTGCTTCATCCAGTTGCCAGCCATTAAAACGCCAGCCTTGCCCTGCGTCGCACGGCGCGATCCGCCCACCACGACGTAGCGCAGCTTTTGCGCGGGCCACCACCACGCGAGGGTTAAATGGCTTGGCGATGTAGTCGTCCGCGCCCATCTCCAGCCCGACCACCATTTCCGCTTCCGATCCCATGCCTGTCAGCATAATCACCAGCACATCGGGCCGCTGGCGCTGCAACTGTTGTAACACCAGCAGCCCGTTAGTGTCGGGTAACATCATATCGAGCATCACCAGCGATATTTCTGGATGCTGCATCAGCAGCGCGAGCGTCTCTTTTCCCTGATGACAGCGGTAAACGTCAAACAGATGTTCACTGAGTACGTCCTGCAACACGTCGCAGACGTCACGATCATCATCCACCACCAAAATCGCTGGCTTCATTGCGCGGCCTCAATGTTACGAAAGGGTTAAAACAGGAGTGTACACACGGCGTAAAAGGCTGCCGATTCAGGCGGCTGAAACGTGACCCATATCGCCTGAGAGATTGCTGAAGCGTGCGGTAGCGCAGAAATTTATCCCGACTGAAAACGTTTTCAGGAAAACGATTGCGCGCTAACAGTGCGTTGCACCATAATCACGCCCTGTTTTGGTTAGGAATAGTCTTAGGTTTTGTTGCGCAACGCCAGATACGTGGCGCAATTTATGGCATAGCAATTGCTATGTGAGCAGGGGAAGCCACCTTTTATTCAGGCGGTAAGCGATACGGATGAGCATGCAACCGTCAGCGCCTTCTTTAATAAAAACCACACGCATGCAAACCACACTGGCAAGGGAGCCTCCACAAAAGTGGCGTCTCCTCTAACGAGAGATGATGATGTTAGATAAATTCTTCAAACTCAAAGCGCATAACACAACGGTCCGTACCGAAATCATTGCCGGAATTACCACATTCCTCGCGATGGCTTACATTCTGTTTGTTAACCCCAGCATTCTCAGCGCGACCGGCATGGATAAAGGATCGGTGTTTGTTGCGACCTGTCTGGCAGCCGCGATTGGCTCATTGCTGATGGGGCTGATCGCAAACTATCCTATTGCACTGGCACCGGGCATGGGATTAAACGCCTTTTTCACCTATACCGTTGTTCTGCATATGGGCTACAGCTGGCAGATCGCGTTGGGCGCGGTATTTTTATCTGCGGTGATTTTCTTCGCCTTATCAATCTTCAAAATCCGTGAATGGATTATTGCCAGTATTCCCCTGCCGCTGCGCGCCGGTATTGCGGCTGGCATCGGTTTGTTTTTAGCCCTGATTGCGCTCGAAGGCGCAGGCATCGTGGTTGATAACCCGGCGACGCTGGTTGGCATTGGCGATCTGACTAAACCGGGTCCGTTACTGGCGATGCTGGGCTTTATTATTATCGTGGTGCTGGAAGCGCGTCGCGTAACCGGCGCGGTGCTGATTGGCATTTTGATCATCACGTTTATCTCTATGGCCATTGGTCTGTCGCCGTTTGCGGGCGTGTTTTCTGCACCCCTTCAATCGCGCCGACTTTTATGCAGTTGGATATTGCGGGTGCCTTTAACGTTGGACTGATCAGCGTGATTTTCGCATTCCTGTTTGTGGATGTGTTCGATAACACCGGTACGTTATTAGGCGTAACCAAACGCGCCGGTTTAGCGGATGAACAGGGCAACGTGCCGAAGATGGGTCGTGCGCTTATCGCTGACAGTGCCGCTGCGCTGTTTGGTTCACTGTTGGGTACTTCAACCACCACCAGTTATGTGGAATCTGCGGCAGGCGTCAGTGCTGGTGGCCGTACCGGTTTGACCGCCATTGTGGTTGCGATTTTGTTCCTGCTTAGCCTGTTTTTCTCTCCGCTGGCTTCCAGCGTGCCGGTATTTGCCACCGCACCTGCGCTGCTGTTTGTCGCCGTACTGATGGCTTCCGGCCTGGCGGAAATTGACTGGAGAGACGTGACTACCGCAGCACCCGTGACGGTGACCGCGTTGACCATGCCACTGACCTATTCCATCGCCAACGGTATCGCCTTCGGTTTTATTACCTGGACGGTAGTGAAGTTGCTGAGCGGCCGCAAGAAAGAGGTTAACGTCGCGCTGGTCGTGCTGTCAGTGCTGTTTGTGATTAAGTTGGGCTGGCTGAGCGCATAAGTTTGCGGCCCGGTGAGGTTTGCGGCCCGGCCGCAGGCGTTAGCACGCCGTGCGGGTAAACACACTTTGTGCGGGTTCCGCCCGCCGTGCGGGTAAACACACTCTGTGCGGGTAAACACGCTCCGTGCAGGTTCCGCCCGCCAGGCGTGGGGCAGTTTCAGCGCCTCCGTGCAGGCGGACGTGTCAAGGGGGCGTCGCGGCCCCCTTGACAATCCCCGCGCCCGGCAGCCTCTGCTGTACCTTCGTCTCTCGCTGCGGCCTGACGGACCGCCCGGACTTGCCAGTCCCTGGCGCGTTCCGGCCTCTCGCCGACGTCCTGTCGGCTCATCCTGGCCTGCGCTCTTTCCTCAGCGCGCCGGATGCCTCCACCAACCCCCGCCTGTAATCCTTTTATTTATTAAAACAGATTCGTGTTGTCTGAGGTTTTAAAACGCAAAACTCTAAACTCAAAAACTCACCGCCATGAAGTCTGTAAAGAACGGAAGCTGCGGGTGCAGCGGGGGTTTGTCAGAGGCCTTCCTGTTCGCGCAGCGAACGAAACCCGCCGTGCGGGTAAACACACTCTGGGCAGGTTCCGCCCGCCGTGCGGGTAAACACACTCTGTGCGGGTAAACACGCTCCGTGCAGGTTCCGCCCGCCAGGCGTGGGGCAGTTTCAGCGCCTCCGTGCAGGCGGACGTGTCAAGGGGCGTCGCGGCCCCCTTGACAATCCCCGCGCCCGGCAGCCTCTGCTGTACCTTCGTCTCTCGCTGCGGCCTGACGGACCGCCCGGACTTGCCAGTCCCTGGCGCGTTCCGGCCTCTCGCCGACGTCCTGTCGGCTCATCCTGGCCTGCGCTCTTTCCTCAGCGCGCCGGATGCCTCCACCAACCCCCGCCTGTGATTTCTGAATTAATGCCTTAACAAGGTGTTGTCTGAGATTTTGAAACGCAAAACTCTAAACTCAAAAACTCACCGCCATGAGGTTTATAAAGAACAGAAGATGCGGGTGCAGCGGGGGTTGTCAGAGGCCTTCCTGCACGCTGAGCGGATGAGGGATTTCAGGACGAGCGGCATGGATGCCGCGAAGAGGCTGGAATGAACCACGGAGGGTGAATTCAGCCGTTCCGTCAGAAATCCAGAAAGAGCGAAGGGACCGCGGAGCGGCGGGCGGGCAGGCCGGAAGCGCGGGTCAAGGGTTGCCGCTCAGCAACCCTTGTCGGTCGCCTGCAGCGGGGAGAATGAAACTGCCCGGCTGCCGGGCGAACGAAACCTTCCCCGAGCCTGTTCGCGCAGCGAACGAAATCAGCGCCCGGTTCGCGCAGCGAACGAAATCAGCGCCCGGTTCGCGCAGCGAACGAAATCAGCACCCGTTCGCGCAGCGAACGAAACCCGCGCCAGTTGGCGCGATGAAACGCCGCTGCGTTTCCGATCGCCCCGAGCGCGCTTACCTGAACGGGGGTTCGTTAAACGTACGCAACTTACGTGAATGCAGCTTATCCCCCTCTGCGCGCAGCAGCTCAACGGCATGGATCCCTATCTGCAAATGCTCAGAAATCGCGCCGTCATAAAAGCGGTTTGCCTGTCCGGGCAGCTTGATCTCACCGTGCAGCGGTTTGTCAGAAACGCAGAGCAGGGTGCCGTAAGGTACGCGAAAGCGGTAGCCCTGAGCGGCGATGGTGGCGCTTTCCATATCCACGGCGACGGCCCGGCTCAGGTTAAAGCGCAGGGCTGAAGCTGAATAACGTAGCTCCCAGTTGCGATCGTCTGTGGTAACGACCGTGCCGGTGCGCAGCCGTTCTTTCACCTCTTCTCCCGGCATATTGCTGATAATTTTGGTGGCGTCATACAGTGCACGCTGCACTTCAGCAATGCTGGGGATCGGAATATCTGGCGGCAACACACTGTCAAGCACGTGGTCGTCACGCAGATAAGCGTGGGCCAGGACATAATCGCCTATGCGCTGGCTTTCACGTAAACCACCACAGTGACCAATCATCAGCCAGGCATGAGGACGCAGTACGGCCAGATGATCGCAGATGGTTTTGGCATTTGACGGCCCCACACCAATATTAATCAAGGTAATGCCGCGACGTGAAGGCGAGGTCAAATGCCAGGCGGGCATTTGATGCTTCTTCCAGGCCAGATCCGACAACATCGCGTCGCCGTCAGCCGTATCCGCTGTGATCACAACGTCACCCGCACAGACCAGACTGTCGTAGGGCGTATCAGGATCCTGAACCTGCTCAATTGCCCAGCGGACAAACTCATCGACGTAGCGGGTGTAGTTGGTGAACAACACAAACGGCTGAAAGTGATCGACTCTGGTCCCGGTGTAATGGCGTAAACGAGCGAGCGAAAAATCGGTGCGCAGCGCATCAAAATGCGAAAGCGGGAACAGCGCATCGGCATGGAACAAGCCATCCGCGGTTTCATCACCAATTTGCGACAGTTCGGTCGTGGGAAAGTGACGCGCAATGCCTGCGCTCATGGTGCGATCCAGCGACAAATCAGAGCCATCAATCACGTAAGGATACGGGATTTCCTGACTCGACGGCCCAACCTCAATCTCAACGTCATACTCTTTTTCCAGCATCGCCAGCTGCTCGGCAATGTAATGGCGTAATAGCGCCGGACGGGTAACAGACGTGCTGTAAGTGCCAGTATGGGTAAAGCGTCCCCAGGCGCGGGTGCGGTTTTGCTGCGGGCCTTCGCCGCGCCAGGTAATGCGTAACTCCGGATAAACAAACAAGCCCTGCGCACGGGCCGTGTAATCAGGTAATTCCCCGTTTTCCGTATAGGCTTTAATGGCCGTGCGCAGAGCATTAACCGCATCATCATACTGCTGCTCTAACGCATCCAGCGCCTGTTGGCTGGTTAATGCTGTCCGTTGTATTGGCATAGGTTCTCCTTGGTTTTTTACGGCAATTTTTCCAAGCTTAGCGGGTTTAACGTCACGTCAGGTTAATAATCTGTGATCAACCGCATTTTGCACCAACCTGGTGCTGGTGAGTTAGCCAAAGCACTGTATCGTTAATAATCAGTGAAGGCGCAGTGCGCTCCACAGCGCCGCATTCACCCTTCAGCAAAAAATGTCGCCATCAACTCTGCATTATGGCGAGATTATTGCTTACCCATTAACCGTGGCCGTCCTGGTCGCTGACTGTTCTCAAAGTGCTCTCCGATAAGTGTATTCAGAAATTGATTTCTTCCTGTTTGGCATTCGCTCTTAACCGTGTTGAGGATGACAGCATGTCTGTGAAATTGATCAAGTTACCTATGAAAGTCGTGATTGCAGGGTGTTTAACCACCGCGTTTTATGCACAGGCCGATATTAAAATTGGCGTGGCAGGGCCGTTCTCCGGCCCCAATGCTACCTATGGCGCGCAATACTGGAAGGGCGCGACGCAAGCTGCCGAGGATATCAACGCCGCAGGCGGCATCAACGGCGAAAAGATTGTTCTGGTACAGGGCGATGACGCCTGCGAACCTAAACAGGCTGTTTCTGTGGCTAACCGACTGGTCGATCAGGATAAAGTGATGGCGGTGGTAGGGCACTTCTGCTCCTCTTCAACCATGCCCGCGTCGGAGGTTTATGACGAAGCTGGCGTGTTAGCCATTACGCCAGGCTCGACCAACCCACAAATTACCGAGCGCGGTATGGAAGC
Source organism: Candidatus Pantoea haifensis (assembly GCA_018842655.1). Lineage (GTDB taxonomy): Bacteria > Pseudomonadota > Gammaproteobacteria > Enterobacterales > Enterobacteriaceae > Pantoea > Pantoea haifensis. Next base: position 1,464,201 of record JAGTWN010000004.1, on the reverse strand, counting down.
GATGTTCCGTATGTGTGGTCGTGACGATCAGCAAGGTGTGATTGCCGCCAATTACATGATCGATACGCTTAAAGCAAAGAAAGTGGTGGTGATCCACGACAAAGATACCTACGGCCAGGGCCTGGCCGATGCGACCAAAGCAGCACTGGAAAAACGCGGTGTGAAAGAGTCACTCTATGAGGGCTTATCGCGCGGTGAGAAAGACTTTAATGCGCTGGTAACGAAGATTGCTCAGATCAGCCCTGACGTGGTCTATTTTGGTGGCTGCCATCCCGAAGCCGGGCCGCTGGTACGCCAGATGCGCGAGCAGGGTGTGAAGGCTGACTTTTTCTCTGGCGACTGTATTGTCACCGAAGAGATGGTCACAGCCGCAGGTGGGCCACAATACACCAAAGGGGTTTACATGACCTTTGGTAGCGATCCCCGTCAAATTCCAGCCGGTAAAGCGGTAATTGAAAAATTCCGTGCCGGAGGCTTTGAGCCTGAAGGCTATACGCTCTACGCCTATGCGTCTGTTCAGACGCTGGCAGCCGCCTACAAAGCCGTGGGTAAAGATAACGAAAAAGCCAGCGACTGGCTGAAAATGCACAACGTCGATACCGTCATGGGCAAAAAAGCCTGGGACAGCAAAGGCGATCTGAAAGTCTCAGACTACGTGATCTATCAGTGGGACGCCGAAGGCAAATATCACCAACTTTAAATTATCCGTCATGCTTCACGCCGCAGGGGCGTTGGCTGCGCTGCTCACACCGGTCACTGACTTCAGCCAGCTGCCGGTGATGAGCGCACTTGCCGCCCGTCTGTGACGTGAATTATGCAGGGTAATAAAATCGTGCCTCGTTAGCTGGCGAGGCGATTTTTCCTGAGCCTGTATCGAGGCCCTTTGCGGTGAGACTTCGCTATGGATGCATTTTTTTACAGCAACTGGTTAATGGCCTGACGCTGGGTGCGGTTTACGGCCTGATTGCCATTGGCTATACCATGGTTTACGGCATTATCGGCATGATTAACTTCGCCCACGGCGAGGTCTATATGCTGTCTGCTTATCTCTGCGCTATTGGACTGGCGCTGCTCTCCTTCTTTGGGATCCACTCTTTCCCGCTGCTGATTTTTGGTACGCTGCTGTTCACGATTGTCGTCACGGCGGTCTACGGCTGGACGATCGAGCGCATCGCCTATCGTCCGCTGCGTAACTCTACCCGGCTGGCACCCTTGATCTCGGCAATTGGCATGTCGCTCATCCTGCAAAATTACGTTCAGCTCAGTCAGGGACCGAACCAGCAAGGCGTACCGACGCTGTTAACCGGCGTGTTACGCATGGAGTTTGATGGCGGGGCAGTACAGATCACCTGGACCAAAATCTTTATTCTGATTGCGGCGGCGTGCGGCATGGCGCTGCTGACCTGGATTATCCAGTACACACGGCTGGGGCGCATCTGCCGGGCTGTGCAGCAGGACCGACGGATGGCGGCCATTTTGGGCATCAATACCGATCGGGTGATTTCACTGGTGTTCGTGATTGGCGCGGCAATGGCGGGCTTAGCCGGGGTGCTGGTGACGATGAACTACGGCACGTTTGATTTCTACGCCGGATTCATCATTGGCATTAAAGCCTTTACTGCCGCCGTGCTGGGCGGCATAGGTTCCCTGCCGGGCGCGATGCTCGGCGGATTGCTGCTGGGCGTGGCGGAAGCGCAGTTCGCCGGACAGGTGAACTCTGACTACAAAGACGTATTTTCTTTTGCTTTGCTGGTGGTGATTTTGATTTTTCGCCCGCAGGGTTTGCTGGGTCGACCGCTGGTCGCGAAAGTGTGAGGACGCAAGCATGAGTGAAGCCATTCAGGGAATAAGCCTGCGCCAGTCGCTGCAAGAAACGGTGCTGGCTGGGTTGATCGCATTAGTGGTGTTTGGGCCTGTTGTTGGCGTGGTGTTAGAGGGGTATCAGTTCCAGCTTGAGCCGATGCGCGTTGCGCTACTGGTTGCGGTGGTCATGGCGGGGCGCTTGCTGTTCAGTCTGTTTTTACAAACAACACAGGGCAAAACTCTGCTGCGTAACCTTGCCGGTGCAGACGACGGTGTCTACGTGCGCGAGCCGGGGTATCGTTCACGGCTGCGCTGGATCCTGCCCCTGCTGCTGGTGGCCGCGTTTATCTTTCCGCTGCTCTCGAGTAAATACCTGCTGACAGTGGCGATCCTCGGCCTGATTTATGTGCTGCTGGGGCTGGGGCTGAATATTGTGGTGGGCCTCGCCGGGCTGCTCGATCTCGGTTATGTGGCGTTTTACGCCATCGGGGCTTACGGACTGGCGCTGGGTTATCAGTATCTTGGCCTGGGCTTCTGGAGCATGTTGCCGCTGGCGGCGCTGATGGCGGCGGTTGCCGGGGCGTTGCTGGGTTTTCCGGTGCTGCGTATGCACGGAGATTATCTGGCGATTGTCACGCTCGGCTTTGGTGAAATTATTCGGCTGGTTTTAAATAACTGGCTCGATTTTACCGGTGGCCCGAATGGCGTGTCGGTGCCGTCTCCGACTTTCCTTGGGCTGGAGTTTGGTCGGCGCGCGCGTGAAGGCGGCGTGCCGTTCCATGAGTTTTTCAATCTCAGCTATAACCCCAACATGAAGTTCATCTTTATCTATACCGTTTTAGTGTTGGTGGTGATGCTGGTGCTGTTTATCAAATATCGCCTGACGCGCATGCCGATCGGGCGCGCCTGGGAAGCTCTGCGTGAAGATGAAATTGCCTGCCGCGCCATGGGGCTTAATCACGTACTGGTTAAGCTGTCGGCCTTTATGTTAGGTGCCTCAACCGCAGGCATTGCCGGGGTGTTTTTCGCCAGCTATCAGGGCTTCGTCAATCCCACGTCGTTCACCTTCTTTGAATCCGCGCTGATCCTGGCGATTGTCGTGCTGGGCGGCATGGGCTCAACGTTAGGCGTGGTACTGGCTGCGTTTGTGCTCACCGTTGCGCCAGAATTATTGCGCAGCTTTGCTGAATATCGCGTGCTGTTGTTTGGCATGCTGATGGTGCTGATGATGATCTGGCGTCCTCGCGGGCTGGTCCGCACCAGCCGCGTGGGCGTGCCGCTGCGCAAAGGAGTTCGTCATGAGTGATGCGATATTGCAGGTGGAAAATTTGATGATGCGCTTCGGCGGCATCAAGGCGTTGAATAATGTCAGCCTGAATGTCGAGCGCGGATCGGTCACCTCGCTGATTGGCCCGAACGGCGCAGGCAAAACCACCGTGTTTAACTGTCTGACCGGTTTTTATCGTGCCAGCGGCGGGCGCATTCAGCTTAATGCCAACCAGCGTTCAACCGATGTCATTCAGGTACTGGGCGAGAAAATTCATCCCAGCGACTGGATTAAACCTGCGCAGCTCGGTGCACGTGTCTGGTACAAAATGTTTGGCGGTGCGCATTTAGTGAATCGCGCCGGACTGGCACGCACCTTTCAAAACATTCGCCTGTTTCGTGAAATGTCGGTGATTGAGAACCTGCTGGTGGCACAGCATATGCGGGTGAACCGTAACCTGCTGGCGGGCGTATTCAATACCCGCAGCTATCGCGCCGCTGAAAACCGCGCGCTCGACCGGGCTTTCTACTGGCTGGAAACTGTTGATTTGGTTGCCGCAGCGAACCGACTGGCGGGCACGCTTTCTTATGGACAGCAGCGGCGGCTGGAGATCGCGCGCGCCATGTGTACCCAACCCGAACTGATCTGTCTGGATGAGCCAGCCGCGGGGCTGAATCCGGTTGAAACCGATGCCCTGAGCGCCATTCTTCACCGTCTTCGCGCCGATCACCGCATCAGCGTATTGCTGATTGAACATGACATGCCGATGGTGATGAGCATTTCTGACCATATTGTGGTGCTCGATCACGGTGATGTCATTGCACAAGGCACGCCACAGCAAATCCGGCACGATGCGCGCGTGATTGCTGCCTACCTTGGCGCAGAGGATGAGGAGGAGTGATATGAGCGGGTTGTTAGAATTTGAGGCAGTAGATGTGTTTTATGGCCCGCTTCAGGCGCTGAAAGGCGTATCGCTGACGGTGGCAGAGGGGGAAACCGTGGCACTGATAGGCGCTAACGGTGCGGGTAAATCGACACTGCTGATGTCAATTTTTGGCCAGCCACGCATCGCCAGTGGCGAGATCCGTTTCAGGGGCGAGTCGATTAGCCATAAATCAACCCATTTCATTGCGGCAAGCGGTATTGCTCAGGCCCCGGAAGGACGGCGCATTTTTGCCGATATGACGGTGGAGGAGAATCTGCAAATGGGCACGATTGCTATTGGTAATCGCTTTCAAAAAGAGGATTTAGACCGCATGTACGCGTTGTTTCCCCGCCTGCTTGAACGGCGAAAACAGCGCGCCATGACGCTTTCCGGTGGCGAACAGCAGATGCTGGCGATTGCGCGTGCACTTATGAGCCGCCCGAGTCTGCTGTTACTGGATGAACCCAGCCTCGGTCTGGCACCGATCGTGGTTAAGCAAATCTTCACTATTTTGCGCGAGTTAACCGCTCAGGGGATGACGCTGTTTCTGGTCGAGCAGAATGCGCGCCATGCGCTGAAGTTAGCCGATCGTGGCTATGTCATGGTCAACGGCGAGATCCGCTTAAGCGGTAGCGGGGCAGAATTGCTGAATAATGAAGAGGTACGCAGCGCCTATCTGGGGGCGGAGCTGAATCTGCCGCAGGCGCTGCAAAAAGTTTGTAATAATGATTAAACAGTGCGAGGAAACACTTTGCATAAATCCTCGCCCCCTATCATCATTAGAACTCCTGTCCAATCTATTCTGATTTGGTAATCCCTTGCAAAATCCCGGCGTAGCAGTGATGCAGGCGATCAAGCGCACGGTGTGGTATCCCAAACGCCGTGCTTATCGCACGCTGTATTGGCGTGAAATTTCGCCATTAGCGGTCCCCATTTTTATCGAAAACCTTTGCGTATTGTTGATGGGTGTACTGAGCACCTTCCTGGTCAGTTGGCTCGGCAAAGAGGCGATGGCAGGTGTTGGTCTGGCTGACAGCTTTAACATGGTGATCATCTCATTTTTTGCCGCCATCGATCTCGGCACTACGGTGGTCGTGGCTTTTAGTCTGGCAAAACGCAACGGCAAACGCGCCCGTGCGGCGACCCGGCAATCATTAGCCATGATGACGCTGTTGTCGTTTGCGCTGGTGATTGCGATTGAATTCTGGGGCCATCTGATTATTGATGCGATCGCCGGTGCGGCTGAACCCAAAGTGAAGGAACTGGCGCTGAGTTATCTGCAAACCTCGGCGTGGAGCTATCCGGCTGCGGCGATTACCCTTATCGGCAGCGGCGCACTGCGCGGCGCAGGCAACACCAAGATCCCGATGCTGATCAATGGTGGAATGAACATCCTCAACATTGTTATCAGTAGCGTGCTGATTTACGGCTGTTTCTCCTGGGAAGGGCTGGGGTTTATCGGGGCCGGACTGGGCCTGACGATTACCCGCTACATTGGCGCGATTGCGGTTATTTATGTACTGATGATTGGCTTTAACGCTGCGCTGAAAATCACCCTTAAGAGCTACTTTCGACGCTGGAACAGTAATATTTTACTGGAGGTGCTGAGCATCGGCGTGCCCGCCAGTATTGAATCCGTATTGTTTAACGGCGGTAAATTACTGACACAGGTCTTTGTCGCAGGCATGGGCACCAGTGAAATTGCCGGTAACTTTATCGCTTTTTCTATCGCCTCGTTGATTAACCTGCCTGGTAACGCCCTGGGATCAGCATCGACCATCATTACCGGCACGCGCCTGGGTAAAAATCAGGTCTTTCAGGCTGAACGCCAGGTGCGACATATTTTCTGGTTATCAACAATTTGTCTCACTGCAATGGCGCTATTGACGGTGCCGCTGGCAGGCATTCTGGCGCGTTTTTATACCCGCGATCCGGAAGTGATTACCGTGACGCAGCACCTTATCTGGCTGAATGCGCTGTTTATGCCAATCTGGGCAGCCTCCTGGGTGCTGCCTGCCGGGCTGAAAGGGGCGCGCGATGCGCGTTATACCATGTATGTCTCCATGTTCAGCATGTGGTGCGCTCGCGTCGTGGCCGGTTATCTGCTTGGCATCGTCTTAGGTATGGGCGTCATTGGTGTCTGGCTTGGTATGTTCCTGGACTGGGCAGTGCGCGGCCTGTTCTTCTGGTGGCGGCTGAACAGCGGTAACTGGCTGAATAATTATCGCAAGCTGGTGGCAAAGGGCGGCTAGTGCTTTGCTGCCTGTTCCTCTCTCTGTCTTCCTCCATTGCCGGGGAAGGCTGAGGTAGGAATATCCGCACACTTATTTAAAATAAGTAAAAACTATTATTTCCCACCAATTGATCTGTGTCATTTTTTAACCGACATCGTCATTCAGTTAAATTTATTCACTCCCAAACGCTTAAGCGTGAATGCTGTTTCCACTCTGTAATGGTTTATTTATCGCGTTTCCTGTTTGCCAGAATGTTATTTAGCCAGGAGAAAGCTCAGTATGGAAAAAGCGCCGAAGAACATTCACCGTTATTACGGGTTCGCCAGCTGTCAGTGGCTTTACCGGCGGGAATGGATCGCCAGTTTGCCGTTGAAAATCTCAGTTTTGATCTCGCGGCAGGAGAGATTCTTTGCATTATTGGAGAATCTGGCTCGGGTAAATCTGTCACGGCTCATGCGGCAATGGGCTTATTACCTCGCGCGCTGCGCATTACCAGCGGTGAAATTTTATTACGCGATAAAGATTTACTAACGCTAACGCCAGATGCGCTGCGCCAGCTACAGGGCCGCACCCTGGCTATCATCTTTCAGGATCCGCTGTCAGCCCTGAACCCGCTGATGACCATTGGCGCGCAGATTATGGAAGTTATGCAGGCACATAATGTGGGCGATGCACTTTCACAGCGGCAAAAAGTGTTGTCGCTACTCCATGAAGTTGGCTTGCCTGAGCCGGCGCGCATTCAGCACCAATATCCGTTTCGACTCTCTGGCGGTCAGCGTCAGCGCGTGATGATCGCTATGGCACTGGCGCTCGATCCGGATGTGCTGATTGCCGATGAACCCACTACCGCGCTCGATGTCACGACCCAGGCACAAATCCTGAAATTAATTCGCGAGCTTCAACAGCGCAAAGGGATGAGCGTGATGTTCATTACCCACGATTTTGGTGTTGTTGAAGAGATTGCCGACCAGGTTATTGTCATGGAAAAAGGCAGGATGGTGGAATCGGGGCCGGCGCAGCAGGTATTACGTCATCCGCAGCATCCCTATTCACGCCAACTGATCGCCGCCGTCCCGCGCTTACATAAGCAGGCCCGCGCGCGACGCGATAAGGCACCGCAGGTGCTGCAAGTAAAAAATCTGTTTAAAACCTATCGTAGCGACGGCGGGTGGTTTAGCCGCAGCCGGGAAGTCACGGCCCTGAACAATGTCAGTTTTAGCCTGAGAAAAGGCGAAACGCTCGGCATTGTCGGGGAATCCGGCTCAGGAAAATCATCACTCGGGCGCGTCCTGCTCAAGCTTTTACCCGCCGACAGCGGTGAGGTGTTATTTGATGGTCGCGACATTCTGCCGATGAACGAAAACGCCTTTCGCCCACTGCGTCGCTGGATACAGATGGTGTTTCAGGATCCGTTTGCCTCACTTAATCCACGCCACACCATCGGCACGATCCTTTCTGCCGGCCGCTGGCGCTGGGCGGCATGAGCCAGGCGGAAGTAAAACGCAAAGCGCAGCAGCTGTTGCGGCTGGTCGGGCTGGAACCGGGCGTCTGGGAACGTTATCCGCATGAATTTTCAGGCGGTCAACGCCAGCGTATCGGTATTGCACGCGCTTTGATGTTTGATCCCCTGTTACTGGTCGCGGATGAATCTGTCTCGGCCTTAGACGTGTCGATCCAGGCACAGGTACTGGCGCTGCTAAAAGAAGTGCAGGAAAAACCCAGATCGCCATGATTTTTATCACGCATGACCTGCGTGTTGCCAGCCAAATCTGCGATGAGATTGCGGTTCTGTACAAAGGCGAAATTGTTGAGCAAGGCACGCCGCAGGCCGTTTTTCAGCAGCCAAAGCACGCTTATACCGCCCAGTTAGTCGCGGCGATACCCGGCGAAGCAGCCACAGGCTGATCGTTTTCGTTATGTAAGCCGTGCGGAGAGTTATGTCTGCGTGGCAGGCCAGCTTTTGTCTTTATTCAGGGGTCGCCTGAACAACCAGGCGAAATAATATTGGGCAACCGCGAGTTTTATTATGCCAGGTCCGTTTGTTGTACCCGTTCATGGGGATGTTGAACTACCGGAAAAAGTCGATGTGGTGGTGATTGGCGGCGGCATTATTGGCTGCTCAACCGCGCTGGAAATAGCGGAGCAGGGCGTGAGCGTGGCGCTGTGTGAAAAAGGGGGCATTGGTCAGGAGCAGTCGAGCCGGAACTGGGGATGGGTACGCATTTCTCGTCGCGATCCGCGTGAAGTACCACTCATGGCTGAGTCGTTGCGTATCTGGCAAACCCTTAACCAGCGCGTCGGGGCCGATACGGGCTATCAGCGTGCCGGTATCGTGTTTCACTGTGCCGACGATCAGACTTATCAGCAACATCAGCGTTGGACGCGCCATCTGCAGGAAACCGAATTTAAGGGCGAAATGGTTGACCGTCACGGCTTTGAAAAACTGTTTCCGGGGCAGCAATTAACCGGAATTGGTGCGCTGTATACGCCAGACGATGGGCGTGCCGAACCGCAAAAAGCGGCACCGGCGATTGCTGAAGCGGCCCGCAAGCATGGCGCATCAATTCTGACGGAATGCGCCGTGCGCGGGATTGATACTGCCGCCGGACGGGTGTGCGGTGTGTTCACCGAGCGCGGTTACATCGCCTGTCAGCAGGTTGTTCTGGCGGGCGGCGCATGGTCAAGCCTGCTGGCTGGTCGCTATGATCTACGCCTGCCGCAGCTCAAAGTGCTTAACAGCGTGGTACGCACCGCTCCGCTGGCCGGTGGGCCAGAATCAGCCTTGTGGGCGCGTGATTTTGCGGTGCGAAAACGACAGGACGGCGGCTATACCATCGCATCCGGGCATGAAAGCGAGGTTGATATTGTCCCAAAAACGTTTCGTTTTGCCCGCGACTTCATGCCTGCGCTGCGCCATGAATGGGAATCACTGCGGCTGCGGCTGGGCGGTCGCTTCTTTGATGAAATGCGTATTCCCGATCGCTGGGAAATGGATGAACCCAGCCCGTTTGAATATTGTCGCGTTCTCGATCTGCCGCCCTCCAAAACCTTAACGGACAAAGTGCTGGATCAGTTGCGTCAGCAAATTCCCGCCTTCGCTAATTTAAAAATTGCTCAACGCTGGGCGGGCTGTATTGATGTGTTACCTGACGCGATCCCGGTGATTTCGCCGGTTGAACGTTATCCGGGCATGTTCATGGCAACCGGATTTTCAGGACACGGATTCGGTATCGGCCCGGCAGCGGGGCGTTTGATGGCCGATTTGGTGCTGGGCCGTCCCCCGTGGTTGATCCTGCTGCGTTTCGGTTTTCACGCTTTAGTGACGGTTCAAAAATCGAAATTATGACTGGCTTTTGATTTGTCGGGCGGCTGTGTCCGGCGTCGCGTTCCCTGACCTGAGGAAAAAAATGAGCGATAAGTTTGTGGATAACGGGCCTAAAATTTCGCGTCGACAGGCACTGGTTTATTTAGCATCGGGCACGGCGGCACTGGCGCTGCCTTCACTGTTTAGTGGCAGCATGGCGCATGCGGCCATGCCTGACGGGGAAAAGGGGGACAAATGGTGATCGGCTTCTCGCAGGAGCCCACCGTATTTAATCCACTGATGCCGCACATCGAAGTGGATGATGGTCTGCACTTCAGCCTGTTTGACCAACTGATCGGCGTGGATGAAAAAGGCAATTTCTTTCCTAAGCTGGCGCGAGAGGTTCCCACGACAGAGAACGGAGGCATCTCCGCTGACGGCCTGCATTTTCACATCAAACTGCGCGATAACGTCAAATGGCACGACGGCAAACCCTTCACTGCCGAGGATGTTAAATTCACGCTTGAGTTGCTGGTCGATAAAGAATTTCGCAGCTGGAGCCGTAGCGGACATGAATTAATCCGCGATCTGAAAGTCGTCTCGCCGACGGAACTCACCTGGCGAATGGAAAAACCGTTTGCGCCTTATACCTCTATTCTCGCCGCCACCTTTATCGTGCCGAAACATGCATTTGAGGGCGTTGCCGACAAGAATACCGCCCCGTTCAACACCGCACCGATTGGCACCGGGCCGTTCAAATGGCAAACAGCGCGTAGCGGGCGATCATATTGAGCTGGTCGCGAATAAAAGCTATTTCCTTGAGGGGCCGCTGCTGGCGCGAGTGATCTACAAATACATCCCCGATCTCAACGTGATGTATACCCAGTTTGCATCCGGCGATATTGACGTGGTGGGACTGCAATGGATCACAGCCGATCACTATGACGAGGCGAAAAAGCTGCCGAATAAAGTGGTGGATGTGTTTCAAAGCGCCATTATTGAAAATTTCGCCTTTAATCTCGGCAAGCCGCAGTTCCAGGATCCGGCGGTACGTGAGGCGCTCTATTACGCTATCGACAAGCAGACCATTATCGATGCGCTCTACTACGGTTTGCCGAAGGCCACTGAAACCTATATGCCGATGCAGTCCTTCTACTTTAACCCTGCGCTGCCGAAGCACGAATACAACCCCGATAAAGCCAGACAATTGCTGGATGACGCTGGCTGGAAGCCGGGTGCGGGTGGGATCCGGGAAAAAATGGTGTGCGTTTGTCATTCAATAATTCCACTACCGCAGGCAACCATCTGCGTGAACAGATGCAGCAGTTTATGCAGCAGAGTTTTCAGGAGATTGGTGTGGAGATGAAAATTGCAAACCTGCCGCCCGCGGTGATGTGGGGAGACTTTTGGATGCAGTCGAAATATGACAGCGCCATCGTTGGCCTGAATTATCTTATCGGATCCGATCCGGATACTGCCAACTATATGCGCTCAGATGCCATTCCTGCTCAGGGTGGAGCAGGGCAAAACGTCTTTCAGTATAAAAATCCCGAGGTGGATAAATTGCTGGATGAGGGCGCGACGCTGTTTTCACCCGAAGCGCGTAAAGCGGTTTATCTGAAGCTTCAGGCACTGGTACGAAAGGATATGCCGTTTTTGACATTATTCACGTTTGCCAATGTGCGCGGCCATAAACAGGGGGCTGAAAACATCACGCCAAATATCAATGTGCGCATTGATAGCTGGAATGTGGACAGCTGGCACTGGAAGGGATAAAGCGGCGTCTCCTTCTCCCGGTGAGAGAGGGCTGGGGTGAAAGTATCAGGCCGCAGAAGATCTAAAGAGGACAATGCGTATGGCAGCTTTTCTGTTACGGCGTGTGGGGCAAAGTCTCATTCTGCTTTTACTGGTGTCGGTAATTGGTTTCACTGCGCTGAACCTGGCCCCTGGCGGACCGCTATCACAATTTGCCTTAACGCCCGGCATGACGCAGGAAGCGATGCAGCGTATAGCCGAACAAATGGGGCTTAACCGGCCACTGCCGGTGCAGTATTTCGACTGGCTAAGTCATCTGCTGCGTGGCGACTGGGGGCGTTCTTATCGTGATGGTCAGCCGGTGTTAAGCATCATTTTTTCGCACCTGCCCGCCACGCTGTTGCTGATGGTGAGTTCGATGGTGTTATCAATAGCAATCGGTGCCTGGGCCGGGATAAAAAGTGCCACCAGGCGAGACAGTCTGTTTGATCAGGTCTCAACGATCTCATCCATGATTGCGCTGTCGATTCCGACTTTTTGGTTTGGGTTAGTGGCCATTTACTTTTTCTCGCTCAAGCTGCAATGGCTGCCAGCGGGCAACATGTATACCGTGGGCGACGGCTCCGTGCTGGATGTGTTGCGCCATTTGATCCTGCCGGTGCTGGTTCTGACATTCGTTGACGTGGCGATCTGGAGCCGTTACATGCGTACCGCCACGCTGGAGGTGATCCATCAGGATTTTGTCAAAACCGCTCGCGCAAAAGGCGTTCCGCCGCGTCGCGTGTTAATGAAGCATGTGGTTGGCAATGCGCTTTTACCCATGATTACCCTGGCGGGTATGCAACTCCCCACGGTGCTTGGCGGGGCGTTAGTGGCAGAAACCGTGTTCACCTGGCCGGGCATGGGGCGATTGTTTCTCGATAGCCTGGGCTACAGCGATTATCCGGTGGTGATGGGATTGCTGATGTGTTCCGCTCTGCTGGTGCTGGTGGGAAATTTGCTGGCTGACGTGATCACTGGGCTTGTTGATCCGCGTATTCGTCCAACGTAAGGGGGAATGTATGACTTCTTCGGTATTGACGCCACCGGTGGCGACGGCGCGCTGGTGGCATAACCGCACACTACAACGTTTCCTGCGTCATCGCCTGGCCTGCGCGAGCCTGATTGTCATTATCCTGATGGCGCTTGCCTGCGCCTTCGGGCCATTGTTGCTGCCGTTTGACGATCTGTTCATTGACCTGCGGGCGCGTTTTGCCCCGCCATTAACCGGCTGGCACTGGTTAGGAACCGATCCGCTGGGACGAGACGTGCTGGCACGCCTGTTAATGGCGGGACGTATTTCGCTGCTGGTGGGCTTCTTCGCCATGCTGCTGAGTATCATGCTTGGCACGGTTGTGGGTATTGTCGCGGGGTATTACGGCGGGCGAACGGGCGCATTGCTGATGCGCATCGTTGATGCGTTTCTCGCCTTTCCCAGCGTTTTTCTGCTGCTGGCGCTGGCGGCATTTATCAAACCCAGCCCGGTGATGATCACGGTGATTATCGCGGTGACCAGCTGGATGGAGGTGGCACGTATTGTCGAAGCTGAAGTGCGCTCGTTGCGGGAACGGGAATACATTCTGGCAGCAAGAATGCTGGGGCTGTCAGGACGCTGGATTATGTTCCGTGAACTGCTGCCTAACGTGGTTGGGCCGGTTATTGTTGCGGCCACGCTGACGGTTGCGCGCGCTATCCTGCTTGAAGCTTATATCAGCTTTCTCGGCTACGGCATTCAGCCTCCGTTACCGAGCTGGGGCAATATGCTGAATGGGGCACAACAATATTTGCTGCGGGCGCCCTGGCTGGCACTGGTGCCGGGTATCGCTATCACGCTGGCGGTGACCTGCTTTAACTTTATCGGCGATGGTCTGCGCGACGCACTCGACAGTCGCAGCGATAAGGGGTGAGTCCCTTAGTGATGTTTTAGCATAGCAGTGCAGAATTTTTTGGTTCTTTCTGTTGCTAAAAGCAGGTTAACTCAGCCAGACAACCTTGCAGGAGAAAAGTAAATGAAGCAAAAACTGAAAGCCTGGTTTGAAGCCTGGCTTACCGCCGCGGCAGCTGACGAGTCAGACGCGGGGCGAGAGCAAGAAATTATTATCCCTGTCAGTCAACTTTATGGTTTAGAGCTCTATCCGTTGATTCATCGCTATCATGAGAAATGATATTTTTTCTCCGCTAACCTTTTGAAGGCCCGCCATTTTATGCGCGCTTTTTTCACTGTGCGCTTTATAGCCTCGCCCTGAAGAAGGGGATCTCAGGCGCACCGGGTAAACAGCGACAGAAAATTAGTATTGGAACGCAGCCAGATGCGTGAAGACGCGATAACAGAAAGGCAAAAGGCAGACGCTGTAAACGTCTGCCTTTTTAAATTTGGCTCCTCTGACTGGACTCGAACCAGTGACATACGGATTAACAGTCCGCCGTTCTACCGACTGAACTACAGAGGAATCGTTGGAACGAGGCGAATATTAGCGGTGTGGCATGTGGGTGTCAACAGCAAAAAATACATTATCATTCAACTGGCTAGCTTTAGCGCAAAGCGATCGCGAATTAAACAAATTCCGCTGAGATTGCCATCATTCGGGCTAAAGGATCTTGCTGATAGAAATGTCGCAAATGGTGATACATTGCCGGAAAACGTTCCGCGAGCAGACCGGGTGCTGTAAAAAGTATTCTGACAGCACGGCAAAGCATTCGGCGGGATCGCTGGCGGCATAGGGATCAATGCTGGCCGCTTGTTCACCGACCAGTTGTACTTCACTCTCGATCGCATCCATTGCCGCACGCAAATCGCGTTCCCATACCGCCACGTCGCGCAGCGACATAACAGGAATACCACTGGTGTAGCCGCTACCGCGCGCATCCAGTTTATGTGCAACTTCATGAATGACCAGGTTGTAGCCAGAGAGATCAAAGGAGTCCTGAATATCCAGCCAGTTGAGCACTACCGGCCCCTGAGTCCAGCTCTGGCCTGCATGTATCGCAGCGGCATGATGCACCAGGCCATCTTCATCCTGCCAGTTATCCTCTACCGAAAAGGGCTCGGGATAAATCAAGACATCATGAAAACCGTCCAGCCAGTCGAGTCCCAGCTTCAGCACGGGCAGGCAGAACAAAAGGGCGATACGTGCGCTGCGCAGTTCATCAAGCTGAACACCGCCCAGCGGCACCAGTTTCTTCTGTAATAAAAAGCGTTGGGCCAGCAACGCGAGGGCGCGTTGTTCATCGTGGGTAAGCAGCGTAAAAATCGGTTGTGCCAGAGCTTGCTGCCAGGGCAATTCGGCTAAGGCGACTTCGGCATTTGCTTTCCAGGGCCATTTAAACATTGCAGTTCCCGCACTGAACCAGACAACGACACTATCCTGACGCGGCAGATATAAAAATGCCAGCAGCGAAACGTCGTGCTGGCAGCTTAGTGAGCGGCAGGTATCAAGAGATCTATTCAACCTGGTTGGCGAAAAAATGTCTGTGATTCAACCCGCAAAGCGCAGGATTAAAGCCTCAACCGCGCGCGACACGCTGAAATTCAATGACCCAAACCCACGGATTCACTTCCCAACTCGTGGCACCGTACTGTTTTTGCCACGCTTTGCGATACGCTTCTTTAGGGGATTCAGAGTGCATATTCATGGTGAAGAAGTTATTGAGAAAGTGCGAGTCAGTTTGCACCCCTCCGCCATGATGTCATCTTCACTGATATCCTGAATTTTCTCGGCACGGACACCGGTAATTTCAAGGTTGATGCGACTTGCCCAGCGCGGCATGTGAATCGCCGTTTGCCAGCCAAATTGCTCAGCTTCAGGATCGCTCAGGGTGTGATGGCCCAGTTCATTGCTGTCGGCACGATACTGGCAAAATTCAGGCAGGCGAAACGGCGTGGGATCACGCTCGTAATCGGCCAGGGCGTTTTCAGGCACTATCGGTCCGCGCCAGGTCTCTCTCACCCACAAGATATCGCCGGGTTTCCCATACGGGCAGTGATAGCTGATGTCAGTCATTGACATCATTTTATAGCCATGAAGATGGTTTGCGCTCACGTCAAAAGCATGCACCCCTTCATGATGGTCCTGACCTGGACCAAACGCCTGTGTTTTCATTATGCGCCGGGTTTGCGTTTGCTGGCCAACCAACAGGGCACGAACCCGCTGTTCGGAAAAAAGAATCGGCCGTTCTTTCATGGAGTACCTCTTTTTATTAGTAGAACCCGGTTACTGCTGTTAACAATCTGTGCCTTACAGGCAATAACATAAAAACGATAAATCATTTTTCTTAATAATTTGCCGACTTATTATCAGACGACGGCTGCATATTGTGATCTTAAAAATAACTAAAATGCAAAAACCGAACCAAATAAATTTTTTCAACGTTGTGCTGGGGTGAACAGCCCAGATACAGTACGTTATATCGGCAAAGAGTGAAACCTTTTCAGATTTTTGCACCTGTTTTTTTGTGAAAAATTTATTTACCAGGTTGTTTTTTAATGCCGGAAAGCGTTGCGTATAAAATAACAGCACCCGGTAAAAAACATTACCATTATTAAACTTATTTGCGTAACTTAAATTCTTTAAGGAAAAACTGAAAATGGCGCAATGCGCAGTTAAAACCCGCCAAAAATGCTATATCAATGATCAAGATCTCATTTTTATGCCTGAAAGGCCTGGCAGCAACGCGCATTTCCACAGCACTGTAAAAAAAGTGTCATTAGCCAGTCGCTATGATGGCTTGCCGTTCGCGACGTTCTTTTAGAGAACCCGCGCATAAATCATTACAGGGAGATGGATTATGTCACTCACACTTTGGCAATCCCGCTTTGAAAGCTGGTTTCAACTTAACTGGGTTCACGATGATAAAGCCCATGACATTGCACACTTACGCCGCGTATGGACCAGCGCGCAACGCATTATGGCAGGCAGCGAGGCTAACCCGCTGGTGGTGTTGACAGCATGTTATTTTCACGATGTGGTCAATCTGCCGAAAAACCATCCTGAACGGCATCTCGCTTCTACCTACGCTGCCAGTGAAACGCAGCGTATATTGCAGCAGGATTTTATCGACTTTCCCGCTGAACTGATCGATGCAGTGGCACATGCAGTGAAAGCGCACAGTTTTAGTGCAGCCATTGCGCCAGAAACGCTTGAAGCTAAAATCGTGCAGGATGCAGATCGACTGGAATCCCTGGGCGCCATCGGCCTGGCACGTGTCTTCTATACTGCGGGTGCGTTGAATCGTCCGCTGTTTGACAGTGAAGATCCTTTAGGTAAAGAGCGTGAGTTAAATGATGTGCACTGGACGCTCGACCATTTTCAAAAGAAACTGCTGCGCCTGCCTGAAAGTATGCAAACCGCAGCGGGGCGGGCGCTCGCCGAGCATAACGCTGATTTTCTGGTGCGTTATATGGCGAAACTGTGCGCAGAATTACAAGGTAACCTGGTGAGCATGGATGAATCGGTGATCCGCGATTTCACTCCTTTACGCGCCTAATATTAAATTTTTATGACAGTATGTTAATCGAAACGGTCATCCGGTAGCGTGTAGCTATAACAAAAGGGAGTGACGATATGACCGAAACTGTTAATTTGACAATTAAAATCGATCCTGCGCTAAAAGAGCACATCAAACAACTGGCGCTTGAAAATCAAATTTCAATGAGTCAGGAGATTGTTCAGCGTCTTCAGACCAGCCTGCAAACACACCCACATCCGTCTGTTGATAGTCAGGATATTGAAGAGGATGTGCCCGCTCCGCTAACCTCAGCAGAAGTGAAGCAGCTTCGGTCCCTGCTGAAAAAGCAGAGCAAGAAGAAGAAATAGTAAAAAACCCGTCAAAAGACGGGTTTTTTTATTGCGGCTTTAAGCCTTACGCCACGTTGATTTGGAACTGTTGCACGCTTTGCGCCAGACGCGAAGCCTGATGCTGTAGCGCATCGGCAGCGCGGCCTTGCTGTTGACTGATGCCTTCATTAGCGTGCAGTTGTTGATCCAGTGCGACCACTTCAGCCGCAATATGCGTGACGCGATTGCTCTGCGCCTTTGCATTGTGCTGCAAATCATTGAGCTGTGTTACCACCGCACTCACTGCCTGGCTAATCTGGCTGAACAGCGTTTCAAGGGATTTA
The DNA here is from genome assembly GCA_018842655.1 of Candidatus Pantoea haifensis. Taxonomy (GTDB): domain Bacteria; phylum Pseudomonadota; class Gammaproteobacteria; order Enterobacterales; family Enterobacteriaceae; genus Pantoea; species Pantoea haifensis. The sequence continues at coordinate 1,446,756 of JAGTWN010000004.1, read as the reverse complement.
ACTTTATTGAAGCCCTGATGCACGTGCTGCTGAGTATGCTGAATCAAGCCATCAATCTGGCGCGTAGAATGTCCGCTTTTATTCGACAGCAATCCAATTTCCTTCGCAACAACTGAAAAACTACGGCCATATACACCAGCATGCGCGGATTCAATGGCGGCATTCAACGCCAGCAGGCGCGTTTGCAGTGACAACCCATCCAGCATTTCAACGATACCGGCAATGTCACCTGACGCATCGACAATTTTACCCATCTGGATTTCCATCTCATCAACCTGGCGGGCGCATTGTTGCATTAACCTGTCTGCTGATTGCGCCTGTTGCGTGGCCTGCAGCGAAAAGTGAGCACTGTTTTCCACCTCTTCTGAGACGCGATGCAGGCGCTGGGAAAGGTGGCTGAAGCTGGCATTCTGCGCTTTGTGCTGTTCACTGGCCTGCAAATTATGCTGCTGCATTTCACTGGCACCAGCAGCAACACCGGCCGCTATAGTATTGATTTCATTTACAATATGGCGCAAACCCTGACGCATCTCTTCCATCGCATTAAATAACTGCAGCGTTTCACGCGATTGCAGGCGCGGCGGCGTCGCCGACGGCAATAAATTACCGGTTGCGATAGCCTGCAACTGGCGGCTTGCCAGGCGCAGCGGGCTAATCACGCCGCGAAACAGCAGACTGCCGCCTGCCAGCAGCAGGCTGAACAGCAGGGCAGCGACCACCAGAGAAAGGTTGCGGCTGTCAGTTAAGGTGGTCAGTGTGGTGTGATTAACTGCGCCAAGCTGTTTATTGGCCTGGGTGATCTCACTGAACCATGCGTCGTTAAATTGTTGCTGATACGCCTGCATAGGCACCATAAAGAAAGCATCGATATTGTTCGCTGCTAACCCCTTTAACTGCTCATCCAGCCCCTGCGTCAGTAATGTAAAACTTTGCTGTAAATCGCTTTTTGCGTCTGCGTGATAACCGGAGAAGCGTTTTTCCGCCTGCATCAGGGAGGCTTTTGCCGTTTCCGCCAGACTTTTCCAGCTGTCAACGGAGCCGCTTTGCTGATCCTGCATTAAGTAGATGCCAGCGCGATGGCTGTTATCGCTGGCAGTGAGAAGATCGATTCGCGCCCGGTCCAACAGTGCCAGCCGATCGCGTAGCGCACTGGCCTGAGCCAGGCTGGTTTTAGTGTGGCTAACCTGTGCAGTCAGCAGCACTATGCCAACCGACTGAAACAGACAAAACAGCACAACAAACAGGATAAAGTTGCCGCGCAGGCTGGTCAGCCAGGCGGGAAAGGAGGGTAAACTCAGCCGTTTGCGACCACGCAGCGGTAAAAAAGTGAGAATAGACATTGCGCTACCCAAAATGAAAAAACAGCAGTATTGGGCGGTTGCATGACAACGTTGTGACAATCTGCCGCTCCGTGAGGAAAACAGCAGAATCGCTTTTCTTAACGTAAATTGTGGACCTGAATTAAGGCCTTAGCGTGCGAATAAAGGGAAGTAACAGCTGGGCCACAGCAGCAAACACCGGCACGACGACCGAATTGCCAAACTGTTTATACGCTTGCGTATCTGAAACCGGAATGCGGAACGGCTCGCTCCCTGGCACATCAAAACCCATCAGACGCGCACATTCGCGCGGCGACAAACGACGAGGACGGCGGGCCATATTCTCGACGTTTTGAAAATCGGCTTCTCCCAGCGCACTGTCCCAGCCACGATCGATGAGGATCTCCGAACCATCTTTGTAATAGCGCGCTGATAGGGTGCGTACGCAGCACTGACTATTACGCGGATCGTTCAGGCCAAAACCAAACCCATTGCCTTTCGCCTTGTGCTTTTTAGCGTACTGGTAAAGGTAACGCCATAAGTGGGGCGAAAGGATATATTTTTCATCCGGCTGCGTTTCCAGCAGGCTTTGCAGGTCGGGCACCTGCGCAGGATAAAAACGGCGAATATCACGCAGCGTTAATGACTGGCTGCCTGCAATGTCACGACGAATGCCAACCAGGACAATGCGTTCACGGTGCTGGGGCAGAAAATGGCGCGCATCAATAATCTTGGCATCGGGGTTGTTGCATCGGCATCCGCTACGTCATAGCCCAGCTCATCCAGCGTTTCCATAATGATGGCGAAGGTGCGGCCTTTATCATGGCTTTTGAGGTTTTTACATTCTCCAGCACAAAAAAGGGCGGTTTTTTGGCGGCGAGAATGCGTGCGACGTCGAAAAACAGCGTGCCTTGTGCCTGACATTCAAAGCCGTGCGCGCGGCCTAAGGCATTCTTTTTACTCACACCCGCCAGCGAGAAAGGCTGGCAGGGAAAACCGGCCAGTAAAACCTGGTGATCGGGAATTGCTGCGTCAATGTATTGATAAATCGCCGTATCGTCGCTCAGGCCCGCCGGTTGCGTCACCTGGCGAATATCGCTGTTGAAAAGGTGCTCGTGCGGATCGCTGTAGTGATTGGCTTTATAAGTGCGCACCGCCTCTTTGTTCCATTCACTGGTGAAAACACACTTGCCGCCAATGGCTTCAAAACCGCGGCGGATGCCACCAATGCCGGCAAACAGATCGATAAAACGAAATTCCGGGGCATCGTAATGGGCCGGGCGCGTCGGCAGTAAACCTTGCAACAGGTTGACTTCTCCCGTTGAGAGCGCCGGAAGGGGCAATTTCCCTGACGAAAGCGATTAAGCTGTTGTGCTGTCCAGTCCCGATACCCGTTAGCCTGCAGACGTGCCACAAGATCGCGTACTGAATAGATCGCCAGGACCTGCATCAACAGGGTGGCGTCGTCGGTTAATGAGGAAGCAGTAAGCGGCGGTTCAGCGATCGCGGCGGCGTCATCGGCGTGCATGTATTTTTCCTTAACAGTGAGGCGCCTATGCTATCACTCCTTAACCCGTGAAGAAATTAGCGGGACGTGCCCGCTACTTTTTGCTTTTTAATTTTTTCAGTTCGATACCATAAACCTGGCCGTTAATGCGCAGGGTTAAGCAGTTACTGGCTTCATCAAAATCAGCCAGCGCGCGCGTCGGGCCACGCATAATCAATTCCCGGTCATTGTTATAACCAAAGCCGATATCTTTATTTCCTGTCCAGTGTTGTTCAAAGCATTTCACGTCAGCGGCATCGAGTTCAGCACTTTTGAGTTCATCGCAACGGGTGAAACTTTTGCGAAACAGAAAATGAACGCCCGCACCAAACCGGTCTACACCGTTGGTTTCCAGCAGAGCAATGGCGTGACCTGTATAAGTCCCGATCTTTATGTACAGTTTGCAGGCGGAGCTTTTCCCTTCGATATAAACCTGTTTGACGGGCGCAGATCCTTCAGAATGCCAGGTGGCATAGGGTCCGCCTGTGGTGGCCTGTACAGCAATATAAGTTGCCCCTTGTGGGGTATTTTGCGTGAAATCGGTTTGGGTTCCTTTGATTGAACTGTAGCCTCCGGAGCCAACAATTTTAATGTTGAGCTGGCCTGATTCAGCAGGTAGCGCCACTTCACCTATATAAAACCACACCTCTTTATCGCTGCGATTATCCATTCTGTAGGGCGATGTGACGTAATCATAATTAAGCGAGCCTTCCACCACGACACCAAAGTTAGCCAGCTCAATATTGCCTTCTTCATATTCTGACAGCCAGCGTTCACCCTCCGGCGAATAATCAAGTGTGCTGCCGCTTTGCAGGTTCTTCTGCATCATAATGATGCGGGAAAAGGCGAGCTTGAGCGGATTCTCACAGTCTTCAATCGACAGAGCTTCAATGATCCATTGGCCATTGGAGAGATCGCCGGGATATTCCGTATGTTCAATCCAGCCGTTACGAATAAGTGACTGGGTGCAGCGCGGCATATCAAATGCAGGATGCTGCGAATTATATTGAATATTAAAATTCGACATCTCGATGGCTGTCGAGTGATCCCACACGCCCTGTTGCTGCCCAGACCAGCGCGCATAAACAATGGCGTTTTGGCAATGGCTGGCATAGAACTGATCTAATTTGCAGTCGAGCGTATCCAGCACATCCAACGCCCGTCCGCCGAGGTAGCTAAACTTCGTGCAGCTGACGCGCAAGAACTGACCGCCAGGATCAATATTCTTATAAAAACCCTTACTGTTAGAGGCGCTGCTGTCACTGCTGTTACTTTGGCCTTCAATGATTAAACCCGCTATTTCAACGTGGCGCGCCTTAACTAAAAACATCACTTCATCATTTTTCTTATCAGAATAGAGCGTTGTTGAGGCAAAAAATCCAAAGCTGACTGGCGCACCGGACAATTTAAATAAATTGATCTCGGTAGCGGAGATATCAAATTTAGACAGCATAAAGTTTCCGGCCGTAAAACGAATACCTATTGCCGGATAATTTGCCTGTGACCAGTTGTGCATTCGCGTAACGGCCTCCAGACAATCCGTTGTGCCGTCAGGGATAGCGCCAAATTCAACCACGGTGACGTTATTATAATCCAGCACGATGCGTTTCCAGCGTGCACCATTGGCCGTAACGATATTCAAACCAAAATCTTCTTTTGTGCTTTTGTCCAGCGCGTCATAAACAAAGATCCCGCCACCCACTTTACTGCCGCTGGAATATTCAAGCACGGAAGCAATTTGTCCTGACTGCGTGGGTTCTGTTGCACGAAGCTGTTCAACAGAACGCAACTGAGTAATGGCACTGCTGCTCAGATTTGCCAGTTCAATCACCACTCTCGCAAAATCAAGGGGATTGCCCGATGAGTCTAAAACCTTCAGGGAAGGCGTTTCAGGCAGGCTTTCAGTGCGGGTTATTCCGTCACGGGATGGGGTTGCCATGGTTAGCGTCTCAATAAAGGTTAAATGAAACTGAAGGGATAATTGAGTATAAGCGGAGCACAAAAAATCAGGCGGCTCGCACCAGCGTATAAAAAAGTAAATCAGGCAAGCGTAAATAAGCGTAACGCTAAATCACTGACAGGGTTTTAAGAGATAAAAAGCATGTTCGTATTTTAAGATTATCTTCAGTTTGTTTCTGCCTGTAGCTGGCCCGGAATGAAATATTTCTTTTACCCGCCAGCGGCCAGATTATTTTATTCACTGTTTCTCTGACGGCTTTCGCTTTCAGTGACGCAGGCTAAAGTTGAAAGAGCAGCTAACAAGGAGACGCCATGGCCGATGTTCACTCCAGTGAAATACGCAGCAAGAATATGCGCGCGATTCGCCAGCAGGATACCGCTATCGAACAGCGCATTGCGCTGTTACTAAAGGATCGCGGTTTTAGCTATCGGGTACAGGATAAAAATCTACCCGGACGGCCCGATTTCGTATTGCCTGAACAGCAAGCCATAATTTTTGTACACGGCTGTTTTTGGCATCGTCATCACTGCTATCTGTTTAAAGTGCCCGCCACGCGAACCGAATTCTGGACAGGCAAAATAAACAGTAACGTCGAGCGCGATCGGCGCTATGTCCATCAGTTACAGGAAAGTGGCTGGAAGGTATTGATAGTCTGGGAATGCGCGCTGCGCGGCAAACTGCGGTTAGGGGATGATGCGCTGCTTGAACGGCTGGAGGAGTGGTTGTTGGTGATGATGAAAAGTGCTGAAATCGATCATCAGGAATTCATCATTACCGCGCACCCTGAACTTGCAGCCTTGCCAATCAGCAACATAATTGGTTAGATCCCTGCTTTCTTCGCGACCGGGAGTCCGTCATGAGCAGTATTAAACTCACTGTGAAACGTCTTTATCAAATTTGTGATGAGCGCATGGTGAACACAAAAGCAACCGTACGTGTCTACGCTGGCGACAGGCTGGTGGCCACGGAAGAGGTGACGGGGCTAACGGAAAGCCCGGTGAGTAAGTATCTGCATGCCGGGACAGCGCCTGGGCAAGCGGTGCGCGTAGAGTGGGATTGTGAGGGCATCGCCGAGATGACAGTTGCTGAAGTTGAGCGTTGCCCATGTTGTCAGCATAACGAACCGGAATAGAACCGGCATAAGGAAACCATTTTGGCAGGAACAAGTTTACTGACCTTACTTGATGATATTTCAACACTTCTGGACGATATTTCCGTCATGGGAAAGATCGCCGCGAAAAAACCGCGGGCGTGTTAGGCGACGATCTCTCGTTGAATGCGCAGCAGGTGACGGGAGTCAAAGCCAATCGCGAGCTGCCGGTGGTGTGGGGCGTTGCGAAAGGCTCTTTTATCAACAAGCTGATCCTGGTGCCGCTGGCGCTGGTGATTTCAGCATTCGCTCCGTGGCTGATTACACCGCTGTTGATGATTGGCGGTGCCTACCTTTGCTATGAAGGGGTTGAGAAAGTGATGCACAGCCTGCAACACGACAAGCAGCAAAACTCCCTGAAGCGCGCCAGCAGCGCCTGGAAAAGTTGTCGAAGCAGGATCCTCGTGAGTTTGAGCAAAAGAAGATCAAAGGCGCCGTGCGCACTGACTTCATTTTATCCGCTGAGATCGTCGCCATTACGCTGGGTATTGTTTCTGATGCGCCGCTGTTGAGTCAGGTCCTGATTTTGTCCGGTATTGCGATTGTAGTCACGGTAGGGGTGTATGGCATCGTTGCGGCGATCGTAAAACTCGATGATTTGGGCTACTGGCTGCGCGAAAAAACGTCGCGCCTGGCGCAGGCTTTCGGTGGCTTCCTGCTGGCAATGGCCCCTGGCTGATGAAAATTTTGTCGGTGGTGGGAACCATTGCAATGTTTTTAGTGGGCGGCGGCATCGTTGTGCATGGTATTACGCCGCTGCATCATCTGATCGAAGAGATTACCGCTGATTTCGGTGGGCTGATCTCAGCCTTACTGAGCAACGGAGCCAATTTGGTGCTGGGCTTCATCATTGGGTCGATCGTGCTGTTAGGCGTGAATCTGATTGCTAAACTGCGCGGGAAATCGGTATAAAGCGCACCATGATTAACACAATTTCCTTTCATCTCGCTGCGCTACAGGCCCGATGAAAGGGAAAAAGGAGAATAAAATGAGTGACGACATGTTTGAATTTGATATTGATGCGCAACTGGAGCAGGCCGAAGCTAACGCTGAGAAGAAAGCTAACGAAGTGCCTGACGATCTCGGTGATGAAGCCGATTGCGAAGGCTGCAAAATCTGATTCCTGGCTGTCATCAGGCCTCAAAGCGGATAATAAATTTTATCCGCTTTTTTTATTTTCAATATATCTGTCTGATTAAATCTGAATTTGCCAATTTTATGCGCGCCTTAACAGGCAAGAACCCCTTTCGGCTGCTATAAAGAAAACTGTTCAATTAACAATCGGGAGGGCACAGCATGGTTTTTGCAATCAGTGAAGAGGTTCAGCACAAGGAAAATGGACAGACAATGGTGGTAACTGGCTACGCCAGCGGTATGGTCGAGTGCCGTTGGTATGATGGCTACGCCGTACGAAACGAGGCTTTCCGTTCCGATGAGTTGAACCCTTCGACACCGTCGCAGCAAATGGCCAGTTAATCAGGCGTGCTGCCTGTTCAGAGCCAGCGCACATGACGCTGAAAGGCAGCCAGTAAACAACCGTTGATTAACACCCTTCCGCCGCTTCCCTGCGGCGGACGTGTTTTACCTGTATTAATTAAACATCGCCTTCGTTATCGTCTTCTACCGCCTGATAGATACGCTGAAGAATATCGGGGAAAGCTGACTGCACGCGGCTCCAGCTTGGTATAAACGGTTTTTCATTGGGGCGCTCGATAAAAGATTGTCCCGCATCGAGAATCGATTGCGTGAACATTTCTACTGCGGCTTCTTCCACATGCTGGTCAAACTTAAGGCCGTTCATCGCCGCTTCGTGGTTATAAATTTCCATCATATCCAGCGCGTTTCGGTAATAGGTGGCTTTCAACACCCGGAATGAATCACTGGTCAGCGGCACCCCCATAGTGGCAAGTTTGCGCAGCAGCGATTGTACAATGTCGTTGCTCATGCGCTTCAGCCCCCGTGCCATCCTCTTCCGCCAGCGGCTGATGCTTGTGATCGTAGTTATCAGCAATTTCGACCTGACAGGTTTGCCGGGTAGTGTAATTACGATAGATCTCAGACAGCACGCCAATTTCCAGTCCCCAGTCACCGGGAATTTTGATGTTATTGAGTACGTGTGTGCGCATGGCAAACTCTCCCGACAGCGGATAGCGGAAGCTGGCGAGATAATCGAGATATTCGGAGTGGCCGTAGACTTTTTGCAGCGAGCGCAATAGCGGGCCAACCAGCAAACGCCCTACGCGACCGTTAAGTTTGCCGTCCGCAACGCGGGCATAAAAGCCTTTACAAAATTCATACTGGAAAGAGGGATTAGCCAGCGGATACAGCAAACGCGCCAGCATACCGCGCTCATACGTCACGATGTCGCAATCGTGCAAAGCCACGCAGCTGGTGCGATCCGATGCCAGCGTAAAGCCAGTACAAAACCAGACGTTACGCCCTTTACCCGGTTGAGTAGGCGATAAACCTTCTTTATCCAGCTCCGCATCGATGGCTTTTAAACGTGGCCCGTCATTCCACAGGATGCGATGCCGCTGGGGCAGGCGGGAAAAAATTCGCGAGCATAAAGAAACTGATCGCGATCGGCACGATCCAGCCCAATGACAATTTCGTTCAGGTAGGGCACTTTAGCCAACTCATCAACAATGTGGCTCAGTGCCGGGCCTTCCAGTTCTGAAAACAAGGAGGGCAAAATCAAGCCCATTTTGCGCTTGCGCGCAAAGCGCACCATCTCTTTTTCAAGCGATTCCACGCTGCGGTGGGTAAGGTTATGAAAATTGGTAATCACGCCATTTTGATAAAAATCACTCATCGCTTCATCCTTACTGTTTTGCAGCGCCAGCCGCTAATTAGGGCTAAGTGAGAAAATAATCCAGGCCTTCACACCAGCCTTCCGGTCCGTAATGGGCGGTGTGAAAGATATGTTGCTGATCCTGACGTGTCAGCCTGACCGGCGTTTTACTGTAACCTTTGATCACCACCGCATAATCCACCGCATCCAGCATGGGAGCATCATTGGGGCCATCGCCAAGGCCAATGGTGATCCGTCCTGTTTCCTGCTGTTGGCTAAGCAGCCAGCGCAAGGCTTCGCCTTTACCGCTACCAGCCGGCATAACGTGCCAGAATCGGCCGCCCTGCGTAAGATCGAGATTGTGCTGAAGCAGATCGTTGCGGAAAGCATCAAATGCATCATCGCTGTCACGCCAGACCAGCACTTCAGTGGCGTCTCGCTGGCGGGACAAGGCGGAATCGGTTTCAGTCAGGCCTGTCATTGCTGAAACTTCACGATCGGTGAAGTCATAAAACGTGCTAAACCGATAGGTTTTTTCAGGGGAAGCAGCAGTTGATGCAGGGCTTCATAAGAGAGGCTTTCTGGCGGGATGCGCACCCGCTCTGAAGCATTCAGCTGTACCAGCGCGCCATTTTCAGCAATAAAAGGCGCGCCAGAAATGCCCAGTTTTTTTGCAGGGGTAAAATCTCAGCAGCGGTTTTGCTGGTACAAATGACCAACGGAATCTGATGCTGTTGTAGCTGATCAAGCCAGTCAACGGCGGCATCCCAGCGATAACTGTGATGATCCAGCAGTGAGCCGTCGAGGTCGGTCACAATCATAAGCGGCTGTAGCAGAGTCGGCATCATTAGGCTCCTGTCGTCAAGTTCGAAGCTAAAGCAACGAATTTTCAATATTATAGTTGAATCTTAGTCACACTTTTTTGTTATGCCGATAAAGTGGATATCCAGGAATTGTCTTAAAACCCAGCCGCAAATGTGAGCCTGATGCACGGTTCGTGCACCGCGTTGCAGCCTGCTGTGAGCGGTGTTTTCGGTAACAAAAGACGATTTTTCAGGCCGCCTGGCTGGATAAACGTGCACAGTTGAGACTTGTCTTAAGTCAGAGAAGGCGTAGGCTGCAAGGGTGTTAAGAATTCCCTGGTGTAACGAATGTTTTTTACCCGGCCATCCCGCCGGGTTTTTTATGTCGTCAGCGGTTAACTTCGCATGAGGTGTAATCGCGGATATCCAGTTCGAAGGCTTCAGCCAGTTCACTATAACTCTCAAAATGCTGACCATCGACGGCAACGCGGTACGCATGTTCAGTCTCCATATACTCACGCACGTCTCCAGACGTTTTAGCCTGAATCGCCTCAAGCAACGCTTCCACATTGACCTGCATTTCTTGCTGCACGTCGTCGCTGTATTTGTTTGGGCTGGCCATGATCTGCCTCTTAAGTGCGAGATGAATAGAGTGAGTATAGATCGCAGAAAGAAAAGCGCCGTGGGGTAAATCGCAGGCAAAAAAAGCCCGCGCTGCGCGGGCAAAAATCCTTGTTACTTTTAGGTTGACTGCGCCTTTGGGGTTGGTGCAGTGGAAGAAGTGTAAGAGTTCATCGCGTCAGAAGTCTTGTCATGAAACGTTAAGGAAGTGAAAATCTTACGGCTTACTTAGTTTTACCTGTTTTTGACTTTATTTTTAGCAGAATCAGCTATATTTAAAGATAAAGCTTTTTCTTTTCAACACCTCAAGGAGAGATCATGGACTTACTTCGTATTCTTATCGCTATTTTATTGCCACCGCTGGGTGTTTTTATGCAGGTCGGTTTTGGCGGTGCGTTCTGGTTGAATATCCTGCTTACATTATGCGGCTACATCCCCGGTATTATTCATGCGGTATGGGTTATTGCACGCCGCTAGCCCTGCATAACCGCTGCCGTTCGTTTAAACTGTGACACAGGAAATGATCAGGAGAGATGAAATGAAGGTTAATGACCGTGTCACGGTAAAAACAGAAGGGGGACCGCGTCGTATTGGCACCCTTTTAGCCGTCGAACCCTTTAATGAAGGCACAATGTATCTGGTGGCCCTTGAAGACTATCCGTTAGGGATTTGGTTCTTTAATGAGACTGATGATGCTGAAGGGATTTTCGTCGAGCCATACGAGTCGGCATGAGGTCAGACCAGGTCCGCTGCTCTGTTTCAATACTCCCCGTGCGGGGGAGGAGCAGGGCTGAAGTAAAGGCATAATCAGTAGAAAAATTCACATCAAAAGGTTTCCCAGTTGTCATTTGTCGTTGCTAACGCCGGACGCGGTAATGTGCGTGCCGCCGCTAAGGCGGGCGGTGCTGCGCTCACCACCGGCTTCACTGGTGTGCTGTGCAAACGGAATGTTGAAACCGCCTGAGTCAGTTTGCCTGCCTGATCTTCCAGTGAAGCAGCGGCTGCCGATGCTTCTTCGACCAGCGATGCATTCTGCTGCGTCACATTATCCATTTCTGTCACAGCCTGGCTCACCTGCTGAATACCGCGACTCTGCTCATCCGAGGCCGCCGCGATTTCGGCCATAATGTCTGTCACACGGCGAACCGCTTCCACAATTTCACTCATGGTTGAACCCGCTTCACCCACCTGATGGGAACCATCATTAATGAGCGTTACCGATTCAGCGATCAACGCCTCTATCTCTTTCGCTGCCTGCGCGCTGCGCTGCGCCAGATTACGAACTTCACTGGCGACGACGGCAAAGCCGCGGCCTTGTTCACCGGCACGAGCCGCTTCTACTGCCGCGTTCAGCGCCAGAATATTGGTCTGAAAAGCGATACTGTTAATCACATTTGTGATCTCAGCGATTTTCTTCGAGCTGCCCGAAATATTGTTCATGGTTTTGACCACGCCACTGACCAGTTCGCCGCCGCTGCGCGCTTTTCCTGACGCATCTGCTGCCAGTTGACTGGCATGATGAGCATTATCCGCGTTCTGTTTCACCGTCGCGGTTAACTGTTCCATGCTGGCGGCCGTCTGTTCCAGTGCGGCAGCCTGCTGTTCTGTACGGGAGGAGAGATCGGTATTGCCTGCTGAAATCTCACCGGAGCCCTGATAAATTGCCACAGCGCCTTCGCGAACAGTGCCCACGGTTTTAACCAGGGATTCCTGCATCAGTTGCAGATTATGAATAAGTGTGCCGATTTCGCTGCGGCCATAAGGGCGGTAAGGGGTGGTCAAATCACCCTGGGCGATACGCTCAATGTGCGAAACGGACTGGCGCAGCGGATTGATGACGATCCGGCGCAGAAATACAAACGTCAGCAATACCAGCAGCAGCGCCGCAGCAAAGGCCACCGCCATGGCGATAAAGCCGATACGTGACTGATACGCTGCGTCTTCATTGATTGCCTGAGCGCGCGCGGTACGGATCTTTATTGCTTTCAGCAAAACTTCGTTATAGGCGGCATCCAGTTTGCGCGTCACGTCAGTTTCATGAGCGATAATCCCCTCAAAGCTGCCTTGCTTTCCGGATTCAATCATCGGCAGCAGCCCTTTTTCGACGTAATCATTAAACCGCGACTGCAACGCACCATCCAGTTCCGTATCGGCCGCGGATTTAACCTGCCGGTTCAGGTAAACTGCGAAGCCGTCTTTAGCCTGCTTAATCCGCTTTTCGGTCTCAGCGACGTTAGCGCGAAACGTGTCCATTTCTCCGATACGCGCAGCTGCGCCAGCCTGGATAATGGTTAAGCGTGCAGTACGCAGATGGTTAGAACTGTTTGAGATCCCCATGCGTACCTGGATCTCTTCTGTGGCTTGCTCAAGTGAGTGGTTACTCTGGATAAGAAAATAGCTGGCGAGACCAATGCAAAGTGCGAACAGCAGCAGAATGCCACTGAAGATCATACTAAACAGCGGAACGAGACGAAGGTTCTGCCAAATACCTGGCTTGTACTGCCCATCAGTGATCCGTGCGGTGCTCATAGCGAGGGTTCTCATGATTGATTGATTGAAATCAAACATCGGCAGTTCACGAGAAAGGATTAGGTGGGGAAATGAGATCTGACTCTCAGTTTGGCATAAAAAAACCGGCCAGAGAGGCCGGTTATTGAGAAGGGGATTATCTCACATTGACATAAATGCCAGAGGTAACATTATCAGTTAATCGCACCACGTGATAAATCACTTGTTTATTATGCGTTTTGATTTTCCGCTTAATATTACCCTTATGTGACGAAACCGTTTTCGCCTTTATTTGCATCTTGTCAGAAATCTGAATGGTGTCATGACCTGACATCCACATTTTCAGCATATTTGACTCAGTCTGACTCAGCGTCAAAGGATGAATATCAAGTGCAGAGGAAATACGCGGAGACTGATTCAGTTTCTTCTGCAAATAGGTGCTCAGTAACGAGTCCAGAGTAGACGTTTTTATCGATTTTGACGTAATAATCAAGTTCTTACGAACATAGAGGTATTCCTCAAAATGGATATTACTGATCGCCATAAAAATAAAAAACAGGGTTTCAGGATGCTGCATAATAATGCTGCGAATACGATCACTGGAATCAGCTTCATGAATGAAACAATCTTCATTAATAAAAACGACACCAGGTTGTAACTGTTCACAACGTTGCTGTAATTGCTCAATATCAGATACGGAAGTAATATTTTTCCTCTTAACTCCTTTAGAGGACATATAGTCCGATAATCCCAGGCGTGTGTAGTTGCAGGAATCCATAATAATCGTTGGCATGTTAGCGACCCTCACCAATTTGTTATCCGTTTAAATCAACGATGAATTACGCGTTGCGGTACGAGAGAGATTTCTAAGGCACTTTTTTATTCTGCTCATATGCAGTGTGGTAACAGGCAAGCGCCTGTAAAAGTCTTCATCCCTGACCCGTTCTGCAAATATTTTATGCTGCCTTGACGTCACACATCCCCCAGCAATAGTGGGAATTGCTGGAGTAGGGGCAAAACGCTGTTTTGAGAGCGTTGTCACTATCGCTGAAAACCAAGACTTCTCTGATAGGACAAATCTTAAAAACATTTGTTTTACGAAAGTGTGATGTCTCAACGAGTGTTGACAATGCCGGAAAAAACAAATTCTGACAAGAAAAATCATCGAAAGATTTTTTTGTTCAATTTCAAGACATTGCCGAATTTATCAACAAAACCACAGTGTTACATATTCTGTAAACCGCCCAGCTAAAATACGCGAAGCGCGGTTTAATAAGAATTATTTTCAGACTTTCGGTACATTTATCAGAATTTCCTTAGTTGATTTCTGAGAAAATTGGTTCGAAAAATGCACAAAAGAATTTATTTTGCTTAAGTATCACTTTAGCGAAATCGTTAGATACTTAATGTTTAGGGATGGGATAGTTCTGTGAGGAACAGCGCGAGTAAATCAAACACTTCGCTGAAAAGATGCTCGCAAAAGGGGGCCAGGAGAGGCATCAAGAGCCCCAGGGTGAGGATACCCACTGATAAGGTAACGGGAAAGCCAATCGCGAAAACGGATAACTGTGGTGAAACACGGTTTAACAAACCTAGTACCAGATTAAGCATGAGTAGCAAAACGATAAGTGGTAACGCTAACATCATGCCATTAAGGAAAATCAATCCGCCTGATTTTACCAATGCCATAAAAGCATTAGCGTTTAGCGGCTGTCCACCAATCGGCAATGTATGAAAACTGTCCGCCAGCAGCGAGATTAACCACAGATGTCCGTTAAAAGTCAGGAACAACAACATCGCCAGCATGTCGAGAAAACGCGCAAGCACCGGCATGTTAAGACGGCTTCCGGGATCAAAAAAGGTCGCGAACGACAAACCCATCTGTAATCCAATCACTTCACCCGCAGTACGAACGGCTGCAAAAGCGAACTGCATGGTGAAACCGAGGGCAACGCCAATTAAAATTTGCTGGATAAGCAGCCAGAATCCTGCCGGTGAAAACAGCGTTACCTCGACCGGCGGCAACAGCGGCATCAGCAACCAGGTGATCATCACCGCCAGGCCAATTTTAACTCGATGGCTGATTGCACGTTCGCTGAGCAGCGGCGCGGTGGCAAACAGCGCCAGCATACGCACCAGTGGCCAGTAAAACTGACTCACCCAGTGAACAAGTTGACTGCTGTCGAGGGTAACCATTAGCCGATGATATAAGGCAGGTTAGTGAAGACGGTACGAATATAATCCAGAGCAAAATTTAACATCCACGGGCCAGCAATGATACCGGTTGTGGCGACGGCCAGGATTTTTGGGATAAACGACAGGGTCTGTTCGTTGATCTGCGTGGCGGCCTGAAGCAGGCTGATCAGCAAACCGCTGACCAGTGCAGTGAGCAGCAGTGGGGCAGCCAGCATTAGCGCAACGCGCATCGCTTCCTGTCCCATCATCATTACCGATTCGGGTGTCATGTTTCGCTCCAGTTAGCAGATTCAGAGATCAGGAATAAAAGCTTTGTGCCAGTGAACCCACCAGCAACTGCCAGCCATCCACTAAGACAAACAGCATTAACTTAAACGGCAGCGCAATGGTCGCTGGCGGCACCATCATCATGCCCAGCGCCATCAGCACACTGGCAACCACCAGGTCGATGATCAGGAAAGGGATAAAGACGGTAAAACCAATCTGGAAAGCCGTTTTTAGCTCACTGGTCACGTAAGCGGGCAGCAAAATACGCATCGGTACGGCTTCTGGCCCGGCAATAGGTGGGGTGTTTGCCAGTCGGGCAAACAGGGCTAAATCGGCTTCACGTGTTTGACGCAGCATGAAGTCGCGCAGCGGTTGCGCCCTTTCTCAATCGCGACGTCCATACTGATTTTATCCTGACTGAACGGCAGATAAGCGTCCTGATAAATTTTATCGAAAGTCGGTGCCATGATGAAAAAAGTCAGAAACAGCGACAGCCCCAGCAAAACCTGGTTCGGTGGAGCTGATGGCGTACCGAGCGCATTACGCAACAAACCAAACACAATGATGATTCGGGTGAAGCTGGTCATCATCAGCAATACAGCCGGAATAAACGTCAGCGCGGTGATAAACACCAGCGTTTGCACCGGCAACGACCAGCTTTGCCCGCCGTTCGGTAACGGATGACTCACCAGGCCCGGTAACTGGGCATGGGCAACCGGTGCCAGCAACAGCAGCGGCAGAAGAGGGAGCAGACGACGTATCATTGAGGTTTTCCGGGACGTTTAACCAGGTGCTGTAACAGCTGACGAAAATCTTGCGGCGCGGCCTGAGCCGGTGCATCTTCTTCCGGCGCGGCGGGCGGCAGCGTATGCAAATGGGTAATCTGTTGTGCGGTGACGCCGAGCACCAAACGGGCATCGGCAGTATCCACAATCACCACGCGCTCACGCTGACCAACCGACACGCTGGCGGTCATTTTAAGTTCCTGGCTGCTGACTTTCTTCGGTGCAAAACCGAGTCGACGCGCCAGCCAGGCACAAGCCAGAATCAATAACACAATAACCGCTAACACGCTGCTAACCTGGGTCAACACCGAACCGGTAGAGATCGCCTGTGTTTGCGGCGCGGCAGTGTGCAGTGTTTGAGACTGGGTATTCATTATCAACGGCTCACACGACGCATACGTTCAGACGGGGTAATGATGTCGGTAATGCGCACGCCATATTTGTCATTGACCACAACCACTTCACCCTGAGCAATCAGATAACCGTTAATCAGGATGTCCAGGGGTTCGCCCGCCAGGCCATCCAGCGCCACCACCGAACCCTGCGTCAGACGCAGCAGTTCTTTGATAGTCATTTTTGTGCGTCCCAGTTCCACGGTGAGTTTCACCGGGATATCCATGATCAGGTCAATGTCCTGCAGAGAGCCAGAAACGTTACCGCTTTCGAATGATTTAAACACTTCGTCACTCTGTGGCGCGCTGCTGCCTGTTTGCTCGTTCATTGCCTCAGCCCACAGATCGTCCGCAGAGATAGTGTCATCGGACGGTTTCTTGCTGTCACTCATTGGGCTGTTCCTCGTTAAGCGAATTCAAAATCGGGTTAATCAAGTGTTCGACACGCAAAGCATACTGACCATTCAGCGTGCCATATTGGCTGGTTAATACCGGCACGCCATCCACATGGGCGATGATGCGATCGGGTTTATCAATCGGCAGCACATCGCCTGGCTTCAACTGCAAAATGCGTGACAGACGCAGCGATGTCTCAGCAAAATGCGCTATCAGCTCCAGCTCAGAGTGCTGAACCTGCTTGACCAGATTATCGCGCCAGTGCGTATCTTCCTGACGTGAGTTTTCCAGCGGCGGGTTCACCAGTAACTCGCGCAGCGGCTCAATCATCGAAAACGGTATGCAGATGTTAAATTCACCCACCAGGTTACCGATTTCTACCTGAAACGGCGTATTAACCACGATGTCGTTTGGCGACGTCGTGATGTTAGTGAATTTCACCTGCATTTCTGAACGCACATACTCAACCTCAAGCGGATAAATCGCTTTCCAGGCGTCGCTGTAACCATCCAGTGCCAGCTTCAGCATGCGTTGGATAACGCGCTGTTCAGTGTGGGTAAATTCACGGCCTTCCACTTTCGTCGGGAAGCGACCATCACCACCAAACAGGTTATCTACCGCAATAAATACCAGGCTGGGTGAAAACACCACCAGCGCAGTGCCACGCAGCGGTTTTAAATGGATAAGATTCAGGTTCGTTGGCACCGGCAAGTTGCGGGCAAACTCATGATAAGGCTGAATCTTAATCGCACCCACTGTCACATCCGGGCTACGGCGCAGCAGGTTAAACAGCGCCATACGGAACTGACGGGCAAAACGCTCGTTAATAATTTCCAGCGCCTGCAGACGCTCGCGGACTACGCGACGCTGGGTATTCGGGTCGTAGGGACGGACATCGCCTTCCGGCCCTTTCTGTTTCTTTTCTTCTACCGTGCTGTCACTGTCGCCGTTCAGTAGCGCGTCAATTTCAGCCTGGGAGAGAATGCTATCGCCCATTGATTCACCTCAAAATGAAGGCGGTAAACAGCACGTCGTTTACGGCCTGCGAAGGTTGACCCTTCACCAGCGGCGGTGCCAGCACCTGTTTGATCTGCTCAACAAGTGCTTGCTTGCCTTGCTCTGACGCGAGCGCAGTTGCGCTCTGACGTGAGAGCAGCAGCAGCAGACGGCTGCGCACCTCAGGCAGATAGTCATTCAGCCGACGACGAGTATCTTCATCCGGCAGACGCAGGGTAAATCCTACGTACAGCACGCGGTCAGGATCGTTGTCGGGATTGACCAGGTTAACCGTAAATGTATCAAGTGCAAAAAAGACCGGGGCGGGAGGCGGTTCGACTTTCGCGACTTCCGGCTTATCACCCTCGTGTTTATTCATCATTCGCCAGACTGCATAGCCTGCCACGCTACAAGCAGCCAGTGTTACAACAAGTAACACTGGAATTAAGATTGAACGTTTGCGGCCTTTAGCTTTCGCGTTATCAGACATTTTTGCAGTTACTTCCTGTGAATTATGGGCAAGCCTCTCGGCTCGCCTGGACAGATTATCCCGCGTCTTAAGTCAAACAATGGGAAGAAAAGACGCGAGTTTTACGCTTACCTTCAGCGTTTGTCGCTATCAGGCAAAAGTGTCGACGGCGCCGTTACCCTTTACCTGGGCCTGGAGGGACGCAGGTACAGCAATCGGCGTTATGTCGTTATCGCTATCCTGGGAGAGGGAGAAGCTGCCGTGCTGTCCGTCGCGACGCGCCTCCTGTTGCTGCCGGAAGCTCTGGCCTTGCGCGAAACTGTCACTGCTCACCTGACTCTCACCCAGGTTAATTCCGCTTTCAGCCAGCGCGTTGCGCAGCTGAGGTAGCGCGGCTTCCAGTGCAGCCCTGACGAGGCTGTGACCAGAAACTAAATTTAAATGTGCCGTGTCATGATCCAGCTTCAGGCTGATCTGGATCGCGCCCAGATCTTCCGGATGCAAACGCAGCTCGGCATTTTGCTGTCCGTTACGGCTGAACATCACAACCTGCTGGCTCAGCGCCTGTTGCCACTGCTCGCTGCCCAGCTGGGCATTTAACATTGGCGTTGACGGCGTATTGACCGTCGCGGCGGCATTCAGCGGTGCGGCAAGCGGGCTGGTGCTGGTAAACGTGGTGCTGGCGACAGGCAAACTTTCAGGGGTACTGTTGTTTGCCGTGAATTGCTCATCATGCACGCTTACGCTGCTTATCAGCTGCTGAAAACTGTTATTCAGCATCAGCTTACTGCCGTCATTGGTTTGGGTTACCGTATCGTTACTGCTGTCGCTGACGGCGGCGTCGATACCCCGGCTCAGTAAGCGGGTATCGGGCAATGCACTGTTTTTAGCATCAGGTTGCTCCTCTTCGGCAGTCACGGCACCGGTCAATGCCTGCGTCAGAGAAGCCGTTGAGCGACGTAATTCACCCTGCGCCATTAACTCGCCATCAGCGGTGCTGACGGTTGCGCTGTTGCTCACGGCTGCTGGTAACATGGCAAACAGCGCCTGCACGTTTTGTACCTCACTGGCACTCAACATTGCTGTTTCTTGCTTATCTTTATCATCGGCTGATTTTGTGCCGGCTTTAGTGTTTTCCGGCTTTAAAAGTGCATTAAGCGCGTCGGGATTTTCCAGTGCAGCCAGCAGCGCATTCAACGGGCTGGAGGCTGACTTACCGGCTTCTTTTTCTTCAGTTTGCTCAGCGGTTTGTACCGCTTTACCCTGATGTTTTGCCAGCGTTAACAACTGGTTGCCTAATTCAGTCAAAAAATTCTGTGGCAGCGCATCGTTACCCGATAAAACATCCGTGGACGCTAACGTTTCACCTTCACCGCGGGTCGCGGTTGGGGTGACACTATTTGGCAGCGTAATCATTCGCCTCTCCTCAATGCAGCCCGTTGGGCAAATTCATCCATCCGTTTCTGGTCGAGACGGTTTTCTTGTCTTAATGCATTTTCAGCTGCGCGCGTAATAAGGGTTTGATAAGCATTCAAACGCTGTTGCTTTTCACGCCAGCTCGCTAATGCCTGCTCCAGTCGCTGGTTCCAGTGCTGTAATTGCGCGCGGTGCTGCTCAATCGCTTTTTCCAGCGTCTGGATAAACTGGTGATAGTTAGTCCAGCGGGTGCTGGCAATGCCGCTCGACATATCGTCGTTGAGTTTGTTGCGGTATTCGTCCTGATAATCCAGCAGCATGGTTAGCTGCTGATCGGCAGCCTGCTGGCCGCGACGCATATCGCCTAAATAGATGGCGGCTCTTTCGAGTTCTTGCTCCGCTAAATCGCGCAGCGTATCGATGGCACTTGCCGTTTTCATTGCGCTTACCTCAGGTTAACGCCCTAACTAGCCAAACAATGCGTGTAAATGCAGGCAGGCATCGTCGTAGTCGCTGCGTTCAAAAATACCTTGTTGCAGGAAGGCTTCCATTTGTGGATAGAGCTTGATGGCTTTATCCAGCATCGGATCGCTACCGGCCGCATAGGCGCCGACGCTCACTAAGTCACGGTTGCGCTGGAAGCTGGAGAGTAATTGTTTAAACTGGCGCACCCGGGCGTAATGGTTTTCATCAATCAACGAGGTCATGGCGCGACTGATGGATGCTTCAATATCAATTGCCGGATAGTGACCCGCTTCGGCCAGGCGACGCGATAATACGATGTGCCCATCCAGAATAGCGCGGGCTGAGTCGGCAATCGGGTCTTGCTGATCGTCGCCTTCGGTTAACACGGTATAAAACGCGGTAATGGAGCCACCGCCGTCAATGCCATTACCGGCGCGTTCAACCAGTGCAGGCAGTTTGGCAAACACCGAAGGGGATAACCTTTGGTGGCGGGCGGCTCGCCGATGGCCAGCGCGATCTCACGCTGCGCCATGGCGTAACGCGTCAGCGAATCCATGATCAGCAGGACATGCTTACCCCGGTCGCGAAAGTCTTCAGCGATGCGAGTAGCGTAAGCGGCACCCTGCATGCGCAATAAGGGCGAGACGTCAGCGGGCGCAGCAATCACAACTGAGCGGGCGCGACCTTCTGCACCGAGAATATTTTCGATAAAGTCTTTTACTTCACGACCACGCTCACCGATAAGACCCACTACGATCACATCGGCTTCGGTATAACGTGCCATCATGCCGAGCAGCACACTTTTCCCCACGCCGGAACCGGCAAACAGCCCCATACGCTGACCGCGTCCGACCGTGAGCAGGGCGTTAATCGCCCGCACACCGGTATCCAGCACGTCGGTAATCGGCGTACGCTGCAGCGGGTTAAACGGAGGTGTTATTAAAGGGGCACGATAACCCGTATCCGGAGAAGGCAGACCGTCCAGTGGACGACCGCTGCCGTCCAGTACGCGGCCCAGCAGTTGTGGGCCGAGGAGCAACTGCTTGCCAGCCTGTGGATTCTCACCCGTCTGGCGGGCATAGACGCGCGCGCCAGGCAAAATGCCATCCACTTCTTCCAGCGGCATCAAAAACAGTTTTTGTCCGTTAAAGCCCACCACTTCACTTTCAACTTCAGTGATACCTTTACCGTCGTTACGTTCAATAACGCAGGTCGCACCCAGCGGCAACTGCAAGCCAGTCGCTTCCAGCACCAGCCCCGTGGCGCGGGTTAAGCGACCATAACGGCGTACTGTCTGGACCTGAGCAATGCGGTTTTCAAATGCGTCCAGTGCGCCAAGCCAGCGATTAAGGCGAGTGGTCATTACAGTTCTCCTGGCGCGGCGAGACGGCACAATTCCTGCCAGCGCGTTGCCACGCTGGCATCAAGATCGCCATCTTCTGCGCTCAGTTTGCAGCCACCCGGATGTAGCGTGTTGTCAGCCAGCAGGCGCCAGCCGTGCAGATCAAGCGTCGGGCCGAGCGTCTGCTCAATGCGTTGTAAATCGTCAGGGTGCACACGCAGTTGCGGTTTGCCGCTGAACATCGGTTCCTGCTGTAATAACTGCTGGATTTGACGGAGCAGGGCGCTGCCATCAACGGTGGTCGCCTGGCCAATCACCGAGCGTGCCGCTTCCAGTGCCAGCTGCATCAAACGCGCGGCAATCACGCTATCCAGCGACTCCAGCGTGCTCTGAAATTCAGTCACCAGCTGCTGCATACGCGCCTGTAACGGCGCCTGCTGCTGCTGGGCATCAGCCAGGCCCTGCTGGAAACCGGCGTCATAACCGGTTTTCTGGCCTTCGGCAAAACCTTGCTGGTGGCCGTCGTTATACCCCTGACCCTGCGCTTCTTTGCGCGCCTGCTGTTTCAGGCGTTCGAGTTCATCCTGCTCTTCGTCCACCGCTTCATCGAATAAGTCGGTTTCCGGCAGCGGGGCGGGGGCAGGCTCGTCGATGCGGCCTAAATCCATCGGTTGCCAGAGTTGCCATGGACGGGCGGAAAATGCATCAGACATAGGTTTCCTCGCCACCACCAATTACCATCTCGCCCGCTTCGGCCAGACGACGAACCACCAGCAGAATCGCTTTCTGTTCGTTCTCTACCGCTGACATACGTACCGGGCCACGGTTGGCAAGGTCGTCGCGCAGGATATCGGCCGCACGTGCTGACATGTTTTTGAGGAATTTCTCGCGCAGCGGCTGCTCGGCACCCTTCAGGGCGATCAGCAACTGCTCGGATTCCACTTCCTGCAACAAACGCTGGATGCTGCGATCGTCCACTTCCACCAGGTTTTCGAACAGGAACATTTCGTCGATGATCTTCTGCGCCAGTTCGCCATCGAAATCGCGAACCGCTTCGATAACCGCTTCTTCCTGCTGCGTTTTCATCAGGTTGATGATTTCGGCTGCGGTTCTCACGCCGCCCATCTTCGCACGCTTGAGGTTGGTCCCATCCAGCAGGCCGTTGAGCACTTCGGTCAGTTCTGCCAGCGCCGCTGGCTGGACACCGCCGAAGGTGGCGATACGTAACATCACATCGTGACGCAGACGCTCGTCGAACAGCGCCAGAATATCGGCGGCCTGGCCACGTTTGAGGTGGACCAGTATCGTCGCAATGATCTGCGGATGTTCGTCGCGAATAATGTCGGCAGCCGCTTGCGGCTCCATTAAGTTGAGCGTTTCTATGCCGCCGGTGGTTTCGCGAGTTTCAAGAATGTCTTCCAGCAGGCTGGCAGCACGCTCTTCGCCCAGGGCTTTGGTCAACACCGAGCGCAGGTAGTCATTGGAGTTGAGGCTGAGCGCCGCAAACTGCTCGGCATCAATTTCAAACTCACGTAACACTTCAGTCAGTTGTTTATGCGACACCTGACGCATGCTGGCCATCGCGGTGCTGAGATGTTGTACCTCACGCTGGTTCAGGTGCTTAAACACTTCCGCAGCGCGCTCTTCACCAATCGTCATCATTAAAATGGCGCTTTTTTCAGTACCGGTCAGACTCATAGCTCTTTACTCATCCATTCGCGAATAACCAGCGCGACGACGCGCGGATCGTTTTCAGACATGTCACGGATACGCTGGCTCATGACTTCCGCACTCATGCGGTTGTTTGATTTACGTTCCTGATCCAGCTCGTCTTTGCTGAGCTGAACGCTGTAGGCTTGTTCATCTTTCTGTGCAGCAGCACGGGCGGCAGCAGCTTCAGCGGCGGCTTTCTCTGCTTCCTGCTTGCGTAACAGCTGCGGTCTGACCAGCTTGCGATAGAGGAAGAAGGCAACCAGCGCAATCAGTAACCAGCGACCACCACTCATCAGCTGATCGAAGAAGGCTTGCTGTTTCCAGAAAGGCAATTCGATATCTGCAGGTTCGGTGGTGTTGAACTGCGAGTTCACCACATTGATGCTGTCACCACGTGTTTGCGAGTAACCCATCGCTTCACGCGTCAGATCTTCAATCTGTTTCAGTTGTTGTTCATTCAACGCAACGGCTTTGCCTTTATCGTCCTCGCGATAATTCACCACAACCGCAACCGACAGACGCTGAACGTCACCTACGTTTATCTTGGTATGACGAATGGTGCGATCCAGCTCGTAGTTGACGGTATCGTCACGACGCGAGTTGGTCGGCACGGTGCTGGCAGCAGTGCTGGTGGTTGTCCCGTTATTCGCCGCGTTATTCTGACCGTTAGCTGCGTTGTTATTCGGGTTAGTCACCGGCGCGGTATTGGCTGGCGCAGGCTGGTTTGACAGCGCGCCCGGCACGCCGCCCGGATAAGGGCTACCCGACTGGTCGCTGGTGCTGGTTTGGCGCGAGCGAATCGCAGACTTATCCGGTTGACCATTTGGCTGGTACTTTTCGTCAGTTTGCTCGCTGCTATCGAAGTTGATTTGCGCAGTAACCTGAGCGTGGACGTTACCCTGGCCCAGAATAGGGTTCAGAATGTCTTCGATACGCTGCTTATAACGCGCTTCTACTTCAGCGGCATACTTGAGCTGCGCATCATTCAGATCGCGGCCAGCGGCGTCTGAGCGAGTCAGCAGGCGGCCCGCCTGATCAACAACAGTGACATTACCAGGCGGTAAGCCAGCCACGCTGCTGGAAACCATGTGAACAATGGCCTGAATCTGACCTTCATCCAGGGCACGCCCCGGTTGCAGCGTCAGCGTCACGGACGCGGAGGGCGCTTTCTGCTCACGCACGAACAGGGTTGGTTTTGGCATCGCCAGATGCACGCGAACGGCTTTTACCGGACCGAGGGTTTCAATGGTGCGTGCCAGTTCACCTTCCAGCGCGCGCTGGTAGTTGACCTGCTCGCTGAACTGGCTAATGCCAAACTTCTCTTTATCCATTAACTCAAAGCCAACAGAGCCGCCTTTTGGCAGACCTTGCTGGGCCAGACGTAAGCGCAGTTCATGCACCTGTTCTTGCGGTACCATTAAGGCACCGCCATTGTCGGCGAAGCGATAAGGGATATTCATCTGAGTAAGTTGCGTTACAATCGCCCCTCCGTCTTCATCCGAGAGGTTGTTGTACAGCACACTGTAGCTCGGCGCTTTAGCCCACAACACCAATGCAAAAACCACCGCGATAACTGCGGCGGCAGCAATGATTAATGGGATACGCGGATTAGCGCGCAGGCGGGCGAGAAGATCGCTGAAACCTTTATTGTTTTGATCTTGTGTAGCGGCTGCACTCGCATTCATGACCGATTCCTGCCTGACGTAATTGACCGGGTTAGTTGTAATGACAAAACAGACTCCCTGACCTGCGTAAATAGAATTTCCACTTCAATACCTGGCATTATTTGATGAAACCTAAAATTCGATGGCTGGATAAGCTGGGTTTTTTGCTGTTATTTAGCGCCTTTGTCTCATTGACAATGTGCTAATTTTGCGAACGTTGGAAAAATCCCACTCTCCTTTAGAGGTATCGTAATGACCATTCAGGCAATCGACGGCGTTTTGCAGCAGTTGCAGATGACCTCGCTGCAAGCCAGCAACAGAAGCAGCGAAGCCAGCAATCAGATCGATTTCGGCGCAACAATGAAAGCGGCGTTAGATAAAATCAGTGAGACGCAGACCACTGCGCGCGCTCAGGCTCGGGATTTTGAACTGGGTAAACCGGGGTCGCGCTTAATGATGTGATGGTCGATTTGCAGAAATCGTCAATTTCAATGCAAATGGGAATTCAGGTCAGGAACAAACTGGTCTCAGCTTATACCGATATAATGAATATGCAGGTATAGGTTATCTAACTAATTAATATGTATGCAATTAATGGTTAGATCGCTTTGTTGTGGGGCATGGGTGGGACAAACTCGTTCAGTTTTTCGTTGAGCAGGCTACTCTGGGCCTCGTCGTTTTCCTTCATCCAGGATCCGTATATCTGATACACCATTTGCGCATTTGCGTGCCCCATCTGGCTGGCGATGAAGTTTGGATTCGCGCCAGCCGACAGTGACCAGCACGCGTAAGTGTGACGGAACTGGTATGGCTTGCGTTATGTCAGTCCTGCTCTCCCGATCGCTGCCCTCCAGGTTTGCGGTAATGATGCGACGGTATAATAGCTGTCGCTTTTCCTGTTCATCGCGTTAACGGTTGGGTTGAAGATAAATGTCAGTTCTTCTTCGCTGGTTCTGCCGTATTCACGCGAGTGGAGCGTGATGATTTTGCTTCCCTTCATCCGGGTAGCCGAAACAATTGTGCCTGAATTCTTACTGCATAATATTACTTACTCTCAAAATGCCCCTCCATCCTGATAGATGATAATTTCTTATGATTTTAGGTTGTCTCCCACCTACTAAAATTGGTAGTAAATTAACTATACCTTTGATTTTTCATTGATATGAAAAATATTGCTGTTAGGATGTTTCCGATTTCAATTACAGGAAACATTAAATGAAAAAGATTTTAGCAGTGGCGCTGGGAGCATTGTTACTTTCTGGTTGTACCGTTCGCGTGGCAGACATGACTGTTGGTAGCACGAAAAATTACAATCTTAACGCTGCAAAATTTGAGAAAGGCGCTCGCGTTACTGGAGAGGACAAGGCTCCAATTGTTATCTTCCCACTCGAGATTCCTAACGTTAAAACCGCAATGGATCGCGCCATTGAGAAAGATAAATGCGCAGTTGGTCTGAGCGATGTTGTTATCTCGCAGCTAAATCACGCATTTCTGTTCGGTACATTTGGCTTCCGTGTAGAAGGCAACCTGATCATCGATAAAACGATGCCTGGCTGCGAAAACCACATCTGATAATTAGCCACCTACGGGTGGCTTTTTCTTTGCGATAATCTGCGCTTATTCCATGCTGGGATTTATCTCGTTGTTTACCAGTGGATTAGTGATATGACTGATGAAAAATGGCTAAATGGCCTTAGCTGCCTTAGCAACGTTCAAATACTTCAAGCGCACTTCAGCTTGCTGGAATAGATAAAAAAGCACTACAAACTTCGTATTGAACCGAAGCATTTTAAAGCAAAAAATACCAAACCATTGCGTCGCTGCTGGTATACCAGCCAAGGTAGTAGAGGAAGACATTGCATGGGAAAGGCCGCATCTTAACCTTGTCAAACTCTATTACAAATCTGATTCGTCAACGCACCAAGGCCGCAATTACTGTCTTTGTACGCGGATCATTTGCATAAAAAAGCCCGGCGATCGGGAAATAATTCATCTGTTCCTGTCTGAGCAGGCTGCGCGGCGAATGCCTTAACTCTAGCCAGTCACCCCAGGCCTGAAAATTATTTTGGCTTCATAATCAATGGATTCACTTGCATGCATACCGTCTCGCTTGATCAAAATCGGCCTGGTAAATCACTGTATATAAAAAACAGCACTTATCAGCGAAGGATAGATGGTACGCAGAAGCGACACTGGCCTGGTTCAGGCGGGCAATTTCTTGAGAAAGCAGAAGACGTCAGGTTCTTACCATCGACGGATTCCAGACAGAGCTGGATAAGGTTAACCACTTCTGGACGTTTCATGAATGCAACCGGTGAATAACGCGCAAACAGCTGCGCATCATAGAGATTATCACTGACAACCTCACGTGGACTTTCCGTAATATGGGTTATGTGAGATAAATGTGGGATTCGTATCGCTAGCGCAGGATTATGTTGAGCACCGCCTCGACCTCAACGATTTACTCATCTATAACCCCATCAACACGTTCCGCGTCGATACTCCGGAAGGTTTCGTTCTGGTCAACTCAGTAGCTCGTATTAAGCCGGGCGACATGATCGCTTATTAGCATCTCGGTTATTCGATGATGGATAAAATGTACACGCAGACAATTATCACGCCGACGGTGAAGCGACAGAAGGCGAGGCGCCTGAAGATATAATTGTGCCTGGCAAGGTGACGCGTGAAATGCTGTTCATGTACGACGTGCAAGTCCGGTAATTTAATGGGGCATCTATGAGCAATGCTCTGTCTGTACGGTTTCGTTTTTCCCGTTCTATTCTCGCTCTTACAGCGCCACTATTGTATTAGAATATGCAGCTGTAACTCTCCCGCCGCAGACCGAAACAGCACGCTGCTATACTCATTCTGACAACAAAGGAGGATGAGATGGCCGAACTAAAAGAGATGAACGAAAAAATTCATGAGACGCTGGGCGGTAATAAACCGTCGGACTACAACGCAGAGACCGCGGAGCGGATATTAGCGGTCGTCAAACCTTACTGGCAGGATGGGGATGAGACGGTGCGCAATGATATCTTGCAAAAACTCTCGCGCCTCGAAGCGTCTGGTGTGCCGTTTCCTGAAAACTATCAGGCTTCACTCTAAAAATAACGCCCCGGCTTCGGGGCGTATTTGCTATTGCGCTTGATAAGGATCTTTTTTATCGTCCTCGCTGTCGTCGTTTTTGCGCGGCACTTCACCATGATCTTTCGGTGCATCTGTCGCCGGATGATCATCCTCTTCGTAGGCATTCCCTACGTTAGGTGCACCTTCCGGTAGGCTTTTACTCACATCGCCTTCGTGCTTACGCTCTTCATTTGTTTGATGTTTATGCATTAGCTGCTCCTTTTGTCCAGTGATCCAAGTTTAGACGAGCATTGGATGCTAAGCGTAATCTGCAGCCTTTTCGCATTAAAAATCCTTAAAAATCGCGCAAACGGGCCAGAATTTTTCTGGCGCGCAGACCTTTATTTAACGCTGACGATAACGACGCAGCTCTAAAACGGTGCCGATCAAACTCAGGTTATCCAGACGTGAGTGCAACAGGGGATAATCAATATTCACGGCTGCCAGCTCGAATTGAGTCATACCTTCATGTCTTTCACGCGGGCGATAGGTGCGTATTAGTGCCTCATCTTGCTGTAAGGCGAGAACAGCATCGCCCGGAAGCGGCTTAATCTGGGGATCAATAATTACAACATCCTGTGAACAGTACGCGGGCGTCATCGCATGATCTTCAATACGCAGTGCAAAAGCTTCGTCAGACAGGGCCAGAGAGGTGTGTAAAATTTCATCAATGTGCGCTTTCTTTTCACCCAACCATTGATCAAGCTGCGTTCGTGAAATCAGAGGAACTGAATGAAAACCTGCAATAACCGGCGCAGAGGTAAATACCGGGCCTTCACCATCAATTAAAAAGGCTGGCGCGCAGCCGAGCGCCTCTGCCAGCCGTAAGAGATTTTCTCCACGCGGTAAGGTCTCATCTTTCTCCCATTGTGAAATGGCCACATGCGAAACATTTACCTGCTCCGCGAGTTGTTTTTGCGTCAGTTGAAGCGATTTACGTCGACAATAAATGCGCTTGCCCAGCGTTTCGTTTTTCATACTCTTGACTTTTCTTATCAGTGGTACTTAAGTATACTTAAATTGAAATTTTAAGCAATCTTAAACTCATGATCCAATGTGTCTGTGCGTACCGGTTGTATTGCTTAAGGCACCTTATTTACAGAGAGGTGGAGCATGGAGAGTAGCCTGATTACCAGTGTTGGCGCGCTCGTTTTAGGTGGTGGGGCAGCTGCGCTATTTTGGAAGCCGTTGTTGGCAGGGATCGCTTCTATCGTAACCAGTAATCGCGCAGGTGGTGAAATCATTACCAGTTATAAAGAGCAGGTTGTCCTGCTAAAGGAGAGTAATCACTTGTTGCGTCTGGAGAATGATGAACTGCGCGAACGACACGACAGAAACCTGCGTCGCATTTCAATGCTTGAAACCGATCTGCGCCTTATTAAAAACGCGCTGGGTATCTTACTGGCAATGACTGAGGCCGATCACAACGATAAATTTCGCAAAGAAGTTGATCGACTCATTTCCACTCTGGAGGATCGCAATGATGTCACAGATAAGTGAAGTTAGCGTGGTAAGTAATAAGCGCAAATTGATTCTGGGCGGGCTGTTACTTGGGCTTTCAATGCTGTGTGTTGTTCTGACTATTCTTTTTATATGTCAGCAATACGGCAAACCAGCGGGTAGCAGAGATCCGCCGGGATTATCGCGATGTTGCAGCACGACGCGATGCGCAGGTCGATCAGCTCAGTGCTCAGGTAAGCGCCTTACAGCGTAAGCTTGATGCGATACCGGATCGCACTGCCAGTAAAACGGCTGACAAAGTCAAGCAGGTGGTGCAGGCGGATGAAGCCGGTATCGCTGCGTCAGGGGAAAAGTAGCATCTTCCGATTATTCTTAAGGCAATAACAATATTTTCAACTAACTTTAAATCTTCAGGCGAAATTTTCATTTGATAGATAACCAAAAGGAAACATAGCATGAGTGATTCAGCTGAAACTAAAAGCAAAACGGATTATCTGCGCGACGTCACCTCTCAGTTAAAAGAGATGCGTCACTATGCGCAAACCAATACCGAAACACTCTCCAGCCATTGGTTAGCTTTTGATGCCGGGGAATATAAAGATAAAGAAAATGCTGCACGCATTGATGCGCTGCTGAATAAACAAGGTACGTTATTAGACGATCTCGATAAGGCCATTCAGGATATCGAGATTGAAATCAACCATAGCGAGCAGGAGAGCTAATTTCTCCTGCTGACGCTACGGTGGCTGAGAAGGGATTACTCGGCCACTAGCCACATTTCCGCTTCATCAAACATTTCTTCGACAATACGGGCAATGGTTGCTTTATCGTTCTTACTCAAATCGGTATCAATCGCGTTACGCTCCATCGGCTTGACCTTGACTTCCAGGTCAGGAAAAACACGGTGCACCCGTTTTTCCAGCTCTTGCAAAATCATTTCGCGAGCGCCAGGCAAGCCGGCAACGTTACGCTTATCGTAAATCAATTCTACAAACATAGTAGCTATCCGTTCAGGGCAAAATCGCCCGCACATGATACTGTAAATAAAAACAGTAGCAAGGCGCTAAGTTTGCTTATCACAAAAATTTTTATGTCGTTGAGTAAATGATGCCTGTCTGGAGTAATGTGAACAGGACATAACGACATATTGGACTTACATTCATCAGGAGAGATGCAATGCGACAACTGGTTATTGATATTCTACTTAAGATGGCAAAAATGGATGTTGACGCTAAAGAGCTTACGGCACAAACCGAAGCGCAATCACTGTTAATTGCCGCATTGCTGATACAGGCGAAAAGAGACAATTCGTTAACGATTACCGAAACCGTGCAGGATGCGATCGTCACGGCTTCACGTTCATCGTCAGAATTTTTACAATCGGATGTGGATTTGCTGCTGACGCATATCAATCGTCTGCTGGCGGTGGCGAAATATGTTGAGGTACAAGGAAAAGTCGAAGATGGATAAAAAAATCGCCTCTGGAGGTGGAAATCCAGCAACACCTCCAGAGGCAGTGCAAAAGCACCATTCGTTCAAGGACAATCACGACCGAAGTCGTGCGACAAAGTTATACAACTTTTAATTCATTGTACAACTTTATCCTGCGAATTTTGCCTGGTTGGAGGTGTAAGTCAAATGCACTTTTTCTATAATCTCCGTTACAGCTCATTTTTGATGCAAAATTCTTCCCACGTCATGCCCAACGATTCTGCATGTGATTTGAGATACGTCTCGATCGCTTCCGCAGCGACAGCTTTATCAGGCTCTGCAAGCTGAATAGAAAATATCATGCCATCAAGATTTTTTGGCGTAAAAATGCGGCGTAAATTCGCTCAGCGTGCCATTCACGCAGTTGACGCAGTGATAAATTCGCCGCCCGCGCATCACTTTCGGTCAGTTCATCAAGTGCAGCCTGGAAATCAGCATGCGCGGCGAAAAACATTTCGCGTGCCTGAGCATAGTAGGCTTCTGGCGTTTTCATAATTGGGTTCCTGAATGTGTGTTGCAGCTCGCCAGTGTAACCTGTTGTTATCCTGTTGTCAGGCAGGGTGCGGCCAGGCTGAAGGATAAAAACTGAACCTGAAGCCGCTGGCTGTTACGCAGAGACCTTGCGCGACTCACTGGAAAAATTATAACGTAGCCGCCATTGAAGCGAGCTTAGGGATTGAAGATGAAAAAGTGGATGCTAATCGCCGCGCTGGCGTTGAGTGGCTGTGCCCAGATTAACAATTATGAAAGTGCGGTAAAAACACCGGCACCGGCTCATTTACAGGGCAACTGGCAAACTGTCGGCCCGCAGGCGGATCTGGTCAGCAATGAGGCGATCGCCAGCCTGATAATTAACGCGGATGGCAGTACCTTAGATTGCCGCCAGTGGCAACGTATTATCGCAAAGCCAGGAAAGTTGACCTTACTCAGTGGTGATTATGTGAACGTGACGCGCCAGCTGCGCGTCATGCCGCTGACGGTTGAAGATAATGAACTGAAATATGATGGCTTAACGCTGCGTAAAGTTGATCGACCCACGGTTGACTGCCAGAAAGCCGAGGCTGCCGTGGCAAAACAACCCGATGCGGCGGTGATTCAAAATATTGAGCCGGAAGTGATGCGCACAGTGATTTCGCAAAATAGTGAGCAGTAAGGCGTTTAATTATACCTTTGCAATTTAATTGCCTTTATCTCAGCCCTCTCCCACAGAGAGAGGGCGATGCTCTGGGGCATTATTCCGCCAGCACCCAAACGCTGACGCTGCCGCCATTACAAATAAACACGGCATTGCCATCTTCATCTGCGGTTATTATCTCTTCGCGATGTCCTAAATAATCCCGCCATGACTTACCAGCATAACCATCACCCATGCCAACCGTTTTCTCGCCCTCATCGCCATTAGACATAATTACTACGCAGCCCGGATGTTCTTCCGTCCCGCTGCGGCTGAATGCAACGCAGTTGGGATGATCAAAGTAGTCAGTTTGCATTCCCCAGCCATAAAGCTGACGCGCACGTATCAAACCCTCAAGTTCAGGAATCACTGGCATGTCAATTTTATAAACTTCACCATCGCCGCCTTCGTCTTCATAACTGGCACCAAACAGATCGGGATAAAACACTGTTGGCACCCCTTGTTCACGTAGCAAAATAAGCGCGTAGGCGAGAGGCTTAAACCAGGCTTCTACTGGTGCTTCCAGTGATTGCAACGGTTGGGTATCGTGATTGGCCACGATCGTGACTGCATGCCAGGGATCGGCTACGACCAGCGAATCGGCAAAGATCTGGCTGAGATCGTAATCATTTCCTTGCTGGGATGCGTAATGAAAATTCATATGCAGCGGCGCATCAAACAACATGGTTTTGCCTTCGACCTGATGGATGTACTGCTGCAACTTGTCGATTTCATGTGACCAGTACTCCGCAACGATAAACATCGGTTCTTTTGCAACCTCCTGAATATGATCGATCCAGGATTTGTAAAACCATGCGGGAATATGTTTCACCGCATCCAGCCGAAAACCGGAGCAGGGGAGTTGTTGCATCATCCAGCGCGCCCAGTATTTTAACTCTTCGCT
The DNA here is from genome assembly GCA_018842655.1 of Candidatus Pantoea haifensis. Lineage (GTDB taxonomy): Bacteria > Pseudomonadota > Gammaproteobacteria > Enterobacterales > Enterobacteriaceae > Pantoea > Pantoea haifensis. The sequence continues at coordinate 1,413,798 of JAGTWN010000004.1, read as the reverse complement.
TACCGCCTTGTTGCGAAAGTCGATATTGGCACCCATCAGATAATCAAAATTGCCTAACTCATCATCAACCTGATCGCTCCAGCCCTCGGCTGTGTAGTCATTAATGATTTTAAATACGCCGTTCTCATCGGGGTTCTCGATATGATCGACACCGCTAAAGCATTTATGATCCCAAACGAATGCTGAATACTGGCCTGCCCGAACCGGGAAATTAAAGCGCGTCCAGGCTTCGCATTCGATCACGTCACTATTGATCTCTTCACGGTTATCTGGATTGACCCGATTAACGCTGATCCGCTCTTTTTCGTCCGCGCCCATTTTATGATTAAGCACCACGTCAACTAAAACCCCGACGTTATGGCTGCGTAGCGTATCAACAGCCGCTAATAATTGCTGCTTATTACCATATTTAGTGGCAACGCTGCCTTTTTGGTGAAACTCACCGAGATCAAACAGATCGTAGGCATCATAACCCACCGAATTTTCGCCTGAATCGCCCTTATAGCAAGGCGGCAGCCATACCATGGTTATGCCAATTTCATTAAGCCAGGCCGCTTTCTCCGCAGCTTCCGGCCACAGCTTGCCGCCGTCCGGGTAATACCAATGGAAAAACTGCAATAAGGTTGGGTTTTGCATGACAGGTTTCCAGCAACCAAAGGAAGTGGAAGTATGAGACAAGAGTGGGGAAATTACGCGGGTGAGAAAAAATATTGTTCTCACCCGCAAAAAAGCAGTTTTTAGTGGTCGGAAGGGTAGAGAATATTTCCTGAAAGACGTCCATAAGCCGAAGTCACTTTCTGTTGTTGCGTTGTCGTTTGGACTAACGATCGCAGTTCATCCATGCGGCCAAAAAGCAGACCTTTTAATTCATTTTCATTATCCAGCACCTGCTTTAAAAGCGGGCGAATTTGCATTTGCTGCTTCGATGTAAAGCCACTGATATCTTGATCGCGTGCGACACTCTCAACGCTGCGAAGATAGGTCATTTCACAAGCAATCAGATCATCCCATTGTCCCTGTTTGGCTTGCGCCAGCATAGCGTTGCTCAGCTTAAGTAACTGCTGATACCCCTGTAGCAGATCGAGGTGCGTGTTCATTAATACGAGTCCTGCTCTTGTTGATAATGAGGGCCGATTTGTTTCCAGGCGTCAGCAATATTGGTCAACAACCCTTCAACCTCTGCAATGACAGCGGGATCGTTGTGCAAATTTGCCTGTAAAAGACGCCGGATCATATAGTCATAAAGGTTGTCTAAATTGGCAGAGATTTCACCACCAGCCTCATGGTTCAGGCCGGCACGTAAGCCATTGGTGATGATATTAATTGCTTTTGAAATTGCCTGCCCTTTACCGGGAATATCTCCCTGCTCAATCAAAATAGTGGCTTTTTTCATGGCGCTCAGTGCGCCATCAAAAAGTAAAACCACGAGTTGATGCGGGCTGGCGCTCATCACGGCACTTTCAACGCCGACCTGTGCATAGGCCTGAATGCCTGATTTAGCGTACATAGTATTGCTCCTACTAACTCATCGCTTCGAATTGCTGTGTCAGATAGCTCGATGTTGAATTCATGGATGCAACCAGGGTGCTCAAGCTGGTGAACTGTGTTTTGTAACGCGCCATGGTGGCGGTAATGGATGCGTTCACACGATCGTAATCATCAGAAAGCTTTTTCAGGGACTGATTGATACCGTCGGTGGCATTTTGTAATGAACCATCAGAGGCAAGAATATCATCCAGTAAATTGCTGGTCTGAGTAGCAAAACCGGTGGTTTTACCGTCACCTGATAAAAAGGTCACCACGTCGGCTGACTTTTCATTCAGGGCTTTGTTCAGCTTAGTGCTGTCAACCGTTAGCTTACCGTTGACGTCCTGGGTAATGCCGATTTGAGACAGCAGCGAGTAACTTCCGCCCGATTGTGACGATGAAAGCGTGGATCGCAGACGCGTCTGGATGTTGCGTAGCGTACCGTCACCTAACAAGTCACCGTTACTGGTATCCTGCGTGGTGCTACCTTGATCGACAGAGGTATATTTGGTCTGGTTAGAAATAGTGGTCTGCAGCGAGTTATAGGCATCAACATAGGCCTGTACTGCATCCACCATCGGCTGATTATCTTTATCCACCGTCAGCGTTTCAGGGCTGCCGACGTTGGTTTTGGTCAGCGTCAGGGTTACGCCTTCTGGCGCATCCGTCACGGTATTGCTGCTGCGGGTAATCTCAATGCTGTTGATCTTGAGCATGGCATCAGCCGCAGCTACCTGCTCTGTCATGCCATTGCTGCTACCTGACTTGTCATAGCTGATGTACTGCGCCAGCGCCGAGTCATCAGTAGTGATCGTCATCTCATTGGCCGTACCGGTATCACGTGAAGTCAACGCCAGATAATAAGTATCATCATCAGATTTGATGATACTTGCGGTCACGCTGCCTTGCTGTTTGTTGATGGCATCACGGATATCCGCCAGGCTGGTTTGATCCTGACTTAGCGTGACGGTCATTGGCGTGTCCTGGCCACTTTGCGCAATGGTAATGGTGCGCGAAGCCAGGCTACTGTCACCTAAGTCAGTATCTTTGCTGGTGGCAGCTTGTGAAAGCAGCGACTGTGCTTTGGCCAGCTGTGTTACTTCAATGGAGAAACTACCCGCTGCGGCGTCATTGGCTAACGTGGCGCTAAACGCGGAGTTCGTACTGCTGACTTTGGTAGAAGCAATCGCTGACGTATCTTTTAACGCAGCCGCAGCCGTCTGTACCTTTTCTAAGGCTGTTTGCACCACGCCCCAGGCGGTCAGCTTGGCTTTATAAGAGGTCTGTTGGGTAGTAATCGGCGTCAGACGCGATTGTTCTGCTGATTCAAGACTGTCATATAAAGTAGAGAGATCCAGATCCGTACCCGCGCCCAGTGAGCTTACACTTGCCATAGTTTCATCCTTATTTTGTCGTCAATCACTGGGGAAGTATCGGCAGCGATGCGGTAAATATTAGAGATAAAAATAAAAAACAATGGCTCAAATAAAGCGGGCAGAACGGCCTGTTTCTGCTCTTTGCAAAAGTTCTGATAGTGGGTGATAAACAATGCAGGGTGTATGGCCTCGGGCCAGATCCCGAACAACCTGTCAGCTGCACCCGGCCCTGTTCAATACTCTGTTACGAGACCGGGGGACTTATCAGTCACGTACGCAGAGCCTGGGGCAGACAGGTATCGTAGTGATGATACTATGTAACCAGATTTCACCCGCGATGCTGCCACTGCTGTGTTAAATCTTACTTGATCCTTAATCCTGAGCCTTGTTGCGGCGTTTTTTCGTTTGAAGTTTCATTCGGCTGGTTTAAATCATAGTTAATTATTTGCCGGGTATGTCAGGCAAAGTCACCAAAAGTTGCTGAAGATTTTAGCTGATAAACTATTTCTTTTACGGTCAGGCTGCAGAAGATACCACTGCCACTGTCTTTATTGATTATGCGAAGAAATAATAGTTTCCCCCTTGCCGCACCCGGTCAGCTCTCTCTTTTTAATGTCAGGTGGGGTTAAAAATAGTGTGAATTATTTTAATGAAATGTCTCGGTTGTATAAAGTGTGTGAAAATTTCGACGGGCAAGAAATTGCAGGTGATTACTTGTATTTATGCAGTGTTTCTGGCGATAAGTATTTTTGTTAATTATATTTTATTTTTCTAATTTTCTCTTATTTAAATTAAAGGTTGTTGCACCGTCGTCGATAATTTTCATGACGGCAAAGTGGCCAGTGAAATTAAATTTGAACCCAATCATTAAATTAAGGAAATAATATTATGGCAGTTATTAATACCAATGCTTTATCTCTGACTACCCAGAATAACCTGACCAGATCTCAGTCTGCTCTGGGCTCTGCTATTGAGCGCCTCTCTTCAGGTCTGCGTATTAACAGTGCAAAAGATGATGCGGCAGGTCAGGCAATTGCCAACCGCTTCACCTCTAACATCAACGGCCTGACCGTTGCGTCACGTAACGCCAACGACGGTATCTCTCTGGCGCAGACCGCTGAAGGCGCGCTGGGAGAAATCAACAACAACTTACAGCGCGTCCGTGACCTGACCGTGCAGGCGCAGAACAGCTCAAACTCAGCATCCGACATCGACTCCATCCAGGCTGAAGTTAACCAGCGTATGGAAGAGATCAACCGCGTAACCGAGCAGACCGACTTTAACGGCATCAAAATTCTGAACACTGCGGCGGGTTCAAAAGATTACAGCTTCCAGGTTGGTGCTAAAGATGGTGAGCAGATTGGCATTACTATCGGCGCCAGCGACAGTTTTAACCTGGCAAAAGCAGGCTCAGCGACTGATCTGAATACCCGTGCAATGGTAGCAGGTACCGATACGGTGAATGGTGCCGACCGCACCACGGAAGCAACCGGCTTTGACGTCCTGAAAGGTGCGGTGACCGGCGGTGCAGCGGGCGATGCTACCGGTACCACGCCGCTGGCAGATATTGATAAGGCCATCAAGTCGGTAGACTCACAGCGCAGCCTGCTGGGTGCGTCGCAGAACCGCTTCGAGTCCACCATTACTAACCTGAACAACACGGTGAACAACCTGTCTGCTGCACGCAGCCGTATTCAGGACTCTGACTACGCGACTGAAGTCTCTAACATGTCTCGCGCGCAGATCCTGCAGCAGGCGGGAACCTCGGTACTGGCGCAGGCCAACCAGGTTCCACAGGCGATGCTGTCGCTGCTGCGTTAATATTAAAAATAATTTTACAAACGGAGCCTTGTGGCTCCGTTTTTTCGTTTTATGCGGCCTTAGATCATTTTCATACAAGTATCATGTGTGGGTCTGCCTTAATTAATTTCGCTGACTCTGGTTGTGATATGCCTGGTGTTAATCTTATCTTTAAGAATGCAGGCTGTTAATGCCGTGAGATTATTTCTAACGTTTTCTGTTTTTTTGCAAAAAAGAGTGGTCTGCATTATTTAAAATATTTTTAATTTTTATGTGTTGTTAAATTTATAGCGAAAATTTAGTGAGTTGGTTGTTTTGTTTTTAAATAAAATTACCAGAATCTAAATTACTTGTTAAATATATTATTTTCCTGATTTTCCCTTATTTAAATTAAAGGTTGCTGAGCGGGTGTCGATAATTTTCATGACGGCAAAGTGGCCAGTGAAATTAAACCTGAACCCAGGGATTTATTTAAGAGGAATAATATTATGGCAGTTATTAATACCAATGCTTTATCTTTGACTACCCAGAATAACCTGACCAGATCTCAGTCTGCTCTGGGCTCTGCTATTGAGCGCCTCTCTTCAGGCCTGCGTATTAACAGTGCAAAAGATGATGCGGCAGGTCAGGCGATTGCCAACCGCTTCACCTCTAACATCAACGGCCTGACCGTTGCGTCACGTAACGCCAACGACGGTATCTCTCTGGCGCAGACCGCTGAAGGCGCGCTGGGAGAAATCAACAACAACTTACAGCGCGTCCGTGACCTGACCGTGCAGGCGCAGAACAGCTCAAACTCAGCATCCGACATCGACTCCATCCAGGCTGAAGTTAACCAGCGTATGGAAGAGATCAACCGCGTAACCGAGCAGACCGACTTTAACGGCATCAAAATTCTGAACACTGCGGCGGGTTCAAAAGATTACAGCTTCCAGGTTGGTGCTAAAGATGGTGAGCAGATTGGCATTACTATCGGCGCCAGCGACAGTTTTAACCTGGCAAAAGCAGGCTCAGCGACTGATCTGAATACCCGTGCAATGGTAGCAGGTACCGATACGGTGAATGGTGCCGACCGCACCACGGAAGCAACCGGCTTTGACGTCCTGAAAGGTGCGGTGACCGGCGGTGCAGCGGGCGATGCTACCGGTACCACGCCGCTGGCAGATATTGATAAGGCCATCAAGTCGGTAGACTCACAGCGCAGCCTGCTGGGTGCGTCGCAGAACCGCTTCGAGTCCACCATTACTAACCTGAACAACACGGTGAACAACCTGTCTGCTGCACGCAGCCGTATTCAGGACTCTGACTACGCGACTGAAGTCTCTAACATGTCGCGCGCGCAGATCCTGCAGCAGGCGGGCACCTCGGTACTGGCACAGGCCAACCAGGTTCCACAGGCGATGCTGTCGCTGCTGCGTTAATTCCAAAACAGTTTTAAAACAGCGCCGAAGTCTCGGCGCTTTTTTTATTTATCTTTTTGAATTTAAATGATATTTAAAATTTCTTAAAAGTTGATCTAAAGCAAGTTACCCTGCTGACGATAATGGTAGGGGAAGGCGGTAAGGCCATGAGCCGGAAGCCTAATGTTACTCAACTTTTAAGGAATTTAATCATGGCAGTTATTAATACCAACACCCTGTCCCTGACCACTCAGAACAACCTGAGCAAATCACAGTCTTCTCTGGGCACGGCGATTGAGCGCCTCTCTTCTGGCCTGCGTATTAACAGCGCCAAAGATGACGCTGCGGGCCAGGCAATTGCTAACCGCTTTACCTCTAACATCAACGGTCTGACCGTTGCGGCACGTAACGCCAACGACGGTATCTCTCTGGCGCAGACCGCTGAAGGCGCGCTGAGCGAAATCAACAACAACTTACAGCGCATCCGTGACCTGACCGTACAGGCGCAGAACAGCTCAAACTCAGCATCCGACATCGACTCCATCCAGTCTGAAGTTAACCAGCGTATGGAAGAAATCGACCGTGTCACCACGCAGACCGATTTCAATGGCAAGAAAATCCTGAACAACTCTGGCTCAGCGGCGAAATCTTATGATTTCCAGGTGGGTGCAAAAGATGGTGAAACCATTTCAATCAAAATCAACAGCGCAGCGGGCTGGAACCTGGCTTCTGCCGGTACAGACGGCACGACTTCTGCTGCTGCGAGTGGTGTTTACGCTAACACCGCTGCTGCTTCCAGCCTGGCGACAGTAGATGATGAAGCCCGTACAGTAGATGCAGTTGGCTTTGATGTCATCGCAGGTAAAGTAAGCGGAACTGCAGCTCCGTCTGGTACAGAGCCACTGGCAGACATTGACGCAGCAATCAAGGCTGTTGACACGCAGCGTAGTGCACTGGGTGCGTCGCAGAACCGTTTCGAGTCAACCATTACGAACCTGAACAACACCGTTGACAACCTGTCATCAGCACGCAGCCGTATTCAGGACTCTGACTACGCGACTGAAGTGTCAAATATGTCACGCGCGCAGATCCTGCAGCAGGCGGGTACCTCGGTACTGGCGCAGGCCAACCAGGTTCCACAGGCGATGCTGTCGCTGCTGCGTTAATCCTGACTTTAATTCTGCTCTTAATTACCAAAGCGTCCATTTATGGACGCTTTTTTTATATAAAAATAACGTTATTTTTATATAAAAAACGCTAAAGCATGTTGCTGCGTTGTCGATAATGTTATTGAAAGGTGATAAGGCCATGAGCCGGAAGCCTAATGTTAATCAGACTTTAAGGAATACCATCATGGCAGTTATTAATACCAACACCCTGTCCCTGACCACTCAGAACAACCTGAGCAAATCACAGTCTTCTCTGGGTACGGCGATTGAGCGCCTCTCTTCTGGCCTGCGTATTAACAGCGCCAAAGATGACGCTGCGGGCCAGGCAATTGCTAACCGCTTTACCTCTAACATCAACGGCCTGACCGTTGCGTCACGTAACGCCAACGACGGTATCTCTCTGGCGCAGACCGCTGAAGGCGCGCTGAGCGAAATCAACAACAACTTACAGCGCATCCGTGACCTGACCGTACAGGCGCAGAACAGCTCAAACTCAGCATCCGACATCGACTCCATCCAGGCTGAAGTTAACCAGCGTATGGAAGAAATCGACCGTGTCACCACGCAGACCGATTTCAATGGCAAGAAAATCCTGAACAACTCTGGCTCAGCGGCGAAATCTTATGATTTCCAGGTGGGTGCAAAAGATGGTGAAACCATTTCAATCAAAATCAACAGCGCAGCGGGCTGGAACCTGGCTTCTGCCGGTACAGACGGCACGACTTCTGCTGCTGCGAGTGGTGTTTACGCTAACACCGCTGCTGCTTCCAGCCTGGCGACAGTAGATGATGAAGCCCGTACAGTAGATGCAGTTGGCTTTGATGTCATCGCAGGTAAAGTAAGCGGAACTGCAGCTCCGTCTGGTACAGAGCCACTGGCAGACATTGACGCAGCAATCAAGGCTGTTGACACGCAGCGTAGTGCACTGGGTGCGTCGCAGAACCGTTTCGAGTCAACCATTACGAACCTGAACAACACCGTTGACAACCTGTCATCAGCACGCAGCCGTATTCAGGACTCTGACTACGCGACTGAAGTGTCAAATATGTCACGCGCGCAGATCCTGCAGCAGGCGGGTACCTCGGTACTGGCGCAGGCCAACCAGGTTCCACAGGCGATGCTGTCTCTGCTGCGTTAATCTTAACGCGTTAATCCTGACAATTAGCAGTAAAAATAACGGGTACTTTGCCCGTTATTTTTTTTGTATTTTTTAGAATGATGATAACTGACAGTAGCTGCGTTCTGAGTGCAGTGCGGCTATCGTATTTCATTGAGGAAAAGTACAAATATGAAAAAACATCTGCCCGTTCCAGAATCGCACAATCTCATCTCCGCCAAAATACAGGCGATCAGCTCAGTAAACAGCTTCTTGAACTTCTTGATAAGAAGCCACGAGCTGCTTTAGCAGAAGTCAGTAAACTCATCGATAAAGATCCTTCTAATGCGGATTTATGGGAATTAGCTGGTCGCGCTCATCATAAGCTTGGAGATTTTATCTCGGCAGAGAAAAATTTCGATAAGGCGTTAAGTTTACATGCTAACCATCGTAAATCGCTATATTCCAAAGCAGGGTTGTTTTACGCGCAGGAACGTTTTGATGAAGCTGAAATTTTTGCCAGACAGGCAATTTCATCATTAAACCCTACACATGCTTTACCTGTAAAATTACTGCTCGCCAATATCTTACATAAACAAAAAAAATATACTGAGTCGATAGCATGCTTTGAAGAGCTTATCGCGATCGAGCCAAAAAAATGGTCTTACAGAAATCATCTGGCTCTCATTTACCAAGAACTGGCTCTGTTTGATAAAATGCATGAAGCTTATTCACAGGCAAAAAAATTAACCAATCATAATCCTTTGCCTTATTTTAACCATATTGTTAGCTCACATTATGATCCAGCAACTACGGCGCAAATAATTAAAGAACGCTGCACTGAGTGGCAACGCGTATTCAAACCACTTCTTCCCATTGAACGTGCATCAGCTTTAAACAAGGCTAAAAATAAAAAAATACGTATCGGCATGATATCCGATGGTTTCAGGTCGCATCCTGTGGGCATGATGATCTCTATTGGGTTATCTCATGTTGTCCCTTCAGAAATTGAATTTTATGCTTACAGTACAACGGCAATAAGTGATCAGATTACGCAACGTATTCAGCGAATAACCGAAAAGTGGACTCAGGTTGAGGAGCTTTCGGATACAGAGCTGAACATGATGATACGTGAAGATGAAATTGACATTCTTTTTGATTTAAACGGTTACAATTCCAACAGTCGAATGCAAACATTACGACTTCAGCCCGCACCTGTTATGATTAAATGGGTGGGCGGCCTGATCAGTAGTACGGGATTAGAGGGTATGGATTATCTACTGAGTGATACTATTGAAACACCGCTTGATGTCGATAATCTCTATACGGAAAAGCTGATTCGCTTACCAGTGGACTATATTTGCTATGATCCGCCTGGATATCTGCCATTAGTAAGTTCGCTGCCATCAGAAAAAATGGTTACATCACTTTTGGCTGCTTTAATAATGCGTCAAAAATCAGCGATGAATTATTGTCGCAATGGGCTGTTTTACTAAATGACGTACCAAATTCACACCTGTTTTTGAAAAGCTTCAATTTCAAAGATGCCTCACTCTGCGAGCGTGTGTTAAGCACCTTAGAACACCACGGCGTAGCGCGCGAAAGGGTTATTCTGGAAGGCGCTTCACCGCATAAGGAGTTGCTGGAAAGCTATAATAGAGTTGACATTGCTTTGGACCCTTGGCCTTATTCTGGCGGTTTAACCACGTGTGAAGCGATGGTAATGGGCGTACCTGTCATAACACTGCCAGGCCCAACGTTTGCTGGTCGTCACTCTGCTTCTCACCTTGTACATGCCGGAATGCCTGAGCTGGTTGCTGACGACTGGACGCATTATCGCAAAATTGCTTTTGATCTTACGCAAGATCTGGCGAGTCTTTCGTTAATCCGTCAACATTTACGCGAAATTTTGCTCGCTTCTCCTGTTTGTGATGGCGAACGTTTCGCCCGTCATTTCTCAGATGCAATGCGGGCAGTATGGCAGCGTTATTGTGAAGGAAAGTTACCACAGTCTTTATCTTTTAACGAAGAAGGATCTCTTTATTTCAAGGATGAAGATGATGCTGTTCTTCTTGATATTCCCCCTGTAGAGGATGCAGTAACGACAAGCAACTATAGCGCCGATTTTGCTTTTAACCTTGAGGGTAAAGTAATGATGGTCGATTATGGTGGCCATCTCGCACGTAACGAACGTTTTAAGTCATTAATAGCGATGAATGGCACATTTGCCATAATTTTCGATCCGCTTGGTATTGTTGAAGATAAACATTTACCCTTAAAAAGAAATTCGCTACAACATATCCAAATGCAAATGCTGGGTGACGGAAACGACCGCCAACTGTATATGTGTTTAGGCTCAGAATACAGCAGTGATTTACCTGCACTTAGGCTTACTTCGCATGAAAAGGATTGGTATCCTCAAAAAGTATTAACTACACTTTCAGCACCTTCAATTAAGCTGGATGAAATACACGGTCTCAATAGCCTTGAATGGTTAGTATTAGATAACAGATTTAATCTTAGCGATCTGTTTGCCTATGGCAGCAGAACCTTAAGCTCATGTTTATTTGTAGACGTATATTATCGATTTATCGAAACACATCTCGGGCAGCTTTCATTTAGCGACATTAGCCTCCAGTTGAGCAAGTTTGGCCTGGAGTTTCACTCATTCATCAATATTGAATATGCCAACCCCATTGAAATTGAGGGTGGTAAATCATTGCCATCGTCGCAAATGATAGCCGCTCAGGCGCTATTTATAATTGGAAAAGAGCGCAGGGCTGAGTTGAGTGCAGCACAACGTGAGAAGTTAGCGTTTATTCTCCATGCTGGATATTGCTTGCATGATGCCGCTACGGATGTTTTGCAAAGAAGTTCAACAGCACGTGCTAAATTTTATGCTAGTCAATGTGTGACGGGTCATAGTGGTGCTATTTTAAATGCTAACAAAGTAAAAAAACATCCTTTGCCGCAAAAACTAATTATTAGCTTAACATCTTATCATAAGCGTTTTTCGACGCTTCATTTAACATTGGATTGTTTGTTAAATCAGTCGATTAAAGCCGATAGGATTGTCCTATGGCTTGCTGATTCTGAACGTTCTTTAGTTCCTGAAAGCGTTCTTTTGTTCAAAACGAAAGGGGTGGAAATAAAATATTTCAAGGATATAAAATCGTATAAGAAAATCGTTCCTATGTTAATTGAAGAGCCAAACGCTTTTATTGTAACTGCAGACGATGATTTATATTATCGATCCGATTGGTTAGAGAAATTGATAACCGCGTGGGATGGTGATTATAAAACAGTAGTTGCGCACCGGGCGCATAAAATTCTTCTTGGTAAAGATTCAATGCCAATTCCCTATAAAAAATGGAATTGGCAATATACTAACGCATCAGATATTTCTGGAATGAATTTCCCCACATCGGGGGCTGGGACATTATATCCACCACATTGCTTTCATCACGATGTGATTAACGAAAATATTTTTGCGGAGCTATCTCCTAATACTGATGATATTTGGCTTTTCTGGATGTGCCGTTTGAAGGGAGTTAGATTTAAAGTTGTTGGAGAGAAAATGGAGATTCTCGAGTGGGAAGGAACGGCAGAGAATGCTCTATGGCGCGAAAATTTATTAAGCGGAGGGAATGATAATAATATCAGGAAGATGATTTCACATTATGGCTTCAACTTTGAGGAAGGCAATGAATCAGTTAATAAAGTATTCTCAATTGACAATCTTTTCTCCTTTTCTTATACCGATAAATTGGTCTGTATGTATTTGCCTAACGAACTCGATTTTATCCAAAATGTAATTAAAGGAAATAAATGTTTTTATAAGCCAGAAATGTTATCAGATATCGCGACACGGTCTAAGCTTGGCTCTACTATCATTGACATAGGTGCAAATATTGGCAATCACTCCGTTTATTTTGGTTTGTTTTGTGGGGCTGGAAAGGTACTGTCTTTTGAACCCCAAACTGAAGTATATGATACGCTCTGCAAAAATATTTCTTTAAATAATTTAAATGAAAAGGTTACAGCATTCAAAATGGGGTTGGGTAGTTATGAAACCATGGCAAGTCTCGGTGTGGTAGATCATAAAAACATCGGCATGACTAAGTTGGAAATTAATGCAGGTGGCGAGATAAAAATATCTACATTAGATTCTCTAATGGAAAATGAGCCGAAGAATTCAATATCTGTCATCAAAATTGACGTTGAAGGGATGGAAATGGAAGTTTTGCGCGGGGCAATAAAGACACTTGAACAGCATAGCCCTGTAATATATGTGGAAGCTGCTTCAAAATTAGAGTTTGATGAGGTGTCTCATTTTTTAGCAAAATTTCGTTATGCCGCAACGAAACGTTTTAACGCAACAGCAACATATCTTTTTGAAAGAAGTGCATAAGAGTAATAATCAGTAAGGCTATTAACCATATGCTCTTTAATATATTTAAAGGGCATTTCTTATGGTTTATTTCGTAGCATAGAACTGGACTATACGCACACTCTAGTGTCGGAAAAATAAAAACTATACTTTTAGAAATTGGATGTTTATTTGCAAGAAAATCACAGAGGTGCCGAGTAGGGGTAATTATTTGAAAAAAGTAGATCGTAATCGTAAGTTGAATGGATTTAGATATTTTATCCAATAGTTATGAATATACTGTATAATAATTATATTTCATTAAGCCTTGGTAAGTTCAATGACATAAAAGCTTGCTTTCATAAATGAAGATCATTTTATATCCTCTGTACTACGGTCGAATCGGGCATCATTGAGCATTGCCTGTTTTACGCAACTGCGTTTGGAAAAAGTCCGTATCAAATCTTAAACACTTTAATTTTACATCGACCAGAGGCCACGTTTTTATTACTATCTGAATCTTACCTCATGCTAATGAATGAAATAATAATGCGGGCTCATAAAATTCCGAGAAACTCTCCATTAAGGGTTGCGACTCATGAATTTGACTTGTACTAACTTTACCCATAGTAATGGAAAAGATATTAAATGAAAAATTTAATGGTTTTTCAATATTTCGATACCATGAAAAATTATATTGCTGTAAGTATAAAGGTTTAGGTGCTACTTTATGACGTTACTACCTAACTGAAAAAGAGTCATTAATAATTATACCATTAAGCCTAAGGTAGCTATTGTTTTTGTGCTTGCAGAACTATCAAGGCGCAGAAGTGTACCAATTTAATTGGGTTGCAATAATTAACTGTATTCATAATTTTTCTTATATTAAAGCGAGGGGTTAAAATGCTTCATTGAAATTTATGCGAGGGGGTGAATATTTCGTGGCAGGAAAAAGTATGTTATGGCCCTCAGTGCATCTGCACATAATGGGTAACTATTGCTATTACTGCCATATATATAATATTCACGCAGTCGGTGTTCCTTTCTCAGATTAATTGAAATTGCATACTGGCGAAAATGAGCGTTCCGCCTGCTACCCTATACCTCAAAAAAGTAACTCTCCCGTTACAGTTCTTTTTCCCCCTGCCGATAACCTATTCAGAACAACTTTACATTTGATCCATTTATGGAGTGTCTATGCGCTTCAATTATGACTTGTTACCGGGTGAGCAGCTGACCTTTGAAGAGATCGCCTCACGTTATGCACAAAAACACCCCGAGGATAAGGAGTTAACGGCGCGTGCGCTGTTAAGTCCCAGTACCAGCTTTCGCACGTTAAAAATCCGCGCGGTATTCGCGCATGAAGAGAGCAACAGCCCGCTGGAGGATTTGCTGTTCATTGCTAACGACAATGAACGTAAAAACTATTTGCGTCGTTTCGAGCATTACCTCGAAAAACAGCAAACCTTCCTCTATTTTCGCCGCAGTCAGCGGAATAAAAAAGAGAATACCTGGCAGGTCGTGGGAGAGAGTCGGGTGTATGCAATGATCGACCCGCATTCCGCTGCGGCACAAAATCTGCTGAGCAGTCGCGGCTACAAGCTGGTGTTAATGCGCCAGGATCAAGAGCAGGAATACTGGCAACTGTTTGATCCGCAATCTCATCCTTGCTTTGCCCAGTCGCGGCGTATTCAATATATCGTGGTGTTAAGTACGCCTCAGCTCAAAGTCCCTACCGCGGTTATGGCGGGCACGCAAGTGGGGCGCCGCGTGAAAATAAATGTATTGCAACGTGCCAGCCAGGCAGAGTTTATTGCAGCTCTCAACGCGCGATATGGCGGCTGTGTTATCACCGGAACGCGCCTTACCGATCGTCATAACTGGCCATGGGTAGAGGCCTGTCATATCGATTTACGTGAAAACGAAGAGGGTTTTTAGCGGACAACAGCGCCGATAATGGCCTGTTCTTGCGAAGCGATCTGCAGCGTTTATTCATTAACCGCTTGATAAATATTGATGGAGAATCGGGACGGGTGTTATTTCATCCCGATAGTGAGACTCAGGAAAGCGTGAGTTCCTTTTATCAGGCCCTGGATGGAGAGGTCTGTGCATTGTGGGACAAAGTGCCACCAGCCACGCGGCAAAGGCTGCTGGACCGGCATAAATGATGGATGTCAGGGAGCAGATTGTTGCGCTCTCTGACATGACAAATTTGAAATAACCTCGATTTACCCCGCCTATTCTGCCAATCGATAACCCTACAGAATCGGATAATCATGCCGATAACTTCATTAACGCAGGGTAGTCAACGTGAACGATCTCTATACCGCCGATGGCGTGATGGACAAGCATTCGCTCTGGCAACGTTACGTTCCTCTGGTGCGGCATGAGGCGCTGCGTCTACAGGTACGTTTGCCAGCCAGCGTTGAGCTTGATGACTTGCTGCAAGCAGGTGGCATTGGTTTGTTAAATGCTGTGGAGCGTTACGATGCGCTTCAGGGTACTGCCTTTACTACTTACGCTGTGCAGCGCATTCGTGGCGCAATGCTGGATGAGCTTCGTAGCAGAGACTGGGCACCACGCAGCGTTCGTCGTAACGCACGCGAAGTGGCTGGTGCTATGCATCGAGTGGAACAGACGTTGGGGCGTGCTGCCACTGAGCAGGAAGTGGCTCAGCAGTTGAATGTTTCGATGGAAGAGTACCGGCAGATTTTGCTGGACACCAATAACAGCCAGCTTTTCTCCTACGACGAGTATCGGGAAGAACACGGCGACAGTGCGGAGCTGGTGACGGAAGGCCATGAAGAGGCTAACCCGCTTCATCAGTTGATGGAAGGGAGTCTGCGTGAACGCGTCATTGAAGCGATCGAAGCGTTACCCGATCGTGAAAAGATGGTGTTGACACTGTACTACCAGGAAGAACTGAACCTGAAAGAGATTGGCGCGGTGCTTGACGTGGGAGAATCCCGGGTCAGCCAGCTGCACAGTCAGGCGATTAAACGCTTGCGTGCCCGGTTAACGGGAGCGCGCTGACAGACTCAGTTCCTGGCGATCCAAAAATATAAAAAACCGGGGACTCAGCAATGGGAGCCAAAACCAAAGCCAGACCGTTAAGTCGTTACCTTAAAGACTACAAACACAGCCAAAGCAACTGTTCGCATTGTGGCAAGGTATTAGATCGTATGGCGCTCGTTTTTCGCGGCCAGATCATCAATAAAGAGGCCATCGCACGGATGGACCAAATGATTGATGAGCAATTGTGGCTGAAACTTCAGCCCGAACTGACCGCGTTATGTCGTTTTTGTAGCGACATTTTTTGCAATACTCATCCAAATTATTTCGACATTATGGCGTTTAAACAGTATTTGTTCGAACAGACTGAGATGAGCCCCAGCACGATTCGTGAATATGTGGTGCGGCTGCGTCGACTGGACGACATGCTGAAAGCAAAGAATTTTCCGGCAGACAGGTTGCGTGGCAATAGCTGGCACGCTTGTCTGGAAGATGATTTGCCGGATGCGGGAAATAATAACTACCGCATCGCGCTGCGTAAGTACGATCAGTTTTTAGGTTGGCAGCAAAACTGAAAAGTGGGAAGCAGGCCGTTTGATTGAGTGCGCGCTGTCCCCCATCTCAGCTTTTCCCTTTATGGGGAAGACAGTGGTCGGGGACAGCGGGCATTAACGTCAGGCAAGGCACAACCCCATAAAAGGAAATCCAGGTGATCCTTTTCCTATCTTCTGCAACACTATAAAGATAATTGTGAATTGCCCTGGAGGCAGCATTGTCTTTACATCTCTTGCATCAGTTTCCTCGTCTGGAATTGCTGGGCGCACCAACCCCGCTTGAGCATCTTCCTCGTCTTTCCGATTTTCTTGGCCGGGATATTTTTATAAAACGTGACGATGTCACGCCAGTTGCTATGGGCGGAAACAAGCTACGCAAACTGGAATTTCTGGCCGCTGATGCGCTGCGAGAAGGTGCAGATGTACTGCTTACTGCCGGTGCCATTCAGTCTAACCATGTCCGCCAGACGGCAGCTGTTGCAGCGAAACTGGGCCTGAAGTGCGTTGCGCTGTTAGAAAATCCTCTTGGCACTGCATCAGAAAATTATCTCAGCAATGGCAATCGCCTGTTACTGGATTATATGGATGTTGAAATCATCATGGTTGATGCCTTAAACAATCCTGCTGAGCAACTGGCTGAACAGGCAACACGCCTTGAAGCGCAGGGATTTCGCCCCTATGTTGTGCCCGTTGGCGGCTCTAATGCACTCGGTGCGCTGGGCTACGTAGAGTGCGCCCAGGAAATTGCGCACCAAAGTGAAGGGGTTGTAGATTTTGCCGCCGTGATTGTGGCCTCCGGAAGTGCCGGAACTCATGCTGGCCTGGCGGTCGGGCTGGAGCAGCTTCTTCCTGATACCGACCTTATTGGCGTAACCGTTTCGCGTAAGGCCGATGCCCAGTTGCCTGTCGTTGAACGGATTCGTACGTCACTGGCCTCGCAGCTGGAAGTCAGTGCAACGGCACCCGTTACGCTGTGGGATGACTACTTTGCGCCGCGCTATGGCGAACCAAATGAAGAGGGCATGGAAGCGGTCAAACTGCTGGCTCGCCTTGAAGGTATCTTCCTTGATCCGGTTTATACCGGCAAAGCGATGGCAGGATTGCTGGACGGTATCAGTCAACACCGTTTTCGCCGTGAAGGTCCATTGTTATTTATTCATACCGGCGGTGCGCCGGCATTATTTGCTTATCATCCTTCGGTCTGATAGGTCGTTAAAAAACAGTTTATAATTCATCAGTTATTACGCTACACACGGCTGCGGTTTAGCGTCGCAGTCGCAAACACAACAGACACTAAAAATTGGGGTGAATATGGTCTTTTCTCGTGTACGTCGCCAGCTGGCGATGGGCGTTATGGCGATGGCACTGATCGCGGGTTTTAACGTTAAAACATTCGCTGCTGAAAATCTTTTGAGCAAAGTGAAAGAGCGCGGCACACTGCTGGTGGGACTGGAAGGCACTTATCCGCCATTTAGCTATCAGGACGAAAACGGCAAACTTACCGGCTTCGAAGTGGAGTTTGCTCAGCAGTTAGCACAACATTTAGGGGTGAAAGCGAATCTGAAACCCACTAAATGGGACGGCATGCTGGCCTCACTGGATTCAAAACGTATCGATGTTGTGATCAATCAGGTCACCATCTCCGATGAACGTAAAAAGAAATATGATTTCTCAACGCCATACACCATTTCTGGAGTTCAGGCGCTGACCATGAAAGCCAAAGCCGGCGCCATCACTAAGCCCGAAGATTTATCAGGCAAAAAAGTGGGTGTAGGGCTGGGTTCTAACTACGAGCAATGGTTACGTGACAACGTGAAGGGCGTCGATATCCGTACTTATGACGACGATCCTACTAAATATCAGGATCTGCGCTCAGGCCGTCTCGATGCCATTTTAGTTGATCGACTGGCTGCGCTGGATCTGGTGAAAAAACCGGCAATACCATGGCGGTGGCAGGCAATGCCTTTTCCCGTCTGGAATCCGGGGTGGCGCTGCGTAAAGGCAATGACGATTTGCTGAAGGCAATTAATCAGGCCATCGCGGATATGCAGAAAGACGGTTCGCTCAGCAAACTGTCTGAAAAATGGTTTGGCGCGGACGTAACTAAATAATGCAGGAAAGCCTCCAACTGGTGCTGGATTCAGCACCTTTTTTACTTAAAGGCGCGTTGTTTACGTTGCAGCTCAGCATCGGCGGGATGTTTTTCGGCCTGGTGCTGGGCTTCATCCTGGCATTAATGCGTCTGTCGCACTTTTGGCCGGTTAGCTGGCTGTCGCGTATCTATGTCTCGATTTTTCGCGGCACGCCGCTGATTGCTCAACTGTTCATGATCTATTACGGCCTGCCTCAGTTTGGTATTGAGCTGGATCCGATTCCTTCCGCAATGATTGGCCTGTCGCTTAATACCGCGGCCTACGCGTCGGAATCGCTGCGTGGCGCGATATCAGCCATTGAACGCGGACAATGGGAAGCTGCCGCCAGTATCGGTATGACACGCTGGCAAACGCTGCGTCGGGTCATTTTACCGCAGGCAGCACGCACCGCCTTGCCGCCGCTGGGAAACAGTTTTATCAGCCTGGTCAAAGATACATCGCTGGCGGCAACCATTCAGGTGCCGGAACTGTTTCGTCAGGCGCAGCTGATTACCTCACGTACGCTGGAGGTTTTTACGATGTATCTGGCGGCTTCACTGATTTACTGGGTAATGGCAACCGTGTTGTCAGCACTGCAAAATCGCCTGGAAAATCACGTTAATCGTCAGGATCGGGAGTCGAAATGAGCGCCATTGAAGTGAGCAAACTGGTTAAAGCCTTCAACGGGCAAACCGTGTTGCACGGCATTGATCTTGAGGTTGCCTCAGGTGAAGTGGTCGCCATTATTGGTCCCAGCGGCTCAGGTAAAACCACCTTACTGCGTAGCATAAACTTACTCGAAGTACCCGACAGCGGCCAGATTAAAGTCGGTGATATTACCATCGACGCCACACTGGCGCAGGGCAAACAAAAAGAGCAGGTGCGTCGCTTGCGACAGCAGGTTGGCTTTGTTTTCCAGAGCTTCAATCTGTTCCCGCATCGCTCGGTGCTGGAAAATATCATTGAAGGCCCGGTGATTGTTAAAGGCGAGCCGAAAGCAGAAGCGATAGCCCGTGCCCGTGAATTGCTGGAAAAAGTGGGATTGCAGGGTAAAGAAGAGAGCTATCCGCGTCGTCTTTCGGGCGGGCAGCAGCAGCGTGTCGCTATTGCTCGCGCACTGGCTATGCGTCCTGAAGTCATTCTGTTTGATGAACCTACTTCTGCGCTGGATCCTGAATTAGTCGGTGAAGTGCTGAATACGATTCGCGCACTGGCTGAAGAGAAACGCACCATGGTGATCGTTACCCATGAGATGAGCTTTGCTCGCGATGTCGCCGATCGGGCCATTTTCATGGATCAGGGACGCATTGTTGAACAGGGCGCAGCCAAAGCGTTGTTCAGTAATCCACAGCAGGCCCGCACCCGTCAGTTCCTTGAAAAATTCCTCAATCAGTAATCCTCTCGCCTTCATCACTGAAGGCGTTTTTCTTTAAAACTGCGCTGTTTTTGCCAGTCAGGGCTTTAACGATTAGCATTTTCCATCACTTATCGCGAACTCACTGCTCACCTGTGGTACAGGTTATGCAGGGCTTATTTGCCGATACCGGCTAAAAACAGTAATAAAAAAATGATAATAGCGCCGCGTCAGGATTATTATCAGCACCATTAATTTTCGGTTTGTTTATCAAATTAAATTAACTAATGGTCATTTAACACATATTTATCTGACGCGTTAAACGTTTTGCCACATTTGACAATATTTTTCTTTTTAGTCAATTTTATTCTGGTCACGCAGGCCTTAGCATTATCTTATTTAATTTGCGCTGTTGCTCAATAAGTCACGCCGGCATTTTGATTTTATCGTCTAATTAACAGTCACATCTTTTTCTTTTTTAAATGTAAAGAAAATCCTGCTGAGGTAAATAAATGTCTGTTACAGGGCCAGGCTAAGTGTTTTAAGATTTTCGCTACATTCAGATGTCATTCAAAGGCGAATAATCGATTGATAACCATAAAAGCCAGATTAATTTCCTCGCATTTGCCTGTTAAAAAATGTGACCTACACAGCGGGAGTCGACTAATGAATAATACCAAGTCAGATGAAATATTATGGGTTAACACCCTGAAAGGCGCCTGTATATTACTGGTGGTACTCTATCACACTGTGCTGCCTGGATTTGAAGGAACGCTAAAATATCTCTCTGCGGGATGGATCCCTGCTGAAATTTGGGTGCAATTCAATACGGTTCTGTCGCCACTGAGAATGCCAGCATTTTTCTTTGTTTCAGGCCTGCTGGCGGCTAACGGTATTCTGAATAAACCCTGGAAACAAGTGTTTACCAGTCGCATTACTAACCTGTTTTATCTCTATATTTTATGGGGATTCATTCAGTGGTGGTCGATAGTCGGCATATCAACTGAAATTACGGGGCAGCGTATTTCACAAAACTTAAATGCAGCTTATGCTGGCTCGCTGTTTGAATTTCTGAAATTGACTTTTATGGCTATGAGTACGTCATGGTATTTATATGGATTAGCCCTCTATTTTCTGTGTGCGAAGTTTTTCCGCCAATATAAAATGGCGTTAATCATTGCAGCAGTCGTCCTGAATTATCTGGCTGTAGAAAAAATCATTCCTTACTGGGGGCCGCAAAGTGTAGCGCAATATTTCCTGTTCTTCTTGCTGGGGGCTTTTTTCAGCACCACCATGCTCCGGTTAAGTGAATGGCGTCGTGAGAATGCTGTCCCCTGGGCAATGCTAGTGGCATTGGCAGGCATTCATGTCATATTTGGCCTCGACAGAAGTCTTTTCATGTGCATTATTGCTGTATTAGTCAGTGTTGCCGCCTGCCGCTGGTTGAATGAGCATTTTAATATGTCTTTTATGAACTGGATTGGGCGCAACACGCTGCAAATATATGTTATTCATCGCATCTTTATTGAGTTTTTTGGCATGTCCGCCATTCTGTTTGCTCAGCGTCATCATCTGTTTGAGCAAGCCTGGTTTTCCTTTATGTGGGCCTGTTTCTATCCGCTGGCCATTGTCGGGATCTGTTCTCTTTGTTCCATCGCGGTGTGGTCTTTGACCAATCGCGGGTTGGGGCAATCACTGTTTATATTCCCGACGCTTATCGCGATGAAACGAAGCCGTACGCCGACGGTGTAGACGAGTCGGTATGCGGCCGACAACCGCTAAAGTGCGCCCAGGACGGGCGCCTTTCGCCTGCACTCCGTGCAGGTTCCGACCGCCAGGCGGGGAAACACACTCCGTGAGGGTTCCGCCCGCCGTGCGGGTAAACACACTTTGTGCGGGTAAACACACTCTGTGCGGGTTCCGCCCGCCGTGCGGGTAAACACACTCCGTGCGGGTTCCGCTTGCCGTGCGGGTAAACACACTCTGGGCAGGTTCCGCCCGCCGTGCGGGTAAATACACTCTGGGTAGGTTCCGCCCGCCGTGCGGGTAAACACACTCCGTGCGGGTTCCGCCCGCCAGGCGTGGGGCAGTTTCAGCACCTCCGTGCAGGCGGACGTGTCAAGGGGGCGTCGCGGCCCCCTTAACAATCCCCGCGCCCGGCAGCCTCTGCTGTACCTTCGTCTCTCGCTGCGGCCTGACGGACCGCCCGGACTTGCCAGTCCCTGGCGCGTTCCGGCCTCTCGCCGACGTCCTGTCGGCTCATCCTGGCCTGCGCTCTTTCCTCAGCGCGCCGGATGCCTCCACCAGCCCCCGCCTGTAATTTCTGAATTAATGCCTTAACAAGGTGTTGTCTGAGATTTTGAAACTCTAAACTCAAAAACTCACCGCCATGAAGTCTGTAAAGAACGGAAGCTGCGGGTGCAGCGGGGGTTGTCAGAGGCCTTCCTGCACGCTGAGCGGATGAGGGATTTCAGGACGAGCGGCATGGATGCCGCGAAGAGGCTGGAATGAACCACGGAGGGTGAATCCAGCCGTTCCGTCAGAAATTCTGAAGAAGAGAAGGGACCGCGGAGCGGCGGGCGGGCAGGCCGGAAGCGCGGGTCAAGGGTTGCCGCTCAGCAACCCTTGTCGGTCGCCTGCAGCGGGGAAAATGAAACTGCCCGGCTGCCGGGCGAACGAAACCTTCTCAGCGCCCGGTTCGCGCAGCGAACGAAATCAGCGTCCGTTGGCGCAGCGAACGAAACCTTCTCCGTGCCCGGTTCGCGCAGCGAACGAAATCAGCGTCCGTTGGCGCAGCGAACGAAACCTTCTCAGCGCCCGGTTCGCGCAGCGAACGAAATCAGCGCCAGTTGGCGCAGCGAACGAAACCTTCTCCGTGCCTGTTCGCGCAGCGAACGAAATCAGCGCCCGGTTCGCGCAGCGAACAAAACCCTCACCGAACAGCAGAAAAAAGCGGATAAACGGGCCGCAACCCGTTAACCCGCTCAATCTACCGAAGGCACTTAACCAATGGTCATCAGGCTGGCGTTACCGCCTGCTGCTGCGGTATTGACACTTAAAGAACGCTCAATCAATAAACGCTCCAGCAGCAAATTGGTTTCACCGCGAGCAAATCCCTGCACGGAAACAATGGCACCGTTACGGGTGGCAATCTGCTCACACAGGTTGCGTAACTGATCTGCATCGCCGTGATAAATCACTGCATCAAACTCACCGACGAGAGGATCTTTTGCCAGGCTAATGCGGGCTTTTACCGCAGCCGGCAGGCTCGCCAGCAGCGAACGGTGCAGCTCATCATCCTGCCACAACGCTTTACTGCCGACGCTGGTGACAGCGGCAAGCTGGATTAACGCATCCTGCTCATTATCGGCCAGACACAGCACGTGCTCACGCGGTAACAGAGAGAAAGTGTTGCGCTCACCCGTCGGACCAGGTAACAGTCGCACTGTCCCGGCTTGTCCCAGTGCAGCATATTGCTGACACAGCGCAGCCAGCTCTGGTTTCTCCTTCGCCCATTCGCTCAGCGCCTGATGCGGCTCAAGCAGCGCCTGACGCAGCGAATTGTCTACCGGACGTTCCGCATCCTGACGATCAAATGTCAGCCGTAATGCACCATCAGGACGGTTAGCCAACAGGCGATAGAGATAAAGCGGACCACCTGCTTTCGGCCCTGTGCCCGACAACCCTTCACCACCAAACGGCTGCACACCAACCACTGCGCCCACCATATTGCGGTTAACGTACAGGTTGCCGACTTTGGCGTTCGCAGTGACCTGCGCAATGGTTTCATCAATGCGGGTGTGTACGCCCAGCGTCAAACCATAGCCAGAGGCATTGATCTGCGCAATCAACTCGGGTAATTCGTTACGGGTGAAGCGCACCACATGCAGCACCGGGCCAAACACCTCTTTATCCAGATCGCTCACCTGATCCAGCTCAATCAGCGTGGGTTTAATGAAAGTGCCGGTTGACCACTCTTTACTGTCGAGCGGGTTTTCCTGTACCGCCTGATAGACATTGAAGCCTTTATTACGCATCGCCTGGATGTGGCGCTCTATGTTCTCTTTCGCTTCAGCATCAATTACCGGACCAATATCGGTCGACAGGCGTTCTGGGTTACCCATGCGGCATTCTGCCATCGCGCCGCGCAGCATTTTGATAGTGTGATCGGCAACGTCAGCCTGCACACACAACAGACGTAACGCTGAACAGCGTTGTCCTGCGCTATCGAAGGCGGAGGCGACAATATCCACCACGACTTGTTCGGTCAGAGCAGAAGAATCTACGATCATGGCATTCATGCCGCCGGTTTCAGCAATCAACGGCGTTGGGCGACCTTGTGGATCAAGGCGGCCAGCCAGATTACGCTGGAGCAAGGTCGCAACAGCGGTTGAACCGGTAAACATCACGCCGCGAACGCGATCGTCACCCGTCAACTGCGCACCGACCGTCTCGCCCTGGCCCGGTAGCAATTGCAACACGCCCGCCGGTACGCCAGCATCCAGCAGAATGTGCACTGCCTGAGCGGCAATCAGCGGCGTCTGCTCGGCCGGTTTCGCCAGTACGCTGTTACCTGCCGCTAACGCAGCGGCGATTTGGCCAGTGAAAATGGCGAGCGGGAAGTTCCAGGGACTGATACACACCACCGGTCCCAACGGGCGATGGGTTTCGTTATCGAAATCGTCACGCACCATGCCTGCGTAGTAATAGAGGAAATCGACCGCTTCACGTACTTCCGCAATGGCGTTGTTGTAAGTTTTGCCCGCTTCACGCACCAGGATGCCAATCAGTTGTTGCATCTGGCTTTCCATGATCTCGGCGGCGCGTTCCAGAATCCCCGCACGCTCTTCTGGCGGCGTCGCAAACCAAATCGGCCCCGCATTCACTGCGGCATCCAGTGCCAGCGAAACCTCCTGCTCCGTCGCTTCACGCACCTGACCCACTATGTCGTTTGGTGCAGCAGGGTTGATCACATCACGGGTTTCGCCGGCTCCCGGTTCGCCGTCAATGATTGGCTGTGCCAGGCAAGGCTGAGCGGCACTGCTCAACAGGGCGCTGGACAGCGATGCCAGGCGGTGTTCATTCGCCATATCCAGGCCGGCTGAGTTAACGCGGTGTTTGCCGTAGAGATCGCGCGGTAGCGGGATTTTCGGATGCGGCAGGCCAATCGCGCCTTCGCTGGCACCCATTTTCTCAACTGCTGTAACCGGATCGGCCACCAGTTCCTCAATCGGTAGCGATGTATCAGCAATGCGGTTCACAAACGAGGTATTTGCGCCGTTTTCCAGGAGTCGACGCACCAGATAAGCGAGCAAGGTTTCATGCGTACCCACCGGTGCATAAATGCGGCAAGGGCGGTTCAGCTTGCCATCCGCAACTTTGCCTACCACCTGCTCATACAGCGGCTCACCCATACCGTGCAGGCACTGGAACTCATACTGGCCTGGGTAGTAGTTATTGCCCGCCAGCTGATAGATTGCGGCCAGCGTGTGGGCATTGTGCGTAGCAAACTGCGGATAAATAAGATTCGGCACCGAAAGCAGTTTACGGGCGCAGGCGAGATAAGAGATATCGGTGTAGACCTTGCGCGTGTAAACCGGATAGCCTTCCAGGCCTTCCATCTGGGCGCGTTTGATTTCGCTGTCCCAGTATGCGCCTTTCACCAGACGAATCATCAGACGGCGACGGCTGCGCTGCGCTAAATCCACCAGTTCATCGATAACGAACGGGCAACGCTTCATGTAAGCCTGAATAACAAATCCGATACCGTTCCAGCCTTCCAGTTCCGGTTCGAAGCAGAGTTTTTCCAGCAGATCGAGTGACAGCTCCAGACGATCGGCTTCTTCCGCATCGATATTGATACCGATGTCGTAAGAGCGGGCCAGCAGGGTCAGCGATTTCAGAATCGGATACAACTCTTCCATCACGCGATCGTATTGCGCACGGCTATAGCGTGGATGCAGGGCCGACAGCTTAATCGAAATCCCCGGACCTTCATAAATCCCGCGTCCGTTTGACGCTTTACCAATTGCGTGAATAGCCTGCTGGTAGGAAACCAGATAAGCCCTGGCATCGCTGGCAGTCAGTGCAGCCTCGCCCAGCATATCGTAGGAGTAACGGAACCCTTTTTCTTCAAGTTTGCGGGCGTTAGCCAGGGCTTCAGCAATGGTTTCGCCCGTGACAAACTGCTCACCCATTAAACGCATCGCCATATCCACGCCTTTGCGGATCAGCGGCTCGCCGCTCTTACCGATAATCCGGTTGAGCGAGCGTGACAGGTTCGCTTCGTTATGCGTTGAAACCAGACGTCCGGTGAACAGTAATCCCCAGGTTGCCGCGTTGACAAACAGGGAAGGGCTGCGGCCCAGATGCGATTGCCAGTTACCGTTACTGATTTTATCGCGGATAAGAGCATCACGGGTTGGCTTGTCCGGAATACGTAACAGGGCCTCTGCCAGGCACATCAATGCCACGCCTTCCTGCGAAGACAAAGAAAACTCCTGCAGCAGGCTTTGCACCATTCCGGCGCGCCCGGTTGCACCTTTGGTGCCGCAGCTTGTCGGCAAGCTGATAAGCCAACTGATGCGTTTTTTCAGCTAACGGTGCCGGAAGACGTGCTTGTTCAAGCAGCATCGGGACCGCATCAGTTTCAGGCCGACGCCAGGCTGCCGTCACGGCAGAGCGCGTTACCGACTGCGGCAAAATGTGTTCTGCGAAGTCAAGGAAGGGCTGATGCGCCTCGTCTGGCATGCCTTCATCACCTTCTGCAACAGCAAGGGTAGACAGCGGAATCTCTGGCAGTGAATTGCCCGCCTCAAGCTGGTTCAGATAGTTAAAAATCGCCTGCTTGATGAGCCAGTGCGGCGTGCGATCAATGCCTTGTGCGGCCAGTTTAATGCGCTCGCGAGTCGCATCGTCCAGTTTTACACCCATGGTGGTTGTACCCATGACTTCAGTGCTCCTTAAAAGTAATTCGGTACGGCGTGGCCTGCACTATTACTCATGTTGCAACTTTGTGCAACCGTGTTAAATGTGAGCCAGTTAGCAAGGTTTTTACGTCGTCGCGTGTTAAATTTTGCAATGCGGCACAAATCTTGCTGCAAGAATCTCGCCAACCTGCCAGGCCCGATTAAATCTGACTTGTGGAGCGATGTCATGAGGTGCAACTTTAATTCTGTGAGCGAGTGCAACCTCTGAACACATTTTCACAAATGGTTAGTGAAATCGCTGTAACGCCTGTGTTAAATCCATTGTGCGCGGCTCGCCTTTCCGGCAGGATACCGCGCCTCAGGGAAATGGCTAATGCCCTGAAGAGGATGAGCTGTAGTGTTGCCCCGTTCCGGCAACCATGCTTAAAGCGATTTCTCTGGGGAAATCAAATTATAAGTGGAGAGACAGATGACACTAAGTACACCGATGCTGGTGACCTTTTTAATTTATATACTCGGAATGGTGCTAATCGGTTTCATTGCCTATCGGTCAACGAAAAACTTCGACGATTACATTCTGGGCGGACGTAGTCTTGGTAGCTTAGTGACAGCTCTCTCAGCCGGTGCGTCTGATATGAGTGGCTGGTTGCTGATGGGTCTGCCCGGCGCCATTTTCCTTTCCGGCATCTCTGAAAGCTGGATCGCCATCGGCCTGATAATTGGCGCATGGCTAAACTGGAAAATTGTTGCGGGTCGTCTGCGTGTCCAGACTGAGCATCACGACAATGCCCTGACGCTGCCCGATTTCTTCAGCAGCCGTTTTGAAGATCACAGCAAAATCCTGCGTGTCATCTCTGCAGGGGTTATTCTGGTGTTCTTTACCATTTACTGCGCCTCAGGCGTGGTGGCCGGTGCGCGTCTGTTTGAAAGCACCTTCGGTATGAGCTACGAAACGGCCTTGTGGGCCGGTGCTGCTGCCACCATCCTCTATACGCTGGTGGGCGGTTTCCTGGCGGTAAGCTGGACCGATACCGTACAGGCAGGCCTGATGTTTTTTGCCCTGCTCCTGACACCGGTGATTGTTATCCTGTCAGTGGGCGGATTCGCCGATTCCTTAGCAGTGATTGAGGCCAAAAGCCTGGAAAACCTCGACATGCTGAAAGGGCTGAATGTTGTTGCGGTGATTTCGCTGCTGGGCTGGGGCCTGGGTTACTTCGGTCAGCCACATATTCTGGCGCGCTTTATGGCGGCCGACTCTCACCGTTCTATTCGCACCGCACGTCGCATCGGTATGACCTGGATGATCCTCTGTCTGGCGGGTGCCGTGGCAGTAGGTTTCTTTGGTATTGCTTACTTCCAGAACAACCCGACGCAGGCAGCAGGCGTGAGCGAGAACGGCGAGCGCGTATTTATTGAGCTGGCGCGTATTCTGTTCAACCCGTGGATTGCCGGTATCCTGCTTTCTGCGATTCTGGCGGCCGTGATGTCAACGCTGAGCTGTCAGCTGCTGGTCTGCTCCAGCGCCCTGACGGAAGATCTCTACAAAGGGTTCCTGCGTAAAAATGCCAGCCAGAAAGAGCTGGTATGGGTAGGGCGCCTGATGGTGTTGTTGATTGCTCTGATTGCGATTGCTCTGGCGGCTAATCCTGAAAACCGCGTGCTGGGTCTGGTCAGCTATGCCTGGGCGGGTTTTGGTGCGGCGTTCGGTCCGGTTGTCCTGTTTGGCGTGTGCTGGAAACGTATGAACCGCAACGGTGCGCTGGCAGGGATGGTTGTTGGTGCCCTTACCGTGCTGGTGTGGAAACAGTATGGCTGGCTGGATCTGTATGAAATTATCCCCGGCTTCCTGTTCGCCAGCATTGCCATCGTGGTGTTCAGCCTGATGGGACGCGAGCCTTCAGCAGAAGCGATGCAGCGTTTTGATGCGGCTGAAGCAGAGTTCCAGACCAAATAAAAAGCAAAACAGGTTATCAGGCCCGCCTTCCACAGAGGCGGGCTTTTTTATGCCTGCTCGGTACACGCCTGCCTCAAAAACAAAATAATTTCCGTCAGCAACTTGTTTTTCCTCAGCGATAATGATAATCGTACTCGTTTAGATTTACGAAAATTTACCTGGCATTGACGCTGCTTAACATTCAAGAGGTGGGCGATGTTTGTTCCTTTTCTGATCATGCTGCGTGAAGGCTTAGAAGCTGCGTTAATTGTCAGCCTGATCGCCAGTTATCTGAAACGTACACAGCGTACAAAGTGGTTTCCCGCACTCTGGGCTGGCGTGTTTATCGCAGCGGCGCTTTGCCTGGCTCTGGGCATCGTTATTAACGAAACCAGCGGAGAGTTTCCGCAAAAGCAGCAAGAGCTGTTTGAAGGCATCGTGGCGCTGATTGCGGTTGTTATTCTGACCTCTATGGTGTTCTGGATGCGCAAAGTGGCGCGTAATATCAAAGGGGCGCTGGAACTGGCCGTTGATCAGGCCTTGATGAAACAAGGCAGCGGCTTAGCCCTGGTGCTGATGGTATTTCTGGCCGTAGCACGCGAAGGACTGGAGTCAGTATTTTTCCTGCTGGCGGCGTTCACCCAGGATGTGGGCAATGCACCGCCAGTTGGCGCTGTGCTGGGTTTAGCTACCGCGATTGTGTTGGGCATGTTGCTTTACTGGGGCGGTATTCGCCTGAATCTGGCGACCTTTTTTCGCTGGACCAGCATTTTCATTCTGTTCGTGGCGGCCGGTCTGGCAGCCGGTGCGATACGTGCTTTCCACGAAGCGGGATTATGGAATCATTTCCAGCGTATCGCCTTCGATCTCAGTCACGTCTTATCAACGCACTCGCTGTTCGGCACGCTGCTGGAAGGGGTTTTGGGCTATCAGGAAGCGCCCAGCGTCAGCGAAGTCGCGGTTTACTTGCTCTACCTGATCCCCGCGCTGTTACTGTTTTTTACGCCTGCGCGACCGACGCCGTCAGCCGCCGTGCGCTAAGCCATTTACTGGGCGCGTATGGCGCGCTCATCATTACGTTAAAGGAACAGACTTATGAGTATGCGTTTTCGCCGCAAGGCAGTAGTGGCTGTGTTGCTGGCCATGTCGGGTGCCGCAACGGCGGCCGTTCCTCAGGTTAGCGTGAGCGTGAGTGACAAACAGTGCGAGCCAATGACACTGTCAGTGAAAGCGGGTAAAACGCAATTCCTGATCAAGAACAACAGCCAAAAGGCGCTGGAATGGGAAATCCTGAAGGGCGTGATGGTGGTCGAAGAGCGCGAAAATATAGCGCCGGGTTTCAGCCAGAAACTGACCGCGAATCTTGAGGCGGGTGAATATGAGATGACCTGCGGTTTGCTGAGCAACCCCAAAGGCAGGCTGATCGTTGAAGCCAGCGGGGCTGCTACCCCGGATAAAAGCGCAGGAGATTTAATGCAGCTGGCGGGGCCGATTGGCGACTACAAAACTTACGTCACGCAGGAAGTCAGCCAACTGGTTATTCGTACCCAGGCCTTTACCGACGCAGTGAAAGCAGGTGAGGTGGAAAAAGCCAGGGCGCTGTTCGCCCCGACGCGCCAGCACTATGAACGTATTGAGCCCATTGCCGAACTCTTCTCTGACCTTGATGGCAGCATTGATGCCCGTGAAGATGATTACGAGCAGAAAGCGAACGATCCCAAATTCACCGGTTTCCACCGTCTCGAAAAAGCCCTGTTTGCGGATAACAGCACCAGGGGCATGGAAGGCTATGCTGACCAGCTCAACCAAGATGTGCTGGATCTGCAAACCCGCATCAGTGAACTGGCCTTCCCTCCGGCGAAAGTGGTCGGCGGCGCGGCGGGTTTGATTGAAGAAGTGGCTTCCAGCAAGATTTCAGGAGAAGAGGATCGCTACAGCCGTACCGATTTATGGGACTTCCAGGCAAACGTGGATGGCGCCCAGAAAATTGTTGATCTGCTGCGCCCGATGGTGGAAAAAGCGAACCCGCCGTTGCTGACGAAAATCGACGGCAACTTCAAAAAAGTCGATGTGATTTTGGCTAAATACCGCACCCCGTCGGGTTTTGAATCCTATGAGAAGCTGACTAGCGCGGACCGTAATGCGCTGAAAGGCCCGATTACCTCTCTGGCGGAAGATCTTTCTCTGTTACGTGGAACATTAGGTCTTAATTAAATGAGTCATCAGCAAGAGGACGCGCAGCCCGCGCGTCGTCGTTTATTAAAAAGTTTGGGACTGCTGGGCGGTGCGACAGCCCTGAGCGGCGGATGTCCGTTTCACACCGCCACGGCTGACAGCTTTTCGCCCGGTACAGTGACACCGAATGCACGCGAGCAGGTGCAACCTTTCTATGGTCAGCATCAGGCGGGCATTGTCACGCCGCAGCAGGCTTCCATGATGCTGGTGGCTTTTGACCTTTTAGCCACTGATAAAAGCGATCTTAAACGCTTGTTTATCTTGCTGACTCAGCGCATCGCCTTTTTAACGCAAGGCGGCCCGGCACCGCGAGTGGACAACCCACAATTGCCGCCGCAGGATTCAGGCATTTTAGGGGCATATATTGCGCCAGATAACCTGACCATTACTGTTTCAGTTGGCGCATCGCTGTTTGACCAACGCTTCGGTTTAGCGCCGCATAAGCCGAAAAAATTACAGATCATGACGCGCTTTCCTAACGATTCACTTGATGCAAACCAGTGCCACGGTGATGTGCTGTTGCAGATTTGCGCCAATACACAGGATACCGTTATCCACGCGCTGCGTGACATCATTAAGCATACCCCCGATCTGTTGGGGGTACGCTGGCGACGCGAAGGGTTTATCTCCGATCACGCGGCGCGCAGTCAGGGAAAAGAGACGCCCGTTAACCTGCTTGGCTTTAAAGACGGCAGCGCCAACCCCGATATCCGGGACGGTGCACTGATGAGCCAGATCCTGTGGGTGACAGAAGATCAGGGCGAGCCTGCATGGGCACGTCACGGCAGTTATCAGGCGGTACGCATTGTTCGTTTTCACGTAGAAATGTGGGATCGTACGCCGCTGGGTGAGCAGCAAACTATCTTTGGCCGGGACAAGTTGAGCGGGGCGCCGTTGGGTATGCAGCACGAACGCGATATACCTGATTACACCCGTGATCCTGATGGCGAAGCGATTGCGCTGGATGCCCATATTCGTCTTGCTAATCCCCGTACAGCTGAAACGGCCAGCAGCGTAATGCTTCGTCGGGGTTACAGCTATTCAGCCGGGGTGACTGCTGCCGGGCAACTTGAAATGGGTTTACTGTTTGTTTGCTATCAGCACGATTTAGAAAAAGGTTTTATCACGGTACAAAAACGTCTTAACGGCGAGGCGCTGGAAGAATATATACGTCCAACTGGCGGCGGATACTTTTATGTTTTGCCTGGCGTAGTGGATAAAAATCATTATTTAGCGCAATCACTCCTTGAGTCCTGATTAAATTTCCATCAACGGCTTTCTGCCGCGCTTGCGGCAGAAGGATCTCATCTTTTTTCACCGGTGATCATATTCACGCATCGCTTTACGGATCCTCCTAATTTTTTCCTGCCAGCCTGAATAATCCAAATCCTTGTAAAATAATGACTTTGAAATATAAACGACGGGATGGCTAATGCAGGGTTACGCAATTTCTTTATCGTCAGGTAAAATTACTGTTGCAAAGCCACATGAAGTTGGTGCAATTTAATCATTAAGCGTAATCAGACGTGTTGACGTATCACACTGGAGTTCGCGCATGGGTCAATGCTTTTACGGATCGGCAAATTTAGTAAACACATCGCATTTTTCTGCGAGGGCTTTTTTCCCTCCTGAACTCCACTTCTCTCTGACGTTTTTTCTCTTCAAACTGAATTCATTGTTATCCGGTATGCAGCATTGCTGTTGCGTTGCTGTATGCCACTCACACGGCTCACCACGGCTTACAAGGAAGCCACTCAAAACCTCTAAAGCGTTCACGTAATCGCAATGGGTTAACAGCCCTATGCGGGAAATGAAACCAACTGTAAGGTGCCACTATGGGAAGACAGAAAGCAGTGATCAAAGCGCGTCGAGAAGCAAGACGAGTGCTTCGCAATGACTCTCGCAGTCATCGTCAGCGTGAAGAAGAATCGGTCACTTCGCTGGTGCAAATGGGTGGGTTGGATTCAATTGGCATGGCGCGCGATGTGCGTGACCGGGCACCGATTGAAGCCCGAAATGATGCTCAGGCACACTATCTCAACGCCATAGAAACGAAACAGCTAATCTTTGCAACCGGCGAAGCTGGCTGCGGTAAAACCTGGATTAGCGCCGCGAAAGCGGCTGAAGCCCTGATTCATAAGGATATTGACAGGATTATCGTCACGCGCCCGGTACTACAGGCTGATGAGGATCTGGGATTTCTCCCCGGAGATATCTCAGAGAAATTTGCCCCGTATTTCCGACCGGTTTACGACATTCTGGTTAAACGTCTCGGCGCATCCTTCATGCAATATTGTCTGCGTCCGGAAATCGCCAAAGTGGAAATCGCGCCATTTGCTTATATGCGCGGACGTACCTTTGAAAACGCGGTAGTTATTCTGGATGAGGCGCAAAACGTCACCGCCGCGCAGATGAAAATGTTCCTTACACGCCTTGGCGAAAACGTCACGGTAATCGTTAACGGTGATATTACCCAGTGCGACTTGCCCGCTGGGGTGCCTTCCGGTCTCGCAGACGCGCTGGCGCGTTTCGAAGAGGACGAGATGGTTGGCATAGTCCGTTTCGGCAAAGAGGATTGTGTACGTTCGGCTCTGTGCCAGCGTACGCTGCTTGCTTACAGTTAATCGGGATTGTCATCTGTGATCAGATAAACCCGGCTCAGGCCAGGTTTTTTGATGAAAAAACCTGATGAACACGCTTCTTTGAAATGATGGCGGTGAGGGAGGGATATCACTCGCGCCATCCCTGGCGCTCGCCCTGCGGGTGGCCGCTGGCCATGCAAAACGGCGTTCCTGCCGTTTTGTCGAACCCTGACGAGGGTTCTCACCCTCCCTCCGGGAGAATATGCAAAAAAAGCCTGAACGTGAATTCAGGCTCTTCTTTGAAATGATGGCGGTGAGGGAGGGATGTTACTCGCGCCATCCCTGGCGCTCGCCCTGCGGGTGGCCGCTGGCCATGCAAAACGGCGTTCCTGCCGTTTTGTCGAACCCTGACGAGGGTTCTCACCCTCCCTCCGGGAGAATATGCAAAAAAAGCCTGAACGTGAATTCAGGCTTTTCTTTGAAATGATGGCGGTGAGGAGGGATATCACTCGCGCCATCCCTGGCGCTCGCCCTGCGGGTGGCCGCTGGCCATGCAAAACGGCGTTCCTGCCGTTTTGTCGAACCCTGACGAGGGTTCTCACCCCCTCCGGGAGAATATGCAAAAAAAGCCTGAACGTGAATTCAGGCTCTTCTTTGAAATGATGGCGGTGAGGGAGGGATGTTACTCGCGCCATCCCTGGCGCTCGCCCTGCGGGTGGCCGCTGGCCATGCAAAACGGCGTTCCTGCCGTTTTGTCGAACCCTGACGAGGGTTCTCACCCTCCCTCCGGGAGAATATGCAAAAAAAGCCTGAACGTGAATTCAGGCTCTTCTTTGAAATGATGGCGGTGAGGGAGGGATTCGAACCCTCGATACGTTGCCGTATACACACTTTCCAGGCGTGCTCCTTCAGCCACTCGGACACCTCACCACATTTTATTGCTGACCGCACTGGGTCAACGGGGCGCTACTATAGGGATCAGGCTGAAAAGGGTCAAGCACTATTTTTCTCTTTTTTCTATTCGCTTAAGCACTGAACGAATCGGTTTTCTACTGCGCGTTCTGACTGTTTTGTCATCAAATGAAAGGTCGCCAACATGTAAGCATAATCGAATCCTCTGCAACGTATCGCCTGCAATCTCAGGTAATCAGGCTAAAAAAGAAACAGCAAAATCAGACAGGTTCGTCTTTTTACGGTTACTCTGCTTGCTGGTTCAATCGCGATCTCAGTCAGCATGGCGGGGCACATCGTTTAACGGGCAATCAGACCGAAGCGTTAAAAACCTTTTTGCGCCATACCAGCGCGAAAAACATCATCGGATGCCGGGACAGGTAACGTCGAAATCACTGCCGCACCTGACGTAGCAAAAGCTGCTGATTATCAGAAAGCACACATTACCCTCTCCCAATATGCGGGAGAGGGAACAGAAGAGAGAAATTAATTTTTAACGCGGTTTGCAAAACTTTTGCGTAACTTCTGTAATTTTGGCGGGATAACTGCCATGCAGTACCCATTGCGCTGGCCTGCGCCTTCCCAGTAATCCTGATGATAATCTTCTGCGGGATACCACTCTTTCAGCGGCTCAATTGTTGTTACAACCGGCTCAGAATGGTCGGCCTGTGCACGTTCAATCGCAGCACGCGCTTCAGCTTCCTGCGCGGCATTCGCCGGGAAAATCGCTGAGCGATATTGCGTCCCGATGTCATTGCCCTGACGATTCAACTGCGTCGGATCGTGGGTAACAAAGCTGATATCCAGTAAATCGCCGTAGCTGACTTTTTCCGGGTCAAAACCAATCCGAATCGCTTCTGCATGACCTGTCGCGCCACTGCACACCTGTTCATAAGTCGGGTTTGGACGCGCACCGCCGGTATAGCCGCTTTCAACCGACTCAACGCCAATCACATCCTTAAACACGGCCTCAGTACACCAAAAACAGCCGCCTGCGATCACTGCGTATTCGATTGCCATATTGTTCTACTCCTGTCAGGTCGAAAGGGAAACAGTGGGGGCGCATTCATCTTATTTCAACTAAATCAGCATTTCTGGCTTAAAATCTTTGCTCTTGTCCAGCAGCTTGTCACCCATTACGGTGAAGCGGCCTTCGCCGGTATAGTGCAGCGTTGTCGGGAATTCTGGCTGTTCTGCGACATGCGCTTTAACGATTTCAAAGATAAAAAGATTGTAGTTGTCCACCATGGAATCGTCATACAGCTGGCATTCGAAGCTGGCAAAACACTCGGCGATCATCGGTGCATTAACACTGTGTGCCGGTTCAGCAGTTAAGCCGAATGAGGCAAACTTATCGATCTTGTCACCGTGACTGTTACCGATAGCAACAACCTTATCGACTAAATCTGCTGTTGGTAAATTAAGAACGCATTGACCGCTGTTACGAATCAGCTCATGGCTGAAATTCATGCCGGAGATCATGCAGCCCACCAGTGAAGGTGAAAATTCCAGAATGGTATGCCAGCCGAGCGTCATGATGTCGCTGTGATCCTCAAATTGTGAACTCAGCAGCAGCACGGGACCGGGTTCAAGATACTTTCGCGCTTTGCTGACGGGAAAAGCATATTTGTGCATGCGTTGACTCATGGCATTTCTCCTTAATAAGGACCTGACCATTAAGTGTAGAAGCATGCAGAAAAGGCGGCGGTGCCGTCTGATTAAGTTGTGAGTAACGCCACGGCAGAATGATGGAGTAGAAATGCGTACAGAAAGCAGCCGGCCAGCCTCATATTCTGTGCGGATTTTTCAGGCTTAAGGTTTCCTTAATCTGTTGTGTGGATACTTCTTTTATTCGAAGAGGAGAGATCCATGCAATCCAATCAGCGACCGGTAAGCGAATACGCCAGCGTAGTGTTAAGCCTGCTCATTCTCGCCGCCTTTCTGCATCTGTGGTTTACGGCTTAACATGCGACAGCGGGTTAAATTTTACCCGTGCGCGACAGCCCGATCGGTCAGGGCGATTTTCCAGATAGAGCTGGCTGTTATGAAGTTGAACGATGCGACTGACGATACTTAGCCCCAGGCCAATTCCCCCATAACGGCTATCCATGCGGATAAAGGCTTTACTTAACTCGCCACGCTGGCTTTCATTAATACCAGGCCCTTCATCTTCGACGATCAACGCTGACGCTGGCACCCGCTCAATACGGAGCGTAATGATACTGTTGGCTGGGCTGTAGCGATGGGCATTCTCTACCAGGTTGCGTAACAGCATTTTCAGTAAGGTTGCATCACCCCATACAAACACCTCTTCAGGTATGTTGAGCATCAGTGATTGCTGATGAGCCGCCAGCATGGCGCTGAGTTCACTCTCCATTGGCAGAATAACGTCGTCAATCAACCCGACATGCTGATAATTGCCTGACGTAAAAGACTGGCCCGCGCGCGCCAGCTGTAACAGTTGCGTCACGCTGTCGGTCATTTGGTCGAGACGCTGCAATAAAGGCTGAACATTGATGTTATTTTTACGTTCTATCAGTTCCAGATGCAGACGCAGCCCGGCCAGCGGCGTGCGCAGTTCATGAGCAACATCGGCAGTAAACAGCCGTTCCCGATCGAGGCTGGTGGTCAGTCGGCTGACCAGGCGATTAAGCGCCTGGGTTACCGCATCAATCTCTTGTACCGAACTGTCACACGCAATGGGTGCCAGATCGCCTTCGCTGCGGTTTTCAAGCTGACGTTGCAGCACCGATAACGGACGTGTAATCCATTTTACTGCCTGATAGCACAGCAGGAGGGCCAGAGAGATCATGATCAGACTCGGGACGGCCAGACTGGCTACCGCCTCATGCACCTCTTTTTCCACATGGCGGTTCATGTTGCGATTTTCCAGCGTGGCTTCGACTAAAAACTGGATCTGCTCTTTACTCTCATGCCAGAGCCAGATCACGCTAATGATTTGGCAAAAAAGTAAAATCAGGGCAATGGCGATTAACAGCCGAAAGCGCAGCGTACTGGGGTTCAAGTGGAAAACGCGCATATTAAAAGGACTCGCTGTGAGAGGTTTGCTGCACTAATGCATAACCGAAACCGCGCACAGTGCGAATGGCGCTCTTGCCTATTTTGTCGCGAAGATTATGGATATGGACTTCAAGCGTGTTGGTTGACGGTTCAGTGTCGTAATTGTAGATATCCTGATAAAGGATTTCACGATGGACGGGATTGCCCGCTTTCAGCATCAGGCGGCACAGAATGGCGTACTCTTTCGGCGTTAAATCAAGCAAGTGATCGGTAAGGTAGATTTGCCGGTGTGTCATATCGAGCGTTAAATTTCCCAGCGAGAGCCGACTGTCGCCCTGATTAACGTAGCGACGAATCAGCGCCCGAATACGTGCCAGCAATTCATCCAGCGAGAAGGGCTTAATTAAATAGTCGTCAGCTCCGGCATCAAGGCCCGCAATACGATCGGTAACGGTATCGCGCGCCGTCAGGATCAAAACCGGCTCAGTTTTCTTCTGACGGCGCAAACGCAATAAAAAGTGCAAACCATCCTCATCTGGCAACCCTAAATCCAGCACCAGTAGGCTATAAAGCCCGTTCATGAGGTGCGCTTCCGCTTCACGAATCGTTGTTACCCCGTCACAGATATAGCCTTCGTCCTCCAGCGCCAGAACCAAACCCTGTAGCAGCAGCGCGTCATCTTCTACGATTAAGATCTTCATTGTGGTGTGCTCCGACACATCGACAAAATATCGTCTGCGGGCTTGTATTCATGTGTCACTGTACCCGTCATGCCTAACAGTGTGGAGAAGAGATTATCTTGTGAAAAATCATCTGTCGCAGCCAGTTTACGCAGGCATTGACTATTTATGGCGAAGCGTTGTTGATAATCCGCTGAGAGCCAGAGCAGCATCGGAATATGCTTTTGCACATCCGGCGCGATGGCGTAGGGTAAGCCGTGCAAATATTCACCTTTTTCACCCAGCGATTCACCATGATCGGAGAGATAGACCAGGCTGGTAGTGAATTGATCCTGATGTGACTGCAAAAGCTTTATCGCTTTATCAACAATGTGGTCAACATACAGTACGGTATTGTCATAGGTGTTCACTAACTGCGTTTTTGAGCAATCCTGAATCTGATTGGTTTCGCAGGTAGGCAAAAACTGGCGAAACTGGGATGGATAGCGATGATTGTACGTCGGCCCGTGACTGCCGATGGTATGCAGCACAATCACGCCATTCCCCTTGAGATGCTGAATATAATCATCCAGTCCGTGAAACAGGACGTCGTCGTAGCATTCGCCCTCAATGCACATGTCGGGCAAATTCAAACGAGTCATATCCTGGTGGGGAACGCGATCACAGGCGCCTTTGCAGCCACCATCGTTTTCATTCCACAGTACGCTAGTGCCTGCACGCTGAATAATATCCAGCACGCCTTCCTGATGGCTGGCAAGGGCTTCGTCATAATGTGCGCGAGGCATGTTTGAGAACATGCACGGCACCGATACCGCAGTAGACGTGCCACAGGAAACGGTATGCGGGAAGTAAATCACCTTATCCTTTTCCAGCAGTGGATTGGTCTGACGGCTGTACCCTGATAGCGAAAAGTCGTCGCCACGTGAGGTTTCGCCCACAATCAAAATCGTCAAACTCTTCCTGCTACCCGATAGCCATTCCGGTCGCTGATGTGCATCTTCGCCAATTCGCACCAGCGGCTGATTCTCAAGACGATGGTGTTTGTAGTAAGAGAGCGATGCGGCAATACTGTTTGATGGGCTAAGGGCTTTGATCAGTTCGCGGTGATTGCGAAAAAGTGAAGCGTAATCTTTATAAAACAGCAGGGCCACCACCACAATCAGCATCGCGGAGAGCAGTATGCTGGCAGCGCGATAAAGTACGCTCTTCCAGAAACATGGCGCTTTGGGGATCCGGACCCAATACGCCAGTAACGCCATCAGCACTCCTGACAGGAGCAGCGTAATGACTAACTGTGGGGTGATCAGTGCGAAACTCTCCGACGCCGTCGTATCCAGCATATTCAGGATCATTGAGCGGTCAACGATGATGCCGTAGGTTTGAATGAAGTACTGAGCGGATGCAGAAAGCAGAATAAACAGGGCAATGATCAGGCGATCCAGCCAGATAAAAGAGGCCAGCGTGACCACACTATTGATGACAGCAAAAGCCACCAGTGGCATGGAAAGAAACACCCCTGTGGCGTGCAAATTAGTCAGCGATAAGAGCGTTAATACTTGCCGGTAATAAGCAATATTAAGAAAAACAGAAATATAGACAGAGAACACAATAAGAAACGTTAAGCGACGCAATGTCGGCCTTTTCAGCGGCAACCTACTCATTAAAAGCACCTGATAATTCGCAGAAAGTACAAGATTGCCAAATCAATATTAGGAAAACCTTAAGGCTTGTCAGCTTCAGAGGGTGCTTCCGTTTCGTTGTTATTTCATTGATGTTGTGTTCGTTGATCTGCAAATGAGTCACCGTAATGGCTCACCTTATTTCGCGCCAGCAGGTAAGGGAGCGAGCGCGGGTATCTCACTCACATAAAAGCAGCGTTTAAGATAATAACGGGCGAAACCTGGCAGAATCTTCTTATGCGTCTACACTTAGCGTGACGATGTTCTCCTTCAGGTGATGTTGTCAGCAACAAACGTGAACGTTTGAGGAGTGTGATTTATCAAAACGATGCGGTATCAGTATCAATCTCCTTATCTCCGAACTGGCCTTGTGCCTTTCTTCTTGCTGGCTCCCTCCCTTTCAGAGACATCCTCTATTTTTCAGGTCATCGCGCCCTTAGCGTAGGTGATATTTTTCATTTAACAGGAGAAGACACGTGACCCAAGCGGCAAATCCCTCTGCCACGTTCCCGTCTTTGAGCGGCGGTCTGTATGCCTTCTTTTTTGATGTTGACGGTACGCTGGCGGCGATCCAGCCCCAACCCGATGCGGCTTTCATTCCCAAAAATGTGGTAGAGCAACTTCAACAGCTCTCGGCGTGCTGTCACGGTGCGTTCGCACTGGTTTCAGGCCGTCCGATTGAGCAGCTTGACGCGCTGGTCGCGCCACTGACTTTTTCCGCTGCGGGCGTGCATGGCGCAGAGCGCCGTATGCCCAAAGGGGACATTCATCGCATCACGCTGCCCACCGAGGTTGAGCAAGAACTGCGAAAAGAGCTGGAGCACGCTATGTCTCAATGGCCTGGCACACGGCTGGAGGTCAAAGGCATGGCATTTGCCTTGCACTATCGCCAGGCGATGCAGCACGAACAGGATGTCATGCGGTTGGCAGAACAGTCGGTTAAACGCTTTCCTGGCCTGGCACTCCAGCCGGGGAAATGCGTTGTCGAAATCAAACCGCAAGGCATTGATAAAGGCGCGGCCATTCGCGACTTTATGCAGGAAGCGCCTTTTGCCGGTCGAACGCCGGTATTTATCGGGGACGATTTAACGGACGAGAAGGGGTTTCTCACGATAAACGCCATGCAGGGCATTTCCGTTAAGGTTGGTGAAGGCTCGAGCCATGCACGCTATCGGCTAAAAGATGTCGAGGCGGTATATGGATGGCTGGAGCGAATACTATTACAAATAAAGCAAGACAACGTCGGTAAGGAGTTCAGGTTATGAGTCGTTTAGTGGTTGTTTCTAACCGTATTGCTATTCCTGATGGATCAAAATCCAGTGCGGGCGGTCTCGCCGTCGGTATCCTTGATGCGTTGAAAAGCACGGGCGGATTGTGGTTCGGCTGGAATGGTGAAATCAGCGAGTTCTCGGGCGAAGAGGACGACGACACTGCTCAGGTAGAGCACGATGGCATCACCTATGCTTCATTCCCGCTTAATCAGAACGATTACGATCTGTATTACTGTCAGTTCTCAAATACCGTCATCTGGCCCGCGTTCCATTATCGCCTTGACCTGGTACAGTTCCAGCGGGAAGCCTGGGAAGGATATTGCCGGGTCAATGAAGAGGTGGCGAAGCGATTAAAACCGCTGATCAAGCCAGACGAT
This sequence comes from Candidatus Pantoea haifensis, assembly GCA_018842655.1. Taxonomy (GTDB): domain Bacteria; phylum Pseudomonadota; class Gammaproteobacteria; order Enterobacterales; family Enterobacteriaceae; genus Pantoea; species Pantoea haifensis. Next base: position 1,372,351 of record JAGTWN010000004.1, on the reverse strand, counting down.
ATTCTGTGGATCCACGATTATCATCTGCTGCCTTTCGCTGCGGCATTGCGTAAAGCGGGAATTGAAAACCGTATCGGCTTTTTCCTTCATATTCCTTTTCCAACGCCAGAAATTTTCAATGCCCTGCCGCCGCATCAGGAATTGTTAGAAATGCTGAGCGAATACGATCTTCTCGGCTTCCAGACAGAGTCCGATCGTACGGCCTTCCTCGACAGCGTGAGCCTGCTTACGCAGCTGCAAAATAAAGGTGAGAAGCTACACCGCGCCTTCGGCAATACCTTTATGACTGAGGTTTATCCCATCGGTATTGAGCCTGACAGCATTAAAGAGATGGCTGAAGGTCCACTGCCGCCAAAAATGGCTGCGATGAAACGCGAGCTTGGCGATGCACGCAACATTATTGCCTGTGAACGCCTCGACTATTCGAAAGGCCTGCCAGAACGTTTTCTGGCTTATGAAGCGTTGCTGGAACATTTCCCACAACATCGCGGCAAGATCCGTTACTCGCAGATTGCGCCTACCTCACGCGGTGATGTTCAGGCCTATCAGGATATTCGCCATCAGTTAGAAACTGAAGCGGGGCGCATTAACGGTAAATATGGCACGTTAGGCTGGACGCCGCTCTATTACCTTAATCAGCATTTTGATCGTCGTCTGTTGATGAAAATTTTCCGTCTGACGGATGTCGGTCTGGTCACACCGCTGCGTGATGGCATGAATTTAGTGGCGAAAGAGTATGTGGCGGCTCAGGACCCGGATGATCCCGGCGTGTTGGTACTGTCACGCTTTGCAGGGGCCGCGAATGAATTAACCTCTGCCTTGATTGTTAACCCTTACGACCGTGATGAAGTCGCAGCTGCGCTGGATAAAGCGATCACTATGCCACGTACCGAAAGGATTTCTCGCTACAACGACATGATGGCAGTGCTGCGTAAAAACGATATCACCGCCTGGCGAGAAAATTTCCTGAAAGACCTGGCCAGCATTCCAGTCCGCCGTGACGAGCAGGCATCCGAAAGCAAGGTTGCCAGCTTTCCTAAACTCGCCTGACAGGTCTCCTTTTCAGTATGCCAGGAGGGCATACTGAAAGCCTCTCTTTGCCTTATCGGCTCTCTTTCTCGCACGCTGATCCGTTAACGCCGCTTTTGAATGTTTAGTGAGTTAAATGGCTAAAATTTAGCGGTTTTTTGCCAGCAGCTTAAAAAGCGATCAGCACGCGATAATTATTAGTTTTTTAACTTAATAAACCTAAAGTTTTCACTACCGACGCCGATAGTTAGCAAGCATAAATACATTTCCCCTGCAATTCATTCACAATGCTTATGTAACCTGTTGTTACATATGCTTTCGTACGCTAAACGTTCATGTTTGATCGCTAACGCTTCGCTGCGCTTACGCCATACACCCTTCGCATTATCTTTACGCCTCCCTTACTTTCTAAAAGCGATATTACCCTTAAGTTATTAATTTAAAAGAAATTATCAGGCATTGTATTTAGATTATTATGCTGCTTATATGCAGGTATTTGGCTGTAAGTATGGCATTAAAGCCATTTAACCAGGTAAAAGATCGCATTAGCGGTGCGGCAGGCAAAATAGCCTGTGACTGAGTGAATAAAGCCTTTCTGAGGATTAATTAAGTTAAAAACAAGTAAAAATTGAGTGAAAAACGTTCGGTAGATAAGTGATCGTAAAGCTTTGCTGGAGAAATTTACTGAAAAAGTGTGATCTGCGTCACACTTTATCCAAAATTTTACAAAACTCTCGTTGTATGTAGTAATCAGACGATATAAATTTGCGTTGTTTTCGGATTAGTCTTAAAAAGTGTAAGAAGACGTCACGGAAGATGGTTACAAATTTAAGAATAAATGGCCTGGAGTTTTGACTTTCGACTGGTTCAGTGTCCCGGTGGGAAATGAGGCAGACTTCGATGACCATATGCTTTACTGATTTATTATTTTGCCATCTTTAGATTTACCAACCAGCAGCTCGATACGCAGAAATTTATCTGCGGTGATGTTATGTCGCGTCTCTCAGGATGGAAAAATGGGTACATCTGAATTACTAAAACATATTTACGATATCAACTTGTCTTATTTGTTACTCGCGCAACGTTTAATTAACCAGGAAAAAGCGTCTGCAATGTTTCGCCTCGGCATCGATGAAAAGATGGCGGATGCATTATCTGAATTAACTTTGCCGGAAATGGTGAAATTAGCGGAAACCAATCAACTGGTTTGCCAGTTTCGCTTTACTGAAAGCTCCGTCATTAATCGCCTGACTCAAGAGTCTCGTGTAGATGATTTACAACAAATTCACACCGGCATTTTATTGTCCAGCCGTTTATTGCGTAACGCATCTAAAGATGATGCACCCGCTAAAAAGAGGGCAGTTTAATGTCTGAGAAAAGTATCGTTCAGGAAGCGCGGGATATTCAGCTCGCGATGGAATTGATTACGCTTGGTGCCCGCTTACAGATGTTAGAAAGCGAAACCCAGTTAAGCCGTGGTCGCCTGATTAAACTTTATAAAGAATTGCGCGGCAGTCCGCCGCCTAAAGGTATGCTGCCTTTCTCTACCGACTGGTTCATGACCTGGGAACAAAATATCCACGCGTCGATGTTCTGCAACGCCTGGAAATTTTTGTTGAAAACCGGGTTGTGCAGCGGTGTAGATGCCGTAATCAAGGCCTACCGACTTTATCTCGAACAGTGTCCGCAATCGGACGAGGGCCCGCTGTTGGCGCTGACACGCGCCTGGACCCTGGTGCGATTCGTTGAAAGTGGCATGCTCGAACTGTCAGATTGCAAATGCTGCAATGGTAGCTTTATTAATCATGCACATCAGCCGGTCGGCAGCTTTGTTTGTAGCCTGTGCCAGCCGCCATCACGTGCGGTAAAAAGACGTAAACTTTCTGCAGATTCTGCCGATATCTTTCCACAACTGCTGGATGAACCGGTTAAACACGCCGTTTAAGTTTGTTCGCACTGTGGAAGCCATCCAGCAGCGGTTAATACCGCTGCTTTTTTTGCTTCTAATTTGCTAACAACGCCTGCGGCTTTCTGGCTTAACTTCCACCAACACGTTACGGACGTAAGGAAATTTTGTGCTGATAATTTTGGGTTATATCGTAGTGTTAGCGTCCGTGTTGGGCGGCTATGCGCTGGTGGGTGGCCATTTAGGTGCGCTTTATCAACCTGCCGAGTTATTAATGATTGGCGGGGCGGGTGTCGGTGCCTTTTTAGTTGGCAATAACGGCAAATCGATTAAAAAGACATTAAAAGCCCTGCCGTTGCTGATGCGCGGATCAAAATATAACAAAGCGATTTATATGGACTTGATGGCACTGCTCTATCGTCTGATGGCGAAATCACGCCAACAAGGCATGTTATCGCTTGAGCGTGATATTGAAGATCCGAGCCAAAGTGAAATTTTTGCTAATTATCCGCGTATTTTAGCCGATAAACAGTTGGTCGATTTTATTACCGATTATTTACGTCTGATGGTAAGTGGCAACATGAACGCCTTTGAAATTGAAGCGTTAATGGATGAAGAAATTGAGACCTACGAACACGAGTGTGACGTACCAGCGCAAAGTATAGCCGCGATAGGTGATGGACTACCGGCATTCGGTATCGTTGCGGCGGTAATGGGGGTGGTGCATGCCCTGGCCTCTGCTGACCGTCCTGCCGCAGAACTGGGCGCGTTGGTGGCACATGCCATGGTGGGAACCTTCCTCGGGATTTTGCTGGCGTACGGTTTTATTTCTCCGTTGTCATCAGTGCTGCGTCAAAAGTGTGCTGAAACCACCAAGATGATGCAGTGCATTAAAGTCACGTTGCTTTCCAGCCTGAACGGTTATGCGCCACAAATCGCCGTCGAGTTTGGCCGTAAGACACTTTATTCCGCTGAACGTCCGTCGTTTAGCGAGCTGGAAGAGCACGTACGCAATGCGAAGAACCCGGCTAAACAGACTTCGGAAGAGAATTCATGAAGCAAGGCAACCGCCCCATAATTGTGGTCAAAAAGCGCAAGTCAAAACATCACGAAGGGAGTCATGGCTCGTGGAAGATTGCCTATGCCGACTTTATGACGGCGATGATGGCCTTCTTCATGGTGATGTGGTTGCTTTCTATCGCCAGTCCGAAAGAACTGATTCAGATTGCCGATTACTTCAAGACCCCGCTGAAGGTGGCATTAAGTGGTGGGCCGCGTAGCAGTGACAGTGTGAGTCCTATTCCTGGCGGCGGTGAAGATCCCACGCAGAAAACCGGTGAAGTGCATAAAGTGGTCGATTTAGATGCGCAGAAACGCAAGCTGGATGACATTCGCCTTAATCGCCTGCGTGAAAATCTTGATCAGCTGATTGAAGCCGATCCGCGACTGAAAGCGTTACGCCCGCACCTGATCATTAACATGGTCGAGGAGGGGCTGCGTATTCAGATTATTGATAGTCAGAACCGCCCCATGTTCAAAACCGGCAGCGCCGACGTTGAACCTTATATGCGCGATATTTTGCGTGCTATCGCCCCGGTACTGAATGGCATTCCCAACCGTATCAGCCTCGCCGGTCATACGGACGATTTCCAGTATGCCAGCGGCGATCGCGGCTACAGCAACTGGGAGCTTTCGACCGATCGCGCTAACGCTTCACGGCGCGAACTGGTTATTGGTGGCCTCGACAGCGGTAAAATTCTGCGGGTGTTAGGCATGGCAGACACCATGAAGCTAAAAAATCGCGGTGGCAATGATGCAGTAAACCGTCGCATTAGCCTGCTGGTATTGAACCATGATACCGAAGCGGCAATTGAGAAAGAGAACGCAGAAAGTGATGCCGTCCAGATCAGCGATCCGGCGGCAATTGAACAGATTACCGTACCGCCCACACCTGATGGCAGTGCGGTGAATACAGCAGCCCCCTCACAACCGAGGTGAACCCGTGAGCATGGACATCAGCGATTTTTACCAGACGTTTTTCGATGAAGCGGATGAGCTGTTAGCGGATATGGAACAACACCTGTTGGGACTCGATCCCCAGGAACCAGACTCCGAACAGCTTAACGCCATCTTCCGCGCTGCCCACTCCATTAAAGGCGGAGCCGGAACATTTGGTTTTACCGTATTGCAGGAAACGACTCACATCCTGGAAAACATTTTAGATGGTGCTCGTCGCGGCGAGATGCAGCTCAGCACCGACATCATCAACCTGTTTTTGGAAACCAAAGATATTATGCAGGAACAGCTCGATGCTTATAAAACCGCGCAAGAGCCTAACGCGGAAAGCTTCAAATATATCTGTGAAGCACTGCGTCAGTTAGCGTTAGAGGCAAAAGGCTTACCCGTTGAGCAGCCTGCGCCCGTCGCGGCAGCCCCTGTAGCCAGCACCCCCGCATCGGGTGGTCTGCGCGTACAACTGGTTGACCTGAAAGAAAAAGAAGTGGAGTTGCTGCTGGAAGAGATGAGTAACCTGGGGTCATTAAGCCAGGTTCAGAAAGGCAGCACTACGCTTGAAGTCACGATTGAGGGTGTCAGCAAAGATGACATCGTTGCGGTGCTCTGTTTTGTCATTGAAGAAGCGCAAATCCGCTTCCCTGATGCAGCCGCCGTGCCAGTTGAAGCCGCGCCTGCCGTAGCCGAAGCACAAACTCCGGCGGTGGCTGCGGTAGCTGAAGCACCTGTCGTGGCGAAACGCGAAGCAAAACGTGCTGCCGCTCCGGCAAAATCCAGCGAATCCAGCAGTATTCGCGTAGCCGTTGAGAAGGTTGATCAGCTTATTAACCTGGTCGGTGAATTGGTGATCACCCAATCGATGCTGGCGCAGCGTTCGGGCGAACTCGACCCGGTTGCCCACGGTGATCTGCTGAACAGTATGGGACAGCTCGAACGCAACGCCCGCGATCTGCAAGAGTCGGTGATGTCGATTCGTATGATGCCGATGGAGTATGTCTTCAGCCGCTTCCCGCGTCTGGTACGCGATCTGGCCAGCAAGCTCGGCAAAGAAGTAGAACTGACGCTGTTGGGGAGCTCAACCGAACTCGATAAGAGTCTGATTGAACGTATCATCGATCCGTTAACGCACTTAGTGCGTAACAGTCTCGATCACGGTATCGAATCCCCGGAAAAACGTCTGGCTGCAGGCAAGGTTGCGACCGGGAATCTGACGCTGTCTGCGGAACATCAGGGCGGCAACATTTGCATTGAAGTTTCAGATGATGGTGCCGGTCTGAACCGTGAACGCATTCTTGCCAAGGCACTGTCGTCTGGCTTGCCGGTGAGTGAGAACATGAGTGACGAAGAAGTCGGCATGCTGATCTTCGCTCCTGGTTTCTCTACAGCAGAGCAGGTAACGGATGTCTCTGGCCGTGGCGTGGGCATGGACGTGGTGAAACGAAACATTCAGGAAATGGGTGGCCACGTTGAAATAGCGTCGAAGCAGGGGAAAGGCACCACTATACGCATTTTACTGCCGTTGACGCTGGCGATCCTTGATGGCATGTCAGTGCGGGTGGCGGACGAAGTGTTTATTCTGCCGCTGAATGCTGTGATGGAATCGCTGCAACCGCGTGCTGAAGAGTTAAAACCGCTGGCGGGTGGCGAATGCGTGCTGGAAGTACGAGGCGAATATCTGCCACTGGTTGAACTGTGGAATGTCTTTGATGTGCAGGGTGCGAAAACTGAAGCGACGCAAGGTATCGTCGTCATTCTGCAAAGCGCAGGCAAGCGTTACGCGCTGCTGGTCGATCAACTGATTGGTCAACATCAGGTGGTGGTGAAAAACCTGGAAAGTAACTATCGCAAAGTGCCAGGGATCTCAGCTGCCACCATTCTTGGCGATGGTAGCGTGGCGCTGATCGTCGATGTCTCTGCGCTGCAATCACTCAACCGTGAAAAACGTGTGGCTGGCGCTGCCGCCTGATTGATAAAGAAAAGGTAAATAACATGACTGGAATGGCAACCGTAACAAAAATCGCTGGCGAAACTGTCGGCCAGGAGTTTCTGGTCTTCACGCTGGGCGATGAAGAGTACGGCATCGATATCCTCAAAGTTCAGGAAATTCGTGGTTATGATCAGGTAACCCGTATTGCCAATACGCCAGAGTTTATTCGCGGCGTAACTAACCTGCGTGGCGTCATCGTGCCGATTATCGATCTGCGCGTGAAGTTCTCCCAGCCAGACGTAGAGTACAACGACAACACCGTCGTGATTGTATTAAATCTGGAAAATCGCGTGGTGGGGATTGTGGTTGATGGCGTGTCTGACGTCCTGTCGCTGACACAGGATCAGATCCGGCCTTCACCTGAATTTGCTGTCACGATGTCCACTGAATACCTGACCGGGTTAGGTGCACTGGGCGATCGAATGTTGATTCTGGTCGACATCGAGAAGCTGCTGAGCAGCGAGGAGATGGCGCTGGTCGATAACCTGCGTACTGCGTAATCCCTGCAAACGGGTCAGTCAATACTGGCCCGTAATAATTGCCCTCGTAATAATTTCCCTCGCTATAAATTCCCCGGTAAATTGCCGATAGTAACTTTGCTAAAACACTTACTTTTACCAGGGTTAATTTATGTTTTCTAAAATCCGTGTTGTGTCCAGCTTGCTGCTGGTATTACTTATATTCGGCTTGTTGCAGGTTATATCAGGCACGATTTTTTTAACGCGTTGAATAACGATAAGGAGAGTTTTGTTGTTGCACAAAAGGCCAGCGATAACACTGAGGCGTTAAATGATGCTTACATGAGCCTTAATCAGAGCCGTGTGCTGCTGACACGTATTCAGCTGCGTTTTGCCAACAGTAAACTGGACGGTAAACCTGCGGCAGTCAGTGACTTATTCAATGAAATTAAAGAATTTCAGCAACATGCTGCTGAATATTTTAAAGTCTTTAAAACCACACCAGGTACCCCTGGCCAGGATGCGCAGCTGAATGCCCGGCTGGAGAAAGCGTACCAGGCCTATGCGCTCTCGTTAGATCAGTGGGAAGAGGCGCTGTTAGCTCACGATTTAGACGCAGCTGACAGGGTGCCGGTCACTGCACGTCAAATCGAATTTCTGAATATTCATACCAAATGGCGCACGGATCAGAATTGCCTGATGCAGCTGGGCGCGAAGATCAATGCAGAAGCCTACGAGCGCATGGTGTGGATTATTGGCGGGATTATGCTGTGTGTCGTACTGCTGATTGCCTTGTGCTGGGTGGGTATGCGACGCGTCCTGCTCATTCCCCTTGATACCAATATCATGCATATAAAACGTATCGCATCGGGCGATCTCACGCAAGAAATCGTGGTGGAAGGGCGCAACGAGATGAGTGAACTGGCCGCCAGCCTGCATGATATGCAGCAGTCGCTGGTGCGTACCGTGAGTAATGTGCGTCAGGGTTCAGATGCTATCTTTAGTGGAGCCAGTGAAATTTCAGCCGGTAATAACGATTTGTCGGCCCGCACTGAACAGCAGGCGGCATCGCTGGAGCAAACGGCTGCCAGCATGGAAGAACTCACCGCAACAGTCAAACAAAATGCCGAAAATGCCCGTCAGGCATCGCAGCTGGCGTTAAGTGCTTCCGAAACGGCGAATAAAGGCGGCAGTGTGGTTGCCAGCGTGGTGAAAACCATGAGCGATATTGCTGTCAGCTCAAAGAAAATTTCTGATATCACCAGCGTTATTGATGGTATCGCCTTCCAGACCAACATCCTCGCGCTGAACGCCGCCGTTGAAGCTGCCCGTGCCGGTGAGCAGGGGCGTGGATTTGCCGTGGTCGCGGGTGAAGTTCGCAGTCTGGCACAGCGTAGTGCGCAGGCCGCGAAAGAGATCAAAGGCCTGATTGAAGACTCTGTAAGTCGCGTTAACACCGGGTCAGAACTGGTTGGCACCGCCGGGGATACCATGAACGATATCGTCGGGGCTGTCACGCGCGTCACTGATATTATGGGCGAAATCGCTTCGGCATCGGATGAACAGAGTCGCGGTATCGATCAGATTGGTCTGGCGGTAACAGAAATGGATCGGGTGACGCAGCAAAATGCGTCGCTGGTAGAGGAGTCGGCGGCGGCGGCGGCATCGCTGGAAGAACAGGCCAGCCGTTTGAGCCAGTCTGTGACGGTATTTAAACTGCGCGAATCCGTTGAGCAGTCGCACTCCAGACGTACGCCTGTTGCGGCAACGGTTTCCGCTACTCTGACCAACGTTGTCGCTGCGCCAGCCGGCGAGAACAACTGGGAAACGTTTTAAGCCCTGCCCAAAATGCCAGCCTCGCCAGGCTGGCATTGTCTTTAACTGTTGCGAACTTTCCCCTGTGCGCGTGCCAGTAAAGACGTATACCAACCCCTGCTATATCCACACAAAAAAAGCGATTATTTAGAATAGTTACAAAAGTCGTTTATTTCACAAAACTTGCCAGTTGCGCTAACAAATCCCCTGATTTCGCCGATATAGGCGCTGAACCATATCAATTTCCTGGGGAAAGAAATGTTAAAACGTATAAAAGTGGTGACCAGCCTGATTTCGGTACTGGTCATTTTTGGCGTGTTGCAGTTACTTTCGGGCAGCCTGTTCTGGTCAGCCCTTAATAAAGACAAAGAAGCTTTTGCACTGTCACAACTCTCTAACCGCAACGTCACGGCAATGACGGATGCATGGATCGAACTTAACCAGACGCGCACCGTGCTCAACCGCGCCATGCTGCGTTTACAAACCAACATGGCATCGCAAATTAATGGTGGCGATATTGATGCCCTGGTGCAGCAGGCGAAACAGCAGCTTGCGGTCGCTGAACGCTATTACAACATCTATCACGACCTGCCAAATACGGCGGGTCTGGGTGATGTTCTGCCGGCACGAATTGAAGCGGATTACGCAAGCTATCACGATGGACTCCAGGCGATGCTGGAGCGTTTGCAGGCTAACGATCTTGAGGGCATGTTTAAACAGAACATCGAAGAAAAGCAGAACACCATGAAAGCCAGCTATAGCGACTGGCGTGCGAAGCAAACTGAGCTTTCTGAGCACGGTTTGCAACAGAACCAACACGCATTTACCCAAATGATGTGGCTGCTGGGCGGGGTTGCAGTCTCGGTTATCGCAGTGATTATCGCCTGCTGGTTTGGTCTGCGTCAGGTGCTGATTCAGCCTTTGCAGAATGTGATTGGGCATATTCGCGCTATTGCATCTGGCGATCTTACTCAGCCGATCGTGGTTGAAGGACGTAACGAGATGACGCAACTGGCGGCGGGCGTGCAGGAAATGCAGCAATCGCTGGTCATGACAGTAGGCAACGTGCGTGACGGTTCAGACGCTATCTTTACCGGTGCCAGCGAAATTGCCGCTGGCAACAATGATCTTTCTGCCCGTACTGAAGAGCAAGCGGCGTCACTGGAACAAACGGCGGCCAGCATGGAACAGCTCACTGCGACGGTAAAACAGAATGCCGATAACGCGCGTCAGGCTTCGAACCTTGCGCTTTCAGCGTCTGAAACGGCACAGCAGGGTGGCAAAGTAGTTGATGGCGTGGTTAAAACCATGAAAGAGATTGCAGGCAGTTCGAAGAAAATCGCAGACATTATTAGCGTTATTGACGGCATTGCCTTCCAGACCAACATTCTTGCTCTTAACGCGGCAGTAGAAGCAGCCCGCGCTGGTGAACAGGGTCGTGGTTTTGCCGTGGTGGCCGGTGAAGTGCGTAATCTGGCGCAACGCAGTGCGCAGGCCGCGAAAGAGATCAAAGGCCTGATCGAAGATTCTGTAGCCCGTGTTGACAGTGGCTCGCTACAGGTTGAGAGCGCAGGCAGCACCATGACTGACATCGTTGATGCGGTTACCCGCGTCACCGACATTATGGGCGAAATCGCCTCGGCGTCTGATGAGCAGAGTCGCGGCATCGATCAGGTCGGTCAGGCCGTAACGGAAATGGATCGCGTCACGCAACAAAACGCCTCGCTGGTAGAACAATCTGCCGCCGCTGCAGCTGCTCTTGAGCAGCAAGCCAGTGCGCTGAGCCAGGCCGTATCGGTATTCAGAATCTCTCGCGCCTAACCTTTTAATCATACCCGCGCGGCGGCTGGTCCAACCCTTCCGCCGCGCATAAAGTTCCCCTTTGCCGCGCCGATAACCCTCTTACCTGCGTTAACAGATAAGGCAAATTGCCAACCATTGAGGTGTTTATGTTTAGTCGAGTAAAAGTTGTCTCCGGCCTGCTATGTGTGCTGGCGTTGTTTGCTTTGCTGCAAATGTTTTCCGGCGGCATGTTTTTTCAAACCGTCAGTTCAGACAAAGAAAACTTTGCCTATAACCAACGTCTGAGCACGTTGCAGCAGGCGATGGGAACCTCGTGGGTTTCGCTGGTTCAGGCGCGTAATACTTTGAACCGTGCAGGGATCCGCTACCTGCAAGATGGGCAAATGGCCGGCTCCGGCGCAACCGTTAAGGAACTGGTCGCACTGGCGAGCGAAGAGCTAAAACGTGCCGAGCAGGGCTTCGAGGAGTTTAACGCTAACCTGTCTGAAAAAGGCAAGACGGCTGAAAACGTTCTGACGCTGCAAGCCAACTACAAGGCCTACCACGATGCGCTGGCTGATTTGATCGCATTTCTGGGCCGTGGTGACTTCAAAGCGTTTATCGATCAGCCTACCCAGAGTTTCCAGGACAAATTCCAGAAAGATTACGACGAGTGGATGCGTTACAACCTGGTGCTGGCGAAGCGTGGCATTGATGCCAACAACGATGCTTATCAACGTTCCATCCTGCTGGTGGTGGGGACGCTGGCCGTAACCCTGCTGATGATTGTGCTGGTCTGGAATGTGATGCGCAGCGCGCTGATTCGCCCATTGAAACAGAGCATTGAACACATTCAGCATATTGCCCGTGGCGACCTGACGCAGCCCATTGACCTCACTGTACGTAACGAAATCGGCGACCTGCTGAGTTCACTGCAACACATGCAGCAAGAGCTGGTGCGCACGGTGCGCACGGTGCGCGACGGCTCTGACGCTATTTATACCGGCGCCAGCGAGATTGCTGTGGGCAACAACGATCTCTCTTCCCGCACTGAAGAGCAGGCTGCTTCGCTGGAACAAACGGCTGCCAGCATGGAGCAGTTGACCGCCACCGTTAAACAGAACGCTGAAAATGCTCGTCAGGCATCACAGCTGGCGCTGAACGCCTCAGAAACCGCTCAGCAAGGCGGAAAAGTGGTGGATGGTGTGGTAACGACCATGAAAGAGATCGCGGGCAGTTCGAAGAAGATTGCTGACATTACCAGCGTGATTGATGGCATTGCTTTCCAGACCAACATTCTGGCACTGAACGCGGCGGTTGAAGCGGCACGTGCCGGTGAGCAGGGCCGTGGCTTTGCTGTGGTCGCAGGTGAAGTGCGCAGTCTGGCACAGCGTAGTGCGCAGGCCGCGAAAGAGATTAAGGGACTGATTGAAGATTCCGTCAATCGCGTCAATACCGGTTCGGTACTGGTAGAAAGTGCCGGTGAAACCATGAGCGATATCGTCAGCGCCGTGACGCGCGTCACCGACATCATGGGCGAAATCGCCTCGGCGTCAGACGAGCAGAGCCGGGGTATCGATCAGGTGGGCCTGGCTGTTACAGAAATGGACCGTGTGACGCAGCAGAACGCTTCCCTGGTAGAACAGTCTGCGGCAGCGGCAGCGGCACTGGAAGATCAGGCCAGCAACCTTAAACAAGCGGTTTCTGTGTTCAATATCGGTAAAGAATTTGTCGCCCAGGCCGTTAACAAGACAACGGCAACAAAAAACTTCCGTCTGGATGCGCCGCAGGCGGTTACCCGCCAGCCGGTTTCCCGCAGTGATGAAAACTGGGAAACCTTTTAATCGCCTGGATTGCCCGGTCAGTTAGATCGCCGGGCATAGCAGCAGAAATTTAATGTGTTTAGTTGAGTGCCAGGTGCAGAAATGAAGAAATCGACGTTATTGGATCAAAACGAGGCGACGACGCTGCTGTCGCAGATGGTTCAACGTTTACCGCTCTCGGATACGCACTTTCGCCGTATCAGCCAGCTGATCTATCAGCGTGCGGGTATTGTGCTGGCCGATCATAAGCGCGAAATGGTTTACAACCGTTTGGTGCGTCGCCTGCGCACGCTAAACATTGATGATTTTGGGCGCTATCTGGCGCTGCTGGAGAACGATCCTAACAGCGCCGAATGGCAGGCATTTATCAATGCATTGACCACGAATCTGACCGCTTTCTTTCGCGAGGCGCACCATTTTCCCATCCTCGCAGAGCACGCCCGTAAGCGGCAGGGCAGCTTCAATGTCTGGAGTACCGCAGCGTCAACAGGCGAAGAGCCTTACTCAATCGCCATGACGCTGGCTGAAACACTGGGGACGGGTCCCGGTAAATTTCAGGTTCATGCCAGTGATATTGATACACAAGTGCTTGAAAAAGCGGTGGCAGGGGTTTATCGCCAGGAAGAGCTGCGCACGCTGTCGCCCGCACAGTTGCAGCGATTCTTTCTGCGCGGCACCGGGCCGCATGCTGGCATGGTGCGAGTGCGTCCTGAGCTGGCCAACATGGTCACCTATGCGCAGCTGAATTTGCTGGCCAATGACTGGTCGCTGCCTGGGCCCTTTGACGCAATCTTTTGTCGCAATGTGATGATCTATTTCGACAAAGAAACGCAAGAGAAAATTCTGCGTCGGTTTGTACCGCTGTTGAAACCGGGCGGCATTCTGTTTGCCGGTCACTCAGAAAACTTCAGTCAAATCAGTAAAGAGTTTTGGCTGCGTGGGCAAACCGTCTATGGACTGACGAAGGAAAGATGATGAGCAAAATCACCGTGATGTGCGTGGATGACTCTGCGCTGATGCGGCAATTGATGACCGAAATCATCAACAGTCATCCCGATATGGAAATGGTTGCAACGGCACCCGATCCGCTGGTCGCCCGCGATCTGATTAAGCAGTTTAATCCGCAGGTGCTCACGCTGGATGTTGAGATGCCGCGCATGGATGGGCTCGATTTCTTAGAGAAATTGATGCGGCTGCGTCCCATGCCTGTGGTGATGGTGTCATCGCTCACCGGTAAGGGGTCTGAAATAACCTTACGGGCGCTTGAGTTGGGTGCGGTGGACTTTGTCACCAAGCCGCAGCTTGGCATCCGGGAAGGCATGCTGGCCTATAGCCAGATGATTGGCGATAAAATTCGTGCAGCGGCACGGGCACGTCTGCATGCGCGCAGTGCGATGCAGGTCCCGGCCACGCTGAAAGCGGGACCGCTGTTAAGTAGTGAAAAACTGATTGCCATCGGTTCGTCAACGGGCGGCACCGAAGCGATTCGTCATGTGCTACAGCCACTGCCCGCAACCAGTCCGGCACTGTTGATTACACAGCATATGCCGCCAGGTTTTACCCGCTCCTTTGCCGAGCGTCTGAATAAGCTGTGTCAGATCACGGTAAAAGAGGCGGAGGATGGCGAGCGTATTTTGCCGGGTCACGCCTATATCGCGCCAGGTGCCATGCATATGGAACTGGCACGCAGCGGCGCTAACTACGTTGTGAAACTGAACGAAGGGCCACCGGTTAACCGGCACAAACCCTCAGTGGATGTGCTGTTCAAATCGGTAGCGATTAATGCCGGACGCAACGCAGTGGGGGTGATCCTGACGGGCATGGGCAATGATGGTGCTGCGGGCATGCTGGAAATGCATCGCGCTGGTGCCTGGACCATCGCGCAAAACGAGGCGAGTTGCGTGGTATTTGGCATGCCGCGTGAAGCGATTGCCACAGGTGGCGTGAGCGAAGTAGTCGATTTAAGCACTATCAGTCAGCACATGCTGGCGAAAATTAGCGCCGGACAGGCATTACGTATTTAACAGGCCCGTCCTGCCGGGCGAGATAACACAGGAGTAGATATGGCTGATAAGAATATGCGCTTTTTGGTGGTTGACGATTTCAATACGATGCGCCGCATCGTACGTAACCTGCTAAAAGAGCTGGGCTTTAATAATGTGGAAGAGGCAGAAGATGGCGTTGACGCGCTGGCAAAACTGCGAGCAGGCGGCTTTGACTTTGTCATCTCTGACTGGAACATGCCAAACATGGACGGTCTGCAACTGCTGCAAACGATCCGTGCCGATGCCGCGATGAGCAGCATGCCGGTATTGATGGTCACTGCGGAAGCGAAAAAGAGAACATCATTGCGGCCGCACAGGCTGGTGCCAGCGGTTACGTAGTGAAGCCGTTCACTGCGGCGACACTGGAAGAGAAATTAAACAAGATTTTTGAAAAACTGGGCATGTAAGGAGATGTGATGAGCGACCTTCCGAAATCAACTGAAGATGCCTCGGCACACGACATTATCTCCCGCATTGGCTCTCTTACGCGTATGCTGCGTGAAAGCCTGCGCGAGCTGGGGCTGGATCAAGCCATTGCCGAAGCCGCCGAAGCAATTCCTGATGCGCGCGATCGTCTGGACTATGTGGTACAGATGACCGCCCAGGCCGCCGATCGCGCACTGAACTGTGTAGAAGCCGCACAACCGCATCAGGACAAAATGGAAGCCGGGGCAACTCAGCTGAAAGGGCGTTGGGATGCGTGGTTTGAAAACCCAATTGAACTTGCCGATGCTCGTGAGTTGGTGACGGATACGCGCGAATTCCTTGATGCCGTGCCAGGTCATACTGCTTTCACCAACAAGCAACTGCTTGAAATCATGATGGCGCAAGATTTTCAGGATCTCACCGGTCAGGTTATCAAGCGCATGATGGATGTTATTCAGGAAATTGAGCGTCAGCTGTTAATGGTGCTGCTGGAAAACATGCCAGAAGTGAGTGCAGAAAAACGTCAGGAAGGCACCAGCCTGTTGAATGGTCCGCAGATCCATGCCGATGCACCGGGCGTGGTCGCGAACCAGGATCAGGTGGATGACTTGCTGGACAGCCTGGGTTTTTAACCGTCTGGCAGCGGGTTTGAGGCGTTGCATCGTTAGCGATAGATATTTAATGAGCTGGCGAAGTAACACGCAAGCTGCCCTGTGAGATTGCCCTTAAATCGTGTGATCATGCTGACAAACCCCATGTTTCTACATGGGGTTTTTTCTTTTTTAAATGAGATGTAATTCACACCATAACAAATCTATCTAAAATAAAAACAGGTGAAAATATTGTTAATAAAGCTTTGGATTTTTTGAGTTTCTTTGTGCGTTATTCATATCTGAATCCACGTTAACTTCTTATTTTATAAATAAATTTATTTTATTTTTATTTAAAGTGAATCAGTAATGCATTTATTTTAAGTGTTGTATGAAACATATTGGTGGGCAGCGGGTAGTGAAGAAATAAAAGGGGTTGATCGTTTTTTTATTGTGAATATTCTATGAATGCCATCAATGCAGTAGAGTGTTAAATAAGGATGTTATATGAGAGAACTCAGCACTGAAGAAATAGAAATGATCTCAGGTGCCGGTAATTATGCTGACAAGCATGGGCCTGGTAATGACAATAACAGAGGTAGAGGAAACTCTAATGGAAGAGGAAATCCTCGTTATAACGATCCTGGAGTAGCGGGTTGCAATAAGGCTATCATAGTGGGTGGAATTTTGGGCTCCCTGAGAGGAGGACTGCCAGGAGTTGCAATTGGCGTTGCCGGGGCAGCATTAGGGGATTCCTGCTCTACATCAAACGGTTCTTCTAATAATAATAATAGTAAGAACAGTAATAATTTCGGTGGTCAGTGTCGTTGGTAATAAAACAATCCTGGCCATATGCGCCAGGATTTCCAGGAGAAGGGATGAATAATTTATTAAAAATTACAGCAATTTTTACAGGCATTATGATTGGATATGCTTTTCTAAACGGGGCTTGTATCAGCGAAGGATCTTATGCTGCGCCACGAGAACTCTCTGAAGTTGTTGTGACAATATTCACTCTTCTTTCATCAATAGATATATGCTTAAAGGTAATAAAATTCTTTTCTCCTCAAAAAAAACAAACCAGCTGAAGCATAAATGTTTCGCGCAAGGGTCATATGTTCAAAATGAGCGGTTTGTAATATTCGATATGATTTGACCTGGAAGCGCATGCAGACGGCAGGTTACTCACTGCAATGGTTTTCAGCGTTTTGCTTGCAGCACCGCCAGGCGTTTTGGGTTCCGCGTTGATGATGGCTTTATTGGCTGTCTTTATTAGCGAGAAACGTTGACTGATGCCAGTAAACAGAGAGCCGCTTCAGGCTGGATTGGTGCTCGTTTTCCCAGCCCAGAGCATCAGGTTTGTTTGCCCTTCTTTTTTCCATTCGGCAAAGAGCGCCTGTTTTATCCGTTTTATCTCCGCTTTAACTCCACGCTACTTTGGCATCCTATGCTCAGAAATCCCATCCACCGAGGTTTGTTGTGGCTGAAGAGAGCGACGAGGACAAAACAGAATCCCCCACACCCCACCGACTTGAGAAAGCACGGCAGGAAGGGCAGATTCCGCGATCGCGCGAGCTGACCTCCGTATTAATGTTGCTGGCAGGCATCATGATTTTGTGGCTGGGCGGCACCTCAATGGCAGGGCGCTTAGCCCGGATGGTGGCGACCGGGTTGCAATTTGATCATGGCATGGTGACAGATGACAAAATCATCATCAGCCATATCGGCAATCTGGTCAGTCAGGCCATTCTGGCACTGCTGCCGCTGTTAGGGGGATTAGTGCTGGTTGCTATTGCCGCACCAATGTTGCTTGGCGGCATCGTGATCAGCGGTAAATCGATCAAACTGGATTTTACCAAGCTGAATCCGCTGCCGGGTTTTAAGCGCATGTTCGCTGGTCAGGCCTGGACTGAACTTTTCAAAGGCATTCTGAAAGCGATTCTGGTGGGTTCCGTTGCCGGTTGGTATATCCGCTCACACTGGCCTGACATGCTGCACCTGATCAGCGAATCGCCGATCAATGCACTTACTCACGGCATGAATATGATTGTGGTGTGTTGCTCGCTGGTGATGCTGGGGCTGATACCCATGGTTGGCTATGACGTCTTCTGGCAGCTCTACAGCTATTACAAAAAATGCGTATGTCACGCCAGGAAATCCGTGACGAGCACAAACAGCAAGAGGGTGACCCGCACGTCAAAGGACGCATTCGTCAGCAAATGCGCGCCGCCGCACGCCGCCGCATGATGGCTGACGTGCCTAAAGCTGATGTCATCGTGACAAACCCGACGCACTATTCTGTCGCGCTGCAATATAACGAGAAAAAATGAGCGCACCGAAAGTGATAGCAAAAGGCGCGGGCGAAATCGCACTGAGGATCCGTGAACTGGGTGCTGAACATCGCATTCCGGTTTTAGAAGCGCCGCCGTTAGCGCGTGCGTTGTACCGACACACTGAAATAGGTCAGCACATTCCCGGCGCGCTTTATGCCGCGGTTGCGGAAGTACTGGCGTGGGTATGGCAGTTGCGCCGCTGGAAGCTTGAGGGCGGCCTGATCCCAACCAAACCAAAACATCTGCCTGTCCCGGCAGAAATGGACTTTGCAGGAGAGAATCGAAACGATGGCTAATCTGGCCGAAAAACTGCGTTTACCGAACAGTTTTAAAGATACGCAATGGCAGATCATGGCCGGTCCGGTGCTGATCCTGATGATTCTGTCGATGATGGTGCTACCGCTGCCACCTTTCATCCTCGATCTGCTGTTCACCTTTAACATTGCACTCTCCATTATGGTGCTGCTGGTGGCGATGTTCACCCAGCGCACGCTGGAGTTTGCGGCGTTTCCGACCATTTTGCTGTTTTCAACCTTGCTGCGTCTGGCGCTTAACGTCGCCTCAACCCGTATCATCCTGATGGAAGGGCATACCGGTGCGGCAGCCGCAGGCCAGGTTGTTGAAGCGTTTGGTCACTTCCTGGTGGGCGGTAACTTCGCCATTGGTATCGTGGTGTTTATCATCCTGGTGATCATTAACTTTATGGTTATCACCAAAGGGGCTGGCCGTATCGCAGAAGTGGGTGCGCGCTTTGTACTTGACGGGATGCCAGGCAAACAGATGGCGATTGACGCCGACCTCAACGCCGGTCTGATTGGCGAAGAGGAGGCCAAGCGTCGTCGTCAGGAAGTGACGCAGGAGGCGGACTTCTACGGTTCGATGGATGGTGCAAGTAAATTTGTGCGCGGCGATGCCATCGCGGGCATTCTGATCATGGTGATCAACGTGATCGGGGGCCTGCTGGTCGGTGTGGTACAGCACGGTATGGACGTTGGCCATGCAGGTGAGACCTATACTTTGCTGACCATCGGTGATGGCCTGGTTGCACAGATTCCGGCGCTGGTTATCTCCACCGCAGCGGGCGTTATCGTGACCCGTGTTGCGACCGATGAAGATGTCGGCGAGCAAATGGTTGGCCAGTTGTTCAACAACTCGCGCGTGCTGATGCTCAGCGCCGGGGTTATTGGCCTGCTGGGTCTGGTTCCGGGTATGCCAAACCTGGTGTTCCTGCTGTTTACTGCTGCTTTGCTGGGTCTCGCCTGGTGGATTCGTGGCCGTGAGATGCAGCCGCAAAACAAAAAAGCGGAATCCAGCAGCATTGTTCAAAAAGCACAGGAGACGCCTGCGGCAGCCGAAGCCTCCTGGACCGATGTACAACTGGAAGATACGCTCGGCATGGAAGTCGGTTATCGCCTGATTCCGATGGTCGATCACCTGCAAAATGGCGAACTGTTAGGGCGTATCCGAAGCATTCGTAAAAAAGTCGCGCAGGATGTTGGCTTCCTGCCGCCGGTGGTCCATATCCGGGACAATATGGAGTTACCGCCAGCGCGCTATCGCATCCTGATGAAAGGGGTGGAAATTGGCAGCGGCGATGCTTATCCAGGGCGCTGGATGGCGATAAATCCCGGTACAGCTGCGGGTACGTTACCCGGCGAAGCGACGGTTGATCCGGCCTTTGGGCTGGCCGCAATCTGGATTGACAGCGCACTGAAAGAGCAGGCGCAAATCCAGGGCTTTACCGTGGTTGAAGCCAGTACGGTGGTGGCAACGCACCTTAATCACCTGATCGGACAATATGCCAGCGAGTTGTTTGGTCGCCAGGAGGCGCAACAGCTGCTGGATCGCGTCACGCAAGAGATGCCGAAGCTGACAGAAGATCTGGTGCCGGGGGTGATCACATTAACCACGCTACATAAAGTGCTGCAAAACCTGCTGGTGGAGAAGGTCTCCATTCGCGATATGCGCACCATTATTGAAACGCTGGCTGAACATGCGCCGATCCAGAACGATCCGCAGGAACTGACCAGCGTGGTGCGCGTCGCATTAGGCCGCGCCATTACGCAGCAGTGGTTCCCCGGCAACGACGAAGTGCAGGTAATTGGACTTGATGCAACGCTGGAGCGTCTGCTGCTCCAGGCTTTACAAGGCGGCGGTGGACTGGAGCCAGGACTGGCCGATCGTCTGCTGAACCAGGCGCAGGCTGCGTTACAGCGTCAGGAAATGCTGGGTGCACCTCCTGTGTTACTGGTTAATCATCCGTTACGTGCGTTGCTGGCGCGCTTCCTGCGTCGTAATCTGCCGCAACTGGTGGTGCTGTCTAATATGGAACTCAGCGACAACCGTCAGATCCGCATGACTGCAACCATTGGAGGCAAATAATGACGCGTTCGCTCTGGATGCTGGTGATGTTACCTTTGTGGGCACAAGCGGCTGGCGGCGCGTGGCATGCCAGCGCCAATGGACCGTCGCTGGTCAACCGCGGCAGCTGGCAACATTCACAACCGCTGCTGCCGTCCGCAAAGGTGAGTGGCCATATCAATGTCGTGAACTGGCGCTACCAGCTCAGTAAACCTACACCTTCTGGACTGGAAGTTAAACTGTGTGCGGCGCAACGCTGCACCTCATTAGAGGGTGCCAGCGGCACGACACGTGGACTGGCGCATGTTGCCGCCGATGAAACCCTGCATATGGTGTTTGGTTTTGCCGGGAAGGAGCATTACCGCCGGGGCTGCGCGTTGTGAGCAGTGAAGTCACGGTGAACTACCGCTGACAGTTTATAACAGCGCATAAAAAAACCCGCCTGAGCGGGTTTTTTTGTTTTACATGCGTTCGACTGTTTTAATGCCGAGCGTATCGAGGCCTTGCTGCAGGGTTTTAGCTGTTAACGCTGCGAGCTGTAAACGGCTAAGGCGGGTGACGTCATCCGCACTGAGGATCGGGCAGTGTTCGTAAAAGCCGGAGAACAGACCAGCGAGATCGTATAAATAGGCGCACATGACATGCGGCGTACCGTCACGCGCAACCTGGGTGATCACTTCTTCGAATTGCAGCAGGCGGGTAGCCAGCAACGCTTCGCGATCGTCCGTCAGCGTGATCTCAGCATCCAGTGAATCTGCATCAATGCCAGCCTTGCGGAACACCGATAAAACGCGGGTGTAAGCATATTGCATATAAGGCGCGGTGTTGCCTTCAAAGGCCAACATGTTATCCCAGTCGAAGATGTAATCTGTGGTACGGCTTTTCGACAGATCGGCATATTTAACCGCGCTAATGCCAACCACTTCTGCCAGCGATTTGACCTCTTCTTCGCTCATCTCTGGATTCTTTTCACGCACCAGGGTGTAAGCGCGCTGGTAAGCTTCATCCAGCAAATCGGAAAGTTTGATGGTGCCGCCGCTGCGGGTTTTAAACGGACGGCCATCTTTGCCCAGCATCATGCCAAAAGCATGGTGCTCAAGCGGAACGCTTTCCGGCACGTAGCCCGCTTTGCGCACAATAGTCCATGCCTGCTGTAAATGTTGGTGTTGGCGTGAATCGATATAGTAGAGCACGCGATCGGCACGCAGTGTTTCGTAGCGGTATTTCGCGCAGGCGATATCTGTGGTGGTGTAAAGATAGCCGCCATCCTTTTTCTGGATGATCACGCCCATCGGTTCACCCTCTTTGTTCTGGAACTCATCCAGGAACACCACGGTTGCACCTTCGCTTTCAACCGCTAAGCCTTTAGCTTTCAAATCGCTCACGATGCCTGGCAGCATATCGTTATAGAGGCTTTCACCCATTACATCTTTGCGCGTCAGCGTAACATTGAGGCGGTCATAAATTTTCTGGTTCTGACTCATGGTGATGTCGACCAGCTTTTTCCACATCTGGCGGCAATAGTCGTCGCCACCTTGCAGCTTCACCACGTAACCGCGTGCACGTTCGGCAAAAACGGGGTCTTCATCATAGGTACGCTTCGCTTCACGATAGAACGCTTCGAGATCAGCCAGTGCCATCTCAGCGTGATCCTCGTTTTGCTGTTTTTCCAGGAAAGCGATGAGCATACCGAATTGCGTGCCCCAGTCGCCGACGTGGTTAGCACGAATAACGTTATGACCGAGGAATTCCAGAGTGCGTACCGCGGCATCACCGATGATGGTTGAGCGTACGTGACCAACGTGCATCTCTTTCGCCACGTTTGGTGCGGAGTAATCAACCACAATGGTTTGTGGCTCAGCCTGAGCCACACCGAGGCGCGGCAACTTAATGGCCTGTTTAGCCTGTTCAGCCAGCCAGTTGCGATCGAGGAAAATATTGATGAAGCCCGGCCCGGCGATCTCTACTTTGCTGGCGATGCCCGTCAGGTCAAGATGCTGCAAAACGGTTTCAGCTAACTGTCGCGGCGCTTGCCCCAGCTTTTTTGCCACGGCCATAATGCCGTTTGCCTGATAATCACCAAACTGGATCTTTGCAGACTGACGAACCTGGGGTTCACAATCGGCGGGTGCGCCGGCTAAAACCATTGCCTGACTGACTTTTGCGGAAAGAAGAGCCTGAATATTCACCGAGATACCTTCATATGCTGAAAAACGCTCGTTAATATTGCAACGAGCCGTCATCATCATCTTGCCTGGCATCCACTACCAGACAAAATGGAAAAAATGAGGGAGAAAGTATACGTGAATTGTCTGTGGGCGTCAGTAGTTGGATAAAGCGGGAAACAGCGCCTGAAATGTTTCCCGTGTGCTTTAACGGCGTCGGAGATGACGGCGAGGGTTCTTGACGCTTTTATCTTCTCGCACCTTCCAATGGCGGGAAATAGCAAATCCCATCAGTGCGATCAGGACCGCGACAACGATTAGCATAGACATTGAGCCATTCCTTTTAGTTGTGTTGGATCAAATTTATAAGAAAGGTCGGGTGGCTGCAATTGTTTGCCTGGCAAATAAGAGTTATCTCATTGTATTAAAGAACCTAATTAAAAACAGCAAGTTAACCTGTTTTCATCAAGTAAGTGCTGGCCCTAAAGAGGGGAATAATCCGAATTAAAACGTTTAGTTATACTCTTTTATGGTAGTTAAAGCGCCAAATCGGATGAATCTTATCATTTTGTGGTACTTAACGCAGGCCAGACGGCGTGTTGTATTGGTTAGAAATATTGAATTATCTAAGGAGAATTTAGGCGGTGAACACCACTTTTCCGGCAGAATTGATCGATTTAGACGCAGATTTGCTGCGTTTTGAGCAAGCATTACAAACATTTTCTCAACGATTAGGCTTATCGCTTCGCGATCTTGAGGCGGATCATATCGCGGTTCGTTGCCATCAGGATGCCACTGCGGCGCGCTGGAAACAGGGATTACAGCAAATCGCGACCTTGTTTTCGGAAAACATCATCAACGGCAGACCCATCTGCTTGTTTAAACTGCATCAACCGATAACCGTTGCTGGCTGGCAGCTGGATATTATTGAACTGCCGTGGCCGGGTGAAAAACGCTATCGCCACGAAGGCTGGGAGCACGTAGAGATTGTGCTGCGCGGGGAACCCGACACGCTGGGCGTACGCGCTATGGCGCTGTTGTCGGATGATGCCCTGACGCAGCCGGGTATTTCGTTTAAAACCAGTTCGCCAAAAGGAGAGAAGGAGCGTTTGCCCAATCCGACCTTAGCGGTCACAGACGGGCAAACAACCATTAAGTTTCATCCGTGGCGACTGGAAGAGATCGTTGCCAGCGAAGCAGATTAACAGCGCAAAGCAACAGCACGCTGCATTCGCGTTATCGCTTCTTCCAGCGTGGCGCGGGTGCAACCAAAATTAAAGCGTACAAAGTTGTCATCACCAAAATCACGGCCTGGCGAAAAGCCTAAACCGTGTTTTTCGAAATAGAGGGCCGGACTGGCGACATCGAGCCCGCTGGCATCTATCCAGCCAAGGTAGGTCGCCTCGGGGATTGCATCGACAGGCCGGGCAGCGCGTTAACCTGTGCAACCAGCCAGTCACGATTACTGCGCAAATAGGCGAGCTGCGCCGCCAGCCAGTCATCACCGTCACGCCATGCTGCTTCAGCCGCAACCAGCGCCAGAATATCCACTGAAGGCACAATTCCCTGACGCACCCGATTAAAGCGTGCGCGCAGTTCAGGATTTGGAATAATCGCCATCGACGCGCCTAAACCAGCAATATTAAAACTCTTGGAAGGGGAGATGAGCGTAATGCTGCGCTGCGCCGCATCTTCACTGAGCGACGCGAAAGGTATATGTTCCAGGCCTGGCTCCAGCAGCAGATCGCAATGGATCTCGTCAGAACAGACGATCAAATCATGCTGTTGGGCAAAAGCCAGTTGTGCCTGCAATTCTGCGCGGCGGTAAACCGTGCCGCCAGGATTTTGCGGATTGCATAACATCAATAATTTTTCTTTGCCGCTCAGTTGGCTGGTGGCTGCATTGATATCAATGACCCAGCGGTGATTCTGCAGGCTCAACGGCAGGTTTAACTGCCCCCGGTCAGCTAATTTAGCTGCACCGCGAAACGGAGGATAAATGGGCGTTGGCGCAAGGGTTATTTCATCGGGAGCAGTGAAAGCACGGACTGACAAATTTAAACCACTTACCACCCCAGGCAACAGCACGATCCACTCAGGGTCAACGTGCCACTGATAGCGTGAGGCGAAGCGCGCAATAGCCGTGTCAATCAAGCCATGTGGCCTGTCGCCGTAGCCAAAAACCCCCTGTTCAACACGGGCTTTTAACGCTTCGATAATGCATGACGGCGACCGGAAATCCGTATCCGCTACCCATAATGGCAGTATGTCCTGGCCCGCATATTTGTGCCATTTCAGGCTATCGCTGTGACGCCGGTCTATCCGTTGGTCAAAATTGAATGTCATAGTTACCTTTCCGCGTAAACTCACCTTGTAGGTCAGATTAACTGATGAACCGGGTTCGAACCAGCCGTCATAAACAGGAGAAGAGAATGATCAAACTGGAAATTTGCTGCTATGGCGTGGACTGCGCAGTGAATGCGCAACAGGCTGGAGCCGATCGGGTTGAGCTTTGCACTTCACCACGTGAAGGGGGTTAACGCCTTCTGCCGGTATGCTTGAAGCTGCTCGTCGCGAGGTGGCGATACCGGTTCATCCCATTGTGCGACCACGGGGCGGAGACTTTTGTTATACCGCACGTGAATTTGAAGTCATGAAATCGGATGTCGCGTTAATTCGTGAACTCGGTTTTCCCGGCCTGGTGATAGGGATGTTAGATGAAGACGCACACATTAATCGCAGCCAGATGCGGCAGGTTATGGCGCTGTGTGAGGGTCTTTCGGTGACGTTTCATCGCGCCTTTGACCTGTGCCATAGTCCGAAACGTGCCTTAGAGGAGTTGACCGATCTCGGCGTCGCGCGCATTCTGACATCAGGGCAACAACAAAGCGCGGAAAACGGAATTGCATTGTTGAAGGAACTTAACGAACTCAGTGAGGGTCCTATTATTATGGCGGGTGCGGGCGTGCGCCTGAGTAACCTGCAAAAGTTTCTCGACATGGGTATTCGTGAAGTTCACAGCTCGGCCAGTCGCCTCGTGGCGTCGCCGATGCGTTATCGAAAAGCCGGTGTCTCAATGTGTTCCGAAGCTGAAACCGATGAGTTCAGTCGCTATTGTGTTGATGGTGACGTGGTGGAAGCGATGAAAAGTGTGATGCAGATGAATACCGTTCGGGTCGCCTGAATCACTCCCGATTTTGCCGCGCAGCACGCCGATCATTGACGTGATGCTTGCAAGTACCAAACCCCAGCGCCTTTGCTGGGGTATTTTTTGTCTGAAACAGTGCCCTTCGGGCCTGCCGCATTTATTCACTCGCCTCGCTGCTCTGTTCCTTTTCGTGCGGATTATAAAGTTTTTCTGTGCCCAGCCGCTTAACCGCAGGTCGCCAGTTTTGATGATGGCAATAGTCACACTCTGTTTCTGGCGAACTCTCGCTTTGTATAACAAATCCGCAATTTATGCAGGCAAAACATCCCTCTACAGCGATACGCTTGCTGAACGCTTCATTCTGTCCGGGCAGCAGCCACAATCCGGCACGCGGTTGTTTATAGAGTAATAAACTGACCCGACCGGAAGGCTCCAGCCACGCGCGCCGCACCTCGCCCAAATGCTGCACGCCCATTGAACGTAATTCTGAAAACGTTCGGTCGCGGCTCAGTTCTGCATGATGCAGGTGTTCCAGTGCCAGCCGCCCATCCATAACTAACAGCGTGGCATCACCCTGGGTAAAGGTTTCGAGCGTGTGAGAGTAAAAGAGAGCAACGAAAGCAGCCGAAAGCAGGCCAGCAGCGTGACCAGCAACAGCACGGTTGATAAAATCCCTTTCTCTGGTGTCTGTAATGGTGCGCCGATGGCGGCACCCAGCATAACCATAATCGCCAGGTCAACGATGCTGAGCTGACCGGCGAAACGGCGACCCATCAACCGCAGTATCAGCACTAAAACAAGATAGATAATCACAAAGCGCAGCAGCACTTCACCAGCAAAACTCCATGGCGCTTCGCCAATCAGCCATTTATGAAAAAAATCGCTCATCTTCAGTCCTCCAGCGCCGTGGCGGCGGGTAACCAGTTCCGCGCATGGCAGCAGCGACACGGCAGATCGGGCTTACTTTGGCTCTCCGTCAGATTACCGCACGAGGCGCAAACCTGATGGTCATCGTTGCGCATCTCAGCAAGCAGGGCTTTATCATGGCGCGGAACAATGGCCAGTCCGGGCCGTGGTGTGTCACTCCATACCAGCGTTAACGCACCTGAAGGTTCGATATACACCCGGCTGAGCTGTCCGAGCTGTTGTACACCGCGCCCGCGCAGTAGCGAAAAGAGTTTTTCTCGCGATAACACCGTATTGCGCAGCGTTTCTAAACGCAGCCGGCCATCCTCCAGCGCAATGCGCTCGGTGCCCGCCAGCGCACGGTCAAGTTTGCGAAAACGCAAACTCAAATGCCCCATCAGATGCTGCATGCCAACCAAACCACAAATAATCAATAGCGGTGGTAACAGCCCGCGCTTGTCGTCCAGTAACGGCACGCCCATCGTACCGGCCAGCGTAATCACGGCTGATAGCTCAATCAGCGTGTATTGTGATGCAACCCGACGACCCAACAGCCGCAGCGTAATAATAATGATGATGAAACTGAGCACGGCGCGGAAGAGAACTTCAGACAGAAAAGCAGGGGGCTGTTGGCCGAAAACGAGACGAGTGACATCAGACAGAAAAATATCATCCTGTTTCATGGATTTCTGTTCCTGCATGTTTCAACGTATAGAGAGCATTAATTATATCTCGTCAAAATCTCAATACCGGCGCGAGGGGCTATTTTTGCCACAGTTGCGTTTATACTTAACGTATTGTTGTCTGGGACTTACATCATGAAACCTTTCCTGATTTCTGTCGTTACGCTGTTACTGGCTGTATCAGGCAGTCCCCTTTATGCAGCCAGCAAGTGCGGCCCGCAAAGCGGCGTCATTGCGAGTAGCAATAACTGGATTATGCTGGGCGGCAGCGCAAAAGGCGCAGTACGTCAGGTGATTGCCGGTGAGTTTGGCAAAGATGTGAACTCTCAAAAGCGGATTTTGGGGCAGTTTGATCCTTGTGGCGACCTGATGGTGGCTGATGTCAGTTATGACAAAAACGAGCGCAACGTTATTTTCAGCATGGAACAGCACATTGCCCGCGTACAGGGCGGCTGGGTAGCGGAATATGCCTGGCTGGTAAAAGTGCTGAGAGAAGGAAAAGAGGTGGTGGTGGATAATCGTCAGGGCACCATTAACTGGCAGATGGGCAAGCGCGGCAACATTGTGAGTGCCTCTGATAAATTTACCAGCATGGGCCAGCGAGGCTTTACCGACACAACTTATCGTTATGATGCCCATTTGAGGCTGGAAAAAGCGTAGCACGCGGTTCGGATGAATTAACCAACGGCGAAAGTCACTATCGCTGGAATCCGCATGGGCTGGTTGTCAGCGCCACCTCATCGCGCAGTCAGGATACCTACACTTACGATAAGCAGTTGCGCGAGTTACGCCTGAACGGCATCACCAGCACGCCGGTCAGTACTATCCGCTCCGTTGATGAGTGCCAGCTGTGGGATGAAGTGGGGAACTGCACGCTAAGCTATCTGCACGAAACTGAAGTCTTCGATAAAGGCACCATCGAGCGGAATCTGAGCTCAGCCTATAAATATCAATACTGGGATAAACCGGGCGAATTTACGGAAGAGTAGGGCGATGCACCGATCGCCCTGGCTGGCTTACTTCACCGTTTTACTGAATGCGTCTAACGCCAAAATGGCATGAGCAATATCTTCTGCTGATAAATGCGGGTTGAGGTTTTTCAGCGTGTCGCCCTCGCTGTTGGCCAGTGCGCCAATCTTGACCAGATTTTCCCAACTTTCATTTTCGAGATGCAACGCTTTCAACGTGGTCGGCATGTTGATTGCGCGATAAAAACGAATGTAACGCGCAATCTCCTCATCCGGACGCTGCTCAAGCACCATTTGCGTCAACGTACCGTAAGCGACTTTCTCACCGTGGGTTAAGTGATGAATATCGCCATCAATTGCGGTAAAGCCATTATGAATCGCGTGCGCCCCGGCCAAGCCGCCATTTTCAAAGCCCAGCCCGGACAGCAACGTATTGGCTTCAACAACGGCTTCCACGGCAGGCGTTACGCGTTTTTCGCTCACTGCGGTATAGGCGCTGAATCCCCATGTCAGCAGGGTTTCTTCACAGGCGCGGGCAATCGCTAAACCGGCAATCGTCGGATCGCCGCTCACCATCGATTTGGCATGTGAACGCGCGACGGCTTGCGCTTCTACCCATGTTGCCAGCCCATCAGCAATACCCGATGCAAACAGTCGTGCTGGCGCACTGGCGCACACGGCCGTATCCACTAACACCAGATCGGGATTTTTGCTGTAAAAACGATAGCTTTCAAACACGCCATTATCCGAATAAATCACCGACAGTGCACTACAGGGTGCATCGGTGGAGGCAATGGTCGGCACAATCGCCACGGGCTGTTTCACTTCATCAGCCACGGCTTTCACTGTATCCAGCGTTTTACCGCCGCCCAGGCCAACGATCACGTCACAGCCTTGCTCACTGGCCAGTTTACTCAGTCGCGTAATTTCGTTGCTGGATGCCTCGCCATTAAACTGTTGCCTGACGCACGCGATATTAGCGGTTTGCAGGGCTTTTTGCGCTCGCTCACCAATTAATTCCCAGACAATATCGTCTGCGACCAGAAAGGCGTGCTGACCCAGCTCTGAAATATAAGAACCGAGCTCATCCAGTACGCCTGCACCTTGCACATATTTACGGGGTGAAGAGAAAATAAATTTACTCATAATCACAACTCCTTGATATGAAATTTAGAGGCCTGAACCAGCCTGGCACATCCGGGGTAAAAATCTTTAGCATTTACCGGGAATGACAGTGGGCATATTGTTAAGCGCAGGTTAAAATTCCTGGAAAAGGGCCAGGCTGTACGGGCTTACCTAAGAGGAAAATATGATCGCTACGCTGCTCTCTTTTCTGTTCGCCATTACCATTCTGACGCTCGCGCCGGGCTTCGATACGGCACTGGTGCTGCGTTCAGCCGCCGCGCAAGGCTGGAAGCGCGCCAGTGCGACCGCGCTCGGTGTGACGCTGGGCTGTTTAGTCTGGGGAGTGGCTGTTGGACTGGGTTTGGGGACGCTGTTACTGGCATCAGAAGTGGCCTACACCGCGCTCAAGTGGATCGGTGCGGGGTATTTACTCTATTTAGGCGTGAAGCTGCTGCTTAATCCACGTCAGGCATCAGACGATGTAATGCAGAGTGAGACGGCGCAGCAAAGCGGCTTCGCCTGTTTCTGCCGCGGTTTGTTCGGCAACTTACTTAATCCCAAAGTCGGTGTTTTTTACGTGACGTTTCTGCCGCAGTTTATTCCCGCCGGCGCATCGGTGGCGTTGTGGTGTACGCTGATGGCGCTCGCGCACATGCTGTTGGGATTGCTGTGGAACGCGGTGCTGATTGGCGGCAGCCATTATTTTGCCCGCCGTTTACGTCAGCCCCGCGTGTTGAAAATGATGGATCGTCTGACCGGCTGTGTGTTTATCGGTTTTGCGGCGAAACTGGCCCTGTCACGCCGCTAAACGTCATGGCTTAGTGGCTACCAGTACGGCTCGCAGCGGTGCTGGATAACCCTCTACCGTTTTGCCTGGATCCTTTGGATCAAGAAATTCAGCCAGCGATTCGCTGGTCATCCAGTCGGTGCGGCGCTGCTCTTCGGTGGTTGTCACTGCATAATCCACGATGCGTACATCAACGAATCCGCTTTTTCCAGCCAGCTTTTCAGGGCTTCGGCTGACGGAATAAAGTAGACGTTACGCATCTGTGCGTAGCGTTCGCCAGGCACCAGCACCTGATTGACGTCGCCCTCAATCACCAGCGTTTCCAGCACCAGCTCGCCCCCGCTGACGAGCTGATTTTTCAGCTGCAACAGATGATCAAGCGGCGAGCGACGATGATAAAGCACGCCCATAGAAAACACGGTGTCAAACGCCTGCAGAGCGGGCAGTTGCTCTATGCCGAGCGGCAACAGATGGGCGCGACGATCGTCATTAAGCAGTTTGCGTACTGCTTCAAACTGACACAGAAACAGCTGCATTGGATCGATGCCGACCACCAAATGCGCACCGGCACCAATCATGCGCCACATATGATAGCCGCTGCCGCAGCCGACATCTAAAACCGTGCGTCCGGCGAGCGAAGAGATGTGAGGCAGCACACGCTCCCATTTCCAGTCAGAGCGCCATTCAGTATTAATGTCGGTGCCGTATAAAGAATAAGGTCCTTTACGCCACGGCATAAGATTGCGCAGGAGTTTCTCAATGCCCTGACGATGACGATCGCTAATATCATCACGGTCAGCACTGACGCTGTGCAATAAATCGAGGCGCTGTGGCGCCAGCAGAGGCAGATATTCCAGCGACTTGTACCAGTCGCGAAAATGCCCATGCAGATTTTCTCGTTGCCAGGTGCTGATCTGCGCCGGTAATACTTCCAGCCACTTTGCCAGTGGGCCGACGGCTATTTGCTGATAAAAACGGCCAAAATCGATCATTTCAACGCCACCAACGAACCAAAGTTAAAGCACTGAAACCACAGCTCAGCATGGGAAAAACCGGCCTGTTTCAGGCGCGCTTTATGCGTTTCAACGCTGTCGGTCAACATGACATTTTCCAGCATGCTGCGTTTCTGACTGATTTCCAGCTCGCTATAGCCATTCGCGCGTTTGAAGTCGTGGTGCATGTTAAACAGCAAATCGCCGACTTCACTGTCTTCAAAGCTAAACTTCTCGGAAAGCACCAGTGCGCCACCGGGATTTAATCCTTGCCAGATTTTCTCCAGTAACTGCAAACGAGCGGGAGGGTCAAGAAATTGCAGAGTAAAGTTAAGGACCACCAGTGAGGCATTTTCAACAGGGATATCGCGGATATCGGCTTCCATCACCGTCACCGGGGTATCGGCGCGGAAAGCATCAAGGTGGCGGCGGCAACGTTCAACCATCGCCGGTGAGTTATCTACCGCAATGATGGTACAACCTGGCACATGGATATTGCGGCGCACAGATAACGTGGCTGCACCCAATGAACAGCCGAGATCGTAAACCTGGCTGTCAGGCTGAACGAAACGCTCTGCCAGCATGCCGATCATGGAAATAATGTTTGAGTAGCCGGGCACCGATCGCTGAATCATATCAGGAAAAACTTCAGCTACGCGCTCGTCAAAGGTCCAGTCGCCCAGCTTAGCAATGGGCGCGGAAAATAGCGTATCGCGGTCAGACATAACGAAAAATCCGAAGAGACGACGGAAAGGGCGCTATTCTGGCAGAAAGTCGCGTGGGCTGCACCCATTAACCCGCATCTGTCAGTGTAGCGTCAGCACCAATTCCCACGGCAGGTAAATCAGGTTAAAAATTGCCATGCCGCACAAAGCAAACAGCGTCAGCATCATGCCGTATTGACGGCCCTTCATCACGCTGTGGCGTAAACCGTAGGCATGCACCAGGCGACCGGTAAAAAACAGCAGGGCAGTGAGGTGAATCATCCAGATGTTGGCGCCGTTCATCTCCATCACGATTAACAGCAGCAGAGCCAGCGGGAGGGTTTCGATCGCATTGCCGTGAATGCGAATCGCGATTTTCAGTTCATTAATGCCCCCATCCCCGTAGGCGACGCGGTACTGGCGGCGGTAACGTACGACATCCAGTGTGAACTTCATCACTAACAAAACACCCCAAACAACATATAACGCGCTAACCATTTGTAACTCCAGAATTTGCAACAAAGGCCGCTATGCTAACCCGCGAATTAATCATTGTCCGGTAGAATGACTAAAACAGAGAATCTTGCTGCGGCCAGTCCGGGCCGTTGCCAATGCGCGCATCCAGTTTTTGTAACTGAGGCCACAACGCCTGGACCAGCGGAAAGACGTCACCCATATCCGGCGTATGCAGAAACAGCAGCGGGTTGCTGTCAGCCTGCCACTCAGCCAGTTTTTTCAGCCAGATTTGGAACAGCGGCACGCTCTCATCAACGCTGTCGCTTCCAATAAAACGCACCATCGGTTGCGAACCGGTACGCAGCGCGTGAGGCGGAACCCGGGGTTTTGCTGGCGCGCATGCAGGGCAGCGGCACTTTGCGAGACTGAAGCATGCACCGGACGGCTATCCAGCATAACCCGGTTGATGCCGCGCTCAAGCAGACCGCGATTCAGGGTGCGTTCCGCCTCGCCTTTTTCAAAGAACGCGGCATGGCGAACTTCGACACCGTAGGCGAAACGCCGTGGCAGGCTATCCAGAAAGCGCCACAGTTCGCCAAGCTGTGCTGGTGAAAAACGGGCCGGCAGCTGCAGCCAGTATTGCCCAATGCGATCGGCCAACGGATCGAGCAGGCGCAGAAACGCCGCAACTAAATCATCGCTGTGTTGTAAGGCTGCCTGATGACTAATCGTGGCCGGAAATTTAAAGCAGAAACGAAAGTCATCGTGCGTCATATCGCGCCAGCGCAGCACCGTTTCCGCGTTTGGCAGCGCGTAGAGTGTGGTGTTGCCTTCCACACAGTGAAAATAGCGGGCATAGTCAGCCAGACTCTCAATTCCCCAGCGTTTCCAGTGCGAATGTTGCCATTGCGGTAGGCCAATACGAAGCGTCACACCCTTTCTCCTGGCTCTGATACGATGACAAATTATCCTATAAGGTAGCGCACGGGTGCAAACCGGCAAAAACCAGCGATGAAATAGCGGCTTTGGCGCGGCTCTACTTATCCTGTTTGCCTTTTTCCATTATAATGGCCGCCTTTTTGCGGCAGCATCTTTAAAGGTTACGCGGCCTGATGCTGTCAGCTGCAGCGGCGAAGTTAAAAGGATAGTGTTATGCGTACAGAATATTGCGGACAGCTCAATCTGTCTCATGTGGGTCAGCAAGTCACTCTTTGCGGCTGGGTAAACCGCCGTCGCGATCTGGGAAGCCTGATATTTATCGATATGCGCGACCGTGAAGGCATCGTGCAGGTGTTCTTTGATCCCGATCGTCAGGATGCTTTCAAGCTGGCTTCTGAACTGCGCAACGAATTCTGTATCCAGATCACCGGAACCGTGCGTGCGCGTGATGAGAAGAACAAAAATGCTGAGATGGCAACCGGTGAAGTTGAAGTGTTCGCGCAAGAACTGAACATCATCAACCGTTCTGAACCGCTGCCTCTCGACGCCAACCAAAACAACAGCGAAGAAGCGCGTCTTAAATATCGCTACCTCGATTTGCGTCGTCCCGAAATGGTCGAACGCCTGAAAACGCGCGCAAAAATCACCAGTTTTGTCCGTCGCTTTATGGATGACGAAGGTTTTCTCGACATCGAAACACCGATGCTGACTAAAGCCACGCCAGAGGGTGCGCGCGACTATTTAGTACCGAGCCGCGTTCATAAAGGCAAATTTTATGCGCTGCCACAGTCACCACAGCTGTTCAAGCAGTTATTAATGATGTCTGGCTTCGATCGCTATTACCAAATCGTGAAGTGCTTCCGCGATGAAGATTTGCGTGCCGATCGCCAGCCAGAATTTACTCAGATCGATGTGGAAACCTCGTTCCTGACGGCCCCGCAGGTGCGCGAAATCATGGAGCGCCTGATTCGCAATCTGTGGCAGAGCGTGAAGGGCGTTGATCTGGGCGAATTCCCGCAGATGACCTTTGCTGAAGCGATGCGTCGTTACGGTTCGGACAAGCCGGATCTGCGTAACCCAATGGAACTGATCGATGTAGGCGATCTGTTGAAAAACGTTGAGTTTCAGGTCTTCTCTGGCCCGGCAAATGATGCGAAAGGCCGGGTTGCCGCGCTGCGTGTACCGACGGGTGCGCAGCTGAGCCGCAAACAAATTGACGAGTATGGCAAATTTGTTGAGATCTACGGTGCCAAAGGGCTGGCGTGGATGAAAGTCAACGAACGCGCTAACGGCCTGGACGGCGTACAAAGCCCGATTGCGAAATTCCTGAACGCCGGGATTGTCGAAGAGATCCTCAGCCGGACGGGTGCGCAAGATGGCGACATCATCTTCTTCGGTGCCGACCGCGCCAAAGTGGTTGCTGATGCACTGGGCGCGCTGCGCCTGAAAGTGGGTCGTGAATTGCAGATCACCAATGAGAAAGCCTGGGCGCCATTATGGGTAATCGACTTCCCGATGTTCGAAGCGGACGAGGAAGGCGGCCTGGCGGCCATGCACCATCCCTTTACTGCGCCGAAAGCGATGAGCGCAGAACAGCTGGCCGCCGATCCCACTTCAGCGGTAGCGAATGCTTACGACATGGTGATTAACGGCTACGAAGTCGGTGGCGGTTCTGTGCGTATTCATAACGGTAATATGCAGCAGACCGTGTTCACTATTCTCGGCATTGAAGAACATGAACAGCGTGAAAAGTTCGGCTTCCTGCTGGACGCACTGAAATTCGGTACGCCGCCGCACGCGGGACTGGCTTTTGGTCTGGATCGTCTGACTATGCTGCTGACCGGCACAGATAATATTCGTGACGTCATTGCGTTCCCGAAAACCACTGCCGCGGCCTGTCTGATGACTGAAGCGCCGAGCGAAGCGAATCCGGCGGCACTGCTTGAATTAGGTATTCAGGTAGTAAAGAAAGATAAGTCAGAGAATAAATAATGTCGTACAAATACCCGGTTTCGGTGCTGGTGGTGATTTCCGCGCTAAACACCGGCCGGGTGTTGATGCTGCAACGGCGAGACGATCCCGATTTCTGGCAATCCGTAACCGGCAGCCTGGAAGTGGGTGAAACCGCTCTGCAGGCGGCGCAGCGTGAAGTAGGCGAAGAGCTGGGTATTGATGTACAGGCCGAACAGTTAGCGGTAGAAGATTGTCAGCGTCAAATTGAGTTTGAAATCTTTGCGCACTATCGTCACCGCTACGCGCCCGGCACCACGCATAATCGCGAGCACTGGTTTCGGCTACAATTGCCCACCGAACGCGATATTGCGTTAACCGAGCACCTCGCGTTCCGCTGGCTCGATCGTGCTGATGCAGCAGCACTTACCAAGTCCTGGAGTAATCGCCAGGCAATAGAAGAATTTACTTAAACGTTTGCCGTCCCACGTTTTTCCGGCGGCGAAGAGATTAAAGTTCTATCTCAATTTTAGGTCATGATCGTAAAGATTATGGCCCTTAAGCTTAACGTTCAGGCGTAATCGGCGCAGCGAGGCTGACTGCTGCCAGCGCACAGCAACCGGAGCGTACGTCTGTACGTGAGGATTGCGAGCACTGCCAGCAGCCAGGATCGTCAGCAAGATAGCCTGTTCCATAGATAAGATCGGAGAAAATGTAAGATGGCAGGACATAGCAAGTGGGCTAATACCAAGCACCGCAAAGCGGCGCAAGACGCTAAGCGCGGTAAAATCTTCACCAAAATTATTCGTGAGCTGGTTACGGCTGCCAAACTCGGTGGCGGTGATCCAGCATCCAACCCTCGTCTGCGTGCTGCTATGGATAAAGCCCTGTCCAATAACATGACGCGTGACACTATGGATCGTGCGATTGCGCGTGGTGTGGGGTGAAGATAACGCCAACATGGAAACCATTATCTATGAAGGCTACGGTCCGGGTGGCTCAGCCATCATGATCGAATGTCTGAGTGATAACCGCAATCGTACCGTGGGCGAAGTGCGTCACGCCTTCACGAAGACCGGCGGTAACCTGGGCACTGACGGCTCCGTCGCCTACCTGTTCAGCAAAAAGGGGTGATCTCTTACGCGCCAGGTCAGGATGAAGATCAGGTGATGGAAGCGGCGCTGGAAGCGGGAGCGGAGGATGTCGTGAGCTACGATGATGGCGCAATTGATGTCTTCACCGCATGGGAAGAGATGGGCGCAGTGCGTGATGCATTAGAAGCGACAGGCCTTAAGGCAGACAGCGCCGAAGTCTCAATGATCCCTTCAACCAAAGCTGAAATGGATGCGGAAACCGCGCCAAAACTGCTGCGTTTGATCGACATGCTGGAAGATTGTGATGATGTGCAGGAGGTTTACCACAACGGTGAGATCTCCGACGAGGTGGCGGAAACGCTGTAATGGCGTCAGCCCACAGACACCAAACCGGAGACGAATAATGGCGATCATTTTGGGTATCGATCCCGGTTCGCGAATCACCGGTTATGGTGTGATCCGTCAAACTGGCCGCCAGCTCACCTATCTGGGCAGCGGCTGTATTCGCACGAACACAGCCGATCTGCCTTCACGCCTGAAGTTAATCTATGCTGGCGTCAGTGAAATCATTACTCAGTTTTCACCCGATTATTTCGCCATTGAACAGGTGTTTATGGCGAAGAATGCGGACTCTGCGCTTAAGCTGGGGCAGGCGCGCGGTGCAGCTATCGTTGCGGCTGTTAATCACGATTTACCGGTGTTTGAATACGCTGCGCGTCAGGTCAAGCAAACCGTGGTAGGCATTGGCAGTGCGGAAAAAGTCAGGTGCAGCATATGGTTCGCACCTTACTGAAATTAGCGGCTAACCCACAAGCGGATGCTGCCGATGCGCTGGCCATTGCTATTACCCATTGTCACGTTTCGCAAAACGCGGCGCGGATGAGTGACAGCAAACTGGTGCTCACCCGTGGTCGTTTACGTTCGGGCTAAATGCGAGACGATGCGCAGGCTTATCAGGCTGGATATTCATCCAGCTTTTTTTATGTTATAAAATCCGCCACAGTTTTTTTATAAAGGAAGCGTTCAGGTGATAGGTCGTCTACGGGGCAATATTCTGGAAAAACAGCCACCGCTGGTGCTGCTTGAGGCGAACGGTGTTGGTTATGAAGTTCACATGCCAATGACCTGTTTTTACGAACTGCCTGAACTCAATGAAGAAGCGGTAATTTTTACCCAGTTTGTGGTGCGTGAAGATGCGCAATTGCTGTTTGGCTTCAACAGTAAACAAGAGCGCGCGCTGTTTCGCGAGCTGATCAAAGTTAATGGCGTCGGCCCGAAGCTGGCGTTAGCGATTCTTTCTGGCATGTCGGCACAGCAGTTCGTTACTGCGGTAGAAAAAGAAGAAATTGCAGTGCTGGTCAAATTGCCGGGCGTAGGCAAAAAAACCGCTGAGCGTCTGGTTGTTGAAATGAAAGATCGTTTCAAAGGCATGCATGGCGACCTGTTTGGCGGTGACTCAGCCTTTACGTTAACGTCGCCAGGCACGGAACCTGACACCAATGATGCGGAAGCCGAAGCGGTTGCAGCCCTGGTTGCACTGGGTTATAAACCGCAGGAAGCCAGCCGTATGATCAGTAAAGTTGGTCGACCTGATGCGGATTGCGAAACCCTTATCCGCGAAGCTCTGCGCGCAGCCATTTGAGGTAATTCATGATAGAAGCCGATCGCCTGGTCTCTGCCGCCAGTGTTAATGAAGAAGAGAGTCTGGATCGCGCGATTCGCCCTAAGCTGCTGGCAGAATACGTTGGACAGCCGCAGGTGCGTGAGCAGATGGAGATTTTCATCAAGGCAGCCCAGCTGCGTGGCGATGCGCTCGATCATTTACTGATTTTCGGTCCGCCGGGATTGGGTAAAACGACGCTGGCAAACATCGTTGCCAATGAAATGGGCGTTAATCTACGCACCACTTCAGGCCCGGTGTTGGAAAAGGCAGGCGACCTTGCCGCCATGCTGACCAACCTTGAACCTCATGATGTGCTGTTTATCGATGAAATTCACCGTCTGTCACCTGTGGTAGAAGAGGTGCTTTATCCGGCAATGGAAGATTATCAGCTGGATATTATGATTGGTGAAGGCCCGGCAGCGCGCTCAATTAAACTGGATCTTCCACCGTTTACCCTGATTGGTGCCACCACGCGCGCAGGCTCTCTGACTTCACCGCTGCGCGATCGCTTTGGCATTGTGCAGCGGCTCGAATTTTATCGCGTTGACGATCTGCAGCACATTGTCAGCCGCAGTGCTGCCTGCCTGGGGCTGGCGCTGAGTGATGAAGGTGCGCTGGAAATTGCCCGTCGCTCACGGGGAACGCCACGTATCGCTAACCGTCTGCTGCGTCGTGTGCGCGATTACGCAGAAGTACGCGCCGATGGTGAATTAAGCGGGAAAGTCTCCTCCAGTGCGCTGGATATGCTGAACGTAGACAGCGAAGGCTTTGACTACATGGATCGTAAGCTGCTGCTGGCGATCATTGACAAGTTTACTGGCGGCCCGGTTGGTCTCGATAATCTTGCCGCTGCGATCGGTGAAGAGCGCGAAACCATTGAAGATGTCATTGAGCCGTTCCTGATTCAGCAAGGCTTCATTCAGCGCACGCCGCGCGGTCGCATGGCGACGCAACATGCCTACCGCCATTTTGGTGTTACGCACGGAGAATAAAACAGATAAGTGCCGCTACTGCCGGAAGCAATAGCGGCACAAACCGAGTGCTGTAGTACTACACGGCGGGTTTTCGCACCATGCTGAAGATAAACAGAATGGCAGCACACAGCACCACTGAAGGGCCAGCAGGAGTGTCATAAAACGCGGAAAACGTCAGGCCGCCCGTCACCGCAATAATACCTGTAATTACGGCAATGATTGCCATTTGCTCGGGTGAACGAGCAAAGCGACGTGCAGTCGCTGCAGGAATAATCAACAGCGAAGTAATTATCAGCGCGCCAACAAACTTCATTGCGACACCGATGGTTAAGGCGGTGACTAACATCAATACCAGTCTGGTGCGCTGAATGTTAACGCCATCGACCTGAGCCAGTTCCGGGCTAATAGTCATCGACAGCAGCGAACGCCATTGCCAGGCCATCACGCCTAATACCGCTAACACACCGACACCCATCGTTAACAGATCGTTTGGCGTCACTGCCAGCAGATCGCCAAACAGATATGCCATTAAATCGACGCGGACGTTCGACATCAGGCTCACGACAACCAGCCCGAGGGATAAGGCGCTGTGCGCCATAATGCCGAGCAGGGTATCAATAGCAAGATGTGGCCGACGTTCCAGCCATACCAAACCCAGCGCCAGACAAACGGTGACTAAAATCACTGCATAGTAAGGATTAACATTGAGCAACAAACCGAAGGCAACACCAAGCAGTGACGCATGGGCCAGCGTGTCGCCAAAATAGGACATCTTGCGCCAGACAACAAAAGATCCCAGCGGTCCGGCTGCCAGCGCCAACATCACGCCGCCTAACCAACCCGGTAATAACAACTCAATCATGATGGACCTTGTCCTCTGCGTAATACGATACGTCCCTGAAGGTCGTGACGATGGTTATGATGATGACGATAAATCGCCAGTTGCTGAGCACCGCGTGGCCCAAACATGGCAATAAATTCAGGATGTTGAGAGACCGCTTCTGGCGTGCCTGAGCAACAAATATGATGGTTTAGACATAAAACCTCGTCAGTTTTTGCCATAACCAAATGCAGATCGTGTGAAACCATCAGCACGCCGCAGTTCAATTCATGGCGCAGCTGGTCAATAAGATCATAAAGCGCGACCTGGCCGTTGACGTCCACACCTTGCGTTGGCTCATCAAGCACCAGCAACTGCGGCTGATTAAGCAGGGCGCGGGCCAGTAAGAC
This sequence comes from Candidatus Pantoea haifensis, assembly GCA_018842655.1. Classification (GTDB taxonomy): domain Bacteria; phylum Pseudomonadota; class Gammaproteobacteria; order Enterobacterales; family Enterobacteriaceae; genus Pantoea; species Pantoea haifensis. The sequence goes on along the minus strand of JAGTWN010000004.1, from coordinate 1,331,999 downwards.
GCGCTGGGTTTCACCGCCCGAAAGTTTTTGCAGCGGTGCGTTAAGTAAATGCCCGGCCTGCACACGTTTCAGGGCAGGCAAAATTTCATCGGCTTTACTGCCGCGCGTCAGACGCATAAATCGCGCTACCGTGACCGGCAGAGTGGGGTCGATATGCAACTTTTGCGGCACATATCCGATACGCAAACCCGCGCTGCGCTGGACACGGCCACCCTGCGGTGAGAGCAGGCCCAATACCACCCGCACCAGTGTAGATTTACCTGCGCCGTTAGGTCCGAGCAGAGTAAGGATGCGACCGGGCTGCAAGGCGAGACTGACCCCTGATAAGACCGTGCGCTGGTCGTATTGAACCGTTATGTTTTCAAGTGTGACGAGTGAGGACATAGTATTTACAGGTTGCACAGAAATTAGGATGTTATAATATCACAACCACACAATTGCTCACGATGGAAAGTCGCATTATGTTACACAAAAAAAGGGCCTTGTTTTCGCCTTTTCTGCGTTGTCTTTAGCTGCCTCTCTGACACTGCCAGCCCATGCCAATGTGGTCGCGTCGATTAAACCCGTTGGGTTTATTGCCGCTGCGATTGCAGAGGGCGTCACACCGGTCGACGTATTATTGCCAGACGGGGCTTCTGAGCATGATTATTCATTACGTCCATCTGATGTAAAACGCTTAAAAAACGCAGACTTAGTCGTTTGGGTTGGGCCAGACATGGAAGCGTTTATGAGTAAGTCCGTGGCTGAATTACCCGCTAAAAAAATCTCGAAATTGCCGATATACAGGGTGCTAAATCTTTACTCATCGCTGGAGGAGATGATGACGATCATGACGAGCATGAACATAATCAGCGAGAATCAGTAGATCAGGACGCGTTTGACCACCATCACGATCATGGGCAATTTAATATGCACGTATGGTTGTCCCCTGAGATAGCGAGGCAAACCGCGGTTGCAATCCATGAAAAATTATTGGAACTTATGCCGCAAGACAAAGCCAAACTTGACGCCAACCTGCAGCATTTTCAGACAGAATTGGCGGACACGGACAAACGCATTAGCGCGCAACTCGCACCGGTCAGGAATAAAGGGTATTTCGTTTTTCACGACGCTTACACCTATTTTGAAAAACATTATGGTCTTTCCCCAACAGGGCATTTTACCGTAAATCCTGAAATTCAGCCGGGCGCACAGCGTTTACATCAAATACGAACACAGTTGGTTGAGCAAAAGGCCGTTTGCGTCTTTGCTGAGCCACAATTCAGGCCAGCAGTCATCGATGCTGTAGCCCGGGGAACAGCGGTGCGTAAAGGCACGCTCGATCCACTCGGCACAGACATCAGCTTATCGAAAGACAGCTATGTGAAATTCCTCTCACAGCTGTCGAGCCAGTATGAAGCCTGCCTGAAAGGAGCATAGAGGAATAGGTAAAAGTGCAGCAGATAGCCCGCTCTGTCGCCCTCGCATTTAATAATTTGCCGCGCCCCACCGCGTAATGCTGGGTTCATTAACTGTAATTACTCTGGCCGTCGCTGTCTGGCGGCCTTATGTTTACCATCCAACGGATGATGTGACGCCAATCGTCAAAACCATCGAGTTAGATAAAAACGAATTGCGCACACTGTTACCTGAAGCCAGTGAGCCTATCGATCAAAGTACACCGGAGCCGGAAGAAGAACTGCCCGCAGACGATATTGATAAAGATGTCCCTGAAACCCGTGGCGTCCACGAATATACCTTGTCATCCGGCGATACCTTAAGCAGTGCGCTTAATCAGTACGGCATTGATATTGGTGATATTGCTGCGCTGGTTCGCAGCGATCGCGATCTACGTAATTTGCAGGTCGGCCAGCAACTGAGCTGGACGCTGGCCGATGATGGCAGCTTAAAAACGCTAAGCTGGGAAATTTCCCGCCGTGAAACCCGACATTATGAGCGTACCGATAAAGGTGGCTTTACCATGCAGTCGGAACTGCAAAAGGGTGAATGGAAAAATAACGTTTTGCTGGGTGAAGTGCGGGGCAGTTTTGCCGCCAGTGCGCAGCGTGCTGGTTTAAGCAGCGCCGAAACCAGCAGTGTTATCAAAGCTTTGCAGTGGCAAATGGATTTTCGCAAATTGCGCGCCGGGGATCAGTTCAGCGTACTGATGTCGCGTGAAATGCTGGATGGAAAGAGCGCACAAAGTCAGTTACTGGGTGTGCGCCTCCGTTCGGGCGGCAAAGATTATTACGCTTTCCGCGCTGAAGATGGCAAATTCTACGACCGTAATGCATCTGGACTGGCGCGCGGTTTCATGCGCTTTCCTACTGTGAAGCAGTACCGTGTCTCGTCGAACTTTAACCCGCGCCGACTCAATCCGGTCACCGGACGCATCGCCCCTCATAAAGGTGTCGATTTTGCGTTACCTATTGGCACGCCGGTACTTGCTGTGGGCGATGGCGAAGTGGTGGTCGCGAAAAATGGTGGTGCAGCCGGTAACTATGTGGCGATACGTCATGGTCGTCAGTATATGACACGTTACATGCACTTAAAGAAAGTGCTGGTGAAGCCAGGCCAAAAAGTGAAACGCGGCGATCGTATCGCACTATCCGGCAACACGGGTCGCTCCACCGGGCCGCATTTACACTATGAAATCTGGATCAATAATCAGGCAGTGAATCCGTTAACGGCGAAATTGCCGCGTATGGAAGGGCTGAGCGGTAAATCGCGTACCGAATATATGGCGCAGGTTAAATCCTGGGTACCGCAACTGAAGCTTAACTAAACGATTCTGTAGGTTAAGGCGAAAACCGACGGGATGACCGTCGGTTTTTTTATATCGCGTGCGGGATGATTGCAAATTTGTACGTCGCCACTATCATTAGCCCGTCATTGATTGAGGCGAGTGCATGGAAACCCGTAGAAAAAATAACATCGAATTTATTCCCGTTTTTGAACGTTCCTTTCTTAAACCTAAATACTGGGGCAGTTGGCTGGCGATAGGTGCCTTAGCAGGCATGGCGATGTTACCCGCCAACGTGCGCGATCCCATTTTGGGGAGACTGGGTAAATTTGCCGGAAAACTGGCGAAAGGGGCGCGTCGACGTGCGCTTATCAATCTCTGCTACTGCTTGCCGGAACAGAGCGAAGCTCAGCGTGCAGAAATTGTAGACAAAATGTTTGCCACCGCACCACAAGCGATGACCATGATGGCCGAACTGGCCTTACGGGGTCCCGAGCGAGTTCGTCAGCGCGTCGAATGGCACGGGCGCGAAATCATTGAGCAAATGAAGGCGGAAAAGCAGAACGTCATTTTTTTAGTACCACACGGTTGGGCGGTTGATATTCCTGCCATGCTGCTGGCATCTGAAGGACAAATGATGGCAGCCATGTTTCATAATCAAAGCGATCCGCTAGTAGATTATGCCTGGAACCGTGTACGGCGACGTTTCGGTGGCCGTTTGCATGCTCGCAACGACGGTATTAAACCGTTCATCAGTTCAGTGCGACAGGGCTACTGGGGCTATTATCTTCCGGATCAGGATCACGGCGCGGAGCACAGCGAGTTTGTGGATTTCTTTGCGACATACAAAGCAACCTTACCGGCCGTCGGGCGGTTGATGAAAGTGTGTCGTGCTCGTGTCGTACCGCTGTTTCCGGTCTACAACAGTGAAACGCATAAGCTGGAAATTTATATTCGCCCGCCGATGGATGACCTGCCCGACGCGGACGATCATCAACTGGCACGCCGTATGAACGAGGAAGTTGAAATTTTTGTGCGTCCGCATCCTGAACAGTACACATGGATCCTGAAACTGCTCAAGACGCGAAAAGAGGGCGATACAGAGCCCTATAAACGCAAAGATCTTTACCCACGTAAATAGCAAAAGGCCGCATGTTGCGGCCTTTTTTTATAACGCGGCTAATCGTGTTCGCTTTTTCGCTCACGCAAAAACAGCACAACAAGGCCAAACCATAACAGACCGCTGATGAAATTAATCAGGCTGAACCACGGCGTACCGCCGCTGAAATAGCCGCTTTTTGCCAGCTCAATGCCGATGGCTAACGTCAAAATGCTGATCATACCAAGCATGGCGGCGACACTGCCTTTGCCTTCATCACTGGCGTAAAGGGTCAGGCGATACAGTCCGGCATTCACCATACCTGCACCAAAGGCGTAAAGACTTAATCCTGCCGTGAGAAACAAATAGCTGTGGCTGTTAAGCACATTCGCCAGTAAGGCAACGCTTAAGCCAAGCAAAATTGGCCAGGCGGCAAATTTGACTGGCTGTTCAATGGGGACTCGCCCCGCCAGTTTACTCAGCGTCAGGTTGCCTGCGATCATCGCCAGAAATACCGGCAATTGCAGCAAAGCATAATGCAGGCGCGACAACCCTTCGTCATGCATCAAAATGACGGGCGACAGGGCAACCCAGGTCAGTATTGGAATAAACACCAGGCCAATGGCAAACGAGCCGTACATCACCTGGCGATCCTTTGCCAGCCGGGTATAGCTGCGTGCCAGATTGGGCAGCGCGACGGAATGGCTGCGATCGCCCGCCGTTTCTGGCATCACCTGCCAGAGTACAATAAACGCCAGCGCGCTACAGGCGGCAAACAGCCAGAACATGCTGCGCCAGCTGCCGACGGTGAGCCAGGCTGCACCCGCTAAAGGCCCCGCCAGCGGCGCTAACAGCGCGACATTCGCCATCAGCGCCATCATGCGTACCGCCAGAGCCTCATCAAAAGCCTCCTGAATAGCGGCATAGCCGACCGCACCGATAAAGCACAAACTGATGCCCTGTACAAAGCGCAATCCAACAAACTGTTCAATGCTGTTGACCCAGGTTGTCAGGATGCAGGCAGTGGCAAAAAACAGAATCCCGAATAGCATGACCGGGCGGCGACCAAACTTATCGGAAAGTGGGCCAAGCAGCCACTGCAGCACCACGCCGCCAAGCAGATAGGCTGTTAGTGACGTAGAAACCCATTCCGGGCCAACCTCAAATTCATTCGTGACGATCAACATGCCGGGCTGGATCATGTCGTGTGCAATGTAAGTGGCAAATTCAAACAGCACCAGCGCCAGCGGAAACAGTAAAATGCGACCGTTAAGTTGGCTGATGGGTTGAAAACGGGCCATCGGACCTCCTTGTAAAAATAAAACGCGACTGCCAGGCAGTCGCGTTATTCAGCGTAGTACAGTTGTGAAAGGTGTGGGCGGGATTAATCCACGCGCAGAACGCGGCTGGTGTTAGTGGTGCCGGTCGTGCCCATCACATCTCCCTGCGTCACGATAACCAGATCGCCCGAAACGAGGAATCCTTTATCGCGCAGCAGATTAACAGCATCATGTGCAGCGGCAACACCTTCATTGTTACTGTCAAAAAACACGGGCGTGACGCCGCGGTATAATGCCGTTAAGTTCAGGGTACGCTCGTGGCGTGACATTGCAAAGATCGGCAGACCTGAAGTAATGCGCGAAGTCATTAGCGGCGTGCGGCCAGATTCTGTCATGGTGATAATTGCCGTCACGCCCTGAAGATGGTTCGCCGTATACATGGAAGACATCGCGATGGCTTCTTCAATGTTGTCGAACTGCACGTCCAGGCGGTGTTTTGACACATTCACGCTCGGGATCTTTTCTGCCCCTAAACAGACTTTTGCCATCGCGGAAACGGTTTCAGCCGGATACTGGCCCGCAGCCGTTTCAGCCGATAACATCACGGCATCGGTACCATCCAGCACGGCGTTTGCGACATCCATCACCTCAGCACGTGTTGGCATAGGATTAGTGATCATCGACTCCATCATCTGCGTTGCAGTGATAATGGTGCGGTTCAACTGACGCGCACGACGAATCAACGTTTTTTGAATGCCGACCAGTTCTGGATCGCCGATTTCCACACCGAGATCGCCACGCGCCACCATGACCACGTCTGAGGCCAGAATGATGTCATCCATCGCTTCCTGCGTGGCTACCGCTTCGGCACGTTCTACCTTGGCAACCAGTTTCGCTTCACAACCTGCGTCACGTGCCAGGCGGCGCGCGTAATTCATATCTTCCCCGCAGCGAGGAAAGGAGACGGCCAGATAATCGACATTGATTTTGGCTGCGGTGATGATGTCCGCTTTATCTTTTTCAGTGAGTGCTTCTGCGGATAAACCGCCGCCCAGTTTGTTGATGCCTTTGTTGTTCGACAGCGGGCCGCCCACCGTAACTTCGGTGAAGACTTTCATACCCTGAACTTCAAGCACTTTTAGCTGCACACGGCCATCATCCAGCAGCAGGATATCGCCGGGTACAACGTCAGCAGGCAGGCCTTTATAGTCAATGCCGACACGCTCTTTGTCGCCTTCGCCTTTACCCAGACTGGCGTCAAGCAGGAAGCGGTCACCAATATTGAGAAAAACTTTGCCTTCTTTAAAGGTTGATACGCGAATTTTTGGTCCTTGCAGATCGCCCAGAATGGCAACGTGGCGGCCAAGTTTAGCGGCAATTTCACGGACTTTATCAGCACGCATTTGGTGATCTTCTGGCGTGCCGTGGGAGAAGTTGAGTCGCACAACATTCGCGCCGGCAGCGATGATTTTTTCGAGGTTATTATCGCGATCAGTCGCTGGGCCGAGGGTTGTTACGATCTTGGTTCTTCTGAGACGTCTTGACATGAAGGACTCCGTTAACAAATTAGCGTGTCCCTTCTTTTGGACACGGTGTGGTCATCTATTCTATCTGATTGATGGCGTGTGATACGACTCACATTGTAAATGTGATGTTAATTTTTTCGGAGCGTTGTGATAAAGCAAAACTGGCTTTTCATAACGCGACTCTTTTAACGCCGCTTTGACCCGCTTCAGATTTTCACGAAACGGTGTACCCCGCTCAAGGGTGAACCCGGTGGCTAAAACATCGATCACGGTTAACTGTGCCAGGCGCGATACCATCGGCAAGTAGACATCGGTATCTTCCGGCACATCAAGTGCCAAAGCCAGCGTAGCCGCTTCGGCAAGGGGTGAATCGGGAGACGTAATGGCAATGACGGTGGAACCGTTTACACGGGCCAGGCGAGCCAGTTCTACCATATTTTTGGTGCGCCCTGTATGTGAAATGATAACAAAAACGTCATGGGCGCTACTATTTATGCAACTCATGCGCTGGATCACAATATCGTCTGACCAGATGACGGGGAGATTAAAGCGAAAGAATTTATTAAAGGCGTCATGCGCAACCACGGCCGAGGTGCCGAGGCCGAAGAACGCCACCTTATGCGCCTGACTTAAACAGACAACGGCTTGCTGAATGACGCTGTAATTCAGTTGATTTTTAATCCGTTGCAGGCCAGCAAGGGCAGAATCAAAAATTTTATTGCTGTAGCTTTCAACATTGTCATTCTCTTCAACATCGCGGCTGACCCAACTATTACCTTTAGCCAGACTTTGCGCCAGATGCAGTTTAAAATCAGGGAAGCCGCGCGTGCCTAAGTGATGACAAAAGCGATTCACGGTGGGTTCGCTTACGCCAGCCGCACGGGCCAGGGTGGCAATGCTGGAATGAATGGCTTCCTGCGGCGCAGCAAGAATTTGCTCAGCCACTTTGCGTTCAGATTTACTTAACGCAGCCAGCTGCGCCTGAATTTTTTCCAGCATGTCCATAACCTGATGACCGTTATCACTTTTATCGATTTCAATTATTGCTGTCGCCCGACATAATTAACAGCGATTATCCTGCGTTAACGAGCGCAACGCGCAATGTCGGATAAGTTCGACACGGTTTTTTTGACATAATTTACCCCGTATTGGGGCTATGCCAGACAATATCTGACACATAAAAGAGAGCGGAAATCGCACGCGTCACTACACGCGAAGCCGCAATCCAGTACAGAGTAACTTTTGACGACCACAGCGAGTCGGTTTACCTGACTCGGCGAAAAAAGTACATTGTGCTGAAAGAAAATTACAACATGGACCCGGTTGCTGAGGACGCATCGCCACCGGGCCTATATCCTGCAACGAGGAGAGGAAAATGGCGGTAACACAAACAGCCCAGGCATGCGATCTGGTTATTTTCGGTGCCAAAGGCGATCTTGCACGCCGGAAACTGTTGCCTTCACTGTATCAGTTGGAAAAAGCAGGTCAGATTCACGAAGAGACCCGCATTATTGGTGTAGGCCGCGCGGAATGGGATAAAGAGGCTTACACCAAAGTTGTCCGTGAAGCACTGGAAACCTTCATGAAGGAGAAGATTGACGAAGCACTGTGGGATAAGCTCAGCAGCCGTCTCGACTTCTGCAACCTCGATGTTAATGACACGTCGCATTTTCCTAAACTGGGCAAAATGCTCGATCAAAAAAGCCGCACAACAATTAATTATTTTGCCATGCCGCCCAGCACCTTTGGTGCCATCTGTCAGGGCCTGGGGACTGCGAAGCTCAACGCCAAACCAGCGCGCGTCGTGATGGAAAAACCGCTCGGAACCTCGCTGGAAACCTCGCAGGAAATCAATGACAGCGTGGGTGAATACTTCGAAGAGAGCCAGGTTTTCCGTATCGACCATTATCTCGGCAAAGAAACGGTATTGAATCTGCTGGCGCTGCGCTTCGCCAACTCCATTTTTGTTAACAACTGGGATAACCGCACCATTGACCATGTGCAGATCACGGTTGCGGAAGAGGTGGGTATTGAAGGCCGCTGGGGTTACTTCGATAAAGCGGGTCAAATGCGCGATATGATCCAGAACCATCTGCTGCAAATCCTCACCATGATTGCTATGTCGCCGCCCTCTGATCTCAGTGCAGACAGCATTCGTGACGAAAAAGTAAAAGTCTTGCGCTCGCTGCGCCGCATTGACCAAACCAATGTGCGCGATAAAACCGTGCGTGGTCAGTACACCGCAGGCTTTGTGCAGGGCAAAAAAGTACCAGGTTACCTGGAAGAAGAGGGCGCGAATAAAAGCAGCTCCACTGAGACCTTCGTGGCTATTCGCGTCGATATCGACAACTGGCGCTGGGCGGGTGTGCCGTTCTATCTGCGTACCGGTAAACGTCTGCCAACCAAGTGTTCAGAAGTCGTGGTTTATTTCAAAAATCCTGAGATGAACCTGTTCAAAGACTCCTATTCCGAGTTGCCGCAGAACAAGCTGACGATCCGTCTGCAGCCGGATGAAGGTGTTGATATTGAAATTCTGAATAAAGTGCCGGGCCTGGATCACAAACATAAGCTGCAGACCACCAAGCTGGATCTGAGCTATTCAGAAACCTTTAATCAGTCTCACCTGGCAGATGCCTATGAACGTCTGCTGCTGGAAACCATGCGCGGCATTCAGGCCCTGTTTGTGCGTCGTGATGAAGTGGAAGCTGCATGGACATATGTTGATTCCATCATTAATGCATGGGCGGCTGACGGTGACTCTTCTAAACCGTATCAGGCGGGCACCTGGGGACCGGTGGCCTCCGTGGCGATGATCACCCGTGACGGACGCTCCTGGAATGAGTTTGAGTAACTGACTGAATTGGCCCGCCGCGTGCGGGCCTTTTTGTATCTCCTATCTGATGATAAAAATGAACTGCCGTTTCAAAAAATGCGCTGCTCAATAGACGATCGTTAAGCCGATCATGTATGGTAGTTACGCGATTTACAGGATTGGGATCGAAACTCCCGCGTCGGGCCGCTAAACCCGGCATTCTCAAGCAAGGGGAAGTGATGAAAAACTGGAAAACGAGTGCTGAACAGATTCTGAAAACCGGACCTGTGGTACCGGTTATTGTGGTTAACAAGCTGGAACACGCTGTACCCATGGCAAAAGCCCTGGTTGCAGGTGGGGTAAAAGTGCTGGAAGTAACGCTGCGTACACCGGTAGCGATGGATGCATTACGAGCGATGATCAAAGAAGTACCCGAAGCGATTGTTGGCGCGGGGACGGTGATTAATACTCAGCAGTTACAGGAAGTGACCGAAGCGGGCGCCCAGTTTATTATCAGCCCTGGCATTACTGAATCTTTGCTGAAAGCCGCCGTGGATGGCCCGGTTCCGCTGATTCCTGGCATTAGCACCGTATCTGAACTCATGACCGGGATGGATTACGGCTTGCGTGAGTTTAAATTCTTCCCGGCAGAAGCCAACGGCGGTGTCAAAGCACTGCAGGCAATTAGCGGTCCGTTCCCACAAGTTCGCTTCTGCCCAACCGGGGGATTTCGCCAGCGAACTATCGTGACTACCTGGCGCTGAAAAGCGTGTTGTGCATTGGCGGTTCGTGGCTGGTGCCTAACGATGCGCTGGAAGCGGGCGACTGGGATCGTATTACACAACTGGCGCGCGAGGCAGTAGAAGGCGCGAAATAGAGTATTCGCGGTGAGCAAAATGCTCACCGCATGGGGATTATCCCTGAACGGTTATCGAAGCGGCGCTGGCAACGGCGCGTGCAATTGCCTGGTCCGTGGTTTCGCCGCTGGCCAGTGCGACACCTAAGCGGCGTTGCCCCTCTATCTCTGGTTTACCAAACAAGCGCACCTGCAAACCTGCACCTAAGGCAGCTTCCACATTAACGAACTGCGGGTTCTGGCTGGTCAGCTGGGGCAAAATAACCGCAGAGGCAGAAGGGCCATACTGACGAATGCCGCCAACAGGAAGACCGAGAAAGGCGCGGACGTGCAGAGCGAATTCAGAGAGATCCTGCGAAATCAGCGTCACCATGCCGGTATCATGGGGACGGGGCGAAACCTCACTAAAGATCACCTCATCACCACACACAAACAGCTCCACGCCAAACAGGCCGTAACCCCTAACGCTTTAACCACCTTTTCTGCAATATCCTGTGCCTGCTGTAAGGCTGCATCGCTCATCTGCTGCGGCTGCCAGGATTCGCGATAATCGCCATCTTCCTGACGATGCCCAATTGGCGCGCAGAAGTGAATACCGTCTACGGCACTGATGGTGAGCAAGGTAATTTCAAAATCAAACGTCACGACGCCTTCAACGATAACGCGCCCGGCACCTGCGCGGCCGCCCTGTTGCGCGTAATCCCAGGCTTTATCCAGCTGGCTCGCTTCACGAATAAAGCTCTGACCTTTGCCGGAAGAACTCATTACCGGCTTAACAATGCAGGGGAATCCGATCTCCGCTGCCGCAGCATCGAAACTGGCTTTGCTGTCGGCGAAACGATAGCTGGAGGTTGGCAGCGATAACGTTTCCGCAGCAAGACGGCGAATACCTTCACGGTTCATGGTCAGACGCGCAGCGCGCGCGGTCGGCACCACACGCTGACCTTGCTGCTCCAGCTCGATGAGTTTTTCTGTGGCGATGGCTTCGATTTCAGGCACCACATAGTCAGGTTTTTCCTGTGCGATTAATGCGGCCAGCGCATCGCCATCAAGCATATTGATGACGTGGCTACGATGTGCAACGTGCATGGCAGGCGCATCAGCGTAACGATCAACCGCAATGACTTCCACACCCAGACGCTGACACTCCAGCGCCACTTCTTTACCCAGTTCGCCTGAGCCTAACAGCATGACACGCGTCGCAGCAGGGCGCAGCGCAGTTCCCAGAGTCGTCATAAATTCACCTAAGCAATCAAAATGCGCGCGCAGTATAAACGAAAACGTTTGCGTTCTCACCATTCCGCGTAGGGAGCGTGCTTTTTCCTTACTTTTCCTGCTCTGACGTTTCCTGACATCTGTTTCGGCAGGATGAAGAGTTAACGAAACCAACAGGAGTGGATGATGAACAACTGGTTGCAACAAATTCAGTCAGTTTTAGCGAAAAAGAGCGGTGACGGAAAATCTTCAGGCGGTTTAAGTGATATGCTGGCACCCGGCGCACTGGGTGGCCTGGCAGGCATGCTGATTTCAAGTAAGTCGTCACGTAACCTGTTAACGAAATATGGCAGCAAAGCGTTAATCATTGGCGGTGGTGCAGCAGCAGGCGCGGTGTTGTGGAATAAATATAAACAGCGTGTGCGTGAAACCCATCAGGATGAACCAACGTTTGGTGTGGCGCAAACGCCGGTTGATCTTCGCACTGAACGGCTGGTCACTGCGCTGGTCTTTGCGGCGAAAAGCGACGGACATATTGACGATCAAGAGCGTGCTGCCATTGAACAGAATATTCATCAGGCCGGTTATGGTCAGGATGCTGAGCGACTGATTCAACAGGCAATGAATCGTCCGCTTGACCCGCAATGGCTGGCAAAAGATGTCAAGAACGAGGAAGAGGCGCTGGAGCTCTATTTTCTGAGCTGTGCAGCAATAGATGTCGATCACTTTATGGAACGCAGTTACCTTTCCGCATTAGGCGATGCGCTGAAAATCCCACAGGATGTCCGCGACGATATGCAAAAAAATATTGTTGAGGAAAAAGCCCGCCTGCCTGCCGGTTAATCAATATCTGGCCACAACGTGTGGCCTTTATTGCCGTTCCGTTTATCTGGCTACGCCTGGCAACTTTTCTTATAGATGCCACGCTTACAGATCATTACTTTCACGGAGACGGATGTCATGAAAGCACCCATCGCAAAAAAATACCTTACGAAATGTCGCTGCATGGTGAAACGCGCGTGGACAATTACTACTGGCTGCGCGATGACAAACGAGAAAACAGCGATGTTCTCGACTACCTGCGTGCCGAAAATAATTACGGCAGGAAAATCATGGCCTCGCAGCAACCGCTGCAGGATCGCATCCTTAAAGAAATCGTAGATCGGCTGCCGTCGCAGGATCATTCTGTACCTTATGTGAAAAATGGTTATCGCTATCAGAGCCGTTATGAGAGCGGAAATGAGTATGCTGCTTATTACCGACAGCCCGCCAGCAGTAGCGAAGAGGATGCGTGGACGCTGCTGCTTGATGCTAACCAGCGCGCTTCGCACAGCGAGTTTTATACCATGGGCGCGTTGCATATCAGCCCGGACAACAATGTCATGGCGCTGGCTGAGGATTTTTTATCACGTCGGCAGTACGGTATCCGCTTTCGCAATTTGCACAGCGGCAGCTGGTATCCCGAAGTGTTAACCAATGCCTCTTCAAGCTTTGCCTGGGAAACGACTCACGTACCGTTTATTACGTGCAAAAACATCCTCAAACGCTGTTGTCTTATCAGGTCTGGCGTCATGAGCTTGGCACGCCACAAGCGGACGATCAGTTAGTTTATGAAGAAAAAGATGACACCTTTCACCTCAGCGTGCATAAAACCACGTCCAAGCAATTTATTCTGATTGCGCTGTACAGCACCACAACCAGTGAAATTCAGCTAATTGATGCGGGCTTTCCCGATGCGCAGCCGCACATATTTTTACCGCGCCGCAAAGATCATGAATACAGCCTTGATCACTACGATCATGAGTTTTTTATTCGCTCCAATCGCGACGGAAAAAACTTCGGGCTGTACCGTACTCGTTATCTCGCTGAATCGCGCTGGGAGACAATTATTCCGGCCCGCGAGCATGTGGTGATGGAAGATTTCCAACTGTTTCGCGACTGGCTGGTTGTCGAGGAGCGTCAGCGCGGGCTGACCAGTTTACGTCAGATGAACTGGGCTTCGGGTGAAGTCAGCGGCATCGCCTTTGACGATCCTACTTACGTGACCTGGTTAGCGTATAATCCTACCCCCAAAACCAGCAAGCTACGGTATGGCTACTCTTCAATGACCACGCCAACCACGCTGTTTGAGCTGGATATGGACACCGGCGAACGGCGGATCCTCAAACAGAGTGCTGTGGGCAATTTTGAGCCTGATGATTACAAAAGTGAGCACCACTGGATCAAAGTCAGTGACGGCACTGAAGTCCCTGTGTCACTGGTGTATCACCGCAAACATTATCAACCGGGTCAGAACCCCATGCTGGTTTATGGCTACGGCGCTTACGGCAGCAGTATGGACGCAGACTTCAGCGTCAGTCGCTTAAGTCTGTTGGATCGTGGGTTTGTCTATGCACTGGTGCAGGTGCGAGGCGGCGGGGAGCTGGGCCAGCAGTGGTACGATGGCGGCCGACTGCTCAATAAACTAAACAGCTTCACAGATTTCATTGATGTCACTAATGCGCTGGTTAAACGCGGTTTCGGTCATCCTGAACGTTTATTTGCCATGGGCGGCAGTGCAGGGGGATTACTGATGGGCGGGGTGATTAACAGGGCGCCGCAACGTTTCTACGGCGTTATTGCCCAGGTGCCTTTTGTGGATGTTGTTACCACCATGCTCGATGAAACCATCCCGCTCACCACGGGAGAATATGACGAATGGGGTAATCCTCATGATGAGGAGTATTACCGCTATATCCGCCAATACAGTCCCTACGATAATGTCGAGGCAAAAGCGTATCCGCATCTGCTGGTGACTACCGGTCTGCACGATTCACAGGTGCAATACTGGGAACCCGCAAAATGGGTTGCGAAGCTGAGGGAACTGAAAACTGACAATAACCTGTTACTGCTCTGTACCGATATGGACTCAGGTCACGGCGGTAAATCGGGCCGTTATAAAGCGTATGAAGGGGTGGCGATGGAGCTAACGTTTCTGATTGCGTTGGCGCAGGGCACGTTACCCCCGCCCACGATTACTGAGTCTGGCTGAGATATTTACGCAGCGCCTGCCGCAGAGGTGGGCGCAAATCCTTCACGTTATCCAGCATCCACTTTAAATAGCCCGGATCCTTACGGGCGATCGCAGCCACAGGCTGACCACGATATTTACCAAAAGGCAGCACATCATCTTGTGGCGTGGCGGGCTGGCAACGTTGCATCATCTGTGCGGCATCCCAGCCTGAGGTTTCCATAATGCGCAACAACAGCGCGGCAGTCACGTAGCAGTCGTAGAGCGCGCGGTGGGCATGTAAATCCTCAGGCGGTGTGACGTCAAGCTTAAGGCTGTGGCGTAGCGCCTGGTTGCCATATTTGATTCCGGGCCAGAGTTGACGCGCTAACGTCATGGTACAAATCCACTCGCCATGCATCTCCGGTAGCATGCGACGATCAAAGCTTGCATTGTGTGCCACATAGAAGGCGCTGCCATGATAGCGTTCAATTGCCTGTTCAATGGTGGGTTTACCGCGCACCATGGCCTCAGTGATACGATGCACTGCCATCGCCTGACGGCTGATAGGGCGGTCAGGTAAAATCAGATCGCTCATTGGATTCACGATCTGCCCGTCAATCACGTCGACTGACGCGACCTCAACCACGCCGCCCTGCAAGCCGCAGGTTTCGGTATCAATAACTCGTAACATTATGATTTCTGCTTCGGTTCGTAAGGCAGGCGCGAGAACCCAAGCGACGCCTGACGATAATGCATTAAACGCTGACGGAACCAGTCGCGCAGAGCTTCTGGCTGTTCACTGACCACCATTTCCGGGATCACAGGCATGTTATAACGTTCTTTAAACGCAACGCCCGCTGCGGCCAAATCAACATTCACTTTGTCTTTTTCTTCCTGCGACAGAAGAGCAAGGTTATGACTCATGGTGTTCTCCTGATGTTATCGGGCAAAAGTAATGTTTTCCCCGGCCTGAATCAAGGGTAAAGGATCGCACCGCTGGTCTCGACACCTTAAAAACAGCAGCGTATCCTTGCGCCACATTTGCACTATTTGCTGTTGTTAACAGGATGATCTCATGCAGAAAACCCTTATTTCAGGTGCGGTAATTTCCCTGGTGTTTGCGGGTGCGTTTTTCAGTCCCTTCGCCAGCGCCCATGCGCATCTTCGCTCATCTGAGCCAGCCGCGAAAGCGGACGTAATGCAGCCGCAGACGTCGTTGACGCTGACCTTCACAGAAGATGTCGAAGCGGCATTCAGCGGGGTAGAGATTGTAGATGCGCAGCAAAAAACGGTAGCGAGTGATAAAGCCATTCTGGACAGTAAACAGCACAGTAAGTTGATTGTGAATTTGGCTCAACCGCTAGCCACAGGCAGCTATCAGGTTAACTGGCATGTGCTGTCAGTTGATGGCCATAAAACGAAAGGAAGCTATCGCTTCAACGTGAAATAACGTGACGACGCTGTGGATCCTGCTACGCCTGCTGCACTTTGTCGCTGTAATGGCGCTTACCGGAAGCGCATTTTACACCGCATTGCTGGCACCTGCACGTTATCGTCAGGCACTGGCCGCTACGTTGCACCCCTGATGCTGTTCAGCAGCTGGCTGGCATTGTTTAGCGCGTTGGTGATGTTAGTTGCGCAAAACGTTTTGATGAGTGGCGACTGGCACAATCTCAGTGACACCACGGTCTGGCTGGCGGTGCTTAACACCCGGTTCGGCGCAGTATGGCAATGGGAAATTGGGTCTGCACTGGGCGCAGTGGTGGCGTGGCAGTTAACAGGCAGGTTACGCCAGCAAGCATTGCTTGTGTTTGCACTGTTGCAATTGTTTTGCCTGGCATTCACCGGTCATGCCGCGATGCATACCGGCGTATCAGGATTGCTGCAGCAAAGTAATCACGCGTTGCACCTTATCACGTCCTCTTTCTGGGCTGGCGGGTTGGTGCCGTTGCTGCTGTTGATGCAGGAAGCGCGGCAGATTGAACGGCGAACCGACGCCATTCGCACTATGATGCGTTTTTCCCGCTATGGTCATTTAGCCGTAGCGTTAGCCTTGCTGACTGGCTTAATCAACAGCATGTTAATTGCGGGTTGGCCCTTAACGTGGCGCGATAATTTCTACATTAGGTTGCTGCTGTGGAAAGTCATACTGGTTGCCCTGATGGTGCTGGTGGCGCTGTTTAATCGTTACTGGCTGGTGCCACGATTCCGTCTGGCTGGCAGCGGTACGCAACAAAAATTTATTCGCATGACACAACTTGAATTATTGCTGGCATGCGGGGTGGTTGGCCTGGTCAGCGTGTTAGCCACGCTATCGCCAGCCTGAGTTTGAACAAAGTAAATGAGTACAAGGTAGGCTATTTTGCTGAAGAAAGTGATCCCTGCAATCCTGGTATTATCCGTATGTGGTCAGGCGCTGGCGGCCCAAATTATTACTGTCAGCCGCTTCGAAGTCGGTAAAGATAAGTGGCCCTTTAATCGCGAAGAGGTGATGCTAACCTGCGAAAAAGATGGCTCGCTGTTTGCTATTAATCCCGGTACGCTGATGCAATATCCGCTTAATGATCTTGCCGAAGCGCGACTGAAAGCCGGGCAGGTAAAAGCTCAGCCGATCAGCGTGATTCAGAGTGAAGATAAAGCCAATCCGGGCAAAATGATGAGTCTGCAACCCATCGTTGAGCGCACCCAGGCGTTGTGCGATAAGTAGACGTTGGCGGGTGTGGCATGACGCTGCACCCCGCTTCAACCATTTCTGCCGTCCTGATCACAAACTGCTCTGCTTTTATCCGCTCTGAGACGAGTTGGCTGGAAAATCTCCAACCCTGTTCTAATCTTAACAGGCAAGGCAAAACTGCCTTCATTAATGCCAACTTTTAGCGCACGGCTCCTTGAGAGCCATTTCCCTGGACCGAATATAGGAATCGTATTCGGTCTTTTTTTATGCGTCTGTTTTGTAAGTGGTTTTATTGTGGCTGCATGAGAATCACACGAAATTTACTACAAACCTTATGAGGCTCGCCATTGAGCGGGCTTTTTTACGAAACGGCTAATGTACTGACCACCTGCTATCAAACTGGCAGCGCAACAGCACGGGCAAAACAAGAACCATAGATAAATATTTTTTTCATTTTTACCTGGGAAGTGAGAGAGGCTGTTTTGCGTCAGTAAAGTGCGATCTGTTTCCCGAGCGGACGGAGGGACGATGGCTGTTAAATAAATCGCAGTTCGCAAAGTGTTTTACTGTGTAACCGCTTCAGTGGAAATAACGCATCGTGCCACTCGTATTTGTATGTAAAATGATCACCGAGGATGACCCTGATTTTGGTGGTGGAATATAAAAAGTATTGGCAGCATGAGCCATTTCTGCATTAGGTTTTTCTGTGCATGCAAAAGATAACCCATTCACAGCTAACTTTTTAATAAAGTAAAGAGAGCGGCGGATGGGGATAGACAGTTCAGTGAGCAGATAATAATTGAATGCCCAGCCCCATCGGCGAGCAGCACAATCCTTATTGTCACAGCAACCTACGATGTCGGCAAAAGTTCGGGAGCTTTCGTTTTCAGGGCTAATAAAGGTCCGGACGCAAGGCTTAACTGGATTGCATCACTGTTCAGGCACAACGGCTTTTCGTCTGATATTATTGCTGGATATAAATCTGGGTCCACTATGCCAGATGGTCAATTTTTCCTTACTGTTATGAAAAGCGGCAAGGTAAAAGCAGGTGTGAACAAAAACGGAATGTCTGGCGTTCAAAAGATCTTATGTAATGTCGTATTACCTGATTAATTTATTTTTTAGAAAAATTAACTGACCCGCTCTGGCGGGTTTTTTATTGCCTTAAGAGCTCATGAGCTGGAAAGATCGCCTGGTGCCTGCTTTGTTTCGCGGTGCGCCATTCAAAGTCGATGCGGACGAGGAGACAACTTTAATTCCGCCAACGAAGTCTGCGAGTGTGAATGCACCAATGAGCTTAAGCAATCCGTACTGTAAGGAGCCACTCTGTTGCGTTTAATTTTTCATCATGGCGGCTGATTAGGTTTCTCCTATCCCAATGAGAAACAATACCGGCTGGCGAGTAACCTTCCATTATGGAAATAATCTGCGCATGACTACATACCGCGTAAAAGTGGGTTTTCATAACCCTACAGGCCTGACTTTCAGGCAACTTGATGAGATTCTGGAGCCGCAAAGATTCTGGAGAACAGAACCTCATGATGGAAAGTTCCGTTATTACATGGAGTACGAATATGAATCAGACGTAAGAGATCTCTGTGAAGTCTGTGAACTGGCATACTCGCAAGCATGTAAGGTGAGGAAGTGTCCCTTGATTCTTGTGGAAGCTAAAACGCTGAAGATTGCCGCAAAAGAATAAGACCGTTACTCCACGGATTAGCGCCTGTTCACAAGGAAAATAGCATTGGCAATTGTTTGTTTACCGCTATCGGAAACGGCGATATCTCTGTTAATGAACAGGCTTAATATCCAGTCTGCACCTTTCTGCTATCGGAGATATTATGCCTGCTGCGGCTGATCACCGGCGCATTACGGCCCGCTATACAGGTTTTGAGCAGGTGGGATACCGAAATCGGGCATACCGTCGTCGCGCCAGTGGAAATATTTCAGACGGGTATGGCGACTCGGATCCCAGACCCCATCGCCTCTTCTCCCGGTATGGTTGCGCGTATGATAGACCATCACGTGCCGGCCATGCTCATCCAGGGTAAAACCGTTATGTCCTGGGCCGAACTGCTTGTTTTCTACAGAGGTGCTGAATACCGGACAGGGCGATTTTTGCCAGTTGCTGCGCTGTAGCAGATCGGCATCTTTATCAATCCACAACAGGCCCATGCAGTAATTTTCATCAGTGGCGCCGGCGGAATAAGAAACAAACAGGCGATCTCCATAGAGCAATGCCGCTGGCGCTTCATTAACCCCCACCTCTGCATTTTCCCATGCCAGCTCGGGTTGGCTAATCATCACAGTCTGGCCCTTGAGCGTCCAGGGATTCTTCTCCAGTTCAGCCAGATAAATACAGGTATTAGCCGCGACAAAAGGATCTTTCTGCGCCCACAGATACCAGTGTTTGCCCTGATGAACAAAATGAGAGCCATCCAGGGAAAAGGTATCATAAGGGGTAAAAATCCGGCGGCAGGCCTGCCAGTATCCGGTTAAGGGATCGTCGTCATCGCAGACCAGTGCATACATACGATGCTGGAATAAACCATTGATGTAACCGCAGGCAGGGGCGGCAGCAAAATAAATCACCCATTGCTCACCAAAACGGTGTAGTTCTGGTGCCCAGATGAGTTGGCTGTAGGGACCCCTGTCCGGTTTACGCCAGACTGTAACAGGTTTTGCCTCACGAAGGCCCATCAGCGTATCCGCGCGTCGAATTTCCAGACGGTTATATTCCGGGATCGATGCGGTGAAATAGTAATGTTGTTCGGTACGCAAAATAAAAGGATCTGAATTTTGCATAATGAATGGGTTAGGCCACGCTGTCATTCTGTACACTCCTGACGAGAGTGCCTGAGTGTTTAGCAGCCTCGATTTATCTCTCACCTTTGCCGCTATCGACCCGTTAGAATTAACGTTCGTTATCACGCCTCTTCACGTTAGCTGACAGTCATTGACCGGGCTAACCGGTCCAAAAAAGTATCGAATATAAGACGGCATATCACAACCGATCCGGCAGCAACCACTCTCTCTGAACCTGAGGCCAACGGACGTATGCTGGCCTGATCTGTTACCGATGGGTTGTACAGGGCGAGGGTGCCAGTGGGCATTAAAAACCCCGCAGCAGCGGGGAGAAGGGGATATTTAACCTAAACCAGGCTCACAGAGATCACGGTAATTTCTTCGGTTTCAAGGCCCATCAGGTCTTTGATTTCAAAAATGTGTTTTTCAAGTTCCTGTTCCACATCAACCCCTTCTATGAAAGCGTGCATTGTTTTTGGTTCTTGTGCGTCCTGTTTAACCACATAAGAAATGAACCACTTTTTCTTTTGCATTTGCTTCTCCTCCTTTTTGGAAACCATACCTATAGGTTTAGTGCCAAATCTTCAGTGGCACAAGGTAAGCAAATGTTTAACGTTGACAGGAAACTTCATAACCAGAAGGGATATATTTGCTAACCAGAACTTCCCTCTCTGGTAAGTAGATAACAAGCACAAGCTGCAAGATTTTAGTAAGGGAAAATTCCAGGCTGGTGCTTGTGATGGATTATTGTGATGAAAGCAGGCGAAACGTCCTTTTTTATTTTAGTAAAAGCTGTTCCTGTGTTGATGACTTTCAACGTTTTTGACTGAGGTGCATTTTAAGGATTTTTTCAGTATAGACAACGGTATTGTCAGGGATGTTTTTATTAATAAATGTCATAGCGCCAATAGTCACGTTATCTCCTATCGTTAAGTTATTACCAATAACGCAGCTGTTTGCACCTATATCAACATTATCGCCAATATATATGGCGGGGGGCACTCCAGGTTTGCCAGCCCCTCCGCTGAGGCCAATGGTGCAGTTTTGCCTTATTTTAAAGTTTTCACCTATAACGGCGCTGCCGTTAATAACCACCGATAAGAAATGCGTAATTTTTAATCCAGGGCCAATGTGCGCAGACAACTGAATTTCAGTGTGGTAATTTCTGATAAGGTGACGATTTATTTTTCTTGCAAGATATTTTCCTGGGCGCTTTTTACTTCGGTATAAATAAGAAGCGATTCGCCACCAAAAATAGAATGTCCTTTCAGGACACTTCACAGCTTTATGTATAGTCCTGAACCATGAGAAGGGTTTGTTGCTCATCATGACTTCTCTACGCAGGCACTCACATAAATGCTTTTTTAAGAAAATATCGCTCATTTATTTACAGGTTCTTTAAGCAGGTTGGGCTAAAAAGAACAGAGTGAAGTGTCATGACGCTTTTAACTTTGACAGCGATCATTAACGCTGTAGATTTAACGGCGTTAATCACTGTCGGACAGAGAATCAACAAAAGACGCTGCAGGTTTACAGACTGACAGGTTGGGCTTTTTATTGCTCTTGCTGATAGTGATTAAGGGCGGCACTGAATGTACCGCCAACCTAATTACGCCTGTTTTGGCTGTCCATTTGAAGCGGTAATACCGCCATCAACCGGAAGATTAACGCCTGTGATATAGCGGGCGTCATCGCTGGCGATAAAGGCAATGGCACTGGCAATATCTTCAGGCTCGCCAGCACGTCTTAACGGGATACGATCATAGAATTTGTCGAGCAGTTGTTGATCGTTTTTCATATCTTCAGTTAAATCAGTCAAGGTAAAACCGGGACATATAGCATTCACGCGCACGCCATCAGCACCATAATCCATTGCCAACGAACGGGTAAAATTGGTGACAGCACCTTTTGCCGCGTTATAAACGCTCATTCCCCAGTCACCGCCAAGTCCTGATACTGACGAAATATTAATAACGTTACCTTTGGTTTTTAGCAATGCGGGCATAAAGTAATGAACGCAGTGAAATACGCCATCCAAATCGACGCTCATCAGTTTTTTCCAGTCATTGAGTTCGATCTCATGAATACGACCCTGAACAACCACGCCAGCATTATTCACCAGCACATCGACACGACCATATTTAGCTAACACATTATTCGCCAGGTTTTTGACCTGTTCTGCCTCTGCAACGTCGCAAGGCACGACCAGATGCTCGCCCTGGGGCAGGGTAGCTAATGTGGTTTCAAGTTTTTCCTTGGTACGGCCGATCAAAACAACAGATGCGCCTTCTTCGGCAAAGCGTTTAGCAGCTGCTTCGCCAATGCCTGAACCCGCACCGGTCACCACAACCACTTTCCCTTTAAATCTGGACATATTTACTCCTCATCTGTTTTAAATAACCAAAGGATCACTGCGTAAAGCCTGGCATTCATGATCAGGAGTTCAAGGAAAGCTAAGGTCTTACGCGTAACAAATTATTTTCAGCGTGTAAAAAGGCCCCCGGCGACAGGGGCAGATGAGGAACCGCGCCCGTCTGCGCGAGCTTACGGGGTGGTTAAATAAAGGTTAGTGACGCCTGGGCTGAACATCAAAGTTAAATTGCCTGATGTATCTGTCGCTGCGCTTTTCATGATGCGATTTGCCAAAGAGAGAATGTGTCGCTAAATGGCGCATTCTTGTCCGCTATCAGCCTCGACAGGTCTGTGTGGCTTTGCGAAGCTGAAGAAAAAACTGACCTGAGAGGTGACCTGTGCTGGAAATGCGTCCGAACTGTGAATGTTGTGGAGCTGGCTTACCGCCAGCCTCGCGTGAAGCGCGAATATGCTCTTTTGAGTGCACATTCTGTGCTGACTGTGCAGAAAAGCGTTTGCTGCATGTTTGTCCTAACTGTGGGGGGAATTAGTGCGTCGGCCAGGCCGGCCTGCCGAAAAGCGTGGATAAAGGGTGAGCCGGGAAGGGCTAAAAATAGCCTGCTGATGTTCTCTTTGCCCGGCGGCTCTGTCTGTCACACCGTCTATAATTCTAAGTCAGAGCATATTCAGGCGAAGGCTGAACAATGAATTATCAATATTTGAACGGTGAAAACTGGCAGAGAATATGGATTGTGGGTGATTTACACGGTTGTCGCAGCCAGCTTGACGCGTTACTGACAACACATGATTTTGACCGACAGCAAGATCTACTGATTTCCGTTGGCGATTTAATTGATCGCGGACCAGACAGTCTGGGCTGTTTGCAGTTGATTGAAGAGCCGTGGTTCCGCTGCGTGCGGGGAAATCATGAAGATATGGCGCTGAGGGCGTTACGGTGTCACGAAAGTCAGCTATGGATAATGAACGGTGGTGAGTGGTTTTGGCAATTAAAAGGAACGGAATTGATTGCCGCCAGGCATGCGCTTAAACGTCTCAATGACGTGCCGCTTATTCTGCATTTACAGCTTGAAGATCGCACAGTGATCATCGCTCACGCAGATTATCCTGCTGAGCACTATGCGTGGGAACAACCCGTAAACTGGCACGATGTGGTATGGAGCCGTAAGCGTATTGATGGATTTCAACAAGGCAAGCGCGGCACCATTCAGGGTGCCGACGCCTTTTATTTTGGCCATACGCCTCTGCATAAACCGCTCGATATCAATAATCTACATTACATTGATACCGGCGCGGTATTTGGTAATTATTTAACGCTGGTGCAGGTGCAATAGAGATTAACGAAACAGCCGTCCATCACGTACCAGTTCGCGCGGATAACTGTTTTTTATCCGGCTTCCTACTTTTTAGCCAGCCCTAACGGCTGCTGCTGAAACGTCACTATCATTTCATCTGGAACAGGCGTGGATTCAGGATACACATCGCGACCACGATACCACTCTTCCGCCTCGGCTGCGCTTAGCTCGAAACGCTGAGCGGCATCAGGTTGTGCCAGCGCAATCACGGCTTCATGCTGCCAGCGGTAACCTTTAGCGAAAGTCTCGGCCAGCCGGAGGCCAATGCGCGAAAAACGAACCTTACCCAGCATCGGCACAATCGCAGCCGGAAACAGCCAGATCTCTTTGTCTCGCTGCCACAGCGTTAATCTTTCATCCCACTGCAGCGAAACTGCCTTAGCGGCCTGAATAATTTCATTTTCCAGTTTACGGCTGACGGGTAAGAACGGCAGTTTGCCTACTTTATAAGTCGGTTCAGGCATCGGTTCGACGGACATCCGCTTACGCAAACGGGCCACGAAAAAACCTTCGCTATCGAACAGATGGGGAAAGACATGCAGATAACCTTCTGCTGTCGCTGCCTGAGCTGCACCGGCAAACAGCGTATTGAGCGGCAGAATGTCGACCGCGCCGGGATAACGCTCAAGCAGCCAGGCGATAACCTGCTGATTTTCAATTTCATTCAGGGTGCAGGTGGAATAAACCAGCGTACCGCCGGGTTTTAAGGCATGAAAGGCACTGTCGAGGAGATCGCGCTGCGTCGCGGCGATTTCAGCCGTACTTTCCAGCGACCAGTTTTTCATGGCGTCTGCATCTTTACGTATGACGCCTTCACCCGAGCAGGGCGCATCCAGCAGAATGGCATCGAACATTTCAGGCAATGCCGGGCCAAATACGCGGGCGTCAAAGTGCGTCAGCGCAGTATTGCTTACGCCGCAGCGGCTAATATTGGCATGTAATACTTTTACCCGACTGGAGGAAAATTCGTTAGCAAGGATCACGCCGTGGTTGTTCATCATTGCGGCAATTTGTGTGGTTTTCGAGCCTGGCGCAGCCGCCATATCCATCACGGCCTCAGCATCAGGTGAGGCATCAAACAAAGCCGCAACCGGCAACATTGAACTGGCTTCCTGAATATAGAACTGACCACTTAAATGTTCCGCTACGCTGCCCAGCGGCAGGCTTTCATCTTCTCGGGTGATCCAAAACCCTCAGCACACCAGGGAACCGGGGTCAACTGCCAGCCGTAGTGAGCGGTCTGGCTCAGGAAATCGGCGACACTAATTTTCAGGGTATTAACCCGCACACTGCGCCGCAGCGGTTGTTGGCAAATGGCGACGAATTGCGCGAATGCCGTCTCGTCCGGCAGGCTTTGACGCATCAGCGTGAGAAAATCAGCAGGAAAAACAGAAGATGAGTCTGACACAGGCTATATCCAGTAGAAGCAAAGGCGGGAGTGTATCATGTCGAAATAAAACGGGCAGCCAGGCTGCCCGTTTTGCTTAAGGTTGACCAGGTTCAGGGATCGCTGTTCCCCAGTTGCGCCACGCTTGCGGCGCTTCATCCTGCAACAGGAAGTGTTTGTTTGCGGTAGCTTGCGGAGCCAGCGGCACGGTAGGCGGTGTCGCGAACTGAATACCGCCACGAATAAACTGCTGGAAAGTGCCGGTTTTCACTACGCCACCGATCAAACCAAAGTCCAGATTGTAGCCAGAGGCGAGCCAGAACACGGAGTTATTGCGTACCAGATGCTGATATTTCTTGCTGATGCGCAGGGCAATTTGCACGCGATCGGCCATATTGCCCAACGAGGTGCCGGTCACTGTACCCACTTCCACGCCGCGGAAAAGAACGGGCGTGCCAACCGACAGTGAACCCGCTTCAGCGGCATCAACATAGATATTCAGGCCGTTGAGATAGCGGGAGTCGGTTATGGTGCTCTCCTGCAACTCAAAGGTGCGCGCCGCGCGGCCCTGCCGGGATCGACATTGACGTAAGGCTGCAGCAACGTTTCCAGATGGTTCACTCCCGTGGCAGAGATTTCCGGCGATACGACGGAAAACCGGCTACCGTTACGCGCGAAATCCTGCACATATTCCGGGTAAAGCACCGCTTTGGCGACGACCTGGTTGTTATCTTCACTCAGCGACAGAGATTCAACCTGGCCGACATTAATGCCGAGATAGCGAATCGGCATACCTGCAGAGAGTTTACTGGCATCAAAAGTGTGTAGCGTAATCTGGCTACCGACCGCGCGCGCCGCCGTTTCAGAGGGTAAAGCACACGCTTAGCGCCTTTGGCTGATACCGCACCGCTCAGATTATCAAAGCTGATGGCACCCCTGAGCGCACGATTGAGTGGCGAAGCCTGCACGGTCAAACCGCTGCCGTTTAACTGAACGCGCGCACCGCCTTCTGCCCAGAACACGCTTTCACTGGTTAGCAGCTTGCGGTATTCCGGCTGGATATGAACGGCAATTTCAAAGGCATTCGCGCGAGGTGTTACTTTGGTGATTTCGCCAACCTGATACTTACGATACAGCACCACTGAACCGGCTTGTACATCGGGCAGGCTGGTGGCAGAAAGCGTCAGGGTTGTTGACGGGCTGTCGCCAGTGATACCTTCTGCCGCTTTATCGGCATCGGCAAACAGCGGATAGTTCGGCTTCACGTTGCCATTTTTACCGGGTTCAAGACGAATACCGCCCTCGACCCACTCGCGAGCACTGGCACCAATCACCTGCATGCCGTCCAGGCCGAGCTTCACATCGAGGCGGCTGTTAACGATGAATTTACTGTCGCCATGCACCAGCTGGCGATATTCCGGGTTCACCGCCACGACAAAATTGACGCCATTTTCATCCAGGTTGCGCGACATCACCTGGCCAATCTTCATGCCGTGCAGCATCAGCGGTTGACCGGCGTCGATGCCATAGCTTTCCGGCGCGTTCAGCTTAACCGTGAGGACGTTCGGCTTTTGCAACAGTGATTCATTTGAGGGCAGCACGGTAAAGTGCTGCTGCGGCGCACCTTCGCCAGGAATCAGTTCAAATGTATTACCGGTCAACAGGCTGCTGAGCGTGGTATCCGTCAGGCTGATTTTTGGGCTGCGCATTTCAATGCGTGAACCGGCGCGCATCAGGCCAACGACCGACGGATCGAGAGTTAACTCACCCGTGACCTTGCCGCCATCCTGCAAATTGAGTTTGGTTAGCGTGCCGACTTCCAGCCCTTGATACATCAGCGGTGTGCTGCCTGCTTTCAGGTTGTTGCCGCTCGGTAAATCCAGCGAGATTGAAACACCGCGCTGGCTTTGGGCTAAATCAGGATAAAGTTGATAATTTTGTTCCGATTTAGCCGCTTCGGCGTGAGTGGGTGAATCGAAGGCAATCGCGCCATTAACCAGCGCCGCCAGACTTTCTAACTGAACTTTGGCACCGCTCAGGCTGACATCCGCATTGACGCCGGAAACATTCCAGAAACGGCTGGTGGTTTTAACCAGACTGGTGAAGCGGCGATCGATCAACACATCAATCGACACGCCATCCGTCTGGTTATTAATACTGTAATCATAAACGCGGCCTACGGGGATTTTACGGTAATAGACCAGTGAGCCGGTGCTGAGCGAGCCGAGATCGGGTGCATGCAGATGTATCAGTAATTCACCTGTGTTTACGCGATATTTTGGCTGCGTATCCAGTGCAGTAAAGCTTTCGCGCGGCTTACCATTACCCGGCATCATACCGATATAGTTGCCGCCAACCAGCGCATCAAGGCCTGACACGCCCGCCAGTGAGGCTTTAGGCGTCACCAGCCAGAAGTGGGTATTTTCGCGTAATGCGTCACGCATATCACTCTTGATGCTGGCCTTGATCTGAATGCTGCGATAGTCGTCGCTCAGATTAATGCCTTGCACCGTACCTACTTCAACGCCCTGATAACGGATCGGCGTGCGTCCTGGCACAATGCCATCCGCAGTCTGAAAATTAATGGTAATGGTGGTGCCGCGCTCTTGATAGTTAGTCCATAGCAGCCAACCCGCAATAAGCATCGCGATAATCGGCAGCAGCCAGAAGGAGAAACTTTTCGTTTGTTACGCAACGTAGCGTTAGTCGGTGTAGTCGGCGTTTCCTGTTGCATGTGCATCCCAGAGCAGGCGGCTGTCCAGCCACTCAACAGACATAATGGTCAGGATTACGGCGGCACCAAAATAGAATGCAGCCGGTCCCATGGTAAAAGCCAGTAGCTGGTCGCGGTTGACCAACGACATGGTTAATGAAATGACAAAAAGATCCAGCATTGACCAGCGGCCAACCCAGGTCACTACGCGCAGCAGGCGAATGCGCGTTTTTAAACCCTGCTCACAACGGAAGTGAATGCTGAGTAGCAGTGTGAGCATCACCAGCACTTTGGTAAAGGGCACCAGAATACTGGCGATAAAAACGATAGCAGCGACGGGAATATTGCCGGATGCTAATGAAAGGATCCCGGAAAAAATGGTGTCTTCGCGCCGGGAACCGTTTACATAGACGATGGAAATTGGCAGCAAATTTGCTGGGATCAGCAACACGATTGAGGCGGTCAACGCGGCCCAGGATTTTTGCAGACTGTGACGACGACGAAAATCGAGCGGCGTATGGCAACGGGGGCAGCGGCCTCGTGCATCAGGGACACCGGTATTGTGACAGTTCAGGCAAACCTGTAACTGATCGCGTGCGGCATTGCCCGGCCGCTGCGGATAAAAGTAGTCCCAGAGTTGCTCAACATTAAGGTGGATCAGCGTCAGTACGCTCAACGCCGTTAGCGCCAGATAGGCCGCCAGGCCGTAGCCCAGCTCCAGCGAGGCGTAATCCTGAACTTTGATTGAGGCGACGGCGATGCCGATAAGATAAATATCCAGCATCACCCACTCTTTGAGCTTTTCCAGCATCAGAAGCACCGGACGCAGATTCATGCCGAGGCGATGGCCAATACTGAGATAGCCTATCCCCGCAACAAGCGTAACGGGCGCACCAATAGTGCAAAACGCCACCATTGAAGCGGTCAGGACATCGCCCTGTTGCGTCATTTGAATGATGCCTTCAATCAGGCTGGCATTAATGCGCATTCCTAACAGGCGAATATCCACCAGCGGCAGGCTAAAGGCGAAGGGCATCAATACCATCATTGTGGCGGCCATCGCCATCAGGCGTGTTACAGACCAGTCGTGACCGCTCATAATTTGCGCATTACAGCGGGGGCAATAAGCAGACTGGTGCGATTTCACATCCGGTAAGGAAAAAGGGTATCGCATTGCGGGCAACGCTGATAACGTGCGTGAGGCAATGTCTGACTGATAGCGTGAATTTTCATAAAGTGATGCTGTTATTGCTCATCGTTCGTGACAAAAATCGGTCGGTAAGATATTGCCTGTGTGCCGGTGTCGGGCATCACGCTTCGATCCACAGAATGCTAAGGGTATAGCAACTAACGCTATGATTCACCTTGTCGCTCTGGATATTTAGTGCTTATTTTAACGAGCGAAAGCGAAATTCGCTCAGTTGTCATTGGTAATGGTTGAATAATGAACAAAACTGCCTTTTACGCCGATTTGAATCGCGATATGCGCGCCTTGCTGGCGGGAGAAACGGCGTTCCTCGCCGCGATGGGTAACTTTAGCGCACTGTTGTATGAACGTCTCGACGGTGTGAACTGGGCAGGTTTTTACCTGCTTACAGAAGCGGATACCCTGGTATTGGGCCCGT
This sequence comes from Candidatus Pantoea haifensis, assembly GCA_018842655.1. Classification (GTDB taxonomy): domain Bacteria; phylum Pseudomonadota; class Gammaproteobacteria; order Enterobacterales; family Enterobacteriaceae; genus Pantoea; species Pantoea haifensis. The sequence goes on along the minus strand of JAGTWN010000004.1, from coordinate 1,302,568 downwards.
TTCAGGGCAAAATTGCCTGCGTACGTATTCCGGTAGGCAAAGGCGTATGTGGAACTGCAGTGGCAGAAGACGCGGTACAGCGCGTAGAAGATGTACACGCATTTCCTGGTCATATCGCTTGCGATGCCGCCAGCAACGCTGAAATTGTGATTCCTCTGAAAGTGAACGGCAGCATCGTCGGTGTCCTCGATATCGACAGCGTTGACTACAATCGCTTTGATAGCGATGACGAAGCGGGGCTTGTTAGCCTCACTGATGGGCTTTGCGAAGTGCTTGCGAACAGCGACTTAGAAAAATATCTGCAGCTGATACGCAGCTAATCGTCTGGATCACATGGCATTTAGCGATGTTGTCATTATAATGTCGCCTGTTCATGCCTGCTCTGGTCGGCAAACCCGTTGTAATCAGGAAATTTCATGGAAAATCAACCTAAGTTGAATAGCAGTAAAGAAGTCATCAGCTTTCTGGCGGAGCGTTTTCCGCACTGCTTTAGCGCAGAAGGTGAAGCACGTCCGCTTAAGATTGGCATCTTTCAGGATCTGGTCGAGCGTGTTCAGGGCGAGATGGGCCTGAGTAAAACTCAGTTGCGTTCTGCGCTGCGTCTTTATACCTCCAGCTGGCGTTATTTGTACGGTATCAAAGCCGGCGCTACGCGAGTTGATCTCGACGGTAACGCTTGCGGCGTACTGGACGAGCAGCATGTTGAGCATGCGCGTAAGCAACTGGAAGACGCTAAAGCCCGCGTTCAGGCGCAGCGCGAGCAGCAACGTGCCGCCCGACGTGAAGCCGGTGAAGCTGAAGAGGGCGCAGCACCACGTCGTCCGCGCAAGGCTGCGCCACGCAAGCCCGCTGAAGGCGATGCCGCGCGTAAACCGCGTCCGCAGGCTGAGCGTGCAACCGCTTCGCAAAATCGCAAGCCAGCAGCGTCTCGCACGGTACAGCCTAAAGCCATCACTGATACTTCAACTTTGCAACCTGGCCAGAGTATTAAAGTTAAAGCAGGCAAAAGTGCAATGGACGCTACCGTTCTGGAAGTATCAAAAGACGGCGTTCGGGTGCAGCTCGCTTCCGGCATGGCAATGATTGTGCGCGCAGAACATTTGCAGTTCTGAAACGGAGGCTGATCCCGGCATGAACACCCTTTTTAAAGTTGGATTTATTGCGGGCCTGCTGTTGTCAGGCCCTTCCTTTGGCGCAGAGAACATTACCCGCGCCGATCAGATTCCACAGCTTCATGAAGATGCGCAAGACCCTACCGTCAGCGAACGCGTTACCTCTCGTTTTACCCGCTCACACTATCGCCAGTTCGACCTGAACCAGGATTTTTCAGCGAAAATATTTGATCGCTACCTGAATATGCTCGACTACAGCCACAATGTGTTGCTGGCGTCGGACGTTGCCCAGTTTGCCAGTCAAAAAACCACGCTTGGTGATGAACTGCGCAGCGGTAAGCTGGATGTGTTTTATCAACTCTATAATCTGGCGCAAAAACGCCGCTTCGAACGCTATCAGTATGCGTTGACCGTGCTGGCGCGCCCAATGAATTTCTCCGGCAATGACACCATCGATATTGATCGTGCCAAAGCGCCCTGGCCGAAAGATCAGGCTGAACTTAATGCGCTATGGGACGCCAAGGTCAAATATGATGAGTTAAGCCTCAAGCTGACAGGCAAAGATGAGAAAGAGATTCGCGAGGTTCTGACTAAACGTTATAACTTTGCCATCCGCCGTCTGGCCCAGAGCAACAGTGAAGATGTGTTCCAGTTAGCCATGAACGCCTTCGCCCACGAAATTGATCCCCACACTAACTATTTATCACCGCGTAACACTGAACAATTTAATACCGAAATGAGCCTGTCGCTTGAAGGTATTGGTGCGGTGTTGCAGATGGACGACGACTACACCGTGATTAACTCAATGGTGGCGGGCGGACCAGCAGCCAAAAGTAAATCAATCAGCGTAGGCGATCGTATCGTTGGTGTCGGCCAGCCTGGCAAGCCGATGGAAGATGTAATTGGCTGGCGCCTGGATGATGTCGTTGCAAAAATCAAAGGCCCAAAAGGCAGTAAAGTGCGTCTCGAAGTGTTGCCGGCGGGTAAGGGGACAAAAACCCGTACCGTTACGCTCACCCGTGAAAAGATTCGCCTCGAAGATCGCGCAGTAAAAATGACCGTGCATAACGTTGGCAAAGACAAAGTTGGCGTGCTGGATATTCCTGGCTTCTACGTTGGCTTAACTGATGATGTTAAAGTGCAGTTGCAAAAACTGCAGAAGCAAAACGTGAGCAGTGTTGTTATCGATTTGCGAACTAACGGCGGCGGCGCGCTGACAGAGGCGGTTTCACTCTCAGGTCTGTTCATTCCAGACGGTCCGGTGGTGCAGGTGCGCGATAACAATGGTCGCGTACGTGAAGACAGCGACAATGACGGCGTCGTTTACTACAAAGGTCCGTTAGTGGTGCTGGTGGATCGCTTTAGTGCTTCCGCGTCTGAAATTTTTGCCGCCGCGATGCAAGATTATGGACGTGCGTTGATTGTTGGCGAGCCAACCTTTGGTAAAGGCACCGTGCAACAGTATCGCTCGCTAAACCGCATTTACGATCAGATGCTGCGGCCTGAATGGCCTGCGCTCGGTTCGGTTCAGTACACGATTCAAAAGTTTTACCGCATTAACGGTGGCAGCACGCAGCGTAAAGGTGTAACGCCGGATCTGCTGATGCCAACAGGTGTTGAAGCGGCGGAAACGGGCGAGAAATTCGAGGACAATGCGCTGCCGTGGGACAGCATCAATGCAGCGACTTACGTCAAAAGCGGCGAGGTAAAACCACTGGTGCCGCAGTTGACCCGGGATCATGCAGCACGTATCGCACAGGATCGCGAGTTCCAGTACATCATGAAAGACATTGCACGTTTTAATGCAATGAAAGAGAAACGGAATATCGTCTCGCTCAATCTTGCCCAACGCGAGAAAGAGAATCATGAAGAAGATGCGTTACGTCTGGAACGGATCAATGCTCGCTATCAGGCTGAAGGCAAAAAACCGCTGAAGAGCCTCGACGATCTGCCGAAAGAGTACAAAGAACCGGATCCGTATCTTGATGAGACGGTGAAGATTGCAAACGATCTTGCGCAACTGGATAAAGCACAACCCGAAGCGCAAACGGCGGGCACAAAATAAGCGCCAGCGTATTGTGAAAAGCACCGTTTAACGGTGCTTTTTTTGCCTGTATAACGCAACGCCGGATCACTGTTTAGCGTGACTGAACGTAGCGGAAGCGGGTTCCGTCCTTAAATCATGTCTAAATGTAAAGTTATGTCTTTTTAGGCACTTAAATGTTAAGGTCGCTTGAAAACCCGCACAATGCTCATAGGATATATATCCGCGCATAAGCGCGTGAACTACTGAGGAAGATAAACAAATATGATGCGTATTGCTCTTTTCCTGATGACCAACCTGGCTGTGATGTTGGTATTTGGGCTGATTCTCAGCCTGACAGGGATTCAGTCAAGCAGTGTTCAGGGCCTGATGATCATGGCGGGTCTGTTTGGCTTCGGCGGTGCGTTTGTTTCACTGCTGATGTCGAAGTGGATGGCGTTGCGCTCGGTTGGCGGTGAAGTTATTGAACAACCTCGTAATGAAACCGAGCGTTGGTTAGTGGATACCATTGGACGCCAGGCGCAGCAGGTGGGTATTAAAATGCCACAGGTTGCGATTTATCACGCGCCCGATATCAACGCCTTTGCAACCGGTGCTCGCCGTGATGCCTCGCTGGTCGCGGTATCAACCGGCTTACTGCAAAATATGAGCCGCGATGAAGCGGAAGCTGTGCTGGCCCACGAAGTGGCACATATCGCTAATGGCGACATGATCACCATGACGCTGATTCAGGGCGTGGTGAATACCTTTGTGATCTTTATCTCTCGTATCCTGGCGCAAATTGCCGCTGGCTTTATGTCAGGTAACCGGGAGGATGAAGAGAGCAGCAATGGCAATCCACTGGTTTACTTCGCGGTGTCAATGGTGCTTGAACTGGTCTTCGGCATCCTTGCCAGCATCATTACCATGTGGTTCTCACGTCACCGTGAATTTCACGCAGATGCAGGCTCCGCCAAATTAGTCGGCCGTGAAAAGATGATTGCGGCACTGCAACGACTGAAAACCAGCTACGAGCCGCAAGAGCCAGGCAGCATGATGGCATTTTGTATTAACGGTAAAAACAAGTCATTCAGCGAGCTGTTTATGTCTCACCCGCCGTTGGATAAACGTATTGAGGCGCTACGCAGCGGTCAGTATCTGAAATAAAGAAAAAGGCGACAGAAATGTCGCCTTTTTTGTGCCCGTTTATTAATTCACGGTGCGGCTTTGCGTCATGCGGGAAAAACTGATGATTGCCGCCACAGCAGAAAATGTCCCCGCTAGCAGCAGTGAGGCGTGAGTACCGTTATCACCAAACAGATTAAAAAGCAGGGCGACCAAAGCGGCACCCATGCTTTGCCCCAGCAAACGCGCCGTACCTAACATACCGCTTGCGCCACCGCTGCGATTGCGCGGCGCAGACGTAATAATCGTATGATTATTTGGCGACTGGAACAGCCCAAAACCAGCACCGCACAGCATCATGCGCCAGATAATATCACCATCGTGCGGCTGAGCTGGCAGCAGGGCCAACAGAAACAAGCCGGCTGCAAACATCGCTAAACCGATACCGCCCAACAATCCGGCGTGGAAACGTTCAATCAGACGGCCTGCAATCGGTGCTAATACCATCGTCGCCAGTGGCCAGGGCGTAAGCAATAAGCCGGTGGCGACTTCATCTCGCCCTAATACGTTTTGCAGGAAAAAGGGCAGTGAAACCATTGCCAGCATCTGTGCGCAAAATGAACAGACCGAGGTGCATAACGACAGGCTAAAAATGGGGATGCGCAGTAAATCCACCGGCAGCAGCGGCACCGGCATGCGCAGCTGGCGGCGAATAAAAAACCAGCCAACAATCCCTAATGCAATAAGTTCACCCGCCACCAGTAAGTGACTCTGCCCCTGAGAAAACCCGCTTAATGCCGAAATCAGTAAACCAAAAAACAGTGCATTCATAAGGGCACTGGGAACATCAAATTTTTGTGATTTCGCTTTTTGCGGATTCTCAGGCAGGTAGCGCAGCGCAAACCATAACGCAATCACGCCCAGCGGGATGTTAATCAAAAAAGCCATTTCCAGCTCGCTACTGAAAGGATTGCTGCGGCAACCGTTGGGCCAGCAGCCGTGGAGACGGCCACAACCAGCGAGTTAATGGCCATGCCGCGTCCGAGATAACGCTGCGGATAGATAATGCGGATGAGTGCTGTATTCACGCTCATTAATGCGGCGCCGCCAAATCCCTGCAATACACGTGCAAAGGTCAGCATATTGAGTGAGGAGGAGAGCGCGCAAAACAGCGAGGTGGCTATGAACAGGGCAAGCCCTGCTTGATAGATGCGCCGGTAACCTAACATATCGCCAAGAAAGGAGAGCGAAAGCAGCGAGACAATAATCGCAATCTGATAAGCATTGACGATCCACACCGATTCAGCCGGACTGGCGTTGAATTCGCGTGCAATAGTGGGTAAGGCCACGTTTGCGATCGCGCCATCCAGTACCGCCATGGTAATTCCCAGGACGATAGTCAGGATCGCGCCATAACGTTGTGGGACCGGTAATCCGTCATGCGAAGAGGAAGGTGACATAGTGCCGATAAGTGAAGTAAGTGAATATCATCATGCTAATGAATTCGCAGCGAAAAAGCATCGCGTTTCGCGATAAAATGTATCTTGAAATATATCTCTCAACTTAAACGTTTGCCGCCACCTCGGGCATCGCTCTATACTGGTCACTCGTTCCGTTTTTTTGAAACACGCTTAAAAAGGTGCGCGATGACCTCAAGTGATAATGACAAACAGCCCGACTCAGTCTCTTCAGTGCTGAAAGTGTTCGGCATTTTGCAGGCGCTGGGTGAAGAGCGCGACCACGGCATTACAGAACTCGCGCAACGCGTGATGATGTCTAAAAGTACCGTTTATCGCTTTCTGCAAACCATGAAGTCACTCGGTTATGTAACGCAGGAAGGCGAGAGTGAAAAATATTCGCTGACGCTCAAGTTATTTGAACTGGGTGCAAAAGCACTGCAAAACGTCGATCTGATACGCAGTGCTGACGTCCAGATGCGTGAGCTGTCACGACTGACCAAAGAGACGATTCATCTCGGCGCGCTGGAAGAAGACAGTATCGTCTACATTCACAAAATCGATTCGCTCTATAATCTTCGTATGTATTCCCGTATCGGCCGCCGCAATCCTTTACACACGACGGCTATCGGCAAAGTGCTTTTAGCCTGGCGCGATCGCAGTGAAGTTCAGGATATTTTGCGTGAGGTGGAATTCAAGCGCAGCACCGCAAACACCATTATCAGCGCAGAAGCGTTACTTGATGTACTGGACCAGGTAAAAGTGCAGGGCTTCGGTGAAGATAACGAAGAGCAGGAAGAGGGCTTACGCTGCATTGCAGTGCCGGTGTTCGATCGGTTCGGCGTGGTCATTGCTGGCTTAAGCATCTCCTTTCCGACGATTCGTTTCTCAGAAGATGCGAAACAGGATTATGTGGCGATGCTGCATCGTGCCGCACGGACCCTGTCATCTGAGATGGGTTATCACCACTATAGCTTCTAAACAAAGCGGGCTAATTAGCCCGCTTTTTAGGATTAGTTATCAATCACGTCGCCACTTTTCTTTAATATCGGGCAGTCGGTTACGCCAATCACACCGCTATCGGTGTGCAGATACTGTGACGTTATGACCCCCGCGCAGTCAAATAACTGCACTTCAGGCCAAGCCCCGCTGCGTTCTTATTACTGCCGGTTAAGACGCCGTAACCGGTTAAAAGCATGCCCAGCCAGATAACCGCCATCACCAAAATTGCCCGCATAAAAAGTTTCATTTTGTCTCCATGTGATACATAACGCAGCTTTCCCATTGTTACTGCCACTCGTGATACTAACAGCATGCCTCGCTTTTTGGACTGGATCGATCAGAGATAACTGAAACGGGAAAATCTGCATTACCGCTGCACCCATTATCATTTTCTCTCGTGACAGGTAGAATGTGCGGTTGAGCCATTTTAAGGCCTTACTTTTTGCATGACGAGGGCGTTATGAATGAATTAGCAAATGCGGGTCCGCTGGTCAGTTACGGCGTGCTGGGTATCATCCTGATTGTGGCCTTCATTGCCTGGTTTTATGTCAACCGGGCCAGTGTCCGTGCCGGTGAACAGATTCAGTTGCTGGAGTCGTTGCTGGAAGAGCAGAAGAAACAAAATGCATTACTGCGCCGTATACTTGAAGTACAGCCCGGAAACGAGCAGAAAAAAGTCGGTGATGAACAGGATAAACGTGATTTTATCCGTTTGATTCCAGAACGTTAATAAAAGGATAAAGGCTGGATGGTCTGGAAAAATCCCTGGTTTGACGGCAGTAAACCGCATCATACCCCTGAAGGGTTTCGCAACCTTGAACCCGATCTGCGGCAAGAAGGGGATTTACAGCGTTGGCGCAAGGAGCGTAAAGCGCAGGGACTACCTCGTCCACCTCAGGCAGGTTACTCTGCTTTTATCCAGCACTGGTGGCATCCGGTCAATTTGAGTGGCGAAGATGATCGCGTATGGTGGCTGGGGCATGCAGCGTTGTTATTACGCCTTAACGGACGTTATTTACTGATCGATCCGGCGTTGTCGAAGCGAGCGTCACCACTGCCGTTCGCGGGTCCTCAGCGAAAAACACCGTCCCCACTCGACATTAAACATCTGCCTCACCTGGATTATGTTTTGATTTCGCATAACCATTACGATCATCTTGATAAACCAACGGTAAAACGTATCGTAAGGCGCTTTCCGAATGCGACCTTTATTGTCCCGCTGGGGTTAGCACCCTGGTGTAAAAAACAAGGCGTTCGCCATATCCAGCAGCTGGACTGGTGGCAGCAGGCTGAGTTTTCTGGCATACGCATCGATGCTGTGCCTGCGCGCCACTGGAGTATGAGAACGTTGCACGATCGTAATCGTTCTTTATGGTGTGGCTGGGTAATACGCACCTCAACGCTGCGTTTCTGGTTTTCAGGAGACAGCGGATATTCTGAAAAATTAGTCGATATCACCGAGCGACTTGGCCCGTTTAACCTTGCCGCGCTACCTGTGGGAGCCTATGCCCCAAGATGGTTCATGGGTGGCCAGCACATGGATCCAGAGCAATCTGTTGCGCTGTGGCGTGCCATTGGCAAACCAGTAACCATTCCTATTCATTGGGGGTTTTTGAACTCGCAGATGAATCCCTGGATGAACCTCCTGCCGAGTTGATACGTGTGCTTAATGAGGCTGGCGAGGATAATGGCCGCTTCTCGCCGTGGAGAATAGGGGAAAGCCGCTGTCTTCTGGCTATAAACCAGGATTATTCTTAAAGCATAAATTCAGGCAGGTTAACAAAATCATTTCAGGCAATACGCATTTTTTATGTTCTAAGAAAGAATGGTAATAAAACAAATCAGCCGCTCTGCTTTTATTTGGGGCAAAAGGAACATTAAGCTCCTGATTTTGGTGCAACCAGAAAATTCAGCGGCGCTTAATTAAGATTTGTTCACGCTTTAAACGTTTCAGTCATTACTAAAGAGAATTACGGCTACGCTAATTAAATTTTACTTTGCCATATTTATGAAATATATTTTCTTCAGGATATACTTGAGGTTAGCAAGACTTGCTGTCAGCATGGATATCGTTTTAAAAAGCTGAATGGCGCCAGCTAATCAACCAATAAGGTTAATTCTGGTAATGACTGCGCGTATCCTTTGAACCAAACCGGACAAAGTATGCGAGCGGTTTAGCAATAATGCGCTAAGCATCCATTGCGCCTTAAAAATGGCTTGCCATTATTTAGCGAATATGTGATAACAATTCGTGGGTTAAACGAGGTACAGTTCTGTTTATGTATGGCATCTTCAGTAAAGAAGTTACGAGTAAAAACGTTGACGTTGAATACCGCTTCCTTGCCGAACCTTAATAAGTGCCTCATTCAGTAATGTCTCTGGTTTCTCTGTAGGTCAGCCTCCGGGCAAAATAAACACTCTAAGGAATTTGCAAAATGGCAAAGATTAAAGGTCAGGTTAAGTGGTTCAACGAGTCTAAAGGTTTTGGTTTCATCACCCCGGCTGACGGCAGCAAAGATGTATTCGTACATTTCTCTGCTATCCAGGGCAATGGTTTCAAAACCCTGGCCGAAGGCCAGAGCGTTGAGTTCGAAATTCAGGATGGCCAGAAAGGCCCAGCAGCAGTTAACGTAACTGCTATCTAATTTCGTTCACAGACCCGGTGCTCTGCACCTCTGACACGAATCTTAAAGCCCTGGCTAATTAGCCGGGGCTTTTCTTTATGCTTTCGATGCGGCAGGGTTCAGAGTACACTTCGGCGCGTCAATTTTTTCCGGAGTGCTTCATGTCGTTGATTTGTCCACTATGTCATCTTCCCCTGAGTCTGGTTGAGCGCAGCTGGCGCTGTGATAATCGTCATCAGTTTGATCAGGCGAAAGAGGGCTACGTCAATTTGTTGCCCGTTCAACATAAAGGTTCGCGTGAGCCGGGCGACAGCGCAGAGATGATGCAGGCACGCCGTGAATTTCTCCAGGCAGGGCATTATCAACCCCTGCGCGAGTTGGTGGTTGAACTCCTCGCAGCACAGCTTCATCCTGATAACACGCACCTGCTGGATATTGGCTGTGGCGAAGGTTATTACACCGCCGCTTTCGCCGATCGCTTCCCGCACGGTCAGGTATATGGCCTTGATGTGGCGAAAATGGCTATCCGGCTCGCCGCTAAAAGCTACCGTAACGTTTTGTTTTGTGTCGCCTCAAGTCAGCGTTTACCCTTTGCTGATGCCTCGCTGGATGGCATTGTGCGCATCTATGCCCCTTGCAACGAAGCTGAGCTGGCGCGTGTTATCAAGCCCGGCGGCATTCTGTTAACGGTAACGCCCGGGCCGCAGCATTTAATGCAGTTCAAGGCGTTAATCTATCGGGAAGTGCAGCTACATGCTGCGGAAGAGAAAAACTATGCGGGCTTTCAGCAGATTGCGCAGCACGCGCTGCAATACAACATGGCATTAAGCGGCGAAGAGGCAGCAACTTTATTGCAGATGACGCCTTTTGCCTGGCGTGCACGTGAAGAGGTCTGGCAGGGCTTACGTCAGAGTCAACACTTCAGCTGCGATGCTGACTTTACCCTGACGCTTTGGCAGCGCGATTAACCCGCCTCAATCAGGGTATTATAAATGCGTTCAAGATCGTCGAGCTGTTGCACGGCGATCAATAAGCGCCTCTGCTCCAGCTGCATGACCAGAATACCATCCTCAGAGAGGTTCATGGTTTGTATGCGACTATAGTCAATCCAGACACCGGCATAAAACAGCCCTCTGTTTTTCATCAACAGCGTAGGCCGACGCAACCAGAACAGCCAGAACACTAAAAAGCTCAGCACCACTAACAGATTGGTGGTTAATTGTGGACCGTGATGCGTAATATTATTCCATAACAAAATAATCAGCAGACCGAAAAAGATCAGGCTGTCTGCTTTATGACGACGGCGCAGCGATACCCGCAGCCGTGTTTCGCCTTTGCGTCGTGGCAAAATAGCGTCAACATAGATCGCCAGACACAACAGCGCGACAATGCATAACGCAATAATGGCATCCGTCAGTGACATATTCCTTCCTCCTTTGCCACAGGCAAGAAAACAGTCGGGAGGCTGGCTCCCGACGGGTTGGTTTACAGACCCAGGAAGCCGAGCCAGTAACCCACGATACCAAGGACAAAGAAGCCAACGATAATCCAAAGCGCATTTACTTTGCGGCGTAGCAGCCACATACAGGCAAATGTCAGCAACAGCGGTACGACGCCGGGCATTAACTGATCGAGAATAGACTGAACCGTAGTGACAGTGGTTTTCCCGGTCGGATCGGTGATGCGCGACACCACCAGCGGTATGTTCACGTGCGTCCACTTGTTGACCAGTGCGCCCATGACAAACAGGCCGAGTATAGAGGCGCCCTCCGTCAACTTCTGTAAGAAGCCGCCACCCATATCGCTAACGATATCAATCCCTTTACGATAACCATACGCCACGCCGTAATAACGTGTCAGCAGGCGCGCCAGGTTAAACAGCACAAAGAACAGCAGCGGACCCAGTAAGCTGCCGCTCATGGCGATACCCGCACCCAACGCGGCAAATACCGGACGCACTGTACCCCAAAATATCGGATCGCCTACGCCTGCAAGCGGCCCCATCAGTCCCACTTTAATACCGTTAATCGCACCGTCATCTATGGCTGCGCCGTTTGCACGCTGCTCCTCCATCGCCATGGTGACACCTAAAACAGGTGCGGCGACATAAGGCTGGGTATTAAAAAATTCCAGGTGACGTTTGATCGCCTGTTTACGGTCATCATTATTTTCTGGATAAAGCCGACGAATCACCGGCACCATTGAGTAACAGAAACCCAGCGCCTGCATACGTTCAAAGTTCCATGAACCCTGAAACAGGTTTGAACGGATAAATACCGCACGAACATCGCCTGGCGTCAGTTTCTTTTCAACCTTTGAGATATCAACCATGTTGTCACCTGTTCCTTAATCGAGTTCGTTATCGAGGTCATTAGCCGACGGACCCGCCGCGGGCGCACCAGCCACACGGTTATATTTCGGGCTGAGCTGGATATAGAGCACTGCCATCACCACACCAATCACGCCGAGCGCAACCAGGTTAAAGTCAGTGAAGGCCGCAGTAACAAAGCCCAGGTAAAAGAAGGGCATCAGGTAGCCTGCGCGCATCATATTAATGACCATCGCATAACCCACTACCACGATCATGCCGCCTGCAATATTCAGGCCGTTCGTCACCACTTCCGGGATAGACTCAAGCATGGATTGCACAACCGACGTGCCGACAGAAATCGCAACGATCAGGGCAGGAATAGCGATACGCATCGCTTGCAGCACAAGGGCCGAAACGTGAATCCAGGAAATGGCCGACAGGTTACCTTTTTCTGCCGCCTTATCGGCTGCGTGCTGGAAAGCAACGGTAATGGTACGCACAATAATGGTCAGTACCTGTCCGGCCGCAGCCAGCGGGATCGCCAGCGCAATACCGGCGCCGACGCTTTGACCTCCGGCAATAACCAGAATGGTGGAGATAATCGAGGCGAGGGCGGCATCGGGTGCAACAGCAGCACCGATGTTCATCCAGCCCAGCGCAATCATCTCCAGCGTACCGCCGATAATGATCCCGGTAGTCATATCACCCAAAACTGCACCAATTAACGTACAGGCCACCAGCGGACGGTGAAACTGGAACTCATCAAGGATCGAACCCATACCGGCAATACAGGCGACAACAAAGATTAAAACGATTTGTAGTGCGGATATTTCCATCATACTTCTTGTCCTCAGCAGGATAGCGAGAATGAAATTACCTTTTCAGGCAACGATGATGACGAATTACGCGTTAACCTTCGCAATCAGATCCATCATTTTCAATTTCGGGTCATTGGAGACTTTACGCACCTCTAACTCGATATTGCGTTCATTCAATTTACGAAACGCTGCGATATCTTTTTCGTCAACTGACACGGCGTTATTCACCTGAGTTTTGCCCTGACGAAATGCCATGCCGCCTATATTGACACTTTTTATAACAACACCTTGTTCAACAATACGCAGCACATCAGTCGGATTGGTAAACAGCAACATTACGCGGTCCTGACTATATTTTGGGTTATTCCAGACGCGAACCATCTTATCGACATCAACCACGTGGGCGGTGACGCCCGGAGGAGCAACCTGAGTTAACAATGTCTTGCGCACATGGTCTTTGGCCACTTCATCACTGACCACAATAATGCGCGTCACATTGGTCTCTTTTGTCCAGCGGGTCGCCACCTGACCATGAATCAAACGGTCATCGATACGCGCCAGGCCAATCTTCATATGATCGCCGGGTGCCAGCGGTTTTTGCGGCTGTGCAGCGACGGGTGCGGCTTTAGCCGGAGCAGGGGCGGGTTCTTCCTCTTTGGCTTTTAACGCTTTGACGCCTTCACGTCCGGTTTCAACCGCGATGGCGACTAACTCGTCGAAGCCGGGGTCATCATCCCGTGCCATTAGTGTTTCCACTAACATTGGAATATTGACCCCGGCGACAACGTCATAATTTTCTTTATCAACGACGATACGGCTGGCGGCATTAAAAGGGCTGCCGCCCCAGGTATCGACTAAAAACAGCACACCTTTTGCGGTATCAAGTTCGGTAAGACGTGCATGGTATTTCTCAATCAGCGTTTCTGCATTTTCGCCGGGCACGAAGTCGATCCATCCGACATTTTCCTGCTCTCCCAACAGCATTTCGGCTGTTTTAAGCAGTTGTTCGGCTGCCCAGCCGTGTGTACCAATTACAATTGCAATGGTCACGTGCTACCTCCGTTCGCTAGAGAAGTTCATCTGGAGTCAATGAACCGGTATGGTTTATCGCTTCGGTTACGTCTGAATAAGCGTAGCCAGATCGCCCAAATGCGGTTGAGAATTGATCTAAAGAAAAATCCAGGCGATAAGTTCGCGATTTATTTTAGTGATCGAAAAAATAAATTTTGTGATACTCCTCTGCTATTTAGCGGCTGATTTCTGTAATTTGCATTTTCATACGCCTGCGTCATGAGCAAGCGAAATGTAAACTTAATAAAATTTTTTGACGCCATTACGCTAACTGTTACATTAACGATCTGTTTATTACTCAGGAGTAACGGGCCTCAGCCCACCTTTATGGATCGTCACCGACGTCGCTTAACCTGTTCTTTGCGCCTGCTGGCGCGTCATCTCACGCCTGATGGCGTTTTCACTGCTTACCCGACTGCATTTATGTCACGCCTGATGGTGCTGGCACGAAATCGTTCGATCTGTTCCTCGTTCAGGAGTCATTAATGGAATTTCTATTCGACCCCTCAATTTGGGCGGGTTTACTGACGCTCGTCGTGCTGGAAATTGTCTTAGGCATCGACAATCTGGTGTTTATCGCCATCCTTGCTGACAAACTGCCACCCAAACAGCGTGATAAAGCGCGTTTGATCGGCCTGTCGTTAGCTTTGATCATGCGTTTAGGTCTGCTTTCACTGATCTCATGGATGGTGACGTTGACCCGACCCTTATTCAGCGTAGGCGATTTCAGCTTTGCCGGACGAGATTTGATCTTGCTGGCGGGAGGGGTGTTCTTGCTTTTCAAAGCAACCATGGAGTTGCATGAAAGGTTAGAGAATCGTCAGCATGAGGATTCCGGTAATCGCAGCTATGCCAGTTTTTGGGCGGTGGTAACGCAGATTGTAGTGTTAGATGCCGTCTTCTCGCTTGATGCGGTGATTACAGCAGTGGGCATGGTAAACCATTTGCCGGTGATGATGACGGCCGTGGTGATCGCAATGGGAGTGATGTTACTGGCGTCTAAGCCGTTAACAAACTTTGTTAATGCGCATCCCACCGTGGTGGTGTTGTGTCTGAGCTTCCTGCTTATGATTGGCTTATCGCTGGTGGCAGAAGGTTTTGGTTTCCATATTCCTAAAGGGTATCTCTACGCGGCGATCGGTTTTTCAATCATTATTGAACTGTTTAACCAGATTGCACGCCGCAATTTTATTCGCCATCAGTCGCGCCGCCCGATGCGTGAGCGTACCGCTGAAGCTATTTTGCGCCTGATGGGTGGACGGAACCGCGCTCAGGCACCTGATAATGAAGAATCTGCCTCCATCACAGCGATGCCGCAGGAAGCATTTAAAGATGAAGAGCGTTTTATGATCAATGGTGTATTAACGCTGGCATCACGTTCAATTCGCAGCATCATGACCCCGCGCGGTGAAATTTCCTGGGTGGACGCCAACCGTCCCTTAGATGAAATTCGTATTCAGTTACTGGATACGCCGCACAGCCTGTTCCCGGTATGTCGGGGTGAACTGGATGAAATCATCGGCGTAGTGCGTGCGAAAGAATTGCTGGTAGCGTTAGAACATGGCATGGATGTGGCGACATTTGCTGCCAGCACGCCAACCATTGTGGTGCCGGAAACGCTGGACCCGATTAATCTCCTCGGGGTTCTGCGTCGTGCCAAAGGCAGCTTTGTTATCGTGACCAATGAGTTTGGTGTAGTACAAGGTTTGATTACGCCATTAGACGTGCTGGAAGCGATTGCCGGTGAGTTCCCGGATGAAGACGAAACCCCCGATATCATTGCGGATGGTGACGGTTGGTTAGTGAAAGGCGGAACTGACTTACACTCATTGCAGCAGTTACTCGACTTTCACGAGTTGGTTAATCCCGATGAAGATCACGCCTCGCTGGCCGGTTTATTGATAGCCCAGAAAGGCCAGTTACCGTTGCCAGGTGAAGTGATCGATATTGAACCGCTGCATTTTCAGATTATCGAAGCGACAGATTATCGTGTTGACCTGATACGTGTGACCAAAGATAAACCTCACGATCATGAAGAGGAAGGCGCATAAGTCGCGATAATGAAGTAAAAAAACGCACCGTTAACCGGTGCGTTTTTTTATGTTTCGATCGCCAGCCTCTGGCATGCCTCATTAACGTGTTGTGTAGATATTAAGCCTCAATATCTGTCTGATGCTGCTTTAGCCAGGCTGGGAAATCGCCAAGCGGCATAGGACGTGCGTAATAGTAGCCTTGTAAGTGATCAACGCCACGCGCGCTTAAATACGCCGCTTGTTCAGCGGTTTCTACGCCTTCTGCAACCAGACTAATGTTCAGGCGTTGCGCCAGCGAAATCACCATATCCGTTACGGTCGCATTGATAGCATCAGTGCCAATAGCAGCAGTAAAAATTTTGTCAATTTTCAGTACATCCGGCTGTAGATCTTTCAAATAAGAAAGTGAACTGTGTCCGGTGCCGAAATCGTCTATCGCCAGCCTGACGCCAATGTCGTGCAGCTGTGAAATGACCGACTGATCAACCACGGGCAACGCATCGCGCTCCGTGAGTTCGACCACCAGTTTTGGCACCGGATTCGCTGGCCACCACAAGCTTTGCAGATCTTCCAAAATAGCGTGATTGCGGAAATGACTGGCCGCGACATTAATAGCAATGTGGAACGAAGGACAGCGGGGCAGCTCAGGTAAGTGAGCCACAACCTGATTGATCACAAAGCGCGTCAGCGGGGCGATCAGGTTTTGGCGCTCGGCCAGTGGAATGAAGACATCCGGAGCGATCCATCCCTGGCGGGCATTGTGCCAGCGTAACAGCAACTCTATGCCGTCACACTCACCGGTTTTCGCATTGATTAATGGCTGGCAATACACCATGAATTCGTTGGCGGTAATACCGTAACTGATTTGCCAGCTCAGACTCATGCGATTTGCCGTCGCCAGCCAAACGATGTAGCCCATTAACAGGCTCAGCAGCAGGGCTAAGGGAAGCTGGGACGGCAGCGTTGCTAAAGCCAGCCGCGTCGGCGAAGGGCCATAAAGCGTAAGCGTATAGGGATAACGCAGCGACGCTTCGTTATAACTGACTTCATCTTCAGAAGGCTCGGTAGGCTCAATAAGCGGATTACCATACTCCAGGCTTTCGCCATTAACATTGATGATGGCGCGTTCAACCCAGGGCAGCTGCGGCTCGAGCAGATAGTTACTCATCAGTTCAATATTGATGACCTGCAATATGCCTGAGCGATTATCTTGTGTTTTCGGCGTCCACAGCAGCAATACCGGCGAGCCTTTCAATAAATAATTGTCCGTGGCTAAAATCATCCGCTGATTATAAATCGCCAGTTCCGGATAGGTTTCACTGAACGGAATGTTACGTGGCCCATAAATACTTGAACAATAAATCGTATCGTTATCAATCAGTAAAATAGCGCGAACAGTTTGCAGGGCAGAGATTTTTTCAATCAGAGGAAAGCGCACATCCTGGCAGGAGACGCCAACCAGGCCCAGCGTATTATTAGCCGAAACATCCAGCGGCGAGAACATCCGATCAAAACGCATGATGGCGTTGTCGGCAAAATTCATGGCCTGTTGCTCTATACGTGACTTTTCTTCGATATAGCGAAAAGCGAGCGTCAGTATAAGGACGGCGGTGGCAATCACCAGCGCAATCAGTAGACGCTTGCGCCTGAATTGTCCAACAAATTGCTGGGCCATAAGCATCAGTAACCACCTTCCCAAAAAACAAAAAATAACGGGGTTGTTATCGGCACGGCACGGTCCAAATTTAGGCCGTGCTTCTGAAATAAAGCGGCACTGAAAACAACGCGACCCGGAGGTCGCGCGGAAAATTACTCTACATAATTAAACGGGTAGGAGATAGCGTAGGATGCGGATTTTAAAACGATTGCATGCTTTTTGAGCAGATAACGCTTCGCTTAAATCAGTCGCACTGAACTTTTATCGCTAAACCGCCACGTGATGTTTCGCGATATTTCGC
Source organism: Candidatus Pantoea haifensis (assembly GCA_018842655.1). GTDB lineage: Bacteria > Pseudomonadota > Gammaproteobacteria > Enterobacterales > Enterobacteriaceae > Pantoea > Pantoea haifensis. The sequence continues at coordinate 1,285,034 of JAGTWN010000004.1, read as the reverse complement.
GTTCATATCTTTCCCGGTTTCGTACATGGTCTCAATAACCTTATCGAGCGACACGCGCGGTTCGCTGGTGCGGCGTAACGCCATACGCGCGGCATTAATAGCTTTGACGGACGCGATCGCATTACGTTCAATGCAGGGAACCTGAACCTGGCCTGCAACCGGGTCACAGGTGAGTCCCAGATTGTGCTCCATGCCAATTTCAGCGGCGACACAGACTTGCTCTGGGCTGGCACCTAACAGTTCAGCTAAACCGGCTGCTGCCATAGAACAGGCCACGCCGACTTCGCCCTGACAACCGACTTCAGCGCCAGAAATCGACGCGTTCATTTTATATAAAACACCGATGGCGCCCGAGGCGAGAAAATAGCGAATGAAGATATCGGGTGTGACGGTTTCGATAAAATGATCGTAATAAGCCAGTACCGCAGGAACAATGCCACACGCCCCGTTTGTGGGGGCCGTTACAACACGCCCGCCCGCGGCGTTCTCTTCATTTACCGCCAGCGCAAACATATTGACCCAGTCGATCACGTTCATCGGATCGTTGGAGTGTTTGGTTGAGGAGACAAGTAAACGACGCAGCGATGCAGCGCGACGAGGCACCCGCAGTGGGCCGGGCAGAACGCCTTCAGTATTCAGCCCACGATCGATACACGCCTGCATGGTTTGCCAGATGTGGCTGAAGTAGTCATGAATCTCTTCGCGCGAATGTAACGCCAGCTCGTTCTTCATGACTAAACCAGAAAGCGACAAACCGGTTTCGCGGCAGTGCGCTAACAGATCTTTGGCAGAATGGAACGGCCAGGGCACCGAGACTTCATTGAGTGCAGACTGACCGAAATGCTCTTCATCAACAATGAAGCCGCCGCCAATCGAATAGTAAGTTTTAGAAAGAATTAACAGATCGCCAGCGAAGGCTAACAGACGCATGCCGTTTTCATGCAACGAAAGATTTTCGCTGCGAAAGACCATGCCGCCTTCACGTGGGAAATCGACCTCATGCTTGCCGCTGGCCAGCAAAAGGCGTTCACGCTGTTCAACATCTTTGATAAACGCCGGGATCGCGTCGATATCCACACTGTCCGGCGATTCACCCGCCAGTCCCATAATAATTGCGATATCGGTATGGTGACCTTTACCGGTGAGTGACAGCGACCCATAAACATCAACCGCAATGCGTGTCACCTCTTTCAGCTTCCCCTGTTCAGATAACAGATCCACAAACTGTTTCCCGGCTTTCATCGGGCCGACAGTATGAGAACTCGATGGGCCAATACCCACTTTGAACATGTCGAAAACGCTAATCACAGATGACACTCCTCACAAATTATTCTAAGTCTGCCGGGGCAGTTTATGGCGCTAATAGTAATCTTCGGCAAAGGGAAAAGAGCAGCTTTTCGCATGAAATAAACTAATTAAAAGGTGCAGAAAAAATTATAATGCAGCCGGGCCGTTTTACAGCGGTACCGGTCAAAGAAGCGTAAAAAAACAGGCGTCAGAATGCGATTTGCTGACTAAGCGAGCGAATAATGCCCGCTGTCATGCCCCAGACCAGATAATTTTCATAAAGCGAGAGCCAAACGGGATGGCGCATACCGGCGCGCTGAATCTCTAACGATGCGTAACGGCTGAGTTGCAGCGCCTCCGTCAGTGGCATTTCAAACGCGCTGAGAACTTCATCAGGATTGAGCTGTAACGATGTCGTCGCGGGTATGATGCCCAGTACAGGCGTCACCTGAAAACCGGTGCTGCTGGTGACGGCAGGCAAACAACCCAGTACCTCAACCTGGCGGGGATCGATACCCACTTCTTCGTGGGCTTCTCGTAGCGCAGTGGCAATCAACGTAACATCGCTGGGATCCTGCATCCCCCTGGAAAAGCAACCTGTCCGGCATGTTTACGCAGGCCATGAGAACGTTGAGTTAACAGCAAACCCGGCTGTTCGCGCGCGACAATGGGCACCAGTACCGCTGCGTGACGACCAGCCAGCAACTGCGTATGTCGCAGCGGTTGCTGTAACAAAAAGCGGCTGCGAAAAGCCTCAAGCGTCAGCGGTGGGCTCATTCTGGCTCCTTTTCCAGCGCGGGCAGGATACGACTGACCTTATGGAAGGTTTCCTGATATTCCGCGTCCAGTTCGCTGTCTGCCACCAGGCCTCCGCCTGCAGAACAGTAAAGTTGATCTCCTTCGGCAATCAATGTGCGAATCGTAATACTGGTATCCATTCGGCCACACAGGCTGAGATAACCGATGCTGCCGCACCACGCATTTCTGCGTTGAGGCTCCAGTTCATCGATAATTTCCATGGCCCGAATTTTGGGTGCGCCCGTAATCGATCCGCCCGGAAAACAGGCGCGTAACAGATCGGTGGCTTGTAAATTAGCGGGTAACGTTGCGCGAACTGTGCTCACCAGATGATGAACCGCAGGAAAAGGTTCAACCACAAACAGCTCAGGAACATGAACGGAACCGGGAAGCGCCACGCGGCCGATATCGTTACGCAGGAGATCGACAATCATCAGATTTTCAGCACGATCTTTTTCTGATGACGCCAGACTTTCCGCTTGCTGCCGATCGGCTAACGGGTCGTCACAACGCGGTCGCGTCCCTTTAATGGGGCGCGTTTCAATCTTACCGTTGTCTAACGAGAGAAAACGTTCCGGTGACAGGCTCAAAATTGCGCTGTCAGGCAAACGCAGAAAAGCACTAAAGGGCGCACGGTTAGCCGCATTAAGTGCACAGAATGCCAGCCATTCATCCCCCTGATATCCCGCCTGAAAACGCTGTGTCAGATTGACCTGATAGCAATCGCCGGCCTGAATATACGCTTGCACTGCATTGAAGCGTGTAGCGTATTCAGCATAGCTGAGGCTGGATTGCCAGGCGCTGGTAAGAGAAAACGCAGGGGCTTTACGCTCTGGCCACTGCTCCAGCCAGCGTAAACGCGCCTGTGCATTGTTCAGGGCCACCAGCGTCAGGCGTTGCAGGTCATGATCGGCAATTAATGCCCAGTCATAAATGCCAACGGCCATATCCGGCGTGGTGAGATCGGCTTGTGCGTGATCCGGTAATCGCTCATAACGCCGGGCCAGATCGTAGCCAAACAGGCCCAGCGCGCCGCCCTGAAAAGGCAAATCAGGATGGCGCTCAGGTTTAATGCCCAGGCTGTCGCAGTAATATTGCAGCAAACGCAGCGGATCATCAGCAGACTCCGTGAGATTGTCTCCCTGGCGGATCACGGTCAGGGCGGCACTCGTCATCAGAGTCACTTGCGGATCGGCGGTCAGAATATCGAATCGGTTATCGGCGTGCTCGGCCTGACCAGAGGAAAGCAGCATCGCCCAGGGCAGATGCGCAATGCGGGCGAAAAGCTGTGTCAGCGCATCCGGCGTATAATTTAGGCTATGAGTTTCAACGATCATCGGGCAGAAAAATCAGACATCAATAAGGCCGCTAGACTGACATATTTTTAACTGGCTGGCACCTGTTTGTTCTGCATGGAATAATGTCTGCCCCAACGCAGGAGTGAAATATGTTTACAGGTTTACCGGCACTGTCTCATGAACAGCAACAGCAGGCGGTTGAGCGCATCCAGGAATTAATGGCTGGCGGCATGTCCAGTGGCCAGGCTATCGCGCAGGTTGCGCAGGAAATTCGCCAAAATCATCAGGGTGAACAGATCCGGGCGCGCTTCGAAGAGGAAGATGAAGATGAAGTCTGACGCCCGGCGTAACACTTAGCGTGCCGCAATAATTTTAATTTCGACTTTATAGTCAGGATGCATTAATCCGGCCTGAACCGTGCAGCGTACCGGGGCGTTATCTGGCGAAACCCAGGCATCCCAGGCACGGTTCATTGCGGGAAAGTCCGCTTTATCGACTAAAAAGATCGTGGCATCAAGAATTTTGCTTTTATCACTTCCCACGCGCGTTAACAGCGCATCAATCACTGCCAGCGCATTGGCCGTTTGCGCTTGTGCATCTTCATCAAGGTTTTCCGGCACGCTGGTGTAATAAATCGTGTCGTTATGGATTACCGCTTCCGACATGCGATGCTCGGGATCAATACGTGTAATGGTCATCTTTATCTCCTTGGTTTTAAGGGTATAAGCCTGACACAACCCGATAGCCATTGTCATCTGTTGCGCTGAATGACAAACAGTGCCAGAAAACAGACAGTGTGGCTGTTATAACAGGGGGCGGGGCAGGAAAAATTTTTATCCGCTTAAATTATTGATTATTAATGTTTTTAAATAAGGGTTTCAGCGAAAATCGCTCTCGCTACGCTTTCATTCTCCAGAATGTCGTTCCAGGCTTGATGGGCTGCTTCATCTGTATAACATTACCAGGAGAAGACCATGTTTCATCATTCATCAAAACTTCAGTATCCCGTTCGCGTAGAAAAGCCTGATCCAGAATTTGCCATGCTGTTACAGCAGGCGATTGGTGGCGTAGAAGGGGAGATACGTGTCGCGATGCAATATTTCTTCCAGGCAATGGGTGCCCGTGGCGATGCCCGGATTAAAGATCTGCTCATCTCTACGGCAACTGAAGAATTAGCGCATATTGAGATGCTGGGTCATGCTGTGGCGCTCAATCTGGAAGGCGCACCGGTTTCCTATCAGGAAGCGTCAGCGAAAGATCCTGTCGTCAATGCGATTCTTGGTGGCATGAACCCACGACACGTGTTGTCGTCCGGCCTGTCCGCTATGCCCGTTAATGCCAACGGTGTACCCTTTGATATGAGCCACATTTACGCGTCGGGCAACATTGCTGCCGACATGCTGGCTAACGTCACGGCAGAAGCGACCGGTCGTGTGCTGGCTACGCGCTTATACAACATGACGGAAGATAAAGGGATGAAAGATTTCCTGTCGTTCCTGATTGCGCGTGACACGATGCACCAGCAACAGTGGTTAGCAGTTATCGAAGATATGGGGGGACTGAGTGCCTCGCTGCCGATTCCAAACAGCTTCCCGCAATCGGAAGAGGCGCAGGAGCATTCCTACTACTGCCTGAATACCTCGCTGGATAAGCCGCTGCCGAAAGGTCGCTGGTGTGAAGGTCCTTCCTTCGACGGCGCAGGCCAGTTCACGGCGAAAGAGCAGCCTGAAATGCTGGGTGAAGAACCCCTGCTGGGCCATGCAAAAGCCAATTCAGGCGCGCAAAAAGAGCAGATGCTGTCTGACGGGGCGCCTTCGGTATTGAAATAAGGCAAACGCCTGAAGTGAGTTAACTCTCGCTGCAGCGATTAACTAAAAAACCGGCAACTAGCCGGTTTTTTAGTGTGTCATAGCACAAAACTTACCCGGTGTTGGCCGTAATAAGTCTGTTTGTTAACGCGCGCCAGCCGCTTCCTTATGCGTAACAGCCACCCTGCAGCGCGCCATCCGTCGCTCGTCGGCCTTTTGCTTAACCCTGGCAATACTGACATAATTACAGGGTTTTTGCCGTTCAATGTGAGGAAATGTGGCGGACGATTTTGCAGTTGATGGCGCGCTGGCGCAAGCCATTAGCGGGTTTAAACCCCGCGAGGCACAGCGTGAGATGGCTCATGCGGTTTCTGAGGCCGTTAAAAGTAACAGTGAACTGGTGGTGGAAGCAGGCACCGGAACCGGCAAAACCTATGCCTATCTGGCACCCGCGTTACGTGCCGGAAAAAAGTGATTGTGTCGACAGGATCAAAAGCCCTGCAGGACCAGCTCTACGGGCGCGATCTTCCTACCATCGCCAAAGCGTTAACCTTCAAAGGCAAAATGGCTTTATTAAAAGGGCGCTCAAACTATTTATGCCTTGAGCGGCTTGAACAGCAATCAATGGCCGGGGGCGATTTGAATACGCAGGCGCTGACCGATTTGGTTACGCTGCGTGCCTGGTCTTCACAAACGGTTGATGGCGATATCAGCACCTGTGGCGGGGTCACTGAAGACAGCCCCATCTGGCCGCTGGTTACCAGCACTAATGACAACTGCCTCGGCAGTGATTGCCCGCTCTATAAAGATTGCTTTGTGGTCAAAGCGCGCAAACGCGCCATGGATGCGGATGTGGTTGTGGTAAACCATCATCTTTTTCTCGCCGATTTGGTGGTAAAAGAGAGCGGATTTGCAGAGCTAATCCCAGAAGCTGACGTCATGATTTTTGATGAAGCACATCAGCTTCCCGACATCGCCAGTCAATACTTTGGCCAGCAGCTCTCCAGCCGCCAGCTCCTGGATCTCGCAAAAGACATCATTATTGCTTACCGCACAGAAGTGCGTGACGTCCAGCAACTGCAAAAGTCTGCCGATCGGCTGGCGCAGTGTGCGCAGGATTTTCGCTTATCGCTTGGCGAACCAGGCTATCGCGGCAACCTGCGTGATTTGCTCAGCGATAATAACATCATGCGAATGTTTACCTTGCTGGATGATGCCCTTGAACTTTGCTACGACGTAATCAAGTTATCGCTTGGGCGTTCCGCTTTGCTGGATGCGGCCTTTGAGCGTGCGGCACTTTATCGTGGCCGGTTGAAGCGTCTTCGCGCCATCAGTGAACCCGGTTTCAGCTACTGGTACGAATGTACCTCGCGCCATTTTACCTTAGCGTTAACGCCACTTTCGGTCGCTGAGCGTTTTCGTGAAGTGATGGATAACCGCAAAGCTGCGTGGATTTTTACCTCGGCAACCTTAGCGGTTGATGAAAAAATCCATCACTTTGCCGATCGCCTTGGTGTCAGTGAGGCGAAAAGCCTGATCCTCAACAGCCCGTTTGATTACACGCAACAGGCCCTGCTTTGCGTGCCGCGTAACTTACCCGAACCAAATCGTCCCGGTGGCGCGCGTCGTCTGGCGCAGATGATGAAGCCGCTCATTGATGCCAATAAGGGGCGCTGCTTTTTTCTCTGCACCTCGCATCTGATGATGCGCGAGCTGGCCGCTGAGTTTCGCGCTTCAATGACCTTGCCGGTGCTGGTTCAGGGTGAAACCAGCAAAGGACAGTTACTGAAGCAATTTATCGAAAAAGGTAATGCCTTGCTGGTGGCGACCAGCAGCTTCTGGGAGGGCGTGGATGTTCGCGGCGATGCGTTATCGCTGGTCATCATTGATAAGCTGCCGTTTACTTCACCGGAAGATCCGCTGTTGAAGGCGCGAATGGAAGATTGTCGGATCCGTGGAGGCGATCCTTTTGCTGATGTGCAATTACCTGACGCGGTGATTACGCTTAAACAGGGCGTGGGACGTTTAATTCGCGATACGGAAGATCGCGGCGTGCTGGTGATTTGCGATCAACGGCTGGTGTCGCGTCCTTATGGTGCGCTGTTTCTTAACAGCCTGCCCCCACGCCGCGGACACGTGACATTGAACGCGCTATTGCGTTTATACGTCAACAACCGGTTGCGTGATTTTGTGCTAAGATGCGCGCCGTTTAAAATCTCTTGAGGTGATTATGTCGGCCCGAATTTTAGCCCTGGATACGGCGACGGAAGCCTGTTCAGCCGCACTGCTGAATCAGCATCAGATTGATGCCCGCTTTGAAATCGCACCGCGCGATCACACGCAGCGCATATTGCCGTTGATTGAAGAACTATTACTGGCGCAGCAGCTCGAGCTGACGGCGCTTGATGCCTTGGCGTTTGGCCGGGGGCCAGGCAGCTTCACCGGGGTACGCATCGGTATTGGTATTGCGCAAGGTCTGGCGCTGGGTGCTGCTTTGCCCATGATTGGGGTGTCAACGCTGGCAACCTTAGCGCAGGGCGCATGGCGGCAGCACGGCGCGACGCGGGTATTAGCCGCCATTGATGCACGCATGGGTGAAGTCTACTGGGCGGAATACCAGCGTGACGAAAACGGGGTCTGGCAGGGCGAAGCCAGCGAAAGCGTGTTGTCGCCCGAAACTGCTCTGGCACGTATGCAGACGCTGGAAGGTGAATGGACTACCGCTGGCACGGGCTGGCAGGCTTATCCAGCATTACAACAAGGCCACGCCTTGCAACTCAAGGCCAGCGACGTTTTACTGCCCGCCGCGCAGGATATGCTGCCCTTAGCCCAGCAGGCATTGGCTCAGGGTAATACTGTTCCGCCAGAGCAGGCAGAGCCAACCTATTTACGTAATGAAGTAGCATGGAAAAAATTACCGGGGCGGTAAAGGCAACGCAACTTATTGTTATGCGTCCAGTCTAATCACATATTATCTGGAGAACGCCTATGTCCATCTGTAGAAAAAGCCTGACTGGTCTGATATTGACCTGTGCTCTGGTTTTAAGTGGCTGTGTTTCTGTGCCTGACACTATCAAAGGTGGCGCGGCGCTTCCTCAACAAGATCTGTTGCGGGTAATGAACGATCCGGCAATTTATGTCGGTCAGGAGTCGCGCTTTGGCGGTAAAGTCGTCAATGTCACTAATCTTACCGGTAAAACGCGGCTGGAGATCGCCACGCAGCCGCTGGATGAAGGAGCTCGCCCACGACTTGGTGCGGCTTCCGTTGGACGGATCTATGCGGATATCCATGGCTTTGTTGATCCGGTTGATGTAAAAAATCAATACGTTACGGTACTGGGCACCATCAAAGGCACCGAAGAAGGAACCATTGGTGAAGCCAAATATAAATTCGTATTGATTGATGTGCGTGGCTATCAACGCTGGCGTTTAACCCAGCAGGTGATGTCGCCGCCACAGCCGATCGATCCCTGGATTTGGTACGGTCCGACCCGTTATCGTCCCGGCTACTGGGGGCCCAATCCATACTGGGGAATGTACAGTAGCGGTCCGGCTCAGGTTGAAACCATCCTGACCGAATAATCCTGATGTGGCGTACTGTTTTCAGCCCGGTAGCGGCGTAGGCACCGGGCTTTTTAATGTGCTTTTCAACCGGCACGAAATTTAGTGATGAACTTCGCAACCTCAAAATGCCGAAACAGCCAAACTGGTACAATCAGTTAAAATATTGTTAACAAACTGAAAGGCTGAGGTAGCGATGGAAATACAACATGATTATCGGGGTGAATCCTTGAACAAGGTTTGGCTTAAACGCTACCCGGCAGATGTTCCTGCCGAAATTAGTGCGGATCGTTATACCTCATTGATCGATCTGTTTGAACAAGGTGCAAAACGCTACGCCGACCAACCCGCATTTTGGAATATGGGTCAGAAGATGACCTATCGCCAGCTCGATGAGCAAAGCCGGGCTTTTGCCGCCTATTTGCAAAATGCTTTGCATCTCAAGCCTGGCGAACGTGTCGCCCTGATGATGCCAAATTTGCTGCAATATCCCGTGGCCCTGTTTGGCGTATTACGTGCAGGCCTTGTGGTGGTGAATGTCAATCCGCTCTATACCCCACGTGAGCTTAAGCATCAGCTCAACGATAGCGGAGCCAGTGCCATTGTTATCGTTTCGAACTTCGCCCATACGCTGGAAAAAGTTGTGGCGGAGACAGCAGTAAAACATGTGATTTTGACCCGGATGGGGGATCAGCTGGCGCCAGTGAAAGCGACGCTGGTTAACTTTGTCGTTAAATATATCAAGCGGCTGGTGCCTAAATATCACTTACCGGGCGCCATCTCATTTCGCAGCGTATTACAGCTGGGCGCTGAGATGCCTTATCAGCGTCCGGATGTCAGCAATGACGATATCGCTTTCCTGCAATATACCGGTGGCACCACGGGTGTGGCGAAAGGGGCTATGCTGACGCACCGCAATATGCAGGCCAATCTCGAACAAACCAGAGCGACCTACGGCAAAGTGCTGCGTGACGGGAAGGAGTGCGTTGTCACGGCGCTGCCGCTGTATCACATCTTTGCTCTGACCGTGAATGGCCTGCTGTTCTTTGAGCTGGGTGGGCAGAATCTGCTGATTACCAATCCGCGTGATATTCCCGGCTTCGTCAGGGAGCTGTCGAGATTTCCTTTCAGCGCGCTGACTGGCGTAAACACTTTATTCAACGCGCTGTTGAACGACGCTGATTTTAATAAGCTCGATTTTTCCACGCTGCGTCTTTCCGCTGGCGGTGGCATGGCGGTGCAAAAGGCTGTGGCGGAACGGTGGGAAAAGCTGACCGGTCATTATCTGCTGGAAGGTTATGGCCTGACTGAATGTTCTCCGTTAGTGTCTGTTAATCCATATGACATCAGTTGCCATACCGGCAGCATTGGCTTGCCGGTGCCCTCTACGGATATCCGCGTCGTAGATGACGCAGGCAATGATGTTTTACCCGGTGAACCGGGTGAGTTGTGCATTCGTGGCCCGCAAGTGATGCTGGGCTACTGGCAACGCCCCGACGCGACGGCTGAAGTCCTCAAAAATGGCTGGCTCCACAGCGGTGATATTGTTACCGTTGATCAGGAAGGGTTCATCCGCATCGTCGATCGTAAAAAAGATATGATTCTGGTTTCCGGATTCAACGTCTATCCTAATGAAATCGAAGATGTGTTGATGCAGCATCCAAAAGTGCGCGAAGCGGCGGCAATTGGGGTTCCCAGCGATTTATCGGGCGAGGCGGTGAAAGTCTGCGTAGTGAAAAAGGATCAGTCTCTGACGAAAGATGAACTGCTTGATCACTGCCGCCGTCAGCTAACAGGCTACAAAGTGCCCAAAATTATTGAGTTTCGTGAAGAACTGCCGAAGACCAATGTCGGCAAAATTTTGCGGCGTGAATTACGAGACGATTCGAAACCCAGCGCAAGCTGAGTGCCAGCATGAATACAGGTTGAACGCCGGCGATGACCGGCGTTTTTATTGCTTTTAACATGGAGCACCGCGCGCGGTTTGCTGCGGTGAAAAAATGAACGTGAACTATTCCCTGATCGACCAGGATGATCAACTGGCAGAAGTCTGTCAAAAAGCCCGCCAGCATGCGGCTGTGGCCCTCGACACTGAATTTGTTCGTACGCGCACTTACTATCCACAGTTGGGGCTGATTCAACTTTATGACAGCGAACAACTGGTCCTTATCGATCCTCTGAAAATCAGCGACTGGTCATCGTTTATCGACTTACTGACGGACACCGGCGTCACCAAATTTCTCCATGCGGGCGGTGAAGATTTAGAGGTGTTCCTTCATCGCTTCGGGGTTCTGCCACAACCGATGATTGATACGCAAATTCTGGCAGCATTCTCCGGGCAGCCACTTTCGTGGGGCTTTGCCTCTATGGTGGCGCATTTCACCCAGGTTCAGCTGGACAAAAGCGAAGCGCGCACCGACTGGCTGGCTCGCCCGTTGACTGAACGGCAGTGTCAGTATGCCGCGGCAGATGTACATTTTTTGTTACCTATTGCACATCAGTTAATGGAGCAAACAACGGCTGCCGGCAATATGGAGGCTGCGCTCAGTGAATGCGAGAATTTGTGCCAGCGTCGACTCGATATTCTCACCCCTGAAGAGGCCTGGCGTGATATTACGAATGCCTGGCAGCTGCGCCCGCGTCAGTTAGCCGCCTTACAGCGTCTCGCCGCATGGCGTTTAAACGTGGCACGGGAAAAAGATATGGCAGTGAACTTTGTCGTGCGGGAAGAAAATCTGTGGAAAGTGGCGCGCTTTATGCCCGGTTCACTGGGCGAGCTTGATCATCTGGGCTTGTCAGGCCATGAAATTCGTTTTCATGGAAAAACGCTACTGGCGCTGGTCGATGAGACGCAGGCACTCAGCGAGGATGATTTGCCGCAGCCGTTAGGCAATCTTATCGATCATCCGAACTACAAGCAGGTTTTCAAAGCGATTAAAGCATTGGTGCAGCAGGTGAGCGAGCAAAGCGGCTTTAGCCAGGAGCTTCTGGCATCACGGCGGCAGATTAATCAGGTATTGAGCCAGCACTGGGGACTCAAGCCACAAAATCGTTTACCTGAACTGTTAACCGGCTGGCGCGGCAAGGTGTTAAAACCAGGTATCGATCACATTCTGGCGGATATCTGACAGGCGAAATTCCCCTGCAACTGAGCAGGGAAATTCAGGAAACCAGCAGCGTCATTTAGTCACGTCTTCCGTTTCCGGTAGCGTCACGTTCAGCTCCAGAATGGAGATATCATCGCCTTTCTGGTCCAGTTGAACCGTAACCATTTCTGGATCGATCTTCACATATTTGCAAATCACTTCCAGAATGTCGCGCTTAAGCTGCGGAAGATAGTGGGGCTCACTGTCGCCCCTTCTGCGTTCTGCCACGATAATTTGCAGCCTTTCCTTGGCTATATTGGCAGTGTTCTTCTTCCGGGATAAAAAGAAATCAAGTAATGCCATGGTTTATCCCCCGAACAGGCGTTTCAGGAAACCCTTCTTCTCTTCTTCAATAAAGCGGAAGGGGCGTACTTCACCGAGTAACCGCTCAACGGTATCGGCATAGGCTTTGCCAGCATCAGATTCGCTGTCGAGGATCACCGGCTCGCCCTGGTTGGAGGCGCGTAACACAGATTGATCTTCCGGTATCACACCGACTAACGGAATGCGCAGGATTTCCAGCACATCTTCCATGCTCAGCATGTCGCCACGACTGACGCGGCCAGGGTTATAACGTGTCAGTAACAGGTGCTCTTTAACCGGCTCCTGACTGTTTTCAGCGCGGCGGGATTTCGAAGAAATGATGCCGAGAATGCGATCGGAATCGCGCACTGAAGAGACTTCAGGATTGGTGGTAATAATCGCTTCGTCAGCAAAATAGAGAGCCATCAGCGCACCCGTTTCAATACCGGCCGGTGAATCACAGACGATAAAGTCAAAGTCCATCGCGATTAAATCATTCAGCACTTTTTCAACGCCTTCGCGCGTCAGGGCGTCTTTATCACGTGTTTGCGAAGCGGGCAGGATATAGAGCTGCTCGGTACGTTTGTCTCTGATCAGTGCCTGATTCAATGTCGCATCGCCCTGAATCACATTGACGAAGTCATACACTACGCGACGTTCGCAGCCCATAATCAGATCCAGGTTACGCAAACCAATATCGAAATCGATAACGACCGTCTTTTTGCCTTTCTGCGCTAAACCGGTGGCGATGGCCGCGCTTGACGTGGTCTTACCAACGCCCCCTTTACCTGATGTAACTACAATAATGCGTGCCATAAATATTGATTTCCTTAACGAAAGAAAAGGGGCCTAATTAAGTGTCTGGATAGTGAGGGCGCCATCCTGAAGGCACAGGCGCGCTGCTTTACCAAAAATTCTTCCGGGATCTGGTCCATAATCCAGTACTCTCCGGCGATTGAGACCAACTCTGCTGCCAGGTTGGTGCAAAAAATCTGGCAATCGCGATCGCCGCTGGCACCCGCCAACGCACGACCGCGCATCATGCCATAAATATGGATATTGCCGTCGGCAACCAGCTCAGCGCCCGCGCTGACGCTGTTCGTTACGATCAGATCGGCGTCGCGGGCGTAGATCTGCTGGCCCGATCGCACGGGCGTGTTGACGATGCGGGTCTTCACGGCGGCAGGTGCGGCGACAGGCGGCCTGGCTTCAGGCTCAGGGACGTCGTTACGCGCTTTCCCTCTTTGCCTTCTGCCAGAACCGGTAAACCCGCACGGGCAATCATGCGTTTGAGCGCATCATCTTTACAGCCGCTGACGCCCACAATACGTAATCCTGTGGTCAGCACAGCCTGTTGCAACTGTTTCCAGTTAACTTCGCCATTCAGTGCCGCCACGTTCAGCACCACGGGGGCGTTTTTCAGGAAAGCGGGAGCCTGTTCAATTTTGTCTTGAAGTGCCTTGCGAATCACCTCGGGATCGTGGTGATGCAGATGAACGACAGACAGTGTGAAACTGCTACCTTTGAATTCGATTGGCGTTTGCGACATCTGTCCCGACTCAGTCCTGTTTTCACTACCGTTTGCTGAGGGATGATTAAATCATCATTAAGCGAAAACGGTGAATATTCGAAGTTCTGCAAGCATGTTATAGTTACAGCTATATACAGACAAGCCTCAATTCCAGTTAATTCGAGTAAAATATATGTTTTGTGTGATCTACAGAAGCCCGTTACGTGACCAGACTTATCTCTATGTTGAAAAAAAGACGATTTTTCGCGTGTGCCTGAAGAATTACTGAAAGGCTTCGGTAAGCCCCAGCTGGCAATGGTTTTATCGCTGGCGGGCCGCGATAAGTTAGCGAATGCGGACATCAATAAAGTTAAGCAGGGATTAAGCGAACAGGGCTTTTATTTGCAAATTCCACCACCGATTGAAAATCTGCTAAAAGTTCATCTTGGAAGCGATAAAAAAGATTAATTCGGATTCATCTGTAAATATAAACAGTCATTGTTTAAATATCGTCAAAAATAAATTGTTCTCAGCGATAAAATATTAATGGCGCGCGCTTGCGCCATTAAAACGCTTATTTTAACGGCACCGTTAATGCTCCCGCTGTGCAATATTTCACCATTTCAACCTGTTGATTCACGGTTTTTGACAATTTCCGCATACCTGACCAGTAAAACCATCTTATTATTTGCCGACGAGGTTGGCCGTTCGACCAGCGCGTAAGCAAGCATCAATCCGCCAGCATCGCTGGCATCACACCAAACAAAAGCAGGGGATTAGCATGTATCAGCATCGTAACTGGCAAGGCGCTCTGTTGGATTATTCAGTCAGCAAAGTGGTTTGCGTCGGCAGCAACTATGCGAAACACATTAAGGAAATGGGCAGCGCAACGCCTGTCGAGCCGGTGATATTTATCAAACCCGAGACCGCGCTATGCGATTTGCGCCAGCCGCTGTCTGTTCCCAGCGCATTCGGCGAAGTTCATCATGAAGTCGAGCTGGCGGTGCTGATTGGTGCCACGCTGAAGCAGGCGAATGAAGAGCATGTGGCAAAAGCGATTGCCGGTTATGGCGTGGCGCTGGATTTAACCTTGCGTGATTTACAGGCCAAATTAAAGAAAGCCGGGCAACCCTGGGAAAAATCAAAGGGCTTTGATAACGCTTGTCCGCTTTCGGGCTTCATTCCCGTGTCAGAATTTAGCGCCGACCCGCAAAACGTTGAACTTAAGCTGGTAATCAACGGTGAGGTTCGTCAGCATGGCAGCACGGCTGATATGATCCACAAAATTTTACCGCTGATTGCACATATGAGTCAGTATTTTACCCTGCGTGCTGGTGACGTCATTCTGACCGGGACACCGGAAGGGGTTGGACCACTGCATTCTGGCGATACGCTGGAAGTGTCACTGGCAGGCCAGAGTATCAGCACTCGCGTACTGTAAAGCTTGCATCGCCGCACCGGAGGCTTTATAAGGTGCGGTTTGATTTAAAGCAGGACATTGATCATGACTGAAATCCCTTTCTGGCAACACAAGCGTTTGGCACAAATGAGCGATGAGGAATGGGAATCCTTGTGTGATGGTTGTGGTCAGTGCTGCCTGAACAAATTGCAAGACGCTGATACCGATGAAATCTATTTCACCAACGTCGCCTGTAACCAGCTCAACATCAAAACCTGTCAGTGCCGTAACTATGAGCGCCGTTTCGAGCTCGAAGAAGACTGCATTAAACTGACGCGGGAAAACCTCACCACCTTTGACTGGCTGCCGCGTACCTGTGCTTATCGTCTGTTAGGTGAGGGCAAAACCTTACCAGCCTGGCATCCTTTGCGCGTGGGTTCGAAAAAGAGATGCATGCGCAACGTATTTCGGTACGTTACATTGCGGTGCGGGAAAGTGAGGTGCGGGACTGGGAAGATCATATTATTGATCGCCCCGATCGCAACGGATAACGTGGATTAAAAAGGCTGCCTCTGGCAGCCTTTTCAACATTAGCGACTCAGTCAGCGACTAAAAGATCGCGGCGTTTGGCTTTAAACGGCTGTGCAAGCAGAACCAGCAGACCCACCAGCAAATAGCCAGCAAAAATGACAATCATCCACTGCGGCATACTGAATGTCAGAAAAGTCCAGCCTCGCTCTGCGCAATCACCGCTGGCAACGAAAACTGAAGGCAACCACTTATCCAGTGGCAGCCAGCCTGGGAAGCGTGCTGCGAAATCGCAGGTAACAAAAGGATTAGGATGCAACTGAAGCATGGTGTGTTCCCAGGAGAGGCGTAATCCTTCCCAGGCACTATAGAGCCAAACCAGCAGTGCAACAAAACGCAACGGCGTTTTAGGTGCAATCGCGCCAGCAATGCCCGCGCCCATCACGCCAAACAGGGCACAACGTTCATAAATACACATGACGCAGGGGCTTAACCCCATAACATGCTGAAACCACAATGCCGTTAGCTCCAGCGCCAGCGCCGTCAGTGCCAGTAATAACCAGGCTCCGCGACCACGAGAACATTGATTCAGATATCGCAACATATTGCCTTCCCTGTAAACGTGAATGGCTGGCAGTGTAAACCAAAAGCGAGCCCACGCCAGCCTGGCGCAACGGAAAATCATGTACAAACATGATCTCACCCTGCACCAGACGGGCCAGGCCGATTAAAAGTGAGGCGATGTGATCCAGCCGGCATTCATCATCATGTCGGTAAAAGGCACCAGCAGAAACTGAATACACAAGAAACCTATTATCGATAAGACTACCGTAAACGGTAAGGCCATCCAAACCATCCGACTATAAGAAAGCCGAATCAGCGGTGCCAGTGCTGACGTAAGTAAAAACAGAAAGGCGGCCTGACCATTCGGTGTGGCGACAGAAGGCAAATTAGTGCCGGTATTAGTGGCAACCGCCAGCATCTCAAACTGACGTGCATCAATCATACCGCTGTCGAGCGCATGTTTCGCTTCGTTGATATAAACAGAACCGACAAACACATTATCGGAAATAGAGGAGAGCAGCCCGTTGAAGACATAAAACCAGTTAAGCTGTGCCGCAGGTTCGGCATTGAGAACAAATGTAATCAGCGGCGTAAAAAGTTGCTGCTCCACAATGACTGCCACGATAGCGAAAAAGACCGCGAGCAGCGCGGTAAAAGGCAGGGCTTCTGTAAAGGCCTGACCAATAGTGTGTTCATCGCTGATACCGCAAAGTGAGGTCGCCAGAATGATCACCGATAAGCCAATTAACCCGACTTCAGCCAGATGAAAAGCCAACGCGATAATTAGCCAGACGCCAATTAGCGCCTGAATCACCAGTTTAAGGGTATCTTGTCGGGTGCGCTGAGCAGCAGCCTGACGCTCATTATCCACTAAAATCTGGCGCACGGCCTGTGGCAAAGTGACACCGTAACCAAACAGGCGGAAGCGTTCTACTGCAACACTGGTTAAAAGACCACACAGCAAAACCGGCACCGTAACCGGAGCCATCCTCAGGAAAAACTGAATGAAATCCCAGCCAGCAGCATTAGCGATAATCAGGTTTTGCGGCTCGCCGACCATCGTCATCACGCCCCCAGGGCGGTGCCAATGCCAGCCTGCATCATCAGGCTTCGCAGAAAAGCGCGGAACTGTTCCAGCGTTTCACGCTGAGCGATAGCCTGTCCCTGGAATTTAGGATCGGATGCGACGCGGTGATAAATCTCATAAAAACTTACCGCCACGCTGATCACCACGGCTAGCACTGTCAGGGCATCAAGAAAAGCGGAGAGGAAGCCGGAGACAACACAAAAGGTCAGGCCAAGTAAAACTTTAGAACGCAGCGTCAGCAGCAGTCGGGTAAAAACAAACAGCAGCAGTTGCTTCATAAAAAAGATGCCTGCCACCATGAAAATTAACAGCAGCAACACTTCCAGATTATTCGCCAGTTCAGCTTTTACCTGTTCGGCGCTGGCCATGCCAATAAAAATAGCCTCAATGGCTAATAATCCGCCGGGTAAAAGCGGATGACACTTTAGCGCCATGCCTAACGTAAATATAAACTCTGCAACCAGCAGCCAGCCGGCTAAAAAAGGGCTAACAAAGAAGTAGATAAGGGGATTAAGAATAAGGAAACCGATCATCAGTACCTTATACCAGTCCGGTGAATGACCAAGAAAATTTCGTTTAAATGCCTGGGCGTAGGTTAATTCCATCCGCGTTAAGATCCTGTTGTAGTCAATGCGATGTGCCGCAAAGAATAATCTTAGGCAGGTAAGGGCGCAAATCCTGTTAATCAAACCAGAGGAAAGCGGTTGAATTTTGCACCAGCGCGCGCTTTAAATAGTTGCGCAGGCTATATCCGCTATAGGCCGTCTGGTATGATGAGTGCCTACCACGAAAAAGAAAGCAACGAGAACACACTGCTATGGTCATTAAGGCTCAGAGTCCAGCGGGATTTGCTGAAGAATATATTATTGAAAGCATCTGGAATAGCCGCTTTCCCCTGGGTCAATTTTGCCTGCTGAACGTGAGCTTTCTGAATTGATCGGGGTAACGCGCACCACGCTTCGCGAAGTTTTACAACGTCTGGCGCGTGATGGCTGGTTAACTATCCAGCATGGTAAACCGACGCGCGTAAATGACTTTTGGGAAACGTCAGGGCTTAATATTCTGGAAACTCTGGCGCGTCTCGATCATGACAGCGTACCGGTATTAATTGATAACCTGCTGTCAGTGCGCACCAATATTTCGTCAATCTTTATCAGCCGCGCATTGCGTCATCATCCCGATAAGGCGCGGGAAGTCTTAGAAAGCGTTGCTCAGGCTGAAGATCAGGCTGATGCCTTCACTGAATTAGACTATCGCGTGTTCCGTGGGCTGGCTTTTGCTTCCGGCAACCCCATTTACGGTTTAATCCTCAATGGGCTTAAAGGCCTTTATACACGTGTCGGGCGTCACTATTTCTCTAATCCTGAAGCGCGTCAGGTGGCACGTGATTTCTATAACAAGCTGTTCAGCTTGTGTGAGGCACAGCCATCGCAGGATGAAATTGTCGAAACCGTCAGAAATTATGGCCGTCGCAGCGGTGAAATCTGGCACAGCATGCAAAAAAGTATGCCAGACGATCTAAGCAGCAAACGTTAATAAAAAACCGGACAGCATGTCCGGTTTTTTGCTTTTACAGTGCGCTGCCGCGTGGAGGGTTGCGATCCAGTAATTCAACGCTACCATCTTCATTTTGCTGTTCCAGAATGACATCAAAGCCCCACAAACGGTGCACGTGCTTAAGCACTTCACGACGGCTTTTATCCAGCGGCGTGCGGCTTTGCGGCACATAACGCAACGTCAGCGAGCGATCACCGCGTAAATCGACGTTATACACCTGAATATTTGGCTCAAGGTTGCTCAGATTATACTGCGCAGAGAGTTGTTGACGAATAGCCCGGTAACCCGCTTCATCATGGATTGCGGCAATTTCCAGATAATTATTGCGGTCATCATCCAGCACGGTGAACAGGCGGAAATCACGCATGACTTTTGGCGACAAAAACTGACTGATAAAGCTTTCATCTTTGAACTCACGCATGGCAAAGTGCAAGGTTTCCAGCCAGTCTGAACCGGCAATATCCGGGAACCAGTAGCGATCTTCTTCCGTTGGCGACTGACAAATACGTTTAATATCCTGGAACATGGCAAAGCCCAGCGCATACGGATTAATACCGTTATACCAGGGGCTGTTATACGGCGGCTGAAACACCACATTGGTGTGGCTGTGCAGAAATTCCATCATGAAGCGTTCTGTCACTTTGCCTTCATCATAGAGGTGATTCAGGATGGTGTAATGCCAGAAAGTGGCCCAACCTTCGTTCATCACCTGAGTCTGTTTCTGCGGATAAAAATACTGGCTCACCTTACGCACGATACGCAGGATCTCACGCTGCCAGGGTTCCAGCAGCGGCGCATTTTTCTCCATAAAATAGAGTAAGTTTTCCTGCGGTTCAGAAGGGTAACGGGCAACTTCAACCTGCACCGCCTCTTTTTCCCGACGCGGCAACGTACGCCAGAGGGTGTTTACCTGACTCTGCAGATATTCTTCGCGGCTTTTTTGACGCGCTTTCTCTTCCTGGAGCGAAATCTTTTGCGGACGCTTATAGCGATCAACGCCGTAATTCATTAATGCATGACAGGAATCAAGCAGGCGTTCAACTTCCTCCACCCCATACCGTTCTTCGCAGTCAGAAATATAGTTTTTGGCGAACAGCAGGTAATCAACGATGGAGCTGGCATCAGTCCAGCTGCGGAACAGATAGTTATTTTTAAAAAATGAGTTGTGACCGTAACAGGCGTGCGCCATAACCAGCGCCTGCATCGTCATGGTGTTCTCTTCCATCAGGTAAGCGATACAGGGATTGGAGTTAATAACAATCTCATACGCCAGTCCTTGCTGACCGTGTTTATAACGCTGTTCGGTCTCTATGAACTTTTTGCCAAATGACCAGTGAGCATAGTTAATTGGCATACCCACGCTGGAGTAAGCATCCATCATTTGCTCAGAGGTGATCACTTCAATTTGGTGAGGATAGGTCTCGAGCCGATAGAGTTTAGCTACGCGGTCGATCTCGGCTAAGTAGACATCAAGCAGGTCAAATGTCCAGTCTGGTCCGTCATTGAGTCGTTTGCTGTCCTTAATGGGATCGTCAAAGATAGTCGTCATAGCGCACCTCTGTTTTGCAAACGGGCTTACCAGAGTAGCCCGTTCCGGTTATTTAAGGCTTCATCCTGAGAAAGAAAACCCAAAAACTGAGTGAACACTTCAATGATAGTCCACTGTCGCCTATCCGAAACCGGAACTCAAATGAATTCTTTGGCAGAAAATCATTTGAACTTTATTGCAGTGGAATTAAATAGCCTTATCTTCGATAATCTATTTTGTCGTTAGCATAATATCCTGTTTATAAGCGTATTGTATGGGGTTGGCTTTTTCTCCTGATAAAAGATGAATTAACTAAAGCGAATGTCATTAATTCCTGCAATTTTTAAAAAAGGCGTATAAACCACTGATTTTTGTCTGCCACCAAGATTTTAGTTACCAGTTTGGTAAAAAAGATGTGAAATTGTTACATCAATTTGGCGAGGGTGATGGCTGATTAATTACGCTGAATATATCCTTAGAGTTAGTGGATTATGCTTTTAAAAAATTGCAGCGGGGGACATATGCACATAGTGATTCTGGGTAGTGGTGTGGTTGGCGTCGCGAGTGCCTGGTATCTGGCACGAGCAGGACATCAGGTAACCGTGATTGATCGTCAACCTGCAGCAGCAATGGAAACCAGCGCAGGTAATGCCGGTCAAATCTCACCGGGCTATGCTGCGCCCTGGGCAGCGCCGGGCGTGCCGTTGAAAGCCGTAAAGTGGATGTTTCAGCGCCATGCGCCGCTTGCAATTCGTCTGGACGGCAGCAGTTTCCAGCTGGAATGGATGTGGAACATGCTGCGCAATTGCGACATTGATCACTATCAACAGAATAAAAGTCGCATGGTGCGCATTGCTGAATACAGCCGCGACTGTCTTAAAGCCCTGCGTGCTGAAACGGGTATCGCTTATGAGGGGCGTCAGGGCGGCACGCTACAACTTTTTCGCACTCAGCAGCAATTCGATAGCGCCAGCAAAGATATCGCTGTTCTGCGTGACGCGGGAGTTCCTTACGAGCTGCTTCAGGCGCACGAGCTGGCGCGTGTTGAACCCGCGCTGGCAGCAACACAGCACAAGCTGACTGGCGGGTTGCGTTTACCGAATGACGAAACCGGTGACTGTCAGCTTTTCACTCAGCGCCTGGCAAAAATGGCAGAAGAGGCTGGCGTGGTGTTCCGCTTCAACACCCCGGTTGATCAACTGCTGCGCGAAGGCAACCGGATCTACGGCGTGAAGTGCGGCGCTGAAGTGATCAAAGCTGACAGCTATGTTGTGGCGTTTGGTTCGTACTCCACTGCGTTGTTAAAAAATATCGTTGATATCCCGGTTTATCCTTTAAAAGGGTATTCACTGACCATTCCGATTAAAAATCCTGATGCTGCGCCGCTCTCAACCATTCTGGATGAAACCTATAAAGTGGCAGTGACGCGCTTCGACGATCGCATTCGCGTAGGGGGAATGGCTGAAATTGTTGGTTTTAACACCAAACTGCTGAATGCACGTCGTGAAACGCTGGAGATGGTCGTCAGTGATCTCTATCCTGAAGGCGGTCATATTGAGCAGGCCAGTTTCTGGACCGGTTTACGTCCTATGACACCGGATGGTACGCCAATTGTAGGTGCAACGCCGTTATCTAATCTTTATCTGAATACCGGACACGGCACCCTGGGCTGGACCATGGCCTGTGGCTCCGGTCAGTTGCTTGCCGATCTGATCTCAGGAAAGAAACCGGCGATTGCTGCGGACGACCTGTCAGTTTTTCGCTATCTGCCAGGATTCAACGCGAGCGCCTCACCGCTGCGCAATGCCAACGCCACTCGTTAAGCTATCAGGGAGAGTTGTATGTCACGTCCAATTGTCGCTACCGTTAATCAACAGGCGTTGCGGCATAATCTGGCCATTGTTCGCCAGGCTGCACCAGAATCACGTGTGTGGTCGGTGGTTAAAGCGAATGCCTATGGTCATGGGATTACGCGTGTCTGGCAAAGTCTGGCGGAAACCGATGGCTTTGCCTTGCTTAATCTGGAAGAGGCAATCCTGCTGCGCGAGCAAGGCTGGAAAAACCCATTCTGCTGCTGGAAGGATTTTTTCATGAAAGCGATCTGGTGCTGATTGACCAGTATCGTTTGACCACCAGTGTGCACAGCAACTGGCAAATTCAGGCGCTGGCGAAGGCGCCATTATCGGCGCCAGTTGATGTTTATCTTAAGGTTAACAGCGGGATGAACCGGCTCGGTTTTCGTCCCGAACACGTCAGCAATGCCTGGCATAAATTGCGCTCGTTAAAAAATGTAGGTGATATGACGCTGATGGCGCATTTTGCCGATGCGGAAAATCCTGAAGGTCTTATCGAACCTCTGCAGCGTATTGATCGCGCGGCAGAAGGGCTTGATTGTCCGCGCTCGTTCGCCAACTCGGCCTGTACCTTATGGCATCCTGAGGCGCATTATAACTGGGTTCGTCCGGGCATTGTGTTGTATGGCGCATCACCGAGCGGTAACTGGCAAGATATTGCCAGCAGCGGCTTACAACCGGTCATGACGCTTACCAGTGAAATTATTGGTATGCAGCAGTTGAATGCAGGCGATGGCGTGGGATACGGCTATCGCTATCATGCGCCACAGGCACAGCGTATCGGCGTAGTGGCGTGCGGTTATGCCGATGGTTATCCGCGTCATGCGCCTTCCGGCACGCCAGTCATGGTGGATGGCACGTTGACGCAAGTCGTCGGGGCTGTTTCGATGGATATGATTACTGTTGATTTAACCCCATGCCCGCAAGCTGGCATCGGTTCGCGGGTAGAATTATGGGGTGAGCAGGTAAAAATTGATCAGGTGGCAAAAGCAGCCGGAACGGTGGGCTATGAGCTTATGTGTGCCCTTGCGCCACGCGTTCCGGTTAAGGTTATTTAAGCGCGGTTAGCGTACCGTGCATTTTTTAGTGCAGCGCCAGGCAATCAGCGCCAGGGCTGCACCCGCTATCATCATCCACGCCAGCGCCATTTTTTCACTCAACGGCAGGGCCACAATCAATAAGCTTCCCGCTGCACCGCCTGCCATTTGAATAAAACCCTGTAAAGCTGACGCCACGCCTGCCTGTTGTTGATAAGGCTCCAGCGCATAGCTGGTCGCCGGCCCGACGGTAAACGCCAGGCCCGCCACGGCAATCGCCACGGGCAACATATACAGCGCCCAGTGGGTCTGTATCGCAGCGGGCAGCAGCAGCATCCCGGTTATTAATAACAGCGTGCCGAGCAGCATCGTGACGCAGCCCATTGCCAGACAAAACGGGCGACCGACTTTGCGAATCGTTTTATTTACCAGCACGCTGACCAGCATGATCCAAAATCCATTGGCACCAAAGGCAAAAGAAAACTGAATGGGTGACAATCCGCCTTCGGTCATCAAAACCTGCGGCGCGAGCGAAACATAGGTCAGTACCATGCCTAACGCACCCGCATTAGCAAAAGCAAATGCCAGAAAACGCGGCTGGCTTAAAATTTCTGCGTACTGTGCAACGGGTAAGCCCTTAACGCGCAGCGTATTGGCCGGACGTGTCTCAGGAAGCCAGACGATAACCAGCAGGGTAATCAGGGCGGCATAGCTGCACAGGAACCAGAAGGGCGCGCGCCAGTCGAATGCGCTGGCCAGTAATCCGCCCAACAGGGGAGCCAGCGCAGGAACGATATTTAACGCCCCATTCAGAAAACCATAGGCACGCGCAGCGTCATCGCCACTCAAACGGTCGCGTACGCCACTGAACGCTACCACAGCAGTGCAACAGACTGCGCAGCCCTGCACCAGGCGCGCAATCAAAAACAGCGGCCAGGACGTTGCGGTAGCCGCAATCGCGCTGCCGATGATATAGAGCGCCAGCCCCACCAGGGCAATTGGCTTACGACCATAATTATCAACCAAAGGACCCGTTACAAGCTGGCCAACACCCATTACCAGCAAAAACAGAGGAATGGTGGTCTGGATCAGACTGACTGGCGTATTCAGCCCTTCAGCGATTTGTGGCAACGTGGGCAGATAAAGATCAATGCCTAAAGGCGCCAGCAGCACCAGGCTTAATAACAGTAAAGTAAATTTTTGCATAACAACCAGAGGGTAAACGTTCTGTGAAAAAACGAAGGCGGTGAGGTTAATGACTCAGCACTGAAAAGGGAAGAGAAAAACAGGATATAAAATGCGATGCCTGTGGAAACAGGCATCGCCAGAACTTCAGTCAGTAAGCGCCATCCCGGCGCAATACCACACCGGCTGTTTTAAACAGAATGGCGATATCAGTCCACAGCGCCCAGTTTTTGACATACCAGGAATCGAAGTAGACACGAGTATCATAATCGATGTCGTTTCGACCACTGACCTGCCATAAACCCGTCATACCCGGTTTCGCCATCAGGTAGTAATCAACATCGCCTGCATAACGTTCCAGTTCGGCTTCGATAACCGGACGTGGGCCGACCAGGCTCATCTCGCCACGAATGACATTCCATAACTGCGGCAATTCGTCCAGGCTGGTTTTACGCAGAAAACCGCCAATTTTAGTGATGCGCGGATCGTTTTTCAGTTTGAAGTCTTTATCCCACTCGGCGCGCGCTTCCGCGCTTGTCGCAAGCAGATTTTCGAGCACTTCTTTTGAATTGGTCACCATTGATCGAAACTTCAGGCACTTAAACTTTTTGCCTTCCTGGCCTACACGTTCGTGACCGTAAATCGCATTGCCGCCGTCGCGCTTTACCATATAACAGAGCAGGCCAAACACCGGAGCCAGAAACAGCAGCAGCAGAGAGGCGACCACAATATCGAAGGTGCGTTTCAGGAAGCGCGATGAGTGCTTGGCAAGGTTATTGCTGACGCGCAGGATCATCACTTCGTGGCTGAAGATAAAGGACATATCCGTGCCGTACAGCGGCACGCCACGCAAAGTAGGGATCACAGACACGGAGCGGCAATTCATCCTGGAGAGAAACTTCAACCAGCGGTCACGCATCGGCTGCTGTTCATACTCCATCGCCACGATGAACTGGATATTATCGCGATCAATGGTTTGCCAGTTAATGTCTTTCCAGGTAATGACCGGCACGCCATTGACACTTTGCTGCTGAGGAACATCATCGACGGAAATAAAGGCCTGCACGTTATAGCCAAGGATCTCTTCGCTTTGTAAGGCGGTATAAGCTTCAGTGGCATTTTTTCCTGAGCCAATAATAATTGTCTCTTTTTGCCACTGTCCGGCTTTGTTAATTGCGCGTTTCACTAAAGTACGCATCAGCGGCAGCAGCAGCAGGGCGTAAGTCCAGCTAAACACCCAAATCATGCGGGAGAAATCCCACCGGGAAAAAGCAATCAGGGCGAGATCAAGCAGTGAAAAAACAAATAATGTTTTAACAATATCTTTTAACTCGAACCAAAAAGGTTTGCGGTAAGTGTAATGACGTAAGCGTACCCAGAACCAACCGGTACACATTACTGACATAATAAACTGTGCAATAAAACGGTATTCGATTTGATGCGGTGGAATAAATGAATCCAGTTCTCCCCAAATACCCTGGACTGTGGCGGCGGACAAGAAGAGCGCCAAATTAAAAGCAATTAAATCTGAAAAGCTTAATGCGAACTTAACGATGATGTTTTTACGCGTTCCGCTCCATGAGCGGCTCGCATCATTCATTATCAATGTACTTGCCATAAAACCTGCTCACTTTTCTTAAGTAAAAGATGGCCTGACCAGAATCAAGTACGCGTTCAGGAGTGGGCTACTGAAAATTAGAAAAGACCAATTTTCAGATAATTACAGTTGTTAAATCGCTATTCGCTGCCATCAGAGCAACGGAAAAAATGTGATTTCCATCATGAAAAAGTGCAGCGACGTTTAAGAGTATGCAGGAGATATGTGAAGGAGTTAATACGGAATAATTCTGAAAACTCAAAAAAGCACTAAAGTTTTTAAAGGCTAATTCTTTGAAAATAAAGAGTTAAATAGATTTAAACCTGCTTATAACCATTGCGTTTAAGCCTGTTTTTCGGAATTACCGCCAATCGGGTGACTGGCGGTTAATTACCTCAGCTCATGCAGGTTTTTTGAGCACCCACCGATCGCCTTCTTTATCATAATGCGCAATTTGCAGATCCACCGGATTACCGTCTATCCAGGCAGGAACGCTGGTCTCATGATCCCAGCCGTCAAGCTGATAACTCAAACCGGGATTGGTCTGGCAGGGAATGCTAACCGTTTCAAGTTTTTCGGTGTCGAGTTCGGCATCAATTATCTCGTAACGGCCAATTTTTACCACGTGTCCCATACTTTTCTCCCGTATATGCTGGGTTGAATATTTAGCTTAGTGGGTTTACGTGGAATTACGAGCCTGTTTAATTAGGATTAATCCTTGTCTGCGACCGGGCGCACCCCAATTTTTACAATTCGGTTATCTTCTTTCTCTGCCACAGTCCAGGTGAGCTGATTCCATTCAATTTGATCGCCGACTACTGGCGCACCGCCCAGCATGCTTAATATTAACTGACCAAGCGACTGTTGATCGTTGGTCTCTTCACCCAGCTCCAGACCGTAAATTTGTGCCACATCGCGTAATCGTGCTTCAGCGTCGAGAATAAAGTCGCCAAAGAAGCGTTGATCAAGCGAGACGGGCGGTGACTGACTAAACATTTTGCCCAAAGCCGGAAGATCGCGCTCACGTCCAATCACACAAATGACATCATTTTCTTTCAGGCGCGTCCCCCATTCGGGTGCATCAACACATTATCGCGAAACAGTGCCGCGATCCGTGTTTCTCGCGGCATCTGTAAATCGCGTAACGCTGCGCCAACACACCATTTATCGGCGCTGAGCTGATACACAAACTGTTCCCAGGGGTTCTCAGGATGAATATCCAGACCGACGCGACTGATGGGTGAGGCCGTCGGCGGTACCACGACTTTCGCTTTCTTCGCGGCAAAGCCGAGCGAGGTGCCCTGTAACATCAACGACACCATGACGACAAAAAAGGCAATATTGAAATAGAGCGAAGCATTTTCAAGCCCGGCCATCATCGGGAACACGGCCAGAATGATCGGCACCGCACCGCGTAAGCCTACCCAGCTGATGAAAACGCGCTCGCGAGCGGTGAAACTGCGAAACGGCAGCAAGCCGATGAACACTGACAGCGGACGCGCCACTAAAATAAGCCAGAGCGATAACAGCATGGCCGGAAGGGCGATATGCCACAGATCAGACGGCGTCACTAACAGCCCTAACACGATAAACATGCCAATCTGGCTGAGCCAGGCCATACCGTCAAAGGTCTGCAAAATGCCGTGTCTGTTGCGTATCGGTCTGTTACCCAGCAGGAACCCGCACAGATAAACGGCCAGAATACCACTGCCCTCCAGCATGGTAGTCAGGGCAAACACTAAAATCCCGCCACTGACCGCCAGTAAAGGGTATAAACCACTGGCCAGATTGATGCGATTAATTAACTGCTGAAGCGCCCAGCCACCGCCAAGCCCCAGTGCGATACCCAGACCAAACTGTTGAATTAAATGCACCAGGAACATCCAGTCGATGCGGGTTTGCCCCTGTTGAATCATTTCTATTAGCGTAATGGTCAGAAAAACGGCCATTGGATCGTTACTGCCCGACTCAATTTCCAGCGTAGAGCTCACGCGCTCATTAAGACCCTTATCGCCGAGCAGAGAAAATACCGCCGCGGCGTCAGTAGAGCCGATGATGGCACCAATCAGAAAGCCCTGCATCATGTCCAGGTCGAACAGCCAGGCCGCCACCAGTCCGGTTAAACCCGCGGTGATCATGACGCCAAGCGTAGCAAGCGACAGCGCCGGTCCCAGCGCGACTTTGAACGAGCTGGCTTTGGTGCGCATGCCACCATCAAGCAGAATAATTGCCAGGGCCAGGTTGGAAATTAAATACGCCGCAGGATAGTTATCAAAAGCAATACCGCCAATACCATCAATGCCGGTGAGCATGCCCAACGCCAGAAAGATAACTAAGATAGGAATGCCTAAACGGGAAGAGAATGAGCTGAGTAAAATGCTTGATGCAACCAGCACAGAACCGATGATAAACAGACTGTAAACGATATTGTGGTTCAAACCCGGTCTCCTGCGCTAATAAGGGGCATTATGAATAAAACAGGGCGTTTTTCCTGCGCTATTGATGAAAGATAATGTTTTATCAAAGAGTTGTCATCGTGAATATTAAGATGAATTAAAATGTTTATCGCGTAGCATGATCAGATTAACGTGTAGAATGAAGGGGTTGGCAGAGTAAAAGTAGAAAAGGGGCTGTTTTTACAAGTTATTCAGCGGATAAAGAAGAAGCCGGTCAGGGACCGGCTGGGCAAATCAGGCTTCGGCAGACTGCTTATGAAACAGTTCACGGAATACGGGATAAATATCTTCCGGCTCACGAATGTGCTGAATAGCAAAATTATCGAAAATCGCTTGCAGATGTTCATATTCACGCCAGAGCGTTTGATGTGCACGGCGGGTGATTTCGATATAACTGTAATAACGCACCACGGGCAGGATATTTTTTGCCAGAATTTCATGACACAGCGGCGAATCATCTGCCCAGTTGTCACCGTCTGAGGCTTGTGCAGCATAAATATTCCACTGCGCAGGGTCATACCGATCTTTTACCACTTCGTCCATCAGCTTCAGCGCACTGGATACAATCGTGCCGCCCGTTTCCTGAGAATAAAAGAATTCTTGTTCATCAACCTCTTTAGCCTGCGTGTGATGACGGATATAGACCACTTCCACGTTTTTATAGGTTCGACTCAGAAACAGATAGAGAAGAATATAAAAGCGTTTCGCCATATCTTTGGTCGCCTGATCCATCGAACCGGAAACGTCCATCAGGCAAAACATCACGGCCTGACTGGAAGGTTCAGGTCGCTTTTCAAAGTTTTTATACCGAAGGTCAAAAGTATCGATAAAGGGCACACGTTCAATACGGGCGCGCAGCTCTGCAATCTCTTTGCGCAGCCGTTCCTCTTCCAGCAGCTGCGCCGGCTCCGCTTTTTCAACGGTGGTTAACGCATCTTCCAGCTCATGCAGCATGCGACGTTTACCCGCTGTCATGGCGGTTCGACGGGCCAGAGAATTTTGCAGTGAACGCACCACGCTGATATTCGCCGGTACACCATTAGAGGTGAAACCTGCACGATGCGTTTTGTACTCGTTTAACTGACGATGCTGATTTTTGCGCAGATTGGGTAACGCTAAATCTTCAAACAGCAGATCAAGATATTCATCTTTGGATATTTGAAAGACGAATTCATCCTGGCCTTCGCCATCCTGACTTGCATTACCCTGACCACTGCCACCACCGCCGCCACCGCCTTGCGGGCGTTCGATACGGTCATTTTGTACAAAGTGGTCATTGCCAGGATGAACACGATGACGATGCCCACCACGTCCCTGATGGAAAATCGGCTCATTGATATCATCAATGGGAATAGAAACGGATTCGCCACTTTCAACGTCGGTAACCGAACGCTTATTAATGGCCTCGGAGATCGACTGCTTGATTTGTGACTTATAGCGGCGCAAGAAACGCTGTCGGTTGACCGCGCTCTTGTTCTTACCGTTTAGTCGGCGATCGATGAAATAGGCCATAATGTTCCCCCAAACTACAGTGTAAGCAGGTCGGGCACGCCCGACCTTGTTAAAACCGGTGCCCGTGCACCAGCCAGCTTACAGGCTTTGATTAGGACGATTTGCGCACACGCAGATACCATTCGCACAGCAGGCGAACCTGTTTGCGGGTATAGCCTTTTTCCATCATGCGATCGACAAAATCATCATGTTTTTTCTGTTCATCCGTTGAGGTTTTGGTATTAAACGAAATCACGGGCAACAACTCTTCTGTGTTGGAGAACATTTTCTTCTCAATCACAGTGCGAAGTTTCTC
This sequence comes from Candidatus Pantoea haifensis, assembly GCA_018842655.1. Classification (GTDB taxonomy): domain Bacteria; phylum Pseudomonadota; class Gammaproteobacteria; order Enterobacterales; family Enterobacteriaceae; genus Pantoea; species Pantoea haifensis. The sequence continues at coordinate 1,254,725 of JAGTWN010000004.1, read as the reverse complement.
ATAGCTGGTCCAGTTAGGATTGCGGCCATTGTTGTGTGCGCGTGCACGTAATACAAAGTTCACAATCTCATTTCGGAAATCTTTCGGATTACTGATCCCGGCGGGTTTCTCGATTTTTTCCAGTTCAGCATTAAGAGATTCACGGTCAAACAGCTGCCCGGTATCGGGATCGCGATATTCCTGATCCTGAATCCAGAAATCGGCGTAGGTGACATAACGGTCAAAAATGTTTTGGCCATATTCAGAGTAAGATTCCAGATAGGCTGTCTGGATCTCCTTGCCAATAAATTCAGCATATTTCGGGATCAGATAACCTTTTAAATGCTCCAGATATTTTTCAGCCTGATCTTGCGGAAACTGCTCGCGCTCGATTTGCTGCTCTAATACATAGAACAGATGCACAGGGTTTGCTGCCACTTCAGCGTGGTCGAAGTTAAACACGCGCGATAAGATTTTAAAGGCGAAACGTGTTGAAAGGCCGTTCATGCCTTCATCCACGCCGGCGTAATCATGATACTCCTGCCAGGATTTCGCTTTTGGATCGGTATCTTTCAGGCTTTCACCATCATAGACGCGCATTTTTGAGTAAATACTGGAGTTTTCAGGATCTTTCAGACGTGAAAGGATCGAGAATCGTGCCAGCGTTTCCAGCGTACCGGGCGCGCAGGGAGATGTCGCCAGTTCACTGTGATTCAGCAGCTTCTCATAGATTTTGATCTCTTCGGAGACCCGTAAGCAGTAAGGGACCTTGACGATGTAAACACGGTCAAGAAATGCCTCATTGTTTTTGTTGTTACGGAAAGTCACCCATTCAGATTCGTTTGAGTGCGCCAGAATAATGCCGTTAAACGGCAGGGCGGAGATACCTTCAGTACCGTTGTAGTTCCCTTCCTGCGTTGCGGTTAAGAGAGGATGCAGCACCTTAATTGGCGCTTTAAACATCTCCACAAATTCCATAATGCCCTGGTTCGCGCGGCACAGTGCGCCTGAATAGCCGTACGCATCAGGATCGTTCTGCGCGTGATTCTCCAGTTTACGGATATCGACTTTACCTACCAGTGCGGAGATATCCTGGTTGTTTTCATCGCCGGGTTCAGTTTTAGCGATAGCGAGTTGTTCCAGAATGGATGGCCAGACTTTCACCACTTTGAAGCGGGTGATATCACCACCAAATTCATGCAGACGTTTAGCCGCCCAGGGCGACATGATGGTGCCAAGATAACGGCGCGGAACACCATACTCTTTCTCGAGAATATTGGCATCTTCCTGCGGGTTAAACAGACAGAGCGGATGGTCATTGACCGGACTGCGTTCGCCATCAGCACTGAGCACATAAATGGGCACTCGCTGCATTAACGATTTTAACCGTTCAGCCAGTGAAGATTTACCCCCACCAACCGGACCTAATAAATAGAGAATCTGTTTCTTCTCCTCAAGGCCTTGCGCAGCGTGTTTCAGATAAGAAACGATCTGTTCAATCGCTTCTTCCATGCCGTAAAACTCTTCGAACGCAGGATAGCGTCCCATCACACGGTTGGAGAATATTCTGGAAAGGCGTGGCTCCTGAGCAGTGTCGACCATTACTGGCTCACCGATAGCCATTAATAGTCTCTCTGCTGCGTTGGCGTATGCACTGCGATCTTGTTTACAGATTGCAAGAAATTCCTGCAGTGTGAACTCTTCGTCCTTGGCAGCTTCATAACGCTGACGATAGTGATCGAATATATTCATAGCGATGCCCGTCCTTTCGTTTTTAGCACAGGTAAAGGAGCGTAATTAGATGCTCATGCAGCTCCCGGAAGATATTCTCTGGTGAGTACAGCAACCCTTATGCCAACCTGACGTCTTTTTATCGGGTACACAAATCTTATGGTTACTCTGCTCGTACAAAAAGTCTTGTCTTACTTCTAACTGTAGAAGGCATTTAAGAAATTTCCTCCACGGGTTTGGGCTATGTAGCGAAATATCAATAACAAAGTCATTTGATTGCAATGCAGGTCAGTTATGTGCCGTCCCGTTACGGGCGCGGCTATTAACTATTAATGCGCCTCCCTGCTTCATCACTGGCTTCACGTCAGATAAAGGTTAAACCAGTGAGTAAAAATCGTTAGACTCCATGTGTGATTGTTATATTAATGGAATGATTTAATTGTGAACCAATTCAAACTTAACGCCCTTGCTGCACTTTTACCTCTGTATTTGATCGCCAATACGGCACAGGCTGCACCATTATCGCTCGGCGCGTCAGTGATTTATGCTGAATCACCTTACCGTGGCGGACAGGATCGCTATATTCCTGTGCCTGTCATCAATTACGAGGGTGAGAATTTCTGGTTTCGCAGCCTGCAAGGGGGTTACTACTTATGGAAGGATCCGCAAAACCAACTGTCATTAACGCTGTTGGGGTCGCCGCAACAGTACGATCCGGGTGACAACGATTTAGGCGATATGAAAGGCCTGGATAAACGGCGTATGACGTTAATGGCGGGCGGAACGTATCGTCACGTGGCTGACTGGGGCATCGTACGCACGGCGCTGTTAGGCGATATACTGAATAACAGCAACGGCATTATCTGGGATATGACTTACCTTTACCGTTTCAATATGGGCGATTTCACCCTGACGCCAGGCATTGGCGCAATATGGAACAGCGCCAATCAAAACCGGTACTACTATGGCGTTTCGGGCCATGAAAGCGCGCGCACCGGCATTGATCGCTATAACCCAGATGACAGCTGGTCACCGTATGTTGAGATGAGCGCCAGTTATCAAATTTCACCACAGTGGAATGCAATCGTTGTGGGCCGCTACACACGTTTCGACAGCGAAATCAAAGAGAGTCCCATGGTCGATAAATCCGGCCAGGCAACGCTCTGGACGGGTATCAGCTACACCTTCTGATAGTGCACCAAGTGAGGGCGTTTATCGCCCTCTGCTCTTTTTGGTGCCTTAAAATGATGCAGGAGAGCAGAATGCGTAAAACCATCGAATTTGCTGGAGAAAAAACCTGCCGTTGATTGGGCAGGGCACCTGGTACATGGGGAGAAAGCCGCCAACCGACAGCAGGAGGTCGTTGCGTTACAGGCTGGACTGGATTGCGGACTCTCCCTCATTGATACCGCTGAGATGTATGCAGAAGGAGGCGCTGAAAAAGTTGTCGGCGAAGCGTTAAAGGGCCGACGCCACAGCGCATTCCTGGTTTCAAAAGTTTATCCCTGAAATGCAGGAGACGTTGACACAATTGAAGCGTGTGAGCGCAGCCTGAGCCGACTGAAAACTGATTACCTCGATCTCTATCTGCTGCACTGGCGTGGCAATATTCCCCTTGAAGAAACCATTCGGGCCATGGGATCCCTGCAACAACAGGGGAAAATCCGCCACTGGGGCGTATCGAATTTCGATACTGAAGATATGCTGGAACTGTGGAGCGAGCCTGGCGGGCAGCACTGTGCAACAAACCAGGTGCTGTATCATTTAGCGTCGCGTGGAATTGAATATGAGCTGCTGCCAGAGTGCCAGCAACGTCAGCTGCCCATCATGGCCTATTGTCCTTTGGCGCAGGCTGGCCGTTTACGCAACACCTTATTCTCTGAGCCGGTGCTGCAGCAGATTGCACAGCAAAAGAGCATCAGCGTGGCGCAGTTATTACTCGCCTGGGTAATTCGTAAAGAGGGGGTAATAGCCATTCCTAAAGCCAGCTCAGTGGCTCACGTTCAGGAAAATGCTGCGGCGCTGGATGTACAACTTAGCGAGAATGAGCTGTTTCTTATCAATCAGGCTTTTCCACCACCGCAGCATAAAGTGCCGCTGGACGTTGTGTAAATCGTAACGGTAAACCGCCTGCGATCAGGCTTTTTACGTAAGCGGAAGGTTGTTGCCAGTCGCGCGGGTTTTTCGCCTGCGCTACGCATTGGCTTATTGATACGCGCTGTTTCGACGCACACCATTGTTTTATAACCCTCGTTCGCCATATCACCCATGCTGCAGGAAAGTTCTACGCCAGGATTCCACGTGACAACGTCACTTTGATGATGGTGATAAACTTCGATCTGTCGCTGACCTGCGTTATCGTGAATGACGCAACAATCTTCGGCCTGGGTAAAGATACGATCAACTCGCCCAGGATAGCGTTGCCTGCCATCGCTTTGGCCGACCTGATTGTTTTCTACCTTATCGATATAACGGGTGCCAAGTCCACTGACTTCAACGTCAGCAATATCAGCGATGGCAAAATAGCTATGCAGCGCCGCAGTGGCTTCATAATCACCGTGGGCTTCCAGTTCAATCTCACAGTGCTGGCCCAGGCGAAAACGGGCGAAGAGGGTAAAGTCGTGCGGCCAGAGCTTTTTCGTTTGCGCATTGCTTTCCAGCACAAAGGTTAACATTACCCCATCGTCGTTTTCATCATGCGCAGAAAGGGTCCAGGGCTGGGTACGGGCAAAGCCATGAGCAGGCTCACCGGCAGGCCCAAACCATGGCCAGCAAATTGGCACGCCACCACGAATCGCTTTCCCAGGTGAAAACGGGGTCTTATCGCTCAGCCAGATAACTGGTTTTTCACCGCTGGGTTGCCAGGCAAGTAAGTGCGCGCCTTGCAGAGTGATAGCCCCGCGAACTTTGGGATGGCTGATGATAATGGCGGGCAAATCGCCGATCTGACGTTGAGATAAATAGGGCGAAATTTGTTCAGCAACGGGCAAAGTATATAATTTGTCTTGCATGATCGAATCCTTCCTGTGCGGACCATAAAAAAGGGCGACCGAAGTCGCCCTTATTCTCAACGATAACTGGCTGCCTTATTTAGCAGAAACCAGTGCAATCAGGTCGAGAACTTTGTTTGAGTAGCCAGTTTCGTTGTCATACCAGGAAACCAGTTTCACAAAGTTGTCGTTCAGAGCGATGCCCGCTTTGGCGTCAAATACTGAAGTCAGCACTTCGCCGTTGAAGTCAGTTGAAACAACGTCGTCTTCAACATAGCCCAGCACGTCTTTCATCTCACCTTCTGAGGCGGCTTTGATAGCAGCACAGATTTCTTTGTAAGAAGCAGGCTTAGCCAGACGCACAGTCAGGTCAACAACAGAGACGTTAGGCGTAGGCACGCGGAACGCCATACCGGTCAGTTTGCCATTCAGTTCTGGCAGCACTTTACCTACAGCTTTCGCTGCACCGGTTGAAGATGGGATGATGTTCTGAGACGCGCCACGGCCGCCGCGCCAGTCTTTATGAGACGGGCCATCAACGGTTTTCTGGGTAGCGGTTGTCGCGTGAACAGTGGTCATCAGGCCTTCAACGATGCCGAACTGATCGTTGATAACTTTTGCCAGCGGAGCCAGGCAGTTAGTGGTGCATGATGCGTTAGAAACGATATCCTGACCTTCATATTTATCGAAGTTAGCACCACGAACAAACATTGGGGTGTCATCTTTAGATGGGCCAGTCAGAACGACTTTTTCGCGCCAGCAGTGATATGTTTACGTGCGGTTTCGTCGGTCAGGAAGATACCGGTTGCTTCAGCAACGACGTCAACGCCTACTTCGTCCCACTTCAGGTTAGCCGGATCTTTCTCAGCGGTAACACGGATTTTCTTACCGTTAACAACCAGTGCGCCGTCCTGAACTTCAACGGTGCCGTCGAAACGACCGTGAGTTGAGTCATATTTCAGCATGTACGCCATGTAGTCAGCGTCGAGCAGGTCGTTGATAGCAACGATTTCGATGTCTGAACGCTGTTGAGCAGCACGAAAAACGATGCGACCGATACGGCCAAAACCGTTAATACCTACTTTGATAGTCATATATTCCACCAGCTAGTTGTTAGTGAATAAAAGGTTGGCTGTAAAATTACAAAAACCTTACCAGGCGTCAAGCGGAATCGTGTCAATTGTTGCGACAGGTCAAGCCGCTAAACAGGAATTATTTGTTGCGCAACCGATTACGCAACGAGTCTGCTGTCGCGCTTCGTTAACTCAATCGCCGACTATAAAGGGATACTCCAGATAAAAGGTGATCGGAGTCACAATTTCAGGTTGTGAGGAGCTCGACGACGGGATGAGCACAAAAAAAGACCCGATTAATGTTGTTCATTTGTTAGAATACTAGCTGATTTTTTCAGAATGACACCCTCCGGAATCTCTTAAATGGCCAAAGAAACCGCACCCGAAGCAAAAATTGCGCAATTGTCTGAAATGCAGCGTTATGTGACTCAGCATCGCGGAACGGAGCCGCCTTTCAGCGGCGCACTTTTGCACAACAAGCAGGAAGGTATTTATCATTGCTTGGTTTGTAATGCTCCGTTGTTCCTCTCTGAAACCAAATATGATTCAGGTTGTGGCTGGCCGAGCTTCTATCAGCCAGTAAGCGAGGAAGCGATTCATTACATTGAAGACAACTCTCACGGTATGCAGCGTATTGAGATACGTTGTGGCAAGTGTGAGTCTCATCTGGGGCACGTTTTCCCTGACGGTCCGCAACCCACGGGTGAGCGTTATTGTGTGAATTCAGCCTCGCTCAGTTTTACAGATGAGCAGGGCGACGAAACGCAAGGATAAGTGCCATGAAGCAAGAACTGGAAGCGATGCTTGATGCAATGACGCCTGACGTTTATGAGCGACTGGCGACAGCCGTTGAAACCGGTAAATGGCCAGATGGCGTCGCGCTGACACAGGCACAACGCGATAACTGTTTGCAGTTAGTGATGTTGTGGCAGGCGCGTCACAATGATCGCCCACAGCACATGACCATCGGTAAAAACGGCGAAATGGTTATGAAGTCTAAAAAAGAGCTCAAAGAAGAGTGGGGCATTGAGCCTGACGTTACACGCATTAATTTGCATTAAAAAATGGCTGGCCACGAAGGCCAGCCATTTTTTATCAAACAAGTACCGCGCCTTGTGCAGCCATTTGTGCAAACGCAATGTTACTGTCATCGGGGTTAAGATTAACGCCGCGACAACCTTCTTTTATCACTTCAACCTGATAGCCCAACTCCAGCGCATCCAGCACGCTGTACTTCACGCAATAATCGGTGGCCAGGCCCAGCATTACCAAATGCGTAATGTCGCGGGCGCGCAGCCAGCTATCAAGTTCTGTTTTGCGGCGATGACCGTTGTCAAAAAAGGCGCTGTAGCTGTCAACATCCACATCCTGACCTTTATGGAAGGTGGCATCAAACAGGCTACGATCCAGGCCGGGATGGAAGTCCGCCCCCTGTGAGCCCTGAATCCCGTGGTCTGGCCACCAGATTTGCGCCAGACCGTTGAGTTCACCCAGGGTATACACCGGTTCACCAGACACCGAGGCAAAACTGCCGTGATCGGAGGGATGCCAGTCCTGTAAGGCCAGAACATACTCACCGTTCTCACGAAAAGCGCGAGCATAACGGTTTGCGACATCAACAGTAAGATCGCCTTCCTGAATCGCCATCGGACCACCGGGGCAGAAGTCGTTTTGAATATCAATAATAATCAGTGCCCGCTTCATTCCACGTCGCTCCTGTCACTCTTCTGTCAATTCGCCGCGTAAGTTTTGTTGCATTTTTGCACGTATTTGCTCGCTTGACAGATTTTGGCTAAGTAAAAATGCAGTTTAGTTAGGGCGGCTTCTACTGTGAGATCGAAACCGCTGATGACGCCAGCATGTTCCAGCGCATTACCGGTTGCATAACCGCCCATGTTTACTTTGCCAGAAATGCACTGCGTTAAATTAACGACCACAATGCCACGTTCACTGGCTTGCTGTAGCTCAGCTAAAAACTCTGCGTTTTGTGGCGCATTGCCTACGCCATAGGAGCGTAAAATCAGAGCCTTCACGGGCTGGCGCAGAAAGTTTCTCACCACATCGGCCGAAATACCCGGATAAATGGTAACGACGCCAATAGGCTGTGGCGTAATGGTATGCACAATCAATTCACCCGTGCCTTGTGGGGCAGGAGGAGTATTCAGACGGCGAATATGGATACCAGCTTCCAGCAGGGCTGAAAGATTAGGCGAAGCAAAGGCATTGAAGCCATCCGCGTGCGCTTTGGTGGTGCGGTTGCCACGATAAAGCGTATTGTTAAAAAACAATGCGACTTCATTAATGGGATAATTCGCCGCCACATAAAGTGAATTCAGTAAATTTTGCTGACCATCAGAGCGCAGCTCAGCTAAAGGAATTTGCGAACCCGTTACAATGACCGGTTTTGCCAGATTCTCCAGCATAAAAGAGAGCGCCGAGGCAGTGAAAGCCATGGTATCGGTTCCATGCAAAATCACAAAACCGTCGTACTGATGGTAGTTTTGACGAATATCTTCCGCGATAGCTTGCCAGTCTTCTGGTGTCATATCCGAAGAGTCAATGAGCGGTTGATATTCATGAATGGTGAAATCTGGCATCTCAGGGCGATGGAATTCAGGCATGTTAGCGAGCTGCTGTTGCAGATGGCCAGAAACCGGAATATAGCCTTGTGCGGAACGCTGCATACCAATGGTGCCGCCTGTGTAAGCTACATAAATATTTTTCTTTTGCATTATTGAACCCAGACTTGCCGTAAAACGCGCAGTATAAGGGGTATAGCGAGGAAAAGCAGCCCGACCAGATCGGGCTGCGAGGTTTATCGCACTTCGCCGCAGTTGAGGCAGAAGGCGTAACGATTTTGCGGATCATTAAGATGATCAAATAATCCCGGCTGGTTTTTCATGGCATTCATCACATCAAGCATCGGGGCCGGTAGCCAGACTTTTAACGCATCGGGCAATACCGCACGCGCAGAAGCATTAACCTGGTTCAGCATCATGTCAAAAAAGGTTGGCTCATCCTGATACCAGCTAAGCTGCGGTTTAGCGACCTTAGCCAGTTCACCCGCTTTTTTCACGGCATCATCGAAATCACCCAGCGCATCCACCAGACCATTTGCTTTTGCATCGCTACCGGTCCAGACGTGGCCTTGTGCAATGGCATCAACCTGTTCTGCTGTTTTGTGGCGCGAAGCCGCTACCAAACCGACAAAATTATGGTAACCATTTTCGATAGTTAACTGCATAAGCTGTTGCACTTCTGTCGGCAGTGCTTTAGTGCTCGTCACATCGGCTAACGGCGAGGTTGCTACGCCATCGGTATGCACGCCGATAGTATCGAGGCTTTTTTCCAGTGTATTAATGACACCAAAAATACCGATCGAGCCGGTAAGTGTGCTGGGGTTCGCCACGATATAATCTGCCGGAGTAGAGATCCAGTAACCCCCTGAAGCGGCCATTCCACCCATTGATACTACAATCGGTTTGCCTGCTGCTCGTGCGGCGGCCAGCTCTTCACGAATGGCTTCAGATGCCGTTACGCTGCCGCCGGGACTGTTGACTCGCAGGATGATGGCTTTAATTTTTGCATCAAGCCGGGCATCACGGATCTGCTCCGCCGTTGTATCACCGCCTACGTTACCCGGAGTTTCTTCTCCGTCCATGATAGCGCCGCTGGCCATAATCACCGCGATATTGCCATTTTGCTGATGAGACGGCTGAGTCACGGTATAGTCATAAATACTGACATTGCGATAGTCATTATTTTGCTTATCCAGACCAAACGTTTTAACTAACTCACTGTCAGCAGCCGCACGCGAACCCAGCACATCCACCAGTTTATTATTCAGCGCATATTCAGCTGTATCACCGTTAACAGCCTGCAAACCCGCAATAATCGCAGCCGCGCCGGAAAGAGTTGCTCTGGCGTAATTTGGCGATTAGCGGAAACGGTGTTGAGATAGTTTTGCCAAAGTTGGCCCACCCAGCGACTGTCAGCATCGCGAGCCGCAGGCGACATATCATCGCGCAGGAACGGCTCAACGGCTGATTTATACGTCCCTACACGGAACACATGGGAAGTCACTTTCAGTTTTTCCAACAGGGTTTTGTAATACAAACCGTTAGTGGCGAACCCATGCAGATCAACCGTGCCCTGAGGCGACAGATAAATCTTGTTGGCATAGCTGGCAAGATAATATTGTGCCTGGCTGTAGCTGTCTCCTAAGGCATAAATTGGTTTACCGCTGTCGCGAAATTCGCGTAACGCCTTACCCACATAGTTAAGAGAAGGCTGATCGCCACCAGCAAAGTCGCGTAAATCTAATACCATGCCTTTAATATTATTGTCGTTTTTTGCCTGACGAATGGCATCAACCACATCAAACAAAGAGTTTTCCTGCAAACGTTCGCTGCTGGCACCGAGTAATTCGCGGCCAATTTTACTCAAGCGATTGCTTACGGAAGGCTTATCTACCAGCACGCCGCTGAGATCGACTTTCAGCGCGCCTTGCTGTAAAGGTGCCGAGCTGTTGCTGCCAGAACCGCTTAGCTGCAACCAGATGCCTACGCCTACTACAATCAAGAAAATCAGGAAAAGATTTAAAACGAACTCCCTGATGAAGTTCAACACTCGCCAGGTCCAGCGAAACAGACCAGCAATTATTCGCCACAATGTGCGCATCAGACTCTCCATATTCATATAGCCGGAAGTGGTCACCGCGCGGACCAGACCTCCTTTGACGACCTCATCCTAAAGAGCAGCGTGCTAAAAGTCAGCAGGAAATCACCCTGGACTGTTACAAAAAATCTGCCTGTGCCAGGATTAGACCAGCGAATCGCATAACAGGAGGAAAACATGGATGCACTTGAATTATTAGTAAATCGTCGTTCGGCTTCACGTTTATCAGAGCCAGCTCCCACTGGTGAAGCACTGGAAAACATTATTCGTGCCGGCATGCGTGTGCCCGATCACGGAACGTTGCAACCCTGGCGTTTCATTATTGTTGAAAAAGAAGGGCGGGAGCGTTTAAGTAAGCTGCTGGAAAATGCAGCTCGCGATAGCCAACTGGATGAAAAAGCGATTGATAAAGCCACTCAGTCGCCGTTTCGTGCACCAATGATCATTACCGTCATTGCGCACTGTCAGGATCACCCTAAAGTTCCCCAGTGGGAGCAGGTTGCCTCGGCCAGCTGTGCGGTAATGGCGATGCAAATGGCGGCTGTTGCGCAAGGCTTTAACGGCATCTGGCGAAGCGGTCCCTGGACCGATAACGAGAGTGTTCGTCAGGCATTTGGCTGCCGTGAACAAGATGCAATTGTCGGTTTTCTTTACCTGGGCACGCCGCAACTGAAATCCAGCACAACGGTAATACATCCCGATACCGCTCCCTTCGTCAGCTATTTCTGATATAAATCAAGGTGTCAGGCGTTAATCTGTATTTTGAGCGGATCCTGTGCGAATGATCCAGAACGCGTCGAGCTGCGCTTACTCTCAGCGCAGCTCCAGGCTAACATAGCGCCACCATTCGCAGCAAAAGGCTCGTCAGATGTCAGAAACAATTCGCCTTACGCAATACAGCCACGGAGCAGGCTGTGGCTGCAAAATCTCACCCCAGATTCTTGCAACCATGCTGAAAAGTGAATTAACACCTTTTCACGATCCTCGCCTGTTAGTGGGTAATGAAACCCGGGATGATGCTGCCGTTTACGATTTAGGCAATGGCACCGCAGTGGTAAGTACCACTGATTTTTTTATGCCAGTTGTTGATGATCCTTATACTTTTGGTCGCATTGCTGCGACGAATGCTATCAGTGATATTTATGCGATGGGCGGCAAGCCGATTATGGCGGTTGCCATCTTAGGCTGGCCGGTTGAAGTGCTTAGCGCGTCAATCGCTCAACAGGTCATTGAAGGCGGTCGGGCTGCATGCCGTGATGCCGGGATCGCGCTAGCGGGCGGTCATTCTATTGATACACCCGAACCAATTTTTGGTCTTGCTGTTACGGGCATGGTTGCCACCGCTCGGGTGAAGAAAAACAGCAGCGCGCAGGCAGGCTGTGTATTGTTACTGACGAAACCGCTTGGTATTGGCATCCTGACCACCGCAGAGAAAAAGGCTTGCTTCGCCCAGAGCATAAGCAGCTGGCAGCAGAAACAATGTGCCAGCTCAATGCCATCGGTGCGGCTTTTGCAGAACTGGATGGCGTTGAAGCCATGACCGATGTCACCGGTTTCGGTTTGCTAGGGCATCTGAGCGAAATATGTGAGGGATCGTCTTTACGCGCTGAAATTACATACAGTCAGGTTCCCCGGCTCGCAGGTGTGGAAGACTATATTGCAGCAGGCGCCTTGCCTGGCGGGACTGCCCGCAATTTTGCCGGATACGGTCATCTTATCTCGCCGATGGATGACACAATGCGGCAGCTACTCTGCGATCCGCAAACGTCCGGTGGATTGCTCGTGGCGGTGCAACCCGGTACTTTAGACGCGTTTCTGAGCTGCGCGCGCGCGCATAACATTAGCGTCAGTGCGATAGGTCATCTTTTGCCTGCTGATAGTCAGTTGCCCGTTATTAGCGTTGTTCCTTGAGGTTGAGTATTTAGATGCGTTTGTTTATAGCGGAAAAACCGAGCCTTGGCCGCGCCATTGCCGATGTTCTTCCAAAGCCACATCGACGCGGTGAGGGCTTTATTGCCTGTGGTAACGATCAGATTGTGACATGGTGTGTCGGACACTTATTAGAACAGGCTCAGCCCGATCATTATGACAGCCGCTACGCACGCTGGTCGCTGGCTGATTTACCGATTATTCCCGAAAAGTGGCGTCTGCAACCGCGTCCTTCCGTGGCTAAACAACTGAAGGTAGTTGAAAAGCTCTTAGCCCAGGCCAGTGAAATTGTGCATGCAGGCGATCCCGATCGTGAAGGGCAGTTACTGGTCGATGAAGTGCTTGATTATCTTCAGCTACCTGCCGATAAGCGCAGCAAAGTCCAGCGTTGCCTTATCAATGACCTTAATCCGCAGGCGGTCGATCGTGCGGTTAACCGACTGCGTCAAAACCGGGAATTTATTCCTTTATGCGTTTCTGCGTTAGCAAGAGCGCGTGCCGACTGGCTTTATGGCATCAATATGACGCGCGCCTGGACACTGTTAGGACGTAACGCAGGCTATGACGGCGTGCTGTCAGTCGGACGTGTACAGACGCCAGTGCTGGGTCTGGTGGTGCGGCGTGATGAAGAGATAGAGAACTTCCTACCCAAAGATTATTTCGAAGTAAAAGCACATATTGTCACGCCGGATAATGTGCGTTTTGTGGCGAATTGGGTACCCAGCGATGCCTGTGAACCCTGGCAGGATGAGGAGGGACGATTACTCAACCGTACGCTGGCGGAGCATGTGGTCGCGCGCATTAGCGGCAAACCCGCTATCGTTACGGCTTACAGTGATAAACGCGAGAGTGAGGGCGCGCCGCTGCCATTTTCGCTTTCCAGCCTGCAAATTGAAGCGGCAAAACGTTTCGGTTTAAGCGCACAAACGGTGCTGGATACCTGTCAACGATTGTATGAAACGCATAAGCTGATTACCTATCCACGTTCAGACTGTCGCTATCTGCCAGAAGAGCATTTTGCCGGGCGAAATGCGGTACTGAATGCAATCCAGGCTCATCAGCCGAACCTTACGCCGCCAGGCGACTTTAGCGCAGATCGTAGGAACCGCTGTTGGGATGATAAGAAGGTCGATGCGCACCATGCGATTATTCCTACGGCGCGCTCCAGCGCAGTGAAGCTCACAGAAAATGAACAAAATGTTTATGGCTTAATTGCACGACAGTATCTGATGCAGTTTTGCCCTGACGCCGTATTTCGCAAATGTGTGATTGATTTAGAGATCGAGAAAGGCAAATTTGTCGCCAAAGCCCGCTTCCTGGCTGAAGCGGGTTGGCGCGCACTGTTAGGCAGCAAAGAACGCGACGAAGAAAATGACGGAATGCCGTTACCTGTTGTCGCGAAAGATGATGAGCTGCTGTGTGAGCGCGGCGAGGTGCTGGCAAAGCAGACTCAGCCGCCAAGACCCTTTACTGATGCGACTTTACTGTCAGCCATGACCGGCATTGCGCGTTTTGTGCAGGATAAAGAATTAAAGAAAGTGCTGCGGGCAACCGATGGTTTAGGTACAGAGGCCACGCGAGCAGGCATTATCGAACTGTTGTTCCGTCGAACGTTTTTAGTGAAAAAGGGACGCTATATCCATTCTACTGAAGCCGGGCGTGCTTTGATTCATTCACTGCCCGATTTGGCCGCGCGACCGGATATGACAGCGCAATGGGAATCGACGCTGACACGCATTAGTGAGAAATCCTGTCGCTATGAAGATTTTATGCAGCCGCTGGTGCAGACATTAACTGGCATAATCCAGCAGGCACGACAACAGCCGGCAGTACAGGCTTTGCGTGGTTTGCCCGCTACCAGCAAAAAGCGGCCTGTACGTAAAACTAAACGTAAAATCAAGGAGACTGAATGAGGCGTTACTCCGCGCTAGCCTGGTTGATTCTGGCGCTTTCCAGTGGAGCCGTGCAGGCTAATAGCCGGTATCACCAGAATGAGCAAAGCAGCAGTCCGGATGTGGTGGTAGACATGCCACCAGAAGTCTGGGCGCAAGGGCAGAATCGTCAACCGGACTGCATCAGATGCTGTATTTTCAATAACCGTAACTATAGCGAAGGGGCGGTGGTTAAATCAGAGGGGGTATTGTTGCAGTGTGCCCGGGATGAACAGTCGCTCGGAACGAATAATCTGATCTGGAAGATAGTTAAGTAAAACAGCGTGGCATCAAGCCACGCTGTTTTTTAGAACCGGAAGGTCGACCAAACTGGAGCATGGTCTGACGGTTTTTCCATGCTGCGGATGTCGTAATCAATACCTGTTTCACTGCAACGTGACGCCAGCGGCTGACTCGCCAGTATTAAATCGATGCGTAAGCCACGGTTGTCATCAAAGCCTTTGGAGCGGTAATCAAACCATGAAAAGCGATCGGCGCTCTCTGGATTTTTATCGCGCCACGTATCCACCAGCCCCCAGCTTAACAAACGATCCATCCACTCGCGTTCTTCTGGCAGGAATGAGCATTTGCCGGTGCGTAACCAGCGTTTGCGGCTCTCTTCACCAATACCAATATCCAGATCGGTGCTGCTGATATTCATGTCGCCCATGATCAAGACCGGTTTGTCGGCCTTCAGGGATTCTGTGAGATAACTTTGCAGATCGCGGAAAAATTTTTCTTTGGCTGGAAATTTTGTCGGATGATCGCGGCTTTCACCTTGCGGGAAATAACCATTGATGACAGTGATATCGCCGACTGGGCTGGGGATTTCCGCCATAATCAAGCGACGCTGTGCCTCATCATCATCGCCTGGAAAACCACGGCGCACTGAAACAGGCTGAACTTTGGTTAACAGCGCAACGCCGTAATGTCCTTTCTGACCGTGGTAGAACACGTTGTAGCCCAGCTTCGCAACCTCTTCGAGAGGAAACATTTCATCGTGAACTTTCGTTTCTTGCAGGCCAATAACGTCAGGCTGATGCTGTTCGACTATTGCGGCTAACTGATGTGGGCGCGCACGCAATCCATTGATGTTGAATGAAACAAATTTCATGGTGTTGACCATTGTTCTCATAAAAGATGCGCGGGATAGTAGCGATTTTTCAGGGAAAAGTCATGGCAGACGCTGAGTGTTTGTACCGATAATGGCGATTAGCGTTATTTAAGATCGAAGCTTCTCATCCTTCTCTCGCAGAGTCGGGTAAGTTAGGCAGCCTGGGGAGGTGAACAGAATATTTAATGGTGGTGGGAGAAGGATAATTCGGCGCGCTGCGCCTCACCCTGCGGGCCGCGCTGAAGCGCGTTGTCTCGCTGCGCTCGGCTCGAACCTTCGGGTCGAAGCTTCTCATCCTTCTCTCGCAGAGTCGGGTAAGTTAGGCAGTCTGGGGGAGGTAAACAGAATATTTAATGGTGGTGGGAGAAGGATTCGAACCTTCGAAGTCTGTGACGGCAGATTTACAGTCTGCTCCCTTTGGCCGCTCGGGAATCCCACCGGGGATATTTCGTATTGATTCAGGCAATGCGGCGATTCAGATGGTGGTGGGAGAAGGATTCGAACCTTCGAAGTCTGTGACGGCAGATTTACAGTCTGCTCCCTTTGGCCGCTCGGGAATCCCACCATGGCCTGAATCATTATGCCTGAAAGCGGGGCGCATCATACCAAATGCGTTCAAGGTGTAAAGCGCCCAGACAGAAATGATGATTCGTTTGCCCACTTTTTGCGCGCGGCGCTGAATTACCAAGCAATTCAGCACCCTCGGCGCTTAAAGTATAATCGTGCGATTGCCGTAAACGAACACGCGCTGGCCGAGAACTTTATATAATGCACGGCTTAACACGTTTTTTCTACGTCACGACCGGCGCGCATCATTTCATCAGCGGTATAGCTGTGATCCACATTAATCACATCCTGCATGATGATAGGGCCTTCATCCAGATTGTCATTAACGTAGTGCGCCGTTGCGCCAATAATCTTCACGCCACGTTCGTAAGCCTGATGATAAGGACGCGCACCGATAAAGGCTGGCAGGAACGAATGGTGAATGTTGATGATCTGGTTAGGATAACGCTGAACGAACGCTGGCGTTAATACACGCATATATTTCGCTAACACAACGTAATCTGGTTGATAACGGTCAATTTCATCGGCCATGCGATTATCATGTTCTTCGCGCGTTAAGCCTTCATGGCTTACCAGGGCAAAAGGAATGTCGAAACGCTCAACCAGAGAGCGTAACGTTTCGTGGTTGCCAATAACGGCAGCAATTTCCATATCCAGACCGCCAAAAGCACTTTTCATTAGCAAATCGCCGAGACAATGCGCTTCTTTAGTCACCAGAATGACTACGCGGCGACGACCTGCGCTGTGCAGCTCACGTACTGATCCCTGGGGCAGGGCGCTGTCAAGATCGGCCAGCAGTGTGTTGTCGTTAAAAATCCCTTCCAACTCTGTGCGCATAAAGAAACGCCCAGTGCGATGATCAACAAACTCATTGTTTTGCACGATATTGAGTTCGTGCTTGTAACAAATATTGGTGATTTTGGCGATCAGACCTTTTGCATCTGGACAAATGGTACGTAAAACTTTTCTTTGCATGGTTTGCGCTTGCATCTCTATCAGAGTCCTGTCAAAGCATTAAGGGTAAAACCGTTGTGCTGGCAATGCGCTCAGCCGCAACATTTCTTGTATTTTTTCTCGGAGCCACAGGGGCAACGATCGTTGCGCCCCACTGGCGGCGCTGTTCCATCAACATAGTACCAGCGTTGATCCTCGCGAAGAAAGCGCGAACACTCATAGATAGCATGAATGTCCGTTTTTTCGCGGTATCGCGCAAAAAGGTAACGAATGCTTCATTATCATGGCATCCATGATTACAACGAGTTACATTCAGGCTTAGCCATTCGGTGTCCTGAAAACTTTCAGACAAAAGCCCTGCCAGTTTCGGCTCACGCCTGGCAGGATGCCAGGTGGCAATAAGATAATCAGCGTCTTGCATCACATAGGCGCTATAACGTGAACGCATTAATTGTTCAGCGGAAGCCGGGATTTGGTTACCCTTAAGAAAGGGTTCGCAACATAAGCTATACTGCTTCCCGCTGCAGCAGGGGCACTTTTCAGACACGAAAACTCCTGAGAGTGATAAGAATCAATAATAACAAACGCTATGGTAGCCGACCCCACGCTGCGAAGCTATGTATTGACGCAGGACCAGAGATTAGATGAGAAATGTAAAGATTGGCTTGGCCTTGGGTTCCGGGGCCGCTAAAGGATGGGCACACATTGGAGTCATCAAAGCACTTGAACGTGCTGGTATTGAAATTGATGTCGTAGCAGGATGCTCAGTCGGTGCATTGGTCGGCTCGGCTTACGTTAATAACCGGTTGCCGTTGATGGAAAAGTGGGTCAGTGCGTTTCGCTATTGGGATGTTATCCGGTTGATGGATGTTTCCTGGCAACGTGGTGGTCTCCTGAGAGGAGAGCGGGTGTTTAATCATGTCCGTCAGCTTATTCCTCACGATACAATCGAAGGGGGCGATAAACGATTCGGTGTAGTTGCAACAAATTTGAGTACTGGCCGTGAGCTATGGCTCACCGAAGGTGATTTACATCAGGCGGTGCGAGCCTCTTGTAGTATGCCAGGCTTATTGCCGCCGGTCGGCTACAATGGTTATTGGCTGGTGGATGGTGCAGTGGTTAATCCCGTACCGATTTCACTCACTCGCGCACTCGGCGCTGACATTGTCATTGCAGTTGATCTTCAACATGATGCGCATTTGATGCAACAAGATATGCTATCGGTAACGCCACAAAATAGTGAAGAAGAAGCCGCTGCTGCTGCGTTGACGTGGGGAGGAAAATTGCGTCAGCGTCTGGTAAATTTTACCCAGCGCCGGGCTTCACAAACGCCCGGTGCGATGGAAATTATGTCAACATCAATCCAGGTTCTGGAAAATCGCCTAAAGCGAAATCGCATGGCAGGCGATCCGCCCGATGTTCTTATTCAGCCGTTTTGTCCGCAAATTTCGACGCTGGACTTTCATCGAGCCGATGAGGCTATTGAGGCAGGCAAGGCCGCCGTTGAGAAAAAATGGATGAACTTTTACCGCTGGTCCGTAGTAGATAATCAAGTTGTTCATTCACAGATGTCACTTCGGTCAATTCTGAAAGGCGCAAGTGCGTTTTATGAACCACTATTGAAATATCTGGTACGCAGGGGGAGAGAATGGAAAAACCACTAATCGGCAAAAAGATACTCATTGTCGAAGATGAGGCCGTTTTCCGTTCGTTGCTGGACCAATTTCTGTTATCGATGGGTGCTGTAACGTTACAAGCGGAAGATGGTATTGACGCAATTGCACAGCTACAACAGCATATAGTTGATCTAATAATTTGTGATCTTGAGATGCCGCGTATGAACGGCATTAAGTTTGTTGAACATATCCGCACGCGAGGCAACAGCGTGCCGATACTTGTGATCTCAGCAACCGAAAATATGGCGGATATCGCTCACGTGCTGCGATTGGGGGTACAGGATGTCTTACTGAAGCCGCTTAAAAATTTTGAGCGTTTCCGTGAGGCTGTTTATGAATGTCTCTATCCGTCAATGTTTACCTCTAAGGTCGAAGAGGATGAGCAGCTTTTTCAGGACTGGGATGCGCTGGTGCGCGATCCAAAAGCCGCGGCCAAGTTGCTAAAACAACTCCAGCCTCCTGTTCAACAGAGCATAGCGAGCTGTCGCGTCAATTACCGGCAGCTTACTATGGCAGAGCAGCCTGGCCTGGTACTGGATATTGCGGCGCTGTCAGATAAAGATCTGGCTTTTTATTGCCTTGATGTCACGCGTGCAGGTGATAATGGCGTACTGGCTGCGCTGCTGTTACGTGCATTGTTTAACGGTCTGCTGCAAGAGCAGTTGTCGGGGCAAAAACAGCGTTTACCTGAGCTAAATGGTTTACTTCGCCAGGTCAATTTATTGTTGCGCCAGGCTAACCTGAGTGGCCAGTTCCCCTTGTTAGTCGGCTATTATCATCGCGGTTTGAAAAATTTAATTCTGGTGTCAGCGGGATTAAATGCAACACTGCACATTCACACCCATCAAATTCAACTCAGTAATGGTGTCCCGCTTGGCACTATGGGAAGTACTCACCTCAATCAAATAAGTCAGCGTGCGGACAACTGGCAATGCCACGTCTGGGGCGTTGGCGGCCGCATTCGCCTCATGTTATCGACTGAAGAATAAGCAGATAATTTTAAATTATCCTGGTGCTGGAGACAGGACCAGGAGTTAGCTTTACACTTGGGTAATAGTCTTAAATTCTACGGATTCACTCCATCCAGGATAAATCCGTTCGATGGTAACTGATATACTCATTTCCGAATTTAAACCGACATATCAAGTATTAACTTGAACGGCCTATAAGAGAGGTATCTTGATGTCTGCCTATAAGTCCAAAGTAAAAAAGCGGTAATCCCGGTAGCTGGTTTGGGAACACGTATGCTCCCTGCCACTAAAGCGATTCCGAAAGAGATGTTACCGCTGGTTGATAAGCCGTTAATCCAGTATGTCGTTAACGAGTGCATTGCAGCTGGAATTAACGAAATTGTGCTGGTAACGCACTCTTCTAAAAACGCCATTGAAAACCACTTTGATACCAGTTTTGAACTGGAATCAATGCTGGAAAAACGCGTTAAGCGTCAGCTGCTGGATGAAATCCAGTCTATCTGTCCTCCACACGTCACTATCATGCAGGTGCGTCAGGGTATCGCCAAAGGCCTGGGCCACGCCGTTATGTGCGCGCATCCTCTGGTCGGCGATGAGCCGGTTGCGGTTATTCTGCCAGACGTGATCATTGACGAGTATGAGTCTAACCCGACCAAAGACAATCTGGCAGAAATGCTGAGCCGTTATGAAGAATCGGGTCGCAGCCAAATCATGGTTGAGCCGGTTGCGGATGTCACCGCTTACGGTGTCGTGGATTGTCAGGGTGCAGAGTTGAACCCCGGTGAAAGCGCACCAATGGTGGGTGTGGTTGAAAAACCTAAAGCAGCTGAAGCACCGTCAAACCTGGCTGTGGTAGGACGTTACGTACTTTCTGCTGACATTTGGCCACTGCTGGCGAAAACGCCCCCAGGTGCAGGCGGTGAAGTTCAGCTGACCGATTCCATTGCAATGCTGATGGAAAAAGAAACCGTTGAAGCTTATCACCTCAAAGGGGTAAGTCATGACTGCGGTAACAAACTGGGCTATATGCAAGCTTTCGTTGAGTATGGTGTTCGTCACCCGGTATTGGGCAAAGATTTCTCTGAATGGCTCGATAAAGCGGTTGGCAACAAAAAGTAATTCATAACCACAGGATAGCTCAATGAAAGTCACTGTATTTGGTATCGGCTATGTCGGTCTGGTTCAGGCTGCGGTGTTGGCCGAAGTCGGACATGACGTTCTCTGTATTGATGTCGACGATAAGAAAGTCGAAAATCTGAAAAAGGGCATCATCCCCATTTTTGAACCGGGTCTGACGCCGCTGGTAATGTCAAATTACGAAGCGGGCCGCCTTAAGTTCAGTACTGACGCCGAGCAGGGCGTCAATCACGGTGTAATGCAGTTTATCGCCGTGGGTACGCCGCCCGATGAAGATGGCTCAGCCGATCTGAAATACGTTACGGCTGTGGCGCGTACTATTGCACAGCACATGAATGACCACAAAGTGGTGATCGATAAATCGACTGTTCCGGTTGGTACAGCAGATAAAGTGCGTGCAGTGATGACAGAAACGCTGCAGGCGCGTGATGCCAATATCAGTTTTGATGTGGTTTCAAACCCTGAATTCCTTAAAGAAGGTGCAGCGGTTAACGACTGCATGCGTCCAGAACGCATCGTTGTTGGTACAGATAACGATGACGTGGTTGAACTGCTGCGTGAACTTTACGAGCCGTTTAACCGTAATCACGATCGTATGATCCTGATGGATATTCGAAGCGCAGAACTGACCAAGTATGCAGCAAACTGTATGCTGGCAACGAAAATCAGTTTCATGAATGAAATCTCTAACCTCGCTGAACGTTTAGGCGCAGATATTGAGAAAGTACGTCAGGGTATCGGTTCCGATTCTCGTATCGGCTATCACTTTATCTATCCTGGCTGTGGTTACGGCGGTTCTTGTTTCCCGAAAGATGTACAGGCACTGATTCGTACTGCAGAATCCATTGGTTATAAGCCGCGTTTGTTGCAAGCGGTTGAAGATGTTAATGACAGTCAAAAAACCAAGCTGCCTACGTTTATCAAACGTCATTTTGGTGAAGATCTGAGCGGTAAAACCTTTGCGCTATGGGGTTTGTCGTTTAAGCCTAACACCGATGATATGCGTGAAGCCTCCAGCCGTGTGCTGATGGAATCACTATGGGAAGCGGGCGCGTCGGTTCAGGCATTTGACCCCGAAGCAATGGATGAAGCGCAACGTATCTATGGACACCGCAGCGATCTCAAGCTGATGGGCACCAAAGAAGCTGCACTGCAAGGCGCCGATGGGTTAGTGATTTGTACGGAATGGCAAAATTTCCGGGCACCTGACTTTGACGTCATCAAAAATGCACTAAAAGAACCCGTGATTTTTGATGGTCGTAACCTGTATGATCCAGAGCGTACAAGCAAACGCGGTTTCGTTTATTATGCAATCGGCCGCGGAGCGTCTATTAAAATTGCGTAATTGACGAGGGATTTATGAACTTTCTGGTAACCGGCGCCGCAGGTTTTATTGGTTTTCATGTTAGCCAACGCTTGTTGGACGCCGGTCACCAGGTTGTCGGAATCGACAACCTGAATGATTACTACGATGTTAATCTTAAACAATCTCGTCTTGCACTGATCAATCACTATCCTGGTTTTACCTTTCTTGAGATGGATTTAGCCGATCGTGAAGCTATCGCATCTCTTTTCCAACAATATTCCTTTCAGCGCGTAATTCATTTAGGTGCCCAGGCTGGCGTACGATATTCCATTGAAAATCCTCATGCCTACGCTGATGCGAATCTTATTGGTCATTTAAATATTCTGGAAGGGTGCCGCCACCATAAAATAGAGCATTTACTTTATGCCTCTTCCAGCTCAGTTTATGGCCTGAACCGTAAAATGCCTTTTTCTACAGATGACACTGTTGACCATCCTGTTTCGCTTTACGCTGCAACTAAGAAAGCAAACGAGTTGATGTCACACACTTATTCGCATCTGTACCAATTACCCACCACAGGGTTACGTTTCTTTACTGTATATGGTCCCTGGGGCCGCCCTGATATGGCTCTGTTTAAATTCACCCGCGCCATGATCGCAGGCGAAGCGATTGATGTTTATAATCGGGGGCAAATGAAACGCGACTTTACCTATATTGATGATATTGCTGAAGCCATTGTGCGCTTGCAGGATGTTATTCCGCAGAAAGAGGAAAACTGGACGGTTGAAACCGGTTCACCTGCCACCAGTTCTGCGCCTTATCGGGTATACAATATCGGTAATAGTCAGCCAGTAACGTTAATGAATTACATTGAAGCAATCGAAAAAGCTCTGGGTATTACAGCCAATAAAAATTTACTGCCCATGCAGCCTGGAGATGTATTAGAAACCAGTGCTGATACCGAGGCGCTATTCAAAGCGATTGGCTTTAAGCCGCAAACCAGTGTGGAAGAGGGCGTGCAGCGGTTTGTTGACTGGTATCGGGAATTTTACAAAGTGTAAAAGTAAAAAAGGAAGCTCCGGCTTCCTTTTCCTGGTCTTTAAAAAGAAACAATAGTTGAGGATTGATCTTCAAAAGCTTAAGCACTGCTGCAATTACAGTAAAAAGTCTTCCAGTTTTTTACCTTGTTCTTCAATGGCTTTTTTGATTACTGCAGGCGTGCGTCCCTGACCTGTCCAGGTTTTAGTTTCGCCATTCTCGTCAACATATTGATATTTAGCGGGGCGTGCTGCACGTTTAGCTTTGACCTGAGTTTTAGATTCAGCCAGTGCGCTTAACAGTTCATTTGGATCAATACCATCGGCCAGCAACATTTCACGGTATTGTTCAAGTTTGCGCGTACGTTCTGCATTTTCAGCTTCAGCCTGAGACTCTTCTTCGCGGCGTTCATTAACCACAACTTCAAGTTTTTCCAGCATTTCTTCCAGTGTTTCTACTGAAAATTCTCGGGCTTGCGCACGCAATGTACGTATATTATTAAGAATTTTAAGTGCTTCGCTCATTGTCCTGATCTCTGAATTATTAAAAAAAGATTTGTTCTGCTCGCTAATAATAGTGTTGGCAAAAAATAACTTCAACAGCTAATGAAGTTGTACGTGGAATGAAGATTAATAAATCAGGATTAGCGCATTTATTGTAAGACTATTCGTTAAAATTTACTGAGGGCCGATAGCATTACAGAACATATGATAATAAAAGTAATTTGGCTTAGGTTACACTAACAACGCTTGTTCAGAAACAGTCTGAACGGGCGCTGTCTAAACGCTTATTAAAGCATCAGTCAGGTTTACCCGCTTATCGGCTGGCTTATCATCCGACATTCGATGTTTTTTTACGCAGCGCAAGCGGCCAAATTTACACGGCGGTGAATTTCATCTGTGCTAAAATGCCCGACATTCTGTTTCGTCTAATCTGAGATACAGCCCGTATGGCTCAACTATATTTTTATTATTCTGCGATGAATGCCGGGAAATCAACTGCACTGTTGCAGTCATCTTACAACTATCACGAACGTGGTATGCGTACACTGGTTTATACCGCAGAAATTGACGATCGGTTTGGTGCTGGCAAAGTCAGTTCGCGCATTGGTCTCTCTTCACCAGCCTCACTTTATAACGCTTCAACCCAGCTCTATGCCGACATTGCGGCAGAGCATGCTCGTCAGCCTGTGCACTGCGTCCTGGTTGATGAAAGCCAGTTTTTAACGCGAGAGCAGGTTAAGGCTCTGTCAGATGTCGTTGACTGCCTCGATATTCCGGTGTTGTGCTATGGATTAAGAACCGACTTTCGCGGCGAGCTGTTTACGGGCAGCGAATATTTGTTAGCCTGGGCCGATAAGCTGGTGGAATTGAAAACCGTTTGCCATTGCGGCCGTAAAGCCAGCATGGTGTTAAGGTTAGACAGTAACGGAACGCCGTTTAGTGAAGGTGAACAGGTGGTGATTGGTGGTAATGAACGCTATATTTCTGTCTGTCGTAAACATTATAAACAAGCCATTGAGCAAGGCTCCCTGCACGCTATTCACGGTACGCAAACACCCCATCATTAAGCTCTCATCACGCATAAAAAAACCCGCCTTAGCGGGTTTTTTTATTTATTTCCTGTCAGGCTTTTTTGGTTTTTTCTCCACTTTAGCGCCTGTGATCGGTTGTGCTGTGACGGCTTCGGCCACGCTTGAGAAAGGCTCAACGTAGTCACGGCCATAGTAACTGTCCAGCATAATTTGCTTCAGTTCTGCAATCAGCGGATAGCGTGGGTTAGCACCGGTACATTGATCATCGAATGCATCGTCGGCCAGCTTGTCAACTTTGGCGAGGAAATCTGCTTCCTGAACACCCGCTTCACGAATTGAGGTTGGGATCCCTAACTGCGTTTTCATCTCATCCAGCCAGGCCAGCAGCTTCTCGATTTTTTGTGCCGTGCGGTCACCCACAGCACTTAATCCCAGATGGTCGGCGATCTCAGCGTAACGGCGGCGCGCTTGTGGGCGGTCATACTGACTAAAAGCGGTCTGCTTGGTAGGATTGTCATTCGCGTTATAGCGGATAACGTTCGCAATCAGCAGTGAGTTCGCTAACCCGTGAGGAATATGGAACTCTGACCCCAGCTTATGCGCCATTGAGTGACATACGCCAAGGAAGGCATTAGCAAAAGCGATACCCGCAATTGTCGCGGCATTGTGCACACGCTCACGTGCTACCGGATTCTTCGCCCCTTCAGCATAGCTGGTGGGTAAATTTTCTTTCAGTAGTTTCAGCGCCTGCAGAGCCTGCCCATCTGAATATTCGTTCGCCAATACTGAAACATAAGCTTCGAGTGAATGGGTAACCGCATCAAGGCCACCGAAAGCACACAGCGACCGCGGCATATCCATAACCAGATTAGCATCCACAATCGCCATATCCGGTGTCAGTGCATAGTCTGCTAAAGGATATTTTTGACCCGTCGCATCGTCTGTTACTACTGCAAATGGCGTTACTTCAGAACCGGTTCCCGAGGTAGTGGTGATCGCGACCATACGCGCTTTTACACCCATTTTCGGGAATTTATAGATACGTTTGCGGATATCCATAAAGCGCAGCGCCAGCTCTTCGAAATGGGTTTCAGGATGCTCATACATCACCCACATAATTTTGGCGGCATCCATTGGCGAACCGCCGCCCAATGCGATAATCACATCAGGTTTAAAGCTGTTCATCTGCTCCGCCCCCTTCCGCACAATGCTCAGGGTTGGGTCGGCTTCAACTTCAAAGAAGACTTCCGTTTCGATACCATGCGTTTTCAGTACGCGCGTGACCTGATCGGCATAGCCATTGTTAAACAGGAAACGGTCAGTCACGATGAAGGCACGTTTTGCGCCATCAGTGGCCACTTCTTCCAGCGCGACAGGAAGTGAGCCACGGCGGAAGTAAATAGACTTCGGAAGTTTATGCCACAACATATTTTCAGCTCGCTTGGCCACGGTTTTCTTGTTGATGAGATGTTTAGGTCCCACGTTTTCAGAAATGGAGTTACCGCCCCACGAGCCACAACCGAGGGTTAAAGAGGGGGCAAGCTTGAAGTTATACAAATCGCCAATGCCACCCTGTGAGGCAGGCGTGTTAATTAAAATACGCGCGGTTTTCATTTTGTCGCCGAAATAGTGAACGCGCTCTGTCTGATTATCCTGATCGGTATACAAACATGAGGTATGGCCGATACCGCCCATCGCAACCAGCTTTTCAGCTTTATCAACGGCATCTGCAAAATCTTTAGCCCGATACATGGCTAAGGTTGGCGACAGTTTTTCATGAGCAAACGGCTCAGATTCATCAACCAGTTTGACTTCACCGACGAGAATTTTGGTATTGGCTGGCACGCTAATGCCCGCCATTTCAGCAATCTTAACCGCAGGCTGGCCCACAATTGCCGCATTCAGACCGCCATTTTTCAGGATAATATCCTGCACGGCACGCAGTTCATCACCCTGTAACATATAACCGCCATGGCTGGCAAAACGCTCGCGAACGGCATCATAAACGCTGTCAACCACGATTACGGATTGTTCAGACGCACAAATTACGCCGTTATCAAACGTCTTAGACATCAAAATGGAGGCAACAGCACGTTTGATGTCAGCTGTCTCATCAACCACTACGGGTGTATTACCTGCACCCACACCAATCGCGGGTTTACCGGAGCTATAGGCTGCCTTAACCATGCCTGGCCCGCCTGTCGCAAGGATCAGGTTGATATCAGGGTGATGCATTAACTGATTAGAAAGCTCAACTGACGGCGCGTCAATCCAGCCGATAATATCTTTTGGTGCACCCGCCGCGATGGCTGCCTGCAGCACAATATCTGCCGCTTTGTTGGTAGCATCTTTAGCGCGTGGGTGAGGGGAGAAGATAATACCGTTGCGGGTTTTAAGACTAATAAGTGCTTTAAAAATGGCGGTTGAGGTCGGGTTTGTTGTAGGAACGATGCCGCATATCAACCCAATCGGCTCTGCTATAGTGATGGTGCCGAAAGTGTCATCAGTATCAAGCACACCGCAGGTCTTTTCATCTTTATAGGCGTTGTAAATATACTCGGAGGCGAAGTGGTTTTTAATGACCTTGTCTTCAACAATCCCCATACCTGATTCAGCGACGGCCATTTTTGCCAGTGGAATACGGGCGTCAGCAGCGGCGAGAGCGGCTGCGCGGAAGATGGCGTCAACCTGTTGTTGGGAAAAGTTGGCGTATTCACGCTGGGCTTTTTTAACACGTTCGACCAGTGTATTAAGTTCAGCGACATTGGTAACGGCCATGATGTTCTCCTAAAGGAAGTTAAACTTTTTTAGTAAACAAGCCTGATTACTGATTATAGTCACGCTGCGGTAATAAATATTTGTGTGAAAAGTTGTGCAGGATATCAAATGCTTAATAAAAAAGTTTCGCCGTATTAAGATTGCGCGTTCTTAATACTTTCGATGGGCAAAGAATACCTGGAATGAGGTAGTCAAATAATGATCAAGATCAATTTATACCCAAGCTGACACCTTTCAGCTTCGGTTTTCGCTTTTATTGCACAACGTCATGGTGCGCTAAAGAAACACTTTGCAAATTTAGCGATAAAAACCAGCTCATTTTTGATGTCTGGACAAAGCATCTGACGATTAGGCAAAAAAGTAGCATAAATACCTGATTTGTATGCTGGCGCGGTGGGGCGTTTTGTCTTACATTAAGCGCGATTTTTCACCCTGGGATGGAGTTCGACGTGAATCCTGCGCTTTTAGATTTATCAGGCTATATAAAATTTTTCGTGGGTCTGTTTGCGCTGGTTAATCCGGTGGGCATTATTCCCGTATTTATCAGTATGACCCGTTATCAGGCAGTGGCTGAACGTAATAAAACGAACCTTACAGCTAACCTGGCCGTGGCCATTATATTGTGGACATCGCTGTTTCTTGGCGACGCTATCTTGCATCTCTTCGGCATCTCCATTGACTCCTTCCGCATTGCGGGTGGCATTTTGGTCGTGACAATCGCGATGTCGATGATCAGCGGCAAGCTCGGTGAAGATAAGCAAAACAAACAAGAAAAGAGTGAAACAGCCATCCGTGAAAGTATTGGCGTTGTGCCACTGGCCTTACCCCTTATGGCGGGGCCGGGCGCAATCAGCTCAACGATTGTCTGGAGTACGCGTTATCACAGTTGGGTTAACTTATTCTGCTTCAGTCTTGCGGTGGCTATCTTCGCGTTTTGCTGTTGGTTACTGTTTCGTGCCGCTCCGCTGATGGTGCGCGTGTTAGGACAAACCGGAATCAATGTTATTACCCGCATCATGGGATTGTTGTTGATGGCTTTAGGGATTGAATTTGTGGTCACGGGTATGAAAGCTCTCTTTCCAGGGTTAGTCACATAATTGATTCACTTATTTTTCTTCCTGAAATAAAAAACCGCGTCTTAATGGTGCATTTCTGGCCTTTGTTGCACCATTAAGATGCAATTATTCATTCCTCTTACTATCTCTCCTTAATTATCACAATTTTTACTTTCTAAATCTTATTTCACTTATTGGTGTGATAATTATCACATGATAATCTTCTGCAAAATGCTTTGATTGCATTGCTTAACATCAGAAAGCAGCATTAAACTCCTGTTTCATGTCGCGATTTTGTTAAACAGCGTGATATCGACGTAAACATGTGCGTCAGAGTAATTTTGTGGTAATTAACAGGGTGTTAATAGTTAAATATATTAAATTACAACGGGTTAGCTAATTTTTAGTATAAAAATTAACACTTCCTCCAGGCTAAATCTCGTGATAAAAGAGAAATAGCTAACATTTTTGTTATTTTGCTTTGGCGCTTGCTGATTGCTTCTGCTAATTTCGGCGCAGTCGAAAAAAATGCCCGTTTGCAAAAAATGAGAACGATTTTTGCTTATAGCACTATCGGGATGCTGAATTAAGGTTGGCGCTTTCGAATGATGTGGATAATGAATACGCAAAAAAATGTGTCACTGTGTGCATTCAGTATGATGGTGGCAGTTTCCCCGACTTACGCAGCAACAATTCCAGACGGAACGGTATTAGCCGCTAATCAGCAGATAGTGATTAACAACGGCAGTGAAGTCGCGTCACTTGATCCACATAAAATCGAAGGCGTTCCTGAATCAAATATAATCCTCAACCTGCTGGATGGGTTGGTGAATACCGATAACCGCGGTAACGTTGTGCCCGGCGTGGCGCAAGCATGGCAAGACCAACAGGGCAAAATATGGTTATTTACGCTGCGCGATAACGCGAAATGGAGCAATGGCCAGCCGGTGACGGCGCAAGATTTTGTTTATAGCTGGCGTCGTCTGGCGGATCCTAAAACGGCTTCGCCTTATGCCAGCTATCTGCAGGCCACGCATATAGCAAATATCGATGCGATTCTTGACGGCACGCTGCCTGCGGATCAACTTGGCATCAAAGCACTTGATGACCGCCACCTGCAAGTCACGCTCAGTGAGCCTGTACCCTATTTGGTTTCGATGTTGACAAACAGCGCGCTTAAACCGGTTTATGCACCGGTCATTGAAAAATGGGGCGACGCCTGGACCCGGCCTGGCCATTACGTAGGCAATGGCGCTTATCAGTTAAGCGACTGGACAGTTAATGAGAAAATCGTGCTGCAGCGTAACCCGCACTACTGGGATAATGCCCACACGGTAATTGAACAGGGCACCTTCTTACCGATAGCGTCAGAAAACAGTGATATCAATCGCTACCGCAGCGGCGGTCTTGATATGACCAACAGTGCTGTGCCGCCAGAAATGTTTAACCGGCTGCGTTCGGAATTAGGCGAGCAGGTTAAAGTCAATCCGCTGCTTTGCACCTTCTATTACGAAATAAACAATAAAAAACGCCATTCAACGACGTACGAGTGCGTAGCGCGATTAAGCTGACCCTGGATCGTGACATTATTGCCAACAAGGTTATGGGGCAAGGCCAAATTCCGGCGTATAGCTTAACGCCGCCGTTCACCGCAAATGTGAAATTAACGCCGCCGGCCTGGTTCAGCTGGACGCAACAGCAGCGTAATGAAGAGGCCAAAAAATTGCTGGCGCAAGCTGGCTATAACGAGAAAAATCCGCTGCGCTTTACGTTGCTGTACAACACGTCCGATCAAAATAAAAAACAGGCCATTGCCGCAGCTTCAATGTGGCAAAAAATCTTGGCGCACAGGTAAGCTTACAAAATCAGGAGTGGAAAACGCTGCTGGAAACGCGCCATCAGGCGCACTATGACGTGGTTCGTGCAACCTGGTGCGCTGACTATAACGATCCCTCTTCCTTCCTGAATATGTTGCTCAGCCATGCCTCCATGAATACTGCTTTTTACAGCAGTGGCGCGTTTGATCGTCTGATGACTCAAACACTCAGTGCCGGGAGTGCCAGCGCACGCGCTGAGCTGTACCAGCACGCTGAAACACAGCTCGACATAGACGCTGCCATTGTGCCAGTTTACTACCGCGTCAGTGTGCGGCTGGTGAAGCCCTGGGTGGGCGGTTTTACCGGGCACGATCCGCAAGACATGACAGACCTGAAATATTATTACATTAAAAAACATTAAGTTGTGAGCTTACCCGACGAGACAGCTGGGAAGCTGGCGACTGTGCAGACCATCATTCGGGGTCGATTAAATCCTCAGGTGCTCACGCCGGGGATCCCGGAAACGGGGGACGCCGGAACGGCAATGTTCCGGTGACAATAAAAAAACTGGAGTGTAACAATGAACAACATCACGAAAAAAGCCTGATCGCTGCTGGCGTATTTGCAGCGATGAGTGCACTGGCAGGGAACGCCGTTCTGGCCGCTACAGTGCCAGCAGGGGTTGAACTGGCGGCTAAGCAAGAACTGATTAGAGGCAACGGCGATGAAGTCCAGTCGCTGGATCCGCACAAAATCGAAGGCGTACCGGAAGATAACGTGGCCCGCGATCTTTACGAAGGCCTGCTGGTGAGCGACAGCGATGGACATCCTGTGCCTGGCGTCGCAGAGCGTTGGGAAAATAAAGATTTCAAAGTCTGGACGTTCCACTTACGTCAAAACGCGAAATGGTCAAACGGCGAACCTGTAACGGCACAGGATTTTGTCTATAGCTGGCAGCGTCTGGTTGATCCAAAAACGGCTTCCCTTACGCCAGCTATCCGCAATATGGTCACATTATGAATGTTGATGACATCATTGCCGGTAAGAAAAAACCGCTGAACTGGGCGTAAAAGCCATTGACGATCATACATTAGAAGTGACCCTCAGCGAGCCAGTTCCTTATTTCGATAAGCTTCTCATCAACTCTGTTATGTCACCGGTTTATAAGCCAGCCATTGAAAAATTTGGTGATCAGTGGACTCAGCCCCAAAACTGGGTGGGTAACGGTGCTTTTAAACTGGAAGCGCACGTCATTAACGAGCGCATTACGCTGGTGCGGAACCCACAATACTGGGATAACGCTCACACGATCTTAAATAAAGTGACCTTCCTGCCAATCAATTCAGAAGTCAGTGACGTAAACCGCTACTTCTCAGAACACGGCAGTGATATGACTTACAACAACATGCCCATTGAGCTGTTCAAAAAGCTGCAGCGCGATAACGGCAAAGAGCTGCATGTTGATCCGTACCTGTGCACTTACTACTACGAAATTAATAACCAAAAAGCGCCGTTTACCGATCCCCGCGTTCGTGCCGCACTGAAGCTGGGCCTTGACCGCGATATTATGGTGAATAAAGTGCTGGCGCAGGGTCAGATGCCAGCCTATAGCTTCACGCCGCCTTCAACGGATGGTATGGATATTCTGCCACCAGACTGGTTCAAGTGGTCGCAGGAAAAACGTAATGCAGAAGCGAAAAAACTGTTGGCTGAAGCGGGTTATACCGCAGAGAAGCCGCTAACGTTTAATCTGCTGTATAACACCTCCGATCTGCATAAAAAACTGGCGATCGCGGCTTCTTCTATCTGGAAGAAAAATATTGGTGTGAACATCAAGTTAGAAAATCAGGAGTGGAAAACCTTTTTGGATACGCGCCATCAGGGCAACTATGATGTTTCGCGTGCAGCCTGGTGTGCTGATTATAATGAGCCAACCTCTTTCCTGAACATTATGCTCTCGGACAGCAGCAGTAACACCACACACTATAAGAGTGCAGAATTCGACAAAGTGATCCACGACGCGATTAAAGCAGCAGACGCGAAAGACCGTGCCGTGGATTACCAGAAAGCCGAGCAGATTCTGGATAAAGACAGCGCCATCGTGCCGGTTTATTACTACGTGAATGCTCGTCTGGTGAAACCTTACGTTGGTGGTTATACCGGTAAAGATCCGCTGGATAAGACCCTGGATAAAAACTTCTACATTATTAAGCACTAATAGCACACAGGCTATCGACAGCGGCGGCGTGTATCGCGCCGCCTTTTCGTTTTTCTTCTTGTTGTGAGCAACAGCCTGATAGGTACGGCAATGTTAAAATTCATTCTGCGTCGATTGCTGGAATCGATCCCGACGCTATTCGTCCTGATCACCATCTCCTTTTTCATGATGCGTCTGGCACCCGGCAGTCCGTTTAGCGGCGAACGCACCTTATCACCGGAAGTCATGGCCAATATTGAGGCGAAGTATCATCTCAATGACCCGATCGGCAAGCAGTACCTTGATTATTTGGTGCAGCTGGGACATGGCGATTTTGGTCCGTCGTTTAAATACAAAGATTACTCGGTGAATTATCTGGTGGGGCATGCCTTTCCGGTATCAGCCAAACTCGGATTAGCGGCATTTTTTCTGGCTGTGGTGCTGGGCGTGACGGCGGGTGTTATCGCCGCACTGAAGCAGAATAGCTTATGGGATTACGCCGTGATGGGGGTGGCAATGACCGGCGTCGTCATACCCAGTTTTGTGGTCGCGCCGCTGCTGGTGTTGATCTTTGCCATTAGCCTGAAATGGTTGCCGGGCGGCGGCTGGAACAACGGTCAATGGAACTATATGCTGCTGCCAATGGTGGCGCTGTCGCTGGCTTATATTGCCAGCATCGCCCGTATCATGCGCGGCTCAATGATTGAAGTGATGCATTCCAACTTCATCCGTACTGCGCGCGCCAAAGGATTACCGCTGCGCCGCATCGTGCTGCGTCATGCGCTGAAACCTGCGCTGCTGCCCGTGATCTCCTATATGGGACCGGCGTTTGTCGGCATTATCACCGGTTCAATGGTCATCGAGTCGATTTACGGTTTGCCGGGCATCGGTCAGCTTTTCGTTAATGGTGCCTTAAACCGCGATTATTCGCTGGTAATGAGCCTGACGATTCTGGTCGGCGTGTTAACCATTATTTTCAATGCGATAGTTGATGTGCTGTACGCCGTCATCGATCCGAAAATCCGCTACTGATTCGGGAGTTCGCCATGATATTGAGTAAGAAAAATAGCGAAGCTCTTGATGCATTCAGCGAAAAGCTGGAGGTAGAAGGGCGCAGCCTGTGGCAGGATGCGCGTCGCCGTTTTATTCATAACCGCGCAGCACTGATCAGCCTGATGATCCTGCTGGTCATTACCGCCTTTGTGATTATAGCCCCTATGCTGTCGCAATTTACCTACGATGATACTGACTGGGCGATGATGTCGGCCGCGCCAGACACCACTTCCGGTCACTGGTTTGGCACTGATTCATCGGGACGCGATTTGCTGGTGCGTGTTGCCATTGGCGGGCGCATTTCCCTGATGGTGGGCATCGCTTCGGCGCTCATCGCCGTGCTGGTTGGCACGCTGTACGGATCCGTTGCTGGCTATATGGGGGAAAAACAGACTCGGTGATGATGCGTATCCTGGAAATTCTTAACTCTTTTCCGTTTATGTTCTTCGTTATCCTGCTGGTGACCTTTTTTGGCCGTAATATTCTGTTGATTTTTGCTGCTATTGGTATGGTGTCGTGGCTGGATATGGCACGTATCGTGCGCGGGCAGACGCTTGGGCTAAAACGTAAAGAGTTCATTGAAGCTGCGCACGTTGGCGGTGTCTCAACCTTTAAGATTGTATTACGCCACATCGTGCCCAATGTGCTCGGCGTGGTGGTGGTTTATGCCTCGCTGCTGGTGCCCAGTATGATCCTGTTTGAATCGTTCCTGAGCTTTTTAGGGCTGGGAACCCAGGAGCCGTTAAGCAGTTGGGGCGCGTTACTCAGTGATGGTGCCAACTCAATGGAAGTCTCGCCCTGGCTGCTGCTGTTCCCGGCGGGATTCCTGGTCGTCACGCTGTTTTGTTTTAACTTTATCGGCGATGGCTTGCGTGATGCCCTCGACCCGAAAGATCGTTAAGGAGTTTCCCGATGACTATTCATGAATTCCAGCCAGCAATGGCTGCCCGTGCGGGAAACGAACTGCTGTTAGAGGTAAAAGATTTGCGTGTGACTTTCGGCACGCATGATGGCGACGTAACGGCTGTTAACGACCTTAACTTTTCACTGCGTGCAGGCGAAACGTTAGGAATTGTTGGCGAATCGGGTTCGGGTAAATCTCAAACGGCCTTTGCTCTGATGGGATTGCTGGCAAAAAATGGCCGCATTGGTGGATCAGCCTTATTCAACGGCAAAGAGATCCTTAATTTGCCTGAAAAGCAGTTAAATAAGCTGCGTGCCGAGCAGGTTGCCATGATCTTTCAGGACCCAATGACGTCGCTTAACCCTTATATGCGCGTCGGCGAACAGCTTATGGAAGTGCTCAAGCTGCATAAAGGCATGAGCAAAGCGCAGGCATTTGAAGAGTCGGTACGTATGCTGGATGCGGTAAAAATGCCTGAAGCGCGCAAGCGCATGAAGATGTATCCGCATGAGTTTTCTGGCGGGATGCGTCAGCGCGTCATGATTGCGATGGCTCTGCTGTGTCGGCCAAAGTTACTGATCGCCGATGAGCCGACCACGGCGCTGGATGTCACCGTACAGGCGCAGATCATGACGCTGCTTAACGATCTGAAGCGTGAATTTAATACTGCGATTATCATGATTACGCACGACCTCGGCGTTGTGGCGGGCATCTGCGACAAAGTGCTGGTGATGTATGCTGGCCGCACCATGGAGTATGGCCGCGCGCGCGATGTTTTTTATCAGCCAGCGCATCCCTATTCGATTGGCCTGCTGAATGCCGTGCCTCGCCTGGACGCAGAAGGGGAAAGCCTGACGACAATTCCGGGCAATCCGCCAAATCTGCTGCGTCTGCCGCAAGGCTGTCCGTTCCAGCCGCGTTGTCCGCATGCCATGGATATCTGCGCCAAATCGCCGCCGCTGTTGCCTTTTGCGGAAGGCCGGTTGCGTGCCTGCTTTAAGCCGGTGGAGGAATTAGTATGAACGCCGTAGCTGAAAAAAGTATTACTGGAAATCGCCGACCTGAAAGTGCATTTCGCGATTAAAGATGGCAAGCAGTGGTTCTGGCAACCGCCAAAATCACTCAAAGCGGTGGATGGTGTCAGCTTACGGCTGTACGAAGGTGAAACGCTGGGTGTTGTAGGCGAATCAGGCTGTGGTAAATCAACGCTGGCACGCGCGATTATCGGTCTTGTTAAAGCCACCGATGGCCGTGTCGCCTGGTTAGGTCGTGATTTGCTGGGGCAAAGCGAAGAAGAATGGCGTAAGGCGCGCAGCGATATTCAGATGATTTTTCAGGATCCGCTGGCGTCGTTGAATCCCCGTATGACCATCGGCGATATCATTGCGGAACCGCTACGCACCTATCATCCAAAAATGGCGCGTCAGGAGGTAAAAGAGCGCGTTAAAAATATGATGATGAAGGTGGGCCTGCTGCCGAATCTGATTAACCGCTATCCCCACGAGTTTTCAGGCGGTCAGTGCCAGCGTATCGGGATTGCCAGGGCGTTAATCCTTGAACCTAAACTGATCATTTGTGATGAACCGGTCTCGGCCCTGGATGTGTCAATTCAGGCGCAGGTGGTGAATCTGCTGCAACAACTGCAACGCGAGATGGGATTATCACTGATCTTTATCGCGCATGACTTAGCCGTGGTAAAACACATTTCCGATCGCGTGCTGGTGATGTATCTCGGTCATGCGGTTGAGTTGGGCACTTACGATGAGGTTTACAGCAACCCGCAACATCCCTATACCAAAGCGTTAATGTCGGCTGTGCCTGTTCCCGATCCGGACCTGGAAAAGAACAAACAGATCCAGCTGTTGGAAGGGGAATTGCCGTCGCCAATTAATCCACCTTCAGGCTGTGTTTTCCGTACCCGTTGCCCCATTGCCGGGCCGGAGTGTGCGAAAACCCGCCCGCTGCTGGAAGGCAGTTTCCGCCATGCGGTTTCCTGCTTAAAAGTCGATCCGCTCTAAAACAAAACGCCGGGCATCAGCCCGGCGTTTATTGATACCTGACGCTTACTCACGCCACAAGATATGACACAGCTTGTGATCTTTTTCACGACACAACAGCACGCGCGCAAATACGTCAGTAATCGGTTCGCCGTCTGCTTCACCTAAACCAATCACCACTTCGGAGAAAAAGTCAGGATTAAGATCGAAATCCACATGCTCCTGCCAGTCTTCAGAAGGATCGAACAACTCCGCGCCACCACGCTCTTCGAACTGCAAATTGAAAAGAATGATATCCGCCGGATCGAGGTTATCGCCAGCGAGCTCAAGAAAAATATCGTAAGCCTGTTCCAGCGTTTCGTCTTCGGTAAGGCGATTATTTAAATCCATGATCTGTCCTGTTTGCCCAAGGGCTGTTACGCAATTTCGCTCGTTTTACAGTAAAGGGCTAAAGAAGTAAAACAGTCGTTCAACGATACGTTGCCACCAGGCACGTTTGGCCCACCGTTTGCCGTCCAGCAGGCGGGAACGGGCAATATAATCATCCTGCACACAGGCAAGATCGCTGCCAAAACCTGCGTCATCGACCACTAGCGTGATTTCGAAGTTAAGCCATAAGCTGCGCATATCCAGATTCACCGTGCCAACCAGGCTGAGTTGACCATCTACCAGCACACTTTTGGTATGAAGCAGGCCATCTTCGAACTGATAAATTTTAACCCCGGCATCCAGCAGCTCACTGAAAAACGCACGACTCGCCCAGCCAACCAGCAGCGAATCGTTGTGGCGCGGTACGATAATGCTAACATTTACGCCGCGCAAAGCTGCGGTACAGATCGCATGGAGCAAATCGTCGCTCGGCACGAAGTAGGGTGTGGTCATAATTAACTGTTCACGCGCGGAATAGACCGCAGTAAGCAGCGCCTGATGGATCATATCTTCGGGAAAGCCGGGGCCAGAGGCGATGACCTGCACGGTGTGGCCGCTTTCCTGTTCAAACGGCATAATATTGCGATCGGGCGGCGGAGGCAGGATGCGCTTGCCGGTTTCGATTTCCCAGTCACAGCTGAAGACAATGCCCATCGCGGTCGCAACCGGACCTTCCATACGCGCCATCAAATCGATCCACTGACCGACGCCAGCGTTTTGTTTGAAGAAGCGCGGATCGACTAAATTCATGCTGCCCGTATAGGCAATGTAGTTATCAATCAGCACCACTTTACGGTGCTGACGTAAATCCATACGGCGCAAAAATACACGTAGCAGGCTGACCTGCAAGGCTTCAACCACGTCTATGCCAGCATTGCGCATCATGCTGGCCCACGGGCTACGGAAGAAGGTGACGCTGCCTGCTGAATCCAGCATCAGGCGGCAATGCACGCCACGGCGCGACGCAGCCATTAACGACTCAGCCACTTCATCCGCTAAGCCGCCGGGATGCCAGATATAAAACACCATCTCGATATTGTGTCGCGCAAGCTGTATATCGCGAATAAGGGCCTGCATCACGTCGTCAGAACTGGTTAACAGCTGTAGCTGATTCCCTTTCACGCCAGCGATGCCTTGACGGTTGTGGCATAGCTGAAAAAGGGAGCGTGCAACATCGCTGTGTTCAGTGGCGAATATTTCACGGCACTGCTTTAAATCATTGAGCCAGCGGGCAGTAGAAGGCCACATGGTGCGCGCCCGTTCAGCACGGCGTTTGCCCAGGTGCAGTTCACCAAACGAGAGATACGCGATAATGCCAACCAGCGGCAGAATATAAATAATCAACAGCCATGCCATTGCGGAGGTAACAGCACGACGCTTCATCAGTATTCGCAGCGTGACACCAGCAATAAGTAGCCAGTAGCCAAACAGCAACAACCAACTGATAAGCGTGTAAAAAGTGGTCATTAAGTGGACATCCGGTTCGCGCTTTGGTCTGGGAAGTTTACGTGCAGATGAAAGCTAACGAAACCCTTAATCGTTGTTGCTTATCGATAAGAGATCCGATTTGGCATTCGTATGAAGATCTCTATAATGCGTCCGCGTGATAACGATGTCAGAGAGGAAGCAATGAGACGAAGCAGAAATGAAGTGGCTCGCTGGAGAATGTTACGACAGGTTCAACGCCGTCGCTCACGTTGGCTCGAAGGGCAATCACGACGCTATAAACGCATCCACGGCATTCGTCATCAGCTGGCGCAGCAGCAGCGTCGCTCTATCTTGTTTATCACGCAAAATATGTAATTTTTATTGAAAAGGGCTGATGTCTGGCTCTTTACCTGAAGAATACCGCGTGCAGTTAAGTAGCTGGCTAATAATAACTACAGCAGTAAATGTTAAAAGCGTTACGGCTTTTTATAAGACAATTCTTATGCCCCTTCAAGAGCTAAGCCATAACGAGTGCCGGAGATAAGCGCCGGGTGGGGCACATTTCTCTATAAAGGTCGCTTCCTGGCGGCCTTTTTACGTTGTGTATACCGCCGCTTAGTTTTACCCCCGCCATAAAACCCGGCCACGGATAACGAAATCTTTATAAGTAAAAATAGATCGAAACGATTCGCCCACTGAAATTCTGCTAATGTGCGCTCAAAACGCGAAAATGTAGCTTTAATAGCTTAAGTTAAAACTTATTCAACTTATAAGAGTGTTTCAGGCACATAGGAGGCGTTATGTGCTGTTTAAGATTCCGCTGTCAGGTTTGTGGTTTCCAGAGATTTGTTTTTACGCATCAATGCAGTATTAAACAAACACGCCATGGCGCAGCCTGTGCAAAATGCGGCAAAGCGGTCACGCTTGAATCTTGTTTCAATCACGCGCCCGTTAAAGTCGTGCCTGACAGCTACAAAAAATGTACAACCGAGTGACCTTAAGGTGCGCAACAGCTTTTGTACGGGCGTGGTATAACGGTATTACTGCAGCCACCAGGTTGATGATGCAGGTTCAAGTCCTGCTGCCCGTTCCATTCATTCCTTTATAACCGATCTTGAGCGGTCCGGATTAACTTCCCGATCGTGCTCCGCTGCACAGCAATTTCTGCCATATCGTTAACCTGCGCTGAAAGTGTTCAAACCCAGTTGTCGTCCGGCTTTTATTCAGTCGCCAGGGCAGTCAGCGGGGATTTTTCACTTAAGGGTGCCAGAGTTATTCGCCTGTACCTCGACTTAGTTAACAATTTTTAATCATATCTTTCTGGGAATTGCCTGACCTAAAGGTGTATAACCAATACAACATTGCGTGGGACTTAATCACGCAAAAGGATAAAAGTTTTGTTATTAATTATTTTGTCTTTATTGGCCAGGTGAATATGTTGTCAGTAACGGATGTAACTTTCTATAAAGAAAAGGAAAAAAGAGACCGGGACGTTAAAAAGCAGGACGAAAAAATAAGTGTTTTGAGGGATGGCTGATGAATTCTCAGCAGCGTAGTTTTCTGACGTCCCTTTTTGAAGAGCGGGAGTAAAATTTTTTCTCAACAGGCGCATGCAGTGGCATGCCCTTGTTGACAGGGCCAGCAATGGAAAAGAAAAATTTTAATGCCCGGTCATCACTAATTTCAGATTGATCAACTGCACCGCCGCAGCCAAAACGATCAGCATCACAATAAGGTGTTTTTTGTTTTTCCAGCCATATTTACGCCAGATAAACAGTGCGGAGCCTATCAGTACGGCAATAAGTAACAACAGCCCTACAATTACGATTTGCATATCATCACGCCCAACTCAAAAAATGGCTTCTTTACCGCAGCAAAGAAGCCATTTCTCTCTGTGACTGCCTTAAAATACGCGTTTAAACGGTTTCACCGACACGTTTTTATACACGCCTGCAGCAATATAAGGGTCATCTTCAGCCCAGGATTGCGCCTCTTCTAAAGACGGAAATTCGGCAATGACAGTTGATCCGGTAAAACCGGCCACACCGGGATCGTTACTGTCCACTGCGGGCATCGGTCCGGCAACAATCAGGCGGCCTTCTTCATGCAGCAGCTTCAGTCGCGCCAGATGAGCAGGGCGTACCGCGTTGCGTTTTTCCAGTGAATCGGCGTTATCTTCTGCATAAATGACGTAAAGCACTTGGGAACTCCCATTAATCCTTCTGAATTTTGCAACACGTTAAGTTATTGCTGATCAGAGTGCAAACGAAAGATAGAGCCAACATAACAGTGAGCATAAAGGGCTAAAAAACGCTTTTCTTTCAGCCTAATCACCGCAGTTATTGAAACTGATTGCTATTTGCATTTAAAATCGCTGCTTCACTCAATGACTGCGACTGTTATGACCACGCTGACTATGCCATTACCCAAACGCACGCCGATTTCCATGTTGCTCTCTGTTGCTTTACATGGTGCGGTCATTGCTGGAATTCTGTACGCCTCATACCATCAGGTTATTGAAGTGCCCAAAGCATCGCAGCCGATCAGTGTGACTATGGTTGCGCCAGAAGTGCAGCCAGAACCGGCCCCGGCCGTGGTACAACCTCCTGCGCCACAACCTGAGCCCCAGCCAGAACCCGAGCCTGTGCCTGAGCCGCAACCTGCACCTGAGCCGCCTAAAGCCGAGCCGGTGCCGATTCCAAAACCCGAACCGAAGCCAAAGCCGAAGCCAAAACCCAGGCCTGAGCACAAGCGTGAACAGCCTAAACGTGAGGTTAAGCCGCGTCAGGAGAGCAAACCGCAGGCCAATCCATTCCGCCAGGACGTGCCGACGACGCAAACCAAACCGACCAGCGCACCGAAAACCTCACCCGCTCAGACTCAGTCAGTTTCGAACGGTCCTAAAGCCCTTAATGTCAGCAAACCTGCCTATCCGGCTCGTGCTTTTGCCTTGCGGGTTGAAGGACGGGTGCGGGTTCAGTTTGACGTTGACAGTGATGGACGCGTTGATAATATCCGCGTTCTCTCAGCGGAGCCGCGAAATATGTTCGAGCGGGAAGTGAAGCAGGCGATGAAAAAGTGGCGTTATCAGAGCGGGCGCCCCGGACAGAACCTGACAATGAACATCGTATTTAAGATCAATGGTGGCGCGAGCATCCAGTAATGGTTCGCCAGAGGCAAACATTAACAGGCTCGCCAGCAACGCGGGGCGAGCCTGAGCAGGTTAACGCTTCATCCGGTAATAGGCTTCATTCCAGCGCAGCGCATCTTTGAATGCCGGTAACTGTGTATGCTCGTTAATCACCAGCACTTCAATATCGTTCATCTCGCCGTACAGATACATATCCTCCAGGCTCAACGCCTGACTAAACACGGTATGGTGCGCGCCGCCAGCCAGTATCCAGGCTTCTGACGCCGTTGCAAGCGAAGGCTGCGCACGCCACAGCGCCCGTGCGACCGGTAATTTCGGCAGCGGTTTTGGCTGTTCAATCGCATCTACAACGTTAACCAACAGACGGAAACGATCGCCCATATCGATCACGCTGGCGTTGATAGCGCGGCCTGCCGGAGTGGAGAAGATCATGCGCGCCGGATCGGCTTTATCACCAATGCCAAGGAACTGCACATCAATCAGCGGCTTCTCTTCGACAGCAATTGAAGGGCAGACTTCCAGCATATGCGACCCGAGCACTAAATCGTTGCCGGGGAGAAATGATAGGTGTAATCCTCCATAAACGAGGTGCCGCCGGGACGATCGCCTGCCAGCACTTTGAAAATATGCAGCAGCGCAGCC
The DNA here is from genome assembly GCA_018842655.1 of Candidatus Pantoea haifensis. Lineage (GTDB taxonomy): Bacteria > Pseudomonadota > Gammaproteobacteria > Enterobacterales > Enterobacteriaceae > Pantoea > Pantoea haifensis. Next base: position 1,212,667 of record JAGTWN010000004.1, on the reverse strand, counting down.
GTTTTCCAGTCACCTTCACCGGCAAAACCGTACCCCTGGCCCATCAAACGCTGTACCGCCAGACCTGGCAACTGCGTCATGCCGTGTAGCGTCTGGAAATTAGTGGTAAAGGCTTTGCACCCTTCGCCATCAAGAAAACGTTTTAGCCCCAGCTCAATTCGCGCTGCGTCCAGCACGTTTTGCCGTTTCTCGCCACCGACAGCTGCAACGTCCGTAAAACGGTAGAGGCTTTCATACTCATCAATCAGTGCATTAACGTCGCCATCGCTGACGCTGTTGATGACTTCAACCAAATCACCCACGCCCCAGCCGTTAACGGCGTAGCCAAACTGTATTTGTGCCGCTACTTTATCGCCTTCGGTTACAGCGACTTCTCGCATGTTATCGCCAAAGCGCGCCACCCTGAGCTGATGACTCGCCTGCTTAGCTACCGCTGCACGCATCCAGTTGCCAATGCGCTGCTGGCTCTGCGCATCCTGCCAGTGACCGGTGACCACGCTGTGTTGCAATCCCATGCGGGCACCAATAAAGCCAAATTCGCGGCCGCCGTGCGCGGTCTGGTTCAGGTTCATGAAATCCATGTCCATGCTGTCCCAGGGGATCTCTGCATTGAATTGCGTATGGAATTGCAGCAGCGGTTTGTGCAGCACGCTCAGGCCGCCAATCCACATTTTGGCGGGAGAAAAAGTGTGAAGCCAGGTGATGATGCCCACACAGTGTTGATCATGGTTCGCCTCACGGCATAGCGCCAGCGCCTCGTCCGGTGACTTGACCAACGGCTTAAGTTCCAGCCGCAGCGGCAAGCCCGCAGCCTGATTCAGTCCATCGACTACCTGCCGGGCATGCTGTTCCACCTGGCGTAAGGTTTCCGCCCCGTAGAGATGCTGAGTACCAATCACAAACCACACGCTCTGCGTGCTGTACTGTTCCATAAAACACTCCTTTACTTAGCGGAAGCCGGACGTGCGGCATAGTGAGGTTCTGCCGTCACGCACCATTGTTGATAGCGTTGATAAAGCTGTTGGTAGCGCGCCACACGCGCCGGATCGGGGTGCAGCGTGACGGCAATTGAGCTGGCCATGACACGCTGCGCATCAGGTACGCTGCGGTAAACGCCAGCGGCGACAGCAGCAAAAATGGCAGCACCGAGCGCACAGCACTCATCGGAGGCGACAATATCCAGGGGACGATTCATCACATCGCAACACGCTTGCATAATGGCGGGGGATTTACGCGCAATGCCGCCCAGCGTCAGGATGTTTTCTACCGGAATTTGCTGCTGCTCAAAGCACTCCATAATGGCGCGAGCGCCAAAGGCGGTCGCCGCGATCAGCCCACCAAACAGAGCCGGGGCATCAGTGCCCAGATTCAGATCGGTGATCACACCTTTCAGCCGCTGATTGGCATTAGGCGTGCGGCGACCGTTAAACCAGTCCAGCACCACCGGCAAGTGATCAAGTTGCGGATCGGCGGCCCAGGCACGGGTCAGGTTATCAATCAGCTCTTTTTGCAGCGTCGCCAGCTGCGGTTTGAGTTCAGGATGCTGAGCCGCTGCCAGCTGTAATGGCCAGCCAAGCAGGCGACTAAACCAGGCGTAGATGTCACCAAATGCAGATTGCCCCGCTTCGCAGCCAATCGCACCCGGCATCACGCTGCCATCCACCTGGCCGCAAATGCCTTTAATTGCGCGGTCACCTACCTGTTCAGCGTCGGCGATCAGAATGTCGCAGGTTGACGTACCGATGACCTTCACCAGCGTGTAGGGCGCGCGCCGCCGCCAACTGCGCCCATATGGCAATCAAACGCGCCACCACTGATCGTGACCTTTTGCGTCAGGCCTAAACGCTGCATCCACTCGTCACTCAGCGTGCCAACCGGAATATCTGCGGTCCAGGTGTCATGAAACAGAGGGGAGTCGAGTTGCTCAGTCAGCAGCGGATCAAGCGCATTAAGGAAGTCAGCGCCGGGTAATCCCTGCCAGTCGCTGTGCCACAACGCTTTATGGCCGGCCGCACAGCGACTGCGGCGCAGCTCAGCGGGCGCGGTGGTGCCACTCAGCAACGCAGGTATCCAGTCACACAGTTCGACCCAGGAAACAGCAGCTTCACGTACCCTGGCATCTTCACGCGAGACGTGCAAAATCTTGGCCCAGAACCACTCTGAAGAGTAAATCCCGCCAATATAGCGGCTGTAATCAGGAAAGCGCCCGCTGTGGCACAGTTGATTTATCGCTTCTGCTTCTTCTATTGCGGTGTGATCTTTCCACAGCACAAACATCGCGTTGGGGTTGTCGGCAAATTCAGGGCGCAGCGCCAGCACATTACCTTCACGATCGACAGGTGCTGGCGTCGAACCTGTGGTATCCACGCCAATGCCCACCACGGCAGCACGCTGTTCCGCACTCAGCGTATCCAGTACGCCAAGCATGGCCTGCTCCATCGCATCGATATAATCCTGCGGATGGTGACGAAAGCGGTTGGCGTGAGGATCGCTGTAAAGGCCCTGCTGCCAGCGCGGGTAACTGACCACCGCACTGTGCAACTCTTTACCGCTCTGACAATCCACCGCCAGCGCACGTACCGAATCACTGCCAAAATCCAGCCCGAGGGTGATGGCACGCATCGAAAATCTCCTGTAGTGAGTTAACCCCTCTATCGTGGAATTGATGCGCGGCGAGAGTTAGTCATCGCTGGCTGAGAATATGCACTTTCCTGTCATGCGCAGTGATTTTGTGATCCATTGCAAAAGTTAAGTTCCGGTTAAATTTGCTAAATATATGGACCATTTTGCCGTGATTTTAAGATGTGATACCGCTCTACATTTTTCTTCTTCATTCCCGCTAAAACTAGCCCAGCGTTTGGGCAGGCTTTAACCATGGTCAGTTCTAACGCACTGATTTACAGCTGTACCCCAAAATGAATTTTAACTGGTAACGCTTACATTAATTCGTTAATAGCAGCGATAAAACAACTCGCGCCGGAGAGCATCATGCATAAATTCACTAAAGCGTTCGCGGCCATCGGGCTGGCAGCGGTTATGTCACATTCCGCTATCGCCGAGACCATGAAGCTCGGTTTTTTAGTCAAGCAGCCTGAGGAACCCTGGTTTCAAACCGAGTGGAAGTTCGCCGATAAAGCTGGCAAGGATTTAGGCTTCGAAGTGATCAAAATTGCCGTTCCTGATGGTGAGAAAACCCTGAACGCCATCGACAGCCTGGCCGCCAGCGGCGCGAAAGGTTTCGTCATTTGCACCCCCGATCCCAAACTTGGCTCCGCCATTGTGGCCAAAGCGCGTGGCTATGATTTAAAAGTCATCGCAGTGGATGACCAGTTTGTCACAGCCAAAGGCAAACCGATGGAAACCGTGCCGCTGGTGATGATGGCCGCGACTAAAATTGGCGAGCGTCAGGGCCAGGAGCTGTTCAAAGAGATGCAGAAGCGCGGCTGGGATGCGAAAACCACGGGGGTCATGGCCATTACCGCGAATGAGCTGGACACGGCGCGCCGTCGTACTGGCGGCTCGATGGATGCCCTGAAAGCCGCCGGTTTCCCGGCGAATCAAATCTATCAGGTTCCGACCAAATCTAACGATATTCCCGGCGCTTTTGACGCCGGAAATTCGCTGCTGGTGCAACATCCCGAAGTTAAACACTGGCTGATCGTTGGCATGAATGACAACACCGTGTTGGGCGGCGTGCGGGCCACAGAAGGTCAGGGCTTTAAATCTGCTGATGTGATTGGCATTGGCATCAACGGTGTTGATGCGGTAAGTGAATTGTCAAAAGACAAGGCGACCGGTTTCTATGGTTCGCTCCTGCCAAGCCCGGATGTACACGGCTATAAGAGCAGCCAGATGCTCTACAACTGGGTGAGCAAAGGCGAAGCGCCACCCAACTTCACTGAAGTGACCGATGTCGTCCTGATCACCCGCGACAACTTCAAAACTGAACTGGCGAAGAAAGGGTTGATGTAAGCCTGTTTGCCGTCGACAGATCGGCGGCATTCCCGTTTCATTTAACCCCCATCCTTTGGGTTGCAGCAGGGCGGAAAAGCGGCACCCTTCAGTCACTTACAACAACAGGTGGCGGGGAGATCGCCCACAGCCCGCCGCTGCGGCGCGTAATATGAAGGTTATTGACAGGAGAAACCATGAACACTGATTCAGCCTTTCTGTCGTTTCATGGCATCAGTAAAACCTTTCCTGGCGTGAAAGCGTTACAGGATATCTCGTTTGACTGTTACGGCGGTCAGGTGCATGCCTTAATGGGGGAGAACGGTGCGGGGAAGTCCACGCTGTTAAAAATTCTCAGTGGCAGCTATCAGCCAAGCGGCGGTGAGATACGGATTAAAGGTCAGCCGGTAAACTTCCAGCACACCACGGATGCGCTCGATGCTGGCGTGGCGATTATTTATCAGGAACTGCATCTGATCCCTGAAATGAGCGTGGCAGAAAATATCTATCTTGGTCAGATCCCGCATAAACATGGCCTGGTAAATCGTAAAGTGCTGCGTGACGAAGCGGGCTTGCAGTTAAAAAATCTCGGTATGGATATCGATCCTGATATGCCACTGAAATACCTGTCGCTTGGTCAGTGGCAAATGGTTGAGATTGCCAAAGCCCTGGCGCGAAATGCCCACATTATCGCCTTTGATGAGCCAACCAGCTCACTCTCTGCACGAGAAATTGAAAACTTATTTCGTGTGATCCGCCAACTGCGGGCGCAAGGGCGAGTCGTGCTCTATGTGTCACATCGCATGGAAGAGATTTTTGCCCTCAGCGATGCCATCACCGTGTTCAAAGATGGTCGTTATGTGCGTACCTTCACCGACATGGCAACCACCCGCCATGACGATCTGGTGCAGGCGATGGTTGGGCGCAATCTGGGGGATATTTACGGCTATGCGCCTCGTCCAAAAGGCGCCGTCCGGCTGACGCTGGATAAGGTAGAGGCCAAAGGCGTACGCATGCCGGTTTCATTAAATGTGCATGCTGGTGAAATCGTCGGCTTGTTTGGTCTGGTAGGCGCAGGCCGCAGCGAACTGCTGAAAGGCCTGTTTGGCGCCACCAGACTGCGCGGCGGTCAGGTCTTGCTGGATGGCGAGCCGCTCAGATTACGCGAGCCGATTGATGCTATTCGTGCCGGTGTGATGTTGTGCCCGGAAGATCGAAAAGCCGAAGGCATCATTCCGGTTCACTCGGTACGCGATAACATCAATATCAGTGCGCGCCGCCATAACCTGGCGGCGGGCTGCCTGATCAAAAATGGCTGGGAAGCAAAAAATGCCGAGAGCCATATTCGCTCGCTCAACATTAAAACCCCCAGCGCCGACCAGCTGATCATGAACCTTTCTGGCGGCAACCAGCAAAAGGCGATTCTGGGCCGCTGGTTATCTGAAGAGATGAAAGTGATCCTGCTTGATGAACCGACGCGCGGCATTGACGTCGGCGCTAAGCATGAAATCTATAACCTGATCTATCAGTTGGCAAATCGGGGCATTGCCGTGCTGTTTGCCTCCAGTGACCTGCCGGAAGTCATGGGCCTGGCCGATCGCATCGTTGTGATGCGCGAAGGGGCGATTGCCGGTGAGTTGCTGCACGACGAAGCCACGGAGCAGCAAACGCTGAGCCTGGCGATGCCCAAAACTACCCAAGCGGCCGCCGTGGCCTGACAGGAGATCAACATGGCTTCATCCACGACTTCGAATACACCGCCGCCAGCCTCACGCGGTGGCCTGCAATTTGGCCGTATCTGGGACAACTTCGGCATGCTGGTGGTGTTCGCGCTGCTGTTTATCGCCTGCGCGGTGTTTGTGCCAAACTTTGGCTCGTTTATTAACATGAAAGGCCTCGGGCTGGCGATGTCGATGTCCGGCATGGTCGCCTGCGGTATGCTGTTCTGCCTGGCATCAGGGGATTTTGATTTATCAGTGGCGTCGGTAATCGCCTGTGCTGGCGTGGTCACGGCGGTAGTGATTAACCTTACGGAAAGTTTATGGATCGGCGTGGCGGCGGGTTTGCTGCTCGGTGTGCTGACGGGGTTTATCAACGGTTTTGTCATTGCCCGTTTAAAGATCAACGCGCTGATTACGACCCTGGCGACAATGCAGATTGTCCGGGGCTGGCCTATATTTTCTCTGATGGTAAAGCGGTGGGTATTGAAGATGAACGCTTCTTTACCCTGGGATTTGCCAACTGGCTGGGCATACCCGCGCCGATCTGGCTCACCATCGCCACGATGCTGATCTTTGGTTTCCTGCTAAACAAAACCACCTTTGGCCGCAATACGCTGGCAATTGGCGGCAACGAAGAAGCTGCGCGATTAGCGGGCGTTCCCGTGGTACGTACCCGTATCATCATCTTTATCCTTTCCGGGCTGGTTTCGGCAGCGGCAGGCATTATTCTCGCTTCCCGCATGACCAGCGGTCAGCCAATGACGTCCCTGGGCTATGAGCTGGTGGTTATCTCCGCGTGCGTATTAGGCGGCGTCTCGCTGAAAGGTGGCATTGGCAAGATTTCTTATGTGGTTGCGGGCGTGCTGATCCTGGGAACCGTTGAGAATGCGATGAATTTATTGAATATCTCGCCATTCTCACAGTATGTGGTACGCGGTTTGATACTGTTAGCGGCGGTTATTTTTGACCGCTATAAACAAAAACATAAAGCATGACGTGCAGTAACCAGGCGGACAGTGCTGCCCGCCTTTGATTAAACAACGACAATGTGAGGGCACTATGTATCACCGTGAACAGCCAACGGAACAGCAAAATCCCTTATTGCCGGGTTACGCATTTAACGCCTGGTTAGTGGCGGGTCTGACGCCGATTACCGCTGACGGTCCGCTGGATTTCTTTATAGATCGTCCGCATGGCATGAAAGGCTATATCCTCAATCTGACCATCAAAGGTAAAGGCCGGGTGTTCGATGGTGAAAAAGCCTTTGACTGCGAGCCAGGCGAGATGCTGCTGTTTCAGCCTAAAACCGCCCACTATTATGGCCGCGCACCCGACAGCCCGCAGTGGTTTCATCGCTGGGTCTATTTCCGCCCACGTGCGTACTGGAATGACTGGCTGCAATGGCAGGATGAAAAAGAGGGGTAGGCCGTCTGCATCTGCCCGAATCGCTGCGCGGTGAATTTGATCGCCTGTTCGCCAGCATTGAACAAACACACAATTCGGGACGCCGCTTCGCCGAAGAGCTGGCGATGAACCTGCTGGAACGGCTGCTGCTGCGGGCCGTAGAAGAGGATCCGCGCAGCCATCAGCAGGTGCGCGATCCGCGTGTTGTTGAAGCCTGCCAGTATGTGACTAATCATCTGGCGAGTGAGGTTAAAATTGAAGACGTGGCCCGCCATGTCTGCCTGTCGCCCTCGCGGCTGGCCCATCTGTTTCGCGAGCAAATGGGCGTCAATTTGCTGCGCTGGCGCGAAGATCAGCGCGTTATCCGCGCCAAGCTGTTGCTGCAAACCACGCAGGAACCGATTGCCACCATTGGGCGTGAAGTGGGTTATGACGATCAGCTTTACTTCTCTCGCGTGTTTCGCAAACGGGTGGGTGTCAGCCCAAGTGACTTTCGCCGTCGTAACCTTGATGCACACGATAGCCTGGCGGCACAAACGGCCTGGCCGATGGCACGAAGTGCTATCTCCTGATATTTAGGGAATTCCACCTTGTTCTGGCCTGGTTAATGGTCTTAAATCAGACAGATTAGCGAACAAGAGGAATGAGAATGAGCGATAAACTTCGTGTTGGTCTGATGGGATATGGTTTTGCCAGCAAAACGTTCCATGCGCCGTTAATAGCGGGCACTCCTGACGTTGAGCTGGCAGCTATTTCCAGCAGCGATGCCAGCAAAGTCCACGCCGACTGGCCATCCGTTCAGGTGGTGGCTGATCCTCAGGCGCTGCTAGACGATCCAACGCTGCAATTAATTGTTATCCCCACCCCGAACGATACCCATTTCCCCTGGCTAAAGCCGCCTTAAATGCAGGCAAGCATGTCGTGGTGGATAAACCGTTCACCGTGACGTTGTCACAAGCGCGTGAGCTGGATGCGCTGGCTAAAGCCAAAGGGCTGCTGCTTTCCGTGTTTCACAATCGCCGCTGGGACAGTGATTTCCTGACGCTGAAGCAGCTGCTGGCGGAGGGCACGCTCGGCGAGGTGCGCTATCTGGAATCCCATTTTGATCGTTTCCGCCTGGAAGTGCGGCAGCGTTGGCGTGAAATGAAAGGCGCTGGCAGTGGGATCTGGTACGATTTGGGACCGCATTTGCTCGATCAGGCGCTGCAACTGTTTGGCCCGCCGGTCGCTATTAATGTCGATTTGGCTGAGATGCGTCCTGGCGCGCAAACCACCGACTATTTCCACGCTACGCTGACCTATCCACAGCGTCGGGTGGTTCTGCATGCCAGCATGCTGGTGGCCGCGGAGTCGCCACGCTATCAGGTACACGGCACGCGCGGCAGTTATATCAAATATGGCCTCGATCCGCAGGAAGATCGTCTGAAGTCAGGCGATTTTCCGCCGAAAGAGGAGTGGGGCTATGACATGCGTGATGGCGCGTTAACGCTGGTTGAAGGCGACAGCATGACGGAAAAAACGCTGATGACCCAGCCTGGCAACTATCCCGCTTATTACGCTGCGGTGCGCGATGCTATCGCCGGACGTGGCAGTAATCCGGTCACGGCAGAAGAGGCAATTCAGGTCATGGAACTGATTGAGCTGGGGCTGCAATCTGCCGAGAAACGTCAAACGCTCTCGCTAAAATAAGGACGAAAGCGTTCAATTATAACGGGCCACCTCGGCCCGTTTTTTATGAACGTTAAAGCAAGCGGGTAAAAAAAGAACGGCGCATCTCCTGAGATAAGTTATTCATTTTTGGCATGTCATTCAGGCAGGTTTATGCCTGAATCACTGCACCTTAGCCCGAATCGCCGCTTTTTCCGCCCCGCTCAAAAAGGCGATGGCTAAACCATTTTCCTGCGCCTGACGCATATGCGCCTGGCTCAAACCCGCAGCCGGAGCAGCCTGTTCATACTCATGACCAATTTCAACGCCCTGAACCGCCGGATCGTCCGTATTAATGGTCGCCAGAATGCCGTGATCGAGGAAAGCTTTCAGCGGATGGTGCGCCAGAGAAGAGACGGTACTGGTTTGAATATTTGAGGTCAGACAGGATTCAATACCGATACGGTGCTCGGCCAAAAAGTCCATCAGCGCCCGATCTTCAATCGCTTTCACACCGTGACCGATGCGCTCTGCGCCCAGTTCACGAATCGCTTGCCAGATACTTTCCGGGCCTGCGGCTTCGCCAGCATGGACAGTGACGCGAAAACCGGCGTCACGCGCGCGGGTAAAGTGGCTGAGAAATTCACTGCCGGGGAAGCCCAGCTCATCGCCGGCTAAATCCACGGCGGTGATATGATCACGATGCGCCAGTAAGCCTTCTAATTCGCTCAGGCAGGCCTCTTCGCCAAAGGTACGACTCATGATACCAATCAGCCGCACCTCAATTTGATGCTGCTGACAGCCCGCCCTGATGCCATCAATAACAGCTTCAACCACGCCAGCTATCGGCAGGTTATGGTTCATCGCCATGTAGCCTGGTGAAAAACGGAGCTCGGTGTAATGGATCCCGGCGCGTGCAGCATCCTCTACGTTCTCTTTGGCTACGCGGCGGCAGGCCTCTAAATCGCCCAATACTTTTACGCCCCAGTCGAGTTTTTGCAGGAAACTCACCAGATCGGGTTCATTTTGCGTGACCTGAACATGGGGACGCAGGGCATCCAGCGAATTCGCAGGCAGGGCAAGATTAAACTGGCGGCCTAAATCGAGAATGGTTTGTGCACGAATATTGCCGTCAAGATGACGATGGATATCGGTAAGGGGAAGTCTGGGATCGATCATAGTGCACTCGCTCAGTTGTCTGGGTTGGATAGCAGGGAGTGCAGAGCATTATAAAAATATCTTGCGCAACTGCGCCAGCGATTTGCGCAACAACCTGGCTGGATGCGGGTAAATTGTACGAATAAGCCAGGCGGCTCTCTGAGTCGATCCTGGCGTAGTAGCGACGTTGTGCTGATGAATCAGTGCAGGTTGCAATACTGCCTCATCAATAGCGAGCGGATTACACTCATTCCATGCCTGAGTGGCCTGTTCCGTTGCGGAAAGGCGAGACGCGCAGTGCCCCCAGCATGGCAGGCGATGAAACACCCTCTTCAGGAGGTGCAACATTAACTGCACTGGCTCACGATCGCTTTACGATCGGCCAGGACCGTTGGGCCCATATCAAAAGTGGTATAAAACTTATAATCCGTCCCTTTACCCTGTGGCGTGATATCAACAAACATTGAGTCTTCCCAGGTAAAAACCGTGGTTCTGACATCAGATTTCTCAATGTGTGACGTGTCATCCCTGGCAATAACGGTTGTGGTTGACCATCGGTTATAAATACATTCACTCAACTGCTGAGCAGACTTATTACTCTGGCCCTCTAAACGACTGCCCTTATTTCTTGCTTGTTCGGTGGTGACCTGACAAGCCGCGGTTAACATGACGAACAGTAAAGAGAAGAACCGTAAATAAATCATATCTACGTCCTGATCGGCGATGAATAAAACCTCGTTACATTGAGGGCGACCGCTAGCCCTCATGCTGAAACAGCGCGGCAAGGCACTGTTCAGGACCCGTTTTTTTATTACTGTCTGACTTAAGTAATTATAATCAGTACGCCAGACATCACCTTCTCTTGAATAACTTTTGCTACCCTTATCACAGAGGTGAAATATGTGTGGAAGATTCGCGCAGTACAGCAGTCGGGACGACTATTTCGACGCGCTGAAAATCGAAGATGATGAACTGATTTATGATCCGCAGCCCATAGGGCGTTATAACGTTGCGCCCGGTACTAAAGTATTGCTGCTCAATCAGCGCAACGAACATTTACATCTTGATCCGGTTTACTGGGGCTACGGCCCTGAATGGTGGAATAAACAGCCGCTGATTAACGCTCGCGGAGAAACGGCGGCGACGGGGCGCATGTTTAAACCCTTGTGGGTTCACGGGCGGGCTATTGTTCCGGCGGATGGCTGGTTTGAATGGAAAAAAGAGGGCGATAAAAAACAGCCTTACTTTATTTACCATAAGCAGCATCTGCCGCTGTTTTTTGCCGCTATCGGTAAAGCGCCTTATAACAAAGAGCATGGTCATGAAGGTTTTGTGATTGTCACCGCAGCCAGTCAAAAAGGCATGGTTGATATCCATGACCGCCGCCCGCTGGTACTGACCGCCGACGTTATCAGCGAGTGGCTTGACAGCAATACATCCGCCAGGCGCGCTGAGGAAATTGCACATGATGCCGCGCTGCCAGAAAAAGCGTTCACCTGGCATCCGGTTGATAAAGCGGTTGGCAGCATTAAAAATCAGGATGCGAACCTGATTAACAAAATCACGCCCGATTAACGGCCCGCTGGCCATTTACGCAGGATGTGATCGGCTGACGGTGAAGCGAGCGGCGCATTGCGCTGCGTCCTTGCAGCGATTTTCAATGGAAACAGGCCGCTTCAGGCTGCGCCAGTGAGGTGCGTCAGCGTTCTGACACCGGTAATAACGGTGGCCACCATGGTTTCTCGTCGGGTAATGACTTCGATTTGATAAAATCGGCTGCGATAAGCAATGGAATAGATAACAGGATGATATTTGTTTCCCTCGCCGTAGCGGGAGATATGAGCCTCAAGTGCCCGGGTTGCTGCAAGAATATGAGCGGGTTCTTTATCACCACGGATGATTTGCTTCATTCAGTTCCTCAAATGCTTTACCGAAATGCGACGCCAGAGGCGCACGGTTTCATGGTTGATAAACACTGAATATCTGACTGCCTGACATCGCTAATAATCATAGCTGAAAAGTCTGCCCTGGCTCGGTTACAGTAGGGTTAAAATTGTTCATCTGTTAATGCCGCAGTGGGCAATAGCGGTGACACGGGTGGGTTTACCAGGAAATTTCAGATTTCGACGAGAAAAATACCGGTTCTTTTTACCTCTCTGTAGGCTTCCTGAGCGTTAATTCATTATAAAAGGAAGCGAAGATGAGTATGAAAAAAGGGCTGTTCACCGCGGTATTGGTTATGTCACCTTTGGTGAGTGCAATCTCAGCAGAAATGCCTGCCATGAAAAACCCGCTCAGCGTTCATGTTCTCAATCTCCAAACCGGCATTCCAACGGCGGGGGTTGAAGTTGAGCTTGATCAGCAAATTAATGCGTCGTGGGTGAAGCTCGCCACAGGCGTGACAGACAAAAATGGTCGCATCACCGCGCTTTATCCTGCTGACAAAAAACTGACCAGCGGTAATTATCGGGTGGTATTTAAAACGGGCGATTATTATGAAAAAACTAAGCAAGAAACCTTCTTCCCGGAAATTCCGGTGGAATTTAAATTAGAGAACAACGGCGAACATTATCATATTCCTTTGCTTTTAAGCCCATACGGTTATTCAACCTATCGCGGTAATTAAGCTGATTTAAAAAAACATTACTACGGTGGGATACTGTTCTTAACCTGGCTCCATGAATGAGCCAGGTTATTAACCGGTAAAAGCGAAAATAATCTTATCGAGGCAGCAAAAGCGTAAAATTAAGGCGTAATCCCCATCCGTGCGGGCCTCGATCATCATCATGTTCCAGCCAGTAGCGAACGCCACCGCCGACCTGAACCGTTTGCTCGCCAATCTTCATAATTTGATTGACCATTAAATTAGCAGGAACACTCCACTGATTCTCACGCCAGTCGTAAGTAGATTCCAGATTCAGGGCAACAGTGGTTGCAGACGCCGTAGTATAAGTCAGGAAGGGCTGTAAATAGGTCACGTTAACTGACGGTCGATTTTTATCGCCAGCGTAATCCCAAATATGGTTAGCCAGCATGCCATAAGTCCAGGGGCCGCTCTGTTTCAGGCCAACCGCCGTAGGGCCTGCGCCCCATTTTCGACCAGACAGAAGGCTGTCACTGCCAGTGGGAAGCAGCAATACCGTGCCTACACCCCAAATGAGACCGCTATCGGTGGGTTTTTTGGGAGAGTAAAAGAAACTTTGGGTCACATCCCCAATGCCGTTTTGTGAAGAGCCAGATTGTGTCACGTCGTGCTGAGAGATGACGGGTAATATTGTACGGCTTACGATATTGGCGTCTTCACTAATACTAAAAGGAATGACGGGTTGAATATTGAGCAGGTTGCGCGAGCCTTTTCCCGCGCCAACATTTTCATCATAGTTATATTGAAAAGGAACACTGATTAAATCAGAAACCGGATTGCTCAGTTTTTTAGCGAGGTTGGCATCGTCGGCCAGACTCATGGCTGGAAGCATTAATAATGCACAGGACGCACAACAGGACATTACCGTTTGATGATTCATAATTCTTCCCTGTTAACAGAGGTTTTTAGTCGAAAAGAGATAATGTCAACTACAACTTCTGTGGTTTATGTTGAAAGAAAGAGGGTATTATGCCTGATCGGGTTTATTTAAATATAAAGTGGATCAATAAACATTACAGTGGCACGTTACAAAAATGTGATTTGCGTTAGCAGAAATCGCGCCAGTCATTAATGTTCACAGTAAAGTATGAGCAAATTATATTATTTATAATAATATGGTCTCAAACCATTTTGGACTGTTTGAAAGTCAGGCCGGGGTGAATGATGAGGCGTCGCGGCTTTTAAAAAGTTGCTATCATCGTCTGGTTTGATGTTGGCCAGCCGCCAAAAAGAGAGAACAGCAAGCACCATTAACATCATGTAAAAATGTTATTTTCCAAATTTTATTTATTTGCTATTTAATGATTGCGCAAATTCATACACGTTTAACCGGAGAGCCCCTTGCAGTCTTTTCGCGATTTTGACTTTACACGGCTCAGAGTGGTGACTCACCTGTGCGGTTTTCTGGTGTTTCTCTACAGCTTCTCAATGCTGATACCGATGTTTGTCGCTTTATTCAGCAAAGAGCGCAGCTATTTTGCCTTTTTGATCACTTTTCTCACCTTTGCCACACTCGGCGGAGCCGCATGGCTTGCCACAAAACGCACAGGAATACAGCTCAAAACCCGCGACGGCTTCCTGATTATTGTTCTGTTCTGGCTGCTGTTCTCCGTTATCAGCGCCATGCCGTTGTGGTTAGATAATTCTGTCGGTCTCAGCTTTGCAGATGCGCTGTTTGAAGGCGTATCGGGCATTACCACAACCGGGGCCACCGTTATCGGTGATGTCAGTGCATTACCAACGGCTTATCTCTACTATCGCGCACAACTTAATTTCATCGGCGGCCTGGGCGTAATCGTGTTGGCTGTTGCTGTTCTGCCGTTACTGGGCATTGGTGGCGCGAAACTTTATCAGTCTGAAATGCCTGGGCCGTTTAAAGAGGAGCGGCTTACGCCGCGTCTGGCGGATACCTCGCGTAGCCTTTGGTTGACTTATCTGTCCCTTGGGCTGGTCTGCTCGGCCGCTTATATGCTGGCGGGTATGCCCGCGTTTGATGCACTGTGTCACGGGCTTTCAACCGTTTCGCTCGGAGGATTTTCCACGCGAAGTGAAAGTATCGGTTATTATCACAGTCATGCGATTGAGCTGGTGGCTGGTTTGTTTTCGCTGCTCTCAGCACTCAACTTCACCGCCTGGTATATCGTGCTGTCAAAGCGCACATTGCAGCCGTTTCGCCAGAATGCCGAGTTGCGCTTCTTTCTGCTGGTCACGCTGGTCGTGGTGTTAATTACTGGCTGGCAGGTCTGGCATGTCGGGATGTATAACGTAACCGACAGCCTGGTCCATGCTTTTTCCTGGCAAGCTCAATGATTACTGATAACGGGCTGGCGACCGGCGACTATGCCAGTTGGCCTCATCACACCATTGTACTGCTGTTAACGGCCAGCTTTTTTGGCGGTTGTGTCGGCTCTACCTGCGGCGGTATTAAGGCATTACGCTATCTGGTGTTGTATAAACAGAGTCGGCAAGAACTGCACCAACTGGCGCATCCTCGTGCTTTACTCAGCATCCGCATTGGCGAAAGCGTGGTCACCGATCGGGTTCTGCGCTCGGTGTGGAGCTTCTTTTTTCTGTATATGATCTTCACGGTGTTTTTTATCTGGCTGCTTAATTTGCTGGGCTATGATCTCCTGACCTCCTATGCCACTGTCGCCGCCTGTATCAATAATATGGGACTGGGATTCGGTGAAACCGCCTCAACCTTTGGCACCCTTAAAGAGCCAGCAAAATATTTAATGTGCGCCGCCATGATTATGGGACGTTTGGAAATCTATCCGATCCTGATCCTCTTTTCTCGCGTTTTCTGGCGAGCCTGAAAAAAGGCGAATATTTATTAGCCGCTTCGCCCAGGCTTTTTCGGGCCCTTTTAGCGCGCAGATACTCCTCAAAATAGGGCATCATTTCTAAAAGAAAAATGCCCAGCAGCACCGCGACGATATAGCTGGTGGGTAAGGGATCGGCGCGCGGGTGTAAATCGAACCGAGGCGGCTCATCACCCAGTCCAAACAGCGCCAGAAACTGAGGCCAGTGACGAGAAATCACCAGCAAAAGCGCCATCAGCGGCACCATTTCAAGAAAGCTGTGAATATGTTGCTCCACCGGCCTGACTTCCCTGGCAGTAACGGCGTAGCTGACGTCCCACAACGCTGTGGCTTCATGGCAGAAGAAAAGCACAATCATAAAGCCGATCACCAGTGCATTGACCTCCAGAAAAAGTGCCGACAGCAAAGGCAGCCCCATTTGCAGAAACATCAGAATATGAATGTAAGTCTCTTTCAGGCCGGTGGTGGTTTCAATGTCGGTTGCCCGGTGACAAAGATAGTCAGCGAAACCGGCAATCAGCCAGACCGGTAAGACAAAATAGAGTAACAGCAGCATTTGCGGGTCAGGGTTTTGCATAAAAGAAGCCCAGTATCAGCATAAGGGAATAAAAGGCCCCCACCGGAGCCTTTGTTGTCAGCGTCGGGCGCCGGCGGTTTCAACCGGAACCGCGACACGCTCCAGCACGATCGGAATGCTTTTATAGGCCGGAATACCGCTTTTTGTATCATGGCTGTCGAGTGGCACCATAACATTGGCTTCCGGGTAGTAAGCCCCCACCGATCCTGGCGCCATGTCAATTACCACAATGGTCAGATTTTTCATGCGCCTCGACGTGGGCTTACCTTCAGGATCGAGGGCAACAAGATTAACCTGATCGCCGACGCGCAGCTGGCGTTTTTCAGCCTCATCGGCACTGATGAACAGCACGTCGCGTCTGCCGGTTACGCCACGATAGCGATCGTTTAGTCCATACAGCGTCGTGTTGTACTGATCGTGACTGCGCAGCGTTGTTAACACCAAATCGTGGCACTTCAGCGAGCGCGGATCTTCATTGATGCCCTGCATCACTTTGAATTGCGCACGGCCTGAAGGTGTATCCCAGATACGTTCTGACGCGGCGTTACGCAGGCGAAATCCGCCCGGTTTTTTCACTCGCTGATTATAATTTTCGAAAGCGGGGAAAACCGCTTCGATGGCGTCACGAATAAAACTGTAATCACCGATCATTTTATCCCAGTCGACGACACTGTCAGGCAGCGTTGCCTTTGCCAGCCCGGCGACGAGTGCCGGTTCCGATTTTAAGTGCGGCGAGGCGGGGTGAGCGAGCCACGCGAAGCGTGCACCATCGACATCGAATCTTCCACCGTTACGCTTTGCGCGCCTGAGGCCTGAATATCAGTTTCTGTACGGCCCAGCACCGGCAGCAGATAGTTATGTTTACCCAACAGCAGATGTGAACGGTTGAGTTTGGTCGCCATATGCACCACTAAATCCAGCTTGCGCATGGCCGGGAAGGTCACCTGTGGATCGGAAATCGCTTCAGCCAGATTGCCGCCAAGACAGAGTAATGCTTTGGTGTGATCGTCGCGCATTGCCTGAATGGCGGCCACGGCACCATGTCCATGCTTCTGAGGAGGGGTAAAGCCAAAAACCTTTTCAATGCTGTCGAGCAGCGTTTGCGAGGGATTTCCGTGATCCCTACGGTACGGTCACCCTGCACGTTGGAGTGGCCGCGCAACGGGCAGATGCCTGCGCCTTTTTTACCGATATTGCCACGCAGCAGCAGCAGGTTAGCGATTTGCTGCACATTTTGAGTACCGTACTGGTGCTGGGTGATGCCCATGCCGTAGCAAATTATCGTGCGCTCCGCCCCGGCATAGAGGCGGGCAATATGCTGAATCTCTTTACGATCCATGCCGGACACTTTCAGGATGTGATCCCATTCTGTGGCATCGAGATCGGCTTTTAGCCCGGCAAATCCCTCGGTATGCTCGCGGATAAAAGCGTCGTCAAGCACCCCGGCGTCGCCTTTTGCGATCGCTTCTTCATGCATCGCCAGGAGAATTTTCATGACGCCTTTTAGCATTGCTGCATCGCCGCCGACCCGCACTTTGTAGTAGGTTGACGCCAGCTCCGTTGAGCTGAGCGACAGCATTTCGATGGGACTTTGCGGCGAGGTAAAGCGTTCCAGTCCGCGCTCGCGTAACGGATTGATCGCTACAATGGTGGCACCGCGTTTTGACACTTCACGCAGCGTTCCCAGCATGCGGGGATGATTAGTGCCGGGGTTATGGCCGATGCAAAGCACTAAATCGCAATGATCAAAATCTTCCAGCTCAACCGTTCCTTTCCCCACGCCAATGGATTCCGGTAAGCCAACGCTGGTGGGCTCGTGGCACATGTTGGAGCAGTCAGGAAAATTGTTAGTGCCATACTCGCGGGCAAACAACTGCCATAAAAAGGCAGCCTCGTTAGAGGCACGGCCTGAAGTGTAAAACTCCACGCTGTCGGGATCGTCATAGCTGCGCAGCAGCGCGCCAATTTCATTCAGTGCCGTGTCCCATTCAATGGGCTGATAGGTGTCAGTTGCGGCATCGTATTTCAATGGGTGGGTCAGCCGGCCTTCGCCCTCCAGTTCAAATGCGTTTCGCTGCCACAGTTCGCTTACGGTATGCGCCGCAAAAAATTCTGGCGTGGTGCGTTTGCCGGTGGCTTCCCATGAAACTGCTTTCGCACCATTTTCACAAAACTCAAAGGAGGAGGCGTGTTGTGGATCGGGCCAGGCGCAGCCCGGACAGTCAAAACCCTGCGGCTGATTGACTTTGAACAGAGCGATAACGTCCTGCTTCACTGACATTTGACCCCGAATGGCGTCAGCCACCGCTTTCAACGCTCCCCATCCTCCGGCAGAGCCGCCATAGGGTGCGATGCCAATAGTACGATTTTGCTCTTTCATAATGCTCCACTTCTCTGTTTAGTTGTTTTCTAAAGCCTGGTACAGAAAATGTGTAAACGTGAAGCGTAGCGGTAATCTGAAAGAGAAAACGCGTTATGGCTGTAGCGTCTCAATCACCCTGGCTGGCGTTTGTTTTTGCAGGATATACAGGGAAATAAATACGCTCGACTGGCGCAATAAAGTGCACGATATTTAGCTTCACGCCTGGTCACGAAAACGTTAAGGTGTCGATTCCAATCGATTAAAGGGAAAAGATCATGGTTAACGACTACTTCGGCATACCGCCTGTTGGTGTGACCAGGGAGCAACATAAACGTACCGTGGCGGTTGCCGCTGCCTTAGCAGTAGCAAAAGAGTCTGTCAGTGCATCAACGTCTGCGAATGGTTCTAAAGCGGCCTGGGATTTACAAGCTGTTGCCAATGAGATCGCCAATCTTGCCGATGCGATTCAGGATGCGCTTGAAACAGAAGACGTTAATTACTCAGGAGAGTGAAGGGCGGTTTTTTGTCGCGCGGGGTTAAGGCCGACTACGTTGTGTAGTCGGCGTAATTTTTAATCAGCTGTTATTGCGGCATACCTTCACTGGTTGGCATGCCCAGCATGTAACGCGACATAAACTGTTCCAGCGTCATTTTGTCGCCATTCATCCCAACCTGACCATTTGCGTATTGCAGGCTGGTGACAATGTTGTCATCTTGCTGCTGCGTCAGACGGAACATCTGGCCCATCGCCGCCAGCCCCTTCACCTGCTGATCGGCCAGTTTCTGAGCATCATCAGCCTGATAACCCTCAGTCAGACCCACAAGACGCATAGTTTCAGTAGCCATTGGCATGTTGACTGTGAGTTTTCCATCAAGCGATTTCAATACGCGATCAACCATGGCGCTCAGGCTTTGCGGTTCACCGGTGACGGTCGCCGGATCGTTGAAGTTAGCAGTCAGATTAAAGGTGCTTTCGCCTTTGTCATTTTTCCAGCTTAACGGTGCAATGCTGAGTGACGGCGCGCCTTTCAGCAGCGTAGGCAGATTATTCATCAAAATGGTGTGCACACCCGCCTGATAGCGAATCGGATCGTCAGCCATGCCTTGCTGATTAAGCAGATCCTGCATTTGTGCATTGTAGTTATCTGAGAACGTTTTGACCGCCTGCGCATCAAACTGAGACAGCTTCATCTTCAGCGTTGCTTCACCAAAATTTTGCTTCTGCAATTGAATCCCGTCGACGTGATAATCGATGTTGCCAGCAATTTTTCCGGCCTGATTATCAAACGAAGAGGTGCCTTTCATTTTCAGCAGCGTCAACGCATCCGCGCCATTAATGCTGGCATTAACCTTTTCAACGTCGATCGACTGATCGCCAATGCGCACCCCTTCCGGGCTAAGATGCGTATTGCCGCTCAGCTTCAGGCCATTTAGCGTAAACAGCACCGGTTGACCCATCTCATTTTTGCTGGTCAGGGCAATGCTGCCAATATCGCTATCCAGTGAAACTTTGTCGCCTTTGTTGTCGGCACTCACATTCAGCGTGCCGCCATTGGTTGCCACTCGCTCACCGGTTTGGACATTTTGATAATCGATCGGCAAAATTTTCAGCGCGGTATCCGTGGCACCGCTGTAACCAATGCGCGTGTCCGCCTGGATCAGCGATTGATTATTGGTGAGTTGAAACAGCTTCTTAACCGCATCGGTGTTAGCGAGCTCGGTATGAACCGATGCCATGCTGGGAATAAGATTGACATGCTTTAACTGAGCAAACGGGAAAGGGCCGTGGTCAATGGTTTCGTTAAGCACGATGCTCTGACCAGGTTTAAGCAGCGAATTGTCTTCAGTTTGTGAAGTCGCCTGAATTACCAGATTTGTTTTGCTGCTGAACACACCGCGCTGGTAATCCTGATAGCTGATTTTCAGGCGGCTGTCAGGCGCGTAAGCATTCAACTGGGTATTGGCGTTTTGCACCAGCTGATCCATATGGCTTTCCAGTTGTTTACCGGTGAACCATGCTGCGCCGGTCCAGATTACACCCAGGGCTACAATCACACCCACGGCAACGTTGGTCTTTTTCATTGCTGAATTGTCCTTATTCTTGAATCCGCTTACGCCGCGAGCCATGTCCGGCGAGTGAAGAAAAAACGCCCGCAGGCGTCTTTAGCTAATAGGTTGAAATAATAGCAGTTCAGCGCCAAAACGTCAGCCGCTTCACGGTAAGTCATTAAAAACGCGGGCCAGTCGTCCGGTTCCGGCAACGTTGACGGGGGCTTCGCTGGCGGCAACGAAACAGGATTCGCCCGGCTGTAAAACCAGCTGCTGGTCGCCTTTAGTGACGATCGCCTGGCCTTCAATGCAAAACAGCAGGGCCGCGCTCTCCTGAGTAACAGATTGCGGTTCGGCATTCAGGGTATGGATGGCGAAGGCAAAATCGTCGACCGGGATCGGAAAACGTTGTTCATGTTCCAGTCGCTCAGGCTCTGCAAGCAGCGTATCTGCTGGCTTTTCCCTGAACTGCACGTTTGCCATCAATTCAGGGATATCAATATATTTTGGCGTCAACCCGGCGCGCAGCACGTTATCAGAGTTCGCCATTACTTCAAGCGCCACGCCTTTCAGGTACGCATGGGGTGTTTCAGCAAACAGAAACATCGCTTCACCAGGCTGCAGGGTGATCACATTGAGCAACAGCGGAGAAAACAGGCCGCTGTCATCGGGATAGTCTGCTGCCAGGGTCTTGATTGTCTGCCAGGGTTCGCCTTCTCGAGAATGTAATGCCGCCTTCAGTATGCCAAGCGCCAGCGATTTAGCCTC
This sequence comes from Candidatus Pantoea haifensis, assembly GCA_018842655.1. Lineage (GTDB taxonomy): Bacteria > Pseudomonadota > Gammaproteobacteria > Enterobacterales > Enterobacteriaceae > Pantoea > Pantoea haifensis. Next base: position 1,191,564 of record JAGTWN010000004.1, on the reverse strand, counting down.
ACCGGTTAGCGACAGAAGGGCAGTAAAAAGCTCCGCCAGGCTGGCCTGATCGGGATGTTGTAAAAAATGGGCGATGTGCGGATGTGCCCCTGCGACAGGCTCCAGCAGCGACACTATTTCTGAGAATGAACGAAACCCGTTCATTGCCTGAAAAGGCGTTAACGCATAGACCAGTTCGGGTTTGTGATTGGCATCTTTATAGTTGCGTTCGGCGGCATTCAAGGGGATTGATGCGGCATTTTCACGGGCAAAACCCTCTTCAGCCGCGCTTTTGCTGGGGTGAACCTGAATCGATAACGGATGATCGGCACATAAAACTTTAAACAAAAAAGGCAGCTCGCCAAACCGTCGGGCAACGGCAACCCCTAAAATCTCCTCAGGATTTGCGTCAATAACATCGCGCAGCGATCGTGGTTTGCCCTGAACGTTAACCATTGAAGGGCTTTTAGGGTGGGCACCCATCCACATCTCAGCCATCGGCAGGCCTTTCGGGTTTGCGATACCGTACATCTCCGTTAACGCAGTTTTGCTGCCCCACGCATAATTTTGCAGCGAGTTGGTCAATTTTTGCATCATTCACCCTTAATGACGGGAAGTTATTGTGCTTATTAAAGCAGAAAGCGTGGATGAAAATACATATCAAGTGCAATAAGGATGGCAGACTCGCATAATGTTAAATTATTGTATGTAAGAATCTTGCCCGCTCAGGGGATTCTCCTGAGCATTTAAATCCAAAAACTGTGCTAAAGGAGACGTAGTCATGGCAGCCAATCGCATTGAAAAAGATTCAATGGGGCCCATCGATGTACCGGCAGATAAGTTATGGGGCGCGCAGACGCAGCGTTCGCTGGAACACTTTCGCATCTCTACAGAAAAAATGCCGACCGCGCTGGTGCATGCGCTGGCACTGACCAAACGCGCCGCCGCAACCGTTAACCGCGATCTCGGCCTGCTGCCGGCTGAACGGGCTGACGCGATTGTTAAAGCAGCAGATGAAGTATTGGCAGATAAACACAGCGATGAATTTCCGTTAGCGATCTGGCAAACCGGTTCCGGCACCCAGACCAATATGAATATGAATGAAGTACTGGCAAACCGGGCCAGTGAGCTTCTGGGAGGGGAACGTGGCATGTCGCGTTTGGTGCATCCGAACGATGACGTCAACAAAAGCCAAAGTTCAAATGATGTCTTCCCAACAGCGATGCACGTTGCGGCAGTGATCGCGATCCGCGAGCAGTTAATTCCGCAAATTCACGTTCTGAAGAAGACCCTCAGTGAGAAATCTGAGGCGTTCAAAGATATCGTGAAAATTGGCCGTACCCACCTGCAAGACGCAACGCCACTGACGCTGGGCCAGGAGATCTCTGGCTGGGTAGCGATGCTGGAGCACAATCTTAAACACATCGAGCAGAGCATCCCGCACGTTGCTGAACTGGCGCTGGGCGGCACGGCGGTAGGCACCGGCCTGAATACCCATCCTGAATATGCCGTTCGCGTGGCGAAAGCCCTGGCTGAATTAACCAGACAACCCTTTGTCACTGCGCCGAATAAGTTTGAAGCTCTGGCAACCTGCGATGCCCTGGTTCACGCCCACGGCGCGTTGAAAGGATTAGCAGCATCGCTGATGAAAATCGCTAACGACGTGCGCTGGTTATCTTCAGGTCCACGCTGTGGCATTGGTGAAATTTCCATTCCGGAAAACGAGCCAGGCAGCTCGATCATGCCGGGCAAAGTGAACCCGACGCAATGTGAAGCCATGACCATGCTGTGCTGCCAGGTCATGGGTAACGATGTGGCGATTAACATGGGCGGTGCATCAGGTAACTTTGAACTGAACGTATTCCGTCCAATGGTGATCCATAACTTCCTGCAATCTATTCGCTTACTGGCGGACGGTATGGACAGCTTCAATCATCATTGTGCGATTGGAATTGAGCCAGTACGTGAGCGTATTGAGCAACTGCTCAACGAGTCGCTGATGTTAGTGACTGCTCTGAATACTCACATCGGCTACGACAAAGCGGCAGAAATTGCCAAGAAAGCGCATAAAGAAGGGCTAACGCTGAAAGGTTCGGCCCTCAAGCTGGGATATCTTACCGAAGAGCAGTTTGATGAATGGGTTCGTCCCGAAGAGATGGTCGGCAGCATGAAGCAGTAAGTTAAGCTTTAACAGGGCCAGCCTGCGCTGGCCTTTTTATCGCTTATACCGGTGTATCGGCCCAAAGATGCAGACGCGGGATCAGCAAATAGAGCTGTTCAGCGGCGGGTTTGTGGCGATGGGTAATATTATTCGCGTCGTAGTTAAGCAGTTCGCCTAACACCGGCACCTGGCTGCGATCGCGGCACAACACCAGAACAGGGGAAGGGCAGGCAAGCTGAGTTTGTTTTTTCTCGTCGGCACGCCAGACGCGGGCAATCGGCTGGACTTTAACCGGGCGTTTAATTTTCAGGCGTACAGAGGCGGGCAGGGCGCGCACGCTTTCCATCTCTTCCTGCACTTTCTGCGCCCACTGTTCTCGTGACCAGGGCGCCTGCGAACGTCCCGCTTTCAGGCTTTTATCGAGCTTTTCAATAATCTCTTCGCGCTTAACGTTTTTAATGATGTGCTTATTGGCCCAGCCGAAACGCAGACTGTCCGGCGCGCGTAACAACGTGATAGAGCGATAAGCATTCAGGGTGATAAGGCCGCGCAAATGCTGATGCACAAATTCGAAACGCGCTTCACTGGGTAAACCAGAATCAACCGTAATCAGTTGCTCCAGCCGTGCTTTCAGCTGATTAACCTGATCAACTTGTGCAATCAAATTGTTTTCGCTTGCTTCATCGCACTCAATACAGATAGCACCGGGCAGGCGTACCGCGGCTTTAGTGCTGAGTTTTTCTGACTGATGCTGCATAAACAGTCGGCAGTAATGATTAAGTGCCATGTTAAGCGCGGACTCGCCAAGGTGCTGCTCAACGGCAATTTCTGTGATGGCTTCATGCTCGCGGCCTTTTTCAATGGGCGGCAAGCTGAAAACGCGGGCGATGAGCAGCGGCTGCGCCTCAATCATCTCTCTTAACGTAGTGAGTTCGCGTTCTAACTCATTCACGCACTGGTGTAAATCTGCTACTAAATCGTAACGAGCCATAAAACCTCCCCGTAGTTACAACATACTTAATATGACAAAAACTTCGCCCCGCTGCAACCGTTTAGCAACGGCAGAATAACCGGTCTGGCAGGGGGATGCGGGAAGAGTGCTACCAGAAAATTTTTATACAATTCACGGTAACTTCATGAAGAGACGCTGAATAGGAGGTTTTACACACATTTTTCTGGAAAGTGATGCCAGATAAAAATAAACAAAAAATAGCTGATTTAAATCAAATCCCGGCTGTTTTTGTCTGCGGTAAATTCTGTGCACTGTTTTTTATCCAAAGGGAAAGGGATATGGGGTTCAGCCTGCCAGGAATGCATCTTTTTTATTTAGCGGAAGACAATCTCGATCCTGAAGAATACGAACGTATTATTTACCCCGACTTTGCCTGGCCGCGCATCTGTGAACAGTATGACTTTGACGACAGTCGGCATGCTGGTTTCCACATTATCAGCATGTATGAGGCTCCGTCTTACCGAAACCCGCATGAGCCGCGGCCGCACGGGCCGGGCGAAAAAGCCCGGCTGAAAGAAATGGTGTTTGCCGGCGATGTGATAATGCTCAGTGAAATGTCCGGGCCGGCCACGCTTTTTTACGTCAATGAGCAGGGCGCGCTGATGTGCAACAGCCCCTACGCCTTCTCCTTAAAGGGCGCAGAGAAGATCATCGGTGAATATAACCGTTCAGTGAGCCGCAGGGACTACCGGCAGACAGACGGAAAACCCAGGCCGACAGTGCGGCACAGCAGAAAAAGCACCGTGCCGGAACAGCAGGCGCAGGCGACGCGAAAAAATCTGCCCCTGGGCCACGCCCTGACAGCCCTCCTGCGCAAAAACGGCGGGAGGTCACGCTGACGCTTGGCGTCTTTTTTGACGGCACCGGTAATAACGCGGTGAATATCGATAACATGCTGAAAGCCTGCACGGCCAGCCACTTCAGGCTTGCCAGCGCCGAGGCTGAGGGCATTCTGGAAAAATGTGCGCAGGAAAATTTTGGCGTGTCGGGACTCGGGGCGAACAGCTATATCGGGTATTACACCAACATTCACTGGCTGGATATGCTGTATATGCGACGTTTTCTACCAGAGAAAATGAAGTCCAGCACAGTGTTTATATTGATGGTATCGGCACGGAAGCCGGTAAGGCTGACAGTAAAATTGAGCAGGTTTTTGGCACTTCGGATACTGGAGTTCTTTCTAAGACAGATAAAGCAGTATCAGTTATAGCTAAGAATATTAAGTCAGCTCTGGCAGGATTACGACGAAATCAGCCGGATTATGAATTTGTCATCAAAGCCCTCCAGTTTGATATCTTTGGCTTCAGCCGAGGTGCAGCTGCATCTAGGCATTTTGCCAACCGCATTCAGTCAGAAGATCCCGCCATTATCGCTGCCATTGGGGAAGGGTTGGGAAGTGTGGAGTTTAAAGGAGCACCTGCCGGTAAAATCCGCTTTATCGGTATCTTTGATACCGTGGCGGCAATCGGCACCCCGGCAAATGGCCTGAACCCGCACAGTGCAAACACCGGTAATGTCAATCTGCTGCTTCGGCCTGGCGTGGCGGATAAGGTCTTTCATATCACCGCTGCCCATGAATGCCGGTTCAACTTTGCCCTGAACAGCGTCAAACCCGCCTGGCCTGAACTGGCGCTGCCGGGGGCGCATTCCGACATCGGCGGCGGCTATCTGCCGGTGGTGAAGGAGAACCTGTTCCTGACGCGACCGGAGACCGACACCGTGCCGCGCAGCTATCCCGGCAGGCAGACCCGCGGCTATTATCAAACGTTAAAACAGCTGGCTACGCTGGATAAATACCCCGGCATTGCGCCCGTCCTGCGAACCAGCGAGACTTCAGCGGAAACCTGGTATGACGACAGAGTGCCATCTGACCGCTATGGCACACCGCAGAAGCGTAGCTATGCGGCAATGACACTACGCGACCGGACAGTAAAGAATGACTGGTCGAAGGTGGCGCTGCGGGTGATGCTCGATGCGGCACAGGAGGCGGGGGTGTTGTTTGAGGACATTCAGGAAGACGATAACTTTAACCTGCCTGCTGAGTTAATCCCACTTTGTGAAAAAGCGATCTCAATGGGAAAAGCTGTTCGCTCAGGTCAGACTCCTGAAGCTTTCAGTCAGCGTGAACTGGATGTGATTGCGGGTAAATATATCCACTGCTCGTCCAACTGGAATGCCATTGTCACCGACAGCAACGGTATCATCCGGGGGCGCATCCCCCGCTGAAATTATCGGGTTCGTCAACCGCCCGGATGAGAACTGGCAACGCACGATCTACAACATGGATGAAAAGAAAATATGACGCTGAAAAGACTGTTGCCTCTGATACTGCTGGCCGCGCTGAGCGGCTGCCAGGCCGGTGAGCCGCAGACGCCGGAAGAGACCGGCCAGATGCCCTACGGCAAGTGGGGCTTTGCTTTTTTACCCCTCACGCCTTACCCGCAGTGGTCACCCGCGCCATGATTATTGACACCGGCAAAGTGGTGTCCACATTCCGAACCCTGGACAGTACCCAGGGAGACCCGGCGGTTGTTGGTCAATGGAATAACCGAACAGGTAGTGGTGGCGTGCATTTCAACAAAGCGCGGCACCCGCCTGCGCTGATGCTGTTCTGCTGGGACTCCATCATTGACAAAAAGACCTACGAGACGCGGATTATTTTTCCGCCGTCGCTGCGTGAAACCATGCTGACGCCGACCGGGAAGGACAGCTACGGCGAGACAGCCTGGTATGACACGCTGCTGTTTGGCCTGGCCCCTGAAGGAAAGGTCAGGATATGGCTGCAAAGCAGCGCCGGCGGGGAGAATGTTCCGCTGACACCACAAAAAATCACCACGCTGTCCGGCGATAAGCTGAAGGCCTGCAAGGGAATAACAAGACATTCACAGGGATATGGTTATACCAAAACCACGCAGGATTTTATTAAAGGAAAAACTTATCCCTACGGCAGCTGGTAGCACGTGAAGGCAGCGTATCTGTCAGGGATTTAACAGGAGCGGGCAACGCACGCTCCGTGATACGGATGAAAAAATATGACGCTGAAAACACTGTTGCCTCTGATACTGCTGGCCGCGCTGAGCGGCTGCCAGGCCGGTGAGCCACAGACGCCGGAAGAGACCGGCCAGATGCCCTACGGCAAATGGGGCTTTGCTTTTTTACCCCTCACGCCTTACCCGCGGTGGTCACCCGCGCCATGATTATTGACACCGGCAAAGTGGTGTCCACATTCCGCACCCTGGACAGTACGCCAGCAGATCCCAACTCGGTAGGCACATGGTATTCAAGACTGTCACTATTCCCACATTTCAACAAAGCGCGGCACCCGCCCGCGCTGATGCTGTTCTGCTGGGATTCCATCATTGACAAAAAGACCTACGAGACGCGGATTATTTTTCCGCCGTCGCTGCGCGAAACCATGCTGACGCCGACCGGAAAGGACCGGAGAGGGAACACTGCCTGGTATAAAACGCTGCTGTTTGGCCTGGCCCCTGAAGGAAAGGTCAGGATATGGCTGAAAAACAGCGCCGGCGGGGAGAATGTTCCGCTGATACCACAAAAAATCACCACGCTGTCCGGCGATAAGCTGAAGGCCTGCAAGGGAATAACAAGACATTCACAGGGATATGGTTATACCAAAACCACGCAGGATTTTATTAAAGGAAAAACTTATCCCTACGGCAGCTGGTAGCACGTGAAGGCAGCGTATCTGTCAGGGATTTAACAGGAGCGGGCAACGCACGCTCCGTGACACGGATGAGAAAATATGACGCTGAAAACACTGTTGCCTCTGATACTGCTGGCCGCGCTGAGCGGCTGCCAGGCCGGTGAGCCGCAGACGCCGGAAGAGACCGGCCAGATGCCCTACGGCAAGTGGGGCTTTGCTTTTTTACTCCTCACGCCTTACCCGCGGTGGTCACCCGCGCCATGATTATTGACACCGGCAAAGTGGTGTCCACATTCCGAACCCTGGACAGTACCCAGGGAGACCCGGCGGTTGTTGGTCAATGGAATAACCGAACAGGTAGTGGTGGCGTGCATTTCAACAAAGCGCGGCACCCGCCTGCGCTGATGCTGTTCTGCTGGGATTCCATCATTGACAAAAAGACCTACGAGACGCGGATTATCTTTCCGCCGTCGCTGCGCGAAACCATGCTGACGCCAACCGGGAAGGACCGGAGAGGGAACACTGCCTGGTATAAAACGCTGATGTTTGGCCTGGCCCCTGAAGGCAGGGTCAGGATATGGCTGAAAAACAGCGCCGGCGGGGAGAATGTTCAGCTGACACCACAAAAAATCACCACGCTGTCCGGCGATAAGCTGAAGGCCTGCAAGGAAATAAACCAGCATCCCAATGGCTATGTGTATTACGGAGACACGCCGGACTTTATCAAGGGAAAAACTTACCCCTACGGCAGCTGGTAACGCTTAGCGCAACATCGGCTGAACTGCGGAAAAATCGGCTCACAGCAAAGGAGCATTTTTCCTTATAGCAGAACATGTTATAAAAATAGTTTGTTAGCTAACGGATTTCAGATGTGGAACAGACAAGAAAGCCCGGTACAGCCGCAATTATTACGTTGGGTCTGGTACAAATCCTTTCATGGGGTGGCTCCTTCTATTTAATGGCGGTGATGGCCAATCCCATTGTTGCTGAAACTGGCTGGTCGCAGCAGTGGGTTTATGGTGCTTTATCAACCGGCATTTTTGTTTCAGGGTTGCTGGCTCCGTTGAGTGGTCGCATCATTGCCAAAACCGGCGGACGGACATTACTGGCGCTGAGCGGGGCGGTAATGGCGCTGGGCCTGGTAATAATGGGGCTTAGTCATTCGTTGCTGCTGTTTCTGTTCGCGTGGGTCATCATCGGCACTGGCATGGCAATGGGGCTGTACGATGCGCTTTTTGCTTCGCTTGGCACCTGTTATGGTAGCCAGGCGCGTGCGGCTATCACCGGCATCACTCTGATCTCAGGATTTTGTACCACACTGGTCTGGCCCGGGACCGCTTTGCTCATTCACTGGCTCGACTGGCGCGGAGCCTGTTTTGCCATTGCGGTAATGCTACTGGTGTGCGTTTTACCCGCTTATTTCTTCGCATTACCGCCGGTAAAAACCCAGAAAACCACGACGCGAAAATCACTTTCACAGGGCAATGCTGATATTGCCCCCACACTGTTTTGGCTGTTGTGCGCCATTTTTACCCTGGCGTCGGTCATCATGACGGCTATTTCTGTACAGCTCATTAGCTTACTTCAGGCCAGCGGCCATAGCCTGGCTTCAGCATTGGCGATCAGTGCCATTTTAGGGCCGTGCCAGGTCGGATCGCGCGTCGTCGATATCCTGTTTAAACGTGGTCATCCTGTCTGGACCACCTTTTTCTCGGTGGGACTGGTAGCGGCAGGTCTGCTGTTACTCGCGTGTTATCCACAAATGGCTCTGCTGAGTATGGTGCTTTACGGTGCCGGAAACGGCCTGCGTGCCATTGTTCGGGGAACTTTACCGCTGGCAATGGTCAAACCGGAGGCGTATGCGATTGTCGTTGGACGGATGGCGCGTCCGGCACTGATTGGTCAGGCGTTAACCCCATTGATTGGTAGCTATGTGTTTGAAACAATGGGCGCATCCACCACGTTAGGGTTGCTTTGCTTTTTAGCAATCATTAACGTGGTACTGGTGATGGTGTTAAAACAACGCCTTCCCGTGCCAGCGGCAGCGTTTGATTAACGGTAAAAGAAATTGGCAGTTAGCAGGCTAAGCACCTTGTGCTATCGTGCCGCAGGCTTTGGTGAATACGTGCCTTGTCACAGACGCCTTGCTTCTAAAAAGCAACAGTGTTTGTTATATTTATTGCTCATTGATTGTTCACTCAGGCGGCAATAAAACAACAAGATGCACCGCAACTCAGGATACAGAAATGCTTGATTACCGCTTCCCGACAGCTTTGCAAATGGTTTTGAGCGTAGCGATGGCGGAGCAAATGGGTAAACGCTCAACCAGCGCAATTCTGGCTTATGGCCTTGAAGCGAATCCCAGCTTTATTCGAAAACTGATGGTTCCCTTAACCCGCGACGGTATTATCGTCTCGACATTAGGCCGAACCGGTTCGATTCATCTGGGGCGTCCCGCTGCAGATATTACGCTTCGTGACATCTACATATCGGTGATTGAAGACAAAAAAATCTGGGCTTCACGTCCCGATGTTGCGCCACGCTGTTTAGTCAGCGCCAATCTCTGCTGGTATTTTAAAGCCATAGCCGATGAAGCAGAGCAGGCCTCGTTGGATGTGTTAGCGAAACGTACCGTTGCGGATGCCCTGAATGAGTTAAAAACGCGCGATACCAGTAACTGCACTGCGGTTCCCGATCCCGAAGAGACAGAAGACTTCTGTAAAAAAAGCCGCTGATGCGGCTTTTTTTATGTCCTGATTATAACGAGCACGCAAGGCAGCGTGCTCGCCAGCTTCAACTACGCCGTTTGCAGCGTCTCTTTTTCTGCATGGCGGGTCACCCATTTACGCAGCGTCACGTAAAACACCGGTGTCAGGAACAGGCCAAACAGCGTTACGCCGAGCATGCCAGCAAACACTGTGATGCCGGTTACGCCGCGCACTTCGGCACCCGCACCTTCGCCCAGAATCAACGGAATAGTACCCGCGATAAAGGCAATCGAGGTCATCACGATGGGACGCAGACGTAAACGACACGCTTCCAGCGCAGATTCCACAATGCCTTTGCCCTGAATTTCCAGCTCGCGGGCAAATTCAACAATCAGAATTGCGTTCTTACATGCCAGTCCCATCAACACCACCAGTCCGACCTGCACAAACACATTGTTATCACCGCCGGTGAGCCAGACGCCAACCAGCGCCGACAGCATCGTTACTGGCACAATCAAAATCACCGCCAGCGGCAAAGTCCAGCTCTCATAAAGCGCCGCCAGCACCAGAAATGCGAGTAACACCGCCACCGGGAAAACAATCAGCGCCGTATTGCCCTGCGTGGATTGCTGGTAGCTGAGATCGGTCCATTCGATATTCATGCCGTTAGGTAAAAGTTGACCGGACATCGCTTCCAGCGCCGTCATCGCCTGTGCTGAAGAGAGTACACGCGGATCGGCATCGCCAATTAAATCGGCTGCCGGGTAACCGTTGTAGCGAATCACCGGATCGGGGCCGTAAGTCGTTGTGATATGCACCATGCTGCCAATGGGCACCATCTCGCCACGATCGTTACGGGTACGCAGGTTCGCAATATCCTCAACGCTGTCACGAAAATCGCCGTCAGCCTGCGCCATTACGCGCCAGGTGCGACCAAAGCGATTAAAGTCATTCACGTAAGAAGAGCCAAGATAGGTTTGCAGCGTACTAAACAGATCGGTTAACGATACGCCCTGTGCTTTGGCTTTATCGCGATCGACCTGTACATCCAGTTGCGGCACATTCGCCTGATAAGAAGAGATCGGGAATTGCATGCCTGGCGTCTGCATCACCGCACCGGAAAGGGTATTAATGGCCGTTTGCAGGGCACCGTAACCTAATCCTGCGCGGTCCTGCACATACAATGAATATCCCGAACCCTGGCCCAGACCCAAAATAGGGGGCGGCATGATAGAAAAGCCAAAGCCCTGCTGGATTTGCGCGATTTTGGCGTTGATTTCCGCATTGATCTCCGCCGCGCTGTGCTTACGTTGATCGAACGGTTTCAGGCCAAAAAATACCGTGCCGGTATTAGGCGTATTGGTAAACTGCAGTGCATTAAGTCCGGGAAAGCCACAGCATAGGCCACGCCATCGGTTTGCAGGCCAATTTCGCTCATTTTGCGGATCACTTCATCGGTGCGCGCCAGAGATGAGCCTTCGGGCATTTTCACGCCGCCAATCAGATAGAGCTTGTCCTGCGTTGGAATAAACCCACCCGGCACGCTGTGGAACATCCAGCCTGCACCTGCCAGCAGTAGCACATAAACGCCGAATACCGCACCGCGACGACGCAGGGTTTTGCTGACCATCGACTCATAACCGTGCGCACTGCGCTGGAAAAAGCGGTTAAAAGGGCGGAACAGCCAGCCGAAAAGGCGATCGATCAGGCGTGTCGGCAAATCTTTTGCCGCATGATGATCCTTTAACAGCATCGCAGCCAGAGCGGGTGAGAGCGTCAGGGAGTTAATGGCAGAGATCACCGTTGAAATCGCGATGGTCACGGCAAACTGCTTGTAGAATTGTCCGGTTACGCCAGATAAAAACGCCATTGGAACAAACACCGCACAGAGCACTAACGCAATCGCAATAATCGGCCCGGAGACTTCGCGCATGGCCTGATGCGCCGCCGCTTTTGGCGTAAGGCCCATTTCGATATTACGCTCGACATTTTCCACTACCACAATAGCGTCGTCCACCACGATACCAATCGCCAGTACCAGTCCAAACAGACTCAGGGTGTTCAGCGAAAAGCCCAGCAGATAGAGCACACTAAAGGTGCCGACCACCGAAACCGGTACGGCCAACAGCGGAATAATTGAGGCGCGCCAGGTTTGCAGAAAGAGAATCACCACTAAAACCACCAGGATCACCGCTTCCAGCAGGGTTTGCACGACCGCCTTAATCGAATCCCGCACAAACACAGTGGGATCGTAAGGTGCAGCCCATTTCACATCATTCGGAAAGCGGGTCGCCAGCTCGTCCATTTTGGCGCGTACTGCATTCGAGAGATCGATGGCGTTGGCGCCAGGTGCCTGAAAAATACCGATACCGACGGCATCTTTATTATTCAGCTGCGAACGTAGCGCGTAGCTACCGGAACCCATTTCAATGCGTGCGACATCACGCAAGCGTACCAGCGAGCCATCTTCTGAGGTTTTCAGGATGATGTCGCCAAACTGCTGTTCCGTTTCCAGCCGACCTTGCGTATTAATGGATAACAGAAAATCGCTCTGCTTTTTCAGCGGTTCAGCGCCCAGTTGTCCGGCGGAAACCTGTACGTTCTGCTCCTGCATGGCGGTGATAACATCAGCTGCCGTCAAGCCGCGCGCTGCAACTTTATTGGGATCGAGCCAGACGCGCATCGCATATTCGCCTGCACCAAATATCTGGATCTGACCGACGCCAGGCAGGCGAGCCAGCTCATCTTTTACTTTTAACGTCGCGTAGTTGCGCAGATAAAGCGAATCGTAACTGTTCTCAGGCGAGAACAGATGCACCACCAGGGTTAAGGTTGGCGACTGCTTTTGCGTGGTGATACCAAGACGACGCACATCTTCAGGTAAGCGCGCTTCAGCCTGTGCCACACGGTTTTGCACCTGAACCTGCGCCTGATCGGGATCGGTGCCTGGGCGGAAAGTCACGGTGGTGACCAGCACGCCATCAGAACCCGCAACCGATTTCATGTACATCATGTTTTCGACGCCGTTAATCGCTTCTTCCAGCGGTGTCGCCACCGAATCGGCAATCACTTTCGGGTTAGCGCCGGGATATTCAGCGCGAACCTGCACGCTGGGCGGTACGACATCGGGATACTCACTGATCGGCAGCAGCGGAATAGCTATCAGGCCGGTCACAAAAATCAAAATCGACAGTACGGCGGCAAAGATAGGCCGGTCGATAAAAAAGCGCGAAAAATCCATAATGGCCTCGAATTAGTGAGCAACTGCCGCACGCATAGCAACCTGCTGAGCATTCACCGCCATGCCCGGCATAAACACTTTCTGCAGGCCATCGACGATCACCCGATCGCCCGATTGCAGACCAGATTTGATAATGCGCAGGCCCTCAGCCATCGCCCCCGGCTGGATATCACGACGCTGCGCTTTGCCCTGGCTGTCCACCACGTAAACGTATTTGCGATCCTGATCGGTCAGCACCGCTTTATCGTCGATTAACAAGGCATCAAACTGCGCGCTACCCGGCAAACGCACCCGGGCAAACAGGCCTGGCGTTAACTGACGTTGATGATTATCGAGCAGGGCGCGCATGCGAATAGTGCCGGTGCTGGCGGTGAGTTGATTATCAAGAAAATCGACTTTGCCCTGATGGGGATACCCTTGTTCACCGACCAGGCCAATTTCAACTGGCAAGGCGTGGCGCTGCTGGCCCTGACGCGCCATCGCCTGATAGTGCAGGAAGGTACTCTCATCGACGTCGAAGTAGACATACATGCTGTCCTGCGATACCAGCGTGGTGAGAACGCTGGCGCTGTCACCGGCGGTCACCAGGTTACCCGAGGTGATCATCGCCCGGCTGGCGCGGCCATCAATCGGCGCGGTCACGCGGGTAAAATCCAGATTCAGTTGCGCCATATCCACCGCCGCAACAGCGGCTAGCACATCAGCCTGCGCCTGGCTGGCGGCAGAGCGGCGCTGTTCCCATGCTTCACGCGATATCGCCTGCGATCCAATCAGCTTTTCGGTACGCGCTGATTCGCTGCGAGCCAGGCTGGCCTGACTGCGCGCCCGAGCCAGTTCTGCTTTCGCCTGCTCAAGCGCGGCGCGATAGCTGCGATCGTCAATGGTAAAAAGCACCTGGCCTTTTTTCACTTCATCGCCTTCGCGATAATTCACTGCGTCGATGTAGCCCGACACGCGCGGACGCAGTTGCACACTTTGTACGGCCTCAACCCGCCCGTTAAAACTGTCCCATTGGCTGACCGGTTTCACCAGCACCTGTGCTGCACTGACTTGCGGCGGTGGTGGCGGGGCGTTTTGCGCCACACCCTCATCGCAGCCGCTTAACTGACTGATAAGCAGCAGCATTCCCAGAAGGGTTAACCCCTGACGAACCCACGTCGTTTGTCTGTTCATTATTGTTATTCCGCTGATAAGAGAAAATGGCCTGCAGGCCAATATTTGCAACTTTAAAGATTGCAATTAATCGCGAGGAGTGTAGGCTTGTGCATCGTGCAACTGCAAGAATATCTGATACACTTTATGTGCGGTTTAGGCGGGGCGGAATATCGCATCACATTACCGTGATAAACCCTACTGGCAGTGCGGCATTTAATGTACTAATAAAACTTGCATTAAATGGCATAGTCAGTCACCCTTTAAGTGTAACTGCAACTGATACTAATACTGTTCGTCAACGCGACGGGAGAAGAAGAATGATGAGCGACGCCTTTATTCATGATCTAATCGACTGGATTGATAACAACATTGAAGCACGTCTTGATCTGGACACGGTCTCTGAGCGCGCAGGTTATTCGAAGTGGCACCTACAGCGCATGTTTAAAGAGCACACCGGTTATCCGCTGGGTGAATACATTCGTGTGAAAAAGCTGAAAAAATCAGCAGATCGCCTGACCAGTACCGATGAGCCCATCCTCAACGTGGCGATTTCATTAGGATTTGATTCACAACAGTCGTTTAACCGCAGCTTTAAGCGTCAATACGGTGTTGCACCGGGCGCATGGCGTCGCCACAGTGCGCATCCGCACGCTGCGATGCAGTAACACCGCTGGGGCCAGCCTGTCTGGCCCGCGCTGTTTCCACTGGGTAAAACTGCTATCATCTGCATCCTGTCGTTACGGATGCCATCATGTCAAAGAAACTCTGGATCGGACTTTTTTGTCCTTGCCGCCTGCTGGGTTGGCCTCAAACCTTATCTGAACTCGCCGACAGCGCCCGCTGCCAGCGATATCACGGCACTGACCAATGCCCATACGGTGGCTCGCTGGATCCTGCAAAATCAGCAGTTGCCTGACTACTATCTGACCAAAAACGAAGCGCGTCGCCGCGGCTGGAATCCCGGTAAGGGGAATTTATGCGATGTGTTGCCAGGCAAAGCGATTGGTGGCGATCGGTTCGCGAACCGAGAAAAGCGACTGCCGCAACGCGCCGGGCGTCAGTGGTATGAAGCGGATGTCAACTATCGCTGCGGCCATCGCGATGCCGATCGTCTGGTCTATTCGTCTGATGGGCTGGTTTATCTCTCTACCGATCACTACCGCAGCTTCAAACAGGTGCCCTGATCATGCTGATTTTGAGCTTTGATTTTCAACAGTTGGCCAATCGCGATGCGTTCTATCAGCAACTGGCGCAGCAAAGTCATTGCCCGTATCTGTTCGGTAATAATCTGGATGCGCTGTGGGACTGGCTGACCGGGGAATGGAACTGCCCGCAGAGATCTATCTGCGTCACGTTGCGCGAGATACCCGTGACGATACCTTTGCACCGGTGCTGGCGTTACTGGAAGAAGCGGCGCAGTCGCTGGATGGCGAGCTGCGCCTGATAACCTGTTAAGTACGCAGCGGCTTCAGCAGGGCGATCAGCGCATCACGTGCTGCCACCGGTAAATCCCCGCCCCGGTATAGCCGTTATTCTCAATAATCACTGAGTTCAGCCCAACCAGCCAGTCATAAATGTAGTAAGCGGTATGATGGGCTGGCGCGGTGGAGAGCCGCGTTAAACGTTGTCCGGCACTGAAGTTAACGCTGGGTGCCGGTGGGCGAGAAAAAATCGGTTGCCCACGATTCACGCGGCTCGCCGGACGCTCCGACTCCGGGCGCTGTAAAAAGCCCAGCCAGGCAACAAAATCGCCCAGCACAGTCATGGCCCGCGTCACCTGACGATCGGCGCGCGATTCATGGGTTACCGTGTGTGCATCAGGCTCATGCAGGGCTTGCTGCAATTTTTGTGGGATGTCGGCGCGAAAACTGGCGGTAATTAACTCTTCTACCAGCCATTCCATCGTCGCCTTATCCACGTTCAGTAACGCCAGCAGGCTGCGGTTCTCTGGCAGCTGACGTAAATGATCGAGCCATAAGCTGAATACCTGATGAGGGAATTGCTGGGTATTCTGGCTGGCTTTACTCTGCTGCACTGGGATCTGTTCAACCTCATCGTTACTGAACAGATCAAACTCGAAACCAATACCAAACTGATTCTCAGCTGCTTTTTTATCGGGCGTGCTCACCGCGACGGCGTGATTAAGCCACAGCTGACGTAGCGCCTCACGCGGTGGCTGCAGACGTTCCAGCAGTTCCCCATGCAGACCGGTGCGATGCTGCAAACATTTCAGCAGCGTATCGGCAATATTCTGTTTGCGCGCCGCCTGTTCGGGGCTGGCTTCAGCCTCGGTCCACGGCAGTAAACGCCGCTCGACAACGGTATGCTGAATCTGAGCCAGTTGCGCCACCAGTAACTCGCGGCGTGCATCGGGCTGCATTTCGTCCTGCAGCCAGGCGGCCATTCGATCAACACCGGCACGATCCAGCGCCAGCATCGAGCCCCAGTGTTGTCCCGGCTGACCAATCTGACGCTGCACTGCCTCATCAACGTTAATCTGCTGATGACGCGCATCGAACGGCGTAATCGCCCAGATAAGGCGCGGTTTTTCAGCGCCTTCAGTGAGGGGCTGATGACGTTGCCATTCCCGTAGTGCCTGGCTGGCGCTATCAACATCCTGACGCTGGCTGGCGGCGGTACAGATCAGTAACAGATCAATGCCCTGACGTGCAGCATAAAATCCACAGAGTAAGGCGCGTTTTTGTTCCAGCAAACGCGCACGCAAAGGTTTTGCTGCGCAAAACGTTGACGTTCTTCACGTGCCGCCTCGTCAGCAGGCAGGCCCGGCGCAGGAAGTTCCAGCATATCCGCATCATCATACAGCGCCGTGCGCGGGTAGAACTCAGCGGAATAGTGACTTCCAGTGTCAGTAGCGCCAGTTCTCCCAGCGCCACGCTTTGCGGTTTGCCGATACGGTTACCGTTAAGCGGGCAGACCTCGACCGGCAATGGCAGATCCTGCTCACTGGCGGGAACGATTAACTGTTCTGCGGGCAGCGATGTGCGCGTGGTAAGCAGACTCAGCGGGGCTAAAATGCGGCTGCTGTTACGCAGTTGATGACGCAGATGCAGCAAACCCCGCACGGTTTCATTTAATTCCGGCTCAGCAGGCCACAGCAGGGAAAAGAGTTGAACCCGATCGTCCACGCTCAGCCAGGGGGCGAGTTCTACCGCCTGAGGCCAAAAATGACGATCGAACAGCGCATCGTGTAACCGGTGCTGACGGCACCAGGCCCATAACGTCACCAGCCCATCGCCTTCCAGTCCGGGCAGTGGCGTCGTCAGGCGATGGCGCTGTAAGCGGTGCAAAACGCTGTCAATCTGGGCGGTATTCGCCTGGGTAACGCCGTTGCCACAGGCAATTGCCAGACGCAAAATGTCCGCTTCACTCAGCAGCGTTAACTCCACGGGCCATTCTGCCGAGAGCGGTTCGCGCTGATGGCTGAAACGGGTGGCGGTGGCATAATCAAGATTACCGGGATTAATGTGCTGAAAATAGCTCAGCGATTTATCACTCAGACGTGTGATCATCTCTCCCTGTGCATCAGCAACCATCTCTTTTAACAGCCAGGCTTTGCCTGCCTGAGATTGCCCAAACAGCGCGAGCGTAACCGGGCGCGCCACTTGCTGCGCCAGCGCCTGCGTTTGTACGCGCGACTGACGCAACTGCAGTTTCAGGGTTTCCGCTTCTAATGCCAGACGCGGTGACTGGGTGCGCGTGGTCTCAATCCATGCAAAGCTGGCGTTCAGTGCCTCTTGTAACAGATTCAGGCGCTTTGCCAGCGTCTGCGGCTGGCGGGTTTTTACAGATTTCATCGTTTACAGACGCTCCCGCTGTCGATCCAGTATTGCGCATTCGCGTTGCCGGTTGCCGAGAGCGTATTCAGTTTCAGGCTTAAATGCGCTAGCGGTACGCGCGTACCGTCATCAAGGCGGGCATCGCTCAGCACCAGGTTCTCCGGGCCTTGCGCCTCCGGGCCGGGTTTTACCGCTAATTTTACGCGCAATACGCTTTCACCGGCGACTTTACGGGCCAGCGCCGCGTCGTTCAGGGTCAGACTATAGAGCGGTGACGCAGGCCAGCGATCGTTATCCAGCTGGCGAAAGCCGAGGCAGACGTTACCACGTATGCGGAAACTGCTTTTCCGATCTAAAGCGAAAGCAGCATCATCAAGATCGATCTCGCTGTAGCAAAGGTTCTCATCGGTCAGCGCCTGGTTTTCATCAAGCATGCCCAAATAGCGAATGGTTGAGTAGGGTTCGAAATCGCCCGCCCGGAACCAGAAACTGCTGAGACGCAAATCGAGCGCCAACAGGCAGAGCATCGCGCCCACGGCTGCAGTGGATTTCGGGTTATCGATGCGGCCATGTTTGTTAAACGGATACCAGTCACTGGTGTGATACCCCTCAAGCGACAGAATACGGCTGCCTGGCAAAGGTTGCAGGTGGCGTACCAGCGCCTGAATGCCAGGGAAACGCGACGGGCGACCCGTGAGCAGCAGCACATCGCACTGATAAAGTGACACCACTTCACACATTGAACGCAACGCGGGAATGATCGCCATGCGATGCTGCAGAAATTCTCCGTGCAGCTGCGTCAGGCTGACCACAAGCGGCACGTCAAGCAGATCGAAACGGCTGCCGACGCCAAGCTCGCGCTGGATTTCACCGTTAACAAAGGCCAGTACGGCATCGCTGGGACGCTGTTCAACCAGCTCGCCAAACAGCGCGTTGATCTCGGCATGGCTCTCCAGCGGATCCCAGTTTTCATAACGCTCCAGCACCGCCTGAGCCAGGGGAATAAACAACTGTAGCGTAACCTGCTGACGCAGCGTGGCCTGACCATCCATGCGGCTGTCGTGGCCAAACAGCTTATTCATTAACGGTTCTGCCAGAGCCAGTCCCGCTTTTTGCAGGCTGTTTTGCAGTGCCGGCAGGATCCACAGCTGAATCACATCCAGCAAAATATCATCACCTGCGACTTTGAAGCCTTCACGGAACAGCAGGCGCGGGGTGATTTTGACATTGTTGCCCTGGCCGTCATCGAGGCGGTATTGCGTAATCGCTAAGTCGGTGGTGCCACCGCCAATGTCGACAGAGGCGATACGCAGGCTTTTACCCGGCAACTCGTCCGTTTCACGCGGGCGGTCGGGGCGCGCCATGCTGCTAAAGAAATCTTCTGCGCGACCCGCAAAATTGACCTGCGTTTCATTGAACAACCAGACCATTTGTCCGCAGGTTGCTTCATCCCATTCCATTTGCACATCCGGCACCGGTTTACGGCACTGCGCCTGGCTTTGCGGCGTAAAGGCTTCATCCGCCGGATGCCAGCCTTCCGCTTTCCATACCAGCGCAATCGCTTCCTGCATGCGGCGACGGAAAATTTCACGCTCAGGCTTTGGCATCGCCGACGGCAGGGTAAGGATGACATGACGCAACTGACGCGGTGCATGGCTCTGCGGCATACGCTGACGCTGTGCGGCGCTGTTCATTTGCATCATCGCCTGTGCCAGTAGTTCACATAACATAAATGTCATCAGCGAACTGCGGCTGTAGTGCGCGGAAAAAACAGGCAGACGATCGTCCAGCGGCAGCGCATGCAGCGGCTGGCCTTCGTCATTTAACAGCGTAGTAAAAGGCGCGGCGCAGGCCAGCGGCTCGCCCTGGGCGCTCTGCTGATTAAAACGCCAGCCTGGCTGATAGCGGGCTTCATCCCACAGATAGCGGCGTGGGCTGGACAAACCGGTACTGCCCTCCAGCCCGGCCCGTTGCAGGGCCAGGCGACTGGCTTCGCGTCCCACGCGCGTCAGGGAGGGCCACATAAAGGCCTGTTCACGACCGCTCTCCAGCGAAAAACTGGCTTTACCAAAGCGCGCTTCAGCAAATTCCAGACGACTGTCAAACAGCTCGTTATAAACCTGATGCGGCTGCGACAGATCGCGCAACTGCAATTCATAGGTCTGCTTCAGGCCATTGCTTTCTTCCGGGTGATCTTCCACCAGAATGCCGCAGGTATGCGAGTTACCGACATCCAGGATGATGTCAACGTTCACCGCCGGGGTTTGCAGCGTGGCAGCCTGAATATGAATTTCATTGAGACTGAGCTGCTCACCCAGCAACTCCAGCAGGTTGAGATAGTGTGCCTGATACTCAAACTCACGCAGGGCCTGATTGATTGCCTGCTCGCGGCGATCGGAAACCCGATCGGTAAAGGCTTCACGCAGCCAGCCATCGACCCAGGTGTGATCGAGGAACTCGCCCAGCTCGTAGTTATGCCATGCCAGGGAGAACGTCACGCCATTTTGTGCATCAGCGGGTGATAAACCGAGTTGCTCTCCGCCTTCCGCGTCGGCAACGCAGCGGGTGTCAAAAGCCAGGCTCACGCGATGGGTATTGCCTGCCGCGTCAGGTTTATCCAGTGCCACCAGACGCATACGCGCCCAGTTTTCCGGGCCACCAATGAAGCGACGTCCGCTGGCGCAGCGCAGCATGGGCAGCGGCAGCCAGCAGGCTGAAAGCAGTGCCAGCGAATCGGCCAGGGCAATATCAGATTCGGGACGCACCACTTCAGGCGCGCCGCCATCTTCGGGATAGAGCAGGAACTTGCCGCTGTTGCCATCAACATTCAGTCGCAGCAACGGGCCGTTAGCGGTCTGGCGCACAAACTGGCGGCGCGCCTGGGTGGCCGATAATTGCAGGCCAAAGTCGAGAAACTGCACGCCGCTGTCTTCAATCAGCGTGATTTTTTGTTTGTCATCGATCAGGGAGCCAGCATGTTTATTTACTCTCACGCTTAATCGTCATCGGGAACACTTGATCTTTGCCATATCTGGCTTCGCAAACAGCAGGGCCATCGCTGGCTTTACACACCAGCAACGGCATGCGATAGCGTGAGCCGTCGCTGCATTTCGCCGTATAGCGGCTGCGCATCACCAGATTGCCCGCTGCGGTCATTGCCGCCGTGACATCGGCAGTACAGCGAATGTTATCACCCTGGGAAATTTGCGCGCTGCCTTTACCCGCTTTGAATTCAAAAAGCAGGCTTGGCGGCTTGCCGGTTGGTAGCCGGGTTTGCAATGTCACGCGCCAGCGACCATCCAGCATGTTTACCGTACCATTACGTACCGAATGAGTCGCAATCACCAGTTCTTGCGGCTCTGTTGGCATAGCCGGTACAACGACGCTTTCAAGCGTAGCTGAAGGTGCAGTAACAGGCGGCACTGCAGCTTCAACCACGGTGGCTGGTTTTTGCGGCAGTGTCTCGGCCAGTTTTTGACTCGACAGCACGATAGCAGGCGTTTTAACCGGCGCTGCAGCGACAGGTTTAACCGGCAGGGCTTCAGGTTTAGAGGTATGTAAAACAACCGCCACAGTCACGGCAGCAGCAATTGCCACTGGCGGTAACAGATACCAGACGCGGAAGCCGGAACGGCGTTTTTCAGCCGGTTGCTCTGCAACGACCGGTTCAGCGATCACCGGATCAGCCGCTCTAATTGCCGCAACAGGTTCGGGCTCAGGTTCTGATTCTGTTTTAACCACAGGTGCGACTGGCGGGGCGGTATCAACCAGCACTTTTGGCAGCGACTCTTCAATGCTGTCACGCAGACAGGAAAGAGCATCATCGCGGCTGCGCGCCTGGGCATCGACAAAACCCCAAAAGGTAATGACCGGTTTACCGTCAACCAGGTAAACATACTGCTGATCGGGAAATTGCAGGCTTTTGCTGAGCAAGGCACCGAAAAAACGCATCGCGGGATTATCCGCTTCGCACGCGCGTGCGCTAAGGGCATTCATATCCTGTTGACAGGCGGTCAGTTGCTCAAGCGCCTGACGGCGTTCATGATCGCTGGCACCCAGCCAGGATTTAACCTTGCCGGAAAACGGCGCATACCAGTCAAGGCGATCGCCTCGCTCATTGGCCTGCGGTATAGCAAGGCAGTCAGCCAGCGCGTTTTGACGACGCAGACGCAGGGTTTCGCGAATTTGCAGGGCAGAAGCGTAGACCGGTTGACCATTTTCACCTAAGGCCAGTACCGCATCGAGATTGCCGCTGCGCAGAAATGTTTTTGCCACCTGTTGGGCCCTTATCGGTCGTTGTCTGAGGCAGAAAATCGTGAGTTATCGGCGATTGAGGTGATTTTACGCGGGGCAAGCGCAAATCAAACGGCAGAAAAAGGGGCTAAATAAGTGGGTTTTCGCGCGCTGCTGAGCGGATCAGTCGCGCGCCGGAGGCTAAGCTGTGCGTTTTGTGAGCAATAGATGAGCGATAATCCCTCCCACCAGTCCCCAGAATGCTGAACCGATGCCAAGCAGGGAGACGCCTGAGGCGGTAATAAGAAAAGTTATCAGTGCGCTGTCGCGTTCGGCGGGTTTTTCCAGCGCGCGCTGCAGGCTCCCGCCGAGGGTGGCCAGTAACGCCAGGCCAGCCAGCGCCTGAATCAACACCGCAGGCAACGCGCTAAACAGCACGCCAATCAGCGCGCCGGAGAAACCCGCCAGCAGATAAAACAGGCCCGCCAGGGCGGACGCCATCCAGCGGCGGCGCGGATCGGGATCAACCTCGTCGCCCATACAAATCGCCGCAGTAATTGCCGCGATACAAACTGAAAATCCACCAAAGGGTGACAGCAGCAGGGCAATCAGACCGGTCCAGCTCATTAAAGCAGAGACGGGTGGCGTATAGCCGTGGGCCTGCAGTGTGGCAATGCCGGGGGCATTTTGTGAAGCCATGGTGACCAGAAAATAGGGCAGCCCAATGCCGATAAGCGCGGTAAGCGTAAAGTGCGGCATGACAGCTTCCGGCAGGCTAAAACCCGGTGAATGAGCCGGGAAATGGATCGCGTTTTGCCCCATCGCCACCACAATACCCACAAGCAGCGTGACCAGAATGGCGTAACGAGCCAGCCAACGGCGCGCCATCAGCCAGGCGAAGCACATACTGCCACACAGCACAAAATTAGTTTGCAGATCGGCAAAAGTCTGTAAGCCGAAGCGTAATAAAATGCCCGCCAGCATCGCTGCTGCCAGCGATTGTGGAATGTAGTTCATCAGGCGCGCAAACAGACCGGTAATGCCGCTCAGCACAATCAACAGATTAGCGAAGACAAAAACACCCACGGCTTCGTTAATCGAAATGCCATGAAAACTGGTCGCCAGCAAGGCTGCGCCCGGCGTGGACCAGGCCGCGAGTACCGGCATGCGATAACGTAACGACAGTGCCAGTGAGGCGATTCCCATAGCAATGCCGATCACTGAAAGCCAGCCGCCGGTTTGCGCTGGGCTGGCACCTGCCGCTTGTGCTACCTGATAAATAATCGCGCCGGTGCTGCTGTAACCCACCAGTACGGCCACAAAGCCAGAAACAAGCATCGGCAAGGAAAATGAAGGTCGGGAAGCCGCGTTAAGCATCGCTGAACTCCTGTTGTACGTTATAGCGCACATCCTCGCATGATGCGTTATAACGCACAAGTGGTACACTGCGGCTATGCAGGCAGGAGACACAATGGATAATTTGCAGCACCATCTCAGCGATTCCCTGAAACAACTCAGGCAGGCCAATGGCTGGAGCCTGACCCTGGCCGCGGAACGAACCGGCGTCAGCAAGGCAATGCTTGGGCAAATTGAGCGGGGAGAATCAAGCCCGACGGTGGCGACGCTGTGGAAAATCGCGACCGGCTTTAATGTTCCGTTTTCCTATTTCATTCATGACAGCACGCTGCAACCGGGAGAAACCGCGACGTTTAGCCAGCCAAATGCGCAAATGATTGTGCGCCCGCTGTTACCCTATGATGCCAGCCTTCGTTTTGATCTGCTTGCGGTCGAGTTAGCCGCTGGCGCGCAAAGTGATTCATCAGCGCATGAAAAGGGCGTGGTGGAGCAGGTGGTGGTGACAGAAGGTGAGTTATTACTTGGCTTTGATGGCATCTGGCGACGTTTGCAGGCGGGTGAGGCGTTTCAGTTTGCCGCCGATGTGGCACACAGCTATCGCAATCCGCTGAATATTACGCTGCGTTTTCACAGCCTTATCCATTATCTGGCGCGCGTATAACCTTACAAAATGATACGAAGGCAAACTACCCAGTTTGTCTTTGCATTTGTATACTGCCGCTCTCCGCCAGAGCTGACGTATCGCGGCCTGTGATGCGCTGCAACGGGCTTTTGCCCGCAATCGCTACCGTGCGCAGAACAGCAATCACCTGACGATGTCATCTTCTTACGACAAAAACTCACTCACAACACATTCTGAGAGGACTCACATGGCTGTAACCACACTTGACGCAAAAACCGCGCTGATTGTTATCGACCTGCAACAGGGTATTGTCGCTTTGCCGGTAGTCCATGAGCCACAACCGGTTATCGACCTGTGCGCACAGCTTAAAGATGCGTTCCATGCGAAAGATTTACCCGTGGTACTGGTGAATGTGGCGGGCGGCGCGCCAGGCCGCAACGAGCAGGCACGTCACAGCGGTGAATTTCCGGCAGACTGGGCGACGCTGATGCCTGAAATGACGCCACAGCATAACGATATTACAGTCACTAAACACACCTGGGGCGCGTTCCACAATACGGCACTTCACGACGAGTTGCAGAAGCGCGGTGTGACGCAGGTTGTCATTTGCGGCATTGCAACCAGCATTGGTGTGGAATCGACTGCACGTCAGGCTTATGAATTAGGTTACAACGTCACTCTTGCTGTTGATGCAATGACCGATTTAAACGCAGACACGCATGAAAACAGCGTTAAGCTGATTTTCCCACGCTTGGGAGAAACCGGGAATACGCAGGAGATCCTGGCCCTGATTAACACGCTGTAACAGCTGATATTCATCACTCCAGGGGTGAGCAGAATCACGCCCACTTCCTGGAAACCAATGATCGCCCGTCACTCAGAGCAGAAGGTGATGCAGAGCGCCAGCTGCAGTAAAAATGCCTCGCATAATCTCTTACGACGAGGCAGGTTTTAGAGAAAGTTATTGAAACGCGTAGCTTACATTCAGGCCGACGCTGTAATTACGGCCTGGTGCAGGTTCAAAATAGCGCCCATTACTTTCATTAACGATAACTGAACCGACATAGTTGCGGTCAAACAGGTTATCGACACGTCCAGACAGATCCACACGCCAGTTTTGCACCAGCCATTTATAGCCGCTGTTCAGTGAAGTCACGGTGTAAGACGGCGCTTTTACCTCGTTCTCATCGTCGGCTGCAATATTACTCATATAGCGCAGCTCCGCGCCGGCGTACCATCCCTGTTCTGGTGCATATTCCACCCCTGCATAGGCCATATTGCGCGCAATGCCCGGTATCCGGTTACCGTCACAACTGTTATCGCCACAGGCGTTGGTGCGATAACGGGCATCCAACAGCGTGTAGGCCATCTTCAGACGCCAGTCGTAAGCGAATTGCTGATCCAGCCCAATTTCCAGACCACGGCGGCGGGTTTCGCCCGCGTTTTTATAAGTGGTGCGGCCGCCGCTGCTGGTATCCGTGACGATTTCATCCTGAGTATCGGTCTGAAACAGAGCCGCACTAATCAGGCCATTACCGATGCGTTTTTTACTGCCTAGCTCCAGGGTGTCGCTGGTGGCGGGTTTCAGATCTAAATTCAGCCCTGACAGGCCGCCTGAACGGTAAGAAAGCTCATTGATCGTCGGCGTCTCGAAGCCACGGCCGGCAGAGAGATACGCATTCCAGCTGCTATCGAACGCATACTTTAGCGACGCGGCAGGTAACCATTTGTGATAACGCGCATCACCGCTGTCGTCGCCGTTGCTGGCTGTAATGTAATGGTCGTCAGAGTCAAAATTAACGGTGCTAAACCGCACACCGGCCTCCAGCGAAAGCTTACTGCTCAACTGCCATGCGGTCTGCAAATAGGGATCCAGATTCCACATCAGGTTGCGTTCATTACGGCGGAGAGAGCCCTGTGTGCCGTAATCGTAAACCCCGTTAGTGACGGTGAAATTTTCATATCCTTTGCGGCGCTCGGTCATGGTTTCATAGTCGAGGCCGCCCGTCAGTGTCAGTGGGATTGAAAACAGCGTGTCGCGATGAGTCCAGCGCGTATCGATGCCCTGATAGTGGCGCGTCAGTGAGATTACGCCTCCCGGATGAGAGGGAGTGGCCTGTATGCTCGCCGGGATTGACTGAAACTGCGTTGTTTCCCTTACGCCCGCATACACCATCACGCTCAGGTCATCGTTCTCGCTCATCTCACGCTGATAATGCAGGCCTCCCTGGGTCTGATCGACCGTTTTCCGTGTGTCATATAACGACACGTTGCTTACCACCTGACGCGGGTTATCGCGCCACTGCTCAGGGGTTAAGCCGCCCGGATCCTGCGCATCGATGTGAACACTGTTAAACAGCAGCGTTAAGCGACTGACATCATTCAGCTGCACGCCGAGTTTGGCATTTCCCAGGTTTTTCTGCGCTGCGCTGTGATCGCGATAGCCGTGGGTCGTAAAGCGGGAAGCCGAAACGGTGTAACTGACGTCGCCTGCCTGCGTACCATCGCCGGTTGCGCCACTGGCTTTAACACTGTTGCGCCAGCTGCCATAGCTGCCATACCAGCTTGCTGCTTCAACCGTCGTGGGCTGCTGCCCGGTTTGCGTCTCCACGTTGATCACGCCACCAGAGGCGTTACCGTAAAGGGCCGAAAAGGGCCGCGCAGCACCTCCACATGGTCAATCGAACCGATATCAATGTTAGATGTTTGTCCCTGCCCATCGGGCATGGTGGCTGGAATACCATCAACATAAATGCGCAGCCCGCGCACGCCATAGGTTGAGCGCGAGCCAAAGCCGCGCACCGACAGCTGTAAATCCTGCGCATAATTTTGCCGGTTTTGAATCTGAAGTCCCGGCACGCGGGCAAGCGTTTCAGACAGGTTGACGCGCGGGGCAGCCTGACGCATGTCATCGCCGGTGACCACACTGACTGCTGCAGGCGTATCCAGTTCAGACAGGCCGGAACGCGGCGCCGCGCTGACCACCATGGTATCGCTGCCATCTTCAGCAGCCAGTAGCGGCAGTGGCAACACCGCAGGCAGCAGCATCAGCGGAAAATGCGCCTGACGCAAAAACGTTGTTTTCATTCTTAAGTGCCTGAATCAGAGAGGAAATGAACCAACCGGAACAATGTGCGCGTAGCGTACGCGTTTTGTTGTTTTTATGCCGTCTTTTTCAGTTTATTCATGCTGGCGAAAAAACCCGCCGGGGCGAGGTTAGTGATTTTTTAACGCCTGGTCATCAAGCGGCGCCGGCTGCATAAAATCGATGATGTCATCGATTTCATTGCTGGCGGCATGTCTTTCAAGGGCCACCGCATAATACCGGCCTTTGCAATAATGCTTTTTCACAGCAACGCGCCGACCCGCGCTGCTGTCGGCCTCACTGCCTGTAGCCGTTGATAACGGTGCGGGAATAACCAGTTCGCTTTCGATCGCTTCCGTTTCGATAATTTGGTTTTCACCATCACTTGAAAGCAGCAGATGCTGAATGCGCATTTTTTCCTCTTTTCAATCGGGGAGTGTTAAAAGAAATTGTAGCGCAACGTTGCTGCGGTGTTTGAACGCCTCAAAAACACGCTGTTTTTATGCAGCGCGGAAACACAGTAACCCGCCAGTATTGTTACGTATTTACGCTGGATTTTTTATATGAATGTCGCCAGGCTGTTTGTTTTGCTTTTCCGGGCACTGCGCCAAAAAAGAAGCGGGATATTTGTCCGTTTCGATTTTAACCATCCGCATCGGGCGGATGCTTTAACGTTAACCTTAAGAGGGAGCCAGCATGAGTCAGAAACCTGAAGTTGCAGTATTAGGATTGGGCGCGATGGGCCACGCATTCGCTGCTAACCTGCTGAAAAAAGGCTTTACCGTCCATGGCTGGAACCGTACCCGCGCACGCGGCGACGATCTGCTTGAAGCGGGTCTGCACCTGACGGATTCCCCCGAAGAGGCGGTGAAACAGGCGGATGTGGTGATTGCGATGCTCTCTGATGGCCCGACCACTGAACAGGTGCTGCATAAGACGCAGGCCTCGCTGAAGCAGGGCGCCATTGTGTGTCAGATGGGCACCATCGGCGTAGAGAAACCGATGCGCTCATCGCCTTTTTGCCGAGGCGCGTCGCGACGTGATTTTCATTGATGCCCCGGTTTCCGGCACCAAAGCGCCCGCTGAAAATGCGCAGATTCTGGTGATGGCAAGTGGTGATCAATCGCGTGCGCAGGCTGCGGAAACGGTTTTTGCGGCCATCGGTAAAGGCACGCAATGGCTGGGTGATGCGGGTGCCGGTTCACGCATGAAGCTGGTCATCAACAGCTGGCTGATCGGCCTGATGCAGAGCCTGGCGGAAAGTACCCGCCTTGCAGAGCAGTTTGGTTTTTCCACGGATGACCTGTGGAAAGTGCTGGAAGGCGGCCCGCTGGCGGCTCCCTATGCCAAAATGAAGCTGGGCATGATTGCCAGTGATGATTTTACCCCGCAGATGCATCTGGTCTGGGCTTTAAAAGATGCACGCCTGGCGCTGGAGGCTGCGGGTGACAACAAACTGCCTGCCCTGGAAAATATTGCGAAGGTCTGGCAGCAGGCGGTTGACGAAGGGTATGGCGAGCAGGATTTGGCGGTTATTTATAAATACCTCAACGCATAAATGATGGCCGGCAGGGCGAGGAGCGGTATTTTTCTGTGGAAGAGTCAAACAGCCGATTCTTCTTTTCAGCTGCCCCTGGTCTGGCCTGAAGGCTGAAGTGGCTCCGCCCGCAAAACTGGCAACCTGACGCGCAAAAGTGACTATGGCTTATACCGGAAACGGCAAACCTCATGAGGAATCGGCATCGCTGATTTTTTCGCCGCGGTTTAGGCTAAAGCTCTTTTGCGCGAAGGGAACCAAAAATGAAAAAACAGTTGATTGCTGTCAGTTTACTGCTGGCCGGAATGACGTCAGCCCAGGCTGTTACGCTGCGCATTGCCGATCAAAAAGGAAATATGCGTGCCGAAATGGAAGCGGCGAACCAGTTACAAAATCTCGGGTATACCCTCGAATGGGCCGAATTTCCGGCTGCCGCGCCGCTGGCTGAAGCGTTAAATGCGGGGGCGGTTGATGCCGGGATCATCGGTGATGCGCCGCTGCTGTTTTCGCTGGCAGCCGGCTCCCAGGTAAAAGCCGTTGCCGTCAGCAAATCTGTGCCGTTTGGAACGGCGCTGCTGGTGCGACCCGATTCGCCCATTAAAAATGCCGCTGAGCTGAAGGGCAAAAGCATTGCCACCGGGCGTGGTTCAATCGGCCATTTTCTCGCCCTCCGGGCGCTGGAGCAGGCGGGAGTAAGCGATAAAGCGGTGAAGTGGCGTTTTCTGACGCCCTCTGACGCGCGCCTTGCGCTCGACAGCCATTCCGTTGATGCCTGGGCGACATGGGACCCTTACACCGCGCTGGCAGAAGTGACTCAGAGCGGGCGCATTCTGGTGAATGGCACGGGACTGGTGACCGGCAACAGCTTTCTGGCGGCAACCGATGCGGCACTGGCCGATAAAGAAAAGCGCGCAGCATTACAAGATTATGTTAATCGTCTTGCGGCAGCCGATCGCTGGGCAAATCATCACGTTAAGACCTATTCACAGACGCTGGCAAAAATTATTGGTTTCCCGGCAGCGGCGGCAGAAAAAGCCTTTTCACGGCGTCAGTCGCACTGGCAGGCGACAGATGACGCCACGGTTCAGCAGCAGCAGCAGACAGCCGATTTTTATCACAAGGTGGGATTGATCCAAAAAGCGTTAGAGGTAAAGCCGACTTTTTATCATGGCCTGATCGTTGCGCAGCAGAACTAACCCTTTGTGCGCTGCGGTTTGGCAAAACGGCAGCGCCCGCGTAGCATGGCGCGATGTTTTATCATGTCTCACACCGCTATGCTGACTTTTGACGGTCATAATGACCTGTTGCTCAATCTTTGGTTACATCACCGCGACGCCCCAGCGGCGGCGTTTTTAATGGCATCGAGCGCGGCCATCTGGATTTCCCGCGTATGCAGCAGGGTGGTTTTGCCGGGGGCCTGTTCGCTATCTTTGTTCCGCCTCTGGCCTATATCACGCAAATGGCACCGCACCATGCTGAACAGCCTTATCAGCCGCTGGAAATTATGTGGCAGCAGCTTGATATTTTGCAGCAGATTGCCGCTTGTTCGCACGGGCGGGCAAAACTCTGCCGCAGCGCGGCAGAGATCGCGGAGTGCCGCGCCAGCGGCGTGCTGGCGCTGGTGGCTCACATTGAAGGCGCGGATGCGCTGGATGGCGAAGGTGAACTGCTCACTGAGTTTTACCAGGCCGGGGTACGCAGCATCGGGCCATTCTGGAATTTGCCGAACCGCTTTGGCTATGGCGTGAATGGCCGCTTTCCCGCCTCACCCGATACCGGCGATGGGCTGACTGCAGAAGGTAAGGCGTTTATTCAGCAGGCCAACGCGTTACATATGATGATTGACGTCTCGCATATGAATGAGAAAGCGTTTTGGGATACAGCGCGACTCTCCTGCGCACCGCTGGTGGCGACGCATTCCAACGCCCATGCGCTTTGTGCTCAGCCGCGAAATCTCACCGATGCACAGCTGGAAGCAATACGTGCCAGCGGTGGCGTCGTCGGCATTAATTTTGGCAATGCTTTCCTGCGCGCCGATGGAAAACGCGACAGCGATACACCTTTGGCAGAAATTGTTAAGCATTGTGATCATTTGCTCAGGACAATGGGGCCTGAACATGTGGCGCTGGGTTCTGACTTTGACGGTATTTCAACCCCGATGCGTTAGGCGATGTCAGCGGATTACCCCGGTTATTCGCTGCTTTGCGCGATGCAGGCTATGATCAGGCATTGTCAGAAAAACTGGCGTGGGGAAACTGGCAGCGGGTTTTACAACAGACCTGGCAGCAATAACAATTTCCTTACGTCTTGCGGGTTGATCTCGCCGCGCCATTGGCGCACCATCTGTCGGCTAAAATTGTGATCGGCATCGCGTTTCAAATCCGGTTATAATTGTTTCTGACAGCAATTTTGTTTTAACCATTTGAAGAGGAAGAAAATTATGTGGAAAAAGCCAACTTTTGTTGATTTACGTTTAGGTCTGGAAGTGACGCTGTACATCTCCAACCGCTAATCTTTCTGCCCGCCGCTCGTGCGGGCATTTTGTTTCAACATCTGGTTTTCTTTCATGTTTATTAAAGTCCTCGGATCGGCTGCGGGTGGGGTTTTCCTCAGTGGAACTGCAACTGTGCTAATTGCCATGGCGTGCGTAACGGCACTATCCAGGCCAGCCCACGCACCCAGTCATCAATTATTCTCAGCGACAATGGCGAAGAGTGGGTGTTGTGTAACGCCTCGCCGGACATCAGCCAGCAGATCCTGCATACCCCCGAATTAACCAAAAAGGTGTGCTGCGCGGCACCGGCATTGGCGGCATTATTCTTACCGACAGCCAGATCGATCACACCACCGGCTTGCTCAGCCTGCGTGAGGGATGTCCGCATCAGGTGTGGTGTACGCCGGAAGTGCATGACGATCTCACCAGCGGTTTTCCGGTCTTCACCATGCTAAAGCACTGGAACGGCGGATTACAGCACCGGCCCATCGCGCCGTTGACCCCGTTTAGCGTGGATGTCTGTTCTGATCTGCAGTTCACCGCGATCCCCATTCTGAGTAACGCACCGCCATATTCGCCTTACCGCGACCGTCCTCTGCCGGGCCATAATGTGGCGCTGTTCATTGAAAACCGCGCCAACGGCCAGACCCTGCTTTATGCGCCGGGGCTGGGCGAGCCTGATGACGTTATTTTGCCCTGGCTGAAGCGGGCCGATTGCTTACTGATTGACGGCACCGTCTGGCAGGATGATGAATTACTCACTGCCGGTGTGGGTAAAAATACCGGTAAAGCCATGGGTCATCTGGCGCTGGCGGAAGAGCAGGGCTTAATGGCGCTGCTGGCGTCACTACCGGCAAAGCGCAAAATTCTTATTCACATTAACAACACCAATCCGATCCTCAATGAGCAATCACCGCAGCGTCAGTTTCTGACGCAACAAGGCATAGAGGTGAGCTGGGATGGGATGGCGATCCACCTTCAGGGCTAAATCATGCAGATAACGGAAACGCTGTCGCCACAGGCGTTTGAACAGGCGTTACGCGACAAAGGCGCTTACTACCACATTCATCACCCTTATCACATTGCGATGCATAACGGGCAGGCAACACCTGAACAGATTCAGGGCTGGGTAGCGAATCGTTTTTACTATCAGACCAGTATTCCGCTGAAAGATGCCGCGATCATGGCGAACTGCCCGGACCCGGCAACACGTCGTAAATGGGTACAGCGCATTCTCGATCATGACGGCAGCAACGGGCAGGATGGCGGTATCGAAGCCTGGCTCCGTCTGGGCGAAGCTGTAGGTCTGAATCGTGATGATTTATTATCCGAAAAACATGTGCTGCCTGGCGTGCGTTTTGCGGTGGATGCTTATGTCAATTTTGCCCGCCGCGCCAACTGGCAGGAAGCAGCATGCAGTTCGCTGACCGAGCTGTTTGCACCCCAGATTCATCAGTCTCGTCTCGACAGCTGGCCACAGCACTATCCGTGGATCAAAGAAGAGGGCTATTTTTATTTCCGCAGTCGCCTGAGTCAGGCGAATCGCGACGTTGAACATGGCCTGGCGCTGGCGCTGGCGTTCTGCACCACCGCAGAAAAACAGAACCGGATGCTGGAGATCCTGCAATTCAAACTGGATATTTTGTGGACAATGCTCGACGCTATGACTATGGCTTATGAACTGAAGCGTCCGCCTTATCACACCGTCACCGACAAGGCGGCGTGGCACACCACCCGACTGGTATAAATCATGAATGAGAACTCAATTCCCGCGTTCCGTCGCGGGTATCGCCTGCAGTGGGAAGCCGCGCAGGAGAGCCATGTAGTGCTGTATCCGGAAGGCATGGCAACGCTGAATGAAACCGCGGCCGCCATTCTGGAACTGGTCGACGGCAAACAAGACACAGCCGCGATTATCGCTACGCTTGATCAACGTTTCCCGGAAGCGGGTGGCGTGGGCGCAGATGTCAAAGAGTTTCTGCAATCAGCCTGTGAACAGAAGTGGATACAGTTCCGTGACCCAGCATAAATCTGGCGTTAATCCGCCGCTGTGGCTGCTGGCGGAGCTGACCTATCGCTGCCCGCTCCAGTGCCCTTACTGCTCGAATCCGCTCGATTTTGCCCAGCAGGAAAAAGAGCTGTCCACCGAACAGTGGATTGAAGTCTTTCGTCAGGCGCGCGCTATGGGCAGCGTGCAGCTGGGCTTTTCCGGTGGCGAACCGCTGACGCGCAAAGACCTGCCGGAGCTGATCCGTGCCGCGCGCGATCTGGGTTTCTACACCAACCTGATCACCTCAGGCATTGGTCTGACGCAAAACAAGCTTGATGCTTTTGCCGATGCCGGGCTTGACCATATCCAGATCAGTTTCCAGGCCAGTGATGAAACGCTGAATGCGGCCCTGGCGGGATCCAAAAAAGCGTTTCAGCAAAAACTGGAGATGGCAAAGGCGGTAAAAGCGCACGGTTATCCGATGGTGCTTAACTTTGTGCTGCATCGCCACAACATCGATCAGATCGATAAAATCATCGACCTCTGTATTGAACTGGAAGCGGATGACGTTGAGCTGGCAACCTGTCAGTTTTACGGCTGGGCGCAGCTGAATCGCCAGGGACTGTTGCCCACCCGCGAGCAGATTGCCCGAGCAGAAGGTATCGTTCAGCAATATCGTGAGCGCATGAGCGCCACGGGTAACCTGACCAATCTGCTGTTTGTTACGCCCGACTATTATGAAGAGCGTCCGAAAGGCTGCATGGGCGGTTGGGGGCGATCTTCCTCAGCGTGACGCCAGAAGGCACGGCGCTGCCTTGCCACAGTGCGCGGCAGTTACCGGTGCAGTTTCCGTCCGTGCTGGAGCAGAGTCTGGAGGATATCTGGTATCACTCGTTTGGTTTCAATCGCTATCGCGGTTATGACTGGATGCCGGAGCCGTGCCGCTCTTGCGACGAAAAAGAGAAAGATTTTGGCGGCTGTCGCTGCCAGGCCTTCATGCTGACAGGCGATGCAGATAACGCTGATCCGGTATGCAGTAAGTCACCGCATCACGGCAAAATTCTTGAAGCCCGCCGTGAGGCAGATTGCAGCGACATCAAAATTGGTCAACTGCAATTCCGCAACCGCAGTAACTCTCAGTTGATTTACAAGTCAGGCAATATCTGATGATCCGCCCGCTGCTGCTGCCAAATGGCCTGAAGGTCACGCTGATCCATCAGCCAGAAGCCACCGAGGCGGCAGCACTGGTGCAGGTCGCTGCGGGGAGTCATGATGAGCCTGAACGCTGGCCTGGCCTGGCACATTTGTTAGAGCATCTGTTATTTACCGGCAGCGAACGCTGGCCCGATGAAGGGCGCCTGATGCGCTGGATCCAGGCCAGCGGCGGACGTGTGAATGCCACGACGCTGGCGCGGCGCAGCGCCTGGTTTTTCGAGACCGCCAGCGATCAACTGTCAGACGGTGTTGCGCGTTTACAGGACATGCTGTGCGCGCCGCTGCTGACGCTTTCTGCGATAAAACAGGAAGTGGCGGTCATTGACGCTGAGTATCAGATGTTACGTTGTCACGCACCGGCGCGAGCCGAGGCGGCACTGTGCAGCCTGATCGCTGAACCCGGCTTTTTTCAACGATTTACCATTGGCAGTGCAGCGGCATTCGGTGACAACACGGGCGCGTTACAAACGGCACTGCGGGATTTTCATCGTCGCTTTTTTGTCGCAAAGAATATGCAGTTGTGGTTACAGGGACCGCAATCGCTGGAGGCGCTGGAGCAAATCGCCCGTGATTTTGCAGGTGCATTGCCTGAAGGCGACATGTACTCATCCGCGCCAGCGTTACGTTTCTCTGCCGCTCATGCGGTGAAAATGCACGCGCTGGGCGACAGCACGCTGTGGCTTTCGTGGTTGCTGCCCGCTGACCTAAGTGACAGCGTCACTTTATTGCGTGAGTTTTTGCTTGATGAAGCGGAGGGTAGCCTGATGGCAACGCTGCGTCAGCGCGGCATAGCCAGCAACCTGACGCTGAAATGGCTTTATCAGGCGGATAACAGCTGTTTGCTGGCTGCCGTTTTCACCACTGATGCTCCCGATGCGGTAACAGCACTGGTGCGCCAGACGTTGCAGGCTTTGTTACTTACCACCTCCGCACAGCAGCAACACTATCTGCAACTGGCGCAGCAGCAGTTTGCCACGCTGTCGCCGCTGGCACAGTTACAGCAGCGCGTACTGGGCTTTGCGCCTGCGGAGCCGGTGTGGTTTGCCAGGCTGATTACCGCTGTGCTTAATGCGCCGCTTGCCAGACTGTTTTGCTCACCTGAGGTGCAGGGCGAAACTGTGCTTACTCAGGGATTTGAGCTGTCGCTGGCAACCTGGCCCACTTCGTCTGAGATGAGAGTGGAACCGGCATCCTTACATTTTTATCCCCGGAACAGGCCCTTTGCGCCTTCAGTTTTACCCGATCAGGCAATAACCTTACCGCAGGTGAAACCGGATGATGCGGCGGCCACCCTGACGCTGCGCCCTGAGTTTTTCACCAATCTTTGCGCTGAAACTGCACTGGCTTATGGCGAACGGCTGCGTCCCTTATTTGCGACTGTTCGCCATCTGGGCGGGCGTGGTGACTGGCATGAAGTGCAGGGCGTCTGGCAGTTGACGCTGCGCTTGCCAGACGACTGGCTGGCGGCTGACTGGGCGCTGACGCAGATCCTGCGCGTTTTTTCACAGCAGGCAGAATCAGTTGCAGAGGAAGCGCCAGACACCATTGCTATCCGCCAGTTACTCAGGGTGCTGCCACGTCAGTTAACCGCTGTTTTTCAGCCCGCATGCTGGCGTGCCGTGTTGAGTGGCGGCAGTAAAAAACAACATCAGCTTGTTGCCTGTCATCTTTCGCTGTTTAGCGTGCCGGTAAATCCTGCGCAACGCTTTACGCCTCCCGCGCCACGCGGCGGTTTAACCCGTGTGGATCACGCCAGTCGCGACAGGGCATTACTGCTGTTTATTCCCCTTAAAAATGCGCCGCAGCTTGCCGCCTTGCGTGCACTCGCGCTGGTTTATGAGCCACGCTTTTTTCAGCGGCTGCGGGTGGAGCAGCAAATTGGCTATGTGGTCACTAGTCGTTATCTCCGCTGTGCCGATCGCGATGGGGTTCTGTTTGCACTGCAATCACCCGCGTTGAGCGTGACGGCCTTACTGCGTCATTGCAAAATGTTTTTGCGCGCGCTGACTGAAGCGATGCCGACGCTGGATATGGCTTCGCTCAAATCGCATTTACGCACCGTTAACAGCGATCCGGCTCTGGCGCTGCTGCGTCGCGAAAATGGCCTGCCTGAACCGGAACCCGCAGCAATTGATGCGCTGACGTGGGAAGATCTGCAACAACTGCATCAGCAGTTGCTTCGTGAACGCCGCGCCTGGCGGGTACTTTTCTCTGACGGGCGCGCAGCGTGATAGTCACGTAACGATATTGCTGAATAATTTTGAAAATTTTGACCAAATCTCTTCACTGTTTATTCCCGCTGCCTTGAACCACACTCACAGTGAAACTGTTTAATAAGGAATTTACTGTGAAAAACCTCAAGCGTGTTGCGCTGCCGCTGTTAGCCCTTGCGACTCTTTATGCACCTTTCTCCCAGGCAGAAGCGATGAGCTATCAGCTCAACCCTGAGCATACGTCGGTGATTGTGACCTGGACGCACTTTGGTTTCTCCCATCCCACTGCTGATATTGCAAACACCAGCGGCTCGTTAGTGTTTGATAAGGATCACCCAGAGCAGTCACGGGTCGATGTGACGCTGCCGATCACCCAGATTGACAGCCATGTTGCTGCGCTGACCAAAGAGTTTAAGGGTGCGGAATATTTTGATGTGGCTAAATATCCAAACGCCACCTTCCACAGCACCAAAGTGATGGCGAAAGGGGACAATAAATTTGATATTGAAGGCAACCTGACGCTGAAAGGCATTACCAGGCCCGTTACGCTGCACGCCACGCTGAATCAGCAGGGCATGCATCCAATGGTGAAAAAACAGGCGATCGGCTTTGATGCAACCGGTACGATTAAGCGTTCTGACTTCAGGCTGGACAAATATGTACCGGCCGTGAGCGATGATGTCACGCTGACGATTTCTACTGAGGCTTACGCTAAGTAACCAAGCCGGGCCGCAGCAGAGGGATGTTTAACTCTTCTGCGGCCTGACGCCTTACTCCCCGCCTTTTACCGCTCCTCATTCCGCCTGTTACCTTTTTACGTCAATCTTGCAACGGTACTGCTTTTGCTGTGCGCTGACGACTACACTCAATCTGATACGCCAGTAAATGAGGAAGATCATGTCGCAACCGCCTTATCTGCAACCCGGTGAGAGCGCCGTACTTTATGACGGCGTTTGCAAATTGTGCAATGGCTGGGTCAATTTCATGCTGCGTCATCATGTGGCGCGCGAAGTCCGTTTTGCCTCGGTACAGAGTGAAGAGGGAAAAGCCTTATTACGCTGGGCAGGTTTACCGCAAGAGAATGTCAGTACAATTGTCTATATCGCCGATCAACAACACTGGCTACGTGCGCAGGCCGTGTTCCGCGTCATGCACAAGCTCTCTGCCCCTGGCGCTTTCTCAGCGTACTGCGCTACTTACCCGATCGCCTCAGTAATTTTGCTTACGATCGCATTGCGCTCAATCGCTATAAACTGTTTGGCCGTTATGATGCCCAGCATCATATTAAGCCCGACTATCCTGGTCGCTTTTTGCATCAAACTGAATCCGAATAGCCGCGATCGCAGCATGTTCTGACAATGAAAAAGCCGGGTTTTCAACCAGGCTTTTTTGTCGTACATCACGCTAAACGCCACCTACAGGAGAAAAGCATGAAGATAGATCTCAGCGGGAAAACGGCCCTGGTGACGGCATCAACAGGCGGTATCGGTTTCGCTATTGTTTAGGGATTAGCAGAGTGCGGTGCTGATATTGTGCTTAACGGGCGCAGCGAAGCCACAATAAGCAGGGCGCAGCAAAAACTGAATGCGGCGGTGCCTGGCGTAAAAATTCACAGTGCGATAGCCGATCTGGGTAGCGCGCAGGGAGTGGATGCTGTACTGAAAGGGCTGCCGCACATCGATATTTTGGTCAATAACGCGGGCATCTATGGGCAAAAGGATTTTTACAGCGCCGACGACGACACGTGGGAGCAATACTGGCAAACCAATGTCATGTCGGGCGTGCGTCTGTCACGCGCGCTGCTGCCGAAAATGGTGGAGAAAGAGTGGGGCCGTGTGGTGTTTATCTCTTCTGAATCGGCGCGCAATATTCCGGCTGATATGGTGCACTACGGCGTCACAAAAACCGCACAACTTGCTCTGGCGCGAGGCCTGGCAAAAGTGGCGGCGGGATCTGGCGTCACGGTTAACAGCATATTGCCCGGGCCGACTTTATCCGACGGTTTCGCCAGCATGATGGCAGAGGAAATAGCGCGCACCGGTAAATCACTCGAAAGCCTGGCGAAAGCGTTTGTGATGAGCCAGCGGCCCAGCTCTGTTATTCAGCGTGCCGCAACAGTTGAAGAGGTCGCCAATATGGTGGTTTATATCTGTTCACCGCTCTCCTCGGCAACCTCTGGTGCGGCTTTGCGGGTGGATGGCGGTGTCGTTGACGATATTGTGTAACCGGACCACAGAAAAATATAAACAAAAGTTTACACGATAGTGGGTTGTGCTTATGGTGAACAGGCTTACTATAAGCGCACCTTACTTTCGGGCGATATCATGACGATTACGCAACGGCGTGCAAAATGCATTTTGCTACTGGCTTGTCTGGTATTAACGCTGTGCGTGTTACAGCGCGCTGTGACTTCTTCCGTTGCGACGCAGCAAATCGTTACCGCTCCCGTTGATCAGCATTTTTCCGGCGACAGCAGTTGTGCGTTAAGCGCCAAA
Organism: Candidatus Pantoea haifensis; assembly: GCA_018842655.1. Classification (GTDB taxonomy): domain Bacteria; phylum Pseudomonadota; class Gammaproteobacteria; order Enterobacterales; family Enterobacteriaceae; genus Pantoea; species Pantoea haifensis. Next base: position 1,152,607 of record JAGTWN010000004.1, on the reverse strand, counting down.
TCTCTGCCGGGTCATGCGCCGCTTTTTGATCTGCCATTTCCTTTTTTATTGTTGCTGCTGACTTTCGTCCGCAGTGCTCTGCCGCTACGCCTGCACACTACGCAGGCGTGTTTGCATCAGGCCCCACCCCGACGGCGGCATCTTACCTTTTGCGTTTTCCGACTGTGATACCCGCGCTAACCCCGCGTTAATTCACTTTTTCGGAGAACATTATGAATTTTTTCATCAGGAGCCTGCTGCTCCTGTCTCTCGCTTGCCTGCCTGCTGTACAGGCGGCAGACAGCGGCTGGCTGCGCGATGCGCAAAATAACCATGCCGACGTTCGCCTGCGTAGTGCACCTCAGGGCAGCACTACGCAGTTGCTGTTAGATATTCGCCTTGAATCTGGCTGGAAAACCTACTGGCGAACGCCGGGCGAAGGGGCGTTGCACCCACAATTCACTGGCAGCAGTCTGGCATTCAAAGCGAATGGCACTGGCCAACGCCTGCGCGTTTTAACGTGTCAGGCATAACGACTCAGGGTTATCACGACAGGGTTGCTTTGCCGCTCAGGCTGCATAACGTGCAGGGTGATCGCCTGGCTGGCACGCTGACGCTTTCAACCTGTTCTGATGTCTGCATTCTTACCGACTATCCTTTTTCGCTGGATCTCAGTCAGCCCGGCGACGCAGAGTTTGCGGCAGATTATTCACGCGCCATGGCTCAGGTGCCGGTCGCCGCAGGCCTGACGGATTCACTTAGCGCCAGTTACGTGAATGGCGAGCTGCAAATTCGTGCACAGCGTCAGGCTGGATGGCAGCATCCTCAGCTGTTTTTTGATCATCCTTCCGGGACGATAATTGGCAAACCCACGCTAAACATCAGCGGTAATCTGCTGGAGGCGCGGGCGCCGGTCACGGATGAATGGGAGAAAGCACACCGGCCCTGGCCGGTGAAACATTGTCGCTGGTGTTGGCCGACAGCGGCATGGCGCAACAAAGTGAAACGAGGCTGGGCAGCCAGGCGCTGTTCTCTTCTCAGGGGCAAAGCTTTCTGTTTATAACGCTAATGGCATTGCTGGGTGGATTTATCCTCAATCTCATGCCCTGTGTATTGCCGGTATTAGCCATCAAACTGAGCGGACTGGTGCAACAACCGGCACAGACGCGACGCCAGACGCGCCAGCAATTTTTAGCTTCTGGCGCAGGCATCATCACGTCGTTTCTGTTTCTGGCCCTGTTAATGAGTGCGCTGCGGCTCAGCGGCCAGGCGTTAGGTTGGGGCATTCAGTTTCAAAGCCCCGTCTTTCTGCTGTTAATGGTGCTGGTGACCTTTTTGTTTAGTGCCAGCCTGTTCGATCTGCTCCATTTCCGTTTGCCCTCATCCTTTAATACCCGCCTGGCAACACAGGGCAGTAAGGGGTTGTCAGGTCACTTCACTCAGGGAGCGTTTGCTACTCTGCTGGCAACGCCGTGCAGTGCACCCTTTCTTGGAACCGCGTTAGCCTATGCGCTCACCGCACCGCTGCCACAACTCTGGCTACTGTTTCTTTGTCTCGGTATCGGCATGAGTTTGCCGTGGCTGTTGGTTGCGGCATTGCCGGGCATTGCCCGCTGTCTGCCGCGTCCAGGACGCTGGATGGTGCATTTGCGTACCCTGTTAGCGTTGATGATGCTTGTTGCCTGCTTCTGGTTGCTTAGTTTGCTGGTCGCGCATTGGGGCCACACTGTGGTGATGCTGGTAGCTGGCGCAATGGTCGTGCTGATGTCTGGCTGGCTGATTAAGCACGGTGCCTGGCGTCAGGCAACGGCGGTTTTTTCACGGTAACACTCACGGCGGCCTGGCTGCTGATCACGCGCGTTCCTTCCGGTGTTGACGCGCTAAACTGGCAACCGCTCAGCGAGGACGCGATAAGCGTGGCTCAGGCCAGCCATAAACGGATCTTTATCGATGTGACCGCCGACTGGTGTATTACCTGTAAAATCAACAAGTCTCGCGTGCTCGCCAGTGCTGACGTGCGCAACGCATTAGCGGCAGAGGATGTGGTTCTGCTGCGCGGTGACTGGACCCACGCCGATCCCACCCTCACTCAGTTCCTGCAACGCCGTGGCAGTGTCGCGGTACCGTTCAATCAGATTTATGGCCCGGCTATGCCACAGGGTCAAATTTTATCGCCGCTGCTGTCGCGTGACGCGGTGCTATCGGCGCTCTCCCGCGCTAAGGAAAAACAATGAAAACCGCCCAGTTACTGATTTTGATGCTGTTAACCACGCCAGCGTTGGCGGCAGCCCCTTTTACCCCGGAACAGGAAGCACGCATTAAGGTTCTGATCAAAGAAACACTGGTACAAAATCCGTCAATTCTGGCGGAGGCGGCGGATGCTTACGAGAAGCAGGCTGCCGAAACACAGCAGGAGGTGGTGAAGCAGATCGTGACTAAGAATCATGATGCGCTCTATAACGATGCGGGTTCGCCGCGCATTGGCCCTGAGAACGCAACGCTAACGCTGGTTACGTTTACCGATTATAACTGTGTGTTTTGTAAAAAGTTCGAAGCTGAAATCACGAAAATTATGAAGCAGTACCCTCAGGTTGCCGTCATCTTCAAGCCGCTGCCGTACCGTTCCGAAACCTCGCTCAGTTCTGCGCGACTGGCGCTGACCGTGTGGGAGCAGCAGCCGAAAAAATTCGTCGCACTGCATAAGCGCCTGATGATGAAAAAAGGCTATCACGATAGTGCCAGTATCGCAGCGGCACTGGAAAAAACCGGGATTACGCTGAAAGAGCCCAGCCAGCAAAGCCTCGATACGGTCAACCTTAACCTGACATTAGCGCAGCAGCTTGGTGTACAGGGGACCCCGGCAACGCTGATAGGCGATCGTATGATCAGCGGCGCGATACCCTATGAACAACTCGAGATGGCGGTTAAAGCAGCGATTAAGGATGCAGAATGAGACGTTTAACACGCGGGTTGCGTAAAGGGAGTGGCTTACTGCTCATCGTCATGATCTTTATCTGGGGAGCGGATCGCTTGCGTGCGCCGACGTTACCCGAGGATTTGGCGGCGGTCCCCGTTACCGGTATGAATGATGCGAACCTGAATCTGGCTGAGCTCAGCCAGTCACAGCCGCTGTTAGTGTATGTCTGGGCCAGTTGGTGCAATATCTGTAAGCTGACAACGCGGAGCGTGGCAAACCTGATCGCTGAGGGCAAGCCGGTACTGAGTGTAGCGATTCGGTCAGGTGATGATGCTCAGGTTGAAACCTGGATGCGCAAAAAATCGCTGAACGGACCCGGCATCAATGATCAACGTGGCGAGCTGGCACAACGTTGGGACATTGCAGCCACGCCAACGTTCATTGTGCTGTACAAAGGTAAGGTGGTGAGCACCACCAGCGGCTGGACCAGCGGTTGGGGATTAACGTTGCGGCTGTGGTGGGCAAAGCACTCTACCTGAATCACTGCGCGGCACCGGGGGCCGCGCATTTTTTATTTCTTCGCTAAGAAATCTTCGCGCTGTGGCGTAAAGGTATCCAGCAACGTACCCGCTTCCAGACAGACGCAACCGTGCACCACATCCGGCGCTTTATACAAGGTATCGCCAGCGCCCACTTCCTGCGTGACGCCTGCAATAGTAAACGCAAAACGCCCGCTTAACACATAGGTTAACTGTTCATGCGGATGATGATGCAGTGGGCCAACCGCACCTTGCTCAAAATTAACTTCGACCGCCATCATGCCACCGCCGTGGGCCAGAATACGGCGTGTGACACCATTGCCTAAATCCTCAAGTGGCCGGTCTTGTTGATAGATAAACATAGGATCTCCTGATGCGGGTTAGCTGCGCCGTGGTCATTTTGTGACGAGACTCACAGCGACAGGGTGATTTAGCTTATGCACTTTACCGCTTTTTCATTAAAATGAAACGGTGTTTCAATTAAATGATAAGGGCAGATCATGAAAATCGCACTAATGATGGAAAACAGCCAGGCGGCGAAAAACGCCATTGTTTTAAAAGAACTGGAAGGGGTTGCAGAGCCGTTGGGCCATCAGGTTTTTAATGTCGGCATGAGCGACGAGCAGGATCACCTTCTGACCTACATTCATCTGGGCATTCAGGCCAGCGTACTGCTCAACAGCCAGGCGGTAGATTTTGTGGTAGCCGGTTGCGGTACCGGACAGGGCGCGCTGATGTCGCTTAATATCCATCCTGGCGTGGTGTGCGGTTACTGCATCGATCCTGCTGATGCCTACCTGTTTGCGCAAATCAATAACGGTAACGCGCTGTCGCTGCCTTTCGCAAAAGGGTTTGGCTGGGGTGCAGAGCTGAATCTGCGTTTTATTTTTGAAAAAGCCTTTACCGGCGAAAAGGGCCACGGTTATCCCCCGAGCGCAAAGAGCCGCAGGTGCGAAACGCAGGCCTGCTGAATCAGGTGAAAGCCGCCGTGATCAAAGAGAATTACCTTGATACGCTGCGCGCGATCGATCCAGAGCTGGTACGTACAGCCGTCAGTGGCCCACGCTTTCAGCACTGTCTGTTTGAGCACGGACAAAATCAGGAGATTATCCGTTTCGTCCGTCAACTGACACAGTAACGCTTACCGTCTTTTTAACTCAGGTCAGGGGAAACCCTGATCTGAGCGTCGATGCCTTCTTTGCCGGTGTTATCTCCGCGCGTTTCCCGGTGATCCGTGCGCTTTTAGTGACACTGTAACGAAAAAGTGCTGGCATTTCGCGCTACGTGACCTGCCCACAAAAATAACAGGTGAAGCGAAAAATATTATTTCCCACCCTCCGCAACGCTTTTAATTAGCGGGATCTGTCCGACGATTAGCTCCGGTTTTTATATAGGCTACCTGCGGCTTCGCTAAATAAATGCCGGAAAATCTGTTTATTTTTTATCTATATAAATCAGCTGGTTATTAATTTCAGGCTATTTGAGTTGAGTGATTTTCAGCGATCGCCTTGCGGGTTTGTAAATTATCCTGGATAAGTTAATCATGACATTATTAACAAGCCAGCTTTGAGGAGCCTGCCAGCCATTTTGATTTAGCTAAATTGTGCAGGCGGGTTAAATATAAGGAGACTCTGTGCGTATTCACCATCTCAATTGTGGTTGTATGTGTCCGCTAGGCGGCGCGCTGTATGACGGATTCAGCGCATCACCCTTTGCTCATCTGGTCTGCCATTGCCTGTTACTGGAGACGGATGCGCAGGGTTTAATTCTGGTCGACACGGGCATGGGCTTACAGGATATACAGCGGCCAGCTGATCGTCTTTCGGGTTTTTTCCGCGTAATGAACAATATCCGTTATGACAAGCGACTGAGTGCCTGGCAACAGGTGGTTGATTTAGGTTTCAGACCCGATGATGTGCGTCACATCATTCTTACGCATCTTGATTTTGACCATGCGGGCGGTATTACCGATTTCCCGCAGGCGCGTATTCATCTGCTGCAGCGTGAATTACAAAGTGCAACCAACGCGCAGAGCTGGCTACGCCGGCAACGCTACCGACCTCAACAGTGGGGCAGCCGTGATGGCTGGCGCGGCTATGCGGATGGCGGCGAGAGGTGGTTTGGTTTTGATGCCGTTCGTGCTATCGACGATTTAAGCGATGACATTCTGCTGGTGCCTTTGCCGGGACATACGCCCGGACACGCTGGTGTGGCAATACGTCATGGTCAGGGATGGATGCTGCATGGCGGTGACGCATGGTTTTATCGTGGCGAAATGCATCACGAAACGCGCCACTGCACGCCAGGTTTACGGTTTTATCAGTGGATGATGCGTAGTGATACTCAGGCCTGGCGCACAAATCAACAGCGGCTTCGCGAATTATCGCTGCAGCACAGCCATGACGTAACCATGTTCTGTAGCCATGACGCCCGGGAATTACAGGCTTTTGCCCCTCGCAGCTGAGCTATAGTTCACAAAAGGTTTAATTCTTTTGACTGTCCTGCGGCTGTTTTTAAGTGATAGTGCCACAGCATTATTTTAATGCTTTGCACTATCACTCAGACGAGTTACCGGGATGAAGAAAAGAATGCTGGCAGTGGGGATCATCACGCTTATCGGCTCAGCTAAAATAGTGGCGGATATAGCCAGCCCGGCAGAGGATACCGCCTTGATATTTCGCGGCGCGCTGTTGAACGAAGCGCAACAAACAGGCCAGCAACTTCTGCCAGTTAATCAGGCTGGCTATGAACACAAAAGATGCCGCCTGACAGGCTCGAAGATAAAGTGCTTAAAAGAGCTTATCCGCGATTTGAAACGTAGCCGCTATATGGCTCAGAAGAGTCTTGCCGACTCGCCCGTGATTCGTCATCGCCATCATTCAACGGCCTCCTGAGTGGGTTATTTTCTTCTTTTTCTCTGAACACGCTGTTCGTTTTTCCTTTCCTGCTGAATTAACCCGTCATTTTCTTTCATATTTACTAATCTTTTACAGGCGCGAGGGCGGTTGTCTGGGATGCGAATCGCCGCCCTTAACTGGCATATTGATCAAAAATGGAGAGGAAGATGCGCAATACTTCGCGAAGATCGGCATTTGCCGTCACGCTGTACGCTCTGCTCGAACCCCTGCCACTTGGCTTTTTCCTTGCAGCCTGGCTGTTTGATATCATCTACATGAAAAGTTATGTCCTGATGTGGACACATTCAGCCAGCTGGCTGATCGCCATCGGTCTGGTGATTGCCATTTTGCCGCGTATTCTCAGCCTTGTTTATCTGTTTCGCGGCAGTGATAGCGCAGAAAAAACCCATTTCTGGCTGTCGCTTGTGGCCATCATCGCCGCTATTCTCAATGCCTTTATTCACAGCCGAGATGCCTATGCGGTGGTGCCGTTAGGGGTAACGCTCTCTACGCTGGTGGTTGCGTTGCTGCTGCTGGCCAATGTTCAGCTCGCGTTACGTCAACGCACAGCTTAAGGAGGAGCAAAAATGAAAAACAGGCAAAAAACAGTCATTGCTGCGACGTTAGTCGCTTTGCTGGCGGGCTGTGATGACGGTGCGCTAATTGATCCGCAAAAACAGGTTGGCCCGAACCCGGAATTACCTGAAGTACATAATTCAATCGTGCCGCCCATGCAGGTGCCGGAAGGCGTACCCTGGAAAGCGGGTGAAATGCCAAAAGTGGCGGAAGGGTTAAAGATTGAGAAAATCGCTGAGAATCTCAAACACCCGCGCCAGGTCTATGTTCTGCCTAACAATGATGTGCTGGTGGCGGAATCGAACGGGCCGCCAAAACCCACCCTGAAACCCAAAGAGCTGATTACCGGCTTTGTGAAAAATGCGTCAGGTAAAGCTGGCGAGGGTGGCAACAGTATTACGCTGCTACGTAATGTTAACGGTAAATGGGAACAGCATCGTTTTATCGAAAATCTTTTCTCGCCTTTCGGCATGCAGCTGGTTGGCAATACGCTGTACGTGGCCAATGCCGACAGCCTGGTTAAATTTCCTTATACCGAAGGCGAAACAGAAATACGCACCCCGCCTGAAGAGGTCACGGAACTGCCGGGTGGGCCAATCAACCATCACTGGACCAAATCGCTGCTCGCCAGCCCGGACGGCACTAAGCTCTATGTTGGCGTGGGCTCCAACAGTAATATCACTGAAAACGGTATTGGTGCGGAGTACCGCCGTGCCGCCATACTGGAAGTGGATGCTGCCAGCGGAGCCAGCCGCATCTATGCGAGCGGCTTACGTAACCCGACGGGCATGCAGTGGGAACCGGAAAGCGGCAGGTTATGGGCCATTGTTAATGAGCGTGACGAAATTGGCTCTGATTTGGTGCCCGATTACATCACATCGGTGCAGGAAAAAGGCTTTTACGGCTGGCCATACAGTTATTTCGGTCAGCACGTCGATAAGCGCGCAGAACCGCAACGTCCCGATCTTGTGGAGAAAGCGATCAAGCCTGATTACGCGCTCAGCTCACACGTTGCGCCGCTTGGCCTGACATTTTACAGCAGCGACAATATGCCGCAGTATCGCGGTGGGGCTTTTATCAGCGAACACGGTAGCTGGAACCGTAAGCCGTTAAATGGCTATCAGGTGGTGTGGGTTAAATTTGAGAATGGTAAGCCTGTGGGCCTGCCACAACCGGTAGTAACCGGATTTCTGACGGATGATCAAAAACAGGTGCGCGGCTTGCCGGTTGGACTGGCGACGGATAAGCAGGGCGGTGTATTGATTGCTGATGATGCAGGAAATACCGTCTGGCGTGTCAGTGCTGCTAACTAACACCTAAACCGGGGCAATAAAAAAGGATTTGGCATGAAGCCAAATCCTTTATTTTTTGTTCGTCATCTGGCTGGTAACCGGGTGGCGAACGAGGTGCTCAGCACTCTCCACAACTGCGATTCTAAATAGTGCAGCGAAATATTTCAAGTTTCGCCAAAATGCTGTATGTTTATACAGGTGTTGAGAAGTGAGCTCAGCCTCATTGTTGACTGGCCGCTCCCAGGGGCACGGTTTTTAAAATCCCGGCAGGCATCAGGTGGTGCTGGCCTGTGGCTTTAACCATGAGTGCCGCTCAGCTCTCTCCACACGATGTGCTTAGGCGCCCGGCGGGTAGAGTCAAAGCCTCGGTAGCTGAACAGCGCGCTCCTGTAGCAGGAGAAGGAAAGTGATGGAACTGACAAGGCTGATTCTGGATATCATTCGAATCATTTTGCAGATCATCGTTGCCCTTATGCAACTGACCGGTCAGGTATATTAACCGGAACTCGAAACAAGGCGGAGCTAACCACTCCGCCTTTTTCACCGTAAATCTGTTTGTCATTTTTCCCGGTTAAGGTAGTCGCTGAATTAAGCCGTGCAGCGCACGTGACTTATCCAGACCTCTGACCAGACCCGGGAGTTGCCATGTCTCTTGCCGCCGTAATTACTGCCAAACTCCAACACACCGTGATCGATCACAGCGTGCGTATGCGCGAAACCGACATCGGTCAACAGTGCGAAGTCCTTGCGCACAGCTATCTTGAATACAGCACGCTCGGCGACTTTTCCTACGTGGGTGAACACTGTTGCATTGCCGACGCGCAGATAGGGCGCTTCACCGCGATTGCAAATCAGGTGCGTATCGGTGCGCCTAACCACCCAATGGATCGCGCCTCACAACATCGTTTTACCTACTGCCCGGAATATTACGACGCCAGTGCAGAGCGCGATCGCAAATTTTTTGCTGCCCGTCGCGAAGCGAAAGTGATTATTGGTAATGATGTCTGGATAGGTCATGGCGTGATTGTGTTACCCGGCGTCACGATTGGTGACGGTGCCGTGCTGGCTGCGGGGGCGGTCGTGACTAAAAGCGTTGCGCCTTACAGCATCGTGGGTGGCGTGCCGGCTAAATCGCTGCGGGTGCGATTTACGCCTGCGATTGCGGCAACCTTACAACGCATTGCCTGGTGGGAGTGGCCGCTGGAGAAGTTAATGGCGAATCTGGCTGATTTTCAGTCAGGCGATATTGAACAGTTCTGCGAAAAACATGGCTGATAACCCTTACAAGGCGCGCAGCATGTGTGCCTTATACGATTCGCCGGGCTGGGATAACGCGCAACGGGTGATGATCGTTGCGCGTCAGTTAATCAGGCCGCTTGCTCTGCGATCCTGTCGTTCGCTTGCGGTTGCAGCGGTTTTTCCGGTTGCAGCAGCGTCATCGCCAGCATGCTGCCAAAAGCGATGACGGCAGTTACGGTAAACATGGCGTTGTAACCATAATATTCCGCCAGCCAGCCGCACAGCATCGGTGAAATAATCGAGGCCAGATTTGCTATCGCCAGCGTCATGCCGCTGTAGGTACCCACCGACGATTTAGGTGTAACGTCAATGACAACTGACCAGTAAACATTATTGACCAACGCATTTAAGGCGTTACCCAGCGTCATCAGCGCAATAATGCCCGCAGCAGAGTGCATGTAAGGTATTGCCATAAAGCAGCATGCGGTGCCGCACAGCGTTACGGCAGCAAAAACGTTACGCGCCAGGCGCAGATTACCGAACCGTGCCAGAAGCCGATCGGCAATACGTCCACCGAGTAGCACTGTGATACAGGCACCACTCCACGGGATCATCGCGACATACCATAATGAATGCAGATCGTAGTGAAAATTATCCTGCAGATACTTCGGCATCCACGTTACCAACGTGAAGGTAATGTAGAGAAAAGAAAAATAGCCCAGCGCGTTGCACACCAGGGTGCGGCTGGTAAAAACCGCCACCACGGCAGCGCCGTATCATGATGTTTTCCTGCCTTCTGGCCGTTTCTTATCAATGTGCGTTCGGCTTCGTTCGTTGCTGCACTGCTTTCCGGGCCATCGCTAAAGGTGCGGGCAAACAGCAGCATCGCCAGCAGTGACATGACGCCCAGCAGGATGAACATCATACGCCAGTCATTGGTCAGTAACAGCAAGCCTACCGCAACAGGTGCAGTCAGTAACGAACCCACCTGCGTTGACAGCAGGCCGATACTCAGAGCAAAACCGCGTTCTTTATCGGGCGCCCAGTGGGCAATGGCTTTGTTCATCAGGGCATAAGCAGGGCCTTCTGAAAAGCCAAACAGGATACGCAGCGCAGCAAAACCCATAATGGCCGATCCGCCAAACAGGGCCAGCCCTAAATCACCGGCCCACGCCGTGGCGATTTCCAGCAACGACCAGAGTATGCCTGCCATCATCCAGACTTTTTTCGTGCCAATACGATCAGCAAGAAAGCCCCCACACAGTGATCCAAACAGGTAGCCAAAGCCAAAGTAGCCCAGTACCGCGCCTAGCTGAACTTTAGAGAAGTGGTATTCAGCGGAGATGGCATTGGCGGCGAAAGAGAGCGCACCGCGATCAACGTAATTAATCAGGGCGATGAGAAACAGCATGGAAAAAATGGTGTAACGATAGCGACTCGGGTTCATCTCATATCTCCTGAAGAAAACAGACTCAGGGATAAAGCAAAAAGAGTGCCGTTTTCGCTTTTTCAGGCTGTCAGGGCGTAACCACAGCAGAATAAAGCCTTAATGCGCTATATTCTGCAGAAAAGCTGATAAGTTTTTTGTTGAATTATTAGCCTGCGCATCAAAGCGGTGCATCGAATGCGTCAGAGTGTGGGCAGAAGGTCATTTACTCCGCTGGGTAATCTCACGTAAACTCAAAAACACCTTTTTTGAGATTGCTTGCGATGAAATTGCGCCGTCCGCCTGTAAACCTGAACGATACGCTACCGGCCAGCGACATGATTGCGCTCCTGAAAACACACTCTGACTGGGATGCCCGCTATTTACATTACGATGAGATCTATCGTCGGCTTAATGATGAAGCACAGCGGGACAATATCTGGACGGCACTCAAGCTCAAACGGCGCAGTACCGCGCAATTTTTTGCGCTGGCAGAACAAACCGTGATGCTTAACCTGACGCCGCGCATCAGCAAGGCGCTGTCAGTCATTGATAAGCTGACTTTTGCGCAAAATGGCCAGCCTTCAGAACAGGATGCCGCGAGCTATTTGATGTCGCAGTTAGTCATGGAGGAGGCGATCTCATCCAGCCAGCTGGAAGGCGCAGCGACAACCTCACGTGTGGCAATGGCGCTGCTGGCGGTAGAGCGTGCGCCGCGTAATGAAGACGAAAGTATGATTATGGGCAACTGGCGGTTGATGCAGCATATTGTCACCATGGGAGATGCACCGCTGACCCGTGACGATATTCTCGCCATTCATCGCATTGCCTGCGCTGACATCAATGACAGCAAATACCATCCCGGTAAGTTACGCCACAACAATGAGGTTTTTGTTGCGGGCCGCGATGGCGAAATTGTTCATCGCCCACCCGATTTCCAACGGCTGGCCGGGATGCTCGATGCCCTGTGTGAAGAGATCACTCGTCTGGAAGCGCAGCAGGTTCATCCGCTGTTAGTGGCCTGCATTTTGCACTTTGCCATAGGCTATATTCATCCGTTTAATGACGGCAACGGACGTACCGCTCGCGGTCTGTTTTATCATCACCTCATACGCAAGGGCTACAGCGCGTTTCGTTATATTTCCATCAGTAAGCTGCTAAAAGTGGCGGCAGTGAAATATGGCATGGCCTATCTCTACAGCGAAACGGATGACATGGATCTGACTTATTTCGTGCAGTTTCAGTGCGATACTGTCGTGCGTGCCGTTCATGCTTTTACTGAACAGATAGAGACGCTGCATCAGGAACGTCAGCGGCTGGCAACGTTTGTTGAACAACACCTGATACTGGGGAAAGGCGAACTTGATATTATGGCTATTGCGCTGAATGCCCCAGGGTCGCTGCTCAGTGCAGCCAGCGTAAAGACGCGGCTGGGCATCTCTGATAATACCGCACGCACCCGGCTGAAAAGCCTGACGGAGCAAGGGTTGCTTCGTCCGCTCAAAGAGGGCAAAGGTTTCGTGTATCAGGCGCCCACATCAGTGCATAAATTACAGGAATGGCTAAGAAAGACAGAGCATAATCAGGACCGGTCTGACGGAGGCAGCAATCTGTAAACATCCCTCCGTCATGCCTCCGTCACGAAACCTTGTTAAGGAACCGGTGAGGAGTGCGTTGGGATAATGACGCTGGGTTTGAAGTGTGTCAGTTCGCCAAAAATACTGTGTGGATTATAAAAACCCAGCCTGAGGTTGAAATCGATATGTAAGCGTTCGTTGCCTGTCAGCTTGATGATCGGTGGCGGGGTAGTCGGCCTTTTATTGAACATTATCAGGCAGGCAAATTTAGCACTGTTCCAGCCATGTAAACGCTGATAGTAAAACGCATTAGCCTCACACTTACGGGCAAAAATATTAAAGTGTTTATATTCTTTCATGGCAGCCTGCTGTGCAAGATAGACAAGCAGGTAAGGGGGATCGGTAATCTTCTGGACCAGACTGTCGTAATCATCACGCTTTCTCATTTTGTCAAAGTATTGCTTTGAACCGAGAGTTTTAATCGGTGAAAGATGTTTTAACCATTCCTGAATAAAAGGATTGTGTTGCGGCGCAGCTAAAAACCAGCTTTCAATGATTGGCGACTGCGGATTCACGGTTGAGACTTCCCGATAATATCCGATAAGATCACGGCTGTTTTTCTCATGGCATTCATGAACCCAGGACAGGTTTTCGAACAGAAGCATACTGCAATCCATCCAGATCCCACCGTAACGACAGAGCAACTCCAGGCGAATAACATCACTTTGATGAGGAACTGAAATGTCAGAAGAACTGAAAATCAGATCCGGTAAATAGCGATTCAGGGTGGCCTTGTTTAACAGGTTAATTTCGTGGTCCGGATTATCGCGACGGATTTTTTCTGTCATCAGCGTGATCGACGCCGGAAGATGGGTATCGTGCCAGTACATCCAGACCACTTTTGGAATAGCTGCTAATGCTTTGTTTTCTGATGTTATTGTAATATCACGCTCCAGTGATGCGTCATATTCCGGCGCGCTAATTTCCTGTACGGCGTGCTTATTAATTAGCATTTTTAAAGTAAAGCTGACTTTTTTAACATTGTGCCAGTTTTTGCGCGCCTGTTGATGCAGTTTTTTATTCATACATAACCTGTCGTGTTGTCTACAAAATGACAAGGGGAAACCCGCTGGGGTTTCGGGGGAAATAAATTATTCAGATAAATATAACCTCAACACCTTCCTGATACTGCAACGTAAACTCATTTTAAGAAAAAACAGAGGCTTATTAAAAACATTAATAATCGAAATCAACAGCTTAATTAACGGGTTTTATAAAGAAGCTGTGCATATTGCCAGCCAGGAAAATAAAAGCCCTGTGCATTAATCAGCAATCATTAATTAAGAGAATGTTTTTTTATTATTTTATTGCTTTGGCATTAGTGATATTTAACTTTCTTAAATAATGAATATCCACGCGAAATGAGAAATTAAAACGTGTTCCATACCTCCACAGCCTCTTCATGATTAAGGCATTACAGGCCTGGTCATTAGGTGGCGATTTATGAATCAAATGTCGGCGTTAAAAGTGCAGATCAGGGCTAACCGGGAGAGCCACGCCAAGAGCACGCCTGAACATTCTGCGTTGTAGCGTATTAAGTCAGAAACTGTAATCAGGTCAAAAAAGGTAAAAACCGGCTGCCTGATTAATCCTCTTTTTGTACAAAATGTGCGAACTTTTCAGAGCAATGATTAATTTCGTGAGATAAATCTCATGCGAATCGACAGGAAAAGACTGTCTGACCCGCGCCGTTACGCTATACCTCTCACGGCATTTAATCAGTTTATCTAATCACTACTTCCTGACGTGTTTTTACAATTCCCTTACGTTGGTTAAAATCTCGTTGATTTTATGTGTCTTAATTTGAAGTTCTTGATGGCCTGAGGAAGGATCATGGTTAACAAAATTACCAGTATAGTCATCGCGATCGTGGCGATTGCGCTGTTGTACATGGGGGAGCACTCCTGCTCGTCGGGGGAAGCGCGTTTTATGCGCTAATGGCAGTGGGTTTACTGATGACGGCCATTTTGTTGTTTCTCAACAAACGCAGTGCGCTGACGCTGTATGCGCTGCTGATGTGGATAACGCTGTGCTGGATTATTTGGGAAGTGGGTTTTGATAAGTGGCAATGGATCCCACGCGGCGATGTGTTTGGGCTGATTGGCCTCTGGCTGGCTTTACCCTGGGTGGTGCGCCCGTTATATCAAGGGCAACGCCGCTTTCATCCGCTGTTAGGAAGCACAGTTATCGTTATGGTTGTGCTGGTGGCCGGGCTTTGTTTCTATGATCCACTTGTTCAGCAGGGCACCATCAATAATGAGCGCACGCCTTCAGCCTCAGAGGGTGCCGGTAATGACTGGAGTGCCTATGGCGGCTCCGGCAATGGCCTGCGTTTCTCGTCACTTAATCAAATCACCAACGATAACGCTAAAAATCTGGAAGTTGCCTGGACTTATCATACCGGTGATGTTCGCCAGTCTGATGATGCGACTGAATATACATTTGAAGCGACGCCGTTAAAGGTCAACGGTATGCTGTATTTCTGTACGCCGCATAATGAAGTGCACGCACTGGACCCAGAAACCGGCGCTGTGAAGTGGAAAACAGCCCCGGACAAAAATCGCTCTTATTTGCAACAGCATCAAACCTGTCGCGGCGTTAGCTATTATGAAAGCACGCCTGTCACCGCGGATAACACTGCCGCTCAGCCTGCACTCTGTCGCAAACGTATTTTTAACGCGACGACAGATGCGCGTCTGATTGCACTGGATGCTGATACAGGTGAACGCTGTGCCGATTTTGGTAAAAACGGTGAAGTAGATTTACATGCCAATATGGGAGAGCTGCGTCCGCATGCTCTGATGCAAACGGCTGCGCCGTTGGTTGCCGGAAATCTGGTTATTGTTGGCGGCTCGGTAATGGATAACGGCTTTAATAGCGGTAATCCATCGGGTGTTATCCGCGCTTATGATGTTATCAGTGGACGCCTGGTCTGGAACTTTGATCCGGCCCATCCTGAAAACACCGCGCCCATTGCGGCTAATGACACCTGGTCTCAGGATACGCCGGTTGCGTGGGGCACACTAAGCGCCGATCTGAAAAATGGTTTAGTGTACGTGCCGTTTGGCAATGCTTCGCCGGATGAGCTGGGTATCGAACGTGATGCTAACAGCAACACCGAGAAGTTTCGTGATGCGCTGGTGGCTCTGGATTTAAAAACCGGTGCTTTCAAATGGCGCTATCAGAGTTCAAATCACGATTTATGGGACCGCGATAATCCATCACAGCCGTCTCTGGTGGATATCAACTATCATAACAATGCTGTACCTGCGGTTATTCTGCCTACCAAAACCGGTAATCTGTTTGTACTCAACCGACTTACGGGTAAACCGGTTTATCCCGTTGAGCAGGTTAAGGTGTCAACTGAAGGCGGAGTGCAGGGCGAAAAATTTGCCCCAACGCAGCCGGTTTCAAGCCTGAATTTTATTCCGCAGCCGTTAACTGAAAAATCAATGTGGGGTGTTTCACCGTTTGATCAGATCACCTGTCGCGCAGCGTTCCGTCAGCTTCGCTACGATGGTAATCCGTGGACGCCTGCAACTGAAACAGGCTCACTGATTTTCCCGGGTAATATTGGTGTTTTCAACTGGGGTTCCGTTGCAGTAGATCCTCAGCGTCAGATATTAATCGCCGCACCAGTACGCCTGGCCTATAAATACACCCTGATCAAACGTACGCCGCAAACGGCAACGCAACGTATGTTTACCAAAGATGGCCAGCCATACTGGAATGAGAATTTCCATGGTGATTATGCTATCCGCATTCAGCAGTTAGCTTCTGATCTGGGCATTCCCTGTATTGCACCACCGTGGGGACGCATGGTTGGGGTCGATCTCAAAACAGGTAAAACTGAATGGCTTCGCCGTGTGGGTACCACTAAAAATCTGTTGACAAGTTTTCTTCCAGGTCGCTTCCCGATCGGTTTTCCTGTGGGAATGGTAGCGCATGGTGGCCCGCTGGTTACCGCAGGCGATGTTGTGTTCCACGGTGCAACGGCAGATAACTTCTTCCGTGCATATGACAGCAACACTGGCGCATTACTCTGGCAAACCGAGCTCAGCGCAGGCGCGCAGGCTACGCCATCCACTTTTATGGGTAAAGATGGCAAACAGTATGTGGTAATTGCTGCCGGTGGGCACGGTTCGCTCGGGACTCAGGCGGGTGACAGTGTGGTAGCGTTCCGCCTTAAATAACGGCGCAGAAACTGAACGCTTACAGGGATTATTTTCAACCGGTGGCCCAGCGTCACCGGTTTTTTCCTGAAGCAGCGTGAAGGGCCTGGAACAGCATAAAGGGCCTTTTCAACGCTAAAGTAATTCCCTGAGATATAACCACGCGCCTGCCAGTGAGAGCCACGGGCCTAACGGAATAGCCCGGCCCAGCGAGCGTTTGAAAATAAGCTTCGCCGTTAGGGCATAACAGAGACCGCTGGTTGTTGAAATCAGCAACACCAATGGCAGCATCTGCCAGCCAAGCCAGGCACCCAATGCTGCAAGCAGCTTGGCATCACCCATTCCCAGAGCGTCTGTACCACGCAAGCAACGGTAGCCGTTGGCGAATATCCATAACAGCGCGTAACCCAAAGCGGCACCGAATACGGCATCGGCTAAGCTACCTGCCAGCAGGTCAAAAGCATGTAGCAGTAATCCCAGCCAAAGCAGGGAAGCGTTAACGCATCCGGTAATAACTGAAATTCAACGTCTGTCAGGCTTAACGCGAGCAAGCTCCAGATCAATAACAGAGAGAACAGCAGCATCACATTATGAGGCAGTAATGCGGTCAGCAGCAGGCTAATAACAGCGGTACTCGCTTCGATAGCCGGGTAGCGCCAGCCGATGGGCCGTTGACAGGCATGGCATTTTCCCCGCAGCCACAGCCAGCTCAGCAGCGGAATGTTATCGCGCAGGCGCAATGGCGTTTTACAGCCTGGACAATGTGAGCGGGGCCACGATAAAGACAGTGTTGAGTTCGGATCAAGTATACGCTGAGGCAACCGGTAAGCGATAACGGTAATAAAGCTGCCAACAGATAACGCAATCACGCTGCCGGTTAGCCAAATCATTCCTTCGACCATATCCTGTTTCCCTGTTTCCCTGTTTACACCAGCCGTCTGGCGAGTCGGTATAATAGGCCGCCAGGCAGGATACAGGGAGCGCAAACTGAGATTTACAAAGGGTTGCATGCAAAATGTCGAGGGAGGCCGTAAAGGCGTGACAGCACCTGAGCATAGTGTGGTGCTGTCACGGGAAAAGTGTTACGAAGAGACTTTCACAACCGTCTTACCAAAATTCTTACCGCTTAACATGTCAATAAAAGCCTGTGGGGCATTGTCTAATCCCTCAATAACATGCTCACGGTAGTGAATCTTTTTGTTTTCCACCAGAGGCGACATCGCGGATAAAAATTCAGGATAACGGTCGCCATAATCCTGAAAGATAATAAAGCCTTGCATATGAATACGACGCTTAAGGATACCGGCCATGATTAATGGCGTGCGGTCGGGGCCTTCGGGAAGGTCTTTCGAGCTGTAGCCTGAAACCAAACCACATACCGGCACGCGCGCAGCAGTGTTGAGCAGCGGGAATACGGCATCAAATACTTTTCCACCGACATTCTCAAAATAGATATCAATACCGTCCGGACAGGCATTTTTCAGCTGTTCGGCGAAGTCCTCCTGATGGTGATCAAGGCAGGCGTCAAAACCCAGCGTTTCAATGCCATAGCGACACTTTTCCTCACCGCCAGCCACGCCAACCACGCGGCAGCCTTTGAGTTTGGCTAATTGTCCTACCGTTGCGCCAACCGGCCCCGTAGCGGCGGCGACAACCAGGGTTTCACCCGCCTTAGGCTGACCAATATTCATGAGTCCCATGTACGCGGTAAATCCGGGCATACCCAGAATGCCCAACGCCCAGGAAGGATGGGGCAGATCGGTGCCCAGTTTAGTCAAATCGCTGCCATCCGATACGGCATATTCCTGCCATCCGCTTTGCCCGAGTACCCAGTCACCTTGCTGGTAGTCAGGGTGTTCAGAGGCTTCAACCTGGCATACTGTTCCGCCAACCATCGGCTTATCCAGCTCCGCGGGCGGTGCATAAGATTTTCCCTCATCCATACGTCCACGCATGTAAGGATCCAGCGACAAATAGACGGTCCGCAATAACACTTCATTCTGTTTGAGTTCCGGTATCGCGTGTTCGATAAAGCGGAAATTATCTTTTGTCGGTTCGCCGTTAGGGCGTGAAGCCAGAAGCCATGCGTGATTGACGGGAGACTGATTTGGCATTATTTCATCCTTATTCAGGGGAACATTGTAGAAAAACATTTTTGCTTCAACAGAGTGTAGTTTTAGCAGAGGGTAAGCAGATTAGCGGATTGTGGGGCGTGAATTTACAAGGCAGGAGGCTAAAACCGGACGGGGGCTTGCTCTTTAAGATATGTGCTTACGCAATTAAGTTACAACATTCATCAAGCCATAATAAAACACCTGCTGCAAAACCGCAGAATATGAAAACCTCTGCAGGCAAAGCATTATGTTAAATTAAAATGCTTGTCGGGTTGCAAAGCAGGCGGGAGCGGAAAGTCACTGTTCATCGCTTTCAGGTTGCGCTCAATGGCTACGCAAATAGCATCCAGTGGCAAATCATTTGCCGTCATGCCAAAGGGATCTTCCAGCTCTTCAGCCAGTGATTCCAGTGACAAAAAGGTGTAGGAGACAAATACGGATACCAGCGGCGTCATAAAGTGTAAATCCTTTACCAACGCAAACGGCAGCAGAGTACAAAACAGATAGACGGTACGATGCAACATCAGACTGTAAGCAAAAGGAATAGGGGTGGACGCAATGCGCTCACAGCCGCCAAGCACATGAGAGAGCTGATTGAAATTTTTATCAATGCTTTGCCAGACGATATCTGAAATTGCGCCTTTTTCGCGTTGTTCGCCGGACCAAATTCCCATGCACAACAGCAATTGACTGGCTGGCATCGGATTATCCAATACCTGATCGTGCCAGTGCGTTGGCAGCAGGCGCTGCAGATCAGCACGCGCATCGGTTTGACGCAGCTGATGTTTCAGGCTCCAGCTAAAGGCTGTCATTATTGCCGCAAATTCTTTTGCTGCCGCTTCATCTGACAACAGGCTGCTTTTAATCTGACGTAACAGGGAGCGTTGAGTAATGAGCAACGAGCCCCAAAGAACGCGTGCTTCAGTGAAACGGGCATAACTGGCGTTATTACGAAAACCGAGGAAGATGGCGATAGCCACGCCCAATAAGCTGAAAGGTGCAGTGGTAAGATGAATGCCGAGCGACTCGTACCACTGGTAACTCAGAATAGCGATAACCGACATCAACAGGTTAAGCGACAGGCGAAACAGAATCTTTGAAAGCACCGAACCGTGCCAGTCAAATAAACGACGGAACCAGTGCTGAGATGGACGAACAATCATATAAGTGCGATGCGTTGGGTTTTTATTTTGTGTGGTACAGAGTACGCCGTCATTACAACAAAATCGACTCTGATTGCAGGCGTAATGCCTGGTGAATGTCATTCGGTATGGAACAGCGTGAAGGGCAGAGAAGTAAACACAAAGCGTGGAAAGAAAGAACGAAGCCAGATTTCCAATTTAACATAATATACATTATGCGCATCTACGGTATACCGGCAAAATTCAGGATGTTGTCGACTTGCACATGGTCGCGTAGCGCCTGGGTATTTCTGATTGCCCGTACCGACATCTTCTTTCTTGTTCTGGCGAACATGCCTGTTTGGTATGTCTGTCCATCGCCGTGGAAAGCTCTGCAATAATCAGCTCCCCGCAGATCTTACCCGGTAATAGACTCAACATAATTCACGAATGCTATACAGACTTTGGGCCAACGCTGGCGTGTGAAAATCTCGCAGAACTGCTGCATGGAACGCGCCCATCTGATGCTTCACGCCTGGTAAATTTTCCCAAAGAAAATGACATTCTCAGGACTTCCAAATAACTGCGGTTGGTTTCGGGATTCAATAAATTCGCAATAATATTTTATCTCGTCGTTCCATTTAAGCTGAGAAATAGTTTGCTCCACACCTCTACTTGCCTCTTTCGTAATTATTGATATGCCCGGTTTATCATCCCTTTACCAGGGTTTCCCTGACTCCGTCGTGAATGCAGAGGCATTTCAGTTTTGCTGACATGCGGACATCTCACATAACGGATGAGCATCTCGATTTAGTACCAGGCTGTCTCAACTTTACACAACAGATCTCTTTTCTTTGAAGGAAGACAACTTTTCATGAATTTTAATCCAGTTTAATGGTGCACAAGCTGGATATAATTACCCGCCTCAATATTCACCCAGACCAATTATCACGAACCGTATGGACTGACTTAAACCTTACCCGCTTGTTTAAAATGCTCTTAAGGTCAACATGAAAACAGAGACTGAAGTTGCATATGTTGTGAAGGTTTCACAAGCCATTCCCGAGACAACACTGACGGATTTAATCTCGCCTCCCTTACAACTCCCCGCGCTTAAAGATGGCGATCATTATCAATTTCACGTCGCCCTTAAACCCTCAGGCTCACAATGCAATCTTGATTGCGCTTACTGCTTTTAATCGGTTCAGCGTTATGCCTTAACAGGAAAACTCTTTATGTTAAATAAACTCAAAAAACACTGTTTGCCCGCTGTTTTACTCGCGTGTTTTAGCGGCCAGCTATTCGCCAATGTCAGTGCTGTTTCGCCACAACAGGCGCGTCAGATTGCTCAGGAAGCGTGGCTTTATGGCTACCCAATGACAGAAAATTACAACAGTATTTACGCCTGGGCGCTGGACAAAAATGGCGAGCAATATAAAGGTCCTGTTAATCAAATTAACAATGTTCCTAAGGTTTTTGGTCCGCAAGATACTGGCGTGGTGACGCCAAATTCTGATACACCCTACTCTTACCTGATTATGGATCTCCGCGCTGAACCTTTAGTGGTCACGCTTCCGCCGGTTGAACAAGACCGCTATTACTCCTTACAACTGGTGGATCTCTATTCACATAATGTCGACTATTTAGGGACGCGACGCGACGGTAACGCAGGAGGCAAATTTTTGATTGCCGGTCCGGGCTGGCACGGTGAATTACCGAAAGGGATAAAACGAATTGTGGTTAGCCCGACCTCTCTGATGTTTTCACAGTTCCGTACTCAACTTAAATCTCCTGAAGATATTGAGAACGTAAAACAGATTCAGCGTCAGTATAACGTCGAGCCGCTAAGCAGCTATTTAGGCCAAAAAGCTCCAACAACTTCCCCGCAGTAAACTGGCCAGTTATCAGCCGTGACCAAATACCCGATCAGACCTTCTCAACCTTAAATTTCCTGCTTCAGTTTAGCCCGCCGCTACCTTACGAATCGGCCCTGTTACAGCGTTTTAGCCAAATCGGCATTGGGGCGGGCAAACCCTGGCCGCCGGCATTGTCACCCGAGATTTTAGCGGCGATTGCTCAGGGTCAAAAAGATGCAGAAAAAACGCTGGTGTCAACGGCGTTAAAGGTCACCTCCTCCCTTGGCTATTTTGGTACGCCAGAAGAGATGAAAGGAAAATATCTTGAACGCGCTGTGGGGGCGAAACTTGGCCTGTATGGCAATTCCGCAGAAGAAGCGATTTATCCGGCGTGGCAACTGGACAAGGCGGGCCATCCGCTGGATGCTTCAAAAGCCAATTATCAGTTAACATTCGCAGGCGATCAGCTGCCGTCGGTTAACGCATTTTGGTCGATTACGATGTATGACGGTAAAACAAAATTCCTGGTCGACAACCCCATCAATCGCTATTTGATTAACTCAGCGATGTTAACCGATCTCAAACGCAATACCGATGGCGGGTTTACGCTCTACCTCCAAAGCCATTCGCCTGGAAAATCCCTGGAATCGAACTGGCTACCCGCGCCAGACGGGCCAATTTATGTGGTTATGCGTCTCTACTTGCCTGGACCCAGCGTGCTGAATGGGCAATGGAAAGTACCATCATTACAAGAAGCTGTTAGATCGGAGAAACCATGAAAAAACAATTATTACTGTTAGCCTGTACGCTGCCGTTTTGCTCTACGCTGGTCGCGGCACCACAGCTCAAAGAAGTCACGCCAGAAACATTTATTCGCGCGGAGTCTGATCGCTATTTTTATAATTTTGCTCAACAGGCTGGCGGCGTGAATAAGTTCTTTTACTATCGCCAACCGCCAGCACTGGCCAGCCAGGGCGTGGTCAGAATGAATAAAGACACGCTGTATTCCTCTGCCATTGTTGATGTACGTAAAGGCGCTACCCTGACCGTGCCTGATTTCCCCGCGAACCGCTATGTTTCAGTTCTGGTGTTAGATAACGATCATTATGCGCAGGACGTTATTTATAAGCCCGGCACCTGGTCGCTGCCGCGTAATACCGATTATGTTTTCCTGGCTATTCGGGTTCAGTTACTCGACTCCGGCAATCCAGCTGATGTTAAAGAAGCTAACCGGATACAGGATGGTTTTGTTCTTCACGCAAACAGCGCCGTGCCTTTTGCAAAGCCTGACTGGGATCCTGCTTCACTCGATAAATTACGCGCAGAATATGAAAAGCAATTTTCAACGTTTGAACGCTACCCGGATGAATGGCAAGGGCCACGCGGTCAGGTTAATGATGAAAGTCGCCGTCTGGCCGCTGCGGGCGCTTGGGGTCTGTTTGCTAATAAAGATGCGACCTACATTAACTACAATGCCCACCTTCCGGCAGATCAATGTTACACAGCAACGTATCAGGTGCCCGAAAATAAAGCTTTTTGGTCAGTCACTGTCTATGGAGCTGATGGCTATATGAAAAGTGACAATGCCGTGCTGAACGGAAATAACGTCAAGCTGAATTCTGACGGCAGCTTTACCACCTACTTTGGTTCACGCGACGCATGCGGCGAGGTGGATAACCGTCTGGACATCAGTGATGGATGGAATTTCCTGATGCGCGTTTATCGGCCAGGCCCTTCAGTATTGAAAGGCGAATATACCCTGCCTGATGTAAAACCGGTGACCAAATAACCCATTATGGGGCAGCCACGGCTGCCCTGTTTTTTTGCTGAGCTTTTATTGCTTTGATGTTAATGCATCCTGTTTTAAGGAAAAAATATGTGTGTTGTAACTAAAGGCGTTACTGTCTCATTATGAACACAACCGGCGCGTTTTACTGCCGGATAAGCGCACAAGCTTTATCGAGTAAAAAGGACGCAGATACCCTACCGTGTTCGACAGCAACAGGACATCTTCAGACAACGTTATATTAAGCACTTCGCTTAGATAGGTTTTCCGGCTTTGCATTCTGGCCCAGACAACAGGAAAATCGGTCGCTAGCCTGCTTTGCAATGCGCCATCGGCAAGCGCAACCGTATCTTCAATACTGCAACCGCCATAGCCGGGTAAAGACGGGATGATATCGATTTGCAACAGCATGCCACTCTCAAGCGCAATAGCTGAATGTTTATCTATCGGCGAACAGAGCCACTCTTCATCCGCCACCAGGTGTCCTGGATTCAAATGCCAGTTCCACTTCTCTTTCGGTAAGACATGCTCAATGGCAGCATAAAGTTCTCCGCCAGTGATGCCAATACGCAAACTTTCCAGCCATGTCACCACGGCATGGTAGTAAGGGATCGCCAGCCGGGTGAGCCAGTCAGAAACGTTTTCAGGCAGATCGCTGGCCGCAGCAACCACATAAGCGGATCGGCTGGTTAACCCCCCTTTATAACCAACGGTAAGCGACATCTTATCCCCGTTGAATAAGCTTGTCTGAGGGATAAAGATTAGCGTGGGTGAAACGATCGCCCGTCGCCGCAATGGTGATGACAGTGTTCGGCTGTCCATCTGCCATCAGCAATTGCCCAATTTCTTTTTCAGTTTTGCCCGGTGCCACGGCGTCCAGGGCAGAAAGCATAGCGCCAGAAGCGAGACTGGCGCCGTATTCATAAAAAGCGATCTCATCTGCCCGATTCAGGCGCCGGGCACCATATTCAGGCGAGATAAAAATCCCGGTGGCGTTGATGACCTTCTCTGCCCCACCAGCAGCCTGTTTAATTGCCTCGAAGATAAAAGCGGGTACATCAAACAGCGGCGTCTGCTGTCCGGTAAACAGCTTCCAGCCCACTACCCCTGTTTTGTTACCCGGCATCACCCCTGCGCGCGCCAGTAACGCGGAGAGTGGCCGATCGTTTTCCATGGGTTGATTAGGCAGAGAAAAAACCGGAGCATGCAGACAGGCACCTGAAAGACGGGCAAAAGGAACCAGTTTGAGGTTCTCATTGCCCATGATGTAAGTCAGCTCGCCTTTTTCACTGACCACCAGCAACGCCTCTTCGAAGCGCGGAATAAACCCTGCCAGGTACTCAAAATTTCCACCGTGCTCTTTATCTGCGTAAATAACCAGGTGGTTGAGTCCCTGTAACCTCATTAACCGCACGATTTCGGCAAGTCGCTGCTTCATCGTCTCACTGGCAAGAAAATGGCGACGAGCGTGACGAAAGACATGCGGTGGCGGGATCTTCTTTAAGACGTAGCGGCAATGTGATTTCATGGTGTTGACCTGTAAACGTGGTTATTAAGCAGGTTAATACACTAACCTGCACAGTAATAACCGGGATCACATCAATAAAGCCGCTGTTCCGGAATAAAGTCCCTTAGCTATTTTTCACCCGCACCACGTCAGCCATGACTGACAAGGCGATCTCTGCGGGCGTTTTACTGCCGATCCGCATGCCAACCGGAGCCTGAATACGTGAAAGCTCATCACTGTTCAGCCCACCGAACTCGACCAGCCGCTGTCGGCGCTTTGCGCTGTTTTTAGCTGATCCCATTACCCCCAGATAAAAAGCAGGTGTATTTACCGCCTCCATCATGGTGAGCTCATCAATACGCGGATCGTGTGTCAGTGACAAAATAGCGACTTTACTGCTGATCTCATGGGTTTCCAGCCATTTGGCAGGATGCTGCGGAACAATGCTGACATTAAAATCTGCGCCGAAATGACGCTCAATTTCAGCAAGCTGCTCTGCCCGGTATTCACAAACGGTGACCCTGAATCCGAGGATCAATGCCAGCCGGATACACTCAAACGCCACGACCGAGTAGCCCGCAATGAGCAGCACGGGTACGGCTCCGACCGGGATCACGACCTGTTGCGGATCGTGAGATAAGGCGGGCAGCCTTTGATCTGGCGGCACAGTGTGCCACTGCGCCCGTTGCCCCACACACAGCTTTTTAACCAGGTGTTGTTTACCTGTTAGCGCGGCCTGCATAGCCTCAAGCAGTTTCAGACTCTCTTCATCAGCAGGGAGGTTTTCAATCAATACGTCTACACTGCCACCGCAGGGTAACACGACACTGGGACGCAAGCCTCCTCTCCATAGCGCACAATCTCACTGCATTCGCGATAAGCGCCTGATGAGAGTTGTTGCAGAAAATCTTCTTCAATGCAGCCGCCGGAAAGCGAGCCGCAATGCTCTCCCAGATGATTAATCACCATCATGGTGCCAGGCGCACGCGGTGAGGAACCATAGGTATGTAAAACGGTACATAACCAGACAGACTGCTGCGCCTGATGCCACGCCAGCGCGCACTCAATAACACGTTGATCAAGCGTGATCATGTTTTTCTCCCGTTAACATAGCCGGATAATCGACGTCGCTGAGACAGCCCGGATCGTTCAGGGCAAGGAGCCGGGGTGGATGGGTAAGCAAAAGCGAGCGGGCACCTTCATCATTTTTTAACCCCACCAGCTGCGCATAAAAGCCTGGCTGAACCCCACAGGGTGGCCTGGCTGACCATGTACAACCGGACGAACAATCGGTGAAGATTTCAGGGCAGTTATCACTGCCTGATAACTCGACGTCTGAAGCCAGGGCATATCCCCTAACGCAATAATCCAGCCCTGATATTCAGCCGTTGCCCTTACCCCAGCCGCGATGGATTCGCCCAGCCCATCGCTCTGACAATCAATCCGCTGACAGCCCTGCAAAAGAGAATGGATATTCGCCTCTTCAGGCCGCGTAACCACATACACATCTTCACCCGTTTCCAGCGCCTGATGCAGCGTATGGCTGAGAAGCGGGATGCCATCAATCTCAGCCAGCAACTTGTTTCCGCCGCCGTGCTGGCAAAAACGCCGTCCCAGGCCGGCAGCCATAATCAAAATTGCAATGTTCATGAGCAGCGCACTCTTCAATAAGCGCAGGGCGATCCCCTGCGCATTCAGGTATCAGACCAGTTTATCCAGCGTGATCGGCAAATCGCGCACACGTTTTCCCGTGGCGTGGAACACAGCATTACTGATAGCAGCAGCGACGCCAACAATGCCAAGCTCCCCAACCGCCTTACCGCCCAAAGTCGTGGCTTTATAATCGGGTTCACCCACATCAATCGTCGTGATTTCTGGCACATCTGCATTCACAGCAACCAGATAATCGGCGAGATTATTATTGATTACCCTGCCGTTTCGCGGATCGATCATCCCTTCTTCCAGCAAAGCCTGGCCCAGCCCCATGACCATTCCACCAATCCACTGGCTTCGCGCCAGCGCAGGGTTATAGAGGCGTCCACTGTCAAAAGCGCCGACCATGCGCCGGACGCGCACCGTGCCGAAATCTTCGTCAACGGCGACTTCAACAAACAGCGCACTCCAGCTGTGGGCTGACACCTCTTCCGGACGAGTGATGGTGCTCAGGCTGCTCATTAATTTATCACGCTCCGCAGGAGTGGCGCCTTCGTCAAAGGTATTCGCAGAAATTTCCAGCGCAGGCATACCCGACAGGCGCAGCAGATCGGCAAAGGTAACCTGACGACTGGGCCGCAGGGTCATGGCAACCGCATTATCCATGATCACCAGTTTGTCGCGCGGCGTACCGTACAGCGGCGAGTCTGGCGTATCAACAGCCAGGGTAAATAGCCGCTCGCGCACCGCCAGTGCGGTTTTGAATACCGCCGCCGTGAGATTTCCCGCCAGCTGAGAACCGCCCGCAACACCCGCTAAAGGCAGCCGGGTATCTCCCAGCTCTACGCTTATCCTCTCCTGTGGAATGTTTAAAACCTCGGCTGCCGTCTGGGCAAGAATGGTATAGGTGCCGGTGCCAATATCCGCGCCAGAACTTTTCACCGTCAGCTGTCCATCGGGTTGCAGAATTAACATCGCTTCGGCGGGCTGCTGGTTAACCGGGTAGGTGCCGGACGCCATTCCCCAGCCAATCAGTTCGCGCCCTTCACGCATTGAGCGTGGTGCCATGGGACGTTTGCTCCAGCCAAAAGCGTCAGCCCCCTTTTGATACGCCTCTTTTAGCCTGCGGGAACTCCAGGGCTTGTTAAGTTCGTAATCATGATCGGCCCAGTTGATCAGACGCAACGCCAGCGGATCGATATTCAGCGCACTGGCCATCTCATCCATGGCAACTTCAATGCCAAATGCGCTGGGGTTTTCGCCCGGTGCCCGCATCCAGCCCGGCGTCGCCGTATTGATCGGCACAACGCTATGATGAGAGGTGACGTTTTCGATCCCATACATGCGCGCAGTGACGCGGTTGGTGCCCTCAGCGAAAACATCTTCCAGAGAGGTTTCGTTGTAGCCGTGATGAATGATCGACAAAATCTTGCCCTCTTGCGTTGCCCCCATTTCCAGCGTTTGGTGGGTTGACGCGCGACCGCCAAAGCCGGTGAAGGTTTGCGGACGTGTCAGGACAACCTTGACCGGGCGCTTTAACGCACGCGCAGCCGCGCAGGCCAGCGCAACGTGGGTGGCGGGTGAGGCTTTTGAGCCAAATCCGCCGCCCACGTAGGGCGAGATAATCTCAATATCATGGCTGTCGATTCCCATCCAGTTGGCAATTTCAGCGCGCGCTCCGGCCACCCACTGGCTTGGCTCCCATACCGTTAATTTGCTGCCTTGCCATTGCGCAATACAGCCGTGCGGCTCCATCGGCTGGTTATATTCACGTGGTGTAACGTATTCAGCGCGGATCCTGACTTCCGCCCTCTCCATCGCTTCTTTGGCATGACCGATATTGATGGCCAGTGATTCCTGATCCTGTGGCTTAGCGCCTTTATCTTCAGGAAAGATCAGCGCAGGCGTTTCCGCGTACTTAACCTTAACCAGCGATGCAGCATAGGTTGCCTGCTCAAACGTTTCGGCTACTACCAGCGCAATGTTTTGCCCGTTATGAATAATGCGATCGTGTTGAATCGGTGTGTAAGTTGTCTGAGCGGCACCACCATCGGCTATGGCATCGGGCTTGTTGATTTTCAGGCTATTGAGATGGGAGTAAATCGCAATGACGCCCTGCGCATTTTGCGCCTCACGGGTATCCATTTCGGTAATACGTCCACTCGGAATGGTTGACTGCACCACCACGCCATAAAGTAAATTTTCGCGGGAATGTTCAGCCGCATAGGTGGCTTTGCCCGTTACTTTAAGCGTACCGTCTTTGCGCTGTGGCACGGCACCTAATCCCTGTTGCGGTCTCTCTTTCTCTGACAGTGGTAGTTGATTTTGCTGTACAGCGTGAACACTTTTCACAGGTAGACCTCCGGCTGCGACCACCGAAACCGCGGCAGTCGCTTTAAGCAGATTTCTTCGCGTTTTGTCTGGTAAATGCTTCATGACAACTTTTCTGCAGCAATTAACAAAGCCCGACTGATAACGCGAGGGACAAGAACGATTTTGGCATGGTTATGCGTTAACGCTTTGGCATTCAGCACCGCCCGTTCGGCAGCCTGACGGATCAGCGTTTCGCTAAAGGGTTTGCCGCGCAACGCCTCTTCAACCTCGTCAGCACGCCAGGGCTTAGTCGCAACGCCCCCAGCGCAATACGGATATCGCTAATGGTATCGCCATGCATCTCAAGCCCCACGGCCGCACTGGCCGCCGCGAATCATAAGAGGCGCGGTCGCGCACTTTCATATAGTGAGAGTGCTTCAGGGCGGAGGATAAAGGCACTTCTACTGCCACAATCATTTCGTCAGCGGCAATATCATGCTCCAGATGAGGCGTGTGTTGCGGCAGCAGAAAAAACATTTCTACCGGTACGCGACGCTCCTGCTGTTGCGCATTGCGTAAGACAATCTGCGCGTCAAAGGCGGTTAAGGCGACGGCTAAATCGCCCGGATAGACGGCAACACAGGCTTCGCTGCCGCCTAAAATGGCATGCCCGCGGTTAATCCCGTCCAGTGCAGAGCAACCGGAACCCGGCTGACGTTTATTACAGGCTGGAAAGGTAGCAGGATCGCGAAAGTAGGCGCAGCGAGTACGCTGGCGTAAATTGCCGCCAATGGTGGCCATGTTGCGCAGTTGCGGTGACGCCGCCTGCCATAAACTGTCATAGATAGCAGGAGCCCGCCGCTGACATTCAGCATGCGATGCCAGTTCGCTCATGCGCACCAGCGCGCCAATCCGCATGGTGTTCTGTGTGAAGGTAATATCACGCAATGCTTTCAGGCGAGAAATATCCACCAGCTGCTGTGGATCTTCTACATTGCATTTCATTAAATCGAGTATCGTTGTCCCTCCCGCTAAAAACCGGGACGGGCCAGAAGCGTTCAGGTTAATCGCGTCATCGACAGACGTCGGCGTTTTGAAAATAAACGTATTCATGTGGATTCTCCTGACATCTGGGCCGCAGCCTGCTTAACCGCTTCGACAATGTGAGGATAGGCACCACAACGGCAAATGTTGCCGCTCATGTATTCGCGGATTTCCGCATCGCTGCCAGCATGGCCCTCTTTGATGCAAGAGACCGCCGACATAATCTGGCCCGGCGTGCAGTAGCCACACTGGAAGGCATCGTTAGCCAAAAAGCAGGCCTGCACCGGATGCAGCGTGCCCTCTTTTTCAGCCAGTCCTTCAATGGTGGTGACGTGTCCGCCTTCAGCCTGTGCAGCTAATGTCAGACAGCTCAACACTCGCTTGCCATCCAGGTGTACGGTGCAGGCACCGCACTGCCCCTGATCGCAGCCCTTTTTCGTACCCGTCAGCTGCAAATGCTCACGTAGCGCATCCAGCAGCGTCACTCTTGGATCGATCTCAAACCGATGCGGTTCATCGTTGATGATCAATTGAATCGCGATTTTCTCAGACATTGCTTTTACCTGTTCCAGTGAAGGGAAATTCAAACCCAGTGGCATCGCATTACCAGGTTGCTCACTACCCGCAGGGTGCGGAAAGGGTTCGATACTGAAGATCAAAGGTGCTAACGCAGCACGAGCCTGGTTTATGTTATGAAGCCCGGCAGAAAACCTTTGATAATCATCAATCTTGCTGACACGGTAAAACCACACTTTTTACAGTGGGTTCTAAAAATCCTAACAGAAATATTTACGTTGATTATGCCGCTCTGTTAATCAGGCTATTTAGCTGCGCTAATAAATGAGCCACAGCGGAAAAAGCCGCACGTAAGGTTAACTTTTTACCGCTGCGCCAGCTTTTGCTGACAGAAAGAAAGGTTTTTTTACACAATGGGTTTACAGAGAAGCACAAATTGCGTTGGGATGAATTGTTATTAAATATTTCACATTGGAAGAAAGTGTAAAACCAGCGCCCAATTTTATTGTCAGCAGAGAGAGTTGATAAAAGCAGACAGAAATGATGAAGAATAAATTCTTTATTAGCGTGCGGAGCCTGAAACGCGATTAATTGTCTGGCTAATTTGCTTCGGAAATATGGCCAAACAGCGTTATGTCGCTGCGTTTATTTACGCTGCGCTTGCCAGTGACCATATTTAAATATCGCTCTGCTGTTCAATTAGTCAGCTGTCAGATGTGACAAATATCACCTTTGTGCCAGGCTTAAATTCTCTGATAACAATGTTCAAGGAGCACGATATGACAACGCCAACGAACAAGACTCTCGACCTGAATGAATTCCCGAAACCACCCTTTGAAGAACAGCCGCAAAACCCACCAGGTTTAGCCAGTAAGATGATACCGGTTCCCGATCACGGCGAAACCAGTTACCGCGGAACCGGTCGTCTGACGGGCCGTAAGGCGCTGATCACAGGGGGCGACTCAGGTATCGGTCGCGCCGTGGCGATTGCTTATGCCCGCGAAGGCGCAGATGTTGCGATTAACTATCTGCCGGAAGAAGAGCCGGATGCAGCGGAAGTAATTAAACTGATTCAGGCGGAAGGACGTAAAGCGATTGCTTTGCCCGGCGATATTCGTTCGGAAGCGTTTTGCCAGCAATTAGTTAAAGACGCCGTTGATCAATTAGGTGGCCTGGATATTTTGGTTAATAACGCCGGTCGCCAGCAATTTAATGAGTCCATTCGGACATTAAGTACAGAAGATTTCGACGCCACCTTTAAAACAAATGTTTATGCCATGTTCTGGATCACCAAAGCGGCAGTCGATTATTTACCGCGTGGCGCCAGCATTATTAACACCTCTTCCGTACAGGCCTTTAAGCCAAGCGATATTCTGCTCGATTATGCTCAGACTAAAGCGGCTATCGTGGCGTTTACCAAAGCTCTCGCCCAACAATTAGGTGAAGAAGGCATCCGCGTCAATGCGGTAGCGCCTGGCCCGTTCTGGACAGTGTTGCAATCCAGTGGGGGTCAGCCACAGGAAAAAGTTAAACAGTTCGGTGGATCTGCCCCGCTGGGTCGTCCCGGTCAGCCGGTTGAAATCGCCCCACTCTATGTGACGCTGGCGTCAACCGAAACCAGCTACACCTCTGGTCAGGTCTGGTGCACCGATGGAGGAACCGGCACGCTTTAATCTCTTCCGGTATGTGGCCGCTCTACGCGGCCACTGTTCTGTTCAGCCAGCCACTCCCTGCATTGTTTCAGTGTGTCATTTTTCTGTACAAGGATGATCAATATGGAAAATCAGTCGTTTCATTCGCCGATCAGAAAAGAGAGCTTTGTTGAGTTAGGGGCTTACGCCGCAATTGGTGAAGGCCGTTCAGTAGCATTGATTGCGCCCGATGGTTCGATTGACTGGTGGTGCGCGCCTAATCTTGATGCCAAACCGCTGTTTGATCGCCTGCTTGATTGCAATATTGGCGGCTATTTTCAAATTGTTCCCCGTGACCCTTATCGTGTTTCACGGCGGTATCGTGATAACAGCAATGTGCTGGAAACGCGCTTCGAAACTGACAGCGGTTGCGTGCTGATGACCGAGTCGATCAACAGTACACTGGCGGGTCGGTTACCCTGGAGTGAACTGGCACGACGTATTGAAGGTGTTGAAGGCGACGTTGAACTGGAGATCAGGCTTCGCTTTGGCACCGCCGCTGAAACCCGCTCGCCGTGGATTGCAGAAAGCCAGCAGGGAAAAGTGTTTCATATCGCTAATGTCATGGCGATGGTCCACACCAGCAAAGATATTGATATTGTTCATCTCGACGACGAAGAGATCACAGGCAGATTACGCACATCCCCCGGCTCCCGTTCGCTGTGTGCGTTATTAATCAGTGAAAATGAGCCGCTGGCCGTGCCGGAACTTGCCGCCATTGACGCCCGTATCGAAACCAGTGATACCGCCTGGCGCGACTGGGCAGAGAGTTTACGCTATAAAGGCTGTTATCCTGACCTGGTGACACGTTCCGCGCTGTCGCTTAAATTTCTCTGGTACTCACCAACCGGTGCGCTGGCAGCAGCAGCCACGACCTCCCTGCCTGAAAGAACGGGCGGTGATAAAAATTATGACTATCGCTACGCCTGGGTGCGGGATGCCTGTTTGATTATCAAAGCATTCGTTTTCCTGGGCGCGCTGGAAGATTCCAAAGCTGCATTTTCCTGGTTGTCAAAAACCATTATTCTCCACGGCGTTAAGCTGCATGCCTGCTACACCCTTAACGGCGAAGAAGTCCCGGAAGAACGCTATCCGGCATTAACCGGTTACAGATCATCAAAACCCGTGCGTATCGGTAATAACGCCCGCCATCAGGTTCAGCTGAGTATGTATGGCGACATGCTGGCGACAGCGCAACTGTTCGTAGAGGCAGGACACGTGCTGGATCTCACCACATCGCGCATGCTGGGCGAACTGGCTAACTGCTGTGCTGACAACTGGCGACAGAGGGATTCAGGCATCTGGGAATTGCCAGAAGAGCAGCACTACACGCACTCAAAAATGGCCTGCTGGCTGGCCTTAGATCGCGCGGTTGCGATGGCAAAAGATAAACATATTGAACCCACCTGGGTAGGACGCTGGCAACGTGAGCGCGACCGTATCAGTGACTGGATTGAAACCCATTGCTGGTCAGAACAGAAACAGGCTTATCTGTTTTATGTTGGCAGTGAAGAGCGTCTGGATGCCTCACTCGCGCTGGTTCATCGCTACGGTAACCAGGTCAATCCGGAACGGATGCGTTCAACTTACCATGCCCTCAAACGCGAGCTGGGACAAAATGGTTGCATGCTTTATCGCTACAGCGGTGTTGAAAAAGAGGAAAGCCCCTTTCTCGCCTGCTCTTTCTGGCTGGCAGAAGCCTGGGCGTCTCTGGGTGAAACCGACCTGGCAAAAACGATAATGGAGCAGATCCTGGCGACCCTGGATCAGCATGGAAATGTGGATATATTTAATGAAATGTTTGATGTTCAGAGCGGATGCTGGCGTGGCAATATGCCTCAGGGGCTGAGCCACTTAGCGATGATTTGCGCAGCGCAGGCCATCTCTGATCATCAGAATAAAAAATGACTCTTCTCACTCTTCGTCTGAACCTGCCCTTACGATCCTCCGGTACGCCTTGTTAATTTAAGGCGTGCTGGCCTCAGAAAAAAAGATCTATTTCCCCTCTCAGTGAAGGTAGTCACATATATAAAACATTTTTTTAACCTCAAATTGACCTTTATGCCCGCCTCTCTTATACCTTGTGAAAATTATTTCTCATTGCTGAAATAATTTTCAGGCGTTACCCCGGCTCGTTTTTCCGTTGTTTTGCTGTCACGGCTGAGCCAACACTCAACGTTCACGGGGAAAAAATGAAAAAATTGACACGTATTGTGGCCGGGCTGGCGTTTGCTGCCTGCCTGAGTGCCTCTCTCCAGGCCGCCGAAAGTACGCCGCAGTTTCGCTGTAAGCCAGGTGAAACCTACTACATGAACGTGATGGTTACGGGCGTGGAATACTGGTTTCCGGTCTATGAAATGTTTAAACAGGCGGCACATCAGTTTGGCTGTAAAACCGTTTATGGTGGCACGCCAGCTTATGACGTTAACCAGCAACTCGCCAGCTTTGAGCAGGTATTAGCGCAAAAGCCCGCAGGCATTTTCCTGCATCCCATGAATCCCGATCCTTTTATTGAACCGATTAACCGTGCCGCAGAGATGGGCATTCCGGTAGTAACGTTTGCCGCTGACTCCCCAACAGTAAGCGCGTGGCCTATATTACCTCGGATAATGATCGCGAAGGCAAAGCCGCAGCAGATGAGCTGGGTAAAGCAATGGGCAAAGGCGCAGAGTTTGCCGTTCTGGAAAACCCAGGACAGGATAATCATGATCGTCGCGTCAGTGCCTTTATCGCAGAGATGAAAACCGCTTTTCCAGACAGCAGGCTGGTCGCGCGCGCAGCAACCAATCAGGATCCCTCAAAAGCCTATAACGCGGTGCTTTCTATGTTGCAGGCCAATCCCAACTTAAAAGGCATATTTATGCCTGAAGCCAGTTCAGCCATTGGTGCTGCGCAGGCGGGAATTGAGAACGGCGGCAAAGTAAAAGTAATGACCGTGGATGTGAACGCAAAAGTGCTCGATATGATCAAGAGCGGGCAAGTCTTTGGTGCCATTAATCCTAATCAGGGCATTCAGGGTTATATGGGCTTCCTTACCCTGTTTTTAGCTGCTCACCCTGAGCTGATTGATCCGATGAATGATGCAAAGCAAAGCGGTGTTAATCCCTTCTCGTTCCCGGTTCTGGATAACGGTTACGCTGTGGTCACGAAAGATAACGCTGATGACTTTCGGTGGGATGCCTATCTGAAACGCCGTGGTACTAAAGGCATTAACGAGTAAGGGGCTGGCCATGACACCATTACTTGAATTACGCGGTATCAGTAAACGCTTCGGCGCAGTGAAAGCATTACAGGAGGTGGATCTGTGCTTGCGAGCCGGTGAAATCCACGCGCTGGCGGGTGAAAACGGGGCGGGAAAATCGACACTGATGAATATCATCGATGGTATTTTGCGTCCCGATAGCGGCGAAATTGTGCTAAACGGGCAAGTGGTTTCGATTCGCTCACCGCGTGAAGCGCAACAGCTGGGCATCGGCCTGGTGCACCAGGAGATCGCCCTGTGCCCGGATATTAGCGTGTATGAAAATATCTGGATGGCACACGCCGCCAGCCATCCAGGCATTTTATTGCCGCATCAGGCGTTGAAAGAAAAAGCGCAGCAGGTTATGAACCGGCTGGCCCCGATCCCGGTGACGCAAAAGGTGCGCGAACTTTCGCTTTCTCAGCAACAGCTGGTTGAAATCGCTAAAGCCTTAACCCTGGATTGTCGCCTGTTGATTCTGGATGAACCAACGGCGGCACTCACGGAGCCGGAAGCGCAAACGCTGTTTAAGATTGTGCGGCAGTTACAGGATCAGGGCATCTGCGTGGTCTATATCAGCCACCGCATGGCTGAGATCTTTGCACTTTGCCAGCATATCACCATCATGCGTGATGGCCGCAGCGTACACAGTGCACCGCTGAGTAGCATGACGCAGGATGAAGTCATCACCCGGCTGGTGGGCCGTGAACTGTCGCAACTCT
The DNA here is from genome assembly GCA_018842655.1 of Candidatus Pantoea haifensis. Lineage (GTDB taxonomy): Bacteria > Pseudomonadota > Gammaproteobacteria > Enterobacterales > Enterobacteriaceae > Pantoea > Pantoea haifensis. The sequence goes on along the minus strand of JAGTWN010000004.1, from coordinate 1,116,369 downwards.
ATCCTGATAAGCGCCCGGTCAGCCAGCAGTTGCCCCTGCTGGCGGTCAGGGCGCTGGGTGACGGAAAACGCTTTCACGATATCAGCTTTCAGCTACGTCCCGGTGAGATCCTCGGCATTGGTGGCTTAATGGGCGCAGGTCGCAGTGAAATTGCCCAGGGTATTTGCGGCCTGGCAGCAATTTCTCAGGGAGAAATCGCACTGAAAGGCCAGCTGGTTGTCCTCAAAAACTATGCCGAGAGCATTGCACAGCGCATGGTTTACCTCTCAGAGGATCGCAAAGACGCCGGACTGTTTTTGGATATGCCGATCGAATGGAATATCTCTGCGTTAAACGTGAAGGCCATCAGCCATTATGGTCTGACACTCAGCCCGCGCCGTGAACGACAGCAGGCTGAAACCCTGACACAGCAAGTCAAACTCAAGCGCGGCAAGCTGAGCGATCCGGTGTCGTCGCTGTCGGGAGGCAATCAGCAAAAAGTCGCCTTAGCACGAGTGTTGTCAATTCAGCCTGAAATTGTTTTTCTCGATGAGCCTACGCGCGGCGTTGATGTCAGCGCCAAAGCGGAGATTTATCACATTCTCGCCAGCCTGGCGGCCAGCGGTGTCGGCCTGGTGGTGATCTCCTCAGAACTTCCTGAACTGATCGGACTGTGCGATCGCATTATTGTGATTCATGAAGGGCGCATCAGCGGTGAAGTAACCGGTGACGCCATGACGGAAGAAAATTTAATGCGACTGGCCGCCGGTATACCTTCTGAAGCGGAGGCTGTATGGCACTGAATACCCCTCTTCCCCTGGCACGTAAATCACCCGTTTCGCTGCTGGGCAGCATTCATAAACAGCGCGAGACGGGGTTGATTATCATCATCGCGCTGATCTTTATCGTCATGAGTTTTACTTCACCCTATTTCCTCACCTGGGCCAACATGAAGGCGATGCTGCTCTCTTTCTCGATCGAGGGGATCGTCGTGGTGGGCATGACGATCCTGCTGATCGTAGGCGGCATCGATCTTTCCGTGGGGGCCGTAGTTTGTCTGTCGATGGTTGTCGCCGGCCAGCTGTTTTTACAGGGTCTCGATCCCTGGCTGGCGAGCCTGGGGGTATTCTGGCGGCGGCGTTGATCGGTTTGCTGATGGGCCTCACAGTAACCAAAATCGGCCTGAGCCACTTTATTGCCTCACTTGCCGCGATGGTGATTGTGCGCGGCCTGTGCATGATTATTACCCAGGGTACGCCGCTGTCGCTGTTTACCCTGCCCGTGAATTTTAAGTTTCTCGGTCAGGGCGCGGTATATGGCATTCCCTTTGTGATCATTCTGTTCTTTTTACTGGTGGCGCTGTTCGATTTTCTGCTGCGCAAAGCCACGCTGTTTCGCAAAGTGTTTTATACCGGCAGCAATGAGCGGGCAGCCGCCTATTCCGGTATCAATATCAACCGCATCAAACTTTGGGTAACCGTGCTGACGTCTACGCTGGCGGGTGTCGCAGGCATTATCTATATGGCGCGGCTGGGTTCCGCGACGCCAACGTTTGGCGTCGGTATGGAGCTGAATGTTATCGCCGCCGCCGTTATTGGCGGGGCCAGTCTGAAAGGCGGCACAGGATCTATACTGGGCGCGGTGCTCGGTGTTGCCCTGCTCTCTATCGTGACCAGCTCGTTAATTCTGATCAATGTCTCTGTCTACTGGCAGGAACTGATCAAAGGATTAATTTTGCTGGCTGCGGTTTCGATCGATCATCTTTTAAATAAATACCGGGCTGGCTAAGCCCGCCACAGAAAGGGAGAGCCGATGGAATTTACCAGCGAACATCACGCCTTTCAGAACACACGTCAAATCTACCAGCTTCTGGTGATGTATTACCTTGACGGAAAAAAGCAGTCCGACATTGCAGCGGAAACAGGACTCTCTGTTGCGACCATCAACCGCTTGCTGCGTCAGGGAAAAGAGAGCGGCATGGTGGAAATCACCATCAAATCGCCCTGGCTTTCAGCCCACCAGCTTGAAGCCGATCTGGCTAAACTGGGCGGCCTGCAAGAGGTGGTGGTTGCGCCTAACGTTGCGGGTAACGAAGAGCAAAGCCTGCAAATGGTCGGCGCTGCCGCCGCAGAGTTTCTGCTGTCACGTCTTAAAGATGGTGATGTGATTGCCATTACCGGTGGCAAAGGCGTCAGTGCGCTGGTTGAGGCGTTACAGCCAGGCCGCAAATATAACGTTCAGGTCGTGCCTGCCCTGGGCTGCGTTCAGGGGAAACACTACACTGACGTTAATCATGTCGCGTCTGAAATGGCGGCGCGCCTGGGCGGTCATGCCTGGCAGATCCACGCCCCGCTGTTTACCGACTCCGCTGAGGAGCGTGACATGCTGATGAGCATCAGCGCCGTCGATCAGGTGTTAGCAAAGGCGCGCACCGCCACGCTGGCCGTGGTGGGATTAGGCTCGATTCACAGCAACAGTTCCAGTTATTACGATCTTAATCAAAGCGCCCGTCACGCTTCTGCCCGCATTGAAACCAGCGGTGCGCGCAGTGAACTGCTGGCGTGGCTGTTAGATGCTACAGGTCAGCCCGCCCCTTTGAGGATAACCGCCGACTGGTGGGCCTTACGCTGCCTGAGTTACAGCGTATTCCCTTTACGCTGGCGGTCGTGGCAGGCCGTAACAAGATCGATCCTGTTCACTGTGCGCTACAGGGCCACTGGCTTAAAGCGATGGTAACGGACGAATCAACCGCTGCGGGCGTGCTGGAACTGGCAGCAACTGAGGGAGGTCATTATGGCTGAAAAGCGTAAGGTACGGAGCCGCGAAGAACGGCTCAGTTATTTGCGTCAGCACGGTCAGGTGCCGGTGCTGATTATTGGCGGAGGCATCAACGGCATCAGTACTTTTCGTGAGCTGGCACTTCAGGGTATTGCAGCAGTGCTGGTGGAAAAAGGCGACTGGTGTCAGGCGGCAAGCGGCGCGCTGTCGCGCATGATCCACGGTGGTTTACGCTATCTGGAAACGGGCGAGTTCGGCTTAGTAAAAGAGTCGGTGACGGAACGCGATCGCTTGTTGAAAAATGCGCCGCACTACGTTTTTCCTCTGCGTACCACGGTGCCGGTTGATAACTGGGGAGGCGGCATGGTCAATGCCGCCCGACGATTCTTCCGTTTCAGTGATAAGCCAACCCGACGTGGCGCGCTGCTGATTAAGACTGGCTTGAGCCTTTACGATGTTTATACGCGACAAAATGGCACCATGCCCAGACATGAAGTGCGTGGTGAAGCCGCAACCCGTCAACGTTGGCCGGGATTTGCTGACTGGGTTAAATACAGCGCCACCTATTATGATGCCTGGATCGCTGCACCAGAGCGGTTAGGTTTCGAACTGGTTGATGATGCAGAACAGGCGAACCCTGACGCGCTGGCGCTGAATTACTGCCGGGTGATCGCCGCCGATGGCGATCGCGTAACGCTGCAAGACACTCTCAGCGAAGAGCGGTTTACGCTACAACCACACGTAGTGGTGAATGCCAGCGGCGCCTGGATCGACCAACTGAATCACACCCTCGCGCCGGGCGAAGCCGGACGAAGGCTGATTGGCGGCACCAAAGGTTCGCATTTGATTATCGATCATCCGGATCTGTTCGCTGCGTTGGCGGGGGAAATGGTTTACTTCGAGAACCAGGAGGGACGGGTCTGCATTATGTTCCCGTGGTTTGGCAAGGTTCTGCTGGGCTCCACTGATATTCGCGTTGACGATCCTGATACGGTGGTGTGTGAGGAAGATGAAAAAGCGTACATGCTGGAGTCGCTCTCCTTTGTCTTTCCAGACGTCAGCGTCAGTGATGAACAGATCGTTTATACCTTCTGTGGCGTTCGCCCGCTGCCCGCCAGCGAGGCTAAAGTTAACGGACAGATTTCACGCAATCACTCGTTAGTGCTGCTTCAGCCTGATGCGACTCACGATTTCCCTACGCTATGCCTGGTGGGTGGAAAATGGACCACCTTTCGGCGCTTTGGCGAAGAAGCTGCCGATCGCGTGTTGCACCTGCTGGGTGAAAAGCGCAGGGTTTCCACCACAGCGATGCCGATTGGCGGTGGGCGTGGATTACCGTTGTCGCAGGATCGGGCGGCATGGTTTGAACGCCTGGCAAGCACAAGCGGCCTGCCGCTTTCCCGCATTCGCCAGCTTGTGCAGCGATATGGCACACGGGCCGAACCGATGCTGTCCGACATGATCGCCACGGATGACCGTGCACTCACCCATCATCCTGACTACAGCGTGAATGAAATCCGCTATCTGATTCAACATGAGCAGGTGCAGCAACTCGACGATCTGCTGATTCGGCGTACCTCAATGGCGATCTGCGGCGAGCTTTCGTTTTCTCTGATTAACGAAATCGCACAGCTGTTTGCCGGGACGCTGCACTGGTCCGAAGCGTTCACCCGGCAGCAGGCAGACGAAACCTGCGACCGGCTGGCGCGTTTTCATGGCCTCTCTTCACTTAATCCCCCCTTGTTCAGGAGGAAAATCGACATGCTGTTAACCCATAAAGTGCGCATCAATCGCCTGTTTAATCATGGCAAATGTCTGGATGTTGCTGTCGATCACGGCATTGCTAATGAGCCCGATTTTTTGGTTGGGCTGGAGGATATTGAAAGTGTGATGAAGAACCTGATTTTCGCTCAGCCCGATGCCATTCAGGTGAACTATGGCCAGGCCGATCTGTTACAGCGGGTTGAGGGCAAAAACCGGCGCTGGTCATGCGAACCGATGTTGGCAATGCCTATAACATCGCCCGACACCGGGAAATGTGGGCCGTTTTGCATAATCCTGACGAACCGATCCTCGCTGCGCTGCAAATGGATGCTGCCGCCGTGGTGGTTAATCTTTATCTGATCCCGGATGAGCCAGGCATTTTTAAAATGTGCGTGGAAAATATTGGCCGGCTGCGTCAGGCGTGTGACAAATATGCCATGCCGCTCATGATTGAGCCGTTAGTGATGGCACCCGCAGGCCAGGGCGCTGCTTACGGCTCGACAGGTGACGTAGAGAAAATTGTGCCACTGGTACGCCTGGCGCGTGAATTGGGTGCCGATATTATCAAAGCGGATCCTACAGACAGGGTAGACGATTTTCATCGCGTGGTAGAGGCGGCCCGCTGTCCAACGCTGGTACGCGGCGGCGGCAAAGGGGAATTAGGTGCGGTGCTGAACAAAAGCGCGGCGCTGATGGCGCAAGGCGCTTCCGGTATGGTCTATGGCCGAAACGTTTATCAACACGACAGCCCTGCGCGCGTGGTGAAAGCCTTGATGGCGATTATCCATAACGGCGCAAGCGGTGCGGAGGCACTGGACATCTGTCAGCAAGGTTAAGTCTACTGGCGCTTAAGCGGTGCGCCGTCTCTGAATGAATAACGGAGTCGGATATGAAGATCCTCGGTATCGATGCCGGTAATACCATGATAAAAGCCGTGCTGTTTGATTTGAGTGGGCGTGTTTTGTCCGTTGCTGAATGCGCGGGCGAAACCCACCAGCCGCAGGAAGGCTATGCAGAGCGTCCCGTTGAAGATATCTGGCACGGTGTCAGCCAGGCAGTGAGCCGTTGTCTGCAACAGGCGGGGATCGGGCAAGCGAGGTGATCGCTGTCGGTGCCTCAGGCCACGGCAATGGCTTGTATGCCCTGGATCGACACCAGCAACCTCTCACTGGCATTCAGTCTATTGATCATCGCGCCCTCGATATTGTTCATCAACTGGAAGCCAGCGGCGTTGACAAACAGATCTATCAGCTTTCGCTTCAGAAACCCTGGGCGGCGGCCACCCCGGTGTTGATCGCATGGATCAAACAGCACCAGCCCGATCTGTGGGATCGCACAGCCCATCTGCTTTGTGCCAAAGATGTTATCGCCCATTTCCTTAGCGGCAGTATCAGTGCTGATTATTCAGATGCTGCCGGCGCTGGCTTAATCGACTACCGCCAGCGTCAATACAGTCGCGAATTACTGGCTCTTTACCGCATTGAGGATGCCCTTTCCCGCCTCCCTGCGTTGCATGAATCCTGCGAAATCGTGGGAACAGTAACTGCTGAAGCTGCGCGCCTCACCGGTTTGCCCGTCGGAATTCCGGTGGTCGCCGGGATTTTTGATGTGGTTGCCAGTGCTGTAGGCTCTGGCGTGGTGAACAGTGGCGACGCATCGATTGTGGCGGGAACCTGGAGCATTAATCAGGTGGTGGTTGATAAGCCGGATTATTTGCGGCCAGTGTTTATGAATTCAATCATCGAAGGCGATCGCTACATGGCGATCGAGGCCAGCGCCACTTCCGCCGCAAACCTTGACTGGTTTTTGCGTGAATTTGATGATGGCCGAGCTGGCGAAGGTGCCGCACGAAGCAGCGACAGCGTGGCGCATGTGGCGCTGAATGCACAATTGCCGCTTTACCATCCCTACCTTTATTCGGGTCGAAAATCGGAACCTGCAAAAGCGGGATTCTATGGCCTGGGCGGCTGGCATACGCGGGCGGATATGCTGTTTGCCTTGTTTGAAGGCGTAACCTTTGCGCATCGCGCTCATATTGATCGCCTGCGCGCCGCAGGCATTCCTTTTACCCAGGCCACCCTTTCTGGCGGCGCAGCGCGCAGTTGTATCTGGCCGCAAATGTTTGCTGATGTGCTTGGGATCCCCATCCGCGTTTCCGAATGTAAAGAGACAGGCGCACTCGGCGCAGCGTTATGCGCTGGCGTGGGGGTTGGCGTATGGAAAAATCTGTCAGAAGCAGCGCAACAGGCAGTGCAACTGACTCCCGATCTGTTTTTACCGCGTCCGGATCGCCATCAGTTTCACAGCACACGTTATAAAATATTCAAGAAACTGGAGAGAGTGATGAGCGAGATGTGGCAGGAAGCGAGCTAATCACTCCCTGTGCTGTTTAAGCCCGCCGGGGAAACTGTGCGCGGCGGGCTTCGCCTTTACTTTAAGGCATCAAGTATTTGATACGCGGCTTTAACGCGCTCAGCATTGGGATAATTTTTATTAGCCAGCATGACAATGCCGGTATTGCGCTCCGGAATGAATGCGATATAAGCCCCGAAGCCATTGGTTGCGCCCGTTTTATGGAGCCACGACGCCCGATCGCTGGGTCTAACCGGATTGATCGCCTGCGCCGGTTGCGCACTTAACGCAACCTGGTTGTCGCTGGCATCCATCAGTGTTTGCGCCTTAACCGGCCAGTTATAGATTTCCCAGCCTAATCCCTGATACAGCGATCCCGCGCTAAAGTAACGCGACTGCGCAGTAATGATGGCATTTCTCAGTACGGTATTGCCGGAAGATAAACTATTAGGATTCGCGTTAGCTTTCATAAAGGTCAGCATGTCACGTGCGGTGGATTTTATGCCATAGGCTTCTGCATCCAGCATCCCGGCTGTTACCCGAACCGGCCGATCATTTTTATAACCCCAGGCGTAATCGAACATCATCGATTCTGGTACGGTGAAAAAGGTTCGGGTTAAACGTAACGGCTGAAAGACATTTTTTTCATTGCGTCTTCGAAACTGCCCTTCACCATTAAGTGACCAAACAAGCCGATGCTGGCATTGGAGTATTGCCGCACCGTGCCAGGCGCAGCTTGTGGTTGCCATTGCTGATAGTAACTGAGCAGCGAGGGTTGATCGGTCACCGTATCCGGCAACTGTAGCGGCAATCCGCCTGCGGTATAGGTTGCAAGATGCAGCATTTTAATTTTCTGCCACTGCGCACCGGTCAGTTCAGGCCAGTACTTATTTACCGGCTCGTTCAGACGCATATCCGCGTTACGGATCAGTACGCCAGCCAGTACGCCGGTAAAGGTTTTGCTGACAGAACCTAACTCAAAAAGCGTGTTTTCAGTCACGACCCGACGGGATTCAACATCCGCAACGCCAAAATTAACGAACTGGGTTCGGCCTTTGTACAGCACCGCGACCGACATCCCTGGGATTGCCTGCGCTTCAAGCAGAGGATCGAGGGTTTGTTTTACCAGCGCGGTCACCTGCTGAGAGGTCAGATTTTGTGAAGCAGCAGCACAACCCGAAGAAAGCGTGAACAATAAGGCATAACTGACAAGCGTTTTCATTAGCGAGTAATCGTTTCATCCCTGAATCAAATCATTTGCATTGAGACGCACATGATTGCACGCATATCTGCGCTTGTGAACTGCATGCGCCGGTATCACGTGTATTGCAGTGCGAACGCTCGACATAGCAGTTTGCCTGACAGCTGGCAAGGTCGCATTTAGCGGCAACAGGCGTGAGCTGCACGACAGGTGTGCGTGGCGGGAAATAAACCCGGGTTTGCGCGAAGGCGCTGCTGGCCAGAACAGTGGACAGCAGCAGGCTGAGGATGAGTTTCATAATCGATCTCCAGATGTACGGTGCATTAATTATGGGCAATGCATCACGTTGCGTCTGAGAAATCTTGTCAAATTGAGATCATCGGCGGATGTAACCTGAATTCAGTTACACCACGGCGATAAATGTCATTCAGTTTGCTGATATAGCGTTCAGGACAGTGCTGTTGCCTGATGCGATCTATTGCTGCCTCGCTTTTACTGTGCAACTGATCAGGATCGTCAACGATCTGCGTTAAGAGCTTTTTCAATGAATCGATCGTAATGCTGCGTAAACGATCCTTGTCACCCACGCTGGTTACGCTGTATTCACGATCACCATTTAACGCCCCGCCGATACACCAGCCCGCACTGAGTGGATTGATTTCAGGCAAAGCGCGCACGTTACTGGTGATCACCGGGCAACCGTTCGATTGCATTTCGAGCACGGAAAAACCGTAGGTTTCCTGCCAGGTGGGCAGCAAGCCAAGATCGCTCTGGCGAAACAGCGCCATTAAGGCTTCATTGTCCATGCGCGTTTTATGTTTAAAACAGCGATACCGTGCGATGCGATTTTCAATGCCGCGGTAAAAATCTTCGTTGTCCTGATATTGCCGGTGCGCAATATTGTGGCGCTTACCCAGATCGCCTATCAGATGCACGTCAATCTGAGACTCATCAATTATTTTTTCATCCAGCAGCTCCGTTATCGCCAGCACAACTTCGGCCCCGCCCTTACGGTAAAATTCATTCCCCGCAAATACCAGGCGCAGTTTGCCCGGTTGACGCGGCATTTTTTGCTGGCAATAGAGCGTTTGCGGTGGATGTAACACCACTGTTTTGGCCCGCATACGTTTGGCAATATCAGGAGTATGTTCAAATAACTTCATCTGAATATTTAATGTGGCATCAGAGATAGCGATTAAGCCAAAGCAATTATCTTTCAAAACGGCCGGGATCAGCCTGTTCAGTTCAGGATTGTCCCGCTTGGCCACGCCCGCCACGGGCAACACGCGAGGCAGTTCCGTTTCAAACGTTGCCAGCCATTTGTGTCGCGTCATCGCCACTTCATTGAACAAATGCAAAATATCGAACTGTTGCGTAGTGAAAAAGGAAACGGTAAAAAAATGAATGATTTATTTTTTTAAGTAATCGTGAGCGAACAGGATTAAGAAAATAATACACATTCCACTTTTTGAGATTGATATAGCTGTTTTTCGAATTAACCAATATATTACGCTGCTCCGGATATTGGTTATTGGTAATGCCGATTTTCATAATCTACTTCCGCGGTAAAGATATGCCCTGCCATGATCTATATCACGAGATATAAATGCATAGTCCTGCGGAACTTCTTAATTTACCTCAAGAGAGAAAATGACCCGCTAATATTAATCAATAGATTATTGAAGTGTTATCTTCTGTTCAATTCGCATATAAGAATTAACTGACAGAATGCGTCCAGTTTATTATTTAATTTTTAATTAAACCATTGATTTTTAGCTGATCTTTTATTTATAAATTATTCTTATCTGTTTCATTATATCAGCCAACGCCTGTGCTTCCTGCGCGTGAGGGAGTCAGGTGGCGGTGAATTAGTTGATTATTTTTAAACTAATCAAGATGGCTTAAATAAAAATTCAAATAAAGTGTGTTGCCGTTAATCAATCTGATGTGTAAAGCCGCATGGTCGCCTGATGAAACAAAAGGTGCAATAGCCTCGTTGAGATCACCAGTATGCACTGTTTTGGTTCATCTGACTGCCCACGCGGTGTGCAGTCTTTGTTATCATTTGCGGCAAACATTTGTTTAAAAAACATAAAAAACAGTGTTTTACCGGGTTAACGCCTGCATTTCATTTCGCTTACGGCAATTGGTACAAAAGTTGCAGGTTCACCATTAAGTGAAAAGGAGATGAAGATGAAAGCGATTGTGATTGGCGGGGGTATCGGCGGCATGAGCACCGCGATTGCGCTGGAAAAAGCAGGTTTCGAAACCGCCGTGTATGAAGCAGTAAAAGAGATCAAACCGGTGGGCGCAGCGATTTCTGTCTGGCCAAACGGCGTTAAATGTCTGAATGCGCTCGGCATGAAAGAGGCGATTCGCACACTTGGCGGCAATATGGCTTACATGGCGTATAACGACTTCGCCACGGGCGCGACGCTAACGCGCTTTAGCCTGTCCCCTCTGGTGCAACAGGTGGGTGAATTTCCCTACCCGGTTGCACGGGCAGAACTGCAAGCCATGCTTATTGATACCTATGGTCGCGAGCGCATTCACTTTGGCAAGCGCGTGGTTCAGGTCGAACAAAACGAGCATGGCGTGATAGCCACTTTTGAAGATAACAGTCAGGCTTGTGGTGATTTCCTTATTGCCGCTGACGGCACCCACTCCGTGATTCGTCACTATGTTCTGGAAGAAAAGCTGACGCGTCGCTATGCCGGTTACGTTAACTGGAACGGATTAGTGGAAGTCGATGAAGATATCGCTCCGGCTAATCAATGGACGACGTTTGTGGGAGAAGGCAAGCGGGTGTCATTAATGCCTGTCAGCGGCAACCGCTTTTATTTCTTCTTTGATGTGCCGTTACCCAAAGGACTGGCTGAAGATCGCCTCACGTTAAAAGAGGATTTGCGAGGCTATTTCAGCGGTTGGGCTGAGCCGGTTCAGAAGCTCATTGCGGCGATCAATCCCGATACCACTAACCGCGTCGAGATCCATGATATCGAGCCGTTCAGCCGCTTTGTGAAAGGTCGTGTGGCTTTACTGGGCGATGCGGCACACAGCACGACGCCTGATATCGGACAAGGCGGTTGTGCAGCGATGGAAGATGCCGTGGTGCTGGCCTCCACGCTGGCGGCCCACTCTTTAGGGATCGAAGATGCACTGTTGCGCTATCAGGCGCGCCGCGTGGAACGTGTGAAAGATTTGGTTCTTAAAGCGCGCAGGCGTTGCGATGTTACGCACGGTAAAGATCCGGCGGCTACCGCTGCGTGGTATCACTCTCTTAAAACCGAAACCGGTGAGCGCGTGCTGGCAGGCATGTGCGAAACGATCGAAGGCGGGCCGTTCGGCTGATAGCAGGCGTTAATATGCCGCGCTAAAAATAAGGGGGTGAGGAATGCAGTATTCGATTGCAAAGTAATCTCACCGCCGTGTGGATCGGCCTCGGATGACTCGCCGCCTCCCTGAGGCTCGCCCGCAGGCGAGCCAATGATAAAGGCGTCTGGTGTTATCCTTCGCTCAGGCGCTTTGCCTGCATAACAGGTCTCTTCATCCCGGTTGAAGTGCGCACCGCTTTTAGCCAAACCACGTCAGATTTACGATAAACCCGTTATGCGCGGCTGAAATGCCCGGTTCCGGTTGTTTCAGCCAGCCGGGTTAATCCGCTAACCCCGATTTTTCAACATCGACTCTGTCTGTGGCTCGCCGCCGCGCCAGTCTTCATACAACTTTTTCAAATCGCTACTGTTACCACGGGACAGGATCTTTTGACGGAAAATATCGCCGTTTTTGCGCGTCAGGCCCCCTTTTCAACAAACCACTGAAACCCATCGTCCGCCAGCATTTGCGTCCAGATATAGGCGTAATAGCCCGCCGCATACCCCCGCCCCAGATATGCTGGAAATAGCTGGAGCGATAACGTGGCGGCACCGCGACCAGTGCCAGATTGTCTGACTGCAGCGCCTGCTGCTCAAAGCCTTCAACAGATTGCGGTGTATCGTTGCCATGCAGACTGTGCCAGTGCAGATCGAGCAACGCAGCCGCCAGCAACTCACTCATGTCGTAGCCTTTATTAAATTTGTCTGCGCGGATAATTTTTTCATGCAGCTCAGCGGGCATTGGTTCGCCCGTTTGAAAGTGACGCGCAAAGTTGCGAAAAACCTGCGGTTCGCTGGCCCAGTGCTCGTTGATTTGCGACGGAAACTCAACAAAATCACGCGGCGTTTCTGTGCCCGACAGGCTCGGATAGCGTTGGCTGGCAAACAAACCGTGCAGCGTGTGGCCAAATTCATGGAACAGCGTGATGACATCATCCCAGCTGATTAACGCCGGCTCACCGGCTGGCGGTTTGGTGTAGTTGCAGACGTTGTAAATTACGGGCTTGCTGTCGAGCAGTGTAGATTGATTGACGAAATTGCTCATCCACGCACCGCCACCTTTGTTATCGCGTTTAAACGCATCAAGGTAGAACAGCCCCAGCGGCGTGTTATCCGCGTCGAAAATCTCAAACACTTGCACATCAGGATGGTAAACGGGCAGATCGTGACGCTGGCTGAACTGAAGACCATAAAGCTGAGTTGCGGCCCAAAAACCCCTTTTGTCAGCACGTTGTTTAACTCAAAGTAAGGTTTTACCTGATTCTCATCGAGATCAAACTGCGCCCGTCGAACCTGTTCGGCATAAAAATTCCAGTCCCACGCGGTCAGGGTAAAATCGCCCTGCTGCGCATCAATGGTTTGCTGGATAGCTGCGGCTTCGCGCTCGGCGCGTGCGCGTGCGGCGGGTACAATATTTCGCATGAAAGCAAATGCCGCTTCGGGTGTTTTTGCCATTTGATCCTGCAACTGCCAGGCGGCAAAACTGGTGAACCCCAGGAGTTTTGCCTGCCCGGCACGCACCTGCGCCAGTCGCAGCACTAAATCACGCGTGTCGTTATCATCGCCTTTTTCGCTGCGCGTCCACGCTGCGTGAAACAGTGCTTGTCGCGTGTTGCGTTTTTCCAGACTCTGCAACGCAGGCTGTTGGGTGGTGTTTTGCAACACCAGCAGCCAGGCCTGCTCCAGACCACGCGCTCTGGCTGCCGCCTGTGCAACAGCAAGATCGGCGACGCTTAACCCGGCAAGCTGCGCAATATCATTCACCACCAATCCACCCGCTTTGGTGGCCGCCAGCAGTTTACTGGTGAATTTGGTGCTCAGTCGTGCCGCCTCCTGATTCAGCGCCTTGAGGGTCTGTTTCTGCGCTTCCGGCAGGTTTGCGCCCGCCAGCTGAAAACGTTGCCAAATCACTTCAACCAGCCGTTTCGATTCGGCATCGAGTTTAGTTCGTTGCTGATAGACCGCATCCAGCCGGGCGAACAGCGGACGGTTCAGCATGATTTCGTCATGCAGCGCGGTAAGCTGCGGCGTTATCTCCTCTTCAACCTGTTGCAAATAATCGCTGGTGTTGGCAGAGGTCATGGCACCGAAAACTAAGTTAACGCGATTCAGTAACTGGCCGCAGCGTTCTAACGCTTCGTAAGTATTGATAAACGTCGCGGGCTCTTTACTGGTGGCAATCGCCAGCACCTCCTGACGCTTCTCTTCTATGCCTGCCTGTAAAGCAGGAAGAAAATCCGCCTCCTGAATCTGATCAAAAGGGGTGTCTGATAGGGTAAATTGCTGACGCTGAAGAAAGGATTCTGTCGGACGTTCATCGTCGCTCCTGATGGTCAACGCATAATGGGCAAGTTGCTCGTGCGCGGGCAACTTAAGCAGGGGTTGTTGCTGATAAATGCTGATGATTTCACCGACAATGGCCACGGCAATTTCAGCAGGTAGTTTGCCTTTTACATCCGGTAAGCCCATCGGGCAGCGTAACCGGGCCAGCTGGTCATCTGCGATATTTTTGCCTTCAAGTCGGTAACGAAAGCGTTGTGCTTTGGTTTGCGACCCGATAACGCCAGCATAGCGAAAATCGCCACGTTTCAGTATGGCTTCGCACAACGCTAAATCCAACGGATGATGGTGCGTCATAACAATAAAATAGCTGTCAGGCGAGGCCAGCGCGACACAGTCGAGCGGATCGTCCGGTTGCATGACGTTAACGCCAGGCGGAACGTTTGTGAACTGATGAGGCCGGCTGTCGATCCAGCTTATGTGACAGGGTAACGTCGCCAGCAAACTGACCACGGCCTGACCAACATGACCGGCTCCATAAACCTGCACCATTGGCTGCGCCTGCAATAGCGGCTCGAACAGAATGGTTGTCATGCCACCGCAGCACTGGCCCAAACGCGCACCCAGTGAAAATTCTTCACTGTGTGGCGACTGCTGCCCTTTTTGCAACATGTCCCGCGCCTGGGCGGTACAAAGGTATTCCAGGTGTCCGCCACCAATGGTCAGAAAGGTTTCATCGGGCGTGACGACCATCTTACTGCCGCTATTGCGCGGCACAGAGCCGCGCTCATTAAGAACAGTAATCAGGACGCAGCTTTGACGCTTTTCGCGCAGCTGATGCAATACGGCGATCCAGTCATGATAAATCATCATGTTCTCCTGCCAGCCGTTGCATCCCCCAAAAGACGCGCTCCGGTGTCGCGGGGGCATCGAGCAGCGGGTGCTGCCGATAATTATCAACGCTGGCAACAGCATCCTGTAACGCACACCAGGCGGCGATACCCAGCATAAAAGGCGGCTCGCCGACAGCTTTTGAGTGGAACACGGTGTCCTGTGGGTTTTTGCGATTTTCCACCAGCGTAACGCGCATGTCAGGTGGCACATCGCTTATCGCCGGTATTTTATAGCTCGCCGGGCCGTCGGTCAGTAACGCACCTTTGCTGTTCCATACCAGCTCTTCGCAGGTCAGCCAGCCCAGTCCCTGCACGAAACCGCCTTCGACCTGACCAGTATCAATCGCGGGATTCAGCGATGCGCCAACGTCATGCAAAATGTCTGCGCGTAGCAGGCGATATTCACCGGTCAGGGTATCTGTTACGACTTCGCAACAGGCAGCACCGTAAGCGAAGTAATAAAAGGGTTTACCCCGTCCGGCCAGGCGATCGTAATGAATGCCCGGTACGCGATAATAGCCATTCGCTGACAGCGGCACCTGGTTAAACCATGCCAGCTGTGCCACTTCGGCAAAGGTGTAGTGCTTATCAACCGCCCGGACGATACCGTTGCGAAAGCACACGTCGCTGGCAGCACAGGCATGCAGCGTACAAAGCATTGTGGTCAGGCGTTCGCGTAAGATTTCCGCAGCATTTTGCGCTGCTTTGCCGTTGAGATCGGCACCGCTTGAGGCAGCCGTGGGTGATGTATTAGGCACTTTGCCGGTATCGGTGGCCGTAATTTGAATTTTATCCACTTCGATTTGCAGTACCTCAGCAACAATTTGTGCCACTTTGGTATTCAGCCCCTGGCCCATTTCAGTGCCGCCATGATTAAGCTGCACGGTGCCGTCGGTATAAATCAAAATCAGAGCGCCAGCCTGATTCAGAAAGCTGGAGGTAAAGGAGATCCCGAACTTAACTGGCGTCAGCGCCAGGCCGCGCTTCAGAAACGGGCTTTGTGCATTAAATTCAGCGATCGCCGCGCGGCGTGCATAGTACTCACTGCTCTCCTCAAGCTGCGCGGTGATCTCTTCCAACAGATTATCCTCAACCTGCTGGTGGTAGTGCGTGATATTGCGTTCAGTTTTGCCGTAATAGTTGCGTTTACGTAAAACGAGCGGATCGATGCCCCGCTCGCGGGCAATATGATCCATAATCTGCTCGATTGCCACCATGCCTTGTGGCCCGCCGAAGCCGCGATAAGCCGTGTTTGACGCCGTATTGGTACGACAGCGATAACCGGTGATCAGGGCGTCACCAAGATAATAAGCGTTATCCGCATGGAACATAGCGCGATCGACAATCGATCCGCTCAGATCAAGGGAGTAACCGCAGTTTCCGGCAAGATCGATTTTAACCCCACACAAACGGCCGTCATCCTCAACACCAACCTCATAACGCACAAAAAACGGATGGCGCTTTCCGGTGATGCGCATGTCGTCCCGGCGTGCCAGCCGCATTTTCACAGCGCGTCCGGTTTGCCGTGCAGCCACAGCACACAAACAGGCCACGCCCGCCGCCTGCGTCTCTTTACCGCCAAAGCCTCCCCCATTCGCCGCATATCAATCGTGACTTTGTTCATGGTGATGCCCATGACTTCAGCTACCAGTTTTTGCACTTCAGTGGGGTTTTGCGTAGAAGAAAAACCTGCAGCGAACGGTCTTCGCCAGGGATCACCAAAGCCGTCTGGGTTTCCAGATAGAAATGTTCCTGGCCACCAATATGAAACTGCCCTGTGATGCGGTGCGGTGCTCGCGCTAAAGCTGCATCAGCATCACCGCGTTGATGAATATGTGGCTCCTGCACAAAGCTGCCCTGCGCTAACGCCTGTTCAACGTCCAGGAGCGGCTCCAGCACCTCATATTCAATGATCGCCGCTTCCGCCCCCATGCGAGCGGCTTCCGGGGAATCTGCGGCCACGGCAAGAATGATCTGTCCGAGGTATTCAACTTTTTCATGGGCTAATAGCGGATCGCCTGGCTCCAGCGGCCCGACATCATTAATGCCAGGCACATCCTGCCACGTCACTACGCTGACCACACCGGGAATGGCATAGCAAGGCTGCACGTCAAGGCGAAGAATGCGGGCATGAGCATGTGCACTCAGACGCGGACAAAGGTGTAACAGGCCGGGTAATTCAGCTTTGTCATCAATATAAATGGCTTCACCGGAAACATGTTTCTCTGCGCTTTCGTGCTTGTTACTGCGGCCCACGCCGCTGTGAATCTCTGCTGCGAACTGTGCTTTGATAACGGCTTCTGATAGCGCAGGACGATTATTAGACATAACGGCTTACCTCTGTAATGGCTAACTCGCCGTTGCAATGGTGGTAATAACGGCGCAGCAGATTTTGCGCGACCTGCAAGCGGTAGGCGGCGCTGGCGCGAAAATCGCTCAGAGGCTGAAAATCCTGCGCTAAAGCTGCGCATGCGCGGGCAACCGTTTCGGCATTGAAAGGCTGGCCTGTTAACGCCTGCTCGCAAGCCATCGCGCGCTTCGGCGTTGCCGCCATGCCGCCAAAAGCGATGCGCACGTCCCCGATCACTCCTTTGCTGACGTGAAGGTTAAACGCGCCAAAGACCGCTGAAATATCATCATCGAGTCGCTTAGAGACTTTCCAGGCAACAAATTTTGGTGACACTGTCACTTTAGGCAGCGTAATGGCGCGGATAAATTCCCCTTGCTGCAGGATCGTTTGCCGATAACCGGTAAAAAACGTGTCGAGGGCCACGCTGCGTTTTTCTCGCCTTGTTGCAGGATTAATGAAGCATTTAATGCCAGCAACATGGGTGAGGCATCGCCGATGGGTGAAGCATTGGCGATATTACCGCCAAGCGTGCCCTGAAGACGGATTTGCAAAGAGGCAAAACGTTGTAGCATCTCGCTCACGCCGGGAATGCGTTCAGCCAGAAAGTCAGTAATATGATGAAGCGATGCGCCCGCGCCCAGTTCATAATGGGTTTCTGATTCGCTACACACTTTGAGTGCTTCAACCTGTTCAAGCGCAATCAGCACCGGTAATTTTTTATACTGCTGCGTAATTTGCAGGCTGAGATCGGTGCCGCCTGCCACCAGGCTTGCATCAGGATATTCAAGGTAGATTTGAGCAAGCTGTTCAGGCGTTTTAGGCAGAAAACAGCGCCGCCCTTCACCCTTTAGTTCCAGCATTTCAGGGGTATTAAGCCCTTCGAGCCGTTGCACTACATTGGCTTCCGTCTGCATAAACTGATCGCGACAAGGTTGCGAACAGAGTTGTACGGCAGCATCCATAATGGGTCGGTAACCGGTACAGCGGCATAAGTTGCCTGCCAGCGCCGTTTCTGCCTGATGACGATCCCAGCTTTCACTGTTTTTTTGCAGACTGAAGAGTGACATAACAAAGCCTGGGGTGCAGAAGCCGCACTGAGAGCCGTGACAATCTACCATGGCCTGCTGCGCGGGATGCAGACGATCGCCTTGTTTGAGATCTTCCACGGTAATGAGTTGCTTACCCTGCAACGTGCTCACCAGCGTCAGGCAGCTGTTAACGGTTTCATACTGCATTTTGCCCTTCACCGCCTTGCCCAGCGTGACGCTGCATGCGCCACAGTCGCCTGATGCGCATCCCTCTTTGGTGCCGCTACGGCGCAGGCGGCTGCGCAAATAGGTGAGCACGGTGAGATTTGGATCAAGTTCTTTTTCAGTCACAAGCTGATTATTAAGCAGAAACTGGATCATGCGGCTTTCTCTCCGGCGTCACGCTGCCAGACTCTGCGTCCATGCACCCAGGTTTGGGCGATGTTGCGGTCGTCTCCCAGCGTCATTAACACAAATAATTTTTCCCAGATGTCTTTGCTATTGCCAATGCGTAAGGTTTGCAGCGGAGAAACAGCAGGATCGAGCACCACGAAATCCGCCTCTTTACCGGTGGCAAAATTGCCAATGGCATGATCCAGATCCAGTGCATGTGCACCGCCTAATGTCGCGTGATAAAAGGCTTCAGCGGCGCTCAGCTTATACTGTTGCAGCTGTCCCACTTTGTACGCTTCGCCCAGGGTTTGCAGCATGTTGAAGGTTGTTCCTGCCCCCACATCGGTGCCAATCCCCACTCTGACGCCCTGCTGCCAGCTACGTTTGATGTTAAACAGGCCGCTACCGAGAAAAAGATTAGAGGTCGGGCAGAATGCGATTGATGAATCGGTCTCATGCAGGCACTGCCATTCTTGATCATCCAGGTGAATGCAGTGGGCAAAAACGCTACGACGCCCGGTGAGCTGATAATGATGGTAAACATCCAGATAACCGGCGTGTTCTGGAAACAGATCTTTTACCCAGGCGATCTCCTGTGGATTTTCACTCAGATGCGTATGCAGCCAGGTATCCGGAAACTCCTGGCGCAGCTGACACACTTTATTGAGTAATTCAGGTGACGAGGTTGGCGCAAAACGTGGTGTCAGGGCATAACTCAGACGACCACGCTGATGCCAGCGTTCGATCAGCGCGCGGGTTTGCTGGTAGCTCTCTTCCGGCGTTTCGGTGAGATACTCCGGTGCGTTGCGATCCATCATCACTTTGCCCGCAATGATTCGCATGTCGAGCGCCTCAGCCGCGCTAAACAGTGCATCTACCGATTGAGGATGCACTGTGCCAAACACTAACGCGCTGGTGGTACCGTTCGCCAGCAGTTGATGGAGAAAAACGCTGACATCTGCGCCGCATGCTGCGGGCAGTGATACTGCGCCTCCACGGGAAAAGTATAGTGATTCAACCACTCCAGTAGCTGCTCGCCAAATGCGCCAATCATTTCAGTCTGAGGATAATGAATATGGCTATCAACAAAACCCGGCACAATTAATTTGCCGCGCATATCAATCATTTCGTATTGATTAAGCTGCTCACTGTTTTCCTGCCAGGCCTGCAACGAAACGACCTGACCGTCTCGCAGCAGCAAAACGCCATCTTCCAGATAGCGAGCCTGGGAAAGAATTGCGTCGGGGTGACTGGCCAACCCTTTAAAATCAAAAAAACTGGCGCGGATCGCCCTGTCTTGAGTTGAAGGCATGCTAGTGTCCTTGTGAAAAAGCGTCAGGCTTTCTCATTAATAATGCAGATGATTGCCTTAAAGATTTATTGCAAGGGCTATGCCAACTACGTAAATTTTATTTAATGATTAAAATCAATTAGTTATCAAATTTCCGCATTGTTGCGCAACAAATCAACTGTCGCTTGCAACGCAAACGGTTGCTAAAAACAGCAAACGTTTGCATTAAAACTTTTTTTAAAACGGGGCTTTATTGGTCGCTTCATGGGGGCGATCAGCTCGAATCAGTGCACTTTTTGTGTGCGCAGCGCCCCAAAAAGACGCAAAAGTTGTCGTTGAAAAATCCCTTTACAGTGAAGGGCAGATTTCAGCAGGCGGAAGCGAAAACGACGTGATATGGTGAAACAGATTGAACCTAAAATTGCATAAGGAACAGTGAGATGATTATTTTTGTTACCGGCGCGACCGCCGGTTTTGGTCAAAGTATCACCCGCCGATTCATTGAAACAGGTCATAAGGTTATTGCCAGCGGACGTCGCGCCGAACGCTTAAAGGCGCTTAAAGATGAGCTGGGTGATAACCTCTATACCGTGCAATTAGACGTCCGTAATCGTGCAGCCATTGAAAATGCTATTGCTGCTCTGCCCGCCGAGTGGCGCAATATCGATGTGTTAGTGAATAACGCCGGGCTGGCGCTGGGGATTGAACCTGCGCATAAAGCGAATGTGGACGACTGGGAAAACATGATCGACACCAATACCAAAGGGCTGGTGTATATGACGCGCGCCCTTCTGCCACACATGGTAGAACGCAACAGCGGTCATGTGATTAATATTGGTTCAATCGCCGGAAGCTGGCCCTATGCTGGCGGCAACGTCTATGGCGCAACCAAAGCCTTTGTGCGCCAGTTCAGCCTCAATCTGCGCACTGACTTGCACGGTACGGCACTGCGCGTCACAGATATTGAGCCAGGCTTAGTGGGCGGCACAGAGTTTTCAAACGTGCGCTTTAAAGGTGACGATGACAAAGCTGATCAGGTGTATGAAGGAGCGACTGCCCTGACTCCAGAAGATGTGACAGAAGCGGTTTACTGGGTCGCGACGCTGCCTAAACATGTAAATATTAACAGCCTAGAAATGATGCCGGTCAGTCAGACGCTGGCAGGCTTAAAAGTACATAAGCCTTGATCTTTTTCAGCCAGCCTTTGCGGCTGGCTGTTTTACGCGCGTCCCCACCCCAGCACAATAATCAACATGCCGGTAAGGGCGATCATTGCGCCGCTCCAGTCCCACAGGCTTAACTTCACGCCGTCAACAATTCGTAACCACAGTAACGCAGTTAGCACATATACGCCGCCATAGGCTGCATAAACACGTCCGCTCGCAGCGGGATGTAACGTCAGGAGCCAGACAAACAGCACCAGGCTCGCCGCCGCAGGCAGCAGCAACCAAACTGACCCCCCTTTTTCAACCATAGCCAGGGTAGAAAACAGCCCGTGATTTCTGCCAGAGCAGTAATGAAAAACAGCAGCGCGGTTTTAACCAGCATTCTTAGCTCTCAAAAAGGTAAACGAATCGCGCATGAGGCGTGAGCGCAGAAAAGAGGATGATATACTATGCAAATCCGTGGCAACAGCCGTTCCTGAGGGCTAAAGCCGCGTTAACTGAAGGAAATTATGATGAAAAAATTGATTCCAGCCCTGATGGTGATTCTGCTTTCTGCTTCGGCGTTCTCAGCCAGCGCCACAACCAATCGTCTGATTATTGAAGACGGCAGCAGCGCAGCCAGCAATGAAGCCGCGCGTCAAAGCAAAGAGCAATGGAACGACACCCGTACGCTGCGAAACAAAGTAAACAGCCGGGTGGAAAAAGAGTTCGACAAAACCGATCAGGCGTTTGACACCCGTGATAAGTGTGAGCAAAGCCTGAATCTGAATGCGTACTGGGAACCTAACACCTTACGCTGTCTCGATCGCCGCTCTGGCCGTCCGATTACGCCCTGATTTTAAATGGCTGCTATAGTAATTGCGGACCTGTTACATAAGGAAAACGTGATGAAGAAACAGACTGGATGGTTGGTTGCGACGTTACTGGCCATGCCGCTACTGGCACAGGCTTCATGCGAATCGGTTAAGGCAGATATTAGTCAGAAGATTATTCAGAATGGCGTTCCTGAATCTGGCTTTACGCTGGATATTGTCGCGAACGATCAGGTAGATCAGGCGGGCGGTCAGGTCGTCGGACATTGTGAAAACGACACACAGAAAATCGTTTATAAAAAATAAGCCGGGACACGGAAGAGAGCGTCCCGGACAGTGCAGGCAGTTCACAGGACACGCCTGCGCAATAACCCTCTGGGCGACGCTGTCGCCCTTTTTTATTCCTCATGTTGTGGCCGTTGACGCGGCATCAGCCATGCCACCCACAGCGACAGTACAGCAATCAGTAACGCCACGATAAATACCCAGTGCAGCGAATCGGCAATGCCATGCACCATCTGTTGCAGCGTTGTTTCTGGCAAGGCTTTGCGCGTCTCTTCAGACATGATCTGCTGTACCGGATCGTGCGCCTGCGGTAAACGCCACGCCAGGTTAATATTAAGTACGGCCCCCATGAGCGCCGTTCCAATCGCAGAGCCCAGCATCCGGCTGAACATGATCGATGCCGTGCAGATGCCGCGAATATCGTAGTGTGCATGATTTTGTACCGACACCAGAAACGTGGTGCTGGTCATTCCCATGCCGGTGCCTATCACGAAGGCGGTTAAACCCGCCTGATAAACAGAGCTTTCCGCATGCAGAAGCAGAAGCAGTGCACAGCCGATAATGAGTAACAACGCGCCTGATTGCGCTGTAAATCGATACGATGTGTGCAGCATCAGTCGGCCGCTGAGCGTGCTGGCTAATGGCCAGCCAATTGACATCATCGCCAGTGCGCTTCCTGCCTGTAACGGCGTCCCTCCCGTGATGCCCTGGATCCAGGTAGGCAAAAAGGCGCTGATACCCATCATGGCGGCACCGATAATAACGTTGCCCGCATTGCCCGCGATAATTAACCGGCTGCGCCAGATAATCAGCGGAAACAGTGGCGCTTTGGCATGCTGCTCATGACGCATCAGCTGCCAGGCTGCGAAAAGTGACAGTGCAACAAATGCGCTGAGCCAGTAGCCCAGCATTTCTGCCTGCAACAGCGCAATAAGTAAGGCACTGACGCAAATCATCAGCCAGGTGCTACCAGCAATATTAAGCGACTGTGCCTGCTCCTGCTGCTGATGTGCCGGTAGCCAGCGGGCCAGCATCAGCATACTGATGATGCCAATGGGCAGGTTTACCCAGAAAATAACCGACCAGCTAAAGTGCTGCACCAGCCATGCGCCGGTTAAGGGTCCGATTATGGCGGCCACGCCCCACACGCTGGAGAGCCAGCCCTGTACAGCGGCACGCTCGCGTGGCGAATAGATATCCGCAACGATAGTGGAACTCAGCGGCATGATTGCTCCGGCACCCAGCCCCTGGAAAGCACGAAACAAAATCAGCCACGTCATGCTATGGGCAAAACCACAGAGCACTGAGCCGAGGAGGAATAATGAAGTGCCGATAAACAGCATTTTTTACGTCCCCATAAATCAGCTAACCGGCCATACAGCGGCACGCTTACTGCCTGTGTCAGCAAATAAATGGAGAAAACCCAACCAAACTGCGAAAAACCGCCCAGTTCAGCAATGATGGTTGGCATAGCGGTTGCCACAATGGTGACTTCTATGGCGGCCATGAACATGGCCAGCATGCAGGCGATCAACACCCAATGGCGTTGCGTTTGCAGTTGTGCACTCTCAGTCATATCTCTTCCTTTTTATGCTGCAAGGCTAGCCTAAAAATCCATTATGCGATGTCTTTGTTGTGCGGCGCTTAGGTGACAGTGTCACCTTAAGTCGATGAAAATTTTTTATTGAAGATAAATTGAATAGCCACGCGGATTTACCCCAACTTTGGTTATTTTCTATCCCGCTGATTTTAACCGTAAAACTAGCGCGCTTCGCTTTACACTGCTATAGCAAGTAAGCAACTTTTTTACTATTCACTAAAAATAAGTAGATAACTGAAATTTTATCTACGTTTAACCCGCCGGGTTACAGACGATAGCGGCAACAGTCTGTGCTGCGATAGGCGGGCATAACACTGTTTGACAACAGGGAGATTCACCTTATGCAAAATGCAACGCTGGTCAGACGCAGCGGTCTGGCCGTGCTGGCTGTGATCCTTGTCCTGGCTGCCCTGATAGGGAGTATCGGCTGGGACACGCTTGTTGCGCGTAAAGTCGATTTAATTTATCTCGGTCAACAACACGTGTTTCTGGTGTTCTGGTCGATGTTATTTGCGCTGCTGGTCGGCATTCCCAGCGGCATTATTTTAAGCCGCCCTTTCGCCCGGCGCTGGGCTGAGTATGTCATGCAGATTTTTAATGTCGGTAATACACTGCCGCCGCTGGCAGTACTGGCGCTTGCGATGGTCGTGATCGGGATAGGCGATCGCCCGGCACTGATTGCCTTGTTCCTCGCATCCCTGTTGCCGATTGTGCGTAATACCTATTCCGGCTTGATCGCCGTGCCCGCCTCATTGATTGAAGCGGCTAATGGCATCGGCATGACTAAATCTCAACGTCTGTATCAGGTTGAATTGCCCAATGCGTTGCCGGTTATTCTGGCAGGTGTGCGTATCGCGACGGCGATCAATGTCGGCACCGCGCCGCTGGCCTTTTTGATTGGGGCCAGCAGCTATGGCGAACTGATTTTTCCCGGTATCTACCTGAACGATTTCCCTACCTTGATCCTCGGCGCGGTAGCAACCGCCTTGATCGCCCTGATTTTGGACATGCTACTGGCAGCATTGGGACGTTTTCTCAGCCCGCACGCAGCGGCATAACAATAAGGAACTTTATGATGCTAAAGCGATGGATAACCACCACAGCTCTGGCCTTAACGGCGATGCTGGCCCTGGGCCAGACCGCGCAAGCCGCTCCGCCGCTGGTGCTGTCAACCAAAAGCTTTACTGAGCAGCACATTCTCTCTGCCATGACGGTACTGTGGCTTAATAAGAAAGGATTTCAGGTCGTACCCAGGCGTAACATTGCGACCACGATCAGCCGTAATGCCATGATCAACAAACAGATCGATATGACCTGGGAATATACCGGTACGTCACTGATTATCTTCAACCATATCAATAAACCCCTGTCGTCTGAACAAGCCTACGACACCGTGAAGCAGCTGGATGCCAAACTCGGTTTGGTTTGGCTGAATCCAGCGCCGATGAACAATACCTACGCTTTTGCCATGCAGCGTTCACGTGCCGAAAAGGAAGGCATCACCACCCTGTCGCAGCTGGTCGCAAAACTGGAACAGGTACGCAAAACCGATCCTGATAAAAACTGGCGTTTAGGGCTGGATTTAGAGTTTGCAGGCCGTTCGGATGGCCTGAAGCCGTTGCAAAAAACCTACAACATGCCGCTGGATCGTCCGCAAATTCGCCAGATGGATCCGGGCCTGGTTTATAACGCCGTGCGTGACGGTTTCGTTGATGCAGGACTGATTTATACCACCGACGGGCGCGTTAAGGGCTTTGATTTAAAAGTGCTGGAAGATGATAAACATTTCTTCCCAAGTTACAACGTAACGCCTGTGGTGCGTAAAGATGTGCTGGAAAGTCATCCCGGCCTGGCAGAAGCGTTGAATCAGCTTACCCCTCTGCTCACCAACGACGCGATTACCGAGATGAACAAGCGCGTCGATATCGATCATCAGTCACCTGAACAGGTGGCGCGTGATTTTCTCAACGCTAAACACATGCTGTAAGGAGGCAATATGGACACCCTTCACTACATCATGAATAACTGGCCGAGCCTGCTGAATTTGACCTGGCAACACACCTGGCTGGTACTGGTGGCCGTAGGCTGCGCCATTCTCATTGGCGTGCCGCTTGGCATTTTGATTGTGCGCTTCAAATGGCTGGCTGCACCAGTGCTGGGCGTAGCTACCGTGGTGTTGACCATTCCCACCATTGCACTGTTTGGCCTGATGATCCCGCTGTTTTCGCTGATTGGGCAGGGCATCGGCGCGTTTCCGGCGATTACGGCGGTCTTTCTCTATTCACTGCTGCCGATTGTGCGTAATACCCATACGGCGCTGGAAAATCTGCCGCCTGGCCTGCGTGAAGCGGGACGCGGTATCGGCATGACCTTCTGGCAACGTCTGCGTTGGGTGGAGATCCCCATGGCGCTGCCGGTGATTTTTGGCGGCATCCGCACCGCTGTGGTGATGAACGTCGGGGTAATGGCTATTGCCGCCGTGATTGGTGCTGGCGGACTGGGTCTGCTGTTGCTGGATGGGATCAGCGGCAGTGATATTCGCATGTTGATTGCCGGGGCGCTGATGATTTGTCTGCTGGCTAT
Source organism: Candidatus Pantoea haifensis (assembly GCA_018842655.1). Taxonomy (GTDB): domain Bacteria; phylum Pseudomonadota; class Gammaproteobacteria; order Enterobacterales; family Enterobacteriaceae; genus Pantoea; species Pantoea haifensis. Next base: position 1,090,240 of record JAGTWN010000004.1, on the reverse strand, counting down.
TATTCTTGACTGGTTGCTGCATCGACTGCAACTGGCGCTGACTCCTAAGGGGATTCGATAATGATAAAACTGGAAAACCTGACGAAAACCTTTGCCCATAACGGCACGACGGTAAAAGCCGTCGACAATGTCAGCCTTGAAGTCCCTGCTGGTGAGATGTGTGTGCTGCTTGGCCCGTCGGGCTGTGGCAAAACCACTACTCTCAAAATGATTAACCGCCTGATCCCTGCCACCAGCGGTAAAATCTACATCAATGGCGAAGATACCAGCACGCAGGATACCACCACGCTGCGCCGCAACATTGGTTACGTTATTCAGCAAATTGGCCTGTTCCCGAACATGACGATTGAAGAGAACATTACCGTGGTGCCACGCATGCTCGGCTGGGATAAAAAACGCTGCCATGAACGTGCTACAGAGTTAATGAGCATGGTCGCTCTCGATCCCACGAAGTTTTTACACCGCTATCCGCGAGAAATGTCGGGTGGGCAACAGCAGCGCATCGGCGTTATTCGCGCTCTGGCTGCCGATCCACCGGTGTTGCTGATGGATGAGCCCTTCGGCGCCGTTGACCCTATCAACCGTGAAGTGATCCAAAACGAATTTCTCGACATGCAGCGCCAGCTGAAAAAACCGTGATGCTGGTGAGCCATGACATTGATGAAGCATTAAAACTGGGCGATCGAATTGCGGTGTTCGGTCAGGGACGCATCGTTCAGTGCGCCAGCCCGGACGAGTTGTTAGCGTCACCGGCAAATGAGTTTGTCGGGTCGTTTGTTGGTCAGGACCGCACCCTTAAACGTCTGTTGCTGGTGCAGGCGGGCGATGTTACCGATCAGCAACCTACCATTACGGTGAAACGCTCAACGCCACTGGCAGAAGCGTTCGCCATTATGGATGACAACGATATGCGCTCAATCACCGTGGTGGACAACGACGGTAAACCGCTGGGTTTTGTGAAGCGTCGCGAAGCGCGCAACGCGAGCGGGAACTGTGAGGAGAAGCTGCATACCTTTGTGGTCACCGGCAAAGCGGAAGAGAACCTGCGTGTTGTGCTGTCAAAATTATATGAGCACAACACTGTATGGATGCCGATTGTGGACGAAGAGGGTCGCTACAGCGGAGAAATTTCGCAGGATTATATTGCGGATTACCTGAGTTCAGGCCGAACGCGCCGCCGTTTGAGCAATTAATAATAAAGGGCCAACTTTTGGCCCTTATAAAAATAATAGTTACGCTCCTGCACTATCAATCGATACAGAGGTATAGACTTTTTCATTCTGAGCGTCTGTCCGGAACAGCTGGGTAACCACTTTACCCGCAACGGGATAACCACAACGATTGGAAACGGAGAGTGACCACACATACCTTCCCGCTGTATTATGATTTAAAGCTGTGTTTCCCCACCCCGCCACTGGATTACCCTGCCATCCTTTAACTCCAACAATTCCTGTAACAGTAAAGCAGGCGGGGTCAAATATGTAACCCTCATCCGGTTCAAAGGTAATAGTAAATGTTCGTGGATACCACCCTCCCGCAACTTGCTCTCCATAGACATTAACAGCTCCCGCTTTGATCGTGATTTCGTACGCCTCTGATTCCACTGAACCGTTCGGGAAATTCAGCATCGCTTTTAAATTTGTACCTGCCCTGGTTGCCGTATAAAGTCGTGTGTAACGACCATTTCCTGATTCTGTCCATTCGTTAATCGCAACAGCATTTTCTACCGTCACCGCACTCTCTGTCAGCATTGAGACAGCACCGCTTATTTTGTTCCCATGCTTATCTGCGAGGGAAACATTTACTCTGATATCGTTAGTAGCCTCGTAAGTCATATTATCAACGCTGATAAACGAGTTGGACTGCGTAGGTTTGCTATGGATGATATAAACTTGAGCTGAAGGTAATGTTATCCCTCGGACTACTGGCGTTAGTATAATATTTTCTTCATCCATTCCTGCGGTGATCGTGATTTCATAAATCCCGACATCTTTTCTGACCACTTCTGAAACTTCGGCGCTTATTACTCCCTCTACGCCAATCTGAATTTCAGAAGCCGGTACATTAACCATTCGTCCTTGTTCGTCTTTTATCGTTAGCGTCAGCGTTTCTTTGTTAATTTCACCCACCATCATGTTGCTGAAAGTCGGCAAAAATGTACTATGAGTTTCATTAATGACAGGAGTTTGTACTAATACCTGTGTATTAGCGTGGGTTGAAAGATTTCCTTTTTTATCAATGGCTACACCACTGATGGTATAGCTGTTTATATCCTGCGCACCCACTTTCCAGTCCGGAAGAATGACACTATAACCAGCAGCATTATCCTGAACGATACTGCCTCCGGCTGCGACCAGTTCCGGTGCTGACCAGTCAATACGTTCCAGTCCGTACTGGCTACTTACGACTACTTCTAATGATTTTTGCTCGCCAGGAAAACCTGACACCAAGCCAGCGGTAGACAGATTAATCGTTTCTTTCTTTCGATACTCCAAAACGATATTGTTATTACGATCAACGAGCTCATAACGACTGCCCGCCAACTTACGCATTGCTGTCACTGCATGCGGGTTAACCTGATGCTGCCATGGTATGCCCAGACGATAATTCAACTCCACGCCAAGGCGAGTATCATTTTTGGAAGATTTACCTTGTCGCTGCCCTGCACTAAACGTTATTAATGGAACTGGAGTATAATTGACTTCAGCATTAATAGCGTGTGGATCACGCTGACGACTATTCCTGCCGAATAAGGCTACGTCATTACCATAATATTGCTCAAAAGATAGCTTGCCACCGAGTTGTGGCAAAGCTGGCAGCCAGCCTTGTGCACGAATGTCCCATCCGTTAGCCGGACGTTCTTCGTAATCTTTCACGTTCGGCGAGTTTTTCCAGTTTGACAGGCGCAAGTAGCTGTTAATGCCAAATTTCAGGAAGTCGCGCCAATACTCCAATCCCAGACCGATACGACTATGATCACGGGATAAATCATAATCCAGGAAACTATTTGCTCCCAGCATCCAGCCGTCAGAAAACCAGCGGTAACCGAGTCCTAAATTGGACTGGGTGCGATCATCAGTACGATGCAAGCTGCCTTGAGTGAAAAGAAGCTTGTCAGCATGCTCATATAAAGGGACTAACAGATCAAACTGTGAATTTTTCAAAGAGAAATTTTCATCAGCATCAAGCTGTACGCGAGCTGTGCCAAATTGACTTAGCCATTGCTGAATTTGGCTGCTGGCTTCAGCGGTGACCATTCCACGTGCCATACCTGTTGCAGCATCACTACTCTCGTTACTGCTCAAAATAGTTCCAGCTTGATTAGCCCATTCTGCTAACTTTTGTTCCTGTCCATTATTGGCATTTAATTTCACTGCGTTGTCAGCAGCATCCTGCCATATGACTTCAGGTAGTGGCGCTAGTGGCACCTCCAATTCGTCACCTGGCTTTAAATGGTAGAAGCCGTGAGCAAAAGTGCGGAACTGATTAAGTTTTTGCAAGGCATCAGGTGACATATTAAATTTATGTGCAACCGATGCAGTGGTTTCATCACCTGACAGTACATAAGGCACTGTTTTCAGAGAGTTTTCCGCTGAATTTTGCAGAAATCGAATATCTTTGGAAGAGGTAACCGCCACAGCGGGTGTAAAAGTAGTCGCCAGAGGAAATGCTATCTGAATACCTAAATTTAGCCAGGCAAATAACTTTATACGGAACGGGACCGAGAGTCGGTAGTTAACATTCATAACTTTATTCCATGACAAATCCCTATAAAAACTCACAGGGGATAATTTAATCAAAACTTTGCAAAATAAGTGCATTCGAATGACGTTTATCTACAACTTAGAAAACAAATCTCAACAAACTTATTTATGCCAGCACATTAATGTAAAATTAAAAATCCAACTTAAACGCAGCACAATATATGCCACCCTACGCCAATGAGAAAAGTTTAATCATCTTAAATAGCTCATTTAAGAACCTTAAATGTTAGGCATTGTTTTTTCAGAAGCTCACTTAATATTTTACTTTCTCCAGAGCCGCCATGCCCTGCTCTACGTTAAGCCACACAGTGTGTATTTATGGCACTGACACCGTACGCTTAAGCTTTAAATTTCACTATTAAATTTTCATTAAAATAAAAAATAGCCTCTCCATTAAAAGCTGGCAAAAAATAACTAAAATTTAATTGATCACCTTAAACCTAAAGTAAATGAATTGTGAGTTAACTATTACAACTGAAGAGGGTATTTAAAGGAGTGGCTTTTAAAGTGTAAAATCATTATAAAGCTGAAGCGATAACTCAGCCCAGCAGCAGAGAAATGAATTAACCAGACGGCTAAACTATCTAACCCTACCAGACTTAAATTTCAAAGGGTCAGGGGCAAACATTTAATATTAACCACCTGACAACTTTATTTTAACCTGAAAAAATATTCTTTTTATTTTTTAAAATTTTTACTGCTTTAACGTTTCCTCTTGTAGGGAGATCTCTACTCCCTTCTCATTCGGCAATACCAGGTTGAGAATGATAGCCAGAATGCCGCCTGTGGTGACTGCATGTCCAAACAGATTATTCACTAACGGCGGAAACTGTTTCAGTACCTCGGGTACGGCTTCAACGCCTAAACCGATACCAAACGCGATCGCCACAATCAACATCTCACGACGCCCAAGCGGTGTTTGCGTCATCACCCGGATACCAGCAGCCACCACGCTGCCAAACATGACAATGGTTGCACCGCCCAGCACTGGCGGGGGTATTTGCTGTAACAGTGCGCCAATGCCGGGAAAAATACCCAGCAATATCAGCATGATACCCAGCACCATACCCACATAGCGACTGGCTACGCCGGTCATCTGAATCACACCATTATTCTGTGCAAACGTGGTATTTGGGAAAGCTGAAAACAGGGCAGCCAGCAAACAGCTTACGCCATCGGCCATGATGCCGCCCTGTAAACGCTGCTGGAATTGTGGCCCGACAATGGGTTGCTGCGACAACAGACAGTTTGCTGTGAGATCGCCAACCGCCTCGATCACGGCAATCACTGCAACCAGCGCAATCGGCACGAAGATGGTCCAGTCAAAATCAAAGCCAAATTTAAACAGTGAGGGTAAAACCAGCCAGGCCGTATTCGTGAGCGGTTTAAACGCTAAATGACCGGTAAGCGCCGCCGCAATGCAGCCAACCGCGATGCCGGCCACTACCGCGACCAAACGCGCCCAGCGATTACGTGACCGGTTCAGCGCCACAATCACCAGCAACGTTAATCCTCCTAACGCTAAATTACCTGGCGCACCAAAATCCTGAGCGTTATGGCCACCTGCCCAGTCGGTGATACTGACCTTGATCAGGCTGATACCAATCAGGGTAATCACCGTACCGGTGACCACAGGCGTTAATACTTTACGGAGCTGGCCCACGCAGCGGCTAATCAGGATAGGGATCAGCGCCGCGACCAGACTACAGCCAAACAGCATCGCCAGAATCTCCTCCGGCGAGCCACCGCGGGCTTTACCATCAGGCCACCGGACAGAATTACCCCAAGAAAGGCAAAGCTGGTGCCCTGCAGGCAGATCATGCCTGCCCCAATGCCGGCGAAACGGCGTGCCTGTAAAAACGTGCCTAAACCTGAAACCAGTAAAGACATGCTGATCAAATAGGGAATATAAGCCTGCAGCCCCAACACTGAGCCAATAATCAATGGCGGCGTAATAATCCCGACGACGCTGGCAAGTGCATGTTGAAGCGCCGCTAAAAATGCAGGTGCAAAACCGATGCGGGCATCCAGCCCGTACAATAAACCTTTTTCATGCGAGTGCGACATTGTGGTGCTCCGGCAAATTATTCAACAGCCGGGATGATGCATTTTTTGCGCCACACACGTAAAAAAGTGATATTGCAAAGCAGGTGATTGTTATTTAACGCCTTTAATGATTAAAAAAGAGATGATGGGCCTGTAACATTAGGTTCACCATCTGGGTTTTTGACGGGTTTTGTTTCACCATCAGGCACGCTATGCACCCGCAGTGTGCACATCAATGTCAGGTAAAGATGAGATATCAAGGTAGCGCGTCAGGTCGCGCTGTTCAGGACGCGACAAATAGGGAAGTTCGCCGACCAGTGGCGCTGAGATTTTATCACGCAGCACGGCGATAATATTCGCGTAGTTAGCCAGTCCGGGGTTAATGCGGTTAGCTACCCAGCCCACCAGTGTCAGGCCATCAGCGGTAATACTCTCTGCGGTTAACAGCGCATGGCTGATGCACCCTGTCTGAATGCCTACCACCATAATAACCGGCAACTGATGTTCTGCGACCCAGGATGACAGCGGACGCCCGTCATTCATCACGCTACGCCAGCCGCCGGTGCCTTCAACAACAACCCGCTCGGCTTGCTGACGCAGGCTATCCAGCCCTGCGCTCAAACTGGCATAATCGATAGCTTTACCCGGGACCGTGCTTATCTCCTCTTCTTCGAATAGCAGCGGATTAACCGCCTCATAAGGAAGTGCGAAGGAAGAGGCGTTCTGTAATATCAAGCCATCTTTGCTTCGTAGTCCGTAATCGGTGTGAATAGCGCAGCGTGCAATCGGTTTATATCCCACTACGCTCACGTTTGCCTGAACAAAACACTGCAATAAAGCACGCGATACGATGGTTTTTCCCACAGCGGTATCGGTACCGGTGATAAAAATTGTTTTCACCCTCTACTCCTTCGACCTGACTTATATTCGAATCACAATGGACTTTAAGTGCGAAAGAGCATTCTAGGGAATGCAATCGTTGAGCAATTTGCGTTAGCGCAAGGTTTAATCAGGCTTAACCTTGTAGCAACTTAACCAGGAGAAATCCGTTGTAGAGTGCGTCTTTTATTAACGCAGCTGCGCCCAGCGTGCCGGGTTCATGAAAGGCAGTCGGTGCCAGTTGAATAGTGGCGCTGTACGCCGGTAACGCCTGCTGATAAATGGTACTGCTTACGGCCGGAAACAAAATATCCGCAGCCTGATTCAGCGGAGAACCAATAAGAATATGTTGTGGATTGAAGATGTTAACCATCATAGCCAGCATGCGGCCAACATGATGGCCCACGCTGGCTATAGTATCGCATGCCAGACGATCACCAGACCGTGCGGCGGCACAGAGTGATTCAAGCGTCAGCGGCTGTTGATGCAGCAGACTGTCTGGTTGCGTTATCAGTCGCTGTGCGGCAAGTGTTAATAAACTGCCTGTGCTTGCGACCGTTTCCAGGCACCCATGATTGCCGCAGTAGCACTGTTTGCCATAGGGATCGATTTGGGTATGACCGATCTCAACCAGAGCGCGTCCACTTTTATGCAAAAGCTGCCCACCGCTGATCACGCCAGCGCCGACAGTTTCATCGATAACGATCTGAATAACATCCTGCGCCCCGTGTGATGCACCAAACAGCGACTCAGCTAAGGTCCAGGCGGATATATCATGCTGAACAAATACCGGTAGCCCGGTACGCGCCGCTAAGGTTTCACCTAGCGGCATATCCTGGGCGCGATAACCCGGCAAACGATGCACCACGCCCGAAGCGGCATTAATCAGCCCAGGTAAAGTAATCGCTATCGCGGTCAGGCGCTCCAGTTGGTGCTGGTGGCGAATAAAAAAGCATCGACCTGTTCAACAAGTGATGTAAGCAGCGGCTGCATGCTTTCATCAGGTAACGGCTGGGTATCTTCAACAATTATTCTGCTGCTGAGATCGCGCAAAGTCATCGTCATGTCACCACGATGCAGGCGGATAGCCAGATAGTGCCAGGCATCCGTATCAAGGATCAGGCCAATAGCTGGCCGGCCACGCGCGCCAGGCTCCTGAAATTCTGTCTCCTGCACCAAATGCGCGTCCAGCATTTCACGCACAATCTTTGTGATGCTGGCGGGGCAAGTTGCGCCCGTTTGGAAAGCTCAATACGCGAAACAGGACCGTAAAGATCTATCAATCGATAAACGACGCCAGCATTGGTCTGCTTAATTTGGTCAATATGGCCAGGTTGACTGTCCAGATTCACACCCTGCTCCCGGTTATTTTCGCGCTTCTAAATAAACAGCAGATATGGTGAGGCAGATTCGCTCGTAGCGTCAAATATTTGATAAGAAATGTGATTTATCGCACATAAAGGTGTTGTGATTGCAGCTTTAACCGCCTGAATCAAGCCGCAGCAACTGCATCATTCGGTCCATTTGTGCATTTATTTCACGCTCGCCTGACCAGACCAGCCAGAGTTCCGATAACGCATCCTGCTCCTCCAGCGGCAACCAAACCACATCAGCCAGCCGCGCACGGCGAAAAGAGGCAGGCAAAATCGATACGCCAAGACCGGTCGCCACCAGGCCCAAAATGGTCATCGCCTCGCCGACTTCCTGAGTAATGTAGGGTTTAATTTGATAACGATGCAGCAGGGTTAAAATCTCACTATAAAGTGCCGTCCCGCCCTGAGGATCGAAAAAGACAAACGGCTCCGTTGCCAGCTCACGCACGGAAATTTTATCGGCCTCTGCCAGGGATGAGCCCAGTGCACCACGGCGAACAAAGGTTCGCTGAGCAGCAGCTGATGACGCAAATTGGCGGGCAACGGGGTATTCCTCATGACGCCCAGATCGAGTCGACCATCATGCAGCGGTGCCAGCTGCTGGCGCGTGTTGATCTCCTGCATGTGAATGTGCACGTTGGGCCAGTGCTGGCGAAACTGATAAAGCGCCCCCGACAGCACACCGGTAAAAGGTGCAGAAGAGGTAAATCCAATACGCAGCTCTCCCTCTTCGCCCCGATGCAGCCTTGCTGCACGCTCGGCCGCTTGTTCTACCTGTAACAGAATGCCACGCGCATCTTGCAGCAACTGCTGACCGGCCGCAGTCAACTGGACGCTACGATTGGTGCGGTTAAACAGCTGCGCGCCGGTCTCAGCTTCCAGCTGCATAATCTGCTGGCTGAGAGGCGGCTGAGAAATGTTCAGACGCTGGGCCGCACGACCAAAATGCAGCTCTTCCGCGACAGCAATGAAATAGCGCAAATGGCGCAGCTCTACATTCATACTTTAAACGTCTTATTTAAGATTATTAATATATTAGACAACCTAATTCCCTTTTTCTAGAGTGGTTATCTCTTCTCTTCAATAAGGAATCCTCGTGAGCCGCTCTTCTCAGGCTGTGATACCCGACGATGACGCGCTGTCAAAGGGCCCGCTTCTGCTTCATCTTCAGACTGGATTAAACGGGGTACGCCGCAATTCATGCGCGTCACGCTGGCCCTTTTCTCCGCGGGCCTTGCAACTTTCGCTCTGCTTTACTGCGTTCAGCCCATTTTGCCGGTTCTTTCTCAGCAATTTGGCGTTTCACCAGCTGCGAGCAGTATCTCTCTCTCGATTTCCACTGGCCTGATGGCATTAGGTCTGCTGGTCACTGGCCCGCTTTCAGACGCTATTGGTCGCAAATCGGTGATGGTCACTGCGTTAATGCTGGCCGCAATCTGCACCTTGCTTTCAGCCGCAATGACCAGCTGGAATGGCATTTTATTGATGCGTGCCTTAACGGGCCTGTCGTTAAGCGGTGTGGCTGCCGTAGGAATGACCTACCTTAGCGAAGAGATTCACCCCAGCGTTATCGCCTTTTCAATGGGGCTATACATCAGTGGAAATTCCATTGGCGGCATGAGCGGAAGGCTCCTCAGCGGCGTATTAACTGATTTCTTCTCCTGGCGTATTGCGATAGCAACAATCGGCTGCTTTGCCCTGGCTTCGGCCTTGATGTTCTGGAAAATTCTTCCTGCCTCGCAACATTTTCGCCCGGCGTCACTGCGCCCACGCAGCCTGATCATTAACTTTCGTCTTCACTGGCGCGATCGGGGATTGCCGCTGCTGTTTGCCGAAGGCTTTTACTGATGGGGGCTTTTGTCACGCTGTTCAATTACATCGGCTATCGTCTGATGGCTGCCCCTGGCATCTCAGCCAGGCGATTGTCGGCTTGTTATCTGTTGTCTATCTGACCGGTTCCTGGAGTTCACCGAAAGCGGGCGCGTTAACCAGCAAATTAGGTCGCGGCCCGGTGATCGTTGGCGCAACCGCCATTATGTTGGCTGGCTTGCTGATCACCGCGTTGAACTCAGTTTGGTTTATTTTGCCCGGCATGATGCTTTTCACAGCAGGCTTCTTTGCGGCCCATTCCGTCGCCAGCGGCTGGATTGGCCCCCGGGCACGGCGTGCGAAAGGACAGGCATCTTCACTTTACCTGTTCAGCTATTATCTGGGGTCAAGCGTTGCCGGTACGTCAGGCGGCCTCTTCTGGCACCGCTATGGCTGGACTGGTATCACGCTGTTTATTGCCGCATTGTTGCTGCTTGCCTTAGGCGTGGCGTGGCGTTTACAACGGCGAAAACTGTAGCACGGCTTAATCCTTTTACGGGTGCCGTGGCGCCCGTTTTAGCGCGCGAGACAGTAACCTGTTGCTTTATCAGTACCATGCAAAACAAAATCCCTCATTCCCCGCTATAATCGTTTCCATTCCAACGATAAATGTAATTTTTGATTTCACAGCAATGAGGATAAACCATGGCGATCTACTATTACGTCAATAAAATTTCAGGTTACAACGATAACCATGTTGTTCACGCTGCTGGCTGCAAATATTTACCTTCTCAAGAGACCAGGCTGTTTTTAGGCAGCTTCTACACTGCGACGGCGGCCATTCAGCAAGCGCGAAAATACTATTCCACTGCCCTGGGATGTGACCGGTGTTGTCCTGTGACGGTAAAAAAACCTGACCCCTCAGAATAGTGTGGACCTGACTGACTCATCCACGCTCTGATAATGAACTGCCCGCTGCGACGGGCTAAACTTTATTGCGTTGCGCCAATTCGTTAAGCTTTTTGAAAAAATCCGCTATGTTAGCCATCCTGATTCTTACTGTAGGGATTGCCTGTGCGGGAAAAATTTGCGGCTTCACAGATTAAGCTACACTGGCTGACTTTCTTTCTGGTCGCTCTGGCGTACGCCGCCATTGAGCTGCGCGGTTTTGCCCAGCGCGGTTCGTGGCAGGGTTATACGCTGATCGTCACGCATTTCACTGCGGGGACGATGGTATTGGTTTTAATGCTGTCACGGTTGTTACTGCGCACGCGCCATCGCAGTCCGGCTATTTTACCGGCTGCACCGCGCTGGCAAACAGGTCTGGCGCATTTAACCCACACGCTCATTTATGCCCTGTTTATTTCTTTGCCGCTAATGGGGATCGCTTCACGCTATCTGTGGGGCCGGGACTGGTGGCTGTTTGGTTTTTCCATGCCAGTAGCAAATACGCCTGATGCTGACCTGGCGAAAGCCTTTACCGGGTGGCATAAAACCCTGGCACCGCTGGGTTACTGGCTGACTGGATTACACGCCGTGGCTGCGTTGTTTCATCACTATTTTTTAAAAGACAATACGCTGTTACGCATGATGCCTGGTCGCCAGCGCGGTCAATAACCTCAGGCTATCGCCCTTTGTGAGGGCGATAAAAAATATTCAATGATAAATTCGCCTTAACAGGTTTCCCAATCCCGATTCTTCATCCACAATAGTGAGTAATTTGTGACGCAGGTCACTTTCGCTGGGTCTCTTTACACCCTCTGTTTCGCTGTTCTGACTAACTGACTTTTCATGCAATCAACTACTGTTTCACGTAAAACGGCCTGGCTGCGCGTGGTGCTGCTGGCTATTGCCGCGTTTGTTTTTAACACCACTGAATTTGTACCCGTGGGCCTGCTGTCTGACATTGCTGCTGATTTTTCAATGAAGACGGCTGATGTCGGTATCATGCTAACGATTTATGCATGGGTGGTTGCCCTGCTTTCCCTGCCGCTGATGCTGATGACGCGAAACATTGAACGACGCCTGTTGCTGACGGTGCTGTTTATCATTTTTGTTGCCAGCCATGTGCTTTCTTCCTTCGCGTGGGATTTCACTTCACTGATCGTGTCGCGTATTGGCATTGCGCTGGCGCACGCTGTGTTCTGGTCAATTACCGCGTCACTGGCCATTCGCGTTGCGCCTGCAGGTAAGAAAACGCAGGCCCTGAGTATGTTAGCGACAGGCACGGCCTTAGCGATGGTGTTAGGCGTACCAATCGGGCGCGTCGTTGGTCAGTATCTTGGCTGGCGCACAACCTTTGGCATGATTGGCCTGTCTGCGCTGGTGCTGATGATTATGCTGGCGCGCATTCTGCCGCGCTTGCCCAGTGAGCACACCGGATCGCTCAGCAGTGTGCCCATGCTGTTTCGTCGACCGGCGCTGGTCAGTATGTATTTGCTGGTCACCCTTGTCGTGACGGCGCATTACACCGCTTACAGCTATATCGAACCGTTCATGCAGGTTGTCGCTGATTCTGGTGAAAACTTTACGACGTTACTGCTGCTGTTGTTCGGATCGGCGGGTATTCTGGGCAGTATTCTGTTCAGTTCGCTGGGCAACAAATTCCCGTCCGGGCTGTTAATTTCCGCGATTGCCCTGATCACACTTTGCATGGGTTTGCTGATTTTTGCTGCGGTACGCCCTGCTGCGATTTCGACATTGTGCGTGATCTGGGGCATGTCAATGATGATGATTGGCCTGGCTATGCAGGTGCGGGTGTTGTCGCTGGCACCGGATGCGACAGATGTCGCGATGTCATTGATGTCAGGTATCTATAACATTGGCATTGGCGCAGGTGCGCTGTTGGGGAATCAGGTCAGTTTGCATCTGAAGATGGCCGATGTTGGCAATGTCGGTGGCATGATTGGGCTGGTGGCGCTGATGTGGTGCGTCTATATATTCCGTCGCTATCCGCAACTGCGTTCAAACAGTTAATCAAAAGGCTTCAGATAAGCGGCTTTATCTGAAGCCTGTTTAACATCTTATTTATAGATGACTGCGGTGCCATGCAGGTTGTTGTTGCCAGAGGTCGAAGTGATGCGGAAAGACTTTGCGCCCAGGTCACTGGCCTTTTCTGACAGTTGCTGCTCCAGCGACGCCAGACTGGTGCTGCCGGTTGCGCTAATCACACCCACTTTTTGCTGATCCACTGGCGCGCTGCCAACCAACTCTGCTGCCGTCGATGTCAATGAGACGCTGCTGAGCAGCGCAGCGAGTAATACCATTTTTACCTTTTTCATCATTCAATCCTTCTCGCTCAATTATTGATAAATCACAGCAGTGCCGTGCAATTTGTTCTGACCGGTTGTTGAAGTAATACGGAATGATTTAGCACCGGCGGCGTCAGCTTTAGCATTCAGTTGTGCTTCTACAGAATCCAGGTTGCTACCGCCCTGAACCGAGATGGTGCCAACAGGCTGTTGGTTCAGCGGATCGCTGGAAACCTGTTCAGCGGCATAAGAACCAAAAGTTAACGCTGAAAGCGCAACGGCGGCGATGGCAAGTTTGATGTTTTTCATAAAATTCTCACGGGTAAATTAGGTTAGAAAGCGGTTGTCGCCATTTAATTAACGACCGTTAAATAAATGATAGAACCTGATCGCGTTCGGAGTCAATATTTAATTAACGAGCATTATTTTAATCGCAAAGTGGCGTGAGTATGGGCTTCAGCGCCTGTTTGCTCTTAACCATAGAGGCGATGACGCTGCCCTAACGCACAAAATGGCAATGCATTGACAAAGCCTTTACGCCGTTGCTTGCATATTTAATTAGTGATCGGTAATTTAATGGAATGTTTTTCAGTCAGTGAGGGTCTATGAGCCAGCAAAATGTGTGTGATGTGAAGAAATGCCGGGGACGCCCAAAAGTCTTTGACCGGGAAGCCGCACTTGATAAAGCCCTGACCCTTTTTTGGACGCATGGTTACGAAGGCACTTCACTGGCCGATTTAGTCGCCGCTACTGGCGCAAAGGCCCCCACGCTCTATGCAGAGTTTGTGAATAAAGAAGGCTTGTTTCGTGCTGCCATGGAACGATACATCGAAAAATTCAGTGCATATCGTGAAGCGGCACTGAACAACGACGATCTATCAGTTGATAAAGCCGTGGAAGGCTACTTTCGTGCGGCGGCAGCCTGCTTTACCGATCGCAATTCACCCTCTGGCTGCTTTTTTATTTGCACCTCTTCGGCACTTTCTGCCTCGTCAGGCGAGATCGCAACGATGCTGCAACAGCAACATCAGTCACAGGAAATCACGCTGAAAGCCTTTTTAACCGCGCGTATGCAGCGCCACGAGTTATCATCTGCAGTAAATATCGACGCACTTGCATGTTATCTCGCCTGTATGCTGCAAGGTATGTCAGTCCGCGCCCGTGAAGGTGCTGCGCGCGAAGACCTGGACAGCATTATCGATACGCTCATGGCGATGTGGCCAACGTTGACTGGATTGTGTCAGCAGAAAGGCTGAAACAGAGCGGATATTCCGTAATGTTTGTAAGTTGACCTTTTAAGTACGCCGCAACGGGTAACGTTGCGGCTTTTTTACCGCTCGTGGATATTCTTTGTCCCGCCTTACGATTGGCACGACGCTTCCCGCCATCGCCAGAATCTCTTTCATTATTCCAGGCACTTCCCGACGCAATCCCAGGCAATCATGCGCGGGCATTTTTTGTCCGCTCGCGTTTGGTTCGAAAGATAACTCTGTATGATTTTTAAACATGTTCGGCGCCGGAATATTGGTCTTCCCCCATTCTGGTTCATGCAAGAAAATTGCGATAACTGCCACACTTCTTTATGAAACCGGTTGCAGACCTCCTTTGCGCTGTTAGGCTGAAACCGGTTTCTTAATTCAGACGGCAGGGAGTGAGAATGGGCAAGACAAGAGATTATTCCAGATTAGCAGCTGATATTCTTAGAGAAACAGGTGGTGAAACCAACTTAATTAGTTTCTCACGTTGTGCAACCCGGCTCCGCCTGGTGCTTAAAGAAGTACCTGCAAATGCAAGCGAAAATATTAAACAGCTGCCAGGCGTTATTACCGTTGTGCTCAGCGGCGGTCAGTTTCAAGTGGTTATCGGAACCCACGTTGCGGATGTTTATGAGGCGCTTGCCGCAATCGTCGATCCCGATAAGCTCCAACATAGCGGTGAGAAGAAGCGTATTTTCGATACCGTTATTGCTACCATGTCCGCTGTCTTTGCTCCCATTATTTATGTCCTTGCGGCGGCAGGTATTCTGCAAGGGATATTGATTACCGTTAACTATTTTCTGCCCGCGTTTCAGCAGACCGGGGCATTCAGTATCCTGAACTTTATTTCCTGGACGCCTTTTGCCTTCCTGCCAGTTTTTATCGCTATCACTGCCGCTAAGTTTTTCAAATGTAATACGTTCATCGCCCTGTTTTGCTGCTGCGCCCTGATAAATCCCGACTGGGCAACCCTCGCGATGCAAATAGCGCAGGGAAAGGCCGTGACCTTTTCTCTCTTCCTTTGTCCGAGACGGTATATACCTCCTCGGTTTTACCGCCGCTTTTTTTGGTTTTAGTCCTTTCTTATCTGGAACGCTTTGTGGAAAGGATATTGCCGCAGGTTGTGGCTCCGCTTTTTACTCCGCTTATCTGTGCCGTGATCGTGGTGCCACTGACGCTGGTGATTATCGGGCCGGTTACTTCAGGTCTCGCCAACGCGATTGCCATGGGCTACAACTGGCTGTTCGAGACCGCACCTGCGCTGGCGGCGGCGGTAATTGGCGGCTTTTGGCAGGTAATTGTTATTTTCGGCGTTCACTGGGGAATTACGCCAGTGGTTATGGCGAACTTCGATATGCATGGCCGTGATTCATTTCAGGCTTTCCAGACCATGGCGGTAGTGGGACAAATGGCCGCAGCCTTTGCCTGCGCCTTAAAAGCAAAGCAGCGCGGTTTCAAAACGGTGGCTTACTCGGCGGGGCTGACCGGCGTATTTGGCATCACCGAGCCCGCGATCTATGGCGTGACGCTGAAGCTTAAAAAGCCTTTTATTTGCGGATGTATCGGCGGCACCATCGGCGCTGTGGTTACCAGCCTTTTTGGCAGTTATTATTATGCCTATGCCGGTTTACCGGGCCTGCTGACGATTGTGAATGCTATCAGCCCTGAAAATCCTATGTCTTTCATCGGCGAACTGACAGGCGTAGCGACGACCATTGTGGTCACCCTTGTTCTGGTTTTCCTTGTGGGCTTCAAAGAGCCGCTAACGAAGCAGGAAGAGACACGTCCCTCGGATAAGGATGACGTAACCGCCCCTCTCAGACCGCGATGACGCAGGTAACTAAATATGCCCTGGCTTTAATGTTGAACAGCCCGGTCGCAGGCAAGGTGTTGCCTTTATCTGAGGTTAAGGATGAAAGCTTTTCCGGCGGTCTGTTGGGTGACGGGATTGCTATTCTACCTGAGGATGACATCATTGTTTCCCCCTGTGACGCAGAGGTTGCTACCACGGTAGAAAGCCATCATGCTGTGGGTTTGCTCTGTGGCAACGGTGCGGAATTACTCATTCATGTGGGTCTGGATACGGTAAAATTAGGCGGGCAATATTTTTCTACCCTGGTAAAGGTTGGGGATAAAGTCACAGCCGGGACGCCGCTAATTCAGTTTCACAGACAGGCGATTGTTGAATCTGGTTATGATTTAACAACACCATTTTTAGTGATGAACAGCGAGGATTATCAGATGACCAGACACGTTAATAGCGGGTCGGTGGCATCAGGCGCGCCGGTAATGTCGATAAGCTAGCCGTGTTGCCGGGGTTCCTTAAAGCGAGGATGTAATGGTTACAATGCTTGATGTCGCACGAAGCGCCGGCGTGTCCAAATCGACGGTGTCTCGTGTATTAAACGGTAAAAATATCGTCAGGGAGGAGATCAAAGCACTGGTGTATAAAGCCATTGAAGAAACCGGCTATCGACCTAATCTGCTGGCGCAGCAGCTGGCCACGCAAAAAACCAACATGATTGGTCTGGTGATAACCAACGATGTTTATAACGGGCCTTTTTTTCGACGCTGGTTTATAACGCAGCAAAGTTTTGTGAAGAGCACGATCGCCGCTTAATTTTCGCCGACGGCAAAAATTCCGCAGAAGAAGAGATGAACGCTATCGATTTTCTGGTGCGGATGAAATGCGCCGGGGTCATGGTTTATCCGCGCCATATGAGCAGCGCGCAATTAGAAAAAATCGTCGCTGAAAGTCCGGTTCCGGTAATCGTGCTAAATCATAAATTAACGGGGCATGCCGATCGCGCCATCTTTATCGATCATTATCGTGGTGCTGAAAGCATGATGGATTACCTGTTCAGCCAGGGACATAAAAGAATCGCTTATATTCGCGGCAAGATGCCCTCACCCAGCAACTCGGCTCGCCAGCAGGCCTGGCAGGATAAATTAATAAGCCAGGGGCAAAAGGATTATGAAAAGCTAGTCACGCAGGGAAACTGGAGTATGGAAAGCGGTTATCAGGCGGCGCGGGAACTTATCAGCCGACAGGAAACCTTTACCGCTATTCTTGCTGGCAATGATGATATGGCCTTGGGGGCGATAAAGGCGTTAAAAGATCTTAACCTGGAGGTTCCGGAAGCGATTTCGGTGGCCGGTTTTGATAACGCAACGACTGGTCATTACTTTTCGCCTGCGCTGACCACCATCGATACGCCGCTCGACCAAATGGTAAAACGCGCGGTAGAAATTATTCTGGATCTACCGCATGACGAGAGTCGTAACAGTTTGTCCGGAACGCTGGTAATAAGGGAATCGGTAAGCCGGAGATAGTGTCTCAGTGGCCAAATCCATGTCAGAGGTTTCTGTCCGGTCACAGGTTTTACGCTTTCGCAAATACCAGTCAGTTGCTTAACTGACTGGTATTACGGATATTCCGCCCTGCTTTTTACTTAAAATATCACTCAAGGAAAAAGACCGGTTTTAGCGCCTGACTGACCGGACTGTTGTCGGGATTTGACGGCATCAAATCTTTCATTGATGCCCACCATCGTTGACAAACTTCCGTCTGCGCCACCGCATTCCAGCGTTCTTCCGACTCGATTTCCACACTGGCAAACAATAAATTGCGTTCGGCATCCAGCCAGATAGCATAATTGTGTGCGCCGTGTGCTTTGAGCGTCTGTTCCAGCTCAGGCCAGATGGGGGAATGCCGACGCTCGTACTCTGCGTGGCAATCCCCGTGCACCTGCATAACAAAGGCTCTACGCAGCATTAGCAGGCCCCACGTCTAACGCCGCCTGCCATGGCGTTACGCCAAAACGCTCACCCAGCGCCACCAGCTGTTCAGTGGTAATACTTTGGCGTATGCCCCCATCGACAACACCTTCACAATCACCTCTGACGATTTTTCAGCGGTGTCGATCAGGCCAAAGGCTTCGTCCAGCGTCGGCCCGGTGCCGAAGATGCCGTGGAATGGCCACATCACCAGCGTATGAGAGGCCATTTGTTCTGCAGTCGCAGCGCCGATGCCATCCGTGCCGGGCACCATCCACGGCAAAATACCGACGCCATCCGGAAATACTACTAAGCATTCGGTGCTGCCTTCCCATAACAAACGGGTAAAGCGTGCAGAATCCAGCTCAACCACATAGCTCAGCGCCATGAAATTGGTGGCGTGACAGTGCATGATGACGCGATCCGCACCGTTACTGACCGCTTTGCGTACGCAGTGCGACTGAAAATGCGATGCCAGTTCCGATGTCGGCAGCCCGCCATTGACCAGGCCCCAGTGAATTTTATACGACAGACCTTTGTCATCGACCTGCAAAAGCACCAGTGAATCAGCCGGATCGAGCTGAACATTACGGAAGAACTTGCCGGAACCGGTAACTAAAAACCAGCAGTTAGCCAGAGCCGGAGCCGGTTGCGTCAGTTCAATACAGCGGGGTTCGGCGCAGAAATCAGCGGCAAAAGGCGTCACCTCCTCTTCCAGCAAACGCAAACTGACGTTACCACCGTTGCGCTCATCCCAGCCTTTTAACCACATATCACTGGTGGCTTTAACCATTCCTTTAACAAACCAGGAAGAAAGAATGCTTTGCATAGTGGATCCTTAACGTTGACTCAGAATGTGTTGTTCGTAATGGCGTACTTCACTTAGCCAGCTGGCATCTGCCGGAACATCGTGACGCAGACACCAGGCTTCCCAGACGGCCTGCCACGGCAGAGATTTTTGTTCTTCCAGCAGCGCCAGGCGTGCGGTGTAATCGCCTTCCGCTTCGATCCTGCGCAGCCGTTCTGTTGGCTCCAGCAAGGCGCGTAGTAAAGCCTTTTTCGCGTTGCGCGTGCCAATCACCCATGCTGCGATGCGGTTGATAGAGGCATCGAAGAAATCGAGGCCAATGTGAACCTTATCGAACAGTTGATGCCGCACGATTTCGCTGGCAATCGCCTGCGTTTCATCATCAAGCAGCACCACATGGTCGCTGTCCCAACGCACTGGACGGCTCACGTGCAGCAGCAGACGTGGCACATAGAGCATGGCGGCGGAAATTTTGTCAGAGATAACTTCGGTTGGATGGAAATGGCCGGCATCCAGCGTCAGCGCAGTCTGGCGACTGCTGGCGTAGCCGAGGAAAAATTCATTCGATCCCACGGTGTAGCTTTCAGCGCCAATACCAAAAAGCTTGCTTTCAACCGCATCAATGTGGTGCGCAGGGTTTAACTTCTCGGCGATGATCTCATCCAGTGCGCTCAGCAGACGCTGACGCGGAGCCATACGATCAACCGTTATATCTTTCATGCCATCCGGCACCCAGATATTCATCAACGACGGCGTGCCGAGCTGTTCGCCAAAATATGCGGAGACACGACGGCTGGCTTTACAGTGATCGATCCAGAACTGGCGAATGTTATGGTCAGCATGCGACAGCGTAAAACCATCGGCACTGAGCGGGTGCGAAAAGCAGCTTGGGTTGAAATCGAGTCCCAGACTGTTTTGCTTTGCCCACTCGACCCAGTTAGCGAAGTGCTTAGGTTCAATCGCATCACGCTCAACAGGTTGATCGCTTTCAAGATAAATGGCATGCAGATTGAGGCGCTTGGGACCCGGGATTAATGACAACGCTTTATCAAGATCGGCGCGCAGTTCCTCTGCATTACGGGCGCGGCCTGGATAGTTACCGGTCGCCTGGATCCCGCCAGTCAAGGTACCTTGCGGGTTCTCAAATCCACGAACATCATCACCCTGCCAGCAGTGCATAGACACAGGTACGCTATCCAGACGCTGAATCGCTTGTTCAACATCCACTCCTGTTTCAGCGTAACGTTGTTTCGCCAGTTCAAAGGCTTGTTCAATCAGCTTAGTCATAAGCAAGTTCCTTAGCAGGTTGACTCAGCGCCGTGAAGCGTGCCTGACAGGCAGCAAAGGCGCTGTTTGTTTGCGGTTCAAATTTTTCTAACGGGAAGTTGTCTGCCACGCAGCGACGGAAATCGGCCACGTCGGTGAATTCACCCAGCGCAATGAGCTGGCAACCGATATTGCCTAGCGTGGAGGCTTCTATCGGCCCAGCCAGCAGCGGAATCTGGCAGGCATCGGCACACAACTGGTTAAGGAAACGATTTTGGCAGCCACCGCCAACCACATGCAGCTGGCTGAAGGGTTTGCCGCGCAGTGCCGCCAGTTCGCTCATCACTTCACGGTAAAGCAGTGCCAGGCTGTCAAAAATGCAGCGCGCTAAGGCCGCCGCCGATTGCGGCACCGACATACCCTGCTCAGCGCAGGCATTTTGGATCTCACCGACCATACTGTCAGGATTGATAAACCGCGAATCGTTGGGGTTAATCAGCGAACGGCACGCGGGCTCATGCGTTGTATCAGCAATTAATGCACACAGATCGTCGATATTCAGCTCGCTACAAATGCGTTGAAGCAGCCACAGCCCCATAATGTTTTTCAATACACGATAGCCCTCCGCGCCGCCCTCATTGGTCACATTGACGCGCAGCGCGGTTTCGGAGGCATAAGGTTGTAAACTTTCGAATCCCATCAGCGACCAGGTGCCTGAACTCAAATAGGCGGCGTCATCCTGCGTAAGCGGCGTTGCTAACACCGCGCTGGCGGTGTCATGCGTGGCGACGGCAATCACCGGAACCTTTGCGCCAGTGGCGCTTTGCCAGTGACCAATGGTGTTGCCTGGCGCTTGCGGCTTACCAAACCATTTTGCATCTACACCCGCCCAGGCCAGCAGATCAGCATCCCACTCACCGCTGTCAATATTGAGCATCTGGGTAGTTGTGGCGTTGGTGTACTCCCAGTTCATGTTGCCGGTCAGGCGATAATGCAGGTAATCCGGCATCATCAAGGCATGTGCCACACGAGCCTGCCAGTCGGGCTGCATTTGATGCAGCGCCCGCATTTGATACAGCGTATTGAAAGGAAGAAACTGAATACCGGTGCGGCTATAAATCGTGTTTTTACCCAGCTCACGCAGCGCCTGTTCCATTACGCCGTGGGTGCGCGCATCACGATAACTCACCGCTTCGCCGACGCGCTCGCCCTGCGCATCCAGCAACACCATGTCCACGCCCCAGGTATCAATGCCGATACTGTCTGCCACTGTTTTTTCAGCATCAAGTTGGGCCAGACCCGTGCGGATTTCGCGCTCCAGTTGCTCAACATCCCAGCAGTCGTAGCCATTACGGCGCTGACGCTGATTAGCGAAGCGGTGCACTTCGCGCACACCGATATGGCGGCTTGCGTCATCCCAGTGTGCGAGCATCACCCGTCCGCTGGAAGCGCCTAAATCTACGGCAACGATATTTCGCTTACTCATGGCGTGTTATTCCTGTGATTTGACGATCACAGAGTAGAAACCTTGCGGTTTCGCCACCTTCCCCGTACTGCCAGCGCGCCATTGGCGCTGGCAGACTGACAAAGAAGTTCGTGAGAGAGATCACAGAGGCAGCAGAGAACAGGATGTGACCTTCGCCGCAATTCTGTTATCTGCTGGGAATTTCTTGAATAAACAGCATGATTCCTGCTGAGTTAAGGTAAAAATTCAAGGTAAGGTTCGGGCGGCCTGTTTAGACTCGGTTACGGTTTTGTTAACAGTAACAAGAGGCGATCATGACCATTCTGCACAGTGCTGATTTTTTCCGGAAGGCGATTACGCGATTGCTATTGAGCCGCGCGTACCACAGCAGGCCTTTCCTGAACATCATCATGATTTTCATGAAATAGTGTTAGTGGAACAGGGTTCAGGGATTCATGTGTTTAATGGTCAGCCGCAAACGCTCTGTGCCGGTTGCGTCTGTTTTGTGCGCGATCACGATCGTCATCTCTATGAACAAACAGAAAATCTTTGCCTGACCAATGTGCTTTATCGCAGCCCTGATGCGTTTCGCTTTCTGTCAGGATTGCAGGCGCTGCTACCTGTGGATAATGAGGGACAGCATGCCTCGCACTGGCGCATCAATCACAAAGTGATGGCCCAGGCGCTGAATGTGGTAGGACAGATGCGGCACGATGATGCGTGGTCGCTGGAAAAACAGGCGCGTCAGGAACAACTGTTTTTACAATTACTGGTTTTGTTACGTGAAACCTGTCGCAATGAGCAGGCTCAGGATCAGGAAGCGCGGTTACACCGATTGCTTGACTGGCTGAATGAGCATTACAGTGATGAGATTGTCTGGGAGGCGCTGGCAGATCAATTTTCGCTGTCGCTACGCACGCTACATCGACAGATGAAGCAGCAAACCGGCAGCACGCCGCAGCGTTATCTCAACCGGTTACGCCTGTTGCAGGCGCGTCATTTACTGCGACACAGCGATATGCGTATCACCGATATCGCTTTTCAGTGTGGCTTCGGTGACAGCAATCACTTTTCCACCTTGTTCAGGCGCGAATTTGGCTGCGCTCCACGCGCGGAGCGCCAACAGATGTTGTAAAGGAGTCAGCCATGCCGTTGATACTCAGTCGGGAAGATTACTTTCCCGCCACCAATTTGCCGGTGGCGGTGGCGGAGCGTATGCCCCAACCCTCTTTTCCGCCTCACCGGCATGAGTTCAGCGAGATAGTTATTGTCTGGCGCGGTAATGGTCTGCATATCCTCAACGATCGCCCGTGGCTCATCACCTGCGGCGATGTCTTTTATATCCGCGACAATGACTGCCACAGCTACGATGGCGTGAACGATTTAGTGCTGGATAATATCCTCTACTGCCGAGACCGCTTTGGACTTGCACTGGAC
Source organism: Candidatus Pantoea haifensis (assembly GCA_018842655.1). Lineage (GTDB taxonomy): Bacteria > Pseudomonadota > Gammaproteobacteria > Enterobacterales > Enterobacteriaceae > Pantoea > Pantoea haifensis. The sequence continues at coordinate 1,067,109 of JAGTWN010000004.1, read as the reverse complement.
TGGCATCAACTGCTGCCTCCGCAAGGTGATGATGCGCCCGGCTGCTGGCGCTTAACCACGCGCGGTATGGCGTTAGCGCGCAGCGTAATTACCCAGCTTGAGCGTGAAAGCCGCAAAACCGATCCGCTGTCGATCCAGTTATCTGAAGCTTTATTCCTGCAACTGGCGTTGATTTTACGCCGTCACGGTTATGCAGCCGATCGCCCGTGGGCACTGCCTGAAGGCGAACAGCTCGACTTGTTGATGTCAGCCTTACAAGGTGCCATTGCCCGCCCCTTCGATCTGGCGCTGTTTTGTCAGCAAAATCAGCTCAACGAGCGCGCGCTTAAGCAGCTTTTTCGCCAACAAACCGGTATGACCGTGGGTCATTACCTGCGTCAGTTACAACTGTGTCAGGCAAAATATCTGTTACGCACCCAGGATTGTTTGATTGGTGAAGTTGCTGCCCGCTGCGGATTCGATGACAGCAACTATTTTTCCGTGGTGTTTACCCGGGAAACAGGTTTGACACCCAGCGCCTGGCGTCAGCGTTTCCTTGCCCCTCGCCTCACCAGTAAAACCACCGATATGGCAAAACCGTAAAGCGAGCCAGCCTTGCCGGCTCGCCCTTTTTGCCATCAGGCCGCCAGACCCAGGCCGACAATGTTAGCGGCGATGATGATCACCACGCAGCCAATAGAGAGGACGCCAACCGGACGACGTCCGACTGATTTCCATTCTTTCATCAACAACCCAACCAAACCGCCACACAGGACATACAAACTCATGTGCAGCATCCAGCTTATATAGTCATACTGCGGCGGGATGTTGGCGTGGCCCCAGGCGTAAAAGAAGAATTGCAGATACCACATGGTGCCGCCGAGTACGGCAAACGCAATGTTAGCGAGCAGCAGCGGCTTCGCCAGTGAGAAATCCTTACGCACCGACAGCTCGCGTTTGGTTGCCAGACGGAAGAAACAGAACGCCAGATTCACCAGCGCCCCACCGCCCATAATGACGACATAGCTGGGCAACGCAACGTAGAGCGGGTCGATACCAGCCTGCGCAGCGGCATCATGCATGGGTTTTGCTGCATCCATAGCAAATGACATTCCTGCCGAAAAAATGCCGCACATCACTGCCAGCACTAACCCTTTTTCAAATTAAACTCTTCGGCATTGATACCCAGCGCACGCTCTTTCAACAGACCAGCACGTGACACAATTGCCACGCCGATCAGCGCGACGAAAACACCCAGCAGCGTCAGCCGTCCACCGGTGGAGGCAAACAGCTCGCCGAAGCGTCCCTGAATAAGGGGCGTCATCAGTGTGCCCACCACCAGCGTGATGCCAATGGCGATACCAATCCCCATCGACATGCCGAGATAGCGCATAGTGAGGCCATAGTTAATGTTTCCTACGCCCCACATAGCACCAAACAGAAACACCGGCAGTAACTGAGAGAGGCTAAAGCCGCTGTAATAGGCCCAGAAATTTGGCAGTAATACGGCGCTGACCGCCCATGGCAAGATCAGCCATGACATCAACCCGCCCACTGACCACATGGTTTCCCATGACCATCTTTTCACCTGCTTAAAAGGCGCGTAGAAGCACGCGGCACTGGCAGCTCCGACGAAATGCCAGAAGATACCTGCAATAATGGCACTGTTCATTGTTATTCCTTGGTAAGGTTGAGGCCGACAGGAAACCCAGCGGTTCCCGTTTAGCAGGCAGTCTACGGTTTGCAGGAATTCTTCAGCCTTTAGATGGCTGCCGGAGATAGCAACCTGATGGCAATATTTGCCCGTTAATCCCGTCAGAGATCACAAATTCGCATTTGTCAGAAAGTCGAACCCTTAAGCGGTTAAGTTGCTTATTATTCAGCTTTTTTTGTTATTTTGCTGTGTGGCGCAGCACATTTTCGTGCTGACTGCCGCCCTGCCAGACTCTCTGGCAAAGAGAGAAAGCACCTTTTCATCAGCCCGGCAAAGCCGTATAAACAAGTTTTTCGTCGATATCAGGGATTAGGATGACAACGAAGTGGTTAACGCTGTTTCTCTCGCGTTCAGTGAGCCGCGTGATGCTGGATGATCTTCGGGCCATCTTACCTGTTGGCGCGGTAAGCGTTTTTATCAATGGGCTGGATGAGTTGCAGTACGCTACGGTGGAATGTGTGCAAAACGAAGAAGATTGCGCGCTGATTGCCTCAGCCATTGTGGTCTGGCGGCAGCTTGGACAGATCCACCACCTGACCTACAGGAAAGGTGAAGTGCTTCGTAACGTTGATGGTGCGACGCAATTTCAGCTATTCACGATGTTAAAAACCCATCGCGCAGTATTGCAAATAGCGTGATAACATCAGCACTTCGTGCACAACAGCCATTAGCAGGAAAACAATGAGAATCGGTATTCTGTTCCCCATCGCCATTATTATCGCGGGCGTGGGATTTTTAGCCTGGTTTATCGGCAGTGGCCTGGCCATGCCCGGTTCCTGAACCGCCTGTTAACGCAGCTGGCTGTCTTTACTGCCGCGACGGTTAAACAGCCCCGCCCCTTTTGCTGCTTATCTCTCTTCTCCTGACAGGCCACACAATAGCGTACGCCTTGTAACGCACGCCGCCGTGCTTCAGGAATGGGTTCGCCACAGGCTTCGCATTCCACTGCGCTTTCGCCATGGCCCAGAGACTGACGCACGCGCGTTATCTCATCGTTAACTGTACTGTCGATCTGCTCTTGTACTGCTCCTTCAGACGCCCAACCATTCGCCATGATTTCGCCCTCGATTTATCTGAACTAACTCGTTATTTTACAACAAATTCACAAATCTGCTGTCAATATCATGCCAACCTGCGACTGGTTGCCATGCAATGCACGGCGCTGGCAACCAGGGAAAGGTGCTGCATCCGGAACTGTTTCACGCTGTATTGATTACATAATTGTAACGTACCGATAGCGGAGAACCCTGCGAATGACTACACATCTTCAACATTACATTAATGGCGAATTTGTCTCTCATCAGAGTGATAAATGGATTGAGGTAATCAACCCCGCCACCGAGGCGCTGCTGTCGCGCATTCCTGAAGGCAGTGCTGAAGACGCCAGCCGTGCGATTGCCGCCGCCGAAGCGGCACAACCCGACTGGGAAGCGTTACCTGCCGTCGAACGTGGCGTCTGGTTACGGAAAATCGCCGCAGCGGTTCGCGAACGTGAGCCTGAACTCACCGCGACGATTGTTGCTGAAGGCGGAAAAACGCAGGGCCTGGCTAAAACAGAAGTGTTGTTCACCGCTGACTACCTGGAATACATGGCTGAATGGGCGCGCCGTTACGAAGGTGAAATCATTAACAGCGATCGCCCCAACGAAAACATTTTTCTGTTTAAAAAAGCCATTGGCGTGACTACGGGTATTTTGCCGTGGAACTTTCCGTTCTTTCTGATTGCCCGTAAAGCCGCCCCTGCCCTGATTACCGGCAACACCATTGTGATCAAACCGAGCGAACTTACGCCTAATAACGCAGGCATTTTTGCTGAAATCCTGCAAAAAACTGGTTTACCCAAAGGCGTTATTAACTTTGTTTATGGCTACGGCCCCGAGGTTGGTCAGGAACTGGCAGCCAATGCAAAAGTGGGATTAGTCAGCCTGACCGGCAGCGTCGGCGCGGGTGTTGCAACAATGGCGGCAGCAGCAAAAATGTGACGAAAGTTTCACTGGAGCTGGGAGGCAAAGCGCCTGCAATTGTCATGGACGATGCGGATCTTGATATCGCCGTTAAAGCGATTGTCAGTTCTCGTATGATCAATACCGGACAAGTGTGTAACTGTGCTGAGCGCGTGTATGTGCAGGAAGGCATCTACGATCGCTTTATCACTGCCCTCACGGCGGCGTTTAAAGAGGTAAAATTTGGCGACCCGGCGCAGCAAACCGATATTGATATGGGGCCGTTAATTACTGCCGCGGCGCTGCAACGTGTGGAGCAAAAAGTGGCGGACGCCGTGGCAGATGGCGCTAAGGTGGTGCTGGGCGGCAAACGTGCCGGTGAAAAAGGCTTTTTCTTTGAGCCGACGATCATCACGGAAGTACGCCAGGATATGGCGATCATGCAGGAAGAGATCTTTGGTCCGGTGCTGCCGGTCATGCGCTTCAAAACGCTGGGTGAGGCGATTGAATTAGCGAATGATTGCGAATATGGCCTGACCTCTTCGCTTTATACGCAAAACCTCAATACCACGATGAATGCGCTGCGTAAGCTGAAGTTTGGTGAGACCTATGTCAATCGTGAGAACTTCGAAGCGATGCAGGGTTTTCATGCGGGCTGGCGTAAATCTGGCGTTGGCGGGGCTGACGGGAAACATGGCCTGGAAGAGTATCTGCAAACACACGTCGCTTATCTGCAATTCAGCTAATTAACGTCGGGCCGCTTATACAGCGGCCCGGTCGTTATGCCACACGTTTACCGCTGCGCAACAAGGCCAAACCACTTAACAACGCCACTGCCATCAAATAGTAACTGGGTGCCAGGCTGCTGCCGGTGGTGTTAATCAACATGCTGCATATCAGTGGGGCAAATCCGCCAAAAACGGTCACCGCGACGTTATAGCTGATCGCCATGCCGCTGGCGCGCGTGGTGACGGGAAAAATATCCGCCATCACAGACGGCACCGTGGAGAAATAGATCGATTTCAGCAGTGCCATCCATCCCACCAGCAAAATCAGCGTGGCTGGCGTGGTGTGATTAACCATCGCTTTAAACGCCGGGTAAATGGTTACGATCAGCAACAGCAGCGAACCCCACATCAGCGGCAATCGGCCAAGACGTTCAGCCCATAACCCCATGATCGGCGTCACTACGGTTAAAATGATCCCAGCCACCAGCGTTGCGCTAAATGCCACCGAACCGGGTAAATGCAGCGTTTTGGTCGCGTAGGTCGGAATGTAGTTGAGCATATAGTTAACGGCTGTTGAGATCACCATCAGGCCAATCGCCAGCAGGATCAAGGATTTCTGCCGACCAAACAGCGCCTTCAGCGGGGCTGCATGCTTTTCCTGCCCGGCAAAGCTGGCCGGTTCATGAATGTGGCGACGAATATACCAGCCCAGCGGCCCAATCAGCAGACCAAAAGCAAAGGGAATGCGCCATCCCCAATCCTGAATTTGCGCTTCAGTCAGTATATTGGTCAAACCTAATCCAAACGCTGATGCCATCAGCGTACTTGCACCCTGCGTGGCAAATTGCCAACTCGCGATAAAGGCTTTGCGCTCGGGAAAATGTTCGACCAGAAAGGCGGTAGAACTGCCAAATTCACCGCCAGCAGAAAAGCCCTGAATCAAACGTGCCAGCAAAATCAGTAACGGTGCCGCCAGGCCGATGCTCGCATAGCCCGGCATAAAAGTGATCATCGCGCCGCCCAGCATCATTAAGTTGATGGAGAGTAACAGGGCTTTTTACGACCGTGGCGATCGGCGTAGTTGCCCAGCACAACGGCCCCCAGCGGGCGGATCAGAAACGAGATGCCGAAGCTGCCAAACGTCAGGAGCAGCGAGACGGACGCATCGCTGGTGGGGAAAAAGGCGTGGGCGATATAACTGGCGAAAAAACCGTAAACCGCAATGTCAAACCACTCCAGTGCGTTGCCGATACAGGTGGCAAACAGGGTTTTGTGCAGGCTGGGTTTCGCGATAACGCTATTGTGGACGAGGCTGCTCATTTTGCACCGCCTTCATAAGCGCGATGGCGCGCGATCAGCGTTTCACCCTCTTCGCCCAGTTGCCAGAACAGGCGCGTCATCATCTGTAAACCCTCACGGGCAACCGACTTGAGCATGTGTTCATTCACGCCGTGTTGCCCACAGGCCGGGTAAGAGTGCGGCACCCACAGCGTCGGCAGACCAAGGATCTCAGAAAAGACTTCGTTCGGCAGCGATCCTCCTAAATTAGGCAGCAGTGCTGGTTTCTTACCGCTACTGGCTGCAATGCTTTCCAGCGCCCATGTCACCAGCGGATTAAGTGGGTCGAGGCGGGTGGCGGGTGAGCCGCGCAGGAACTCAACCTGAACATGATGAAGACCCTGTTGATGCAGGTGCGCTTCGATATGCTGCGTCAGATTTTGCCAGTCAGTGCCGACAACAAAACGGAGCTGGCAAACGGCGGTTGCCCTGGCGGGAATGGCATTCATCGGGCGTGCCGGGTCCCCGGTTTCAAACGCCAGCACTTCCAGCGTATTCCAGCCATACAGGCGTTCACTGGCTGTCAGACCTGGCTCGCCCCAGTTTGCCGCCAGTTCAGGATCTCCGGGCATGCCGCCCACATCAATATCTCTTAAAATGGTGCGCACCGCCTCGCTCAGTGAGTCGGGCTTTAATGCGTCAACCTGCAAAACGCCCTGAGCATTAACCAGGCAGGCGATGGCACTGGCGAGCTGTGTGCCGGGGTTGCTTAGCAGTCCCCCCAGTTGCCAGAATGATAGGCATTGTCACGCGCTGCAATAGTCAGGCGAAAGTTTACCGCACCGCGCGATCCGAGAAACAGCGTCGGGCGAACAGCATTGAGGCGCGGGCCATCAGAGGCGATAAACAGATCGGCACGCAGCAACGCCTGATGCTGTTGGCAGATTTCCGCCAGCCCAGGAGAACTGATCTCTTCCCCATTTCAAACAGGATTTTGCAGTTGAACCCAAGCCTGCCACCACGCGCTGCAAACACCTGTTCAAGTGCCGCCAGATTAACGCAGTGTTGACCTTTATTATCTGCACTGCCGCGCCCGTACCAGCGATCGCCCTCTTCAACCAGTTGCCACGGTGAGAGTCCTTCACGCCAGTTTTCATCATCGCCAAACACCACATCACCGTGTCCATAGCAAAGCAGCGTGGGCAATTCCGCCTCTTCGATCCGCGTGGCGATCAGAAAAGGACAGCTGGCGGCCTGGGGATTATCGAAAAAGTGCAGTTCAAAACCCATCGCTGCCAGCTGCGGGGCAATTTCGTCATGCAAATAGTGGTGCAGTTCAGCATTGCGATCCTGTCGCTGGCTTTCCGTTATGCAGGCGATGCGCCGCGCCAGAAGCTGTTGAAACGTCCCGCTATCAAAATATTCCAATGCCTGTTGTACGGCCTGTTGTTCTGTCATGTTTGCGTCTTCATTGTTTTATCTGTTGCGCTATCTTGGCTGGAAAAAATGCTTTGCCACAATAATCAATTTATCGAGTAACATTTGCTTTCAAGGCAAAGGTCGGATGCCCGATAAAGTGGCATGCACCTTTTGAGGCAAAACAAGATCGAGGCGCCAAATGCTCAGCAGTGAAATCCGTTATTTTCTGGCCGTGGTGAATAGCGGCTCACTTAGCGCCGCCAGCGAGCAGTTGTTTGTTGCAGTATCGGCGATTAGCCGTCAGATACAGCGGCTTGAAGCTCAGGTGGGCGCGCCGCTTTTTGAGCGCCATGCGCGCGGCATGGTGTTAAATGAAGCGGGTGAAATCTTCGCTCATCATGTACGAAAAAGTCAGCTGGATATGGAGTATGCGCTGGCGGAAATTAAAGGATTAAAGGCGGTTCGACGGACACAGATTCGCATAACCTGCACTGATGGCATGGCGTTCAGCCTGTTGCCTGGCTTACTCGCTGAGTTTCGGTGCGCAAATCCCGGCGTGTTATTTACCATGAAGGTTACCAACACCCAGGGGTGGCGGAATCGATCCGCGCAGGCGAATGTGATGTGGCATTACAGTTCAGTTTGCATCCTGAACGCGGTGTTGAAGTGTCAGGCTCCTGGCCTGCCCCCGTATTGCTGGCGATGCACCAGTCGCATCCTCTGGCTTCCCGCCCCGTCACCCTGGCTGATCTCAGTTACTATCCGCTGGCGCTGCCGGGGCAAAACACCACGGTTCGCCAGTTGTTCGATCTCTCCTGTCAGATGAACGGTAGCGTTATTGAGCCCGTGTTAACCTGTGATTACTTCTCCACGCTTTACCATTTTCTGCTGCACACGCCACAAGCGGTCACGATCAGCAGTGCCTTTACCTTGCTGTTTGAAAGCGAGAAACAAGGTCTGGTATTGCGCTCGATGGGTGTCGATCAGTTGAGCCAGCGCACCCTACAGTTGCAAACCGTATCGGGGCGACAGCGCAGCGCGGCGTTGAATATTTTTCTGTTATTTTTACAGCAGCGACTCACCGAAATTGACAGCAAACTCCGTCAGAGCGCATAAAAATGCGGGCCGCAGCCCGCAGACACTATTTAATATCCACCTGATAAAAAATATGTTTCCCAAAGGGATCAACTTCATAACCGCTGACGGATTTACGTACCGGTTCAAAGATAGTCGAATGCGCAATCATTACGGCTGGCATTTGATCATGCATCATCTGCTGCGCCTGCAAATAAAGTGCGGTGCGTTTGCCCTGATCCGGCTCGGCTCGCGCTCTGGTGATAAGCTTTTCAAATGGCTGATAGCACCATTGAGAGGAGTTAGAACCGCCTTTCGCCGCGGTACAGCTGTAAAGCGGGCCGAAGAAGTTGTCCGGGTCACCTGTCGCGGTCGTCCAGCCCATGAGTGCCGCCTGGTGTTCACCGCTGCGCACGCGCTTGAGATACTCTCCCCATTCGTAACTGACAATACTGGCTTTAATACCCACTTTCGCCCAGTCCGCCTGAATCATCTCCGCCATACGACGCGCGTTTGGATTATAGGGGCGCTGCACCGGCATTGCCCAGAGCGAAATTTCAGTGCCGGGCGTAATGCCTGCCTGCTGCAACAGTGCTTTGGCTTGCTCAGGATCGTAGTCGTAATCTTTCAGTGCCTGATCCGCACTCCAGACGCCGGGTGGCAAAATGTTTTTTGCTACCGTTCCCGTGCCCTTAAAAATGGCGTCAATGATGGCCGGTTTGTTGATTGCCATCGCCAGTGCCTGGCGCACCTTCACGTTATCCAGCGGCGCTTTGGTGGTATTGAAGGCCAGAAAACCGGTGTTAAGTCCCGCTTTCTGCGCCATGATAATGTCTGGGTTAGCGCGCATTTTTTCTAAATCAGCCGGGTTGGGAAATGGCATTACCTGACATTCGTTTTTCTCCAGTTTGGCATAGCGCACCGACGCGTCCGGCGTGATGCTGAATATCAGCCGATCCAGTTTGGCTTTGCCCTGCCAGTAATCCGGGAAGGCTTTGTACAGAATGCGTGAATCTTTTTGATACTGCGCCAGTTCGAACGGGCCGGTGCCAATGGGGTTCATATCGACTTTTTCCGGCGTGCCCGCTTTCAGCATTTTGTCGGCATATTCAGCGGAATGAATGGAAGCAAAATACCAGGCTAAATCGGCGAGGAATGGCGCTTCCGCATGGGAAAGCGTGAAGCGCACGGTATGATCATCAACGCGCTCAATGCTTTTGATCAATGTCGCCAGTTCCAGACTGTCAAAATTGGAATAGGTGCCACCAGAGACAGCATGATAGGGATTGCTGGGATCCTTCTGACGCATAAAAGAGAAGATAACGTCATCTGCGTTAAAATCGCGGCTCGGTTTGAAAAATTTATTGCTCTGAAACTTAACGTTTTGCCGCAGATAGAAGGTGTAGACCGTGCCATCCGGGCTGATCTCCCAGCGTTCAGCCAGGCTCGGCACCAGTTCAGTGGTCCCGGTTTTAAAATCGACCAAACGGTTAAATACCGGCACCGCACTGGCATCCACGCTGGTGCCAGAGGTATAGAGTTGTGGATTGAAGTTTTCTGGCGAACCTTCCGAGCAGTACACTAGCGTTTTTGCGTTGACGCTCGTAGTCACACCTATTCCAGCGGCAAGCAGCGTTAACAGGGCTATCTTCAGTTTCATTATCATCCTCGCTTTTTATTGACTTCCGATGATCAGAATATCTAAATGAATCATTCAGATGCTTCATTGATAGCATGTTTCGGCTTGCTGGCGAACCCCAGAACAATAAGGAATAGTGATGACTGTGAAACTCGAAACGCAATTAACCCAGCGTTTTTTTCGGTATCTGGCAGTAAGCAGCCAAAGTGATGCAAAGTCTAAGACGCTGCCGAGTACGCCGAGCCAGCATGCTATGGCGAAGCTGCTGGCTGATGAACTGCACACGCTGGGGCTGGATGAGATCGTGATCGATCAGCACGCCACCGTGACCGCTATCAAGCGCGGTAATCGTCCTGACGCGCCGCGCATCGGTTTTATTACGCACATTGATACCGTTGATGTGGGCTTATCCCCTGATATTCATCCACAGATTTTAACCTGGCAAGGCGAAGATCTGTGTCTGAATGCACAGCAGGATATTTGGCTGCGCCGTGATGAACATCCTGAAATTGCGCCCTATCTGGGAGAAGAGATTATCTTCAGCGATGGTACCAGCGTACTGGGCGCAGATAACAAAGCGGCGGTAACGGTGGTCATGACGCTAATGGAAAATCTTCAGGGCGAGCACGGTGACATTGTGGTGGCGTTTGTGCCAGATGAAGAGATTGGCCTGCGAGGCGCAAAAGCCCTGAATTTGGAGACGCGCTTTAACGTCGACTTTGCCTGGACTATCGACTGTTGCGAACTCGGCGAAGTGGTGTATGAAAACTTCAACGCCGCGTTGGCAGAAATAAAATTCACTGGCGTCCCTGCGCATCCCATGTCGGGTAAAGGCGTGCTGGTGAATCCTTTACTCATGGCACATGACTTTATCAGCCTGTTTGATCGTCAGGAAACCCCCGAGCATACCGAAGGGCGCGAAGGCTATATCTGGTTTAATGACATTCAGGCTAATGCCAGCCTGGCAACGCTGAAAGCCTCGATTCGTGATTTCGATTTGCACAGCTTTCAGGCGCGCAAAGAAAAGCTGCAGCAGGCAGCACAGGAGATTGCCGCACGTTATCCAACCGGTCACGTCGACATTGCCATAAGCGATATTTACAGCAATATCAGTAATGCTCTGGGCGAAGACCGCCGGGCAATTGATTTGATTTTTACGGCACTGGCGGCGCTGGATATTGAGCCGAAGGTGATACCGATGCGCGGCGGCACGGATGGCGCAGCGTTATCGGCAAAAGGGTTGCTTACGCCTAACTTTTTCACTGGCGCACATAATTTTCATTCGCGCTTTGAGTTTTTGCCCATTACCTCGTTTGTGAAGTCGTATCAGGTTGCGGAAAAACTCTGTTATCTGGCGGCCCGCTGAGAAAAGCTGTCGGGCGTAATGCGCCCGACAGCATCCGGTTATTTCTTCACGCTGACATCAATGCCTGGGAAGAATTTTTCCGCCAGTTTATTCACCGTGCCATCTGACTGTACTTTGGCGATGGCAGCATCCAGTTCCTGCTTGAGTCTGGCATCACCTTTACGCAAGCCAAAACCGATCCCCGATCCTAAAATCGCATCGTCTTCAACCGGCTTACCGATAAAGGCAAAGCCTTTTCCCTGCGGCTTATCAAGGAAACCAGACTGCCCGGCGGCAGACATTACCAGCGTGCCATCAAGACGGCCCGCGATCATGTCGTTATAAACCTGGTTCTGATCCTGATAGGAGGTCACCGTAACGCCCTGGGTCTCCCAGTGTTTTTTGGCATACGTTTCCTGAATCGAACCCTGCAAAACGCCAATGTTTTTGCCTTTTAGCGCCTCTGCGGTTGGCGCCATTTTCTGCCCTTCTTTGCCAACCAGCATGGTGGGAATACGGTAAATCGGGTTAGTGAAATCGATACTTTTGGCGCGTGCCTCGGTAATGTTCATCGCAGAGTTAATCGCGTCGAATTTCTTCGCCTGTAGGGCCGGGATAAGGGCGTCAAAGCTGCTTTCTACCCAGTTGCAGTTGAAATTTCCGGCCTGACAAATGGCTTTGCCCAGTTCGATGTCAAACCCTTCCAGCTCGCCCTGTGCGTTGCGGCTTTCAAAGGGCGGATACTGTGATTCCAGACCGTAGCGTAAGTTTTCCTGAGCCAGCGCGTGTAGTGATGTCATCATACCGAGCGCAAGAAACAGCGTATTTAATTTTTTCATTATGACTCCTGCTTATTTTTGTACTTTACACAGCGCCGCTGCGCCAGCTTGCAAAGTGGCATCGTCTTTGGCGAACGAAAGACGAATGAGTTTATTGTCTGTGCCATCCATATAAAACGCCGACAGCGGAATAGTGGCTACCCCGTGATCGACGATGAGACGTTTTACCATTTCACTGTCCGATTCGTCACTGAAATGTCCGTAGCTGGCTAACATAAAAAATGAACCCGCACTCGGCAGCAACCTGAACGGTGAATCTTTCATCAGTGTCAGCAGGCGATCGCGCTTCTGCTGATAGAAGGCTGACAGTGAAAGATAGTTTTCCGAGTGTTGCAGGTAGTGGGCAAAACCCACCTGCATCGGTGTGTCTGCGGCATACATCATAAATTGATGAACTTTGACTAACTCGGCCATCAACTCAGCAGGCGCAAGGCAGTATCCCACCCGCCATCCTGTGACGTGAAATGTTTTGCCAAAAGAAGAAACGATGACGCTGCGCCCGGCTAATTCCGGATGGGTTGCCATACCGCAATGCTTACGTCCATCAAACAGGATGTGCTCATACACTTCATCAGAGAGCACCACAATATCGGTATCACGAATGAGAGCCGCCAGCCGGTCGAGATCTTCCGGTGACAACACCTGCGCGCTCGGATTATGCGGTGTGTTGATGATAATCATACGGGTGCGTGGCGTCACCGCAGCCTCTAATGCATTCCAGTCAATAGCAAAGTCCGGCACCTGAAGTTTCAGGCCAACGGGTTTGCCGCCCTGCAAACGTACCACGGGTGCATAGCTGTCAAAGGCAGGTTCAAAAAGATCACCTCATCGCCCTGATGCACCAGTGCCGTAATCGCCATATAAATGCCCTGACTGGCGCTGCCGGTAATCAGCACTTCGCTGGCAGCATCGTACTGCTGTCCGTAGAGCGTAAGCACTTTATGCGCCAGAGCTTCTCGCAATGCCGGTAAACCGGTCATGGGGGCGTACTGGTTATGCCCTTCGCGCATTGCACGACTGACCTCTTCAACCAACGCCGGATCACAGGGAAAATTAGGGGCGCCTTGCGACATATTAATGGCGTTATGCTGAGCCGAAAGCTGACCAATAACGCTGAAAATAGTCGTCCCCACATCCGGCAATTTTGAGTCAATTTCTACGGGTGTTTTCAGGGGCATGTTGACTCCGGTTATCTGCATAAACATTTAAATCAGGTAGATTTCTATTCAACGGATTGCTGCTTGAGACAACAAGCGAATTGTTGTCATAATAGCCATGATAAAAATGCATAGCTCGAGGTCAATGTGTCACGCTCATCGCTTCCACTTAATGCCATTCATGCGTTTCTGGTGACCGCGCGCCATGAAAATCTTACCCATGCGGCCAGCGAACTTTGTCTGACGCAGGGCGCAGTGAGCCGCAAAATTGCCGCGCTGGAGAACTGGCTGGGTTTCCCCTGTTTGATCGTCATGCGCGCGGCTTACGTCTGACGCCACAGGGCGCGGCGCTGTTACCGGAGCTGCGTCAGGGATTTGACCTGCTGTTGAACGCCACTGAAAAGGCCAGCCGCACACATGCCAGCATTCGCCTCAAAGCGCCTACCTGTGCCATGCGCTGGCTGGTGCCGCGCCTGGTGGCGCTTGAGCAGCAGAAGCCAGAGTTGCACGTTGCATTAACCACGACGCTCGATCATGCCTCGCAACTCGACAATTACGATGCCGCAATTGTCTATGGCAAACCGCCGCCGGGGGCGCTTCACCTGTTTGACGAAGCGATTATCCCGGTAATGGCAGCAAGTTTAGCGCCGCCTGCTTTACCCACAGATTTAGCGGTCATGACGTTTTTACATCCCACTAACGACACGCGTGACTGGCAGCTGTGGCTCGATGCGCAAAACCTCACATTGACCATGAAGCGTAATCAGCATTTTGCCACTATGGATCTTGCTATCAGCGCGGCCATCCAGGGGTTTGGTGTCACAGTGGCAGACAGCAATCTGGTGGAGAATGATATTGCCAGCGGCAGGCTGATTGCTCCCTTCGCTGGCGAGGTGAAAACCGGCGCTGCATACAGTCTGTTGCAGCGACCGGCGGAGGGTGCGCCCCTTTTCTACAGGAGCTGGTGGCGTGGCTGTGTCAGTCTCAGAAGGTCACCCAGTCACCGTTGTCGGCAACGGGTTTAGCCTTAGCCGTAACCAAAGCGGGTGATGTTAACGGCTGACTGACTTTGGCCGCTGGCCGAACAGCCAGGCTGTTGTCTGACAGGCGGAACTTAGCCACTGAAGCCTGTAGTGCTTCGGTTTGAAGCGCCAGCGCACTGGCTGCTGCTGAAACTTCTTCTACCAGCGAGGCGTTCTGCTGGGTCACGCTGTCCATTTCGGTCACTGCGACGCCAACCTGCGATATGCCTTTGCTCTGCTCTTCGGATGCGGCTGCGATCTGCTTCATGATCGCATCGACATCCTGCACCGATTTAAGAATGTTATTCATGGTCGTGCCGGTCGTTCCTACCAGCTCGGCCCCCTTTTCAACGCGCTGTACGGAGTCTTCGATCAGCGTGGCGATCTCTTTGGCTGCACCGGCGCTGCGCTGGGCCAGATTGCGCACTTCACTGGCAACCACGGCAAAACCACGCCCTTGCTCACCCGCGCGTGCCGCCTCAACCGCCGCATTCAGCGCCAGAATATTGGTCTGAAATGCAATGCCATTGATGACGCTGGTAATTTCAGCGATTTTCTTCGAGCTGCCTGAAATACCGTTCATGGTATTGATCACTTCGCTGACTAAATTCCCGCCTTGCTGCGCCGTAGTTGACGCTGTTTCTGCCAGCGTGCTGGCCTGGCGCGCGTTATCAGCATTGAATTTTACCGTGGCGGTCAGTTGCTCCATGCTGGCAGCGGTTTGCTCCAGCGCCGCAGCTTGCTCTTCTGTGCGCGACGATAAATCATTATTCCCGGCAGAAATTTCTGCTGCACCGCGGGAAATATTCTCTGTACCGCCACGAATGGCTGCCACCGCTTCACGCAGGCTATCCTGCATTGCGCTCAGCAACGGCACCAGTTTGCCAACACAGTTGCGACCAAACTCATGCACCGGCTGGCTCAGGTCCCCTTTCGCAATCAGGATAAAGTGCGCACGTAATCGGTCCAGAGGTTTCACCAGCATCGCCACTAAGTAACGATCGGTGAACAGTAAAATTATTAATCCTGTAATCACTGCAATTATAATAATCACTTTAGTGACAGCGGTCAGATGATCAACAGCAATGCGGGTCTCACCCAGCTTCACCGCTGCGGCCTGATTAAACTTCTCGGCGCTGGCACCAAACGCCCGGCTCAACGCTGGCGTGACGTTGTTTGCCTGCTGACGGTAAGCTTCAATATTCTCCTGGCGCGCACGCTGTAGCTGGGGCGAAACGCCCTCATCCAGCAACTGCTGCCAGCTGTCGATAACGTGATCTACCACCTCGGCGTCCATTGGGCCGGGCGCCAGTTGCTTAAAACGTGCCAGTTTTTGACTCATGTTATTAAGCGCACTCTGCACCGGTTCCCACGCGCTATCGGCAGGGAGGGTGCCCGCAGCTTTGCCTTCCATCACGCGCGACAGGCGCGTCACAACACGAAAATATTGATCGTTGCCCTGACTCAGCACCGTCATTTGTTCAACCAGGTGGCGATCGACTTCATTGCCTTCGCTCAATGCGCCAAGCGAATGAATACTAAACAGGCCGACGCCACTCCAGAGCAAACAAAACAGCCCCAGAACGGAAAGCATAACGGTGCGAATTGTGAAGTTTTTGAAAATTCCCATACCAAATCCTTTACGGTGATAACCGGTGTTGGCCCGCCTGAAGCGGGCATACAGGGGTTATCGGCAGGGAAGCGTGAAGATGTAACTTATTTGTTAGGCATGTTAATCAATATATCTTTGTCACGCAGGGAAACAAATGACGAATCATGATGTTAGCTGTGCCTTATTTGCCGCCGGGCTGACATATTTGCGGCATCAAAGCCTGACCATTTTTGCCATCATCAGCCGAAAAAGCCGCAGACGTGCTTTCATAAAGTTATGCCTGAGTACCAGACGATCTTCCTGCTGATCGCCGAGTGACAGCGTGACATCCTCACCTGCGCGCCATGCCGGCCACGCCAGCTCTCCCTTTAGCGTGTGGGTAAACTCGCTGGCATCGCGGGCAAACGTAAACCAGTAATCGCTGACCCGGTCGGAAAAGGCGCGATCCTTCGCAGTATAAGGTCGGTTGTCGTTGCCTTCAGGCATATGGGTTAAGGTGTTCATAACATACGGCACTTCGTTGCCATGCCAGGTTCCATGCGGGTAAAGATCACGCGCATTCTCTGAAACATAGTCAAACCAGTAACGCCAGCCCGGCATGCCAACGTTATGCTGCGCACGCATCACTAACCACGGCACCACGCTAAACGCCATATCGCGGGCCACTGCTCGTCCTAATTGTCGATCGTCGTGAATGTCATACATCCACTTAAGTAAACGGTAGCTAAAGCGATTTTTATCCCGTAACTGATGCAGCACTGCCGTGGCGTCAACGCTAAAAATTCCAGCACGCTCGCCTCATCGCTGTTGCTGCCCGCCATCAATGGCAAACGGTGCTGACGCGCCGCAAAAAGGTTTCCAGCATCGGTTTAGGCAACACGGCATCCCCGGCAATCGGTACAGGACCGATGCTTAACGGACGCTCAAGCGCCCAAAAGGCATCGGCCGGGAGATCACGTAATTGTTCGGCACTGGCATTTTCTGGCAGGCCAAAATGCCGGGCGACATCAACGCCCTGTTGCAACGCCTTTTTCGCGGCGTGTCGGGCAAACTGTAGGCGCTCTGTACGATGCCTTTATGAAACAGCCCTTCCGTTAAGGGAGAGCAACACAGCGATAAAACGCTGCGTGCGCCCGACGATTCACCAAACAGCGTCACGTTGCGACGATCGCCACCAAAAGCCGGAATATTGCGCTGCACCCACTGCAGTGCGGCAATTTGATCGAGCAGGCCAAAGTTATTGACGACGCTACTGGCAGGATACTCTTTGTCTAAGGCGGGATGCGCAAAGAAGCCGAGATGCCCCAGCCGATAGTTAACCGTCACCACTACCGCCCCGCGTGATGCCAGCGGTTTTCCATTGTAAGGAGCCAGATTACCTGCGCCGATGGTATAGCCACCCCGTGCAACCACACCATGACAGGCAGCGGTTTCACGGGTTCAATGTCAGGTGTCCAGACATTCAGATAGAGGCAATCCTCACTAAAATTTCCAGGATCGCCACCGCCCACGGCCAGGCAATATTCACGGTTCTGCCAACTGGCCGCGCCAAAAGTGTGGCATCGCGCACATCATGCCAGGGTTTTACGGGCTGCGGCGGTCGCCAGCGAAGCGCACCTTCCGGCGCGGCAGCATAAGGTATACCTTTGAAGACAAAGAGATCATCATCCATGCTCCCTCGCAACTCGCCTTCAGCAGTCATAATCCTCAGACCTGTTTCGTTTTTCATTACCGATTCCCTGATCAAACGTCTTTCCATTATTTGCAGGGCTTAAGATATTGTCTATGTCTGAGGCGAATTTGCAGAATAAGCTGAAGATCAGTGGAAAGGGTTGAATAACAACATCAAAACTATTGAATATGCAGTCAGCGTTTTTTCTCTAATTTGGAGAGCGAACCCGGAGAAGAAGCATGACGCATGTTCAGTGGAATTCACCGACTGTGTGCGTGGCAGCGATCATCCCGAAGCTGGCAGGTTGCTGCTGAGGGAAAAGGTCTGCCGGGTTTCATTGCTTACGGCGCTGATATCGGGGAAATACTCGCGCCCGCCAGGATGATCACGGGTTTATTCATGCGTCCTACCGCTTTTATCATTGCGATAATGAGGTGGCGACGCTACTCATGAAGAGCGGTGCCGTCTGGCATCACCCCGACGTGAGTGCTGGTGATCGTGTTTATGGGCGCGGGAAGACAGACGCTGATACGAGACATACACCTGCAATAAATAATAAAAAATGAAAAGGGCGACAGCAATGTCGCCCTTTTCTTTGCGTCGCCGCTACATTACACCGCAACGCTGCAGCGAAAGCTGTTGACGCTCTGCGTACAATTGCATTTCATCCAGGACTTTGACGCCTAACGCCTGTTCAAAACTGGCGCGACTGGCATGGCCAGATGAGCGCGCTTGCGCCCGATCGCCCAGATTCGACTGGAAAATTCCCGCGGCACTGACAGGTAAAAAATCCTCGTAAATGACCGGATCGGCCACTATGCGCCCTTCAGCAATCAAAGCTTCCAGCTCTTCTCCCGCTTGTGGGGGCGCTGACTGACCTTTTTCGCTCAGACGATAATGAAACCACGCCAGTTGTTGTTGACGCAGTGTGACCTCATCGTCAGGAAAATCCCGAAAAACGCGGGCAAGATGGTGTTGATGTTGCTGATTATCCTGCCCGCTGCCCGCCTCGGCCAGCAGGCGATCGTAGAGCGCCCTTCCTTTCGCTGTCAGCGCGATGCCGCGTTGCTCAATTTCACCAAAACGCGCGGTGTGCGAACCCTGATGCCCGTCTTTAAATCTGATCGGTTCTTCAAGGGCTTTGAAACTGGTTTGCCGCAACAGAATCGGCACCTGGCGGCGCGGAGGCCCTTCAATCAGGGTTTTCGGCGCTATGCCGCGTGACGGCATCATCGCCTGAACACGATCAATGTCGAGCGTTCGCGGCGTCAGATGATTAATATGACAGCCGGGAAAACAGACGACATCGGCAATTAATCGATGCTGCTGATTCAGCGCCTGGTAAGTGGCGCTGTCAACACTGCTGTGCGAGTGCCAGCGAAAGGTTTCCAGAGCCTCATCGACAAAAGTGGCCGCATCTTCTGCGTGTAAACCGCCGCGCTGTTGATGTTGCAGAATTAACTGACGACAGCGAGGCGTGAAAATATCGCGTGCCGCTAAAATAGCCGTGGCTTTTTTACGCAACATCTCATCTTCGATTAATTCGAGCCGCAGCAGCGAGGTAAAGACACGGAAAGGATTGCGGCGCAGCGCGGTATCGCTGACTGGCCGAAAGGCGGTTGAATGCACCGGCACGCCAGCCTGAGAAAGGTCGTAGTAACCCACAGGATACATGCCCATCACGGCAAACATCTGACGCAGCATCGCGAGTTCTTCAGCGGTGCCAACACGGATCGCACCGTGTCGCTCTACGTTGAGCCGACTCAGTTCATCTGCGGCGGCCAGACGGTTCTTTAACCCCACATCCGCCTCTAAACAGCGTTCATTCACCGTCATAACCAGTTGCATCAACGTGCCGTATTGGGGCACCTCCTGCTGATACATGCGTGACATTGCCTGGGAAAAGCGTGTACGAATAGCATCCGCACTTTGAAAGTTATCCATCTTATCCACCAAACACCGTGAGCGTTGCTGCTACTGTAATGCAACGCGCTGGCCTCAGCGGAAAAAATCATGAATTTGTGATCGGCTTAAAGCCGTAACGATTTTTTAGCAATAACATCAGGGTGGTGAGTGCCGCTGGAATGGCCAGCAGTAAAAAAATAACGCTGAAAGACCAGCCGAGCGACAGCATCTCTGCCCCAACAAAGGCGCTGAGAATGGCGCCCACCCGGCCAACGCCATGCATCCAGCTGGAGCCGGTGGCGCGAGCATGCGTGGGATAGTAACTGGCAGAGAGCGCATTCATGCCGGTATTGGCGCCGTTAAAGCAGAAACCGCTACAAAAGGCGATGCCGCTCATGATGCCAACCTGGGCAGGCGAGAAGCCCAGCGCGATAATCGCCATGCCACCACAAAAATAGATCGCCGCAAGCGCGAGGTTGGCATTGAAGCGATCCATCAGCCAGCCCGCAAACAGCGAACCAATCGTGCCGCCGGCCTGATACATCGCCGTGATAATTGCCGCTTCGGTCACGGACATGCCTAAGGTGTTCACCAGCGAGGGCAGCCAGCTACCAATCAGGTAGACCAGGAACAACCCCATGAAATAACCGCCCCACAACATGATACTTCCGAACAGGTAACGCGGTGAGATCACGGTGCCGATCGCGCCGCTGTGTTGAGGCACGCTTTCAAAGGCGTGAAAGTGGGTATCCGGGCGTGTCGTGCCGGGCAACATGCGTTCGAGTATCGCGTGAATGCGCACAGCCGGTGCCCGGCGGCTGATGAGAAAGCGCACCGACTCAGGCAAGCCGCGCAGCAGGAAAGGCAATACCAGCAATGGCAAAATGCCACCCAGCAGTAAAACGGAATGCCAGTTGTAACGGGGCAGTAACCATGACGCGGCAAATCCACCGCTGGCAGCGCCAAACGTAAAGCCACAAAACACCACGGTGATGATAAAGGCACGACGGCGTTCGGGTGCATACTCGGCAACTAACGTGCCGACGTTGGGCATTGCTGCGCCCAGCCCCAGCCCGGTAAGAAAACGAAACAGCATCATCTGCTCGATGTTTTGCGAAAATGCCGTGGCAAGCGTCCAGAGCCCAAAGAAGAATACGCTCAGGATAATCATCACCCGGCGACCGTAGCGATCGGCCAGCGGCCCCGCTACCATCGCCCCAATAGCCAGCCCAATTAACGCAGCACTGATCACCACACCCAGTTGATGATTCGAAACGCCCCACGCGGTTTTAAGCGTGGGCGCAATAAATCCCATAATCGCGATGTCCATGCCATCGAGGGCAACTACGATAAAACAGAGCGCAATTAACCGTTTTTGCCAACGGCTTAACGCGCATTGGTTGATTAACTGGCGAACATCCACCGCCTCGATGCTGGTCACTGAAAACTCCTCACTTCGCGATCGGGATAAGACATCAGTTTTGGTAAAAAAACGGCGCTAATGATAGCCGATCGTTAATAATAAAACGCCCGTTTTTTATATGATATTGAGAATTATTCAATATTCTTGCAGTAACAGACTGATTGCACACAATTTATAAAATCTCACCCGAAAACCGCCTGTGTAAGTTTTTTGTTGTATTTCAGTAAGTTATTTCATCATTCGCCTCCACCCCTCCTTTTGTTAAGATAAATTTGCAACAAAGTTAACAGATTCATGTTTTTGAGGTTGCCAGCACTTTGAGAAAGTCATTAAGTTCATCTGATGGATAAAAATATTCTCTTCAGTCAGCGCATTCGCTTGCGCCATTTACATACCTTTGTTGCGGTAGCGCAACAAGGCACACTCGGCCGGGCGGCAGAAACGCTTAGCCTGAGCCAGCCTGCGCTGTCTAAGACGCTTAATGAGCTTGAAGAGTTGACTGGTGTGCGGCTGTTTGAACGAGGCCGTCTCGGTGCACAGCTTACTACTATGGGCGAACAGTTTTTGACCCATGCAGTAAAAGTATTAGATGCGCTGAATCACGCCGGACAAAGTTTTAGCGAGCAGAGTAGCGATCGCCCGGTGATCGTGCGTCTTGGGGCGTTGACGACTGCGGCAATGGGCATGCTGCCACAAATTCTGGATCGTTTTCATCAGTTGCAGCCCTATACCACCGTCCAGGTTGCCACCTTGCACAATAATGTTTTGTTAGCGGGCTTAAAGGCTGGAGAGTTTGATATTGGCATCGGTCGCATGGCCGACAGCGAGATGATGACCGGACTGACTTACGAACTGCTTTTTCTCGAATCGCTGAAGTTGGTGGTCCGGCCTGAACATCCCCTGCTGAGTGACAACGTCACGCTTTCGCGCGCCATGCAATGGCCTGTTGTGATTTCGCCAGAAGGCACCGCACCCCGACGCATCGCCCAGCAGATGCTGGATGAACAAGGCTGTGTGTTGCCGCCTCACTGCGTAGAAACCTCGTCAACGTCGCTGGCTCGTCAGCTTGCATTACGCTATGACTACATTTGGTTTGTGCCTTCCGGCGCGATAAAAGAAGATTTAGCCCACAATGCGGTATGCGCCCTGCCAGTTAACTCTTCCGGCCCTGGCGAGCCGGTGGGAATCATTACCCGCACCGGCAATACGTTGAGTTTAAGCACTGAAGTGCTGATGTCGACCATTCGAAAGTTTCACAATTAACGGCTGCGTTTAGCGTGCCGTTCACGGTTGTCCAGGCGCGCTTTGTCTGTTTTACGCATTCCGACGTAAAGTGCGCCACTACCACCATGGTAAGATTGCGCGACGCAGTAAGTTTGTACATCGTCAAACTGTTTTAACCATCGGGCAACATAGCTGCGTATAATGTTGGCGTGAGAGTCATCATTGCGCCCTTTGCCATGAATAATCAGTAAATTACGTAACCCCTCTTTGCGCGCCTGCATGATAAAACTGAAGACGGCCTGACGACAGGTTTCCACCGGTTGTCGCAAAAGATTAAGGCTGGCATTTAGCGGATATTCGCCTTTACGCAGTTTATCTAATACCCCCTGCTGAATACCGTCAGCTTTGTATTCAAGTAAGGTATTCAACGGCACAATGTCGAGATCACCGCGCGTCAGGAAATTTTCCTGCTCCGCCTCACTTTCGGTCTGGCGCGGAGCTTTGGTTGAAGGGGATTTTAACCATAGGGTGTTAGCCGTATCTTTCAAGGGAGTAACATCACCCATGGCGTCTCGAAAAAGATCGTCGTCATTAAGATTCATGGTTCAACACCTGTTTATTAATAGAGCGCAAAATCAGCTCGTCAGAAAGAGTAGCAAAATTAGCATCCAGTGCGCCAAACCTCTTTTTGGCTTTTTTTAGACAAAAGAAATTTCGCAGCGCGAATGAAGCAAATGGAAACTTATCGTGACACTCGCCATTCCGTTAACCGACAAGCCGCACCAGAAGGCATTTTCAGCACTTTACACCGCCCTTACACTTTGTAAGTCTATTGAGATCCGGGTAAGTTCCTTTCATTTTAAAAACTGTTAAAGTTGACCGCAGTCAATTATCACTGAGCGAAACATTATGGTCCCTGAAAAACGCAGCATTCGTCGTATTCAAGCAGGCGGTTGTGCTATTCACTGCCAGGATTGCAGTATCAGCCAGTTGTGTATTCCCTTTACACTCAATGAACACGAGTTAGATCAACTCGACAACATTATTGAGCGTAAAAAGCCTATCCAAAAAGGTCAAACGCTGTTCAAAGCAGGCGATGAATTAAAATCGCTGTATGCCCTTCGGTCCGGCTCTCTGAAAAGCTATACCATTACTGAACAAGGCGACGAACAGATCACTGGCTTCCATCTGGCAGGCGATCTGGTGGGTTTTGATGCCATCATGAGCGGTAACCATCCCGGTTTCGCGCAGGCGCTGGAAACGGCAATGGTCTGTGAAATTCCCTTTGAAACTCTCGACGATCTGTCCGGCAGAATGCCGGCCCTGCGTCAGCAAATGATGCGGTTGATGAGCGGCGAAATTAAAGGCGATCAGGATATGATTTTGTTGCTTTCGAAAAAAATGCAGAAGAGCGTCTGGCCGCTTTTATCTGGAATCTTTCACGCCGTTTCGGCCAGCGTGGTTTCTCTCAGCGCGAATTTCGTCTCACCATGACACGTGGCGATATCGGCAACTATTTAGGGTTAACCGTTGAAACCATTAGCCGCTTACTGGGCCGCTTTCAAAAAAGCGGTATGCTGGCAGTAAAAGGCAAATACATCACCATTGAAAACCATGCGTTATTGACTGAGTTAGCGGGTCAGAGCCATCAGGTTGCTTAATGTTTTGCCGGATAAATAAATGTTATTTTATTGATCCGGCAGCAACTTTTTCACTTCTTCCCGTCATGAACATAGGCTATCTTTAAACCAGTCGCTTTGGTTTATGGAGAATGTCCTTATGTCCCGGTACCAAAATATTCTGGTCGCCATTGACTCACAGCAAGACGATCAGCCGGCGCTTCGCCGTGCGGTTTATCTTAACCAACTCATCGGCGGCAAAATCAAAGCCTTCCTGCCTGTCTATGATTTTTCCTATGAGATGACTACCCTGCTTTCTCCAGATGAGCGGTCATCAATGCGTCAGGGCGTTATCAGCCAGCGCACTGAATGGATTCGCGAACAGGCGCATGCTTACCTTGATGCCGGAATCGATATTGAAATCAAAGTTATCTGGCATAACCGCCCCTATGAGGCGATCATTCAGGAAGTGTTGAGCCACAATCATGATTTAGTCTTGAAAATGGCACATCAACACGATCGTCTCGAAGCGGTTATTTTTACACCAACAGACTGGCATCTGCTGCGTAAATGCCCCTGCCCGGTCTGGATGGTGAAAGACCAGCCCTGGCCTCAAGGCGGTAAAGCTGTTGTCGCCGTCAACCTGGCCAGCGAAGAACCGCATCATGACGGGCTAAATCAAAAGCTGATTCGTGAAACAGTGAAACTGGCTGAAATGGTTAACCATACCGAAGTTCATCTGGTCGGCGCTTATCCCATCACGCCCATCAACATTGCAATAGAATTGCCAGATTTTGATCCAAGCGTGTATAACGATGCTATTCGCGGGCAGCATCTGGTCGCGATGAAGGCCCTGCGTCAAAAATTCTCTATTCGGGAAGAGTTTACCCATGTCGCGAAGGGCCTGCCGGAAGAGGTGATCCCTGATTTAGCGGGTCATTTAGGCGCTGGCGTCGTGGTCCTGGGAACCATTGGTCGCACCGGTCTCTCTGCGGCTTTCCTTGGCAATACAGCCGAACAGGTGATTGATCACCTGCGCTGCGATTTACTGGCAATCAAGCCGGATGATTTCAGATCCCCGATTGAACGGGATGATGATGACGAAGAAGATGAAGATGAAGAATAATGAGCTTCGATAAAAAGGGCGGCTATGAAGCCGCCCTTTTTATTACAACGCTTTCAGTATGCCTTCAACGCTGGCTTTCGCATCGCCGAATAACATATGGGTATTCTCTTTAAAGAACAGCGGATTTTGCACCCCAGCGTAGCCGGTATTCATCGAACGCTTAAACACAATAACGTTCTGCGCTTTCCACACCTCCAGCACTGGCATTCCCGCGATAGGACTGCGCGGATCTTCCTGCGCTGCAGGGTTAACGGTGTCGTTAGCGCCAATCACCAACACGGTGTCGGTTTCACTGAAATCTTCATTGATTTCGTCCATCTCCAGCACCACGTCGTAAGGCACTTTCGCCTCAGCCAGCAACACGTTCATGTGTCCAGGCAAACGCCCCGCTACCGGATGGATACCGAAACGCACCTTGATACCGCGTGCGCGCAACTTTTCAGTGATTTCTGCAACCGGATACTGTGCCTGCGCCACCGCCATGCCGTAGCCTGGCGTGATGATCACTGAAGAGGACGCCTTCAGTAAATCTGCCGTATCTTCAGCACTCATTTCGCGATATTCACCGACTTCTTCACCCTCGCCACCTACATGCGTGTCGGTACCAAAGCCTCCGGCGATCACGCTAATAAATGAACGATTCATCGCCTTACACATAATATAAGAAAGAATGGCACCGGAAGAGCCCACTAACGCCCCTGTGACGATCAGCAAATCGTTGCTGAGCATAAAGCCCGCCGCTGCCGCTGCCCAACCTGAATAGGAGTTCAGCATCGATACCACCACAGGCATGTCAGCGCCGCCAATTGACGCCACCAGATGCCAACCGAACGCCAGAGCAATAATCGTCATCAGCAGCAGCGCGAAGACCTGCGCACCGGTGCTGTCACTATTGACGAACCACAACAGCAGCAGAAACGAGACCACCAGCGCCAGCAGGTTTAACTTGTGACGATGCGGCAACATTAAAGGGCGTGAGGAAATCTTGCCGCATAATTTACCAAACGCCACCAGAGAGCCCGTAAAGGTTACTGCCCCGATAAAGATGCCAATAAACACTTCGCTGAGGTGAATATTTTCCATCACGTTCGGCAAGCCTGGCGCGTGGTCGATGTAGCTGTTCAGCCCAACCAACACCGCAGCCAGGCCTACAAAGCTGTGTAAAATAGCCACCAGCTCTGGCATTTCAGTCATTTCGACTTTTTTCGCCAGACGAATACCAATCGCGCCGCCAATCACCATCGCCAGCAAGATCCAGACAACGTTGCCGCTATCCGGGCCGAAGATGGTAGCAACAAGCGCAATGGCCATCCCGCTGATACCAAAAATATTGCCCCGCTTAGACGTCTCATGCTTCGAGAGGCCGGCAAGACTACAAATAAATAAAATTGCGGCAACAATGTATGCTGCAGTCACTAATCCGCCAGACATGTGTTACCCCTTACGAAACATTTTCAGCATGCGCTGGGTGACAGTAAAGCCACCAAAGATATTGATGCTGGCGATCAGCACCGCAATAAAGGAGATGAAGGTTACCCAGCCACCGTGACCCATTTGCAACACTGCACCGATAACGATAATGCCCGAGATAGCGTTGGTTACCGACATCAGCGGGGTATGCAGTGCATGGCTCACATTCCATACCACGTAGTAACCCACCACGCAGGAGAGCGCAAAAACGGTAAAGTGTGACAGGAACTCGCTCGGCGCGACGTTAGCCAGACAGGCAAACAGCACGATAGCCAGCGCCATCAGCAAATATTTGCGGCTGGATGATACCGGTTTCTCTTCTGCTTTTTCACTGGCTGCGCGGCGGCAGAGGCAGCTTTTGGCGCAGCAGAGACCTGAATTGGCGGCGCGGGCCAGGTGACTTCGCCATCGCGAACCACCGTGACGCCACGTACCACAACGTCATCGAAATCCACAACGATCTCGCCGTTTTTCTCTTTGCACAGCAGCTTGATTAAATTAACCAGGTTAGTGCCATATAACTGTGAAGATTGCGTTGGCAGGCGGCTGGGCAGATCGGTATAACCGATGATTTTGACCCCTCCAGGCGTGACGGTGACCTGATCGGCAACGGTTAAAGCACAGTTACCGCCGGTTTGGGCCGCCAGATCGACGATGACGCTGCCGGGTTTCATGCTGGCAATCATCTCTTCGGTAATCAGTTTTGGTGCGGGCTTGCCTGGAATAAGCGCGGTGGTCACAATGATGTCCACTTCTTTCGCCTGCTCAGCAAACAGCGCCATTTCTGCTTTGATGAAGGCTTCTGACATCACTTTAGCGTAGCCATCGCCGCTGCCTGCCTCCTCTTCAAAGTCGAGCTCAAGGAATTCGGCCCCCATGCTCTGTACCTGCTCTTTCACTTCCGGACGCGTATCAAAGGCACGCACGATGGCGCCTAAACTGCCCGCCGCGCCGATAGCCGCGAGGCCAGCCACACCGGCACCAATCACCATCACTTTAGCAGGCGGTACTTTACCCGCTGCGGTAATTTGCCCGGTAAAGAAGCGACCAAACTCGTGTGCCGCTTCAACAATAGCGCGATAACCGGCAATGTTCGCCATCGAGCTCAACGCATCCAGTGACTGCGCACGGGAAATGCGCGGCACTGAATCCATCGCCATAACGGTCACATTGCGTGCCGCCAGTTTTTCCAGCAGTTCAGGATTTTGTGCCGGCCAGATAAAGCTCACCAGCGTGCTGCCAGCCCGCGTTAGCGTAATTTCCTCATCGTCAGGTGCATTGACTTTTAAAACGATGTCGGATTGCCATACCTGCTGGCTGTCGGCCACTGTGGCACCAGCCATGATATAGCTTTCGTCATCAAAACTGGCGCATTTACCGGCGTCATGCTCGATAGCCACGCTAAAACCCAGCTTAATCAGTTGCTCGATCGTTTTCGGCGTGGCAGCCACGCGCGACTCGTTTAGCAACCGCTCTTTGGGAATTCCAATTAGCATAATGTTCCCTTTTCATCGGTTAAAGGATGATGGCCTGTGATGTGCACAACAGCACAACGCCTGAAACACTGTTTCAGGCGCTTATGAATGAAATGCACTTGTTTCGAAGTCTTTATAACCTACTGAAAATATGGCTGACGATCTACCGCGATAATCCATACTTATGACATTCACACAATTATTCAGTGCCAGCGAATAAATCCCGCCTTTTACCACTGCTTATACCGTGCTAAATAAAATTATCTGCTGAGCAAAATCGTGTCATGGCGCATATAGCATTGATAAAAACCGTTATTTAACAATATATTAACTGTTATGCCGTTAAGACTTACCACTATAAATGGTTATCTGCATGAAAAAGCAGCCATAACAGCTTTACATGACGTTAAGATGAAAACTTTTGGCTAAATTAACGCGATAAGTCGCAAAAAATGGCTGCGACAGCGTGTTTATATCATGTAATAATCAGCGGCTAATCTGTTATACATCAAGAGTCCAGCACGTTTTCGTACTCATTTTTGCGTAAGGCGAAGGATCATTTTTATGAAGCTGAAGAACACAATTCTGGCGTCTGCCTTGTTATCGCTGTTAGCTGCAAATGCCTTTGCGGCCCAGGAGTTAACGCCAGAAAAAGCGGCCACGTTGAAGCCATTCGAACGTATTAATATCACCGGTCGCTTCAACGCAATTGGCGATGCTGCCGACGCGGTGTCTAAGCGTGCAGATGAAATGGGTGCCGCCTCTTATTTTATTCAGGGTATTAATGACAGCAACGGCAATAGCGGCAACTGGCGCGTAACGGCTGATTTGTACAAAGCCGATGCACCGAAAGCCGTCGACGAGACCACATACCGTAGTTTTAATGGTATAAAAGAACTACCCAAAGCCGAAGCCTTTCGTTTAGAACCCTTTGATACCGTTTCTGCGTCTGGATTCTTTGCCAGCCAGCCTGACGTCAACGAAGCCATTTCAAAAGCGGCAAAAGCCAAAGGTGCGGCTTCTTTCTTTATTGTACGTCAGGTTGATGCCAACAACGGCGGCAACCAATATATCACCGCCTATGTCTATAAAGCGGACGCAAAAGAGCGCAAAGTGCAAAGTCCAAACCTGATTCCGGCCGATTCCGAAGCAGGTAAAGCCGCACTGGCCGCCGGTGGCGCAGCAGCGAAGCAAGTAGAGATCCCTGGCGTTGCGTCTTCAGAAACCCCGTCCAGCGACGTGGGACGCTTCTTTGAAACACAAAGCTCAACCGGTAAACGCTATACGGTGAACCTGCCAAACGGTAAATCGGTGCAGGAAGTCAATGCGATTACTGCGGCACAAATGCAGCCGTTTGATACCGTCACCTTTACCGGGCATTTCGGTTCACCAACTGAAGTCTCTGAAGAAGTGGCGAAACGTGCAGCGGATAAAGATGCCAAGTATTACCATGTCACCCGCCAGTGGCAGAACCAGAGTGGCGGCAACCTGACCGTTACTGCGGACCTGTTTAAGTAACCTCGCGCAGGGCGGTGCTCACCGCCCTGCTGTTTGCATAATTCCTGCCCAGTTTTGCATATTCACGCATTGCCAACGCCTTCCGCACTCCGTAAAATCTGCCGCCTGATTTTCAGGGTATTTCATCGTTTTTAATGCCTGAGCTACGATATAAATTCGAAGCTTTGCGATTTATCCAGCCACTTATGCTAGCGGGAAGGATGTTTTGGAGAAAAAATTAGGTCTTAGTGCCCTGACAGCACTGGTGCTCAGCTCAATGTTGGGTGCAGGTGTTTTCAGCCTGCCGCAGAACATGGCAGCAGTAGCGGGTCCGGCAGCCCTGCTCATCGGCTGGTTGATCACCGGTGTCGGCATTCTGTTTCTTTCTCTGGCGATGTTACTGCTTACGCGTATCAAGCCAGAGTTAGATGGCGGTATTTTCACTTATGCGCGCGCCGGTTTTGGTGAGCTGATGGGTTTTTGCTCCGCCTGGGGTTACTGGCTCTGCGCGGTGATCGCTAACGTCTCGTACCTGGTGATCGTATTTTCTGCGCTGAGCTTTTTTACTGATACGCCCGATCGCACAATTTTTGGCGACGGTAACACCTGGCAAGCGATGCTCGGTGCTTCCGTTCTGCTGTGGCTGGTGCACTGGCTGGTGCTGCGCGGCGTACAAACTGCAGCCAGTATTAATATGCTCGCCACACTGGGTAAGCTGGTGCCGCTTTTGCTGTTCGTCGTGCTGGCGGTGATGGCGTTTAATTACGATCGCTTCCGCTTCGACTTTTCAGGCGTCACGCTCGGCCAGCCGCTGTGGGAACAGATCAAGCAGACGATGCTCATCACCCTGTGGGTTTTTATTGGCGTGGAAGGCGCGGTGGTGGTTTCTGCCCGGGCACGTCATAAAAAAGATGTGGGACGTGCCACGCTGTTAGCGGTTTTGGCTGCGCTGCTGGTTTATCTGTTAGTCACACTGTTGTCACTGGGCGTGGTGCCGCGTGCAGAGCTGGCTGAAATGCGCAACCCGTCAATGGCGGGTCTGATGACGCGTTTGCTGGGAAACTGGGGAGACGCGGTCATTGCCATCGGCCTGATTATTTCAGTGTGTGGCGCCTATCTGAGCTGGACGATTATGGCGGCTGAAGTCCCGTTTATCGCTGCGCAGCAAGGCGCATTTCCACGCAGCATTGCACGACAAAACGCCCGTAACGCGCCTTCTGCCTCACTTTGGCTGACAAACGGCAGTGTCCAGGTTTGCCTGATCTTGATCGCCCTGACGCATGCTGATTACAACACGCTGTTAACCATCGCTTCAGAAATGATTCTGGTGCCTTATCTGCTGGTGGGTCTGTATCTGATCAAAGTTGTACGGGAAAACAGCAACCTCTCGCGCTGGCCGTTGGCGTGGGGGCCAGCGTTTACGGTATCTGGCTGCTTTACGCTTCTGGCCCGCTACATCTTCTGATGTCAGTGGTGCTGTACGCACCCGGTATGTTGCTGTTTCTGTTTGCACGCCGTGGCGGACGGGGTGAGACTGCACTCTCCTCGCTTGAGCGGATCGCTATGGGTCTGGTGATCGCCGCAACGCTACCTGCCGTATGGCAGCTGATGGCTTAGTGCGGCTGGCCCGGAATAGACACACACAGCAGGTCATTCTGTTGTGTGAGTTCCAGCGGTTTACGGTATTCCTGATGGATCGCATCCAGTTGCTCGCCGGAGAGCGGATAAGGCAGCTGGATATCGAAGCGGCTGATATGCTGCTGTTCAGCAAGGGTGATAAGACGCGCGATATTGATCTCGTCGCTGACCTGCGTTGAAATGATTTGTAATGCTAATTCTTTCAGGTGCTCATCTGTCGCCTGTAAACTGTGCGCAGATTTGCGTGTCACCATGCCAAAAATGGGCAACACGCCATAGATGGCATCAACAAAGCTCCAGCGTTTTTTGCAGGAAGCGGAAAGAAAATCACTGTAATTGAAGCAGATGCGGTCACTGTATATGGCTGAAGTCAGCTCTTTATCAGACACACTCTTGCTCCTCATAGTCATCATTACGGTGTCAACCCCGGCGTAAAAAAGCCGGGGTTATGATGGCACATTTTGCCAGTGGGATACCAGTGAGATAAGGATATTTTGTGCGGTAACGTAGTGCTCATTAGCAGAAAAAGTCATTTTCAAACTTATACTTACACGCCTTTATCAATTATGAACAAAATCGTTTACGTTGAAGATGAACCCGAAGTCGGCGCGTTAATCGCTGCGTATCTCG
The DNA here is from genome assembly GCA_018842655.1 of Candidatus Pantoea haifensis. Lineage (GTDB taxonomy): Bacteria > Pseudomonadota > Gammaproteobacteria > Enterobacterales > Enterobacteriaceae > Pantoea > Pantoea haifensis. The sequence continues at coordinate 1,035,681 of JAGTWN010000004.1, read as the reverse complement.
GACGCCATGATATTGACGTCATTGTTGAAGCGCGCGGCGATCGTGCCGAAGCCACCATCGCGCAGGAACAACCCGATCTGGTGATGCTGGATATCATGTTACCAGGAAAAGATGGCATGACGATTTGCCGCGACCTGCGAGCCAACTGGCAAGGTCCGATTGTCTTACTCACGTCGCTCGACAGCGATATGAATCATATCCTGGCGCTGGAAATGGGCGCGCAAGATTATATTTTAAAAACGACGCCGCCAGCGGTTTTACTTGCCCGACTGCGTCTTCATTTACGTCAGTCGCAGCAAGGGCAAGCAGATGACGCCCCCGCCGTGAATGTTTCCCATAAGATGTTACGCTTTGGCTCACTGACCATCGACGCGCTCAATCGTCAGGTCACGCTGTTTGATGAGCAAATTGCCCTGTCCACGGCTGATTTCGATTTACTCTGGGTGCTGGCCAGCCATGCCGGACAGATCCTGAATCGTGATGCCCTGCTCAAAACCCTGCGCGGCGTGAGTTATGACGGTCTGGATCGCAGTATTGATGTGGCGATTTCACGCCTGCGTAAAAAACTTCATGACAGCGCCATTGAGCCGTTCCGGATAAAGACTATCCGTAACAAAGGTTATCTGTTTGCGCCGCAAGCCTGGGATACACGTTCAGCATGAGAAAACTTTTTATCCAGTTTTATCTGCTGCTGTTCGTCTGCTTTTTAGTGATGACGCTGTTAGTCGGGTTGGTTTACAAGTTTACGGCTGAACGCGCCGGACGTCAGTCTATGAATGATTTGATGGCCAGTTCGCTCTATTTGATCCGCAGTGAACTGCGTGAAATCCCGCCGCGGGACTGGAATAAAACGATCAAAAGTCTCGACCTTGGCTTATCGTTTGACCTGCATATTGAGCCGTTAAGTAAATATCAGCTGGACACCGGCGAGATGCGCCGCCTGCGCGCCGGTGAAATCGTGGCGCTCGACGATCAATACACCTTTTTGCAGCATATTCCACGCAGCCATTACGTCTTGTCTGTCGGACCGATTCCTTATCTGTTTTATCTTCATCAAATGCGCCTGCTGGATATTGCGCTACTGGTATTTATTGGCATGTCGCTGGCGCTGCCGGTGTTTATCTGGATGCGTCCGCACTGGAAAGAGATGCAGCGGCTGGAAAAAGCGGCACAGCGTTTCGGGCGCGGCGAACTGGATGTGCGCACCCATTTTGACACGACGTCCAGCCTGTTTCGTTTAGGCATTGCCTTTAACCAGATGGCAGACAATATCAATACGCTGGTCGCCAGCAAGAAACAGTTGATTGATGGTATCGCCCATGAGCTGCGCACGCCGCTGGTGCGCCTGCGCTATCGCCTGGAGATGAGCGATAACCTGAGCGAAGCGGAATCAGCCGCGCTAAACCGCGATATTGGTCAACTCGAAAGCCTGATCGAAGAGCTGCTGACTTATGCGCGACTCGATCGCCCGCGTGTCGATCTCAATCTTACTTCACTCGATTTGGCAAGCTGGCTACGTGAGCGGCTGGACGATTTTCGCGCCATCAATCCGCAAACGCAAATCGATTTGGATTTGCCGCAGCGTCAGAATCAGGGTGTTTCCGATACCCGATTAATGGAACGGGTGCTGGATAATTTAATCAACAATGCGCTGCGTTATGCCCGACAACGCCTGCGCATCAGCTTGTGGTTTGATGGCTCACTGGGTTTTTACAGGTTGAAGATGATGGCCCTGGGATCCCTGCACAGGAGCGTCAACGGGTATTTGAACCCTTCGTGCGCCTCGATCCCAGCCGCGATCGGGCCACAGGCGGTTGTGGCTTAGGCCTGGCGATTGTGCACTCCATTGCGCAGGCCCTGAGCGGCAGCGTCTCAATTGAAAGCAGCCCGCTTGGCGGGGCCAGTGTTCGCTTTTGCTGGCCGGTTGATCTACCCTTGCGGGAAATCCCGCTGCGTTAAACTTTCACAAGGAGCACTCTGTGACATCAGCGTATCAACAACTCAGCGCCACTTTTCAGCGCCTCTCTCGTTTTGGTCATCTTGCTGCTATTGCGGGTTGCGATATGCAAACCACGATGCCACCGGGAGGCAGTCGTGCACGGGGTGAAGCCCTGGCAGAAATGAGCGTACTGCAACATGAAATTCTGACTGACCCGCGTGTTGGCGAGCAACTTCAGCAAGCTGAACAGCAATCATTAAACGATGTCGAACAGGCAAACTTAGCGGAGATGCGCCGCGCTTATGAGCAGGCAACGTTGCTCCCGGCGTCTTTAGTCGAAGCCAAATCGATTGCAGGTTCGCGCTGTGAACATGCCTGGCGTGAACAGCGCCCCGCCAATGACTGGCAAGGTTTTGCGGTAAATTTAAAAGAAGTTGTGCGTTTAAGTCGCGAAGAGGCCCAACTGCGTGCAGAGGCGCGTGGCAGCTCACGCTATGACGCACTGCTTGATGTTTTTGAGCCTGGCATGACCAGCGCCAAACTCGACAAAACCTTTGGCGATCTGAAAACCTGGTTACCTGACCTGCTGCAAAAAGTGGTGGAGAAACAGGCACAGCACCCGGTCATCCATCCGCAAGGCCCTTTTGCGGTCAATGCGCAGCGCGAACTCGGTTTGTACATTATGAAAACGCTGGGCTTCGACTTTAATCATGGTCGCCTTGACGTTAGCGTGCATCCTTTCTGTGGCGGCGTGCCGGAAGATGTGCGTATTACCACACGCTACAATGAAAATGAATTTCTCAGCGCAATGATGGGCGTGATCCATGAAACCGGCCATGCGCGTTATGAGCAAAATTTGCCACAGCAGTGGCGCGGTCAGCCAGTTGCACTGGCCCGCTCCACGGCAATTCATGAATCGCAAAGTCTGTTTATGGAGATGCAACTGGGCCGCAGCCGCGAATTTTTACAGCGCATTTTGCCTCAGATCACCATTCAAATGGGCGAGCAGCCTGCGCTACAGGCAGATAACTTTGTGCGCCTGACACAGCAGGTTAAGCCAGGCTATATCCGCGTCGATGCAGATGAACTCAGCTATCCGGCCCATGTCATCTTACGTTATGAAATCGAGCGTGCGCTGATTGAAGGCGAAATAGAGGTTGATGATATTCCAGCACTTTGGGATGAAAAAATGCAGCAATCGCTCGGCATTGATACGCGCGGTAACTATCGCGACGGCTGCATGCAAGATATTCACTGGACTGACGGCGCGTTTGGCTACTTCCCGACTTATACGCTCGGTGCAATGTATGCCGCGCAACTGTTTCAGGCGGTTAAAAAAGCCATTCCTCAGCTGAGCGAAATCATACAGACTGGTGAATTGCAGCCGGTGTTTGACTGGTTACAACAGAACATCTGGCAGCATGGCAGCCGCTTCTCAACTGAGCGATTAATGCTGAACGCCACAGGTGAAGCACTTAATCCGCACTATTTTCGCCAGCACCTGGAACAGCGTTACCTGCATAATTAAGCCACGGGCGGCGATGGGCCGCCCCTTTTCTCCCGCTTTGTACAATCCGTTACACGCCGATACCAAACACCCACGGAAACCTTTCCTCGCTTTACATATAGTCTTTTCACCGGCCCCGCAGTGGGCTACTCATGAAAAAAGTCCGAGGAATTTGCAATGAAAAAATTATTTGCGCTGGTGATCGCCGCTGCTATGGGTCTCTCTTCTGTTGCTTTCGCTGCGGAAACCACCGCTACGCCAGCGCCAGCTGCGGCCACCACCACAACCGCTGCACCGGCTAAAACTGTTCATAAAACAGCCCACAAGAAACACAAAAAAGTCACAACGCAAAAAGCCCAGGCGGCTAAGAAAGTGCACCACAAAAAAGCCGTGAAGAAAGACGCACCACAGAAAGCCCAGGCGGCTAAAAAAGTCCACCACAAGAAAGCGGTAAAAAAGCCGCTCCACAAAAAGCGCAGGCAGCTAAAAAACTGCATCACAAGAAAGTTGTGAAGCCTGCTGCTAAAAAATAAGGTCTGGCGCTAAAGCATTAACGCATGAAAACACCCGGTTCTGCCGGGTGTTTCTTTACTGGAGTGGCTGAAATGGTGCGTCGCTATCGCTTCGAAATTATTCTGATTGTGATGATCCTGTGCGGCATTGTCGCAGCCTGCTTTTTTATTTAGTCGCTGTAGCGTGCTGATAATCCCAATAAAACTCCCTTTTTTACTGCTCACCGACTATAGTTATCGCTCAAGCGTGATGACCTTATCCATTACTTATTCTCGCCATTGAGAGAACTATGCGCCTGGCTATCTTGTTTCTTGTTGGATTATTCAGTTTTACCCCTGTTGTACATGCTGATGATAACGCTGACGCGCCCAATCCTGACGAGATCAAAACGCTGTTTTTGGTAAAGATCACCGCAAGGCGATCAGCGATATTACGGCTGCGCCTTGGGATGCTATTGGTCAACTGGAGACCGAAAGCGGCAATCTGTGCACGGCGACGCTAATTTCACCGCATCTGGCGTTAACAGCCGGACACTGTCTGCTGACGCCGCCGGGCAATTTTGACAAACCTGTGGCGCTGCGTTTTATGGCCAGTGATACAGGCTGGCGCTATGAAATTCACGATATTGATGCCCGCGTTGAGCCTTCTCTCGCGACTCGCCTTAAAGCCGATGGCGAAGGGTGGATCGTGCCGAATAATGCGGCGCCGCTCGATTACGGGTTAGTCATTTTACGTAATCCGCCCTCTGCTATTACACCGATTCCCCTGTTTGAAGGATCGCGCAGCGATTTAACCGCCGCGTTAAAACAGGCCGGACGCAAAGTCACGCAGGCTGGCTATCCAGAAGATCATCTGGATACGCTCTATTCACACAGCGACTGTTTAATTACCGGCTGGGCGCAGCGCGCCGTATTATCGCATCAGTGCGATACGCTGCCGGGCGACAGCGGTTCACCGCTGCTGCTCAATAGTGAGAATGGCTGGCAGTTGATTGCAGTACAAAGCTCTGCACCCGCGGCGAAAGATCGTTATCTGGCAGATAACCGGGCGATTGCAGTGACATCGTTTCGCGACACGCTGGAAGCACTGGCGCAGTAGGCGAGCCGGGTGCGTTTCAGTCAGCCATGACGCGCTGTAACGGAATACAGCGCGAACGCTTTACGCCACAGCAGGTTACATCCTCCCTGATCTCCAGCGATTGCGTTGTTTTCACAGCAATAATCAAACCCGGGAAAGATAAGACCCGCCCAAAGAGCAACGCGGCCTGGCATGGCGAGGCCGAGGTACAGAAAGGTGAGCGTTTTCCGGGCTGGCCTTGCCAGCCTTTGCATCTTCACAAGGCGAAAAGCGCCCTGACCTAACCCGCTATTTGTTCCATCGTCTGCAAAATACGCTTATCCGAAATGGGATAAGGCGTACCTAACTGCTGGGCAAAGAAGCTGATGCGCAACTCCTCAATCATCCAGCGAATATTCAGCACCTCTTCATCATCCTGACGCTGCGGCGGCAGCTTATTTCGCCAGGCTTGATATGCCTGCTCAACCGCCTGCACTTTCAACATGCGCGCCCGATCGCTATGGGGATCGGCGGGCAGTTTTTCCAGACGGCGCTCAATTCCCTGTAAATAACGCAGCGTATCAGCCAGTCGTTTCCAGCCGTTGCCCGTGACAAAACCGCGATAAACCAGCCCGCTCATCTGCGCTTTAATATCGGACAGCGCCAGGGCCAGCGTCATATCCACACGCCCTTTCAGTCGCTTATTGATGTTAAACACCGAGGTCAGAATCTGCTCAACCTGTTTCGCAATGGTCACCACGGTTTCATTCAGCTCAGCACGCACCTTTTCACGTAGCTGTTCAAACTGCTCCTGCTCCCATGCCGGGCCGCCCGCTTCTGCCATCAGTTTATCGATGCCGCAGGCGATACAGTCATCAATCAGATCCAGCACCTTTCCATAAGGGTTGAAGTAGAGGCCAAGCTTGGCTTTGTTTGGCAGCTTTTCATGCAGATATTTTATCGGCGACGGAATGTTCAGCAGCAGCAAGCGCCGCTGACCGCGCCACATCATTTTTTGTTGCTCTTGCTCATTGTCGAACAGGCGAATGGCAACACTCTCTTTTTCATCTACCAGCGCAGGCCAGGCTTTGACCTGATAACTACCGCGCTTCTGCTCATAGCTGCGCGGCAAATCGCCAAAACTCCAGATGTGTAAGTTACTCTGCTCAAGTCCGTCATCGGCCACTTTCGACAGGGTTTCCTGCACCTTGTCTTTCAGCTGTGCTTTCAGGGCGGTTAAGTCTTTGCCTTCCAGTAACTTGCGGTTGTGCTCGTCAACAACACGGAACGTCATTTTGAGATGATCGGGCACCTGATCCCACTGCCAGTTTTCACGTTCTAACGTCACCCCGGTCATGCGCCGGAACTCACGCGCTAACGCATCCAAAAGCGGCATTTCTCCGGCATTAACGCGGTCCAAAAAGGCTTCGGCATAATTTGGCGCTGGCACTAAATTGCGGCGCAGCGGCTTGGGCAATGACTTGATTAACGCGATAATTAATTCGCGCCGCACGCCAGGAATCTGCCACTCAAATCCTTCGTCTTCGACCTGATTGAGCAACGGCAGCGGAATATGCACCGTCACGCCATCGGCATCTGCACCTGGCTCAAACTGATAGCTCAATTTCAGCTTTAGGTTGCCCTGATGCCAGAAGTTGGGATAGTCGAGCTGACTGACTTTATCCGCGCCCTCTTTGATCAGCATTTGCTTATCAAAGTTGAGCAATTCAGCGTTATCGCGGCTTGCTTTCTTCCACCAACTGTCGAAGTGTCGCGCCGAAACCACCTCTTTACCGATGCGCTGGTCGTAAAATGCAAACAAGGTTTCGTCATCAACCAGAATGTCGCGACGACGCGATTTGTGTTCCAAATCTTCGACTTCGCTTCGCAATTTCTGATTGTTACGGAAAAAGGCGTGGCGCGTTTGCCAGTCGCCCTCAACCAGCGCATGACGAATAAACAGCTCGCGGCTCAGCACAGGATCGATACGTCCGTAATTTACCTTACGCGCAGTAACAATCGGCAAACCGTAAAGCGTCACTTTTTCCGTCGCCATGACCGCGCCTTGTGACTTCTCCCAATGCGGTTCGCTGTAGCTACGCTTGATCAGATGCTGCGCTAAAGGTTCGATCCACTCTGGATCGATACGCGCCGCAATACGGCCCCACAGGCGACTGGTTTCTACCAGCTCCGCCACCATCGTCCACTTAGGCGGCTTTTTGAATAGCCCTGAGCCCGGGAAAATGGCAAAGCGGGCATTACGTGCACCGGTGTATTCCTGCTTCTCGGCATCTTTCTGACCGATGTGCGACAGCAAACCGGTTAACAGCGCACAGTGAATTTCGCGGAAGGCTGCCGGCTCGCTGTTAACCGGGATCCCCAGTTCACGCACCACCTGACGCAGTTGAGTGTAAATATCCTGCCATTCGCGCACGCGCAGATAGTTCAGGAAATCACTTTTACACTGGCGACGGAACATATTGCCGGATAAGGCTTTTTGCTGTTCGCCAAGGTAATTCCACAGGTTAACGAAGGCGAGAAAATCTGACTCTTTATCAGCAAAGCGGCGATGCTTCTCATCTGATGCCTGCTTCTTCTCTGCCGGACGTTCGCGCGGATCCTGAATTGACAAGCCAGCGGTGATAATCATCACTTCGCGCACACAGCCATATTTCTGTGCTTCAAGCACCATGCGCGCCAGACGCGGATCCACGGGCAGCTGCGCCAGCTGACGGCCCGAACCGGTTAATTTGTAGTGCCCTTCGTCACTGAGCGTCAATGCACCCAGCTCTTCCAGCAGACGCACGCCATCCTGAATATTGCGCTTATCCGGTGCCTCAACAAACGGGAAAGCGGCGATATCCCCTAATCCAAGCGCCGTCATTTGTAAAATAACCGAGGCTAAATTGGTACGCAGGATCTCAGGATCGGTAAAGGCCGGGCGGCTAAGAAAATCGTCTTCAGAGTAGAGCCGAATACAGATACCCTCCGACACGCGTCCGCAGCGCCCTTTACGCTGATTGGCTGAGGCCTGGGAAACCGGCTCAATTGGCAGACGCTGTACTTTGGTGCGATAGCTGTAACGGCTGATACGTGCAGTGCCGGGATCGATTACATATTTAATCCCCGGTACGGTCAGTGAGGTTTCCGCGACGTTAGTCGCCAACACAATGCGGCGTCCGCTGTGTGACTGAAAAACGCGGTTCTGCTCAGCATTGGAAAGCCGGGCGTAGAGCGGCAAAATTTCCGTGTGCGGCAACTCACGCTTCATCAACGCATCGGCGGTGTCACGGATTTCGCGCTCACCGCTCATAAAGATCAGGATGTCACCGGGGCTTTCATGCGTAAGTTCATCTACTGCATCAAAAATCGCCTGTAACTGATCGCGATCGCCATCATCGGCTTCCTCAACCACGGGGCGGTAACGCACCTCTACCGGATAGGTACGGCCAGAGACTTCAATCACTGGCGCGTGATTAAAATGGCGGGAGAAACGCTGCGGATCGATGGTCGCGGAGGTAATAATGACTTTCAAATCGGGACGGCGCGGTAACAGCTCACGCAGATAGCCCAGCAGAAAATCGATGTTCAGGCTGCGTTCATGCGCTTCATCGATAATGATGGTGTCGTACTGCATCAGCAAACGATCTTGTTGTATCTCTGCCAGCAAAATACCGTCAGTCATCAGCTTCACCTGAGTGGTATCGCTGACCTGATCGTTGAAGCGAACTTTATAACCGATGCAGCCGCCGAGCGAGGTTTCGAGTTCGTCAGCGATACGGTTTGCGACCGTGCGCGCCGCCAGACGACGCGGCTGCGTATGCCCAATCAACCCTTTCACACCACGTCCCAGGGTCAGGCAAATTTTTGGCAGCTGCGTGGTTTTACCCGATCCGGTTTCGCCCGCCACAATCACGACCTGATGATCGCGGATCGCATCGGCAATCTCTTGTTGTTTCTGGCTAACCGGTAAATTTTCCGGAAAGGTAATGTTGGCCGTGCTTGCGGCACGCTGCGCCACGCGCTGCTCAGCTAACTGAATATCCTGCTCAAGCTCTGCTGCAATGCCCTGCTGTGACTCAGGATTTTTGATTTTTTGGCCCCGTGCAGGCGACGCTGTAAACGCTGACGATCGCGCAGCATTAATGCATCCAGCCGCGACCAGAGCGGTGTAAGTGGAGAAGAAACCGGTGATGACATAGTAATGACGTACCTTACTCAGACGGTGTCGCTGCGAAATACAGCGCCCAGGGCTGGGATAACCAGCTGATTCAATAAAAATATTGTGCGCATAATAGCACATTTACGCCCCGCCGTGACCAGACGGCTGCTGAGCTTATTCAGTAAATTCGAACATACCTCTCGAAATATTGCGCTTTCACCCTACTGCCGATAACCGTAGAGTGTAAATCATTGAGCGGGAAGCCTTCCGCATAACAGACAGGAAAATATCATGAGCAAAGTTTTAGTTCTGAAATCCAGCATCCTTGCAGGTTATTCACAATCAAGCCAACTGGCTGACTTCTACATTGATCAGGCAAAAACCAACGGCGATGACATTACCGTTCGTGACCTGGCTGCAAACCCTGTTCCGGTGTTGGATGGTGAACTGGTCGGTGCGCTTCGTCCCTCTGATGCACCTCTGACGCCACGTCAGCAAGAAGCACTGGCCCTGTCTGACGCGCTGATTGCTGAACTGCAAGCTCACGACGTGGTGGTTATTGCTGCGCCGATGTACAACTTTAACATTCCGACGCAGCTGAAAAACTATTTTGACCTGATTGCGCGCGCCGGTGTGACTTTCCGTTATACCGAAGCCGGCCCGGAAGGCCTGGTAAAAGGTAAGCGTGCAGTGATCCTTTCCAGCCGTGGCGGCATTCACAAAGATACTGCCTCTGATCTGCTGACCCCGTATGTGAAGTTATTCCTGGGCTTTATCGGTATCAGCGAGGTGGAATTTGTCTTCGCTGAAGGTATCGCATACGGTCCTGAAGTCGCGACCAAAGCCACTGACGATGCGAAAAACGCGATTAAACAGATTGTTGCCGCGTAATTATTTGATGCCGTTATGTTTGCCGGGCTGACTGCCCGGCTTTTTTATCTGAAAAACGCCTTATTTCTGCAGCCATTGTCCGTTAATTCCCCGCACATATTCACCCGGCCCTGCGCGACTCACCAGCTTTTGACCGGCAATAGCGGCCACCTCTGACGTGGCGAGATTGTTTTGCTGCGCCACCCGCTGATACTGCGCAGCGCGTCCGCATTGATCCGTTTGACCAGCTTCAGCGTGTCGTTATCCTGTTGGCGCGCGGCGAGATAACCCGACAACGTTTCGCCTACGCGCCCCTGCTGGCGCGCATCATCCAACGTTAAGGCCCACACGGGTTGGGTCATTACCCACATCAACAGCAGCGTGGCGCTCCACTTCATTTGCTCTCTCCTCAGAACAGATCGCTCTGATTTTTCAGCAGGGCTTCGACATCTTTGTCCACTTTGATGTGGATCTCGTGTTCAATTTTCACATTCATATTGATGGTGATAGGCTCTTTTGGCGCAGCCACTTCGATGCGCGGCACACAGCCTATAAGCAGCAAGCTGGCTGCCAACATCAGTAATGCCCTCGGGCTCATGGGTGATCCTTCTTCGATGGCAAGGTGGCATTTTGTTCCACCCAGGATTGCAAATTATCGCCAAAACGCAGACTGCGCCAGAGTTGAAACAGATTTTCCTGATGACGATAGTTGAGATTAACGGTTTGCCTGCGGTTACTGAACTGGCTGAGACCTTGCACCTGCGCATTCATGGTCAAATCACCCAGATTATCCAGGTTGATGGTGGCCCAGGCGCGCGAAATTTCCATATAGCGCAACCAGTCCATGGCCGCACCCGTCGCCACATTGTTACTGACGATGGCGTCGGCCATATCTTTATCCAGCCGAAACGTCAGCGGTCCACTATTGGCAACCCAGCCTTTTTCAATTAACCAGCGTTGATTATTAAGCCACAACGGCAGCTCGCCGTTGATCTTGCCAGACATAGCAAATTGCCTGGGTTTGATGGCAGTGATCAACTCACTCAGGCTGATATTCCGCAGAGCAAGACGTGCCACATCATGCTGCGGCATGCGCAGCACGGGCAGCAAAACCTGACCGCCTGATACGTCAAGACTGACATCCCGGAGCGTTAAGGGATGCGAATCCGACCACGGATAAGCGCCTTGCAAATCGGCGCGAATATTTTGCAGGGCAAACTGATTTTTGACTTCAGCGATGCGCAGCGAAACCGGGCCACGGACGCCGAGTTGCCAGCGCGCATTTTTGAGACGAAACGGCAGAGAAAAATCTACCCCATTGATTTGGCTGTCCGGCGTCCAGATGCTGCCCTGTGTTACCGTCCAGTGGCCGCCCGCTTCAAACCCCTGTTCCGCCGCTGCCGAAAAAGCCACCTGGGCGCGCAGCTCGCCCGCCTGGATTTTCATCTTTAAATCCTGACTCAATAGCGGCTGAAAAACCGTCAGCGATTGTGTCGGCCACCAGGCTTCTCCGCGCAAACGCTCACCGTCCCAGCGGCCGTGAACGCGCAGCGGGCCGATCTCTGCTGCTTTTAACTCTCCTCGCCAGATGAAATCGCTCGGATCGCGGCCTGTGGCTTCAAATTGCAGCGTGGAATCGGGCAGCCAGCCGCCATAGCTGAACCGGGTCTGGCCAGCCGCCAGTTGAAACTGACCGTTAAACGCCGGGTGCTGAACATCACGCTGCCAGTTAACCGGCGCGGTTAAGGTCAAACGCGGTGTGCTGACCTGAACCATGCCATATTTAAGCTGATTGAAACCCGTCGATAACGTATCGAGGTGAATTAACGTATCCCGCCAGCCGCCTGTGCCTTTTACGTCCCAACGGGCATTAAGCGGTTGCAGCTCGCCCGCTCCCCAATAGTGCCAGTTCCATTCGCCTTTATCGGGCCAGAAACGCAGCGCGCGTCCGTCAAGATGCAAGGTAAAACGGCCAAAGCTGGGATCATGCGCCTTAAGAATTGCCTGCAGCCGACCGTCGATGCCCTGAGAAGAGAGTTTTACCCCTGCCAGCGGCCAGCGTGCTTCATCCACCTCAAGCGTCGATAACAATCGTCCACGCAAGCGTAGCAGCGCCCCCGGTTTTAGCGTCAGCAGCGGATCGAGCAGCGATCCGCTCAGCTCACCGGGAATGCTGCCATAGAGTTGCATCGCCGCCAGTTTACTTTCGCCAGTGATCTGAAACGGCAGCGTACTTTGCGTCAGGCTGAGCCTGCCCGGCCCAATCCCTAATACCACATTGCCTTTGCCTCCCCGCCCCTGGGTCAACAGATTTACCCGGCCGCTGATCTGCGTCTCCCTTAGCCCGGCTTGCCAGTTCGCCAGCGTCAGATTGATAAAACCCGACAACGGCTGCGCCTCCAGCGGCCAGTAATAGCGTCCATTCTGGATATGAATGTGTTGCGCGTTTGCCTGCCAGGGCAAATTCAACAGCGGCTGCGGAATGCCGGCCATCGCCACGTTTAACTCCCCTGCTGCTGCTGCCAGTCAAATGTCAGGTGCAACGCATCCGGTAAGGCGGCGAGCGCCAGTTCACCTTCGACTTTGCCGCTTACCGGCAACCCGTCAGCAAACTTTGGTAATTCAAGCTGGCCGCTGAGCGTCACAGGCTCGGGAAGCGCCGCATTGTTGAACATCAGGCGACTGAGAGTAAGTTGCTGACCTTGTAAGGTCGCATCAAGTTGCAGCTGGTCGCCTTGATAATGGAGCTGCTGTTTATGGCTTTCTAACGTCAGGTCGAGCCGCCCGGCATAGGTTTGCCAGGGCGCAATGGTCAGTTTATCGAAATGAATATCCGCACCGGGTAGCATTGCCTGCCATTCTGCCAGGCTTTTGGGTGCGGCGGGTTGAACGTCCGGGGCGGGCAAATTTTGCAGGCATTCACTGTTTAACGTGACGCTTTGCGCCTTGAATTGCCAGCGTGACTGATGTCGGCCAAGCGACGCGGCCTGCACCCTGGCCAGGACACACTCTTTCACCTGGTAACGGATTTGCGGGAAGTGTAAGGCCCCCTCATGCCAGCGCGGGCTGCCTTCAAGCTCAATGCGCGTTTCGGGTGGCAGCCAGATACCCACCAGCCGCGGCAGCCATTGCGTAATACTCAGCAAGAGTCCCAGCAGCAGTAAAATCAGCGCCAGAATCGCAGCCAGTCGTCGACGGAAAATCCGCGGCATGTCAGCAATAATCCTTTTCCTTACAGTATCCTGACAAGAATGATGGCATGTTACTCGCTCAAGGTGAAGGTTTGCTGAGTAAACAACCAGCATGTTTCAGCAAAGTGTGGCAGAAGACGTTATCCTTTGGTCATCCCCGAATGCAGGAGCAAAACGATGAAAATCGCGGTATACAGCACCAAACACTACGATCAAAAGTACTTCGAGCAGGTCAACAAGGATTATGGTTTCGAGCTGGTATTTTTTGATTTTTTACTCACGGAAACCACCGCCAAAAATGCCACAGGATGCGAGGCGGTCTGCATTTTTGTGAACGACGACGGCAGCCGCCCGGTTTTAGCGGAGCTGGCCGCACTGGGCGTAAAACATATCGCGTTGCGCTGCGCCGGATTCAACAACGTTGACTTAGCTGCAGCCGATGCGCTTGGGCTGAAGGTGGTTCGGGTGCCTGCTTATTCACCAGAAGCCGTAGCAGAACACACGATTGGCCTAATGATGACGCTCAACCGGCGTATTCACCGGGCCTATCAGCGCACGCGCGACGCTAACTTTTCCCTGGATGGTTTGACTGGCTTTAATATGCACAACAAAACCGCAGGGGTGATTGGCACCGGTAAAATCGGTGTGGCAACCCTGCGTATCTTAAAAGGCTTCGGCATGCGGCTGTTAGCGCACGATCCTTATCCGAATCAGCAGGCGCTGGAGCTTGGCGCGGAATATGTTGATCTTAAAACGCTGTATGCGCAGTCGGATGTGATTACGCTGCATTGCCCGTTAACGGCAGAAAATCATCATCTGCTTAATGCGGGTGCTTTTAGCCAAATGAAAGAGGGCGTGATGATCATTAATACCAGCCGTGGCGGCTTGATCGACTCGCAGGCAGCCATTGATGCGCTGAAACAGCAAAAAATCGGTTCGTTAGGCATGGATGTCTATGAAAACGAACGCGATCTCTTTTTCGAAGATAAATCGAATGATGTTATTCAGGATGATGTCTTCCGCCGCCTCTCAGCCTGCCACAACGTGCTGTTTACGGGGCATCAGGCTTTTTAACCGCAGAAGCGTTAACCGCAATATCAGAAACGACGCTGAACAACCTCAGCCAGCTCAATACGGGCCAAACCTGCCCTAATGTGCTTTCAGCCTGATACAAGCGGCCGTTAAGCCTTTAACGTGCGCAGCGGCCGCCAATCAGTGCCTGTTCATCACAGCGACGGCCATTGACGAGCTGACACATCCCAATACGCGAACCATCTAACTGATGTGAAAACGCTAATGTACCGCCAGCACTGGCACAGTGGCTTTCGGCCAGTGACGACATAACGACATGCGGTTGAATATGGGCGGCGGTAGCCTGTTGTGGCGGTTCGTTTTCATCGCTGTTGCTGCTACAGGCAGACAGCAACAAAGCGGCACCGGCCAGCAGAAAGGTGGCTGCTTTCATCAGTCGGACTCCGGAATTGAGGTAAGAGGCCGACTCAGCATATGTCAGGCAATGTAAAGGATCGAGAGGCGAAACAGCTTTTTACAAAATTTTCTTCACTGCTTTGCAAGCAGAATTATCTCGTTTGCGCGGCGTAAACCCCGCGATGAGTCTGAAACGAAACTTTACCGGCTAATTCCGCACTGTTCTGGTTTACCTTAAAGCGAAGAGTGTACCGCTGAAACAATGGTCTCTGGCGCGTGAAATTATGCGCCCGGGGCATCGCTTTAACAGTCAGGACGATCAAAAAACACCGCAGGCCAATCACACCTTCAGGTGACGTTGTCACATACAATCTGTGATCCGTTAATCAATGAAAAAAACATTAAATCTCAACTAAATAAATTGGCTGACGTTATCCTGGACCTGAACACGCCCTCTTCTCCCTGCGCTGTGGCGCCAGGGAGATATGTCCTGCCCAGCCTTTGCTAAAATGAAATAATTAACCCCGGAAACTACCCGGCTTTTTTCATTCCTGCTAAAGGAAGCATTATGATTACCATCGACGGTAACGGTGCAGCGGCTTCTGTGGCCTTTCGCACCAGCGAAGTCATCGCGATTTACCCTATCACACCCAGCTCCACTATGGCTGAACTGGCCGACGGCTGGGCCAGCGAAGGACGGCGAAATATCTGGGGTGATACGCCGCGCGTACTGGAAATGCAGTCAGAAGCGGGGGCGATCGCTACGGTTCATGGCGCCTTACAAACTGGCGCACTTTCCACTTCGTTTACTTCATCGCAGGGATTACTTTTAATGATCCCTACGCTTTACAAACTGGCCGGGCAACTGACGCCATTTGTACTGCACGTCGCAGCGCGTACTGTGGCTACGCATGCACTGTCAATATTTGGCGATCACTCTGACGTGATGGCTGTGCGACAGACGGGCTGCGCCCTGCTTTCAGCCGCCAGCGTGCAGGAAGCGCAAGATTTTGCGCTGATCTCTCACATCGCGTCACTGAACAGCCGCATACCCTTTATTCATTTTTTTGACGGTTTTCGCACCTCGCACGAAATCAACAAAATCGCGCCGCTGTCTGATGAGACGCTGCGCGCACTCATGCCGCAAGAGGCAATAGCGGCACATCGTCAGAGAGCGTTATCGCCCGATCACCCGGTTATTCGGGGCACTTCAGCCAATCCCGACACCTACTTTCAGTCACGCGAGGCAACCAATCGCTGGTACGACGCCTGCTATGCACACCTTGAGCAGGCAATGAATGATTTTGCCAAAGCGACCGGCCGTCACTATCAGCCGTTCGGGTATTACGGGCACCCTGAAGCCGAGCGGGTCGTGATATTGATGGGTTCTGCCAGCGGCACGGTTGAAGAAGTCATTGATGACATGCTCCTGCGTGGCGAAAAGGTTGGCATGGTGCGCGTTCGCCTGTATCGGCCTTTCTCTGCGCAGCACCTGTTGCGTACATTGCCGCAAAGCGTAAGTCGTATCGCCGTCTTAGATCGCACCAAAGAACCTGGCGCATTAGGCGAACCGCTGTTTCTGGATGTGCTTGGCGCACTGGCAGAAGCGGTCGGGCGAGGAGAACGGCAGACCATGCCCCGCGTGACGGGCGGACGATATGGCTTATCCTCAAAGAGTTTGCGCCGCAGGCAGCGCAAGCGGTGTTCAAAGCCCTGGCGAACGACAACCCTCCTTCACGCTTTACCGTGGGAATTTATGATGATGTCACTCAGCTTTCGCTGCCGCTGGAACACAATACGGTGCCAAACGGCGCACGGCTGGAAGCGATATTTTATGGGTTGGGTAGCGACGGCAGCGTCAGCGCCTGTAAAAACAACCTGAAAATTATTGGCAACGCCACGCCCAGTCAGGTGCAGGGCTATTTCGTTTATGACTCGAAAAAGGCGGGCGGCCTGACCGTGTCGCATTTGCGCGTCAGTGACAGACCCATTCATTCGGCCTATCTGATTCAGCATGCTGATTTTATTGGCTGCCATCAACTTCAGTTCATCGACAAATATGAGATGCTGGAGCAGCTCAAGCCGGGCGGCATTTTCCTTCTTAATACGCCTTATGCTGTCGATGACGTGTGGGCGCGTTTACCGCAGGAAGTTCAGGCTCAGCTAAACGAAAAACAGGCGCGCTTTTATATTATCAATGCCGCACGCATTGCGCGTGAATGCCAGCTCGGCGCCCGGATTAATACTGTAATGCAGATGGCGTTTTTTCAGCTCAGCGCGATTTTGCCAGAAGAGGTGGCGCTAAGGGAATTACAACAGGCCATTGCCAAAAGTTACAGCACCAAAGGCCAGCAGCTGACGGAACGCAACTGGCAAGCCCTGGCACTGGCACGTCAGGCAGTCAACGCCGTACCGCTGCAACCTGTTAATGAAAACAGTCCACATCGTCCGCCCGTGGTATCCGACGCCGCACCTGACTTTGTTAAAACCGTTACCGCAGCGATGCTGGCCGGTTTGGGAGATAAACTGCCGGTTTCCGCCCTGCCACCGGATGGCACCTGGCCACTGGGCACGACGCAATGGGAAAAGCGCAACATTGCTGAAGCGATCCCAATCTGGAAGCCTGATCTTTGTACTCAGTGCAATCACTGCGTTGCTGCCTGCCCACATGCCGCCATTCGTGCCAAAGTGGTTAACCCCGAAGCGTTAGCGAACGCTGCCGGGCTGATGTCACTGGATGTTAAAGCGCGTGATATGCGTGGGCAGAAATATGTTCTCCAGGTAGCACCTGAAGATTGTACCGGCTGTAATTTGTGCGTTGAGGTATGCCCGGCGAGCGATCGGCAGCACCCTGAAATCAAAGCCATTAATATGCAGCCGCGCCTGGCACATGTTGAACAGGAAAAGGCCCGTTATGCTGCCTTTTTAGCCTTGCCTGAACGCAGTGCCGCGCAGCTTGAGCATATTGATATTCGAACGTCTCAGTTAATCACACCGCTGTTTGAGTATTCCGGCGCCTGCTCGGGCTGTGGCGAAACGCCTTATATTAAATTGCTGACGCAACTGTTTGGCGATCGCTTATTAATCGCTAACGCTACCGGCTGCTCATCTATTTATGGCGGTAATTTGCCCTCCACGCCTTACACCACCAATGCTGAAGGTCGCGGTCCTGCCTGGGCTAATTCTCTGTTCGAAGACAACGCGGAATTTGGTCTCGGCTTTCGCCTGAGTATTGATCAGCAGCGTCAGCGTGCCCTGCGGCTGCTGGAACGCTGTTCGGCACAGGTTCCCGAGGCGCTAAAGGCAACGCTAACAAGTGACAACGTCACAATATCGCTACGCCGAAATGCGATCGCGCAGCTTAAACAGCATTTGTGCCAGGCCACAGATGCCGATGCCCTTGCGCTATGTGATGCCGCAGAGGCGCTGGTGGATAAATCAGTGTGGCTCATAGGCGGCGACGGCTGGGCTTATGACATCGGCTATAGCGGCCTTGATCATGTGATGAGTCTGTCTGAGAACGTGAATGTGCTGGTACTGGACACCCAGTGTTACTCCAATACCGGCGGTCAGGCCTCTAAAGCCACGCCACCTGGCGCAGTGACAAAATTTGGTGAGCAAGGGAAGCGCAAAGCGCGGAAAGATCTGGGCATGTCAACATTGCTTTATGGTCATGTCTACGTCGCGCAAATCTCGCTCGGGGCGCAGCTCAATCAAACCGTTAAAGCGTTTCAGGAAGCAGAAGCCTGGCCGGGACCGTCGCTGATTATCGCCTACAGCCCCTGTGAGGCGCACGGTTACGATCTCGCGTTTAGTCATCAGCAAATGCGCCAGCTCACCACCAGCGGATTCTGGCCGCTTTACCGATTCGATCCGCGTCGCAGTGAAGAAGGTAAACTGCCGCTGTCACTGGATTCACGTCCACCCAGTTCTGATCTGGCGGAGGCATTAGGGAATGAACAGCGTTTTCGTCAGCTCGCAACTGTGCAACCGGAACTGGCACATCAGCTCTGGCAGGATGCCACGGAAGCGGCCACAAAACGCTATCAACGGCTGGCCGGACTGGCGGGGAAAAAGGCGTAACGCATAAGCGAGCGCAGTTATAAACGGAGCGTCTGCGGTGCTATTTGGCTGTATATACAGGGTATATTAACGTTACAATTTTTACCTAACTATTTGATTTACAATATCACATTAGCCGACTACGCTTATTGTTGTGACTAGCTAGTCTCCTTTAAGAAAGTATCCTTATATGAGGTTATCTATGACACAACAGAAGCAAAGAGGGGGGCCGGGAATTTTGCTGTAGACCCGGAACGTGCCAGCGTGGCTGGCAGTGCTGGCGGCAAAGTCAGTGGAGGGAATTTCAGGAATGATCCTGAACGTGCCAGGGAAGCAGGCCGGAAAGGAGGCAAAGTCAGTCGCCGCACCTCTAAGTAGTACTACATAAGCAAGGCGCCTTAAGGGATTTTACACGCCAGGGATGGGCGATTAATTTCAGACGCGACATCAACACGCCGGATAAAACATTGTTAGCGCCTCTCTTCAACCGTTAGCCTGTTCCTTCAGGACCTTCTGTATTCGCTAAATTTCCATTAAAAATCATGCTGGCTTTCATCGCCGCAATCCGTACCATACTCGCCATACATTTGCCTGCTGGCTCCTGTCGGCAGGTGCGAACCCCCTCATTCATAGCGAACCAGATGGGGCATGAAAACGCGCAGATGGTTATGACATTTATGCCGCGTGGTTTGAAGAAATGAATGGTGCGCAGGTTGATATGCTCAACAGCAAGCTGGCCATGTAAAAAATTTTTGCCCCTAATATGCCCTCTCAGGCGAAAGAGACACCGATAAATGCAAGAGAATCAAAAAGATACAAAGAAAGAGCAGTACAACTTCAATAAATTACAGAAACGCCTGCGCCGAAATGTGGGTGAGGCGATTGCTGATTTCAACATGATTGAAGAAGGCGATCGCATTATGGTTTGCCTGTCAGGCGGCAAAGACAGCTACACCCTGTTAGAAATTCTGCGCAGTTTACAGAAAAGTGCGCCGGTAAATTTCACGCTGGTCGCCGTTAATCTCGATCAAAAACAGCCTGGTTTTCCTGGGCACATCTTGCCGGAATACCTTGAGTCGCTGGGTGTTGAATACAAAATTGTCGAAGAAGACACCTATTCGATTGTTAAAGATAAAATTCCCGAAGGCAAAACCACCTGCTCGCTCTGCTCTCGCCTGCGTCGCGGTATCCTTTACCGCACGGCATCTGAGTTAGGCTGCACAAAAATCGCGCTGGGCCACCATCGTGATGACATTCTTCAGACCCTGTTCCTGAACATGTTTTACGGCGGCAAAATGAAAGGTATGCCACCGAAACTGATGAGCGATGACGGCAAACATATTGTGATTCGTCCGCTGGCTTATTGCCGTGAAAAAGACATTATCCGTTTTTCTGATGCCCGCCAGTTCCCAATCATTCCGTGTAACCTGTGCGGTTCACAACCTAATCTCCAGCGTCAGGTCGTGGCTGATATGCTGCGTGACTGGGATAAACGCTATCCTGGCCGCATTGAGACCATGTTCAGCGCGATGCAAAACGTGGTGCCTTCACATTTAGCGGACATGAATCTGTTCGATTTCAAAGGTATCAGTCATGGCGATGATGTCGTTGAGGGTGGAGACCTGGCGTTTGACCGGGAAACGCTACCGGTTCAGCCTGTTGGCTGGCGCAGCGACGAAGAGGAGCTGCCTGATGTGAGTGCACGGCTCGACGTGTTGCACATCAAATAAACGTAAGGGCGCGCTGTGATTAGCGCGCCCTTTTCTTTAACGATGCGGTGGCGGATCCATGACGGGTGGAAAGCCTGGGTCCGGTGGCGGATCGGGTTGCGGCTGAGGTTGTGGAATCGGATCGGGGATTGGCGGTGGATCAGTTGGGATTGGTTCGCTGGCAGTAATCACGTTCATGCCGTTCTCCTTTTTTGCTTATGTTCTTAAAGCATAGGAAAGATCAGGCAACGTAGCCAACCGGACAAAAAAAGCCGGCGGATAAGGCCGGCATTGGTCGAATTAAATGTGCTATGCAGTAATTCTAAAAAAGGAAGTAAGACAATATGGAGCGCAACGCCCATCGCTTGACGTTGCATTCACCTGCGAGAGAGAGTTTGCGTCAGACACACCAGAGAGATATTGATATCGATCAGCTTTTTTGTGCTTTTCGTGCATTTAATCATGCAATCGCATTTTTGTAACTCATTGATAACATTATTTATCTGGCATTCACATCCAGCGACGTCGCCGCAAATAACCTGTCACGCTGAGCGCCAGCACCACCAGTAACAGGCAAAAAAGCGTAAAACCGTAGCGCCATTCACCACCGGGGATCCCGCCCAGGTTGACACCAAACAAACCAGTCAGAAAGGTGGCAGGAAGAAAAATCATCGCCAGCAGAGACATGGTGTAGGTTCGGCGGTTCATTGACTCTGCCATGACCGAGGCCAGTTCATCAGCCAGCACCGCCGTTCGTGCGACGCCAGCATCTAAATCATCCAGCCCGCGCCCTAAACGGTCTGAAATCTCCTGCATACGCCGACGCTCGCTGTCATCCATCCACGGCAGTTTTTCACTGGCGAGGCGCGCATAAACATCGCGCTGCGGAGCCATGTAACGGCGCATGACTATCAGTTGTTTACGCAGCAGTCCCAGCTCGCCGCGCGCGGGGATTCGCTGATCAAGCAACGCATCTTCCAGCTCAATGATTTTGTCATGAAGTTCTTCAATAAATTCGCTGGCGTGATCGGTTAACGCATCACAAATATCAACCAGCCAGCTACCGCAATCGACCGGCCCGTTGCCATTTTGCAAATCGGTTAACACTTCATCGACGGCATACACTTTGCGGCGACGTGTTGAAACGATCAGCTTGTCATTAATAAACATGCGCATCGCCACCAGCTGATCCGGTCGTGAATCGCTGTTGTGATTGACGCTACGCAGCACAATCATAAAACCGTCACCCAGACGGCTAACGCGCGGACGCATACTGTCACCGGCCAGAGCGTCACGCACGGCGTCGGGCAACAGAGGAGTCGACTGAAGCCATTCTGCGCTTTCGCGATGGGTATAATTTAAGTGCAGCCAGCACGGCTTTTCGCAATTAACAACATCTTTATTTTCAAGGGCAATCTGGCCACCTTTACCATCCAACTGGCAGGCGATGATGGCGTCTGAAACCTGTAACGCTTTACCTTCAATTACATCCACGATAATAATTCCTCACTATCAAAATCAACTCGATACAGCCTGGCGTGGCCACAATCAGATGCAATCGGCTGGCTGTAAGGAAAGATGTCAGACTGTGTAATCACTTTTTTCGATCCACAGTTCGCGGCTGTACGCCACATCTTCCGGATTGGTGATCGGGTATCCTTTTACCCACGGCTTGATTAACCGACCATTGGTGTACTGATAAATCGGGGCAATCGGGGCCTGTTCGGCAAGGATTTGCTCGGCGCGATTGTAATCCTCATTCCGTGCCCGATCGCCGGATTCTTCGCTGGCCTTCGCCATGACCGCGTCATAATCCGCGTTGTTAAAACGTGCAATATTGCTGGTGTTACCCGACGTGAGCAAGCTGAGAAAAGTTGAGGGTTCATTGTAATCACCCACCCAGGAGGCGCGGATAACATCGAAGTTGCCGCTGTTTCGGCTATCGATATAGCTTTTCCACTCCTGATTTTCTAACTGAACATCAATCCCTAAATTCTTTTTCCACATCGAGGCGATAGCAATCGCAATTTTTTGATGGCTTTCTGAGGTGTTATACAGCAGCTTGAGACGTAAAGGTTTGCCCGGTCCATAGCCTGCGGAGGCTAACAGGGCTTTTGCCTGCGCATTCAGTTCACTTTGATTATGCTGCTGTAGCATTGATGGCAGCGGTTTAAAGCCAGCAGTGACATCAGGCGTAAAGTGCCATGCCGGTTTTTCGCCCGTACCCAACACTTTTTCCGCGATAATCTTGCGGTCAATACTCCAGGAGAGTGCCTTACGCACTCGCGCATCAGCGGTGGGGCCTTTTTGCGTGTTAAAAGCGTAGTAATAGATGCCAAGCTGATCGGGTGTATAGACTTCTCCCGGCAAGGATTTTTTCAACATGGCATACATGTTCTTGGGAAATGACTCGGTAATATCAATATCGTTTGACCGATAGCGTTTGGTCGCGCTCGACTCTTCGTTAATCGGCAGAAAAGTCACTTTGGTCAACACAGAATGGGCGTTGTCCCAGTAATGCGGATTGCGTTGCAGAACAATTTTTTCGTTAACAACACGTTCGCTGAGCTGATATGCACCATTGCCCACCAGTTTTCCCGGCATCGTCCAGTTGTCGCCCTCTTTAGCGATAACTTTTTGCGGCACCGGAAACAGTGCCACGTTAGCCACTAAACTGGGAAACCACGGTACCGGACGCGCCAGCGTAACTTTCAAATGTTGGTTGTCCTGCGCACTGACGCCAAGCGTATCCGGCGGCATGTTACCTTTTGTTATAGCTGTCGCATTTTGAATACCGCTCAGGCCAGCAAACCACGCGGATGCGGCGCTGTTTTTGGGATCAACCAGCCGCTGCCAGCTATAAACGAAATCTTGCGCCGTTACGGGTTCACCATTCGACCAACGCGCGTCATTACGCAGCGTGAAAATCCAGGTTTTGTTGTCACTGCTGCTCCAGCTCTGTGCCACGCCCGGTACGATTTTTCCGTGCGCATCCTGATTTGTCAGTCCTTCAAACAGATCGCGAATGACCTGTATCTCCGGTAAGCCTACCGCTTTCAGTGGATCAAGCGATGCCGGTTCATCTTTAATGTGACGCACAATTTCTTGCTTCTCGGCAAGCTGTGCACCAGCCGGGATCTCAGCTGCCAATACGGGTGTGAACAGGCTGGCGAGACTCAGCGCCGCCAGCGTCATCTGAAATGTGGTGTTCATCATTATTGCTTTCCCCAAAGAAGTGCTGCATCACAGCGGGTGCCCAGAGAGCCTGACTCAGGGCACTTTATCGCAAATTGCTGATTGATAAATAGCTATTTTCCGGGGCTGGCTTTTCCGCTACTTTTAGACAAACCCGCTCTTAAAGGAAATGACTATGCCTGTATTACACCCACGACCGCTGCGTGGAAAACTGGATATTCCGTATCAGCAATATGGCAAGTCAGTCCTGGGCGCGCCGCTGTTGTGGTTTCCCGCCCCACTAGCCGATCGCGACAGCGAGCTTATTTTGGCCGGCACGCACGGCGATGAAAATGCCGCGATTGCCACGCTGTCAGGCGCGCTGCGAACCTTGCCGGATAAGCTACGTCGTCATCACGTAGTGCTGGCGGTCAACCCGGATGGTTGTCAGTTAGGGTTACGCGCAAATGCCAACGGCGTGGATCTTAACCGCAACTTTCCAGCAGCAAACTGGCAGTCGGGTGAGACAGTTTACCGCTGGAATAGCATGACTGAAGATCGGGATGTGAAATTATCAACCGGCGCTCATCCGGGATCTGAACCCGAAACAGCGGCACTGTGCGCGCTCATCCATCAGTTAAAACCGCGCTGGGTGGTCTCCTGGCATGAGCCGCTGGCCTGTATTGATGATCCTCATCACATTGCCGTAGGCGAATGGCTGGCGCAACATATGGCTCTCCCCACGTCAGCAGCGTAGGGTATGACACGCCAGGCTCTTTCGGTAGCTGGTGTAACGATCTCGGCTTACCCTGCGTGACGGCTGAAATGCCGGTAATTTCGGTTGATGAGGCCACCGAGACCTACCTTGACGTGATGACTAATCTGCTGCGCTGGCAGGAATAATCACCTTGCCGTTTTGCACCTCAATGGCTGGCTCGACGTCCACGGCCAGCCAGGTCGGCCCGTCTAAATCAGCAAAGCGCGCCTGCGCGACCAGAGGTAACGCGGCGCGAATAGCCCGTGAGGTACACAGCATACAGCCAAGCATCACCTCAAACCCCATTTGCGCGGCAGCTTCAGCGAGGGCTAAGGCTTCGGTCAGCCCACCCGCTTTGTCCAGCTTGATATTTACCATCTCATAACGCCCTCGCAGCGTGGGGAGACTGTCGCGGGTGTGGCAACTCTCATCAGCACAAATCGGCAGCGGATGGATAAAATTTGCCAGTGCGGCATCCTCACCCGCTGGCAATGGCTGCTCCAGCATCGCGACCTGCAGATCCGCTAACAGCTGACAGCGTGCGGCCAGACCTTCTGCGTGCCAGGATTCATTTGCATCGACAATGAGCGTGGCATCGGGCACCGCCGTTCGAATCGCCATCAGCCGCTCAGTAATAAAGGTGTTATCCAGTTTAATTTTTAACAGCGTGGCGCCGTTTTGCCACAGCGCGAGTGCGCTGCTTGCCATCGCTTCCGGGGTATCAATACTGACGGTTTGCGCACTCACCACCGAGTCTGGCGCCTGAATGCCGCTCAGTTGCCACAGCGACTGCTGCTGTTGCTGCGCTTCGAGATCCCATAATGCGCAATCTATGGCGTTGCGCGCCGCGCCAGCTGGCAGCGCCTGCTGTAGGGCTTGCCGCGTCATGCCTTGTTGCAACGGCGTTAGCACCGTCATGATCTGTTCCAGCACGGATGCTTCGCTTTCACCATAGCGTGCGTAAGGCGTCGCCTCACCGACACCTTTGCGCGTTGCATCGGCTATTTCAACCACCACCACTTTCGCCTCGGTACGACTCCGCGCGCGATAACAAAGGGGTATGCAATGGCCAGGCTTCGGGATAACTTTTTACCGTTCTCATTACCTCTCCTTGATGACGCGTTACGCCGCTATTAAAGCAACAAATGCACTCGTAAACCCTTAAAAAATATGTCATAAACAACAGCTATACCTAATCGGATGCCGTTTTTATCCGATATTTTCATCCTATTAAGGAATCTGTATGTCTCAATTCGTTCATTTTCAGGGTAATCCCGTAGCCGTTGCGGGTCAGTTTCCTCAGCCTGGTGAGCAGGCTAAACCCTTTTCGCTGGTCGCGAAAAATCTGGCAAACCTGTCGCTCTCTGAGTATGCAGGAAAACGAAAGGTTCTGAATATTTTCCCCAGTGTTGATACGGGCGTGTGTGCAACTTCTGTGCGCAAGTTTAACCAGCTGGCCAGTGAACTGAACAATACCGTGGTGCTTTGCATCTCGGCTGACTTGCCGTTTGCCCAGTCACGTTTTTGCGGTGCTGACAACCTGAACAACGTGGTGACCTTATCGACCCTGCGCGGCGCAGAGTTCAAACAAGATTACGGTGTTGAGATTGCCGACGGTGCATTACAAGGGCTGACCGCACGTGCAGTCATTGTACTGGATGAGCATGATAAAGTGATTTACAGCCAGCTGGTTGATGAGATCACCAACGAACCGGATTATGACGCTGCGCTCTCCGCGCTGAAGTAGTAAAAAAAGCGGATAACCCGGTTATCCGCTTTCGCTTTTATTCGCTTTCGTTACGCTTCTGACCTAAACCATATTCCCGCAATTTATTGGCAATAGCGGTGTGAGAGACGCCAAGGCGTTTTGCCAGCTTGCGCGTGCTGGGATAGGAAAGATATAACCGCGTGAGAATTGAACGTTCGAAACGGCTGGTGATTTGATCCAGCGTGCCTTCCATCGCATCTTCATCTAACGACACATCCAGCGCCTGTTCAGGCAAAATGATATCCTGCGGTCGCAGTTCATAGCCTTCCAGTTGCGTCAGCGCCCGATAAAGTGCATTTTTTAACTGACGCACATTGCCCGGCCAGCTATAGCGGGTCAAAAATGCATTCAGCTGCGGTGATAACCTTGGGCGCGGAATGCCTTGCTCATCGGCGAAACGTGCAACAAACATTTCAGTAAGCGGCAGAATATCCTGAGGACGATCGCGCAGCGGCGGCAAATTCAGCGTGAGCACATTCAACCGGTAGAACAGATCTTCACGAAATTCCCCGAGATGGACCAGTTCAATCAAATTCTTTTGCGTGGCGCAAATAACGCGCACGTTGACGTGCACTTCATGCTCTTCGCCGACGCGACGGAAGGTGCCATCGTTAAGAAAACGCAGCAGTTTAGTCTGCATACGCGGCGACATTTCGCCGATTTCATCAAGCAGTACCGAGCCACCGTTAGCCTGCTCAAAGAAGCCTTTTTTGCCTTCCAGCGCGTTAGGATAAGCACCCGCCGCATGGCCGAACAATTCACTTTCCGCCACATCATCCGGCAACGATGCGCAATTCAGCGCCAGGAAAGGCATTTTGCCACGCGCGCTACGCAGATGGCAGGCGCGCGCCAGCATATCTTTGCCTGTTCCGGTATCACCGATAATCAATAAAGGTGCATCGTGCATGGCCAGCTTACGCGCCTGATCAATCACCTGACGCATTTTAGGCGTGACCGCAACAATATGATCGAACTCAGATTCATCGGTCACGATCAGGTTTTGCAATTGACGACCCATACGGGCGGTTGATTTCAGCATCACCATCGCACCAACGGGCTGATCGCTTTGCCCTTCTTCAGCCGTCAGATAAATAGGTCGCGCCTCCATCAGGAAATCACGCCCTTCGATGACCACGTGCTGCGCCTGTGCTTCCACCCGATCGCTTTCTAACCATCGCATAAAATTGAAACCGCTTATCAGGTTTCCGGCGCTGAAATTGCGCATTTTTTGCTCGTCGAGATTAAACAAATTTTGCGCAGCAGGGTTTGCCAGCTCGACTTTACTTTTAAGATCGATGGAAAACACCGGTTCCGGCATTGCCACTAACAGCGCGCTCAGGGCACGGTGTTCGCGTTCAGAAGGCATGTATGCCACAGTGCGCACATCCGTCACGCCCGGTGTACGGCGGATTTCCGCCATCAGACTGCTGAACTGGTCAAACTCCAGTGCCGAAAAATTGAGATAGATACGGCCCACAGCCGCGATTTCGATACCGCGCAGATCGATGTTACGCGCAACCAGCAGATCAAGCAGTTCACGCGTCAGACCAATGCGGTCCTGACAGAACACTTCCAAACGCATTTTCATGGCCTTTAACAGGTTCAGATTGTAGCGATGATACGCTAACTTACTGCGTGGCAGAAAGAGATCTGTCAGGAAAAGTTGACAGCGGTGGCGTGAATGGTGGACGTTTAGGCGAATTGCACAGGGTTTGTGCGGGTGAAACAGGGTGCTGCAAATTTTTTGCACTGCGTTAAGCGCCATCCCCCGCGTGCGGGGAATATTGAGGAGATCGTGCCACTACCAGTGCGCTTAACTTTTACTGCCGCCTTTTTGTACCGTCTCTTTCACCTGACCAATTAGCTCACGACGGAAATCGCCTAAGCGCGGCTTATCCTCTTCCAGCCAGGGCAGCGGGCGGCACAGTTCCATGGCTTTAATCCCCAAACGGGCCGTAAGCAATCCGGCACCTATTCCCTGGGCGGCGCGGGCCGACAGTCGCGCGGCGATATCCTGCGACATCCAGTCCATACCCACTTCGCGTACCAGTTCTGACGCACCGGCAAAGGCCATATTCAGCAGCACCAGCCGGAACAAGCGAATACGACTGAAATAACCTAATTCAATGCCATAAATCGCGGCGATACGATTAACCAGGCGCAGGTTGCGCCAGGCGATAAACGCCATATCAACCAGCGCCAGCGGGCTGACCGCAATCATCAATGTGGATTCGGCTGCATGGCGGCTGATTTCACGTCGCGCCTGACGATCCAGCACGGGCTGCACCAGTTGCGCGTATAAGCGCACCACCTCACCGTCATTTTGCGTTTCGTGTAGCGATGCCTGCCAGCGTTGCAACGCTGGATGCGCCTGATCCAGTTCCGCCTGTTGTGCGAGTTTTTCACAAAATGCTCGCCCTTTTCCGATGCCGTGGCTGTGCAGTAATTCACGGCCGGTATCACGCTCTTCGGCGCGCTGGCGCAACAGATAAAGGCGTCGCCATTCAGTGGCTAACGCACCCACGCCTGCCGCAATAATCAAGCCCCCCGCTACGCCGGAACCGAGCGCAAACCAGTCGCGGGTCAGCCAGGCATCGTGTAGCCACTGCACCCTTGCGCCACCACGCTGACGCCAAACAGAGCCAGTCCAGCGCCTGCCATTTTACGCCAGAGGCTGCGTTTGGGTTTCAGCGCAGCTTCAACGGCGCGTTCACCCGCGCCCTCTTCCTCTGCTGGTACCTCATCCTCAACTGCCAGAAAGGCCGCCTGAGCACTGTTTTCAAACGCCTGAGCCGGGCGCAACGGCGTGTCGCGCATCTCTTCCAGCGGACGGGCAAAATCGATGCGCGGCTTTATTGGATCATTCATCGCAATTTATCTCCCAATAAAAATTCCAGCGCCGCATCCATGCGAATATGTGGCAGCGGCCGATCAACATCGAGTTGCTGCGGGCGGAATTGTTCGAACTGAAAGCCCTGCTGCTGCCAAAAGGCGTTGCCGGGCAAACGTGGTGGAACTTCGCCGGGATAAACCGTGAGCGGCTCGCCATCCACTAAACGGTGGCCGCGCAGCGCCGGGATTTTTTCACCCTGATGATCCACTAAACCGCTTTGCGTCGCCTGTACCGATGCCAGACCAATACAATCCATGCGAATGCCTTCAAAGGCAGCATTTTGCCAGGCGTCCTGCACCAGCTGCTGCAACAGCGACACCATATTGCCGTGCTGATCGCTGGTGATGTGATCGGCTTTCGTGGCGGCAAACAGCAGTTTATCAATCACGGGTGAAAATAAGCGCCGGAATAACGTGCGCTGGCCGTAATGAAAACTCTGCATCAGCTGGGTTAACGCCAGTCGCATATCATTAAAAGCCTGCGGCCCGTTATTAAGAGGTTGCAGGCAATCGACCAGCACAATCTGGCGGTCAAAACGCAGAAAGTAGTGCTTATAAAAGCCTTTCACCACATTCTGACAGTAATAGTTAAAACGCTGTTGCAGCATGGCAATATTGCTGCCTTTTTCCGCCTGCGCCAGCTTGCTTTCCTGCACATTATCCCCTGTGGGCCACGGGAAAAACTGCAAGGCAGGTGCGCCAGCCATATCCCCCGGCAGGACAAAGCGCCCCGGCTGAATAAAATGCAGCCCTTCTGTTTTACAGCGATGCAGGTAGGTGGTCCAGGCGGCCGCAATCTCTGCCAGACGGTTTTCATCAGCCGGCGCAAAAGGATCAAGTTGCTGACAAAGCTCGCGCCACGGTTTCGCCCATTCGGCGCGCTCGCCCTGTAACAGACTGTTCATCTGGCGCGACCAGGAAAGATAGTCTTGCGCCAGCATCGGCAGATCAAGTAGCCATTCACCGGGATAATCAACGATTTCGAGATAAAGCGTGGCGGTATCTTTGAGGTGACGCAGCAGCGAGTCATTAGGCCGGTAGCGCAACGCCAGTTGCATTTCGCTTACGCCACGTGTCGGCGTTGGCCAGGCGGGCGGCGTATCATAAAGTTGGGCCAGCCCTTCATCATAGGTAAAGCGCGATGTTCCCATATCACGCTGCGGTACGCGCTTTACGCCGAGCAGGCGCTCATCACGTACCACCGAAAACAGCGGCAAACGGGCGCCGCTGTGTACATTCAAAAGCTGGTTAACCAGCGAGGTGATAAAAGCCGTTTTCCCGCTGCGGCTTAAACCGGTTACCGCAAGGCGCAAATGACGGTCAACGCCCCGGTTCATTAACGCTGTCAGTTCAGTTTGCAGTCTTTTCATCTTTCTCCCTGATGAAGCGCGATGCCGCCCGATTCAATACACGTTTCAGCAGTGGCTCAAGCGCCAGTGAAAGCAGAATGCGTAACGGACGACGCGCCACGGATTTCACTGCCCAACCGGTTACACCGGCGGGACCATAAGTGACAGCATTGATAATGATAAATTTAGCGGCCGACTTCAACGCGGGTGCCGCGCGACGGCGAAAAGCAGACGAATTTACGGACATATTCCCTCCGGAGAGTCAGCAAAAGGGCCTGAAACAGGCCCGGAAAAAGAGCATCAAATCTGGCGGAAGCGGCTACGCACGCTAAAGGTTTCTGAGGTAACGTAGCGTTCCATTTCACGCACGCTGCGCTCATCACGCTGCAATGCGTTTTCCAGCTGATCTAACAATTCACTGGCGCTCGGCAGTTGTTCACCAGTTTCAGCGTCGGCGGGTTTGACATCTAACACGAAACCCAGCACGAAGTAGGCAATGACGGTAAAGACAAACAGCCCGAAAAACAGAGACAAGACGACGATAACGCGCAGCAGACGTACCGGAATATCCAGATACTCAGCCAGTCCGGCACACACGCCCATTAACTTACCGTCATCGGGTTTACGCCACAGTTTGCGTCCTTTCATCATGGCTGCCTCCAGTTCGGATGTTCTGCATCAAGGATCGCTTCCAGTGCATTGATACGTTCACGCATGCGTTCGGCATCTTTCGTCACGCGCTGCAAACGCTGGAGTTCGCCTGACGACAGCTCCGTGCCGCCGTTGCGCTTGTTGCTGTAATGCAGCCATAACCAGATCGGGGCAACAAACAGCACGAAGATCGTTAGCGGTATGGCAAGAAATAGTGCGCTCATTGACTCTCCTTAATCAGTATTCGCAATAACGATAAATTATTCGCTACGGTTCATTTTGGCTTTCAGCGCATCGAGTTGCTGGCTGATCGCATCATCCGCTTTCAAATCTGAGAATTGCTGATCCAGCGTTTTGGGTTTGCCAAAGCCATGGCTTTCCGCTTCTGCTTCCATATGATCGATGCGACGTTCAAATGATTCGAAACGCGCCATCGCTTCGTCAATTTTGCCGCTATCCAGTTGACGACGGACGTCACGTGATGAAGAAGCCGCCTGATGACGCAGGGTCAACGCTTGCTGACGCGCACGCGTTTCACTCAGTTTTTCTCCAGCTCGCCAATTTCGTTTTTCATGCGATCCAGCGTTTCTTCAACCTGGCTCACTTCCTGCGTTAATGCCGCAATCAAATCGGTGAGTTTCTGTTTTTCAATCAGCGCCGACCGTGCCAGATCGTCTTTCTCTTTGCGCAGTGCCAGCTCGGCTTTTTCCTGCCATTCAGCTTGCTGAATTTCAGCCTGCTCAATGCGACGAACAAGTTGTTTCTTTTCAGCCAGCGCGCGGGCTGAAGTTGAACGCACTTCAACTAACGTGTCTTCCATTTCCTGAATCATCAGGCGTACCAGCTTCTGTGGATCTTCCGCGCGCTCCAGCAGCGAATTGATGTTGGCATTCACGATGTCGGCGAAACGAGAAAAAATACCCATAATGATGTTCCTCTTAAATTGTCATATTTGCGTGTTGCACGGTGTATTTAATTCAAGATACGTGCCAATATTTATCATCCTGATATTGCTGGATTTTTGAATATCAACAAACTTAAATCCATCTTTGCTGTAGTCAATTCGATTAAAGAATGGTGAAATTCATCATGGTTGAGACAAGAGATAATTTATTAGGCGAGTCCAATAACTTCCTTGAAGTGCTTGAACAGGTGTCAAAACTCGCCCCGCTGGAAAAACCTGTATTAGTAACGGGTGAACGCGGAACGGGAAAAGAACTGATTGCCAGCCGGTTACATTTTTTGTCCGATCGTTGGCAAGGCCCGTTTATCTCTCTGAACTGCGCGGCGCTCAATGAAAACCTGCTGGATTCAGAGCTGTTCGGGCATGAAGCGGTTTACCGGTGCGCAAAAACGCCATTTAGGGCGCTTTGAGCGGGCTGACGGCGGGACGCTGTTTCTTGATGAATTAGGCGCGGCACCCATGCTGGTACAGGAAAAACTGCTTCGCGTCATCGAGTATGGGCAACTGGAGCGTGTCGGCGGTAATCAATCGTTGCAGGTTAACGTGCGACTGGTCTGCGCCACCAATGAGGATTTGCCTGGGCTGGCTGCCGAGGGAAAATTCCGTGCTGACTTGCTTGATCGCCTCGCCTTTGATGTGGTGCAACTGCCGCCGCTACGTGAACGCCGCAGCGATATTTTGGTTATGGCAGAGCATTTTGCTATTCAAATGTGTCGGGAACTCGGCCTGCTTCTGTTTCCAGGTTTTACGCCTGCGGCAAAGAAAACCCTGCTGGATCACGACTGGCCCGGCAACGTTCGCGAGCTTAAAAACGTGGTAGAACGCTCAGTGTATCGCCACCACAGCAGTGAAGAGCCGCTGGAAAATATCATCATCAATCCCTTCGCGCCGCGTACTCAACCCGAGCAAAAAGCGGAGGCGAACGTCGATCTTGCCGCCCTGCCGCTGTTACCGGTCAATTTGCGCCAGTGGCAGAATCAGCAGGAACGTGAGCTGGTGGAGAGCAGCCTGCAACAGGCCAAATATAATCAGCGCCGGGCCGCGACTCTGCTTGGTGTGACTTATCATCAACTCAGAGCCATGATGAAGAAGCACGGTATCGCGAGAGATGAGTAACACCTGATGTTGCTGTGCCAGAAAACAGCCTTGCGCTGAAGCAATAATCCCTGACGGCTACCGATCGCGTTTAAATGAGAGAAGAAACGTCACTAAGGCGCGCTGCATCCCCACCGCGCGTTTTTAAACACGCTGGTTTGTGCTGTCCTGACACTTCATTATGAAAGCGCAGGCAAAAAAAGCCCGCACAAGGCGGGCAACAATACTGGAAGCAATGTGAGCAATGTCGTGCTCTTCTTCGGTAGAGCCACCGTCGAAGCGCAGAAGAATAATAATCATTCTTATTATCATCTGTAAACCCCTAATTGAGAATTTTTCTCATTTCCACACTAACTATGTGATTACCTGCCACGGGTAATGCGGAATTTCTGCGCCGCTAACCTGAGAGATTTTGGGACAATGCCCGCTTTGAGATACACTCAGCCTAATGCCTCGAAATCGTTGAGTTCTATGTCCAGACTAATTTATTCGCTGTTACTTTGCCTCAGTATCCTGAGTGCGTCTGCGTGGTCCGCGCCCACGGGTGATATTCGCCAGAGCGGCTTTATCTATTGTGTTAATGGCACGCTGAACAGCTTTAATCCACAACTGGCCAGCAGCGGTTTCGTGGTTGATACGCTGGCCGCCCAGCTTTATGACCGCTTACTGGATGTTGATCCTTATACTTACCGCCTGAAGCCCGATCTGGCTGCCAGCTGGGATGTTCGCGATAACGGCGCAACCTACCGTTTTCATTTGCGTTCCGGCGTGCAGTTCCAGCAAACGAACTGGTTCAAACCTTCACGTCCGCTTAACGCCGACGACGTGGTGTTCAGTTTTGCTCGCATGTTTGACCGCAAACATCCCTGGCATAACGTCAATGGCGGCAGCTATCCCTATTTTGACAGCCTGCAATTTGCCGACTCGGTGCAGAGTGTAAAGAAAATCGATAACAACAGCGTTGAGATCCGCCTGAATAGCCCTGACGCCTCGTTTCTCTGGCATCTGGCCACGCATTACGCCCCGGTTTTGTCTAAGGAGTATGCCGATCAGCTCGCTGCTGAAGGGCGTCAGGAGATTCTGGATCGTCAGCCAGTCGGCACCGGGCCGTTCCAGCTCAGTGAATATCGTGCGGGCCAGTATATTCGGCTGGCGCGTAATCCACGTTACTGGAAAGGTGTGCCGCGACTGCAACAGGCGGTAATCGATCTTGGCGCAGGCGGTACGGGCCGCTTATCCAAATTACTGACGGGCGAATGTGATGTGCTGGCCTATCCTGCCGCCAGCCAGCTCACCATTTTACGTGACGATCCGCGTTTGCGTATGACGTTGCGACCAGGCATGAACATTGCCTACCTGGCATTTAATACCCGCAAACCGCCACTTGATCGCCCGGAAGTACGCCACGCACTGGCGCTTGCCATTAACAATGAACGCCTGATGGAGTCGATTTATTACGGTACTGCGGAAACGGCTGCCTCGATCCTGCCTCGCGCGTCCTGGGCTTATGACAATGCATCACGCGTGACGGAATATAATCCTGAGAAGTCACGTGCGGAGCTGGCGCGGCTAGGCGTCACCGATTTGCATCTGCGGCTGGTGGTGCCCTCAACATCCCAGTCGTGGAATCCAAGCCCGTTGAAAACGGCGGAGCTGTTGCAGGCTGATTTGGCTCAGGTTGGCGTAACCGTCACCATCATGCCGGTTGAGGGGCGTTTTCAGGAAGCACAGCTTATGTCCATGAATCATGACTTAACGCTGGCCGGTTGGGCAACAGACAGTAACGATCCTGACAGCTTCTTCCGCCCTCTGTTGAGTTGTGCTGCTATTCGTTCACAAACCAATTACGCTCACTGGTGCTTTCCGGCATTTGATGAAACGCTGCAAAATGCCTTACTGACGCAACAATTATCAGGCCGTATTGACCATTATGACCGTGCTCAACAACTGCTGGCGAAAGAGCTGCCCGTATTACCGCTGGCCTCTTCGCTTCGTTTGCAGGCCTATCGCCACGACATTAAGGGACTGGTGCTGAGTCCCTTTGGCAACGCTTCGTTTGCAGGGGTATATCGCGATGAGCGTGAGGAGCCTTAAGTGATTATTTATATTTTGCGCCGTATGCTGCTGTTAGTGATCACGCTGTTTATGCTCTCTCTGGTCAGTTTTAGCCTCAGCTATTTTACGCCGAATGCCCCGCTCGAAGGCGCATCGCTCTGGGATGCCTGGTGGTTTTGGTTTAGCGGCATGCTGCAACTCGATTTTGGTGTCTCCAGCACAAATGGTCAGGAGATCGGTCTGCAACTGCGCGAAGTGTTTCCCGCGACGATGGAACTGTGCATTTTAGCGTTTACATTTGCGTTGCTGATTGGGATCCCGCTCGGCATCTGTGCGGGCGTGATGCGCAATAAATGGCAGGACAAAGTTATCAGCGCCCTGGCGCTACTCGGCTTCTCGATGCCCGTATTTTGGCTGGCGCTGCTCTTTACCCTGTTTTTCTCACTGACGCTGGGCTGGCTGCCGGTGTCTGGTCGCTACGACTTACTGTATCCGGTGCAGAATGTCAGCGGCTTTGCCCTGATTGATGCATGGATTAGCCCGTCACCGTGGCGTCACGAGATGTTAATCAGTACCCTTACTCACATGATTTTGCCGGTAACGGTACTGGCGATTGTGCCGACCACCGAAGTGATTCGTTTGCTGCGTAACAGCACCAGCGAAGTGATGGACAAGAATTATGTGAAAGCCGCCGCGACCCGTGGCCTGTCACGCTTCACCGTGATCCGTCGTCACGTATTACATAATGCCTTGCCGCCGGTCATTCCGCGTCTTGGTTTGCAGTTTTCCACTATGCTCACGCTGGCAATGATTACTGAAATGGTGTTCAACTGGCCAGGCCTGGGCCGCTGGTTAATTAACGCTATTCGCCAGCAGGATTATGCAGCCATTTCGGCAGGCGTTATGGTGGTTGGCGGCCTGGTGATTCTGGTGAACGTCATCTCTGATGTCATCGGTGCGGCCATGAATCCGCTGAAACATAAAGAGTGGTATGCCCTGCGATAAGTCAATTAACCATGACAACGCATTAGTTGGCTACAGCAGTGAATCTGTGTTTAAACACAGGTTCACTGAAGGTTTAGTGTTTAAGCTCAGGATCGAAATTTAGACTGAGCATGCCTCTCTCCTGTTCGATGTGATGCAGCGGTGTGACTCATTGCGCTGGTCATTCTGCGCATCGTAACGGTAAACCCTTTGCAGCAGTATCTCTGCCTCAACCTGAAGCGCATTCACGTTTAACCAGGAGCAGAGAGGCGCCCGCGTGGTTGTCTGATGTTTAACACCCGAAAAACAGGCACTTATGAAAATGAAATGGCGTCTGAAAGGAACATGACGCGGAGAGAACCGTTATTCAGGGGCACTCCTTTGCCCACCAGCGAGCTGAACGCCGCCCTACTTTCTGCCACTATTTTGGCCTGCGTTAACAGAAACATTGTGGTTATTGGTGAAGTTACCGCCGCTTTTTTGCCCCGTTTTTTCACCTCGTCCCGTGCCTTTGCCGGATGTTCTGCAAAATCATCTTTTCCACCGCGATGTTTAGACATAAATCACCTCTTCATAAATATCAAAAAGATAAATATCAATAAAACAGACAGGCTTCATAAGATAGCGTAGCCCTTATTAAAGCAGTGGCAAGCGCGACGACAGCCTCTTGCCTGCCAGATTCGCGGCTGGTCCGCTGCCGGGTAATAACAGAAATATTTATCTGAACCCAGGATGGGTAGTCCGTTACCCGCTTTTATGTGAAAATCTCGCGAGATATTTAAACGTCGTAAGGAAGGTCTGTCATGAAAATAATCTCCGCCCTGATTCAAACGCCTTTACCCTGTGAAAATTACCCTTCTTATCCTGATACAGGAACAGTGCCCATTCTCGGCCAGTTAATAGGGGAAGGCTCAACCGCAGAAGTATTTGAAGATATGAATGATTCATCTGCTTTATATAAAAAGTATGATCTTGTGGGTACCCAGTACGATGAGGTGCTGGAAATGGCAAGGCAGGAATCTGACCTGTTTAATGCTTTTTATGGTGATGACGCATCAGTTGTCATGCGGCATGGCGGTGATGTGTACCTTCGAATGCTACGTGTGCCCGGAACGCCACTAAGTGACATTGATACAGCGGATATTCCTGATAATTTAGAGAACCTTTATCTGCAATTAATCTGTAAACTGAATGAGGCAGGAATAATCCATTACGATCTCAACACGGGTAACATGCTTTACGATAAAGAGAGCGAAAGCTTATTCCCAATAGATTTTCGCGATATTTACGCTGAATATTACGCTGCAACCCAGCATGGCAAAGAGATTATCGACAGGCGATTACAAATGCGCACAAACGATTTCTATTCATTATTAAACCGGAAAAATTTGCTGTAAGAATTCTGTCCCGGCGCTTCACACAGCGGGCAGCAGCGACTGTCGGCGATTCGTAACGATTATCGCAGCAACTTATCGCCGTTTTTGCGCTTCATGTCAGGGCGTGGCGCCGCTTCTTTTCGCCCTAACCGAAATTGCTGTCTGCCTTCCCTTGCTTGCGACAGTGATATAGTCGGATAATCACCTATGATGAGAAGTACAGGCTTGTTATCTCAACGGTAACGTTGCGATACCCTAACAGAAAGCCTGTTGGGCAAATCAGACGGAGCCCGGTGGTTTTCAGCGTTTGGTATCCTTGAGCAATGTGCATACCTTTTTGTTTTACATCATAAAAATGCAGGCAAAAAATGATATTTATCAGGCGCATACATTTCATCATCCTGAGACAGAATGACGTATCGATTCAGAGCAAACCAATGATATGACAGTAAAAATCAAAGCAACGTCAGCTGAATTCACCCCAACCCAAGCGAATATGTATGCCCTCCGATAATATCTACGCTGAGAAGCGGCTACCCAGCGCGTTTCGCCAAAGCTGGCACCATTTTTATGGCGACACTGCCGCAATGATTGGCTTGTATGGTTTTGCCGCCGTCCTGCTGCTCTGCCTGTTTGGCGGTTTACTGGCCCCGTATGGCATCGATCAGCAGTTTCTTGGCTATCAACTGCTGCCTCCCTCCTGGTCACGTTATGGTGACGTGTCATTTTTCCTCGGCACGGATGATTTAGGCCGCGATGTGCTCAGCCGCCTGTTGAGTGGTGTTGCGCCGACGGTGGGTTCCGCGATTTTAGTGACGTTGTTCGCCACCTTTTGTGCGCTGGTGCTGGGCGTGCTGGCGGGCATAACGCACGGCGTGCGTTCAGCCGTGATGAACCACGTGCTGGATACTTTACTGTCGATTCCATCGCTGTTGCTGGCGATCATTGTGGTGGCTTTTCTTGGGCCGCGTCTTGAACACGCTTTACTGGCGGTCTGGATGGCGCTGATGCCGCGCCTGGTTCGCGCTATTTACAGCGGTGTGCACGACGAACTGGAGAAAGAGTATGTGGTTGCCGCCCGCCTTGATGGAGCCAGCAGCGGTAATATTTTGTGGCACGCCATCTTACCCAACGTTCTGCCTATGCTGATTAGCGAGATTACCCGCGCCCTGTCGATGGCGATTCTGGATATTGCGGCGCTGGGCTTTCTTGATTTAGGCGCGCAACTCCCTCGCCGGAATGGGGCGCGATGCTGGGTGATTCCCTGGAGCTGATCTATGTTGCCCCCTGGACAGTGATGCTGCCCGGTGCGGCGCTGATGGTGAGCGTATTAATTGTTAACCTGCTCGGCGACGGTATTCGTCGTGCCGTCGAAGCGGGAGTGGAATAGATGCCGTTACTTGATATTCGTAACCTGACCATTGAATTTATGACCCCCGATGGGCCAGTGAAAGCCGTCGACCGGGTTAATTTAACCTTAAGTGAAGGCGAAATACGCGGTCTGGTCGGGGAATCTGGATCGGGAAAAAGTCTGGTTGCCAAAGCGATCTGTGGCGTAACCAAAGACAACTGGCGCGTAACGGCCGATCGCATGCGGTTTGATGACATTGACCTGCTGCGCCTGTCGCCGCGCGAGCGCCGTCGCATCGTCGGCCATAACGTCTCGATGATTTTTCAGGAGCCGCAATCCTGTCTCGATCCGTCTGAAAGCATTGGTCGTCAGTTGATGCAGGCGATACCTCGCTGGACCTTCAAAGGCCGCTGGTATAAGCGTTTCTGGTTCTGGCGTAAAAGCCGCGCCATTGAATTGCTGCATCGCGTAGGGATTAAAGATCACAAAGACATCATGCGCAGCTTTCCTATGAACTCACGGAAGGTGAGTGTCAGAAAGTAATGATTGCGATTGCCCTGGCGAATCAGCCACGCTTGTTGATCGCCGATGAGCCGACGAATGCGATGGAACCTACCACCCAGGCGCAAATTTTTCGCCTGCTGCGCCGTCTTAATCAGAACAATAACACCACTATTTTGCTGATCAGCCATGACCTGCGCGCCATGAGTCATTGGGCGAATCGCATCAACGTGATGTATTGCGGTCAAACGGTGGAAACCGCACAGAGCGAAGAGTTAATGTCGGTTCCGCATCACCCTTATACCCAGGCGCTGATTCGCGCAATGCCAGACTTTGGCCGTTCATTGCCACACAAAAGTCGTCTGAATACCCTTTCTGGCGCGATCCCTTCACTGGAAAGCTTGCCCATTGGCTGTCGTCTTGGACCGCGCTGCCCTTATGCACAGCGCAAGTGCGTTGAAACGCCACGTCTGGCAGGGGAAATCACATCTTTATGCCTGCCACTTCCCGCTGAATATGGAGGGCCAATAGCATGGAAACGCTGCTGGAAGTACGCAACCTCAGCAAGACTTTTCGCTATCGCACCGGGCTGTTTCGGCGTCAGCATGTTGAGGCGGTAAAATCGGTCAGTTTTACCCTGCGCGAAAAGCAGACGTTAGCGATCATTGGCGAAAACGGCTCGGGTAAATCCACCTTAGCCAAGATGCTGAGCGGCATGGTGGCACCCAGTGAAGGCGACATCCTGATTGACGATCACCCTTTGCAATACGGTGATTACGGGTATCGCAGCCAGCGCATCCGCATGATATTTCAGGATCCGTCCAACTCGCTTAATCCGCGTCAGCGCGTAAGTCAGATCCTCGATTTTCCACTGCGTCTGAATACCACTCTGGACGCGGCGGCACGTGAAAAACGTATCACAACCACGCTGCGTCAGGTTGGACTGCTACGCGATCACGCCGGTTATTATCCGCACATGCTGGCTCCCGGTCAGAAGCAACGTTTGGGTTTAGCCCGGGCATTGATACTACAGCCAAAAGTGATTATCGCTGATGAAGCCCTTGCCTCACTTGATATGACGATGCGCTCTCAGTTAGTTAACTTACTGCTGGAACTGCAAGAAAAGCATGGCATCGCCTATATTTATGTTACACAACACCTCGGCATGATGAAGCACATCAGTGACCAGGTGTTAGTGATGCATCAGGGCGAAGTGGTTGAGCGCGGCGGCACCGCCGATGTGTTGGCGTCGCCGCTACACGATCTGACCAAACGGTTAATCAGCAGCCATTTCGGCGAGGCGCTTACCGCTGAAGCCTGGCGGCGCGAGTACTGATTTACGCCACCGGGGCGGAAATTACTGCCTGGTTTACCCGATCTCAAAGAGACGTGCTAGAATCCGCACGTCGATTAACGTCGGT
The DNA here is from genome assembly GCA_018842655.1 of Candidatus Pantoea haifensis. Classification (GTDB taxonomy): domain Bacteria; phylum Pseudomonadota; class Gammaproteobacteria; order Enterobacterales; family Enterobacteriaceae; genus Pantoea; species Pantoea haifensis. The sequence continues at coordinate 994,906 of JAGTWN010000004.1, read as the reverse complement.
CGCCTGTTTTTTAATCAACGCGACCGCCAACAACAATGACCATAAGGATTACAGCTATGGGTTTTCTTTCCGGTAAGCGCATTCTGGTTACTGGCGTTGCCAGTAAACTTTCCATCGCCTACGGTATTGCACAGGCGATGCACAAACAGGGCGCAGAACTGGCTTTCACCTACCAGAACGACAAACTGAAAGGTCGTGTGGAAGAGTTTGCTAAAGAATTGGGTTCAGACATTGTTCTGCCGTGTGACGTTGCAGAAGACGAGAGCATCACATCACTGTTTACTGAACTGGCAAAAACCTGGCCAAAATTTGACGGTTTCGTCCACTCTATCGGTTTCGCACCGGGTGACCAGTTAGATGGCGACTATGTTAACGCTGTCACTCGTGAAGGTTTTAAAATTGCTCATGACATCAGCGCCTACAGCTTCGTGGCCATGGCCAAAGCGTGCCGCGCTATGTTAAACCCACATTCTGCGCTGCTGACCCTCTCTTACCTGGGTGCTGAACGCGCTATCCCGAACTATAACGTGATGGGACTGGCGAAAGCCTCTCTGGAAGCGAACGTACGCTATATGGCGAATGCAATGGGTCCGGAAGGCGTGCGTGTCAACGCGATTTCTGCTGGTCCAATCCGCACCCTGGCGGCGTCAGGTATCAAAGACTTCCGTAAGATGCTGGCACACTGCGAAGCGGTTACCCCGATTCGTCGCACAGTCACCATCGAAGATGTGGGCAACTCAGCGGCATTCCTGTGCTCTGACCTGTCTGGCGGCATCACCGGTGAAGTGGTTCACGTTGACGGCGGTTTCAGCATTGCTGCAATGAACGAACTGGAACTGAAATAAGTTCTTCAGGGCGAGCCTTGCTCGCCCTTCTCTTGTCCTGCCCCGCTGGCCGCCTTTATATTTTAACGCTATTAATTATCACCGATCATTCTTTTGCCCTGGCGCACCCTTCAGCGACGATAAGTCAGTTCTTCTGCGCGTGGCCTGTTTCAGATTTTGCCGTCACGTTGCTGTGCCAGAATTTGCAAAAGGATTGACCATGGAACAACGCCGTTATCCCGGCCATAACCACTGGTTTTACGAAAGCCAGACCCGCCCAACAATGTCACCGGCGGTGCCGCTGGTTCCGGAAGCAGCCCATATTGACGATCGCTTTCTGTTGGGTTTACGGCAGGATGCACATGCGCTTCAGCCACTTTTTCGTGATAATCAGCCAGCATTGCTGGCCGCGCGCGATCTCAGTCAACTGCTGTTTCCTGACAGCCTTACCCCAACCCTGACGCATACGCTGACGCTGTATGATCGCCTCAGCACCGCCCTCACCGTAGCGCAGGTGGCAGGGGTGCAGCGTTTGTGTAATCACTATTCTGCCCGGTTAAATCCAGTGCCCGGACCGGACTCTTCGCGTGAAAGCAACAATCGTCTGACACAAATTACCCAGTATGCGCGTCAGCTTGCTATGCAGCCGGAGCTGATCACCGCAGCGTCAGTTAGCGCACTGGCAGCCGTTGGCCTGACTGAGCCTGACATTGTAACGCTCAGCCAGGTCATTGGGTTTGTCAGCTATCAGGCGCGCGTTGTCGCGGGCTTACACGCCCTGCAAGGATTGCCGGTGCGTTGGCTGCCTGGCATTACGCCACCGCCTGATGCAGAGCGCGAAGGATTTGGCGTGGCGCGACGCTGGCATCCCACGCTAAAACCGCTGGAGCAGCGTTATGCCAGCGCGCGGCAGTTGACTGCCCTCACCTTTTGTCAGGCGCAGCCCGATTTAAATGAGGCGGTTTGGGTGCTGGCGCACGATCCTGACGTGTTGTATGGCTGGGCAACATTACGCCAGCGTTTAGAAGCGAATACCTTTACTGCGTTGGCGCAGGCGACCAGCGCACGCATTCTTGGCAGTCGCTGGGTTTTTCAACATTTTGCCGGTGTCGGGATGCTCATTACTGCCGTTGAGGATGATGCAAAAGAAAACCCACAGCAGGAGGTCATTGCGCTCGCGGCACAGCTTACACGGACACCAGAACGCTTTAGCGCGGCTCAGTTGCAGCCCCTTTTAAATCGTGGCTGGCAGCGTGGTGAGCTGTTTGCGCTGATTCAGGCTGTGGCAATCGGTAACTGGAACAGCCGTCTCCTTTTGCGCTGGGAGAAGCCGCTTAAGCCGGCAAATAGCCGCGTGCTTCATCAAAAAATGCTGAGCCAGCGGCGTAGCACGTCCGGGTTCAGCAATCACCAACGCCGCCTCGCGCGCCATGCGGGTGATCTCAATAGGACGCTGCGCTAAACCTTGCAATGACTCAGGCAGCAGATGGCCTTGGGGTGATACCATGACGCCCAGCCCCACTTGCGTACATTGCAGCAGTTGCATAATTGAGGCGCTCTCTACAATTACGCGGGGCAGCCGTTCAGCTTCACGAAACGCCATATCCAGATAGCGCCGGAAATAACGTGTCTGTTCCGCCAGACACAGCGGCTGTTGAGCCAGCATCGCCAGGCTAATCGACTCATGCTGCATCAAATCGGGAAAATGGTCGGGATGAAACACCGCTTCCACGCCACGATCGGCCAACAGCGCAGCCTGAAAATGCAGTTCTCGCAACGTTGCCATCTCAAAAAAGCCGATGCCTACATCCACGGTATGACTGTTCAGCGCCTCCAGCAGTTGATCGGCACTTAAGACCGCGATGCGGTAATCAAGCTGCGGAAAACGCGCGGCAACTGCTTTCAATAGCTGGGGCAACGCAACGCTGCATTGCGGCACCACGCCAAGGCGCAGCGTGCCGTTAACCCCGTGCTTTAGCGACTCCACTTCCAGCTTCAGTCCCTGATAAACAGAAACAATTTCACGCGCCCACGCCAGTACGCGATCGCCTTCTGGCGTAAAACCAGCAAAGTTATTGCTGCGGTTGATGAGCGATAATCCCAGCTCGCGCTCCAGATTTTTCAGCCTCATTGAGAGCGTAGGCTGGGTGACAAAGCTGGCTTCGGCGGCGCGACCAAAATGGCGCTCGCGTTCAAGATTGCACAAATAAATGAGTTGTTTTATGTCCATAAACCTTACCATTCAGTAAGTTACGATAAGGCGTTATCGTGGAGGTGGAATCAGTGTTATGCGTAGCGGCTCGCGATCACCTGACGTCACGGCGAGCAGCGCAGAGATGTTCTTTTAGGATGCAGCTGATGTCAATGTAAACCCGCCTGTCAGGCGGGTTGTTTATCGGTTGTTTCGGCATCGTCATCATTGTTGACCATCGAAGCCTGAATCACCTCTTCTTCAATAGATGGATTGAGCGCCGCGCCCAACGGTGACGTTGCCAGACTTTCAGGCATGACCACGTGCGGTAACGGCACTTCGGTTGTTGGCAGCGGAACTTGCTTAGCGGTGTAGCTCAGCGCGGCAATCACCAGAGCGCAGAGTATAAAAGAGAGGTAGAGCATGTTGCTGCCAAGCGGCTGCATCAGCGCCCCAACCGCCAGCGGCCCCATGCTGGCACCAATACCAAAAGCCATCAGCAAACAGGCAGTAAGCGAGACGCGGCGTTCTGCTGCAACCTGATCGTTTGCCAGCGCAACCTGTAATGGATAGAGCGAAAACTGCATCATGCTGGCAACAAAAGCGATGCCCAGCAGCCAGCTAAAAGTCAGGTTCGGCAACAACACCAACGGTAACGCGGATACGGCAAACAGCACCGAGATAAAAAACAGCAGGCGCTGACGATCATAACGATCTGAAAGCCAACTCAACGGGAACTGAGAGACCAGTCCGGCAAAAATAGTCAAACTCATAAACAGGCCGGTTTGATCGGTAGAGAAGCCTTTGCTGCTGGCGTAAACCGGTGCCAGGCCATAGAACGCGCCGATTGCCATGCCCGTCACCAGCGTGGTGCTCAAAAGTTTGGGGATGGTGCGAATAAAATAACCCAGCTCCATGGGCGCAGGCGACATCGCCTGCACATGGGTACGGGTGGTCAGCGCGATCGGCACCAGGCAAAGCGCAAAGCAGAGCGCGACAATCAGCAAACTGCTGACGCCGAATCCGCTTTGTAGCGTCAGCAGAACCTGCCCGCCACTCAACCCTAAATACGTTGCCACCATATAAAAGCCAAAAATCACGCCGCGCTGAGAGGATTCCGCCTGATCGTTGAGCCAGCTTTCGAGAACCATATACTGACACATCATACACAGGCCGATGATCAGCCGCAGAAACACCCATAACGGTATCATGTCGGTTAAACCATGCCCGATAACCGATGCAGTAATAATGCCGGCGCAGGATACATAAGCGCGAATATGACCGACACGCGCGATAAGGTTATGTCCGACTTTGCCGCCAATCACCAGGCCCACGTAGTGCGCTGCGGTGATCGCACCAATCAGCACACCGCTGACCTCTTCATGAGCCAGGCGCAGGGAAACATAGGTTGTCAGCAGTCCAGAACCCAGCAGCATTAACAAGGTTGTGGCATATAACGGAAGGAAGGTATTGAGAATTTTCTTCATATGACTCCCTGTCAATACCGGTAAGGCATCAGGCCAGCAAAGCCTTAAAGATAGCTGAAATTTGACCGTGACGGTGGGCAAGATAAGGCTGGAGATGATTCTCCAGCCTGAGTGCGCGCATCAGATGTTGGGAAAAGTGATGTTGTTGCCTGGGGCTTCCCGGTGTAAATGGATAAAATTCAGGTGGCGTTCATACTGATCGAGAATATCGATGATCACCTGCTCTTTGCTGTAATCCATCAGGTCATTGCCCTGACTGCCTTCCAGCAGGAAGGTCTCCAGCCGATAGTAAGTGGATTTCCCGCTGCGCGCGCGGTAGGTAAAGCCCGGAACCGAATATTGTTGCGGCCAGACCTGATAGACAAAGTCTTGCTCTTCGCCCAGATTAACGCGCAGATCGAGATAACCAATCGCATTGCCCTCTTCCGGCGGCATGTTTTCCAGTGCCACTTTGCCGCCGCGCAGCGCCAGCTCTTTGGCCACATCCTGCATTGCCGGGAAGATAACGGATCCCATCATCTGTTGGGTATAACGCGTGCCGGGATAGTTCATCAGACGTGACAGACGCTTTTTCCAGCTCAGACGATCGTTCGCGGCAGCGAGATAAGGTGCGGTTTCTCGCGTGGCACTGGCGCGGCGGTAATCTTCAATTTTCAACGACTTATATAATCCAGCCATCACAAAGAAGATCACGAAACTGAACGGCAGCCCCATAATTACCGTGGTGTACTGCAGCGCCGTGATCCCATTGGTCATCAGCATACTGAGTGTCAGCACCCCAATCGCCACTGACCAGAAGATGCGCAGCCAGTTAGGGGCATCGCTGTTAATGTCTTTCAGCTTTGAGGTGAAATTACCCAGAACCAGTGCACCCGAATCCGCAGAGGTCACATAGAACAACAAGCCTGTAATGGTGGCAACGGATGCGCTCAGTTTAAAGGCAGGATACTGCGCCAGCAGGCTATAGAAGCCGCGTTCAGCATGCGTCATCACTTCCTGCGCAAAACCGGCATCGCCATGAATAATTTCATACAGCGCAGCATTACCAAACACCGACAGCCACAGCAGCGTGAAGGTAAAAGGAATGATCAGCGTACCAAGTACGAATTCACGAATGGTACGACCGCGTGAAATACGCGCCAAAAACAGGCCAACAAACGGCGACCAGGCAACCCACCATGCCCAGAAGAACAGCGTCCAGTTATTCATCCATTCGGTTGGGCGATCAAAAGCAAACGTGTTCAGGGTCATGCCCATGAAGCGATTGATGTAATCACCAACGTTTAACACCAGTGCGTTAAGCAAAAATCCGCTATTGCCCATCACCAGCACAAACAGGATCATCGCCAGTGCAAGAACCACATTCAGCTCTGAAAGGATACGAATACCTTTGTCCACGCCAGCAGTAACAGAGATTGTCGCGATAATCACCGACAGGACAATTAATGCAGTTTGTGCCGTCAGGCCTTCAGGAACATCAAACAGCACTTTCAGGCCATAGTTGAGCTGTACCACACCAATCCCCAACGTAGTGGCGATACCGAAAATGGTGCCGACCACTGCAGCAATATCTACCGTATGGCCGATGGGACCATTGATGCGTTTACCAAAAATAGGATAGAGCGCGGAACGAATGGTCAACGGCAGGTTATAACGATAGCTGAAGTAGCCGAGCGCAATTCCCATCAGGGCATACATCGACCAGCCCGTTAAACCGTAGTGGAATAGCGTCCAGACCATCGCCTGGCGGGCTGCTTCCAGGGTTTGCCCTGCTCCTTCAGGTGGTTGCATATACTGCGTGACCGGTTCAGCCACCGAGAAAAACATCAAATCGATACCGATACCGGCGGCAAACAGCATCGCCGACCAGCTCAGCAAGCTGAACTCCGGTTTCGACTGCTCCGGCCCGAGCTTAATGGCACCAAAACGTGAGCAAGCCATGTACAGCACAAACACGATATAGAGCGTAGCCGCCAGCATGTAGTACCAGCCAAACGTGGCGGAAACCCAGTTTACGGCGCGCAAGATCCAACCGGCTGCAACATCGTTATAAAGAATCATGACTAGTGAAAAGGTCAGAATCAGTCCGGCTGAGGTGTAAAACACAACAGGATTGAGTCTGTCTTTTTCGCTGGCAGGTGGATTTATCATTACTTACCTCTGGTTAATTTATCCCAAAAAAATCAATAAGTTATCCCTTTGCGATCGGGCGATATCTGACCGCATCTTTCTCATTTTTCAATCCATTACGGTTATTGCATTACTGACTGCGCCATAGCGGGGTTCAGCGTGTTTATCTGTCAACCAACGTGCAACATCCTAACAACTTTTCTTTTTATATTGAACGTGCAATCAAAAAAGTTTTAATAGTGACTCGAAACGTGGGTGGAGCTGGAGCTATGCCAAAGGTGGGAATGCAGCCGATAAGACGTCGGCAACTGATTGATGCAACCCTGAGCACCATAAATGAAGTCGGGATTAATGACGCAACTATCGCCCAGATTGCCCGCCGTGCGGGCGTATCGACGGGCATTATCAGTCACTACTTCAAAGACAAAAACGGCCTGCTGGAAGCCACGATGCGCGACGTTACCCGCCAGCTGCGTGATGCCGTTGCCGCCAGGCTGAAGCCACTGGCAAATGGCACAACCGAAGCGCGGCTGTGCGCCATTGTCGAAGGCAACTTCGATGAAACCCAGGTGCATAACGCCGCGATGAAGGCCTGGCTCGATTTCTGGTCCAGCAGTATGCACCAGCCCCAACTGAATCGTCTGGAACGGGTCAGCAGTGGACGCCTTTTTCCACGCTGGCCGCAGAATTCCGCCGCGAAATACCGCGCGATAAAGCGCGCCTGGCGGCACATGGGTTAGCGGCATTGATCGACGGATTGTGGTTACGCGCAGCATTAAGCGGCAATCCCTTTGACCCGAACGTCGCCAGAACGCTAACCACACAATTCATTCGTCAGCAACTGGCTGGCGCGAACGAATAACGGAAGAGGAAGAGATGTCTCACTTTACCGAACAAAAACTCTATATCAACGGCGCTTACGTAGCCGCCGCTGAAGGCAAAACGTTTCAGACCATCAATCCGGCCAATGGCGAAGTGCTGGCTGAGGTTCATGAAGCTGGACGGGCCGATGTTGATCGCGCCGTTGCGGCAGCGCAGAAAGCACAAAAAGTCTGGGCCGCGATGACTGCAATGGAGCGATCGCGCATTCTGCGTCGCGCCGTGGATATTCTGCGTGAACGTAATGACGAATTAGCCGAGCTGGAGATGCTCGACACCGGTAAACCCTACAGCGAAACCGCCAGCGTCGATATCGTCACCGGTGCCGATGTGCTGGAATATTATGCCGGACTGATCCCGACTCTCGAAGGTCAGCAGATCCCGCTGCGCGATAGCGCGTTTGTTTATACACGTCGCGAACCGCTTGGCGTCGTGGCGGGCATCGGCGCGTGGAACTACCCGATTCAGATTGCGCTGTGGAAATCAGCACCTGCCCTGGCGGCAGGCAATGCCATGATCTTCAAACCCAGCGAAGTGACGCCCTTAACCGCGTTAAAACTGGCAGAAATTTACAGCGAAGCGGGCGTGCCGGATGGTGTTTTCAACGTATTACCGGGCAGCGGCGCGGTCACCGGGCAGCTACTGACCGAACATCCCGGCATCGATAAAATCTCTTTCACCGGCGGCGTCGCCAGCGGCAAAAAAGTGATGGCGAATGCCGCAGGTTCCACGCTGAAAGAGGTCACCATGGAACTTGGCGGTAAATCACCGCTGATCATTTTTGACGATGCCGATCTCGATCTGGCTGCTGACATTGCCATGATGGCCAACTTCTACAGCTCTGGCCAGGTCTGCACCAACGGTACGCGCGTGTTCATTCCTGTCTCAATGAAAGCTGCGTTCGAAGCGAAGATTGCTGAACGTGTGGCACGCATTCGCCCAGGCGATTTACGCCAGCCCGACACCAATTTTGGCCCGCTGGTGAGTTTCAGCCATCGCGATAACGTAATGCGCTACATCGAATCTGGCATTGCCGAAGGCGCTCGTTTGCTGTGCGGCGGCACTCGCCTCACCGGTGACGGCTTCGATAACGGCGCATGGGTTGCGCCTACCGTCTTCACTGACTGCCATGACGAGATGAAGATTGTACGTGAAGAGATCTTCGGACCGGTGATGTCAATTTTGACCTATGAGCATGAAGACGAAGTGGTCCGTCGCGCCAATGCTACCGAATTTGGTCTGGCTGCTGGCCTGGTGACGCAAGACCTTAACCGGGCGCACCGCGTGATTCATCAGATTGAAGCGGGTATTTGCTGGATCAATACCTGGGGCGAGTCAGCGGCAGAGATGCCGGTGGGTGGTTATAAGCATTCAGGCATTGGCCGTGAGAATGGCCTGATGACGCTGCAAAATTACACTCAGGTTAAATCAGTTCAGGTCGAGCTGGCCCGTTTTCAGTCTGTATTTTAATTAAGTAAACCTGAGGAACGACGAATGGAATTTGACTACATCATCATTGGAGCCGGATCCGCAGGGAATGTTTTGGCAACACGTCTGACAGAAGATAGCCAGGTAAACGTTCTGCTGCTTGAGGCAGGCGGCCCGGATTATCGTTTTGATTTTCGTACCCAAATGCCTGCTGCACTGGCGTATCCACTCCAGGGAAAACGCTACAACTGGGCATACGAAACCGATCCTGAGCCACACATGAATAACCGTCGCATGGAATGTGGTCGGGGCAAAGGCTTAGGCGGTTCCTCTCTTATCAACGGCATGTGTTACATCCGTGCCAATGCCATGGATCTTGATAGCTGGGCCACCGCGCCTGGCCTGGAATCGTGGAGCTATCTGGATTGCCTGCCCTATTACCGTAAAGCGGAAACGCGCGATATCGGGGCAAACGACTATCACGGCGGCGACGGCCCGGTTTGCGTGGCGACGCCAAAAGCCAGCAAAAATGTGCTGTTTGAAGCGATGATCGAAGCAGGCGTACAGGCGGGCTATCCACGCACCGATGACCTGAACGGTTATCAGCAGGAAGGCTTTGGGCCGATGGATCGCACCGTGACGCCGCAAGGTCGTCGCTCAAGTACCGCGCGCGGCTACCTCGATCAGGCCAAAGGCCGCACGAATCTGAAAATTATTACTCACGCCACCACCGATCGCATTCTGTTCGATGGAAAACGCGCTGTGGGTGTGGAATATCTGATCGGTAACAGCAACACCCCTCATCAGGCCCATGCGCGCCGTGAGGTGCTGTTGTGCGCAGGTGCGATAGCGTCGCCGCAGATCCTCCAGCGTTCAGGCGTGGGGCCGGCGAAACTGTTAGCGCAGTTCGATATTCCGCTGGTCCAGGATCTGCCTGGCGTGGGTGAGAATTTGCAGGATCATCTGGAAATGTATCTCCAGTACGAATGCAAAGAGCCGGTGTCACTTTACCCGGCCCTGAAATGGTGGAACCAGCCGAAAATTGGTGCCGAGTGGATGTTTAACGGCAGCGGCGTGGGCGCAAGTAATCAGTTCGAAGCGGGCGGCTTCATCCGCAGCCGCGAGGAGTTTGCCTGGCCCAATATTCAATACCATTTTTTGCCGGTGGCCATTAATTACAACGGTTCCAACGCCGTTGATGCGCACGGTTTTCAGTGCCATGTTGGGTCGATGCGCTCGCCCAGCCGTGGGCATGTGCGGTTGAAATCGCGCGATCCGCGTCAGCATCCCTCAATTTTGTTTAACTACATGGCATCTGAGCAGGACTGGCAGGAGTTTCGCGATGCTATTCGCATTACGCGTCAAATCATCAACCAGCCTGCACTGGATAAATACCGTGGTCGCGAGATCAGCCCCGGTATCGATTGCCAGACGGATGAGCAGTTAGATGAATTTGTGCGTAACCACGGCGAAACCGCGTATCACCCTTGCGGTACCTGCAAAATGGGTAGCGACGACATGGCGGTGGTCGATGGTGAAGGTCGCGTGCACGGTACAGAGGCGCTACGTGTCGTCGATGCCTCGATTATGCCGCTGATTATCACCGGCAATTTGAACGCTACCACGATTATGATCGGTGAAAAGATTGCCGACCATATTCGGGGGCGTGAACCTTTGCCGCGCAGCACTGCCCGCTATTATGTTGCTGGCGACGCGCCAGCACGACAGGCGCCACAGCGCGCAGAGTAATTTTTTCCACTCAGCGCAACGCCAGCAATCTTTCCGGTTGCTGGCATTTTTTTAGCTTAAACCCAGCCTGAGGTTCTGAGCTTTTTCCACAGCAAAAAGCAGGCGCCCACGGTTGCGGCCAGTACCGCCGGATAACCGTAACGGGAATGTAGTTCAGGCATGTGGTCGAAGTTCATGCCATACAGACTAAAAATTACCGTTGGTACTACTAAAATCGCGCCCCAGCCAGCCAGCTTTTTTACCACTTCATTTTGCTGAACCGTTACCAGCGCCAGATTAACGTGCATGGCACTGGTCAGCATTTCCCGCATGTCATCCGCATCGTTTACCACATGACGGGCATGATCCTGCACGTCGCGAATATAGGCGCGAAGCGGTTTAGGAATGATATCGTCATGAAGCCGAATAAGCTGGGTACATATTTCCTCTACCGGTGCAGCGGCATTGTGCAGCGCAAGCAAATGACGGCGCATGTTATAGACCAGTTGCACTGCCTGCCGATCAAACTGACTGCTGAACATGGACGCTTCCATTGCACTGATTTTTTCCCCAGCGCCGTAACCACCACTGAATAGTGATCAACGATAAAATCTAACAGGCAGTAGAGCGGATACCCTGGGCCGTGCGCCAGCATTGCCGGATTTTGCGCGGCGCGCGTTCTGACCGGCGCATAACTGTCTGACGAACCATGACGTATTGAGATGAAAAAGTTCTTCCCGACAAACAGATGCGTTTCACCAAAGCTAATCTCCCCTCCGTTTCATGAACCGTTTTGACCACGATAAAAATCGATTCGCCATATTGCTCAATCTTCGGGCGCTGATGGGCGGTCAGCGCATCTTCGATGGTTAATTCATGCAGGCCGAACTCTTTTTGCACTTTATTCATGAATTCCGGCTCTGGCTGCCACAGTCCCAGCCAGATAAAGGCGTCTGGCTCTTTGATCACCTCGCTTATCGCGTCGATATCAACCTTTTCACTTTCCCCGCCTTTGCGGTAAACCATGCTGTTAATAATCATCTTTTTAGCTGTCTGATGGGCCGGTAAAAACAGCTTAACGGCTTTTTTGCTTATCTCCAGTCATGGCAAAATAAACCGCAGGCAGCCCTGGTGCGGAAAGTGACCAATGCAGGATAATTTAGCGACTGGTGGCACTGGCCTCATGTAACGCTTTCAGCGTTTGCCAGAGTACGCCGACCGCTAACTGACCGGGAGCAGACGCCTGGCCGAGACTGCCAAAGGTCAGATTGCTGCCGTAAATTTCACCAGAAATGCGGCTGATGGTTCCCTGCCCGCCCATCGCCATGGTGAGCAGCAGGCGATCGCTGCGCTGTCGCATCTGCCAGGTGATTGTGGTTAAACGGTTCACATCTTCCGGCGTTTTTGGCATCACGGCAATTTTAAGTACATCTGCACCCTGTGCCGCCTGCCATTCAAGCCGTTTTAGCATCTCTTCATTCGGGGGCGTGTGGTTAAAATCATGCCATGACATCACCACCGCAATGTGTTTCTGATGTGCTGCTGCCACCAGCTTACGCATCGGCTGCTCACCGATATGCATTTCGATATCGATCATGTCGGCAAAACCGGCAGCCAGCCACTGTTGATAAAGTTCGCTATACAGCGCGTCGCCTGGCGCTTTTTCGCCGCCCTCACCCTGAGTGCGGAAAGTAAGCAGCAGCGGTTTACCCTTTAAGTCGCGGCGCATCGCCTGTCCCAGCTGCATGACGCGCCGGGCATCAGTAGCAAAATCGAGCTTATCAACGCGCAGTTCGACAATATTCACTTCTGACGTTTGCGCAGCCTGCTGCGTCTCTTTCAGCACACTCGCCTCGTCCTGCCCGGAGGTGGAAACAATAATGGCAGGCTGGCCGAGGCCGAGAGTTAAATTGCCGACCTGCAAAGGCCGAACCGCGCTTTTTTCTGCAGGTTTTTGCTGCGCTTCCACCTCCGCCGTGCTGAGTGACACGGCCATAGTCAGCAGTATTGCCATCGGTGCTTTGAACATTGTTTTCCTCTCTGTTGTTTTTGCGCTGTCTCATTTTTACGATCTGTTTCACACTTTTAAGATAGTCAAAACAGAGCGGCGCCTGAGCCATAAACCTGCCGCGCCCGATCCCCGCGCTGATCCGAAACGTAACGGCCGTTGCACTTTGAAAATTTCAGAGACACTATTTCCAGGCATTATCTCTTTGAATATACATAAGTTATCTCTTTAGCATGCCGTTACTCAGCATCCCTGCCAGCAAAATGTCAGTTTTTATGTAGGCTTGATTTACATTCATTGACAGAGGGATGCACAGTGTCAACATCATCTTTTCGCTTTTGGCCTGCACTGACTGGCGTAGTGGTCGGCGTATTTGGCCTGGCTTATCTGATACTCGGTGCCTGGCTGGCGATTTCAGGCGGGACGCCCTGGTATTTGCTATTCGGTGGTGGATTTTTAATCAGCGGGATAGCCCTTTTTCGCCGACGTCAGACCGGTATCTGGCTCTATCTGGTGACGTTTTTGATGTGTGTCACCTGGGCGTTAACCGAAGTGGGCCTGGATGGCTGGCAACTCATGCCCCGCCTGCTGGCCCCGGCAGTGCTGGGCGTCTGGCTCAGCCTGCCCTGGGTAGTGCGTCCGATTGTGGCGGCACCCTCCCGGCGTCGATCTGCTGCTGTGGGCGGCGTGATCTATGTGATTGCTATTGCCGGGATTATGTATAGCGGCTGGCAGGTAACCGACGCACGATTTGTTCAGCATCAGCCTTTTCTGCGGTGCAAACCCCTTCACAACCGGCCTCTTCTTCAGCGGAGAATGAGTGGAAATATTATGGCCGCAACGCGGCAGGTCAGCGTTTTTCCCCTCTGACGCAAATCACGCCGCAGAACGTTAGCCAGCTTAAACCCGCATGGCGTTATGACACAGGCGATCGGTTACGCAAGGGGAAGATAAAGCGGGACGTGAATTCAACTTTGAAGTGACGCCCCTAAAGGCAGGGGATTCGCTCTATATCTGTACGCCGCATCGCGAAGTGATTTCGCTGGACGCCACCACAGGCAAGCAACGCTGGAAATTTAATCCGAAATCAGACACTGCTGCTAATGAGTACCTGGCCTGCCGCGGTGTGGCGTGGAGTCAGGTTGCAAGCGATGCCACCTGCCCGGAAAAATTATTACAACCACTGCAGATGCGCGCATGGTGGCGCTGAATGCCCGCACCGGTAAGCCCTGCGAATCATTTGGTCAGCACGGTTTTGTTAGCCTGACCGATCATATGGGCAACGTTCCGCCAGGCTTCCACTACATCACCTCTCAGCCGATGGTAATGGACGGACGTATCGTTTTGGGAGGCTGGATTTATGATAACCAAAGCACAGGCGAACCTTCCGGCGTTGTGCGCGCCTATGATGAAAAAACCGGTGAACTGGCCTGGGCGTGGGACATGGGCAGAACGCCCGCTAACGCGCCATTAAAGCCGGGTGAAACCTATACACGCGGTACGCCAAACGGCTGGGGCACTTACACTGCCGATGCGGCGCTGGGCCTGGTTTATATTCCCCTCGGTAACGCTACGCCAGATTACTATGGTGCAGGCCGACGCCCTTTTGATGAGAAATATTCCAGTGCCATCGTGGCGCTTGATATTCATAGCGGTGCAGAGAAATGGCATTTCCAGACGGTACATCACGACGTCTGGGATTACGATTTGCCCATTGGCCCCACGCTGATCGATTTACCGTCTGATGATGGCAGTACCGTTCCGGCGCTGGTACAAACCACTAAAATGGGCCAGCTTTTCCTGCTGGATCGGCGCACCGGTAAACCGCTGGCGCAGGTGAAAGAGAAGCCGGTACCAACCTCGCCATCGCTGCCAGGTGAACATCTTTCCCCTACTCAGCCCAACTCTGTCGGTATGCCAAGCCTCGCACCGCCCGCGTTAAAAGCCACCGATACCTGGGGCGCAACGCCGTTTGACCAACTCTGGTGCCGCATTCAGTTTCATCGTTACCGTTATCAGGGTTTCTTCACCCCACCGGCTGAAGGCACGTCTATCGCTTATCCGGCGTTTGACGGCGTGATGGACTGGTATGGCGCTTCAGTTGATCCGCGTCATAACGTGCTGATCGCTAATACCAGTTACATTCCTTTTACCATGCAGATGATGAAAAGCGATGAAGCTATCCATCAGGGCCTGATGCAAAAATGGGCAGGCTGGGCCAGCGGCCAGCCTTACCCGAAACCCAAAGAGTTTGCTGTCGGGCCGCAATATGGCACGCCCTGGGCTGCCGTGGTTAAACCCTGGCTCAGCGTCCTGGGCGCACCCTGCAGTACCCCTCCGTGGGGCAAAATCTATGCTATCGATCTCACCAGCCGTAAGATCATCTGGGAACGGCCAGCCGGAACCACGCGAGACATGAATATTTTCGGGACGCATACCAATGCCCCGCTGCCAACCGGTATTTTCATGATGGGCGGCAACGTGATAACACAAAGCGGCGTTATTTTTATGGGCGCCACGGCGGATGATTATCTGCGTGCTTTTGATGAAACTAACGGTCATGAATTATGGCGTGCACGCTTACCTGCTGGCGGTCAGGCCACCCCTATGACCTATATGGGTAAGGATGGTAAACAGTATGTCGTTATTGCCGCAGGCGGTCATGGCGGTTTAGGCACGCGCTCAGGTGATTCGCTGATCGCTTATGCATTACCGTCTCGTTAATCATTTAAACCGGGCTGCGCAAGTGGCCCTGATAACATAAAAAATCACCCTGTTATTTGAATAAGCCAAACGCTGAAAAAAGCATTTACTTATTCAGGATTTGCATAATGGATTATTCCGCTCCAGGCTTAAACAGGGCTAAATAAATCAGGAGGAAATATGTCAGAACAATATCGCGATTGCATTGAAGCATGTTACTTATGTGCAGCTGCCTGTGATAATTGTGCAGCATCCTGTCTTAAAGAAGAAAATCTTGAAATGATGCGAGACTGCATACGTCTTGATATGCAGTGTGGCAGTATTTGTCGCCTGTCGGCACAGTTCATGGCTCTCGACAGCGATTCAGCTAAATCATTATGTGCTATTTGTGCAGATATATGTCGGCAGTGTGGTGAAGAGTGCGGTAAACACCAGCACGATCACTGCCAGCATTGCTCAAAAGCCTGTTTAGCCTGTGCAGAAGCCTGCCGGAAAATGGCCGCCTGAACAGGCGGAGCAATCTGGTTATAAACTTACAAAATTTCAAAGAAGTACGAAAAAGATTATTACGCTTTTCGTACTTCAAACAGACTGGCTTCCCTGAATTGAGGACGTCGTTTTCGTGTGCAATCAGTTGAGAGACCTTAATCATTTCCTGAAACTCTTGCCGTAACAGTTCTGCTTCAGGGTGGTAAGGATCGTCTGGATTGCCCATAACTGAATTAAGGGCTTTATTCACGCTGCCAATGAGTTCATTTATCCCACCGTTTTGTCCAATGGTTAACAGTAATGCACTCATCATCAATGACTGCGCTTCGACACGTGCGGCTAACTGTTTTGCCTGAGCATCCAAATTTGAGATTTTAGCTAGCATGCTCAATATGACATTATTCATCCGACCCCCTGATATTAATTCAGAAAAGCTTTACGTATTTTGCGCTAAACAGCCTGAGCTTACCTGAAAACAGGATAAGTTTGCCACCTGGTCAGAGGAGTAAATATCACCGATAAGATAAATCGGGGCTGGAATAAAAAACCACAGGATATTAATGACAATAAATAAAGGGGTTTCCCCTTTATTTACGCTTCGCTTTACGCCACGCCGAGGGCTGTTTTAACCTCATTCGCAATTTTCTCAACGTGCGGGCCATAAATAACCTGCACATCATTATCACTGACACGATTAATCCCGTTCGCCCCTGTGCTCAGCAACGTCTGATCGACTACCTCTTTCATGTCTTTTACCCGTACCCGCAGGCGTGTGAAACAGCAATCAACATCCTCAATATTGGCTTCCCCGCCCAGGCCGCTAATGATGACTTTAGTGCGCTCATCTGCCGCCACGACCTGCTGTTTTTCATCTTCAGATTCCCGTCCTGGGGTTTCAACATTCATGCGAGTGATAACAAAGCGGAAGGCATAGTAGTAAAGCGGGGCATAAATTACGCCGAGCGCCAGTGTCCACCACCAGTGGGTTCGGCCGCCCCTAAAATACCGAATACCACCAAATCAATAATGCCGCCCTGCACGTTACCGATCATCAAATGCAGCATCGACATCAGCATGAATGACAACCCCGTTAAGAAGGCGTGCAGCAGATAAAGCACCGGTGACACGAAGATAAAACAGAACTCCAGCGGCTCGGTGATACCGGTAGTAAACGAGGTCAGCGCACCCGCCATCACCAGGGCTTTAACCCGCTGTTTATGTTCCGGGCGAGCAGTGTGATAGATCGCCAGTGCCGCCGCGGGCAAGCCAAACATCATTACCGGGATCTTGCCCTGCGCCAGAAACTGTGTGGCGGTACGCAGCGTGTCATCCGGAATCGAGCCAGGATGAGTGAGTGAGGTGTTGAAGATATTCAGCGCACCGACAATGCTCTGTCCGTCTACCGTTGCCATGCCGCCAATGGGGGTAAAGCGCACCGTTTCATTGAGGATATGGTGTAAACCCGTGGGGATCAGGATGCGTTCAAATGCACCAAGAATAAACGCGCCATACTGTCCGCTTTTTCCAATCATCTGCCCAATCCAGGCGATCCCTTCCCCAATAGTGGGCCAGATCAACGCCAGCAGCACACCAATCAGCGGCAGACAAACCACTGTTACAATCGGCACAAACCGTCGGCCACCAAAGAAACTGATCGCCGTAGGCAGCTGCTGGGTATAAAAACGATTATGCAGCATCACCGTTGCCAGCCCGGCGATCACCCCGCCCAGTACGCTCATGTTGTAAGTAAACACGCCGAGCATTTCGATATATTCCGCCGACGTCATCATCGCGGTAGTTTGATCCAGGCCCGCCTGCTGCAAAGCTTCCGGTGTCGTGGTTGCGGCCGTGAGTCCTTTGGCCGCCAGCGTTGCGTTGATACCGACATTCATGGCGATATAACCAATTACCGCGGCAAAGGCTGCCGTGGGCTTTTCGGCTTTCGCCAGTCCTATGGCACTGGCAACGGCAAAAACACCGGCAAATTGGCAAACAGCGCCCCGGCAACTTTCCGTATAAACCCTATGACTAACTGCGGAACCTGCATTTGTGCAAACGCCTCGCCGGTAATAGCGGGATTTTGCATCGCTGCCGCCAGCCCAAGGAAAATCCCTGCGGCGGCAATAACCGAGATCGGCATCATTAACGCCTTACCGAAAGCATGAATCTGGCTGGTGAGCTGTTTCATGGTGTCGCGCCCTTTTCTGTGATGAAAAAACAGTATTAGCGCGTTGAGCCAGGATCACCCGTAATCGTCGGGTTAATGGCGAGTAAAATTTGAGCAACATCACATTTAAGTCAAATGCACGATAAACAGCGACTATCGCACCATTAAGTCAATCAATTAGACAACTTTTGTTGAGAGCTGCACACTTCCCTTCACCATCAGGTCATATCCTGATAACAAACTTCCTACAATAAATAAGCCTGCACTCATTATGAAATTTAAACGCAAAATCAAACCTTACCGCGCCGCTGCGGGCGGTTGGGGTTCACTGGAAGCCACCACGCGTTTCGTCTTTGACAGCAAAGCTGCACTCAAAAATATGCGTAACCTGTTGCGTATGAATAAAGCTCGCGGTTTTGACTGTCCAGGCTGCGCATGGGGCGATGACAATAAAAGCACCTTCAGTTTTTGTGAAAACGGTGCGAAAGCCGTCACCTGGGAAGCCACACGCCGTGTGGTGGACAGCGATTTCTTTGCTAAACACAGCGTCAATACTCTGTACGCACAGAGTGATTATTTCCTCGAATATCAGGGCCGTTTGACCCATCCTTTGCGTTATAACGCCGAAACCGATCATTACGAACCCATCAGCTGGGACGCGGCTTTCGCGCTGATCGCCAGGCACATCAAGGCGATGGATAATCCCAATCAAATGGAGCTTTACACTTCAGGCCGCGCCAGCAACGAAGCCTCCTGGCTGTATCAGCTTTTTGGTCGTCTCATGGGTACCAACAACTTCCCTGATTGTTCAAACATGTGCCATGAAGCCAGCGGCACCGGGCTGAAACGCAGCATCGGTGTGGGTAAAGGCACTATTCGCCTGGATGATTTTGATCACGCTGACGCAATCTTTGTCTTTGGTCAGAACCCTGGCACTAACCATCCGCGCATGTTGCACAGCCTGCGTCATGCTGCCGATCACGGTGCCAAAATCGTTACCTTCAATACGCTGCGTGAGCGCGGTCTGGAGCGTTTTGCCGATCCGCAAAAACCGCTTGAAGTCGTGACGTCAATGGCGGGCACCATCAGTTCAGCCTATTACCAGCCTAACCTGGGTGGCGATATGGCGGCGGTGCGTGGCATGGTGAAAACGCTGCTGGAAACCCACCGGGCACGCCTGGCGGCAGGTGAAAACGGTCTGTTTGATCAGACGTTCCTGAATGCCAAAACCCACGGCGTGGAAGCTTATCTTGAGGCGGTTGATAACACTGACTGGGCGCATATCGTGACGCAGTCGGGCCTGACGGAAGCGCAAATTCGCGAAGCTGCGGCTATTTATCAAAGCGCCGATCGGGTGATTTGCACCTGGGCGATGGGAATTACCCAGCATAAACATTCTGTTGATACGGTTCGTGAAATCGTCAACCTGCAGCTGCTGTTTGGTCAGTTAGGCAAAAAAGGTGCCGGTCTGTGTCCGGTTCGTGGTCACAGTAATGTGCAGGGCAACCGAACTATGGGCATTGATGAGAAGCCGAACAAGCCCTTCCTTGATGCCCTGGGCAAACATTTTGACTTTGAACCACCGCGCGCGCCGGGCCATAACACCGTAGAGGCCCTGAATGCCATGCTGCGTGATGAAGTGAAAGTGCTGATTGCGCTGGGGGCAACCTTGCGGCAGCGGCACCGGACTCACCGCGTACCGAAGAAGCGTTATCACGCTGTGGTTTAACCGTGCATATCAGCACCAAACTGAACCGTAGCCATCTGGTGCCGGGTCACGAAGGCTTGATTCTGCCAACTTTAGGGCGCACCGAGCGCGATCTTCAGGCCACCGGCAATCAGTTCATAACTGTTGAAGATTCATTCAGCATGGTGCACGCCTCTGAGGGCATCGGTATTCCGCTGGCAGAGACGCAACGTTCCGAAACCGCGATTGTGGCGGGCATTGCCCATGCCGTTCTGGGCGATGAAAAGGTGAAATGGCGCGATCTGGCGGCAGATTATAATCTGATCCGCGATCACATCGCCGCGACCCTTCCTGGTTTTGCTAATTTCAACGAGAAATGCGACATTCCTGGCGGCTTCTATCTCGGCAATGCCGCCGCTGAATTGCGCTTCAATACGCCAACGGAAAAAGCGGAATTTAGCCATGCGGCACTGCCGACATCGCTGTTCCCTGATCTCGAGACCGAGGTGCCGTTTACGTTGCAAACCCTGCGTTCGCACGATCAGTACAACACCACGATTTACGGTCTCGACGATCGCTATCGTGGCGTGTATGGTCAGCGCGAAGTGGTATTTATCAACCCGGACGATATGGCGGCGTTAGGCTTTAGCGAAGGTCAGTTGGTCGACATCGAAACGCTGTGGAATGACGGAATTACCCGCTGCGTCAGTGGCTTCAGGCTGGTGCCGTATAATATTCCGCGCGGTAATCTGGCGGCCTATTATCCAGAAACCAACCCACTGGTTCCGCTGAACAGCTTTGGCGATGGCAGCGGTACGCCAACCTCCAAATCTGTGCCGGTCAAACTGGAACTGTCGCAGGCGCTTCCCGATCAGCGTATCGCCTAACCCCTTGTGACAACATTGTTAAAAAGCCGGTCTATCCGGCTTTTTGCCTTGCTGCGCGCCCCCGATTCGCGTAAAACTGTCAGCCGCTCTTAGGCCACGAAACTAAAAAATTATGTTCCAGGATAACCCGCTGCTCGCGCAGCTCAAAGAGAAGCTCCACTCGCAAACGCCTCGCGCTGAAGGTGTTGTCAAAGGCACCGAAAAAGGCTTCGGCTTTTTAGAAGTTGACGCGCAGAAAAGCTACTTCATTCCGCCACCGCAGATGAAGAAAGTGATGCACGGTGACCGCATAGTTGCCATCATCAACAGCGATAAAGATCGCGAAAGTGCTGAACCAGAAACCCTGGTTGAGCCTTTCCTGAGCCGCTTTGTTGGCCGCGTGCAGAAGAAGGATGACCGTCTTTCTATCGTTCCGGATCATCCGCTGCTGAAAGATGCGATTCAGTGCCGTCCGGTACGCGGTTTAACGCATGATTTTCAGGCTGGCGACTGGGCCGTGGCTGAGATGCGCCGCCATCCCCTGAAAGGCGACCGAGGCTTTTATGCTGAACTGACCGAATTTATCGTTAACGCTGACGATCATCTCGCGCCGTGGTGGGTTACCCTGTCGCGCCACAACCTTGAGCGTGAAGCGCCAGAGGTCAGCTTTGGCGAGATGATGGATGAAAACCTGCCGCGTGAAGATTTGACCGCGCTGGATTTCGTGACCATCGACAGCGCCAGCACTGAAGATATGGATGATGCGCTTTATGTTGAAGCCCAGGAAGATGGCACCCTGCGTCTGACTATCGCCATCGCTGATCCTACCGCTTATGTAGCCGAAGGGAGTCAGCTGGACACGCTGGCGTCGCAACGTGCATTCACCAACTATTTGCCAGGCTTCAACATTCCGATGCTGCCACGCGAACTCTCCGATGACGTTTGCTCATTGCGTCCGCATGTTCGTCGCCCGGCACTGGCCTGCCGCGTAACCGTGGCGCAAGATGGTAGTCTGGCGGATGACGCGCAGTTCTTCGCGGCCTGGATCGAGTCCAAAGCCAAGCTGGCCTATGATGACGTCTCCGACTGGCTGGAAAACAGCGGTGAATGGCAGCCAGAAAGCGAAGCCATTGCCAACCAGATCCGTTTACTGCACCGCATCTGCCTGGCGCGCGGCGAGTGGCGTCAGGCCCATGCGCTGGTGTTTAAAGACCGTCCAGATTACCGCTTCCTGCTGGGTGAAAAAGGCGAAGTGCTGGAGATCATTGCTGAGCCACGCCGTATCGCCAACCGTATTGTTGAAGAGGCGATGATTCTGGCGAATGTTTGCGCGGCGAAGGTGCTTCGCGAGCGTCTCGGCTTTGGTATCTACAACGTCCATGCCGGTTTCGATCTCACTAATGCAGAACAAGCCGCCGCCGTACTGGCCGCGCACGGTATTACCGTCGATGCAGAAGCCATTACCACACTGGAAGGTTTCCGCGTGCTGCGTCGTGAGCTTGACGCTCAGCCAACCCAGTTCCTCGACAGCCGCATTCGTCGTTTCCAGACTTTCGCTGAAATCAGTACTGAACCAGGCCCGCATTTTGGCCTGGGACTCGACGCGTATGCCACCTGGACGTCGCCCATTCGTAAATATGGCGACATGATCAACCATCGCTTACTCAAGGCGATTATTCGTGGCGACGAGATTGCGCGCCCGGATGACGCCCTGACAGTAACCATGAGCGAACGCCGTCGTCTGAATCGCATGGCGGAACGTGATGTGGGCGACTGGTTGTATGCGCGTTACCTTACGCCGCATGCCGGTACTGACCGCAAATTCAATGCAGAAATCATTGATGTTTCACGCGGCGGTATGCGTGTGCGTCTGCTGGAGAATGGTGCGGTCGCGTTTATTCCTGCGCCCTTTATCCATGCGGTACGTGACGAACTGGTTTGCAGCCAGGAAAACGGCACGGTGCAGATCAAAGGCGAAGTCGCCTATCGCGTTACTGATGTTATTGACGTCACCATCGCCGAAGTGCGCATGGAAACACGTAGCGTAGTAGCACGCCCGGCCGTCTGAGCATGAAAAGCAGCGGGACAACCTCGGTTGTCCCGCATTTCACGTCACTTCATTCGCTTAAATGTTAAATTTGTTTCTCGCCTCACACTTCTCTATCGATTAACTTCCACTTACATTCCATTACATTAAGTTTAACTCGTTGTTTGATCGCCCTTCTCTCGATCCCTACAAGGAGTTATTCATGAAAAACGTCAAAACCGGACTCATCTGGTTAGCGGTGGCGTTAATCGGTGCAGGTGCTTTCGCCATGCTGGCCCTGAACCGTGGCGAACAGGTTAATGCGGTTTGGCTGGTGATTGCTGCCGTTGCCTGTTACAGCATTGCTTATCGCTTCTACAGCCTGTTTATCGCCCGTAATATTTTTGAGCTGGACGATCGTCGTCGTACCCCAGCCGAACGTCTTAATGACGGGCTCGACTACGTTCCCACCAATAAATGGGTGCTGTTTGGCCACCATTTTGCCGCCATTGCAGGCGCAGGCCCGCTGGTTGGCCCGATTCTGGCTGCACAAATGGGGTTTTTGCCTGGCACTATCTGGATTCTGGTTGGCGTGATGCTGGCCGGTGCGGTGCAGGACTTCCTGGTTCTGTTTATCTCGACCCGCCGTGACGGACGCTCTTTGGGCGAAATGGCGCGTCAGGAGCTGGGTGCCTTTGCGGGCGTCATTACCATGCTTGGCGCGCTGGGTGTGATGATAATCATCCTCTCTGCGCTGGCGTTAGTGGTGGTTAAAGCCCTGGCAGACAGTCCCTGGGGCCTGTTTACTATCGCAGCCACGATTCCAATCGCCCTCTTCATGGGCATTTACATGCGTTTTATCCGCCCCGGTAAAATTGCTGAAGTGTCGCTGATCGGTTTTGTGCTGATGATGGCTGCCATTATTTATGGCGGCGATGTCGCCCAGCATCCCTACTGGGGACCGTTCTTCACCCTGAAGGGCACCTCGCTGACGTGGGTGCTGGTTATTTATGGCTTTGTTGCCTCGGTATTGCCGGTCTGGCTGCTGTTAGCGCCGCGCGATTATCTTTCAACCTTTCTGAAAATTGGCGTTATCGTTGGACTGGCAATCGGTATTGTCTTTGCGATGCCGGAAATGAAAATGCCTGCGGTTACCAAATTCATTGATGGCACCGGCCCGGTGTTTGCGGGCGCGCTATTCCCTTTCCTGTTTATTACTATCGCCTGTGGCGCGATTTCCGGCTTCCATGCCCTGGTTTCCAGCGGCACTACGCCAAAACTCGTGGAGCGTGAAAGCCATATTCGCTTTATTGGTTATGGCGCGATGCTGATGGAATCTTTTGTCGCCATTATGGCGTTAATCTGTGCTTCAGTGTTGGATCCGGGCGTCTATTTTGCCATGAACTCACCTGCGGCACTGATTGGCACCACAGTCGAAAATGCGTCTCAGGTGATCAACGGTTGGGGATTTGTGGTGACGCCGGAAATGCTGGGCGGCATTGCGCGTGATGTCGGTGAAGCCTCGATTTTATCCCGTGCCGGTGGCGCGCCGACCTTCGCCGTCGGCATGGCCCATATCATTACGGAGGTGTTCAACAGCCGCGCCATGATGGCGTTTTGGTATCACTTTGCCATTCTGTTTGAAGCCCTGTTTATTCTGACTGCTGTGGATGCCGGCACGCGCGCCTGTCGTTTTATGGTGCAGGACCTGGTGGGCACGATGGTGCCGTCTATGGCGAATAACCGCTCATGGTTAGGCAATATGGCAGGTACCACCGTTGCGGTCGCTGGCTGGGGCTTTTTCGTTTATCAGGGGTGGTTGATCCGCTCGGCGGCATTAATACCCTGTGGCCACTGTTCGGTATCGGTAACCAGATGCTGGCGTCAATGGCATTGATTCTGGGCACCGTCGTGCTGTTTAAAATGAAAAAGCAACGCTACGCCTGGGTGACGATTTTACCTACCATATGGTTATTTATTACCTCAATGACCGCAGGCTGGCAGAAAATTTTCCATGAGAAACCCTCAATCGGTTTTCTGGCGCAGGCCAATAAGTTTCGTAAGGGGCTGGATGAAGGCGTCATTATTGCGCCGGCGAAAACCGTGGCTGATATGCAAACCATTGTGTTCAGCAATCAAATCAATGCGGCACTGTGTGGCTTCTTTATGCTTGTGGCGGTCACTATGTTGATTGCCGCCGTGTTTGTGATCCGTCGAGCTCTGCGCAGTAACGTGCCAACCACACACGAAAGCGAAGTCTCAATGCGTAAGGAGGTGCGTCATGTCTGATGCTATCTACCGCGCCATCCGGCCAACTGGCAGTTGGCAGATCATGCGCTGCCAGCTCCTCTCTGCGCCCCCTTCGCCGGGTTTAGCTGGCGTCGCTTATGGCGAGGATTGCAACAAAGCTTTCGCTTAATGGTTGGCGTTCAGGATTATCAAACTTATTTACAGCATATGCGCCTGCATCATCCTGAACGTTCCCCCATGAGCGAGCGGGAATTTCATCGCTATTGCCTGGATGCCCGCTTCCCCAGTCAGGGAGGTAAACTGGGGAAATGCCCCTGTTAAAACTGCCTGGTCGCCCCGCCTTTGCGGGGCTTTTTTGTGCCATTATTCGCTGGATGCGAAAATATATTGGCTTTGCATCTTGTGCTTGCCTCAGATGATGAATACTGTTGCTAAAATAATGAGATAACGACTGCAGAGCACTTCCCGGAGGAAGTTTCCATGACCGATGAACAAGGGCAAACGTTACTGTTTACGTTGTTTGGTACAACCAGCCCTCATTGGCGTCTTACCGCGGACAGCGATGCGCTGCATTTTGCTGAAGACGAATCGTCAAATACTAACATTGCCCTTGCATTAACGCCCGGCCAGGCCAGCTTATTACGCGCCATGCCGGTGATCACCTCAAGCATCAATCTTACGCTGGCGCTGCATGGCGTACCGGTGCCGATGCATTTCGTCGGGCGGAAAGTCAATCAGTCGACCTGGGCCGGAACGGCATCAGCCTGGGGCGATACCTCAGCTGTCGCACGCGATCTGACTCTCGGCCTCTCTTTTGCGGAACAGGTTGTTTCAGAAGCCAATTCGGTAATCGTTATTCTCGACCAGCGCGGCAACATCCAACGCTTCAATCGCCTGAGTGAAGAATACACTGGCCTGAATGAACACGATGTTATCGGCCGCAACGTATTTCAGTTGTTTATGAGTAAGCAAGAGGCAGCAGCGTCACGACGCAACATTGCCGGCTTTTTCCGCGATGGCAATTCTTATGAAGTGGAACGCTGGGTTAAAACCAAAAAAGGCCAGAGACTGTTTCTGTTTCGTAATAAGTTCGTGCACAGCGGTAGCGGGAAAAATGAAATTTTCCTCATCTGTTCAGGTACGGACATAACTGAAGAACGACGCGCGCAGGAACGCCTGCGCGTGCTGGCGAACACCGATACAGTGACCGGTTTACCCAATCGTAACGCCATTCACCAGCAAATGACGCAGGCGCTGGAGCGAGCCGCAAGTGGCGATGAGACCGGTGTGGTCTATCTCGACCTGGATAATTTCAAAAAAGTGAATGACGCCTACGGTCATATGTTTGGCGATCAACTCCTGCAGGCTGTTTCACTGGCTATTTTGAGCTGCCTCGGCAAGGACCAGACGCTGGGCCGGTTAGGCGGTGACGAGTTTGTCGTACTGGCTGAACATACCAGCCAGGCGGCACTTGAAGCGATGTCCTCACGCATACTGGAACGGCTGCGTCAGCCGTTCCGCATCGGACTGATCGAAGTTTATAGCGGCTGCTCAATCGGTATAGCTATCGCCCCGCTGCATGGCGAAGATCGCGACAGCCTGATTCGCAATGCCGATACCGCCATGTATCACGCCAAAGAAAACGGACGTGGCAAGTTTTGCGTGTTTGCCGCCGAAATGAATCAACGGGTGTTCGAGTACCTGTGGCTGGATACCAATCTGCGTAAGGCGCTGGAGCTTGATCATTTAACGGTTTTTTACCAGCCGAAAGTTGATCGCGATGGCGAAGTGCGCAGCGCAGAGGCGCTGGTTCGCTGGAACTCGCCTGAGCGTGGCATGGTTTCACCCGCTGAATTTATTCCCTATGCCGAAGAGTCCGGCCTGATTGTGCCTTTGGGTCGCTGGGTTATGCTCAGAGTCCTTAAACAGATTATTCAGTGGCGGCAAGAAGGCATCTTTCTGCGTGTCGCCGTAAACGTTTCTGCACGGCAGTTAATTGACCAAAGTATTTATAGCGATCTCAAGCTGGCATTAGCCGATGCTGCGCTTGTTGATTGCCCGATTGATATCGAACTCACTGAAAGTTGTTTAATCGAGAATGAAGCGGAAGCCTTAACGCTGATGAAACAGTTTCAGGAACTGGGCGCCCAGGTCCATCTTGACGATTTTGGTACGGGTTATTCGTCGCTGTCACAACTGGCGCGCGTGCCGATTAATGCCATTAAGCTCGATCAGAGTTTTATTCGCGATATCAATAAACAGCCTGTTTCACAGTCGCTGGTCCGGGCGATTGTTGCCGTAGCCAAAGCACTTGACCTGATGGTAATTGCCGAAGGCATTGAAACCAGAGAAGAAGAAAAGTTTGTTCTTAACAATGGTGTCGATGGGCGTCAGGGTTATTACTACGCAAAACCAATGCCCGCAGAGCAGCTTGGGCATTGGCTGGCTAAGCATCCTGCCCGCGTTTAACGCTGTGTTACGTTATTATCCCGCTTTGCGCAGCGAGGCGCTGTGGCGGTTTTGTAACTGCACCAGACGTTCCATATAAGCGATATCTTTTGCTTCAATGGTAAAGGCGTAATCGACCCAATCCTCAGTGATATCCATCAACTCAGCGCGTGACAATTGCAGCACGCGCTGACGCGCCTTCAGCATGGCCCTGACGCCGTTTAATTTAGGACGCAGCGTGTCTATAAAGGTGCGTGTTGCACGGTAGCTGTCGCCGGGCTGAAAGACTTTGTCCACCAGCCCACGCGTTTCGTACCATTCGGCACTGTGTGATTCCCCTTCACAGATCAACTCTTCTGCCAGCTTCATGCCTGCACGGCGTGCCACCAGCGAATAACCGCCCATACCGGGAAACAGGTTAAAAGCAATTTCTGGAAAACCCATACGTGCATTGTTCTGCGCCAGAATGAAGTGATGCGCCAGCGCCGCCTCAAAACCACCGCCTAATGCGCTTCCCTCAATCATCGCCAGCGTTACCGCGCCCGTGTCAAACCCGCGAGCGGCTGAATGAATGCAGTCAACACAGGCGCGCGCATAGGCACGTAATGCTTCGCGACGGTTGTTACGAATACATTCAACAAAGAAGCGCAGGTCACCACCGGCGTTGAACATTTGTGGTACCAGCGAGCCGGTCACCCAGAAATCAATCGGTAAACCTGAACGCTGAGCCGCGTAGCTCAGATTCATGATCTCCTCGATTAATTCGTGGTTGAAGCTGGGACGCGGTTGCGCCCGCAGCATCATCCACATGGTGCGACGACCTTCCTCGTAATACGCCACTAACTGTGTGGTGTGTCCAACTTCAGTAAATAATCTGCAGGTAGCTTGGTTAATAACGGTCATAGTCTCATCCTCTGTTTATTAGTTTGATGCGTTTTTTACGCCACATCAGCGTAATGCAGAGTGAGGCCAGACCAAATGAGAGATTGATTTGTATCACAAAATCCAGAGATATCCCCGACAAGGGTGCCGGGGATTGATTAGAGGGGTTACTTGATAGCAGCACGCTGCGCGACAGCAACGTGCGAACGCTTAACACGTTTTGAATAAACAGCCGTGATAATGGGCACCAGAACGGAAGTCACGATAACCGAGGTGGCCACCAGTGCCGTTGCGGCAGGTGCAACCGGTTTAAACTGCGGCAGCATTTCAGCAATTAATACTGGCGTTGCAACAGCCGCGCCCGCCGTACTGGATGCGGCAACGCCTGCTGTGCCATCTCCGCCGCCGATTACCCGGTCAGCGATAATCAGTGGAATGCCCGTCACGATGATTACCGCCACACCCAGCATGATGCCGAGCAGCCCGGTTTCCGCAATCACCGCCAGGTTAATGGTGTTGCCCAATGCAAACGCGAAGAAAGGGATAAGAGTATGGACTGCTTTGCCAAAAAATTCGCGCAGCTCAGGATCAAGATTCCCTAAAGCAAACCCCACAATAAACGGCAGCACAGCGCCGACAAAAACATGCGGTTCAAAAGAGGCAATACCGGCGGTGCCAAGAATAACCATTGTCATTAACGGGCCTGATTCCAGCGACATCAGGACAAATGCGCCCGCCTCTTCTTTGGAACCATATTGCTGCATGATTGAGGCGTAAAGCCCACCATTGGTCATATCCATCGCCGCAACCAGCGCCAGCGTCGACAGGCCCGCAAACATGCCCACTTCCACGCCATTTTCCGGCATCAGGCGTGAGGCGATGGCGGCGACTACCCAGGCCACAGCAATTTTAGTGAGAACCAGCGTACCGGATTTTCGTAATACCGTGCCCGTTGCACTGAGTTTAATTGACGCACCCATGCAGAAGAACCAGACGGCCAGAATAGGCACCGTGCCTGTCATCAGGCCATTGGTGAATGAGCCAAAATATTTACCGGAGTCGGGGGAAAAGGTGTGACAAAGTGCGCCGAGAAAAAGCGGTATTAACATCATGCCGCCAGGGATTTTATCAATTGCACGTTTGATATGCATAACGTTGTCACCTTTGCTGGTCCAGAGGAATGAGTGATTAGCCCGAGGGCGATGACAGCAAATTAATGACTTCAGGAAACGAAAACAGTGATCGATCATATAAAAATGAAACAGCGTTTTACTTTTATAGATAACCTGTTCTGAAAAACATGATCGCGATCGCCATACCAGCAGCGCATCGGTGAGGAAAAGTAAAAGGGACGCAGATGAGCGTCCCTTTCGGTGTCAGAATTTTTGCCCGTACCAGGCGTTTTCGCCGTGCTTTCGTAAGTAATGAAGGTCAAGTAACGTCTGTGGGATGGGCGGTAAGTTTGCGGTTAACTGCTGGCTGAACAGCCCCATATAAGCCACCTCTTCCAGCACCACTGCGCTGTGTACTGCTGCATGAGCATCTTTGCCCCAGGCGAAAGGCCCATGCGAATTCACCAGCACTGCCGGAATCGCACTGGGGGAGAGTTCACGCCGGGCAAATGTCTCAATAATTACTTCGCCAGTATTCCATTCGTAATCGTGTTTGATTTCGTCATCCTGCATGGCCCGCGTGCAGGGAATTTCGCCATAGAAATCGTCCGCGTGGGTAGTGCCCCAGGCGGGAATAGCGCGCCCCGCTTGTGCCCATATTGTGGCATGACGCGAATGCGTATGAACGATCCCGCCAATTTCAGGCCATGCCAGATAAAGAGCACGATGGGTTGCTGTATCAGAGGAAGGACGTTTCTCGCCTTCCACCACGTTCCCACTGGCAAGATCAACGACCACCATGTCATCGCGCTGCATAACGGAGTAGCTGACACCAGAAGGTTTAATGACCAGCAATCCCTGCTCACGATCTACGGCGCTGACGTTTCCCCAGGTAAACGTGACCAGATTATATTTAGGCAGGTCCAGATTGGCTTCCAAAACCTGCTGTTTAAGGTGTTCCAGCATTCCTCTTCTCCTGCTGATAAATCGTCCTTTGATTTTGCAAAGCACACGGGCAAAAGGTTATGGAGCAAAACGCTGTAAACGCAGAATGAAATAGCTGTTAACGTAAAAATGTGGCGTGAATTAAGAATTGTCTATCTTCGGAAATGTCGCAGAATGTTTAAAATTCTCTCTGACTCAGGCCGGTCCTGTTCAGGCCTGGTTATACACCCGCCGTACATCACGTTCTGCCCTTTATGGATCACGGCAAGGATGCGGCAAAAAAGGGGCATAAGCGGGTGAATTTTATTTCAGAGCTATACTTACCGTGTTGCCTCTGTGAGCACACTAAAGGAGAATTTTATGACAATTACAATGAAGCGTATGACTGCAGCCGTTCTGGCCACCACCTTAGTTGTCGCGTTAAGCGGTTGTTCTAACTGGTCGAAACGCGACCGTAACACAGCCATCGGCGCGGGTGCCGGTGCAATTGGTGGTTCAGTATTAACGAACGGTAGCGCACTTGGCACCGTTGGCGGCGCGGCAGTTGGGGGTATTATCGGTCATCAGGTTCATTAATGACCGAATTAAAATAATCATCGGCTACGCAATGCATCTGCTTACACATCGGGCTACTCAGGTAGCCCGATTTTTTTGTGGTTAACCGCCAGCCAGTTTAACCTTCATGCCTTTTGCTTCCAGCAGATTTTTGAGTAAGTCGCGTTTATCACCCTGGATCTCAATGACGCCATCCTTAAGGGAGCCGCCGCAGCCGCACTTTTTTCAGTTCAGCAGCAAGCTGAGTTAACGCAGCATCGTCTAAATCTACGCCCGTGATCAGGCAGACGCCCTTGCCTTTGCGCCCGCTGGTTTGCCGCTGAATGCGCACAATACCGTCTCCTTTCGGACGTTCCACTTTTGGCTGTGGCTGCTCGATGCGCCCGGAATCCGTGGAGTAAACTAAAGGATTATCGCGACTCATTATATTTCCTCCAGGCTGTGCAGAATGGATTGCAACGTTGCGGCCGGATCGGCAGATTGGGTGATCGGACGCCCAATAACCATATAGTCTACGCCAGCCAGTTTGGCCTGCTGCGGCGTCATAATACGACGCTGATCGCCTGCGTCACTGCCAGCCGGACGAATACCGGGTGTCACCAGCGAAAAATCCTGGCCAATGACCTGCCTGAAACGGCGGGCTTCATGCGCAGAACAAACCACACCGTCAAGCCCACATTCGTGCGTCAGCTTCGCCAGACGCTCAGCCTGCTCTGCGGGTGTGAGCATAATGCCTAAGCCTTTGAGATCGTCGGCATCCATGCTGGTTAACACCGTAACCGCAATAAGCAAAGGCGCATCTTTACCAAACGACACCAGAGCTTCACGCGCTGCATTCATCATGCGCGCCCCACCGCTGGCATGCACGTTTACCATCCAGACACCCAGATCGGCTGCGGCAGCCACTGCATGAGCGGTCGTGTTGGGAATATCGTGAAATTTGAGATCAAGAAAAACCTCGAAACCACGCTGTTGCAAATCTTTAACCAGTGACGGGCCAAACAGCGTGAACATCTCTTTGCCCACTTTGAGCCGGCAACTGCGGGGATCGATCTGATCAACAAAGCGTAACGCGCTATTAAGGTCATGATAATCGAGAGCCACCAGAATCGGCGAAGCGGTCACATGAAGGGGTGAAGGCATGGCATTTCCTTTTCAGTTGGCACCCGCAGGCGCAATAGACAAACGGCATGCATTCTACCTGCGGGTCTGGATCACCACAATCGCTCTACTGTGCTGCCTGCAGACAATTTGCACGCTGCTGATGTGACGGGTGATTTAATCATTAAGTATGTTGTAACTAAGAGCCACCCTATCGTATCAGTTTTGACGCCACTGCTTACTGGCCATCGAGGCCGCGGATCGGTTTAACTGATGACCAGGTGCGGCAGGATGGGCAGTGCCAGTAGAGTGCATGAGCGGTAAAACCGCATTTTTGGCAGCGATAGCGCGGTTTAGTACGAATCTGCTCACCCACCATATCGCGCAATACCATCAGGCTTTCTTTGGCGCGCCCATCTTCCGCTTCATGTAAGTGAAAATCCATCAGCCGATGGAACACACGCATGGTAGGATGGCGCTGCAACTGCCGGTTGATATAGAGTTGCGCAGCTTCTGGCCCCTGCTGCTGTTCAAGAATATCTGACATATAAAGTTCGGCTGCGGCACCGGTATTTTCTTCAACACAGCGTTGCAAAAACTCAGCCCACATTTCGGGTTGATTCAGTCGCTGAAAACAGGTTTCGAGCATCGGCAGGGTTTCGCTGACCAGCTCTTTATCCTGCTCAAGCACGCGCTGCAAGTGCTCCACCGCTTTCGCATATTCACCCTTTTCCATGAATATGCGCCCCATCATGATAGAGATACGCGCACTCTGGCGATCGGCCGCTTCGCCTTTTTTCAGTAAGTTCATGGCGCGATCCAGATCGTCGCTGCTCATCGCCTGCAACGCCATTTCACAATAGAAATGCGCAATTTCACCTTTCTGCTTGTCTTTGCCCAGTTTGACCAGACGCTCAGCGACGTCAATCGCCTGCTGCCAGTCGCTGGTCGCCTGGTGTATCAACAGGAGCTGTTGCAGTGCGCCAACACGGAAATCAGTTTCGTCGGTTAGCTGCTTGAACATATCTTCAGCCCGGTCATAAAGCCCGGCTGCCATATAATCGCGTCCCAGTTGCTGTACAGCCAGCAGACGTTGTTCGTAACTCAACGATGCGCTTTCCATGAGCGACTGATGGATGCGAATAGCCCGGTCTACTTCGCCGCGTGAGCGAAAGAGATTACCAAGCGTCAGGTGAGCTTCAACCGTGCCGCTGTCCTCTTTTAACATGTCCAGAAACAGATCGACGGCTTTGTCTTGTTGATTTGAAAGCAGAAAGTTAACGCCAGCAACGTACTCACGAGACAAACGGTTCGCTTCTTGCTGCTTATCCTGTTGTGCGCTGCGGCGTCCCATATACCAGCCATAAGCAGCCGCTACAGGAAGCAACAGAAACAGCAATTCAAGCATGAGGGCTTATTCCTGATCAGTCGTTGCAGGTGACGTTGTCACCGCAGTGCTGCTTTGTTCGAGTTGCGCCTGCATACGCTTCACTTTGCGCTGTGCGTTCGCCAGCGAAACGCGAACCCGAAGCCAGAATAAACCGCAGATTGCCCAACCCAGCAAAAATCCTACACCAAACAGGGAGGCTAACAGCGTAGAAATGCGGAACTGGCCCTGCGCAAGCAGATAGTTAAAGGTGATAACCTGGTCGTTATGCGCACCTAAGGTGACGGAAATAATGAAAATGACCAAAACCACTAAAAAAATCAGCAAATATTTCACAGTGCTTCCTGTTGTGAGGTTGTCGGTTAGAATTATGCCAAAACTATGGCAAAAATGCTGCTCCCGGCAGCATTGGGAAAATTGATTTTACACATGCACAATCAATCATATGGGGCCGTCGCACATAATTACAAATCGGGTTCACGCTGCTCCACCTCTTTTTGTTCCGCCGGAGGCAGAGTAAGCGGGCCGCAAAGACGCTGTGCGAGCCAGGTGGCAATCGTGACAAGCAGCCAGGATAAAACCGTCGCGACCACTAAATCACGCGGCCAGTGCATGCCCAGCAGTAATCGACTCCCCATCACGGCGCTGGCCCATAAGAAAACCACCACCACCGTTTTATAGTGACGTCGTGGCCATAACAAACCGATGACCAGCAGCGCCCAGCTGGCAGCAAACATAGTATGCCCGGAAGGGAAAGCAAAACCGGTCTCGTAGGCCCAGTGCTTTTTAACCATCCGGGCAGGTGTTTGTCGTCTGCCATTAACGCATTCACCATTTGGCTGCGCTGTTTGCGCGGTAATTCATAAAACGTTTGCTCGTCCAGTCCATGGCTCTGCTCCAGCCAAATGACATAAGGGCGCGGCTCCTGCACCAGTTCTTTGATAAAAGATTTTGTATACTGACCCGCTAAAATCGTTGCATTCATTATTAACAGCAGCACGATGGCGGGCTTCAGCCGGAAGCGTAAACACCACAGCACCCACGCACTGAGTATCAGGCTGGTTAAAATCCCCACGGGCTGGTGACCGTTTCAGTCATCCAGAACAACAGCTTTAAAAGCGCACTGCTTTCATCCGGCTGCCACTGCCAACCAGATAACCAAACGCCTGACGGCAGCAGTAAAAGCAGCAACATCCCTAAGGTGGTACGGCGCGAAATTTTAAGCATTCCCTATCCTTTGCTAGAACCTTAACGATGTCAGATCAATAACTTTAGCTTAAAAAGAATAACATAACCATTGCGGATTGGATAATTGTGCTTTATCACTACAATCGTTATGACAGATTACCAGCCCAACAACAGGTTGTGGCACAATATTGCACGTTTGTCGGGCTACACTTGCCCGTGCGCTATCATGATGATAGTGCATCCTCTGAAGGTTCTGGAGAGTCACATGCAGCTTAAACGGGTGGCAGAAGCCAAACTGCCAACGCCATGGGGAGATTTCCTGATGGTCGGTTTTGAAGAACTGGCAACCGGTCACGATCACGTCGCGCTGGTTTATGGTGATATTAACGATAACGATCCGGTTCTGGCGCGCGTCCATTCTGAATGTCTGACAGGCGATGCGCTTTTTAGTTTGCGTTGCGACTGCGGCTTCCAGCTCGAAGCAGCATTGAACGCTATTGCCGAAGAAGGGCGTGGCGTGCTGTTGTATCATCGCCAGGAAGGCCGCAATATCGGTTTGTTGAATAAAATTCGCGCCTATGCCCTGCAGGATAAAGGTTACGACACGGTTGAAGCTAATCATCAGTTAGGATTTGCCGCTGATGAGCGTGATTTCACGCTGTGTGCTGACATGTTCAAACTGCTGGGTGTAAATGAGGTGCGCTTATTAACTAACAATCCACGTAAAGTCGAAATTTTGTCAGAAGCTGGCATTAATATCGTTGACCGCGTGCCGTTAGTGGTGGGTCGCAATCCGAAAAATGCACACTATCTCGACACCAAGGCAGCCAAAATGGGGCATCTTTTGCCGAAGTCGTGATAAAAAACCGGGGCCGAAACAGCCCCGGTTTCATTTCAGGTCAGCATATTACGAATTACATAATGCAGGATGCCATCGTTGCGGTAATAAGTAAGCTCGTTACCGGTATCAATACGGCAGCGTGTATCGAGCGTCTCCTTTCTTCCATCGGCATGGGTTAACGTGACTTTCACCGTACAGCCTGGCTGAAGCTGATTAAGATTTTCAACATCAATCATTTCTTCACCGGTTAAGCCCAACGTTTTGCGCGTGACTCCTTGTGGAAATTCAAGCGGCAAAATTCCCATACCAATCAGATTGGAACGGTGGATACGTTCGAAAGACTCTGCAATCACCACGCGAACACCTTGCAGGCGAGGCCCCTTCGCAGCCCAGTCACGGCTGGATCCGGAACCATACTCTTTGCCCGCGATAACCGCTAACGGGATCCCCTCTTCCTGATATTTCATTGCGGCATCATAAATAGCCAGTTGCTCACCCGACGGATAGTGCCTGGTGTAGCCACCTTCTACTCCTGGCACCATTTCGTTGCGAATACGGATATTGGCAAAGGTACCGCGCATCATGACTTCATGGTTTCCCCGACGCGAGCCATAAGAGTTAAAGTCGTTACGCTCGACCCCATGTGCCAGTAAATAGCGTCCTGCCGGGCTTTCTGCTTTGATGCTGCCTGCTGGCGAAATATGGTCTGTGGTCACTGAGTCACCGAGCATCGCCAGCATTCGGGCACCTTTGATGTCGGTAACCGGCTTCGGCTCTTTCTCCATATCATCAAAGAATGGCGACAGACGGATATAGGTTGATCCTTCATCCCAGTCATAGGTGGCTGCTTCACTCACTTTAATTTGCTGCCACTCCGGCGTGCCGTCAAACACCTCAGAGTATTCTTTGTGAAACATGTCACTGGTGACTTGCTGGACAGCGGTTGAAATCTCCTCTGGCGATGGCCAGATATCCTTAAGGTAAACGGGCTGTCCGTTTCGATCGTTACCGAGCGGCTCGGTTTGCAGATTAACCTTCATATTGCCCGCCAATGCATAAGCCACCACCAGCGGCGGAGAAGCCAGCCAGTTAGTTTTGATCAGCGGATGAATACGGCCCTCAAAATTTCGGTTGCCCGACAGCACCGCCCCAACGGTCAAATCGCCCTCTTTAATCGCCGACTCAATATTATCCGGCAAGGGGCCAGAGTTACCGATACAGGTAGTGCAGCCGTAACCCACCAGGTTAAAGCCCAGTTTATCGAGATAAGCGGTGAGCTGGGCAACCGCTAAATAATCAGAAACCACCTTCGAGCCTGGCGCTAATGATGCTTTAACCCAGGGCTGACGCTTCAGGCCTCGCTCAACCGCTTTCTTCGCCAGCAAACCCGCCGCCATTAATACGCTGGGGTTAGAAGTATTGGTGCATGAGGTAATCGCACTGATAACCACCGCACCATCAGTTAGCTGATGATGAAGACCGGTATCGCTATCAATATATTCAACGCTTTTATGCGGCTTCTGCGCATGGTTAACCTCCAGCTCGTTGCTGGCATCAAACGCCGCAGGCACCTCGCCCAGAGAGACGCGATCCTGTGGACGTTTTGGACCGGCCAGGCTCGATTCAACCTCATTCATATCGAGTGCTAAGGTGCTGGTAAAGATCGGCTCATCACCGGGATTACGCCACATCCCCTGTTTTTTAGCATAAGCTTCAACCAGCGCGACCTGTTCAGCATCACGTCCGGTCAGGTTCATATAGGCGACGGTGACTTCGTCAATCGGAAAAAAGCCGCAGGTTGCGCCATATTCAGGTGCCATGTTCGCAATGGTTGCACGATCCGCCAGCGGTAAATCTGCAAGTCCGTCACCGTAGAATTCAACAAACTTGCCTACCACGCCGTGCTTACGTAGCATTTGCGTGACGGTAAGCACTAAGTCAGTCGCGGTGATGCCGGGACGCAATTTTCCGGTCAGCTTAAAGCCTACGACGTCCGGGATCAGCATGGAAACAGGTTGGCCGAGCATTGCCGCTTCCGCTTCGATCCCTCCCACGCCCCATCCCAGTACGCCCAGCGCGTTTATCATGGTGGTATGGGAATCGGTGCCGACCAGGGTGTCAGGCCACGCAAACTCTTTGCCGTCGATTTTCTCATGCCAGACAGATTTACCTAAATACTCAAGGTTTACCTGATGGCAGATGCCCGTACCGGGTGGAACAACGCGAAATTTATCAAATGCTTTTTGTCCCCAGCGCAGGAACACATAACGCTCGTGGTTACGTTCCATTTCCAGATGCACGTTTTCTTCGAAAGCGTCATCATTGCCAAAATGATCCACGGTGACTGAATGGTCAATCACCAGATCAACCGGCGAGAGCGGATTAACTCTGGCGACTTCGCCACCCAGCCTATTTACCGCTTCACGCATCGCCGCTAAATCCACCACAGCGGGGACACCGGTAAAGTCCTGCATCAGCACACGTGCAGGACGGTAAGCGATTTCACGGTCGGCATGGGCATCTTTTTGCCAGTCAATCAGCGCCTGAATATCGTCCTGCGTAACGGAATCCCCATCCTGCCAGCGCAGAAGGTTTTCCAGCAAAACTTTCATTGATTTTGGAAGACGATCGATATTACCGAGGTGTTGCGCAGCATAGGGAAGACTGAAGTAGTGATAGGTTTGATTGTCGACCTGCAGTGTTTCCTGACTCTGCTCGCGTAGGGTTAACGACATATTTCCTCCTTTATAATCGTGATCTTTAAACCTCAGTGATAACAAGGTTTATGTTAAAGATAGACCACAATTTCGTTAACATTTTGATTACAACACGAATTGCAACAATTGACGTAAACGAAATGCCCCGTGGGCAATACGAGGCATCGGAAAGAGGCAATTTAACTCATATTATAATGCGATCCATACAGCCGCCGACCAAAACGCAAAGGAGAATGCGTAGGCAGAGAACCAGGACAATTTAATCGTATTCATAAGAGCACTCCCCGCCGAAAACGGCGCAAAAAGTCATTCGATCATCTTTTAAAAGATGACACCTTTTTTATGCTGAGTGTGATGACTGGGCTTTTAAAGTGCCCGCCGGAATAAACCGGAAAGAAGAGTTTTAAGAGTAATAAAGTCGTGCTTACAGCATTATTTAGTTTTCGGGTCCATGAAAGACTCGATGAAGTGACGCTGAGTATCACTCAACTCCCAGGAGTCCGGGATAGTCACTTTTTCATTTTTTGCAATCGGCTCGTTCACCTTGCAAGAAGAAGGCTTGTGCTGGCGTGCAATTAAATCGCGTTTATGGCTGAGTATATTCGCCCACATGGCTTAGCCCCACATACGCCAAATCATTAATGCAACCACTACCCAAAAAAGCGCAGAAGCCGCAAACACAGTTAACCAGGCTTTGCGACGTGTATTACCTGATCGCTGAACCTTAGTGCTTTTAGCCGGGAAGCCCGGTTGAACAGTCAGTCGAGTAGTCATAGTTTTTGATAATCACTCTCAATAAAATGATTGATAACACCAATTAAGATTTAGGACGAATCCTAAACGCCTTAAGACCAAAAATCCAGTTATTTTTATTGAGTACAACGATTAATGCTATTTATCAAAATAGACAAAATAACTTAAGTAATCATTAACTTTGCCACCTTAACTTAAATAAACAATTACGTTATAAATTTGGCTTAAATTAAATGTTAGTACCAATTTAAACTAAAGCGTTAATTTTAAAGCCCCTGCGAAAGCGGCTCTGCATCAGGTCTTAACTGGAGTATGGGAATAATCCTGGCAGGTCGCAAAGTAGAATGACAAAAAATGTGTACTAATTCGCATTTAAGAAACAACAATGAAAAAACATGTGATCAGTGTTTCATTTACAAAAAAATAATAGGTTTGTTCGAGATTAGGCTGGCGCTAACAATTGGAAATAAAAAAGGCTGCAACAGGCAGCCTTAAAAGGGGTTAATCGATAAAGTGATTATTTAAAGGGCAGCTTGATGTCTTTAAACATGGCTTCAATATCTTCATTTGAACGCAACGCAACAGCGGCATCAACCACATCCCGGGTTAAATGTGGCGCAAAACGTTGTATGAAATCATACATATAACTTCTCAGGAAGGTACTGCGACGGAAGCCGATTTTGGTGGTGCTGTTGGTGAATATTTCCGCAGCCCCAATCTTCACCAGGTCAGGATCGGAAACCGGATCAACCGCCATGCTGGCTATCACACCCACGCCTAACCCTAATCTGACGTAGGTTTTAATGACGTCAGCGTCGGTTGCGGTGAACACAATACGCGGTGTTAACCCTGCCCGGTTAAAGGCAGTATCAAGCTCAGAACGCCCGGTAAAGCCGAAGGTATAAGTCACCAGTGGATAATCCGCCAGCTCTTCAATCGTAACTTGCGCTTTACCTGCTAATGGATGCTCGGGTGTCACTACAATGGCCCGATTCCAGTGATAGCACGGCAGCATGATGAGATCGTCGTACAGATGTAACGCTTCGGTGGCGATGGCGAAATCGGCATTTCCTTTCGATACCGCTTCCGCTATCTGAGTGGGCGATCCCTGATGCATATGCAGCGAGACGCGCGGATAGCGTTCAATAAAACCTTTAATCACGCCAGGCAAAGCATAACGCGCCTGGGTATGCGTGGTTGCCACATAGAGGGAACCTTTATCGGGCCAGGTATGCTCACCGGCAACCGACTTAATCGCATCGACTTTAGACAGGACTTCACGGGCGATGCGGATAATCTCTTCACCCGCCGGTGTGACCTGGGTGAGATGTTTGCCACTACGCGCAAAAATCTGCACGCCAAGTTCATCTTCGAGCATGCGTACTTGTTTGCTGATGCCAGGTTGTGAGGTGTAAAGCCCCTCGGCCGTAGAGGAGACATTGAGGTTGTGATTGACTACTTCAACGATATAGCGCAACTGCTGTAATTTCATAAATGTTCCATCCCAGTAAGCTACAGAGTCGCATCCCCGGCTGACGTAACGTCGCCTATGAAAAGTGCTGAATGCCAGGTATCAGAAAGGTCGGAAATGCTATAACCACTATATCATTTAGCAAAGGATTGTAGAACGTATTGATATAAGGAACAGAAAAAGGCCAGCGAATGCTGGCCTGAAAGGGTTACTTTTTGGCTTCTTGCCATTTTCCTTCTAAATAGAAGGCGGACCAGCCGGTGGCTTTGCCCTCTTTTTCAGAGGAAACATACTGCTGTTTAGTCTTACGACTAAAGCGCACCATCGTTTTGTTCCCGTCTGGATCGGTAGCAGGTGCCTCGGCCAAATATTTTAATTTCTCTGGCAGACGATCTTTAAAACGTTGTAACTCTTCCACTAACGGCGCACGAGTTTCACGCGATTTCGGGAAGGTGTTTGCGGCCAGAAATACGCCCGCTGCGCCATCACGTAAGACAAAATAAGCATCCGACTTCTCACACGCCAGTTCAGGTAATGGCACCGGATCTTCTTTTGGCGGAGCAACGTCACCGTTACGTAAAATCTTACGGGTATTTTTACAGTCGTCGTTAGTACACGCCATGTATTTACCGAAACGCCCCATTTTCAGGTGCATTTCAGAGCCACATTTTTCGCACTCAACAATCGGACCGTCATACCCTTTAATACGAAATTCGCCCTGCTCAATTTCGTAGCCGTCACACTCCGGATTGTTACCACATACGTGCAGCTTGCGCTGATTATCGATCAGGTAGCTGTCCATCGCCGTCCCGCACTTCTGGCAGCGGCGACGCGCACGCAGCGCATTGGTTTCTGCGTCATCACCCTCCAGAATATTCAAGACTTCATTTTCTGGGATAAGGTTAATGGTCTGCTTGCAACGCTCTTTCGGTGGTAAGGCATAGCCAGAACAGCCGAGGAAAACGCCGGTGCTGGCGGTTCGGATACCCATCTTACGACCGCATGTCGGGCAATCGATGGAGGTCAGCACCATTTGGTTAGGCTGCATGCCGCCTTCTTCAGGATCTTTCTCCGCCTTATCGAGCTGCTGGGTAAAGTCGCTGAAGAAGTTATCGAGCACCGCTTTCCACTGCGCCTGGTTATTCGCCACCTGATCCAGGCTGTTTTCCATGTGCGCAGTAAAATCGTAGTTCATCAACTCGCGGAAATTCTCTTCCAACCGATCGGTAACAATTTCACCCATTTTCTCAGCATAGAAACGGC
Source organism: Candidatus Pantoea haifensis (assembly GCA_018842655.1). GTDB lineage: Bacteria > Pseudomonadota > Gammaproteobacteria > Enterobacterales > Enterobacteriaceae > Pantoea > Pantoea haifensis. Next base: position 953,380 of record JAGTWN010000004.1, on the reverse strand, counting down.
GGTTTTCGACCCGCACATAACCCCGATCCTGAATGGTTGAAATAATCGCGGCGTAAGTCGAAGGACGACCAATGCCACGCTTTTCGAGTTCACGCACCAGCGATGCTTCACTAAAACGCGCAGGCGGTTTGGTAAAGTGCTGGCTCGGCATCAGCTGTTGCAGGTCAAGCACGTCGCCAACGTTTACTGGCGGTAATGTCCGGTCTTCATCATTTTTACGCAGCGCCGGCATCACTTTCGTCCAGCCGTCAAAGCGCAGCGTGCGCCCTTTAGCTTTGAGTTTATAGTCGCCTGCGGCAGCGGTTAATGTCGTGGAGTCGTATTGCGCTGGGGTCATCTGACAGGCAACGAACTGGCGCCAAATCAGCTGATACAGCTTCTGTGCGTCCGCTTCCATATCTTTTAGTTTTTCAGCAACAACCTCAACGTCAGAAGGACGAATCGCTTCGTGCGCTTCCTGGGAATTATCTTTACTGGCGTAGGTGTTGGCAGCGTCAGGTAAATACTTTTTACCAAAGTGACTTTCGATGTAACCCCGTGCCATCGCAATGGCATCCTGGCTCAGGTTAGTTGAGTCAGTACGCATATAGGTAATGTGGCCCGCTTCATACAACCGCTGCGCCATCATCATGGTTTTCTTCACGCCAAAACCCAGGCGCGTGCTGGCTGCCTGCTGCAGCGTAGACGTAATATAAGGTGCGCCAGGTTTGCTGCTGGTTGGCTTATCTTCACGATCAATGACTTCATAGCGGGCTTTTTCCAGCAGTGCGACAGCAGCATGCGTCTGCTCACGGTTGACTGGACGGAAAGCTTTGTCACCGTAATGCGTGACGTCCATCGGCAGATCGTCGCCTTTTGGCGTGGTGAGACTGGCGCTCAGTTCCCAGTACTCTTCAGGCACAAACGCTTTGATCTCGCGCTCGCGCTCGACAACCAGACGCACAGCAACAGATTGCACGCGGCCCGCAGATAAACCGCGCGCCACTTTTTTCCACAGCAGTGGAGAAACCATGTAACCCACAACGCGGTCCATAAAACGACGCGCCTGTTGGGCATTTACACGATCGATGTTCAATTCGCCTGGCTGTTCAAACGCCTGACGAATCGCATTTTTAGTGATTTCGTTAAACACTACGCGGCTGAACCGTTTGTCATCGCCGCCTATCACTTCCCGCAGGTGCCAGGCAATGGCTTCCCCTTCGCGGTCAAGGTCAGTTGCGAGATAAACGTGATCTGCGTTTGCGGCTAAGGCTTTTAATTCAGCAACAACTTTCTCTTTGCCGGGCAGGATTTGATAATCCGCTTCCCAGCCGTGATAAGGATCGACACCCATGCGACTGACCAACGCAGCCTTTTCGTCTTTTTTAACTTTTTTGGCTTTTTTATCTGTCGAGGCGTCAGCACTTTTTTTGCGGTTGAACCACTGGTCGGCAGATCCCGGATATGACCCACGCTGGATTTCACCACGTAGTCACTGCCGAGGTATTTATTGATTGTTTTGGCCTTTGCCGGGGACTCAACAATAACGAGTGCTTTACCCATATTTACCTTTACCTAATGAAAACGTCCTGCTAATCGGGAGAGAATTGGATGCCCAAAAACCCATTGGGTTCAATATTGCTGCGCCTGTTGAACATTTCAAGGCGGAGGGATCAATCTCAGGTCAGACTCCATGGCATTGTGCAACGTTTTGATAAAAATCGCTTTTTCCACCTGACATAATCACACATCCCGGTGCGATCTCCCTGAAATCTGAATCGCCCACACTGTACCTGATAAAATCTGTTACGCAACTTAATTAGCACTCTGGCTAAATTTGCGCCAATTTTTCAGCGATTACGATGAATTGTCGAACAACATGACTCGCAAGTAATATAGAAAGGATTAAGGTGCTGTCAAAAAAGAGAGGGATAAATGCAGAACAATACCCAGGCTATTACACGCCGCGCGTTACTGGAAAAAGCGAACGCGTTAATCAAAGAGCATGATGATTATTTTGCCGGAATGGAAACCACTGACGTGATACAGCAAGGCGAGCTGTTGGTATTTCGTGGCCCTTTCTTTCTTGATGCCGATGATGTACCAACAGCAAAAACCACAGCGGTGTTTAACCTGTTTAAGCATCTCACGGTAACGTTATCGCCTCTTTATCACCTTGAATAAAAGCCCTTAAAAACAAACCCGGCGGGTGCCGGGTTTCTTTTATAACAAGGGTTTTTCGCCACGCTGCCACAGTTTCAGCAACAGCCGCTCAGCAACAGCGCCTGCACTGTGCGTCACGCGGTCGATCATCTTGCGGCGACGCGCATAATGCACGCCCAACACATTGAATCTGTCCATGTGTGAAATAATCAAATCGTCGCTGGTGCCAATCGCATCCACCAGGCCCAGATCCAACGCCTGACGCCCATACCAGTGTTCACCGGTCGCAACATTTTCAATATTTAAAGAGGGACGCATTTGATGGACGAAATCTTTAAACAGCAGATGCGTTTCATTAAGATCTTCCTGGAATTTTTCGCGTCCTTCTTCCGTATTCTCACCAAACAGGGTAAGCGTACGCTTGTATTGTCCCGCAGTGTGCAGCTCAATATCGATATCATTGCGCTTTAATAAACGATTGAAGTTAGGGATTTGCGCCACGACGCCAATCGAACCAATGATTGAAAAAGGGGCCGCCACAATATGATTTGCAACGCAGGCCATCATATAGCCCCCACTGGCAGCGACTTTGTCTACGGCTGCCGTCACGCGCAAACCCTGATCGCGTAAACGCTGCAATTGTGACGCGGCTAACCCATATCCATGCACAACGCCGCCAGGGCTTTCGAGGCGCAGTAATACTTCATCTCCCTTCTGTGCCACAGCCAGCACCGCAGAGACTTCTTCACGCAACGAAGTGACTTCACTGGCATCCATACTGCCTTTAAAGTCAATAACATACATGGTAGGTTTAGGGGTTTCGCTTTCACCCTGCTTCGCTGCCCGCTTTTCAGCTTTTGCTTTCTGCTTTTCCGCTTTTTTATGATTTTTTAGCCACAGCTTTTGCGCATGCGGCTTCATTTTTGCTAACAGCAAATCGTCTTTCATCTGTTGATAATCATCACCCAGATGCGTCAGGCGGAGTTGTCCGCTCTGGCCGCGCTTGCGCAGCGCCGCATTCATAATGATCAGCACAATGGCAGCGACTGCAACCACCAGCGTCACTACTTTTGCGAGAAAAAGTCCATAATTTGAAAAAAGGTCCATCGCGTCGCCTTATTAAACAGAGAATTAGAGACAATAAGCTAGTTTAACTGGTTTGATGCCATGCGTCGCCTGAAATGCCATCATCTGGCACAGAATGCGCCGGGCGATGATTGCACCTGATGGGAAATTAAGGCATAAAGCGAAAATACTTTGCCCATCGCCCGAGGATTACGCCGTGTACTATCAACCAAAAAGCGATCTGCTCGATAACCGTATTATTCTTGTCACGGGTGCATCTGACGGCATCGGTCGTGAGGCTGCGTTAACCTATGCACGTTATGGCGCAGAGGTCATTCTGCTGGGACGCAACCTTGAGCGACTGCAGCAAGCCGAAAATGCAATCAATCAGTTAAACAAACGTCCTGCTCACAGTGTGGTATTTGACCTGGCGCAAGCGACGCCCGAAAACTGCCAGCAGCTGGCGCAGCAACTGGCACAACAATTTTCTCATTTAGACGGCGTCTTACATAACGCAGGCATTCTGGGTGAGATCGTTCCGCTGGCCGAACTCGACCCACAGGTCTGGCAAGAGGTGATGAAAATCAATGTTGATGCCACCTTCTATCTTACCCAGGCGCTGCTTCCACTGCTGCTGAAATCCGCCGCAGGGTCATTAGTGTTTACGACTTCCAGTGTGGGCCGGACCGGACGTGCGGGCTGGGGGCTTATGCAGTATCGAAATTTGCCACAGAGGGCATGATGCAGGTGATGGCCGATGAGTATAAAAACCATCATTTACGGGTGAATTGTATTAATCCAGGCGGCACCCGCACCAAAATGCGCGCCAGTGCTTTTCCAGAAGAAGATGCGAACAAGCTTAAAACGCCAGGGATTTAATGCCGCTTTACCTTTATTTGATGGGAGATGACAGCCGCCGTAAAACCGGCATCAGCTTTGATGCACAGCCCGGCAGAAAACCCGGAGCGGCTGAATAATGAGTGACGTTCGTCATCAACAACGCCAGCAGCGGCTTAAAGAGCAGGTCGATGCGCGCATTGCGGCGGCAACCGAGGTGCGCGGCATTCTGATGGTGTTTACGGGCAACGGAAAAGGCAAAACCACCGCAGCATTTGGCACTGCTGTGCGCGCCTGTGGTCATCATCAGCGTGTGGGCGTTATTCAGTTCATCAAAGGTGAATGGCCGAACGGCGAGCGAAATCTGCTGGAGCAGCACGGCGTTGAATTTCAGGTGATGGCAACCGGCTTTACCTGGGATACGCAAAATCGTCAGACTGATACAGAAGCCTGCCTCGCTGTCTGGCAACATGCCAGACGTATGCTCGCCGATAGCAGTCTGGATTTAGTCATTCTGGATGAAATAACCTATATGGTCAGTATGGACTATCTGCCACTGGAGGCGCTCATTACGGCGATTTCCCAGCGCCCTTCCCATCAAAGCGTGATCGTTACCGGACGCGGTTGTCATCGTAGCCTTATTGAGATGGCAGATACCGTGACAGAAATGCGACCGGTTAAGCATGCCTTTGATGCAGGCATTCAGGCGCAACAAGGTATTGACTGGTAATAAAAGAAAACGCAGCGGTTAAGCTGCGTTTTTTGTACCGGCGGGTAAATTAATTGCTGGTGCGTTTACTGCTTTTACCACCCGTTTTACCACCGCTGTTACGGCGTTGATTGCCGCTTGTCTGACTGTGGCGTTTCACAGCACGACGGATTTGGTTGGCCTTGGTGCGGCGACGATCTTTCTCAACCACCAGTTTGGTGACGGTTTCATCGTCCATACCGACCAGATTGCGTAAGTAGTTAACGGCTGACAGATCAAGTTCGGTCCAGCCACCCCGCGGCAAGCCTTTTGGTAAAGTGATATCACCATAGCGTACACGCATCAGACGGCTGACCTGTACGCCGACAGCTTCCCACAAGCGACGCACTTCACGGTTACGCCCTTCAGTCAGCGTAACGTTATACCACTGGTTAATGCCTTCACCACCGGCAAAACGCAATGTTTTAAAAGCCGCCGGGCCATCTTCCAGCTGCACGCCTTTGCTTAACTGACGGATTTTATCATCATCAATCTGACCAAACACACGCACAGCGTATTCGCGTTCCACTTCACGGCTTGGATGCATCAAACGGTTTGCCAGCTCACCATCAGTGGTAAACAGCATCAATCCGCAGGTATTAACGTCAAGACGACCTACAGCAATCCAGCGTGAACCACGCAGACGCGGCAGACGGTCAAAAACGGTTGGGCGCCCTTCTGGATCGCTACGCGTACAGAGTTCGCCTTCTGGTTTGTAGTAAGCCAGCACGCGGCAAACGTCCGTTGCTGATTCAGCAATCGACACCAGATGACCATCAATACGGATTTTCAGGGCTTTATTGTTTTCAATACGGTCGCCTAGCGTAGCCAGTTTGCCATCAACGCTTACGCGTCCGGCAGCGATCATTGCTTCGATTTCACGACGCGAACCATGACCGGCACGCGCTAAGACTTTCTGTAACTTTTCGCTCATTGAGCTTCCTCATTGTCGCCTTCCCAGGCGTCACGGTAGGGTGATAATTCTTTTTAAATCAAAAGGTTAACTTAAAAAGTTTGGCCCATTATACAGACATTTAACCCTAATGTAACGCGCTTTGTTTTTGTGGCCCGCTAAGTGAGAATAGTGAACAAAAGGCATTCTTTCATGAAGAAAAGCTCAGCCAGAAAAACATTAGCAACGCACAGCTAAAATGCCAGGCTAGCGAATTGCAATCATAATAACCGGTACTGAATAACCTGCAAATTTGCCAATTTGTCACCTACTTAAAGCAAAATGCTGCCAGCGAAATCATTAACAGTATCTTAAGCTTTATAAAGATAACCCTTGCATCACATGAACTAAAATAGAAGCACTTAATAGCATATTATGCTAATGAATTGCTTTTACATGAGATTAGCCTTCCGTTAAATATAAATTATCAGGCTAATTACGCCACAGGTTGGATTAATACCTTATTTTTTATTCTTTTTGTTTAATATTAATTTTATTCAATTGTACCGGTTTATTATTTGTGTACAATTTACCCCAGGAGAGCAAAGAAAAATTGAGTGAAAGTTTAATCTTAATCACTTAAACATATATTTTCATATAAATTAATTATTAATAAATAAGCCTCTCCTGAATTAATACAATAAACCGGCGCATCCGGGATTGTTGCGTTAATACGGTTCAATGATGAACCTAAATTAGCATGTCAGAAATCTTCACCAGGGATTTTACAGACATGCCTGAATAAAGATCCTAACCATGAGAAAACTGTTTCTGGCCCCAGTGTTTGCTGCGCTGGCGCTAAGCGGTTGCTCTGTGGGCCATACTGAGTATAGTCGCACGGCGATGCAGCATGTTGATATGAACGTGACCGGCATTCCAACGATCCTTGGTCTGGGCACACTGGGCACCAGCATCCCGCTCACGCCTGAATACAGCCTGACAGCGGCGCACGTTGCTAAATATGCGGTGCAACGCGTAAAGGCTTATCATCCTTATTGCGATCTTGCGATTATTTATCATAAAAATGACGCGAATACGCTGGCGAAATTTCGCAGCAGTGATATTGGCGACGCCGTAAAAATGTATGGCTACAGCTTTATTTCTGCCATGCCGGTTGAATCGTCTGGCGTTAATTTGGCACGCACTGCAATCCGTAATAGCTGGAATAAAAGCCCCTGCATGGCAATGGCGTCAAATGCGGGTGTGGTACAGGGTATGTCTGGCGGTGGTGTCTATAATAGTGACGAAACGCTTGGCGGGGTCATTGTGGGTTATTCTGGCGCGATTAAAAATCGCCGCTCCGGGAAAATAATTCTCAAAGACGTTTCGCTTTATATTCCTTACGGCGCGTTTAAAGGCTGGCTGGAAAAAATATTGCGCAGGCACCGACTCGCGGCGCCTGACGCTATTTACTGGAACGGCCGGGTATCGCCAACGCCTTCGCGGACGACCGCTGGCGCATCTTGCGTCAGATCAACCACCGTGGTGGGCTGCTGCCCGAGCGTACCGCCATCGATAATCAGATCGACCAGTTTGCCAATGCTGTGCTGAATATCTTCGGGATCGGATTCCGTAAAATCGTTGCCGGGCAGAATCAACGAGGTGGACATCATCGGCTCATTCAGGGCTTCCAGGAGTGCCAGCGCGACCGGATTGGAGGGCACGCGCAGGCCGATGGTTTTACGTTTATCGTTCATCAGGCGGCGCGGCACTTCTTTGGTCGCTTTTAAAATAAAGGTGTAATTGCCTGGCGTATTGTTTTTTAACAGGCGAAACGCAGAGTTACCCACCTGTGAGTAAACCGACAACTCAGAGAGATCGCGGCACATAAGCGTAAAGTTGTGATTACCATCCAACTGGCGAATACGACAGATGCGCTCCATTGCGCCTTTCTCTTCCAGTCGGCAGCCCAGGGCATAACCCGAGTCGGTTGGATAGACGATGACACTGCCTTTATTAAGGTAATCCACCGCCTGATTAATTAACCGGGGTTGCGGATTGTCAGGATGGATATGAAACAGTTGACTCATAGAAACCTCATGTCACCTTTAGGTGTATTCAAATGCAGGGGCCAGATCCGGAAAACGCTGCCAGACGGGCTCGACACCTGCGGGCAGCCATAATTTGCGGCCCAACTCGATCCAGGGACAAGGCTGATGAAAATCAGACCCTTGCGATGCGGCTAAATGGTTATCCTGAGCATACTGCGCTAATTGCGTACGCTCATTTGGCGCTTGCTGACATTGCGCCACTTCCATTGCATCCCCGCCGGCCTCACGAAAAAGGCGACCAGACGTTTGAGCCACTTGGCAGAAAGCCCATAGCGTCCAGGATGCGCCAGTACCGCACAACCGCCAGAATGATGAATAGCATCAATAGCTTGTTCAATTGTACACCATTGTGGCGGCACGTAGCCGGTTTTGCCGCGCGCCAGATAATTTTTGAACACCTGGGCGATATTGTCGGCCCGGCCCTGCTCCACCAGAAAACGGGCGAAATGTCCGCGCGTGATGACGCCACCGTCGGCCAGGCGCGCTGCACCCGCCAGCGCACCCGGCACCGCGGCTTTTTCCAGCCGTTCGGCGATACGTTCGGCCCGCGCCTGCCGACAGGCGTGCTGCGCCGCTAAAAATGCGGTCATCGTCGGATGGTGGATATCGATATTCAGACCGACAATATGTATTTCATGATTTTCCCACACCGTTGAGATCTCAACGCCTGGAACAACCTTAATCGGTAAATCCTGTTCAATAACCGCCTGTTGCGCCTCGCTGACGCCCGACACGGAATCGTGATCGGTGATGGCTAATACCCCCACGCGCATCTCAACCGCTCGCTGCACCAAAGCCTGCGGCGTGAGCAAGCCGTCAGACGCGCGCGTATGGCTGTGTAAATCGTAAACTGGAAAACGGGCGATATCGCTCAAGATAACTCCTGCAAAGTACTAAACCGGCCAGCATGATAACGATTTTGACGGTGCGAGAAAAAGTGTATTGACATTTTCGCCCTGAACCCGTTAACTAGTACACAAGTTCACACGTAACGGGTATTTCATCATGGCTGTTATTCATAGACTTTTAAACGGTTGGTGGCGCGATGTTCCCAGAAACGGGCGACATGGTCGTGCACGACTTGCGTAAGCACTGTGCAAATACCTGAGCCCGCCACTGAGCGGGCTTTTTTTGAGCGACATTCAGAGAATTCATCATGCCAAATGCGAAACCTACATTGAAGTTGATTACCGGCACCGCGCCCTATCGCGAAGATCCGGCCGCAGTGTTTCATCAGGTATGCGGCGCACGTCCGGCAACCCTGTTGCTCGAATCGGCTGATATTGACAGCAAACGTAACTTAAAAAGTCTGCTGATTGTCGACAGTGCTTTGCGTATCAGCGCGTTGGGTAATCGCGTGACCGTACAAGTGCTGTCAGAAAATGGTCGCGCCCTGCTGCCCTTGCTGGATGCGGCCCTGCCTGAAGCCGTATCCATCAACGTGCGTCCTGATGGTCGTGAGCTGACGTTTCCTCAAACAGCAGGCGCACAGGATGAAGATTCCCGCTTACAGGCGCTCTCGGTATTTGATGCACTGCGCCTCATCCCGCAGCTGGTGAATACGCCAGCCGACGAGCGTGAAGCATTACTGCTGGGGGGACTGTTTGCTTACGATTTAGTTGCCGGGTTTGAAGACCTGCCTGAACTTGATAATACGCAGCGTTGCCCCGATTACTGCTTCTATCTGGCTGAAACCTTATTAGTGCTGGACCACCAGGCGCGCACTGCGCGTTTACAAGCCAGTCTGTTTTGCCCTTCCACCAGCGAGTTCCAGCGCCTGCAGAGCCGCATTGAACAGTTGCATGGTCAGATGCTGCAACCAGCACCGGTTTTACCGGTGCAAACCGTTGAGCAAATGACGCTGAGCACCAACCAAAGCGATGAAGCCTATTGTGACGTGGTGCGCCAGATGCAGGAGGCGATCCGCATCGGTGAAATTTTCCAGGTGGTGCCTTCGCGCCGCTTCTCGCTGCCCTGCCCATCGCCGCTGGCAGCGTATGAAACGTTAAAAAACAGTAATCCCAGCCCGTATATGTTTTTCATGCAGGATCAGGATTTCTCGCTGTTCGGCGCCTCGCCAGAAAGCTCACTGAAATATGATGCAACGTCGCGCCAGATTGAAATCTATCCGATTGCCGGCACCCGCCCGCGTGGACGCCACGCCGACGGCACGCTGGATCGCGATCTCGACAGCCGCATCGAACTGGAAATGCGTACCGATCATAAAGAGCTGGCGGAGCATTTGATGCTGGTGGATTTAGCCCGTAACGATTTGGCGCGCATTTGCGTACCCGGCAGCCGCTACGTGGCAGATCTGACGAAAGTTGACCGTTACTCCTTTGTGATGCATCTGGTGTCGCGCGTGGTCGGAAAACTGCGCGACGATCTGGATGTGCTACATGCCTATCGCGCCTGCATGAACATGGGCACGCTGAGTGGCGCGCCAAAAGTGCGCGCCATGCAGCGCATTGCCGCAGCGGAAGGCACGCGGCGTGGCAGCTACGGCGGCGCGGTGGGTTATTTCACCGCCAGCGGTGATTTAGATACCTGCATTGTGATTCGCTCCGCCTATGTCGAAGATGGCATCGCTACCGTGCAAGCGGGTGCTGGCGTGGTGCTCGACTCTCATCCTCAGGCTGAAGCGGATGAGAGCCGCAATAAAGCTCGCGCGGTGTTGCGCGCTATCGCAACCGCTCATCACTGCAAGGAGATTTTCTGATGGCTGACATTTTGCTGCTCGATAATATCGATTCCTTTACTTACAACCTGGTCGATCAGCTGCGCACCTTCGGCCACAACGTGGTGATTTATCGTAACAACCTGCCGGCTGAACTGCTGATTGAACATCTTCAGCGTATGGAAAACCCCGTACTGATGCTGTCACCAGGCCCTGGCGCGCCGAAAGATGCGGGTTGCATGCCCGAACTGCTGCGGGTTTTGCGGGGGCATTTGCCGATTATTGGCATCTGCCTGGGTCATCAGGCCATTGTTGAAGCCTACGGCGGACATGTGGGCCAGGCGGGAGAAATCCTGCATGGCAAAGCCTCTTCGGTTACACACGATGGTGAAGCGATGTTCGCGGGCCTGAGTAACCCGCTGCCGGTGGCGCGTTATCACTCGCTGGTGGGGAGCAACACGCCTGATGAACTCACGGTCAATGCCAGTTTCAACGGTATGGTAATGGCGGTGCGTCATGATGCAGATCGTGTTTGCGGATTCCAGTTTCATCCCGAATCCATTTTAACGACCCAGGGCGCGCGCCTGCTTGAGCAGACCTTAGCCTGGGCGCTGGCGAAGTAACAGGGAGAATAAAATGCACACTATTCTGGAAAAACTTTACCAGGCGCAAACGCTGAATCAGGCAGAAAGCCATCAACTGTTCAGCGCCATTATTACGGGGCAGCTGGAACCGACACAGCTTGCTGCGGCGCTGATTGCCATGAAAGTCAGAGGCGAAGCGCCGGAAGAGATTGCCGGTGCGGCGACCGCGCTGCTGGAAGATGCCAAACCTTTTCCGCGCCCCGGTTACGCCTTTGCGGATATTGTCGGTACCGGCGGCGATGGCAGCAACAGCATTAATATCTCAACAGCCAGCGCCTTTGTTGCGGCGACCTGTGGGTTAAAAGTGGCCAAACACGGCAACCGCAGCGTATCCAGCAAGTCAGGCTCTTCTGATCTGCTGGCAGCGTTTGGTATCAATCTGGATATGCCTGCCGATCAGGCGCGCAAAGCGTTAGATGATTTAAACGTCTGCTTCCTGTTTGCGCCGCAGTATCACACCGGATTTCGTCACGCGATGCCGGTTCGACAGCAGCTTAAAACCCGCACGCTGTTTAACGTACTGGGGCCGCTGATCAATCCGGCGCGTCCACCGCTGGCTGTGATTGGTGTTTACAGCCCGGAGTTGGTGTTACCGATTGCACAGACGCTGAAAGTGTTGGGCTATCAACGTGCCGCCGTGGTTCACGGTGGTGGCATGGACGAAGTGGCGCTGCATGATGTTACTCACGTCGCCGAACTGCGCGACGGGGAAATCACCCGCTATCAGCTCTCACCCGAAGACTTTGGTTTCGGTTTCCATCCAAAGGAAGCGTTGGCAGGCGGTACACCCGAAGAAAACCGTGACATTCTGACACGTTTACTCCAGGGTAATGGCCAGCAAGCCCATGAGGAAGCGGTAGCCGTCAACGTCGCTATGCTTCTTAAAGTCTTTGGCAATGAAGATCTGCGTGAAAATGCACAGCGTGCGCTCGTGGCGATCCGTAGCGGTCAGGCTTACGAGCGCGTGGTCGCTCTGGCAGCAAGAGGATAACCATGCAAGGTACAGTGTTAGATAAAATCGTTCAGGATAAAGCGGTTTGGGTAGAAGCGCGTAAGCAGCAGCAACCGCTGGCTGATTTTCAACACAGCGTAGAACCTGCAACACGTAGCTTTTATGACGCGTTGCAAGGCGCACGCACGGCATTCATTCTTGAATGCAAAAAAGCGTCGCCTTCTAAGGGATTAATTCGTGAAGATTTCGATCCTGCTGCCATTGCAGGCGTGTACCGGCATTATGCTTCCGCCGTGTCAGTGCTGACGGATGAAAAATATTTTCAGGGCGATTTTGCCTTCTTGCCGATAGTCAGCGCAGCTATTACCCAACCGGTGCTGTGTAAAGACTTTATCATCGATCCTTATCAGATCTACTTAGCGCGCCACTATCAGGCCGACGCCATTCTGCTGATGCTTTCCGTACTGAATGATGAGCAGTATCGCCAGCTTGCCGCTGTCGCACACAGCCTGAAAATGGGCGTGCTGACCGAAATTAGTAATGAAGAAGAGCTGGAGCGCGCTATTGCGCTGGAAGCGAAAGTGGTGGGCATCAACAACCGCGATTTGCGGGATATGTCAATTGACCTGAACCGCACCCGCCAACTGGCGCCGCGCCTGTCTCACGGTGTAACCGTTATCAGTGAATCTGGCATTAACAGCTATGCCGATATTCGCGAATTGAGTCATTTTGCTAACGGCTTTTTAATCGGCTCGGCTTTGATGGAAGAAGCGGATCTGCAAAGTGCGGTGCGTCGCGTCACGCTGGGAAGTAATAAAATCTGTGGCCTGACACGTGCCGAAGATGCCCGCGCTGCGTATGAGGCTGGCGCGATTTTTGGCGGTTTGATCTTTGTTAAAGACTCACCGCGTTATCTCTCTGACGAGAACGCAAACGCCGTCATGACGGGCGCTCCACTGAGCTACGTTGGTGTCTATCGCAATGCTGCCATCAGTGACGTTGTCACGCAGGCCACCGCCTTAAATCTGTGCGCTGTACAGCTTCATGGTGATGAGGACCCGGCTTATGTCGCTGACTTGCGTCAGGCTTTACCGGCGCAGATCCAAATCTGGAAAGCGTTGCGCATCGAAGGCGCACTTCCCGAACGGAACTGGCCGCACGTTGACCGCTACGTATTTGATAACGGCAACGGCGGAACGGGCCAACGTTTTGACTGGTCGTTGTTACAGGGCCAAACGCTGAGTGATGTGCTACTCGCGGGTGGCTTAGGCGCTGACAATTGCGTCGAAGCGGCGCAGTTGGGCTGTGCCGGACTCGATTTCAATTCAGGTGTAGAAAGCGCGCCGGGCATTAAAGATGCCAGTAAAATCGCGGCGGTGTTTAAAACACTGCGCGCCTACTGATTTGCCGGGTCCGTCTTGTGCGGACCAGAAAAGAGAGATGAAAAAATGACCTTACTGAATCCCTATTTTGGCGAATTTGGCGGTATGTATGTACCGCAGATCCTGATGCCAGCCCTGCGCCAGTTGGAAGAAGCCTTTGTTGACGCGCAGAAAGATCCTGAGTTTCAGGCTGAATTCACCGACTTGTTAAAAAACTATGCTGGTCGCCCGACAGCCCTGACGCTGTGCAGCAATCTGACCAAAGGCAGCAAAACCCGTCTTTATCTGAAGCGTGAAGATTTGCTGCATGGCGGCGCACATAAAACTAACCAGGTGTTAGGTCAGGCGCTGCTGGCGAAACGCATGGGTAAAAATGAGATCATCGCCGAAACCGGTGCCGGTCAGCATGGTGTGGCTTCCGCCCTGGCGTGTGCGCTGCTCGGCATGAAGTGCCGCATTTATATGGGGGCGAAAGATGTAGAGCGTCAGTCGCCTAATGTGTTCCGTATGCGCCTGATGGGAGCTGAAGTGATCCCGGTACACAGCGGTTCTGCCACGCTGAAAGATGCCTGTAATGAGGCGCTACGCGACTGGTCGGGCAGCTATGAGACCGCACACTATATGCTCGGTACGGCTGCGGGTCCGCATCCTTTCCCAACTATCGTACGGGAATTCCAGCGTATGATCGGTGAAGAGACGAAAAAGCAGATCCTTGAGAAAGAAGGACGCCTGCCGGATGCTGTGATCGCCTGTGTGGGCGGTGGCTCTAACGCTATCGGTATGTTTGCTGATTTTATTGATGACAGCAGCGTCAGGCTCATCGGCGTTGAACCGGCGGGTCACGGCATTGAAACCGGCGAACACGGTGCGCCGCTTAAGCATGGTCGTGTTGGCATCTACTTCGGCATGAAAGCTCCGATGATGCAAACCGAAGAGGGACAGATTGAAGAGTCCTATTCAATTTCGGCTGGTTTAGATTTCCCGTCCGTTGGTCCCCAGCATGCGCACCTCAACAGCACCGGGCGCGCTGAATATGTTTCTGTCACTGATAATGAGGCGCTGGCAGCCTTTAAACAGCTGTGTCGTTCTGAAGGCATTATCCCTGCCCTCGAATCATCACATGCGCTGGCGCACGCATTGAAAATTATTCAGGCCGATCCCGATAAAGAACAGTTGTTAGTCGTTAACCTTTCCGGGCGTGGCGATAAAGACATCTTCACGGTTCACGATATTTTGACAGCGCAGGGAGAAATCTAATGGAACGTTACGATCAGCTATTTAAGCGTCTGGCGGCGAATAAAGAAGGCGCTTTCGTCCCGTTCGTCACCTTAGGCGATCCGTCACCGGAACTCTCGTTGCGCGTTATTGACGCGCTGGTTGAAGGCGGTGCGGATGCACTGGAGCTGGGTATTCCTTTCTCCGATCCGCTGGCCGATGGCCCGACGATTCAAAATGCTACCCTGCGTGCTTTTGCCTCCGGCACCACCACCGCACAGTGTTTTGAAATTCTGGCGAGCGTGCGTCAGAAATACCCTGACCTGCCGATTGGTCTGCTGATGTACGCTAACCTGGTGTTTACCAATGGCGTCGATGCTTTTTATGCGCGCTGTGCAGAAGTGGGTGTGGATTCGGTGTTAGTCGCTGATGTTCCGGTGGAAGAGTCTGCGCCTTTCCGTCAGGCAGCGTTACGTCATGGCGTGGCGCCCATTTTTATCTGTCCGCCAAATGCCAGCGACGATCTGCTGCGTGAAATCGCCTCTCATGGTCGCGGTTATACGTATTTGCTGTCACGTGCAGGCGTAACCGGGGCTGAGAATCGTGCCAGCCTGCCGCTAAACCACCTGATCACTAAACTGCGCGAATATCATGCCGCACCGCCTTTACAGGGTTTCGGTATTTCAGAGCCAGGCCAGGTTAAAGAGGCGATTGCGGCAGGCGCAGCGGGTGCAATCTCCGGTTCAGCAATTGTAAAAATTATTGAAAAAAATCACGCCCAGCCAGATGTCATGCTGAGCGAACTCAAGAACTTTGTCAGTAATCTCAAGGCTGCCAGCCGCTAATCCCCCTCATGCCTTATCATCGGGTAAGGCATGATTTCCCGCTTTTTTACCTCTTCCGGGTTGCCCTTTTGATTTTCATGCACCACAATTAATGCGCGCCGTTATGGTAACGTCGCATCCACTTTGTGACAGGGAGAGAGACAATGAAATGGTTCAAAGTTCTGGCCAGTGCGTTAATTGCCGGTGTGGTCGCGTTGACCCTGAGCGCATGTGCGCCAACAGCGACCAAAGAAGGCACCGGTGGCTACATTGATGACACCGTGATCACCACCAAAGTGAAAAGCGAGCTGTTAAAAGATGATTCGTTGAAATCCACGGAAATCAACGTAGAAACGTTCAAAGGTAAAGTTCAGCTGAGTGGCTTCGTCAGTTCGCCACAAATGGCCAGTCGCGCGGTTGAAGTGACGCGCACCGTGTCAGGCGTGAAATCCGTGGTTAACAATATGCAAATTAAATAACGCTGGTTTCACCCCATGAAAAGGCCGCTGTGACGCGGCCTTTTTCTTATCAGAAGCGGTAACCTGCACCAAAAAAGAAAACCCAGGGATCGACGCGCATATTGATATTATGCTGCTCTCCGGCGGCTTTGAATCTCACTTCGGTATCTATGTCCATGTACCACACCGATGCATTGAGCAGCCAGTTACGGTCGATTTGGTAATCCAGCCCCACCTGACCCGCTACGCCCCAGGAGTGTTTTACGCTCAGATCGCTTAAACCCGCATCGCGCCCGGTCTGATTAAATTCGGCATCGTAAAAAGTGGTGTAGTTAATGCCAACTCCCACGTAAGGACGCGCTTTGCTGTTACTGTCGAAGAAGTAGTATTGCGCCATCAAGGTTGGCGGCAGTTGACGTACCGTTGCCAGCGTACCAGTGGGTCCCAGCCCCACTTTATGGCGAAACGGCGTTGCTGCCAGTAATTCAACGCCAATGTTATCGGTTGCCATATAAGTAAATGTCAGGCCTAACTGCGTATCGTTGTTAGCCGTGAATCCCCCATGCCTAATACATTATCTGACCCTTCGGTGGGCCTGACCGTGGCACTGCCTGCACGGATAAAGAAATCGCCCGCCTGATGAGCCAGTGCGATTTCCGGTAACAGCATCGCCAGCAGCATGGCGCATTTTGCCAGTTTCATCATCACTCCTTTGCATAAATGTTTGAACGAATGTTTTATTTGTTTGTCGGCAAAGGTTTAGCGTGAATCAGAAAAAATTGCACCCCAATCATTTGCTATAAATAGCTTAAAAAACAAAGGATTGACGCAGATCAATTTTATCCCTCTTTAGCGTTACAAAAATTCGCTTGCCGAACGATTTCGCCAGGATTATTTTGCTGATCTTCATTGGTGATTTTGGTTCGATGCCTCAGGAGTGGCGGGCGATCAAATGAGCGAAATAACAAACCCTTGTATTAGCTGTGGCGCCTGCTGCGCCCATTTCCGTGTCTCTTTTTACTGGGCCGAAGCAGACGATGCCGGCGGCGTTGTGCCGACTGAGTTAACCGAGCCACTCAGTCTTTTGATGCGCAATATGCGCGGCACCAACGATCGCCAGCCGCGCTGTGTCGCGTTACAGGGTGAGATTGGCGGCTGCGTTTCTTGCGGTATTTATGAACACCGCCCTTCGCCCTGTCGTGAATTTGCGATGTCGGGTGAAAATGGCGAGTGGAATGAAGCATGCGATCGCGCCCGAGCACGCTACGGGCTTCCCGCACTTTTTCATCCATCTTTACCTGTAATGACAGAAAGTTATGCCGCGGCGGGTGCCAGCGAGCACGCAGAACATGTACAATCGCCGGGTTAATCAACCCGGTTCCTCCAAGGAGTGTACATGTCTATCACGGCAAGCTCGTTATACCGTGACACTGGAAATTTTTTCGCCACCAGCTTTTGACGCTGGTGCTGATGTCGCTATTGACTGCTTTCATTACGGTTATGCTGGCTCATGCACTAACGCCCGGAGAGGATCAACTGGCGATCCTGCAACAGAGCGATTCCAGCGCCACTTCCCTGTTTGAAATGGTTCAGAATATGTCGCCCGAGCAACAGCGCGTATTACTGCGGGCTTCTGCGGCGGGCACCTTTGCCGCTCTGGTCGGCAACACGCTGTTGTTAGGCGGTATGCTCTGCCTGATCCCGATGGTTTCATCGGGTCAACGCGTGAGTGCACTGCGTGCGATTGGCGCGTCTGCGCCCCTGTTGCCAAAGCTGTTGCTGCAAACGTTTCTGATCACCCTGTTGGTACAGTTGGGCTTCATGGTGGTATTAGTGCCTGGGGTCATTTTTGCGATTCTGTTCTCGCTTGCGCCGGTGATGCTGGTGAGCGAAAAAATGGGTGTGATAAGCGCGATGCGCGCCAGTATGCGTATGGCATGGCAAAACATGAAGCTGATTGCGCCTGCGATTATCCTCTGGTTACTGGCTAAAATCGCAGTCATGTTCTTTTTCTCTTCTCTCACAGTGCTGCCAGCCAATGTCACGTCCGTGTTGCTTACTGCGGTGGGCAATCTGGTTTCAGTGATTTTGATTATCTATTTGTACCGGCTCTATATGCTGTTACGTTAATTGTCGTGCGCCTGCGGGCGCACTGACTGATACACCAGCCTTACTGGAATATTTATGAAGCAGCTACTCGATTTTCTTCCCCTCGTGGTCTTTTTCATCTTCTACAAGATGTACGACATTTTTGTTGCCTCCGGCGCACTGATTGTGGCAACCGGTTTGGCGCTTGTCGTCAGTTGGGTGCTTTATCGCAAGCTGGAAAAAATGACCCTTTTTACCTTTGTTTTGGTCGCCGTGTTTGGCACCCTGACGCTGGTATTTCATAACGATGAATTTATCAAATGGAAAGTCACGGTTATCTATAGCCTGTTTGCGCTGGCGCTGCTGTTCAGCCAGTGGTTTATGAAACAGCCTTTAATTCAGAGCATGCTGGGCAAAGAGTTACAGCTTCCTGATGCTGTCTGGCGCCGTTTGAATATTGCCTGGGCCCTCTTCTTTCTGCTTTGCGGCCTGTTGAATATCTATGTTGCATTTTGGTTATCTCAGGCATTTTGGGTTAACTTTAAAGTGTTTGGTCTGACCGGGCTTACCCTGCTGTTTACTCTACTCAGCGGCTTCTATATCTGGCGACAGATGCCACAAGAACAAAAATAAAACTCTGCCCGGTACGCCGGGCATTTTTGGCGCTTGCCGCCATCACCTGCATAAGAAACTGAAGCAATGGACGATAAACATAAGTTGCCGCAAGGCGAAATGGTGTTGCGTACCTTAGCCATGCCGGCGGATACCAACGCAAATGGCGATATTTTTGGTGGCTGGCTCATGTCGCAGATGGATATGGGTGGCGCGATTCTGGCAAAGGAGATCGCTGAAGGTCGCGTCGTAACGGTGCGCGTTGATGGCATGTCATTTATGAAACCGGTGGCTGTCGGCGATGTCGTCAGTTGCCATGCGCGCTGCATTCGCACCGGTACCAGTTCAATGACAATTAATGTGGAAGTATGGATCAAAAAGGTCTCGTCTGAACCTATTGGTCAGACCTACTGCGCAACCGAAGCGGTATTTATCTACGTCGCCGTCGATAATGAAGGGAAATCTCGCCCGCTGCCGTCAGGACGCGCGAATCAACAGCCCTCCAGCTAACCTGCTTTTTGCCAGCAACCCAGGCGGCTCCTGCGAGCCGCCTGTTTTTTAGGGCGTTACCCGTTTTACCGGCGCATTTTGCTGGCGATCCCACATCACAGTCAGTAAACGTTGTAAGGCAATAAAGGCAAACAGCAAAATGCCAATAGCGATCTTGGTCCACCATGAGCTCAGCGTGCCGTCGAAGTTAATCCAGGTTTGAATCAGTCCCTGAATCAGCACGCCAAACAGGGTACCTAATACGGTGCCCACCCCGCCTGACAGCAGCGTGCCGCCAATTACCACCGAAGCAATTGCATCCAGCTCCACACCCAGACCGGCTAACGCATAGCCTGCCGAGGTATAAACTGAAAAGACGATGCCTGCCAGCGTTGCCAGCGTGGTGGAAAGCATATAAATCCTGATGGTTGTGGCGCGAGTCGGGACACCCATTAATTGGGCAGAGGTCAGGCTGCCACCAATGGCATAAACCTGATTACCAAAGCGGGTCCGATGAGCAAGAAGGATGCCGCCTGCGACCACGATCAGCATGATCACCGCTAGCAGGCTAAGCCGCCCACCGCCGGGGATTTTCCAGGCCAGGCTTGAAAGCGTGGCATAAAGTGGATGATCAATGGGTATTGAGTTTTCAGACACCAGATAGCTACAGCCGCGCAGGAAAAACATTCCCGCCAGGGTAATGATAAAGGCGGGGATTTTCAGCGCATCAATCAGCCAGCCCATCATGGCACCAAACAGCGCGCCCAGGGTTAAAATCAGGGCAAAAGCCACCAGCGGATTAAGGTGAAAATCGCCAATAACCCGCGCCAGAAACACGCCAGTAAAGGCGATCACCGCCCCCACCGAGAGATCAATCCCGCCAGAGAGGATCACAAAGGTCATGCCCACTGCGATAATGCCAAGAAAAGCGTTATCGGTCAGGATGTTGCAAATCACCCGTGTCGAGGCGAAGCCAGGGAACTGACTCAGGCAGAACAGATAACCCGCGATAAACACCAGCAGCGTAATCATTAAGGGAAGATGACGTTTGATCATTGTGGGCGTCTCCGTTTCAGCATCGCAATAAAGCGCGGCGATTGCAGCAGCAGCACACACATCACTACTACCGCTTTGACTACCTGATTCAGTTCAGGTGGAAAACCGGAAAGCAAAATGCCGGTATTCATCGACTGAATGATCAGCGCGCCGATCAGGGAGAGCACCAGATTAAAGCGGCCCCCCATTAACGACGCACCGCCTATTACCACTGCCAGAATGGCGTCTAATTCAAGCCACAAACCGGCGTTATTGGCATCAGCCCCCGAATATCGGCCGCCACGATCAGCCCTGCAACCGCAGCACACAAGCCACTGATGACATAGGTCGACATCACCACCAGCCAGCCGGTAACGCCCGCGTTGCGCGCCGCACGTAAATTAATCCCCACCGCCTCGATAAACAAACCGAGCGCCGTTTTACGTGTCAGCAGCCAGACCAGCAGTGCCATTGCTACCGTCATCCATACCGGCACGGGCAGCAGCCAGAGCGAGCCATTGCCAAACCAGCCCAGGCTGTCGCTGTCGAAGGTGACAATTTGACCCTGGGTGATCAGTTGCGCAACGCCGCGCCCTGCCACCATCAGAATCAAGGTGGCTACGAAGGGCTGAATACGCAACAGCGCCACCAGCACGCCATTCCACACACCGCACAACAAGCCAGTACCCAGCGTGGCCAGGATAATAAACGGCACGCTGTGCCCCGCCACCGTCAGGGTAGCCGCGGTCGCCCCCGCGATCGCCATCACCGCGCCAACGGATAAATCAATGCCCCCGGTTGCAATTACCAGCGTCATGCCAATCGCCAGCAGGGCAACCGGGGCCGCGCGGTTAAGGATATCAATCGGGCTGCCAAACAGGCGTCCGTCTTGCAGATGCACAGCAAAAAATTATTTGCCACCAGGCTGTCCACCAGCAGCACCAAAATCAGTGCGGCAATCTGCGGCATGCCGGGCGGCAGTTTTGGCTTACGCCGGTTCGATTTTTCAGATGTCATAGGGGATTCAAGCATGTTGTGCGCCCCCGTCGGCAATAGCATTCACAATCGACGCCACGGAAAGCTGCTCCAGTGGAATTTCTGCCACCTGTTTCAGGTCACGCATAATTAATACGCGATCGGCATAACCCACCAGTTCTTCAAGTTCAGAGGAGATAACCAACAGCGCCAGCCCGTCTGCACACAGGGATTCGATTAACCGAATAATTTCGGCATGAGCGCCAACATCAATACCGCGCGTCGGCTCATCCAGAATCAGAAATTGCGGCTTAGTCACTAACCAGCGTGACAGCAGCACCTTCTGCTGGTTACCGCCCGATAACAGCTCAACCGGTTGATCGGCATGCGGAGTACGAATACCGAGACTTTTGATAAATCGTTCAGCGATGGCTTGCTGTTCACGCTTTTTAATCGGGCGCAGCCAGCCGCGCTGAGCCTGCAGCGCAAGTATGATATTTTCGCGCACCGAGGCTGCGCCAATGATCCCGTCAGTTTTACGATCCTCAGGACAAAAACCCATCCCCAGCCGTGATGCCTTTGCGGGGTGCGAATATGCTGCACTTTGCCTTTGATCTTTGCGGTGCCGCGATCGGCACGGCGAATACCAAACAAGACCTCTGCGGTTTCGGTACGGCCCGATCCCAGTAAACCCGCCAGCCCTACCACCTCACCAGGCCGGACCGCCAGGTTAAAGGGTTCAATCGTGCCTTTTTTACCATAATCCTCAAAGGAGACGACGGGGTGATGACTGCGCAGCGTGCTGCCCTGGCGCTGCAAGGCGGTTTGCAGCAATTCGCGGCCCAGCATCAGCTTAATCAGCTCAATTTGCGGCAAGGATGCGGTGTCTCGCGTGGCGATAAACTGCCCATTGCGCAATACCGTAATTCGGTCGGTAATGCGATAGACCTGGTCCAGAAAGTGAGTGACAAAAATCAGGCTCATTCCTTTGGCTTTCAGCTGCGCCATCAGCGTAAACAGCATCTCTACTTCACTGGCATCGAGGCTCGCGGTCGGTTCATCCAGGATCAACACCTGAGCAGAGAGATCGACCGCACGACAGATGGCCACAATTTGCTGCATTGCCACTGAGTAATGGCCCAGCGGACGCGTCACGTCGAGCGAAAAGCCGTAATTACGCATCAGGTTGTCTGCGTCGCGCATCATACGCTTGCGATCGATCATGCCGAAACGGCGCGGTTCACGCCCAATGTAAAGGTTATCCGCCACCGACATGTTAGGCAGTAAATTCACTTCCTGGTAAACCGTACCGATACCCATCGCCTGCGCGTCAGCCGTGCTATGGGGCGAAACAAGCTGACCATTTAAGGTGATAGTGCCAGCATCGCGTGTATATACACCGGTTAATACCTTGATCAGCGTCGATTTACCTGCACCGTTTTCCCCTAACAGCGCCATTATTTCGCCTTTGCGAAGGCTAAAAGAGACATTGTCCAGCGCCTTAACGCCAGGGAAATTTTTGCTGACGCCACTGAGGGTTAACAACGATGATTCATTATGTGTGGTCATGTGCCCGACTCCGCCTCACGTCATGAAAAACCGCCCCAAAGGGCGGTTTGCGGCTTAGTAACCCATCCCTTTTTTCTTGTCCAGCTCCACCTGAGCGTCGGCAGGTAAGAAGAGTTTCGATTCGGTTTTGATAATTTTGGGTGGCAAAGTCCCCTCTTTTTTGAACTTCTCCAGCGCATCAAACGCCGGGCCAGCCATATTTGGCGTCAGTTCCACGTTGGCGTTGGCTTCGCCTGCCATCATCGCTTTGTAAATATCAGGGACACCATCAATTGATCCGGTCAGAATATCTTTCCCTGGCTTCAGACCCGCTTCTTTAATGGCCTGAATTGCACCAATTGCCATATCATCGTTGTGCGCATACACCATGCAGATGTTCTTGCCGTTATTTTCTGCTTTGATAAAGCTTTCCATCACCTCTTTGCCTTTACTGCGGGTAAAGTCACCCGACTGCGAACGGATCACCTTGATGTTTTGGTGACCCGCAATCGCTTCGGCAAAGCCTTTCTTACGATCAATCGCCACGCTGGCACCCACGGTGCCCTGCAGTTCCACCACGTTACACTGTTTATCGCCAACGGTTTTTACCAGCCAGTCGCCAATCAGTTTGCCTTCTAAAACGTTATCCGCCGTTATCACCGCCATATAGAGCGATTTGTCTTTCACTACAATGGCGCGATCCAGCAGGAATACCGGTATTTTGGCCTCTTTGGCCTCTTCTAATACTGGCTCCCAACCTGTTTGTACGACCGGGGCGATAAAAATCGCATCTACGCCCTGTGCGATAAATGAACGTACTGCTTTGATTTGATTCTCTTGTTTTTGCTGTCCATCTGCGATTTTCAATGTAATGCCGCGTTTCTGTGCCTCACTTTTCGCCACATTGGTTTCTGCTGCGCGCCAGCCGGATTCTGAGCCCACCTGTGAGAAGCCAACCGTCATATCCGCAGCCATCACCGGTCCGGTCAACGCGGCGCTGACCAGCGTGGTCAGAAGTAAACGTTTCCACATATTTTTTCCTCTGAAGGGCGTTTGCTTTGTAGGGTAAAGAGCCTTTTCAGCCTGGACTAAAACCGCTGGAATAAGGGCGACGAGCTTCACAAAATTGAACGATTTAAAGGGGTTACGAGAGTAGCACCCCTGAGTGTAGCCAGGTGTTATGGACGAAATAACTGCTGTTATTTAACGTTCCGTTTAAATAATTGTAATAAACAGAATCGCTTATGTGCGTATCGATTGAAAGCGATTACAGAGATGCGTACAGAATGGTTATCTGCGAGCGAAGCGATAAATAACGCATTTTGTGATTCCTGCCACAAAGGCGTTCTGACCCTTCTGCGTTAAACAGCAGTGGGATAACGCCGGCTCGCCAGTTTGTTCCGGTTAACGGTTTAAAAAGGCAAATAAACCCTGGAAAAAAACCCTGACAGCAGAGAGAAAGATGCGAAAAAAAGTTTGCAATGCTGTGATGGCCTGAAAGTTACAGACAGATCCCCTGAGATTTGACGCTTGACTACGAAGCGAAACGTCATCAGCACTCTGGCTGTTCGCTCCAGGATTAGCAAAAAGTCACTTTTAGTGACTTAACTTACACGTTAGTCTGATTTTGTACTTTTTTGTCGCTGGGATCTGGACAGGCTAAGGTTGCTCCCTATACTGAGCACTCCTTTGTTCCCTTATGTTATGGCAATGATGACTGCGCACGATTACCTGCTTAAATTTCGCAAAGTGAATAACCTTGAGAGTCTGGAAAAACTCTACGATCACCTCAACTATTCGCTCACCGACGATAAGGACATCATCAATATGTACCGCGCTGCTGATCATCGCCGCGCTGAGCTCGCTTCCGGCGGACGTTTATTCGATCTCGGGCGCGTGCCGAAAACGGTCTGGCGCTACGTGATTTAACGCTGCCGCCCTCTTTTTATGCTGCTCTTGTCCAGGTCGGGCGTGTCCTGTTTGGACATGCTATTCTGCTCTGCTTCGATCCCCCGAAACAGGAACACCCTTTATGAATGAACAGGTTGCTGCGCCGCGTATTGGTGGCTGGTTACTGCTGCCGCTGGCCTGGCTAATTATGACCCTGTTAACCACCGCCCTGGTACTGGCGATGTATCTCTCGCCGCTGTTTAACCCGGCATGGCGCGTTACGCTCTTCTCCCACGGCAGCACCCTGCTGCTGCAGTGGGCGATATCTGTGCTGACCGCCGCCGCTGTCTGGCTCTACAGCTTGTGGGTCTGCTGGCTGTTTTTCAAACGTTCGCGTCGCCTGCCGCGCCATTATGTCTTGTGGCTGCTGGTAACCGTGCTGCTGGCACTGAAAACCTTTGCCTTTACCCCAGTCTCTGATGCGAAAGCATTACAAACGCTGCTGCTGTCACTGTTGGCTGCTGCTGTGTTTGCACCTTATTTCAAACGTTCTCAGCGCGTTAAAGCGACCTTTACCCAGCCTTAATGTCCTAAAAAGGTTAATAATTTAATTCTGAGTGCGGTCTCCTGCGTCTGATGAGGCGCAGGAGTTGAGATGCATCCTCTTATCCCTGATAATAAGCCGCTTTCCGAATTCATGGCGAAAAAATGACCGATTATCTACTCCTTTTTGTTGGCACGGTGCTGGTGAATAACTTCGTATTAGTGAAGTTTCTCGGCCTCTGTCCCTTTATGGGCGTTTCCAAAAACTGGAAACGGCAATTGGCATGGGACTCGCCACCACTTTTGTGATTACCCTGGCCTCGATCTGTGCGTGGCTGGTCAATCACCTTATCCTGCTGCCGCTTGATTTAGTCTATCTGCGCACCATGGCCTATATTCTGGTGATCGCTGTGGTCGTGCAGTTCACAGAAATGGTGGTACGTAAAACCAGCCCATCGCTTTATCGCCTGCTAGGCATTTTTCTGCCGCTGATCACCACTAACTGTGCGGTGCTCGGTGTGCCGCTGTTGAGCGTTAACCTCAACCACACTTTCTTACAAGCAGCCCTGTACGGCTTTAGCGCATCGATCGGTTTTTCGCTGGTGATGGTGCTGTTCGCTGGCATGCGTGAACGTCTGGTGCTGGCCAATGTGCCTGCGCCTTTTAAAGGCAGTTCAATTGCACTGATTACCGCTGGCCTGATGGCGCTGGCGTTCATGGGCTTTACCGGTCTGGTGAAATTCTGATGAGTGCGATTTGGATAGCTATTGCAGTATTAAGTGCCCTCAGCCTGGTTTTTGGTGCCTTGCTGGGTTATGCCTCGCGCCGTTTTAAGGTCGAAGAGGATCCGATTGTTGAGCAGATTGATGCTGTGCTGCCGCAAAGCCAGTGTGGACAGTGCGGCTACCCGGGCTGCCGCCCCTATGCGGATGCTGTCGGAAACAACGGAGAAGCGATCAATAAATGCGCGCCAGGCGGCGAGCAGACCATGCTTAAGCTGGCTGAACTGCTTAACGTTGACCCCCAACCCATTGACGGTGATGAAGAGGCCAAAGCGCCCGTACGCACCGTGGCGTGGATTGACGAAGAGAACTGTATCGGCTGTACCAAGTGCATTCAGGCCTGCCCGGTGGATGCCATCGTGGGTGCCACGCGCGCCATGCATACTGTACTGAGCGACGTCTGCACTGGCTGCGATCTGTGTGTCGCACCTTGTCCTACCGACTGCATTGAAATGCGTCCAGTGGCGACCACCACTGCCAACTGGAAGTGGGATCTTGAGACCATTCCTGTGCGAGTGATCCCGGTAGAGAGTCATGCTTAATCTGTTAAATTTCTTCAAAAAAGATAAAATCTGGGATTTTCAGGGCGGTATTCATCCCCCGAAATGAAAACCCAGTCCAACGGCACGCCGCTGAGCGAACTGCCGCTGCCGCACCGCTTTATCATTCCGCTGAAGCAGCATATTGGTCACGAAGGTGAAATCTGTGTTTCACCCGGTGACAACGTGCTGCGTGGTCAACCTTTGACTTTTGGCAACGGACGCATGTTACCGGTTCACGCGCCAACTTCCGGTGTGATTGACGCTATTAGTCAACATATGACTGCGCATCCGTCTGGCTTGTCTGAGCTGTGCATTTTCATGACGCCAGATGGTGAAGACCGCTGGATGCCGCTGAACCCGCTGCCCGATTATCGGCAGCACGATCGCGGCGAGATCATTCAGCGCATTCACGATGCGGGCGTTGCCGGTTTGGGTGGTGCAGGCTTCCCTACCGCAACCAAGCTGAAAGGGGGCTTGCGTGGCGTTAAGACACTCATTATCAATGCGGCTGAATGTGAACCTTACATCACTGCCGATGACCGGCTGATGCAGGATTACGCCGCCGAAGTGCTGGAAGGCTGTCGCATTCTGGCATGGGCGCTGCAAGCAGAACGCGTATTCATTGGTATTGAAGATAACAAGCCTGACGCCATCGCCGCGTTGAAGCATGCGCTGGGTGGCGAACGTGACTTGCAGATCCGCGTCATTCCAACCAAATATCCGTCAGGGGCGCGAAACAATTAACGAAAATCCTGACCGGGATGGAAGTGCCACACGGCGGACGCTCTACCGATATTGGCGTTCTGATGCAAAACGTGGGTACGGCATGGGCAGTAAAGCGCGCCATTATCAACGGAGAACCGCTTACCGAGCGCGTTGTGACGCTAACCGGTGAAGCGATTGCCCAGCCGCGCAACGTCTGGAGTCGGCTCGGCACGCCAGTCAGCCATCTGCTGCATCATGTTGGTTTTCGTCCCGTACCGCAACAGATGGTGATCATGGGCGGTCCGCTGATGGGCTTTACCCTGCCCTCACTGGATGTGCCCGTGGTTAAAATGACCAACTGCATACTTGCGCCCTCCCGCAACGAAATGGGGAACAACGAAGAGGAGCAGTCCTGCATTCGCTGCTCTGCCTGCGCGGATGCCTGTCCGGCGAAGCTGTTACCGCAGCAGCTTTACTGGTACAGCCAGGGTGGCGATCATGACAAAGCGCGCGCGCACCATATCGATGACTGCATTGAATGCGGTGCCTGCGCCTACGTGTGCCCAAGCAATATCCCGCTGGTGCAATATTATCGCCAGGAAAAAGCGGCGTTGCGCGCCATTGATTTAGAAGCGAAACGCACGCTGGAAGCGAAAGCCCGTTTCGAAGCGCGTCAGGCGCGACTGGAACGTGAAAAACTGGCCCGTGAAGCCCGCCATGTAGAGGCGAAGCAGCGTGTAGCGCGCAGCGATAACGCTGAGCTTGCCGCAGCGAAAGCCCGACTGAAAGCGAAGCAGGAAGCTGAAGTTGACGAAGCCACCGCCGATGCGCAGCGCGAAGCCCGTCATGCACAGGCACGTTTGCGTCAGGCTGAAATTCAGGCTGAAACACAGGCACTGAGCCGTCAGACAACAGATCCACGCAAGGCTGCGGTGGAAGCCGCCATTGCCCGCGCTAAAGCGAAAAAACCGTCATCAGCAGAAGTGGTTGCAGGCAACGACGCGCCAGCCGCTGATCCACGTAAGTCAGCGGTCGAAGCCGCAATCGCCCGTGCTAAGGCGAAGAAAGCCGCTGCGGCGGAAGCTGCGCCTGCTGAAGCTGCGCCTGCTGAAGCTGCGCCGGTTGCAGAAGCCGCGCAGGACGATCCGCGCAAAGCGGCAGTCGCTGCGGCTATTGCCCGCGCTAAGGCGAAAAAGCCGCTGCGGCGGACGCTTCGCCTGCTGAGGCTGCGCCGGTTGCAGAAGCCGCGCAGGACGATCCGCGCAAAGCGGCAGTCGCTGCGGCTATTGCCCGCGCTAAGGCGAAAAAGCCGCTGCGGCGGAAGCTGCGCCTGCAGAGGCTGCGCCGGTTGCAGAAGCCGCGCAGGATGATCCGCGCAAAGCGGCAGTCGCTGCGGCTATTGCCCGCGCTAAGGCGAAGAAAGCCGCTGCGGCGGAAGCTGCGCCTGCTGAGGCTGCGCCGGTTGCAGAAGCCGCACAGGACGATCCGCGTAAAGCGGCAGTCGCTGCGGCTATTGCCCGCGCTAAGGCGAAAAAGCCGCTGCGGCGGACGCTGCGCCTGCTGAAGCTGCGCCGGTTGCAGAAGCCGCGCAGGACGATCCGCGCAAAGCGGCAGTCGCTGCGGCTATTGCCCGCGCTAAGGCGAAAAAAGCCGCTGCGGCGGACGCTGCGCCTGCTGAAGCTGCGCCGGTTGCAGAAACCGCACAGGACGATCCGCGTAAAGCGGCAGTCGCTGCGGCTATTGCCCGCGCTAAGGCGAAAAAGCCGCTGCGGCGGAAAAAGCCCCTTCAGACGAGGCGATTGCAGAAGCAGAGCAAGATGTTCGCATCACTGCTGAAACGGCTGCGATTGCCCGCGCCAATGTAGAACAAGCGGAACAGGCTGAAGAACAAGCCAATAATGCTAATGCGGAACCTGAACAGGCTCCGGCCCTTAATCAACCTGAAGATGCGCGAAAAGCAGCTATTGCTGCCGCCATCGCCCGTGCCAAAGCGCGTAAAGCGCAGTCGACATCGACGCTTGAGGAATAAATGGCTTTTCGTATCGCAAGTTCTCCTTACACCCATAACCGGCGTAGCACAGGCAATATCATGCTGCTGGTGGCGCTGGCAGCCGTGCCGGGTTTCGCCGCGCAGTGTTACTTTTTTGGCTACGGCAGCCTGTTGCAGGTTATTTTGGCGAGCCTTACGGCCTGGATCACTGAAGCTGCGATCTTACACTTACGTAAAGCCCCCATCGCCGCTAACCTGGCAGACAATTCGGCGCTACTGACAGCCATTTTACTGGGTATCAGCCTGCCCCCTGGCACCGTGGTGGCTGGTGGTACTTGGCACTTTTTTGCCATCGTGATCGCGAAGCAGCTTTACGGCGGTTTAGGACAAAACCCTTTTAACCCGGCGATGGTCGGTTACGTGGTGCTGCTGATCTCTTTCCCGGTGCAAATGACCAGCTGGCTGCCACCCGACGTATTGCAGACGATCAAACCCAGCCTGTCCGACGCCCTGAGCATGATTTTTAGCGGCCATACCCTGGCGGGCGAGACCATGCAGCAGTTACAGCTGGGCGCAGATGGCGTCAGCCAGGCCACCCCGCTCGACACGTTTAAAACGGGCCTGCGTGCCGGTCACAGTGCCGATCAACTGCTGGCGCAGCCAATTTATGGCGGCGTGCTGGCGGGCCTGGGCTGGCAGTGGATCAATGTGGGTTATTTAGCAGGCGGCCTGTTTTTGCTCTGGAAAAATGCTATTCGCTGGCATATTCCGGCTGCGATGCTGCTGTCACTCGGCTTCTGTGCCACGCTTGGCTGGATCTTTTCGCCAGAGTTGCTCAACAGCCCCATGATTCATCTCTTTTCTGGGGCTACAATGCTGGGCGCATTTTTCATCGCAACCGATCCGGTTACCGCGTCTACCACGAACCGGGGGCGCCTGATTTATGGCGCGCTGATTGGTTTACTGGTGTGGCTGATTCGCAGTTTCGGTGGTTATCCCGATGGCGTAGCCTTTGCGGTATTGCTGGCAAATATCTGTGTGCCGCTGATCGATTATTACACTCAGCCGCGCGTTTACGGTCACCGGAAGGAATAACGGATGCTGGAAACAATTCGTAAAAACGGCATCACGCTGGCGCTATTTGCCGCCATTACCACTGGTTTTACCGCTGTGGTGAATACCGTGACCAAACCCACAGTTGAACATCAAACGCAGCGCCAGCAGAAAAATCTGCTCGATCAGGTCGTGCCAACCGATATGTATGATAATCATATCCAGGAAGAGTGTTACGTTGTCACGAGTACCGCCCTGGGTAATGATAAGCCTCACCATCTTTACCTGGCACGTAAAGCCGGACAGCCCGTCGCCGCCGCGCTTGAGACCACTGCACCCGATGGCTATTCTGGGGCTATTCAGATGCTGGTTGGCGCCGATTTCACCGGTAAAGTGCTGGGTGTTCGCGTTGTAGAACATCACGAAACGCCAGGACTTGGCGATAAAATTGAGCTACGTATTTCTGACTGGATCAACAGCTTTACCGGCAAAGTGGTTCAGGGTGCCGGTGACAAAAACTTTGCAGTGAAAAAAGATGGTGGCGAGTTTGATCAGTTTACCGGTGCCACCATTACACCGCGTGCGGTGGTTAACGCCACGAAACGTACCGCGCTGTTAATTGAAACCCTTCCTGGAAAACTCTCTTCGTTACCAGAGTGTGGAGACGCAAATGAGTGAAGCTAAAGACCTGCTGACTGGCGGTTTGTGGAAAAATAACTCGGCGCTGGTGCAATTACTGGGCCTTTGTCCCTTGCTGGCGGTGACCTCGACCGCGACTAATGCGCTGGGCCTTGGGCTGGCAACGACGCTGGTGTTAACCATTACCAACAGCGCCATTTCTGCTTCACGCCGCTGGGTGCCATCTGACATTCGTATTCCGATTTATGTGATGATCATTGCCTCTGTGGTGAGCTGCGTGCAAATGCTCATTAACGCTTACGCTTACGGTCTGTATCAGTCACTGGGCATTTTTATTCCGCTTATCGTGACCAACTGCATTGTGGTCGGCCGTGCCGAGGCGGTGGCGTCTAAAACCAGCATTCCGCTTGCAGCACTGGATGGATTTGCTATTGGTATGGGCGCAACCTGCGCCATGCTGGTGTTGGGGGCGATGCGCGAAATTATTGGCAGCGGCACGCTGTTTAACGGCGCCGATCAACTGCTTGGCCCCTGGGCGAAAGCATTACGTATAGAAGTCGTACACTTTGACACACCAATGCTATTAGCGATGCTGCCGCCGGGTGCGTTTATTGGCCTTGGCATGATGCTGGCCGGTAAATATGTCATTGATCAAAAGGTGAAACAGCGTGCAGCGCGCCGCGCCGCGCAGGCGGCACATGAGCCGCAAGGCAATACCGGGAAAGCCGTGTGAACCAGAGCAAGCGTATTGAAATCCTGAGCCGTCTTCAGGCGAATAATCCCCACCCTACCACTGAACTGCATTTCACTTCGCCGTTTGAGCTGTTGATTGCGGTGTTACTGTCGGCGCAGGCAACGGATGTCAGTGTTAACAAAGCCACCGCAAAGCTCTACCCGGTTGCCAATACGCCCGCCACCATACTGGCGTTGGGCGTAGAGGGTGTGAAGGAGTACATCAAAACCATCGGCTTGTTTAACAGCAAAGCGGAAAATGTCATCAAGACCTGCCGCATTTTACTTGAGCAACATGGCGGTGAGGTGCCGGAAGATCGCGCGGCGCTGGAAGCCTTGCCTGGCGTAGGGCGTAAAACGGCAAATGTGGTGTTAAATACCGCCTTCGGCTGGCCGACGATTGCCGTCGATACGCATATCTTCCGGGTCTGTAATCGCACCAAATTTGCGCCCGGTAAAAATGTTGAACAGGTAGAAGAAAAACTGCTCAAAGTGGTGCCGAAGCCTTTCAAAGTGGATTGCCATCACTGGTTGATCCTGCACGGACGTTACACCTGTGTGGCGCGTAAACCGCGCTGCGGCTCGTGTCTTATTGAAGATCTCTGCGAGTATGCAGAAAAAACCGAGACATAAGCAGCCACGCCTGCGCTGTTCAGCGCGCTATTTTTAACCAGGCCCTGAAACCATTACTTTTTTCATGGTTGTTACGCCGTTGTCATTAAAGCAAAATCTCCGGCCTTAACAATAAGAAAATGTTATGGCTCGATGAACAGAACAACAGATAAACCGTTATACGCAATGTGGTGGGTAAAAACGCGGCTCTTTTTATCCCGCCTCTGGCCTCACCCCTTAGCGGTGAGTAAAAAGCAGGTGCTATTAGCCAGTTCTGGTGCAGGTATTGGCCTGGCATTAACCAGCCTGTTCAGTCACTGGCTGCTGGGCGAAGTTAATCTGTGGTTCGTTGCGCCGGTTGGCGCATCGGCGGTGCTGCTGTTTGGCGTGCCTGCCAGCCCGCTGGCGCAGCCGTGGTCAGTGGTCGGCGGTAACAGCCTCTCTGCGCTGGTTGGCGTGACCGTCGCGCTGCTGGTGCCCGATTCCGTTCTGGCCTGTGGAATTGCCGCCTGTGTCGCGATAGTGCTGATGTTTTCATTACGCTGCCTGCATCCACCTGGCGGGGCTGTGGCGCTTACAGCTGTGCTTGGCGGTCCGACAGTCCAGCATCTCGGCTATCAGTTTGTTCTGACGCCGGTTCTGCTGAACTCTGCTACCCTCGCGCTGCTGGCAATCATTTTTAATAATCTTTCAGGACGGCGTTATCCTCATCTGCCCACGCAGGAAAAATCCCAGCAGCAGCCTTTACTGCTGCCGGTTGCCCTGACGCGTAATGATTTGCACGAGGCGCTGCAAAGCGGCGAGTTGCTGGATATAGATGAAGATGATCTGCAGGCGCTGGTCCAGCGTGCTGAAGAGATTGCGCAGCGTCGTCAGTTATACAAAGCAAGCTAAACGCTGCGCTGGCAGCATGGCTTGTTTTATCCCTCAACGCGCTGCCAGTGCTGCCTGCAGCCAGGCGATCACCAGCGGTGAGTTCTTATTTTGTAACGCCGCGCGTTCTGACTGAAACAGTGTAGCGACAAAGTAAGGGTGATCGTTCAGTTCAATACCGCGAACGTCCCCTGCTCTGTCCCATGAGGTAATCTGCAAATTGCGGCCCTCAAGCGCAGCACTAAACTCAGGGTTCACGCCAAAATTACAGTGATAACCTTCATTGTTTTGTAATGTGCCATAGGCACTGGCGAGACGCGATCCCGCCTTAAACGTAACGTCACCGCGTTGCTCCACCAGCGAGCAGCTTAACGGGGCAATAACCATACGGCCGCCCTGGTCAGTTTCTGCGTGATGCGCATCATGCCAACCCAAAACGTTTCGGGCATATTCGATGATCGCGTACTGGAAGCCGCCACACGATCCCAGAAAGGGTTTGTTGTTTTCTCGTGCCCAGCGAATAGTGGTAAACACGGCATCATCTTTCTTATAGGGGCTACCGGGAACCACCCATATCGCATCGCTTTGTTTGATTGTCTGTAAATCAAGCGTGTCTGTAGGGAGCCATTTCGGCTCAACCCGAATATTAAGATGCACTGCGGCACGCTCAATCGCCAGGGGAATAGCCTGATGCGCAACGGCGCTGGCACGGTAATCGCCCACCAGAGATAAACGTAACGGAGAGGTCATAGCAGGCTCCTGTCGAGGGAAATGCAAAGGTTACAGCAGCGTTAACTTATTGTCGAGAAAGGGAAAAAGGGTTCAACGGAACGGTCTTTGCCCCGTTAAAGCCGCCCTCGTCCCGGCTGGGCAGCATTTTTAGCATTATTCATCATAGAAAATGGGGTTTTATCGCGTTTTGTCGATGAAAACCTAACGGCGCAAACGATTTCTTTTTTTCTTTGCTTATTAAATCAGTTATTTGTGAAGAAGCCCTTTAAGCGGTCGAATTTTAAACAATACGCCTACCAGACTGCACAGCGAATAGTCAGAAAGGCTAAAACACCAGCAAAAATTTATATTTATTTCTTTAAAAACAGGCTCTGCCCCTTTTATTAACCAGAAACAGGCTGATTAGCAGTTAATATCAACAAAGCACAATGCCAGGCATGTGGCCATAGTGTTTATGTTGTTATAATGATGTTATTCAAAATTATAATTCAGCCAACAAGAGAGGCCAGAGATTTTAACCCTACAATATCAGGGCGTTGCAGTTAACAAAAATTTCTTGCCCTGTCGTCCTTAATCAGCCAAATTAGGCGCCGCTTTTCCCTTCTAATAACAATGTTGCGCATGGCAGTCGTTCATGACGCAGACTTAATTCCTGTCACGAAGCAGGGTATGAAAAAACTGAGGTACACGTGTCAACTGCAAACAAACACACTGATGAGGCTGTCAGTCTCAATGCGTTTAAACAGCCGAAAGCGTTCTATCTGATCTTCTCTATCGAGTTGTGGGAACGTTTTGGCTTCTATGGTCTGCAAGCCATTATGGCGGTCTACCTGGTGAAACAGCTGGGAATGTCTGAAGCAGATTCCATTACTCTGTTCTCCTCTTTCAGCGCCCTGGTTTATGGTCTGGTCGCGATTGGCGGCTGGCTGGGTGATAAAGTGCTCGGCACTAAACGTGTCATTATCTTAGGCGTGATGGTTCTGGCGCTGGGCTATGCACTGGTGGCCTTCTCAGGCCATAACGTCGGCGTCGTTTATATCGGTATGGCGACCATTGCGGTAGGCAGTGGCTTATTTAAAGCGAATCCCGCTTCCCTGCTTTCCACCTGCTATGAGAAAGACGATCCACGCATCGACGGTGCATACACCATGTTTTACATGTCGATCAATATTGGTTCGCTGTTCTCGATGATGCTTACGCCGTGGCTGGCTGCAAAATATGGCTGGAGCGTCGCGTTTTCACTGTCGGTAATCGGATTGGTGATTACGCTGCTTAATTTCCTGTTCTGCAGAGGTATGGTTAAGGATTACGGCTCTAAGCCAGATTTCGCACCGCTGCAAATGGGTAAACTGCTGATGACGCTGGTCGGTGTAGTGCTGCTGGTAGCACTGGCGACCTGGATGCTGCATCATCAGGCCATCGCGCGCATTGTGCTGGGCGTAATCGCGCTGGGTATCATCCTGATCTTTGCCAAAGAAGCGTTCTCGCTGCATGGCGCATCACGCCGCAAGATGATTGTCGCGTTCTTGCTGATGCTGGAAGCGATCGTCTTCTTTGTTCTGTATATGCAGATGCCTACGTCACTGAACTTCTTTGCTATCCGTAATGTGGAACATACGATTCTGGGTATCACTTTCGAGCCAGAGCAGTTCCAGGCACTGAATCCATTCTGGATCATGCTGGCCAGCCCTATTCTGGCAGCGATCTATAACAAGCTGGGCGATAAGCTGCCGATGCCGCATAAATTTGCCATCGGCATGGTGCTCTGTTCAGCTGCTTTCCTGGTGTTGCCAGTTGGCGCAAAGTTTGCCAGCGATGCCGGTATCGTTTCAGTTAACTGGTTAATCCTGAGCTATGCACTGCAAAGTATCGGTGAGCTGATGATCTCGGGCCTCGGTCTTGCCATGGTGGCACAACTGGTTCCGCAGCGTCTGATGGGTTTTATCATGGGTTCATGGTTCCTGACCACGGCAGGCGCTGCCGTTATCGCTGGTAAAGTCGCGGGCCTGATGGCTGTGCCAGAAAATGTCACCGACCCGCTGATTTCGCTGGCGACTTACAGCACAGTGTTCCAGCAAATTGGTATCGCCACTGCCGTCATCGCCGTGCTGATGCTGCTGACCGCGCCACTGCTTAATCGCATGACTCAGGATCCGCAGCCCAAAATGAAAAAAGCTGAAGTCTAAGCGTTGTTGTCTGAATCAGGCCGGGCATTGCCCGGCTTTTTTGTTTTTATGCTTTCCTGATGATCCCTGATCATCATCACTGGCAATTCTGCATTGGCGATTTATTATGCAATTATCCCATCGCAACATGGAGGCCTCGTTATGAAGCTCTATTGCAAAGCTGGTGCCTGTTCGCTCTCCCCGCATATTGTTCTGCGTGAATGTGGCTTAGATTTCACTCAGGTCAATGTCGATTTGGCTCAGAAACTCACTGAACGCAGCGAAGATTACTGGCAAATCAATCCCAAAGGCCAGGTGCCTGCGCTGAAACTCAGCGATGGTACGGTGCTCACCGAGGGCGTAGCGATTGTGCAGTATCTGGCGGATTTAAAACCGGATCGCCACCTGCTGGCCCCTGTGGGCAGCCTGACGCGCTATCACACCATTGAATGGCTCAGTTACATCAGTAGCGAGCTGCACAAAGGATTTTCACCCTTATTCAGAGCTGACACGCCAGAAGAGTATAAAAGCCTGAGCCGCACACAGCTTGAAGCTAAATTCAGCTATGTCGATGATGCGTTGCAAGACAGGCAGTGGTTAATGGGGCTGCGTTTTACCGTCGCCGACGCCTATCTGTATGTCATGATGCGCTGGGCGAAAGCCGTGAAGCTGGATTTAACCGGGCTGGATGCGTTAGAGAGCTGGTTTAAACGCACAAATGAGCGCCCGGCAGTGCAGGCAGCCTTGAAAGCGGAAGGACTAAACTAAAGCGATGCAGATAAAAAAGGGCCGCGACCCGGCCCTTTTGCTGTCACAACTTCTCAGCGGCAAAATGCTGTGTGGGTTGGGCAATGGCATCCTGCGCTGCCACCAGCTGTAGCTCGTACTCGCCCATCTCGTGGGTTTTAAGCATCACTTCATAGACGGCGGCCGTCACGTGCTCCAGCGCGTCCTGTAATGATTTACCATGCAGCAGGTTCACTAATAGCAGGCCGCTGGTTAAATCGCCCACGCCCACCGGCTGGCGCACGCCAAAATCCACCAGCGGACGGCTGATATGCCAGGCTTCGTCAGCGGTTATCAGCAACATTTCAAAGCGATCGCTACGACGTCCGGCGCGTGCCAGATGCTTTATCAACACCACTTTTGGCCCTTGCGCAATCAGCGCACGCGCAGCATCAACAGCGGATTCAACGCTGGTCACACTGCGTTCGCTCAGCATCTCCAGCTCAAGCAGATTCGGTGCAATGATATCGCTGGCTGGTAAGGCCATCTTGCAGTGAAATTCTGCAACGCCTGGCGCAACAATACAGCCTTTTTCTGGATGGCCCATCACCGGATCACAAAAATACCAGGCGTCTGGATTTGCCGCTTTAACCTGGCGCACGATCGCCAGAATCTGCTCGCCCTGCTCCGCTGACCCCAGATAACCGCTTAACACTGCATCACAGGTTTTCAGACGATCGATATCAGCAATGCCTTTGACAATATCGGTTAAATGCGTAGCGGGCATCACTGTACCCGTCCAGTGACCGTATTGCGTATGGTTTGAAAACTGAACGGTGTTTAAAGGCCAAACGTTTGCGCCGAGGCGACGCATTGGGAATTCTGCCGCCGCGTTACCGGCATGACCAAAAACTACATGTGACTGGATTGCGAGAATATTTTTCATTTTACCCTGTACTGCCTTGCCATGAAAAAGGGCCGGAAACCGGCCCTGAAAGCTTACTGCCAGTTAATCAGGCAGTAATGTTTTTTGCCGCGACGTAACAGCGTGAAACGGTTGAACAGTTTGTCACTGTTGCTGAAGCGATACTCAGCGTCAGATTGTTTCTCACCGTTGACCGAGACGGCATTGGAACCAATCATGGTACGTGCCTGGCCGCGTGATGGCACCAGTTCAGCGTTGACTAATGCCTGCTGCAAATCGTCTTCCGCGCTCAGCGTGATGGTTGGCATACCATCCTGTGCCAGCTGCTCAAAGTCCGCTTCTGTCATATCGCTCAGCGCGCCAGAGAACAGGCTTTCGGTAATACGTTTCGCGGCGGCCAGACCCTCTTCGCCGTGAACCAGGCGGGTCACCTGATCGGCCAGCACATATTGCGCACGCGGCGCAGTACCGCTGTTTTTATCCTCTTCTTCCAGCGCATTGATTTCTTCAATGCTTAAGAAGGTGAAGAACTTCAGGAAGCGGTACACATCGGCATCAGCCGTATTGATCCAGAACTGATAGAACTTATATGGGCTGGTTTTCTTCGCATCCAGCCAGACCGCGCCACCTTCGGTTTTACCAAATTTGGTGCCGTCAGATTTGGTAATCAACGGTACGGTCAGACCGAAAACCTGATTCTGGTGTAGACGGCGCGTCAGATCGATACCTGACGTGATATTGCCCCACTGATCGGATCCACCGATTTGCAGAGAAACTCCGTGTCGTTCGTTCAGACAGGCAAAATCATAGCCCTGCAACAGATTATAGGAGAACTCGGTAAAGGAAATGCCCTGATCGTCACGGTTCAGGCGCTGTTTCACCGCTTCCTTGTTGATCATCTGATTGACAGAGAAGTGCTTGCCGATGTCGCGCAGGAAAGTCAGCACGTTCATGCTGCCAAACCAGTCATAGTTGTTGGCGGCAATGGCGCTGTTATCACCGCAATCGAAATCCAGGAACGGTGCAACCTGTTGACGAATTTTTCTACCCACTCACCGACCGTTTCGCTGGTGTTGAGTTTACGCTCTGCGGCTTTAAAGCTTGGGTCGCCAATTAAGCCGGTGGCACCACCGACCAACGCGACCGGCTTGTGTCCGGCATCCTGAAAACGCTTCAGGCAGAGCAGCGGTACCAGATGGCCCAAATGCAAGCTGTCAGCAGTGGGATCAAAGCCGCAATAGAGCGAAATTGGCCCTTGCGCCAGTTTCTCTACTAACGCGTTTTCATCCGTCACCTGGGCGATTAACCCCCGCTCTTGCAATTGTTGTATCAGGTTACTGCTGGTCATCACTGACTCCAAATTGATCAGACTGCACCTAGGCTGGTACACAGCTTTCCGCTGAGTTGCGGAACCATAAAAAATAAGGGCTATAGCATAAAGCGCCGGCGTCTTCTGTGCCAGCGTTGAAAACGCGCAAACGTGCAGTTTTACGGCGCGAGTCGGTCGATTTTCCAGCCATCGCTATCACGTTGATAGATGAAGCGATCGTGCAGGCGATGTTCACCGCCTTGCCAAAACTCAACGGTGTTGAATTTCACCCGGTATCCCCCAAAAACTGGGCAGCGGAACCTCGCCCTGCTGGAACTTTTGCTTCAGCTCAAGGAACTTACTTTCCAGGACGCCGCGTGCAGAAATGCGGCTCGACTGCTGTGATACCCAGGCACCTATCTGGCTGTCACGCGGACGACTGTGGAAATACTTCAGCACCTCCAGCGGCGACAACTTTTCCACTTCGCCCAAAAACATCACCTGACGCTCAAGAAAGTGCCACGGAAAATGCAGTGCAATGCGGGGATTGCTGGCAAGCTGCAAAGCCTTACGGCTGCCGAGGTTGGTATAAAACACCATCCCCTGGGCATCGAAATGCTTCAGCAGCACAATGCGTTGGTAAGGTTGCCCCTGCTCATCCACTGTTGCTACCGTCATGGCGGTCGGATCGGGCAGCTGTGCTTCACAGGCCTGCTTTAACCAGCTTTCAAACAGCACCAGCGGGTCGTCAGGCAAATCCTTGCGGCGTAAACCGCCGCGCGTATATTCACGGCGCAGGTGGGCAATGGTCTGTAAGGTAATGTTATCGCTCATGGCTATCACTCTCGGGATGCGTTAGCGGATTGCAGCTCACAATCGTTGACGACGATTTTATCGTTGCGTTCAATAAACGCGCCGTCGCCTTTTGACCAGAAGACATAGTTACCATCGCTGTAGCGCGTACCGGAGGCGGACAGGGTCTGTTTTAAGGTGAGCGGTTTGCCATCCATAATAAAGCTGACCTGCTGGCGGGCATTGTCCAGCGTCACGGTGAGCGGCAGCGTTCCGCAGCGATAGTGCAGGGTTTGCGGCTCTTCAGCCGGTTTATGCATCAGGCTACAGCCCGACAACAGCACGGCGGCGGCAACAGTTAATCCTTTCAACATTGCGATTCTCCTCTGTCAATAGTGTGAGCATTATAAGAAGGCCCCATCAATTCCTCTACCGTCGTCTATGATTGTTCTACATATGCTGCCTGGGCGCGAGACGCAGATACCGTTTCAAGCCCAGACCCGGCGGGTAGACAGACTACCCCGAAGATTGCCAGCATCTGAGCACACCTACAGGTTTACGCTATTGAAGCTCACATCACCGGCACCCACACCGCGTGATGCTATCTATTGTTCATTTCTGGTTCACATGAGGTAAATGAATGGCGTCAAAATCATTTGTTAAAAGTTGGGGTGCGGAATATGTTGCGGCGGGAACCGTCCGCTTTCGTCTCTGGGCCACGGGTCAGGACCAGGTGGTACTCCGGCTTGCCGGTAAAGAGACCGCGATGCGCCAGAGCGGCGACGGCTGGTTCGGGTTGCAGGTCGATAATGTCTTACCCGGTGCAGAGTATAACTTTATTCTTGCCGACGGCACGGTTGTCCCGGACCCCGCCTCTCGCGCTCAGAAGGCGGATGTTAACGGCCCTCCCTGGTGGTTGATCCTGGCCGCTACACCTGGCAGAACTCAGCCTGGCGAGGTCGCCCGTGGGAAGAGACCGTGGTTTACGAGTTGCACATCGGCACGTTTACGCCGGAAGGCACGTTTCAGGCCGCCATCGAAAAATTGCCCTGGCTGGCTGAACTCGGCATTACGATGATTGAAGTGATGCCTCTTTCACAATTTGGCGGCAACCGAGGCTGGGGTTACGATGGCGTGCTGCTCTACGCACCGCATTCTGCTTACGGGACGCCAGATGAATTCAAAGCCTTTGTTGATGCCGCACACGATCACGGCCTCTCGGTGGTGCTGGATATCGTGTTGAACCACTTCGGCCCCGAAGGCAATTATCTGCCGCTGCTGGCACCCGATTTCTTCCATAAAGAGCGCATGACCCCTGGGGCGCGGGTATCGCTTATGATGTCGACGCGGCCCGCCGTTATATCGTTGAGGCACCACTCTACTGGCTGAAAGAATTTAACCTGGACGGCCTTCGCTTCGATGCCATTGATCAGATCGAAGATATTTCTGATAAACACGTGCTGACTGAAATTGCCGAGCGCATTCGTGCGGAAATCACCGATCGCCCTGTCCATCTGACAACTGAAGATAGCCGCAACGTCATTTTCCTGCACCCGCGAGAAGAGGATGGCGCTGTACCGCTGTTCACCGGCGAATGGAACGATGACTTTCACAATGCCGTCCATGTGTTCGCCACCGGCGAGACCCACGCCTACTACAACGATTTTGCTCAGCAACCGGAAAAGCTTATTGCCCGTATTTTGACAGAGGGTTTCGCCTATCAGGGCGAGATCTCTTCACAAACGGGGAAAAGCGCGGCGTGAACAGCCGTCATCAGCCACCGGTTGCTTTTGTTGATTTTATCCAGAACCACGATCAGGTCGGCAACCGCGCCCAGGGTGAAAGACTGATTGAACTGGCGGGCGCCGATCGCACTAAAGTTCTGCTCGCCGCGCTGCTCTTTTCGCCACATATTCCGTTGCTCTTTATGGGTGAAGAGTATGGCGAGACAAACCCTTTCCTGTTTTTCACCGATTTCCATGGCGATCTGGCCAAAGCGGTACGCGAAGGACGCGCCAAAGAGTTTGCGGGTCATGCTGGTCATGAGGGTGAAAGCGTGCCCGATCCCAATGCAGAGAGTACCTTTGAGCTATCGAAACTGGACTGGAAAAAGCTGGAGAGTGACGAGGGTAAAGCGTGGCTGACGCTAACCAAAACGTTACTGGCGCTACGCAAACAACATATCGTGCCCCTGCTCGCCTCCGCAGCCGGTAATAGCGGCACAGTGGTCAAAACAGCGCAGGGCTTCTTCGCCGTCTGCTGGACGTTCCCCCAGGGCACGCTTTCGATCGCGCTGAATATTGATGCCACAACGCAGCCGCTGCCTGACCAGCCGGGTGAGACGATTTTTAGCTGGCCGCAGGGGATCCGTGATTTGCCGCAGCATTCAGTTATTGTGCGCCTTGCCCCGGGAGAAACCCAATGATGATCCCGACCGCAACCTATCGTATACAGTTTCGCAACGGCATGACCTTTGATCGCGCCGCTGGCCTTGTTCCCTATCTCAAGCGGCTCGGCATCAGTCATCTTTATGCCTCGCCGATCTTTACCGCGACCTCGGGTTCGACACACGGCTATGACGTAACGGATGCCAACGAAATCGAGCCGTCGATTGGCGGCCGTGCAGGCTTTGATCGCATGGTGAAGGCGCTTAAGGACGCTGGCCTCGGTTTGATTCTTGACATCGTGCCGAACCATATGGCTGCCTCGCTGGAAAATGCCTGGTGGCGCGACGTCATTGAAAACGGTGAGAACAGCCGCTACGCCCGGTACTTCGACATTAACTGGTCACGCCGTTTGACGCTGCCTTTCCTTGGCGATACCTTCGAAGCCGTGCTGGAAAATGGCGAAATTACGGTGAAGCCAGACCCGAAAACCGGCAAGCCCGCTTTCGCCTATTACGAAAGTTTCTATCCGCTTACGCCTGCCAGCTGGCAGGGTCGTGAGCATGAAATACTGCACCTCACCGACAAGCATGAGATCGCCCAACTGCATGAGCGCCAGCCCTGGCGGCTGATGTCATGGCGCGATGCCCGGCGCGATCTCTCCTACCGACGCTTCTTTGAAATTACCGGTCTGGTTGGGGTTCAGGTAGAGGACAAACCCGTTTTCGACGCATGCCATCGCTTGATCCTTGAACTGGTCCACGCCGGCGCGGTTGACGGCTTGAGGGTAGACCATGTCGACGGACTTGCCGATCCCAAAGCCTATCTTGAACTGCTGCGCCAGCAAGCCGGGCCAGATTGCTATATCACGGTGGAAAAAATTCTTGGCGAAGGCGAGCTTATTCCTGCTGACTGGCCGATCTCCGGCACTACCGGTTACGAATTTATTGCATCGCTCTCCGACGCTCTGATAGATGGCGATAACATCGCTGCGCTGCGTAACGCCTACGATGAAATCGTGGGCCAGCCAGTGGAAATGGACGCTGAACTGCGTGCGGCCAAAATGCTCATGGCGACCAAAAATTTTGAGGGCGAGTTTACCACCCTGATGAGGCTCGCCATGGAGATCGCCGGGACGGATAACGTGACGCTGGATGAAACAACCGTACAGTCGGCGCTGCGTGAACTGCTGATCGCCTTCCCGGTTTATCGCACCTACGGCACGGCAGAAGGATTACCTGCCGCTGGCGCTGAAATGCTGGAACAGGTGGTGGAAAAAGTCACCGCCAGTGAAACCGCTCCCGATCCAGAGGCACTTGCTTTCCTGCGCCGGATCCTCGCCGGGCACGTCTCTTCAGCCGCTGCTGAGCAGGCCACAACTTTCCGTATCCGCTTTCAGCAACTGACCGGCCCGCTGATGGCGAAATCGGTAGAAGATACGCTGTTTTTCCGCCAGCATATGGCGCTG
The DNA here is from genome assembly GCA_018842655.1 of Candidatus Pantoea haifensis. GTDB lineage: Bacteria > Pseudomonadota > Gammaproteobacteria > Enterobacterales > Enterobacteriaceae > Pantoea > Pantoea haifensis. Next base: position 909,824 of record JAGTWN010000004.1, on the reverse strand, counting down.
GCCCTGAACGAAGTGGGTGCTGAGCCGCTGCCTCGCGCCTTTTCGCCTGACCGCTTCCACGCGGAGATGCAAACCCGCCTCGAACGCCAGCCAGATGCCCTTTCCGGCACCTCAACCCATGACACTAAACGCGGCGAGGATGCCCGCGCCCGGCTCTATACGCTGACCGAAGCGCCGGAAATCTGGGCCGGTTGTGTCGCTCGCTGGCGTCAGATGAATCATTCTCACGTCGTTGTGCTTGATGATGGCGCTGCGCCAGAGCCGGTTGTCGAATGGATGCTCTTTCAGGCGCTGGCTGGTGTCTGGCCCGCAACACTGCACCCACAAGATCAGGCGGGCCTGAAGGCGCTAAAAACCCGCTTCCTCGGTTATGTAGAGAAATCGCTGCGCGAAGCGAAGCTGCGCACTAACTGGGGCGACAGCAACGGAGCTTATGAAAAAGCGGTGCTTGATTACGCCAGCCACCTGCTCTCCCCGATAATGCACGCTTTCTGCTGGACTTTTCCGATGCGCTGCAACCTTTTATCCGGGCGGGTCTGGTCAACAGCCTGACTCAGTCCATCATCAAATTGACTGCACCGGGCGTGCCCGATATTTATCAGGGTTGCGAGGCGCTGGATTTCAGCCTGGTCGATCCTGATAACCGACGCGAGCCTGATTTTGCTACGCTCGAACAGCAACTGGATGGCGATGAACAGCCCGATTTTACTGAGGACGCGCGCTGGCTGAGTGGACGCCTGAAGCAACAGGTTATTGCCAGAGTGCTCTCTGTACGCCAACAGAAGCCGTCGCTGTTCCGCCGGGGTGATTATCTGCCGCTTACGGCCACGGACCCGCACACCAGCCACGTTATAGCCTTTGCGCGGGCAGAAAACGATGATGCCCTCATCGTCATCACCCCTCGCCTCATGTTCGGCGCAATAGCGGGCCATCTGGCTCAGCCAGCGGGCAGCATGATTATGCCTGAACGGCTCGCTAACCGTCGCTACCGTAATATTCTCACTGGAGAAGAGCATGTTGTAACCGATCGCATTACGCTGGAAGCGGTCAGCACCTGTTCGCCTGTAATACTGTTAAGTGAATGATTCTGTTGAAATGCAAACGTCATAAATCGCTGTATTTACTGAATAATAAGTAATTTCGATGGAGAGGGATCAATGTCAAACGGTAAGCCTTTTGAAATCACAGCAGGAAACAGTCATCTTCTGGGTGCCAGTTTTGATGGTGAGGGTGTTAACTTTGCGATCTTTTCTGCACATGCGGAGCGCGTCGAGCTTTGTCTCTACGATCCGAGCGGCAAAAATGAAATCGCAAGACTGGAACTACCGGAATATACCCATGAAGTCTGGCATGGTTACGTGCCGGGGCTGCAACCCGGCGCACTTTACGGTTTTCGCGTTCACGGCCCTTACGATCCTGAAAATGGTCACCGCTTTAATCCCAACAAATTGCTGATCGATCCCTATGCTCGCGAGCTCTCTGGTGATGTTGAGTGGAGTGAGGCGCATTTTGCCTACGATCTGCTGCATGAGGATAAAGATCTCACCTTCGACACGCGCGACAGCGCGCCCTTTATGCCGAAGTGTCGGGTTATCGATCCCAACGCATTCGACTGGCAGGATAATAATCGTCCCACGGTTGCGTGGCCGAATACGGTGCTCTATGAAACCCATGTGAAAGGGTTTACGCAGCTCAATTCGGCCTTACCGCCTGAGCTACGCGGCACGTTTGAAGGTATGGGCCATAAGGCCTCGGTTGATTACATCAAAAGCCTTGGCATCACCTCAGTGGAGCTGTTGCCGGTTCACTGGTTCCCGGACGATCAGCATCTGCTCGATAAAGGGCTGAAAAATTTCTGGGGTTACAATACCCTCGGCTTTTTTGCCCCGGCCTCCCGTTATTACGGACCAAAGGGCATTCAGGGTTTCCGCGACATGGTGCGATCTTTTCATGATGCCGGTATCGAGGTGATCCTTGACGTGGTTTACAATCACACCGCAGAAGGCAATGAGCTCGGCCCCACGCTGTCATTCAAGGGCATCGACAACTTTTCTTACTACCGCACTATGCCCGATCAACACCGCTATTACATTAATGATACCGGCACCGGGAACACCGTAAACACGTCACACCCGCGTGTGCTCCAGATGGTGATGGATTCCCTCCGTTACTGGGCAGAATCGATGCATATTGACGGTTTCCGCTTCGATCTCGGTACCATTCTGGGTCGCGAACCGCAAGGTTTCGACCAGCGCGGCGGTTTTTTGACGCCATGATGCAGGATCCGGTGCTCTCCAGACTGAAACTGATTGGCGAACCCTGGGACATTGGCCCCGGTGGCTATCAGGTCGGTGGCTTCCCGCCAGGCTGGGCTGAGTGGAACGACAAATATCGCGACACGGTGCGTGAATACTGGAAAGGCGATAATGTCTCAACCGATTTTGCCGCCCGGCTGCTCGGTTCCGGCGATCTCTACGATCAGCGTGGTCGCCGTCCCTGGGCCAGCGTCAACTTCATCACTGCCCATGACGGCTTCACGCTCAATGATTTGGTTTCGTACAACGAGAAGCACAATGAAGCCAACGGCGAAGATAATAATGACGGCCATAACGACAACCGTTCCTACAACTACGGTGCCGAAGGTCCGACTGAAGACGAAGGTATCAATGCGGAGCGCGAACGTCAGAAGCGCAATTTCCTCGCCACGCTGCTCTTTTCTCACGGTACGCCAATGCTGCTGGCGGGTGATGAGTTCGGCCGCAGTCAGATGGGTAACAATAATGGTTACTGTCAGGACAGCGAGATCTCATGGATTCAATGGGACGGGATACCGGAAACGGGCGAGACGCTGCGGGCTTTCACACAACATATCATTAAACTTCGCGAGCAACAGCCGCTGCTACGCCGTGAAAACTGGCGCGATGGGATGGATATCAAGTGGTTCAATGCAGGCGGAGGCTTTCAACAGTCAGAGCACTGGGACGAAGGCTTAACGCTTGGCGTTTATATTGGCCGCGCCGATCTCCAGCCGGTAGAGGGTATCTGGCATGACGTGCTGATGTTGTTCAACCCGTTCGAAGGCAACGTGCCGTTCCGTATCCCCCAGTTTGGCGAAGGCGGCTGGGTGCTCGAACTCACCACATCGGATTCCGCTAAACACGGCCTGGTGATCACGCGAGAAAAGGATTTTGAACTCGAAGGCCGAAGCATTGCCCTGTTCAGACGGCCATAAAGATTACAACGGGTTATAACACCTGCCGCGCCGTCATAGCGCGGCTTTTAACCAGCGAGTATTTCTTAATAAGGGTTAAGCTACGTCATAACATATATGCAAAGGCGGCTTTCCCAGGCCAGGCTAAAAGCACCAATATGCAGAGGAGAACACGCTGATGAAATTTGATAATCAAGACGCCTTTGAACTGACAATGGCATTCATGAACCGTAAAGAACACATTTCCGGGGCCAGCGGTTATTTTAAATCCTTTGTTGAAACCTACCAAAAATTCGACAGGTGGCTGAGCGCACCCGATCCGATCAAGGCGTTAACCGATGAAAAAACAGCCGCAAAAGCGGATGAAGACGCCCTCTTTTAATCCGTCTGAGTCTCTTTTTAGCTGAGGTACCTGAAACATGGCGCTGGCATTAGCCAGCGCCAGTCACTGTCAGGCTTTGTGTTGAAACAGCCAGTGTTCGATCTCGCTGGCGGGCAGCGGCTTCGCAAAGAAATAGCCCTGAATTTGATCGCAACCATACTCTTTCAGTAAGGCCAGCGTTGCTTCCGTTTCCACCCCTTCCGCTAATACCGTGTAATTCAGCTCTTTCAACATATGAATGATACTTTTAGCGATAATTCTTGATGAAGCATCGCTGGCCAGCGGCGTAATCAATGACATATCAATTTTTATCACATCCAGCGGAATATCTTGCAAATAGCTGATATTGCTGTAACCGGTGCCAAAATCATCCAGGGAAAGAATAAATCCATACGATTTGAGGGATTCAAGCCCTTTGATAGCAACATCACTTTCTGTGATCAGCTCATTCTCCAGACATTCAATACCTAAAAGCGAGGCAGGCAGTTCAGCTTCGCGCATTTTTGCGGCCAGCGCGCTGGCGAAGCTGAGTTTAGAAAAATCTTTCTCACTCACATTAATCGAGACAGGTATCAATGCGTACTCTTTACGCCACGCCTTTAACTGTGCAATGACCCGCGTAATAACCCATTCAGTGAGATCGGATAAAAGGTTGGTTTTTTGGCTAAAGGAATAAAAGCGGAGGGGAATAACTCACCTCTGTCAGGATGATTCCAGCGGATCAGGGCTTCCAGACCCACCGTCCTGCCGCTCTTTAAGCAAACCTTGGGCTGATAAGCCAGATAAAGGCCCTCATCTTTTTTCAGGGCGGTGGCCAGATCGTTCATCATCAGGAAGTCTTCAGTACGGCGCGTGTCATAAGACTCATGGAAGGACATGGCACTGACATTCTCACCAATCGCTTCATGCAGGGCGCTCGCTGCCTGGCGCAATATTTCATTTATCGGCATGTCGCCTGGAATGAACACCGTTTCGCCGGTAAATACTTCCAGATCAATGGAGATGTTCTCCCCTAAATCAGCATTCATCTCTTTGAGAACATCAACGACACTGGCTGCGGTAAATCTGCCCTTAACCTCCTGAACGACGGCAAAACGACCCGGCGCGAAAGCGTATAATTTTTCATCAGCATTCAGGTCCAGGCGATGCGAGATCAGCGCAGCCATTTGCCTGAGCAGTTTTTCAACAGGCGCAGTGCCAACGGTGCGCGCTAATTCATAGGCGCGCGGAATATCAATGCAGTCGATTACTATCAGCCTGAAGCTTTGCCCGGGGTTGGTTAAGGTTAACTGCTGGATGTCTCTGATAAGGCGTTGACGATTCGGTAAATGCGTAATCATGTCGGCAAAGCCAGCATGACTCCAGGCATCCAGAAAAGAGGTGACCAGATTCGCCAGAGATTTCAGTATTGAGAGCTTAAGCGGGTTGAAGTCATGGGGCTGCACGTCAGTGACGCACAGGGTGCCGACAACTGAACCTTCATGATTTGCCAGTGCGACCCCCGCATAAAACCGGATATGCGGCTCCCCCTGAACAAAAGGATGTGCCGAAAAGCGCGAATCAAGAAGCGTATCGGTAATAACAAGCTCTCCCTCACCATCAATAACATGGCGACACAGGGAATCTTGTCGGGTTGACTGTTTAAGGGCGAAATTTCGTGCGGCTTTAATGTACTGATTATTATCATCAATGATTGAAATAAAGCTGCCTGAAATACCCAGTAAATCACCGGCCAGATGAACAAACGTCTCCAGCACCTCATCCCTGCTTTCATCGGGTGACATAAGTGCTTTCACGGCGTTAAGACGACTTTCACGATTGCCAATTTGATCATTTTGCACTGAGGCCTCCCCCGCATCCGGGCGAAAAATGTAGATAAAATTCAGATAACGATAAACTTTTTAGCGCGTAAATATAAAAGGAAAGCGGCACTTAATTTTTGTTAGTTACACTAAGGAACTTTATACTATGTTAAGTAATTTTTTTCCTGTCCTCTATGTTTGCATCTTGAATAAGGATTTTCCACAAAATGCGAAGCAGAGAAGAAAACCTGCCTGAACGGTTTTTAATGCATGCATTTTTTACAGGTTACAATCCCTGATCTGACATTTCTGGCCTTTCCTGACTCTTAATAAGGCGATCTGCCCTTTGCTGACTTCTCTGAATGCGGTGTGTCGGCCCCTTTTGCCTTTTCAGGGCACCGGAAGTGCTTTTGTTGCGGAGTTTTAAGGAGAAATAAAAGCGGCATCACCGCACTGGCTGAAAAGAGCTACGGTGTGCTGTAAAGACATAGCGGCTGTGAGGTTTCAATAAAAAACCGCCCGCAGGCGGTTACACATCAGGTTTAGTCAGGCGACTTATCACCTGACTCAGGCGCGCTGCCAACATCGTCTTTATCGCCTGATGCCCCTTCTGAGGGCCCTTTATCAACCTGTTTCCTGATCTCTTCAGGAATAGGGGTTTCATCAGGAATATCACCTTTTACTGGACGTTCTGACATTTCGTGCTCCTGTTGTGAGTAAATGTGAACACTCAGTATAGAACCTGTGTGGCGTGAATGAGGCACATCACCCAACCCTGCCAGATGATGTGCCTTAATTAATCTCTGTATCGCTCAAAACCTGCTTTAACTTAATGTTTCGGATCTTCATCCTCCGGAAATTCAGCATCTTCTGGCATCTCGCCATCATCGCCAGGTACATCTTCTACGCTACCGGGGACTTCTCCATCATCTGAAACTGGCTCTGTATCATCGGGTCTTTCTGACATATTAATCTCCTTTCTACACATTATGGGTATATTTAATTTTAGCGTTTTGAGGAAAAAATAACTAAAATTGAGTACAAGATGTGAGTTAAGCGTAAAAGCGGTAACAAAACGGGAAATCCCTTGCACAAACCAAAAATAATGTTCTTTCTTTGATAATCGAAGCGAAACCTGATAACCCTGACACCGACGTCACATTTTCGTTGTCCGCCTACAGAAATATTTAATTCACACAACAGCGGCAATGAATCCATTAAAATCAAAAAAGACAAGCCACAGAGAAATATACTCCCTTTATTGACCGCTCTTTTTTAGAGAAAATTAAATTTAACTCTCTGGTAAAATTGTTTGAAAAATCCTGCGTTCTAAAGTGTATTTTTAACAAAAAGTAAATCGGCGGGATAATAAGCAAAAATCAAATAAACGAATCGCACGGAACAAGCGTTAACTTTTGATTTTGCAGTATTTTCTTACAGCAAAAAAAATAGATAAAAAACATCGGCCCCGGCATATAAATGCCGGGGCCGTGGGAAATACATCAAAATCCCCTGTTACTCAGGCTTGCGTCCACCACCATGGCTGTGTTGGCCACCTTTTTTACCTGCTTCTGATGCTTTCTCACGATCGTTGGCAAAATTACCGCCGCTGTTCTGACCGCCTTTTTTACCCGCCTCAGATGCTTTTTCTGGGTTTTCTGCAAAATTACCTGAACCACCACGATGTTCGGCCATAATATCCTCCTGAACCTATTGTCATTAACTTAATGGCAACCAGCATAATGCTAATTACGCCGGACGTTATTTCGTGTTGCAAGATTCATTCTAGAAGAGACTTAACTTACTGCAAATATATTTCCGGCCAAAAAGCGATAAATATGTACAGCGATACATGCCCTGTACATTTATAAGCAAAACGGTAAGATTTTTTTATTGATATATTACCTGTTTAGCGCCGGGCATAGCAGGAAACCCTGCGCCACTCCCCTCGCAAATTATTACATTCAGAAAATTAATGAAGCATCACCCGAAACACTTTTTTGCTGCGGTTATCGCGCCCTTGCTTTCGTCCGACAGGTTTTCACGCTTTATTAACGGTCACGCTTCATCGGTCAGTCAATGAGCAACCCTGAACTCACTGGCCTCTGCGTCTGGTTATCTGGCACAGCAGGTGCCAGAAAAGCGCAATCTTTGTCTACTCTCATTACTTCGGGTGGTAATTCATTGAAAAAGTGAGGTGAGCATGAGTAACAAACCTGTCCTGGTATTTGATGTAAATGAAACTTTGCTGGATATCGACTTTCTGGCACCTTTTTTACGGAGAAATGGGGCACCGCAAGCGCGATGCGCAGCTGGTTTGCCCAGACGATTCTTTATTCACAATCTTTTTCGCTGACGGGTCAGTACATGCCTTTTGGCCAGTTAGGTCAGTCAGTGCTGGAAATGCAGGCGGCGCTGGCAAGCGTGTCGCTCACAAAAGCGGATAAAGAAGCTTTCAGTGCGCTTATGCAAACCTTACCCGCGCATCAGGATGTCAGACAGGCGCTGGAAGAGCTCAAAGCTGCGGGTTTTAGTCTCTGTACTCTGACCAATAACAGTATGGAGGTACAGAACGCACAGTTAGAGCATGCCGGACTCGCCTCTTTGTTTGATCGAACATTCAGTGTGGATGAGGGTGCGAAAGCTTTTAAACCTGCAATTGAAACCTACCGGTACGTTGAGCGTGAAGCAGGGAGTGATAACCGGTTTTGTCTGGTGGCCTGTCATACCTGGGATGTCATTGGCGCAAAAGCGGCTGACTGGGATGCGGCCCTTATCCGCCGACCGCACAACGCGCCGCTTACGGTGGGATTGCAGCCCGATTTTGACTGCTTTGATATGACTGACTTTAGCCGGGCTGTTATTGCCGCTTACCCGTAAGCCTTACGCTTTCACCTTCTGGTGTACCGCCTGTCTGAGTGCGGCGATGTCTGAAGCAGGCATCGCCAGGGCCGTTGTGTTAACGTTTACAACGCTTATATAGTGCAATCAGTGCAAGGCCCGCCACTGCCAGTGTTACTCTTCCAGGCAACACGGAATCTATTGAAACCGCCCTGCTTTTCGCTTCTGCGCTGAAGCGACCTCTTGCCTGATGAAGCCCCTCCACCGGTTCAGTGATATTACCTGGTGCCGGACGTGTCAGAGGCTCTCTCTCCTGCTGCCCCTGCCAGGCTTTTTTCGCTAACTGCCTGTCGAGGAATGCGGGAAACAACATATTGCCAAGAATGGTTTGAATACTGGTTTTTCCTACCCAAACCTCGCGCGTATGGCGGTGGGCAGCATCAAAAATTGCCTGCGCCACGGCTTCTGGCTGATAAACCGGTGCCATGGGCCTGACAGATCGCCAGAGTTTGTTTCGTGCCCAGTCAAACTGTGGTGTATTCACGCCCGGTAGCTGAACCATCGTCAGCTGGATAGCACTGCGGCGATGAAGAAGCTCGCAGCGCACTGCATCGGTAAAACCTCGAATGGCTGCTTTGGCGGCGCAGTAGGCCGACTGTAAAGGAATTGAGCGATAAGCCAGTGCTGAACCAACCTGAATAATGGTGCCTTTATCGCGTGGGCGCATCAGCCGAAGCGCCTCACGCGTGCCATGGACGTAACCCAGATAGGTGACGTCTGTGACGCGACGAAACTCTTCATCACTGCATTCTTCGAAGGGTGCCAGCACGGTACACATGGCACAGTTGATCCAGATATCTACGCTGCCAAACGTCGATTCGATGCGGTTTGCCGCATGTTTCATTTGGCTGGCATCAGCAACGTCGGCACTGATGCCGCTTGCCTGTACGCCATAACTCTCCAGCAACGTTACTGTGTCGGTTAACCCCGCCTCGCTGCGTGCAATCACTGCAACATCAAATCCGGCCTGAGCAAATCGCTCTGCTGTTGCTTTGCCTACACCCGCCGTCCCGCCCGTAATGACAACCACACTCATACAGCCTCCTGAGCCCGATATACAACGGGCTGGTTTGATCCTGTCTGTAGATGAACGCATAAAATAAAGGAAGTTATGACTGTATAGACGCTGGCGGGAGATCAGGCATAGCGGAAAAGAGAATTTTACCGGCTCACAGACAAAATGCCCTTTCGCTTTAGTGAGACAGAACGGCATAAACGCGGCGCGAAACAGCCACCCTGTCCGATGGCTGTTTCGCAGTGACAGCAGGCTGTTAGCCAAAATGTGGATTTCGGCTGACACAAAATCTGTCCGCCATTTTTATATAAAACCTGTAAATTATATGCAACTTATATTCTCGGTAAATCGCTACCCCGCCGGGATTTTAACCCAAATGTGGAAAAAACAGGCAGAGTCGCTGCGCGGGCCTGCAAATTGCTGCACTGTACATACGCATGTTCACACTTCAGGCTGCTTCTCAAAGACTTATCGCAGAGCTTCCAGCGCAGGTCATACAGTAAAGAGGCGTATCTACAGAACAGAGGGTATAACAGGTAGACAGTTATAATGTTGATAAAGTGTTCCTGATAAACGTTGTCTGACAGGCTTTGCGTAATACACCGTTTCAGGTAAATTTTTGTCCCTGTACTACTATCAATTTTCCTGTTTTACTTTGCTTTTAATTTAAACCACAGCCGTCGCAAATAAAACAGGGCCATTCTGTAAAAAAATAAGGGAGATTTAATAATTAATTTCGATTGTTCTATCACGATCATCGTGTCGAGTTCACACGCTTCGCAGTTACAGTAAAAATAAAATTTTTCTTCAATTGATAAAGGAGCAAACCATCTGGTACAGAGATGGCTCATTTTAATCTCACCAATAAGTTACCGGGCTGCGCCTGCTCTGAACAGAAAGACAGGCTTGCGTAAACATCTGCATGACTGCAATCCTCTTTGAAGCAAGATACACCCCTGGCATTAATTTTTAATTATCCTTACGCTTTTCTGACAATAAAATTTGATCCTGGTTGGTTTTACAGAAATAAATGGTTTATTTTTGATAACTACCGCCTGCCCGGCATAAAAGCAACACAACTATAGCCAGTACAGAGCGACATTTCGCTGCTGCAATCGTTCTGAAGAAAGGAATAATTCCAGTATACGCCAGCTTATTTCCACGGATGCAAACACCATGATAATTTCAGATTAACACGCCTTTTTTTGTATTTTCATTACCATGTTTTTTATAGCGTTTCTTTTATTTACTGATATTACGCTGCGCCCGCGATAAAGATATGTAAATTGTGAAACGCACTGATTTTTATCCAAAATCCTTATTGCATTATAATCAAAGCATCTGTTTAACATGCTAAACATTTAAAATATTCAGGCACAAATATTGAGATAAAAAATAATTAGGCTGCTATACAAAGTCCGGGAATTAACTTGCTCACTGACTTAACCAACTGTTCTTTCAACGATTACTCCCGTGCTTCGCCAGTTCCCAGATGCGCTCACGTATAATCATCTGCTTTTCAGGGTCCGACTCCTCTTCCATCTCACGAAATAACGCCCAAATTTCCTCCTCTCTTTTTCCTGCTCACTTTCCTGACTATCTTCTTGCTTGTCAGGATCATTTTCCACGCCACGGTCGTTATCAGAGGATCGTTCAGATTTATTTTTGGCACTCATCAGATCTCCTTAAACAGGATATTAACAGTCCAGAACTCTCATCTTATTACCATTCCAGTTACGGAAATGGAAATCCCTGAATCTTATAAGGTAAGCAAACAGAGGCGTTCTGCAAGCGTAAGCGGAAAGAAAGTTCAAAGTTGTGGGCTGGCGATCGTTCGACAAGTTTGTTGACTGAATTTCCACACATCCTGATTTTGAATATTTGCTTTAATAACCCCTTTTATTTCTTGCTGACGAAATAAAAAGACCCGCATAATTCTGCGGGTCTCGATGTAGTTAAAAGATAAACCATGAAAAAATCAAAGAGTTTATCGATAAGCTGTTTACGGTTTAAATTTATCTTCGGCTTTATTTTTAAGCGATGATGCTTCGTCGCTGACTTTATCTGTCAGGCTTTCTTTCTTATCTTGTTTAAGATAATCAGGCATGTCTGAAGTGGTGGCATCTGCGCCGGTTGCGCTGGCAGGCGTTGCGCCTGGGATGGTGGCATCAGTGGCTAAGGTGTCTGCTTCACCGACACGTTCTGAACTTGCATGATCAATATCGACTTCCTGACGACGCACTGAATCATTGACTGTCTCAACACGATCGCTTTCATCTTTGCGCACCACCACTTCTTCTGTCACATGGGTAGTTTTGTTGATCACCGGCTGCTCATGAGTTTCAGCCACTTCGACCGTTTTTTCTGACCAGTCCACCTCGCCCGGTGCAGCCTGTTGCGTGACCGGACGACGGAAGATATCGGCATGCTGCTCATGCAGTGAGACTTCCTGAGTAATCGGTTCGGTAACGGTATAGCGTCTTACGCGAGTTGAGCCTTCACTGACCAGTCGTTTACCGACTTCCAGCCTTTCCTCCGCCAGACGCAACACTTCCTCTTCTGTCTCATCCCCGGTTAAAGAGGTTCTTACGGGAGCAGTGTTTGTGGTTTCTTTGATATCAAGCAGCGGATCGTTAACCTCTCCTGCTGAAGAATATTCATTCTGACGCCCTTCCAGGCCTGCCGAGGTATATTCATCCTGGCTGCCTTTCAAACCCGCAGCGGTATACTCATCCTGATTCTCTTTTACACCAGTCGCGGCATAATCACCCTGACTGTCACGCAGGCCTGCATCATCGGCGTAGCCCGCCTGTCCGCTTTGTAAGCGCGATGCACCATATTGAGAGATATCGCCTGAATCATGGGCATCAATAATACTCAGGGCGCGGGGAAGTTGCTCCTCTTCGGCCCGGAGCGAAAGCACAACGCCGCCTGAGTTCATGGCATCTTCGTACACGCCCGCCTGCTCTTCATCAACAGTGTCGCCAAACAGACGCTGCCAAAGACCCGGATGTCGCGCCTCATGCCCTTCTGACTGGAGCCGTTCGCCCGAAATAATATCGATGTCATTTTCAGAAAAGCCAGCCTTAATCAGGCTTCTTTTGGCACCTTCAGCATGAGTTATGTTATTGAACATCGTTACGATTTTTTCATGAGCCATGATTTTTTCCTCAGTGATAGGTCAGATTAGGTATCGTTATCGTCTTTGCTCACACTTATTTGTTGCTTGCGTAGCGTCACAACCTCTTCAAATGGGATCTCTTGCCGGGTCTTACGAATATGCAGCTCCTCCTTCAGCACCAGCTTGCGAACAATTTCAATTTCCTCTTCAACAACCGGTACAATTAGCACCCCATCCTCTTCACGAATATCGGGCATCACGTCGACACGCTCACCTTTAGGGATGCGGGTAATATCGACTTTTTCGTGTTTGAGCAGCGCATTCACCGTTTGTTCATGTTCAGATGTTGAACGAGTGACTTTGATGCGGCTGTCAACGACTTCCTCTCGTGTTACCGAGACGTTTTCTTTAGCCAAAGGAAGAACAACATCGTCATCATCACGCGAGGAATTCTTGGGGGTTGGCTTTTCATTTTCCTTTTACCTGTGCCATTCATTATTAGAAAATGTTTTCGTTAACAAAATAACAAGCAATAAGTTCTGATGCGTCTATTAATCCTGGCACAAAAAACAGAAAGCATCGCAGATCAGACAATTTAATCCGTGTGCGATGTTCAGGAAGTTATACAAAGGCTTAGGCGTAGCAGAAAGAGGATGGAGAATAATGCAGCAGGCGGTCAGCGGGAGTAAGCAACGCAACGTCAGATAAAGCGTTGCGGCTTTTCTGTTCTGAAACCCAACCCGATAAGTCGACCAAAGATAAAACGCAGAAAAGGCAGGCGTCGGACGATCGCTGGCATCTTGCCTGGGCGTTTCGATTGCCCTTTATTGCTGCTCATTTTTATCTGCAAAAACTGCGTTGCGACGGTGGGAAACTGTCGCCGTTTTTGTACTTTTTCCAGATCGCTCATCCGCAATTCCCCCTGCAAAAGTGGTGTCGTGAGGTAATTGGCGGTCGCGACCGCATCCTGAATGGCCAGATTGACGCCTACGCCACCTATTGGCGACATTGCATGCGCAGCGTCACCAATGCAAAGCACGCCGGCCTTCATCCATTTATCGAGGCGATCAATGCGAACAGAGAGCAGCTTCAGCTGATCCCAGGCAGTCAACTCTGCCATGCGCGCCTCATTAAAGGGCGCGACGGCTGCTATATTCTGCCTGAGTGCCGCAAGCCCTTTGCTCTGCCACGCTTCAAATTCACCTTTTGCAATGCTGAAACCACACTGCCAGTAATCGCCACGATCAATGATAATGAAATTGTGCCGTGGCCCTTTATGCCCCATTCCCCACTCCGGATCGCCGGCTTGTTTGCTTAATTTGAACCAGATGACATCGCGTGATGCGCCAAAAACCTGGCTGGTCAGCCCTGCTTTTGCGCGCACAGCAGACTGACGGCCATCTGCGCCGACGACCAGCCGCGCACGAATTTTTATCAGGCGGTTGCCATTCAATGCAGTCAGTCCGCAGAGGGTATTATTGTCATAAATAAAATCATCGAAGTGCGTCGAGGTCATCAGTGTAAAACCAGCAAACTGCGCACTTTTAGCCGCCAGAAAAGTCAAAAATCCCACTGTGGCATAAACGCGATAAAGCGGCATTGCACTGGCAAGCGCGAAAAATCCGCCATTGTAATCTGCTCTCCACCCACTTCTGTCTGAAGTTTTTCAGCGCGCTGATGCGGCAACTGCAAAAACTCCTCAAGCAAACCGAGATGGCGCATAATTTCCAGAGTAGAAGGATGAATGGTGTCGCCACGGAAATCGCGCAGGAAATCAGGATGTTTTTCTATTACCACCACACGCAGGCCTGCCCGGGCAAACAGATACCCCAGCATCAGGCCTGCCGGGCCAGCGCCGACAATACAGCAATCTGCAGATACGATTTCAGTGGTAAAGGGCTTCATCACTCACTCTCCATGTTGTCTGAAGTCAGTATATGATAATAATTATCAATTATGCGTTAGCAGCAAATGCCAGCGGGTAAAACAGCATAAGGTCACGGGCGAGCCCGTGGCACCAGCATATAGCACGCCACGGGTTTAGATTGATTAGTGAGGATAGAGAAGATTTGCCGGGTAGATGGCACCTAAAACGCTTTTTTCACGCGCGCCAGTGACAGCGGGCAAATTCCCTGGCAGGCCTGACAGGGTACGGAAAGCCAACCAGGCAAAAGCCAGTGCTTCCATATCATCACCGCTGATCCCAGCCACATCTGTCGTCGTTACTTCGGTTCCCGGTAAATGGGCCGCCAGACGCGCCATTAGCAGCGGATTATGACTGCCGCCCCCACAGACTAATAAACGATCGCAGCCATCATTGAGCTGCACCTGCTGAGCAATGGTGACGGCGGTCAGTTCATTGAGCGTTGCCTGCACATCCTGAGCAGCCACGCCGGGGAAATGACGCAAATGCTGTTCCAGCCAGGCGGCATTGAAGTATTCGCGGCCGGTGCTTTTTGGCGGCGGTAGCGCAAACCAGGCATCGCTTAACATGTTCTCTAACATGGCCGGGATCAGTGTACCGCTGCGCGCCCACTGCGCATCGCTATCGTAAGGTTTGCCTTGATTGCGCCAAATCCAGGCATCGAGCAGCATGTTGCCTGGTCCGGTATCGTATCCACGTACCGGTTGGCCTGGCAGCAGCAGTGAAAGATTGGCAATGCCGCCAATATTCAACACCATGCGGCGCTCAACCGCATCCATCAGTAACGCCTGGTGAAACGCAGGCACCAGCGGAGCGCCCTGGCCTCCCAGTGCCATATCACGTCGCCGGAAATCACCGACCACCGTCACGCCTGTTGCGGCCACGATCTGATTATTATCGCCAATCTGTAACGTGTTAGCCGCGTCGCCCAGGGGCTCATGCCAAACGGTTTGTCCATGACAACCAATGGCGACGATATCGCTGGCTTCGAGAGATTCGCGCTTCATTAACGTCAACACCGCTTCAGCGAAAAGCCGCCCCAGGCGCGTATCCAGCTGCCCCAGTTGCGATAGCGTTAAGCTTTGTCCCTGACACATGGCTAAAACGGCCTGCCGTAGATCTGACGGCATTGGATGGCAATAGCTTGCCTGTTGCGCCACCATATTTTCATCTATCGCTGCGAGTACCACGTCTACACCATCCAAACTGGTACCGGACATCACGCCTATATAGCGTCCTGATTTCATTGCCGTTCCTTACTTCCCGCAGGAAGAGTGATTTTTCAAATTAGCCTGCCAAATTCAGCAGCCTAATTCTATGATTAAATACTTGTTTCTTCCGTGATGGCGCATCCGATAACGTATATCAATTTTTTCCTTTTTAATTGAATTATTGTTGATACTGCAGGGTCTATGATCCGCCCAGTCGCGTTTTACCCGGATAATCATTAAAAGGTCGGGTTTGTGTCTTATACTGTTTGCAGGATATCGCGATAAACGTGGCGCATTTTCGAATAAAGGAGTTTTCAAATGATTAAGCGTGTAATTGTGGTCGCTTTGACCGGTGTGATGCTGGCAGGATGTAGCAACACAGATACGTTGTCAGGTGATACCTACAGCGCAAGCGAAGCCAAACAAGTACAGAGCGTTTCTTATGGCACCCTGGTTTCTGTTCGCCCGGTCAAAATTCAGGGCGGCGATGAAAGTAACGTGATTGGTGCTATTGGTGGTGCGGTACTCGGCGGCTTTTTGGGTAACACTATCGGCGGCGGTAGCGGTCGCAGTCTGGCCACGGCAGGCGGTGCCGTTTTAGGTGGTGTCGCGGGTCAGGGCGTACAAGGTGCCGTCAACAAAACTGATGGCGTTGAGCTGGAAATTCGTAAGGACGATGGCAATACCATCATGGTGGTGCAGAAACAAGCAGCCAGCCGCTACTCGGTGGGTCAGCGCGTAGTCATGGCCTCCAATGGCAGCCAGATTACTGTTTCGCCACGTTAAGAAACGAACAGACAAAACCGACGCAAAGGCGTCGGTTTTTTTATTTCTCGCGGTTCTGTAATTCCAGAATATTTTTTCGAGCCGGGCTATCAGCGTAACCATTTGCGCAATTTCATCGCGGCTGATACCGGAAAGGATGTCATCGCGCGTCGCATCAATGACATTTTCGACCTGTTCGATAATCGGCTCAGCCTGATGGGTCAGCTTGATACGCTTAGCCCGACGATCGTTAGCGCAGGTTGAGCGCGTAATTAAACCTTTCTCTTCTAGCTGATCGAGCGTTCTTACCAGCGAAGGCTGCTCAATGCCGATGGCTTTCGCTAACTGAATTTGCGACTGCTCGGGTGGCAACTGATGAATGTTGTGTAACGTAACCCAATGCGTCTGAGTCAATTCAAGCGGTTTCAAACGCTGATCGATCAAGGCGCGCCAGATGCGCACCAGGCGAGACAAGTCCGTTCCGAGGGGCGTATCCATTTCATCTCCTTATAATTAGCGTGCTAGCTATCAAGCCTGATTTTACTCTATTCTGCGAGTTTACAGGACAAATTACAAATCTCAGGCAAGCCATCGTTACTCATCTCCCCTTTTTGAGACAGACGCCGGAGTTAGCAAGGATGATGTGCGTGGCGACAGCTATTTTTTCGCATGCCGAACCGCTTACCGATCTCCTTTCCGATGCTTCCCTGTTTTTTTCAGCGGTTTTTAAGGCCGTTCTGTCTGGCTTCTTTTTTGGCGGCTCATCCACACCATGATCCACGACTGGGCCTGTGTCGGTAATGCCGCATCCCACCTTATTTAATCTTTTACTGTTTGCGTCCTGCATTACGGCCCTACCAGGGCTTACCGGTCACGGATAATTCCCTTTGCTGTATTGCGGGACAGCAGCGTGCCAACTCTCCAGCGAATTACCGGCCGTTGTGGCGTAAAGCTGGATTGGCCTGAGGCGGCTCTGACTGAGTTTAATTCTGCTAGCGATCAGTGGCTGTCAGAGAAAACAGTGATGTTAATACGCTGGCCCTCGCGCTGCGTTTTGATCTCGCTCAGACAAGCGATCCCTGATGAATTACTGGCAATATTGCTGCTGCTGGCGATTAAAATCGGCCTGCAATTGCTGTAAGGTTTTATGCCCTTCAAAGCGCGTTTTATCGACCTCAGCCATAGGCTCAATCACCAGTGCTTTTTCATCGGGTGAAAAGATAAAACGCCGACTGATATCCGTGCCGGTAAAACTTTTGCCCGTAATACCGCCACAAACCATGGCTGTTGTGTGGTGATAAATGGCGGTGTCGGTAAAATTGGTTTCAGTGGCGCTGCGCAATACATACTGACAGCCTTGTGCTTCCAGCTTGCTTATCGTATGACGGCTTAACCATTCTCGCCCTTTGGCAATGTTTTCGCAGGTGTTACGCATCGGACTGGCATCAATGGTGCGCTGAAGTTGCCGCCCGGTTTCCGTCACCAGTTGCGTGTCGTTAGGTTGTTCGCATCCTACCAGCAGCAATCCCAGTAGTAACACGCCCGACTTTTTCATTTCCCCGCTCCTTCACCTTTCAAGCTTTCTTACCTGAATCAATATCATAGGTGGGAAATGAACGGGATGATATAGCTGAAGAGTAAACAACACCGAAGAAAGCAGGCGGCAGAGGGCTGCCGCCCGAAAAGTCAGATTACGCCGCAGGCATAGCGCGCACCGCCACCGCCTAACGGCTGAGGATGATCGGCATGATTATCCCCACCCACGTGAACCATCAACGCTTTGCCCTTGATCTCACTCAAGGATTTGATACGCGGCGCTAACACCGGATAGCTGGACATGCCTTTGTCATCTACATACAGGGCGGGCAGATCGCCTAAGTGGCCTTCAGCATACGGACCAAGATGTTTACCGCTGCCGCCTGGGTCCAGATGCCCACCCGCCGCACCGGCTGGAACCACTTTTCCTTCAGAGGGGCCAGGTTCACAACTGCCTTTGGCATGAACGTGGAAACCGTGAATGCCCGGCGTCAAACCTTCGAGTTTGGGCGTAAATTGCAAGCCATACTTCGTTTCCTCAACCGTCACCGTACCCAGTGATTTACCCACGCCCTCTGCTGTAACCTGATGCAATGTCACCTGTTCTGAAGCAGCCTGCGCCGCACCACAGCTCAACATTGCCAGCAAAGCGATTACTTTGGTTTTCATTGTTGCTCCTTTAGGTTCCAGGGTTCCTGATAAGCCTGGCCTGTGTTGCGTTATCCTGCCTGTGATTGACGCAGTTTTACGCTTCAGGGCACATCATATCCCAGCGCCGCTTTACGAATGCGGAACCATTGTTGACGATTCAGGGTTAAACTCAGCGCGCCAACCGCCTCTTTTACCCGCCCGGCTTTACCTGAGCCAATAATTGGCAACGGTTTACTTGGCAATTTAATCACCCAGGCATAAACCACCTGCTCAATCGACGATGCACCGATTTCCTGGCGCACAGCTTCAAGCTCATCACGCAGCGGTTGATAATGCGGATCGTTAAATAATTGCCCACCGCCCAGACATGACCAGGCCATAGGACGAATGCGCTGCTGTTGACATTGATCCAGCGTGCCATCCATTAACAGATTTTGTTGTATTGGCGAAATTTCAAGCTGATTGGTCACCAGTGAAAACGGCAGTCTCGACTGCAATAAGGTCAACTGCGCGCGGGTAAAGTTAGAGACACCAAAATGCAAGACTTTGCCGCTCTGGTGCAGAGCAATGAAAGCCTCAGCGACTTCATCTGCATCCATTAACGGATCGGGGCGGTGAATTAGTAGCAGATCCAGCCGGTCGGTGGCTAAGTGACGCAGTGAATTCTCTGCACTCGTGAGGATATGGGCTTTGTCAGTAATGTAGTGACCGATCTGGTGCTCAGGCTTAGCGCGGGTGGCGATCCCACATTTGGTGACGATCTGTAATTGATCGCGCAGGCCCGGCGCCAGCTTTAATGCTTCACCAAAGGCAGCCTCACAGCGATATTCACCATAAATATCTGCATGATCGACGGTGGAAATCCCTAACGACAGATGATGTTCTATAAATGAGACCCGCTGTTGCGGCGTCATGTCCCATTCCATTAAGCGCCAGTATCCCATGACCAGCGGTGAAAAATTTGGACCCTGTGGAGCGATAGCTTGTGGCTGTAGCATGTTGAACTCCCTGTTTGCAGAGGTGAAAAAGCGTGTCAGGGAGTATAACGGAAACGGAGAAAGCGTCAGAACAATGAAGGTTGTTGTGGATCAACCGGCTCATCTTTTTCTGCTGACGCAACAGGCGTAGCCGACGCTGGTGACAAAGACGCAGCACATCGCGCTTCTGCGCATCGCTAAACTGCATCCAGTTAAACCGCTCTTCACGGCTGCGTAAACATCCCAGACAAAAGCCACGCGCATCCGTCTGGCAGATGCCACGACACGGACTGGGAACCGGGAAAAATTCAAGCTGTTCCGCCACAACGACTCCGGATAAAACAAAAAGAGTATTGAAGAGAGCTTAGCGCGTTTGTGCAAGAAATAATCATATTGGGCTGCGAATTTCAACGCACGATGACGTATCACGTTGAACAGTATGTGCCTGAGAGCCGTGGCATGCTTGCAACGAACCCACGGGTCTACTAGGCTGGTCGCTGTGAACGAGACGCTACAACCCAATGAAACCTGTTGATTTTTGCAGGTTTAGCCAAGCCGTTCTGTCTGCCGCGCGGTTAGGGTTGATCAGACTTAGTTAGCAACCAAGCGTGCGATCTGTTAAGGCAATGCGGTTTGACAGCGCGGTGCCGGCAACAGGCTGAGCGTTCTGCCCGGCAGCAGATTGTGCTGAACTTACCCTCTTCTGACACAAACGGCAGACCTGGCTCTCGCTTTTGTAGTTAACGACACGTTTACAAAGCAAAATTACCTGGCGGTGCCCCCGCTGCACCTTCAGCACCATACTTTTAAATAGTGGGCTAAAACCCCTGATTTTAAAAAGATATTTTATATACGACCGGTCTGTTTATAAGGAGTCACCATGGCGAGTACCCAGCTGTTTCGTCCACTGAAAGTCGGGGCAATTACCGTTCCCAATCGCATTTTCATGGCACCGCTGACCCGTCTGCGCAGTATTGAGCCGGGCGACATTCCTACGCCTTTGATGGGCGAATATTACCGCCAGCGTGCAAGTGCAGGTTTGATTATTACTGAAGCGACCCAGATCTCTTTTCAGGCGAAAGGCTATGCAGGGGCGCCAGGCCTGCACACGCAGCAGCAGATCGCCGCGTGGAAAGCGATCAATGAAGGTATTCATGCTGCAGGAGGTCACAGTGCCGTACAGTTGTGGCATACCGGCCGCATTTCACACCACAGCGTGCAGCCTGAAGGCAAAGCGCCCGTTGCCCCTTCGGCCCTCTCTGCAGGTACCCGTACCTCGCTGCGTGCCGCTGATGGCAGCGTATATCGTGAAGAGACCTCAACACCGCGTGAGCTGAGCGTAACTGAAATTCAGCAAATTATTAAAGACTTTGGACAGGCTGCGGCAAATGCGCGCGAAGCTGATTTTGATCTGCTTGAACTGCACTCTGCACATGGCTATCTGATGCATCAGTTTCTTGCGCCCGGGTCAAATCAGCGTAGCGACGAATATGGCGGCAGCATGGAAAAACGCGGCCGGTTTGCACTGGAAGTGGTGGATGCGGTGATTGCTAACTGGTCAGCCGATCGCATCGGTATTCGGGTATCACCGGTTGGCAGTTTCCAGAACCTGGACAACGGCCCGGACGAGGAAGAAGCGGCGCTGTGGTACATTGGCGAACTGGCAAAACGCAATATCGCCTATCTGCACTTATCCGAACCAGACTGGGCTGGCGGCACGCCTTACACGGATACCTTCCGTGAAAAAGTGCGTGAACTGTTCCCGAATACGATTATCGGTGCTGGTGCGTATACGGTAGAAAAAGCAGATGATCTTATCGCCCGTGGGCTGATCGATGCTGTGGCTTTTGGTCGCGATTACATTGCTAACCCGGATCTGGTTGAACGTTTACAGCAAGATGCTCCGCTCAATCCACAACGTCCGGAAAGCTTCTACGGCGGCGGCGCTGAAGGCTACACGGATTACCCAACGCTGTCGTGATTAAACTGCCGTAACGACTTGTTACGGCAGCGGTTATTTTTCTGTGCTGTTCATCGCTATACTTAGCGTTTAAGCCATTTTTCTAATAAAGAGGATGTTATGCGTTTACTTCACACCATGCTTCGCGTTGGCGATTTGCAACGTTCAATCGATTTTTATACCCGCGTGCTGGGCATGCGTTTACTGCGCCAGAGCGAAAACGCTGAATACAAATATACTCTGGCGTTTGTAGGCTATACCGAAGAGAGCGAAGGCGCTGTTATTGAACTGACCTATAACTGGGGTGTTGATAGCTACGATCTGGGCAACGCTTACGGTCACATCGCACTGGGCGTAGATGATGTTGCCGCCGCGTGTGAACGCATCCGCAACGATGGCGGAAAAGTGACACGCGAAGCGGAGTCCGGTAAAAGGCGGTTCCACCATTATCGCTTTTGTAGAAGATCCGGATGGCTACAAAATCGAACTGATTGAAAACAAACACGCCGGTCACGGCCTGGGCAACTAAGCCTGCCCTGTTCAGCCTGCTGCGCGGCGGCAGGCTGAAGCATTAACCCATTCCTGTGGGACCTGCTGCACCCAACGCTGTTTTTTGCCATAATGCGCGCTGCCCTTTTTCTGCAATGAGATCCTGATGTCTGAATCAGAATTCCCTAAACGCGCTCAATCAACGCTTCCGTGGCTTTTATCCTGTCGTGATCGATGTTGAAACCGCAGGCTTCAACGCAAAAACCGATGCGCTGCTGGAGATTGCCGCGACCACGCTGAAAATGGATGAAGAGGGCTGGCTGCACCTTGACCAGACACTGCATTTCCACGTTGAACCTTTTGTTGGGTCGCTGTTGCACCCAGAAGCGTTAGCGTTTACCGGTATCGATCCCAGCAACCCTTTACGCGGTGCCGTTAGCGAATATGAAGCACTGCATGCCATTTTCAAAATGGTGCGTAAAGGTATCAAAGATACGGGCTGTAATCGCGCCATTATGGTGGCCCACAACGCGACCTTTGATCTCAACTTTATGACCGCGGCGGCAGAACGTGCCAGCCTGAAACGGAATCCTTTTCACCCTTTTGCCACCTTTGATACGGCAGCACTCAGCGGATTAGTATTGGGGCAGACGGTATTGGCGAAAGCCTGTAAAGCAGCAGGCATGGATTTTGACAGTACCCAGGCGCATTCCGCACTTTATGATACTCAGCAGACTGCAATTCTGTTTTGTGAGCTGGTGAACCGCTGGAAACGCCTCGGTGGCTGGCCGTTGCCCTTTGCAGAGGATGATACCGCAGCGCAACCCACCGAATAAAAGCAAAAAAAAGGCCGACATTTGTCGGCCCTTTCTTATTCCGCTTCTTTAAACTTCTCAGCGGTTTCTTTGATCAGCGACTGCAATTCGCCACGCTGGAACATCTCCACGATGATGTCACAACCACCAACCAACTCACCATCAATCCACAACTGCGGGAAGGTTGGCCAGTTAGCGTACTTCGGCAGTTCTGCACGAATATCAGGATTCTGCAGAATATCCACGTAAGCAAAACGCTCACCACAGGCCGACAGTGCCTGTACCGCCTGGGCAGAGAAACCGCAGCTTGGCAGTTTCGGCGAACCTTTCATGTACAGCAGGATCGGGTTTTCTGCGATCTGGCGCTGAATTTTTTCTACAGTACTCATAATTGCCTTCCTTAATTCGTTACTTCGTGTTTGTTTATTGTAGCGACTTCACCCTCGGACTCAAAATGAGAATTTGTTGCCCTGGGGTTAAATCGCCATGTTTGTTAAGTCATTTTAAGACGAACCCCCATCGCGGTTTTAACCGCGATAAAAGCATTAATAATTTGCAATAATTCCGCTGATATAAAGTGCTGAAATTGCTCATTTTCAGCTCAAATGTCAGCCATTAACAGATTAAAAGAAAAAGGACTTACTTTTTTAAAAAAACTGGACTAGAATGGCCCCGGCACTGATCCTTGATCAGATTTTTCCAACTCTGTCAGGCGTATTTCTAAGCTGACAGCTCAACCTGTAACCGGACTATGCGTTTACTGATTACGCTTTTCATCCTGGCATTTGCCCAGCTGTTCTTTAACGTGGCTTCTGCTTCACCGCAGGCACCGGTTAATGCCAGTTCGCATAAAGCGGAGACAAAAAGTGCACGTGAAGATGAACGACGCAAGCGACGTCCGGTAAAAGCATCGGTAAAAAAATCACGCCAGGCCACAACGCAGAAACTCAAACTAAAAAAGCAAAACACGTTGGGGTTGCACAACCGACGTCCGCTAAAAAACGCACGCCTAAAACAGCTAAAAAGCGTTACGGCCATCAGCGTTCATCTGACGTTGTTGCGGCTAAAAGCAACGCTATCAGCACCATCAAAATGAGTAAGGCTCACCGGCAGCGTTATCAAAAAGCGCGTGAAACCGCGATGGCAAAGCTGATGGGGCAATTGGGTAAACCTTATCAGTGGGGCGGTACCTCGCCTCATACCGGTTTTGATTGCAGTGGATTAGTCTGGTACGCCTACAAAGATTTGCTGAAATTTAAAATCCCACGCACCGCCAATGAAATGTATCACTTGCGTGATGCAGCGCCGGTTAAACGCGAATCCCTGGAAAAAGGCGATTTGGTTTTTTCCGTATTAATGGCCGCGGCACCGCCGATCATGTGGGTGTTTACCTCGGAAATGGCAAATTTATTCAATCGCCACGGACCGGCAAAGATATTCAGATCAGCGCCCTTGGCGAGGATTACTGGCAACGACATTATATCGGTGCGCGGCGTATGATGACGCCAAAAACGATTCGTTAACGTCAGATCAAAAAAGCCGGGAACTGTCCCGGCTTTTTTATTAATGCAGAATCGCGGTAAAGCTAAACACCACAATCATCAGCAGCGCCGCGCCCGTGGTCGCCAGCGCCAGTTTCAGATCGGTACTCATCTCGTTCTCCTTAGTCACACAGTTTGTAGGGATAAGGCATTTTCCCATACGACCCGGTAAAAATCTCGTTTTATCCGCTCAGCCTTGTTAGAATCCAGCCTTTGTTGCGCAACGCGCGCAACGTCGGTTCCGTTCGCAGTCTTCTTTTGGCGTAATTAACCCGCCCAGACGCCTTTTTACCGGCAAAATTACTGCATATTTGCGGGCAAAACCCTTAGCAGACGCAAACGTTTAACATTATGCTTATCAGCGAGTTGCGATAAGTCCGGGAGTCCTTTTTCATGGCAACAATTAAAGATGTGGCGAAACGTGCTGGCGTTTCTACAACGACCGTCTCTCACGTCATCAATAAAACGCGTTTTGTGGCGGAAGAAACGCGCAATGCAGTCTGGCAAGCCATTCAGGAACTGCATTATTCACCCAGCGCGGTTGCCCGCAGTCTGAAGGTGAATCACACCAAAACGCTGGGATTACTGGCGACCTCCAGCGAAGCGCCTTATTTTGCTGAAATTATTGAAGCGGTGGAAAACCATTGTTTCGACAAGGGTTACACGCTGATTTTAGGTAACGCGCACAACGATCTACAAAAACAGCGTGCTTATCTCTCGATGATGGCGCAAAAGCGCGTCGACGGGCTGTTGGTGATGTGCTCAGAGTATCCTGATGATCTGCTAAAAATGCTGGAAGAGAACCGCAACATCCCTATGGTGGTGATGGACTGGGGCGAATCTCGCGCCGATTTTACCGATACCGTTCTGGATAACGCCTTTCAGGGTGGCTATCTTGCCGGCCGCTATCTGATAGAGCGCGGACATCGCGATATCGGTGCAATTCCTGGCCAGCTGGAACGTAACACCGGAGGCGGCCGCCATGCCGGTTTTTTGAAAGCGTTAGAAGAAGCAGGTATTCAGCCCCGCGCAGAGTGGATTGTACAGGGTGATTTTGAGCCAGACTCAGGTTATCAGGCAATGCAGCAAATTCTGTCGCAAAAACAGCGGCCTACTGCGGTATTTTGCGGCGGCGACATTATGGCGATGGGCGCGATCTGTGCGGCTGATGAGATGGGTTTGCGCGTACCACAGGATATTTCCGTCATTGGCTATGATAATGTGCGCAACGCACGCTATTTCACGCCGGCTCTTACCACGGTGCATCAGCCGAAAGCTCAGCTTGGCGAAAAGGCGCTGGAGATGCTGCTGGATCGTATTACCAGCAAGCGTGAAGAGTCACAAACTATTGAGGTCCATCCAACCTTAATTGAACGTCGCTCAGTGGGTTATGGCCCTTTCCGCGACTATCGCCGCTAAACTTCGCTTAACCACTCTTGATTAAGCGTTTGCGCATCACCCAGGTAATTGAGCAACCAGCCCAGCGCCGGTGATGCGCGATCTTCAGCCCAGCTGACGCAGCAAGGGCTTTCCGGAAAAGCGACTGGCAGCGTCAACTCCACTAACTCGCCTGCATCAAGCAGCGGATGTGCCAGATGGCCCGGCATCATTGCCACACACAATCCTCCCAGCACACAATCCAGCCCGGTTTGCCAGTCCGGCACCACCAGCCGACGCTGATTATCTAACGTCCAGGTCATGCGGCGTGGCAAAGCCCGTGAGGTATCTTCCAGCACCAGTGAAGGCCAGCGCCGTAGCGTGTCATCATCGAGCTGGCTTTCCTGTGTCAATGGATGGTTATGCCTCACCACGCAACGCCAGTTCAGCGCCCCCATATCCTGAAAGGCAAAACGCCCTCCCACCGGAATGGCCTGCGTTGCACCGATCGCCACATCGACACGCCCGTCAGCCAGCGCATCCCAGACACCATTAAAAACTTCATAGCTAATGTGTAATTCCATGTCCGGGAAGTGGCGATAAAAATCTTTTACCAGCTGTCGCGTGCGTTCAGGTTTGACAATGCAGTCAACTGCAATGCTCAACTGACCGCGCCAGCCATTGGCCAGCTGCTGGCATTGCCGTCGGGTAGCCAGCATTTTTTTGATGACGCTCCGCCCTTCACGTACAAAATGCTCACCCGCCGGGGTTAAAACTACTTCACGATGCTGGCGTTCAAATAAGGGCACCGCCAGCCAGGTTTCAAGCTGACGCACGGTATAACTAATAGCAGAAGGCACACGATGCAGCTCCTGCGCAGCGGCACTAAAACTTCCGCCTCTGGCCACGGCATCAACCACTTCTAACGCATATTCTGACCACATAATCTGCCTGCAAAAAATTTAACAGCAATCGGCAAATATTAGCGTTTCACAGCACGAAGTGCACCTTTTACACTCTGCCGCGTTCATTGCTTAAAAATGAGAACCTAATGTTAACCAATAAAACATTCATGCCTTATCTTGCCCTGCTCAGTATGTTGGGCTTTTTAGCCACAGACATGTACTTGCCTGCCTTTGGTGCGATGCAGCAAACCTTTAATACGACACCCGGCATCATCAGCGCCAGTATGAGTCTGTTCCTCGCGGGGTTTGCCTGTGCGCAACTTTTCTGGGGACCGCTGTCCGATCGTATCGGTCGTAAACCTGTACTGCTGGCGGGCCTGGGATTATTTGCTCTCGGTTGCGCCGGGATGTTATGGGTAAACAACAGTGTATTGATGCTGCTGCTGCGTTTCATTCAGGCTGTTGGGGTGTGTGCTGCTGCAGTAAGCTGGCAGGCTTTGGTTGTCGATCGTTATTCACCGTCTCAGGCCAATAAAGTTTTTGCAACCATTATGCCGTTAGTCGCGCTGTCGCCAGCGTTAGCACCGCTGGTCGGTGCCTGGCTGATCAGCCATTTCCACTGGCGTTCAATTTTTTTGCTTCTGACTGCTGTCGCCCTGATGCTGATCCTCGTGACATTGCGTTTACCGACAGTGCATAAAACGGTGGATGGAAAAACTAAACAGCCTGGTTTTATTACCCTGTTACGTTCGTCAGTCTACAGCGGCAACGTCTTGATCTATTCCGCTTGCTCTGCCAGCTTTTTTGCCTGGCTTACCGGCTCGCCGTTTATTCTGGCTGCTATAGGCTTAACGCCAGCGGATATTGGCCTTAGCTATATTCCGCAGACTCTTGCGTTTTTACTTGGTGGGTTTGGCTGCCGCGCCCTGCTCAACCGACTGAACGGTAAACAACTTTTGCCCGGGCTGTTGGCGCTTTACAGCCTGAGTATTCTGGCGCTGTTTGCCGTTTCGCTGGCCGGAATGAATAATTTGCTCGCGTTATTGTTGCCGTTTTGCGGCATGGCGTTAGCGAACGGGGCTATTTATCCCATCGTGGTCTCCAGCGCCCTGCTGCCTTTTCCTCACGCCACCGGTAAAGCCGCGGCGCTGCAAAATACCCTACAGTTAGGTTTATGCTTTATTGCCAGCCTGGCGGTCTCTGCAGGACTTCAGCATGCGCTTATTACCACCACGCTTATTATGGCGCTGACCATTTTGCTGGCATTACTGGGCTATCGCCTGCAGCGTTATTCTGGCGCACAAACTGACATTGCCTCCTCCAAAACTGCCTGCCAGGATAATTAATAAGACGGCATTGTTTTTAGTTAGCACCCTAACAATAAGTCGTTGAATATTGACCCGCGTGAGAATATACTCATTCGGGTCAATAAATCTGCACCAAATCAACAAGATAATAGCAGGAAATTTTTGGCGACCTTGTCGCTGGGATGGTGTCTGCACGATGTACGTTATCGTTGTGTCAGACTGAAATTGTTCCGTTTCAATCCTCTGTAATACGTCGGATATCTGGCGCACGGGCCATTCCGTGACTTTTCTCACAACCCTGGAGAAATTGACTATTCTTTTTCTCAGGTTCAGGTCGGACAGGTGATGGAGAAGCTATGAGTTCATCGTGTATAGAAGAAGTGAGCCTTGAACAAAACCATTGGTATCGTATCGTTCATGAATTGGTGGAACAGGCTGATATCGAAATCAACGGCTCTCGCCCCTGGGATATTCAGGTAAATAATCCTGAATTTTTCAAACGTGTCTTACAGGAAGGTTCGCTCGGCTTGGGTGAAAGCTATATGGACGGTTGGTGGGAATGCGAGCGGCTGGATATGTTTTTCCACCGCGTGCTTAAACATAAACTCGACCAAAAGCTGCCACACCATTTCAAAGATACGTTGCGTATCGCTGCCGCTCGCCTGACTAATCTACAGTCCAGGAAGCGTGCCTGGATCGTCGGTAAAGAGCATTATGATCTGGGAAACGATTTGTTTTCACTGATGCTCGATCCTTACATGCAATATTCCTGCGGTTACTGGAAAGAGGCCTCCACGTTAGCGGAAGCGCAGGAAGCCAAATTAGATATGATTTGTCGCAAATTGCAGCTGGAACCCGGTATGTCGCTTTTAGATATCGGTTGTGGCTGGGGGGACTGGCCGCCTATGCGGCACGGCATTATGGCGTCGCGGTTCATGGTGTTACCATTTCAGCCGAACAGCAGAAAATGGCACAGCACCGCTGTGAAGGTTTAGACGTTACTATTCTGCTGCAGGATTATCGTGACCTTAATCAGCAATTTGATCGTATTGTGTCTGTCGGTATGTTTGAACACGTTGGCCCCAAAAATTACGCGACCTATTTCGATGTCGCTGATCGTAATTTAACGCCAGACGGGTTATTTCTGTTACATACTATTGGCGCAATCAAGACGAATATGAATGTTGATCCCTGGATCGACAAATATATTTTCCCTAATGGCTGTTTACCTTCCGTTCGTCATATTGCTGATGCCAGCGAGCCACATTTCATTCTTGAAGACTGGCATAATTTTGGCGCGGATTATGACACGACATTGATGGCCTGGTATGAACGCTTTTTGCAGGCATGGCCGCAACTGGAAGGTAACTATGGCGAACGCTTCAGGCGTATGTTCTCCTATTATCTCAACGCCTGTGCAGGCGCGTTCCGCGCACGGGATATTCAGTTATGGCAAGTGGTGTTTAGTCGCGGTGTTGAAGGCGGATTACGCGTCGCGCGTTAAGTAAGATAATAAACAATAAAGGCGCATAAGCGCCTTTTTAATTTGTCAGCGTTATTCCTGATGAGTCTGTTCCGCTAATGCTTTCAGGGCGGCGGCATCACGTTGCGCCAGTACGCGCTCCACCGTCTCGACTATTGCCTGAGTGTGGGGGTCGATTTCAATATTAACGCGATCACCAAAGCTTTTTGCGCCTAGCGTAGTGCGCTCTAACGTTTCAGGAATCAGGTAAACGCAAAATTTAGTTTTCATCACATCGCCAACGGTCAGGCTAATACCGTCAATGCCAACAAACCCTTTGTGCAGAATATATTTCATCTGCAAAGGATCCTGAATTTTAAACCACACTTCCCGATTATTTTCTGACTGAATAATTTTGCAGATTTCAGCGGTGGTCATAATATGACCTGACATTAAATGCCCACCGATCTCATCGCTGAACTTCGCTGCGCGCTCAATATTGACTACGTCACCCTGTTTTAAATCGCCGAGGTTAGTCACGCGTAACGTCTCTTTAATAAGGTCAAAACTTACTAAATCGCCGTCAATGGCCGTCACGGTCAGACAGCAGCCGTTGTGCGCTACCGATGCGCCTAACGCTAAGCCCGGCAGTAATTCTGGCGGGAGTCTGACAATATGAGTGCGGAACAGCTCTTTTTCTTCAATGGACACAATTTCTGCGGTGCCCTGCACAATACCGGTAAACATAGTCGTTGCCTCTGCGAAGTTTACGCTAGTTTATCACAGCTAAAGCAAGCTGTTAGGTTTCAGGCGTGTCCGGCTCTTTACAGCCCGAGAAACCGCATTGTGTGACAAAGATTGGAGAAACTTATTACGCCAGTTACACTAGGTCGCGCTCTTCTTTGGGGCTTATTCGCTCTCTTGTTTAACTATTAAGTCAGGTGCTTACGTGCAGAAGTATTTAACAGAAGCGCGTCAATTGCTGGCCCTTGCGATTCCTGTCATCCTGGCTCAGGTGGCTCAAACCGCAATGGGATTTGTGGATACCATTATGGCCGGCGCGGTGAGCGCCACGGATATGGCCGCCGTTGCTGTCGGCACGTCTGTTTGGCTTCCGGCCATTCTGTTTGGTCATGGTCTTCTTCTTGCATTGACGCCCACCGTTGCGCAACTCAACGGTTCAGGCCGCCGCGAACGTATCGCTGAGCAAATTCGTCAGGGTTACTGGCTGGCATCTTTCGTGGCTATTTTTATTATGCTCGTGCTATGGAATGCCGGCTATTTGATCCGGGCAATGCACGATATCGATCCGCTTTTAGCACAAAAAGCGGAGGGATATCTTCATGCCTTGCTGTTTGGCGCACCGGGATATCTGTTTTTTCAGGTGATGCGTAATCAGTGCGAAGGCTTATCAAAGACCAAACCGGGTATGGTGTTGGGCTTCATCGGCTTAATGGTGAATATCCCGCTTAACTATATCTTTATTTATGGACACTTCGGCATGCCCGCTCTGGGCGGCGTCGGTTGCGGCGTTGCGACAGCCTCCGTTTACTGGGTGATGTTTCTCTGTATGCGCTTCTGGGTACGCCGTATGGGCAGTATGCGAGATATTCGCATGGCGAGCCGCTGGTCATCCCCTTCATGGCCTGTGCTGCGCCGTTTAGTTACGCTGGGCTTGCCCGTGGCGCTGGCCCTGTTTTTGAAGTTACGCTGTTTGCTGTGGTTGCCCTGCTGGTCTCCCCGCTCGGTATCGTTGATGTTGCCGGACACCAGATCGCACTTAACTTCAGCTCTCTGATGTTTGTCATACCCCTGTCGATTGGCGTCGCTACGACGATCCGCGTGGGACATCGACTGGGCGAAGGCTCTGTTGAACAGGCGTGTGTTTCAGCATGGGCCGCGCAGGGCGTCGGGATAAGCATGGCCGCCGTGACGGCAATTTTCACCGTCACCTTTCGGCATGAAATCGCGCTGCTGTATAACGATAACCCTGAGGTCGTCACGCTTGCAGCGCAACTGATGTTTCTGGCAGCCATTTATCAATTCTCTGATTCTATTCAGGTGATTGGCAGCGGCATTTTGCGTGGCTATAAAGATACGCGTTCCATCTTCTTTATCACGTTTATTGCTTACTGGCTGCTGGGTTTGCCCACCGGTTATATTTTAGGCTTAACCAACTGGGTTGTTGCACCACTGGGTCCGGCTGGTTTTTGGTGCGGATTTATTATCGGCCTGACTTCGGCCGCGATAATGATGCTATGGCGTATTCGCCGGTTGCAGCAACTGCCCGCGCAGGTGATTTTGACACGTGCGGCCCGCTAAGTGGTTGAACGGGCCTGAAAAGGCCCGTAACGGCTAAAAAACGGCGCATAGCGCAGTTGCTCAGCAGTCATTACGAAAAAAGCATTTTTCCCCTTGCCAGTCTCTCAGGCTGCCGTTAATATTCGTCCCCGCTGTCGCCCTGACAGCGTGTTGCGCTCTTAGCTCAGTTGGTTAGAGCACCACCTTGACATGGTGGGGGTCGATGGTTCGAGTCCATTAGAGCGCACCAAGTGCGTCCGTAGCTCAGTTGGTTAGAGCACCACCTTGACATGGTGGGGGTCGGTGGTTCGAGTCCACTCGGACGCACCAATATTGAAATGCGCTCTTAGCTCAGTTGGTTAGAGCACCACCTTGACATGGTGGGGGTCGATGGTTCGAGTCCATTAGAGCGCACCACTTCTTGTTTTTCTCTGTTGCGCAACTCCCTTTTTCTTGATCTGCGTCGCTTAACCGCTCCGCTTTTTAATTGGTTTTCGCACACTTAGCGTCTATACTGTGCCGCGTTGTTCACTTGAAAGGTTTCAGCGCACACGTGCTTACAGCGATAACTCAGATTATTTGCGCAACAACAACAGGGTGGTTCACTAACGTAACCACACAACTTCCCTGCACGTCTGGCCTTCGTCACCTATTCTTACTTTGTACCGTCCGTTTCGATTTCAATCAGAATTTTCACTTCGATGCCGTGCCATCGAATCCAGACCTTTATCATCCAACACAACTTACAGATAACCTGTCATGAAAAAGACTAAGATCGTTTGTACTATCGGTCCAAAAACCGAATCAGAAGATATGCTGACTCAACTGCTTGAGGCTGGCATGAATGTTATGCGTCTTAATTTTTCTCACGGTGACTATGCCGAACATGGCCAGCGCATCACAAATATGCGTGCCGTGATGGAAAAAACCGGTCGTCAGGCGGCTATTTTGCTGGACACCAAAGGCCCTGAAATTCGTACTATGAAACTGGAAGGCGGCAATGATGCGTCTCTGAAAGCGGGCCAGACGTTCACTTTCACTACCGACCAAAGCGTGATCGGTAACAGTGAGCGTGTCGCTGTGACCTACCCAGGTTTTACCGCTGATCTAAAAATTGGTAACACCGTTCTGGTGGATGATGGCCTGATCGGCATGGAAGTGACCGAAGTCACCGAAAACACTGTGGTATGTAAAGTGCTGAACAACGGTGACCTGGGTGAAAACAAAGGTGTTAACCTGCCTGGTGTTTCCATTCAATTGCCTGCTCTGGCTGAAAAAGACAAGCGAGACCTGATTTTTGGTTGCGAACAAGGCGTCGATTTCGTTGCGGCATCCTTCATTCGTAAACGTTCTGACGTGCTGGAAATCCGTGAGCACCTGAAACAGCACGGCGGCGAGCATATTCAGATCATCTCTAAGATTGAAAACCAGGAAGGCCTGAATAACTTCGATGAGATTCTGGATGCTTCTGACGGCATCATGGTCGCTCGTGGCGATTTAGGGGTTGAAATTCCGGTTGAAGAAGTAATCTTCGCGCAGAAGATGATGATCAAAAAGTGTAATAAAGCCCGCAAAGTGGTGATTACCGCAACGCAGATGCTTGACTCAATGATCAAAAACCCCGCCCTACACGCGCTGAAGCCGGCGACGTCGCTAACGCGATTCTTGACGGCACAGACGCCGTTATGCTGTCAGGCGAAAGTGCTAAAGGCAAATATCCGCTGGAATCGGTTAACATCATGGCAACCATCTGCGAGCGCACCGATCGCGTAATGAAACCGCGTATTGATAGCCAGAACGATGCTCGCAAACTGCGCATTACCGAAGCTGTTTGCCGCGGTGCCGTTGAGACAGCGGAAAAACTGGAAGCACCACTGATTGTGGTTGCGACCGAAGGCGGTAAGTCTGCTAAAGCCGTGCGTAAATACTTCCCAAATGCCACCATTCTGGCGTTAACCACGAATGCCACTACAGCGCGTCAGTTAATTCTGAGTAAAGGTATTGAGACGCGTTTGGTGCATGAAATTGCATCTACCGATGATTTTTATCGTCTCGGCAAAGAAGCCGCCCTGGAAAGTGGTTACGGCCAAAAAGGCGATGTCGTCGTATTAGTTTCTGGTGCATTAGTACCAAGTGGAACGACAAATACTGCGTCAGTACACGTTTTATAATAGTTTTAAACCTTCTTATTTAAAGCGCCTTATTTAGGCGCTTTTTTTATTTCACACTTAATACAAATTCAGAAAAATTCCAATCGAAATTAACTATTCAAATTCCCTTTAAATTAAGGTTAATCCGATTAAATCTCTCTGTTTTCGCTAAATTTTTTTATCATCTTCTGCGATTCGCTGTTTCTTTGAGCGAACGAACACGTTTAAGCATCTTCTTATCAAAAATTTATTCTCAACTTAAAAAGCTTTGTGTAATACTTGTAACGCTACATGGAGATTAACTCAATCTAGAGGGTATAAATAATGAATCGTACTAAACTGGTACTGGGCGCGGTAATCCTGGGTTCAACTCTGCTGGCTGGTTGCTCAAGCAACGCTAAAATTGACCAGCTGTCTTCAGACGTTCAGACTCTGAACGCTAAAGTTGACCAGCTGAGCAACGACGTGAACGCAGTGCGTTCAGACGTTCAGGCTGCTAAAGATGACGCAGCTCGCGCTAACCAGCGTCTGGACAACCAGGCTCACTCTTACCGTAAGTAAGAGTTCTGGTTTAAAAATGGCGCCCATGTGGCGCCATTTTTTTGCCTTTGTTTATCATGCCTTCCGTGGCGTTGTCGCTACTGCGGCGATAAAGTTGTTGTTTCTCCCATCGCTTCACCGATCGTTTGTCCTTGTGCTTGCTGTGGCGCTTGTAGCACAGCTGGCAGCGGCGTATCGTGATTAACGGGCTCTCCACTGCTTACCAGCACGGGCATGCCTGAACGACGCGCTAAAGCCTCTTTAATCAGGGCTGTATCGCTCTTGTCGCTTTTCAAAAACGTTTTCATCTCTGCATTTAAGGCAATTGGCATGGTTTGCGGATCGTCTTTGTCGGTGCGCGAAAGAGGCTGATGCACCTCCACGTAACGCTTGCCGTCCGGCTCAACGGCGTATTTCACGGGCTGATTGATGATCTGCACTCGCGTTCCTTTCGGCACGCGAGCAAACAGTGCTTCAATATCTTCTGTGCGCAGCCGGATACAGCCAGAACTTACACGCATACCGATACCAAATTTGGCATTAGTGCCGTGAATCAAATACTGGCCCGTTCCGCGTGCCAGGCGTAGCGCAAACAGACCCATAGGGTTATCAGGACCTGCTGGCACCACCGCAGGCAGTGTGACGCCCTCTTTTGCGTAACGCTTGCGGATATTCGCTGTAGGTGTCCAGGTTGGATTAGGGATTTTTTGACTGATGCTGGTCACCATTACGGGCGTTGCCGCGCCTAACTGACCAATGCCAATGGGATAGACGATGACCTTCTCTTCGCCTTTGGGATAGTAATAGAGGCGCAGCTCCGCCAGGTTTACGACAATCCCTTCACGCGGCGTATCAGGCAGGATCATTTGCAGCGGGACAGTGAGTTGCGTACCCGCTTTCGGCAGCCAGGGATCGGTGCCGGGGTTCGCTTCCAGCATTCCCAGCAGGCCAACTTTATAGTGAGAGGCGATATCTTCAAGGGGGTGTTTGTTATCAGGAACCTGGGTCAGGATGTTTTCACCAATCAGGCGACTGTCAGGCGGTGGTAAAGGATATTCCGTGGCAAATGTGGATGCAGAGAGCCCAAAACAGGTCAGCAGCAATGCACCGGCTAAACGTAAAGCAGGTTTCATGCAATTTTCTCATCAGATAAAAAAACAGACGCCGGCTGGCGTCTGTTGAGTTTAGCTCAGGAGAGGTGCTGAGCGGTATGGCGAATAGACCGAATCATCGCCTCAAGCCCCTGCGAGCGCGTCGGCGTAAGATGCTGCATTAATGCCAGCTCACTGAACCAGTGACGCACATCAAGCGCAACGATATCGGCCGCAGAAAGGTGCTGATACAGGCTAAACACTACGGCAATCAAGCCTTTAACGATGGCTGCATCACTGTCACCTTCAAAGGCGATAGTGCCGTCCGCCTGCGGGGTCATTTTGATCCAGACCTGACTTTGACAGCCAGAAATGACGTTCTCAGGCTGATGCAAGCTTTCAGAGGATTCTGGAAGTTTTGAACCCAACTCAATGATGTAAAGGTACTTCTCTTCCCAGTTGGCGCAACGATTAAAGTTGCGCACCAACTTCTCTTTTTCTGGCAAATTTGCCATCAGTTACTCCGTTTATTCAGCTCAACCACCCAGCAGTCGATGAATACGCGTCAGTCCTGCTGCCAGCCGATCGGCTTCCTCTTCGCTGTTATAAAAAGCAAATGAGGCGCGACACATGGCAGGTACAGCATAGCGGCGCATCAGCGGCATCGCACAGTGATGGCCGGTGCGAATAGCGATACCGTATTGATCGAGGAAACTGCCGACATCAAAAGCATGATGCTTACCGAGATTAAACGCGATAACGCCAGTACGATTTTCCGGGCCATAAATCTGTATATCAGGCACTGAGGCCAGTTTATCCAGGGCATAGCGCATCAAATCACGTTCACGTTGATGAATCGTTTTTAACCCCAACGCCTGGACATAGGCCAGCGCGGCGCCCAGACCGATAATTCCGCCCGTGTTCGGGGTGCCCGCTTCGAAACGCCACGGCGACGTGTTCCACGTAGTGCCTGTAGGCAACTCCACCGTGCCGATCATCGAACCACCACCTTCCCAGGGCGGCATGTCATCAAGCAAAGCTTTACGACCGTACAACACACCGGTGCCGGTAGGGCCATAGAGCTTATGCCCTGAGAAGACATAAAAGTCGCAGCCAATATCCTGCACATCAACTTTATCGTGCATGACGGCCTGTGCGCCATCAATCAGCGTCACGAGACCCGCGGCTTTAGCCTGCGCGACAATCGCCTTCACCGGGTTGATTGTACCGAGCACGTTAGAGACATGGGTGACTGCCAGCAAACGACTCCGGCTGTCAATCAAGCCAGCCAGCTTTTCCAGCGCCAGTTCACCGTTATCGGTTAATGGCAGTACGCGGATTTCCGCACCGGTACGCGCTGCCACCATCTGCCATGGCACGATGTTAGCGTGATGCTCCATCTCGGTGATGATCAGATTATCGCCGGGCTGTAACTGACTCCCGCCCCAGCTATTCGCAACCAGATTAATCCCTTCCGTTGTGCCCTTAACGAACACAATTTCTTCAGGAGATGACGCATTGAGAAAACGCGCCGCCTGATCGCGAACGTTCTCCATATCACTGGTCGCCTGCGCACTCAGCGTATGGATACCGCGGTGCACGGCTGCGTAGCCGTGCTGATAAAAATGGCTTTCGGCGTTGATAACCGACAGCGGGCGTTGGGCGCTGGCCGCGCTATCCAGGTAGGCCAGCGGATGACCGTTGACCTCACGCTTCAGGATTGGAAAATCTGCCCTGATTCGTTCGAGATCGAAGTCTGTCATGAGTCGCCTCCGGGAAAACGTTCAGCAATGCGTTGCAGAACGGCCTGACGCAGCACGTCGTTTTCCAGTGTTTCAGTAAGTTCAGCTGCAAAAGCATGAATAATCATGGTCTGTGCAGCATCCTGTTCGATACCGCGCGAACGCAGGTAGAACATCTGTTCGTCATCAATGCGGCCAACGGTCGCGCCGTGACTACATTTTACATCGTCAGCGTAAATTTCAAGCTGCGGCTTGGTATCCACTTCAGCCAGTCGGCCCAGCAACAGGTTGTTGTTGGTCATCTGTCCGTCAGTTTTCAATGCATGCTGCGCCACTTTAATGTGGCCGTTAAACACCGCGCGTCCTTTATCACGCACGATGGTTTTATGCATTTGACGGCTCAGGCAATACCCTTTGTTGTGCTCCAGGTAGGTGCGTGTATCCGCCACTTCCTGTTTCACTGGCAGAACCAGACTGTTAATAGCCAGTTGGGTATTTTCACCGTTCAGCTGCGTACTGGTGTTATGGCGCGTCAGGCCTGCGCCCAGCAAGAAGCTGGTGCTGCTTACCTGCGCATCACGACCAATAACCATGTCGTTATGGGCAAAGTGATAACTTTCGCTGCTCTCAAACGCCAGCTTGGTGTGCCTCAAACGGGCATTATCAGCCACGTTGAACGTTACGCGAGCACCCGTGAAATGCGCTGATGCGTTCAGAGTGACGTAATGCTCAATGACCTCAGCTTCCGCGCTCTCTTCCAGCTGCACATGATGACGATGATGAACCGTATTCATCCCCGCATCCTGGCCGCGGGTAATATGCAGCAGATAGAGTGGACGCGCTGCCGCTTTGCCACGCGCCAGATGAATCATGGTGACTTCTTCTGCCAGGCTTTCCGTCAGATGCAAAAAGACTTCAGGCTGAACCGGCGCAGGCAAAGGGCGACGCTCTGCCGCCAGGCTGTGCTGGATATCAAACAAGTCTGTGTCAGCGGCGCTCAGCGAGGGCTGATAGCGGCCATCAACAAACACCAGACGCACCGCATCTAACGGCAGCGCCATGGCTTCAACCTGCTCAGCTGAAATATCCTGATCCTGCGGCAGCACAAACTGTTGCGCTAACAGCGTGTCGAGCGGCGTGTACTTCCAGTTTTCATGCTTGCGGGTCGGCAAGCCCAGGCGCATCAGTTGCTGCCAGTGCTGTTGAGCCTGCAGTGAGCGAACCTCACCGCGTGATTCAAACAAATGGTGCCACTGTTGCAGCGCACTATCACTCTTCGTCGGTAAGCCAGCCATAACCTTGCTCCTCCAGCTGTTTCACCAGCGAAAAGTCGCCAGATTTAACAATTTTACCCTGATACAGAACGTGCACAAAGTCTGGCTTGATGTAGTCCAGAATACGTTGATAGTGCGTGACGATAACAAAAGCACGCTTCTCATCGCGCAGGCTGTTCACGCCATTAGCCACAATTTTCAGCGCATCGATATCGAGACCGGAGTCAGTTTCATCAAGAATGCACAGTTCAGGCTCCAGCGCCGCCATCTGCAGAATATCGTTACGCTTCTTCTCACCACCAGAGAAGCCGACGTTCACCGAGCGAGTCAACAGATCTTCTGGCATTTTCAGCAGATGAATTTTATCTTCGATAAAATCCTGGAAGTCGAAGCGATCTAACTCTTCTTGTTCGCGATATTTACGCACCGCATTAACAGAGGTCTGCAGGAAAAACTGGTTACTGACGCCTGGGATCTCAACCGGATACTGGAAGGCCATAAAGATACCTTCGCCAGCACGTTCTTCCGGCTCCAGTTCCAGCAGATCTTTGCCCTTAAAGGTTATGGAACCGCCAGTCACTTCATAATCTTCACGGCCCGCCAGCGTTGCTGACAGGGTACTTTTACCTGAGCCGTTCGGGCCCATGATTGCATGCACTTCACCCGGTTTAATTTCGAGATTCAAACCACGCAAAATGGCTTTGTCTTCAACGCTGACCTGTAAATCTTTAATACTTAACATACTTAATCCTTCACATTGCTTCCGGCAACGCGTGTGACGGCATCAGCCCACACTGTGCTCAAGGCTGATAGCTAACAGTTTTTGTGCTTCCACAGCGAATTCCAGTGGCAGCTCAGAGAATACATCTTTACAGAAGCCGTTCACGATCATTGAAATCGCATCTTCCTCGCTGATACCGCGCTGCAGACAATAGAACATCTGATCTTCACCGATACGCGAGGTCGTCGCTTCGTGCTCCAGCTGAGCAGTATTGTTACGTGTTTCCACATACGGGAAGGTATGTGCGCCACAATCCGGACCAATCAACATTGAGTCACACTGCGTGAAGTTACGCGCATTGGTCGCCGTTGGCATAATTTTAACCAGGCCGCGATAGGTATTCTGGCTCTTACCGGCCGAAATGCCTTTAGAGATGATGGTCGACTTGGTGTTTTTACCAATGTGGATCATCTTGGTCCCGGTATCTGCCTGCTGATGGCCGCTGGTTAACGCCACGGAGTAGAACTCACCGACTGAGTAGTCACCACGCAGGATGCAGCTTGGGTACTTCCAGGTGATTGCCGAACCGGTTTCCGACTGCGTCCACGACATTTTGCTGTGGTCGCCTTCGCACAGTGCGCGCTTGGTAACGAAATTAAGGATACCGCCTTCGCCTTCGCCACCAGGGAACCAGTTCTGTACGGTTGAGTATTTTACTTCCGCATTTTTATGGATGATGACTTCAACCACAGCGGCGTGCAGCTGATAGGTATCACGCACTGGCGCGGAACACCCTTCGATATAGCTGACATAGCTGTCTTCGTCTGCAATCAGGATCGTGCGTTCGAACTGACCCGTTTTTGCCGCATTAATACGGAAATAGGTCGACAGTTCCATCGGGCAGCGCACCCTTTCGGGATATAGACAAAGGTGCCGTCAGAGGCGACCGCTGAGTTCAGCGCAGCAAAGAAGTTGTCATTCGCCGGCACCACGGTGCCCAAATATTGTTTCACCAGCTCAGGATGTTCCTGAATCGCTTCGCCGAACGAGCAGAAAATAATGCCCTGCTCTGCCAGCTTGCCGCGATAAGTAGTGGCCACGGAGACGGAGTCAAAAATGGCATCAACGGCCACTTCTCTGCCTTCACGCACCGGAACACCCAGCTGATTAAACGCGTTCTCAACTTCCTGCGTCAGATAGTCGCTGGCTGGCGTACTGCCTGATGCCTGCGTTGCGCCCGGTTCTGAGGCGCAGCTATCGTCACAGTTGCCGCAGGACGGCGCTGAGTAATAGCTGTAATCCTGATAATCGAGTTTCTCGTAGTGCGCTTTCAGCCAGTGCGGCTCTTCCATTTCAAGCCAGGCACGGAAAGCTTTGAGACGAAACTCCAGCATCCACTCTGGTTCGTTACGCTTAGCTGAAATGGCTCGCACCACATCTTCGTTGATACCGTGAGCAAACTCTTCGGTTTGCAATTGGGTAAAGAAGCCCTCTTTGTAATTGAGCTTGCCTTCCCACATTTGTACATCTTCAGATGCTTCGCTGTGTCGTGACATATTTCACTTACTCGACGCCAAAGCTTTCACCACACCCGCAGGCGTGCTGAGCTTTAGGGTTATTGAATTTAAAGATCTGATTCAGGCCTTCGCGGACGTAATCCACTTCGGTGCCATCGACAAACGGCATGGCCTGAAGCGGCACAAACAGCGTTGCGCCATGGAACGAGAACTGCAGATCGTCATCCTCTGGCTGCTTCACCAGATCCATGACGTAACCAAAACCGGCACAGCCGGATTGTTTCACGCTCAGTCGCAGTCCCTTGACTTCAGGGTCTTGTGCGGCCAGATTGAGAATTTGTTTCGCTGCGGTTTCAGTCAGCGTCAGCCCTTTCCAGACAAAGTCGTCAGGTGAGAAAGAGTCTGCATTAACAGATGCCATGTTAGTACCTCTTGAGTCCGGACCTTTTCAGGCTATCCCCTATGGTAGTGATCTGGTCGATCACTTCAACCTCTTGTTTTGCAGGGATAATCATCTTGTGCTGTTTTTAATCGCTGCTTTATTAAGCATAGTCTCTTCAACTCACTTTGCGGTGAGAGAGTAAAAGTGAAGATATGCAATGTAACTTGTTAATAAATAGTGAAATTGCATTTCATCACTTTTGTATAACAGGGTTATTGATAGGTTACGCCTTTCTGCGATGTAAACAGATTGTTATTTCCGATTTTATTAACAGGCGATGTAAATCAATAAATTTTTTCTGCCTGAGTAATTGCATTCCGCGCCCAGTTGAATATGATAATTATTATCATTCACGTTCGGGGTGGCACTATGACGCTTTCTGTCTCTGCCTGGCTACAGCATAAAATCGATGAATATAAATTTTCAGTGCGTGACATTACCGTCGATTTTTATATGGCGCAGGCAAAACTTGACCGCGCCGACTGTTCCATTCAGCAATTACGTCAGTTCAACGATACCTGCCTGGATATGGCAGAGATCTGCCAGCTCAACGGGGACGATCACAGCTATTTACATGCCATGGGCAAACTTCATCACCGTTTAGTGCAAGAGATGGGAAATAGCGATCGTGACCGATTATTTCGTATTCAAGCTTACCAACTGGCGCGTTTGTCATTAACCCGGCTTTGCCATCAGTTAGCGATGGTGGGCGAATGGGACAAAGCCACCGCCCTGCAAAGTGACTTTGTCCGTCACGCCGGCTGGATATTCTAATCCAGCCGCACCATAACGTCGCGGGTAATATTTTACACCATTTCCAGCAGCGCCTGAAGAGGATGGCGCATCCCATTGCCTTCAACACGTTTAACCTGGCTGCGACAGGAGTAGCCGGTCGCCAGGCAGCGTTGCCGTGGCAGCTTTTGCAATTGCGGATGCCAGGAAAGTCCATAAATTCCCAGCGAGTTATCGAGATTTTTGCTTTCGTGGCCGTAAGTGCCCGCCATGCCGCAGCAGCCCACGTTAATATTTTCCAGTTTTGCACCAAAGCGCGAGAAAATATCCCGCCACTGCTCAGGCGTTGAGGGCAGCGCGGTCACTTCTGTGCAGTGCGCAAACAGATACCAGGCTTCGCCACTCGCGTTTTGCACCGCGCGCTCTGCAACCACCGTTTGTAACCACTCATGCACCAGTTGCACATGGAAATCACCGCGTGCTTCGCCCAGTGTCTGACGATATTCATCGCGATAACAGAGCACGGTCGCGGGATCGACACCCACCATAGGCATCCCGAGTTTCGCTATCCGGTTAAGGAAATCGGCGGTTTTGCTGGCGGTACGCGCAAAGCGTTGCAGGAAGCCTTTGACGTGTTGCGCTTTGCCATTAGGCGAGAATGGCAACAGCACTGGGCGATAGCCGAGTTTCTCAATCAGTTTGACAAAATCGCTGACCAGTTTCGCCTCATAAAAGCTGGTAAAAGGATCCTGCACCACCAGCACGCAATTTGCGCGCTGAGCCTCATTCAGCGTCTCCAGTTGCGCAAGCGTCATATTCATCGCCGGATGACCACTGAGCTGCTGCTTAAGAGTCGGTGCAGAGAGCAGCGGCAGATCGACCATGCCGATATGGGTTTTGCTCATCTCACGCATCCACGGCTGCTGAAGAAAGAAGTTAAAGGTCTTCGGTGCCTTTGCCATCAGAGGCGCATAGCTTTCTACCGCAGCCACCAGATGATCGCTCACAGGGCGCAGATAACGCGTGTGGTAAAGCTGCAGGAAGCGCGAACGAAAATTCGGGACGTCAATCTTGATTGGGCACTGGGTTGAACATGCCTTACAGGCCAGGCAACCTGACATCGCTTCTTTCACCTCGTGCGAAAAGTCGTACTCGCCTTTGTTAGCATGCCAGCTATTACGCGTGCGGCTAATCAAGGCGCGCAGTGAAAGACGATTCTCTGGCAGCTGCTTCTCCAGCACCAGTGGGTCCACCCCTGCTCCGCCAGCAGGCGCAGCCATTCACGCGTCAGCGTGGCACGTCCCTTTGGCGAATGAATGCGGTTACGGGTGATTTTCATCGACGGACACATCGGGCTGCGCGCATCGAAGTTAAAGCATAAGCCGTTACCGTTACACTCCATCGCTCCGCGCCAGTCGTTTCGCACCGTGAGGGAATTTGCCGATCATAAGCGCCGCGTGTCACGGCACTTACCTGCATCATCTCGTCGTGGCTGTCGAACGGAGTACAGATTTTTCCGGGATTGAGTCTGTTGTGTGGATCGAACGCGGATTTAATACGACGCAACTCGTTAAACAGCGTTTCGCCAAAAATTCCGGGCTGTACTGGGCACGGAAACCTTTACCGTGTTCACCCCACAGCAGGCCGCCATAGCGTGCCGTCAACGCCACCACTTCGTCGGAGATCTGCTTCATCAACATCTCCTGCTGCGGGTCACACATGTCCAGCGCCGGTCGCACGTGCAATACACCCGCATCCACGTGTCCAAACATGCCGTAGCTCAGGCCGTGACTGTCTAACAACGCGCGAAACGCCACGATGTAATCGGCGAGGTGCTCCGGCGGAACGGCGGTATCTTCCACAAAAGGAATCGGTTTGGCCCGGCCTTTGGCATTGCCCAGTAATCCCACTGCTTTTTTACGCATGTTGTAAATGCGCTCAATACCGCTGAGCTCGTTACAGAGCTGATAACCGATCACACCGCCTTGCTGCTGCGTCATGAGTCCATCCAGCCGCTCACACAGGCTGCTGATTTGCCTTTCAATCAGTTCAGCATTATCGCCCGCAAACTCTACGATATTCAGGCCTTGCATATCTTTGTCGGGTACGTCGGTGATCAGCGCCTTGACGGAATGCCAGACGATATCTTCACGCGCCAGGTTTAATACCTTTGAATCAACGGTTTCTACCGACAGGGCTTGCGCCTCGACCATAAAAGGCGCATTGCGCAGCGCAGAATCAAAGGAATCATACTTAATGTTAACCAGACGCCGCACTTTTGGGATCGGCGTAATATCGAGCCGCGCTTCTGTAATAAAGGCCAGCGTGCCTTCTGCGCCGCACAGCAGGCGCGTCAGATCGAATGTCTGCATATCATCACTGAAGACGTGACGCAGATCGTATCCGGTCAGAAAACGGTTCAGTTTAGGAAATTTTTCCAGAATTAATGCACGTTGCTCCCGGCAGCGTTCTATGACCTGTTGATAGATTCGGCCTTCCGGGGTTTGTGCCTGAGCTAAGGTTTCTGCCAGCGCCGTTGCCATCGGTCGGGTGTCTAAAATATCACCACCAAGAAGTACCGCGCGCAAACCTAATACGTGATCCGAGGTTTTTCCATATACCAGCGAACCCTGACCTGACGCATCGGTATTGATCATGCCGCCAAGCGTTGCACGGTTACTGGTGGATAATTCAGGTGAAAAAAGAATCCAAACGGCTTCAGGTAAGCATTAAGCTGATCTTTTATCACACCTGCTTCGACGCGCACCCATCCCTGCTCAGGATTAATCTCCAGAATACGGTTCATGTAGCGCGACATATCAACAATGATGCCCTGATTAAGTGACTGCCCATTGGTACCGGTGCCGCCGCCGCGTGGTGTAA
Organism: Candidatus Pantoea haifensis; assembly: GCA_018842655.1. GTDB lineage: Bacteria > Pseudomonadota > Gammaproteobacteria > Enterobacterales > Enterobacteriaceae > Pantoea > Pantoea haifensis. Next base: position 865,079 of record JAGTWN010000004.1, on the reverse strand, counting down.
ACACCAGCGTGGAAAAACGCGCCTCACCCGCTACCCGGGCGATCAGCGCCACATCAGCAGTAGAACGGGGAAACAGCACAGCATCGGGTAACAGTTGGTAAATACTGTTATCCGTTGAGAGTGAAAGACGATCGGCATAGCTGGTCGCTGTGTCGCCAGTAAAGCCTTGCTCTTTAAGCGACTCAAGGAATGTCAGCACCAGTTGAACAAGGCCTGGCGCTTGTGAAATCTGTGGGATCATGAGTGTGAGACCGAGATGTTGTAAACGTTTGCGTCTGTGTTATTTGCATTAATCCCCCGTTTTATCACATTTTTTAAGCGGCTGCCGTTTTTTCAGGAAAGGTAAATTCCTTCCCTCCGCACTCTGTTTAAACGCCTTTAAATAGCTCATGATTAAACCGGGCGCGAAAAGCCCGAATTTGAAGGATTCAAACGAGGTCATCACTCTTTATGAAAAGCCTGTACCGGGACATGGATCTACCGCAGATACTGTTCACCTTAATGTTTATCTTATTATTGATCATCGCCTGTTTATGGGTGGTTCAGCCGTTCATTCTTGGGTTTGCCTGGGCCAGTATGGTGGTCATTGCCACCTGGCCACTGATGTTAAAGATTCAGCACTGGCTGTGGGGACGCCGTTCACTGGCCGTTATTGCGATGACGCTTATTTTGCTGCTGCTGTTTATTATTCCTATCGCCCTGCTGGTAAACAGTTTGATAGATAACAGTGCGCCAGTGATTGCCTGGGCGACACAAGGCCACATGCTGCCTGAACTAATCTGGCTGAATGATGTGCCAATGGTGGGCGAAAAGCTTTATGCCAGCTATCAAAAACTGGTAGCGGGAGGCGGCGCGGCAATCATGGCTAAGCTACAGCCCTATGTAGGACGGACAACCGGCTTCTTTGTTGCGCAGGCCGGTCATTTTGGCCGCTTCATGATCCATCTTGCGGTGATGCTGCTATTCAGCGTATTGCTTTACTGGCGTGGTGAACAAGCGGCACATGGCATCCGCCACTTCGCATTTCGTATGGCGGGTCGTCGTGGTGATGCCGCGGTGTTACTGGCGGGTCAGGCAATACGCGCAGTGGCCTTGGGCGTGGTGGTTACCGCCCTCGTTCAGGCCGTCCTGGGAGGAATCGGCCTGGCTATTTCCGGCATCCCTTACGCCACGCTATTAACGGTGTTAATGATACTCTGCTGCCTGGTGCAACTGGGGCCGTTGCCGGTGCTGGTGCCTGCCATTATCTATCTCTACTGGAGTGGCGACACCACATGGGGCACCGTTTTACTGGTATGGAGTTGCGTTGTTGGCACCCTGGATAATGTGCTGCGCCCGGTGTTAATTCGTATGGGCGCTGATTTGCCAATGATACTTATCCTTTCCGGCGTTATTGGCGGGCTGATTGCCTTTGGTATGATCGGGTTGTTTATTGGCCCGGTTGTGCTGGCTGTTTCTTACCGGCTGGTTTCAGTCTGGGTACATGAAGCGCCCGCGCCCAGTGATGACCCGCTAACGGTTGTGGAAGAACTCGCTGATCACGACGAAGAACACCCTACGTTATAACCCTGCAATGATTAAGGCGGTTAATGGTAGTTAACTGCCTTGATTCTTTTTCGTCACGTTAATATTATTTTTCATAAGCGAATTTTAAGAAAAAAGCCACTTTCAGGCTAAAAAAGGCCGTTCACGCTTAAAAAAGATTACTTTATGCACAGTTTCCTCCTCTGGCGGACATAAAAACGTGACAAAAGATTATTGGCTTTAAACTAATAAGAGGATTCTTAAAGACGCCAGCGAGCCAGGTGAATAACATGATTATTAAGTTTTGAATCAAACCACTGATTTACAAACAACCTTTTCCCCTGAGTAAGAAAAGAATTGCTGTGTGTAGTCTTTGCCCATCCCCTGTGATGGGCTTTTTTTTGCCTTTGTAATCCCAGCTAAATTAAAAAAGGCCAGCAGTGCTGGCCTTTTACGTGAGATTAATCCTTTAATCAGAAGCGGTATTCAGCTTCGCCAGGCTTAACCAGGTCTCAACCACGGTATCAGGATTTAGCGACAGGCTGTCAATGCCCTCTTCCATCAGCCAGGCCGCAAAGTCCTGATGATCTGACGGCCCCTGACCGCAAATACCGACATATTTCCCCTGCTTTTTGCCGCCTGGATTGCCATGGAAAGCAGCGCCTTGACCGCCTCATTACGCTCATCAAACAGTGCAGAGACGACGCCTGAATCGCGGTCCAGTCCCAGCGCAAGTTGCGTCATATCATTTGAGCCAATAGAGAAGCCATCAAAGTGTTGCAGGAACTGATCCGCCAGCAAAGCGTTAGAAGGGATTTCACACATCATGATAACTTTTAAGCCATCCTCTCCGCGCTTCAGTCCCTGACGCGCCAACTCTTCAACCACCGCTTCAGCCTGTTCAACGGTACGAACAAACGGAACCATGATTTCAACGTTAGTGAGGCCCATCTCATTGCGCACACGTTTTACCGCTTTGCATTCCAGCGCGAAACAGTCACGGAAGCTATCGGCAACATAGCGACCCGCACCACGGAAGCCGAGCATAGGGTTTTCTTCTTCCGGCTCATAACGTTCGCCCCCACCAGGTTGGCATACTCGTTCGATTTAAAGTCAGAAAGACGCACAATTACCCGTTTCGGTGCAAAGGCTGCGCCAAGCGTCGCAATGCCTTCAGTAAGGCGCGCAACGTAAAACTCCACCGGATCGTCAAAACCCTTCATCATCTGACGAATTTGCTGTTGTAGCTCGGGGTTTGCTGGTCGAATTCCAGTAACGCTTTTGGGTGGACGCCAATCATACGGTTAATGATGAATTCCAGACGTGCCAGACCTACGCCTTCGTTGGGCAAACAGGCGAAATCAAAGGCGCGATCGGGGTTGCCAACGTTCATCATAATCTTCAACGGCAGATCAGGCATCTTATCGACCTGCGAACTGGTGATGTCAAAATCGATCAGATTGTCATAGACATAACCGGTATCACCTTCTGCACAGGAGACAGTGACTTTATGACCCTCTTTTAAGCGATCGGTTGCATCACCACACCCCACCACGGCTGGGATGCCCAGTTCACGCGCGATAATGGCAGCATGGCAGGTTCGTCCACCGCGATTGGTCACAATAGCGGACGCTTTCTTCATGATCGGTTCCCAGTCAGGGTCGGTCATGTCGGTTACCAGCACATCACCTTTCTCAATGCGGTTCATCTCGCTGATATCATGAATAACTTTGACTTCACCCGCACCGATACGATGACCAATTGCGCGGCCTTCTACTACAACCTGGCCTTTACCCTGCAGCGTATAGCGTTCCATCACCTGTCCGTTAGAGCGCACGGTTTCAGGACGCGCCTGCACGATAAATAATTTACCGGTGTGACCATCTTTCGCCCACTCAATGTCCATTGGGCGTTTGTAGTGTTGCTCAATCAGCACCGCTTGATTTGCCAGCGCCTGCACTTCGTCATCGCTTAAGCAGAAGCGATCGCGTTCAGCTTCAGGGACATCTTCAATGCGCACTTGCTCACCATGCTCCAGCGAGTCAGCGTATACCATGCGCACTTTTTTTGAGCCCATATTGCGTCGTACAATAGCGGGACGCCCTGCCGCCAGGGTTGGCTTGTGGACATAAAATTCATCCGGGTTAACGGCACCCTGCACTACCATTTCGCCCAGACCTAACGCCGCAGTGATAAACACCACCTGATCAAAGCCCGATTCGGTATCAATGGTAAACATGACGCCAGATGAAGCCAGATCCGAACGCACCATGCGCTGGATACCTGCTGACAAGGCCACGCCACGATGATCGTAGCCCTGATGTACGCGATAAGAGATGGCTCGGTCGTTAAACAGCGAAGCATAAACATGCTTGACCGCAATCATGACCGCATCAATGCCTTGTACGTTAAGAAAGGTTTCCTGCTGACCTGCAAATGAGGCGTCCGGCATATCCTCTGCGGTGGCTGAAGAGCGCACGGCAAAAGAGGCTTCTGCATCGTCTGCTGAGAGCTGCTGGTAGGCTTCCAGAATGGCGGCTTCCAGTTCCGGCTGGAATGGCGTATCCACCACCCATTGACGAATCTGCTTACCGGCTTTCGCCAGTTCGTCAACATCATCAATATCGGTCTTGTCCAGCAGTTCATAGATACGCTGGTTCAGCCCGCTTTGATCGAGAAACTGATTAAATGCATAAGATGTGGTCGCATAACCATTAGGGACAGATACACCCAGCGACGACAAGTTGGTAATCATTTCACCCAGAGAGGCATTTTTGCCTCCCACCCGATCAACATCATGCATGCCTAGCTGGTTATACCAGAGCACTAGCGGCTGTTCGCCTTTATTGGACATTGAGCTTATCCTTTAAAAATGAGTGGGCACATGGAACATCTTGTTGCAATTTGCCAAAACAGCCTGGCACATTGCCCAAATAAAGACTAAGTGTTGAATCGTTAAAGCTGATGATAATTCTTAATTTCGGATTTGTACCTGTTATTGCTGGATGTTGCGCAAACTGCTTATTTATTGCTAAATGATTGATGGAAATGAATTTGAACCGATTTCAGCCACTTACAGCACTTTTTCCGTTGCGCAACTAAAACCAGCCTTATTTGCGCTTCATATTGGGTTGGAGCAAAAATTTATAAAGAAAGAAACGGCATTTCAATAATTGAAAGAGGAAATTTGCAGTGAATTATTCAGAAAATAAAACATTCATAAAGATGTAATATGGATTTTTCATTTTATTTTAACTTATATCATCATCCTATCTCCCTACATCCCTCCGCCAGAGGCAGGTATCTATCATGAGTACTGACAGAAGCGTATTTTATATTTCAGACGGCACGGCAATCACCGCCGAAGTACTGGGTCATGCCGTGCTGTCGCAGTTTCCGGTCAACGCCAATAGTGTCACGCTGCCTTTTGTTGAAAATGTACAGCGCGCTCAGGCCGTTAAAGCCCAGATCAATGCTATTTATCAGCAAAGCGGCATTCGTCCACTGGTGTTTTTTCCATCGTAACGCCCGAAGTACGTGACATCATTGTCCAGAGTGAAGGGTTCTGTCAGGACATCGTTCAGGCGCTGGTTGCGCCTTTACAGCAGGAGCTGGGTTTATCACCGGCCCCGGTCGCGCATCGCACCCACGGTCTGGATGCCAGTAATCTGGGAAAATATGATGCGCGTATTGCCGCTATCGATTACACGCTGGCGCACGATGATGGTATCTCACTGCGCGGTTTAGAAGATGCCCAGGTGATTCTGCTGGGCGTATCGCGCTGTGGCAAAACGCCCACCAGCCTTTATCTGGCTATGCAGTTTGGTATCCGCGCCGCTAACTATCCGTTTATCGCCGATGATATGGATAATCTGAAGCTACCGCCCGCGCTGCGCCAGCACCAACATAAGTTGTTTGGCCTGACTATCGATCCAGAACGCCTGGCGGCTATTCGGCAGGAGCGTGCGGAAAATACCCGTTACGCATCAATGCGCCAGTGCCGAATGGAAGTGGGTGAAGTTGAAGCCTTGTTCCGCACCCATCAAATACGCTATCTCAACAGTACCAACTATTCGGTAGAAGAGATTGCCACTAAGATTCTCGACATCATGGGGCTGACGCGCAGAATGTATTAATTCCCCACTGATTATGATGTAAAGCGTGGCTGCCGTTGATATTTTCTCGTTTTCTGCATACCGGGTTGTATTCGCAAGCTAATGGTTTATTGTGACCATCATCACTTCCCGGTATTTCACCGTTGCGAAGAACAGCTTTCGAGACACTCATGAATAAAACAGACGAACTGCGTACGGCGCGCATTGGCAGCCTGATTACGCCTGCTATGCTGGCGGCAGAATATCCCATTTCTGCCGCCATTGCCGAAAATGTGATTGCGGCGCGCAAGCGTATCGCCCGTATTCTTTCCGGCGAAGATCCGCGCCTGCTGGTAATCATTGGCCCCTGCTCTTTGCACGATCCCCAGGCGGCTCTGGATTATGCGCAACGCCTGAATGTACTGCGTGAGCGGTATCAGGATCGCCTGGAAATCGTCATGCGCACCTATTTTGAAAAGCCGCGTACCGTTGTCGGCTGGAAGGGACTGATTTCCGATCCCGATCTGGACGGCAGCTTTGATGTCAATCGCGGCATCGGTATTGCCCGAAAATTGCTTATTGATATCAATGCCACCGGCATGCCAACCGCTACCGAGTTTCTTGATATGGTGATCGGGCAGTTTATTGCCGATCTTATCAGTTGGGGCGCAATCGGAGCACGCACGACGGAAAGCCAGATTCACCGCGAAATGGCGTCGGCCCTCTCTTGCCCGGTCGGTTTTAAAAATGGCACCGATGGCAATGTCCGTATTGCTGTGGATGCCATTCGCGCCGCGCGCGTCAGTCATATGTTTTTATCGCCCGATAAGCACGCGCAAATGACGATTTATCAAACCAGTGGCAACCCACATGGACACGTTATTTTACGCGGCGGCAAACAGCCGAACTATCACGCCAGTGATGTTGCCGAAGCAGCGGCCAGTCTGCGTGAATTTAATCTGCCAGAGCAGATGGTGATCGACTTCAGCCACGGTAATTGCCTGAAGCAGCATCGTCGGCAGCGCGACGTGGCGATGGATATTGCGCAACAGATTCAGGCGGGTTCGCGTGCGGTTGCGGGCGTGATGATTGAGAGCTTCATCGAAGAAGGCAATCAAAAAGTCGTCAGTGGAAAACCGCTGGTTTATGGTCAGTCGATTACCGATCCTTGCCTCAGCTGGCAGGACAGCGAAGCGGTGCTGGCCCTGCTCGCCGAGGCTGTTTCACATCGGTTTTAATTAGCTGGAGCAGCTAACTTCCAGGGTTTTCCCCAGTCTGGCGGCCGCTGACGATATTCAGCGGCCGTTTCGTCACTGAAAGGTTGCTGTAACGCCTGATGTAACCGCGCCAGCGCCTCAGTTTCGCCCCGTTCTGCCTCTTCAATCACCTGTTGCGCCAGATAGTTGCGCAATACCAGCGCCGGATTGGCGGTTTTCATCTGCGCCTGGCGCGTTTCATCACGCATGTTTTCCTTCAGCAGACGGTCACGGTAGCGCGTATACCAGTTGTCGAAGGCATCGCGATCAATGAACTCATCACGCAACGGTGAGCGCACCTCGTTTTGTTGCGTATTACTCAGCAGGCGAAACGTCAGGGTATAATCGCTGTGCTCTTTCTCCATCAGCGTAAGCAGGCCGGACAGAATCTCATTGTCTTCGTCCTGAGCGGTAAACAAACCCAGTTTTGCGCGCATGCGCTGACCCCATTCACGCATGAGCTCTGGCTCATAATGGCTCAGTGCCTGTTTAAGCTGATCCGTGGTAAGCAAGCCCGATAGTGCATGCGCGAGACGATTAAGATTCCACAGCCCGATCATCGGCTGGTTTTCGAAGCTGTAGCGCCCCTGATAATCGCTGTGATTACAGATAAAGTCTGGTTGATAGTCATCAAGGAAGCCAAACGGGCCGTAGTCCAGCGTCAGGCCCAGAATTGACATGTTATCGGTATTCATCACACCATGCGCAAAACCTGTGCTTTGCCATTGCGCAATTAAACGCGCGGTGCGCATCACGATGTCAGTGAACCACAACAGATAGCGATCGCTCTCATCGGCCCACTGGGGCCAGTGATGGCGAATAGCGTAATCTGCCAGCAAGGTCACTTTGTCTTGCTGATTACTGTAAAAAAATGTTCAAAGTGACCAAAGCGAAGATGGCTTTCCGCAATGCGCATCAGCATTGCGCCGCGCTCGGTGGTTTCACGGCGCACTGGTTCATCGCCAATCGCTATGGTGAGCGCACGCGTCGTGGGAATACCAAGATGATGCAACGCTTCAGAGGCCAGAAACTCACGTACCGTCGAACGAATAACGGCTCGCCCGTCACCCATACGTGAATAAGGCGTTAGCCCAGCGCCTTTTAAATGCCAGTCAAGCTTGCCGCCATCAGCCAGGCGTTGTTCACCCAGTAAAATGCCGCGGCCGTCACCAAGCTGTCCAGCCCAGACGCCAAACTGATGACCGCTGTAAACCTGCGCCAGGGGCTGCATACCCGGCAACAGGTCCGCGCCATGCCAGACGCCATGGCCTTCTCCCTGAAACAGATTTTCATCGACTCCCATAGAGGCCGCTAAAGGCGCGTTATGATACAGCAGACGACCGCCCGCCAGTGGCGTAGGGTTAAGTGCGGTGTAGCTGCCTTGCAGTTCATGAAACCAACTGTTTTCAAATTGCATCGTTTCTCCCGAGCGGCGAGGGTACATGCCGTCGTTGTAAAACTTTTAGTGTAACGCTGAAAACAGAGACAGGACAGAAAGCATTAATGCGGGTGTAATGAAGGCGGAGCGCAACTGTCAGCGCAGATCAAGCTATCAAGCGCATCGGATTTAACCACTGGAAATAATGCGCCCTGAATATGTAAACCGGGCAAAAAGGCGATTTTATTCAACATAAGATCGTCATCGATTCCGCAAATAATCATCTGCTCACAGTGTGAATGGAAATTATCGACGATACTTTGAATAAAGGGTTGGAACGATGCGCGCTTTGCCAGCGAGTGAACAAATTGTTTATCCAGTTTGATACAGGTAAATAAATTATCATATATCGCATTGGAAGGTGACTTCCCTGCCCCAAATTGTGAAAGCGATAATTTGAATTCATGCTTAAGAGAGGCCAGTAAGGGATTATTAATCCCCTGGGAGAGTTGCGGAAACGTTTCACTGATATCCAGCAGTAAAAAAGGCAGCTGTTTTACTTTGCGCGTCAAAAACTCACTTTCAAGTAGGGTAACCGACATATTATGATCGATGCGCATCGACGCTTTAACATTATGTTGAGCAAAAAAGCGTAGTTCTGCTCCAGCAGTGCAATTTGGCTTTGTAACAGGCGCAGCTGCTGAGCATCACTTAGCTGTGGCAACAGCAAATCCTGCGGCAGCGTAATTGGCGCACTTTCATGAACGAACTGACTCACCAGTTCTACAGCGGTTAACTGCCCATTCATTGTATAGGCAGGATAAAACCAAATTTCCGACTGATAGTCGGCACTTAAGTGAATTTTCATTTCGGTAGCCAGAAGACACGGCGATTAACGCATCGTATATGATTGAAATCAACCAGGCAATAGTATCAAACGATGGAAGTGATGGATATCTTTATGCTTCCATTGCCGTTTGCCGCATGAATGGAATCCTTAAGCCAAATATAGTGAAAAGCAATTTCAGCAATCCTGAAATTTAAATGTAGGGTTATTGTTATAATTAAAATCGTTTCAGGTAAAGTACCATTTAAAATAAGAGTTTAAACGTGAGGATTTTTCTGATTTAAATTGGACTTAAGCAACAGTATATTCACATTGTTAAATCCGTCTTGCCTGCCAGAAGACTTTTCGCCAATAGACATTATCTAGCGACGATCGGATCACGCCCTGGCTGGTAGAGGCATGAATGAACGCATTATCGGTATCGTAAATGCCGACATGCAACCCATTCTCACCGCTACCGGTTTTGAAGAACACCAGATCGCCCGGTAACAGGTCATCTTTACTGATGCGCGTTCCGATATCGCTTTGTGCCAGCGTTGTCCGGGGCAACTGCAAATCAAATTTATCGCGGAAGGTAAGATAGACAAAGCCAGAGCAATCAACGCCACGACGACTCATGCCCCCATAGCGATACGGTGTGCCTCGCCAGTTGCCCAGTTGATCATTAAGTTGCGCAATAACGGTGATTGAATCTGAGAGACGCCCATTGACAGGCGGCGAATGATGGCTACATCCCGCCAACAGCAAGACCAGAATCAGCAAGCCCATCCGCATCGCAGCATATCCTTATTAAGTTGCAACCGCGTTAATGTAACGGGAAACCGCTGCGCGTGGCAAGCCAGCCGCATTAGGGCATCACGGTTAATAAAGTCCGTCCTTCCAGCTCCAACTGACGAAACCTGATGTGGTACAGCGAGGATAAGCGATCCGCTGTCAGTACCCCTGAGGGTTCACCTTGCGCAACAACCTTACCACGGTATAAAAGCCAGGCTATATCGGCATGCAGTAAGCTGTGATTAAGATCGTGGCTGCTGGCAACCACACAAAGGCCCGATGCACACTGTTCAGTAATCAGATCGTCTATTGCTTTTTGTTGCGCAATATCGAGAGCGGTCATCGGCTCATCTAAAATTAATATTTGCCCTTGCCCATTAATCTGCCGATCAATTTGCGCAAATACCGCAGCCAGCCGCACACGTTGCCATTCGCCGCCAGAAAGCTGGGTTAATGGCCGGGTGAGCTTGTCGTGTAATTGCAATTTCTCCAGCAGCGTACCCAGCCGCTGATCGGCGCCAGGCATATTGGCATGCAGGTGGAGTCGCAAATAATGATATACCGGCATTAGGCTCAGTGCAGGCTGCTGTTGCGGCAGCCAGGCACGTACACGCGCTAACGCCGGACCGCGCCAGAGCGAAAGTGGTGTGCCTGATAAAATCACCTCGCCTTCGCTGCTTTGCAACCCGGCTAACAGGCTCAGCAAAGTGCTTTTTCCGGCCCCGTTAGGACCAACAATATGCACTCGTTGCCCGGCGGCAAGTCCGGCAGTAAAGGCCACAGCCGTCCGGGAACGGCTGCGTCTTTTAATTGCAATAGCATCTATTTTGCCAGTGCCACTTTAATGCTTTCCAGGATAATCGGATCTTCCGGCGTCATGTCGGGTGCGAAACGTTGCACAATATTGCCCTGACGATCGATAAGGAATTTTTCGAAGTTCCACAAAATATCGCCAGGCACCTTGGGTGCACGCCCTTTGCTCACCTGCCGCTCATAAAAACCGCTGCTTTCAGGACGCACCGCTTCTGGTTGCGCCGCGACCAGTTGCGTATAGAGGGGATGACGTTCGGCACCGTTGACCTCAGTTTTGCTAAACACTGGAAAGGTCACGCCATAGGTGGTGCTGCAAAATGTTTTGATCTCTTCGTTGCTGCCCGGCTCTTGCTCCAGAAACTGATTACAAGGGAAGCCCAGGACGCTGAAACCGTGCTCTTGCCAGGCTTTTTGTAGGTTCTCCAGCTCTTCATACTGCGGCGTTAACCCACATTTTGACGCGACGTTGACGACCAGCAGTACCTTTCCCTGCCACTGCGACAGCGTGGTTTTTCCCCATCCAGCGTAACCAGTTCAGTTTGATAAATGCTCATAACGAATTCCTGTTGTTAATGCATTAAAGCCAGCCGCAGCTAGCGCGAAGATTTTACTAATAACGCAATGAATAACGGTGCGCCCAGCGTGGCAGTTACTACCCCAATTGGCAATTCAGCCGAGGTCAGCACCAGGCGGGCAATGATGTCAGCACCGAGCAGCACCCCCGCACCTGCGAGCGCCGAAGCGGGTAATAAATAACGATGATCGCTCAATCCACTCAGGCGCAACAGATGGGGGATAACCAAACCGACAAAACCGATAGCGCCCGCCATCGCGACGCTGATACCCACCAGCCACCCCATCGCCAGCACAAAAAGGTTGCGCCAGAAAAACAGCGACAGGCCGAGCTGACGCGCAGAGGTTTCCCCAGCGCCAGCTGATTGAGTACGCGCGCCGATTGCATCAGCAGCAGAGTGACCGGAAGCATGGCCAGCATCATCCAACCATAGCGCCAGTCAATGCCGCTAAAGCCCCCATCATCCAGTACATTAGCTGGCGCAGATCGAGGCTGGTACTGAAATAAACAGCCCAGGTCATAACGGCACTGCAAATAATGCCGAGTGCCACGCCCGTCAACAACAGGCGCGTAACTGAAAGCTGCCGGTGAGCAAAATGCAGCAGAATTAACGTGATGAGCAGCGCACCGGCCATGGCCGCCAGACTGAGGCTCCATAGCGAACCGCTGCCAAGCAGCACCCCAAGCACCAGGCCGATACCGGCCCCGTTCGACACGCCCAGCAGCCCCGGTTCAGCCAGAGGGTTGGTAAACAGCGCCTGCATCACAACGCCACACACCGCCAGGGCTGCCCCGACTAACATAACGGCCAGGGTGCGCGGCATTCGCAGTTGCCAGACAAAAAGCTGGCCACTGTCGCTCATCCATTGTGCGGGTGTGATCCAGCTGTCACCGGCGCACAGGCTAAGAAATAAAAGAGAAAGTAGTGCAATGCCCAGACCGATTAACCATTTTTGGCTACGGCGATCGGCCTTGCGCGCGAGCTGGTCCAGCAGAGACATAAGCAGGATTGACTGAGAAAACAGAGATTTGATTGTAGTGGGATTGTAGAAAAAGAAAGCCGCGTAATGCGGCACCTTGCGGTGCCGGGGCAGCGTTATTTATGCGGAGGCATTTGCTGATCGTTGCCGTTGCCGTGACCTTTATTGTCATGTTTCTGCTGCGGCTGGCTATGTTGCGGCTTGCTGTCATGCTTTTGTGCAGCTTGCGCGGACTTATGATTGCCTGGGCGTTGTGACTGCCAGCCATTACCATTCCAGTAGCCGTGTGGTCCTTTTAATCCAACATGACGCCCCTGATGCTGCTTCCACCAGGTGGGTGCTCGCCAGTCGTAACCGTCCCAGTAATAACCGCGATTATCGCGATCGCCAATATGAATAGACACGCCCGGTGTATTGATATTCACAGAAACACTGGCGTTCGCCAGCAGCGGCATGCCTAACAGGATGCTTAATAAAATAGCTGTCTTTTTCATCAGCCTGACCTCTGGTTATGTAGTGGCGCTGTTATATCAAAAGCGTTTGATACGTCACTATCGGCAGGTGCTGATTTGCAAGTCGTTTTCCCGATGCTTACACAATCCTGACACAGTGAAGAAAAGTTGAGCCTGTATAACAGCTTCAGCCGCAGACAGACATGAAAAAGGCCGCTTACGCGGCCTTTTTTAAACACTGAAATTAGTCAGTTTCTTTGGGTGTAGCGTTCTCGACGCGACTTTTCAGCTTTTGCCCTGGACGGAAGGTCACTACGCGACGCGCAGTGATTGGAATATCTTCTCCCGTCTTAGGGTTTCTGCCTGGACGCTGGTTTTTGTCTCGCAGGTCGAAATTACCAAACCCAGACAGTTTTACCTGTTCCCCATTTTCTAAAGCGCGGCGAACTTCTTCGAAAAACAGTTCCACCAACTCTTTCGCATCGCGTTTGCTTAGTCCGAGTTTTTCAAACAGGTACTCTGACATTTCAGCTTTTGTAAGCGCCATAGGTTCAATCCCTCAAGGTTGCCTGGAATCGCTCTTTTAATGCCGCAACGCATTTGCCAACGGTCGCGGCAATCTCCTCTTCTTCGAGTGTCCGGCTGGTATCCTGCAAAATCAGGCTGATAGCGAGGCTCTTAAAGCCCTCGGAAACGCCCTTACCGCGGTACACGTCAAACAAGTTTACGCCAACTACCTGATTTACGCCAACTTTCTTACACTCCGCAATGATATCTGCTGCAGGGACATTTTCAGCCACTACAACAGCGATATCACGACGGTTTGCAGGGAAGCGTGAAATCTCGCGCGCGTCAGGCAGGACGCGGTCTGCGACCTTATTCCAAAGCAGTTCAAAGACTAAGGTGCGACCGTTAAGATCCAGCTTACGTTCCAGCTCGGGATGAACCACTCCGATAAATCCGATTCGTTCATCTTGCAAATAAATTGCCGCGCTTTGACCCGGATGCAGCGCCGGATTCACTTCAGCACGGAAGCTGATCTCGTCTGTTTTGCCGGTTAAATCGAGCAGCGATTCTAAATCGCCTTTTAAATCATAGAAGTCAACCGTCTGACGCGCCAGATCCCAATGCTCTTCATAACGATTACCGCTGATGACGCCAGCCAGCATAAGATCCTGACGGATACCTAAATCAGCTTGTGTATCTGGTACAAAGCGCAAACCGCTTTCAAACAGACGCACACGGCTCTGCTGACGGTTTTGATTGTGCACCACCGCGCTCAGCAGACCGGTCCACAGAGAGAGTCGCATGGTCGACATATCGCTGGAGATAGGGCTTGGCAGAAGCAGCGCCTCTTCTCCCGGATGCAGCAATTGCTGAATTTTCGGATCGACAAAGCTGTACGTAATCGCTTCCTGATAGCCTTTATCAACCAGCAGGTTTTTCGCACGTTTCAGCGACAAATCAGCTTCACGATGCTGAGTCATGATCAGCCCAGCCTGCACCGGCACATCAGGAATATTGTTGTAGCCGTAAACACGTGCAACTTCTTCAATCAGGTCTTCTTCGATTGCCATATCAAAGCGCCAGGTAGGTGCGGTCGCTTTCCATTCGCCCTCACCTACGCTGACCTGGCAGCCCAGACGCGTCAGAATATCTGTAACCTGTTCGTCGGCGATAACATGGCCAATCAAACGATCAAGCTTTTCACGACGCAGAGTAATCGTGGCCTGCGGCGGCAAAGTATCCTGATGTGTTTGATCAATGACCGGCCCCGCTTCTCCACCGCAGATCTCCAGCAGCAGTTGCGTTGCACGCTCAAGGGCTTTGTGTTGCAGCGCCGGGTCAACGCCGCGCTCGTAACGATGCGATGCGTCAGTATGCAGGCCGTGGCGGCGTGCGCGTCCGGTAATCGCCAGCGGATCAAAATAGGCACACTCAAACAGAATGTTTTGTGTTTCTGTATTCACGCCTGAATGTTCACCACCGAAGATACCGCCCATTGCCAGAGCTTTGTGATGATCGGCGATCACCAGCGTATCGTTAGCGAGTTTGGCTTCGCTACCGTCCAGCAGCGTCAGGGTTTCGCCCTCTTTGGCCATGCGCACCACAATCCCGCCATCGATACGATCAAGGTCAAAGGCGTGCATTGGCTGGCCCAGCTCGAGCAGCACATAGTTGGTAATATCCACCACCGGATCGATAGAACGAATGCCGCAGCGACGCAGCTTCTCTTTCATCCATAATGGCGTGGCTGCGCCAACGTTGACACCTTTGACAACCCGGCCCAAATAGCGTGGGCAGGCGTCTGTCGCATCGACACGAACAGGAAACGTGTCGTTGATCGTTGCGGCAACCGGTTTGATTTCCGGCGCATTAAGCGGCAGACCGTTTAATACGGCCACGTCGCGGGCGATACCGATGATGCCCAGACAGTCGGCACGGTTTGGCGTTACGCTGATTTCAATCGTGTTGTCATCAAGTTGCAGATACTCACGAATATCGGTGCCGACTGGCGCATCCGCTGGCAGTTCGATAATGCCGGTGTGATCGTCAGAAATACCCAACTCAGAGAAAGAGCACAGCATTCCTTCTGACGGCTCACCACGCAGTTTTGCTGCCTTGATTTTAAAATCACCCGGCAGCACTGCGCCAACGGTCGCCACTGCCACTTTCAGGCCCTGGCGGCAGTTTGGCGCACCACAAACGATATCCAGCAGACGTTCACCGCCTACATTGATTTTGGTCACGCGCAGTTTGTCGGCGTTAGGATGCTGACCGCACTCAACCACTTCACCGACAACCACACCGTGAAACGCACCGGCAACCGGATCAATGCCATCAACTTCCAGACCGGCCATGGTGATTTGCTCAGACAGCGCAGCACTGTCCAGGGCTGGATTTACCCATTCGCGTAACCAGAGTTCACTGAATTTCATTGGATAACCTGCCCTTACTTAAATTGTTTGAGGAAACGTAAATCATTTTCGAAGAATGCGCGCAGATCGGTGACGCCGTAGCGCAACATGGTCAGACGCTCCATGCCCATACCAAAGGCGAAACCTGAATAGACTTCTGGATCGATACCCACGTTACGCAGTACGTTAGGATGCACCATGCCGCAGCCCAGCACTTCCAGCCATTTGCCGTTTTTACCCATCACGTCCACTTCAGCAGAGGGTTCGGTGAACGGGAAATAGGAAGGACGGAAGCGAATCTGCAAGTTTTCCTCGAAGAAGTTATTCAGGAAATCGTGCAGTGTCCCCTTCAGGTTGGTAAAGCTGATGTTTTTATCAACGATCAAGCCTTCCATCTGATGGAACATCGGGGTATGCGTTTGGTCGTAATCGTTACGATAGACCCGTCCTGGCGCGATAATGCGGATAGGCGGCTGCTGATTCTTCATGGTACGGATCTGTACACCTGACGTTTGAGTACGCAGCAGGCGCGTGGCGTCAAACCAGAAGGTGTCGTGATCGGCACGCGCAGGATGATGCCCAGGAATATTCAGTGCATCAAAGTTGTGGTAATCATCTTCTATTTCCGGACCGGTCGCGACTGCGAAACCAAGTTCACCAAAAAGGTTTCGATACGATCAATCGTACGGGTCACCGGATGCAAGCCGCCATTCTCAATGCGGCGACCCGGCAGTGACACATCGATGGTTTCGGCCGCCAGACGCGCATTGAGCTCCGCTGATTCCAGCGACGCTTTGTGTGCGTTCAGGCGATCAGTCACTTGCTGTTTGGCTTCGTTAATTACCGCACCGGCTGCTGGACGCTCTTCTGGTGGCAGCTCGCGTAATGTGGTCATCTGTAATGTCAGATGCCCTTTCTTACCCAAATATTCGACGCGCACCGCGTCAAGGGCGGCGATATCCGTCGCCCCGTCGATGGCCGCCGTGGCTTTGGCCACCAGTTCTGCGAGTTGGGACATGTTTTCCTCTTCTTCCAGTCAGGCTGGTCAGTTCTCGTTGGGACCTTTAGATCCAATGTGCTATCGCCAAAAACAAAAAAGCCTCCACGAGGGAGGCTTTCGGCGCGATTTTTCGTTTCTTTTCTTATGCGCAAAAGCCCCTGACTGTCAGGCGCTAAAGTAAAAAAAGAAACGGAAAATAGCAGCATTCATGCTTGCAGTTACCTTGTCATCAAATGAACGGCACTATTGAAATGCCCAACGGCGAAAATGTCAATCTTTTGCATGAGTTACAGGCAATAAAAAAGGAGCAAGCTCCCTTTTTTATCTGACTTACGCCAGAGCTGATTTCGCTTTTTCAACCAGTGCAGTAAATGTCACTTTGTCGAATACGGCGATGTCAGCCAGGATTTTACGGTCAATTTCAATGGCTGCTTTTTCAGACCATTGATGAAACGGCTGTAAGACATACCGTTCTGACGCGCCGCAGCGTTGATACGTGCGATCCACAGCTGACGGAACTGACGCTTACGTTGACGACGGTCACGGTAAGCATACTGACCAGCTTTGATAACAGCCTGGAAGGCAACGCGGTATACACGTGAACGTGCACCGTAATAGCCTTTAGCTTGTTTTAAGATTTTTTGTGACGTGCGCGAGCAACTACACCACGTTTAACGCGAGCCATGTGAGCTCTCCTGTTCTATATTCTGTTAAAAAAATTGACTTATGCGTACGGCAGGCAGGCAACAACCAGACCCAGATCGCCTTTAGACACCATGCCTTTAGGGCGCAGGTGACGTTTACGCTTAGTTGACTTTTTGGTCAGAATATGACGCAGGTTTGCGTGTTTACGCTTGAAGCCGCCAGAAGCGGTCTTCTTGAAGCGCTTAGCCGCGCCACGTACAGTTTTAATCTTTGGCATTTTAAAAATATCCACTTCGCATTGTTGATAACATGACCCAGACAGGCGAACACTTAGCCGCACAGCGCGAACGCTGCGCGGTAAATATTACTTGAAAGCCTACTGTTTCTTCTTAGGAGCGAGCACCATGATCATCTGGCGGCCTTCGATCTTCGAAGGGAAGGATTCGACAATGGCCAAATCCAGATCTTCACACAGGTCTTTACGGACGCGGTTAAGCACTTCCATACCGATCTGTTGGTGCGCCATCTCACGACCACGAAAACGCAGCGTGATTTTGGCTTTGTCGCCTTCTTCCAGAAAGCGAATCAGGTTGCGTAGTTTGACCTGATAGTCGCCATCATCGGTTCCAGGACGGAATTTAATTTCCTTAACCTGAATAACTTTTTGCTTCTTCTTCTGTTCCTTAGAAGATTTGCTTTTCTCATAGAGGAACTTGCCGTAATCCATAATGCGGCAAACCGGCGGTTCGGCGTTCGGGCTGATTTCAACTAAATCAACGCCCGCTTCCTCAGCTTTTTCCAAAGCCTCGCGTAGACTGACAATACCAATCTGCTCGCCATCAACGCCTGTTAAGCGCACTTCTGTTGCGCGGATTTCACTGTTGATTCGATTCGGACGCGTCGGTTGTACTCGTTTTCCGCCTTTAATACCTTATTCCTCCAATTGGTGAAGATTTCGGCTGCGAATCTCTTGTTGCAGCTTCTCAACAAACACATCAACATCCATCGACCCAAGGTCTTTACCACGGCAGGTGCGAACGGCTACTTTGCCAGCTTCCACCTCTTTGTCACCGCAGACCAACATATAAGGGACGCGACGTAATGTGTGCTCGCGGATTTTAAAGCCTATCTTCTCGTTTCTCAAGTCCGCTTTCACACGAATGCCAGCATTCTGCAATTTACGTGTCAAAGTCTCAACATATTCTGCTTGTCCGTCGGTAATATTCATTACCACAGCCTGCATCGGTGCCAACCAGCTTGGGAAGAAACCGGCAAACTCCTCGGTCAAAATGCCAATAAAGCGTTCCATTGAACCCAGAATCGCACGGTGAATCATCACTGGCGTCTGGCGATCGTTGTTTTCGCCAACATACGTGGCATCAAGACGCTTCGGCAGGGAGAAGTCTAGCTGAACTGTTCCGCACTGCCAGGCACGATCGAGGCAATCGTACAGAGTAAACTCAATTTTCGGGCCATAGAAGGCACCTTCGCCTGGCTGGAACTCAAACTCAATGTTGTTTTCGTTCAGCGCGGCTGCCAGATCTTCTTCAGCACGATCCCACATTTCATCCGTACCGATGCGCTTTTCCGGACGGGTGGAAAGTTTCACCACAATCTTTTCAAAGCCGAAGGTGCTGTACATGTCATAAACCATGCGAATACAGCTATTTACTTCATCACGCACCTGCTCTTCAGTACAGAAAACGTGGGCGTCATCCTGAGTGAAACCCCGCACACGCATCAGGCCATGCAGTGCTCCTGATGGCTCGTTACGGTGACAACTGCCAAACTCTGCCATACGCAGCGGCAGGTCACGATACGATTTCAGGCCCTGATTAAAAATCTGTACATGGCCTGGGCAGTTCATCGGCTTGATGCAATATTCGCGGTTCTCTGAAGAGGTGGTGAACATCGCTTCTTTATAGTTCTCCCAGTGCCCGGTTTTTCCCACAGCACGCGGTCCATCATAAACGGACCTTTAACTTCTTGATACTGATATTCTTTCAGTTTGCTACGAACAAACACTTCCAGCTCGCGGAAGATGGTCCAGCCATCGTTGTGCCAGAACACCATGCCCGGCGCTTCTTCCTGCATATGGTAGAGATCAAGCTGCTTACCAATCTTACGATGGTCGCGTTTTGCGGCCTCTTCCAGACGCTGCAGATAGGCTGCCAGCTGTTTTTTGTCTGCCCAGGCCGTACCATAAATGCGCTGCAGCATTTTGTTATTGCTGTCACCGCGCCAGTAAGCACCTGAGATTTTCTGCAGTTTGAAATGATGGCAGAAACGCATATTTGGCACGTGCGGACCGCGGCACATGTCAATGTATTCTTCATGATGATAAAGGCCAGGACGATCGTCGTGGCTGATATTTTCATCAAGGATAGTGGTTTTATAGACTTCACCACGCGCAGCGAACACGTCGCGCGCTTCCTGCCAGCTGACTTTTTCTTCACCACATCGTAGTTGGACTCAGCCAACTGATGCATGCGTTTCTCCAGCAGGTCGATATCTTCCTGGGTCAGGGTACGATCGATGTCGACATCATAATAGAAGCCGTTATCAATTACCGGACCGATCGCCATTTTGGTGTCTGGCCACAGCTGCTTAATCGCATGACCTAACAGGTGCGCGCAAGAGTGACGGATGATTTCCAGACCGGCTTCATCTTTCGCAGTAATAATTGCGACAGATGCATCTTCAGTAATGGGATCAACCGAATCGACCAGCTCGCCGTTCACACGACCGGCAATACAGGCTTTGGCTAAACCAGGGCCGATATCAAGTGCGATATCCATGACGCTGACAGGGCGGTCATAAACGCGCTGGCTGCCATCAGGAAGCGTAATTACAGGCATTTCATATCCTTAATTGCAGTGGTAAGCCACACGAAAGCCTACATGCAACATTGAGTAAATTTGATTGCCTGGCGTGATGTCAGACCCACATTGTCGGAATGACGCCAGGATTGTAGTGCGGCGCAGATAATAGCAGTTTTGGCTGACGATCAAAACCCATGCTTTTTCGCTAAGCCTCGGAGAGATCAAAAAAAGCAGCCGGGTATCATACCCGGCTGCTTTAACGGATGTCGCGTACCAACGCTTACATCGCGTAAGAGAGCATGATCGAGGTTTTGGTGTCGGTACGATCCGGCGCCGATTCTGGCGGATTGTTATTCCAGGTCACGTTATAAGCCAGTTTAAGGGCAAAATGTTCGTTGATAGCGACCTGCAAACCGGTTTCTGAGTTCACCGTGGTATCTTCGCCAAAGCTGCTCAGCACAGAAACACCCTGGATGAATTTGGTGGTATCGGTGAGTTGCCACTGGTAGCTGACAGCGCCATAACCCAACGCTTTGGTTTCGTGGCCGCCATCATGAAAATCATCGTAACGCACACCCGGACCGAATTCAGCACGCAGCGAATGCACCGGGCCGTTCAGGATCTGACGACCGTAACCCGCCGTCAGAACATCACGTGAGTCATAACCGTTGAAACGATCGCTCAGCCAACTCGCCTGGCCAAACAGGTAGTCGTAATTGCTGATGTTATAACGGCTACGGCCACCAATGTTATAGGTTTCAGAGGAGCGTTCATCATTTGATGAGGTATTTGCAGCATTACCCCACAAGCTGTAAGCCATGGAAGATTGATACCATGTCATATTGGTTTGCGCAGTCAGCGATGAGCTGGTGGTGTTACCGGTTTGCGCCAGGTAACCCGCAGACGCTGATCCATCAAACGGTTTTTTGGCTGTGGAAGGGTCATCCATAGAGGTAAAAACGTTGTTATCAGCCAATGCCTGATGGCAAAACGCGCCAGCAGAGAGCAAAAGAACAGCAGACAGCTTGTTTAAGGCTTTCATTAAATGTGATCCGTGCGACAGTTTAAAAAACGGAGAGTTTGAAGCGTTTCGCAAGTCAAGCAATGCAATTTACGGTAAGATTTGTAAAAAAATATTAACGCCAGTGAAATCTTTGCAAATGCCTTGATACGCCCTGATTAATAGGACTTTTCCCATTAACGCAGCGCATTATAATCGGCACTTAACGTAAAGACATCCCGTTAACGATAAGATTTTTCTCAACCGGCGAAAATTAACTTACATCTCTTTACTCGCTTAAATGAGAAAACTTTGATCTCATCTCCTTAATAATTCGCCCATTTTTTCATCTTGAACTACGATTTGGTCAGGAAAATCATATTGAGGTGAATGATGAGCAGCCAATCGTTAACCCGTTATATCGTTACTTTTCATTTTCAGGAGTCTGGGCTAAGTGACATTCTGGAACTGACCAGCACCATGACGTCTGCGGGCTTCACCACCACGCTGACAGATGATGAAGGCCATCCACACGAACTCGGTACGAATAGCTTTGGCATTGTCAGCACGCTGGATGAGGCCGATTTACAACAGCAAGCTACAGCAGTGGGTGAAAGCGTGCTGGGACAGCAGCCTGAAGTGACGATTTCTACACTTGAGACGTTCTTACGCGACGCCGCCGGTAAAAGTTCATCCGTTTAGCCAGAATAAAGCTGTGCATCAACGCTGGTTTTGGTGAATATTTAAGCGTTAAAATCGATCTTACGCAGCGAATAAAGAGGATAGCCCGATGTGGTCAGCCATTAGTCGTCTGTTAAGCGAGCAGTTAGGCAACGCCGAAATCACGCAACGCCATGAACTTCCCGGTGGGGATGTGCATCCTGCCTGGCATATTCGTTATGGTGAACATGATGTTTTCGTAAAATGTAATCACCGCGACATGCTCTCACTGTTTACGTGGGAAGCCGATCAACTGGCCCTTCTTGAGCGAACGCAAACCGTGCGTGTTCCCAGGGTGTACGGCGTTGACAGCTACCGTGACGACAGTTTTTTATTGCTTGAGTACATTGCCCCGCAACCGCTTGACGATCGCAGCGCCTTTCAACTGGGCCAGCAGCTGGCGCAACTGCATCAGTGGAGCGAGCAAATGCAGTTCGGCCTTGATTTCGATAACAACATTACCACTACGCCGCAGCCTAATAGCTGGTTGCGCCGCTGGTCAGTATTTTTTGCAGAGCAGCGTATTGGCTGGCAACTGCAAATTGCTGCTGAAAAAGGAATTTTGTACGGTGACACCGATCTCATCGTCACCTGTGTACAGCGCGTTCTGGCGTCCCACCATCCGCAGCCCTCTCTGCTGCATGGCGACCTCTGGCCCGCCAACGTTGCCGGTAGTGCGCAAGGCCCGTGGATATTTGACCCGGCATGCTACTGGGGCGATCGCGAATGCGATTTAGCGATGCTGAGTTGGTATACCGATCTGCCACGACAAATATTTGATGGTTATCATTCTGTCTGGCCGTTGCCGGATGGCTTTTCGCAGCGTCAACCGGTTTATCAGCTCTACTATTTGCTGAACCGCGCCAACGTGTTTGGTGGCAACTGGCTCAGCGAAGCGCAGTACGCTATTGGCCAGTTGCTGGATGAGGATGAAGCGGCACAGCATCAGGCCAAACCGGCCTGATTACTTATAAAAATCCCAGCAGCGACAGGACAAAGTAGCCTGCAATCGCAATCACGATCGGCAAAATATAGAGTGGGAAAATCTGTAAAAAAATAGTGTGGCGAGGGACCCGCACTTTTTCTTCAAGTTGCTGGCGTGTGCGCCCTTCGCTGCCTTTGGCCTGTTCCAGGATCAGTTGATCTTCAATGCCTTCTTTTATGTGACGAGCCTGGCGTCCCATCCGTGCGCCAGAGGCTTCCAGCGCCAGGCCGACAAACACCAGAATGTAGATGATCCAGAAACCGATATTCATTTCTCCGTTGAACTCAGGCACTGGTGAGTTGTGCCAGAAAAAGCTCAGGAATGGCGTGTTAAAACGAATCATATCAATGATGACATGGATAAAATCCAGCATTACCGCATCAATGCCGGGCTGTTTCTCACTGTGCCTGAACATAAAACTCAGCACGGAAATTACCGTGGACAACAGCGCCAGTAAAAAGATCACCCAGCCAGCCACACGCTTAAGGATGGCGATGCGGCCAGCCTGTTGATAGGTCATAATATCTCCTGAACCCAAAATCCAATGTGCACTAAGTCTACCTGCGCTCAGAAAAATTTCCCAAAAAAATGAGCAGGCTGCAGCGCGTATGCGCTGGCAATACCCGCGCCGAACGTTCGTGCTAAGGTAGCGCAAATTTCTCAAGGAGATGCCAAATGTCTTATCACCGCCCTGTTCTTGCTGCCTTGTTTGATATGGATGGATTAATTGTTGATTCCGAACCGCTGTGGGATCAGGCTGAAATGGATATTTTTTCAACGCTGGACGTCGACCTGACGCGCCGCAGCGAATTACCCGATACGCTCGGCCTGCGCATCGATCAGGTTGTGCGGATGTGGTACGAAACGTTGCCGTGGAGCGGGCCGAGTCAACAAGAGGTCACTGACCGGATCATCACCCGCGCGTTGAATTTAATCGAAGAGACGCGCCCTTTATTACCTGGCGTTGAAGCTGCGCTGCAACTGTGCCAGCAGCAGGGCCTGAAAATTGGCCTGGTTTCGGCTTCGCCGCTGCACATGCTGGAGCGCGTGTTGGCGCTCTTCAGTTTACGTTCTTACTTTGATGTTCTGGTGTCAGCAGAAGCGTTACCTTACAGCAAACCGCACCCACAGGTTTACCTGGATGCCGCGGCTAAACTTGGCATCGATCCGCTAAACTGCGTGACGCTTGAAGATTCTTTCAACGGAATGATTGCAACCAAAGCGGCGCGTATGCGTTCAATTGTTGTACCCGCCGCAGAACACCGCGATGATCCGCGCTGGTCGCTGGCAGAGGTTAAACTTAGCGATCTTACGCAACTGACGGCAGCGCACCTGCAAGGTTAAAAACAGCCCGCTTTCCGGCGGGCTTTTTATCAATAACATTGCGCAGAATTGATCTCCCCGCAAATAAATAAAACAACGTTTCATTTTAATTGAATTCGTAATTCACTCTGCCTAAGATGCGCAAAGAGACCCCAGCCGGGGCGTGCATAATCCTTTTGTAGAGAGGCCTGAGATGGACGTTCGTCAAAGCATTCATAGCGACCACGCTAAGCAGCTTGATACCACCGCACTGCGTCGTGAATTTCTGATTGAAAAAATCTTCGATGCCGATACTTACACCCTGACCTATAGCCACATTGATCGCATCATCATTGGCGGTGTGATGCCGGTAGACAAAGCGGTCTCTTTTGGGGACGACCTCGGGAAACAGCTCGGCGTGAGCTACTTCCTGGAACGACGCGAGCTTGGCGTGATTAACGTAGGCGGTACTGGCCTGGTGGAAGTCGACGGTAAAACCTGGGAAATAGGTCATCAGGAGGCGCTTTACGTCGGCAAAGGCGCTCGCAATCTGGTGTTTCGCAGCGCCAGCCCCGCGCAGCCTGCCAAGTTTTATTACAACAGCGCCCCCGCTCACACCACTTTCCCTGATAAGAAAATCACGTTGCAGGAAGCCTCTTCCACCACGCTCGGCGATGCCGCGACCTCTAACCGCCGCACCATCAATAAGTTTATCGTGCCGGACGTACTGCCAACCTGCCAGCTCACCATGGGACTGACCAAACTGGAAGAAGGCAGCTTATGGAACACCATGCCGTGCCATACCCATGAACGCCGCATGGAGGTCTATTTCTATTTTGATATGAGTGACGAGACCGCCGTGTTCCACATGATGGGGCAGCCGCAAGAAACACGTCATTTGCTGGTACATAACGAACAGGCGGTGATCTCTCCCAGCTGGTCTATCCATGCTGGCGTGGGCACGCAGCGTTATACCTTTATCTGGGGCATGATTGGTGAAAATCAGGTGTTTGATGACATGGACCACGTCAAAATTAGCGAACTGCGCTAAGCAGAGGAGAACAAGATGATACTGAACGCGTTTAACCTGGAAGGCAAAGTGGCGCTGGTAACGGGCTGCAATACCGGGCTGGGCCAGGGAATGGCGATCGGACTGGCACAGGCGGGTTGTGACATCATCGGCGTAAATCGCGCCGGTCCTGATGAGACACAAAGCAAAGTAGAAGCTTTGGGTCGTCAGTTTTGGTCGGTACAGGCCGATCTTACTCGTCCTGACATCGTTTCTACAGTGGTAGAACAGGCTCTCGCCGCTGCTGGAAAAATAGACATCCTGGTGAACAACGCTGGCATTATTCGCCGCGAAGATGCGCTGAACTTTAGCGAGCAGGACTGGGATGATGTGATGAATATCAACAGCAAAAGCGTGTTCTTTTTGTCACAGCAGGTTGCGCGCCAGTTTATTGCTCAGGGGCACGGCGGGAAG
Source organism: Candidatus Pantoea haifensis (assembly GCA_018842655.1). Lineage (GTDB taxonomy): Bacteria > Pseudomonadota > Gammaproteobacteria > Enterobacterales > Enterobacteriaceae > Pantoea > Pantoea haifensis. The sequence goes on along the minus strand of JAGTWN010000004.1, from coordinate 839,512 downwards.
ATCATCAATATCGCCTCAATGTTGTCATTTCAGGGCGGTATCCGTGTCCCTTCTTATACTGCATCAAAAAGCGCAGTAATGGGCTTAACCCGTCTGATGGCCAACGAATGGGCGAAACACAATATCAACGTCAATGCGATTGCGCCTGGCTATATGGCAACGAACAATACCGAACAGTTGCGGAATGATGAATCGCGCAGCGAAGAAATTTTGGCGCGTATTCCCGCAGGTCGCTGGGGCGATCCGGATGACATGATGGGACCCGTGGTCTTTTTAGCCTCTGCTGCCTCCGACTATATCAACGGCTATACCATTGCGGTGGATGGTGGCTGGCTGGCTCGTTAATTCAGAACGGGCCGCGCATGCAGCCCGTTAGCCTAAAAAATTAACGCTTCGTTACAGCGTCACATGTTCTCATTTACTGGTTAAATCCCTATACTGGATGCATTGACAGTTTTTTTGCAGCCAGGTTTTATCATGACGGGCGAAGGCCACATCATTTTTGCCATTGCGACCGCTATTTTCGCTAAACGTGCCGAACTCACGCCCGTGATGGCACAAGCGGACTGGTGGCATTTGATTCCAGCAACATTATTGACCTGCCTGTTGCCCGATATCGATCACCCTAAATCCTTGCTGGGCCAAAGGCTGAAATGGATCTCACATCCAATAGCCCGCGCTTTTGGGCATCGCGGGTTCACTCATAGCCTGTTGGCCGTCGCCGCCGCGCTATGGCTCTTCCAGATCAACGTGCCGAAAGAGTGGCCGATTCCGGCTGATGTATTGCAAGGGCTGACGCTGGGCTATTTGAGCCACATTGTGGCTGACATGCTGACACCGGCTGGCGTGCCGTTACTCTGGCCATGCCGCTGGCGCTTTCGCGTACCTGTTCTCAGAACGCAAAAAGGCAATCAACTTGAGCGGGCGTTATGCCTGGGATTAGTGGGTTATGCGCTGTGGTTTCCGGTTGGCATGCCTTCTTTTGGTGCAAACGGCTGGCCTGCTCAGCTTTTTGATACGCTGCAAAATGGCGTCAGTCGGCTTATTTCTGCACAAAATGCGCATTAAGAAGACAAATCTCCCCCTTTTGTTATAAATAATTCTATTTGGATATAAGGCTGCACCCTCACCTGCTGATAACATCCCTTTCCACTTAATTCGTGCATAACATTATGCTGCCTGAACCTGGTTCAGCGCAGCATTACGGAGTTTCAGTATGGATCTTCCTTTAACGCTAAATATCGCAGCCTTTGTTGTGTTGCTGGTGCTGCTGTCGCGTCTGGGACGGGAAAAATGGAGCCTGTCCAAAAAGTGCTCACCGGCCTGGTCATAGGTGTGCTGTTTGGTCTGGCGCTGCAATTCATCTATGGTGCAGAGAGCGACGTATTAAAATCTTCAATCGGCTGGTTCAACGTAGTGGGCAACGGTTATGTGCAACTGCTGCAAATGATTGTTATGCCGCTGGTGTTTGTTTCTATTCTCAGCGCCGTGGCACGGCTGCATAACGCCTCTTCGCTGGGTAAAATCAGCGTACTGACCATTGGCGTGCTGCTATTTACTACCGCCATTGCGGCACTGGTTGGCGTGCTGGTTACCGGCTTGTTTGGTCTGAGTGCAGAAGGTTTGGTTCAGGGTGCGCAGGAAACCGCGCGTTTGAATGCCATTCAAAGCCACTACGCTGGCAAAGTCGCTGACCTCACTGTGCCGCAGTTGCTGCTGTCGTTTATACCTAAAAACCCCTTTGCCGATTTAACCGGCGCAAATCCGACCTCTATTATTAGCGTCGTGATTTTTGCTGCGTTCTTAGGGGTTGCCGCACTTCAGTTGTTAAAAGATGACAACGTAAAAGGTCAGCGCGTTCTGGTTGCCATCGATACCCTGCAATCCTGGGTAATGAAGCTGGTGCGCCTGATCATGAAACTGACGCCTTATGGTGTGCTGGCGCTGATGACCAAGGTTGTGGCCGGTTCCAACCTGCATGACATCATTAAGCTGGGCGGCTTCGTTGTTGCCTCTTATCTGGGTCTGGCGATCATGTTCGCCGTTCACGCGCTGCTGCTGTCGGTAAACGGCATCAATCCGCTGCGCTTTTTCCGCAAAGTCTGGCCCGTCATTACCTTTGCCTTTACCAGCCGTTCCAGCGCAGCCAGCATTCCGCTGAATGTCGAAACACAAACCCGTCGCCTGGGCGTACCGGAATCGATTGCCAGCTTCTCGGCTTCTTTTGGTGCCACCATCGGCCAAAATGGCTGTGCCGGACTTTATCCAACCATGCTGGCGGTAATGGTTGCGCCGACGGTAGGCATCAACCCCTTTGATCCACTGTGGATTGCTACGCTGGTGGGTATCGTTACGCTGAGCTCTGCTGGCGTTGCTGGTGTCGGTGGCGGTGCAACCTTTGCCGCGCTGATTGTGCTGCCCGCCATGGGCTTGCCGGTCACGCTGGTGGCGCTACTGATTTCCATCGAGCCGTTGATTGATATGGGGCGTACTGCATTGAATGTGAATGGTGCAATGACCGCCGGTTCACTCACCAGCCGTTGGTTAGGATTAACCGATAAGAAACTGCTGGAAAGCGACGAGCACGCCGAACTGGCCCACCGCTAATTTCCTGTGAAAACCTGGCATAATCGTGCCAGGTTTTTCTGCATTTCCAGGCAAAAAACCTTCACAATTGCCCGCCATCATGAGGGCCGGGTTAAGAAAGCGTTAAGCAGGGTAAAAAGCCGAAAAATCACTGCTTTTCTGCTTGTCTTTTTCCACTAAAAGCGGAATCCTGCATGCCTTCATCGCAGGAGAACACCCATGAAAAATGTTATCGCCTCCGTGCTGGCGTTAACCTTGTTATCGCCCACGTTTGTTTTTGCTCATCCCGGCGGCTGGGATCAGGCTCCACGCGGAGGCAGCCCGCATTGGGGTGGTCCGGGTCCGCTACATTTTCTGCCCGAGACCGCGACCGCTGTATTAATCGGGGTCTGACTTACTTTCTGCTGAATGGCAGCTATTATCAGCGCCAGGGCGACACCTACGTGACGGTTCAGCCACCTTCAGAGCCGTCAAACGGTGAAATGCGCGTACTCGATTTCAACGGTAAGCGTTTCTACGTGCAGGAAGGGCATTACTACCAGCGCGAGATAAATGGCGATTACGTCGAAGTCCCTCGCCCTGCCGGTTTATAATGGCTTAAACGAAAACGGCCCATCAGTGATGGGCCGTTTGCTGTTCTGCCGCCAGCTTACTGGTTGGCTTGTGGATCAGTGTCATAATCCGCACAGCTCTGGAAGCCATAATTCATGACACGACCTGTGTCGTTATAGCTAACGAAGTAAGTCTGCGGTTTGCCGTCACGTTCACCCAACACATACGTCTGACAAGTGCCACGTGCGTGGACCATGGTGATTTCCGTTGACGGTGTACCAGCAATCTGACGAACCTGGTCGCGCGTCATTCCCTTTTTGACATCCTTCACTACCGGCTTAGTCACGTAGCTTTCAGCGCGATCGTAAGTCGTACAACCAGACAGTGCAGCCAGAGTCAGTGCCGCAGCGATACATCCCATCACTTTATTCATCTTGTTGTTCCTCGTTTTTTGTCCATGATGTGAAAGCCTGGAACATAAATTCAGGCTTATCAAGTTTATGGCGAATTTTAAGTGCACTCTGAAGCGTCAGGTTTTCGTAAAGAAAGCTGTTATAGCGTCAAGGCATACGTATAATCGCGGGCGAGAATAAGCACTCTCAAAACTATTATCTGGAGTTGGCATGAACAAACAGCGAGAAGCGCGTGACAGACGCCATCGCACCCGCCAGGATGAAATCATCGTGGCGGCCCGTCAGTGCTTTCGGCAATCCGGTTTTCATGCTGCCAGCATGGCGAAACTGGCGAGTGCAGCTAACCTGAGCGTGGGGCAAATTTATCGCTATTTCCCCAGCAAAGATGCGCTCATTGAAGAGATGGTGAAACGTATCATTGATAACCGCGTTGCGGCGATGAGTGATACCTTTGATGCACACTCTTTTGCCACGACGCTCGCCTGGCGTGAAACGCTGAATGAAGATGATGAGATGCTGATGCTGGAAGTGGCGGCAGAAGCCAGTCGCAATTCGCGCGTGGCAGACATTCTGCAAGCTGCCGATGCCCGCATCTTCAGTAATGCCTGCCGCAATATGCAACTTAATCATCCACACCTGAGCGCAGAACAGATCACAGCCTGCGTAGAAGTATTAGCCGTACTGGTTGAAGGCACCGCCTTTCGACGACTGACGCCACAGAAAGCGTCAGCGGCCACGCTCCAGTCCCTTTATCAACAATTGATTCATCACATCGTTAAACATTCAGAGGATAAATGACACCTGCACATACTAACCGGCTGGTCTATGCCATCACGCTGGGACTGCTTGCGGCGCTTGGGCCGCTTTGTATCGATCTTTATTTGCCGGCTTTACCGCAACTGGCGCATGACCTGAATACCGAAACGGCGACCGCGCAGCTTAGCCTGACGGCCGGACTGTTGGGTCTGGGCGCCGGGCAACTGCTGTTTGGCCCGATGAGTGACAAGTTTGGCCGCATTCGCCCTTTGATGTTATCGCTGGTGCTGCTGTTTATCGCCTCCGTGGGCTGCGCGCTGGCACAGGACATTAACCAACTGCTGCTGGCGCGCCTGTTTGAAGGTTTAGCGGGTGCAGGCGGTGCAGTGTTGTCTCGTGCCGTGGCGCGTGACATGTACAGCGGTCATGAACTGACTCGCTTCTTTGCACTGCTGATGCTGGTCAACGGTCTGGCCCCAATCGCAGCGCCGGTACTGGGCGGGGTATTGATGACAGTGCTTAACTGGCGCGGCATTTTCGTGGTGCTGGGCTGTATTGCTGTGTTACTGATTTTTCTGACGCGCTGGAAACTGCATGAAACGCTGCCAGAGGAGCGCCGCAGCAAAGGCACCCTTTTTCCGCTTATGCGGCACTCGGTGAGGTCATTACGCATCGTCCGTTCATGGGGTTTTGTCTGACTCAGGGCTTTATGATGTCGGGCATGTTTGCCTACATCGGCGCATCGCCGTTTGTTTTACAGCAAATTTACGGCTTATCACCGCAGGCGTTCAGCTTCTGCTTTGCCGCCAACGGCATTGGCCTGGTCATTGCGTCACAGACCAGTGCGCGCCTCTGCCCACTGTGGGGTGAATATCGCGTGTTGAAAGGCGGCCTGACGCTGGCGTTTGTCGCTTCCAGCCTGCTGCTGCTTGCCGCACTGACCGCGGCGCCGTTGCCACTGCTGCTGGTTGCGCTGTTCTTCACCATTGCCAGCAACGGCGTAATCGCCACCACGGCCTCCTCGCTGGCGATGCAGAGTCAGGGCCATCGTGCAGGCAGCGCGTCAGCGGTGATTGGCGTCACTATGTTCAGCCTGGGCGCACTGGCAGTGCCGATCTCCGGCATTGGCGGCACCTCGGTCATTAGCATGGCCGCTACGATCTTTGGCTGCTTTATGTCCGCTATTGTTATGTTTACCCTGCTGGCGAAAAAACCGCAGCCTCAGGTAAAAACTGTCTGATTTAGCAACGATTAACCGAAAACAGCGGCCGCTTTGGCTTGTTGTTTTCGGTTTTGCACGTTAGCTTTATTGTATTGTTTGCATCGTGCCGACAGGCTATTGACGAGGAGATGTTCATGTCACTGCAGCAGGAAATCATTGAAGCCCTTGGCGTTAAGCCTACCATTGACGCTCAGCAAGAAATTCGTACCAGCGTCGATTTTCTCAAATCTTATCTGAAGCGCCACTCGGGTTTAAAAACGCTGGTGCTCGGCATCAGTGGCGGTCAGGATTCCACGCTGGCAGGCAAACTGTCGCAACTGGCAATCACTGAACTGCGCGAAGAGACCGGCGATAATGATTACGCCTTTGTGGCGGTGCGTTTGCCTTACGGCGTACAGGCTGATGAGCAAGATTGTCAGGACGCGCTGGCGTTTATCAAGCCGGATCGCTCGCTGGTGGTCAATATCAAAGAGTCGGTGCTGGCCAGCGAACGCGCCCTGCAAGAGGCAGGTATTACTCTGTCTGACTTTATCCGGGGCAATGAAAAAGCACGCGAGCGTATGAAAGCGCAGTACAGCATCGCTGGCATGACCAAAGGCGTTGTCGTCGGTACCGACCATGCGGCAGAAGCCGTGACGGGCTTTTTCACCAAGTATGGCGATGGCGGAACTGACATCAATCCCCTTTTTCGTCTTAACAAACGCCAGGGCAAAGAGTTGCTGAAGGCCCTGGGCTGCCCGGAGCACCTTTACCTGAAAAAACCCACCGCGGATTTGGAAGATGAGCGTCCGGGTTTGCAGGATGAAGTGGCGCTTGGTGTCACTTATGAGATGATCGATGATTATCTTGAAGGTAAAACCGTCGCGGATGATACGGCGAAAATCATTGAAGGCTGGTATCTGAAAACGGAACACAAACGCCGTCCGCCGATCACGGTGTTTGACGATTTCTGGCAATAAATCTCTCTCCTTACCCCCGGTAAGGAGAATCTCTTCAGCGCATGTGCCCTACTGGCGAACATTTCACCGCCCTGATACACTGTATGGACAACCAGTAACTGGAGTCCATCTTGGTACGACGTGCAGCGACGCACCGCCTCGAATTCGACGCGGCGGCAATATATGAATATCCCGAGCATTTACGTGAATGGCTGGAAGGCCTGCCAAATGTGCCAGGCGTCTATACCTTCCATGGTGAAAGCGACACCATGCCGCTTTATATCGGCAAGAGTGTCAATTTGCGTACGCGGGTGATGTCCCATTTCCGGACGCCGGATGAAGCAAAAATGTTGCGCCAGTCGCGGCGCATTAGCTGGATCCCCACGGCGGGCGATCTCGGCGCGTTGCTGCTCGAAGCGCAAATGATCAAAACGCAGCAACCGCTGTTTAATAAGCGATTACGTAAAAACCGCCAGCTCTGCTCACTGCAAATTACGGACGGTAAGCCGCAGGTGGTCTATGCGCGCGAACTCGATTTTACCCAGTCGCCTAATCTGTTTGGCCTCTACCGCAGTCGCTTTGCCGCGCTGGAAAGGCTGAAACAGCTCGCGGATGAGTATCAACTTTGTCACGGCTTACTGGGGCTGGAAACATTAAGCCCCCGGCGCGGCTGTTTCCGCTCCGCGCTGAAAAGATGTGCTGGCGCCTGCTGTGGTAAAGAGCCGGTCAGCGATCATCAGGATCGGCTGCTGGCTGCGCTGGAAAATGTGCGGGTATTTTGCTGGCCGTGGCAAGGCGCGGTGGGCCTGGTCGAAGAAGGCAAAAACATGACGCAGATTCACGTTATCGATCACTGGTTCTATCTGGGCTCAGTGAGTAGCCTGGAAGAGGCGAAGACGTTAAAGCGTGCCCCAGGCGGCTTCGATCACGACGGCTATAAAATTCTTTGCCGCCCCATTCTTTCGGGGGCATATCCTGTCCATCCGCTATAAAAAAACCGCCGACGCTGCTCACATACTGAATCAAAGTGAACAACGTCGGCGGTCTCAGACGGTTACGCTGGTTAAGAATTACTCAGCCGGCGGTGGTGGCATTTTGCCATCGTGCGGGCGTTTCTCTGTCAGACGTTTTTCAAAATTCGCGTTGTACTGCTTCTTCTGCTCAGGAGTCAGTACGTTGTACAGCTTATTCTGGGTTTCCATCATTTTCACCGCGTTTTCTTTGGCGTTAGCGGTCATTTTTTCAGCCTGTGCTTCTGCTTTGGCGGTATCAAAGCGGTCAGATGCAATGATGGCGTGGTTAGCGCGGCGCTCTTCCAGCGACGGACGCTTCATATCTTTGCGGCTCTCTTTCATGATTTCACGCATTTGACCCTTCTGCGCATCCGTCAGATTCAGACCTTTGAACATCATGTCCATGCCGTGGTGACGCATCGGCGGCTTATGCATTGGCTTTTCGCTACCGGCTGGCGGTGGCGTCAGGTTGTCAGCCGCAGCGTGAACGGCACTGGCTGCACCAAACGCCAGCGTAGAAGCCAGAAACAGGGAAGTCAGTTTACGCATAATAGTGTCCTTTTAATTCAGATTAATGACGACAGCACTCTGTCGCGTCTTCGGAAACAAGCATACGGTGCTGAACGTCAACTACTCAGAGGCTGAGTAAAGCCGTGAAAGCATAAAAGACAGAAATCCGGCAATCATGAAGAGAATGCGAAGAATTGCGTGAGGAATTGCAAAACTTTATGAATTTGCAGTGAATTTGGTAGAAATCATGGAGGAAAGCAGCGGGAGTGTAATGGTTCTGGCAGAAAAGCGGAAGAAAAACTCCCGCTGTTTTACTTTTTCATGACAACACCGGCTACAGAGGCAGCGCCTGCGTCTGTTCGTTCTCTTCAACTAACATTAAACCGGCCCGTAACCCCGGCGCGACATCAGGATTAGGAAATAACACATATTCCCGCGCCTGCTGAACGAAGTAACGTGTTTCGCTATCCTCTGCCAGCAGTGTGCCTTGCGGAAAAGCGGTGAAGTTCAGCGTCTCTTGTCCCATGTGCAATTTAAAATTTTCACTCAGGCGGGTAATTTGTTGCACCACCCGATAACGCTTTGGTTGCCGCTGCACTGCGGGCAGTGAGTCGCCGTAAAGCAGCGCCGCCAGCGCCTGGTGTGCAGCAGTGAACTGAGACAGATCGTTTTCGCCAAAAGGTAAGGCTTTGCCTAATTCCAGCGTACAACTGGCGGCGGCAAAATGTTCACAGCTGAAATGGGTAAAAGTGCCGCCCGGTTCGCGATGAAAGACTAATGCTTCCAGTTCCGCTGCGGCCAGCCAGTCGAGAAAGTTGGTCGGCCACGGGCGCGGATTAAGCGGCAGCACGCCAAAACGGCTGTGATACGAGCCACGAATCGCGGTATGTAAATCCAGATGCCAGCGCGTTTCATCGCTCTCGCAGGCTTGCCAGAACGTTTCTACGGCCTGTTCAAGATGCAACACGCGATGCGCTTCATCGCTGTCAACAATCTGTTGCCAGCGCCCGCCAAACAGGCGATTGATATCGTAACGCAAATAACGCTTACCGGCTTTTAAGGCTTGCGGATTGCCCAGCACCACCAGCAGCCGCTGTTGTAGCGGCTTTTCTCCCTTTAACAGCGGCAACAGAATCTGATTCAGTATCTCAACTGGCCCGGTTTCATTACCGTGAATTCCTGCTGACAACACCAGCGCCTGCCCGGCTTTCACCTTTGGTTCCATCAACAGGATGCCATGATCTAACCACTGCCAGCACAGATGTGCCGTTTCACCCTGACGCTTACGCGGTGTCTGTTCAGACAGCGTCTGCTGTAAAAAATCCTGCATCTTTCCCCCTTACTGCGTGAATTTATCGGGCCGCTATCGCCGCCCACACTTCACTGCTGAAACGCATAGACATTTCCTAAGTCTAGCAGCTGAGTAAGCTCATCCAGCGCCTGGCGTCCTTCCCGCAACAACTGCGGATCGGCCAAGTCGGCCTGCGTCAGGCGATCGCGATAGTGACGATCGACCCAGCTGTTCAGGGTATTAAACAGACGATTGTTCATCAGCACCGCCGGATTCACGGCACGCAGTTCGTCAGGCGTAAGCACGACACGCAAGCGTAAACACGCCGGGCCTCCCCCGTTTGCCATACTTTCGCGCAGATCAAACACCTTTAACGCTTTTAACAGCCCTCCTTTTTCCACTTCTTCGCACAGGTAATCCCATACACCCGCGTGTTGCCGCGACTCTTCCGGCAGCACCAACATCATGCTGCCATCAGCACGGCTGAGTAGCTGACTGTTAAACAGATAAGTGTTAACTGCCTCCTGCACGGAGACACGATTGTCCGGCACTTCAATCGCCACAAATCCCGGTACGCGCGCTTTAAGCTGCGCCAGCAGCGCCGGTTGATCCACAAAGGCCCGTTGGTGGCAGAACAGCATCTGCTGATTACTCACGGCAATCACATCATTATGGAAAACGCCTGCGTCGATAACAGCAGGATTTTGCTGAGCAAATATCACGCGATCGGCAGCAAGCTGATGCAAACGTGCCACCGCTTCGCTGGCTTCCCGCGTCTGGCGTGCCGGAAAACGCTGCGGTGCTGAGCCATCGTGACTCGCATGACACCCGTAAACAAACAGCTGCACGCCTGCCTCACCATAATCCTCACCAAAGCGGTTATGGTTGGCGGCCCCTTCATCGCCAAACATCGCCACCTGCGGCAACGCATCATGCACACAGAAATGCTGCGGGTCGCGAAATATGGCGCGTAGCAGCTGAGCCGTTTGTGGCGCTTCAATGGCACGATGAAGTTTGTTATTCAGGTTTGCAACGGTGAAGTGTACCCGGCGATCGCCGCTGTCAGCCGAGGGCGACACCGTGGCGGCGTTGGCAACCCACATCGCCGAGGCAGAGCTGGCGGCTGAGAGCAAACCTGGCGAGACCTGCGCAGCGTCTGCCAGCACCTGCTCATCACTGCCACGAAAGCCAAGCTGCCGTAATAGCGGAATATTAGGCCGTTCATGGGGCGGAATAACGCCTTGTACGAACCCCATATCCGCCAGTGCTTTCATTTTCAGCAGGCCCTGTTTTGCGGCCAGGCGTGGGTTAGAGGGCTGCAACTGATTGCGCGTTGAGGCAATGTTGCCGAAGGATAAGCCCGCATAGTGGTGCGTTAACCCGACCAGCCCATCAAAATTGACTTCCCGTGCTTTCATTTCTGGTCTCCTTGCGCAGAGAAATCGAGGCCCGGCGAAAGCGTGGCAGGCAAAGCCAGATCGGGGGTTTCCAGTGAGGCCATCGGCCAGGCACAATAATCTGCGGCGTACCACGCACTGGCGCGATGGTTGCCGGATGCGCCAATGCCGCCAAACGGAGCGGTACTGGCTGCGCCGGTAAGCGGTTTATTCCAGTTCACAATTCCGGCACGCGCTTCTGTCAGCAGTTGGTCAAAGTGGGCGCGTGAAGGGGAGATTAATCCGCATGACAGGCCGTAGCGCGTCTGATTAGCCATGCGAATCGCCTGATCGTAATCGTCGTAGCGCATGACCCCAAGCAAGGGGCCAAACACTTCTTCATCGGGCAGATCGTTAACGTCAGTCAGATCAATAATCCCCGGCGTTAACAGCGCACGTTGACGATCTGGCCAACGCATCTCCAGCAGCACCTTACCCCCACCCTGACACGCTGTTGCCATTCATTAAAGATTTTTTCCGCTGCGCCGCAAGAGATCACGCTGCCCATAAAGGGTTGCGGCTCCGCATCCCACGCGCCCGGCTGCAGGCGCGCACTGACATCTACTAAACGCTGCAAAAAAGCATCCCCCGCTGCGCCGCGCTTCACCAGCAGGCGACGCGCACAGGTACACCGCTGTCCGGCGGTAATAAACGCCGATTGCAGCGCGATATGCACTGCCGCATCCATGTCTGAAGGATCTTCCACGATGAGTGCGTTATTGCCGCCCATCTCCAGCGCCAGCATCTTCTCAGGCTGACCACCAAACTGGCGATGCAGTTGGTAACCGGTATGGGCGCTGCCGGTAAACAGCAGGCCATCGATCTGCGGATCCCCTGCCAGGGCCTGTCCGGTTTCACGGCCACCCTGCACCAGCGCCAGCACGCCAGCGGGTAACCCCGCGGCCAGCCATAAGCGTACGGTTTTTTCAGCAGTCAACGGGGTCAGTTCGCTGGGCTTAAACACCACGCAGTTACCAGCCAGTAAAGCCGGAACGATATGGCCATTCGGCAGATGGCCGGGGAAATTATAAGGACCAAAGACGGCCAGGACGCCGTGTGGTCGATGACGTAACGAACTTTCACCTTCAGCCTGTTCGCCTGTACGGGTATGCCAGGCTTTGACTGAAATGGCGATTTTGTTGATCATCGCGCTAACCTCGGTCAACGCTTCCCAGCGCGGCTTACCGGTTTCACGCGCAATGGTTTCAGCCAGATCCGCTTTACTGGCCTCAAGCCGGGCAGCAAACTTTTCAACCTGAGCCTGGCGCTCGGCAAAGGTTAATTTTGCCCATGCCGGAAACGCTGCGCGCGCCGCTGCGCAGGCTTCGGCAACCTGAGAGGATGAAGCCGCCTGCCCTTGCCAAAGCGTCTCACCGCTGACCGGATCCTGTTTTGTGAAAGTCTCTGCACTGCCGGTTAGCCATTGTCCATTGATCATCATCATGCTTTATTCTCCTCACGGCTTAGCGTTACGACGCGCAGGCTATCACCTGGCTGACATTTCAGTGCCTGCATCTGTTCATCGGTTAACTGCACGCTGTCGCGATGCGGATCGACAGGCAATAACGCCACGCGGAACTGTTGATAGTGATTATTCGCCACCAGGCAGAGTGGCGCTGCCGTTTCAGGCACACCCTTCTCTGCCGTTCGCAAACGGCTTTTACGCACGGCGCGGATACGATCTATTTCGCACTCCAGCGTCGGGCCGCCATCAAAGATGTCGACATAGTTGCGATAGCAGAAACCTTCTGCTTCCAGAACGGCACGCGCGGGGGCAGTTTTAGGGTGCACCTGGCCAATTACCGCCTGTGCTTCCGGCGTCAGGTAATGAATGTACAAAGGGTGTTTTGGCATCAGCTCGGCGATAAATGCCTTTTGGCCAGTGCCGCTGAGAAAATCTGCTTTACTGAATTCCATCGAAAAGAAGCGGCTGCCTACGCTATCCCAGAAGGGCGAATGGCCTTGTTCATCACTGACACCGCGCATTTCAGCCACCACGCGATCCATAAAGCGATCGCGAAAGTTAGCCATAAACAGAAAGCGCGATTTCGACAGCAAATAGCCATTTTTACCGTCGCGATAATCAGGATCCAGAAACAGCGTACAGAGTTCGCTGCTGCCAGTGTGATCGTTGCACAAAGAGAGCGTTGGCAATGCTGCGTAAACGTTAAGCTCTTTAGATGCGTGGACATGGGTGCCAACACGAAAGTTGTACCAGGGCTCCTGCAATCCCACCGCGACCTCAATGGCGCAAATACCCACCGCGCGATTATCCTGACTGTCGGCCAGCACAAAAACATAGCCCTGCTCTGCACGCGGCAGCGCATTTTCCCAGGTTTGCAGTGAGCGTTCGATTCGCGCCTGCAACGTGGTGCTGTCTGCCGGTAATGATGTCAGTCCACCGCCGGTTTTGCCTGCCAGCGTCATAAGCTGGCTCAGGTCATCTCGTTCAACCGGGCGGATTACCATCATGATGAGGTCCCTCGCGCAAATGTTTCACAGGCTTCGGCAAAACGCGCCATACCCGTTTTAACTTCCTGCTCACTGATGTTCAGGGCCGGGGCAAACCGCACCACATTAGCGCCCGCAATCAGCACCATCACCCCCATTTCAGCCGCAGCAAGGTTAATCTGTTTAGCTTTACCGGCAAACTCGTCGCTTAATACCGCACCGATCAACAGCCCCAGCCCGCGTACCTGTTTAAACATATGCAGTCGCTGATTAATGGTTTCCAGCGCCTCGACAATCCAGGTATGGCGCTGTGCTACCCTTCCATCATCTCGGGCTGATTGACCAGCTCCATCACTTTTCCTGCCACCGCGCCCGCCAGCGGGTTGCCGCCGTAAGTGGTGCCATGGGTGCCCACGCCCATAACCAACGCCAGATCCTCACGCGTCAGCATGGCACCAATGGGAAAACCGCCGCCTAGTGCTTTTGCGCTGGTGAGAACGTCAGGCGTCACACCATAGTGCATGTAGGCGTACAGCGATCCGGTGCGTCCTACCCCGCTCTGAACTTCATCAAAAATCAGCAGCGCCTGATGCTGGTCACACAGATCACGCAGGCCGTGCAGGAAGGCAGGATCGGCAGGCAGTACGCCGCCTTCACCCTGAACAGGCTCGACGATCACTGCGCAGGTTTGGTGGTTAATCAGCGCGGCCGCAGCAGCAAGATCGTTAAACGCAGCATGCTGGATTTCTGGCGGCAGCGGCGCGAAATCTTTTGAATACGCGGGTTGTCCGCCTGCAGAGACGGTAAACAGCGTGCGGCCATGGAAAGCATTGGTAAACGCGACAATACCGCTTTTTTGCGGGCCGAAGCGGTCGTGTGCCACTTTGCGCGCCAGTTTAAGTGCTGCCTCATTGGCTTCGGCACCTGAATTACAGAAGAACACCCGATCGGCAAAAGTTGCGTCGATTAACTGTTTTGCCAGGCGTAAAATAGGTTCGTTGGTATACCCATTGCCGGTGTGCCACAAACGGCCCGCCTGCTCTTGCAGCGCCTGTTGCAGTGCCGGATGCGCATGTCCCAGCGCGTTAACAGCAATGCCACCCGCAAAATCAATATAGTCTTTACCGTTTTGATCCCACACCGTTGAGCCTTCAGCACGCACCGGCACAAAGGCAGCGGGCGCATAAACGGGCATCATCCATTGATCAAAATCGTGACGTGTAACCTGCAGTGACATGGCCTACTCTCCTGCTTACCCCGCTGGGTAAAGCTAATGTTTTAAAATTGTTTAAAGTTGTAATTCATCTCTACTGTAAATTGCAGATAGCGTGCCAGCCAAGGGGAATAATGCATAAAAGAAATGGATTAACGAAATATCAATAACTTAAATCAAGAAGGTATTCACTTGCAGTGCATAATTAGTGAATAACTATCTTATCCCGCTGCTTGCGCCGAGTGTTATTAAGAAAGATTATGCATTTGCCGAAGGAAATATCGCTTTTGTGATCGCTGATAAATTATCTGTCCAAAAACGGGCAGGAATTGCACATTTACGGGCGCGCTGCGCTGTCATGGAGCATGAGGAGGAGAGGCAAAACAGGCGTGTCGCTTCAGCCAGATTGTTCAGGCCAAAGCGACAAGGGGGGCAACATCAGGTCAGGCGGTAATATTTATCTGGCTGCATCGGCTGCGGCAGTTCACTTTCACCGGCCATTTCACGCAAATTGATTTCAATATTGGTGCAGATCGCATCCATCGGCAGATGGTTGTTCTCATAGCCAAACGGCATCTCTAACTCTTCTGCCAGGGTGTCCAGCGATAAAAAGGTGTAGGCAATAAACATGGAAACCAGCGGCGTCATCGCATGTAAATCGGGTGCCAGCGCAAACGGTAATAAAGAGCAGAACAGGTAAACAGTGCGGTGCAGTAATAAACCATAAGCAAACGGCACTGGCATACTGGCAAGGCGTTCGCAACCGCCTAAAACCGCAGCGAGCTGATTGAGATTATTGTCAATGTTGCCCCACACGATGTCGCTGATTTGGCCCTGACGACGCTGCTCTGCCAGCCAGTGCGATAATTGTAATTGCAGCACGTTAGCAGGCGAATGTCGGTTCATGAGCCACCCGGCTTCTTCACCTAATAAACGAGTGAGATCTTCACGGGCATCGGTACGGCGTAACTGATGTTTCAGGCTGGCACAAAATGCCAGCAGCAACGCCTGAACCCGCGGCGCATCAGCCGGACAAACCGCCATCACCTGTCGCTGAATAGTACGGCAGGCAATCAGTAACGATCCGAGGAACTGGCGTGCCTCACTGAAGCGGGCAAAACAGACGCTGTTGCGAAACCCGAGAAAGACAGCAATGGATACGCCGAGTAAACTGAATGGTGCCAGCGTGAGTTTGATGCCAAGGGTTTCATACCAACCTAATGAGGCTAACGCGATCAACGACATCATTAAGTTGAGGGAGAGGCGAAACATAATATCAGGCAGCACAGAGCCGTGCCAGGCGAACAAACGAACGAACCAATGGCGTTGCGGACGAAGGATCATGGTGTGAAGGTGAACAGGAATTTTCGCCGATTCTGCGATGTTCTTTGAAAACTTTCCACTACAAAAGTGTGACAATTGTCACACTTTTTTGCCGTCTGATTAAAGGCTTATATTCGTTGAATTTCCAGCGGGATCCATCAGGTCAAAACGAGTCTCCGGCTGATCGCTTAACGTGATCGGCGGCTGCAATTTTAGCGTTATCCAGTTGGACGTGACCCGTTGCTGTTTACTGTCTTCAAGCGTGACGGAGAGGTGATATTCGTTGCTGGCACCGGGTGAATTATCCCATTGCGGCAGGATAACGCTCCAGCCTTGCGGATCGTTATTATTCTCTGGCGGCGTCAGACTCAGCGCCTGAGTATCCCCTTGCCAGCTGACCGCTTTAATGGCGTTACTGGCACGGATTTGCAGCTTCAGCGGTAAGCTTTCACCGGCATTGAGCTGCCACGGCGGCGTAGCGAGAAACACCGACAGCGTTTTGCGCTGACGGAAGGCCAGTACCGGCGTGTTGCTGCGCGTAACGGTGTCGTAACGGCTGCCGCGCAGTGAGCGCGCTGCGGCCACGTTACTGGCGTCCAGCTGGCGGCTGAGCGCCACGCCGAAGCGATAGTTAAGCTTGAGTCCCAGCTGATCCTGGCTTTCACCTGCACTGCTGGTTTTATGGCTGGCAGAAAGGGTCACCAGGGGTACAGGCGTATAAGAGAGGCCAAAGGTCATCGCCGAGGGATTATGATAGCGATTGCCGCTGTTGAAAAGATCGACGTTTTCACCCAGATATTGCTGCCAGCTTAAAGACATGCCTAGCTGGCGGTAAAAGGTAAATAACTTTGTGTCGTGATGTCATAACCGCGCGCCATGCGCTGCTGCTGCGTATTGCTGTTATTTTTCCAGCCGCTCAGCGGATGATAATAGTTTGCGGAAAAACGCAGATTATTGCTCCAGGCTTCCGTGCCCAGTGAAACGCGCTGAAGTCCGCTACTGAACAGGCGATCTACAAACGTGTTATAGCCAAGCAGCCACTCTCTGGCTTCCCAGCGTTGGCCTAATCCCACATTGCCCACCAGGCCATCAGAGGTATCCCGTAACCCAACCTGGCTAAAGGTAAGATAACGCTGCTCATCGGCTAAGGCGCTAAACAGATCGCCGCCTGAACCGGTAAAATTGCCGTCCATATCGACCATCAAATCAAGCTGGGCAGTGCCGTAAGGCGAGAGCAAAGATTGCCCTTCACTCTCAACGCGATCCGCGACTTCATCTCGTAAATGGTTGAATGCCCAGACCCTCGCCTGCTGACCAAATGAGAGTTCGCTGTCACTGTTTTGACTGGCTTCGCCAATGCTTTTCGCGACCGTTGCCAGCCGTTTACTCCAGTCAGTGCTGTTATCAGCACTGCCAAGCGAAGGCAGATTATCCAGCGATTGCTGAAACCGCCCCGGATCGTCGAACGGCGTTTCTGACACTCTGGTGTCGGTTGGCAACGCAGCAGCAGGTCGCGCCAGCATGATTGCCGCAGCGATCAGAGAGAAAATCAACGATTTTTGAGGCTGTAACGCAAAAGGCATAGGCTATAAGGTAATTTTCAGGTCTCAGGTTAGAAGATTGACTAAACCAACAGAGATTACCTTAACATATTGTGACCGCTGTGCAGGACACGTCTCGATTTATATGCTTATACGCGAAGATTTTGAGAAAAAACGCAGCCAAAAAACAGGGTTTGCGCGGGCAAACCCTGTTGAGCATTTACGAAAAGATTAACCCGCCATCGACATTAATGGTCTGCCCGGTGATATAGCGCGCATCATCCGATGCCAGAAACGCCACCAGTCCGGCGACATCATCCGGCTGCCCGGCACGTTTCAACGGAATATTTTCAACCCATTCCGCCATCAATTCGCCCTTGCCGTAGGTTTTCTTTTCACTGCTGAGGATTTCTCCCCAGACGCGATCGTTGTAGTCCCACATTTCGCTTTCAATGATCCCCGGACAAAAGGCGTTAACGGTAATGTGCCAGGGAGCCAGTTCCAGCGCCAGGCTCTGGGTGATGCCAATCACACCCATTTTGCTGGCGGCGTAGTGCGGCGTATAAATGAAACCCTGCCGCCCTTGTCCGGAAGAGGTATTGATCAGGCTGCCGCTGTTCTGTTTTACCATATATTTTGCCGCTTCCCGGCAGCACAACCAGACGCCGGTGGTGTTAACGGCCAGCACCTTTTCAAAATCGCTTTTTGGCATGGCGTCGAATTTGTCGATAGTGATCACGCCAGCGTTTTGAATCGAAACGTCGATACGGCCAAAGCGATCGGCAGCCTGCTGATAGAGCTGTTGCACTTCAGCTTCATCGGTAACATCAACCTGCAAAGGTAAAATTTCACTGCCGAACTGCTGTGTTAATTTTTCTGCCGTCTCGAATACCCGCTCCGCATTCGAGACCATCACCAGATTCGCGCCGTCGCGTGCAAAGCGTGCTGCAATGCCTGCCCCGATACCGCGACAGGCCCCGGTGATCACCACTGTTTTTCCACTGAAATCGCGTGTCATATCGTCTCCGCTTAGCTGTGACTGACTTTAGATACCGGCGTCGCTTGCTGCTTTTTTCGTGACGACGCAACAGCACCACTTTGCTTTGTAAACGCTGCTGGAACTGGTCGATGACAACAGCCGTGACGATGACCAGACCTTTGATAACCATCTGCCAGAAATCGCTCACGCCCATCATCACCATGCCATCTGCCAGGAAAACGATAACAAACGCACCAATGATCGAACCGGAGACCCGTCCACGTCCCCCGCCAGCGCCGTCCCGCCCAAAACCGTGGCACCGATCGCATCCATCTCGAACATATTCCCGGTCATCGGGTGAGCCGTTTGCAGCTGTGACGCCACCACCAGCCCTACCAGGCCGGCACACAGGCCAGAGAAGGCATAAACAAAGACTTTTACTTTGATGATTGGCACACCCGCCAGCCGTGCCGCCGATTCGTTTCCGCCTGTCGCGTAGATATAGCGACCAAGTGGAGTTTTGCGCGTCAGGTAGAGGCCAAGTAACAGAAAGCCCAGCATTAACCAGATAGGCAAGTAGACGCCCAGCACAGTACCCGAACCCAGTGTGGCAAAGCCGGTGTTGCCAAGCGCAGGCTCTCCCACCAGATTGGCGTAAGTGCTGCCGTCGTTGAACAGCAGTGCCGCACCGCGTGCCACATACATCATGCCAAGCGTACAGATGAACGGCGCCACGCCCAGGCGGGTGATGACCGCGCCGTTTACCAGGCCTACCAGCACACCAAAGATCGCTACCACCAGAATCACTTCCGGCACATTCAGAAACAGCGTATTACCGCCCCATAATGGCACGCCGTTGGTCAGCAGCGCACCTGCGACCATGCCGCAAATGCCCGCTACCGCGCCTACGGATAAATCGATGCCTCCGGTCAAAATCACCAGCGTCATACCAATCGCCAGCAGTCCGGTAATCGCCACATGCTGGGTCATGATCAGCAGGTTTGAGGTGGTAAGAAAGTTAGGCACCATGACGCTGAAAAATCCAATGACAATCAGCAAGGCAATAAACGTGCGCGCTTTCAGCAGATACATGTAGAGCAGATATTTTTGATTCATGAAATTCTCCGGCAACCTTAATCTTGCGGGGTAGAAGCAGCGATCAGTTTTTCTCGCGTCGCCTCTGCGCGCGTTAAATCCGCTGTGATACGGCCATCCGCCATGACCAAAATACGGTCCGCTAACGCCATCACCTCATCCAGCTCAGATGAGGAAAACATCACCGCCAGCCCCTGTTGTGCCAGGTTGCCAATCAGGTGATAGACATCGGTTTTAGCGCCCACATCGATGCCACGTGTCGGTTCATCCAGCAATACCACCTGCGGTCCGGTCATCAACGCTTTACCTAACACCACTTTCTGCTGATTGCCGCCACTCAGCGAGGTAATGGGCAGCCCGACGTCGCTGACTTTTATCGCCAGATGACCAATCATCTCGTTGACTCGCTGGCTTTCTTTGCCTGGGTTCAGCAGACGAAGCGCACGTCGAAAGCCGCGCAGGCTGAGATCGGTCAGCGTCATGTTGGCGGTGATCGACATCAACTGCACCACGCCTTCACCCTGACGATCTTCCGGCACCAGCGTGATGCCACGCTTCAGACGCTGCTGAAAATTACGTTTTTCCAGCGACTCTCCGCTCAGATGCACCGTACCCGACTGACAGTGCATCAAACCAATCAGCCCTTTAAACAGTTCAGTACGTCCCGCCCCCAGCAATCCATAAATGCCGATCACTTCCCCTTTTCGCAGCGAAAAACTCACCTGGTTTAATTTGTAACCGCCGTTCTGATGCAGCGCGGTGAGGCCCTCTACCTGCAATACCGTTTCGCCCTGCGGGGCGGGCTGATAATCGAAGTGCTTTTTCTTGTCGCCAACCATTTGCTCAATGATCCACGGCACGCTGGCATCACGGACGTCGCGCTCGCTGATAAAGCGCCCATCGCGGAAAATCGTGATGTGATCGCCAATCTCCATCAGCTCTTCCAGCCGGTGTGAGATATAGATAATGGTGACGCCACGCCGCTTGAGTTGTTCAATCACGTTGAACAGTACTTTAACTTCCGACTGGCTCAGTGCGCTGGTGGGTTCGTCCATAATCAGCACGCGGGTATCTTTAGAGAGCGCGCGTGCAATTTCCACTAACTGCTGATGGCCAATGCCCAGTTCGCCGAGCGGCGCATAAGGATCAACATCCAGCTCCAGCCGTTCAAGCAGGGTTTTCGCCAGCGCGTATTGATACTTTTCATTGATCACGCCGCGCTGAAAAATTCATTAGCAATGAAGATGTTGTCCATTACATTCATGTTGGGAAACAGGTTAAGTTCCTGAAAAATGATACTGATGCCCTGTTTCTCAGCCTGATGGGTTGATGACAGGGATACGGGCTCGCCGTCGAGGAGTATTTCGCCGGAAGACGGGGTTTCCACGCCTGCCAGCATTTTCATCATGGTGGATTTTCCCGCGCCGTTTTCTCCGATCAGCACGTTAACTTTGTTGCGGTAGACGCGATAGTTGACCTGATCGAGCGCCGTCACGCCGGGATAAACACGCGAAACATTGCGCGTCTCAATGATGACTTCCGGTAGCGCCTGCGGTTGAGGATTTTGCATACTCCGCTCCTTACTGCCGCGTAATCTGAGCAGGCGTGATATCAGGCAGCTTTTGCGGAATATCCCAACTGCTGAACACACCGGCTACGGTGACCTTATCGCCCACTTTTGGCTTGAAGTCTGCCATTAGTGTCGAAGCCTGCTGGTTAATCGCTTTGCCATAATCGCCAAACAAAACCTGATCGTTAAAGTCCTGATAGCTGGCACCCTTGTAAGCATCACGCAGAGCTGTCCCGCGAATAATCGGGCCGATCTGAATTGTGACACTGTCACCTGAAATATCCTTAACCGACATTTTGCCGCTGCGGGATGTGGTATTCACAGCGGTAACGTTACCCGTTACGCTGACGCTAAAGACGCAGGGATTTTCAGCCTGACTGCGGTAGCCGTAACTTTTGCAGGCGCTGTCAAAATCCTTTGCCGATTGCAGTAACTTCATCAGTTCTGCCAGCGGTTTCGCCTCGCTCGCCACCTGTGGCACCAGCTTCTGCTGCCAGGTTTGGGCAATATTGGCCATTTGAGGATTCGGTGGGTTTTTCAGATCGGCCAGTTCCTGCTGCGACACGATGCGACAGCCGCCCAGCATCATTACCGCCAGCGTCAGCCAGAGTTTTGTGAACATCTCATTCTCCCTGGCGCCCGTTTGCACGGGCGCTACTGCGGTTAATTACGACTTGTAGTTGAAGTCCTGCACGCCTTTAGCATTGTCTGGCGTAATTAAAATGCCGCGGAACATGACGCGCTGTTTCTCTGGCTTAGTGCCTTTCTGGATATAGTTGTCGAGATCGGTGACGCCCTGAGCTGCGATTGCCTGCGCCTGTAGCATCACGGTGGCTTTCAGCGTGCCGGCCTTGACGGCATCACGCTCGTCATTACTGCCGTCAATGCCGACCACGATGACATCATCACGTCCTGCCGCTTTTAGCGCAGCGATAGCGCCCAGCGCCACCGGCCCGTTGCCACAAATCACCCCTTTGACATCCGGGTGCGCCTGCAAAATGCTGTCCATGATGCGTTTACCGTCAATCAGGGTGCCTTTAGCGTCCTGACGCGCCACACTTTGCATATCCGGGTACTGATCCAGCACCTGATGGAAGGATTTAGAGCGCGTCACACAGTTGTTATCGGCGAGGTTACAGGTCAGTTCCGCATACTTCCCTGCTTCGCCCATTTTTTCGACAAAAATGTTGGCAACATCTGAACCGGCCTGGAAGTTGTTATGGGTAATCTGCGCCAGCGCCACGTCATCAACCGGGATCTCACGATTGATCAGCACCACGGGAATACCGGCATCTTTGGCTTTTTTAATGGCCGCCACGCTGGCAGTTGAGTCAGCATTGTCCAGCACGATGCCCTGCACTTTCTTACCAATCGCGGCATCAATCAGTTCGCTCTGTTTTTTGACATCTTCGCCGTGAGACAACACCGAAGTTTTATAACCGAGCGCCTGTGCTTTGAGGTTGGCACCTTTGGCTTCAGAGGCGTAATAAGGATTATCGAGTGAGTTAACCAGAATCATAATGGTGCCCTTCTCTACGGCAATCGCGGCATGAGAAGCCAGGCAGGCAATCAGTGCGGTACACAGCAGGCTACGTTTTTTCATGGTGATGTTCTCTCTGTTATCGTTCCAGGGCAGTGTTTTTGCGAACAGGCTTACCAAATGGTGAAGCCACCATCGATCATCAGATCGGCGCCGGTAATCATGTCGCTGCCGTTGCTGGCAAAGAACAGCACGGCGGCGGCGATTTCATCGGTATAGGCAAACCGGCCTAGTGGGATCAGTTTTTTCATCTGCTCACCTTTTTCACCGCGCCAGGCTTTTTCGCCCATCGGCGTCAATACCACGGTAGGTGAAAGCGTATTGACGTTAATGCGATGTGGTGCAAACTCTTTTGCCATCACTTTGGTCATGCCCAGCAGTCCGGCTTTAGCAGAGGTGTAAGCGACGTGGTTATCAATAGCGATGGAGGCTGCCTGCGAGGCGATATTGATGATCTTGCCGCCGTTTCCGGCTTTCACCATGCGCTTGCCCGCCGCCTGGGAACATAAAAACGGGCCAGTGAGGTTGACGGCAATCTGCTTTTGCCACTCGGCAAAGTCGGTTTCCAGCACCGGTTGCAGCATCACATAACCGGCACAGTTCACCAGAATGTCGATGTGACCATAGTGGGACTCAACGTCCTCAAAAGCCTGCTCAACGGACGCCGGATCGGTCACGTCGCAACAGACAAAATGCACGCTATCTTCTGCGAACTGGCTTCTCAGACTGTGTGTTTTTTCCGCTTCAAACGGTGGATAAAGCAGCGCCAGCCGTGCCCCTTTCTCCAGCAGCATGGCGTTGCTTGCCATCGCGATACCGCCTAAACCCCCGGTCACTACCGCAACTTTACCGCTCAGATCTAACGCCGTATCTACGCCATAGCGCAGGTTCACGTCATATTCACTACCCATCAGCCTCACTCCTTACGCTATTCGCTATCGCAATTGAGCACATCATTTTCGAACAAAAATATATGCTATCGAAAAGAAACGTTGTGTGGGTGAGATCAAATTTCATACAAATGGGGTGTTTTTATTTTTATCTTATTGAAATAGCGTGAGGAGCGTTGCAATTCAAAGAAATAATATGGATTTACCCGCTGCGTAAAACGATGGAAATCAATATCCTGCCAAATTATGATTTTCGTTCGAAAATAAACAACCCCTGCGGCCATCTCGCAATCGCTAAAATGGCGCGGTAAACTTTGCGACAGGCCTTTCTTCGCCTTAACTAAACGCGAATGGAAAATGGAGCATTTCGATTGAAAAGCAAAAGTGAGCAGCTGGCTGATATGCAGCAACGCCGCGAGAAGATTCTGGAGATGATCCGTGAAGATGGCACGGTGACGGTGAAAGCCTTAACTGAAACCTTTGGCCTGACGGAAGCGACGCTGAGAACCGATCTGCGCATGCTGCAAAAACAGGGTTTTGTGCAACGCTACCACGGTGGCGCAACCTTAATGACCGGCAAGCAAAATACCGGCGCCTTGCTGCTGGAGCGGCAAACGCATCTGGAAGAGAAAGAAGCCATTGGTCGGTTAGCAGCGCAACACATCGAAAATGGCGACACGGTGATTTTCGATTCAGGCACCACCACAACAGCAATTACCGATGCGATCGGGCATATTCGTCGGCTGTCAGTGGTGACCACAGCAGTTAACATTGCGCTAAAACTGGGTGGCGAGCCAGGCATCAATATTCTGCTGACGGGCGGAACGTTTAAATTTCCAATGCTGTCAACTTCTGGCGAAAAAGCGGCAAACTTCTTTGAGAATGTGCTGGCGGAGAAATTGTTTCTCGCCACAGCCTGTATTTCGCCGCGCCTCGGCTTAAGCTTCCCCAGCGAGACCGATATCAAAGTCAAAATGGCGATGATCAATTCTGCTAATACGGTGTATGTGGTGGCTGATTCAAGCAAAATTGACAAGGTGTCGATGTTTGCCCTGCCGTGTGACTGGAGCAATATTCACTATCTGATCACCGATAACGGCATTAGCGCAGCCCAGGTTGCCGCTTTCGAGGCATTAGGGGTAAAAGTGCTGGTCGCGCCGCTGCCGCTGAAGCGGGCAATGTAAAACCTTCTGTTGTGCCTGACAGTGGGTAGCAGAGAGGCGTTACGTAAAGAGGACGTAAATCTTTCCCTGTTGCCCGGCTGCAGCATCCATGCGGCGAACGCTTTACTCCACGACTCTCCCTCATCTCTCTGATGCTAACGCTGCGTTTTGTTCAGCAGCAGGGATCAAACCCAGCGGGAAGGTAAAGCATGCCCGAAGAGCAAAGCGTCCGGGGCCGACCCACATAGGTGTGAGGTTCCTTTGCGAACGGGCATGCCTTTCCTGATCTGAACACCCAACGCAAAGCGACAAACCTATCCCGCCGTCGCTGACACAGGCGCACCACTTACCGGCATCGCGCTGCGGTAATAGCGCACCACTTCGCCTATCATCAACAACGAAGGCGAAACAGGCTGCTCTTTCTCAACCGTGGTTGCCAGCGCCGCTAACGTGGTGATGATTACCCGCTGCTCAGGCCGCGTGCCGTTTTCAATAATTGCGACCGGCGTCGTACCTTCTCGCCCCTGCGCCTGTAGCTGTGCGCTAATAGAGGCGCTCCAGCGTAGCCCCATATAAAACACCAGCGTCTGGTTAGCCGCAGCCAGTGAAGCATCCTCCAGCCGGGGTTCACCGCTGCGACCGTGGCCGGTAATGAAACGCAGTGATTGCGCACAATCGCGATGGGTTAATGGAATGCCGCTGGCCGCCGCACAGCCGACCGCAGCGGTGATGCCAGGCACTACGTCACAAACGATTCCAGCCTGTTGCAGGCACACCATTTCTTCACCGCCCCGACCAAAAATGAACGGGTCGCCGCCTTTCAGGCGCACCACATTGCGACCGCTGATCGCCAGATCAATCAGTAGCTGATTGATTTGTGATTGCTTCAGTCCATGATGACCGGGGCGTTTACCAACATCGATACAGAGTGCGCTCTCCGGCACTTCGGCCATCACCGCCTCGCTCACCAGCCGGTCATAGACCACAACCTCTGCACCATGCAGCAAACGCAGGGCTTTTACCGTCAGTAACTCAACGTCACCGGGACCCGCGCCCACCAACCAGACACGTCCCTGCGCAGATGCTGCCCCGTGCGGCGTCAGCAATTTATCCAGTGCATCAATGGCAAGTGTCATATTTTCTCCGTTATGCAAGAGATAAGCAGTTGTTTCAGTTCAGGAATGCAGGAGCCACAATTTGTTCCGCACCTGAGTTTGTTGCCCAGCGCCTGGGGCGTGGCGCAGCCTTGCGCGATAGCCTGTGCGATCGTCTTTTCGCCAACCGCAAAGCAGCTGCAGATGATCCGCCCTGCCGCGCTACCCTGTGACGCCTGCCCGGCCAACAGAGCGTGGCGTTGCGCGGCGCTTTGCACCGGTGTAGCAAAGCCAGCGGCAACAAAAGCGTGGTCGAGGGTAGGCCGCTGTGAACCCGCATAAAACGCCAACGCTAATTCACCGTCACGCCAGGCCAGCAGGCGATAATCGTGCCCGCCAGCGGCAATCTGTAATTGCAGGCCAGTTAAATCGTGCTGAGAGGCGAGCCAGCTCTGCGGTGTGCCTTCACCGCCCAGCGCAAAACGCTGCACACCCTGCTGTGGCGCTCGCGCCCAGTAGCGTATACCGGTGGGAGCCTGATGATCACGCCGCCAAAGCCAGCCCTGCCAGTCAGTAGAGATTGGCTGAATGCGCACAGCGGTTTGCTTCAACGCAGGCTGACCCGATGCCGGACAACGGGTTGCCGCAACCAGCGTGTCGACATTGCTGCGCTGACTAAACTGACGATTCCAGTGCATTGGTACAAACAGCTCGCCACGCCGTAAGCCAGTGTCGAGCGACACGCGGGCCACGATCCAGCCATGATGCGACTGCACCCGCGCCAGGGTGCCCGCCGTGACGCCATAGTGATTTGCATCTTCAGGATGCAGCGCGATAAAAGGTTCGTCGCAATGCTGCATCAGGCGCGGAACAGCACCGGTGCGCGTCATGGTGTGCCACTGATCGCGTATCCGTCCGGTGTTCATCAACAGGGGATAATGGAGATCTACCGTTGCTGTTTGCCCTGTTTCAGGCGGGATCAAACGCGCCTTGCCATCAGAATGATAAAAGCGGCGATCGGCGAACAGGCGCGCGCAGCCCTCGGGATGTTGTGCATTTACCGGCCACTGAACCGGACGCAACCTGTCCCACTCGCTGTCACTGAGCGCGGCCAGTGCGCTGATATCAAATGCCCGCTGCCCGTTATTTTCGAAGCCAGACAACGCAGCATGTTCACGAAAGATTTGTGCCGGATGGGTCCAGTTAAACGCCGCGCTAAACCCTAAACGCTGCGCCACTTGCGCCAGTAGCCACCAGTCCGCTTTTGCCTCCCCGGTGCGGGAACGAATGCGCGCTGGCGTGATATCCGCCGTTCAGAGTTGGTCACCGTGCCATTTTTTTCGCCCCAGCCGAGCGCAGGCAACAAAATATCGGCAAAGGCGCTGGTATCGGTGTGCGCCAACACATCGGAAACGATAACCAGTGGACAATTCGCCAACGCCTGCGCGATACGGTTGCCTTCCGGCATCGACACCGCCGGATTGGTTCCCATAATCCATACCGCTTTGACATCACCTCGCTCAATCGCATCGAACAGATCGACCGCCATCAAACCGGGTTGACGCGCGATGGTGGGGCTTTGCCAAAAGCGTTGCAGACGATCGCAGTCGGCCTCATTAAATGTCATGTGCGCCGCCAGCTGATTTGCCAGCCCGCCCACTTCGCGTCCGCCCATGGCGTTGGGTTGCCCGGTAAGCGAAAACGGCCCAGAGCCGGGATGCCCTATTTTGCCGCTCAGCAGATGGGCATTGAGAATCGCGTTGTTATTGTCACTGCCGGTGACAGACTGATTGATCCCCATGCACCACAGTGTCAACACACGTGCAGTGCTGGCAAACAGTTGCCAGAAAGCCAGCACCTGGTCTGGCTCAAGATCGCAGGCGTGCGCAACGCGACTCAGCGTCCAGTGGCTGGCAGCGCGTAAGCTGGCGTCAACGCCTGTCAGGTGTGGCAGCATACTGGCATCTATGCCATTGTTCTCTGCCAGCCAGTTCAGCAAACCAGAGAACAGCGCGCTATCGCTACCGGGACGCAGCGGCAAATGCAGGTCGGCTAACTCACAGCTGGCGGTCCGACGCGGATCGATCACCACCACCTGCATGCCCGGTCGCTGCTGTTTCGCCTGGACCAGCCGCTGAAACACCACAGGATGCGCCCAGGCAGCGTTAGATCCCACCATAACTACCACATCAGCGCATTCCAGATCTTCATAGCAACAGGGCACAGCATCCGCCCCGAGGGCGCGTTTGTAGCCCACTACGGCTGAAGCCATGCAGAGCCGGGAATTGGTGTCGATATTGGCCGCACCGATAAATCCTTTCATCAGTTTATTAGCAACGTAATAATCTTCCGTCAGTAACTGACCTGAACCATAAAACGCCACTGCCTGCGGGCCATACTGCTCAATAACGTCACGCAGGCCGCTTGCTACCGCATCAAGCGCCGCATCCATGCTTACGCGCTGCTGATTTACCTGCGGCCACAACAGTCGCCCTGCCTGTTGCAGCGTCTCGCCTAACGCTGCGCCCTTTACACACAACCGGCCAAAATTGGCGGGATGCTGGCTGTCACCCGTAACCTGCGCCCGGCTATCGTCCTGCCGCGTGACGCTGACGCCGCAGCCGACACCGCAATAGGGACAGGTGGTATTCATGATGCCTGCGCCATCAGATTAAGCGGACGGTTCGCCAGCCAAATTTGTCCGGCTTCCAGCTTCACCGGCCAGCAGCGCAGCTGCAGCTGCGGGTTATCCAGACTTTGTCCGTCGCGTAAACGGATGCGCTGTTTATACAAGGGTGAAATCACCACTGGCTCTCCGCCCACATCGCCAAGGATACCGCGGGACAGCACGCTGGCATCGCTGCCGGGTTCACGATCTTCCAGTGCATATAACGCATCACCAAAACGGAACAGCGCGATACGTTCACTGCCAAGCCGGGCGCCAATGCCCGCCTGTGAAGGAATCGCATCCAGATCACACACCGCGCTCCAGGGTTCGGCGGGCAAATGCATCAAAGGCATGACGTCGGCAGCCTGCGGCTGGCGTTGACCGCGCACGCGAGCATAGTGCAGCGTTTCGTCCGGCTGAGTGCTGTTAAGGGTGGGCGTAAACAGTGCACGTCGCGTTGGATCCTGCAAGGTGGTTTGCCATTCGCACTGGTAGGTTTCAACCACCTGCTGCATCTCCCGCTCCAGCGTCTCGCCAATGCCGAGGCTGTCTTCAATCACCACCTGACGCAGATAGTCGAGACCACCTTCCATGTTATCCATCCAGACGCTGGTGCGCTGCAAACGATCGGCGGTGCGCACGTAGAACATCAAAATGCGATCGACATAGCGGATCAGAGTTTCGTCGTCGAGATCGCTGGCAAACAGATCCGCATGGCGCGGCTTCATACCACCGTTGCCGCAAACATAAAGATTCCAGCCTTTTTCAGTGGCGATCACGCCAATATCCTTGCTCTGCGCTTCGGCACATTCCCGCGTGCAGCCTGAAACGGCCATTTTGATTTTGTGTGGCGCACGTAACCCCTTATAGCGATTCTCCAGCGCAATGGCGAAGGCGGTGGAATCCTGTACGCCGTAGCGACACCAGGTTGAACCGACGCAGGATTTCACCGTGCGCAGCGATTTGCCATAGGCGTGACCGGTTTCAAAACCTGCTGCCAGCAGGTCCTGCCAGATATCAGGCAACTGATCGAGACGCGCACCAAACAGATCGATACGCTGGCCGCCGGTGATCTTGGTATAAAGATCGTAACGGGCTGCCACTTCACCGATAGCAATCAAGCCCTGGGGTGTAATTTCGCCCGCTGGCACGCGCGGCACCACGGAATAGGTGCCATCTTTTTGAATATTGGCAAAGTAGCGATCGTTCGTGTCCTGCAACGGCAAATGAGCTGGCTTAAGCAGATAATCATTCCAGCAGGAGGCCAGTAGCGATGCGGCCAGCGGCTTACAGACTTCGCAGCCGTGACCACGACCGTGCGCCGCCAGCAAGGCGTCGAAGGTCTTAATCTCGCCGACGCGAATCAGGTGATACAGCTCCTGACGTGAGTAAGCAAAGTGATCGCAAACATCTTTTTTACTTCTACGCCGAGGTTTTCCAGCTGGAATTCCATCACCTGCTTCACCAGCGCCGAGCAGCCACCGCAGCCGGTCGCCGCTTTGGTGCAGCTTTTCACGCTGGCCATGTCGCCGCAGCCGCCTTGTACTGCCGCACAGATATCGCCTTTGCTGACGTTATGGCAGGAGCAGACCTGCGCGCTGTCGGGCAGCGCCGCCACGCCGAGTGCTTTCACCGGCGCGCCAGCCAGCGCCGGAAGAATTAAACTTTCAGGTGAGGCTGGCAGCGGCAGTTTATTCAACATCATCTGTAACAGGGTGGCATAATCGCTGCTGTCGCCCACCAGCACGCCGCCCAACAGCAATTTGCTGTCGCCCGAGACCACGATTTTTTTGTAGATGCCTTTAGGGCCGTCCGTCCAGTGGTAGCTTTGACTCGCTGCAGTGCGGCCATGCGCATCACCAAATGAAGCCACCTCAACGCCTAACAGCTTGAGTTTGGTACTCATATCTGCACCGCTAAAGGCGCTGGCCTCAGCGGCTAAATGCCCTGCCAGCACACGCGCCATTTGATAACCCGGCGCAACCAGACCGAAAATCTGACCGTTCCACAGGGCGCATTCACCGATAGCAAAAACAGCGTCATCGCTGGTCTGGCAGCGATCGTTGATCTCAATGCCGCCACGCGGCCCCAGGATTAAGCCTGCACTGCGCGCCAGCTCATCGCGTGGACGAATGCCTGCAGAGAACAGCACTAAATCGGTCGGCAGCAGGCCGCCATCCGCAAAGCGCAGCAGGAGACTGCCATCCTCCTGCGGTTCAATCGCTTCAGTCTGTTTTGAGGTGTGAACGGTAACGCCAAGCGCATCGATTTTCTGGCGCAGCATCAGCGCCCCGCCATCATCCAGTTGTACTGCCATCAGGCGCGGCGCAAATTCCACAACGTGTGTCTCAAGACCAAGCTGTTTCAGGGCATTTGCCGCCTCAAGGCCAAGCAAACCGCCGCCAATGACGACGCCGCGTGTGCTCTGGCGGGCGCAGGCCGCGATCGCATCGAGATCGTCCAGCGTGCGATAGACGAAGCAGCGATCGCCATCGTGTCCCGGCATCGGCGGCACAAAAGCGCGTGACCCGGTTGCCAGCACCAGCTTATCCCATGCCAGCTCGTTGCCCGCGCTGTCGCGCAGACTGCGTTGCTGGCGATCAATCGCAACCACCTGACAACCGCTGCGCAATTCAATGTCGTGTCGGGCGAAAAAGCCCTCGCTCACCAGCGATAGGTCGTCGGCGCTTTTGCCTGTGAAATATTCAGAAAGATGTACGCGATCGTAAGCCAGCTGGTGCTCTTCGCCGTAGACCACAATGTGATAATGCTGATGCAGTTCACGTGCAACCAACTGCTCCAGGAAATGGTGGCTAACCATGCCGTGGCCGATCACAGCGAGTGTAGGTTTACTCATCATAAGGCTTCCTGCAGCCTGAGGCTGCGGTTCAGGTTCATCAAGGCCAAACAGCGTCTCAACGCTAACGCGGTCGGCAGCGTGCAGGCGCGCTAACAGCGATGCGCCCTGCTGGCTGTCGCCAAACAGCAGCACGCCATTTAGCCGCCCATGCTTTAAGAAAAGACGTCGATAGTGCCCGGAGAGCGGATCGAAACTGGTTAAAGAAGGCGCTTCGCGAATATCGCCTGCGCTGAACAGCGAAATACCGCTGACTTTAAGACGTGTACCGCTCTCTTCGGTGTGGAAATCGGCTTGCGGCGTATCCGCCAGCTGCGCAGCCAGCACCGCCGCCTGCGCCAGACAGGGTGCCACCAGGCCAAAAGTTTCATCCCCGATTTCGCAGCATTCACCCAGCGCATAGACGGCGGGGATCCGGGTGCGCAGTTGTCGATCAACCACAATACCGCGCTGACACGGCACGCCAGCCGCCTGCGCGACTGCAATCTCTGGCAGCACACCGATAGCTATCACTACCTGCTGTGCCGGACGGCTGCTGCCGTCGCTGAGCACCACACTCTGCTCTGCAATCGCGGCTAAGCCGCTGTTGAGTTCGCAGACAATGCCGCGCTTACGCAACTGCTCTGCCAGTAAATCACCCGCCCTGGCATCCAGCTGGCGATCCAGCAGCCAGGGCTTGTGATGCACCAGCGTGACATCACGTCCCTGTTTGTTCAGCGCAGCCGCAGTCTCAATGCCAAGAAACCCGCCGCCCAGTACCACCACCGGCCCCTTGCCCGCCTGTAACGTGGTCACATCCTGCAGGTTGCGTAACCCGCTTACGTGGGAATGCCGGATGCCGGGAATGTCAGGCATACGCGGCTGTGAGCCGGTAGCAAACACCAGTCGATCCCAGTGAAGCTGACGCTGACAGGTAACCACACAGCGTGCGCTAAGATCGACGTGCACCACCGTTTCTCCCGCCAGTAGCGTGACGCCATTGTCGCGGTACCAGTCAAGATCGTGGATCAGCGTGTCGGCAAAGGCTTTTTCGCCCGCCAGCACCGGCGACAACAGCACACGGTTATAATTGCCGTGCGGTTCACGCCCGATGACCGTAATGGCGTAACGCTGCGGCGCGCGTTGCAGCAGCGTTTCCACCATCCGCATACCCGCCATGCCATTGCCAATCACCAGCAGCCGCTGTTTCATGGTGGGCTCCTCACGCCGCAGTCTGTTTTTCATAGAGGAAATGCAGGATTTTCTGGCGTAAATGGTGGTAGCGCGCATCATCTGCCAGCGCCACGCGCGAACGTGGGCGCGGTAGATCGATGGTAAGAATGTCGCCCACCTGCGCTGCCGGGCCGTTGGTCATCATCAGTACCCGATCCGACAACAGCACCGCTTCGTCCACGTCATGAGTAATCAGCACGATAGTGGTGTTGAGTTCCTGCTGAATGCGCATCACGCTGTCCTGCAAATGCGCACGGGTTAATGCATCAAGCGCCCCGAAAGGTTCGTCGAGCAGCAGCACACGCGGTTTCATCGCCAGCGCGCGCGCAATGCCAACACGCTGTTTCATGCCGCCTGAGATTTCGCTGGGGCGCTTGTGCATGGCGTGACTCATCTGCACACGATTGAGATTGTGCTCAATCCAGTCACCCATCTCAGCTTTACTCATTTTGCCTTTGAAGACCTGCTGTACCGCCAGCTCAACGTTCTGATAAGTGGTTAACCACGGCAGCAGCGAATGGTTTTGAAATACCACAGCACGTTCCGGGCCAGGGCCGGTGATTTCACGGTTATCACACAGCAGCACACCGCTGCTGGGACGGGTCAAACCGGCAATCAAATTCAGCAACGTCGATTTGCCGCAGCCGGAGTGGCCGATCAGGCTCAGGGTTTCGCCCTCACGAATATCAAAGCTGACGTTATCAAGCGCGAGGAAATCGCCGCCCGAAGTGTTAAAACGCTGACTGACCTGCTCTACACGAATAATGTGTTGCATGGCGATCCCCTTATTTATCCCAGCTAAAACGACGAACCAGTAGCATCAGGCCCTGCTCCAGTAGCAGCCCCACCACGCCAATAATCAGGATGGCGATCAGGATGTTTTCCACGTTGAGGTTGTTCCACTCATTCCAGATCCAGAAGCCAATACCCAGACCGCCGGTCAGCATTTCAGCGGCGACAATCACCAGCCAGGCGATACCGATGGAAAGGCGCACGCCGGTTAACACCGCTGGCAGTACGGCAGGCAGTAAAATGCGGCGCATCACCGTCCATTCAGAGAGTTGCAACACCCGCGCCACATTGAGGTAATCCTGTGGAATCCGCTGCACGCCTTCAGCGGTGTTGATGATCATTGGCCAGATGGAACAGATAAAAATGGTCCAGCTGGATGCCGGTTCTGCACGCTGAAACAGCAGCAGCCCAATCGGCAGCCATGCCAGAGGGCTCACCGGACGCAACAGCGCAATGATGGGATTGAACATGCGCGACATGAAAGTGAAGCGTCCCAGCAGAAAACCGGCCGGAATACCCACCAGCGCCGCCAGGCCAAACCCAACCGCAACGCGCTGTAACGAGGCGATGACGTTCCAGCCAATACCCTGATCGTTAGGCCCGTTGTTATAGAACGGGTCGGCAAACAGGGTCTGCGCCGCCTGCCATGTGGCATAAGGGGTTGGGAAACCCTGACTCGACATCGCTGCGATTTGCCAGATCAGGGCGAGCAGCAGCATGCCGCTAAGCGCCGGGATGACACGCTGCAACAGCGGACGCAGACGCGCCGGTTTAGCCGCTGCTTTGGGCGAAACCTGTAGTGGAATAATGGTCGCGGTGCTCTCTGCTTTTACGGGTTGCGCCAGGGCGCGAGCGTCAGTTTTCATAACAATCTCTCTTAGCGTTTGATGGCAAAGCTGGCGGCGTAAGCGGCGGGATCGGTACCGTCCCAGACTTTGCCGTCGATTAAGGTGCTGCTGCGCATCTCACTGGCAGGCAGCGCGACATTGCCGACCGCGCTGGCAGCCTGCTTGTAGATATCGATGCGGTTGATTTGACGCGCGATGGCGAGGTAATCAGGATCGCTATTCAGCATTCCCCAACGCTTTAGCTGCGTCAGGAACCACATGCCGTCCGATAAATAAGGGAAGTTGACGCTGCCATCGTGGAAGAAGCGCATGCTGTGCGCGTCCTGCCATTTTTGGCCGAGTCCGTTTTCATACTGGCCGAGCATGCGTCCTTCCAGCGTCTCGACTTTAGTGTTGATCCACGCCCGACCTGCCAGCACGTTGGCTGTTTCGCGGCGATTGTCATCAGAAGCGTCAATCCAGCGTGCGGCTTCCAGTACGGCAGCGGTTAATGCACGTGCGGTGTTGGGGTTTTCTGCAACCCACTGGGCGCGGGTGCCAAGAATTTTCTCGGGATGATCGGGCCAGATCTGCTGACTGGTGACGGCGGTAAAACCAATGTTGTCGCTGATGGCACGCTGATTCCACGGCTCGCCAACGCAAAAACCGCTCATGTTGCCAATCTTCATGTTCATCACCATTTGTGGCGGCGGAACCACGACGGTGCGCACATCTTCAAACGGATCGATACCGGCATTCGCCAGCCAGTAATAGAGCCACATTGCGTGGGTGCTGGTTGGAAAAGTGTGAGCAAACGTAAAGCTCCCTTTGGCTTTCGCATCGATCGCCTTTTTAAGGCTGGCTGCATCGGTTACGTGCTGTGCTTTTAACTGGTTTGACAGGCTGATTGCCTGACCATTGTTATTAAGCGTCATCAGGTTAGCCATGTCATGCTGCGGGCCAGCCACGCCCAGTTGCAGTCCATAAATCATGCCGTACAGTACGTGTGCGGCATCGAGTTCGCCTGCGGTGAGTTTGTCGCGTACCGCCGCCCAGCTCGCTTCTTTACTTGCCTGAATCGATAAGCCGTACTTTTTATCAAAACCTTTCACGGCGGCCATTACGACGGGCGCACAGTCCGTCAACGGAATAAAGCCAACCCGCACCGTAGATTTTTCTGGCGCATCTGAACCGGCAGCCCAGACGGCATTGCGCAAGCCCGGTAATAAATATGTGCCGCCGACCGCGGCTCCTGCCAACAGCAACTGACGACGTGAAACGGAAAAAGGCGTTTTGCTCATCATTGGCACCCTAAAAGAAATAAAAAAGGCGTCCTCCGACATGCCGTAGCATGCGGATGGACGCCTTTATCCAAAGCACTCACTTCACCGCCGTTGGCAAAGCAAATGCGCAATGTCTGTAAGGTAAAGCAAAGCCTGTGCCAGAATGATAAACGCCTGTTGGCGGGGCATCTGGTGGCGGAGTTGATTAAAATATGCGCAAATTTGCACTTTCCTGAAGCAGATTGCGCACAGGCTTTGTGCAACTACCTCATTTGGGTTAGCCCTTCACCGTGGCGGCCACCGCCAGCACCGCCTGAGCAATGTCTGACAGGCGTTTGTTTTGATTCATGGCACTTTTGCGCAGCGCCTGAAAGGCCGCCTCTTCGCTAAAATCATGATGCTGCATCAGCCAGCTTTTAGCCTGATCGATCACTTTGCGCTCATCCAGCGTGGCACGCATTGACGTCAGTTCATCCGCCTGCACACGTAAACGCTGTGCCTGCTCGCCAATCAGTGTCAACACTGAGCGACTCAGCTGCGGCGCCAGGCCATCGCTGCTGAGCGTGGCTGATTCACCGTTCAGCCAGTCGGCTCCCGATACGTACAGCGAAAAAGTGCTGTCACAGCGGGAAGGCATCAGGGTGCAGCGGCCTGCTGCTGCGCCACGCGAATCGCTTCACGGCAGCGCGACATCAGCGTGAGCGACAGGCTGTCCTCCAGAATTTTCATCTGATCGAGACGGGCAGAAAGCAGTGAGAACCAGTTAAGCGCGCCCGCTTCTTCACTTTGCCCGCCGGTACAGGCAATGCGTCGTAACCGTTCTATTTCCCGGCTAGCCTGCGCCAGCGGCTGCCAGTGCAGTAACGCGTCGCTATCGGCAAACTGACTAAAGGTGGCAAAGCTTTGTTCCTGGGCATCAATCAGCGCCACCATGCGCCGACGCTGTTCATCGCTGAATTGTCCAGCTGCAAATCCCGCTGAGCCGGTAGCGCGTTCCTGACCCGCCAGCTCTTTACCCTGCATAAAACTGAACAGTGCAATAAGCGCACGGGAAATATCGGGATGACTGGCGGTATCCGCTGCTTCAAACACTACATTCAGTAAAGTGCGAATGATCTGATTAAAAGCAGACATGGCCTGGGCATGAGTGAGCTGGCGCTGAGCCAGCTGAGCACGCAGCGTTGGTAACTCTTCGAGTGCCTGTAACGCGGCGGCAATGACGTTACAGAAGCGGCTGTAACCCGGCTGAGCGGCTGCGGGCGGCAAAACCCGCAAAAAAGCACGCTGGCATTGATTCACATCCTGTTCCCGAGCCGTGCGCTCTTCAGCAAACAGCTTACCCTGAGAACAGATCCAGATGTTGCTTGCGCCGCGTTCCCGTTGCAGTTGATGCACCAGTTCACTCACCGTGGTAATGAGTTTACCGGTATGGAGTAGCCGTTGCAGGCTGGCTATATCGCTCTCGCGTGACGCTTGCAGGTACCTCAGAGCATCGGTCATTGCCCATCCCTCCGCTGTTAAAGGTATCAGTGAAGCAAAAGCCATGCCGTTTTAGTCTCTTTCGGTCAGCTTTATTACTCTGAAAATTCTGATTTTACTGCAGCCCTTAAGCCAAATTGATAGAATCTTTCGTCAATGTGATATTAGAAAAACTTAATAATTTCCAATTTTACAGGCGGCGTGACAAAATGAGCGCCACTGCCCCAACATACTTTACTGTCGTGATCATTCAATTCACGTTAACTAACCCAAAGCACGCTCTTTTTTAGCGTCTTCGCTTACTGGAAAAGAGCGCGCTAACACGCATTTACTGTATGTGCAATGGTTTGAATTCTCAAAAGTCTTAGGTAGACTGAGCGTTGCATTATCTCGATGTATTTTGACCGTTTTTCAAATGGTTTAATTTTAGGTAAGGCCTCCGGCCAGCTTCGGCGAACGCATGCACATAGCCGGGCAATATGCAGATACTTTGATGGGATCACGAGGAACATGGTGAAAAAGAGTCTCGCGTTAACGCTGCTGACGGTGTTTGCCCTGGCAGGGTGTAAGGCCCCGCCCCCTCCGTCACCGATGATACGCTGGTCACCAGCGTGGTTAACAACGTCACGTTGGTTCACCGACATGCTGTGGCAGCACCACAGGAATTTGAGCCGTTAAATGAAACCTGGCGAGCGTTATACAGTGCTTCGGTAATGACCACCCCGATTACGGCGGTAAAGTGGTGCGTTATCTGGAAAACGGTAAGTCTTTTGAAGTATTAGGCCGCGTTGAACATAACTGGCTGGCTATTGCTGATGAAGCAGATGGCCCGATGATCGGCTACGTGCCGTTAAAAGCTGGCGTAGAAAGCAGCCGTTATGACGCCACTCTGCGTAGCGATCGTCCCCGTCCACGCAAAAGCAAACAAGTTTGCGTGGCCGTGGGTGGCGCAAGTAAAGCGTGTCGCACTAACGATACCGCGACCTGGATCTTAGACTAAACATGGAATCCGGCGCATATTGCCCGCAGCACCGTCCTGGGCTGCGGGTTCAGAGATCTGCCATTAGCTGGAAGAACCATTAATGACCGTGGAATCCCCTGCGCGTGAGGCTATTCCCTCCGGCAACGAGAATCTGTTACTTCATGCTGCGGCGCCTTTGCTGAACGCTGTGGTGCAAATTCGTCAGGCGGCTACGCATGACGATCCTGCCGGGCTACGCCAGTCGCTTATTGACGAGATCCGCCAGTTTGAGCATCGTTGTAAACAGGCCGGTTTGCCTTTCGAAATGATCATTGGTGCGCGCTACTGCCTGTGCAGCGCGCTCGACGAAGCGGCAGCACAGACACCGTGGGGAACTCGTGGCGTCTGGTCTGGCAATGGCATGCTGGTGACGTTTCACAATGAAAGCTGGGGCGGTGAAAAATTTTTTCAGCTGCTGTCGCGCATTTCTCAAAGCCCACAGCAGCATTTCTGGCTGCTTGAAGTGGTGCATTACTGCCTGCTTCTGGGCTACGAAGGGCGCTACCGGGGCAGTGATAATGGCCGCGTGCAGTGTGAAGGTATTCGTCAGCGTTTGACAACCTTAATCGAAGAGACCCGGGCGCAACGGGGCGCACCGCAAACACCCCGTGTGGAAGTGCATCCCTGGTCAGTACGCTGGCGCGCCCTATGGTGCCATTATGGGCCTGTGCCACTCTGGTGGCGTTGATCGCCTGCCTGATTTACAGCGGACTGAACTGGCGGCTGGGCAATGCGGCGGAACCCCTGCTGCGCGCTATTTATCAAACCCCGCTGCCCCAAATTACCGTCGGGCGTCGTCCTTCTTCTCCTCAGGCGCTGCTCGATTTACGCCAGCGTCTGAATGATGTTATAGCTGCCGGTCAGCTTGAAGTGAGTGACGGCGCATTTGGCAGCAAAGTCATTATTCCTGCCGATAAGTTGTTTGCCGCTGAAGGTACGGCGTTAAACCCCGTCGGCAGAGCCTTATTAGCCCGCGTTTCGGCGGCCATGAAAGACGTAAAAGGCACCATCCTCGTCTCGGTATATGCCGATGATCATCCGGTTGATGGCAGTCGTTTCGCCTCCAGCTATGAATTCTCTTTTGCCCGCGCGCGCGCGTGACCCAACTCATGCAGGTGCAGCTCGCCGACGGTCATGCGATCCGTTCAGAAGGCCGGGGTGACAGCGATCCGCTACTGCCTAATGACAGCAGCGAAAACCGGGCCCGTAACCGCCGCGTTGAAATTACGCTTTTTGCCGCACCCGAAACGCTCAGTAATCACCAGGAGTACAGTGATGCGCGCTTCTCTTCGTCTGCTACTGACTCATCGCCTCCTGTGGAGCTTTATCGGCGTCACCGCTCTGAGCTGTTTGCTCTGGATGCTCGGTCCCCTTTGGGTGTGGGGAGATTCTCGCCCGCTTGAGCCTGCGCTGAATCGCCAGTTGACTGTGGGCGTTTGTTATTTTTTCTGGATTATTTTGCAGCTGCTTCCCTGGCTTTATCGCGCCTGGTTTAACAGTCAGTTATTAACGCAGCTACAGTTTTCCGACAGCGACGATCCAGCCGAACGACAGGTAACAGAGGAGTTACTTAATCAACGCTTCAGCGATGCCGCAACGCAGCTAAAACGCACCCAGTTTGGTCGGCCTAAGCGCGGCAGCTGGTTATCACGACTCAGTGCGAATTATCTCTATCAACTGCCCTGGTATTTAGTGATGGGTGCGCCGGGTGCAGGTAAAACCACGGCGCTGCTGAATGCTGGCCTCGACTTTCCTCTGACTGACAGTGTTGGTAAAAACGCCATTCGCGGCGTGGGCGGTACACGTCACTGCGACTGGTGGTTTACCGACAGCGCCGTGATGATCGACACGGCGGGTCGTTACGCCTTGCAGGAGAGCCAGCGCGCCCGTGATGCCAGCGAGTGGCGCAGCTTTATCAATTTGCTCAAGCGTTATCGTACTCGTCAGCCTATCAATGGCGTGATCATGACCATTAGCGTGGCCGATCTGCTGAGCGATTCTGCCGAAGCGCGTTTCGCCCAGGCAACAGCGTTACGTGAGCGCATGGTGGAACTGCATCAGCAAACCGGTATTCACTTTCCGGTGTATGTCATGGTGACCAAAACAGACCTGCTAAAAGGCTTTATGAGCTATTTTGGCGCGCTGGATAAAGCCCAGCGTGATGCGATTTGGGGATTTACGTTTAACTGGGATTTGAGCAAACCGCGTAAAGAGGAGTGGCACCACAGCTTTGCTCAGCAGTTTCAGCGTCTGGAGCAGCAGCTACAGCTGCATCTTGCCCGGCACATGGCGCAGGAGCGCGATCTCCATCAACGTGCTGAGTGCTTCCTGTTTCCGCAAGAGTTTGCGTCACTGCGCCCGTTGTTGAATGAATATCTTGATATTGTGTTTTCGGATCATAAAGAGGCGGTGGCGTGGAGTCCGCGCGGGCTGTTCTTTACCAGCGGCACGCAAGAGGGGTTACCGTTTGACCGCGTAATGGGTGAACTGAGCCGCAAACTTCAGTTGCGTCAGGCTGGCGATCACTCTATTGCTGCGTGGGACAGCGTCAATCGCAGCAGCCCGATTCCAGGCAACAAAGGGCAAAGCTTTTTTATTCGCGACCTGCTCAGTACCTTGATCTTTAAAGAGAGTGGCCTGGCGGGCAGCAACCGACACTGGGAGTACCGCAACCAACTCTTCCACTGGATTGGTTACGGCGTGCTGGCCGGTGCGCTGTTAATTTTGTCTGGTTTATGGGGCATCAGCTATTACCAGAATCAACGCTATCTGGAAACGGTCGAAACACGCGTACCGGCAATTATCGAGCAAAGTCAGCAGGTCATTCATCAGCCTGCTGATAATATTTTCGATCTGCTACCCTTTCTTAATAGCCTGGTGAAGCTGCCGCTGTCAGACCGCTTTTCACTGGATAATCCGCCGCTTACTATGCGGGTTGGCTTATATCGTGGTACGCAAGTTAGCGACGCTGCCTGGGTGCTTTATCAAAATGCGCTTAAGTCTTTGCTGCTGCCGCGTGTCGCGCAACAGATTACTAATTTGTTGCGAAACGATCCGGGCGATGACAATGCATACAGTCGCAGCGCCTTACGCGCTTATCAAATGCTCTATCAACCGCGTAATTATGATGGCGAGTTTCTGCGCGCCTGGCTGTTGCAAAATTTACAGCGTACCTTGCCGGAGAATGTTTCAGCGCGCGACCTGCAACAGTTAGACTGGCACCTCAGCCAGCTACTGGATCAACAGATACAGTCTTCACCTTATGCTCGTGATAATGCATTGATGATGCGTAAACTTGCGGAAAATCTGAAAAATGCGGGTCGCGACGGCAATACGCTTGCTGTGACGCCTTCGCTCTCAGCACAGCGATTGACCACGCATAGTGAGTAATGGTGAGGTGAACATGGCTGCATACATGGCACCCGGCTGGTATGGCAAGCTGCCTGCCACCGGCGACTTTTTGCATCATCGTCTCAGTGAAAAGCATATTGCGCCCTGGAGTCACTGGTTTCAGCAGGGCTTAATACACTGGCATCAGCAAGAGAACGCCTCTGCTGCGACGTTTTTACGCGCGCCGGTGTGGAACTTTGTCCTGCCGATAACCCCTGGCAGGCAAAAGATCCAGATGGGCTGTCTGTTGCCCTCTTGTGACCGCGTAGGCCGGGCCTGGCCGCTGCTTGCTTTGCAAAGCTTTTCGCTTAAACAGTGGCACCCGGCGCAGTTGACCATTTCGGGAGACTGGTTTCAGGATTTGGGTGCCACTTTGCTACAGGCGGTACAAACGCCGCTGAGTGCTGAACAACTGGAGCAGCAGATTAAAATGCTACCGCCGCTGATGGTGCCGGTAAAGCAGCACTCTGACATCATGGATGTGATTGGTTTTCAGGATCTGCCCTGCACGCTAAGCTGGCGTGAAGTGGCCGAACGCTTCGATCCTCAGCAGCATATTAGCTACTGGTGGAGTAATCGCAGCGACGGTTTCGCCCATGCGACTCACAAGCACAGCGGTAACCTCACTGCTCAACTGTTTTCGTTACTGTTTAACCCGGCAGCAGGTGCACAGCCGGGACGTAATGGCCTCTATCCGCCAATGTTTGAATAAGGCCAGTTGCGTTTGCCCAAAAACACGGGATGACTCATGCAATTTACCATTGTGCAATGCACTACGGATGTTCCGGTTAAAACCGTGGTATTTCAACCCCTGGCGGCACCATTGGTCGCAGCCAGGATAACGATTTGGTGTTGCCGGATGAATCGCGGGCGATTTCGCGTCTACAGGCATTAGTTCATGTGTCGAATGAAGGCGAGTGTCGTCTGACGAACCAGGGGAGCGTAACGCCGGTTGAACACAACGGTGTTACCCTGAGCCGCGGTATGCAGGTGCCGCTTAAGCACGGCGATGCGCTGCGTATTGGCGACTACGCACTGGAAGTCCGCGATCCGACTCGTGTCGAAGAGAGTAAAGATGATCCGCTGGCTTTCTTCACCGCTGACGCGACCGAACCGGCAAATCCGCTGGGTATAAACAATCATCCAGAAGCTGAAGCGTTGGCGATCGAACCCGAGAACGGTCCAGGACGTCATGAGCGCCACAGCGATGCGCGTTTAGCCATTGATCCCCAAAGCAATGGGCCACAGCGCCATTTGCAGACGCAGCCTTACGATCAGGACAAGCTCATCTCGGCGCTGCTTGAAGGCATGGGGCTGAACAATGGTCACGCTACGCCGATTGATGAGGAGCAAATGCGCATTACCGGGCGTATGCTTAGCCTGTTTTCACAAGGCACCGTGGCGTTAATGTCGTCTCGTTCCATCCTCAAGCGCGGCGTGAAAGCTGACATGACGATGATCCTCAACGAAGCCAATAACCCCTTTAAAATTTTACCCTCGGGTAAAACGGTATTAATGCAGATGTATCAAAGCCAGATGCCTGGCTTTATGCAGCCTGAGCAGGCGGTACGTGATGCGCTGGTAGACTTACAGGCGCATCAACTCGGTATGATTGCCGGGATCCGCGCCATTATCGCTGCCATGTTGCAATCGTTTAATCCTCAACGCCTCGAAGAACAGGCGCGAGCAGATGGCGTATTACCGAAACTGCCTCTTACCAGCCTGAAAAAGCCGCGCTGTGGGATTACTTCACACGCGACTACCAACGCACCGCAGGCGAGATTGAAGATGATTTTCATACCCTCTTCGGCGAAGCCTTTCTGCATGCTTACGATATGGAAGTTAATCAGTATAAAGATTCTCAGACACGGATGGATGAAGCATGAAAATAGCCTTTTCCAGCCGTTGCCAGCAGGGATTGCGTGATGAAAATCAAGATCGCACCGGCGCAGAACTGGGTGACGATAAAGCCTGTTTTGTGGTGTGTGACGGTGTGGCAGGTTTGCCGGGCGGTGAACAGGCCGCTCAGCTGGTACGCGACAATTTAATCAGTCAGTTAAAAGAGAACGGCCCGTTTTCACCTGTTATCACCCAGCGTGCGATTGAGCAATGCCGTACTTTACTGCATCAGGCGCAAGGTAAAAGTCCGAAATTTTCACGCATGAGCACCACTCTTGCCGCGTTGTTTATTGACCGTGAAAAACAGTGTGCCTGGTGGGCGCACGCGGGTGACAGCCGGGTTTATCATTTCCGCCATGGCAGGCTGCATGATGTCACTCGCGATCACAGCCTGGCGCAACAATTGAAAGAAGCGGGCTATGAAAATACCGGTATCAACAGTAATTTACTTTATAATGCGCTGGGCGCTAAACCGGCTCGTCCGGTGACGTTCTCTGAAACGATCACGCTGGAAGACGGGGATGCCTTTTTAGTCTGTACCGATGGCTTTTGGCTAAACCTGACCACCCGCGAGATGGAGCAAGCGTTACGAATGGTAAATGCCTGCGAAGAGTGGTTAGCCTTAATGGAAGAAGCCGTCAGCCGCAGCATAAAAAAGATAACCTGAGCGCACTGGCTGTCTGGATTGGTGAACCGCAGGAAGCCACCCTGCTCTATTCGTTGGCTGATTCGGCACGTTTTCTGCCGCCTCGTTATTGATTCCAAGGATTCTTATGAAATTGTGGTTGCCCGGCATCGCCACTATGCTGATCGCCTTTCACGCCCAGGCTGAAGATTACCGTGTGGTTTATTCGCCGAGTCTGGCGTTAGAGGTCTATATCGATAATGTGGTGAGTAAAGCGCCTGACGACTGGTGTAAAGAGACACTGCCCCTGCGCATTGTTTCGGGTAAAAGCAAAGATTCAGCCATACTGACAACCTTTTTACCGCGCGTGGGCACGCTGTTAGCGAATCAATGCGGTGCGCTGGATCTATTGCCTTGGCAGATGACCGATAAAGAGGGTGGCGTATTAGCCAGCGGTAGCGCCAGCAAATTGCAAAACTGGCGTCCCATCGTGATGGCCGATGCCACAGCCAGTGCCAGCGAGAGCAACGCGGCCCCGCTTGATTTATCACGCCCGGCAGACAGCACGCCCCTGCAGCATTTTGATCTGCCAAGCGGCTGCCATTTCCGCACCGCATGGGATAACAATGCCGAAGCGATGTTTATACCTGATGTCAGCAAGCAACAGTGCTCACCTGATGGCTGGGTTGAGGGCAAAAGCAGCCTGACAATCAACAATGCAGGCCAATCGGTAGCGGTGCCTGTCACGTTCTATCAAGGCTACCCGATTGCTAACCTGACCATTAGCGGCAATGCGCT
This sequence comes from Candidatus Pantoea haifensis, assembly GCA_018842655.1. Taxonomy (GTDB): domain Bacteria; phylum Pseudomonadota; class Gammaproteobacteria; order Enterobacterales; family Enterobacteriaceae; genus Pantoea; species Pantoea haifensis. Next base: position 795,085 of record JAGTWN010000004.1, on the reverse strand, counting down.
TGAGGTGGTTTCTGCCAATAATCAGCGCATGATCGTCACGCACAAAGATGCCACCGGGAGCTGGCTGGTGCTGCCGTTCGATGCGCAACAGCATCTCTGGCGCTTTAACGGGACGCTGTTAATACAAATGGATAAAAAGAGTGCGCAACAGGACGTTGACGCAATGAAAACGCAAGTTGAAACCTTGCGCGGCCTTTGGGCGTCGCATTTCATGCCACAGCAAAAAGTGAATGTGTTACTCATCGACACCCTGCATGCGGATCTGGTTGATCCGGCGATTGGTGCCTGGCGTAACATTAATTAATTATCGCAGCCTGGCGAACAGGCAGTGTTCAGAGAGTTCACTATGTCGGCTAATGATAATCAAAAAACGGTGCCCAATGCTTTGCCTGACGGCTACCGATTTAATGAATTTGAGATCAAGGAAGTGATTGGCGGCGGCGGCTTCGGCATTGTCTACCGCGCATGGGACCATCAGCTCGAGCGTACGATCGCGATTAAAGAATATATGCCAGTTTCGCTGGCGCTACGTAACGCCGATTTATCGCTTGAGCTGCGTGGCGAGCGTTTTCAGAAATTGTTTAACGCCGGCCTCAGCAGTTTTATTCAGGAAGCTCGCCTGCTGGCTCGCTTTAATCATCCCGGCTTGCTGCACGTGCTGCGTTTCTGGGAAGAGAACGGCACGGCCTACATGGGCACGCTTTACTACAGTGGCATGACGCTAAAAGAGTGGCAAATTACCAGCCCGGAGTCGATTTCTGAAGCCTGGATCCGTCGGCTGTTGCCGCCCCTGCTGGGTGCCATTAGTACCATTCATCAGGCTGGTTATCTTCACCGTGATATTTCGCTGGATAATATTCAAATTCAGGAAAATCAGCTGCCGGTGCTGCTCGATTTTGGCTCAGCGCGTAAAGAGATTGGCAACCTCTCTGATGAAACGGAGATCATGCTTAAGCCAGGCTTTGCGCCGATTGAACAGTACAGTGAAGAAGGTGAAGTGGAACAGGGTCCCTGGACCGATATCTACGCCCTTGGTGCCGTGCTGCACAGCCTGATCACTCACAATCCACCGCCGGTCAGCGTTGTACGCTGCATTGAAGATAATTATCAACCTCTGGTGGAACGCAAGCCAGAAGGTTATTCCCTGTCATTGCTTCACGCAATTGACTGCGCTCTGGCCATGAAGCCCGGCGATCGACCGCAAAGCGTTGACGCTTTCGCTGCCCTGCTGGATTTGCCGGTGAGTGACGTGGAAGCGGTGGTAAACAGCCTCAAACTCGCAGCCGAGCCGCACCCTGCGGCAGAAGAGCCGGAGCAGCCCGTTGAGCCGGTTGCTCCGCTGGTGATGGCCGTCAATCATGGCGCCTCGACGGTTGAACCGGTTACGCCACGCAATGTGCGTCGCCTGTCGCCCGGTCTACTCTCGGTTGCCGCTGTGGCGCTGCTCGCTGTCGCGGTCGTTGTCTGGCTGGTTAACCAGCGTAGCGATGAACCGGCTGTGGCGAGTGCGCCAGCAGCCTCCTCAGCCCCTCTTCCACCAGCAGCGTTGCCGCCGTACCTTTGGCACTGGCCACCGTCTATCTCAAACTGGCGGCTGGCGATAACGTGGTGCTCAATGGACAGCCGCTGGAAGTAAAGCCGGGCAGCAGTGGTTTCGCTGCATTGAATCTGGGTGCTGGCGAGTATCGTATTGAGGTGCACAGCGGCAGCGTGACGCATGCGCAATCGCTGACGATTGATAAACCCGGCACGTGGTTGATTAATCCAGGCAATTAACGTTGCTGTGGCCAGGGCATTGCGTCGGTAAAATCTCTTTGACGCAATGCCCTGGCCGTTGTGGAACTGTTTTAACCCTGAGCCTGGCTTACGCAGGTTTGTAGCGCACGAACCTGATGCGCCAGGCGACTCAGACTCTCCTCTTCCATGCCGCGCTTCGCCAGTTCCTGTTCCAGCGAAAACAGATACTGCGCATTTGATCCAAGCGGTCCGGTCGCTGCTGCAATCAACGGTGCAACCGCATCAGGGCAAGTATCAGATTCATACAGTGGATGGCGCGGATCCATGATAAAAGCCAGGGCCGTCACGCTGCGCCCGTCCTCCAGCGTTAGCTCACACCAGGTGGGTAAATAGCAGCCGGTAATCATTTCGCGCTTCCACAGAAGCTCAAGCTCTTCATGCAGACGAGCTTCAGGCAGGCGAAACGCTAACCCGCTGGTTCTGCCCCCTCTTTCAGGGCCAGCATACGGCCAGGATGGCTGGATGTACCGCGCCCCGCGATCAGGCGCAAACAGAACGCACGATGCCAGCCTTCCAGCGACCCCGATGCAACTTCATCCGCTTCAAAAATGGGATTCCACATCAGGGAACCATAGCCGAAGATCCAGACCGGGCTGTGATCGGGACGACATGCCAGCGTGGCAGCCAGTGAAGCAGCCCGTTGTTCGCAGCTCCACAACAGCGTCTCTTCGATATCACCGAATGACGTCTTACAATCCGCTTTTAATAAAAATTCCCGGGTTAACAATCTGACCTCCTCGATGCTTCTGACATCCCGTTCGGAAAACTCCTCTGTTTGACTGAGTTGAAACGGCCTGGCGCCTCGTTCATTAAAACGACATTAATTCATTTTTATTGAGGGTTTCAAGGGTGATTAAGGTCACAAGTTAAAAAAAATTAAGAAATAAAAAAGAAAAGGGCCAGATTTTTCTGGCCCTTTTAAGAGGAGAAGATTCAGTCTTTCGGATGCCACTTATCGTCCTCACCCTTTTCATACTCTTTTTCACTGCTGACCAGGCGACTTTATGCGCCACTTCTTCACGAGATTCATCGCCGCGACGATCATCCTCGTCTTTATATTGTGACCAGGCGCTGTTAAACGCTTTCTGATAAATATCCTGCGCGTGGGCAGGTAAAACATGTTTAACGTTGTCTGGCAGGTCGCTTCGGCTATCGTAAGGCATAATTCCTCCTTGGTTATCAGCTATCCTTAATTTTGGCTGATATCGCCGAAATGACAAACCGTGCATAACGGCAATGTTTTTTGCTAAACAAAACCTAAACGAATTAAAAATCACTTATTAAGGCTCTTTAAGGCCGAAAATGAGATGATTTCAATTTTTTCTTTTACATCAACATACTGATTTTTAATCATTTAATCATAAAAATTGGTTTTTAATCCCCTTTCGCATCACCCAGATGAAAAAGTAAAAAGAAGTAAAGGTTCACATTTTGTAATATCAGAAAGATAAACTGTTTCTGGTTATAAATTTCATTATATTTGACAGGAGCACTATTTCTGTCCGGTCATGTTGTACCGCTTAAAAGGAGGGTGAATGCCAACACATGAAAAAACACGCCACAAGGAATTCTCGCTGATATTTCCCCTTATTACGCTGGGTGTTCTTTATTTCTTTAGCGGGCAAACATCGTTTCCCCTCATCGTCGGCATCAATTTACTGGCTCTTGTGGCCATACTCAGCAGTGCATTCAGCGTGGTTCGTCATGCTGATGTACTGGCGCATCGCCTCGGTGAACCCTACGGCTCGCTTATCCTCAGTTTATCGGTGGTGATCCTTGAGGTAAGTTTGATCTCGGCGCTAATGGCAACAGGCGATGCCGCGCCGGGTTTGATGCGCGATACACTCTATTCCATCATTATGATTGTCACCGGTGGATTGGTTGGTTTTGCGTTGTTACTCGGCGGGCGTAAGTTTGCTACGCAGTACGTCAATCTGGCTGGCGTGAAACAGTATCTGATCGCGATTTTTCCGTTAGGCATTTTAGTGCTGGTGTTTCCTAATGCGCTGCCTGGCGGTAATTTTACCCCTACCCAGGCACTACTGATTGCAGCGATTTCTGCCGCAATGTATGGCGTTTTTTGCTGATCCAGACGAAAACGCACCAAAGCCTGTTTGTTTATGAGCACGAAGATGAAAGCGACGATGGCGATCCTCATCACGGTAAACCCTCTGCGCACAGTAGCCTCTGGCATACCGTTTGGCTGATTATCCACCTTATTGCAGTCATTGCCGTAACGAAAATGAACGCTAATACGCTGGAATATCTGCTGACGGAACTGAACGCACCGCAGCAATTTACCGGCTTCCTGGTGGCGTTGCTGATCCTTTCGCCTGAAGGATTAGGCGCAATCAAAGCGGTTTTGATGAATCAGGTGCAGCGTGCAATGAACCTGTTTTTCGGTTCGGTGCTGGCCACCATATCCCTTACGGTTCCGGCGGTAACAATTATTGCTACGCTGACAAATCAGGAATTAATTTTCGGCCTTGAGCCGCCACAAATGGTCATCATGATGGCGTCGCTGATTCTGTGCCAAATCTCGTTCTCAACCGGACGGACAAACGTTCTTAACGGAGCGGCCCATCTGGCCTTGTTTGCAGGTTATTTGATTACCATCATGCTGTGATTAAGGCTTAATTAAGACGAAAAAAGAGCGAACATTCGCTCTTTTTCTTTTCCGGGCGCAGGATTAATGACTGGTGTCCAGTTCCGGGAAGCTTTTCACCAGCTCGTCGATCGCTTTCATCTGAACCAGGAATGGCTCCAGCTTATCCAGCGGCAGCGCCGATGGACCGTCACATAAGGCGTTGGCTGGATCCGGGTGCGCCTCAATGAACAGGCCCGCAATCCCTACCGCCATACCAGCACGTGCCAGCTCAGCCACCTGAGCACGACGTCCGCCTGATGCCGCACCAAACGGATCGCGGGTTTGCAGCGCGTGGGTTACGTCGAAAATCACCGGGCTGTTTTTAGACACTTTTTCATGACGTTAAAGCCGAGCATATCTACAACAAGATTGTCGTAACCAAAGTTGCTGCCGCGATCGCAGAGGATCACTTTTTCATTACCGCCTTCGGCAAATTTATCTACGATGTTACCCATCTGACCGGGGCTGACGAACTGGGGCTTTTTCACGTTAATCACAGCGCCGGTTTTCGCCATTGCTTCAACCAGATCGGTCTGACGCGCCAGGAATGCTGGCAGCTGAATCACATCAACCACATCCGCAACGGGCTGCGCCTGCGACGCTTCATGGACATCAGTGATGATTTTTACGCCAAACGTCTGTTTCAGCTCCTGGAAAATTTTCATGCCCTCTTCCAGGCCCGGACCACGATAAGAGTGAATAGATGAACGGTTTGCTTTATCAAAAGAGGCTTTGAATACGTAAGGAATGCCAAGTTTCTCGGTTACTTTGACGTAGTGTTCGCAAATACGCATCGCCAGATCGCGTGATTCCAGCACGTTCATACCACCAAACAGCACAAACGGCAGGTCGTTTGCTACTTTGATGTCACCAATATTGACGACTTTCTGAGTCATGTCCTTTCCTTAATAATGTGTCCGCTTAGTGAAGCGTCACTTGTTTTTGTTCGATTGCGTGTATCTGCACTTTAATCATTTCGCTGACGGGATCTTCAGGACACTGCTCAACGAAGTAGGTTAAATCATTTAAGGCGATATGTTCGCATTCAAGCTGAGCATAGATCAGACCGCGATCGCGAATTTCATAGGGATCATCAGGATCAATACGCAACAGCACCTGGCTTACGTTGAGTGCCAGCTCCATTTGTTTCTCTTCCATCAGCGCGGCTTTCAGTGTGTCCAGCAGTTTACGCATGACGCTGACCGTTTTCGCCTCATCAAGATCGTCGTCGTATAAACGCGCTGTCGGGCTGATGTTGCCTTTCAACCATACTTCGAGCGTATGCGTATCCAGCGTTTCACCATTAAAAGGGTTGATCAACCATTTGTCGCCGTCAATCCAGTCGGCACGCAATATAAGTTGCGTCGGGAAAATCACTGGCATTAAAGGTAACTCTAATTCAGCCGCGATATGCAGCAGAATGACACCCAGTGAAACCGCCGTTCCCTGTCGTGTTTTTAATACTTTATCCAGCCATAACGCATCAGACAGATTATAGATACCGCTGGCACCGCCAAATCCCCACTGGTCATAAAACAGTTCAAGCAGCTTTCCCAGTTGTAAATCGGCGTCCTGCTCGCTACGCACATATTCGCGCGCTTCAGCAACCAGGGCCGCTAATTGCTCTTCTACTGTCAGCGCCGGGAAATCGGCGCGGATGACGAGCGTAGCGCCAATCACCGCTTCACACAGCGGCGTCTGGCTAAAATCTAATTGTTCATTCGAGGTCATACTATCCCCAATAACGGCATTTTACTCACCGCCAGCGAGATGACGATCACCAGCGCAATGGCTGCCACACTAAAAGCGATCCAGCGCGTGCGGTCAGTTCGCGGACGGCGACTTAAGGCCACGGAAGCTAAGGCGATATAGATAATAACGCCTAAAAGCTTCTCAGTCAGCCAGCTTCCTTGTGGAGAAAAGGGATAGAAATGAGTGATCAGCACTAACATTACCCCGGTCACCAGCAGCAGCGTATCGTTGACGTGCGGTAAAATGCGCACCCAACGGCGCGCCAGCATCGCTGAACCGCTGCGCTGCCAGTAAAAACGTACCAGGAAAAAAGAATCGTTATCGCTACCGTAATCAGGTGGAGATTTTTGATGACTGGGTAATAAGCAAACATCTGCTTTCCTTTTAATTGACTATTTGTCCATAAGTGACACGTGGGTTGCCGCCATAATCATTTGCTGTGGCGACGGCCTGATAGCCCTGTTGCATCATCATTTGACGCACCGCCTCGCCCTGCTGCCAGCCATGCTCCAGCAATAACCAGCCGCCCGCCAGCAGCCAGTCCGGGGCCTGTTCGATCAGGGCGCGTAAATCAGCCAGGCCCGACTCTTCAGCCACCAGCGCACTGCGCGGTTCAAAGCGGACATCTCCCTGCGAGAGATGTTCATCGTTGCTGTCGATATAGGGGGATTGCTTACGATGAGATCGTAGCGAGAAGAAGGAAGATCGCGGAACCAGTGACTCAGCGCAAACGTGACGTTGCTGAGGGCGAGTCGTTCCGCATTCTCCGTGGCCAGGGCGACGGCAGCGTCGATGCGATCAACGCCCATAATTTGACAATCGGGCCGCTCACTGGCAATGGCCAGAGCGATAGCGCCGGTACCGGTGCCCAGATCCAGTATGCGGGTCGGTGCGGCAGGCAATCTTGCCAGTGCCTGTTCAACCAGAATTTCCGTATCGGGCCGTGGGATCAGCGTGGCATCATTCACGCGCAGCGGCAACGACCAGAACTCGCGTTCGCCAACCAAATGTGCCACTGGTTCACCCTGCGCACGACGCGCCAGCAATACATTGAGCTGCGTTAACTGTGCGTCGCTTAACAACGTTTCATCGAAGGCGATGAGCCAACTGCGCGATTTACCGGTGACAAAACTCAGCAGGATTTCAGCGTCACGCTTAGGGCTGTCGCCACCACAAAGCGTGGCAACGGCCTGTTTCAGCCAGTGACGAATATCCATTAATCCTGCCCAGCCAGCGCCGCCAGCTGATCGGCCTGATATTCCTGCACGATTGGCTCAATCAGGCTTTCCAGTTTGCCTTCCATCGTTTCATCCAGACGATAGATTGTCAGGTTAATACGATGATCGGTGACGCGCCCCTGCGGGAAGTTATAGGTCCGAATACGATCGGAACGATCGCCGCTACCTAACAAATTGCGACGCGTGCTGGCTTCGGCTGCCTGGCGCCTGGCCATCTCGGCCGCATGGATACGTGCGCCTAACACCGCCAGAGCTTTGGCTTTGTTTTTATGCTGTGAACGCTCATCCTGACATTCAACCACAATGCCGGTAGGTAAGTGGGTAATACGGATCGCGGAGTCAGTGGTGTTAACGTGCTGACCGCCTGCGCCCGATGAGCGGAACGTATCAATTTTCAGATCGCCGGCATTAATTTCTGGCATTTCCGCTTCGGGTAATTCAGGCATCACCGCCACGGTGCATGCCGAGGTGTGGATACGGCCCTGCGATTCGGTTTCAGGTACGCGCTGCACGCGATGACCGCCAGACTCAAATTTGAACCGGCCATAGGCTCCGTCACCAATAATGCGCGCAATGATCTCTTTGTAACCGCCATGCTCGCCCTCGTTGGCACTGACAATTTCAACCCGCCAGCGGCGTGCTTCTGCGTAACGGCTATACATGCGGAACAGATCGCCAGCAAAAATAGCCGCTTCGTCCCCGCCTGTTCCGGCGCGCACTTCAATAAAACAGGCGCGCTCATCATCCGGATCTTTTGGTAACAGCAGCACTTGCAATTGCTGTTCCAGTACTTCGCTTTGTTCACGCGCCTGCTGTAACTCTTCCTGCGCCATATCACGCATTTCAGGATCGTCGAGCAGCATTTTGGCGGTATCAATATCTTCCTGAACCTGCTGCCAGTCACGGAAACAGCGCGTAACGTCGCTGAGTTGAGCATATTCGCGCGAAAGCGCACGGAAGCGTTCCTGATCGGCGATAACCGCCGCATCGCCCAGCATGGCTTCCACTTCTTCGTGGCGCTCCTGCAGGGCTTCCAGTTTGGCAACAATAGAGGTTTTCATTTAAATGTGGGATTCCCGTAACAGGTGGCAACAGCCGGTTGGTCTACTCGAGACCCAGACTGTCGCGTAAAATCTGCAGGCGTTCACTGTCGCCATCGCGGGCGGCCTGCTGAAGAGATTTGGTTGGTGCGTGAATCAATCGGTTTGTTAGTTTGTGTGCCAGCTCTTGCAATACTTTTTGCGGATCGGCGCCCTGTTGCAACGCCTGTAATGCGCGGCCTTCCAGTTCTGCGCGCACCTCTTCCGCCTGTGAGCGATATTCACGAATGGTATTGACGGCGCCTTGTGCACGCAGCCATGCCATGAATTCGCCACTCTCCTGTATCACAATAGTTTCGGCCTGCACTGCCGCTGCTTTGCGCTGCGCCAGATTTTGCTCGATAATCGCCTGCAAGTCATCCACGCTATAAAGGTACGCGTTAGGTAATTTGCCTACTTCAGGTTCAACGTCACGCGGAACCGCAATATCTACCAATAGCATGGGCTTATTACGGCGGGCTTTCAGCGCGCGCTCCATCATCCCTTTGCCAATAATCGGGAGTGGACTGGCGGTTGAGGAGATAATAATGTCAGCTTCTGACAGCCGGGCATCAATATCGGCCAGGCTTATCACTTCTGCACCCACTTCAGCCGCCAGCGTTTCCGCCCGCTCGCGGGTACGGTTAGCGATAATGAGTTTTTTCACCTGATGTTCGCGCAAATGACGCGCCACCAGCTCAATGGTTTCACCAGCGCCAACCAGTAATACGTTAACCGTCGAGAGAGATTCAAAAATTTGACGCGCCAGCGTACAGGCTGCGAACGCTACTGAGACAGCATTTGAGCCAATCTCAGTTTCGGTTCGTACCCGTTTGGCCACAGAGAAGGTTTTCTGGAACATACGTTCCAGCTCACTGCTCAACGCCTGTCCACGTTGCGAATCAGCAAAGGCTTTTTTGACCTGGCCCAGAATTTGCGGTTCACCCAGTACCAGCGAGTCAAGTCCGCTGGCAACCCGCATTAAATGGCTTACCGCTTCATTATCATGATGCCAGTACAGGCTGTTGCGGACATCCTCATCATTGAGCTGATGATAATCACACAGCCAGCGCACCAGTCGCTCTTGCAGATCGGCCTGTTGCTCTACACTCAGATAAAGCTCGGTGCGATTACAGGTCGATAACACCACGCCACTCTGCACCATCGGCTGAGATAACAGGCTGTTCAAAGCCTGTTCCAGCGTCTCCGGCCCGAACGCGACACGTTCGCGCAGAGCGACAGGGGCAGTTTTGTGATTGATTCCGAGTGCAAGCAGCGTCATGGATTTGAGTTGGGATGTCCCAATAATGTCAGGGTTTTGTGAGGCGCATTCTACAAGATGCGACAGATCATGAAAAGCCATACAAAGGCTATGACTGTAATAAGAATAACCTGATCATCAATAATTTCGCGTATAACAGCATTGACTGCTTAAATGCGGATGGTTAGCGTTATCCGTTACGAATGATAAACGTGTCTGAGGAGATGACCATTTGATGCTTAATTCCCCACGCAATCTGTTGCGCCTTTTGCCCCTCGCCAGCGTGTTGCTGGCTGCCTGTAGCGTGAATAAACCGCAAGGTCCGGGTCCAAACGTTACTGCGCCACAGTGGCAACAGCATCAACAAGCGGTCAGTAAAGTGACGCATTATCAAACCCGCGGTGCGTTTGCTTATCTGTCTGATAAGCAAAAAGTTTACGCACGCTTTAACTGGCAACAAACCGCGCCTGATCGTTACCGCCTGCTGTTAACCAATCCATTAGGAAGCACCGAATTGCAGCTGGATGCACAAGGCTCTGTGGTGCAGCTGGTTGATAATAAAGGGAAACGCTATGTCAGTAACGATGCGGAAAAGATGATTTCACAGCTTACCGGTATGGATATTCCACTGGCAAACCTGCGTCAATGGATGATGGGCTTACCCGGAGACGCCCGTGATTACCAGTTGAATGAACAGTATCAGTTGCGCAACCTGAACTACAGTCGTGATGGTCAGCAATGGCAGGTCACGATTGCCGGTTACGACAATAAGGTGACGCCTTCCCTGCCAGCCAGCCTGGAGCTGAAAGAAGGCGAACAGCGGATTAAACTGCGTATGGATAGCTGGACCGTACAATGATGACCACCTGGCCCGCGCCGGCAAAACTGAATCTTTTTCTTTATATCACCGGCCGTCGTTCTGACGGCTACCACAACCTGCAAACCCTGTTTCAGTTCCTTGATTATGGCGACACTCTGCATATTCAACCCGATCAAAGCGGTCTTATCACCTTACTGACACCGGTTGAAGGCGTGCCCGATGCACAAAATTTGATTGTGCGCGCAGCCGAACAGCTTAAGCAGGCAGCGCAGAATAAGCATTCCCTGAGCCTGAACGCGGGAGCACAAATCAGCGTTGAAAAAAATTACCCATGGGTGGCGGACTGGGCGGTGGCTCATCCAATGCAGCAACGGTATTGGTTGCGCTCAATAATATATGGCAATGTGGCTTAACCGTAGATGAACTGGCGCAAATTGGTCTGCATTTAGGGGCGGATGTGCCAGTATTTGTCAGAGGTTTTGCCGCCTTTGCCGAAGGTGTCGGCGAGCAGCTACAGCCCGCCGCGCCTGAAGAAAAATGGTATCTGGTGGCGCATCCTGGTGTCAGCGTCGGCACGCCAGAGGTCTTTAATGATCCCGCATTAATACGCAATACGCCTGTACGTGATTTAACGACGCTTTTGCAGGCACCGTTCAGCAATGATTGTGAGTCAGTGGTAAGAAAACGTTTTCGTGAGGTTGATGAGCTTGTTTCCTGGCTGCTAGAATACGCGCCGTCGCGCCTGACTGGCACGGGTGCTTGTGTGTTTGCTGAATTTGACACCGAGTCTGCTGCTCGTCAGGTGCTGGAACTTGCCCCGAACTGGGTACGCGGCTTTGTAGCAAGAGGCGTTAATGTCTCGCCGCTACAGCGTACACTTTCCGGGCGACCAGCGATCGCGTGACAGTGTCACCTCGTTTCAGACACTGCACGTCTCGCATTAACACACCCGTGTGAACGCACATGACTGTATTCGCCGGTTACTGTCATGCCGTTCATTCTCTGGACGCAAAGCCTGAGGTTCTTCTCGTGCCTGATATGAAGCTATTTGCTGGTAACGCCACCCCGGAACTAGCACAACGTATTGCCAACCGCCTTTACACCTCTCTTGGAGACGCCGCTGTTGGTCGTTTCAGTGACGGTGAAGTGAGCGTACAGATTAATGAAAATGTACGCGGTGGTGATATTTTCATCATCCAGTCCACCTGTGCTCCCACCAACGATAATCTGATGGAACTGGTTGTGATGGTCGACGCCCTGCGTCGTGCTTCTGCTGGTCGTATTACCGCAGTCATTCCTTACTTTGGCTACGCCCGTCAGGATCGTCGCGTGCGTTCCGCACGTGTGCCGATCACCGCCAAAGTTGTGGCAGACTTCCTTTCCAGCGTCGGAGTTGACCGTGTTCTAACGGTTGACCTGCACGCCGAGCAGATCCAGGGCTTCTTCGACGTCCCGGTTGATAACGTATTTGGCAGCCCGATCCTGCTGGAAGACATGCTGCAGATCGGTCTGGAAAACCCTATCGTTGTCTCTCCAGACATTGGTGGTGTTGTGCGCGCACGCGCCATCGCTAAACTGCTGAACGACACCGACATGGCTATCATTGATAAGCGCCGCCCACGTGCGAACGTTTCTCAGGTGATGCACATTATTGGTGACGTTGCTGGCCGCGACTGCGTGCTGGTCGATGATATGATCGACACCGGCGGCACGCTGTGCAAAGCGGCTGAAGCATTGAAAGAGCGTGGCGCCAAGCGTGTATTCGCTTACGCAACCCATCCGATTTTCTCAGGCAACGCGGTGGAAAACCTGCGTAAATCCGTGATCGACCAGGTGATCGTCTGCGACACTATTCCGCTGTCTGAAGAGATGAAGTCTCTGCCTAACGTCCGCACGCTGACTTTGTCCGGCATGCTGGCTGAGGCTATTCGTCGTATTAGTAACGAAGAATCTATTTCGGCTATGTTCGAGCATTAATCTTCGCTAAACCGGGCCTTGCGCCCGGTTTTTTCATCCGGCTAAATCCATTTGCCGCCCAACTCGCTTTCTTATTCACTATTCCCCCGATAATTTCCCACCAAAACCGTTATTTTCAATGCCAGTCACTTTTTTAATTTAAGCCTGGCATCAGGGCTTCTGCCGCGAATTAATAAGTGGTATTTTGCATCCCACTTTTTGGCGAGAACTCCGACCACTATGAACCTCGACATTTATACATTGTTTATTTGCGAGCTTTATGTGCTTGGATTTTTGAGCATTATTATGGTTTTTGCCTGGATAGGATCGCAGTACGATCGTGTTCTGGGCTTTACCTGTCTTTCGCTGGTCCTCACTCTCGCCGCTGTTTTTTGAGCAGTTTACGCAGCACAGGCCTGCAATTTTTGCCCGTTGCGCTGGGAAATGTCGTGATGATGTTGGCCTATGGCGGCTTATTACAGGCCTTTCGCCAGTTTTGCGGTAAGCCGCTCGGTACTGGCTGGCTGCTGGGTGCCCTGCTATGGGCACTACTCTGCTGTTTCCCTCTTTTTACCACGCTCTGCCTAAGCGTGTTTTGGTGTTGTGCATCTTATGCATGCTCTACACCAGCGCATTGATCCATTTGTTATGGCTCAAGCGCGCCACGCTTAAAATCACTTTTTGGCCCGCGCAACTGCTGTTGTGGATACACCTGTTATTTCATCTGGCACGCATTTTTCTTGATAACGCTGTTGTCAGCCCGTTAAAAGGCGCAATAGGCGGCTCCAGCTTCTCGGTTTACGTGATTTTAGAATCGATTCTGTTTGTTATTGGTTTAACCTTTACGATCTTAGCCATGGTCAACGAGCGCACGCAGATTGCGCATAAACATGCTTCGCTGCACGATCCCTTAACGAATGTCTGGAATCGTCGGGCATTGTTGAACGAAGCGGAAAACATCATTTCACGCTGCCTGCGCCAGCAAAATCCTTTACAGCGGTGCTGTTCGATCTCGATCATTTTAAAAGCATCAACGATCGCTTTGGCCATCATCAGGGGGATCGGGTGCTGATTGATTTCTGCGAAGTGGTGCAAGAGCTGCTACCCAGCGGTGGTCGCTTTGCGCGTCTGGGTGGAGAAGAGTTTGCAGCCATTATTCCTGCGCGCGCGGGCGAAGCGTGGATTTGGTGTGAGCGGGTGCGCCTTGCTGTGCAGCGTTCTCAACCGGACAGCATTGCTTACTCAGTCAGCATCGGTTTTGCGGCGTCAACGCACACTGAAACCCGCTTTGATGTTCTGTTGGCGCTGGCCGATGAAGCGTTATATCGCGCCAAGGCCAGCGGCAGAAACCGAACGGAACAATACCTTAGCCTCTTTACAGCAAGTTAGCGGTGAGTGTGATGCGAACGGCGGCAGCGTTTATCACCAAAATGACGCAACCAGTAATAGCGATCTTCTATCTTTTCACGACCGCTAACGCGGGCACCTGCCAGCCATAAGAGTGCACCGATAAAAATACTGAACATCGCACCGTGTGCCAGAAATTGTGGCAACTGTAACGAAGGCAGTTGGTTGATGATCGAATACCCTACGCCGAGAACCATGGTTAATAATCCCAACACCATTAAAGTATTACCCGCTGCGCGAGAGTGATGACGTTTCATTTTTCACCTCCATCCTTTTCAGGCAAGACAAAAACCGCACACAATGTTAACTCACCATAAGTTTAGGCAATGGCTGGCCCTGACGTTGCGGGCAAGATCACACAACCGCAAGAAACGTTGACACAACTTTACGGGTAGCCTGTTGATTTAGATGAAAAATGATTAATCACCTTTAGTAACTATTATCCTTGCGTGAACTTTGAGATCTTAACGGGGCCGAAGTAAACTAACGCCCTTTCCGTCTAAGAGCAGGATATTCATCGTGAGCAGCATTAAACTGATTGTGGGCCTTGCCAATCCGGGGCGGAATATGCCGCCACGCGCCATAACGCCGGGGCCTGGTATCTGGGTCTACTGGCAGATCGCCATAATCAGTCTTTAAAAGAAGAAGCCAAATTCTTCGGCTACACGGCACGACTGGCGATTGCGGGTAATGATGTGCGCTTACTGGTTCCGACGACCTTTATGAATTTAAGTGGTAAAGCCGTCGCGGCGATGGCAACGTTTTACCGTATCGCGCCGGAAGAGATTTTGGTGGCGCACGATGAACTCGATCTACCGCCAGGCGTAGCCAAATTTAAGCAAGGCGGCGGACATGGCGGGCATAATGGCCTGAAAGACATCATCAGTAAGCTGGGCAACAACAACAATTTTCATCGCCTGCGAGTGGGCATTGGCCATCCTGGCGATCGCAACAAAGTGACCGGCTTTGTTCTCGGCAAACCGCCCGCCAGTGAACAAAAACTGATCGATGATGCGATTGATGAAGCTGCGCGCTGTACTGAACTGTGGCTAAAAGAAGATCGCATTAAGGCAATGAATCGATTACACGCGTTCAGGCCAAGCTAAACGCCCAGATCGTCGCGATTCTGTGTATAATGCGCGAAATTTTCTATTTCGTTTCCGATAAAACACCCTGGCGTGTTTTATCTGTCCAGTTATAAAGGGTATCAAACCATGGGATTCAAATGCGGTATTGTGGGCCTGCCGAACGTCGGTAAATCCACCCTGTTTAACGCGCTGACTAAAGCGGGCATTGAAGCGGCTAACTTCCCCTTCTGCACCATTGAACCCAACACTGGCGTGGTGCCGATGCCGGACCCGCGCCTTGATCAATTGGCGGAGATCGTTAAACCGCAACGTTTAGTGCCAACCACAATGGAGTTCGTGGATATTGCTGGTCTGGTAAAAGGCGCGTCCAAAGGTGAAGGCCTGGGCAACCAGTTTCTGACTAACATCCGTGAAACCGAAGCTATCGGTCACGTAGTGCGTTGCTTTGAGAATGACAACATCATTCACGTGTCGGGCAAGGTTAATCCGGCAGAAGATATTGATGTTATCAATACTGAGCTGGCGCTTTCTGACCTGGATACCTGTGAGCGGGCCATTCAGCGCGTACAGAAGAAAGCCAAAGGCGGCGACAAAGATGCAAAAGCTGAGCTGGCTGCGTTAGAAAAATGTCTGCCGCACCTCTCCAACGCCGGTATGTTGCGCGCGCTGGATCTGGATGCTGATGAGAAAGCGGCGATTCGCTACCTGAGCTTTTTGACGCTGAAACCCACCATGTACATCGCTAACGTCAACGAAGACGGCTTTGAAAACAACCCTTATCTTGATCAGGTGCGTGCCATTGCCGCAGCTGAAGGTTCTGTCGTGGTGCCTGTGTGCGCAGCGGTTGAATCGGACATCGCTGAACTGGATGATGAAGATCGTGATGAGTTCATGGCGGAGTTGGGGCTTGAAGAGCCTGGCCTGAACCGTGTGATCCGCGCGGGTTACGCTTTGTTGAATCTGCAAACCTATTTCACCGCTGGTGTGAAAGAAGTGCGCGCATGGACCATTCCGGTGGGTGCAACGGCGCCACAGGCAGCCGGTAAAATTCACACCGACTTTGAAAAAGGCTTTATTCGTGCGCAAACCATCGCATTTGATGATTTCGTTGCTTTCAAAGGCGAGCAAGGTGCGAAAGAAGCAGGCAAAATGCGTTCAGAAGGCAAAGAGTACATCGTTAAAGATGGTGACGTCATGAACTTCCTGTTCAACGTCTAATCTCCTTCTCTGCTTTAAAAAATCCACGCAAATGCGTGGATTTTTTTATAACTTTTATTTAATGATTTATCGTTCAACACACCTTGCGTTTAACTATTAACATAAAATCAAGCCAGGCTAACCACGGCTTTTACATTGCCGCTCATTCATTAGTCCATGAATAACTTATTAAAATAGTCGCAACTGAATCGAATCTGAGAACAACGCCACGCACGCTTTTACCTTTAAAACAGTCACCGTAAATAACGCTTCTTTATCATTCAGCGAAACGTTTCCCTGGCCTCTCTCATAGTGGTGATCATCGGTGCAGATAAGCGAAAAAGCATATATCCGCTTAAGAACTCACGTTGAGCAAAGGGCTATTAAAACAGAGTCAATTATTCCGGGCGCACGTCCATGCGAATTCCGGCCTTTCTTTGCCTGCGGAGTTGGTATTATCAGGGTGGCGCGCTGTATGTTCTCACCAGCCTGCTACTTTTTCTGGCGCGGCTATGTGTCAGCGGGTGGGTTGCTGGTTTCAGGAGAAGGAGTAATGAGCTGCTTACCGCTCATGTCATTGTCAGATTGAGACAAGCGCAGCGAAAAGAGATGCAGATGCCATATTAATCATTACCGCTTTTTTACTTATTATGCGTCGGTAATCTACCCCACCCTGAATTAGTTAAGCAGACGACTTCTTTCGTCTTCATTTCCTCTTGATTCCACTGCGAGTAACAGGTCGGCATCTTCCTGGCAAATAACATAGACCGACTCTTTTCCCGGCAGATTAACAGTAATAATGCTTTGCTCAACGGCATCCAGGAGTTCATCGTGCTGATTCAGTGAGCTGTAAAATTTTTCCATGGTTATTTCCTTATATTAATTAATATCGCCAGCCTGTTATCGGTCATTACTGATGTTTTCTTGAGCGGTTCTGGCAGCAATATTTGCTGCCAGAACAATGACAGGTAAAGTTTACTGCGATATGACAGCCTCACAGCCAGAGAGCACCGGATAGCGCGCGCAATCGGTTTTAACTGCCGTTTCGTTGTGCGGCGTATCAGCCGGCGCCCAGGTGTATGGCAGCGCATAAGCACGATAGACTGTATTAGCGACATAGTGATCGCGCGGCATCGCTTTGCCATAAAAGGGGCTAACGTACTCCCACACAATCTCGCCCTGCGGCGTCACCTGAAAAAGTCGTCCACTCTGCCCTTCATCAATCAAGGTATTGCCGTTAGGCAGACGCTGCGCATTACTGATGTAAGCACTGTAAAACGTCGAAATGGCCTGTTTTGATTTCTCTGCGGTATATTCCCAGACAATCTGTTTACTCACCGGATCCACTTCAATGACGCGCGACGCGGAAAAAGCCCTGGCGCGTCGGTGGATAACCGGCGTTGCCCTGATTATCAAAAATTAATATGTTACCCGCACCTGGCAACCCGGCCGGGATCATATGCACGTCATGTTCGCCAATCATCTGATCAAGCGGGCGCGGTAGCGGTTTGCTTAGTTGTAAACCGGGATAATCAGGCCCGATGCGCCACACTACTTTACCGCTTTGACGATCAACAATGACGGCAACATTACCGTTGCGCGAATTGAGCAAAATATTATCAGGTGCAAAGCGTTTATCCCCGGCATCGAACCAGTGGTTTGGTCCGAGTGGCGCCGCCGTATTCATATGTAAAAATCGGGATCCTTGCTGTCGCGTATCAGAGCTAACTGTTGGGCACTAAAACCAAATTCATCTAAGTGATCGGCCACTGACCAGGACCAGATTTTTTCCCCTGCGGATTAATTTCTTCCAGCGTGTTATCAATGACATCGTAGTGATAACCGGCAATGCGCCTCAATGCTGCGCCCAGCAGCAAGGTATTGCCATTGGCGAGTCGTTGCATTTCATGGTGTTGATGCACCGGATTTTCCTGGCTGCCATATTGCCACACCACATTGCCCTGCCAGTCCACTTCTGCCACGCTGGCGTTCACCATCCCGTTGCCGGGGCTGGCAACCTCATCCAGTTTCTCACGTCGTGCCAGCTGCACTAAAACGTGGCCACGTTCACCTTTAGCCTGTCCGGCATTGATCGGCCAGGCGGGAAAACCTTCATATTTCCAGCGGTGCACTTCTTTACCGCTCATGTCGATAAGGTGGGTTTGGTTATCACTGCCTGGAAACAAGATAAAACCATTCCACGCGCGGGCGGGATCGTAATAGGTTGTACCAACAGGAACGGCGGTGGGAATCGACAGTGCGCTGTGGCAAAACGCCAGCAGCAGCAAGCCAGAGAGTCGGTGCGTCAACGTCATCTTCACTATCCTGTGCAAATAAATCGGCATTTATCAGCATAGAAGTGAAAATGAGACGTGCCGCACATAATGCGGCACGCCGTTGTTTATCAGAAGAAGCCGAGCGGCTGAATACTGTAACTTACCAGCAGGTTCTTGGTTTGCTGGTAGTGATCAAGCATCATTTTGTGGGTTTCACGTCCAATACCCGATTTTTGTAGCCACCAAATGCCGCATGAGCCGGATACAGGTGGTAACAGTTAGTCCAGACGCGGCCTGCTTTTATCGCCCGTCCTACCCGGTAAGCGCGGTTAATATCGCGCGTCCAGACGCCGGCCCCCAGGCCATATATCGAATCATTGGCGATGCTGACCGCTTCGGCTTCATCTTTGAAGGTGGTGATGCCGATAACCGGTCCAAAAATTTCCTCCTGGAAAACGCGCATGCTGTTATTGCCTTTCAGCAAAGTCGGCTGAATATAATAGCCGCTGGCAAGCGATCCTTCGTGTTTTTCCGCACCGCCGCCCACCAGCACCTCTGCGCCCTCCTGCTGAGCTATTTCCAGATAGGAGAGAATTTTATCAAACTGCTGCTGTGACGCCTGCGCACCCACCATGGTATCGGTATCCATTGGATCGCCGCGTTTAATGGTTTTAACACGTTTCATGACCGCCGCCATGAAGGGTTCGAAGATCGACTCCTGCACCAGTGCGCGTGACGGACAGGTACAGACTTCGCCCTGATTCAAAAAGCCGAGCACGACGCCTTCAGCGGCTTTATCAATGAAGCTCTCTTCCGCCTGCATAATGTCTTCAAAGAAAATATTCGGCGATTTGCCGCCTAACTCAACGGTAGAGGGGATAAGATTTTTCGCGGCCAGCTCCAGAATGTGTCCACCCGTGGCGGTTGAGCCGGTAAAGGCGACTTTAGCGATACCCGGATGCGAGGCTAACGCTTCGCCTGCTTCTTTGCCGTAACCGTGCACAATGTTCACGACGCCCGCGGGCAATAAATCTTTGATCAAATCGATGAACAGCGTGACAGAAAGCGGCGTCTGCTCGGCAGGTTTTAATACTACGCAGTTACCTGCGCCCAGCGCCGGTGCCAGTTTCCATGCCGCCATCAACAGCGGGAAGTTCCATGGAATAATTTGCGCCACCACACCCAGCGGCTCATGGAAATGATACGCCGCAGTGAACTCATCAATTTCCGCCGCACTGCCTTCCTGCGCCCGGACACAGCCAGCAAAATAACGGAAGTGGTCGACCGCCAGTGGCATATCCGCAGCCAGGGTTTCACGCACCGGTTTACCGTTGTCCCAGGTTTCGTTTACCGCAAGATATTCGAGATTCTGCTCCAGCCGGTCGGCAATTTTTAGCAGCACTAACGATCGCTGCTGGGGCGAGGTTTTACCCCAGGCTTCGGCTGCTGCCGCTGCCGCAGCAACAGCGTTGTCCACATCGGCGCGGTCAGAACGCGGAAACTCCCCTACCGTTGACCCATCTACCGGCGAGGTATTGGTGAAATAGTTGTTATTAACCGGCGCCACAAATTCACCGTTAATAAAGTTGCCATAGCTTTTTTGCAATTGAATAAGAGAACCTTGTTCTCCGGGAGCCGCGTAACGCATGGTCATTCTCCTTCCAGGATAAGAGACGTAACAACAATGAAACTTGTTATTAACATGAGCGATTACCGCCAGCCTGTCAGATCTCCTGGCCAGAAACTGTGACCCCGGCAGAGGAAAGTGTCTCGCTACGGATAAATCCGACTTTTCCGCGCGGGAGCCAAACAAAAGAAACTTGTCGCAGAGAAACGGTCAATAGGGGAAGTATTCATACAGGAGAGCAGCATGCTGGCTTCGGCTTTGACCTTAATGCGCGAAAAAGCAGATTTTATTCAACAATTTATTCGTAACCCGCGCAAAATGGGCAGCATCACGCTCTCATCCGACACGCTGTGTCGAATGATGGCTGAATCGGTAACGTGGGAAAATCATCTGCGCGTGGCAGAATTAGGCGCTGGGGATGGTGTTTTAACACGTCAGCTGCTGGCGCACATGGCTCCCGAGGCCACGCTGGATGTGTTTGAGATCAGTACGGCACTGGCAGAAAAATTAGGTGCGCTTGATGACGCGAGAATGACGGTGCGTACCTGCTCAGCGGAATATCTCAACGGCCAGTACGATGCGGTTTTCTCTGGCCTGCCGTTGCTGTCGCTTCCTCCAACGTTGCGTGATGCTATTTTACGTGCGGTCTGTCATTCATTAACGCCGACGGGCGTGTTTGTGCAGTTTCAGTACACATCGCTGACCCAGCCCGATCTGTCGCGTTATTTCACCTGGGAACGCCAGCGGGTGTTAAAAAATGTGCCACCCGCCTGGGTTTACCGCTGTACACGTCACTACCCACCTTGAGCCTGATCGATTGCCGGGCGCGTCTGCAGCCAGAAGGCGATCAGCAGTTCGCGTGCCCAGTCAACGCCTTCCAGTGTCGCGCCGTTATCTTCGCCGCGTTCCGGCAGACAGGCGCGCATAATTCGCTGAGAAAATTCAGGATGAAACTGCACCGATAGCGCCTGCGGTGAATAACGCACAATCTGACAGCAGTCTTTATCGGAACGTGCCAGCACCCATGCCTGCGGCGGCGGTGTAATCACGGTTTGTCGATGTGACAACCAGGCATGGAACGTGGCTGGCAGGCTCGCCAGCAGAGGATCGCGCTGCGCCTGCGCCGTACAGATTAACGGTAATAATCCGCGCTCCCAGCCCTGCGGGTTATCCCCGACTTTTCCCCTAATGCATAGGCCATGAGCTGATGGCCGTAGCACACGCCCAGCAGCGGCAGTTCAGCTTCCAGTGCAGCACGCACCCAGGCGGCGCTGCGCTCGCTCCATTCCGCGTGGTCGGTGACCATGGCCCAGGAACCGCTCAGGATTGCGCCAGAGATTTGGCTAAAATCGGGCAGTGATTCACCCAGATGGGGTCGGATAATCACATATTCATGGGGCTGCAAATCTAATGCGTCGATAAACCAGTCTGGCTGTTCGCCAATCTGCGCGACGACGTTTGCGGGAGGAACTTCCAGTTGAATCAAAGCAAGGGGCAAAGCAGGCGTGTTTGTCATACCGAATCGAGTCCTCTACGGGGGTGAGCGTTTCGGAAAACCAGTCTGACAGTAAACGCTTTAAATGTCTTATGTTTTTCCGGCCGAAGTAAAAACAGAAATTTTCTTTCAGCTGATGACCGAATGCCGCGAGATCATGCCATCATTAACGGGCAACGGTAATTATTCAAAGGATGGCAACGTGGCGGTGCGGCATTTTTTCTGATTCTGATGGTGGTCTGTATTTGGGCGTTTAATAACGTGGCGGTGAAATGGGGATTGCTTGAGTTGCCGCCGTTGTTCCTGACGTGGATGCGTTTCGTGGTGGTGGCGATTGTGCTGGTGCCGTTTTGCCGTATTACACGTCAGCAATTGCCGTGGCTCCTGCTGCTGGCGTTCACCTTTGGCTTTATGCATTTTTCTCTGCTGTTTGTCGGCATGCGCTATACCGACGCAGGGACCGGTGCGATCGTGGTTCAGCTCGGCACACCGATAGCGATGCTGCTGGCGATGGTAGTGCTGAAGGAAAAACTCAGGCTGGTGCAGTTGTCTGGCATTATGGTATCGCTCAGCGGCGTGGTGGTGTTGTCAGGCAGTCCCACTATCCCAGCGTGGTGGGTGCTGTGTCTGTTGCTGTGCAGTGCGACCGGTTGGGCCATCAGTAATCTTATCGTGAAAAAGTCACCGCCCATCAAGCCGCTGACCATGACGGGCTGGATTGCTTTTCTGGCCATTCCGATTGTCGGTGCCGCAACGTGGATAATGGAATCCAGTCAAATAAGTGCGCTGAGCCACGCCGGATGGCGAGGATGGTTTGCCATTTTTTATAGCGCCATCGCCTCCTCTATTGTGGCTTACACCTTATGGTATGCGATGTTAAAAAATACAACGTCAACCTGATTATGCCCTATTCGCTGCTCACGCCGGTGCTGTCAGTACTGATGGGGATTGTGGTGCTCGGCGACAGCCTTAACAGCTTTAAAATTATCGGTGCGTCTCTGGTTATTTTAGGTACGGCGATTGCGGTGATAAATTTACGCAATCTGCGGATGCACGCGCGTTTTCCCCGGCTGCGTCGGCGTTAAAAATGACGTGCTATGCTTGAGAGAATGTCATTTTCAGGAGCATAAAAATGGACCATCAGCTCGCCACTTCTCTATGGCAGCAGATGTGGCAAGGATTGCGTGGCAACTCTGCACCGCAACCGTTGCCCACGTTTGTTGATACGGCCACCTTCTCTTCCGCCTTCGCTGTCAGTGAACTGGCGGCCACCAGCATCGGTCTTGCCACGCAAGCCACAGCCAGCCTGATTGCCTCATCCGAACCTGTTGAGGTGAATGTTCGCCTGGCTTCGCGCTGGTTTCAGCACAGTTTTATGACGCTCAACCGCCCTGCGCCTCAGTTATGGGATGCTTTCGCCGGAGATTACGCCAGCGCCGATGGCTGGATACGCCTGCACACCAATGCGGCACATCATCGTCAGGCGATGGAGAGCGTGCTCGGTCAACATCACCACCGTGACGCGCTTGCGCAGGAAGTCTCTCGCTGGCGCGCCAGTGAGCTGGAACAGGCGATCGTTGACGCAGGTGGATGTGCTGCTGAAATGCGCAGTGCCGCTGCGTGGCAACAGCATCCTCAGGGCCAGGCAGTCAGCCTTGAGCCGCTGATTGACTGGCAGATAACACCCTCCGGCCCAAAGCCTGCGTGGCTTTTACCTCAGGCACGCCCTCTGCTCGGTGTTAACGTGCTGGATTTAACGCGCATCATCGCCGGACCGGTTGCGACGCGCTTTCTTGCCAGCCTGGGCGCGCATGTTTTACGCATCGATCCTCCCGGCTGGCAGGAACCAGGGCTGGATGAAGAGATCAGCTGCGGCAAGCGGCGTGCGGTGCTTGATTTAACGCACACGGACGATCGCGAACAGTTAATCCGGTTGCTACGTCAGGCCGACGTGCTTGTGCACGGTTATCGCGCCGATGCACTGGACCGGCTGGGTCTGGACGCCGAAACACGTCAGAAGATTGCGCCGGGTTTAGTGGATGTCAGTCTGAATGCGTGGGGCTGGCAAGGCCCTGGCGCAATCGTCGCGGCTTCGACAGTCTGGTACAAATGGGCTGCGGTATTGCTGAACAGGGGATGCACTGGCAGCAACATGACAAGCCGACACCCCTGCCGGTGCAGGCGTTAGATCACGCCACAGGCTATCTGATGGCGGCAGCCGTGTTGACAGGGTTACAGCAGCGGGTGGAAAACGGTAACGGCAGTCAGGCGCGACTCTCACTGGCGCGCACCGCACAATTACTGCAACAGCACAGGTATGCGCCAGGGAGTACGCAAACGGGCATCACAGCGGAGGTAAAAGATAACCTGCCGATGCTGGAATTAACGCCGTGGGGGTTGGGTATCCGGCTGCGTGCCGCCGCTTACCTTCCCGGCACGCCCTTTCTCTGCGCGACGCCGGGATGCCTGCCGGGAACCGATCCGGCAAGCTGGTAAGTTATTCGTCTTCGTCGTCTTCAGCCTGATCGGCTAATTCATCGTACATAGCCTGAATCGCTTCGCGGCTCAGTGCTGCCAGCGTGCGGTAAAACGGGGTAGTGGCATGCGCTTCTACCTTGCCTAAAAACGCGCCGCACCACGGCAGCAGGTACGCTTCAAACAGCTCAAGCTGTGCCGTGCTTTCATCTGCTTCAGACTGATCTTCCAGCCAGGAAGCTGCCAGCATTAATATGCCAAAGTGATCGGCAGGCGCCTCACTGAGCGGCATCCCGCGAGAGGTTAAAAACGCACGCACCTCTGATTCTGTTTTCCCTCCTGGCCACTGCGACGCATAAGGCGGGACGTTGCAATCGCTGCCAACAAACAGCGCATTGTAATCTGCCGCTAACGCCTGCGGATCGCTGCTTTGCTGTAAGCGTTTGAGCAGATCGTCCTGCTCCAGTGGCCATTGCGCCTGCAATTTTCCCTCACGCAGCAGCGTAAAAAGCGGCACCAGCAGCGGATCTTGCGGCTGGCGATTGAACAATGAGCCGATCACGCGGCACAAAATGGAAAACTCATTCATGAGTCAAAATCCTTGAAGCAATAAAATTAAAAGTCAGCCAGTTCAGCAATGTGTTTGCCGGTGCGCTGCTCGAGGAAATCAAGCAGACGACGCGGCGTGACATTTAACAC
The DNA here is from genome assembly GCA_018842655.1 of Candidatus Pantoea haifensis. GTDB lineage: Bacteria > Pseudomonadota > Gammaproteobacteria > Enterobacterales > Enterobacteriaceae > Pantoea > Pantoea haifensis. The sequence goes on along the minus strand of JAGTWN010000004.1, from coordinate 770,271 downwards.
GCGATCTTCAGAAAAATCCACTTCGCGCGTTATCCGTAAACAGTGCTCAAAATGACCCAGCGTAAAAGCCGTGTGTGAATCTGATCCAAACGCCAGCCGACCGCCCGCATTGCGCACCGCTTCAGCGATAGCGCGGCAGTTAGGTTCACTGCCGGGACGTGAATGCGTAAAAGAGGAGTTGTTAATCTCCAGCGCCACATCGTAATGCGCAGCGGCTTCCGCAATGGCCGGAATATCGACCGGGAATTTTGGGTTGCCAGGATGGCTGACAATGTGCACCAGCCCGCCCGCCATGGCCGCGATCATCGCATCCGTATGGTGCTTTTTATCACGCGGGGCGTACACCGGCTCGTGAAAGCCTGCAACGATCAGATCCAGCGCATCCAGCATCGGCCCGGAACAGTCAATCTCCCCTGCTGATTTTTAATATTCGCTTCGATACCGCGCAGGATCGCCACGCCGTCGATCACCCGTGGCCAGATGCGCATATTGACGAAATGCCAGTAATGCGGCGCATCGGCCATATCCGGGCCGTGATCGGTAATGGCAAACAGCTTCAGACCATTCTTTTCGCCTGCGCGACGTAATCGTGTAACGTGCTGTAAGCATGGGTACTGGCAACAGTGTGCATATGCAGATCTACCGGATACATCTTCAACTCCTGCTGATAGCCCATCACTGGGCATAAATAATTAATAGCCGCGTTGCCGATCAACGCAACCTGGTGGGGTGTCACCCGCCTCACGCTGCTTAATGGCGCGAGCGATATAATCCATCGCCTCCTCGGGCAAAGTGACAGCGGCATTATGCGGCGTGATTGTCACGCGCGGATGACGCCACAGCGGGTGATCTTCCGGCAACGGTTCCACCTGAAACACATCCAGCGCGGCGGCTTTAAGCTGACCGCTGTCCAGCGCCGCCAGCAGATCCGATTCTACCACTTGCGCCCCTCGCGCCAGATTAAGGAAAAACGCCCCTTGTGGCAGTTGCTGTAAAAAAGTTTCATCGATCAGGTTGAGGGTTTCAGGCGTGCTGGGCAGAAGATTGATTAACACGCGCGTGCCTTGCAGGAAATCGTTCAGCGACTCACGTCCGGCAAAGCTGGTGACGCCGGGGAGTTGCTTCGCAGAACGGCTCCAGACACGCAGCGGAAAGCCCCAAATTTTCAGAGATTCAGCCACACGTTGACCCAGCACGCCTGCTCCAAGAATACCCACCGTAAAGTCATCGCGCGCATAGGCGGTTAAAGGCTGCCAGCAGGGCGGCTGCTGTTGCAGACGGTAATCGTCAAAACGACGAAACCAGCCCAGGACGCTGTGTGTCGCATACTCCTGCATTTGACGCGCCATGCCGGTATCCTCCAGACGATAAAGCGGCACGGAGGCGGACAACATATCAGGATGATGCCTGAGCTGAGCCAGAATTTCGTCCACGCCCGCGCCTAATGCAAACACCCCCGCAACGCATCCCGCCCTTTTAACATCTCAACGGGCGGCGAACGTACCAGTGCATAATCTGCAGGCGCGTTGTCGCCTGGCTGCCAGCGCCGCACCCGCGCCTGCGGTAAACGTTTTTGTAATCCCTCAATCCAGCGCGCCGCCGGTTGCGAAGGGTGATACCAGATGATCTCCATGCTGCTCTCCTTTTTCTTTCCAGCGTCGGGGAAAAGTGTGACAAGGGCAAGAAAAAACCGTGTGGTCATCGCGGTTTTTATCCGGGACTTTACACACTATTTTTTCCTGCGCCTTCACAATTCCGGTTCGCTATCCGGTGAAATCGGCAGATAGCGTCTAAAGTTGTTCGGGTGGTCAATGCGTTACGCGAGACCGCCTTTTCGGACAAGGAGAACAACCGATGCTAAAAACTGAGGTAAGCGCCACTGAACGGCGTTACGGTTATGCGCCGCTGCTGCTGACGCTGTTATTGAGCGTGCCTGCTTTTACCGCCCATGCCGACGATAATTCCCGCATGCTGAGCAACCAGCCGCAGCCGCCCGATGTACGATTAGGCCCGCTATTCAATGCGGTGCAACAGGCGAAATTTTATCCCGACCAAAAAACCTTTGCTGATGCGCTGCCAAAATATGATCCCTCTTCTATTCTTGCCGACTGGCAGATGCAGAAGAATCAGGGCAGCTTCGACCTGAAACGTTTCGTAACGGCAAACTTCACTCTGCCGCCTGAAATGGAAAAATATGTGCCGCCTGCCGGACAGAATCTGCGCGATCATATCGATGGGCTGTGGCCCGTCCTGACACGTACCGCAAAAAGCGCCGGACAGTATGATTCGCTGCTGCAATTGCCTAAGCCTTACGTCGTGCCTGGCGGCCGTTTCCGTGAGATTTACTACTGGGACAGCTACTTTACGATGCTCGGCCTGGCTGAGAGCGGCCACTGGGATCGCGTCCAGGATATGGTCGATAACTTCGCCTCGCTGCTCGATCGCTACGGCCACATTCCTAACGGCAACCGAAGCTACTATTTAAGCCGTTCACAGCCGCCTTTCTTTAGCCTGATGGTGGATTTGCTGGCGACCCACGACGGTGGTAAAGCCTATACCCGTTATCTGCCACAGCTACAAAAAGAGTACGATTACTGGATGGCAGACAGCAACACCGTTGCAGCGGGCAATGCCAGCAAACGTGTCATTAAACTCGCCGACGGTACGCTGCTTAATCGCTACTGGGATGCGCGTGATGTGCCGCGCACTGAATCCTGGATGGATGATATTAATACCGCGAAAAAGCGCCGCAGCGTGATAAAGCGGAGCTCTATCGCGAACTGCGTTCAGGCGCAGCTTCGGGCTGGGATTTTAGCTCGCGCTGGTTTACCGATGCGCAAAATCTGGCCACGATTCGCACCACCCAAATGGCACCGGTCGACCTCAACAGCCTGCTGTTCCACCTCGAAAAAGTGTTGTCGAAAAGCTATCAGCTCAATAAGCAGGACGATATGGCGAAGCAGTATGCCGATCGCGCCGAGAAGCGTCAGGCAGCAATCAACCGTTATCTGTGGAACAGCCAGCAAGGCTGGTACGCCGATTATGACTGGAAGAAAAAGCAGGTACATCCACAGTTGACCGCTGCGGCGCTGTTCCCGCTTTACCTGCAGGTTGCCAGCGATAAGCAGGCTGACAGCACAGCCAGTGCGGTTGAGAAGCAGTTGCTGAAACCCGGCGGCCTGGTGACCACGACAGTGAACAACGGTCAGCAGTGGGATGCGCCAAACGGCTGGGCACCGTTGCAGTGGGTGGCCGTTGAAGGTCTGGAGCATTACAACAAACCTCAGCTGGCTCAGCAGGTGGGTGTACGCTTCCTGCGAAACGTACAAACCACCTATGACAAAGAGCACAAGCTGGTTGAAAAATATGTGGTTGAAGGTAAAAACCTCGGCGGCGGCGGTGGCGGCGAATATCCATTACAGGACGGCTTCGGCTGGACGAATGGCGTAACGCTGATGCTGCTCGACAAATATTGTCCAAAGGACAAAACCTGTAACAGCGCCCACGATATTCCGCAGACCACAACCTCCGTGCAATGATCCTGTTCCGATACTGCTGCCTCTTTGTGGCAGTATCGGTTCATTTCTCTTGACTTCCCTTCACTCACAGGCAAAATTGCAACATTTTTAACAAATGGTAATAATTCTCAATATTAAAACGAGAATCTTTATCGATTGTTAACATTGCTCGCTTAACTGAACTGAAAGGACCGTCAATGAAATTGCCTTTCCCGTTAACACGCTGTGCAGGCGCATGTGCGCTGGCGCTTGCTGCACCATCCCTGGTTTTTGCGGCTGAAACCCTTGTCGTCACGGCTCAACCCCAGGAGAGTGCCGACTCACCCACCCAGGATTACCGCGTAACGACCAGCCAGGGCGCGACAAAAAGCGATCGTCCATTACTGACAACACCACAATCGGTGTCAGTGATCACGCGACAGCAAATTCAGGATCAGGGCGCGCTCGATCTCAATCAGGCACTGAATTACACACCCGGCGTTTTTACTAACTTTGCTGGTGCCGCTACCCGTTATGACACTCTTTCGCTGCGAGGCTTCCACGGCGGCGATGTGGATAACACGTTCCTCGACGGTTTACGGGTGATGAGTGACGGCGGCAGCTTTAACGTGTTACAGGTCGATAACTGGTTTCTGGAACGTATTGATGTCATCAAAGGCCCCTCTTCTGCACTTTACGGCCAGACTGTGCCAGGCGGGCTGGTCAATATGACAACCCGACGTCCCCGGTTGAGCGAGGAAGGTCACTTTCAGCTTTCAGCGGGCACGAATGCCACCACCAACGCGGCTTTTGATTACACCTCTGCCCTCAACGAACAGTGGGCATTTCGCCTGACCGGTATCACGCGCAACAGCGACACGCAGTACGATCATACCCGTGAAGAGAAATATGCGTTGATGCCGCAACTGCTGTGGCAGCCAACGGAAGATACCCACCTCATTCTCAGAGCCTATCTGCAAAAAGATCCTTCTGGTGGCTATCACGGCTCGGTACCCGGTGACGGTAGCATTACTGAACACAACGGCTACAAACTGAGTAACGGTTTTTACGAGGGCAACAGCGACCTCGACCAGTTCAAACGACACGAACAGATCTACAGTTACGATTTCTTACATCAATTCAACGATATCTGGTCGTTTTCATCTCTCGGCAGCTACAGCCATTCTAATGTCGATCTCGATCAGGTTTATCAAACTGGCTGGGATGCGGTAAATCCCGATGTGTTGAATCGTTATTATTCAGGTGAACGCTCTTCACTAACGGCCTGGGCAACAGATAACCGCTTGCAGGCGAGTTTCACTACCGGCGAACTGGAACATCGCGTCAGCATTGGCGCGGAATATCATCGCTATAAAAATGATATCAGTAACGCAGGCGGGGCCGCGAATCAGCTCAACGCACTGACCGGTGAACAGGTGGGCACCCTGCCCACTTACACGTGGAGCGAAAAACCCGGCGCTATTATCAGACCGGTTTCTATCTGCAAGATGAGATAACGCTGGATCGCTGGCATCTGGATCTGTCGGGGCGTTACGATCGGATTGTAGCGGACAACAGCGGCAGCGATCGCCGTCAGGATGATCACGTTAGCGGACGAGCGGCGCTGCTCTATGCCTTCGATAATGGCTTATCCCCCTATTTCAGCTGGAGCCAGGCGATTACGCCAACGGCCCTTACCGATGCAAACAATAATTTGCTGAAACCCACCACAGCCGAGCAGTACGAAGCCGGGATAAAATACCAGCCCACAGGCACGCGCGACCTGTATACCCTGGCGCTCTATGACCTGACACAAAAGGATGTCTCTAACCGCGATGTGCTTACTGCAACCTATACGCCTTCTGGCAAAGTGCATTCACAAGGGATTGAACTAGAAGCGCATAATCAAATCACCCCGCGCCTGAGTACCCTTGCAGGCTACACGCTGAATCACCTGCGTTTTAAGGACTCGGTGGATGGCAACGACGGCCATACCCCTTACGTAACGCCAAACAGCATGGCCTCGTTCTGGGGCTATTATCGGTTTGATTACGGTCTGAGCGCGGGTGCCGGTGTGCGTTACATCGGCAAACAGTGGGCCGACAATGAAAACACCACACGTCTGCCTTCCGTTACGCTGTTTGATGCATCCGTTCGCGCTGATTTAGCGACCTGGGACAGCCGTCTCAAAGGGGCATGGATTCAGGTCAATGCCAACAACCTGACCGATCGTAAATACGTTGCGGCCTGTTATGGTACGGGCTATTGCTACTGGGGTGCGGAGCGTTCGGTGATGGCTACAGTAGGTTACGATTTTTAATCGCTGAGCAGTAAAAAGGGGACGAATCTTCGTCCCCTTTTTTATCGAACACGTATCGTTAACTTCGTACTTTACGATAGATAAACAGCACCACAATGGCACCAATTACCGCCACAACGAAGCTACCGAAGTTGAAACCGTCTACGCGGCCAAAGCCAAACAGGGTACTGATCCAGCCACCGACGACTGCACCAATGATGCCCAGCACGATGGTAAGAATAAAACCGCCGCCATCTTTACCCGGCATGATCCATTTAGCGAGAATACCGGCGATTAACCCAAAGATGATCCATGAAATAATACCCATTGACTGCTCCTTTCATTTTTTGGTTACTTTGCGATCGCCTGATTAATCAAGCGGTTTACCGCAATAAGTATAGACAGGGTTTTCAATTCTGCTTGGTGGGTCACAGTAAAAAAAGTGTTAGTCTGGTAAAGATTTGGGGACCTGTGCCGATAACGCACAGGTGGCAAAGGAAAAAGAAAAGATGATGATGCAATCATTTGGAGCCAAAAGTGAAAGAAGCCGATAAAGAACACTATCTCAAACGTGGCACGCTGGCTGTCCTGGGTGTGATGAAGGATTTGCTGCGCTTTCAGACACCCATAATGGTGAGTTTTTCACGGGGACAGTTTATCAGCCGTATGCTTGCGGCGGATGAAGATCGCATTCTGTTCGATCTGGGCAGTAACAATCTGGATAACGACTACGCGCTTCAATGCAATGAGATCGCTATTTCTGCTGAGACACAAGGCGCAAAAGTTGAATTCAGTCTGGATTCGCTGGAACGGGTAGAATTCGAAGGATTACCGGCTTTCAGTGCTGCACTTCCAGATCTGCTGTGGCAAATTCAGCGCCGGGAATTTTTCCGCATTAATGCCCCGCTTGAGCCGCAGTTTTGGTGTCACAGTGAATGGCCAGACGGTAAGAAAACACGTTTTCGCCTGCAAGATTTGTCCCTGGGCGGTATCGGGGTGCTGGTGGATGAGTCGCTCCCTGAAGATTTGAAAAGCGGAGACAGTTTTAAAAAGTTACGTGTAGAGCTGGGCGAATATGGGCAGTTTGAGGTGGGCGCTACGCTGCTGCATATCGGTGAGCGCAGCGTCGTCACCAGTAAAAATGAAACCCGCGTGACGCCACGCCTGAGCTTCCGGTTTACCCGCATTGAACCGCAACAGGAGCGTCAGTTACAGCAGGTGATCTTTGCTCTGGAACGACTGGCTCGCGACAAAGCAAATCGTTTTCAATAAGTTCCTTTTTGGATGCGCCACACATATCCGGCGCATCCAGGCTATGCTTCTGCTTGCTTCATTCCTTAAACCGGATCCCAGCAAGGAGAGACTCCCCAATGGAAAACTGGCTTTCATCACGTCGTTTTCAGTCAATTTTTTTAATCAGGATTTTTGGATAAACAGCGCAATTGTCGTCGTGGCCACGCTGGTAATTTACTGGCTGCTGCGCACGCTTATTCGTTTTATCTCCAACCGCGTCGCTCACTACAGCGAACATCGTCATGTGCGCGCCACGGCTATTCTGGTTGAGATTCTCCGCAGCACCAGCCAGACGCTGCTGATGATTTTTTCACTGCTGATCGCGCTGAAATTTATTGATCTTCCTGACGCCTGGCGCGTTACGATTTCCCACGGCTGGTTCCTGGCCTTTATTGTTCAGTTAGCCTTGTGGATTGACTGTGGCATTCGCTTATGGCTGCAGAATTTGTTACGCGATCCGCTTCATGTGCGTAACCCCGTCACCATGGTCATTCTCGGCATTTTGCTGCGTATCGTGGTATGGGTCATGATGGTGCTCGCCATTCTGTCCAATATGGGCATTAACATTACCGCACTGGTTGCCAGCTTAGGCGTCGGCGGTATTGCCATCGCTCTGGCTATTCAAACGGTGTTGAGCGATGTGTTTGCCTCACTGGCGATTGGTTTAGATCGTCCGTTTGAACACGGCGATTTTGTGGTGTTTGGCGATATTGCCGGTTCAATCGAACACATCGGGTTGAAAACCACCCGCATACGTAGCCTGAGCGGTGAACAGATTGTCTGCTCTAATACCATTATGTTGCAGCAAACTATCCATAACTATAAGCGTATGCAGCAGCGCCGCATCGTGTTTAAGTTTGGTATCAGCTATGCCACGCCGTCAGAAAAAGTGCGTGAAATCAGTGGACTGGTAAAAGATATTATTCAGAGCATTGAGCTGACGCGATTTGACCGCGCCCATTTCCTGGCTTTTGAAGATTCGAAGTTGTCGTTTGAGGTGGTGTATATCGTGCTCGACGCTGACTACAACAAATATATGGATATTCAGCAAGAGATTAATTTACGGCTTATGGCGGAATTAGAAGCACGTGATATCCGCTTCGCCTTCCCGATCCGTCAGGTTGAGTTCAGTGGCGGTAACTTCCCAACCGTGGATTTAAAAGCGGTGGCGAATGAGTAGTTAACATCGTCCCAGCCTTTCCCGTTTGCAGGAGAAGGCTGGGATGAGGATCTTTACATCATCCCCGTCTGTTGATGGTGATAACAATTTACCCCTAAGTAATTGCTGAAGGCTTCCTGAAGTACCGCGGCGGTAGCAGAGTGATTCATCGCCACGTGGTGTTCAAAGCCGTTGCGGCAAATCCACGCCAGTAATGTTTCCAGTTGGGGAACCTGAATCACAGCACGACAGCCCACCGTATCAAGCGGATCGTCTACTGATCTCCCCTCTCCCACATAGGCTTTAATCTCCCCGCTGAAATCATCGGTAGAGAGGCGAAAATAGGTCAAATCACCGCTTTTCATTCGTCCATGTACCGCGCCACAGGTATTTTCTTTACCTACCGTAGTGCCAATGATATCGGCTGTCCCCATGGTCGGCGAGTCCAGACTGGCGCTGGCAAAGTTACCGCAGTGAAACAGTACGCATTTATCGCGATCGTCGCCGAAATTGTTATTCCAGTCCGCCAGAGAAGCGGGACTCAGGGAACAACTGGCCAGCGCATACATCGAAAGCGCCCCCATCACGTCAACTTCACAGGCGCTTGGCATCAGTTGACCTGACATCACGCTCATGATTGAACAGACGTTAATGCCAAGGTTTTCCTGTAACGATGTCCAGCATTGAATCGCTGTGGTATCAATATCGTTGTCATTTACCCATTCGCTGATCACCACAAACAGTTTTGCCATGGTTTGCAGCTTTTCAGACGGAATAGCGCGCGCATCCGCATTGGCTTCCAGAATGTCACGCTTTTCAGCCACGCGAATATCATCATCACGCAGATGTTTGATACGACTGAATATCTCTGAAAGATCGAGCGTTTCCACCGCAATACCCATTTTTTCCAACAGCTTTTCGCTGTAACGCACGGTGTTGAATCCCGCCGGGCGGGCACCTATCGCCCCGACGCGCACCCGACGCATGGCGTTGACGACGCGACATAACTGGGCGAATCGCTGAAGATCCTGCATGAACAATTCGCCACTTAAGGCGCATACGTGCTGGGTAGTTAAGGTGAAGGGAATGCCATATTGCCGCAGGTTATTGCACAGCGAAATCTTGCCGCAGAAGCTATCCCGGCGCGTTGCCAGTCCCATCTTGTCGAGATTATCTTGCTCCGCCTGCACTAATACCGGCACATTTAACCCGGAAAGGCGAATCGCTTCGGCGATAGCTTTCTCATCGCCAAAATTCGGCAACAGCACCACAATGCCATGGATCGCGTCACGATGCTGGCGGAACAGCGCCGCACAGACTTTTGCCTCCTGGCGCGTTTCGACACCGCCCAGACTGGTTTGTGACTCATTGAGCATCACGGTGTTGATATTCAGTTTTTCAAACAGCGCCACCGCCTGCTGGCGCGCCTCACCAACCAGATAGCTGGGAAAAAAGCCCCGGTTACCAATAATAATGCCGAACGTTAACTGCTCAGGAAGTTTTGACATTGCTCTGCTCCGAAAAGTTATTGTGGCTGATAACGGCAACGGGCAACCGCGTCGAGCCAGCCTTTATAGTTTTCCTGCATGGTCTGCGCATGTTGTTCACGCGGCATAATGACGCTACCACCTTGCAGCGCCTGCATTTCACTGCCCTGCTGCCACCAGCCCAATACTTTTCCCGCCAGCAAGGCAGCGCCAAGCGCCGAAACTTCGGCGGTGGGCACGCGCTGAAGGGGACGCTGCAACACATCCGCCTGCAACTGCATTAGCCAGCTGTTTTCTGTGGCGCTGCCGTCAACACACAGCGCAGGAAGCTGCTGACCACTGGCTTCTTCCATGGCAAAAAATACATCGGCAATTTGAAAAGTAACCGACTCCAGCGCCACGCGCGCTAATACGGCCGGTGTGGCGGCGTCGGTCAGCCCACAGACCAGGCCACGCGCTTTGAGATCCCACCAGGGCGCGCCAAGACCTGACAGCGCCGGGACAAAATAGATGCCCTGATTGTCTGAGGTGCTTTCCGCCAGCGCGGTCAGTTGCCGTGGGTCATGAATACCGAGCATTTTTCCCAGCCAGGCCGCCCCGGAACCGGTATGGGTAATGTTGCCTTCGAACGCAAAGCGAAGCTGACCGTCATGCCAAGCCACGGTGGTACTCAGACCATTTTCCGTCATCAGCGGCATGGCCATTGACATCATCAGCGATGAGCCTGTGCCATAGGTGGCCTTGACCACTTCGGCATCGCCACGTCGTTGGGCCTGCAACGCGGCATGCGAGTCGCCGATACGCGCCAAAATTGGCGTGCCGGGGGCTAAGCCTGGAATATCATCGACCTTCACTACGCCTTGCTCGCTGGCCGATGAGGTAATAACGGGAAGAGCGGCTCGTGGCAGATGAAACAGCGCCAGCAGTTCATCGTCCCAGTCGTGGGTGTGTAAACTGTAAAGCTGGGTGCGTGCGGCATTGGCATGATCGGTGACGAAACTGGTCCCCGCGGTTAATTGCCAGGTGAGCCAGCTGTCAACCGTGCCGATACATAACTCGCCTGCGGCCGCACGCGATGCGCCATCCGGGATCGCCGCCAGCATCCCGGTGAGTTTGGCGGCGGGAAACATCGGATCAACCGCAAGCCCGGTCAGGCCAGTAATACGTGGCGCTTTGCCCGCCTGATGCAGCTCGCGGCAAAAAGCTTCAGAGCGGCGATCCTGCCAGCTCACCAGCGGGGTCAGGGGTTTGCCGTCACGGCGTTGCCAAATCAGTACCGATTCACGCTGGTTGCTGATCGCCACGGCTGTCACGGTTGCGCCCTGACATTGTGCCAGACACTGAATAGTCGCCTGTTTCACTGCCAGCCAAATGGCCAGTGGATCCTGCTCTGCCAGTCCCGGATGCGGATGTTCCAGCGTCAGGCTCTGACTTCCACGCGCCACGACACGGCCCTGACGATCAACCGCAATGGCTTTCGCGTTGGTGGTGCCTTCATCAATTGCCAGGATCAGCGGTTCCCTCATGTTGACGCTCCTGTGCAGATGCGCACTGCACTGTTGACGACGCTGGCGGCATCAATGCCGTGATGCGCCCGGGTTGACGCGCGATCGCCTGCAATCGCGTATTCTCCGTCCGGGATCCCCAGGCGTAAGAGTGAAATGCCACAGCCGCCTTCAGCTAAGACTTCCGCGACCAGGCTGCCGACACCTCCGCTAACGTTATGCTCTTCAAGGGTAATGACGGCTGGATAGTGATTTAACAGGTTGCGCAGCTGTTGGGTATCACAAGGTCGAATCGATGGAATGGCGATCACACCGGCTGAAATATCTTGTTCAGCCAGTTGCATCGCCGCGTTAACCGCCTCGTGAACTGTTGAGCCCATCGCCACCAGCGCAATATCATGACCTGCACGCAGTGGGTCGATTTGGCCCGGTTTAAACCGGTAGTTCTCATCATGCAGCTGCGGCAGATCTTTACCATCAAGGCGAATGTAAACCGGCCCCTGATGTTCCAGTGCATAATCAATAATTTGCCGACATTCGAGTGGGCAGGAAGGCGCATAGATTTCAATGTTACCGAAGCCGCGCATCACAGCGATATCATCAATACTGTGATGGGTGCTGGCGAGTGGGCCGTAGCTGGCCCCGGCATTCAGACCAAACAACTTAACGTTGGTATTGTTGTAGCAGACATCCACTTTCACCTGTTCGTTGGCACGCGAGACCAGGAACGGCGCGGCGTTACAGGTCACAGCGACCTTTCCGGCTAATGCCAGTCCGGCGGCTGTGCCCACCAGGGTTTGTTCCGCGATACCGACATTCACCAGGCGATCGGGGAACGCCTTAATAAAGGGAGCAATTTTGGCAGTTGAGGTGGAATCGGCAACCACTGGTATCAAATCGATCCCGCGATTTACGGCATCAATGAACGCCGTCACCATCACATTTGCCAGATGTTGTGCATTACTCATCTTTTAACTCCTCCATTGCCAGGTCAATCTCGTCTCCTTTGGGTACGCGGTGATGCCATTCGGGTTTACTCTGAATGAAGGAGATGCCGAACCCTTTTTCGGTATGCGCCACAATCACCTGCGGCTTACCGGTTTTAGGCAGGTTTTCGATCGTCCCGACGACCGATGCCATGTCATTGCCGCTGCATTCAGTGACCTCCAGCCCAAAAGCACGCCATTTTTGCGGCAGCGGATCGGAGTTCATGATTTCCTGGGTGGTGCCAGCCAGTTGCAGTTTGTTTTTGTCGTTAATGATGATCAGGTTATCGAGACCGTAATGGGCAGCCACCAGCGCCGCTTCCCAGTTACTGCCTTCAGCCAGTTCGCCATCGCCGGTGACCACAAAAATGCGGCGCGTGCTGTTATCTTTTTCGCCGCGATCGCGATGCCCACTGCGACTGGCAAACCGTGTCCCAGTGCGCCCGTATTAAGCTCAACGCCCGGCGTTTTTTGCCGGACCGGATGACCCGGTAAGTGAGAATCGGCATGCTGGTAGGTTGGCAACCAGTCAACAGGGAAATAGCCCGCTTCGGCCAGCACGCAGTAATAGCCGCCAACGGCGTGGCCTTTCGACTGAATATAAATATCCCGCTGATCGTCTTCGGTGCGATCCGATGCGCAATTAAGGATGCGGAAATAGAGCGCGGTCAAAATATCCACCGGTGACAAATCGGCCCCCGTATGGCCGCCAGCCGGACTACCTGCATTCAGCAGAATAATGCGACGGCGAACAGCGCGTGCCTTGCGCTGCAACGCATCCACCGAAAGATTAAAAGGATTCATACTCCACCCCTGAATTTTAAATCGCTTTCGAATATATATTCATAACAGTGAAAAAAGGGGTCACTGCTCCCTGTGCTGCTTAACGTCCGTTGAAGAGATTAGGGCTTCGTTTCACTCTCCTCAATCAGGGCTTTCTGAGCGACTACCGCCGCTTTCTGCTGCATACGGTTTTGCGTCTGATCAATGATGACGGCAATAATGATCACGATGCCTTTGATCACCATTTGCCAGAACTCACTGACACCCATCATGATCAAGCCATCCGCCAGAAAACCAATGACGAATGCGCCAACCAGCGTGCCCAGAATGGTGCCGCGTCCGCCAGCTAATGAGGTGCCGCCTAATACCACCGCAGCAATGGCGTTCATCTCAAACGCTGTACCGTTAGCCGGATGGCTCGCCACCAGTTGCGACGACACCACAATGCCTGCAATCGCGGCGCAAAAACCGGAAAGCGTATACACCAGAATTTTGACCTGTTTGGTTTTCACCCCTGAAAGTTCAGCGGCTCGTTCATTATCGCCAATCGCGTAAACCTGGCGGCCAAACGGCAGTCGACGGGCAATGTAGGCGATAATCAGCGCCAGCACGATCATCATCCAGATGGCGTAAGGCAAACCGAGAAAATTGCCTGCACCAATCTTGTCAAAACCGGTATTACCGAGTTGGGGATTACCCTGTAAGCCTGGAAAAGTTTCGCCGCCTGAGGTGAGCATTGCTGCGCCCCGCAGGATATACATAGTGCCAAGCGTGCAAATAAACGGCGCGACGTTGTAACGTGTGATGATCCAGCCGTTACCGGCACCAATGAGCGCGCCAGTCAGCAACACAATCGGCACAATCAGCCAGACGCTGGGAAAGATAGCGATGCCAAACATCGGCAGCACAATGCCTTTGGTGATCAGCCAACCGGCGATCATGCCGCATAATCCGAGCGTGGCACCGATCGAAAGATCGATACCGGCGGTAATAATCACAAAGGTGATGCCCAGCGCCAAAAAAGCATTGATAGCAATGTGCTTAACCATAATCACCATGCTGCCAAGCGCGAGGAAATCCGGGACGGTAATGGAGAAAAAGCCGACAATTAAAATCAACGCAATAAAAGTGCGCAGCTTCAATAGCAGCAACAGAAAACCTTCACGTGAGTTAAACGCTTTCGCGGGTTGCGTAGCCAGCGCCACTGCCTGATGTGATTTCATGCCTAAAACCCCTGCGCACTTGCTTTAACCAGTGCTGATTCTTCCGCCTGAGCGCGCGGAATATCAGCGGTAAGTTTGCCGCCGGACATCACCAGAATGCGGTCAGCCACGGCCATAATTTCTTTGAGATCGGAGGTTGAAAACAGCACCGCAATACCCTGCTGCGATAGTTTTACCATCATGCGAAACACTTCTGCCTTTGCGCCCACATCAATGCCGCGACTTGGCTCATCCAGCAGCAACAGGCGTGGATTCGTCAGCAATGAGCGTCCAATGACCACTTTCTGCTGGTTGCCGCCACTCAGGGCGCTGATTGCAACCTCCGGCGAGGAGACTTTGATAGCCAGATTGCCCACCGTGCTGGCAACTGCCTGCTGCTCTTCCTGCTGGGCAATGGCGAAGCGATGCGTCAAACGCCGCCATAAGCTGGCGATTGTGAGGTTGGTCGCTACCGAAGAGACCGGAAAAATGCCGGCACGTTTGCGATCTTCCGGTACCAGGCTCATCCCCATACGGATCCGTTCCGCAGTAGGCAAACGAGTGGGTAGCGGCTTGCTGTCGAGCCAAATTTTGCCGAGATAATTGCGTTCACTGCCCAGCAGGCATTCAAACAATTCCGTGCGGCCCGCGCCCATCAGGCCGTAAATACCGACGATTTCACCCGCCCGCACCTGAAAGCTGACATCATCCACCAGCGTGTTGCCGTTTGGACTGACGCAGGTGATGTGCTGCACCTCAAGCATCGGCGCGCCAACGTCGCGCTCTTCCGGCAAAAAATTAGTCACTGGTTCACTGCCCAGCATTTCGCGCACGATCCACGGCACGTCAATGTCACTGACTTTTGCTTCCGCCTGAAAACGACCATCGCGCAGGATCGTGATCACGTCACCAATCGCCATCAGCTCTTCCAGCCGGTGTGAGATATAGATGATCGAAACCCCTTGCCGCGTCAGTTCACGAATGACGCGAAACAGAATTTCCACTTCCGTTTTACTCAGCGCCGATGTTGGTTCGTCGAGAATCAAAATATCGGCGTCTTCAGCCAGCGCCCTGGCAATCTCAACCAGTTGCTGTTGCCCCACTTTCAGATTACCGACGCGCTCTTTTGGGGATATTTGTTGATCGAGGCGCTGCATCAGCGCGGCGGTGCGCCGCGCCTGTTCCGCTTCGTTGATTGGCCACAGGCCCTTCTGGATTTCGCGCCCTAAAAACAGATTTTCTGCCACCGACAGGTTTTCAAACAGATTGAGTTCCTGATGCACCATACCAATACCGTGACGGGCAGCATCGCGCGTGCTGTGCAGCACCACTTTTTCCCCGTTGAGCGTCAGCTCGCCACGGGTAGGCTGCTGAACGCCGGCGAGAATCTTCATCAGGGTGGATTTTCCGGCTCCGTTTTCGCCAATAATGACGTTGACTTTGCCGCGCCAGACGCGGTAATCGACCCGATCCAGCGCCAGCGTGCCGGGAAACAGCATCGTTATCGCGGATGCCTGAAGAATAATGTCATCGTGCATTAGGGTGTCCCCTGTTTCAGCTCGACCGCCACAACATCATCAACACGACCCTGTTCCATCGTGACCGCCAGTAGCGCCTGCACCGGTTTGTTGATCCAGCTGGCGTCCACGGCTGGCAGTTGCTTCACCGCATGGCGGTTCAACGCTTTGGTTAGCTGCGCGTACTGCACCTGATTAGTGAACTCTTCGAAGCGGAAACCCGCAGCATCACGAATAGCATTGCTGCGTATCACCGGGCCTACACTGACAGCGACCGGCTTACCATTAATGGTCAGAGTCAGCGTGCGTTCGCGGTTGTTGCTGTCATTGAAGGCACTCACGGTGCCGCTGGCACGCACAAAGACACTTTCATTGGTGCCTGCTTTTACCGTCTGGCTTTTTGTCTCCATATCAGCCCAGCTCAGCGCATGATCGTTTGCCGTTGTCACCACCCGGGATTGCCAGTTCTCCTCCGCTATTTGCTGCGGGGTTTGACGGGTATAGCTCGGTTTGGCGTTGGGATCTTTAGGTATTACTGGCTTACCCTCTGCGTCCAAATCCACAACGGTGCAGGCGCTCAGTAACATCAGCGTCACTGCGCCCATTACAGCCTGCATTCGCTTCATGCGCTCTCCGCTCTAGTTAGCCAGTTTGAAGTTTTTCAGTTTGGCGGCGTTACTGTCATCAATCAGCACGCAATCCATGAGCTGCTTCTCCTCTTTTTGCGCTTTGCCGTTTGTCAGGTAGTAATCCGCCTGGGTGACCGCCATTTGCGCCTGATCCCAACCGGGTTGCAGCACCGTCGCTTTGATATTGCCTTTGTTGAGAATGGAGTCACGCGTGTAGTCGCTGCCATCGAAGCCGACCACAATCACCTTTGTTTTTCCGGCGGCTTTCAGCGCCGCTTCCGCGCCGAGTGCCATGGTGTCGTTACCGGAGATCACGCCCACAATGTTGGGATTTTTTTGCAGGATGGTTTCCATACGGCTGAACGCTTCGGTCTGGCTCCAGTTGGCACTCTGCTGGGCAACCATTTTCATGTCGCTGTAATCATCCAGCACGTCGTGATAGCCCTGTGAACGCACCCCGGCATTGGTGTCAGACTCTTTGCCCAGCAGTTCAACGTAGTCGCCTTTTCCTCCCAGCAATTTGGCGAATTTTTCTGCACCCAGCTGTGCGCCCTGATAGTTATTGGAAACAATCTGCGCCACCGCAACGCCGGTTTTGTTAATTTCACGGTCAATCAAAAAAGTGGGGATGCCAGCATCTTTGGCTTTTTGCACGGGTCCAACGGTGGCATCCGCGCCAGCGTTATCAAGGATGATGGCTTTTGCTTTACGGGCAATTGCCGTTTCAATGAGCTGGTTCTGTTTGTTTACGTCATCATCGTGTGAAGCCACCAGCGTGGTGTAGCCCAACTCTTTCGCCCTGGCTAAGGCGCCATCCGCTTCAGCTTTGAAAAACGGGTTATCGTGTGAAGGAGTGATAATCGCCAGCAAGCCTTTGTCTGCGGCGAGCGAAGCGGCTGAAAATGCCATCATTGAAGCCAGTAGGGTAATTTTGACGAGAGGTGCGTTCATCGGTTATTCTCCGCTTGAATAAATATTCAAATGCGACTTTATATTCAAACTGACTATGCACTCGCCTTTGAATGCCGTCCAATGCCCGATGATTAAAAAGCGAAAACGATCACAATTTGTCCGACATTGTGATTTTTAGCGCCTTAGTGAACAATACCGGTCAGAATCAGAGAGGGAAAATGAATGGCTAAACAGGACGAACAACGGCTCATGGTGAAGATCGCCACGCTTTACTATGCCGAAGGGATGAAACAGTCAGCGATAGCGGAATCGCTGAAACTGTCGCAATCTTTTGTTTCACGCATTCTGAATCGCAGCGTGAAAGAAGGTGTGGTCAAAATTAGCGTGGTGCCCCCGGCTAATGTGTTTCCCGATCTGGAAAAAGCGATCGAGCAAACCTATAACCTGCCGCAGGCCATTGTGGTTGATGTCCCGGACAATGCATCGGCACTGCAAATTAAACAGGCGATTGGTTCGGCAGCAGCCCATTATCTGGAAACGCGCTTGCGCAGTGATGAATTGATCGGCATTTCTTCCTGGAGCGGGACGATTCGCGCCATGGTCGATGCGCTGCATCCGCTGAATGCGTCCTGTAAAGGTGTGATTCAGCTGCTGGGCGGTGTCGGTGCCAACGGCAATGTGCAGGCCACCATTTTAACGCAGAATCTGGCCGCCCTGTTGAATTGTCCGGCCTGGCTGTTGCCTTCACAGTCTATTGAGCACTCGGTCAGCGATCGCCAGCGCCTGTCGGCCAATGTCGAAGTAGCAGAAGTATTGCGCAAGTTTGATGAAGTCAGCCTGGCGATTGTCGGAATCGGGGATTTAGAGCCGTCGGCGCTGCTGCGTAATTCTGGCAATTACTATGACGAGAATATGTTACGCACGCTGGCCGGACGCGGCGCAGTGGGTGATATCTGTCTGCACTACTTTGATGCCACAGGTGAGCCGGTTCTCAGGGCCGATGAAGATCCGGTGATAGGCATGGAGTTAGCCCAGGTGAAACAGTGTCCGCAGGTGGTGGCGCTGGCAGGTGGCAAAGACAAAGCCCATGCAATCCGCGGCGCGCTTCGCGGCGGTTATGTCAAGGTGTTGATAGTGGATTATCCCACTGCGCGTTTGCTGCTGGATTGATTGTGCGCGCTGTCCGGGCAGCGCGCTAAGAACACAATTTTAAATCGTGCGGTACGCCGTGGTCACTTTCCACAAGTAACGCGGCGCCTGTGCAGCAGGATGTTTCTTCTGTACATGCTGATAAAACTCATCCGGCGACATGGCATTGATCATCGCAATCGCCCGATCGCGATCGCGCGAAAAAGTACGCAGCAGCGCACCCGCCCCATTGGCATACGAAACAATGGTTGCATAGCGCAGGGTTAATGGATCGCGAATACCGGCCAGCGCGGACGCCTGTAAAATCTTCAGGTAAGCCGTACCAATATCGATATTTTTGGCCGGATCACGCAGCTCAGCAATGGATGGCTGACCGCGACGCCCCTGGGTGCGGTACACTTCGCGGCCCGCCGTTGACGCTTTAATCTGCATCAAGCCCACCGCATTTGAGCGGCTGATAGCCGTTGGATTTCCACCGGATTCGACACTAATAATGGCGCTGATAAGTTTCTCATCAACACCATAATGACTGGCAGCATCTTCGGTGAATAGCGCCCAGGCATCATTCACACTGGAGGGGGAGCCTGCGTGAGTGGCGTATTTTTTTCAACATGCGGTTGAGGGGTTCGCTGGCGCAGCCGGTCAGTAATAAGGCTGATAGCATAAAGTGGCGAATTTTCAGCAATTTTTCATCTCGTTGCAGGAGTCTCGCACGTTATCATACCTGGCGCGGTCTGCCGTAAAATTACCGTTTATCCTAAATGCGCAAAAAGGGTATCGCGGGATGACTTCAGCCACATTTTTCTTCATTATCGCCTTGTCTGATACCCGCTAACAGCAGGAAAACCCTATGCTTCCTCGTTCGATTCGTCTTATCTCCCCTTCCGGCTATTGCCATAATCAGACTGCCGCTCAACGCGCCGTTCATTATTTGCGAGAGGCGGGACATCAGATTGAAAATGAGAAGGTTATCACGCGACGTTTTCAGCGTTTCGCCGGAACCGATGCCGAGCGGCTTGCGGATATTAACCAGTTAGCGCAACTTTCTGTGTTACCGGATATTGTGCTGGCGGTACGCGGCGGTTATGGTGCCAGTCGTTTACTGGAGTCGATTGATTATATTGGCTTGCAGCGCCGCCTGCTTAATCAGCCGATCGCGTTATGCGGACACAGCGATTTTACGGTGATTCAGCTCGCGCTGCTCGCGCAGGTCGGCTTAACCAGCTTCAGCGCCCCGATGTTAGCGGGAAATTTTGGTGCCGAGGTTTTATCTGAATTTACCCTGCATCACTTCTGGCACGCCTTAACATCGCCTACAGTCAATGTAGCGTGGCAAAGCGCGACGCCGGATCAGGGTGAATGGCAAGGCACGTTGTGGGGAGGAAACCTCGCCATGATCTGCTCGTTAATCGGTACGCCCTGGATGCCACAGTTTGAAAATGGCATTTTGGTGATCGAAGATGTGAATGAACACCCGTTTCGCATTGAGCGTATGCTGCTTCAACTGCAGCAAAGCGGCATTTTAGCGCGGCAGCGCGCTATTATTACCGGCAGCTTCACCAGCACGGCGCTGTCTGAGTATGACAACGGCTTTGATTTCACTACCGTCTGGCAACGCTTGCGTGATACCTGCTCACTGCCGGTCATCAGCGATTTAGCCTTCGGCCACGCACCTGATACCGTGACATTACCGCTGGGCGTCAGTGCGCGCTTACAGGTAATACAGGGTCAGGCGCAGTTACACGCAACCGGGCATCCCGTTTTGCGCTAAACCTGTAGTCTGGAGATCGACATTGAAGCCGCTGTATGACGATTTGTGGATCTCAACGCCGGAATTTCCGGTGGAAGATGCCGTTAATGATTTAATGATGCATGGATTCATGCTGCGCCATCCGCGTGGCAATCTGCTGATTGGCCGGGTCGAGAATCCGCTTGATCACGAAGTATTAGCTGATGCTGGCGGCGTGATCCGCCACTATCTGACACACTGGCATGAGTCGGCGCCCGGTTCAGCGGTGATCCAGCAACGGTTTAACAGTGCGCTCTATTGCCACAACCGTTCGCTCGGGCTGATCAGTCGTTATGTTGAACCTGATGACACCTTTAGCCAGCAGGAAATTCATTTTGGTGATTTTCATCTGCTGCCGACGCCGGGCCATACGCCTGGGAGCTGTAGCTTTCTCTATCATTCCCCGTTAGGTCTGACTTATCTGTTCGTCGGCGATACCCTGACGCGCGCGCACAATCAGTGGATTACGGTTTTAGTACCGGACAGTAATCTGGCGGATTTAAAGCAATCGCTGGAATTTTACCGCACGCTCCGCCCCGATGTGGTGTTGATGGGTACTACGCGCGGTCATCTGCCCTAGAAAAAAGTGACGTTACAAAGCTGGCTGGCCGCGATTGATGAAGGAGAACAAAACCCACTGGATCTGCGTCAGCAGCCGCTGTTTTGATTACAACGCTTTACTTAAATAGTGTCGCTGATGATGACGAGGATAGTGATCGAGGCTGAAGCGCAGCGTATAGCCTAATTTCTCATAGAAGGGTCGCGCCTGGAAACTGGCGGTATCAACCTGCGCATACAGGCAGCCTCGCTGACGGGCTTCCTGTTCTGCTGCCTGTATCAACTGGCTTCCCACCCCCTGTCCGCGTAGTGCATCACTGACCCATAACATATCAATGCGCAGCCAGTTACCGGTAGTGGAACCGGTCAACCCAGCCAGCTTTTTCCCCTGCGCATTGCTGACAAAAACACCGATCGCTTTAATTTCATCAATATTAATGAACCGGCTGTTAAAGGCATTCAGACCCAAACGAATTTCATCTAAATCGTGATGCGTCACGCTGTCAGTAATGTTCAGTTGCATAAAGGCTCCGGTTAAGAGTTAGGATGCTGGCTGTCGTCATAGCGTTCCAGACTTAAAACATCAACTTCACGCTTGTTGGTGCGGCGACAAGGCAGCAGTTTATCGCTGTCACGATAGACAAAAAAGATTTCCTGGCTGCTTTTATTCACAATCAGTTGATCGCCATTGCGAAAGCGTGTGATAGCCACTTTGTCGCCCTCATCAAGACGGGTACGCTGTTGACCTGAAGCGATCTGGAAGTGCCCTTCTGGCCACATCACGGTGCTGAGACCATAGTTGGCGCGCGAAACAGTCATGACAGGTCGTCCGGGACAGTTAATCTGAAACTCGCTTTCGCTCCAGGCTGGTGCGATCTGGCAGGCCAACAGGCCTGCGGCAATCATTGCTGCCTTCATTCGGTTCTCCGCTGAACTATTTTGATTTTATTAGCTATTTTTTCAGCTTAGCATAATCGGGAAGAGAAAAAGGCCGCTGGCCCGCCGGGAGCGGGCCGATGTGTTGCGGTTAGTTACCCACAGAAGAGATATCTTTGATTTGATCACGGTTGATCTGCTGCTCGTGACCATAAATATCTTTATACGTAATCAGGCCTGTATCTTCATCCACCTGCGGTTTACCCTCAACAACCAGCGTATGGCCATCTCTGGTGTGCAGAATATGATCGTTAGTGCAACCCGCCAGCAGTAAACCACTGGTGAGCAAACTCATTAGTATCAGCATTTTTTTCATCATGGTCTCCTGAATTAACCCTGTTTCCAGGTTTAGCACAGGCGGCAGCGTTTGAGACCAGGAAAAAGTGTAATACCCAGGCCAGACTGGAAAGAGCTGAGAGAGAGGAAAAGTCGCACCGCGTCACACGATGCTGACCCATAATGCTTTATTCTGCTGCAACTTCAGCTGCCACTAACATCAATGCTAATCCCGCATTTTCGTTATCAAACTTCTGCATCACTTCGCGAATAACGTCGGCACACATCAGGACCTGCTGCTTTTTATCAACGTCCAGCTTCTCAATAGCGTGACGAATAATCATTAGACTGGCTTCTTCTTCTTTCATCATTTATCCCTGGTTTTGCTTAAGTGGTGCGCAAAGATGGCAAGAATACCGTTTATCTGCTACCAAAGTCACCCTTTTGCATTTCTATCGCTTAACTATTGAACAAAATGCAAATGGGAACCTGAGCTAAAACTGCTATGATCAAGGCATAAGTGGCGCAATATGACAGATTTAGTGCCATGCGTTTCCCCAGGGACTGAAGCAGGAACAGGAATATGTTGCGACTCGCCATTCTTACACTTATTGCCCTTCTCACCGGCTGTTCATCTGGGCCGAAAGGGATAGACTGCCCCGGAGCAGTTGCAACAATTTATGGTCAGCCCATGGGCCAAACCAACGGCGTCATTTTTGACCTGGTGACATCCTTTACTGTCAGTAAAGATGATGTGACTGTGCAAAGTGGGACATTGCGATCGCTTGATCGTTTCAGATATGTGCCCTCTGCCGTTACGCGCGAAGGGTATTACGCGCAGCGCCTCTCAAATAAACAGTTCCGCCTTATCAATCCTTATCAGGATACGCAAATTACCTGGACGTGCCCTTAAAGGGTGAATCCTGCCAGCAGATCGTTTATTGTCAGGAAATGTCGGATTGCCGGTTTTTAATTTATGGAAAAGCGTCTGGATAATAACGGTTATATTGATTTTCCCTTTCCCGCCACGCGTAACGCCAATGGTTCCGTTAATCCCTGCGGCATCGATCTTACGCTGGAAACCGATCGCATTGAGGAAATAGCCGTTATCAAACACTCGGTGAATTTGCGTCGTCTGCTCGAAGAGGTGAATTTACAGGATGGCCTGTTTATGACGCTGGCCTGTGACTGGCAACAGAGAAGTGATGCTGTCTGCGGTTTTATCGATATCGCTTTTCGCCCCGACCTGATTCATCACACCCGCGAAGAGGCCCTAAAGCTTGAACGGGCCTTTGATGCATACCTGACTGAGCAAGAAGCGCAGCACAACATGACCGCTGGCTCACTGGTCAATTACGCCCGCTCAGTGCTGGACTGGTGTTGGTCGCCGCTGCGCCAGCGCCAGCGTGAATATGAAAAAATCACTATTCAGTTTTATTGCCAGCAGGCAGAAGATGCCGAATGGTGTTTCGATCATTTACGTCATTTTCTGGTGAGCTGGTATCCCACCGCTGAACATTTACCTACGCCATGAAATCCTGTCTGCCCCTACGGGTAGTGCATTAACACAGAGGATTTCAGGCGTATCGTCATACAATCTCAGTATAACAACTCAGGGTTTAACCAGGCGAATCGCATGCTCCAGCATACGTTGCTCATCACGTTCACTGTGTGCACGGTGCTGACGGGTACGTTTCAACAGATCGAAGATTTCATTGCGTCTGGTTTCATGACCCGATTCCGCCAGCATAATAACGGCATCGCCAATAACCCGACAAACTTCGTCATAATCGTCTTCACTCAACACATCACGTTTCATGATCACCCCTTTTCTCTGTCGATAAGCTGTTCCGACAAGGGTAGACAGGAAAAGCTTAGCCTGCAAAGTTGTCATCATTAACAGCCAGAAATGATTTTTACCGATTCATTTACTCTGTTTCGCCGCAGATTCAGCCACGTTTGCTACGCTTTGAAGGTGTCATTAAAACCAAGGAGATAAAGATGTCAGGAAAAATTGAAGATGCAGTAAAAGAAGCAGCGGGTGCAGCACAAGAACAATGGGGTGAAGCGACGCATTCACCTAAGCATCAGGCAAAAGGTGCGGCGCGCCGTTACACTAATCAGGCCAGCTATGCGGCACGCGATGCAGCAGATTGCATTAAAGACCAGGTACAGTCGAATCCTTTTGCCGGACTGGCTGTCGCCGCAGGTGTCGGTGTATTCATCGGCTTTCTGCTGGGACGTAAGTAATTTTTCCCAACGGAGGCTTCGGCTTCCGTTTTGTTTTGTCCTCTCTGAGCCGCCTGCTCTGCTTTAAAGTGGCGTTTCGCATTGCCCGCTTCAGCCATAACGCCAGTTTTAAGAAAAACCCCATGAAAAATAAGCTCTTTTTACAGAAGGGATCGCTTTCCTTGTCTATGCTTACACTCTTGCAGGTTTAGAAACGCTTTTATTAACGTTCAAAAAGGGGATCACATGAAGAGAGTTTCCGCATTGCTTCTGGTTGTAGCGTCACTCACGGCGCTGGCCGGTTGCTCACATCGCAGCAGCGCAGTAAAAGAAGATGGTCGTCCGCACGCACCAAGCGGCCAGGCCGTGCCGGGCGGCACGCTCGGGGCAGGCCCGGTTGGACAACCGCAGTCATAATAAAAAACCGGCCTGAGTGCCGGTTTTTTATTGCTTATCTAACGGCTGATGATAAACGCCCCAATCACCAGCACAACAAACATTATGCCGAAGGTTATAAAGCCATGCTTCGCAGTGCGGGACATGCCCACGAACACTGACACGACCAAAAACAGCAGCGTCAACGCCCCCGCCATCACCCAAAAAGATATTGCTGATTTGCCATGGTTAATTCTCTCCGCACCGGCATAAACGCTTGTGGTGGCAGATTGTATAACATTATCAATGCGCTTGATAATGCGCTGGCGAGCGCGTCTTCCCTGCCTTTAACGATCCGGCTTGCAGCTTCGAACCATTCCATATGGCATAACAGAAAATGACTCGAAATCTATTAACCAACTGAATTTAATTTTTTTTAACTAAAAATTCCAGCAACACAACAGCAAAGTGCAACCAAAAAAACAATAAATAGCTGTGGTTAATTTTTGTTGAGAGAAACGAAAGCGTTACTTCAATATTTGACACATAGTCGTAGATTGGCTAGCGTGCCTGGCATTAAGTGCGGAAAGAACGCGCCTTGCCTCAAAGGGATGAACAATGCGCACTCACGCTATGAAAACCGCCGTTCTGAAAAAATCCACACCGCGATCGCAAAGCTGACCCTTACGCCAGCAGGACTTGAACTTGTACTGAATAAGATGCACGACACCGGTGCTCGACTTTAAAAAGACATGGAAATGAAAATATTCATTATTAATCTAAAGAACTCCACGGAAAGACGCGCCAAAATGGAGCAACAACTCAGGCTCTTAGGTCTCGATTACGTGTTTACAGAAGCCGTAGAAGGCAACAAATTATCCAGTGATGAAAAAACAAACGCTACGAGCACGTTAAATTATGCTTTTCTTGACGGTGAAATTGGCTGTGCATTAAGTCATCAGGCCATTTATGCAAAAATGATCGCCGACAACATTGAGCAGGCGCTTATTTTAGAAGACGATGTCACACTGCCTGAAAATCTTAAAAACATTCTCGACAGCATCACTTTCCCGTCAGCTTCAGCGGCGATTATCTTATTGAGTCGGGTCAATAAATATTACAGCAAACCATTACATGAGGTTACTGCGGGCTATTGCCTCCATAAGACACAGCAGGCAACAACAGCACACAGTTATATCATCAATAAAAAAGGTGCAGCGTCATTACTGGCAGGATTAACCCCCATATGGATGACGGCGGACAAATGGAGTTTGTTCGAAGATTTATCCATGATTAATGTCTATGCTGTAATCCCGCACCTTATAACACTTTCCAATAGTGCTAATGCCTCAACGATAAACATGAAAAAAGGCGATGCTCATATCAACAAAAAGAAAAAGGAAATTTGGGATGTACTTATGAAGAAACGCCCCCTGAAAGCTAAGATTAAGCACAGAATACGTCGTGGATTCATCCCGTTATTTACTCAGATAACAGACCACGGCAAAGGGATTTGACTCCAAACGGGCTTAAGTAAGCACGGCAATATCAGTCTGTAAGCTTAATAAATGCGTTGATAACAGTAATCGCACTGTCTGAATCCGTGTTTGCAGTTGTTTCTGCCACAGAATATGAAGGTGCTCCTGTGGCTGTATTTTGAATATCTGCATCTGATTTGGCGGCAGAGCCACACGCACGGTCATCGCCGTCTGAACAGCCTGTTTGGTAGCCAGTTTTGGGGAAGGATTTTGCAGAAGTTTTGCAGAAAAAGGATTTGAGGCTTTAAAATTCACGGTAGCAGGTGCTACCGTGAAATTTGATGACGAAAACAAATTACATGTTTTCGATAATCGCCTCGCCAAACTCTGAGCATTTCAGCAGTTTAGCGCCATCCATCAGACGTTCGAAGTCATAGGTCACGGTTTTGTTGGCGATAGCGCCTTCCATACCTTTAACGATCAGGTCGGCGGCTTCAAACCATTCCATGTGACGCAGCATCATTTCTGCAGACAGAATAACGGAACCTGGGTTCACTTTATCCTGACCTGCATATTTCGGTGCAGTACCGTGCGTTGCTTCGAACAGTGCACATTCGTCACCGATGTTTGCGCCCGGTGCGATACCAATACCGCCAACCTGCGCCGCCAGGGCGTCAGAAATGTAGTCACCGTTCAGGTTCATACAGGCGATAACGTCATATTCAGCCGGACGCAGCAGGATTTGCTGCAGGAACGCATCGGCGATCACATCTTTAACAATGATCTCTTTACCGGTATTGGGGTTTTTAAACTTCATCCATGGGCCACCATCGATCAGCTCGCCGCCGAATTCGTCTTTCACCAGCTGGTAGCCCCAGTCTTTGAAAGAACCTTCGGTGAACTTCATGATGTTGCCTTTGTGGACCAGCGTCAGTGAGTCACGATCGTTCGTGATGGTATATTCCACTGCTGCGCGAACCAGGCGCTTCGTGCCCTCTTCCGAGCATGGCTTAACGCCAATACCGCACTGTTCCGGGAAGCGAATTTTCTTCACGCCCATCTCTTCGCGCAGGAATTTGATCACTTTATCTGCTTCAGCAGAGCCTGCTTTCCATTCGATACCGGCATAGATATCTTCGGAGTTTTCGCGGAAGATGACCATATCAGTCTCTTCGGGGCGCTTAACCGGGCTTGGTGTGCCTTTGTAGTAACGCACCGGACGCAGACAAACATACAGGTCGAGTTCCTGACGCAGCGCAACGTTCAGAGAGCGAATACCGCCGCCAACCGGGGTCGTCAGTGGACCTTTGATGGCAACGCGATAGTCTTTGATTAAATCGAGGGTTTCTTGCGGCAGCCAGACATCCTGACCGTAAAGTTCAACGGATTTCTCACCGGTGTAAATCTCCATCCAGGAGATTTTTCGCTCGCCGTTGTAGGCTTTCTTCACAGCGGCATCAACCACTTTCAGCATCACAGGTGATACGTCAACACCGATACCATCGCCTTCAATGTAAGGAATGATCGGGTTATTCGGGACCACCAGTTTTCCCTGATCCAGGGTGATTTTTTGACCTTCCGCCGGAACAACTACTTTGCTTTCCATTAACCTCTCCTTCGAGCGATTTTTTGTTAATGATTTGTAAGATGCGCGTCAATACTACTTGAATATTTCCGCCACGCCAATCACCGCAATTTCGCGTTATAATGCGCCGTTTGTTTCTGACTGCAAAGCTTATGCGAAAAACTTCTCACCGAATTCACCGGGATAAACGATTCAGCCATCCGCTACGTGCGGCACGGCGCACTTTTTCACGGCCAGATGCGCCGCGGCGCGTCATACTTTTTAACAAACCCTTTGATGTTCTGCCGCAGTTTACCGACGAAGCGGGACGTCGCACGCTGAAAAACTTCATTAGCGTCAGCGATGTCTATGCTGCCGGACGACTCGATCGCGACAGTGAAGGCCTGATGGTGCTGACCAATGATGGCGCCTTGCAGGCGGCGCTGACGCAGCCCGGCAAGCGCACCGGAAAGGTTTATTATGTGCAGGTTGAAGGCGAGCCGCAGGAGCAGGATCTGCAACCATTGCGAGATGGCGTTAATCTGAAAGATGGCTTAACCCTGCCAGCTGGCATCGAAAAAGTCACTGAACCGCTTTGGCTGTGGGCACGCCAGCCGCCGATTCGTGAACGAAAAAACAGCCCAACTCAGTGGTTAAAAATCACTTTATATGAGGGGCGAAACCGTCAGGTTCGCCGTATGACCGCCCATATTGGTTTTCCAACGTTGCGTTTGATTCGCTATTCGATGGGTCCTCACACGTTAGATAATCTTGCGCCAGGCGCGTGGCGTGACATTACTGATTTGATCTAAAACCCTGCGGTTTTTTATAACGTCAGGTTAACAATTGCGGAGAATCGATGTTTAAACCTCATGTCACTGTTGCCTGCCTGGTACAGGCTGAAGGCGAACTGTTAGTGGTTGAAGAGCAAATCAATGGCCGTGCGACCTGGAATCAGCCCGCCGGTCATCTGGAGGCGGATGAAACCCTCCTGGCGGCGGCACAGCGTGAATTATTCGAGGAAACCGGCATCGCCTCGTCAATGGACTATTTTCTTGGCGTTCAGCAGTGGATAGCACCCGACAATACACCTTTTGTGCGTTTTCTTTTTGGACTCGATCTGGCTGAAAAGCAGGTAACGACCCCGCAGGACAGCGACATCGATTGCTGCTGGTGGCTGCCGCCAGCCCAGATTCTGGCTGCGGATAACCTGCGATCGCCGCTGGTGGCAGAAAGTGTTCGCCTGTGGCAGCAGGGCGCGCGCTACCCTTTGCATCTTATCAACCCGTTCAACTGGCCGATTCACGAGGGTGCGCGCCACACCGACGCATGATAGAATACGCCGCCTGTTTTAATGTTATGCGAGCATGTGATGTCTGAGACTATCCAGAGCAACAGCCAGAAAAAGTGATCGTCGGTATGTCCGGCGGCGTCGATTCTTCCGTTTCCGCCTGGTTGCTGCAACAGCAAGGCTATCAGGTTGAAGGCCTGTTTATGAAAAACTGGGAGGAAGACGACGGCGAGGAGTATTGTACCGCTGCGGACGATCTGGCGGATGCGCAAGCCGTTTGCGATAAGCTCGGCATCAGGCTGCATAAAGTCAACTTTGCGGCCGAATACTGGGATAACGTCTTTGAGCATTTTCTCGAAGAGTATAAAGCGGGCCGCACGCCGAACCCCGATATCCTCTGCAATAAAGAGATTAAATTCAAAGCGTTCCTTGAATTCGCAGCAGAGGATCTGGGCGCGGATCTCATTGCGACCGGACATTATGTGCGTCGTCAGGATGTTGACGGCCAAAGCCGCCTGCTGCGTGGCCTGGATGGCAACAAAGACCAAAGCTATTTTCTTTATACGCTTAGCCACCAGCAGATTGCTCAAAGCCTGTTTCCGGTGGGTGAACTGGAGAAACCGGAAGTCCGTCGTATTGCCGAGCAGCTCGATCTGATTACGGCGAAAAAGAAAGACTCTACCGGCATCTGCTTTATTGGTGAGCGCAAATTCCGTGATTTCCTGGCACGTTATCTGCCTGCGCAACCCGGTGAAATCGAGACCGTTGACGGCCAGGTTGTCGGTGAGCATCAGGGTCTGATGTACCACACGCTGGGTCAGCGTAAAGGTCTGGGGATTGGCGGCATGAAAGAGAGCAAAGACGATCCCTGGTATGTGGTGGATAAAGACGTTGCGCGTAACCGCCTGATTGTTGCGCAAGGCGGCGACCATCCGCGCCTGATGTCGATCGGCCTGATTGCCCAGCAATTACACTGGGTAAGCCGCCAGCCAGTAACCGCGCCACTGCGCTGTAGCGTGAAAACCCGCTATCGCCAGACCGATATTCCTTGCGAAATTATTCCGCACGGCGATGATCGCATTGAAGTGCGTTTCGACGAGCCTGTTGCAGCGGTCACACCAGGTCAGTCCGCGGTGTTTTATCTTGGCGACGTCTGCCTCGGCGGCGGTATTATTGAAGAACGCCTGCCGTGGGTTGCCGCGTAACGTCGACCTTAACAACGCGTACACAGGAGTAACCGTGGCTAAGAATTATCAAGAAATCACGCTCGCGCTGGCCGGTATTTGCCAGGCCGCACATCTGGTTCAGCAGCTTGCGCATCAGGGGCAATGTCCGCCTGAGCCGCTCAGTGTATCGCTGCGCAGCGTACTGGATCTCAATCCCGCATCAACATTAGCAGTGTTTGGTAACGACGAAGCTAATTTGCGTCTGGGTCTGGAAACGCTGATAGCGGTGCTCAACAGCAGCAGCCGTCAGGGCGCAGGCGCTGAATTAACGCGTTATACCCTGAGCATGATGGTGCTGGAGCGCAAGCTGAGCGTCAACAAGCAAGCAATGGCCACGCTGGCGCAGCGCATTAGTCAACTGGACCGTCAGCTGGCGCACTACGAGCTGGAGTCCGATACCATTGTCAGCGCAATGGCAGGTATCTATGTCGATGTGATTAGTCCGCTCGGGCCACGTATTCAGGTAACCGGCTCGCCATCGGTACTGCAAAATTCGCAATTGCAAAGTAAAGTCCGCGCCACGCTGCTGGCGGGTATTCGCGCTGCTGTACTCTGGCAACAGGTTGGTGGTGGCCGTTTGCAGTTAATGTTCTCTCGCCAGCGCCTGTTGCGCGAGGCAAAAAACTTATTATCCCGGCTGCCACTGACTTACTAAGTCAGGGCGGCATTTTTGTTTAATGATTCAGGAGTTGCACTGATGGAATTATCCTCTCTGACCGCCGTCTCACCTGTCGATGGTCGTTACGGCGATAAAGTCAGCCCGCTGCGTGCGATTTTCAGCGAATATGGTTTGCTGAAATTCCGCGTTGAGGTTGAAGTACGCTGGTTACAAAAACTGGCTGATACCGCAGAGATCAAGGAAGTTCCTGCATTTGACGCCGACGCAAACGCTTTCCTCGATGCTATTGTGGCTAATTTCAACGAATCTGACGCTGCACGCATCAAAACCATCGAGCGTACCACCAACCACGACGTTAAAGCGGTTGAGTATTTCCTGAAAGAAAAAGTGGCTGATGTCCCGGCACTGCATGCCGTATCTGAGTTCATTCACTTTGCCTGCACTTCTGAAGATATCAATAACCTGTCGCACGCATTGATGCTGGAAACGGCACGTCGCGAGGTGATTCTGCCTTACTGGCAGCAGTTGATCGATGCCGTCAAAGGCCTGGCGCAGGAGTACCGTGACATTCCGCTGCTGTCACGCACCCACGGTCAACCGGCCACGCCCTCCACTATGGGTAAAGAGATGGCTAACGTCGCTTACCGTATGGAGCGCCAGTTACGTCAGTTAGGCCACATTGAGGTGCTGGGCAAAATCAACGGCGCAGTAGGTAACTATAACGCGCACATTGCGGCTTATCCGGAAGTAGACTGGCATCAGCTGAGCGAGACCTTTGTGACCTCACTGGGTATTACCTGGAACCCGTATACCACGCAGATTGAGCCGCACGACTATATCGCAGAGATGTTTGACTGCATCGCCCGTTTTAACACCATCCTGATCGATTTTGATCGTGATATCTGGGGCTATGTGGCGCTGAATCATTTCAAACAAAAAACCATCGCGGGTGAAATTGGTTCTTCAACCATGCCACATAAAGTTAACCCGATTGACTTCGAAAACTCCGAAGGAAACCTGGGTCTGGCGAACGCGGTGATGCAACATCTGGCAAGCAAACTGCCGGTTTCACGCTGGCAGCGTGATTTGACCGACTCAACTGTGTTGCGCAACCTTGGCGTAGGGGTAGGTTATGCGCTGATTGCTTACCAGGCGACGCTGAAAGGCATTTCCAAGCTGGAAGTAAACCGTGAGCGCCTGCTCGACGAGTTAGATCATAACTGGGAAGTACTGGCTGAGCCGATTCAAACCGTGATGCGCCGTTACGGCATTGAAAAGCCCTACGAGAAACTGAAAGAGTTAACCCGTGGCAAGCGCGTTGATGCCGCAGGCATGCAAACCTTTATCGACAGCCTGGCGCTGCCGGAAGAGGAAAAAGTGCGCCTGAAGCAAATGACCCCGGCAAACTACCTGGGTCGCGCCACTCAGATGGTGGATGACCTGAAGTAACTCCTCTTTGCAGGCCGGTTGACGCCGGTCTGCGTTAACCTGCTGTTTAGTTCCCGTCGCGTATACTTTCTTTCATTCTTTTTGTTCTAAAAGTAAGGAAATTCTATGCGTGTTTTGGTTGTAGAAGATAATGCCCTGCTACGTCACCATCTCGCCGTACAATTACGTGAAATGGGTCATCAGGTAGATGCCGCCGAAGACGCCAAAGAGGCTGATTATTTCCTTCAGGAACATTTGCCGGATATTGCGCTGGTTGATTTGGGCTTGCCGGATGAAGATGGCATGTCGCTTATTCGCCGCTGGCGCAGTGATGCTGTACGTCAGCCGATCTTAGTGCTTACTGCACGTGAAGGCTGGCAGGCCAAGGTGGAGGCGCTTGAAGCGGGTGCTGACGATTATGTCACTAAGCCGTTTCATATTGAAGAAGTGGCAGCACGCCTGCAGGCACTGATGCGTCGCAACAGCGGTCATGCTTCGCAAATCATTGATATGACGCCATTTCAGGTTGATTTGTCACGACGCGAACTGGCTATTAACGAGCAGCCTGTCAAGCTTACCGCATTTGAATATACCATTGTTGAAACCTTAATCCGCAATGCAGGCAAAGTGGTTAGTAAAGACTCACTTATGCTACAACTCTATCCCGATGCAGAGCTGCGTGAAAGCCACACCATTGACGTGTTAATGGGACGCCTGCGTAAAAAATCCTGGCGCTCTATCCCAACGAGGTTATCGCTACGGTACGCGGTCAGGGTTATCGCTTTGATCTGTAACCATGGCCTGGTTTAAACGTTACCGCCCTATTTCGCTACGCGCCCGCTTCTTACTGGCGTCAGCGGCCATTGTGCTGTTTCTGTCGCTCTCTTATGGCATGGTGGCGGTTATCGGTTATGTGGTGAGCTTCGATAAAAACACCTATCGCGTAATGCGCGGTGAAAGCAATTTGTTTTTTACCCTCGCCCAATGGCAAAACAATCAGCTCACCATCGCCCAACCGGAGCGCATGACGCTTAATTTTCCGACGCTGGTGTTTATTTATGATGAACACGGCAAACTGTTATGGCAGCAACGCGACGTACCGGATATTCGCAGCAAGATCCATCGGGACTGGCTACTGAAACCCGACTTCTATGAAATTGATACCAGTAATCGCACCAGCCTGGCAGCGATGGGAAACAACCTTTCAGCACAACGCCGCCTGCATGCCTGGGATACAGACAGCGATGATACATTTACCCACTCTGTAGCCGTAAACCGCTATGATGCGACCACGAATCTTCCTGCCCTGACCATTGTGGTCGTGGATTCAATACCTCAGGAGTTGCAACATTCTGATGTGGTCTGGTCGTGGTTCAGCTACGTTTTAGCCGCTAACCTCATATTGATCATTCCGCTATTATGGCTGGCTGCGCACTGGAGTTTACGCCCTATTCGCGATCTCACTCAGCAGGTGCGTGAGCTCGAAACCAGCCAGCGTGAAAATCTGGGAGACAATCCTCCCAGGAGTTGCGCAGCCTGGTTCGCAACCTCAACCTGTTATTAACGAACGAACGTCAACGCTATATGCGCTATCGGACAACCCTGTCCGATCTCACCCACAGCCTGAAAACGCCGCTGGCCGTGCTACAGAGCACACTGCGCTCACTGCGCGGAGGCAAGGAGCTGACCATTGAAGAGGCTGAACCTGTGATGCTGGAACAAATCAGCCGTATCTCACAGCAGATTGGTTATTATTTGCATCGCGCCAGTATGCAGGCCGATCACAATCCTCTACAGCGCGATTTGCATTCAGTGTCTGGCTTGCTCGACAGCTTATGCTCCGCGTTAAATAAAGTTTATCAACGCAAAGGCGTAGCCATTACGCTGGACATTTCACCTGAACTGATCTTTGTCGGTGACCAGAATGACTTCATGGAAGTGCTGGGCAATGTGTTAGATAACGCCTGCAAATATTGTCTGGAGTTTATTGAAATCAGCGCCTATCAAAATGAAAAATCACTGCATATTTACATTGATGATGATGGTCCTGGCATTCCTGAAAGCAAACGCGATCTGATTTTTGTTCGGGGCCAGCGCGCCGATACGTTGCGTCCGGGACAAGGGCTGGGTCTGGCAGTGGCTCGCGACATTCTTGAACAATACGCAGGAAAAATCATCGCCTCGAACAGTGCGTCAGGCGGTGCTCGTATGGAAGTGATTTTTCAGCGCCAGGAAGTCGAATATCGTCGCGAGTAGAAAGGCGCGCGGGCTGTTATACTTGCTGGCATTTACAGCCCTAAGCGGAACCTTTTATGGACTATCAGCTCGATCTCAACTGGCCCGATTTTATTCAACGCTACTGGCAAAAACGCCCGGTCGTGTTAAAACGTGGTTTCAAAAATTTTATCGATCCCATTTCTCCTGATGAGCTGGCCGGGCTGGCGATGGAAAACGAAGTAGACAGCCGCCTGGTCAGCCAAAAATGGCAAATGGCAGGTCAGCCACGGTCCGTTTGAAAGCTACGATCATCTTGGTGAAAACGACTGGTCGTTGTTGGTTCAGGCGGTGAACAACTGGCATGAGCCTTCAGCAGCATTAATGCGACCATTTCGTTTTTTGCCCGACTGGCGCATTGATGATCTGATGATCTCTTTTGCCGTGCCAGGCGGTGGCGTTGGACCGCACCTCGATCAATACGATGTGTTTATTATTCAGGGTACAGGCCGTCGTCGCTGGCGCGTCGGTGAAAAGGTGCCCATGAAGCAACATTGTCCACACCCTGATTTGCTACAGGTTGAACCTTTCGACGCCATTATTGATGAAGAGATGGAACCAGGCGATATTCTTTATATTCCGCCAGGATTCCCACATGAAGGCTACTCGCTGGAAAACGCGCTCAACTATTCAGTTGGCTTCCGTGCGCCAAGTGGCCGTGAATTGATCAGCGGCTTTGCTGATTACGCCTTAGCAAATGAATTAGGCAGCTACCGCTATACCGATCCGGACGTCCCCTCACGCGATTGCCCTTCACAGATTTTACCGCAGGAAATTGAAGGTGTGCGTCAGGTGATGCTGGACGTGATTAACCAGCCGGAACATTTTGCGCGCTGGTTTGGCGAATTTATTTCACAATCACGCCACGAGCTGGATGTTGCCCCACCGGAGCCACCTTACCAACCCGATGAAATTTACGATGCGCTGCAATCCGGTGATGTGCTTTCCCGTCTTGGGGGACTGCGCGTTTTGACGCTGGGTGACGCCGTTTATGTCAACGGTGAACGTGTTGAGTGCTCGCACCCGGAAGTGCTGACGGTATTAGCGCATCATCATGACATTTCACTGGAAGAGTTGGGTGATGCACTGGACGATCCGTCGGTATTAGCGCAGATCGCCGCGTTAGTGAATGCAGGTTACTGGTACTTCAGCGGCGAATAAGTCTTCGTGCAGGCTATCGTCCTCCTTGCTTCTCCAGATTGAGGGAGAAGCAAGGCGCAATGCGCTGCCCGCTCGCTAATAGCCTTTGGCTGTATCCCCTTTCTGCGGGGACAAGGGCGACGCGGCGGACATTGCGCAGACGGCTTAACTCTGCTTCTGCCCCGCCAGTTCAGCCAGTCGCACGATCACCTTGACTGCCTGCTCCATAATATCCAGCGAAGCGAATTCATGTTTGCCGTGATAGTTATAGCCGCCGGTAAACAGATTCGGACAGGGCAACCCTTTCCACGACAGCGCCGAACCATCTGTCCCACCACGGATCGGTTTGACTTTAGGTTCAATGCCGCAGTCGCGCATCGCCTGTAGCGCCAAATCAATAATATGTGGGTACGGCTCAACCTTTTCACGCATGTTGCGATAGCTGTTAGTGATCTCCACTTTTACCGAACAATCGGGATGCAGCCCTTTAGTGATTTCCTGCGCAATATTTTCAAGGGTCTGTTTACGCTGCTCAAAGCTGTCCGTGTCAAAATCGCGAATGATATAAAGTAATTCGGCATTTTCTACCGTACCTTTCATCTGATGCAGATGGTAAAAACCCTCATAGCCATCAGTATATTGCGGCTTTTCATTCGCGGGAACCGCCATATGAAACTGCGTAGCCAGCTCAAGTGCATTTACCATTACCCCTTTTGCGCTGCCCGGATGCACATTGTTCCCGACGATTTTTACCGTCGCGGAGGCGGCATTGAAGTTTTCATACTCAAATTCGCCCAAATCGCTGCCGTCTACGGTATAAGCCCAGTCGGCAGCGAAGCCTTCGACGTCAAAATAGGATGTCCCGCGACCAATTTCTTCATCGGGCGTAAAGGCAACCCGAATCGCACCATGCGGGATATCACTTTGTGCCAGATGCGCCATCGCCGTCATGATTTCAGCAATACCCGCTTTATCATCTGCACCTAACAGCGTTTTGCCATCGGTCGTAATCAGCGTATGACCGATAAGCTTATGCAGTATCGGGAACATCACCGGCGACAGCACTTCGTTGCCTTTGCCCAGTGCGATATCCCCTCCACGATAATTCTCAATGATTTGTGGCGTGACATTCTTCGCGGTGAAATCAGGTGAAGTATCCATATGCGAAATAAAGCCAATGACCGGCGTTGGCCAGTCAACATTGGCAGGAAGAGTGCCCATTACACAGCAGTGATCGCTCAACGTGACGTCGACAAAACCCAACGCCAGCAACTCTTCCTGTAACTGACGGGCAAGCGTCCACTGGCCTTCGCTGCTCGGCACCTGACGCGCCTGAGGTTTCGCCTGCGTTTCCACTGCCACATAACTTAAAAAGCGATCGAGTAACTGATCCATTTACCATCCTCAAAATTGCTGTCGTTATTATTAACAGACAAGCCAGACGCGATGCTGCGTCACACTATTATCAGACAGGTTAACGCTCTCTGGCTTGTTTCGGGAAGTCTATAAACGTAAAAAGCTGCTTTGCGTTCATTGTTTTGCGGCGAGTCTCCCAGCAACTTCAACAGACAGCCTTTTATCTTGCTTTATCGCTGGCAAAACATGGCATTGCTATATTTTTCAGGTATTATCCGGCCCTTCTTGCTGGCTGGCTGACATAAACAGCTATGCTGTAACCTGTTTGACTTTGACAGACTGAGACTAAAATGACGCAAACACGCGCACACCAGGCGCTGGTTACGCTTTCTGGCATCAGTAAAGCTTTCGATGGCAAATCCATCATTAAAGACTTCAACCTGACTATTCGTCACGGTGAGTTCATTACGCTGCTTGGCCCTTCTGGCTGTGGCAAAACAACCATTTTGCGCCTCATCGCAGGACTGGAACAGGCTGACAGCGGCCGCATTACGTTAGATAACCGCGATATTACCGACACGCCTGCTGAACATCGTCATGTGAATACGGTGTTCCAAAGTTATGCGCTGTTTCCACATATGTCGGTATTTGAGAACGTCGCGTTTGGTTTGCGCATGCAGAAAACGCCCAACGCCGACATTACCACTCGCGTTAACGAAGCTCTGGCTATGGTGCAACTCGATGCGTTCGCCGATCGTCGTCCGCATCAATTATCAGGTGGCCAGCAGCAGCGTGTTGCGATTGCACGTGCAGTCGTCAATCGTCCTGAGGTGTTGTTACTGGATGAGTCGTTATCCGCCCTGGATTACAAATTGCGCCGACAGATGCAGAACGAGTTAAAAGCATTGCAGCGTAAACTCGGTATTACCTTTGTCTTTGTGACGCACGATCAGGAAGAGGCGCTGACGATGTCCGATCGTATCGTCGTGATGCGCAACGGCAACATTGAACAAGACGGCACCCCGCGGGAAATTTATGAAGAACCCAAAAATCTGTTTGTAGCGCGCTTCATCGGTGAAATTAACGTTTTTGATGCCGAGGTTGTTGCTACTGAAAACACGCCACTGATCCGTGCTCGCGTTGAAGGCCGTGAGTGTGACATTCATTGCCATTTCCCGGTAAAAAAGGCGACAGGCTGCACGTGATGCTGCGCCCGGAAGATTTACGCGTTGAAGAGATCCACGGCGACAGCGCCGTTGAGGGATTAATGGGTTATGTTCGCGAACGTAATTACAAAGGCATGACGCTGGAATCGACCGTCGAGCTGGAAAATGGCAAATTGGTAACGGTCAGTGAATTCTTTAATGAAGACGATCCCGATTTTGACCACTCGCTAAACCAGAAAATGGCGGTTAACTGGGTCGCCAGCTGGGAGGTAGTGCTGCCGTATGAAGCTGATGCGTAATCGTTTCCAGAAAAGTGTCGTTGCGCTGATTGTCGGCTGGTTGACGCTTTTTGTCTTTTTGCCCAACCTGATGATCATCGTCACCAGCTTTTTAACACGTGACGATGCGCATTTCGTCAGCACGGTATTTACCCTTAAAAATTACACTCGCCTGCTCGATCCGCTCTATGCCGAAGTGCTGCTGCACTCCTTAATATGGCACTCATTGCCACTGCCTGCTGCTTACTGCTGGGATATCCGTTTGCCTGGTGTCTGGCTAAGTTGCCTGCCCGCATTCGGCCACTGATGCTGTTTTTATTGATTGTGCCCTTTTGGACCAACTCGCTGATCCGCATCTATGGTCTGAAAATTTTTCTCAGCACCCGCGGCTGGCTCAATGATTTTTTAACAGGCATTGGCCTGATCGATAAGCCTTTTCGCATTATGTATACACCCGAAGCGGTGATTCTCGGCCTGATTTATATCCTGTTGCCATTTATGGTGCTGCCACTCTATTCCAGTCTGGAAAAACTGGATAAAGCCTATCTGGAGGCGGCACGCGATCTCGGGGCCAGCAAGGTGCAAACTTTTTCCGCGTGATATTACCGTTGACCATGCCGGGAATCGTCGCCGGTTGTCTGCTGGTGCTGATTCCCGCTATGGGACTATTTTATGTGGCCGATTTGATGGGCGGCGCGAAAAATTTGTTGATCGGTAATGTGATTAAAAGTCAGTTCCTGAATATTCGCGACTGGCCTTTTGGTGCCGCCACCAGCGTCGTCATGACCTTGCTAATGGGCCTGATGCTTCTAATTTACTGGCGCGCCGCGCGCCTGTTAAATAAAAATGTGGAGCTGGAATGATGGCGCGCTGGTTACGCGGCGGTTTTATGGCCGTCATATACGCCTGGTTTTATATTCCGATCATTATTTTGATCGTTAATTCGTTTAATGCATCGCGTTTTGGTATCAACTGGCAGGGCTTTAGCACGCAGTGGTATCGCCTGCTCGTGAATAACGACAGCCTGATTCAGGCAGCACAGCATTCGTTGATCATGGGGATACTCTCCGCCAGTTGCGCCACGCTTATCGGCTCTTTGACCGCAGTGGCGCTCTATCGTTACCGTTTTCGCGGTAAGCCGTTTGTCAGTGGCATGCTGTTTGTCGTAATGATGTCACCGGATATCGTTATGGCGATCTCGCTGTTGGTGCTGTTCATGTTACTCGGCATTTCACTTGGCTTTTGGTCTTTACTGTTCTCTCACATTACTTTCTGTTTACCGTTTGTGGTAATTACCGTTTATTCGCGACTGAAAGGTTTTGATGTGCGGATGCTAGAGGCAGCCAAAGATTTAGGTGCCAGCGAAACCACCATTCTGCGCAAGATCATTCTGCCGCTGGCCATGCCCGCCGTCGCAGCAGGCTGGCTACTCAGCTTTACGCTTTCAATGGATGATGTGGTGGTGTCGTCCTTTGTTACCGGACCGACATTTGAAATCCTGCCATTGAAAATTTATTCCATGGTCAAGGTCGGCGTGTCGCCAGAAGTTAATGCGCTCGCCACAATTTTGCTGCTGCTATCGTTGCTGTTAGTGGCTGGCAGCCAATGGTTGCTTCGTGAAAGAAACAAATAACAGAGGAAAAACAATGAAAAAATGGTCTCACTGGCTGGCGGCTGGGGCGCTGGCGCTGGCGCTGGCGCTGAGCATGCAGAGTGCGCAGGCTGACGATGGCAAAACACTCTATTTCTACAACTGGACCGAATACGTGCCGCCAGGGCTGCTTGAGCAGTTCACTAAAGAGACCGGCATT
The DNA here is from genome assembly GCA_018842655.1 of Candidatus Pantoea haifensis. Lineage (GTDB taxonomy): Bacteria > Pseudomonadota > Gammaproteobacteria > Enterobacterales > Enterobacteriaceae > Pantoea > Pantoea haifensis. Next base: position 730,059 of record JAGTWN010000004.1, on the reverse strand, counting down.
AAGGTGATCTATTCCACCTATGAATCCAACGAAAGCATGTACGCCAAGCTGAAAACCTGGAAAGATGGCGCGTATGATTTGGTTGTGCCTTCTACCTATTTCGTTGCCAAAATGCGTAATGAAGGGATGCTGCAGAAAATCGATAAATCTCAGCTGACGCATTTCAAAAATCTTGATCCCAATCTGTTAAATAAACCTTTCGATCCGAACAACGATTACTCCATCCCTTATATCTGGGGTGCAACCGCCATTGGCATCAACACGGATGAAATGGACCCAAACAGCGTCAGCAGTTGGGCCGATTTGTGGAAGCCGGAATATAAGCAGAGCCTGCTACTGACCGATGACGCACGCGAGGTGTTTCAGATGGCATTGCGCAAATTAGGCTACTCCGGTAACACGCGCGATCCCAAACAGATCGAAGCGGCTTACGAAGAGCTGAAAAAGCTGATGCCAAACGTGCTGGCGTTCAACTCAGATAATCCCGGCAATCCGTTTATGGAAGGTGAAGTTAATCTGGGCATGATCTGGAACGGTTCTGCCTATGTCGCCCGTCAGGCGGGTACGCCGTTACAGGTTATCTGGCCAAAAGAAGGTGGGATTTTCTGGATGGATAACCTGGCCATTCCGGCTAATGCGAAAAACAAAGAGGGCGCACTTAAGCTTATCAACTTCCTGTTGCGTCCCGATGTCGCGGCAAAAGTAGCCGAAACGATTGGTTATCCGACACCGAACCTCGAGGCTAAAAAGTTACTGCCGAAAGTTGTTGCTGAAGATCCGTCACTCTACCCTTCTGCCGATGTGATCAAAAACGGTGAATGGCAAAATGATGTTGGCGAGGCCAGTGTGCAATACGAAACACTTTTCCAGAAACTGAAGGCCGGGCGTTAACCGGTAAGGGCGGCAGCGTGGCCGCCCTTGTTATTTGTAGAGCCCGCGCAGCAGGGTATGCACAAATTCCGGTACGATTGCGCTCGCTAAACCGTAATGGCGTTCAGCAAATTCGTTGCCTACCTGACTGGGTTCCAGATTCAATTCAACCGTATGCGCGCCCTGCAACTTCGCCTCATGAACAAAGCCAGCGGCGGGATAAACGTGGCCTGAAGTGCCGATGGCAATAAACAGATCGGCCTTTTCCAGCGCATGATAGATCGTTTCCATGCCAATCGGCATTTCACCAAACCAGACGACATGGGGCCGTAATGCTGAAGGAAACTGGCAGCAGGTACAGCGATCGTCCATGGTCAGGTCACCTGTCCACTCAATCACCTGACCACTGGTGACACAACGCACTTTGAACAGTTCACCATGCATATGCAGTACGCGTGTATTACCTGCTCGCTCATGCAAATTATCAATATTCTGCGTGATTAACTGAAAGTTGTCGCCTAACGCTAACTCCAGTTCAGCAAGTGCCTTATGCGCGGCGTTGGGCTGAATGTCTGGCTGCTGTAACTGTTGACGTCGGGAGTTATAAAACCGCTGCACCAGTGCCGGGTCACGCTGGAAGCCTTCTGGCGTGGCAACATCTTCTACGTGATGTTCTTCCCATAACCCGTCTGCGGCACGGAAAGTACGGATGCCTGATTCGGCTGAGATACCGGCTCCGGTCAGAACAACTACATGAGGCAATGGATGGGCAGCCAGTTCAGCCTGCCGATCGCGCTCAAAAATACGTTGGCGAAAGCGTTGATGCACTTTTCGCCGGGTCTTTTTGAGCCGGGCAAGTCGTAAGCGTCGACGGGGTGTGCGCATAAAGGCTCCTTGTACGGCGGCTTCGGCGAGCCGCTTTAGAGGGGGCGTAAGGCCCGATGATAACGGTTGCGCATGACAGTGCCATGCAGCAGAGCCCGAAAATGTGCGCGGCGCTCAGTAATCCTTTCACGCCGCGTCAGTTAAACGCTTATTGTCCGCTTAATACCCGTGCCGGATCGATACGGCTGGCGCGTCTGGCCGGATACCAGCTTGCGACCAGGCTCAGAACGATAGCAGTAATCAGTACCGAAAATACATCCAGCCAGTGCAATTCAGAGGGCAGGAAATCGATAAAATAGATATCGCCCGCCAGTAAATGATGGCCGGTGATATGCTCCAGCCCCTGCACCAGAGTGGTGAGGTTTAAGGCCACCAGAACACCAATCACTACCCCGCTGACGCTACCAAGCAACCCTGCCAGCAAGCCATACCAGATAAAAATAGCGCGAATCAGACGATCTTTGGCGCCCAGCGTACGCAATACCGCAATATCGCTGCTCTTGTCCTTCACCGCCATCACCAGCGTTGAGACAATGTTGAAGCAGGCAACACCGATGACCAGCACCATCGCCAGATACATAATGGCGCGGATCATTTGAATGTCGCGATACATGTAGCCATATGTCCCAATCCAGCTGCGAATATAGACATACGAATGTGTCGCTTCACCCGCATCACGCACCAGTTTCACTGCGCTGAACGGATCGGTCATCTTCAGGGCAATCCCGGTCACGCTGCTGCCCATATCCAGATATTTTTGCGCATCGGCTAACGGCACCAGCGCCAGACTATGATCAAGCATGCCGCTAAGTTGCAAAATACCGCTGACCTGCAAACGCACCCGTTTCGGCTGTAGTAGCTTGCTGCCCCTTCATTATTGGGGATCATGACGGTGATCCAGTCGCCCTGCTTAACGTTAAGCGATCGCGCAATTCCGCCACCCAAAATGATTTGCTGATTACCGGCGGCAAAGGTTGACCAGGCATTACCGGCAACAAAACGCGGTAAGGCACTCAGGCGCGGTTCCTGCGCGGGATCGACCCCTTTAACCTGCAAGGCCTGTAACTTTGCGCCACTTTCAATCAGCCCGGTAAAGTTGACATAAGGCGCAGCAGCAGCGATACCCGGCACTTGCTCAATCGGCGCGATCATTGACTGCCAGCGATTAAAAGGCTGATTTACCGCCTCGATTTCGCCATGCGGCACAACCGCCAGAATACGGTTATTGAGTTCGCGCTCGAAACCGTTCATCGCGCTCAGACCGATAATTAATACTGCCACTCCGAGTGCAATCCCGATGGTGGAGATAATCGAAATGAGCGACACCATACCGCCGCGACGACGTCCGCGGCTAAAACGCAACCCTAACAGCAGCGATAGCGAAGAGCCCATTACACCGCTCCCGCAAAGGTCAGTTGATCGCTCAACTGCCCGTCACGCATTTCCATCTGACGCGACATACGCTTCGCCAGGTGCAGATCGTGTGTCACCACCAGAAATGCCGTACCCTGGCGCACATTCAGTTCGCCCAGCAGTTCAAAAATAGCGTCAGCATTGCGCGCATCGAGGTTACCAGTAGGTTCATCGGCCATCACCAGACGTGGATTGTTGACCAGCGCACGGGCAATGGCGACGCGCTGACGCTCACCGCCAGAAAGTTCAGAAGGTCGATGAGCAGCGCGATGATCCAGGCCCACCGCTTTGAGCATTTCATGAGCGCGCGCTTGCGCCTCGGCTTTACCGCTTTTGCCTATTAGCAGAGGCATCGCTACGTTTTCCAGTGCGCTGAAATCGGGCAGCAGATGGTGAAACTGATAGATAAAGCCCAGTTCGCGGTTGCGTAATTCAGCTTTCGCTGAAGAAGACATGCCATTCAGCGATTTGCCATCAAATACCACCTCGCCTGAGGTCGGTGCGTCCAGGCCACCCAGCAGATGCAACAAGGTACTTTTACCTGACCCCGAGCTGCCGACAATAGCCATCAGTTCGCCCGGTTGCAGACTGAAGGTCACATTGCGCAGCACGTCAGTCTGCACACTGCCTTCCTGATAGCGTTTGCACAGATCGCGACACTGCAACAAAGGAGAGTTACTCATAACGTAAAGCCTCAGCGGGTTGAACGGCGGCAGCGCGCCAGGAAGGATAAAGCGTAGAAAGCAACGCAACGATCATCGCGCTGAGGGCGATGGTTACGACTTGCCCCAGATTAATGTCTACCGGTAACGCTGCGCCATCCAGGAACAGACCGATCACCGGCATTAAATTATTCAGCTGGCTGGCCAGTAATACGCCAAGCAGCGTTCCTGACAGCGTACCGATAATTCCGGCACTGGCACCCTGCACCATAAATACCGCCACAATTTGGCGACGCGTCAGGCCCTGGGTTTGCAGAATCGCAACTTCGCCCTGCTTTTCCATAATCAGCAAGCCCAGCGAGGTAATAATGTTAAACGCGGCAACGGCAATAATCAGGCTGAGCAGCAGCCCCATCATATTTTTTCCATGCGCACCGCCTGGAAAAGGTCACCTTTGCGCTCGCGCCAGTCTTTCCAAACCATGCCGGAGGGTAATGCTTGCTGGCTAAGCGTATCAACGTCCAGCGGTTTATCCAGCCACAGACGCCAGCCGGTGATATTTCCCGCCGGATAGCGCATCACGCGCGAAGCATCCTGTTGATTAACAAGAATTTGATACCCATCGACTTCGCTATTCGCAGCATAAGTACCGGCAACGGTAAACAGACGCTGGCTTGGCACACGGCCCATTGGGGTAAACTGACTGACCGAAGGCACCATCAAACGCAGCTGGTCGCCACGTTTAACCCCTAACTGGTTAGCCAGTTGCTCGCCGAGAATGACGTTATATTGGCCCGTCTGCAGCACGCTCTGTGGCGTATTCACCAGAAAAGGTGTCAGTGGATCGTGTTCATCCGGCGTAATGCCTAACATGACGCCCACCGAAACGCTGTGCGCGCTCTGTAACACCACGTCGGCGGTGGTCAGTGGCGCAACGCGACGAATACCCTGCAACTGCAGGCTCGATGCCGGTTGCTGTTGCGGATTGATACTGCCCTTTTCACTGGTCACCAGTGCCTGGGGCATTAAACCGAGGATATTGCCCTCCAGCTCACGTTCGAAGCCGTTCATTACCGACAACACGGTAACCAGGGCTAACACGCCGAGCGTGATACCAATGGTAGAAAGCCAGGAGACAAAGCGACCAAAGCGATCCGATGCTCGTCCGCGCATGTAACGCAGACCGATAAATAGCGCGACAGGTTGATACATGAAATCCAATGAGCAGTTGCCTGAAAATGTAGTGGGATGATAAAGGAGCCGCCTGCTTTATGAAACCTCTAACCCTCTGAGTCTGCGGCAAAGTTGCGTCAGAATGCGTCAATACAACCCGCAATCCATAAATATGCGACAAAAAAATGACGCTTTTTGTACGATTATTCAGCTAACAACGCGGTAGACTACAATTATTAAGACGATAAGAAGTTCAGTATCGCGCAGAAGTAAGAGGTAGCAGCCATGTTCAAATTTCCCAAAGGCAGTATTGTGAAGCACAAATCAGGGGAGATCAGAGGCGAAGTGGTTAACGTCTTTGAGCAAGGAGATGCGCCAACCGGATACTACGTGAAGTGGGACGACGGCAATCACAGTTATCACCTTGAAGGCGATCTGTGCTGGGCCAATATTGACCGACCACGTATGCACTACACACAGCAATCTACTAAATAAAGCCCACTCAGAGGCGAAGCGACAGTAAAATTCTGCCGCAGAGGTGCTCCCCTTGGCGTAATATGGAATGATTACGCCTTGGTAAAAATGGAGAAACCTCGAGATCTTATGTCCGAACAGACTCGCTATACCCTGCCCGTAAAATCTGGCGATCAGCGCCAACTCGGTCAGTTGATCGGTGCCGCACATGCGGTCGAGTGTGCCAGTATCACCGAGCGCCATTCGGGTCCGGTGCTGATGATTACCCCTGATACGCAAACGGCTTTGCGCTTGCTGGATGAAATTCGTCAGTTTACCGATCTGCCGGTTAGCCATCTTGCCGACTGGGAAACGTTGCCTTATGACAGCTTTTCTCCGCATCAGGACATTATCTCGGCGCGCCTTTCTACGCTTTATCAACTACCCGGCCTGCAACGCGGCATGTTGATTTTGCCGGTCAACACGTTAATGCAGCGCGTCTGCCCGCACAGTTTTTTGCACGGTCATGCATTAGTGATGAAGCAGGGCCAAAAACAGTCGCGCGATCGCCTGCGCGATCAGCTGGAACAAGCCGGTTATCGTCATGTTGATCAGGTAATGGAACATGGCGAATACGCAACGCGCGGCGCGCTGCTTGATCTCTTTCCGATGGGCAGCGACCAGCCCTATCGCATCGACTTTTTCGATGATGAAATCGACAGCCTGCGCCTGTTTGATGTTGACAGCCAGCGCACGCTGGAAGCGGTGCCCGCGATCAATCTGCTTCCCGCTCATGAATTTCCCAGTGATAAAGCGGCTATTGAGCTGTTTCGCAGCCGCTGGCGTGAAACCTTTGATGTTCGCCGTGAGGCGGAGCACGTTTACCAGCAAGTCAGTAAAGGCACCTTGCCTGCCGGGATCGAATACTGGCAGCCGCTGTTTTTTGATCAGCCGCTGCCAACGCTGTTTAGTTATTTACCTGATAATACGCTGATCGTTAACTGTGGCGATTTGGAAGGCAGCGCCACACGGTTTTGGCAGGACGCTAATGCGCGCTATGAAAACCGGCGTGTCGATCCTATGCGCCCTTTGCTGGAACCCGTCACGCTGTGGCTGCGTCCGGACGCATTAATGGGCGAATTAAAAGCCTGGCCACGTGTGCAGATGACCCACGACGTGCTGCCTGAAAAAGCTGCCAATACCAACCTTGGCTACCAGCCGCTGCCTGATTTAACCGTACAGGCCCAGGCCAAAGCGCCGCTGGACCATCTGCGGCAGTTTCTTGAACAGTTCAACGGTGCCGTTACCTTTTCGGTCGAAAGTGAAGGCCGCCGTGAAAGCCTGCAAGAGTTACTGGCGCGCATCAAGCTACGCCCGCAGGCAGTGCATCGCCTGGACGAGGCGCGTGATGAGCGTTTTACGCTAATGATTGGTGCCAGCGAGCGCGGATTCATCGATACGCAGGCGAATCGCGCGCTGATTTGTGAAAGCGACTTGCTTGGTGAACGCGTTAGTCGACGCCGCCAGGATACGCGCCGCACCATTAATCCTGATGTCCTGATCCGTAACCTGGCTGAGCTTCACCCGGGTCAGCCCGTGGTGCATCTTGAACACGGCGTAGGACGCTATATCGGCCTGACAACACTCGAAGCGGGCGGCATTCAGGCTGAATATCTGATGCTCTCCTATGCAAATGACGCCAAACTCTATGTGCCAGTCTCATCGCTGCATCTGATTAGCCGCTATGCGGGTGGCGCAGATGAGAATGCACCGCTGCATAAACTGGGCAGCGATGCGTGGTCACGGGCTCGACAAAAAGCCGCCGAGAAAGTACGCGACGTCGCCGCAGAACTGCTGGATATCTATGCCCAGCGAGCCGCTAAAACCGGTTACGCTTTCAAACACAATCGCGAACAGTATCAACTGTTTTGTGAAAGTTTTCCCTTTGATACCACGCCCGATCAGTCGCAGGCCATCAATGCGGTGTTGAGCGACATGTGTCAGCCCCTGGCGATGGATCGTCTGGTGTGCGGTGATGTCGGCTTCGGTAAAACCGAAGTTGCGATGCGTGCCGCCTTCCTGGCCGTTGAGAACAACAAGCAGGTGGCGGTACTGGTACCCACCACGCTGCTGGCGCAACAGCATTATGATAACTTCCGCGATCGCTTTGCTAACTGGCCGGTACGGATAGAAATGCTGTCACGCTTCCGTACCGCCAAAGAGCAGGCACAGGTTCTGGAACAGGCCAGCGAAGGCAAAATCGATATTTTGATTGGTACGCATAAGCTGCTGATGAGCGATTTGAAGTGGCGCGATCTGGGCCTGCTGATTGTTGATGAAGAGCACCGCTTTGGTGTACGGCATAAAGAACGCATCAAGGCGATGCGCGCTGATGTTGATATTCTGACGCTCACTGCCACGCCGATCCCGCGCACCCTGAATATGGCAATGAGCGGCATGCGCGATTTATCCATTATCGCTACACCGCCTGCGCGCCGTCTGGCGGTAAAAACCTTTGTGCGTGAGTTTGATAATCTGGTCATTCGCGAGGCGATTCTGCGTGAAATTCTGCGTGGTGGACAGGTTTATTATTTGTATAACGACGTTGAAAATATTGATAAAGCGGCACAGCGTCTGGCGGATTTAGTGCCGGAAGCGCGCGTGGCAATTGGTCACGGCCAGATGCGCGAGCGCGATTTGGAACGGGTGATGAATGACTTCCATCATCAACGTTTTAACGTGCTGGTCTGCACCACAATTATTGAAACCGGTATCGATATCCCGACTGCCAATACCATTATTATCGAACGTGCCGATCATTTTGGTCTGGCTCAGCTGCACCAGCTGCGCGGACGCGTGGGCCGTTCGCACCATCAGGCGTATGCCTGGTTGTTGACGCCGCCGCCAAAAGCGATGACGACTGATGCTCAGAAACGCCTCGAAGCGATTGCTTCACTGGAAGATTTAGGCGCCGGTTTTGCCCTGGCAACACACGATCTGGAGATACGCGGAGCGGGCGAATTGCTGGGTGAAGAGCAGAGCGGGCAGATGGAAACGCTGGGCTTTTCGCTTTATATGGAGCTGTTAGAAAACGCTGTAGATGCACTGAAAGCGGGCCGTGAACCTTCGCTGGAAGATCTTACCAGTAACCAGACTGAAGTAGAGTTGCGCATGCCTGCCCTGTTGCCCGAGGATTTTATCCCGGACGTTAACACCCGTTTGTCACTCTATAAGCGTATCGCCAGCGCCGAAGGCGAAGATGAATTGCAGGAGTTGAAGGTGGAGATGATTGACCGCTTTGGCCTGCTGCCGGATGCAGCGCGCAATCTGCTTGATATTGCAGCATTACGTCTGAAGGCGCGACTGCTGGGCGTACGAAAAATTGAAGCGAGCGACAAAGGCGGTTTCTTTGATTTTGCAGCGCAAAACAGTGTGGATCCGGCATGGCTGATCGGGTTGCTACAAAAAGATCCAAAACAGTGGAAGCTGGATGGCCCGACGCGGTTGCGCTTCACCCGCGATCTGACGGAAAGGAAAGTGCGGATGGAATGGGTTCAGGGGTTCGTAAACCAGCTGGCTGAAAACCAGGTTTAATTGTGTCAGTTGTCCTCATTCCCTGGCGCCTGTTCTGTTACTGAAGAGCGCCAGGCAGAGGCGGCTCACGTATCGCATGTAATCCATAAAAAAGCGCATCATCCCTGATGCGCTTTTGTCTTTTATTTGCTGTGTGGCCGCTTATCAGCGGCAAAGCTTTGCCCAATCACGCCTGATCGTTGTTAAGGATCAACTGACCATTACGGTCCAGTGGAATACGCGTACCAGGATCGTTCTCCATGCGGATTTTGCCCTGTTGATTGCCTATTTTATAGGTCACGTCATATCCCAGCATTTTATCTTGCTTATCGTAGACCGTTTTACAACGCTGTTCAGTTGTGGTGTAAGTGTCACGGTTTTGCAAACCGGCCTGCACCTGGTTACCGGCATACCCACCTGCAACCGCGCCTGCTACGGTAGCAACGTCTTTACCGCGTCCGCCACCAAACTGATGTCCTAACACACCTCCTGCCACAGCACCTAACACCGAGCCTGTAATGCGGTTTTCATCCTGCACCGCACGACGATGGGTCAATGTTACATTACGACACTCCTGTCGCGGCTGCTTAATGCTCTCTTTTATCGGCGTCGCTGACAGCACCTGTGCGTATTGAGGCCCACGGTCAAACACATTCATGCCCGCTACGGCGGCAACACCCAGCGCCGCTGCCATACCAATACCGATACCCGCTAACATTGATTTATTCACAGGACGTTCCTCCTGAAAGTGTCACCGCGCCCTGCTGCTTCACCTTAACTGATGAGGCCTAACCGACGTGCGCGGCCCGCCGTGTTTGTCGATAAAGTTTTGCAGATGGACCGAAATTGCAACATCAGATAAATGGAGGAAATCTGGACGGTGGCCGTCAGGGCCAGCTTTTAGGAGAGTTCTTAGCGGCAGAAAAGGCGCTGATTTCATTAATGAAGGTAACGGATCTACGGTGAAATCAGCGCAATAGCGCGGTTAAAAAGCCGTTAACGCCTCTTAACGTATTAGTGCAGCTTGAGGCGCGGCCGGATCACGCGGTTAAGGCTGCCTACCAGCATCATCAGGCCGGTTTTGAAGTATCCGTGGAGCGCAATCTGATGCATGCGATACAGGGAAATATAGACAAAACGCGCAATACGCCCTTCAACCATCATTGAACCGCGCATCAGGTTGCCCATCAGGCTACCAACCGTACTGAAGCGGGATAGCGAAACCAGCGAACCGTGATCTTTATAGACATAGGCCTTAAGCGGTTTGCCGTTACGCTGCGCCAGAATATTGTCCATTGCACGTGATGCCATCTGGTGTGCTGACTGCGCGCGCGGCGGCACAAAACCGCCAGATGGCAGAGCACAGGATGCACAGTCGCCAATGGCATAGATGTCGTCATCCAGCGTGGTTTGCAACGTCTCTTTCACCACCAGCTGATTAATGCGGTTGGTTTCCAGTCCACCGATATCTTTCATGAAATCTGGCGCTTTGATACCTGCCGCCCATACCATCAGGTCAGCTTCAATATATTCGCCGCTTTTAGTATGCAGACCATTTTTATCGGCACTGGTGACCATGGTTTGTGTCAGTACGCGCACACCGAGCCTGGTCAACTCCTGATGCGCCGCAGCCGAAATACGCGGAGGCAGAGCAGGAAGAATACGTTCACCGGCTTCAACCAACGTCACATTCAACGCTTCGCTGCCCAGCCCTTTATAACCGTAGCTGTGCAACTGTTTCACTGCATTATGCAGTTCAGCAGAGAGCTCAACGCCGGTTGCCCCACCGCCAACGATGGCGATATTAACCTTACTTACCTGCCCTTCGCTGGCAGAGAATTTAAGGAACTGGTTGAGCATTTCATTATGGAAACGACGCGCCTGATGTGGATTATCAAGGAAGATGCAGTGATCTTTCACGCCTGGCGTGCCGAAGTCATTCGAGGTGCTGCCCAGGGCCATGACCAGAGTGTCATAGGCCAGCTCGCGCTGCGATACCAGCACTTCGCCCTGCTCATTGCGTATTTCAGCCAGGGAAATGACTTTCTTTTCACGGTTAATATCGGTCAGTGAACCGAGTTGAAACTGGAAACCGTGATTACGCGCATGGGCCAGATAGCTCAGCGCATCAATCCCTTCATCCATCGATCCGGTTGCGACTTCATGCAGCAGTGGTTTCCATAAGTGACTGTGATTGCGGTCGACCAGGATGATTTCAGCCTTTTTCTTACGGCCCAGTTTATGGCCCAGTTGTGTTGCCATTTCCAGACCGCCAGCACCGCCTCCGACGATAACAATTTTCTTAATCGATGTAGTCAACAAGGACCCCTCAAAATGTGAACCAAAAGTTAATTAATGGTTAAATTAAACCTTAATAAACATAGGGTTGGCGAATTTAAAATCGCAATCTGCTGGCAGAATAGCATGGCGAGAAGTGTTGGGCATACCAAATTTGATTTACATCAATTTTACTACGAAAAACTCAGAGTATTACCTATAAAAATCAGGCATTGCGTGAATGCCTTTAAGTTTAACCCAATGTTTTAAAAGCTTTTATCCGCTGAAGATGTGGGGAAATGTTCTTGAATTTATGACTCTGGTTTTCATCCCAGACGATTTCATAAAAAGGATGCAAAACCTGAGCGATGCGCTTGCTGTCGAGCACCTCATCATGACGGGAAAGAATGGTCAGGCAGCGGTCGCGATTTTTTCGCGAAAATCAGTGATGCACTTCGTCGCAATATCGACATACTCTTCAGGCCGGTCAATTTTCCCTTCCATGTTTTCATGCGGATAGAGGTTGGGATTGATAATCACCTGCCGCACACCACATAAAAATCCGATGCGCTCTGACCAGTAGCCGCCCAGACCCACACCGCAAATTAACGGGCGACTGTCATCGCACAGCGTTAACATTTTATCGGTTTCTTTGAGCAGAAACTGCATGTCGTGTTTGGGATGGCGGGTGCTGTAACTGATCATCCTGACGTCAGGATCAATGAACTGCAGTTGCAGCACCTTTTCGTGGTTGCCTGGGCTGGTAGAATCAAAACCGTGCAGATAGATAATCATGGCTTTCCTCAACGTGATGAACGCGTCGGGTAGCTTGTGATTACCGCGACGCTTTATGAGCCAGCCAGCGATCCTGTAATGCACTCAGCTGTTGAGCATTGTGTTTCCAGCGTGTGCTCGCTTGCAGGCTTTGACGGTTAAAGGTTCCCTGATGGTACAACTGTGGCACGCGCTCAGCCCCGATCACGGTCAAATTATCCATCACACTGATTGCGCCCTGACGCTGATTACAGACCAGAATCATATCGCAACCGGCAGAAAGCGACTGCTGCGCGCGCTCCGCGTAACTGCCCATGATTGCCGCCCCTTCCATCGACAAGTCATCTGAGAAGATCACCCCGTCAAAACCCAGCGCCTGCCGCAGCACATTTTTCAACCAGTAAGGCGAACCACTGGCGGGCAAATCATCAACCTCAGTATAGATAACGTGGGCTGGCATGATGGCGTCCAGCGCCCGCTCATTGATTAAGCGATGAAAAATTGCCATGTCATGCTGACGCAGGGTGGCTTCATCACGCGGATCGCGTGGCGTCTCTTTGTGCGAATCCGCGCTCACCGCACCATGGCCCGGAAAATGTTTGCCGGTGGTTTTCATACCTGCTTCGTGCATGCCAGCAATAAAGCGGCGTGCGACAGACAGCGCAATGTCAGGATCTTCATGGAAGGATCGATCGCCAATCGCCGCGCTGATGTGACCAATGTCCAGCACGGGCGCAAAACTGATATCAATATCCATGGCGACCATTTCTGCTGCCATTTGCCAGCCAGCCTGCTGTGCCAGCTCACCCGCAGTAGCAATATCATGCAAAGCGGCAAAAGACTGCATCGCAGGCAACGTGGTAAAGCCTTCACGAAAACGCTGTACGCGCCCGCCTTCCTGATCTACCGCCACCACTAACCGGCTATGCGAAGCGGCGCGAATTTGTCGCACCAGCTCGGCAAGCTGTGCCGGATCGTGGTAATTGCGCGCAAAAAGAATCAGCCCGCCCACAAGAGGATGCTTAAGGATTTCACGCTCTTCCGCATCCAGCTCATAACCTTCAACGTCCAGCATCAGCGGACCGGGTAAATCTGTTTTCATAACCTTAATCCTGTGGCTTTGCGCATACGCAAAGCGGTTAAATCTGTTTCCAGCTCTGTTGAGCCAATGTTAATAGCGTTTTTTCGCCGCTTTGCTCAGCGCGCAACTGATACCAGCTGGCCATTAATAAGCGCAGCCACGGCTGCCAGTACGCGGCCTGACGCGCTAATTGCCACAGCGGCAGCTGTGTGGCCTGGGCATAACCGATCAACCATTGCTGCTGCTGTTGCGGATCGACAGCGCAGACTGCTGCCAGCTCCAGAGCCACATCACCATCAGCGGCATATTCCCAGTCGATGAGATGCAACTCTCCCTTCGCTGAGACGATATTCCCGGCGTGGACATCCATATGCAAAGGCGCTAACCGCAAGGGTCGTGGCTCTGCCAGGCGGGACAGGCGCTGAAGCGCACGTAACCAGGCAAGATTGCGTTGACGACAGATTTGCCAGTATTGCCATAACAGCGGCAACATTCGCAGACGATAGCCCGTCAAGGGTTGCTGATGCAGTTGCCGCAACAAGGTAATCACCTCTGGCATACGTCGGGTAAATTCGTCAGGCGTGAGCACTTCCCCTTCCTGCCACGGCAATATAATGCCCTGCTGATCCCCTGCCAGCGGTGCCGGGACCAAACCACCACGATGCAGTTTTCGTAAGATGCGAAATTCACGCTGACGATTTACAAACGGAATGGGCCGTTGAGGTGCCGGGCGAGCAACGAGCTTGCCCTGCGCAGATTGAATTTCCAGGCTCTGTCCAGTCAAACCAGGCAATGGCGTCACGCTGGTGTTCCCGTGGTGTTCACCCAGCGTGCGCGCAATCAACAACTGCATAGCGGGATTAATTCTGCGTAGTCCCGTTGCCCGACCAAATGATCTCACCGGTCTGTGCCAGCATTAGCTGCATTTGCAATGTCGGGGTTTTCACCTCGCCCCTGGCAGTGCTGTACAGCACATATTGCGCATTGAGATAGCGTGCCAGGCCAATCGCTTTACTGCGCGAGTTAAGACTGTCATCCGCTGGCAAACCCAGAGTCTGTTTTGCCTGGTTAACCTGATCGGCAGAGACAAGCGTAAATTTGCCATTATTCTGCAACGCATTCTGAATGGCATCGGTTGCTTTTTCAGTCTGTAACGCGCCATTGGTGCTGTTCTTGATGCGATCCACTAACAGCACATTGCCCGCATCAGCATTTGCAGCGCCCAGCATTTGTGCCACTAAAGGCTGTACGCTGGCATCCCAGTTAATGGTTTTAAGTTTTGGCGGCTGCGGGACAGGCTGCGGCTGAGGTTGCGGAACAGGCTGCGGCTGCGGAACCGGTTGAACAGGTTCAACCGGCTGGGTGGGTTCTACTGGTGCGGGCTGTTGCTGTTTAACCACACAACCTGAAAGAATGAGTGCCATTAGCAGCACTCCAGTACGATTTACACTGCGAATCACTTAACAGTCCTCAGAGATAGAGATAGAGACGAACCTTACTGGCGGTCAGGTTACCGAGTTGGGAGGTCACGGCGAGGCTACCCAACGCAGGAACCGTAACGGTCTGCGCCGGTTCGCGGGGCGTAATTTCCAGCCCTTTATCGTCATACCAGTAGTAACGATAGTGCACAACTACCGGCGTTTCGCGCTGATTGTAAAGCGTGCTGCTGGCACGCTTCTGTCCATCTTCCTCATCCAGCGCGGGTTCGTCTGTGATGATGCCAGCCGACAGTACCGACGATTCCATCACCAGCGATTGCGAGGTGTTTATCATCGGCTTGTCGCTGCTACAGCCAGCCAGGCTGAGCAAGAATGGCAGGCTTACGAGCCATGGGCGCATAGCAGATTTCCGTTCGAAAGATCAGTTTGACAGCATCGGACCAAGCGGCTCACCGCCCAGCAGATGCATATGGATATGATAAACCTCCTGCCCGCCGTGCTTATTGCAGTTAACGATCAGGCGATAGCCATCCTCAGCAATGCCTTCAGCACGGGCTATTTTGGCGGCGACAGTAAACATCCGGCCCAGGGCATGCTCGTGTGCCTCAAGTACATCGTTCGCAGTTGGGATCAAAACGTTGGGCACAATCAAAACGTGCGTCGGCGCTTTCGGTGAGATATCGCGAAAAGCAGTGACCAGCTCATCCTGATACACCACATCAGCGGGGATCTCGCGACGGATAATTTTACTGAAAATAGTTTCTTCAGCCATGATGCAATTCCTTTAGCCTGAGTCGTAATCAATCAGTATGCGGGACAAATTTGTTTTCTTTCAACCTCAGGATCATTTTTCTTCATCTGTCTGCCTGCCTTTACGCCATTTTAGCGGCCTCGCTCATACCCTGCCTTTTTGCCTCCACTGTCAGCCCAGCAACTCTTGGTAAAATGAAACGCTGTTTTATAAATTAGATTCTCACCCGCCATTTCTTTGTATTACTGCCAGCTATCCGTTTCGGGTTGCTAAATCGCGAAGGTTTAACGGCGCTGGCGGCTCTACTTTCTATCCAATCCGAGTGTGATGTCCGGAGCGAGGAAGGATGTTTTGACTTTTATAACCAGGGAGCAACCACAATGCGCTCACGTAAGATTGGACCCCTCCACTATTTAGCTTATGGCTCAGGCGATTTTCTCGGCGCAGGCACGACGGCGTTGACTGCCGCCTGGCTGCTCTATTTTTACACGACTTTTTGTGGCTTAACCCCGATAGAAGCGACATTGATCTTCGCTGCCGCACGCGTACTCGATGCGGTGATCAGTCCGTTAATGGGCTTTTTGACAGATAACTTTGGATCTACCTGGCCAGGAAAACGTTTTGGTCGCCGCAAGTTTTTTATCCTGCTGGGCATTCCCTGTGTCTTCAGCTATAGCCTGATGTGGATCAGCGACATGAACTTCTGGTGGTACCTCTGTACCTACCTGATTTTCGATATGGTTTACACCATGATTTTGGTGCCATATGAAACGCTGGTGCCAGAAATGACCGATGACTTTAAGCAGAAAACGCGCTTTTCTGGCGCACGCATTGCGCTGGCACAGCTCTCAGCCATTCTGGCGGCGTTTTTGCCTGGTATTCTGCTAGGGGCGTTGGGAAAGGATAATCCCCACTCGTTCTTTTATGCCAGCCTGGTCTTTTCGGTGATTTGCGCTTTGGTACTCACGCTGGTGTGGTTTTTTACCTGGGAGCGCGACCCCAGGGATTTTTCTGTGGAATCACGTCGCGCTGAAGAAGAAAAGCGGCAGCTGACATTAATTCAAAGTTTAAAAAGGCTCTATGTTGAGTTGGCTTCTACCCTGCGCATTCGTATTTTCCGTCAGCACCTGGGGATGTATTTAGGGGTTATATCGCGCAGGACGTCTTCAATGCGGTCTTTACCTGGTATGTGGTTTTTGTGCTGATGCAGAGTGCGCAAATCGCCTCTAACCTGATGGGCACCATGGCAGTTTTACAGTTTATCGCTGTGATCGGGATGATCCCGCTTTGCATCCGCATGGGGCCTGCGCCTGCTTATCGCCTGGTGGTGATACTTTTTGCCGCCGCAGCCCTCTCCTATGCAGGCTTATGGTATGCCGGTATGAACGACAACTTCTCGCTGCTGTTGTTGATCTCTGCGCTTGCCGGATTAGGTCGTGGTGGCATCAACTATGTGCCGTGGAATACCTACACCTATATCGCTGATGTTGATGAGGTCATTACCGGTCAGCGCCGTGAAGGCATCTTTGCTGGCATCATGACGCTGACGCGTAAAGCCTCGCAGGCAGGCGCAGTGATGTTCGTGGGCATTGTGCTGCAGCTATCCGGGTTCGTTTCCGGTCAAGCTACGCAAGCGCCGGGCGTCAGCCATACCATTCTGGTGATCCTGAGTATCGGCACGGTGTGTGTATTGGCCTGTGGCTTTTTAGTGTCGCTACGCTTCAAGCTAAACCTGCACACGCACACGGTATTACGTGAAGAAACCGTGAAGATGCGTGAGGCGAATCGCGTGTTACCGGAGCGTATCACGCCGGAGGCGCGCCTCATCGTCGAAACGCTGGCCGGTATGCCATATGAAAATTTATGGGGCAATAACAATATTGGTTTCCTGAATCGCAACAAGCCTGCCGCCCCGCCCTTGCCGAATCAGCGCCCCGCGCTTTCTCCTTTAACCTCGACCCTGAAAAGATAGGAACGACTGATGACTTTATTTCCTGTGAAGCAGAGCGCCCTGCTGCGCCAACCTGAGCATTTGCTGCCGAAAAGCGAACTGGTACAGCTTATTCAAAAGCTGACGCAAAATTTGGTGAATATTACTGACGAAACCGGCGAGTTCTTACTGCATCTGGATGATGGTCGCGTTATTGATACCAAAGGCTGGGCAGGCTGGGAGTGGACGCACGGCATCGGTCTTTACGGTATGTTGCACTATTATCAGCAAACGGGCGATCAGCAGACGCTGCGCATCATTGATGAGTGGTTTGCGCAGCGCCTTGCTGAGGGTACGCCGACAAAAAACGTCAATACCGTTTGCCCGTTTTTGACCCTGGCGTATCGCTATGAAGAGACCGGTAATGCGGCCTGGCTACCGGTGCTGGAGCGTTGGGCAGAATGGGTCATGTATGAAATGCCGCGCACCGAGCAAGGTGGCTTACAACACATTGTTTATAACAACGAGAATCATCAGCAGTTATGGGACGACACCCTGATGATGAGTGTTATGGCGCTGGCAAAAATCGGGCAACTCCTGCAGCGTGAAGAGTGGGTAGAAGAAGCCAGCTATCAGTTTTTACTGCACACGCAATATTTAATGGATCGTGAAACCGGTCTGTGGTTTCACGGCTGGAGTTTTGAAGGACGACATAATTTTGCCCAGGCGCGCTGGGCACGCGGCAATAGCTGGCTCACCATTGTTATTCCCGATTTTTTAGAGATGATGAACTGGCCGCAACATCATGCGACACGACGCTTTTTACAGCAGGTACTGGAAAGTCAGGTCAAAGCGTTGCAGGCCTGCCAGCATAGCAGCGGGCTGTGGCATACCTTGCTCGACGATCCTGAGAGCTATCCTGAAGCCTCCGCCACTGCGGGCTTCGCATACGGCATTCTGAAAGGCATTCGTAAACGTTATCTGCCGGAGGCTTATCGCGAGATGGCGGAAAAAGCGTTGCGCGGCGTGATCGCTAATATTGACAGTGATGGCGAATTAAAGCAGGTGTCGTTTGGAACGGCCATGGGCAGCGATCTCGATTATTACCGTGATGTGCCGCTCACGTCGATGCCTTATGGTCAGGCGATGGCGCTGCTTTGCCTTACTGAATATTTACGGGTTTATCTGTAAACAACGGACATAAAAAAGCCCCTGTTGCAGGGGCTTTTCTTTTGTTGATTACATGCTGCGGATGTAATCATCCATATCTGTTTTCAGGTTATCGGACTTGGTGCCGAAAATCGCCTGAACACCAGAGCCAGCCACCACCACGCCACGGGCGCCGAGGTTTTTCAGCTCCGTCTGATCAACTTTGGCGACATCTGCCACGCTCACGCGCAAACGTGTGATACAGGCATCAAGGTTAGTAATATTCTCTTTACCACCGAACGCTGTTACCAGCTTGCCCGCCATTTCGCTGCCGGTTGCTGAAGATTGCTCACTGGTACTCTCTTCACGGCCTGGGGTTTTCAGATCCAGCTTAGCGATTAAGACGCGGAACACGGTGTAGTAGATCAGACCGTAAATGATACCGATAATCGGGAACAGCCAGATTTTGCTGCTGTTACCGCTCA
This sequence comes from Candidatus Pantoea haifensis, assembly GCA_018842655.1. Classification (GTDB taxonomy): domain Bacteria; phylum Pseudomonadota; class Gammaproteobacteria; order Enterobacterales; family Enterobacteriaceae; genus Pantoea; species Pantoea haifensis. The sequence goes on along the minus strand of JAGTWN010000004.1, from coordinate 711,144 downwards.
GTACAATAAAGTCGATCAGGCCGTGCGAGAAGCTGGTGCCATCGCGCATGCCGAGCAGAATACAGATGGGGAATGCCAGGCCTGCCAGAATGGCATGGATCACGTACAGAATCGGTGCCACGAACATGAATGAGAACTCAATCGGCTCGGTGATACCGGTCAGGAAAGAGGTCAGGGCGGCGGAGATCATGATGCCACCAACTTTCGCACGGTTTTCCGGTTTGGCTGAATGCCAAATCGCTATCGCTGCGGCAGGCAAGCCATACATTTTGAACAGGAAGCCGCCAGACAATTTACCCGCCGTTGGGTCACCCGCCATATAGCGAGGAATGTCACCGTGGAATACCTGACCTGCTGCGTTAGTAAATTCACCGATCTGCATCTGGAAAGGTACGTTCCAGATATGATGCAGGCCGAAAGGCACCAACGCACGTTCAACCACACCGTAGATACCAAACGCCACAACCGGGTTCTGATAAGCGGCCCACTGTGAGAATTCCTGAATGGCAGCACCCACCGGTGGCCAGATAAAGGAGAGCAGCACGCCCAGCACAATCGCGGTCAGGCCGGAGATGATCGGCACAAAACGTTTACCCGCAAAGAAGCCCAGATATTCCGGCAACTTGATGCGATAAAAGCGGTTGAACATATAGGCCGCAATAGAGCCGGCAATAATCCCGCCTAATACCCCGGTATCGGCCAGATGTTTAGCTTCTATTTCCGCCGCCGGTAAATGCAGCACCAAAGGTGCAACAACCGCCATGGTTTTCACCATGATGCCGTAGGCTACTACTGCCGCCAGTGCAGAAACGCCGTCGTTATTAGTGAAGCCGAGCGCAACACCAATGGCAAAAATCAGCGGCATGTTGGCAAACACCGATCCGCCCGCTTCTGCCATTACATGCGAGACCACCGCAGGTAACCAGCTAAAATTCGCCGAACCCACCCCTAATAAAATACCGGCAATCGGCAGAACCGATACCGGCAACATGAGCGATTTACCGACCTTTTGTAGGTTGGCAAAAGCATTTTTGAACATAGCCTGAAGCTCCTGAGTATGAGTGCATTTTCGCGCAGTACGCGTGGCAGGGAGGAGGATCCCTTACCGGGTTGGCGATGAACGCCTTTTGATTTATTACGAAGCGTAAAATAAATAGATAATTCTTACTTTGACGGCTATCACGTTTCCAGAAAAGTCCCGCGCTGCCTGCCGCTATTTTTGCCTGACTGACAGGAATTATCGGCAATAAAACGCTGGCCTTGTCACACTTTTCAAGGCCAGACGAGCGTTATTCGGATTAATTACGAACTTTGAAATAATTAACTGTCAGCCTGTAAACGGCTCATGGGAACATGGAAGAGCTCGGAAAAGTTTTGTGTGGTGGCAGCGGCCAGGGTTTCAATATCGACCCCTTTTAACACCGCCAGATATTCTGCCACGTCGCGCGTGTAAGCGGGCTGATTTTCTTTGCCGCGAAACGGCACGGGTGCCAGATAAGGTGAGTCGGTTTCCACCAGCATGCGATCAAGTGGCACATAGCGCGCGGCTTCACGCAACTGCTCTGCGTTGCGGAACGTGACGATGCCAGAGAACGAGATATAGAATCCCATATCCAGCAGCTTAGCGGCAGTGGCCTGATCTTCCGTAAAACAGTGGAGAACGCCACCGCACTGCTCAACCTGCTCTTCACGCAAAATAGCTAAGGTATCTTCGCGTGCATCGCGCGTGTGCACAATGATCGGTTTATTCAGTGCGATACCGGTACGAATATGTTCACGAAACGACAGCTGCTGCTGCGCTTTGGTTTCCTGCTGGTAATAGTAATCGAGCCCGGTCTCGCCTAACGCCACCACTTGCGGATCGGCTGCCAGGCGACGAAACTCTTCAACATCATAAGCTTCTTCCTGATTTAACGGGTGGACGCCACATGAAAGCGCAATATTTTTCCGCTCGCCTACCAATGCTTTCAGGGTATGGAAGCCCGGCAAGGTGGTCGCAATCGCCAGCATAAATTTCACGTCACGTGCAGCCGCTTTCGCAATTACATCGTCTAAATCACGATGATTTTTTCATAATCCAGGCCATCAAGATGGCAATGGGAATCCACTATAAACATACATTTTCTCGTTTAGATTTAGCCGACCAGGGCAGGTTTCATTTTTTCAGCCCAGCTCAACAGGCGGTCGGTTAGTAATAATTCCCGGTTAACTGCAGCGACATGCAGGATCTGCTCACGACATAGCATCCAGTCATGGGCGCTGGCATTGAGCGCGCTGGCGGAGAAATGCTGCGCTAACAGCGCGACGAGATCCTGGCGATCCACATTACTTAACCACTGGGTTGCGCCCTGCTGCCACTTCATGGCGTCTAACAGTAAAGATAACAGCCAGCCGATGCGAACCGCAGCATCCTCACTGTTAAGTGCAGGCAACAGCTGTAAAATATCCTGTTGCAGCGCGCCTGGCAGTGCATCACACAATTTCTGCCGGGCCTGTAGACGGGCGGGTTCAAATAAATTTAATGCAGCAGCAGGCGCGCCCGCACTGAGCCGCAGTGCAGCCAGCAACACCTTATCATCCTGTGAAGTCTGTTTTTTAGCCAGAGTAGCGTTTGTGCTTCATCGGGCGGTGACAAATGCAGCGTCATGCATCGGCTACGTAGCGTGGCTAACAGGCGGGAGGGTTCGCGACTGCTTAAGAAAAACCAGCTATTGGCCGGAGGCTCTTCCAGTGTTTTAAGCAAAGCATTGGCTGCTGCTTCGCTCAGCTGGGCGGCATCAGGCAACCAGACCACTTTTGCACCGCCCTGCTGACCAAAATGGTACATTTTTTCAGTTACCTGACGTACCGCATCAATTCCCAGCGTGCTTTTGCCTTTTTCCGCTTCCAGCCGATACCAGTCAGGATGCGTATTGGCCTGCATCAGCTGGCAACCATGACAGTGACCGCAACTCTTTAAGCCTTCTCGTTGCTGACACATCAGCCAACGGCTTAGTCCCCATACCAGCGCCTCATCGCCCATGCCATCAATCGCCTGGATTAACAAAGCATGATGACCACGTCCGCCCTGATGCTGAGTAATAATTTGTCGGTAAGGCTGATTCAGCCACGGATACCAGTTCATGCGGCCTGTTCCGCCAGCCAGGATAACAAATTTGCCTTAAGTGACGCTGTCACTTCATCAAGATTTTTCGTGGCATCAATAATACGGATCCGGCTGTCTTGTGTAGCAAGTGCCAGGTAGCGTTCACGTGTGCGCTCAAAAAATCGTAACGACTCTTTCTCAATGCGATCTAACTCACCGCGAGCCCTGGCGCGTTGTAAACCAATTTCGGGCGTGACATCCAGATATAACGTAAGATCCGGGCGGAAATCACCTAATACAGCGTCGCGTAAGGTCTGCATTAAAACAGTATCGAGACCGCGACCACCGCCCTGGTACGCCTGAGAAGAGAGATCGTGACGATCGCCGATCACCCACGCACCCCGCGCCAGCGCCGGTTTAATCACGTTTTCGACGAGCTGGACCCGGGCTGCATAGAGCATTAACAGCTCGGCTTTGTCGGTGACCTGTTCCCCTTCGATACCCTGTTTCACCAATACACGCAGCTGCTCGGCCAGAGGCGTACCGCCGGGCTCACGCGTAAACACGATCTCTTCAATCCCCTGCTCACGCAACGTTTCAACAATGGCATCACGCGCGGTGGTTTTTCCAGCGCCCTCAAGGCCCTCAATGACGATAAACTTACTTTTCATTTTTTCCTTCAGGGCCAACCGGTATGCCTGAACCGCACGATTGTGGCTGGCAAGATTGGTGGTAAACGTATGCCCGCCTTTGCCATCAGCAACAAAATAGAGGTAATTCGTTTTTTCCGGATGTGCCGCCGCGTCTAGCGAAGCTTTACCCGGGATCGCTATCGGTCCCGGCGGTAATCCGTTAATGATATAGGTATTGTAATCGGTTGGCGTCTCGAGATCTTTTCGCGTTAACGTCCCGTTATAGCTATCCCCCATCCCGTAAATAACGGTGGGATCGGTTTGCAGCCGCATACCGGTACGCAAGCGATTGATAAATACCGAAGCGACTCTGGCCCGCTCTGCAGTGACACCTGTCTCTTTTTCAATAATCGATGCCATGGTAACCAGATCCTGCTCATTTTTATAAGGCAGATTATCGGCACGTCCTTTCCATACTTCATCAACGGTGGTGCGCATGCGCGCATGGGCACGCTGCAGCAGCGAGAGATCGGTGGTATTGGCCGTATAAAGATAGGTATCCGGGAAAAAGCTTCCTTCAAGCTGATTCTGATCAAGCCTGAGAACATCCGCCAGCGTGGCAAATTGATCATCTTTCAGGGTGTGTTTGATATAGGGGCGGCGCGCAGCGTTGCCAGCCACTCTTTAAGTCGCTGACCTTCAACAAAGCGCAAAGGAAATTGTGCCTCTTTACCACTCGCCAGCAGTTGCAGCAAACTGCGCACGGTCATGCCCGTTTCCAGACGATAAGTACCGGCTTTAAACGTGGCTAATTCTGGCTCAAGTTTGAGTAGCGCGCCAAACCAGATACTTTCGGGAATGATATGCTGGCTTTCCAGCTGCGCTTCCAGTGCTACACGACCCGTTCCGGCAGGCAGCGTATAAATTTTTTCCTGGTTCAGTGTTAAAGGGGTCGAGGCGAACTGCTTAACCTGCCAGTAACTGAAGGCAGCAGCGAGACCCAGAATCGCCACCGCAGCGACGATAATTTTTTTACTTCGACTCATTATGCTTCCATTTTTTTACAGCTTATCTGCAATTGATTAAACAGCGAACGCTCAGTAAAGTTCACCGAATCGATCTGCCGTACCGGCAGCACCGGCATTAATGCATTACAAATAATCACTTCATCCGCAGCCAGCACATCCGCAAATTCACGTTGCACCACCTGACAGTGCTGACCTGACGCCTGCATTTCTTTTATTAAGTAGCGGCGCATAATGCCATCTACTCCCGACCGTTCCACTTCAGGAGTAAATACTGTATCGCCTTTGCGCCAGAATAAATTGGCCGCACAGCATTCCACTACGTAACCTTGAGTGTCAAGCACCAACGCTTCATCCGCATCAGTCTGATCAAGATGGGCACGGATCATGACTTGCTCAAGACGATTAAGATGCTTTATTCCAGCGAATTGTGCATTACTGGCAAGCCGGACAGGGCTCAACGCAAGTTTTACACCCTGCTGCTGTAAGGTCAGATAGTGCTGCGGCCAGGGTGAAGTGGACAGGATGCGTGTTGGCAAGCCGCAACCTTTACGGCTGTAGCCACGCCCACCAACTCCTGCGGTGATAATCACTTTCAAAACCGCCAGCTGCTCATGTCGGGCGACATGTCGCATTTCATTTTTCAGTAGCGTCCAGTCAACACCAGCCAGCCATAACCGCTTACAGCTTTCCTGTAGCCGCTGTATATGCTGCTCAAGTAACACTATTTTACCCTGCCGCACTGCCGCTGTGGTGAAGCAACCGTCGCCAAATTGCACTGCGCGATCGCTGGCGGGAAGCTGGTTTTGTTCAATGCCGTTTATCCACATCGATGACTCTCCCGTTACAAAAGCGCACACGCTTAGCGAGTCCGCAAAGAGTGATGCTGTCCAGAGCGGAAAAAATATAAAAAAGGCCCGCATTGCGGGCCTTTTTAGCAATTAGCGTCGATTACACTTTACGGAAAATGAGCGATCCGTTGGTGCCGCCGAAACCGAAAGAATTACACAGCGTGTATTCCAGACCACTTACCTGACGTGCGGTATGCGGTACGAAATCGAGATCGCAACCTTCATCCGGATTGTCGAGGTTAATGGTGGGTGGAACAGCCTGATCGCGCAGAGCCAGAATAGAATAAATTGACTCAACGGCACCGGCTGCGCCCAGCAGGTGACCCGTCATGGATTTGGTTGAGCTCACCATGACCGTTTTCGCTGCTTCACCAAAGACCGATTTCACCGCTTGCGCTTCCGCTTTGTCACCCGCTGGCGTTGAAGTGCCATGCGCATTGACGTAGCCGATTTTCTCAGGAGAAAGCTGTGCATCGTGCAGCGCATTGATCATGGCAGCTGCAGCACCTGAACCATCTTCCGGCGGTGAAGTCATGTGATAAGCATCGCTGCTCATCCCAAAACCAACCACTTCCGCGTAGATTTTCGCGCCACGTTTTTTGGCATGTTCATACTCTTCCAGCACAACAATACCTGCGCCGTCGCCGAGTACAAAACCATCACGCTCTTTATCCCACGGGCGACTTGCCGCTTGTGGGTTGTCGTTACGCGTAGAAAGGGCACGCGCTGCGCCAAAACCACCGACACCCAGCGGGGTACTGGCTTTTTCAGCACCGCCTGCCAGCATGACATCGGCATCGTTATAGGCGATGATACGCGCCGCATGACCGATGTTATGCACGCCAGATGTACATGCCGTCGCGATCGAAATGCTTGGACCTTTCAGGCCATACATGATGGTTAAATGTCCCGCCACCATGTTAACAATGGTTGAAGGCACAAAGAACGGGCTGATTTTACGCGGGCCGCCGTTCACCAGTGAAGTGTGGTTGTCTTCAATCAACCCCAATCCACCAATGCCGGAACCAATGGCTGCACCTACGCGACCTGCATTTTCCTCGGTTACCACTAAACCGCTGTCCTGCATGGCCTGAATACCAGCAACGATGCCATATTGGATGAACTCATCCATCTTGCGTTGATCTTTACGCGAGATGAAATCATCACAATTAAAATTTCTCACTAAGCCAGCAAAGCGAGTTGCGTAGGCACTAGTGTCAAAATGGTCGATCAGGTTAATGCCGCTCTGACCGGCAAGGAGAGCACTCCAGGTAGACTCTACGGTATTGCCGACAGGAGACAACATGCCAAGACCGGTCACAACTACACGACGCTTAGACACGTTCGTCCTCCAGGGAGGGAAATAAGAACTATGTGGGACAAACATAAAACTCAGGCGGTCGAGAGACCGCCTGACGGTATTCATTAGCCTTTGTGGCTATTGATATAATCGATCGCTGCCTGAACGGTAGTGATTTTCTCAGCTTCTTCGTCTGGAATTTCAGTATCAAACTCTTCTTCCAGAGCCATTACCAGCTCAACGGTGTCAAGAGAATCAGCGCCCAGGTCTTCTACGAAAGATGCAGAGTTGGTCACTTCTTCCTCTTTCACACCCAGCTGCTCACCAATGATTTTCTTAACGCGTTGTTCGATATCGCTCATACTATTTAATTTCCTATCAAAACTCGCTTTCGCGATGGTTTTCGTAGTGTATAAAATGTTGAAAAAGATGCAACAAAATCCCGGCTGGTCAAACCACGATTTTACGCTATTTTGCGGTTTTCACCGCAAATAATGCAAATGATTTCGTGATTATCAGACCATGTACATGCCGCCATTGACGTGCAGCGTTTCACCTGTGATGTAGGCTGCTTCGTCAGAGGCTAAAAATGCAACAGCATTGGCGATTTCTTGCGCTTCGCCTAAGCGACCCGCCGGTACTTCCGCCAAAATACCAGAACGTTGATCTTCGTTCAGTGCCCGCGTCATGTCCGTCTCAATAAAGCCCGGTGCGACGACGTTGACCGTAATGCCACGTGACGCGATTTCGCGCGCCAGTGATTTGCTAAAGCCAATCAAACCCGCTTTTGCTGCCGCGTAGTTTGCCTGACCCGCGTTACCCATGGTGCCAACAACGGAACCAATGGTGATGATACGGCCCACACGTTTTTTCATCATGGCACGCAATACCGCCTTAGAAAGACGGAAAACGGAAGAGAGGTTGGTATCAAGGATATCCTGCCACTCATCGTCTTTCATGCGCATCAGCAGATTATCACGCGTAATGCCTGCATTATTGACTAAAATGTCTACTTCGCCAAATTCAGCGCGAATTTTCTCTAAAACACTGTCGATTGATGCGCTATCTGTCACGTTAAGCAGCAAACCTTTGCCACTGTCGCCCAGGTAAGCACTGATAGCGTCGGCGCCGCTCTGGCTGGTTGCAGTACCTACAACTTTAGCACCTCGTGCGGCCAGCGTTTCCGCAATCGCACGTCCAATGCCGCGACTCGCGCCGGTTACCAGCGCAACTTTACCTTCAAAGCTCATGTTTTTCCTCTTATTCCTGTCCGAGTGCAGCGTGTAATGACGCCGTGTCGTTAACCGCTGCTGCTGTCAGGCTATCCACAATACGTTTGGTCAAACCGGTCAGAACTTTACCTGGACCCATTTCCAGTAACTGCGTCACACCCTGTGCAGCCATGGATTCAACGCTTTCTGTCCAACGTACCGGGCTATAGAGTTGACGCACCAGAGCGTGGCGAATAGCTTCAGCATCGGTTTCTGCCTTGACATCAACATTGTTGATAACGGGCACAGACGGTGCGTTAAAGTTAATTTTTTCCAGCGCAACCGCCAGTTTATCAGCCGCAGGCTTCATTAGTGCGCAGTGAGAAGGCACGCTGACAGGCAGTGGCAGTGCGCGCTTGGCACCAGCCGCTTTGCAGGCTGCACCGGCACGCTCTACCGCTTCTTTGTTGCCAGCAATAACAACCTGGCCCGGCGAGTTAAAATTCACGGGCGACACAACCTGACCCTGCGCGCTCTCTTCGCAGGCCTGGCGGATAGCGGCATCATCCAGACCGATAATGGCTTGCATTGCGCCTGTTCCTTCCGGCACCGCTTCTTGCATCAGTTTGCCGCGCAGTTCGACCAGTTTGATCGCATCAGCAAAATTCAATACGCCAGCACAAACCAGCGCAGAATATTCGCCCAGGCTGTGGCCTGCCATCAGCGCGGGTTGCTCACCGCCCTGCTGCTGCCACACGCGATAGAGGGCAACAGAGGCTGCCAGCAGTGCCGGCTGCGTTTGCCAGGTTTTATTTAACTCTTCAGCCGGACCCTGGCTGACTAACTGCCATAAATCGTAACCCAGCGCGTCAGAAGCTTCACGAAACGTCTCTTCAACTAACGGATACGCTGCGGCTAATTCAGTCAGCATTCCCACTGTTTGTGAGCCTTGTCCCGGGAAAACAAATGCAAATTGCGTCATCTTTATTTCCTGTCAATCAAAAACGAACCAGTGCAGAACCCCAGGTGAAACCGCCACCAAAAGCTTCCAGCAAAATTAAATGTCCGGGTTTGATACGGCCATCACGTACCGCTTCATCCAGTGCACTTGGCACTGAAGCAGCAGAAGTATTTCCATGGCGATCTAAGGTGACAACCACTTTATCCATGGTCATGCCCAGTTTTTTCGCGGTTGCGCTGATAATGCGCAGGTTGGCCTGATGCGGTACCAGCCAGTCGAGCATTTCGCGATCGAGATTGTTCGCCTGTAGCGTTTCATCAACGATATGTGCCAGCTCAGTGACGGCCACTTTAAACACTTCGTTGCCCGCCATAGTGAGGTAAGCAGGCTGATCCTGCTGCGCACGATTATGGTAGGGCAGCGTCAGCAATTCTGCGTAACGGCCATCAGCATGAAGGTGCGTTGAAATAATACCCTGCTCTTCACTTGGGCCCAGCACCACTGCGCCTGCGCCATCACCAAACAGAATGATAGTGCCGCGATCGTTAGGATCAAGGGTGCGGGCAAGCACGTCAGCACCAATCACCAGCGCATGTTTTACCGCACCGTTTTTGATGTACTGATCGGCCACGCTCAGTGCATAAGTAAATCCTGCACAGGCCGCCGCTAAGTCAAAGGCAGCGCAATCTTTAATGCCCAGCGTATGCTGGATCATGCAGGCTGAACTCGGAAAAGCATGGCTGGATGACGTCGTGGCAACAATAATCAGGCCCACGTCATTGGCATCGACACCCGCCATTTCCAGCGCACGCTGTGCAGCTTCAGCACCCATGCTGGCTACCGTTTCATCGGGTGCAGCAATGCGACGCTCACGGATGCCGGTACGGGTTACAATCCACTCGTCCGACGTCTCGACCATTTTTTCCAGATCGGCATTAGTGCGAACCTGGTTGGGCAAATAGCTGCCCGTACCGATAATTTTGGTAAACATCTAGGCTTTGTCACTCCTGGCTAATACAGCGTCAAGGCGCGCGGCAATTCGTTCAGGAACTTGCCGCCGCACCGCCTGCTCTGCCTGTTCTATCGCCACGGCGAACGCACGTTGATTCGCTGCGCCATGACTTTTGATCACTGTTCCGCGCAATCCTAGCAGACAAGCGCCATTGTACTGGTCGGGGTTGAGGTGACCAAAGCGTTTCGCCAGACGTTTTTGAACCCAACGTCCCAGCAACGTCAACCACCATGACCGTTTTTTACCTTCCCTGGCGATTTTAGCAGCGAAAGGAACATTCTTATCACGCCTTCCATGGTCTTCAATGTGACGTTTCCAACGAAACCATCACATACCAGTACATCCGTTTTACCCGTGAGAAGATCGTTACCTTCAAGGTAACCAATATAGTTGATTTGCGCTGATTCTTTCAGGACAGCTGCCGCTTCGCGGATAGTGTCGAGTCCTTTAGTCTCTTCCTGACCAATATTGAGCAGCGCCACGCGCGGTTTATCGATGCCCAGCACCGCCTCCGCCATCACAGCGCCCATCAGCGCAAATTGCACTAACATTGTACTGTCTGAATCAACATTGGCACCTAAATCCAGCACCACTGTTTTACCCTGCTGCTGATGAGGCAACACGGACATCAACGCCGGACGTTCAATACCGTCCAGCGGTTTTAGCATTAATTTAGCCAGTCCCATCAGCACCCCCGTATTTCCGGCGCTGACGCAGGCCTGTGCACGCCCCTCTTTCACCAGTTCCAGCGCCACGCGCATTGAACTGCCGCGGCTGTTACGAATGGCCTGAGCGGGTCGCGCATCACTTGCAATAACCGATTCGGCAGGTACAACCTGCAAACGCCCCATCAAGGAGGAATCCGCTTTGGCAAGCAATGGCGTGAGAATGTCGGGATTGCCGACTAAAAGAAGGTGTAGTTGCGAATGAGAGGCCAGTGCCTGCAATGCTGCAGGCACTGTCACGCAAGGACCGAAGTCCCCGCCCATGGCATCAATCGCCAGGGTCAAACGTGTCAAGGTATCGCCTTGCTAAACGCAAGTCTTATTTAACGATAACCTTGCGACCGCGGTAGTAACCATCCGCAGTGATGTGGTGACGCAGATGAGTTTCGCCAGAAACTTTATCTACTGACAGAGTGGTGGTGGTCAGCGCATCGTGCGAACGACGCATGCCACGCTTAGAACGGGTGGGTTTATTCTGTTGTACGGCCATGGACCTTACTCCTATTACTTACGCTTTAAACTGGCTAATACGGCAAATGGGTTTGGTTTTTCCGCCTCTGCAGGCAATTTGCCAAAGACCATGTCCGCCTCGGACACTTCACAGTGTTCAGAATCATGCACCGGAACGACAGGCAGCGCGAGGATCACTTCATCCTCGATCACAGCCAGCAGATCGATCTCACCATATTCGTTGACATCGACCGGCTCGTACGCTTCCGGCAACGCTTCGGCCTGCTCATCAGAAGAAACAGGACTGAAGCAATAGCTTACGTGGACATGATGCGGAAACGGCTGGTTGCAGCGTTGGCAACGCAACGTTACTTGTACATCAGCAGTACCGGTAAGTACCGCCAAACGTTGACTGTCAACCGCAAACGACATGGCACAATCTACATCACTGTCCACACTAACGACCGACTCAGCCACGCGCTCCACCTGTTCAGATGTGTACACACCTTGATAATCAAGGCGTTTTTGAGCGGTGCGGACGGGGTCCAGCGTTAGGGGTAATTTTACCTTTTGCATAGGGCGCGCATATTAACTTTGTAATGTCATAGAGTCAAAGAAAAAGGCCGTTTAACAGCATCTTTCAACCACTATTCGCATCCAGTGCGGTGCACAGTTTAAAATGACTGTCACCAATTCGCTATCAATATTGAAAAAAATGACGGTATCGATTCTTTTAGCTTCAACCTCACCCTTTCGCCAGGCGTTATTAACCAAGCTTGGCATTCCTTTTATTACGGCTTCGCCTGATGTTGATGAATCTCCACTGGCGGGAGAAACTGCCGACGCATTAGTAACCCGCCTGGCAATAGCAAAAGCGAAAGCACTGGCTGAACGTTATCCTGAATACTGGATTATAGGATCAGATCAGGTTTGCGTGTTGGCGGGAACCATTACAGGCAAACCCCATACGGTTGAAAATGCGCAAGCGCAGTTACGTGCAGCCAGCGGCAACAGCATTACTTTTTACACCGGCCTGGCGCTTTATCAGCCGAGCAGCCAACGCTTATTACACTGCTGTGAGCCATTCGTGGTGCATTTTCGCCCTTTAAGTGACGACGAAATAGCAGCCTATATAGAGAAAGAACAACCACTGAATTGTGCCGGCAGTTTTAAAAGCGAGGGATTAGGGATCTGCTTGTTTGATCGCTTAGAGGGACGCGATCCGAATGCGCTGATTGGCTTGCCGCTGATTGCTCTCAGCGGCATGTTACGCGATGTCGGCATTAATCCTTTACAGCAGGTGTTGCCGATGTAATCAGCCTTTCTGCTGACGCAGTTTTATCAGGCACCGCTTTAAGCCTTCATCCAGCGGTGCTTCCATCCGCATCACTTCTCCCGTATTCGGATGGGTAAAAGTCAGCGCCGCGGCATGCAAGAAGAGTCGGTTTAACCCCGTGGCCGCTAATTGCTGATCAAACACGCGCTCACCATAGCGATCGTCAAATGCGATGGGATGACCGGCATGTAAAGTATGCACGCGAATCTGATGGGTTCGGCCAGTGACCGGGCTGGCTTTAACCAGCGTGGCAAATTCGAAACGTTCTTCAACTTTAAAACGTGTTTCAGAGGGTTTACCTTCGCTGCTTACCCGCACGACACGTTCACCGCTCTGCAGAATATTTTTCAGTAACGGAGCCTGAACCACTTTAAGGTGCGATGGCCAGTTTCCGCGCACCAGCGCCAGATAATCTTTCTGCATGCCTTTTTCACGTAACTGCTCATGTAACGAGCGAAGCGCCGAACGCTTCTTCGCCACCAGCAAAATGCCCGACGTATCACGATCGAGGCGATGCACTAACTCCAAAAACGCGCTTCTGGTCGTAACGCCCGTAAGCCTTCAATGACGCCGAACGTTAATCCGCTGCCGCCGTGTACCGCTGTACCAGAAGGTTTGTTCATTACCAGCAAATGGTCATCTTCATATAAAATGGCATCCGCCAGCGACGCGACTTTCGCCAGCTTAGGTGACACAGCTTCTTCGTCACGTTCCGCTACGCGAACGGGAGGAATACGCACCTCATCACCGACTTCTAATTTATATTCAGGCTTAATGCGTTTTTTATTCACCCGCACTTCGCCCTTACGCACGATGCGATAAATCATGCTTTTTGGCACACCCTTTAACTGCGTGCGCAAAAAGTTATCAATACGCTGTCCGGCATTCTCAGCCGTGATGGCGACAAGTTGTACGCCAGGATTCTCTGTTTTCATGGCGGCGATTCTAAATAGTGTCCCCTGATAGCGCCACCCCTTTTTCTGTGCTTAACTCTTTGCGTATTGCTGCCCTTGAGCGAACTAAACGCTGGCTTTTTCAGCAAAGCGGTCATTCGCCCGGCATATTAGCGAGTTAAGTGTAAAGAAACTTAATGAGGCGGGAAAAGTCGCCTTGCTATATGAAGGTTAGCAATGGAATAATGCTTAAGTTTCTTACCTGAAGGGTTTCAGGGCAGAAAAAGAGCGAAATTAGTCATTTTGCCGGATTGAGCAGACACGCAGCAATGGCGTAAGACGTAATGCGAAATCAGGCACTTAGCGGGCTGCGGGTTGCGGCCTGGACAACAGTATGGGATGCACAGGTTTTTTCGATTTCTCTCTGGCATTTCCACTATCGGGTGCTGTTTTTCCTTATGAAAAACAGGCCGCCGACGTTATTTGCGCCCCTCGCGCGGTCGACAGCCGTGAGGTAGACGACATTGCACTAAGTCACGGGGCCATCGGTTGATACTCGTCCAGGGTAACTATGCCCGCAGCTTTAATCACTCATGAAAGAATAACGAGTAAGTCACGATGAAAAGAATGTTAATCAACGCAACTCAGCAGGAGGAGTTGCGCGTTGCCCTGGTTGATGGTCAACGTCTGTACGATCTGGATATCGAAAGCCCCGGACACGAACAGAAAAAAGCCAACATATACAAAGGTAAAATCACTCGCATTGAACCCAGTCTTGAAGCTGCGTTTGTTGACTACGGCGCAGAGCGTCACGGTTTCCTCCTCTGAAAGAGATTTCCCGCGAATACTTCCCTGCCAGTTACAATGCTCATGGTCGTCCAAACATCAAAGACGTTTTGCGCGAAGGTCAGGAAGTTATTGTTCAGATCGATAAAGAAGAGCGTGGCAACAAAGGCGCTGCACTGACCACCTTTATCTCTCTGGCGGGTAGTTATCTGGTTCTGATGCCTAACAATCCCCGTGCCGGTGGCATTTCACGCCGCATCGAGGGTGATGATCGTACCGAATTGAAAGAGGCGCTGTCAGCACTCGAACTGCCAGAAGGCATGGGACTGATTGTACGCACCGCAGGCGTGGGTAAATCTGCTGAATCACTCCAGTGGGATCTCAGTTTCCGTCTTAAACACTGGGAAGCGATCAAAAAAGCCGCCGAAAGTCGCCCGGCTCCGTTCCTGATCCATCAGGAAAGTAACGTCATTGTGCGTGCTTTCCGTGATTACCTGCGTCAGGACATTGGCGAAATCCTGATCGATAATCCAAAAGTTCTGGAACTGGCACGTCAGCACATCGCTGCGCTGGGCCGGCCAGACTTTAGCAGCAAAATCAAACTCTATACCGGTGAAATTCCGTTATTCAGCCATTATCAAATCGAATCGCAAATTGAGTCCGCTTTCCAGCGTGAAGTGCGTCTGCCTTCTGGCGGTTCGATTGTCATCGACAGCACCGAAGCATTAACCGCTATCGACATCAACTCCGCACGCGCAACGCGCGGTGGTGACATTGAAGAAACCGCGTTTAACACCAACCTTGAAGCTGCGGATGAAATTGCGCGCCAGTTACGCCTGCGCGACCTTGGTGGCCTGATCGTTATCGACTTCATTGATATGACGCCAGTCCGCCATCAGCGTGCCGTTGAAAATCGCCTGCGCGAAGCGGTGCGTCAGGATCGTGCACGCATCCAGATTAGCCATATTTCACGCTTCGGTCTGCTGGAGATGTCGCGTCAGCGTCTCAGCCCATCACTGGGTGAATCCAGCCATCACGTCTGCCCGCGCTGTAGCGGTACTGGCACCATCCGTGATAACGAATCGCTGTCGCTCTCTATTCTGCGTCTGATTGAAGAAGAAGCGTTAAAAGATAACACGAAAGAAGTTCACGCCATTGTGCCGGTCCAGGTTGCGTCTTACCTGTTGAACGAAAAACGTGAAGCGGTTAATGCCATTGAGAAACGCCAGGGTGGCGTTCGTGCGGTCATCGTACCTGACGATCGCATGGAAACCCCGCACTACTCCGTGCTGCGCGTACGCAAAGGCGAAGAGACACAAACCCTGAGCTACCATCTGCCGAAGCTGCATGAAGCGGAAATGGCGATGCCTTCAGAAGAAGAGCACGCCGAGCGTCGTCGTCCTGAACAGCCTGCACTGGCGGCGTTTGTGATGCCAGATGCGCCACCCGCGCCTACTGAAGTGGCCCCTGACGCACCGAAAGCAGAAACCAAACCCGCTGCTAAAACTGCCGCGAAAACAGCTCCCGCCGCAGCCGCTAACACCGGTTTCCTGGGTCGCCTGTTGGGTGGTCTGAAGAAACTGTTTGCCGGTGAAGAAACACCTGCAACTGCACCTGTTGTTGCCGAACCTGAGCCGCAAAAAGCCAGCGAGGAAGAAGGCAGCCAGCAGCGTGGCGATCGTCGCAACAACCGTCGTAACAATAATCGTCGCGAGCGTACACCGCGTAACGGTGACAATGCGCAAGCGCGTGATAACCGTGAATCACGCGAAAATCGCGAACCACGTGAAGCCCGCGAGCCGCGTGAAAACAATGACAACCGCCGTAATAAGCGTCAGCCAGCACCAAACGAGGCGCGTGAAGATCGTAACGTACTGAGCGACGAAGCGCGTCAACAGCGTGATGAACAGCAGCAGCAGCGTCGTGAACAGCGCGCTGAACGCCAGCGTCGTCGTCAGGAAGAGAAACGCGCCCAGCAGGAAGCCGCTAAGGCGGCGGAAACGGCTGTTGTTGAAACGACAGAAGCACCGGAAGCTCAGGAAGAGGAGCGCATTCAGGTGATGCCACGCCGTAAACAGCGTCAGCTCAGCCAGAAAGTGCGCATTGTGGATAGCAGCGAGCAGCCGCTGGTTCAGGCCGACGTTGAGGCTGAGCAGGAAGAGATGCGCCAGGTTCAGCCTGTGGCAGAAGCGCCGCAAGCTGAAGAGCTGCAGGACGACGCTGAAGGCCGTGACAGCACCAATATGCCGCGCCGCTCGCGTCGTTCACCACGTCATCTGCGCGTGAGTGGTCAGCGCCGTCGCCGCTATCGTGATGAACGCTATCCAACGCAGTCAGCCATGCCACTCGCGGCAGCCGCTGCCTCGCCAGAAATGGCTTCCGGCAAGGTATGGGTTCGTTATCCGGTCACTCAGACCAATGATGAAGTTATCACTCAGGATGCGGTGAACGAAGCGCCAGACTACAGCCGTCAGGAAACCGCGGCCGCTATCGCATTACCGGCTGCGGCGGCTGTTGACGCTACAGTGTCACAAGATGCACCGGTACAGCAGGCTGAGCCACAGGCTGACACCCCGGTTACCCTTGTTAATACGGATGACACAACGGCTATCGAAGCGCCTGTTAATGAAGAGCCTTCCGTTATTCCAGCCGCGCAGGAAGCGGTCGCCGAAGCCATTGCTGAGCAGGCACAACCTGCAACGCCGGTGGTTGAAGAGCCCGTCGCTGAACACGTGCCTGAAACTGCACCCGTAGCGGCTCAGCAACCGGCTGAAACGGCTGCGCCAGTCAGTGATCAGCCAACTGAAGTTGCTGTAAACTCTGCAACTGACGTCAGCCCGGAAACAGAAGCGCAAGTTGAAGAAGTGTTGAATGCACCGGTTGCAGCAGCGACTGAAGTCACGCCGGTTAGCGAACCTCATGCGCCGGTTGCGGCACGCGACATCGCGCCACAGGCTGTGCCAAATGACGGAACGCGCTGGAAGCATTTTGCTTCCGCCCCGATGACCAAAGCGCCTGCGCCTGCATGGCAGGCGGAGCCGGTTCGTCACAGTGACTGGGTCCGTGCGCCGTTCCGGTTCGAAGGAAAAGGTTCAGCGGGCGGTCACAGCGCAACGCATCAGGCAACGGCACCGGCGACTAAGCCTTAATCGTTTTCATGATGCAAACTCAACCCCGGTTTCTGACCGGGGTTTTTTATTGCCCTCTTTCAGCTTTACAAACAGCAGGCAAAAAAATCCCACTCTCTTGTCACAAGCGAGTGGGAAACTGAAGCGCGCCCGGTTTAAGCGCGCTCAAATAACAAAATTTATGCGTTTAACTGGAACAGCGACATTTGCGACATGTCGCTGAACGCTGTGTAGGAAGCCTGAAGGGCTGCCTGTTTCATGGTGTAATCAGAAATCGACGCGGTGTAATCGACATCCACCAGGTTGCTCATCTGTGATTTTAAAATCACGTCACGGCTGTCCCCTTGCGCATCCAGAGTATCGAGTTCAGACATCTGGACACCGATTTCAGAGCGCACGCTTAGCACATTGTTCAGGGCATTATTTAAGCCACGGTTGGTTTTATCCATCGTATCCTGAAAATCCTGGCGCGTTGCGTCATCAGCATCCGTCTGGGGCGTTCTCAGCGCAGCGATTGCCGTGTCCAGCATAGTGAACACGTTGGTTTCGCTGGCGCTGCCATCCGGCTCAGGCTTGGCATTACTGGTGATCGACATAAAAATATCGCTGCCCGTGTGGCCCACAGTCATGGTGCGGCTGGCGTCTACTTTTTGCGTGATCGCATCATTGCCACCGGCATAGGTGACAGCGGAGCTGCCGCCATCAACAAACGGGGCGCTGTCTGTTTTATAACCGGCAAAAATATAGCGACCATTACCGTCCTGGCTGTTTGCCTGATTAAGTAACTGCGCGCGAATACCTTCAAGTTCTGTTGCGTATGACTCACGGTCATCATCACTTAAGGTTCCCGTTGAGGCCGCAACAATTTTCTCTTGCGCTGACTGTATGCTCAGCGTGACGCCGCCCAGAATATTATCTTCCATCGACAGGTTTTGGTTAGCAAACGTGCGCGCCAGTGCGTACTGGCTGCTTTGCGCCTGCGTCTGCGACAGCACCACCGCGCGCGAGGCGGCAATGGGATCGTCAGAAGGATTGCTAACGCGGCGACCACTGGTCAGCTCAGCGCCGGATTTCAGCCAGGAGGATTGTGATTCCGTAATCCCACGCACCTGCTGGGAGAAAATCATGTTTGTACTGATACGCATTCTTTTTTTACCTCTAGCGGATGCTCATTAAAGAATCAAAAATGGCGCTGGCGGTTTGCAGAATTTGCGCATTAGCCATGTAATATTGCTGATATTTCGTCAGGTTAGCGTACTCTTCATCGAGGTTAACGCCAGAAACAGATTGCTGACGATCGCTTAACTGATTCACTACGTTTTCCTGGGTCGTGCTGGCCGTTTCCAGCGAGCTGGTTTTATTGCCTACGGTGCTGACAATCGAAGCATAAGCCTGGGACAAGGTTGCATTACCGTTAACCAGGTTAGCGTCC
This sequence comes from Candidatus Pantoea haifensis, assembly GCA_018842655.1. Taxonomy (GTDB): domain Bacteria; phylum Pseudomonadota; class Gammaproteobacteria; order Enterobacterales; family Enterobacteriaceae; genus Pantoea; species Pantoea haifensis. The sequence continues at coordinate 692,317 of JAGTWN010000004.1, read as the reverse complement.
TGCAAATCCAACAGCTTTTGCGCATTGCGGTTATCACTTTCGCCGCCGATGTCACCTGCCGCAGCAATTTGTGATTCATCCGTAATGGCAACCGACATGCCAGCAATGGCGTTCTGTACCGGTTTCACCAAAAAGCTGTCTTTCGCCGATGGCGTCCCATTTACGGTGAGCTCCAGGCCATCAAAGCTCAGCGTGGTGTTGCCGCCAGAGGTAACCGGCGTCAGGTTAATCGTGACCTTGTCAGAGGCGCGGGTCGCGGTCCAGTTAGTGCCGTCATAGCTCACCGTGTAATTCGACGCCTTCAGCGCACTGGTGTCTGTCCATTGTGCGGTCACGGTAGCGTTAGAGTTGTTTTTTGTGTTGCTCAGCACGACCGGGCTGCCGATAGCGAAGAAATCGCTGCCCTGATCGCCGTTGCTGTCGTAGCCCTGTTTATGTACGTCGTTAAAGCTGGTGGTAAATGCCGCCGCCAGTTGACCTAACTGGTTCTGCGCCAGATCCAGGTCTTCGCTACGGAAAGCGAGTAATCCGCCCAGTGAGCCTTTAGTAAGCAATTTTTCCGGAATTTCAACGTTGCCTGCCGTGTTGTCAACGTAACCCACTGTAACGCGCGAAGGATCGCTGCTGGCGTTCATGGCAACCAGCTCGGTTGATTTATTGCCATTTACCAGCGACATCCCATTGGCCATTGAGACAACATAACTGCCGTCCTGTTGAGTAACGGTAACGCCAACTACGCTGTTCAGGCTGTTAACCAGTTGATCGCGCTGATCGAGTAAGTTATTCGGTGCAGCACCAGTACCGGTCGTCAGCTTGCCGATTTGTTTATTGAGATCGGCAATTTGACTGGTATAGGTATTGATCTGATCAATGCTCGACGTGATATCGGTGTTAATGCTGGTCTGCATATTCGTCAGGTATTGCGCCGTGGTCTGAAACTGATTGACCAGGCCTTGTGCATTGCTCAGCATTGACTGACGCGCCGCCGGATCGTCCGCATTACTCACGATATTTTGCAGGTTGGTAAAGAAGCCTTGCAACGCATCTGACAGGCTGGCGTTGGAAGTTGACAGAATATCGTCAATATTCGAGATCTGGCTGTATTGGGTGCTGACTGCACTGTAATTCGCGCTGGATCCACGTAACTGCGCAGTGATGAACTCATCATATTCGCGCTGCACGCCCGACACATTGACGCCGTTACCGTAGTAACTGTTGCCCTGGAGTGTGCTGTTGGCCTGAGACAGAATCGTTGTCTGGCGCGAATAGCCTGCCACCGTATAGTTGGTGATGTTGTTACTGGTGGTGTTCAACGCAGCCTGCGCTGCACTGAGCCCGCTCATCGCGGAGTTAATTATGCTGGACATCTCGGTTCCTTACATTTCCCGTTAACCGGGGTGGCAGACATCAATGTGGGTGCCAACGTGCGAAAACGCCCCTGGCGTATGATGTTATTATCGGCTTAATTACACGAAACTTGAGGCTGAAATATCAGAACAGATCGGTTAAATCCTGACTGTAAGCTTTTACAACCTTTTCACCCATGTTCTTGAATTGCTGAATCATTCCTACCAGTTTTTGCGCATATTTCGGATCGGTTGCATAACCTGCCGCCTGTAATGCCTGCGCACCCTGCTCTGCACTTTGCGCGTTAGCAACGGCGGCATAGCGAGGATTATTGGTGAGGAGTTTGACGTAGTCGGTTATCGCCTCGAAATAGGAGTTATAAACGCGGAAACTGGCCCTTACTTTTTTCGCTTCACCCTGCTCATACTCTGTGGTCATGATGTCAGTGGTTTCGCCTTTCCAGTTACCGCTGGCTTTGATACCAAACACGTTGTAGCTCGGTTTGCCGTCGCGGGTCAGGATCTGACGTTGTCCCCAGCCTGATTCCAGCGCAGCCTGCGCCAGAATAAGATGATGTGGAATGCCACTCTCCTGGCTGGCTGCTTTCGCTGGCTGCGCCAGTTGAGCAATAAACTCACTGCTGTCGCTGGGCAGATTTGATGGCGAGACGGGCAAGCGCGGTACGGCTTTGCGTACCATTTGCTCCAGCTGCATCGGCGCAACCGTGCTCATAATGAAGCTGTTATCCAGCTTCATCGGCACCGTGCCTGCCCGCTCGTCGGGCGCTTTGGCGGGCTGCATCTGTTTTACAATAGTCTCAGCCAGGCCGAGGCCACGTTTACCTATTTCTTGCCCAATCTGCTGATCGTAAAGCGAGGTATAAAGCCGCGTCTGGTCATTACTCAGCAAACCATCCTGCGGCGATGCTTCACGCATGCTTTTCAACATCATTTGTACGAACATGCCTTCTACCTGTCGCGCTACCTGCAAGGCCTTGCCTTTTGGGTCACTACTCGCCTGGCGTTTCAGTTCGTTCAGTGAGCGGCTGTCGTAAGCCGCATTCATCAGCGATTGGGTATCCATTAGATAATTTCCAGTTTGGCGCGCAGGCAGCCCGCACTTTGCATCGATTGCAAAATTGACATCAGCTCGATAGGCGACGCACCCAGCGCATTCAGCGCCCGCACCACGTTGTTCAGATTGGCGCTGGCATTCACCCGCTGCAGCGCACCGCCGCTCTGACGCAGATCGATCTGCGTTTGAGGGGCAACCACTGTCTGACCACCGGCGAAAGGCGTATCAGGCTGACTGACGTTGTTTTGCTGATTGACGGTCACCGACAAGTTTCCTTGCGCCACGGCACAGGTATTCAGCGTGACTTCGCGGTTCATCACCACCGAACCGGTACGGGAGTTGATGATGACTTTGGCATCCTCCACCGGTATCGACACGTCAATATTTTGAATTTCCGCCAGCAAACGCACCTGCGCTCCGTTATTCGGAGAGACCCGAACCTGAACGGTGCGGGCATCCAGCGGTTGTGCCGCGCCGTACCCTCCGCGTGCGTTGATCGCATCAGCAATCCGCTGCGCCATTGAGAAATCTTCGGTATTCAGTTGCAGGTTCAGGGTATTTTGCGAACCGAAATTGCTTTGCAGTTCACGCTCTACCGTTGCGCCGCCGGTGATGCGGCCACCGTTCAACTGGTTAACCTGCACGCTACTGCCGCCCGCCGAAGCCCCTGCACCACCGACCAGAATGTTACCCTGCGCCAGCGCATAAACCTGGTTGTCTACCCCTTTCAGTGGCGTCATCAGCAGCGTACCGCCGCGCAGACTTTTCGCATTACCCAGCGAAGAGACCACTACATCTAATGTTTGTCCCTGACGCGCGAACGACGGCAGCTTGGCGGTTACCATCACCGCGGCCACGTTCTTTAACTGCATGTTGGTGCCGGTCGGGACGGTAATGCCTAACTGCGACAGCATATTGTTCACTGTTTGCGTGGTGAACGGAGTCTGAGTTGTCTGGTCGCCGGTGCCATCCAGGCCAACAACCAAACCGTAACCAAGCAACTGATTATCACGTACGCCCTGTACTGTGGTCAGATCGCGAATACGATCGGCCTGGGCCATCAGGCTTACGCCCAACAGCAAACACAGACCCATACGCAATAACGTTAACTTTTTCATCGAAACCTCTTACATCGGCGACACGTTCATGAAGAAACGCTGGAACCAACCCATGGTCTGCGCTTCATTGATATACCCATTTCCGACGTACTCAATACGTGCGTCGGCCACCGCCGTCGATAACACAGAGTTGCTGGCGCTGATGGTGCGCGGATTGACCACGCCCGAGAAGCGAATGAACTCCGTGCCCTGATTAATGGCGATCTGTTTTTCACCAACAACGTGCAGGTTGCCGTTTGACAACACCTGATCCACGGTGACGGTGATGGTGCCGGTAAAGGTATTATTGGCAGATGCGCCACCTTTGCCTGCGAAATCATTATTTCCTTCTGCGCCAATATTGGCTTTTTCACCACTTGCGCCGACCAACCCAGTCAAGGCTGTAGGTATGCTGGTCAGGCCGAAACTGCTGCTGCTGTCACGGCTGGCATTGGCAGAAGAACTTTTGCTGGCACTGACGTTTTCTTGCAGCGTGATCGTCAGGGTATCGCCAATGTTACGTGGACGGCGGTCCTCAAACAGCGGCTGGTAGCCGTAGTTGAGCGGTGCGACGCCCTGAAAAATGGAGCCGTTCACCACGGGCGGTGCAGACGGCAGCGGCTGAGCCGTGGTCGCCCCTTCCACCAGCGGCGTGCGCGGCACTAATGCACAACCGTTAAGAGTCAGCAGCAGTGTTGCTACTAACCAATGACCAGGCTTGAGAATCTGTTGCTTCGCCACGGAGTCACGACCTTATAAATGTCTATTCTTCAGGCCAGCCAGAGCTGGCCGTTATCACCAGCATTAAATCTGGGTTAATTTCTGCAGCATTTGATCCGAAGTGCTGATCGCTTTGCTGTTGATCTCATACGCACGCTGCGTCTGGATCATCGTGACCAGCTCTTCAGCCACGTTAACGTTCGACGTTTCCACATATCCCTGATAGAGCAAACCTGCGCCATTCTGGCCTGGCGTGCTGTCAGTGGGTGCGCCTGATGCCTGCGTCTCCTGATAGAGATTCTCACCGATGCTGTCGAGACCTGAATCGTTGATGAAGGTGCTCAGAGTAAGCTGCCCCACCTGCTGCGCCTGGGTTTGCCCCTGCTGCGTCACGCTCACCACCCCATCACGCGACACGGTAATGCTTAAGGCATTGGCCGGAATGGTGATGCCTGGCTGTACCGGAAAGCCGGAGTTCGTCACTAACTGACCATTCTGATCAACCTGGAAAGCGCCGTCACGGGTATACGCGGCGGTGCCGTCTGGCAGCTGGATCTGAAAATAACCCTGGCCGTTGATCGCAATATCTTTTGAGTTATCGGTCTGTGACAGGTTGCCCTGGGTATGCAAACGTTCGGTCGTCACCGGACGCACACCCGTACCAATCTGCAAGCCTGACGGCAGCGTCGTCTGTTCAGACGACTGCGTACCTGGCTGGCGCATGGTTTGGTACATCAAATCTTCGAACACCGCACGCGATCGCTTAAAGCCGTTAGTGCTGACGTTTGCCAGGTTGTTGGCAATAACGTCCATGTTCATTTGCTGTGCATCGAGACCGGTTTTGGCGATCCATAAAGAACGAATCATATTTTATCCTCGCGCCTTAGCTGCTCATGTTCAGCAGCTGATTGGCCTTTTGTTCGTTTTCATCGACGTTTGTGATCACTTTCATTTGCATCTCAAAACGTCGGGCGTTGGCGATCATGTCGACCATGGTTTCGACTGGTTTAACGTTGCTGCCTTCCAGCACGCCAGGCATTACCTGCATGGTCGCATCAGCCTGCAATGTCGCCCCGCGCGTCGCCTGCGCCGCTTGCGTTGGCCGGAACATGCCGTCATCACTGCGCTGCATCTCCTGGCCTGTGGCTTTTACCAGCTTGAGACGTCCAAGCTGCACCGTGGCATTCGGCGCGTCACCCGCATTCAATGCGGTGATTGAGCCGTCAGCTGCGATGGTGATTTCAGCACCCTGAGGAATCGCAATTGGCCCGCCATCGCCCATCACGGGATTGCCCTGAATGGACAAGGTGCCGTCCGGGCTAATCTGCATATTACCGTTGCGGGTATAGGCTTCACTGCCATCCGCCGTACGTACGGCCAGCCAGCCATCTTGCTGAACCGCCACATCCAATGGACGCTCGGTGTAATCCATCGCCCCTTGACTCATGTCGGCACCCGGTGTTGAAGCGGTGACCAACGTACGGGTCGGTAATGACCAACCATTGACGGGCACCGCGCGCAGCGCGTTCAACTGAGCACGAAAGCCCGGCGTTGAGGCGTTGGCGAGGTTGCTGGCGGTGACGGCTTGCTGATCCAGTGTCTGGCTGGCCGCCCCCATCGCCGTATATATCGCATGATCCATAAAGCAATCCCGTTAGCGGATTAACGTAAGTTAACCAGGGTGTTAAGAATCTGGTCCTGAGTTTTGATGGTCTGGGCATTCGCCTGATAGTTGCGCTGCGCCACGATCATGTTTACCAGTTCCTTGCTCATATCCACGTTGGATGCTTCCAGCGCACCTGAGGTCAGTGAACCGTAAGTTCCGGTGTTAGCCAGACCAATCGCTGCCTGACCTGAAGAGTTGGTGGCAGACCAGACGTTATCCCCTTCTGACTGCAAGCCTTCCGGGTTAGAGAAGCTCGCCAGCACGATCTGGCCCAGTAGCTGGGTACGCTGGTTGGAATAGGTACCGGTAATGGTGCCATCATCGTTAATCGCGTAGCTGGTCAGGTCACCTGGCGCATAGCCGTCTTGCGTCGGGTTGCCAAAGGTGGTGGAGCCGGTATTTTGCTGCGCACTGCCCAGCATGCTTAACGTGATGTTCTGATTCGCAGCGGCGCCATTGCTGCCGTTGATCTGCAGTGTCACGGTAGACGCTGTACCGCCATTAATGCCGGTAAGCTGACCATTGGCATCAAATGCGAGCGTGAAGGTGCCCGCATCGCTTGCGGGTGAGGTGCTGGAGTCCAGCGCATGCACCGTCCACTGGTTATCAGCCGTTTTGATGTAGTACATGTCTAGCGCATGATCGTTACCCTGCGAGTCATATACCGTCATGGTGCTTTTGGAGTTATAGCTGTCCACATCGCTGGCCGAGAACGGCGTCACGCTTGGCGTTTCGTCCGTTGAGTTCAGGTTGGCAACCTGGCTCGCAGTGGTGGTAGCACGCGCTGACATCTGATCTGTCGGAATGCTGATCGCAACCGGGTTAGCACCGGTCTGGATAGTCGGTGGCACGCCGCTGGCGGGATAACCGGTAACAGTCAGGCCCTGGGTATTCACCAGGTTGCGGTTTTCGTCCAGCGTAAACTGGCCGTTACGTGAGTAATACACCGCGCCGCTGGTATCAGTCATACGGAAGAAACCGTTACCGCTCAGCGCCACATCCAGGCCACGGCTGGTGGTGGTGGTAGTGCCATCGTTAAAGTTTTGGATCACCGCAGCCACTTTGGTACCGAGGCCCACGTTAGAACCGGCAAACATATCGGCAAAGGCGATGGTGCTTGACTTAAAGCCCGCAGTTGCGGAGTTCGCAATGTTGTTGCCGATAACATCAAGGTTGCTTGAGGCAGCACCAAGGCCGCTGACTGCTTGGGAAAATGACATGTTTATTTCTCCTGGTTACAGGTTAATCAGAGAATCTGACGTATTTCGTCAAGAGTGGCGGAGCCCATGGTGCCGAGATCCAGTTTTGCGTTGCCGTCTGCTGAACTACTTACGCCATTTACCAGGGCGTAGTTAAGCGGTTGTGCAACCAGTTGGGTGCTGCCATTGCTGGCGGCAATTGAAACCGAGTATTTGCCATCTGGCGCAACAGAGCCGTCGGGTAATTTGCCATCCCACGAGAAGGTATGAACCCCCGCGCTGAGTGCACCCAGATCAACCGTGCTGATCACATTCCCGCCTGAATCTTTGATGGTGGCGGTAGTGGCGGTAGACGCCGTGGTCAACGAAACGCCAAATGGCGTGGTCGTGCCGCTGCCTACTAACACCTGCGAGCCGTCAATCATTACGCCATGACCAATCAGCGTTGAACTTTGCAGCGACTGACTGGTACTGATCTGGCCGGAAATAGAGCCCAGCGTCGTGTTGAGTTTCTCAATGCCACTCAGGGTATTGATCTGCGCCAACTGCGTGGTGAGCTGGCTGTTATCCATTGGATTGGTTGGATCCTGGTTCTGCAACTGCGTTACCAGCATGGTCAAAAACTGGTTCTGCAAATCTTCTGCACTGTTACCGGTGCCTGTGCTGCTGGATGAGCTCAGGACGCTGGGGTCCAGCCGCTCATTAACGCCTACCGCGATACCCATAAAACTCTCCTTTATTGACCTATCGTCAGGGTTTTCATCATCATCGACTTCACGGTGTTCAGGACTTCAACGTTGGCCTGGTAACTGCGGGAAGCTGACATGGTATTAACCGTTTCAGCGACCACATTCACATTCGGCATCTTCACGTAACCTTTCTCATCGGCCATGGGATTGCCTGGGTCGTAAACCAGTTTGGCGGGTGACGGATCGTTCATTACCTGGGCGACTTTTACCCCGCCCGTTGCGGTACCCGGTGCAGCATCGGTTTGAAACACAACTTGTTTTGCCACGTAGGGCTGACCATCGGGACCGGTCACGCTGTCGGCGTTGGCCAGATTACTGGCACTGACGTTTAATCGCTGTGATTGCGCGGTCATCGCTGAACCGGCAATGTCAAAAATATTCAGCAAGGCCATAATTATTGCCCTTGTAATACGCTCATCATGCCTTTGATCTGGCTACTGATAAGCGTGAGGTCGGTTTGATATTTAAGGCTGTTATCCGCGAACTGCGTACGTTCACGGTCCATATCTACGGTGTTACCGTCAGCAGCGGGCTGATCGGGAATGCGATACAGCAGCTCCATCGACGGCATAGAGTGAGTCTGTGCTTCAATGTGACGCGCCGACGTGACCTTCAACGACATGCTGCCGCCCTCGGCACGGCCGTTGGCCATGACCCGGTTCAGCTCGCTGGCAAAGTCGATATCTCGGGCCTGGTAACCCGGGGTATCGGCGTTGGCAATATTTGACGCCAAAATTTCCTGACGTTGAGCACGTAGGTTGAGGGCTTCGGTACCGAATTGCAGCGCCGCATCAAGTTTGTCGAGCATGCTTCCTCCACGAATGAGAATTTCGAGCAAGCAGCTTAATCGGGGAAATGCAAGAGCCATCGTCTGAATAACGCCCCAAATCGATGCTATTTTTGACTCTTGATTTTTTTCTGCGCGTACACTCGTCGCCATCATCAGTGAGGAGAACACCATGCGTGGCTATCCCATTCTGTTAGCGAGCCTGCTGGCAATAAGTGCCCTGCCCGTTAGCGCAACTGAACTCAGTGCACAACTGACCCAATTTTTTAAAGCACGCGATCCGCAGCACGCCGCGGGCATGAAAGTAGTGATACGGACGCCAAAAACACAATGGCCCGATTGTGATGCGCCCTGCTTTGCTTTACCGGGCAACAGCCGGTTGTGGGGCAATATGAGCGTGGCGGCAAACTGCGGTGAAAACCGCCGTTATCTTCAGGTGCAGGTGCAGGTCACCGGCGAATATCTGGTGGCTAAACGTCAACTGGCGCGAGGAACTCACGTTGCGCAAGATGACTTTCGCCTGCAAAACGGGCGGCTGGATACGCTTCCTGCACGCACGCTGTTTACGAGTGAATCCGTTGCCGATGCGGTGGTATTACGCGACATTCAACCCGGTCAGCCGGTAAGTTTGTCGATGCTGCGTCAACCCTGGCGAGTGAAAGCCGGACAAAACGTGCAGGTGATTGCCAGCGGAGAAGGCTTTAACGCCAGCAGTGAAGGCAAGGCACTGAATAATGCAGCCAGCGCACAATGGGTACGTGTGAGGATGGGAAATGGCCAGATTGTTAGCGGTCGGGTCAGTGATGATGGGAATATTCTGATAACACTATAAAGCGTTAAAGAAGCCTGTTGTTCTGCCGATAGAAGAATCAGCAAAGCAATTACGCTATTCTGATTCAGGTGGCAGACTCCACTGACCGTACAGGAGCCCGAATATGAGCATTGACAGAACCCAACCGCTGAAACCGGTAAGTACCGTACAAACGCGCGATACCAGCGAGCAGAGCAGCAGCAAAGTGCGCCCAAACAGTACCGCTACAGCGACCACGCCGGGTGCCGCGCAGGTCAACCTGAGCAGCGCACAGTCACAACTGATGCAGCCCAGCAGCCAGGACATTAATGTCCAGCGTGTTGAACAACTGAAAACCGCCATTCGTAATGGCGAACTTAAAATGGATACCGGCAAGATTGCTGACGCGCTGATTGCCGACACTAAGGCGTATTTAGAGGGTAAATAATCCCCATGAGTAATTTGCTGACCACGTTAGATAAGATGCAGGAAGTGCTCGCTTCGTTAGCGAACGTGTTAAACGAAGAGCAGCAACAGCTGGCGGCAGGCCAGATTAACAGCAACCTGTTGCAGCGCATAACAGAAGATAAGAGCGCGCTACTCGCAACGTTGCGTTATCTGGATGAGATGCGCCGTAGCGCCGAGTCCACGCAGGGCATCAAGGCACCTTATCGCGGTCAAAATGACCTGGTGCGTGTCTGGCAAACTATTCAGCAACATACGCGGCGTTTACGTGACGCGAACAGCCATAACGGCTTGCTGCTACAGCATCAGATTCGCTTCACTAATGAAGCACTCGACGTTTTGAAACCGCATCAAACCCAGGCGTTTTACGGTCCGGACGGCAAGGGTAAAGGCCAGTCGACACTGCGTCAAAAGTGTAAAAAATCCCGCGATAAACGCGGGATTTTTTATGATCAGGCGGTGGTGCGCCGTGCGAAGTCGCGCAGACGAAACCCCAGCAGAGCCAGCATCATAAAATAAGCCCCACCCCCACCGCACAAACCGCAGCCAGACGCAGTAAACGCCATAACATGGCGCCCTGCTCCCATGCGGGCATCAGCAGCAACATGCCATATAACGCTGCCGCCATGGTTAACACGGCGACAAACAAGCGCAGCAGAAACGGGCGCCAGCCCGGCTGTGGCTGGAAAATATTCTTTTGCGCAATTGCCAGTAAAGCAGCGTCGCATTCAGGCAGGCCGCCAGACCAATTGAAAGCGACAGACCGGCATGTTTTAACGGGCCAATAAAAGCCAGATTCATCAGCTGCGTCATGATTAAGGTGATAATCGCAATCTTAACCGGTGTTTTAATGTCCTGACGCGAATAGAAGCCCGGTGCCAGCACTTTCACCACAATCAACCCCATCAGCCCCACTGAATAGGCAATCAACGCGCGCTGAGTCATGGCGGCATCAAATGCCGTGAATTTGCCATACTGGAACAGTGCGACAGTCAGCGGACCGGATAACATACCCAGCGCCACCGCACTTGGCAGCGCCAGCAGGAAACAGAGCCGCAACCCCCAGTCCATCAGGCGCGAATATTCATCGTGATTACCGCTGGAAAAACTCTTCGCCAGTGAAGGAAGCAAAATCGTGCCTAGCGCCACGCCTAATACGCCAGACGGAAACTCCATCAGACGGTCAGCGTAATACATCCACGACACCGAACCGGAAACCAGAAAAGAAGCGAATATCGTATTGATAATGAGAGATATCTGGCTGACCGAAACGCCAAGGATTGCCGGTCCCATTTGACGCATTACGCGCCAGACGCCTGCATCCTTTAAATTGAGGCGTGGCAGCACCAGCATGCCAATCTTTTTCAGGTGCGGCAGCTGATAACCCAGTTGCAATACGCCTCCTGCTACCACCGCCCACGCCAGCGCCATTACTGGCGGGTGAAAATGGGGAGCAGCAAACAGCGCAAAACCAATCATGCTGACGTTCAGCAGTGTCGGCGCAAAGGCCGGAACTGAAAACCGGTTCCAGGTATTCAGTACTGCGCCCACCAGCGAGGCGAGTGAAATTAGTAAGATATAAGGAAAAGTCACGCGCAGCAGTGCACTGGTCAGCGCAAACTTATCGGCAGTATCGGCAAATCCTGGCGCGGTTATCAGAATGACCCAGGGTGCGGCGATCATGCCCAACACTGTGACAACCGCCAGCACCAGCGTCAGCAACCCTGAAACATAGGCGAAAAAGAGCCGCGTCGCTTCATCTCCTTGCTTACTTTTATATTCAGCCAGAATCGGGACAAAGGCCTGCGAGAACGCGCCTTCAGCAAAAATGCGACGCAGCAGATTAGGCAGTTTAAAGGCCACGAAAAAAGCATCGGTTGCCATACCGGCACCAAAGACTCGCGCCACGATGGCATCACGGGCAAAGCCCAGTACGCGGGAAAACAGGGTCATGGAACTGACCGCTGCCAGCGATTTCAACAAATTCATAATTAGCGGCGCATCCTGAAAAGAATCGGCAAAATGAGTGACTTAGCGCAGGCATCCTGTGATGCCCGGCGATAGTCTACTGCCACGGCGGGAAATGACCAGCACTGAGTGTTACAAGGGGTTATTCGCGCTCAGCCTCACGCCACAACTTTTCCACGACGCGCTGCGCCAGTAAAGCCTGCTCGCCGCTGGTTTCCGGCATTGTCTGATTTTGTACGCAGGTAATGAAATGCTGCGCTGCTCCGCTAAATCCGCGCAGCGTTAACTGGCTTTGCCAGGCGGCGGGCGGCGTAATCAGCAGGCCACTGGCGCTCTCCTCCTGCCAGTCGCGCATATCAACAATATCAATACATTTGCTGTCACACACGGCACTGACGCGCTCGCGCTGGCTGCCCGCCCGACGATGCATACTGGTAGTGATTTGTAGGCGTCCGGCAGCAAAATGGTGTTCAGCATAAAGCATTTCACCGCGCTCATTGGTCTCAATGTGTCCCTGCAGGCTGATGGCCTGGGTGCCGCCGAGCCACAGCGCGGTATCCACCACGTGCAGATAATCATCGAGTAAGGTAAAGCGCAAATCGTGTGGGCCTACGCTGTCGCAGCGATGTTTCTCGATACGCAGCGAGGCGGCACTGGGCATGTTGGCTTTTAGCTGCTGATAACAGGGGCGAAGCGGCGGTTAAATCCCACCATCAGCTTACGCTTCTGCTTATGCGCCAGGGCAACTAAGGCTTCAGCCTGGCTAAGTGTCTCGGCTAGGGGTTTATCAACACAGACATCTTTACCCGCCAGCAGCAAAGCGTTAACCACTTCATAGTGGCTGGCCGTGCTGCTGTGAACAAATACCGCGTCGCAGGCGGCAGCGAGATCGTTCAGGGTGCTGAAACAGGCGATGCGATAGCTGTCGCAAATCGGTTTAGCTTTGTTTTGGTTCGGGGAAAACGCGCCGACGAATGTCCAGTCAATCGCAGGGGATAATACCGGCAGCCAGGCTTTCTGTGCGATGCCGCCCAGCCCGACCATACCAATGCGCAACGTCATGTTAACTCTCCTGTTTCAGCAACTGTGCCAGCTGCGTCTGAAGCGCGATCACTTGCTGTTCCAGCGTGGCAACCCGCGTGGCTAACTCGCTGTCAGCGTCTGCCTCCACTGGCGTGGATTGCTCATCCAGCTCACCGCCAAACAGATGCATAAAGCGGCTTTCACGCTTACCGGGCTCACGCGCCAGCCGTACGACCATTGCCCCGTCGTCACGCTGAATTAAGCTCTCCAGCGTCTGTTCAACCTCAGCGACATCGGCGAACTCATGAAGACGACCGCTGCGGGTACGTAATTCGCCAGGTGTTTGCGCGCCGCGCAAAAACAGCAGGGCTAAAATAGCGACTTCGGCGTTGTTCAGTTGCAGATTACCAAACGCTGAATTGCAAAAGCGTTGTTCATATTTAGCGACGCGCTGACCAAAACCACTGTTTGCAGTGACCAAATGCTTTTTTACCAGCTGATCGAGCTGATCCTGGACTTCACCTTCGCTCAGGTTCATGACCGGCTCGCGATTCGATTTTTGATTACAGGCCGTCACCACGCCGTTAAGAGAAAGCGGATATTGTTCTGGTGTGGTGACCTGTTTCTCTAACAGGCAGCCTATTACCCGCAGCGCCTGCGCCGACAAAGCCATCTTCATGCCCCATTCCTCATTCTTATCCTCGCCGGTCTGGCGTCCATTCCTTGCTGGTTAATGCGGTGAGCACGTGATCGCGCCACTCGCCGTCAATCAACAAATAATCTTTTGCATAGCCCTCTTTTTCGAAGCCGAGGCGCGCCAGCAGATCGCCGCTGCGCTGATTATGCGGCATGTAGTTGGCCATAATGCGGTGGATATGTTGCTGACGCTGCATATAGCGAATCGCTGACTGCAACGCTTCAAACATTAGCCCCTGACCCTGCCATTTTTCGCCCAGCGAATAGCCCAGGTAACAGGCGTGAAACGAGCCGCGCAGCACATTGCTGAAGTTAGCCACGCCACGCACTTCTGTTTCATTAGCATCCATCAAAATAAAATAGAAAGCCGAGCCTTGCTTATGCATATCGGTAATCAGGCCCAGGCGCGCTTGCCAGCCGGAAGGGTAACAGTGGCTTTCATCACGCACCGGTTCCCACGGCTTAAGAAAAGCGCGGTTTTCCGCGTAATAATCCGCCAACCGCCACGCATCACGTTCGTGTACAAGACGGACCACCAGCCGATCGGTGGTCAATCGCACCTTGGGCGCGGCATAACGATAGCCAAACATTATGACTCCTGAAATAGATGGCTGAGAAAAGGGAGCGCCTTTTATGCGCTACCTCACTATAACCGTCGCCTGGGCTGCGGTAAAACGTTACACAACCTTCTGAATAAAACAGATTGATTTATCGAAATAAATACGGCTTCGCTCCATTAAAAATTTATTAATAAGGCCCGTTTATACCCTGTGATACTGCCCGGGTTTTACTGCCGCTGGTTTGCTCTGTTTCCTGTTCTCTTCCATACTTTTTGCACGTCCGCGAACAGCATGCGTCATTTTCATGTTGTTAAACTAAGGAGATCGGGATGAAGCTGTACATTTATGAACATTGCCCTTTCTGTGTCAAAGCACGCATGATTTTCGGCCTGAAAAATCTGCCCATTGAGCTGGTGGTCATGCAAAACGATGACGAAGCGACGCCCAACAAACTTGTTGGTCAAAAAACAGCACCGATTCTGCAAAAGCAGGATGGCAGCGCGATGCCTGAAAGTATGGATATTGTGCGCTTCGTTGATCAGCAAGATGGCGAGCCGTTAATCGTGGGAAAAACGAATTCAGCCATTAACGACTGGCTTCGCCATATCAACGGTTATGTGAACAAATTACTGCTGCCACGCATTGCTGAAGCGCCGTTTGCCGAGTTTGCCACACCCGAAGCGCGTCACTATTTCCGCACTAAAAAACAGGCCAGTATCGGTAACTTCGAAGAGCTGATGCAGCATGCGCCTGGCTTTATTAAAAATGTCAGCGAAGATTTACGTCAGCTAGATAAGCTGATCGTTAAGCCCAACGCGGTAAACGGTGAACTGTCGGAGGATGATTTTAATCTGTTCCCGCTGTTACGTTCACTTACGCTGGTCAATGGAATCGAATGGCCCACCCGCGTAGCGGATTATCGTGACAATATGGCAAAACAGACTCAGGTTAATTTGCTCTCTTCCATCGCACAATAATCCCGTCCCGATGAGAAACGTGACCGCGTTTCTCATCCCTTCCCTGGTGACACCCGCTCGACATTCAGGCAGGCTATGTCTCGCTTTATTGCACTGTCACTTCGGGAGAAAAAATGAAAAAGGCTTTTCTGGCGCTCACTACCCTGCTGTTAGCCGTGACGCTTAGCGGCTGTAACAAACTGACGCAGTACACCATCAGCGAGCAAGAAGTGAACCAGGCGCTGCAAAAGCGCAATAATTATGAAAAAGATATTGGCGTTGCTGGCCTGGTGAATGCGCACATCGTGTTGAGCAACCTCACCAGTCAAATCGGGCGCGACACGCCAGGCACCGTCACCTTATCGGGTAAGGCTGATATCAATGTCTCCTCACTGTTTGGGCCGCAGCAGGCGGATATGCAGTTGAAAATGCGCGCGCAGCCGGTGTTTGATCAGCAGCAGGGAGCCATTTATTTGCGCGATCTGGAAATCATTGATGCGCAGGTGCAGCCGGAAAAAATGGCGTCCATTATGAAAACCCTGACGCCCTATCTGAATCAGTCGCTGAAAAGCTATTTCAATCAAAAACCCGCTTATGTCCTGAGCGAAGACCGGAGTGAAGCTGAGTCGCTGGCGAAAAAGTTTGCCAAAGGGCTGGAAGTCAAGCCGGGTGAGTTAGTGATTCCCTTCACGCAATAAGCTCTGCCGCGCCCACTGGCGCGGTTTTCTTTCCTGTACGATAAAAACCAGGTGCAAACGGTTGCCTGAATCCTTATGCTTAGACCCCGGCCTAAACATGCCTTTTGTTTCCTTTCTGCCGGAGCCTCATTGATGACTGCACAACCTCAGCAACTCACCATCCGCCGCCCAGATGACTGGCATATCCATCTACGTGATGACGAGATGCTTAAAACGGTCCTGCCTTATACCAGCGCGGTAAATGGACGTGCCATCGTGATGCCAAATCTGGTGCCACCGGTCACCAGCGTGGCAGCAGGCGAAGCCTATCGCGATCGTATTCTGGCAGCCTTGCCGCCAGAGCATCAGTTTACCCCTCTGATGACCTGCTATTTGACCGATTCACTCGACCCTGATGAGATCGAACGTGGTTTTACTGCTGGCCTGTTCACCGCCGCTAAACTTTATCCGGCGCACGCCACCACCAATTCCAGCCACGGCGTAACCAATATCGCGTCTATTGCCCGCGTGCTGGAACGCATGCAGACACTCGGCATGCCGCTGTTGATTCATGGTGAGGTCACAGACGCCCATATCGATATTTTCGATCGTGAGGCGCGCTTTATCGAAACGGTGATGGAACCCTTGCGCAAGCAGTTTCCCGATCTCAGGGTGGTCATGGAACACATCACCACCAAAGAGGCAGCTGAGTACGTTGAAGCCGCGAATGAAAAACTTGGAGCAACCATCACCCCTCAGCATCTGATGTTTAACCGTAACCATATGCTGGTCGGCGGCATCCGTCCGCACCTCTATTGTCTGCCTATTCTGAAACGCAATGTGCATCAGGAGGCGCTGCGTAAAGTGGTGGCGAGCGGTAATCCACGTTTCTTCCTTGGCACCGATACCGCGCCGCATCTTCGCCACCTCAAAGAAGCCAGTTGCGGTTGTGCCGGTGTGTTCAATGCCCCCACCTCGCTGCCTGCTTATGCCACTGTGTTTGAGGAACTTAATGCCCTTCAGCACTTTGAAGCCTTCTGCTCTGAAAATGGCCCTCGCTTCTACAACCTTCCGCTCAATGAAGGAACCATTACGCTGGTGCGTGAACCCTGGACCGTGGAAGAGAGCATTGAAATGGGCGCGCACAAGCTGGTGCCTTTCCTCGCCGGTGAAACGCTGAACTGGCGCATCAAAGCGTAATATTGCTTGCCTCCAGATCTTTGTTACTGTATATATGTACAGTATCTTATCTGGAGGTTTTTATGCGTGTTGAAATTACCGTTGCCAGGACCCAACCTCTTCCTGCGGGCGCGATGGAAGCCCTGAGTCAGGAGCTTGCTCGCCGCATTGATGAACAATTCCCCGATACCACGCATCATGTCAAGGTACGTTATGCCACTGCCAATCAGCTAAGCGTGCTGGGTGGCAGTAAAGAGGCACGCGACCAAATCAGCGACATCCTGCAACAAACCTGGGAAAGTGCTGATGACTGGTTCATAACCGATTAACCGCCACTGTGCTGTTTTTTGCCGGGTTTCGCCGCCCGGCTTTTTTAATTTTTGCCCTTCTCGCTATAACCCTTTCCTGCATCTAGACTCTGATTGATCAATCCCCTATTCTTGCGCTCGTCATGCTAAACAGGAGGTGCGACAACATGACTACTGATAAACCTGAAGAAGCGATGACCTTTGGCGAGTTATTAGCGTTAATTGGTGAACAGCAGCGTCGATTGACGGTGCTGGAAAACGCATTCTCCAGTTTGATTTTCTGTCTCGACGATCGTGCCAGTCAGTTACTTGTGCATAATTTGTCGCTGGAAGCGCAAAATCAAAATCATGATGAGCAACTGCAACTGCATTTTGCCCGACTGGCAGAGTCGCTGCAGAAGCGCGCAGGTGGTGCAGCGCCAGACTCTTTGGCGTAATCGCAGCACAACGCGACGGTATCGTTCAGGCGTCGCGCTATAACCGTTTTATCTTGCCAAACTGCTGGTTAAAATGCCTGTTTCGTCAGGCATTTTATTTTTTTATCCGCCTGTTTTAAGCGTAATTATTCTATCCGGACGCTGTTCAACGCATTTTTAAACAGTACAAGGTTATTTTAATGTTATAATTGTTCCGCTACTGGAATAAAAAAGCCGCATTGAACCTCATCAAGCACTTCGTTTAACGAGTAATAAGGAGGTTATAATGGACAGAAATAAAGATGTGATTCAGACCCATTCACTGGTGGGTTGGGACATCAGTACCGTTGACAGCTATGACGCCATGATGATTCGCCTGCACTCGCTTTCGTCGCAGGAGCAAAAAGAAGAAGAGGCGGACGTCGGCCCCACTTACTGGCTGACAACGGATGTGGCAAGGCAGTTTATCTCTATACTTGAAGCGGGTATCGCTAAGATAGAATCTGCCGAGCAGGTAGAACGACTTCTCAAGAAACACTAATTCCTGCCACATCAAGAGGCACCCTTCAGGGTGCCTTTTTCGTCTCTGTTTCTGGTATGCTTTTGATTGTGTGACCCTTTCAGGAGTTTCGTTCCAATGATTTATGATCTTATTGTGGTAGGCAGTGGTTCCATCGGCTCGGCAGCGGGTTTTTATGCAACTCAGGCAGGCCTGTCAGTATTGATGATCGACAGCAACCATCCTCCGCATAACCAGGGGACACATCACGGTGAAAGCCGTCTGATTCGGCATGCCTACGGTGAAGGCGAACGGTATGTTCCGCTGGTACTGCGTGCGCAAACGCTTTGGGACGAACTGGAACAGCAGGCAGGTGAACAGATAATGCACCGCAGCGGCGTGCTCAATCTGGCACCGGTACAGTCAGACTTCATTAATAACGTGATTGAAAGCGCCAACACCTGGCAACTTAATGTTCAGGTGATGCAAGCTGACGAGGTGCGTAAACGCTGGCCACAGCTCAGTGTTCCCGATGGTTACCTTGGCGTTTTCGAGCCGCAATCAGGTTATCTGAAAAGTGAACAAGCGGTGCGCAGCTACATTCAGTTAGCCGAGAAGGCGGGCTGTGCGCAACTGTTCAATTGCCCGGTCAGTGAGATTGGACGAGACGGAGATTTACAACAGGTTACGACACTTGATGGCGTCTTTCACGCCCGCAAGCTGTTAATTAGCGCCGGAACCTGGGTAAGTAAACTGGTCCCTAATCTGCCTGTTACGCCGACGCGCAAAGTTTTCGCCTGGTATCAGGCGGATGGCCGCTACAGCGAAAACAATCAGTTCCCGGGTTTTACCGTTGAGATGGAAAACGGTAGCCAGTTTTACGGTTTTCCCGCTACCAACAATGCTCTGAAGGTAGGTCGCCATGATGGCGGTCAGGTCATGGCGCAGCCAGAAGATCGCAAGCCCTTCGGCTCAGTGGCCGCAGACGGTAACGAAGCTTTTGCTTTTCTGCGTCAATTCTTACCGGGCGTTGGCGTTTGCCTGCACGGTGAAGCCTGCAGTTACGATTTCAGCCCAGATGAAGATTTCATCATTGATACCTTACCCGACGACCCTAATCGCCTGGTGATGACGGGCTTAAGCGGCCATGGTTTTAAATTTGCCAGCGTATTAGGTGAACTGGCAACAGAGTTTGCCCAAAATAAACCCTTTTCGTTTGATCTCTCGCCTTTTTCTTTATCCCGCTTCTCTTCCTGACAAATTGGGCGGCGCACAGGCGTCGCTGATTTACGCTGATTTACATAAACTGACTTAAACAGACTTTCGGTATTTCTTTAATGCCGCAAAACGTTAAAGCTAACCCCTTGTCATTTTCATTAAAGAATAAATAAAAATAACTCCGTCAATAAAACTGCGGAAATAAAGCGGCTTTAATTCATAAAATTCGCCCTGTAAAAATAATATTATAGAAAGGTAAGCCTGATTGCTTTTTCGTTTCATTCTGTGGATGATTATTTCCACTTGTTACTACTGAATAGATCACTATGCTGTTGCGTAATTCTCGTCATCATTTCGGATTGATTAGCATTACCCTACACTGGGCCATGGCGCTGGTGATATATGCTATGTTTGCGCTGGGTTTATGGATGGTGGGCCTCGGTTATTACGACAGCTGGTATCACGATGCGCCTGAAATTCATAAAAGCATCGGTGTTATCCTGATGCTGGTGTTAATCATCCGTTTAGTCTGGCGTGTGGTATCGCCTCCGCCTTCTCCTCTCAGTAGCTATTCGATGCTGGTGCGTAGCAGTGCCGTGATCGCTCACTGGTTACTCTACAGTCTTTTGCTGGTCATTCTGATTAGTGGCTACCTGATTTCAACCGCAGATGGCAAACCGATTTCCGTTTTTGGCTGGTTTGAATTGCCCGCCTTGCTGAGTGGCGCGGGTGAGCAAGCCGATCTGGCTGGCGATATTCATCTCTGGCTGGCCTGGGGTGTGGTGATTATTTCTGTGCTACATGGTCTGGCCGCCCTGAAACATCATTATATCGATCGCGATGTCACGCTAAAACGGATGTTAGGTATGCGCATCCCTTTACCCTCTGAAAAGGAAAATTAATATGCTGAAAAAAACGCTTCTCGCGATAACCGGAGCCAGCTTACTGTTGGGTTCCCTGTCGGCGAATGCCGCTGATTACAAAATTGATAAAGAAGGTCAGCACGCCTTTATTCAGTTCCGTATTCAGCACCTGGGCTATAGCTGGTTATACGGCACCTTCAAGGATTTTGATGGCAGCTTTAGCTTTGATGCAAATAACCCTTCCGCTGATAAAGTTAACGTCACTATTAATACCAACAGCGTTGACACCAATCATGCAGAACGTGATAAGCATCTGCGCAGCGCAGATTTCCTTAACGTAGGAAAAAATCCACAAGCGACATTCAAATCGACTTCAGTGAAGAAAGAGGGTGACGAGCTGGAAATTATCGGTGATCTGACCCTGAATGGCGTCACTAAACCGGTAACACTGGAAGCGAAGCTGTTAGGTGAAGGCAAAGATCCCTGGGGCGGTTACCGCGCAGGTTTTGAAGCAGAAGGCGAAATTGCGCTGAAAGATTTTAATATCACTAAAGATCTGGGGCCAGCGTCGCAGAAAGTTCAGCTGATGATCTCGGTTGAAGGGGTGCGTCAGTAAGCGAAAACCGCCTGAAGCCAAACTTCAGGCGGTGTGAATTACTTTTTCAGCGGCGCGGGGATTGTCATGTTTAACAAACCACGAGATTTGTTAAAAATCTTATTACCGTTTTCACGACCCGCACGGCGGGCACGCTGTTCTTCCGGCGACAGCCTGGCTTCTTCCTGACAGAGCGGGCTACAGCAGTGCGCGTACTTTTCAGCACAGCTTGCACACTGAATAAACAGCAAATGACAGCCGTCATTCACGCAATTCACATGCGTATCGCACGATGTCCCACACTGGTGGCAATGCGATAACACGTCATCAGAGATCCGCTCACCCATACGTTCATCAAAGACAAAGTTCTTGCCCTTAAAACGCACGGGCAAACCCTGCTCACGCGCGCGGCGCGCATACTCAATAATGCCGCCTTCCACATGGTAAACATCTTCAAAACCGTTATGGCGCATCCAGGCGCTGGCTTTTTCACAGCGGATCCCGCCGGTGCAGTACATAACAATTTTTTTGTCTTTGTGTTCCTTCAGCATATCCACTGCCATTGGCAGCTGATCGCGGAAGGTATCCGCAGGGACTTCCATTGCATTATCAAAACGCCCCACTTCATATTCATAATGGTTGCGCATATCGACGAATACCGCTTCAGGATCGTCCAGCATAGCGTTGACGTCTGCCGCTTTAAGATAGGTGCCAACGTCACTGGCGTCGAAAGAGTCATCCTCAATGCCATCAGCCACAATACGATCGCGCACCTTAAGACGCAGCACCCAGAAAGATTTGCCATCGTCATCCAGCGCGACGTTCATGCGCAGATTATTCAGTGCAGGATCGAAACCATAGAGAAATGATTTCATCTTTTCGTACTGGCTGGCGGGCACGCTCACTTGCGCATTGATACCTTCATGCGCGACGTAGACGCGGCCAAAGACTTTAAGCCCGGTTAAACCCAGGTAAAGCGCATCGCGGAAAGCTTTAGGATCGGCAATCTGGAAGTATTTATAAAAAGAGACAGTCGTGCGCGGCTCGGTTTCAGCCAGCATGCGCGCCTTCAGCTCTTTATTGGAAACAAGGTTATGTAACACTGGCATGGTGTTCGATCCTGTCATCAATAGAAGAAATTTAGCGCGCATATGATACATGAAATCAGCAGGATGCAAAGAGCGCGGAGGAAAATGATGGAAAGGGAGGATATTTGTGGCAGCCAGGCTATTTATCTGCAAGGCTTAATCATATTGTCAGAATGTTACAGTAACCGGGAATATTTCCGCACAAAGCAAAAACTGGCACAATAGGGAAAATCAACGAGATAACTGCACTATCAAGTGCGCGACGCAGGATAACCACACTCCACATGACCCATTTGCCTCAATTTTCGCGTGAACTTCTTCATCCCCGCTATTGGTTAACCTGGCTGGGTATTATTTTTCTTTATATTTTAGTGCTGTTACCTTATCCCCTGCTTTATATGCTGGGCTGTGGTATTGGTCGCATTGGTATGCGCTTTATGAAGCGGCGCGTCAACATCGCACGACGCAATCTGGAACTCTGCTTCCCGCAAATGCCGGTTAATGAGCGCGAAGCGATGGTAAAGCATAATTTCGAATCTGTCGGCATGGGACTGATTGAAACCGGCATGGCCTGGTTCTGGCCTGACTGGCGCATCAATAAATGGCATAAGCCTTCCGGACTGGAGCACATTCAGCAGGCGCGCGACACGCAACGTGGTGTGTTACTGATTGGCATGCACTTTCTGACGCTTGAAATTGGCGCGCGTATGTTTGGTATTCATAACCCAGGCATTGGGGTTTATCGTCCTAATGACAACAAACTCATCGACTGGCTGCAAGTACGGGGCCGTATGCGCTCCAATAAAGGGATGCTGGATCGAAAAGATCTGAAAGGCATGATTCGGGCGCTGAAAGGCGGCGATATCATTTGGTATGCGCCGGATCACGATTATGGCCCACGCAGCAGCGTATTTGTGCCATTTTTTGGCGTAGAGAAGGCGGCGACCACTGTGGGTACGCATATGCTAATGCGTACCGGAAAATCAGCGGTTATCCCTTTTGTACCTCGCCGTTTACCCGATGGTCGCGGTTATGAATTAATGATATTGCCAGACGTGAGCGCACAATTTCCGCTGGAAAGTGATGTAGATACGGCAACCCGCATGAACAAAGTTGTCGAGGAAGGCGTACTCATCGCGCCCGAACAGTATATGTGGCTGCACCGCCGTTTTAAAACCAAACCTGAAGGCGAAGCACCGCGTTACTAGCCGCACACAGGAAGGGTTTCCCCTTCCTGCTTTTCACCTTTCTAATCAGAAATTTTTCTTATCCATTCTTTTAAGGATTTTGCACCTGTGTTGTCAGCAGGCCATGATTAATTTGAGTCTATAAATTTTTATAAACCAGCAAATACTGTATTTTTACTACATTTAAACCCTAATCCTTAAATCTTTGATTAATAATATTAACCTTTTTTAGCCTGAATAAAGCCTTACCGCCGTTCTGTAGCGGATAATTAATAAGAAAATTAGCTGATTAAATTTCTCACATACGGATCTGAATTTTTCTTCTTCCAGGTCTTTTCCTATTTCCCAACGCTTAACTCTTTGCCCTGGCTTATCAATCCAGTAAAATTAACTTATTTTACAATGCATTGTCTTAATGCCAGACCACTATATTACTTTTTTAGCATTTTTAATGATTTTTATAACCTTATGGAATTTGAATATTAAATTTATTATCGGTAATTTCAACCGCGTCAGTTCAATATTTAACTGCGCGTTAAAAAAATAAAAAAAGATTACCCACAGCAAACCTTTAGTAGGAAAATAATATGAATAAAGGCATTTATTATTACGTGACGATCAGTACCGATCAGGAAAATTATCATTATTTGCATCGTAAAGAGTGCAAGCGTATGCCAGCCAAAGAGGACATTATATTTATTGGCACACTGTATAACCTGAACCAGGCGCTTTCAATCGCCAGAATTAATTTCAAAAAGTGAAACCCTGTATCAAATGCTGTATTCGTTATTCAGCTCCCGTTATTCAAGAAACAGTGCGTCCGGTTTTACATTTTCCACAAAAACCAGTTTAAGCCTGGCCCGGCGGGAATTGACCATTTTCCCGCCGCTCGCCGCCCTGTCAACTTTCCCTCTGTTGATTTTCGTCTATCCTTCTCTGAATCCCGTTAAACAGGCAAGGAGAAAAACGATGAGCATGTTCAGTACGTTAGAAGAAGCCATTGACGCTGCGCGTGAAGAGTTTCTCGCCAATCATCCCGAGCTCGACGAAGCTGATGCATCGATTAGCCAGTTTGGCCTACAAAAATACGTCATGCAGGACGGCGATATTATGTGGCAGGCTGAATTTTTTGAGGATGAAGGCGAACCAGGTGAATGTTTGCCGATCCGTAGCGGTGAGGCGGCACAAGCCATCTTTGACGGTGACTTTGATGAGATCGAGTTACGTCAGGAATGGCTGGCAGAAAATACGCTACATGAATGGGATGACGGTGAATTTCAGTTAGAACCGCCGCTGGACACCGAAGAAGGCGAAGCTGCGGCAGAAGAGTGGGAAGACGATAACAGCGATTCAGATCGCGGCTATTCGTAAGGACCGTGGCTGGCATCAACAGGCAGTAATAACGTATCGACCACCAGCGACAGCGGCAGATCAATAATAGTTACTACGCGCCAGGCGCTGTCGCGCACATCCCACTGAACGCCAGGATAAAATTGGTTGCCATGCCCCTGTCCGGGCATGGTACGACTGATAATGCTGCCGCACCCGCTTAGCAACGCCACCGACAAGGTTAAAACAGTTAGTTTAAGGAAACGATTCACAACATCTACTCACAATGGACTGCCGCTATTTTAGCCACAGGTGGCCTTAAGTTACATCTGCATTTCTACGGAATACTGTAAAGTTAACGTTAAATGGCAGTACAAACTCGAAGTAGAGCCATAAAAAAAGCGGCATCTCTGCCGCTTTTTTAGTTATGCGCTGTGTGGCAGCGCCTGAGGATTGAGCGTGAGTTTTTGATAACTCTCCACCCACTGGTGGTATTTCTCACCATTTTCCCATAAACGGGTATGAACTCGCGCCAGCACCACCGGATCACTGATCAGCTGCAAACGCTGCTCGCGGCTCAGTTTTTCCGGCGCATCACTCAATGCCTGATCAACACGGCGATCGCGTGCATGTTCCAGCAACTGGCTCTGCTTGTGCCGTGAAGTTGCCAGCGCAGTCGCCAGCGCATTGAACGCTGGGTGGAAGAGCGCATGCATGAAACCGTTTTCCAGCGCACGCTCACGATTGAGTTTCAGGTACAAATCGGTGTCCATAAGCTCTTTCGGCGGTTCATACTCTTCTGGTATCAGGAACAGTTTTGCATTCTTGCTCTTGATACCCAGCGTTGCGCGACTCGACATGACCGAGACAAACGGCGACAGGATCAGTGAGAACACAATCGGGGCCAGCCACCAAAGGAAGTTGAGATCCAACCAGCCCATACCGATTGCCCAGACCAGGCCTAATGCCATTTGCGAACCATGACGTTTAAATGCCTCGCCCCAGGGCGTCGCATCGTCGTCACGCTGCGGTGAATTCCATACCACTTCCCAACCCAGGAATGCGCTCACCACAAACACGGTGTGGAACAGCATGCGTACTGGTGCTAACAGCACCGAGAACAGCATTTCCAGCAGCAGAGAGATAAACAGCCGGAACGCCCCACCGTAGGGTTTCGCGCCCTTGAACCAAATCAGCACCACACTCAGAAGCTTAGGCAGGAACAGCAATACCAGCGTGGTTGAGAACAGCGCAATCGCCAGTTCAGGACGCCATTGCGGCCACACCGGGAAAAGCTGACGGGGTTGCAGGAAGTAGGTTGGCTCCATCAAGGTATGCACCACCTGTAACGCGGTAGAGAGCGCAAGGAACATAAACCACAGCGGTGCCGAGAGATAAGACATGACGCCCGTCAGGAACACAGCACGGTGTACCGGGTGCATGCCTTTAACCAGGAACAAGCGGAAGTTCATCAGGTTTCCGTGACACCAGCGACGGTCACGCTTTAGCTCATCAAGCAGGTTAGGCGGCAGCTCTTCATAAGAGCCCGGCAAATCGTAGGCGATCCAGACGCCCCACCCTGCCCGGCGCATTAGCGCAGCTTCCACGAAGTCATGCGACAAAATGGATCCCGCAAAGGAGCCTTCGCCTGGTAACGGTGCCAGTGCACAGTGCTCAATAAACGGCTTGACGCGGATAATGGCGTTATGGCCCCAGTAGTGCGATTCGCCCAGCTGCCAGAAGTGAAGCCCTGCAGTAAACAGCGGCCCATAAACGCGGGTAGCAAACTGCTGGCAACGCGCGTAGAGCGTGTCCATGCCTGACGCTTTTGGTGAAGACTGAATGATACCGGCGTTCGGATTCGCATCCATCATGCGCACCAGCCCGGTGAGGCACTCCCCACTCATTACGCTGTCGGCGTCCAGCACAACCATGTAGCTGTAATTGCTGCCCCAGCGACGACAGAAGTCATCAATGTTGCCGCTTTTACGTTTTACGCGGCGACGTCGACGACGATAGAAAATCTTGCCTGCGCCATCAACGTCACGCACCAGTTCCATCCAGGCTTTTTGCTCAGCTATTGCAATATCCGCATCGTAGCTGTCGCTGAGGATGTAAACGTCAAAATGCTCTGCATTACCGGTACGCACAACCGATTCCCAGGTAGCACGCAGACCGGCGAACACGCGTTCGACGTCTTCGTTACAGATCGGCATGATCAGCGCAGTGCGATGCTCAGGATTCAGCGGCTCATCACCAACTGTTGAGTAGGAGATGCTGTACTTATCGCGACCAATCAGCAGTTGCAGGAACCCCATCAATGCTGTCCAGAAACCGGCAGAAACCCAGCAGAACAGGATGGCGAACAGGAACAGAATACCGGTTTGCAGCACATACGGCAGAATCTGCATCACGGACTGTTGCCAGTTCTGATTAATCATCTCCATCGGATCGAGGAGCGTCCAGCCCTGATACGGCAGAATGGTTTTCATGTACCAGGTGGCGACCACCGTCTGGAAAATGGTCAGGATCAGCAAGGTATAGCGACGCATTGAACCGACGTGGCGCCACTTCTCTTCAGAACGCTGCTCTTCCGCATTAGCGTAACGCGGTACGGTTTTTTGCCGCGCAGTGACGACCAGGCCCGCACCAGCGGATTGGTTCCCCATGCTTCCGGGAACATCAGGGAACGCTTGACCTTCGGCATCGCCTTCAGCGTCGTGCGATCAAGGTAATCTTTACCGAGCTGTTGACCCTCATTAAGCGAATCTGGCCAGGCCATTTTCACGCGTGATGAAACCGATTTAAGCGGTGCATCATCAGAACGATCGCTGGCAGCCACATCCTGGCCCAGTGTTTCGTGAATGAAGTGAAACGCCCCGGCATTTTGCAGCGAGGCGCTTAACCGTGCTTTTCCTGCCGCATCCAGCGGCAGGGATTCCACGTAATTTTGAGGTGTAAAAGTCGTTTTATTCATTGGCAGGTAACTGATAGCTCCAGGTTTCCGTCAATGTCTTGTCGCCGCTAACCAGCGCGGCACGCATTTCGGTTGGCTGCTTGTTGTCTTTCACACGCAGACGCAGCACTAAACGCCAGCCTTTGGTGACCGGGTTATAACGCACATTCTGTTCTACAACGTCCGCGTTTTTGCCCACGCTAACCTGTGGAGCAACCTGGCTGTTCTCCGGCATTTCGCTCATCGCTTTCCCGATAAAATCGATGGTGAAAGCGATGGAGCCGTCCGGCTGACGTACCAGATTAGATTGCTTGACGTCACCCGCTGAGCGCAGCGTATTTTTTACCCATGCGGTATCATCAGAGTGCAGTTGGCTTTCGTCACGGGTGAAATGCAGACGATATTTAAAATTCATCTCTTTGCCCGGATCCGGCAGATTCTCCGGCGTCCAGAAGGCAACAATATTATCGTTGGTTTCATCGGCAGTCGGGATTTCAACCAGCTCAACGCGGCCTTTACCCCAGTCGCCTAACGGTTCCACCCAACCACTTGGACGCAGATCGTAACGATCATCCAGATCCTGATAAGCACTGAAGTCGCGGCTACGCTGCAGCAGGCCAAAGCCTTTGGGGCTTTCAATGGTATAGGTGCTTACCGCCAGATGGCGTGGATTGTTGAGTGGACGCCAGATCCATTCGCCGTTGCCGTTATGGATAGAGAGACCATCCGAATCGTGCAGCGATGGGCGGAAGTTGTTCACCGTCGACGGCTGATTTGCGCCGAACAAGAACATGCTGGTCAGCGGCGCTACACCCAGTTTGCCGACTTTGTCGCGCAGATAGACTTTTGACTGGACGTCAACGGTTGACGCTTTACCCGGACGAATCACAAAGCGATAAGCTCCGGTTGCGCGGGGTGAATCCAGCAAAGCATAAATAACTAACTGTTTGTCTTGTGGTTTAGGACGCTCAATCCAGAACGCTTTAAAGCGTGGGAACTCTTCACCTGACGGCAAAGCGGTATCGATCGCCAGGCCACGTGCAGAGAGACCGTAAACCTGACCAGCGCCAATCACACGGAAATAGCTGGCGCCAAGAAAACTGGTAATTTCATCATCTTTACCCTTGGTGTTTAACGGGTAAAGTACTTTAAATCCGGCAAAACCAAGGTTTTTTACCGCGTCGGCATCATGTTTTACATTGCCGAAATTAAAATAATCGGGACTGTATTTGATTTCGCGCACCGAGCTGGCGGTGACTTCATTTATTTGCACCGGCGTATCGAAGTACATACCCTGGTGATAAAATTCCAGCTTGAACGGCGTGCGCAATTTGCCCCAATAGGCTTTATCGTGGTTAAACTGGATCTGCTGATAGTCAGCAAATTTCATTTCACGAAACTGAGAGGGTAAATTACTTTTAGGCGCTTCGAAACTTTTCCCAGCCAACGCTTTAGCTTGTTTGGCAACATCATCAATGTTAAACGCCCAACTGTTATTGGCGTACAACGCCAGCAGAACTGCAGCGCCAATCCAACGCACCTGCATCAGTCCAGCTTTATTTTTTACTTTAGTTAGCACATCCCCCCTTTCGTGTGCTTAAAACAAACCCGCTTATCTTAAAGGATTATTCGGTTTTCCGACAGCTTATGCGCAAGAATGTTCCCTTAATTCGTTAGCCAGAGGCGTGCTTTTAGGACAATTAAACGATACAGATTCAACTGATAGTATACCTCGTTTAGCGCAGGTAGAATTGCACTCCGGCATAATCTGGTTTCAGGGTGAAACCAGCCAACAGGGACTAACGAACGGGAACTTTATGAGTACAGCAAAACCTGAACGTGAATATTTTCTCGATTCGATTCGCGCATATTTGATGTTATTGGGGGTGCCATTTCATGTTTCCCTCATTTATTCCATGCAAAAGTGGGCAGTAAACAGTCAAGAGCCTTCATTGTGGCTGACCCTGTTCAACGATTTTATTCACGCCTTTCGTATGCAGGTTTTTTCGTCATATCTGGCTATTTCTCTTACATGCTCTATTTGCGTTATCAGCCGCAACGCTTTTTAAAAGTCCGCCTTGAGCGTGTTGGCATTCCGCTACTTACGGCCGTCCCGTTAATCACGCTGCCTCAATTTTTCATGCTGAAAGCGTGGACGCAAAAGCTCAGCAACTGGGACAATTTTAGTCTCTATGAGAAATTTAATAACCTGATGTGGGAGTTAATCTCCCATTTATGGTTTCTGGTGGTGCTTGTTGTCCTGACGACACTCGGTATGCTGACTTTCCGCTGGCTGCGCGATCAACAACGGCATATTGATTATCAGCGCGTTGGTTGGGGAACCGTGACGCTGGCAGTCATGGCATGGGCGTTATTCTGGTGCGTGCTTCGTCGTCTGGTCTTTATCTTCCAGCCTGAGTGGTTAATGAACGGACTGTTCAGCATTGTGATCATGCTTTCACTGTTTTACCTGCCGTTCTTTATGCTGGGTGCACTGGCCTGGAAGCATCCGCCCCTGAAGGAGATGTTCACTCGCTTCAACCCGGTAATGAGCCTCGGCGCAATTGTGGTGTTCATCGCTTATTATGCCAACCAGCGTTTTAGCAGCGGCGAAGGATGGTTATATGAACTGGATGCGTTGATCTCGACATTGATGGGTTTGTGTATGCTGAACGTCTGCTTCTGCTTTGGTCATAAAATGCTGAATTCACATTCACCGCGTATTATGTACCTGGTCAATGCATCGCTGTTCATCTATCTGGTGCACCACCCCTGACGCTGCTGTATGGCATCTACATCACCCCTTATGTGCATAACAACACCCTGGGCTTCTTTCTGGGTTTGATCATGGTATTTGGTCTCGCCTTTTTGCTGTATGAAATCCATCTGCGCATACCGCTACTGCGCTTTCTGTTCTCTGGAAAACCACAGAATAAGTAGAAAAAAGCGATCCCTTTGGGGATCGCTTTTTACAGCAACCATTCAATCGGTAACCGCCATACCAGTCTGACCTGCAATCGTTGCCACAGTGAGCAGCCGGGTTCATGTTTGTGTACACGCTGTTGCGGCTCACCAGGATACTCCAGCCAGTTAACCCTTCCCCACTTGTCCAGTGTTAACGTCCACGCACGATCGCGCATCGACTGCGTAAAACGTTGATGAGTTTCTTTAGCCAGCGATTCGCTTTCAATCACCAGGCCCATTTCGGTGTTCAGCTCCGCCGAGCGCGGATCAAAGTTAAACGAACCGATAAATAAGGTTCGCTGATCAACGGAAAAGGTTTTGGCATGCAGGCTGGAACCTGAGTTACCGGTTAATCCGCGATCGTGAGGCGCGTCCGGCAGCGCGGTCTGGGGTTTTAATTCATACAGCGCGATGCCGTGACGCAGCAATTTTTTACGCCACTTGGCATAGCCAGCATGCACAATGGAGACATCATTCGCCGCCAGCGAATTAGTCAGAATGGCGATTTTCACCCCTTTGCGCTTCAGTGCCAGAAGCTGCGCTATCCCTGCTCGCGTCGGCACAAAATAGGCCGAAATAATGTCGAACTGGCGTTGCGGTGTGCCTATTACTTCCAGCATGCGCTGAGGCAACAGCGTTTTGCGCCGCGCTTTGCCTAATCCTTTACGCGGATCGTCACTCAACAAACGGGATTTCGCCCAGGTTAGCGCCATTTTTCCCTGCTTAAGTTGGCTGACAAACGCGGAGTGATCCAGCCGTTTAAGGTAGACCTGCACAGCGTCGCTATGCCGCCACGCCTCAGGCAAACGTACCGCGCTTTTGTCGTCATCCGTTTCGTCTAACACTTGCTTAAGAGGGGAAACCGGCGAACTGTTCCAGTACCGCTCAAAATCGTTCGCCACTTCATCAACCACCGGTCCGATCGCCATGACATCCAAATCCGCGAACAGCGGTTCGTTACCGGTGCCAAAGTATTCATCGCCAATATTACGCCCGCCCACCAGCGTGGTGATGCCATCGACAGTAAAGCTTTTATTGTGCATACGACGATTAAGTCGCGCAAAGTCGGTCAGATAACCGAGCGCCCGCAGCGTGCGGAAGGAGAAAGGATTAAATAACCGCACGGTAATATTGGGATGGCGATCCAGTTGCGCCAGCGTTTCATCCAGACCTGGCGTGTTGTTGTCATCTAATAACAACCGCACCTTTACGCCGCGTTCAGCCGCATCCAGTAATGCACTAAACAGCAATCTGCCAGACATATCGTTTTGCCAGATGTAATACTGGATATCGAGCGAACGTTCCGCTTTTTCAATTAACAGGTAACGTGCAGCGAAAGCATCGAGACCATCGCTGAGCGGATAGATACCGCTTAGTCCGGCATGGCGTGCACGCTGTGGCTCAAGTCGCTCTTCCAGCCAGGTCTGGCGTGGGGGCTGCTGCAGGTCAAAAGCTTCGGTCATATCATTTCCCTGAATAATCTGTTTTTTTATTATTCACCGGCCCAGCACTGTGCGCTATGCGAGCCTTCCGACTTTGCAAACCGGCCGATGATGTTTTTTAGTCTAGACTTAGCCGAACCCTCTGTGACAGGCGATCCCCAGGAAGGAGCGGAAAATGACCCAGCACTCTTTTACCGACACCCCGAAGCGCCATCATCCGCAGCTTTTCCGCAGTTTCTTTCAGGGCAGTTTTCCCTGCTCTACCGCCTGTCGCGCAAAAGGAAAGCGGCTGGATATGGTGATCACCAGTGGTCACGATCTGCTACTGGAAAAAGATTATGCCACGCTGGCAGAACAGCATATTTTGACAGCGCGTGACGGTGCGCGCTGGCATTTGATTGAAAAAACGCCCAACGAGTATGACTGGCGATCTTTTTTACCGATGGTTGAAGCCGCACGCCGACAAAACACAGAGATTATCTGGGAACTGGCACACTTCGGTTATCCCGATCATCTCAATATCTGGAAGTCAGCGTTTGTTGAGCACTTTGAGCGATTCGCGCGGGCTATGGCGCAGTTAATGCGCGATGAAGGGATAGAGCATCCCTTCTTCACGCCGATTAATCAGATCTCGTTCTGGGCATGGGCCGGTGCCGACGTTGCCTGGCTAAACCCGCACGTAGCGAATCGTGGTAAAGAGCTGAAACGCCAACTGGTGCGAGCGTCGCTGGCGGCAATACATGCCATTCGCGAAGTTTATCCTGATGCGCGCTTTGTGCTCACCGATCCGTTAGTACAGATCGCAACCGATCCCGCTAATCCTGACAGTAAACCCTATGCTGACGCACAACATCAGGCGCAGTTTGAAGCCTGGGATATGCTGGCAGGCCGTCTGGATAAAGAACTGGGCGGCAGTGAGGATTGTCTCGATATTCTCGGGCTGAATTACTATCCCGATAATCACTGGTTTTTCCCCGATTTACCTATGGAAGCCGATCATCCTTCGCGCGTGCCGCTGCATACGCTGCTGGCGCAGTGCTGGCAACGCTTTCAGCGCCCGATGCTGCTGGCCGAAACCGGTGCTGAAGGCGATGCGTGCGCGCCCTGGCTTCAGGAAGTGAGTGAGAATGTTGCTGTCGCGCTGAATAATGGCATTGCGGTAGAAGGCATTTCGCTCTATCCGATCGTGGAATATCCGGCATGGGCTGATGATCGCCGCTCGCCCCGACCCCTGTTAGGTTTAGGTGACCCAAACGGCAACCGCACCTTGCATGAAAAGCTGGCACTGGTATTACGCAGTCAACAAATTAAATTTCAGAAACGCGATCAGGAAGCCTGAGACGGTAGCGTTTTTGTTTTGGGGTAACAGGACTGAACATCAAGTGAGGGATCGGTGGGATGGCGAACATCGGTCAGCCAGGTCATGGTAAACAGGAACGTGACGCCAATCAGACAGGCGGCCAGCAGGCCAATAATCGCAATCAGTTTGTCATCTCTCGATTCCATCGCCCTCTCCTGTTGAATGTCCTTTTCGCGCCGAACGTGTTAACCCATCCAGAGCGTGACCATCAGCACGAAGATTATAAGCGTAACCGACGTCACTGCAAGTACCACGATGGCGAATTGCGCATCGTCCAGCGACTGGCGCACAGGCTCGTCATGTTTGTCGGGGGCAACGGTGGTGACATGAGATCTCTACAAAAGTAATGGCTCGGTAAACGCTACGGCGGGCAACAGTTTAGTAGAATCCCTTTAAAGAGTCAGGTTTTTTTGTTTCTTCCTGAAATCAGGGCGCATGCTGCGCCCCGTGGTGTTATCAGAAGTCGTAACTCATACCGACTTTCAGGGTACGGCCCTCCCCTGAGAGAGGTAAGTGCCGGAATCATCAATGTTGGCCCAGTATTTTTCATTGGTTACGTTTTCAACCGCAACGCGCCAGACAATATCGTTCTGGTTAACCCTGGTGCGGTAACGCAGGCCGAGATCCAGCGTGGTGTAGCTGTCGATCTTTTTGGTGTTGGCTGAATCGG
Organism: Candidatus Pantoea haifensis; assembly: GCA_018842655.1. Lineage (GTDB taxonomy): Bacteria > Pseudomonadota > Gammaproteobacteria > Enterobacterales > Enterobacteriaceae > Pantoea > Pantoea haifensis. The sequence continues at coordinate 658,469 of JAGTWN010000004.1, read as the reverse complement.
CCCACTGTGAACCGGTGTGGTTTAACAATGCGGTTGCCGTCAATCCCTCAACCGGTTTGATGTCATATTCCGCACCCAGCGTATAATCGTAACGCGGTACACCAACAGCTTGTTTGCCGTCATAGGTGCCACCTTCGGTTTTCTCCATCACCGGGTCGAGCCAGGTTGCGCTGGCGTTCAGGCGGAAGCCTAACACTGGCTCGCCGAAAATATTGGTTTCAATACCCCGGTGGCGTTGCTCGCCGTTCATGCCATACGAACCATCTGCATTGATCATGCCGGACGGTTTCTTAATTTCGAACAACGACAGCGTGCCCCCGATGCGGCCAAAATCGGTTTTCACGCCCAGTTCGTTCTGTTTTGAGTGTGCGATACCGGTAATAGCACCCGGGTTAGTCACTGAACTGTTATTGGGTGCCACTTCGCCAGGCTGTAAGGCCTCGGTATGGTTGGCATAAAACGACACCGACTGCCACGGCTTATAAACCACGCCATAGGTTGGCATCCAGCGATTGCCGTCGTAACGGGAAGAGAGATCTTCCGGCCCCGTGTAGGCGTAGTTGCGCACCACGACCTTCTGATGGCGCGCCCCTATGGTAAACAGCAGCGAATCATTAAAAAAGCCCAGCGTGTCGCTCAGCAGATAACCCTGCGTACGTGAACGCGCGGTGGTTAACGGATCGGAGAACTTGCCGCCTGCATAATTGGCGGCTGGCGCGGCGACAGCATTCGTATCATAAATGTTGGTCGAAACGCCGGTAAGTGACATGTTATAGGCGTTTTTAGCATTAGTGGTCAGCGCCGAATAACCGATGTTAACTTTATGCGTTACGAAACCGGTCTCGAAGTTACCGCGTAATCCCACCATACCGCTCATGTTGTCCTGAATGCGGTTGGTGTTAAACGTACCGACAGTGGCATCACCGTTGCTGTTGATGATTTTTGGCGTGCCGTAGTTACCGGTTTCATGGGCATGCTGCGCGCCCAGCGCCGCATAGGCTGTCCAGTTATTGGTGATGTCGTACTCAGCTTTGGCGATGCCAAACTCTGATTCCATGTCGCTGTACACCCATTTCTGGCTGTAGTTATGCGAGTTGGACGGGACGGCTGGAATAAAATCGACGCCGCTGATGTTGACGCCCAGTCCAGCATTATGGAACGTTTTTTCTGGTAACCGACATCCAGCGAGGTACGCAGACGATCGCCGCGATAATCCAGCCCAATTGACGCAGCGGTTGTGCGTTTCTTTTCATCATCCACACCGGTTTCGCCTTCGCGATGCACCGCATTCAGGCGAACGCCGAACTGGTTGTTATCTCCGAAGCGACGACCGATATCAACGTTAGTGCCCACTTGTGAAGAGGTGGTGTAATCCACGCCAACACGTGTTAGCGGCACATCATCTGCATGTTTTGGCTCAAGGTTAATCATGCCGCCCACTGCGCCAGTTGCAGCACCGTTCAGCAAGCTGTTCGCGCCTTTGAAAATTTCTACGCGGTCAATCAGTGAGGCATCCATCACCTGACGCGGCACGACGCCCGGCAAACCGCCATACGTCATATCATCGCCATCCAGCAGGAAACCACGAATACGGTAACTTTCGGCGAAGTTACCGTAGCCTTTTACACTCTGTACGCCAGCATCGTTTTTCACCACATCCGCTATGGTATGCGCTTGCTGATCCTGGATCATTTTTGACGTAAAGCCGATGACGCTGAACGGCACATCCATCGCTTTCTGCTCGCCCAGCATCCCAAGGCGTCCGCCATGCGCAATTTGTCCGTCGAGATAGGCGGGCACCAGTTGATCGCCGCCAGATTTGAAATCGCTTTCCGGTGAAGCCGTCACCGTCAGCGTCTGTTCGCCCTGGCCGGCTGGTGCCGCTGTCCCACTGGCAGCAGTACCGGTGTTAGTTGTCGCAGCCATCACTGGCAAACAACCGGCACTGACAAGCATTGCAAGCAGTGTCGGTTTAAATCCTGGTGTAGAAAGGAATTGGCGCATCGTCGTTCCCTAATAGAAATTATACTGAGAATCATTATTATTGCGGTTTGCGATTATGCGTGGCGCGAAGGTTAATGCAAGAAAAATCTGTAACCTGAAAGCAGGATTTACACAGCGCAGATCACGAAGTGTGGCGGTTAAGTGAGGCAGGCGGATAACAGTTAAACTGAGGCGCTTTAGCGGCTTTCGCCGCATCGGTCTCATGGCAGGGTCTCTTTGCGTGTGCAGTGCGGTTTATTCTGTGTCGCGCCAGCGTTTGAAAATTAACGATGTGTTAATCCCACCAAAAGCAAAATTATTGCTCTGGATATAGTCTGTTTCCCTGTAGCGTGGCTCACCCATGATGTAATCAAGTTCTCCACACGCCTGAGCCGGTTGTGTCAAATTCAGCGTCGGCGCAAACCAACCTTCACGCATCATTTCAATGCTCATCCAGGCCTCCAGCGCCCCGCAAGCGCCCAGCGTGTGGCCAAAATAGGATTTCAGTGAGGAGACGGGTGTCGTGGCGCCAAAGACGGCGGCGGTTGCCTGGCTTTCGGCAATATCACCACGATCGGTTGCCGTTCCGTGGGCGTTAACGTAGCCAATTTGCGATGCATCAAGACCCGCACTTTTCAGCGCGCGTTCAATGCAGATTTGCATGGTTTCCCGCTGCGGCTGGGTGATATGCGCCGCATCGCAGTTAGTGTGAAATCCCACCAGCTCAGCGTAAATAGTGGCACCGCGCGCCTGAGCATGTTCAAGCGACTCCAGGATCAGCGTGCCAGCTCCCTCACCGATCACCAGACCATCACGGTTTTGATCAAAAGGCGCAGGCGAGGTATGCGGTGCATCGTTTCGCTGGCTGGTCGCAAACAGCGTATCAAAGACAGCGGCTTCAGAAGGACAAAGCTCTTCTGCCCCGCCCGCCACCATGACGGTTTGATAGCCGTGGCGAATCGCTTCCCACGCATAGCCAATCGCCTGGCTGCCCGACGTACAGGCGCTGGATGTCGGAATTACCCGACCACGTAAACCAAAAAACAGCCCGGCGTTAACGGCGGTGGTATGCGGCATCATCTGGACATAGGTGGTGCCGGTAATATTGTTGGTGTGCTTCTCCGTTAACATGGTGGCAAATTCACTGACCGGTCCGGTACTGCCGGTGGATGAACCGTAAGCAATACCGGTATCGCCACTGGTTAATACCGGATGATCAATCAAACCAGCCTGCTCCAGCGCCAGCTCCGTCGCGCGCGTCGCCAGGAGTGAAACTCGCCCCATGGCGCGGATCCGTTTGCGCGTGTAGTGCGCAGGCAGCGTAAAATCATCAACCGGTGCGCCGAGCAGCGTATGTAAGCCATCATAGACCTGCCATTCTGGCATGTGGCGCACCGCATTTTCCCTGCCCGGATACGTGCTGCCACCTGTTGCCACTGCTCACCAAACGCGGTGACGCCGCCCATACCCGTTACGACTACGCGCTGCATCACAGCATGCCTCCATTAACTGAAATCACCTGACGGGTAACGTAACCCGCGATATCTGACATTAAGTAACTGGCTAATCCCGCGACTTCGCCTGCTGCCCCCATGCGCTTCATCGGGATCAGCTTCATCGCTTCTTCAATAACGTGCGGTTCCATGCCTTCCATGCCGGTGTCGATCAAACCTGGCGCAATGCAATTCACGGTAATTTTGCGCTTTGCCAGTTCAACAGCCAGGGCTTTGGTCGCGCCAATTATGCCCGCTTTGGCCGCACTGTAATTGACCTGACCGCGATTTCCCATAATGCCTGATACCGATGACAGCGTGATAATACGACCGCCGCGCCGCAGGACAATCATCGGCATAACGCAGGGATGGATGACGTTATAAAAACTATCGAGATTGGTATGGATCACCGCATCCCACTCTGTTTCGCTCAACGCCGGAAACGCACCGTCGCGTGTGATACCCGCGTTGTTCACCACACCGTAATAGGCGCCGTGCTGCGCAATATCCTCTTCCAGCGCGCTGCGGGCAGCTTCACGATCGGCGACGTCAAACCCCAGCAGGCGTCCACTGCCGCCCTTTGCCACGATGTGCTGCAAGGTGTGTTCAGCACCGGCACGATCCCGGTTGAAATGTACCACCAGCTCAAAGCCATCCTGCGCCAGACGCAGCGCAATGGCGCGACCAATACCTTTACTGGCTCCCGTAACCAATACCGAATCTGTCATGGCTGATTTCCTTGTGACATAAGTAACGCTAACGCTTCTTCATCGGGTTGATAAGTATTCAGGCGTCCGCTGGCCAGCAGCAGATCGCCGTGATGAATCTCGCCTTCAAAACTGCCCATACGATCGTCTCGCATCAGCAGTCGCATGCTAATATCCAGCGTGGCGTTCGCCGGAAACGTGGGCTGTTGCGCATGCCAGCCGCGCCCGCCCAGTAACATGCCGGGCTGAATGTGGGTTGCGCCGTTACGTATCGCCTGCCAGCCAGACCAAACGCCAACGGTTTGTGCCATGATCTCTACGCCAAACCACGCCGGTAACGTTCCCTGCGCAGTCAGAAAAGGCGCCAGCACGCCGTGCGGTGCTGTCGATACCCGGCAATGCACGCTGTCATCGCTAACCGCAATCAGCTGATCGATCAGCACCATCGGCGTGTCATGCGGCAGAAAGTCGGCTGCGCACTGATTATTTGTCATTGTTACGTCCCAAAATCAGGCAAGTATTGTTTCCACCAAAAGCAAAAGAATTGGAGGCAATAACCGGACGCTGCAGTGGTTGGTTGTGCAGCAGTAAGCCGCAATCCGCCAGGCTTTCATCACGCACAGCATGGGAAAAATCCTGCGCGGGTAGCGGGATATCTTCGCTAAGGATAAGCGCGCAAAGTGCCGCCTCGCATACGCCCGCCGCGCCCAGCGTATGGCCGGTAAGGTGTTTGGTCGAACTGGAGGGCACCGCATCACCAAATATCCGGTTAATCACTGCCGCTTCCATCTGATCGTTTAGCGGCGTCGCCGTTCCGTGCAAGTTAATGTAACCGATATCCTGGGGGTTAATGCTGCGTGTTGCAGCGCCATGCGAATGGCACGCTCAGCGCCCTCGCCCTGCGGATGCGGTGCTGACATATGCCAGGCATCTGAGGATTCGCCCACGCCGAGCAGCGCAAGCGGCTGCGGTTCGCGCGTCAGTAACATCAAGGCAGCGCCTTCACCAATCGAAATACCGTCACGATCGCGGCTGAACGGCGCACAGCGATCCTCTGACAGCGACTCAAGGCTGGCGAAACCGTTAACCGGCATGCGGCTTAAGGAATCGGCCCCACCCACCAGCGCGACATCCGCCAGGCCTGCAGCGATCAAACGCTCCCCGCTGATCAGTGCCCGGGCGCTGGAGGAGCAGGCCGTTGAAAGGGTATAGGCCGGGCCGTTAAGTTGCAGATAGTGCGCCAAAAAGCGCGACGGATCGCCCAGCTCCTGCATGCGGTAATCATACTGCTGACGATCGCCGCGTATGTGCTCATCCCCTTCATCCACCCCCGACGTGCTGGTTCCCATCACCACGGCAACACGATCGGCACCATATTTTGCGACGGCAGCATCCAGCGTCGGTCGAATCTGCGCCAGTGCGGCTAACAGCAGTTGATTGTTTCGCGTGTTGTGCGCTGCAAGCGCCGCAGGCACCGCAGGAAGTTCGCCCTCTACCGCGCCCAGCCAGCAGCGTTTTCCCGAGGTCAGCCAGCCTTCTCGCTCACGCATGCCTGGTGCCACCCCTTTTCTCAGGTTTGCGGCAATCTGCTGAGGCGTGTTCCCGAGCGCATTCAGCATACCGATAGCAGAAATGTAAATCATGATGCGTCCAGATGTTGGATATGAATCTGATAACCAAATGCGCGCTGCTGAATAGCGATCGGCTCACGCTTACCGCCGCGTTGCAGGTAGTCAATTTCAGTGACGACCTGATTTGCCGCATCTTTCAGCACCCGCTTCATTCCCTGGTCTTGCAGCGACCAGCCCGGCGGCAGGTGCGTTTGCCATACCGCAACCGGCCAGTGGCTCAGCATAATGTCGGCCAGCACCTGACTGGCGGGCGGCATGTGTGGCAACGGCATCGATTGTTGGGTATGTATGCCGCTGGCATCATAACGCACGCGAAACAGCCGAATCCCCACCGATGACAGCCCAGCCAGCTCAATTTTCTGCGGGTCGGCACTCAGTAAAACCAGCAGCGACTGGCTCTGCCCTTTGACCTGCCCGGTCAGCAATTGCTGTTGTTGAAACGCGGGTGTCATGCCCGGCGGCGGCAAGGTGACCTGTACGCCAGGCTTGAGCCAGGCCGTGGGCCGCGTCTCATCAGGCGCTTTGCTGGCGCAGGCGCTAAGCAGCAGGCCACAAAACAGAATCAGGGCTGCGCGGATCATCTTCTCTTCCTCGATTTAGTTTGCGGCATGGCCAGCGGCGACGACAAAAATGCGCTGAAGATGCCGCTGCACAATACGGTGCCAAAGCTGGCAATCGCGCTGGTGCTGCTGAAAACCAGTATCCCCAGCGTCAGGAGCGTGGTCATCATCGCCAGCGAGACCGCCAGCAGTGAAGTCAGTGGTGTGCCCTGTGGATTACTAAAAAACAGCGTGTAGTTGATGCCAATGCCCAGTACTAAAATCAGGGCCAGCAGCGCAAACAGATTAAGCGATGCGCCACTCCAGCCCAGCGTGGCCAATGCCGTTGCCAGCGACAACACAGAAGGTAATACGCTGCGCAAGCCCGCTTTCAGGCCTAAACGCCACAGGTAACTCAGCGCGATCAAAGCTAATGCCAGCGCAAGCAGCCCACTCAACAGCGCGCGCCAGAAGCTGAACAGCGCATCATAACTGGCTTTGCGATCGACCCAACTGACACCCTGATGTTTTTGCGCCAGCGCACTCAGCGCCGCGCTGTTTTTCACGCCGCTGGTGGGCACCAGCACCCCGCTACGACCATCCGGCAGCGACAACCACAACAGACGCCAGCCTTCACTCAGCGGACTGGCAAGCCAGGCTTGTGGCGTCACCGGCATCGGCTGTAAATCGGGTGCCGGTACGCTAATGCCTGCCTGTTTCAGGCGCGCCATAATGTGTGGCGCGGCCTGCTGCAACGTAGCGAGATCCTGCTGCTGCCGGGCCAGTGAGCGCAGCGGCAGCACGCAGTAAGTTTGCAACAGGCCCTGCTGCTGTGCCTGTTGTAAGTCAGGGATCAGGTGCGCCAGGCGTTGCAGCGTCTGTTGTGCATTATCGCCCCAGACCACAAACCAGGTTTGATCGGCCCGCTGTCCGGTCAGCGCCGCCAGTTGGCGATCCTGCGCTAACAGTTGCGCCGGGGCGCTTTGCAGATGCGCAATATCGTCATCAACATTCAACTGCACCATGCCGCCCAGCGCGTAGAGCGCCACCAGCAGCGGCAATCCGATGCGTAGCGCCTTTTGCCGCCGCCACGCTGCCAGCCAGCGCGCAAGCTGCACCATCAGGGGGATGGGTCGTACCGGTAAGCCACCAACCAGCCACGGATAAAGTAACACCACCGTCAGGCAGGATGCCGTTAATCCACTGGCGGCAAATACCGCCAGCTGGCGCAAACCGGGAAACGGTGCCAGCAGCATCAGCAGCCAGGCAATGGCCGTCGTGCCTAAAGCCAACAATAGCGTGGCGCGAACCTTGCGCAAACTTTGCCATGCACTCGCCTGCGCGCCGTGCACCATGCGCTCCGTCAGATAATAGAGTGCGTAATCGGCGGAGATGCCGACAATGCTCAGACTCATAACCAGCGTCATCAGGTGCAGTTCGCCGAAACAGAGCAGCGTCATCACCGTGCCTGCAATCGCGCCGATCGCAACCGGGATCACACAGAGCAGCAGCGGGCGCAGCGAACGAAACACCAGCAGGACCAGTAGCAGCACGCCAGCCAGCGTGATGCTGCCCAGGGTCTGAACATCATGCTGCGCACGCTGGCTGGCATCGTCACTGAATAACACCGTGCCGCGCGTCAGCAACTGCGCCTGCGGCCAGCGTTGTTTTAAATCCTGCTCACGCTGCCGAAGTTCGGTAACGAGCTGGTGGCTTTGCTGAATGCTAAAAGCGTTATTCGCCAGCTCGCCATGAATGAAATACCAGCGTTGTCCCTGCGCATCCTGTACCGTCAGCCAGCCGTTATGCAACATCATTCGGTCAGCATTTTGCTGTAGCGCCAGTTGCGATCCGCGCACCAGCATCAGCGGATCGTTTTGCAGCTCCTGGCTGCCCACCCCGGCAAAAGCGGAAAATAACTGACCAAGCAGCCAGTCCGCCTGGGCGTTGCCGTTATTTTGCAGTCGGGCGCGTGTGGCATCATCTATCAAACCGTTGCGATGTTGCCAGGCGAAGCGCCCCACTGCTGCTGCTGATCGTCGCTTAACGCGCCCTGCACTTGTTTCAGCGCCGGCAGCGCACGTAACTGTGACAGCCACCAGGCTGCCACCTGCGGGTCGTCCTGCTTGCCCGCCGACACCAGCCAGACCATCTGGCGATCCAGCCGCTGCATAAAGCCTTGCTGCAGTTCCGCTGGCGCAGCGCCAAGATTTTGCTGCGGCAACAGCGCCAGCACGCTGCTGTTTAACTGACTACGCGGCAGCAGCAGCACAAGCGCAATCGCCAGTGTCAGACAACAAAGCAACCATAATATGGCTAATAATCGATCGTTACGGCCCGGCAAAACGTGCGCGCTCCTCATTGCTTAACTGCGACGGCTGCACACGCGTATTGCTGAGCTGAATTTGGGTTTTATCGCCTTGCTTATCATCTAAATCGATACGCTCCAGAAAGTCGCTACCGGTGAGATCGATACGATTGAAAATCTTATTGAGCGGCGCGGCCTTAGGCGTTAGCGCCAGCGTCCAGCGGTTAGCGCCTTTGTCCTGAAAATCAAGAATAAAATTTTCCTGCAACACTTTCTCATCCGCCTGAAACAGCGCCCGCAGCAGATGGTTGAACTGAAACATTTGGGGGTTACTCCCGGCGGTAACCACCTGGGGCGGCTGCCCGTTCAGCGTTTGCACCATACGGTTATCGTCCAGCAGCAGCGTCATCACAAAGGGTGCCTGCTGGTGCCACCATAATCCCTGCTGTCGGGCAAGAAGCATTTCTCCGCGTGATACCAGCGGTTGCGCCATGCCAGAAATCGTGCGCATCTGGGTGAAATCAGCCCGGATCACCGGCTGGCGGGCAAAGCGTTGTTGTAGTTGATCCAGCGTTACCGCGCTGGCTGCACTGGCCCAGAGCAACAGCGTGGTGAGGAGAATTTTTAGCACGGCTTCACTCCTAAGCGTTCCAGCAAAATAGCGGGTGAGACAAAACATAAGGTTTCGCTGGCCTGCTCTACGGCGACCTGCAACGTATAGGCTTTGGTGGTGATCTGCCCGGCAGCGTTGCGTACCACATAGTCAATGCGCAGGCGGTTTTCATATTCTGTGATGGTGGCGCTGACGCTAATTGTCTCTTCACAGCGCAGCGGCTGACGATATTTAACGTGCGTATCGACTACCGGCCAGACATAGCCGCTGGCGGCCATTTCGCTGTAGCTGTAATTGATGCTACGCAGCAGGGCTTCGCGTGCTGCCTCAAAGTAGCGGAAGTAGTTACCGTGCCAGACCACGCCCATCGGATCGCAGTCGTGAAAAGAGACGGTAACGGGCACCTCAACGCTGTGCATTTTTTCTCGCATTATTGGACCCCTCCTGGCATGCCTTGTGGTCAGGCACCATCCAGAAATCGAAAAAGTTGAACCAGTCGAGCGGCGCCAGCAGCGCATAATGGGCCAGGCGCCCGGCATAACGGTCTACTGTATGTTGTAACGAAACCTGCCGCTGCGCACGCGGCAACAGCAGCGGATCGGCAAAGGATTCGCAGTGAACACGTAACTTGCCTTGCTGACGTAAGGCGAACATCAACAGCACCGGACAGCGTAATGCCGCTGCCAGTAAAAACGGACCTTGTGGAAAGGGGCGGGATGACCAAGAAACGTGCTCCAGACCACGCGCCGCGCGCCGCCACGTTGCCGGTTCACTGCGGTGCGATCGCCGACAATCGCCACCCACTCCCCGGCGTCCAGTTTTTGTTGCAGCAGAATCGCGGTATCGGGGCCGATATCGGTGACCGGCATTAAATTGACCCCCGCTTCGGGCGCAATGGTTTCTAAAACATCGCGGAATCGCTGCGCATTGTCTGTAAATACCAGCGCATTGATCACCAGGCCGCTAACCTGCTTTGCCATGGCGCGGCAGGCTTCAATATCTCCCAGATGCGAAGCGAGAATCAGCTTACCGCGTTCAGTCGGCGCGCGAATCACCGCCTCGGCGCCTGGGGCAAAATCGATATCACGTCCCCAGCGCAAATCGCCCCGCCAGCTGGCAATTTTATCCAGCATCGCCTCAGCGAAGCGCAGGAAGTGACGATAGCTGTTCAGCGGCCCTGGCAACGTTATCTGGCGCTGGTTTGCCTCCTCGCTTACGCGCTGGAGCCACTGCTGCGAGGCGTGACGCGCCCGGGTTCCCGTCAGCCAGTAAACCGCCACAACAGGCCAGAGCAGCAGCGTAAAGGGTAAGCGTCCGCCGTAGCGATAAACAGCCAGCATCAGGCGCAGACCCGCCTGGCCACGCCGCTCCGGCTCGCCAGACCAGTGCGCCTGTTGGCGGCGCATCGCCAGCAGGCGTGGTATGCGCGGCAACATGCCAAAAAGAGCCGCGTGTGCATCCAGGAGATACGCAGATTATCGTGCAGCGCATCGAAGTGCGAAACGCCTGTTTCCGGATAGGTGACACGGGTACGGAGGAAACGACTTGCTGTGCCCTGCCAGTAAAGTCGCACCATGATTTCAGTATCAAAATCCATGCGTTGGCCAATGGGTCGCTGGCTGCAAAGCGCCAGCGTCGGTGCCAGCGGATAGACGCGAAATCCGCACATGCTGTCTTTGATGGAAAAGGAGAGCGTTTCGATCCAGACCCAAAAGTGCGTGATATAGCGACCATACAAGCGTGCTTTGGGGATGGAGTCATCATAGAGCGGCCTGCCGGAGATCAGGCAGTGCGGATAGCGCCGGGCTTCCGCCAGCATTGCCGGGGAATCTTCCACCTGATGCTGGCCGTCAGCATCCAGTTGTAATACGTGGGTAAAGCCTTGCGCAGCGGCAGCCCGCAGCCCATGAATAACCGCCGCCCCTTTTCCCTGATTTTGCAACAGACGCAACACCGTGACCTTTTCTGCGCGCAGGTTGGCAAGCTGCTGCTGGGTTAAGGCATCGCTGCCGTCATCAACGATAATCACCGGCAGGTTGTAAGATGCCAGGCGCGCCAGCACTGAAGCCATCATGGCACCGTGGTTGTAGCACGGGATCACCACACAGGGTGAGAAGTCTGAGGTTAACACAACTGAATTTTTCCACTGCTGGCACGGGTTTCACCGCCGTCGTGCAACAGGCTGTAGTGAAAACTGAGGCGGGATTTGATGTCGTCCCAGTCCAGCGTGAGTTGCAGCAGAGAATCGGGCGCAACCGGCTGTTGGAATTTAATATTTTCTATCGCGACAAACTGCTTACCTGGCGCCAGCAGCAGCACGCCGTAATGCATTACCCAGTCGATCTGGGCCACGCCAGGTAAAACAGGTAACACGGGAAAATGTCCCTGAAACCAAAACAGATCGGCAGCCAGATAAAGCGTGAGCGTGGCGCGCTTATCCTGAAGCTGGCGGCTGCGTTCAATCGGCAACATGAAAAAGCTCCTCTATTTGCAGCCAGGCGCGCTTGCTTTGGCTGGTAACGGGAATAGTATCCACTACCCGCCAGTGGCGCGGCATCGCTACCGGCTCCAGCCAGGGCTGCAGCGCCTGTTTCCACCGGCGTTTTTGTGCGGGGTAATCAGGTTCACTTAGTGGCGCATTCAGCGTCACTACTACGCCAATCGCCTGGCGCTCGTGGCGCGTAACGGCCAGCGCGACGGCATCCGTGACACCGGGCAGTGCCAGCAGGCGGCGCTCTATTTCGCTGAGCGAAACGCGCTTGTCCTCTATTTTCACCACCCGATCGTGACGACCCGCTAACTGAAAACTGCCCTGTTGCGTCACGATCAAGCGATCGTCCAGCGGCCAGCCCGCGTTGCAGTCAATCAGGGAAGAGAAAACCTGCCAGCGATCCGGTGCCGTTTGTTCTAATTTAACGCCGGGAAAACAGCGCCACACCGCCTCATCGGCGTCACGCTGACGCCAGGCAATGATGCCGGTTTCGGTACTGCCATAGATTTCATTAACGGCACATTTCAATGCGTTACGCGCGTGTTGCGCATCACGCCACGTCAGCATGCCACCGGCTGAAACAGTCAGGGCACAATCAGATGCGATAAGTGAATCATCCAGGCGACGCAAAAATGCCGGGCTGCTGATCAGCACATGACGACCGTAACGCTGCTGCTCTGCCAGTTGTTCGCTGTAGAAAATTTGCTGCGCCGAAAACGGGCGGCCCAGGGCCAAAGGCAACAGGATACGAAAGGTTAAGCCGTACAGATGCTGGTGGCTGACCGACGCAATAACGCGGCAACCGGCGAGCTGTTTGCCCCACAATGCAGCTAACCAGCGTGACTCCTGTTCCAGTACCGCCAGCGATTTAACCACCCGTCGCGGCGTACCGGTTGAACCTGAGGTAAACAGCACCAGCGCCGCGTTAGCTGGTAATGCAGGCAGTTCGCCTTCCGCTTCCTCTTCCTGAAAGGTAAGCAGCGACAAAGTGGTGTCCAGCGGCAGGTCGCTGATGACGCCATCCAGTGCGTCGTTCATTTCATTCAGTAACGCCGCGCGGCAGTGTCCTGGTATAACCGGCGTTTTTCCGGCATACCACGCCGCCAGCAGCGCCACACAGAAGCGATAGCTGTCATCGAAACAGAGCGCCCAATGCGTGCCGGGTAACGCTTGCAGCATGCGGCTCAGTGCCACGACCTGACGACGCAGGCTACTCAGCATCAATGCCTGCTCTCCACGCCAGGCAACGATGCGCTCGGCGCTGTTAAGCCAGTGGCTTATCGGCTGCGCGTTCATACATTGCGCCTCATGCGTTGTCGTACCAGCCATTCGCCACCCATTAACATCCCGATCAGCAGATAGCTGATGCCGCCGTTCCACAGTGTCCACAGGTGAAGATTTCCGATTAAACAGGTCGCCAGCGCCATGCCGCCGTTAAAAATAAAAAACAGGCACCAGACTTGCGTCACGCGTCGCGTATAGCGCACGGCCTGCGGTGGCAAATTGGGTTCGCGTAAGCGCGCCAGGCGTTCCACCAGCGGCATGGCGCGCCATAACGAGGCAGCAAACAGCAGTAGCATTGCCAGATTGACCACTACCGGATACCACAGCAGTAAATGCTGACTGCGCAACGTTATGCTGCTGGCACAGAGCAGTGCCCCCAGCAGTGCCAGCCAGCCCGTCAGGTTGCTGAACGGCGTTTTTGTCGCCGGAGCGCGAGCCAGCGCAGCCCAAACACCCCCGCCAGCAACCAGAAAAGGCCCTGCCAGTGCGGTTGCGTCAGGGCCAGCCAGACCAGAAAAGGCCAGGCCAGTAGCATCAGCAGGTTCAGCAAGTGCAGCATGGCGTACACGCTGAAATCAGGCGCCTTCGCGCATCAGGTGCTCAACCGCATCGACCACATCCTGTACGGTGCGCACTGAACGAAAGGTTTCAGGTTTGATTTTCCGGCCCGTGCGCTTTTGCAAATGCACCACCATGTCAACGGCATCGATACTGTCGAGTTCGAGATCTTCATACAGGCGCGCATCGGGGCGAATAGCCTCGGCCTCAATTTCAAACAGGCTGGTCAACAGGGAAGCGACTTCCTGATAAATTTCATCTTTGTTCATCATCATTTTGTCTCAGCGATCAGGCGCGTTGTGGGTTCACGAACGCCGCCAGAGAGGCTACGGAATAAAAGTGCGCACGCAGGGTTTCGCTCTCAGCGGAAAGTGTCACGCCGTAACGATTTTTCACTGCCAGTCCGAGTTCCAGCGCGTCAATGGAGTCCAGCCCCAGACCTTCGCCAAAAAGGGGTGCCTCGGTTTCGATGTCGTCGGGGCTGATCTCTTCAAGATTCAGCGTGTCGATGATCATCTGTTTGATATCATTAATTAAATCCATACGTTTTCCGTATTACAGCTTATTCTCGGGGACCAGCGCCTGTTCTAAATGGCGGGTCAGGCGACGCGCAGCCAGTGGCTGTGCATCTTCATGGTTTTCGCAGAATGACTGGCTGTCGATTCGCGATGCTACGCGCACGGTAAACAGCGGCTTTACCGGCGGAATTTGATACCAGCGGCTCTGTTTGTCGAGCATTCGCTGGGTACAGGTAATGTGGATAACGCGCAAATCGCACCCTGCCCGCACCGCAATATTGGCGGCACCACGCTGCAATTTCAGCGATTCGCCGTAGCGTGTGCGTGTGCCTTCCGGGAAGATCAGGATAGTTTCACCGCGAGCCAGACGCTGCTGGCTGTCGGGTAACAGCGTGTCCGCTTCGCTGTTGATAAGATAATCAGCGGCGCGGATCACACCCCGTAGGAAAAATTTCTTTGCAGATCGGCTTTGACCAGGCAATCCATTTCGGGCAGCACTGAGGCGATCATGACGTAATCGATCAGGGACGGATGATTGGCAACAATTAAGCAACCGCGATCGCGCTGTAACTGTTCTGTGCCTTCAATGCGGTAGTCATACACACCAACCAGACGACAGAAGCGCAGAAAACAGCGGAAACTCCAGGCGATGCTACGACGCGCCATTTGACGACGGCGATGTTTATCGCGCTGTACCAACAGCAGCAGGTTGAACCATGTCAGGGAAAGTAACAACCCACCGACGCTGAACAGCGTAAAACTCACGGCTGTCATTACCAGACGCCAGTAATAATTGCAGCCAGGCCGCGTACGGCCAGGGCGTAGCGACAACGAAGAATCAGCCATGCGCTTTCTCCCAGAGCCAGTTCAGGCGTTCGCCCGTAATGCGAAACGTTGGCGTTTGTGCGAGCAGAGCGTGCAGAAAGGAGAGGCTCTGCGGCAGTGCGGGATAAGGCTCAGTGTCGGTGTTGCGGGTCGTGGTGCAGGTTAACTGCTCGCCTGTACCGAGCAACAGCGCCACCGCATACGGCGCATTGGTAATGACTTCGGGGAGCCAGGGCAAATAGTGGTCAGGCAGAAGGCCGTCAAAATCCACCAGCATAACCTGTTGATACCCGGCCTGATGGAGTGCACTCACTTCCAGTAGCCCCTGCTGAAACGAATCGATCCCTGCTGACAGTGAGGTCGACACCAGCGGCTGCTTCGCGGCAATCGTCAGGCTGCCGACTGCCGAGTTATGGACTGACATGGCAAAATCAGTGGGTGACAGCGTCTGCTCTTCAGCCAGCGCGATGAGTATACGCAGATTGCGCTCAAGTTCGCCGTGGCGGCTGGTGAAAACGACGGCATCAACGCGCTGACGCGCCAGTAGCGCCAGACCGGATTCAACCGCAGCACGACTGCCGCCGCTGAGACGACGGGCTGTCATCATCGGTAAGTGTTGCGGTTTGGCAAGCGGCTGTGTGTTATCGAGAGCGGCAGGCTGTTGCGCCCAGTCGTGCCAGGCATCACGTTCAGCCAAACCAGGCGCCAGAGCCTGCCAGTCAATAAGCGTATAAGCGAGTTTCATACCAGCGTTCTTTTATAGCGTGTTGGAATTGCCGTCCATGCGGGTCGTCAACTCCCTTCCCTGCGCCAGCAAAAAATCATCCCTGAAATATCTGCCAGCGTTTGATGTGGACGTCACGGTAGGGTTTACCCTGCCACAGCGCAATTGCAGGTCCTCTGATTTGCCAGCAGACATTTCCTGAGGAGCGAATCGCTGCACGCCTTACGCAACGATTAAGACCTTATTTAATGCTTTGCGCGGCCAGGCGCAGCTGAATATCCTGGTCAAGGTTGGCTATCCAGCGATTGTAGTTGCTGTGGATTTTGCCACCTTCCGCTTTCAGATTTTCACTGCTCAGATACTGAATACTGTAGCTTTGCGTGGTATAGCTCACGCGAATGTTGGCGATAAAACCACGCTGCGCCAGCCGACCATTAATCACGCCCGGCTCAACCGGCGTCATCACCCATTTACGACCAATACCCGCTTCCAGAATCGCGACTTTCATTTGATCGCTGGTATAACGCTGTGACAGCGATTGGTTCACATTGTGAACAGGAGCAGTACGCGCGCAGCCGGTTAATAACATGGCGGTAAAAGCCAGCGCCACCATAGCCTTGTTATTCATATTCCTTTTATCCTTTTTATTTTCAGCTGGTTACAGATGTAACCTGCCGTGCGCAAATTTAACCTTTTTTGCGTTTTTCCGTTCAGACAGTGTAAAGCCGGCGCATAATAACATCTCTTGTAAAGAGGCGTAAGCAGAAGCAGACATTAGAAATGCCGTGTTTATGGTTAATTGCCGGTGTTAAATTTTTGATAAAATAGTGGCCCGGTTAGCAGATTACTCCGGGCCCGTTGTCGGGATGAGTTAAGGCGCTCGCCAGCCACCGCCTAATGCGCGATAGAGATCAATTTGCGCCAGCAACAGATTATTTTTAACCGTGACAAGGTTGAGCTGCGTACTGAATAAGGTGCGCTGTGCATCAAGTTCATCCAGGTAAGAGGCGTAGCCATTCTGATAGCGGTTACTGGCGATACGCAGTGCTTCAGCCACATACTTTTCCTGCTTTTGCAGCTCTTCCTGTTGTGCTTTGCCGCGACGAATCGCATCCATCGCATCATTGACTTCCGAAAACGCGTTACGCACCACCTTTTCGTAACTGTAAAGCGCCTGGTTACGCGTTGCCATTGAAACATCAACCTGCGCCGTCAGCGCCTCACGGTTAAGCAACGGTGCCAGGACGCTGCCTCCCACACTCCACAAGCGGAAAGGGTTATCCACCAGTTGATGCAGCACGGAACTTTGCATCGTTCCCGTTGCGGTCAGGTTGAGGTTGGGTAACAGACTGGCTTTTGCTGAGGCCAGGCTGGCATCCGTTGCCAGTAACTGACGCTGGGCCTGGATAATATCGGGACGGCGATTCAGCAGCTGCGATGGCATTAAATTTGGCATCTGCTGCGGCGAAATCTGATCAAACTGCGGACGACGGGCGATCTGACGCGGGTTCATCCCCACCAAAATGCTGAGTGCATTCTCCTGCTGGGCAATTTGATGCTGAAGCTGCGGAACCTGCGCTTTAGCTGACTGATATTCGGATGCGGCCTGCATCCACTCCAGCCGGGAGGTATAGCCGGTTTCAAACTGACGCTGTGCCAGTTGCAGTGAGTTACTTCGCGTTTCCAGCGTTGCCTGCGTAACGCGCAACTGCTCATCCAGGGCACAGAGGCTGAAATACCCTGACGCCACGGAGCTGGCAATGGTCAACTCTGCGGCGGAAGCGGCGGCACGCTGCGCCTCCAGCGAGGCTTGTGACGCAGCGATAGCACTGCTGCGCGCCCCCACAAATCGACATCATAGTTGGCTTGCAGTAATCCCTGAAACACATCGGTTTCGTAAGGCAGTCCGGTAACGGAAGAGAGGTGCGCTCGCGCGTCGCGGCCACACCGGCGCTGAGCGTTGGAAAGTTATCCCCCTGCGCCGCACGCAGTTCAGCGCGATACTGATCGACACGCGAGCGCGCAATCAGAATATCGGGATTATTGCGCAACGCCTGTGCTACTAAACGATTCAGGGCATCATCACCAAATGCCCGCCACCATTCGGCTTCCAGCGGTGCAGAAGGACCAACCTGATCGCGCCACGCTGGCGGGATCGGCAGTGAAGAAGGGGCTTTTTCGACTTCAGTCGCACAACCTGTCAGCATCACAGCGAGCAGGCTGGCCACGGTTACGCCACGCATCATGGGGTCGCCTCTTGAACCGGCGCATCGGTGTCAATTTTTACCTCCACCGACATACCGGGACGTAGCGCCGACATATCCTGAGTTTCAAGGCGAATGCGCACCGGAATGCGCTGGGCGATTTTAACGAAGTTACCGGTAGCATTATCTGGAGAAATGGCGCTGAACTCCGAACCGGCTGCAGGCGAGATATACTCCACCCGGCCGTTGAAATGTTTACCGTTAAGCGCATCAACACGGATGTCGACCGGCAAACCCGGACGAATACGCGCCAGCTGCGTCTCCTTCATATTGGCAATAACCCATTTATTGTCTGGCACGACCGACGTAAGTCGCGTTCCGGCAGTAACGTAAGCCCCTTTGCGCACCGACAACTGACCGAGCTGCCCGTCATCCGGGGCAATGATGCGCGTATTGGCTAAATCAATTTCTGCCAGTTCCAGTGCCGCCTGGGCGCTGGCAACATCCCCTTCGAGCGAGGCACGATTGACAATGACGGTTTGCAGATTTTGCTGTGATACCGCAACCTGAGCATCAGCCTGGCGAACCTGCGCCTGCGCCTGGGCATTCGCGGCGCGTGCGGCGTCACGTTCGCGGATCGAAAGCGATCCATCCGCCGTCAGGTTTTCCACTCGTTTAAGGTCAAAACCACTTTTCAGCGCCTGTGCTTTGGCATTTTCCAGCGCAGCCTTGTTGCTTTGAATGGTGGCTTCTGCGCTACGACGCTGTTGCTTATTATTGCTTAACGCTGCCTGCTTCATCGCCAGCTGTGCCTGCGCCTGATGCACGCGTTGGCGATAAATGCGATCGTCAATAGTCATCAGTAACTGGCCCTTTTTTACCGGCTGCAAATCGATGACATCAACGGAGGTCAGATAGCCATTTACCTGCGGGCTGATAAAAGTCACCTGTCCGCGTACATAGGCGTTTTCGGTGCTTTGTACCGCGCTGGTGAAAGGCCAAAGCTGCCAGGCATACAGAATCACCAGTACACCAATGACAACGATGCCACTGCCTGCGGCAATAGAAAGAATGCGGCGGCGGTTCACCCGATCGCGTTCCGCAGCCACAGCTTCATCCTGTTGACTCATTATTACTCCGTAGGTTCTTGTGCGGCGGCAAGCTGTTGCTGCTCTCGCCTGTTAAAATTTGCCTTTCGCCAGTCAAGGAAGCGTCGACGCGTTAAGCGCCATAACACCCACATCAATGTCATTAAGGCCAGTGCAGCGGTTAATAAGTAGGTGTCATTGTAAGCCAGCACGTTAGATTGTAGCGTTGACACCACCTGTAACTGACTGGTGCTTTGCGCGCCGCGTAGCACGGTGTCTCCGACCAGGCTATTGTAGAGTGCATTATATTGACTGAGGCGTTCGGTCACATTGGGATCGAGCAGCGAAAGTTTGTCGGCGAGCAAGCTGGAATGATATTTTTCACGCCAGACCTGAAATGTCCCCAGGATGGCTGAGCCAATCAGACCGCCGAGGTTTTGACTCATGCCGAACAGTACTACAAAACTCACCAGGTTTTTCGGCTGGGTCACTACCGTTCCCATCCCAATCAACAGGGCCGGCGCAAGGAAGAAGGCGCTGCTGAAGCCGAGCAGGAACTGGCTGAAATACATATTGTTACCGCGCGTAAGTGGGCTGGATTGGGCATCCATCAGCGAGGCGATAATCATCACAACCAGCGAGGTCACAATCGGCCAGTTCAGATGAGTCGGTTTGATGGTTAAGGCGCTTGTCACGATCCCCAGCATCACGCCGGCGATAATCGCCAGCGCCAGGCCACGCATTTGATCGTTGAGCAAGCCAAGCTGCTGTAAAAAACCGATCGCTCCGGTGTTCTGTTCGGCTAATACGATGCGCATCATGATCATCACAATGCCAAGCCGGACCATCATTCCGCTACTGATCCAGCGCGTGTTAATCAACGGATTACGCCGATTGTGTTCAATGACAATTGCCGTGACGATTAATGTCAGTGCCAGGGCGGTGCAAATTCCCAACCACGGCGTACTGAACCACCACTCAATTCGGCCCAGCGACAGTACACCGCACAGCAGCGCCATGCCCGGTGCCAGCAAGATAAAAGTGACAAAATCCATTTTTTCGAAGGCTTTGATGCGATCGCCGGGAGGCAGTTTTACGACCAGCACGCAGCCCAGGGCGATTAAAGCCAGCCCGAGTTCAAACAAATAAAGGCCGCGCCATTCGTCCAGTTGCAGAAGTTCGCTGGAAAAGAGACGGGCCAGAGGGATTGCCAGCTGCGATGCCGTCAGCCCAATCACCAACGCTTTCATGCGGTGTTTAGCGGGCCAGGCCTGTATCTGATAATAAATACCCAACGAACTCAGTGCCGCCCCTACCATGCCGTGTGCAGTACGGACGATGATCGCCGAGCTGAGGTCGTTAGCAAAAAGATGAAAGAATGCCACCAGCACATACAGCACCAGAAACGCTTCGGTAAAGGCGCGCAGACCGAATTGCTGGCGAAACTTTACCAGCAGCAGGTTGATGGAGATATTGCCCATCACGTATACCGCAGGGAGCCAGGCGATTTCGTTCGAATAGGCCCCAAATGTACCCTGAAGATTTGTCAGATTCGCGGTAACCAGCGCATTACTCAGCGCACCGGTCAGGGAGATCAGGATACCTATCAGGCCAAAGGCGATGCGTTTAGGCGTTGAGTGCAGTGGCGTCGACGGCGAACCCGGCAGCATCGGCTTTTCATGCGGGAGCCATTCACGCGGAGCATAAGGATTACGCCGTGCCACGATTACATTGTTTCCATACGGGCCAGCAATTGTTGCAGCACGCGTTCCGTCACGGCTAAATCCTGCGGATCAATATCGGCCATTAATGCGGCACGCAGCATATCGGCCTGGGTTTTCACCTGGGCAAAAACCTGATTGCCTTTCTCTGTTAAGACTAAATGGCGTTTGCGGCGATCCTCAGGCGGTTGAACGCGGGAGAGAAGTTCTTGTTTCACCAGACGATCCACCAGCGGCACCATACTGGCATCTTCCAGCCCCAGTAACTGGGCCAGCTCAGTTTGTGTTAACCGGTTTGGCTCGCTGGCAATAAAGCCAATGGCCATCCAGCTGCTCATACTCAAACCCGTCTCTTTGAGATGGCGATCAACCGCGAGTCGCCAGGCATGGGCAGTAAGGTAGAGTAAACGCGTAAAGGTTTGGTTTTGTAGCGTCAAAAAATAGCGCCCTAATGGTTAGGTATCTAATTAAATAATCGCGTTATTATACGCAAAGCTAAATGCTGATGAAAAGAGCATGCTCTGTTAAAAATGGGTGGATAACGATGAAATGTCCAGACAGAAGAGAGCAAGAACACAGAGAAATCACGCCTGCAAAAAACCGGGAATGTGCTCAAAGGCAACCTGTGAAGTTCATCTGGCAAGCAGAGCACGACTTTATCAATCCGGCAGGAGGATAATGATCAAGGATGGGTACTGTTTTCATGATTTTTCACTGGGGTACAGCCGCATGTACAACTATTTTGTACAGCTTTTTCCTCAGAATAATCTTTATAACTTGCTGTTTAAGCTAAAATAGCACGTTATGCTAAATAATTGGCTTGTACAGATTAGCCCTCTTTGTATAACTTTACTCCCCGTGAGTTGACTACGACTCTGTAACGAATGATGCGCTTGCGTCGCCTCTGAAGGTGTCAGTGGATTTCCACCTTCAGAGGTCCTTTTTTTACCTGTTTAGTGACGTGTTCGTTTCGTTAGGTTCCTTCGCATCTGTCCATGCGAAGGTTTTTTACGTCAATTTGTCCTGGCATCCGAAGTGGAAGTTCGGGCTGTTTTGAAGGGCTGACACATGCAAAACGCACTCCCGCAAACCGATAAAGAAATTGCTGATTACTTTAATGCTGCTGCAAATAAATCTGCCAGCGACATGGAGATCCTTGGCGTTGTTGTGACGGAACTGCTGCAATCAGGCACACCGTTAAGCAACAAAGCCATCATCTCTAAATTAATTCATCGTCTTGAGCTGGAAACAGACGTCGTTTCGCTCGACATTTATCGCCAGTTGCTTGAACTGGTGGTGCATAAAACGCCGGACGATTTTACCGTATAACACCGACTCCAGGGATGGAGTCAATACGGCTTTCGCTGGCATCTTCCCTTCTCGCCCGGTAACATTATTCTCTCGCGTTTTATCCAACCTTTCTCGCCTTTCGCGCGAGAGCGAAAACTAAAAAAGAGCCTGCAAATATTTATGACTAACTCGAATGACGTCGCTGCCTCGCACGCCGTAGACAGCGATATCAGTGTAGGGCGTGTGTTACGTTCGCCTGCACTGCTCACCCGTGAATGCCTTGCTGGAATCATCACTGCCCTGGCGTTGATCCCTGAAGTGATCTCTTTTTCCGTTATTGCTGGTGTTGATCCTAAAGTCAGCCTGGTTGCGTCGGTGGTGCTCTGTTTAACCTTATCGGTTCTCGGCGGACGCCCGGCGATGGTTACGGCGGCAGCGGGATCGGTCGCGCTGGTGATTGGCCCCATGGTTCATGCGCACGGCGTTGAATATATCCTGCCTGCGGTGATCATGGGCGGCATAATTCAAATCCTGTTTGGCGTCGCCGGGCTGGCGCGCATGATGCGCTATATCCCGCGTTCAGTGATGCTGGGTTTCGTTAATGCACTTGGGGTATTGATATTCTTTGCTCAGGTTCCGCATGTCTGGAGCCAGTCTTCCCTGGTGTGGTTATTCTTTGCCGCCACGCTGGCCATCTTATTGCTGCTGCCCCGCGTACTGAAAAGCGTGCCTTCACCGCTGGTTGCTATTGTGGTGGTTACTGCCGTGGCACTGCTGATGGGCTATCGCGTTCCCACTGTAGGCGATGAAGGCCCAATGAGTGCTGGCCTGCCGGGCTTCAACACCCTGATGGTGCCACTGACGCTGCAA
The DNA here is from genome assembly GCA_018842655.1 of Candidatus Pantoea haifensis. Classification (GTDB taxonomy): domain Bacteria; phylum Pseudomonadota; class Gammaproteobacteria; order Enterobacterales; family Enterobacteriaceae; genus Pantoea; species Pantoea haifensis. The sequence goes on along the minus strand of JAGTWN010000004.1, from coordinate 635,622 downwards.
ACATTACAGATTGTCTGGCCAACGGCATTGAGTATTGCGTTTGTCGGCCTGATGGAGTCGTTACTGACGGCTAAACTGGTTGACGACATCACTGATACGCCCTCGAGCAAACGCCGTGAATCCTGGGGTTTGGGTGTGGCTAATATTTTTGCTGGCTTCTATGGCGGCATCGCTGGCTGCGCCATGATTGGTCAAACCATTGTCAATGTCGAGCTTGGTAAAGCACGCAGCCGCGTGTCCACCGTGGCTGCCGGGTTAGTTTTGCTGCTGCTGGTGACTGGCCTGAGTGAAATCATGGCGCAAATACCGATGGTGGTGCTGGCGGGGATCATGATGGTTGTGGCGGTGAAAACCGTTAACTGGCACAGCCTGCAACCTGCCACGCTGAAACGTATGCCGTGGTCAGAAACAGTGGTGATGGTGTTAACGGTTATTGTCACCGTCTGGACCGGTAATCTGGCGCTTGGGGTTTTGGCCGGTGTTATTGTGGCAATGGTGCTGTTTGCCCGACGTATCGCTCACGTTATCCGCGCTGAGCGACAGCTGAGTGAAGATGGTGAATCGGTGCGTTATGCAGTACGTGGCCCGCTTTTCTTTGCCAGTAGCAACGATCTGTTTGAGCACTTTGATTATGCTCACGATCCTAAACATGTGACCATTGATCTGACGCATGCACAGATTTGGGATGCCTCCAGCGTGGCAGCACTGGACGGTATTGAATATCGTTACCAGCGGTACGGTGCTCAGGTGACAATTGAAGGACTGGATATGCGTAGCAGCGATTTTCATCGCCGTCTGACCGGTAATCTCAATTAACTGTGCGGGTCTGCTGTTATTAAACAGCAGGCCGTTTTTACGCCTGCTGTTTACGCGCTTTGTAGCGCGCTATCATTGCCGCTCATGTCTGATAAACCAGTCCCGCATACAAACTTATCAAATCGCCAGACCAGTTTTTTGTCCTACACCGACTATAACGTCCATGCTGGTATATGTTTTCAATACTTTTTAAAAACATTTACGCCTTCTCCGGTAAATATATTGCGAACAACAGTATTTTGTCGAAGTTCTTCTTTTTTCACTTCTGAAAGGGTCACTCCTGTTCTTTTCAACGTTACCTGGTCAGGCTTCATACCTATTAACGAGGCAGCCTGAGAAACTGATATTCCTGTCACTCTGAATAAACTATTTGGGCAGTAGAGGAATTCACTTTCAGCATTGGCCACAGATAACGTTAATGGAAGCAAAGGAATGGGTTGATCAGCATTCTCAAACTTGTAAAAAATGAAACTTTCAACGGGTTCAGATATTCCCCCATTATCTGTGACGGCACTTTTAACAAAATCCGTCTCAGATGAGACACTCATAAATGCACGCGAATTTGTAACAATATCGCCAACTTTTATCGCCTTCGCGGCCCATGGATTAAACATAGAGCTGGTATAGTGGCTTTCACGAATATAATCGCCTCTGGAGGTGGGAATTTTACCACTTGCCATTGCGGCATTCATATTGTCATACGTTATTTGCTCTTCTGCCGTGAGTGGCCTGTCATCAAATAGTTTTTGATTCAGTTCAAAATTAATGCCGTCATTAATTTCAGGTGTGCCATCACTGTAGTGCAGGCCATGCTCTTCATCTAAAGCTGTCCAGGTCCTTAAAGCTTCCCTTTGCTCATTTGAAAGTGCTGCCACTCCCGCTTCATAAGCTGAAGCGTCAAATTCTGACTGATATAGCTTAATTTCATCTTTTTCAGGAAAAAGTAGCTGCTGACTGTTTTCATTACCTGATGTTTTAATATGAACTTTTATGTCATTGATCACTCTTATTGTCGCTATTTTGTAGTCATCAATAAAAGAAGGAATTTGTTGCTTATCGACTATCCATCTGGCTATAGAATGACTACCGACGAGATCGCCCGAAGGAAGATCATAGTTTTGAAGGAAATCCCAGGCCTGTTGAGGATTACGATTATGTTGTATCAGAAAATTTATAGCCTTGTCATTCTTTTGATGTAAGTCACGCACTATGGCTATTTCATTTTCTATTCTCACATTCCCTCGTTGCTGCGCTAAATCAAGAGCATCATCTCCTGCATAATCTTTTAAATAAGTATTTAAATCATACCTGGATAAAAATTCACTTGCGATATTATTGTTATTTAAAAAAATCGCTTGCATAAAAGCGGTAACGCCTAGCACATCCTCTTTTATATTAATATCGCAGCTTTCGTTCAGTAATAACTTTTTCGCCAGCTCATTATTTTTTTCACAATGGCATAATGCAGTGCTGTACATCCACGATCATCTGAAAGATTAACATCAATATCTGGATGCGTTAAAAGATAATTTACCGTCTTTCCATTGTTCATTTCTGCTGCGATAACTAATAAGCTGCCATCATGCCTGTGTTTATGATTAACATTCATTCCAGGTAAGCTTAGTAATTCACGCAACGAATCTAACGCGCCTTTTTTCACACTGTGAGTAAGAATATTATTGCCATCAATATCCTGAGCATTGAAATCGATTTTGGGTTTTATCGCACTGTTTTGCAAAAATCTGATAGTGTCTAAATCTTGATTGCTGACAGCCTGAACGAGCACATCTCTCTGATAATTATCATTTCTTCTCAATCTTCTGTTGATGATGTCAACAGCCGCACTTTCGAACTGCTCCCCCAGCGCGTTTGCCAATACGCTTAATTCCTTGATTTCCAGACAGGAAAGAATTTCATGTAATATTTCAAGGGGCATTGCTTTGAGTTTTTCAAGCAGTTCGGATGGAACACAACGCACGTTACGCCCACCGCTTTTGGATATAAAACAGCCATCATTTTTTAACTCTTCTGTGACTTTTTTTATATCCCTGACATTTTTTTTGTATTTATCTGGAACATGTGATTTTTCAGGTAGTTTATGTAGATCATTATTATATAAGTAATAGCGATAACCTGAGGCCTCTCCGTTTTGGGGATTAACAATAGCGTAGGCGTCGTAACCCTCTACTTTACCTATATTTTTAACCGGCACATTAATATTAACATGTGGAAGGCGAGCGGTATGATATTGTGCTGGCTGCGCAATATCACTCCCTTTCGATTCAGGCAATAATTCATCAAGCCTGGATATCAGGCTGGGACTACCACCGTTGGCTTTTATCAAAGCAATAATTCTTTTTAAACCCTGTGTACTTGATTGCCCCACGGAGTAGAGTAAGCCAAAACCAGGATCGAAGACACTGATTGCCTGTTTACTTAAAAGAGTGTAATCGTTAAGTGTTGGCAACTTAACTGTAATATCAAATTCTTTTAATATATTTGAAATTGCTTTTTTATTAAAACCCGATCTCATTATATATTCAGTGCTTTTACGTCCGGCACCATAAAGTTGCATGCCAAATTTTGCACCTATTTTAGTAGCTGTAGCGCCTATACTGATTATTGAAATAATATCTAAAAAACAAGTGATAATTGCTGCTTTGTCCCCTTGCCTGGAGTAATTAATACAATCAACGAAGGGAATAAGGCTTGTGGCAAAGTCGCGCGCCTTATGATAAATACTTTTATTATTCCCACTTTCATATAATGGTTCATACACAGCAGCACGATGTTTTGTACTTAGCCAGTTACGGTAAGCATTAATATCGCCCTCTCCAAATGAAACCTTTTCATTAACAACTTCGAAATCAAAATCCAGTGTTATCTTATTTTTCCCGTAATTACTTTGCGGGATAAATGAAACCTGAAGCCTCCCATTTTTTATATGGAAATCATCACCAACCCCGCTAAAATCAAGGACATCATGCTCAATATAATTTTCAATTTCTTTATCGAGACGAATAACATTATACCCCCTTTATCAAGTTTTTTTACTCCATAAATTCTTACCTCATTGTTTTTATTAACGGAGAATAAGTCGCAATGAGATAGCTTCACCTCTTTTTTAAAAGGAACAACTATCATGCCTTTGATAGTTAGTCTAAGCTCTTTATGTGTTGCCTCCATTTTAATACTGGCCGGTTTGATTATAGACTGAGGGTCTGAAATAAAATCATACTCACTTTGCTTAAGCTGGCTAAAGGATAAATCAATTAATGAATCATCAAATTTTTTAAAATTATCAGCAACTTTTGAAGTAAGTTCTTTATACTTTGGCTCAAGATAACGTGGTATACCCGGACAGACGACTCTGTTTCCTGACAGATAACTTTGAATTGCATTATTCTTTGCATCGTGCCTGTTTTTTGGGTAATTATATCCAACAATGGGTATTTTCATAATAACATCATCTGGACACTTTTCAATATAGTGACTGGCAAGCTCTCTCTTACTTTTCCATTGATTTAAACTTCCTTCAAACGCATTGTAATTCGTCACGATAGTATCCAGCTTTATCGTTGATTCATTCCACTTTTCAATGAAAATTTTAACTGACTCCTGTTGTAGCGTTTTTTCCCTTGCAAGCCTGCTCTCTTTAAATTTAGCAGGATTTTTTGAGCAAAAAATAAAATGGCCGCATTATTCAGGCAGGATAAAAATGGTATGTCTGCATTATCCAGTTCTCTTATTTGCTGTAAGATAGCCGCTCCAAATTGGAATGCTTCGTCGCTATTAAAATGTGAAATATCTTTAACAGAATCAATACCCAGCGCGCCAGCATGTAGCAATGCAAAATCGTAATCACTAAATTTCATGGCCTTGATATCATCACGCCCAAAATCAGGCAGTTTGAAAAGCGGAAACTCCAGACTTACAAAGTAAGTATACATAGCTTCAAAGTTATCCCAACTACCCTCTTTAATGATTTTAGTTGGATCTATCTTATTTGTTGCAATTAACTCTTCTATAGAGCAATAGTCTTTGAATTCACCGAGCGTTAACTCTGAGCCTCGCTCAGTGGCGGCTATCCTTTCAGCAAAATAGAGATGAAATGTTGAGCCCAGCACATTTTCAAAAAACCAATTTTTTACTACCACAATACTGTGTGGAACAGACAATGTTTCATTTAGCCCGGAGCCATATTGGTTTGATGCAGAGAGTATTGCCCTGGCAATTAATTGCACTCTGTCAGCGGGCTTCATCTTAATCTCATTAAACAAAAAGTCAGCCACAACCCCTGTTAAAAGCTCACCGGAAATTGTAACCGCTTTCAGCTTGCTATCCAGGATCGCTTCTTTTTTCAAGGCCCTTATTACATGTTTATTCGTTTTTTCAGCAACGCGTCATTTTCCGCTGTTAAGCTTGCCTTAGCCAGTGCCTGCTGGCTGTTTGGTAGTGGCATAGCTGATGCAACGGTAAGCGACAGAGGATTATAATTATTTATTCTGCTTGCAAAATCTTTTAATAAACCCCATCCCTCTCGTTTCTTATGTGAGGCATGATGTGGGGCACTGATATCTGCGCTATTTTCGTTGTTAGGCTGTGTTTTCTCCTTGATATCAACGAATTTCTTTTCCTTTTCGGAGAGCAATGTTAACAGATCAGCACTATTAGTATTATTAACGGCACTTTCGGCATTAGCGGTATTAGCAATATTTGTGGAAAGCTTCGTTAAGTCTGAGGATAAAAGAGAGATGGACATTGCTGTCTGTTGTGGTTCATTCCCTGGATTTGCGACAGCGCCAACCTTAGTGTTGAAATGGGTATAGTTAACTGTCTGGCCCTCTTGACGCCAGGTCGTTTGTTGTCGGTACGTAACGCTATGTTCCAGGTTCTGAATGCCATTCATACGCATTAATCTCTCAACGGCCAGACTGTGTGCCTTTGCAGGAATATCATCATTTTCAGTTGCACTCGGGCCTGGCTTATTTAATACCGTGCCCCGAGTAAACAGGCTTTCACGCACCGTAGAGTTACTACTAAAGTCTGTTATAAAGATCTGCGTATCACCCGCTTTCTGAACAGTTTTTATATTTGTATCAATTTCAAAAGCAGCAGCATATTCACCAGCCGCAGAAGGTTCTGACGCAGCAACAGGTTCAGGCGCAACCGCATGAGTCCCTTGCTTTTGCTTAATGCTGACTGGCACAGCGATAGTGCCAAGAGCCTGCCAGTAGGAATGAATACGTATCAATAAATTAGCCATAAAAGCAGGAACTTGCAGGATACGACGCTGTGGCGCAGCGTTATCGGTAAGATAATATTTTGCCGCAACCGCGACTACTGCCAGTAACATACAAATTTGTCCTGAAGAGCCATTGCTCTCATCGTTCAGAAACTGGCTTACAAAGGTCTCGTCTGTATATCCCCGTACTGTCTCACGAATAAAACTGGCCAGCGCAGATAAATGATTGCTATTTGGAAGTAAATAACCCGATGCCAGTCCCAAAGATTGTAAAATCGCGAGATCAATATTTTTTCTTTCAAGGACCGCGGTGTAAATAGTGTTTACTGTTATAACCAGACTAACAGGAACGCCAGGCATAAAACTCAAACAAGCTGCAATGAGCTCGGTTTGTTTCACATCTCCGAGGATGCCAATTAGTTGTTTAACACAACGCTGACAGTCTTCTGTAAAAGGCACCAGCATGTCTGCTTTTTTATTATATTCAGACTGATCCCCAAAGGCTTCATCGCTGGCATCAAACCATGTCTCATCCATATCGACATAATCAAGGGCGTCAAACCAGATATCCTGCTCCTGATGTTTATCATCTGTTGCAGAGGGTAAAAAAGGGTCCGGCGTTAGCGTAGGAAATAAGACAGGCATAAAATACTCCTTCGTTAGTAGAACGAGTATTCTTAAGTATATTGAATAAAAAAAGATTGCAAAAAACGAGCGCACTCATTTACGCCTGGTGCTATTGTTAACAATGACGTATTTTAATTCAGAGAAAATAAAGTAAAAAAGTGGATAAAACCCGTTATTAAATTTTTAAAGTCAGCTTTTACTGCCTGCATTCCTGAGCAAAATTTGCTTTTTATCGCGCAAAAAAAGCAATTCTTTGAAAAAATGCTTTTTTATGGAAGATTAAAATTGAATTGATATTATTTTATGCACGCCTCTTTTTTCACCTTCTTTTTCACAGTATCAGAAAAAGATCGCAGAATATTTTTCTTAACCGCTCGCCTTGACTATTACTCAGCACAAAACCAGTTAATTATTATATGCGTAAATTTAATAATTTACAGACGGGCTAACCCACATTTTAAATCAGTACAGTAATTGTTACGTTTAGCCTCAGACCTGTTATCTTCGTGCTTTGTAGCGCGCAACCATGGTCATCAGAGCCTGGTAAATCAGCCCCGCATACAAGCTCATCAATATCGCCAGGCCAATCTCTTTGCCCTGCGCCTGCCATGACATAAACCACATGAATACGCCCCACAGCACGGAAAAAACCAGCCAACCCCGGACGAACTTCAGTATGCCATTCATAACGACTCCTTTAATATGAGGCGTTACAATACCTGCAGCGCGGTTAAAATGCATGTGCAAACCACCAGAGTTGCGAAGCGTTTCAAATTATTCTGAGTGGCAATCAGCGACTTACCCAGTGCAGCCTTTCATTTGCAGTTGTTCTGAGCAGCGTTTTCTATACTTAGCTGTTCACTCCCTCAACAGGAAACACACGATGAAACGCACAATCCCTGTTTTAGCCGCACTCAGCCTCGTTGCTCTGCTTTCAGCCTGCACTCCACGCCAGCACGGTGGAGATGCACCAGCGCCACCAAGCGGACAACAGCCAACCGGAGCCCCTGGCGGCAGCGGCCCCGTCGGTCAGCCACAATCTTAAGATGGTTCAGTCAGCGGTTTACAGACACAAAAAAACCGCCCTTGGGCGGTTACGACATTACTGCATATTGCTTTGATTTTATTTGGCTTTCTTTTCAGAAGAAATGGTGCCCGGGGCGGGACTTGAACCCGCACAGCCATAAAGCCGAGGGATTTTAAATCCCTTGTGTCTACCGATTTCACCACCCGGGCAGGGTATAACTGGAGGCGCGTCCCGGAGTCGAACCGAGGTGGACGGATTTGCAATCCGCTGCATGGCCACTCTGCCAACGCGCCTTATTCTGAATGCTTTCAGGTTATCCTGAAAGGCAAAATCTGGAGCGGGAAACGAGACTCGAACTCGCGACCCCGACCTTGGCAAGGTCGTGCTCTACCAACTGAGCTATTCCCGCATTTCTCAGCAATTTCATCGAACATGCTGATTTTCTTTATCTTCTGACAGACTCGCTGCCGTTCGATGCGATGCATTCTACTGACCTGACGCAATGAGTCAATAAAATTATCCTTACTCTGCGTCCGTTTGCTGCTTTTTAAATCGCATCGATCACCGTTCGAACAAATCGCCTCGTGCGGCGCTTAAATATTGAAACATTGACCAGAAGGTCAGCACCGCTGCGATGTATAAAGCGACAACGCCGACGCCGACGACTGTGCTGTCTGGACGCCACAATAGGGCGAACAGTGAAAACATTTGCGCGGTGGTTTTTACTTTACCTATCCAGGAAACGGCAACGCTGCTGCGCTTGCCAATTTCTGCCATCCACTCACGCAGCGCGGAGATAATGATTTCACGCGCTATCATGGTTGCGGCCGGTAAGGTAATCCACCAGGCATGAAAATATTCAGCGACCAGCACCAGCGCCATTGCGACCATCACTTTGTCGGCTACCGGGTCGAGAAATGCCCCGAAGCGGGTCGTCTGCTTCCAGCGGCGAGCCAGAAAGCCGTCAAACCAGTCAGTGACGGCAGCAATAATAAATATCAAAGCGGTAGCAAACGGTGCCCAGTGGAACGGCAGATAGAAAGCCAGCACAAAGAATGGAATGAGGACGACCCGAAACAAAGTGAGACACGTCGGTATGTTAAATTGCATATGCTGGTAACTGTCTGGAATGGGTAGAATTTACCGTATGTTCCTACATTGCCCACCCTGTTTCAATGCTAGTGTTTCAATGAGTAGTAGATTTTTCTGCTAAAGCGAAAGAGATACCGGGAACATTGGCGATCTCTTCAACCGAAGCGTTCATCAAGGGTTGCAGACCACCCATGTATTTAAGCAGCTGCTGACGCCGTTTCGGTCCAACGCCCTCTATGCTTTCCAGGGCGCTGGTGTTCTTCACTTTGGCGCGTTTTTTACGGTGACCTGAAATTGCATGATTGTGAGCGTCGTCACGAATATGTTGGATCACATGCAGGGCCGGCGCGTCAGGTGGCAAGGAAATACCCTCCCTTCCGGTTCAAAGAACAAGGTTTCCAGCCCTGCTTTTCGATCACTGCCTTTCGCTACGCCGAGTAAAATTGGGCGAGTTTTATCCCAGGGAACATTCAGCTCGGCAAAAACCTGTTTCGCCTGCGCCAGTTGTCCCTTACCGCCGTCAATAAGAATCACGTCCGGGATTTTATCTTCTTCAATGGCTTTGCCATATCGACGACGTAACACCTGATTCATCGCCGCATAATCATCGCCCGGCGTAATGTCGTTGATGTTGTAGCGGCGATAATCAGCACGCAACGGTCCGTTCTGATCAAAAACCACGCAGGAGGCGATAGTTTGTTCACCCATGGTATGGCTGATATCGAAACACTCCATGCGATTGATTTTTTCAAGATCCAGGAACTCAGCCAAGGCCGCCAGGCGCTGATGAATCGTGGAATGCTGCGAAAGACGCATGGTTAACGCCGTTGCCGCGTTTGTTCGCGCCAGTTTTAAATAGCGTGCACGATCGCCACGCGGCTTACTTTGAATAGTGACGCGGCGTCCGGCGAGTTCACTCAGCGAGTCAGATAGCAGTTCACGCTCTGGCAGATTGAAGTCGAGCAGGATGTCGCCTGGCAACGTGCGCGCCTCACTGCCCTGCAGATAAAACTGCCCGACAAAGGTTTGCACTACTTCAGCAAGATCGGTATCAGCAGGGACTTTAGGAAAGTAGCTGCGACTGCCCAGCACTTTACCCTGACGAATGAACAAGACGTGCAGACACGCCATACCCGCATCATACGCGACGCCCATGACATCAAGATCGTCGCCCTGATTAGAGACGAATTGTTTTTCCGTTATGCGGCGCACAGCCTGGATTTGATCGCGCAGTCGTGCAGCTTCTTCAAAGCGCAGCGCCATGCTCGCCTCTTCCATGCGCTTAACCAGCAAATTTAATACCTGATCGTCTTTACCTGCCAGAAACAGCCGCACATAGTCGGTCTGCTGTGCATATTCTTCTTCGCTGACTAAACCTGCCACACAAGGGCCGAGGCAGCGACCAATCTGATATTGCAAGCAGGGACGCGAGCGATTGCGGTAGACACTGTTTTCACACTGTCGGATGGGGAACACTTTTTGCAATAATGCCAGGGTTTCACGCACCGCATAACCGTTTGGAAAGGGGCCAAAATATTCGCCCCTGGCATGTTTCGCCCCGCGATGCATCGCCAGGCGCGGATGGGTATCGCCGCTCAGGAAAATATAGGGATAAGATTTATCGTCGCGCAGCAGCACGTTATAACGCGGCTGATAGAGCTTGATGTAGTTATGCTCCAGCAGCAACGCTTCGGTTTCGGTATGGGTTACGGTGACATCGATGTGCTGAATATTGCTCACCAACGCTTCGGTTTTGCGGCTGCCGACCTGACTGCGAAAATAACTTGTCAGTCGCTTTTTCAGATCTTTCGCTTTACCCACATAAATAACAGTTCCAGCAGCATCATACATGCGATAAACGCCGGGTTTGCTGGTCACTGTGCTCAGAAAGGCTTTGGAATTAAAAACGTCACTCACTACTGATTAACGGCTCCGCATTGTACAAGCCATGTCGAATGGCCAGATGCGTTAACTCTACATCACCACTGATATTCAGTTTGCTGAACATGCGATAACGATAGCTGTTAACGGTTTTAGGACTGAGATTGAGCTGCTCGGAAATTTCCGTCACCTTTTGTCCTTTGGTGATCATCAGCATAATCTGCAATTCCCTTTCCGACAAACAGCTGAAGGGAGAATCTGTTTTCTGCGGTTCAATCTGACTAAGTGCCATTTGCTGAGCGATATCAGAAGCAATATAGCGTTGTCCGGCATTCACCGAGCGAATGGCATTGACCACTTCCTGCGGCGCAGCTCCTTTACTGAGATAACCGGCTGCACCGGCCTGCATAACTTTAGCAGGCAAAGGATTTTCAGTATGAATGGTCAGCATGATGATTTTGATGTCGGGATTGTAACGCACAATTTTGCGCGTCGCCTCAAGCCCACCGATGCCGGGCATGTTCATGTCCATCAGAATGACATTAACCTGATTTGCACGACACCATTTCACGGCGTCCTCGCCACAGTTGGCCTCACCCGCAATCACCAGACCTTTTATGTCTTCTAAAATGCGGCGTATACCGGCGCGAACCAGTTCATGGTCATCAACAAGAAGCACACTGATCAACGGGGAGCACTCCGCAAGCTAAAAAAAGAGGAAGCGATAAATTGCAAGCGGCAATCATACCTGTTTTTAGTTTAAAAGCACATCAACAAACTCAATGAGTACCGCTGTTCCATGACATACATCAAGCATGATTAACATCACGGCTAAATATTCTAAACAAATTTGCTAATCAAAAACTTATATTTAAAAATCATTCTTTTTCAACTGGTTAAAAATAATTCCCTGTCAACCTGACAGTCGCTGTGCTTTATTATTTCTGCGCGGCAAAAAAGGGTTCGCAGGTTACGCTTAGCGTGAAATAGCCTAAAGATTAGCGAAACGGTATAAGCCATGTTGTTACTTGCGTTGTGATATACTCACGCACTGCTGTGCGGCCAGATTGCCAACCTGTTGAACATCACAAAGGAGAAAATGATGAGCGATGAAGATTTTGCAACCTCGCAGGAAACTGAGAACCTGGCTGACGAAGTTGCCTGCCTGAAAATGATGGTTACCCTGATTCTGAAAGGAATGGGTCAGGCAGATGCCGGGAAAGTCATTATCAACATGGAACGTTACGTACAAACGCTCGGCGATAAGCCGCAGGCGGAAGTCTTTAGTAACACCATCAAGCAGATAAAAACGGCTTATCGTCAGTAAAAGCGTATGCCCCGACCTGCGGGGCATAACATCAATTGTGTGATTGCCAGTTGATGGACACCCCCAAAGAGGGCAATACTTCTTCCGGACTAAAGCGACGTGTACCGCGATATTTCTCGGCCAGCGCAGGTTGAGCAACCGGAATGCGGATGGCAAACAAATTATCTTCTGACTGGATCAAGCCTGGCGTTAACGGTTCATAAGCGACCTGGTGCTGTTCAAACATCTTTTCCAGCATCGGCGTTGCTGAACTGATGAGATAGTCTATTCCATTCAGCTCAGCCAACTGCACAGCATGCCAGAGAATATTGAGCGGCAGCTCCGCATCGACAGCCAGGCGTGCCGAGAAGCGCGACATTTCCCACACTTTTTCATGATTGAACGGCACAATGAGGCCTTCACTTTGCTCAGGCTCAAACCACGGCATAAGACGTGCGCAACCGCAGATCCCTTCACGCGCATTCCAGGCAATCAACCAGGTGACATCAGAGCGATCGTAGCGATCATATTCCTGACCCGGCGTGCTTAAACGAGGTGGGAGTGACCAACCTTCGCCACGTGCAAAAACGCTGTATCGGTAACTGCCTAATTCGGCCAGTAAAGAGGATGGCATATCCTTTAATTGCGTTTGAATTATTTTCATCATGCGCCCCTGACATCCCCATGTTTGCAATGATTTCTTTGCGCCCGCCTGGCAAAGCACCGGCGCAGGGTAGACAACTGACTCTAACGAGGGAACTACTAAAATTAGTAGTTGTATTTCGTTTAAATCAGTCCGATTGCAGCTGCATAACAGGCAATCTGCGTTTTATTGGAAACATTGAAACGCTTTTGCATATTTTTTGGTGAAAATTCACTGTGTGTTCAGAAATAGATAAAATAAGAGAAATCTCTACCGAAGTTTTTCCTTCAGCGGTCCATTTTAAAATTTCCAGTTCGCGCTGACTAAAATCATTTTTCAGTACCAGCATGGCTTCGTCACCGAGACGCTCTAGCGCACACAAACTCAGCTCCGCCAGAAAGTGCAGTTTCACTTCCAGCTCAACGCGACGATGTTGCGTCGCAAAAGGTTGTTGCGACGATATAGATAATATACCAATGGCTCGATTTGGTGCCATTGCTGAACAAGAAAAACCGCTGCGCAGACCAAATTCGCCCGCCTCTTTCCACAAATCTCCGGCACCAGTAAACAGATCGGCAGTCCACTCAATGCCGCGGCCTGGCCGTTGGCACAACAGCAATACCGGATCGACCGCAAAATAATTTTGCTGCTCGTAACGCTTAATCCATAATTTAGGATAAGTGCTATGTAGATGAATACGTGGCCGGGTAAAAGGCACCGGATGTTGAATCAAAAAAGCAAAGTAATCGAATCCCAACGATTCGGTGTAATGCTGTATTACCGTCTTCAGTTGAGAAGCCACTGTTAAACTTTGAAATTCATTTTCCGCCTTAATACGCCAGGCAAAATAATTGTCGTTAGTCATATTGCCTCAGCGTTATCCTCACGCAGGTGCGCTTTGTTATTCATTCTCGTTTATGACAAAAATTTAATTAAGATGAGTAAAAATTTTGATTGAGCAATGTTCAATCTCGCCGGTAAAAATACCCGTTTCATTCCAATATGCAGGCCTTACCAGAAAAATAAAGAGTACAGAGAATCGCAGAATGGGATCCATGCTCTGTTGAATGACCAACCTCAAACAGAATAAGATTTTTCCGATAGGAATTCAATCCTTGAAAAAATATCGCGTGTAAATTGTTTGGTTGCGGTAGCGCATTATAATTAAGGTAAATCGATAAAATTTGCGCAAACTATTTATAAACAGCAGCTTATTCATAAAAGGATTTAAAGCGAGGCAGTTGGACAGCGGCAAAATGCAGCGTTTTAACAGGCTGAGCAGACTTTTGCATCAGACTGTTTAACGCTACTCTTAGCCGTTAATACACAGACAATCTTACCAGACTATCGTGCCTGAATAGCACAGCGGCAAGCCGCTCTGCACCACCGGCCATCAACGATTCGCTTTGGGGTAGACTATGTTAAACCAGTTGGCATTGCCCTTTTTAATGCTTGGCGGCTGCACCGCATTGATGATTGTTAAGGATATTTTCAGACATCCTCATCCGGTTGCTGTCATGAATATTATCTGGCCTCTTACCGGACTCTATATGCCGTTTATTGGCTGGGTAGCCTGGTGGCACCTTGGGAGACAACCTTCCCGGCAGGTAAAACTTGCCTTGCTGGTGCCACAAAAAACAGGTCGCGCTATGAGTTGGCAAACGATATTTATTTCGACATCGTTATCTGCTGCCGCCTCTATTTTTGGCGACATAATAACATTACCGATAATCACCCTGCTAAATCACTTGCACGTTTCATTTGCCATTTGGCAATACGCCATTTTATCACTCGTGATTACATTACTGATCGGTATATTTTTTCAGTTCTTTGTCATTAAGCATCGTGAAAAAGTTTCAATATGGCGCACATTACTGCTGGCCGTAAAAACAGAAACTTTTCCGTTAGTCATTTACCAATTAGGTATTTTTATCTTTATGGCGCTGGCGCTAAAATATGTATTAAATCAACAAATCAATCCGCTATTGAGCGCCTTCTGGTTTATGTTGCAACTTTCAATGATAACGGGTTTTGTTTTTTCCTGGCCTGCCAATCATTTCTTGATAAAACGCGGTATTCATCCGGTGACCTGATTACCGACAGTATCCTGCACCACGCATCCCTAAATGGAAATGTGTGGCATGCGCGGCGTTATAATCTGGCCCCAGCGCGTTACCAAAAACATTGCATCCTTCCCGCCACAAACTGTGCAGCGACTGGGCTTTTCCTGAGGGTTGCTGCCAGTTTTTACTCACGTCTAAACGTTGTCCGTTCGCCAGTTGAAAGCCCGTGATATCCCAGGCGTCCGCCGTCGCGTGCTCACTCAACCGGCCTTCAGTACGATGATAGATATTTCGACAGGCATAACTGCCAACGTGCGTAATTCTCACCAGTGGGCTTTGCTGCTGCCGGGTAAGCTGCTCACGGCTGCGTAGAACATACATGGTGCTGGCGACAGCCATCGGACAACTGGCAAGAAAACTGCTGCTCAGACTCACAGGGCCAAATTTCTGTATACGCAGCGGATCGCTCAGCGGACAGTTGCCGGTGACAGGCGGACGCGCGCTGAAACTGACAAAGCCGGCCTGTTGCGCACGGTGCATGACATCCAGACACGCCTCAGGATCGTTTGACAACCGTTTCAATTTCAACCGCGTCATCCAGCCTGGCGCATCGGTGACGGAAAGCGGTGTAAAAGGATTAAACTGAGGCGGAAGGTTCTTTTTGATCCACGGTAAACTGCCCCAGCCCACCGCAATCAATACCAGTAAAAGTATAAGCGTGCGCATTTTCCCTCTCGCAGCCTGATGATTAGCAAAAAAGTGTAGAAGCTCTCAGGCAGGTTGCGCGAAACCTGACACAACGAGATTAAAAATTACCCAGCCTGACGGAATAATCGCCCGCGTAAACAATTCCTGCCGGTGCGTTAGAGATGAAAGGTCACAATTGTTAAAAAACAATTTCCGACTTTGCAGGGTATTCCACTATCTTATGCCAACTTGCCAGTCAGGCAGGCTCGCCCAATAACAGCCAGCAGAGCTGACACAACATCAAGACAGGAAAGACAATTATATGGTCGATCAATCAAAAGAAGCGTTGATTACGCAGGAGAACCCGGAAAAGCTGCGGCGCAACCTGCATAATCGTCACATTCAACTTATCGCTATCGGTGGTGCAATCGGCACTGGCCTGTTTATGGGCTCGGGTAAAACCATCAGCCTTGCCGGCCCTTCTATTATCTTCGTTTATATGATTATCGGGTTTATGCTGTTCTTCGTCATGCGCGCCATGGGCGAATTATTGCTCTCGAACCTCGAATACAAATCTTTTAGTGATTTCGCCGCTGACCTGTTGGGTCCCTGGGCAGGCTATTTTACGGGCTGGACTTACTGGTTCTGCTGGGTCGTTACTGGCATTGCTGATGTCGTGGCAATAAGCGCCTATTTTCAACTCTGGTTTCCCGGCTTTTCCATCTGGATGAGCGCCCTGCTGTGCGTCTTTGTTTTTCTGACGCTCAACATCGCCACGGTTAAGCTGTTTGGCGAAATGGAGTTTTGGTTCGCGATTATCAAAATTGTCGCTATCGTCGCGCTAATTGTCACCGGCATTGTGTTGGTTTCAATGCACTATCCATCGCCAGGTGGAGGGACGGCGTCATTAAGCAATATCTGGGATCACGGCGGTATGTTCCCGAAAGGGTTGAGTGGATTTTTTGCTGGCTTCCAGATTGCCGTTTTTGCCTTTGTGGGAATTGAGTTAGTCGGCACTGCTGCTGCCGAAACGCACGATCCTCACAAAGTGTTACCGCGCGCGATTAATGCTATTCCGCTGCGGGTGATCATGTTCTACGTATTAGCACTGATGGTGATCATGGCCGTCACACCCTGGACCCAGGTCATGCCGGACCGCAGCCCGTTTGTTGAAATGTTTGTGTTGATCGGCTTACCCGCCGCCGCCAGCATTGTTAACTTTGTGGTGCTGACTTCAGCAGCGTCCTCAGCGAACAGCGGTATCTTCTCCACCAGCCGTATGCTCTATGGCTTATCGCAGCAGGGAGTGGCACACCGTGCATTTGGTCGCCTGTCAGCACGCGCTGTCCCCACAACTGGCCTGTTTTTCTCCTGCCTGTGCCTGTTGGGTGGCGTGGCGTTGATTTACTTGATCCCTGATGTGATGACGGTGTTCACCTTAGTCACTACGGTCTCTGCGATTCTGTTCATGTTTGTCTGGACTATCATTCTGTGCAGCTACCTGGCGTACCGTAAAAAGTATCCTCAGCGCCATGCAGAATCTGGTTTCAAAATGCCGTTGGGTAAATTCATGTGCTGGGTATGCATCGCCTTTTTTGCCTTTGTGCTGGTGCTGTTGACCCTGCAAGAAGATACACGCCAGGCACTGATGGTCACGCCGTTGTGGTTCGCCCTGTTGACGTTGGGGTGGTTACTACGCCGCCGTGCCAGACGCTAAGGTAATCACACGATAAAAAAAGCCCGGTCAGTGATGGCCGGGCTTTTTATTTACAGTCGCTCTTTTAATGCAGTAAAGCTAACGCTTAGCGCAGGTCGCGATGAAGGCACTCTTTCTGGATGCGTTGCGGGCTGCTGCGGTGTGCCTAAATTGAAGGTAAAGGTGTAATGCCCGCCTTCTCCCATGCGCAAATCGGAAATAGTGATCTGCCCGTTGCTTTCGCCCATGGCATAGAAACCATGGCTGAACCAGGCAACACGCTCGGCATACCAGTCACCTTTTAACTGTTCAAACAATTCGGGATGGCGTGGCCGCCAGTTGACCTTCAGCGACCGACCCGGTGATAACAGTGACCAGTACGCTTCGCCATAACGTTCAGGCGTGATGATAACGCTTCGCCACACCAGGGTATTAAACGCTGTCGGCGTCACCAGTATTTTATCTGCTGGAATGGCCTGCGCGGCTAACGATTGTTTGATCTGCCAACTGGCAACGCCCTGAATCACCATACTCCACGCCAGATAAAGCGTACTGATAGCTAAGCCGAGGCGGCTCCACCGTAAACCCTGTTCACCGCGTCGCCACAGCGCCACAGCAAGACAAATCAGCATCGGTAGAGTATAGAGCGGATCCACAATATAGATGCTGCCGACAGCATAGGGATGATCGGTCAGCGGCAGCCCCAGCTGCGTGCCATAAACCGTCATTAGATCCAGCAGGGGTGGGTGATGAATGCCAGCCAGATAGCCGGCCACCACGCCTGCCACTTTACGTCTCGGCGAAACAGGCCCGCGACCAGCCAGGCGACGAGCGGCGAGATCAGTGTCAGATAGAGCAGCGCATGACTTTCAGTACGATGCAGAGTCATGTTGCGTATTGCATCGCCATGATCAAGAAAAACATCCAGGTCGGGAAGCGTGCCACATGCGGCACCGACAGCGGCCGCTTGCCAAAGCGGGACACGTCGTCCCATTACCGCGACGCTGACGGATGCGCCGAGAACCAGTTGCGAAACAGAATCCATGTTTGCTCCCCGCAAAAAAGCCGTAGCGAAAATTAACGCACGCGAATACCTTCAATGATCATGCGTTGTACATTATCTACTGTTTGATCGAAAAACTGCGGATCGCTCAGGGTCTGGCCGGTAATGGCTTCAACCTGGCTGGCAAAATCAGCATAGTGTTGCGTGGTTGCCCACAGCATAAAGATTAAATGTTGCGGCTGTACGCCAGCCAGCCGACCTTCATCAATCCAGCGTTCAATAATGGCCGCTTTCTCATCAACCAGTTGCTTTAAGTCCCCCGCTAATTCTCCTTTCAGGAGCGGCGCGCCCTGCAGCATTTCCAGACAGAACAGCCGGGAGGCTTGTGGATGATCGCGCGAGACTTCGAGCTTCAGGCGTATGTAGCGGCGAATAGCCATTAAAGGTTCCTGATCGTGCGCTAATGCACGCAGTGGCGCCAGCCAGACATCCAGGATCTCTTTTAACACCGCGATGTATAACGCTTCTTTGGAAGGATAGTAATAAAGAAGGTTGGTCTTCGAGACATCAGCCCGCTCGGCTACCTGATCGAGGCGGGTTCCATGAATGCCAAACTGGGAAAAAAGGTTAGCGCGGCTTCCAGAATAGCTGCACGTTTAGCCGCGACAGCGCGTGAACGGCGCGTGGGTTTTATTTCTGTTTTCATCCTGTTGCCTCATCCCTTCTGCGTTCCGGCATCATAGCAAAGCCACAGGTAGCTGCCCAATTTTGCCATTGCACCTTTTTTGTTCAACCTGCCTGCAAAATGTGCAGCCTGTTTTGACCAAATGGTCCAAAACGGACCAACCAATCTGGTTAACTCTTTTGGGTTATTTTTAACACATTGTTATTTATAGCATTAAAAAATGTGGCACAGCCTTTGCACAAATGCTTTTGAGCGCGCCGTAAAAGATTCGGCCCAGCGCGTGAAAAAGTCCAACCCATGTGCAAGAGGTTCTGTATGAAGATTGGTGTCTTTATTCCGATTGGTAACAATGGCTGGCTGATTTCTTCTCATGCTCCGCAATACAAGCCAACCTTTGAACTCAACAAAGCGATTGTGCAAAAAGCTGAGCATTACCATTTCGACTTCGCGCTTTCGATGATTAAGCTGCGCGGCTTCGGTGGCAAAACCGGATTCTGGGATCATAACCTGGAATCGTTTACTTTGATGGCAGGCTTAGCGGCGGTCACTTCACGTATTGAGATCTATGCGACGGCGGCTACACTGACGTTGCCCCCGGCTATCGTGGCGCGCATGGCAGCGACTATCGACTCTATTTCAAATGGCCGTTTTGGCGTCAATTTAGTGACCGGCTGGCAGAAGCCCGAATATGAACAGATGGGTTTATGGCCGGGTGATGACTATTTTAGCCGTCGCTATCACTACCTCACTGAATATGTCACGGTGCTGCGCGATTTATGGGGCAGTGGCACGTCGGACTTTAAAGGTGAGTTCTTTACCATGAATGACTGCCGCGTTAGCCCGCAGCCGCAAAAGCCGATGAAAGTCATTTGCGCCGGTCAGAGCGACGCCGGAATGGCATTTTCAGCACAATATGCGGATTACAACTTCTGCTTCGGTAAAGGTGTTAATACTCCTACTGCCTTTTCGGCCACCTCAACGCGCATGAAGCAGGCCGCAGAAAAAGCCGGACGCGATGTGGGCTCCTACGTGCTGTTTATGATCATCGCGGCAGAAACCGATGAAGAGGCGCGTGCCAAATGGGAACATTACAAAGCCGGAGCGGATGAAGAGGCTCTCGCCTGGCTCACCACGCAGAGCCAGCAGGACACCAAATCAGGCAGCGACACCAATGTACGCCAGATGGCCGATCCCACCTCTGCCGTTAACATCAACATGGGCACCCTGGTAGGCTCTTTTGCCAACGTTGCGCGTAT
The DNA here is from genome assembly GCA_018842655.1 of Candidatus Pantoea haifensis. Classification (GTDB taxonomy): domain Bacteria; phylum Pseudomonadota; class Gammaproteobacteria; order Enterobacterales; family Enterobacteriaceae; genus Pantoea; species Pantoea haifensis. Next base: position 615,595 of record JAGTWN010000004.1, on the reverse strand, counting down.
GCTGGACGAGGTTGCACAGGTTGACGGAACACATGGCGTACTGCTGACGTTTGATGATTTCCTGCAAGGTATCGACGACTTTGGCCAACATATTCAGCCCCTGATGAGCTGCCGCAACGCAGTAATTGATGCGCAACAGGAGGTGGCTTAATGAATACGGTTTATTGCGCTCATACACCCGATATTCCACAGGTAGAGCTGCCTGCGCGCCCGGAACCTATCGCCTTCCCGCCAGGCCAGAGTGCGCTGATCGTGGTGGATATGCAAAACGCTTATGCCACTCAGGGGGATACCTGGATCTGGCGGGATTTGATGTCTCCGCCACCCAGCCGGTGATTGCGAAGATTCATCAGGCAGTGACCGCCGCACGAGCTGCGGGCGTTCAGATTATCTGGTTCCAGAACGGCTGGGACGATCAGTATGTTGAAGCGGGTGATGCTGGCTCGCCCAATTTTCATAAATCGAACGCACTGAAAACCATGCGTAAACGCCCCGAGCTGCAAGGCACATTATTAGCCAAAGGCAGCTGGGATTATGCGCTGGTCGATGAGCTGGTGCCCCTGCCAGGTGACATTGTCTTGCCAAAACCGCGTTATAGCGGCTTCTTTAATACGCCACTCGACAGCCTGCTGCGCAGCCGTGGGATCCGCCATCTTATTTTTACCGGTATCGCCACCAACGTATGCGTGGAATCAACGCTGCGTGATGGCTTTTTCCTGGAATATTTTGGTGTCGTGCTGGAAGACGCAACTTATCAGGCTGGCCCTGCTTTTGCTCAACACGCCGCAATCTTCAATATTGAAACCTTTTTTGGGTGGGTCTCTGACGTGGACGCGTTTTGTGAGAGCCTGCGATCCGCATCCTAAATCCTGCTTCACCTGTTGATAAAAGGAAAAGTAGCTATGCCAAAAAGTGCCCTTATTCCGCCAGGAAGTTCTACCCCCATCGCTCCTTTTGTGCCGGGTACGCTGGCCGATGGCGTGGTTTATGTCTCTGGAACTTTGCCGTTTGATGAACATAACAATGTGGTGCATGTGGGCGATGCGGCGGCACAAACCCGCCACGTGCTGGAAACCATTAAAAAGGTCATCGAAACAGCGGGGGCAGTATGGATGACGTCACCTTCAATTCGATTTTTATCACTGACTGGACAAATTATGCCGCAGTGAATCAGGTCTATGCCGACTACTTTCCAGGGGAAAAGCCGGCGCGCTTCTGCATTCAGTGCGGGTTAGTCAAACCCGATGCGTTAGTTGAGATTGCCAGCATCGCGCATATTGGAAAACAGGGGGCCTGATGCATGTTGAGACGCATGGCCTGCAAACTCATGATGCGCCCACGCTGGTGTTCTCTTCAGGCTTAGGGGGCGTTGCGGGCTTTTGGCAATCGCAGCTCGCAGTTTTAAGCGAACGCTATCGGGTGGTGCTGTATGACCAGCGAGGCACCGGCCGCAGCGCCGATTCGCTGCCGGAAGGTTATACCCTGTCTATGATGGCTGCGGAGCTGGCTGAGGCGCTGGCACAACAGGGTATCTCCCGCTTCGGTGTCATCGGCCACGCATTAGGGGGATTAATCGGCTTGCAGCTGGCCCTTGATTATCCGGAACGGGTTGAGCGTGTCGCAGTGATTAACGGGTGGCTGACGCTCAACGCGCACACCCGGCGCTGTTTCGAGGTGCGACAGCATCTGCTGCTTAATGTCGGTGTTGAGGCATTTGTCCGCGCGCAGCCGCTGTTTCTCTATCCTGCCGAATGGATGGCGCAGCATGAGGCGCGTCTGGAGCAGGAAGATGCGCACCACGTTGCGCACTTTCAGGGCATGGAAAATCTGCTGCGCCGCCTGCACGCCTTAATGCAGGCTGACTTCAGGAGCTGTGCTGATCGCATTTCACAACCGGTCTGGGTGATTTGCAGCAAAGACGATCTGCTAGTGCCGTGGAGCTGCTCGGTGCAACTGGCTGCTGCCTTGCCTGACGCTACACGCGCTGAGATGCCCTGGGGTGGGCATGCGATGAGTGTAACCGATGCCGCGCAGTTCAATGCCCTGCTCGTGCAGTGGCTGGCGGATACCGACTGCCTGCTGCTTCAACCCGATGAGGTTAGCTAAACCTTCGAGCGAGAGAAAAATATGAACAGAGAAAATGTTATGCCACCGGTAGAGAAACAGGCGTTTCGCAATGCCATGGCGCGACTCGGCGCAGCGGTAAATATCATTACCACCGAAGGGCCAGCGGGACGGGCCGGTTTTACCGCATCGGCCGTTTGCAGCGTGACCGATTCACCTCCTACCCTGCTGGTGTGCCTGAACCGTTCCGCCTCAGTCTATCCACTGTTCCGTGAAAACAGGCAGCTGTGCGTTAACACACTGGCTTCCGGGCATGAGGCTCTCTCTACGCTGTTCGGCGGTAAAACGCCGATGGCAGAGCGTTTCATCGCAGCGGAATGGACAACAGCCGTTACGGGCTCCCCGGTGCTGAGCGGTGCCGTGGTTTCATTTGACTGTCGCGTTACGCAGACAGTCAGCGTTGGCACACACGACACGTTTTTTGTGAAGTGCTGGCGCTGGTTCGCAACGACAATGCGCACGGTCTGGTCTGGTTTGATCGTGGATACCATCCCCTTTTGCGGCAGGAAGCCTGTTAATTCGCCCAACGCGGTCCGGCATCATTCCCTTTTTGTGGAGTTAACGATGGCAAATTCCTGGTTTCCTCAATGGCAAAAGAAGTCGGCAGTAACAGAAAATGGGCTGATTGCCCCGGATGAAACCTTGCCGATGGGTCAGACCCTGATCCTCGGATTGCAGCATGCGGTCGCGATGTTTGGCGCAACCGTACTAATGCCTCTGCTGATGGGCCTCGATCCTAACCTGGCGATCCTGGTATCCGGTATCGGCACGCTGCTGTTCTTCATTGTCACCGGAGGACGTGTTCCCAGCTATCTGGGTTCCAGCGCCGCCTTTGTGGGCGTTGTGATTGCGGTAACGGGTTTTAATGGGCAGGGATTAAACCCGAATCTCAGCCTGGCGCTGGGTGGCGTGATCGCCTGTGGTTTGCTTTATACACTGATTGGCTTTGTTGTGATGAAAGCGGGCACGCGCTGGATTGAAAAGTTGATGCCACCGGTGGTAACGGGCGCCGTGGTGATGGCAATTGGTTTGAATCTGGCACCGATTGCAGTACACAGCGTATCGGCCTCCGCTTTCGACAGCTGGATGGCGGTTATGACCGTGCTCTGTATTGGTGTGGTCGCGGTGTTTACCCGCGGTATGGTCCAGCGTTTATTGATTCTTATCGGACTTATCGTCGCGTGGGCGATTTATATGCTGCTGACCAACGGGCTGGGCCTGGGTAAACCCGTTGACTTCACCCTGCTGTCGCAAGCGCCATGGTTTGGCTTACCCCGCACCACCGCCCCTGCCTTTGATATTCAGGCGGTGGTGCTGATTGCCCCCGTCGCGATTATTCTGGTAGCGGAAAATTTAGGTCACATCAAAGCGGTGGCAGGAATGACCGGGCGCAACCTTGATCCCTATATGGGCCGCGCATTTGCAGGCGATGGCCTGGCGACCATGCTGTCCGGGGCGATGGGAGGCAGCGGCGTGACAACCTATGCAGAAAACATTGGCGTGATGGCAGTGACAAAGGTTTACTCCACACTGGCCTTTGTCGCTGCCGCGGCTTTTGCACTCATACTCGGTTTTTCGCCGAAGTTCGGGGCATTGATTCATACCATTCCTGGTCCAGTCATTGGCGGGGCGTCGATTGTGGTGTTTGGCCTGATTGCCGTGGCTGGCGCGCGTATTTGGGTGCAAAACCGTGTCGATTTTAGCCAAAACGGTAATTTAATCATGGTGGCGACGACGCTGGTGTTAGGTGCAGGCGATTTCGCTCTCAGGATTGGTCAGTTCACGCTTGGCGGTATTGGTACCGCCACTTTTGGTGCGATTATCCTGAACGCCATACTGCGCCAACGCGGCGCAGTACAGGTAGAGAAACAGGTTGTGCGTCAGGATAATTGATTATTCAGGCGGTGCGGTAACTGGCTGCACCGCTTTCTTACGTTTGAAACGCAGCTCACTGACAATCACGCCACAGACAATCAATGCCCCGCCCAGCAACGCGGCAGCAGGCAAACGCTCACCGGCAATGCGCCCTACCACGCCAGCCCATACCGGTTCACCGGCATAAATTACCGTTGCGCGCGTAGGCGATACGCTACGCTGTGCCCAGTTCATGGTGACCTGAATAAGCGCACTGGCTGCGCCTAAGCCCAGCGCACTCAGCAGCAGATTGGGTGACATATCGGGTATTGATTCCCCGTTTGGCAACATTAGGCAGAAGGCACCCAGTGAGGCCACGGCCAGTTGAATCAGCGTCACGCGGCGCACATCAACCTCGCCTGCATAGCGGCTGATTAGAATAATTTCCGCTGCAATCGCCAGCGTACTGATCAGCGTGGCGATTTCGCCCTGATTCAGGCTAATACGACCATCCTGTGGCCCGGCAACCAGCAGCAAACCGCCAAACGCCAGTAAAATGCCGAGCCAGGCCATCAGGCCCGGCGGGCGACGTAAAAAATCCACTGTAGCAACGGCACCACGGGAACATAGAGCGCCGTGAGAAAAGCGGACTGACTGCTGGATATGGTTTGCAGACCATAAGTTTGCAGGCCATAACCGCCGGCAATCGACAAACCAATCAGCGACCCCGCTTTGATTTCAGTCCAGGTTATCGCCGCTAAATAGCGGCGAAAAAGAGCGCCAGCAACAGCGCAGCCGTCGCAAAGCGTAGCCCGACAAAGAAAAACGGCCCGGAGTACGCCATCGCGCGATGCACCGCTAAAAGGTGCCACCCCAGATCATCGTAATAAAAATTAGCACCAGCTCCTGGCGCGACAGGCGCAAGGATAAGCTGCGGATAGCGTCCGACATAATTCACCTGATAAGAGATTCGGGCGCCATTTTGCGGAGGGAAAGCGGGAAATGCAATGGCGGACCGCCGGTTTACCCGGCGGCCCGGCGTTTACTCTGTCTCAGATTTTTTGTTACTGCTGCGCCCACCTTTTTCGCCAGCACGCGCAGCGCGTTGCGGATCGTTTTTGAAATTTCCGCCGCTGTTTTTGCCGCCTTTGCGCCCGGCTTCTGCCGCACGCTCACGGTTTTCGGCAAAATTGCCTGAACCTCCACGATGTGTTGCCATCTTTTCCTCCGGTCGCAAATGGGTAAGCGTTAACTCTCGTCTACCTGCCAGCATCAACCCTGCCGTTCGCCTGTTTTGCAGGGTGATCATGGTTAAAGCTTAGCCAGACATTGCTCACTCCCTGTGCGTTGTTACATTTAGCAACAGATAATTCACTGCAAATTCGCTCCATTATCAAATATTCATTCAGCTTTTAACGGCTTAGCCAGAGGTCAAAGGTCCTAAAAACCCGATCTTTTGCCGGGCAAGCTCGCAGCCAGTTAAAGCTCTTCTATACTTCTGGTTACGCTGAATAACCCTTACGGAGATTTAGATGGCTAAGATTCTGGTGCTTTACTATTCAATGTATGGACATATCGAAACAATGGCGAACGCGGTCGCTGAAGGTGTCCGCAAGGTTCCCGGTGCAGAAGTGGATATTCGGCGTGTACCAGAAACCATGGATGCCGAACGTTTCGCACAGGTTGGCGGCAAAACCGATCAGGCTGCGCCGGAAGCGACACCAGAAATTCTTCCTCAATACGATGCCATTATCATTGGCACCCCTACCCGCTTCGGCAATATGTCTGGACAGATGCGCACCTTCTGGGATCGCACCGGTGGTCTTTGGGCGTCCGGCGCGCTGTTCGGCAAAGTCGCCAGTGTCTTTACGTCAACCGGTACTGGCGGCGGCCAGGAGCAAACTATTACGTCAGTCTGGACCACACTGGCGCATCACGGCATGGTGATTGTCCCGATTGGCTACGGTACCAAAGAGCTGTTCGACATCTCGCAAACGCGCGGCGGCACGCCTTATGGTGCCAGCACGATGGCGGGTGGAGATGGCTCGCGTCAGCCCACGGAAGAGGAACTGAATATTGCCCGTTTCCAGGGCGAACACGTTGCCGGGCTGGCAGTTAAACTAAAGGACTGATTTCATTAAGGAGACCAATATGGCTACCGATCAAGCGAAAGAACATCACGTTGGCGAATGGGCCAGCCTGCGTCACACCTCACCTGAAATCGCTGAGGCCATTTTCGAAGTGGCGAACTACGACGAAAAACTTGCTGAAGAAATTTGGCGTCAACAAGGTAATGACGAAGTGCTGTTTCGCGCCTTCGATAAAACCGATCAGGATGTCCTGACCTGGGACGATAAGACGGTAGAACGTAAAAATGTTTAAGGCTGGGGCGGGATTTCCCGCCTCATCTTTTTTAGTCACTGACCAAGGATCGCTGTATGTCTTCCTATCAAAGTATTAATCCTGCTAACAATCAGCTGCTGAAAAGCTGGCCTTCCCACGATGCGACAGCAGTAAACCAGGCGCTGGAGAAGGCTGATGGCCTGTTTCACTCTGACTGGAGTAAAGGAGATATTCAGCCACGCTTACAGGTCCTGAAAAAACTGGCCGATCTGATTGACAGCCGTGTCGACGAACTGGCGACCATTGCCAGTAAAGAGATGGGAAAACTGATTGGTCAAAGCCGCGGTGAAGTAAAAATCTGTGCGCAAATTGCCCGTTATTACGCAGAGAATGCGGAACGTATTCTTAAACCGCAGCCTTATGCCAGTGAATTAGGCGAGGCGTGGCTGGAATATCATCCGATTGGCGTACTGGTAGCCGTGGAACCCTGGAATTTCCCCTATTATCAACTGATGCGCGTGCTGGCCCCTAACCTGGCGTTAGGCAACCCGGTGCTGGCAAAACATGCGAACATTGTGCCGCACTGTGCAGATGTGTTTGAAAAGCTGGTGAAGGAAGCGGGCGCACCCGAAGGAGCCTGGACCAATTTATTCATCTCGACCGACCAGGTGGCTGAGCTGATCGCTGACCATCGCGTGCAGGGTGTCGCGCTTACCGGATCAGAACGTGCCGGTAGCGCGGTAGCAGAGCAAGCGGGTAAGCATCTGAAAAAATCTACGCTGGAGCTGGGCGGAAACGACGTGTTTGTGGTGCTGGACGACGCGGATATCGACGAAGCTGTGCGTCAGGGTGCCCAGGCGCGGCTGAGTAACTGCGGACAAGTCTGTACCGCCGCTAAGCGTTTTATCCTGCATGAAAACATAGCGGACAGTTTTATCGCTAAATTCACCGCCGCGCTATCTGCTGCCACACCAGGCGATCCGCTGGATGAGAACACCACGCTGGGTCCGTTATCATCAAGCGATGCGCGCGATCGCCTGGTTAAGCAGGTTGATGAGGCGGTGGCGAACGGTGCAAAAGTGCTGACCGGCGGCAAAGTAATCGCAGGCGTCGGCTGTTATTTTCAGCCCACTATTTTGACCCATCTCACCCCGGATAATCCCGCTTATTATCAAGAGTTCTTTGGCCCCGTTGCGCAGGTTTACGTGGTCGGCGATGATCGCGCGGCTGTGGCGCTGGCGAACGATTCTCACTATGGTTTGGGCGGTTCCGTGTGGACAAAAGATATCGCGCGCGGGCGTAAACTGGCGTCTGCTATTGAAACCGGCATGGTGTTTATCAATTCACAAAGTGATACTTCGGCCGAACTGCCGTTTGGTGGCGTAAAGCGTTCGGGTTACGGACGCGAGCTTTCCGACCTCGGCATCAAGGAATTCGCCAATCAAAAACTGGTGGTCGTGGCCGGTTGATAGCAGTCATAAAAAACCCCGCATCGGCGGGGTTTTTCTTTGTAGCAGAACTCATTAGTTAGCCGCAGGCTGATTACTCTTCCCGTCACTGCTCGCCGTCTGGGCTGCTGCTTTTTCGCTAGCCGCCTTATCAGCCGCCGCCTTTTGTTCAGCCGCTTTCGCTTTCTCCGCCGCCGCCTTGTCGGCTTTTACTTTCTCTTCTGCGGCTTTTGCTTCAGCTGCTTTTTGCGCCGCGGCTTTATCGGCGGCGGCCTTATCGGCCGCGGCTTTATCTGCCGTAGCCTGATCCGCTTTAACGTTAGCATCATCCGCTGCTGGCTGTGGCTTAGCTGGCTGTATTTGAGGTTGTGGTGCGGACGCAGGCTGCATCGGCGTGCCCTGCAGCGCGCTGTTTAACACCTGAGCAAACTGATCCCATGCACAATAGCCATTGGCATCAGCCTGACAGCCTGTGAGCTGTAGCGCCACGCGCTTCGGTGGATTTTTAAGGCTGAGAGAATCGCCATCGCGCAGTTGATCGGCAGTTTGATAAACGTATTCGACCTTCAACAAATCCTTGTTATTTTTGGCATCGTGCCAGCGTTCAAATACGACCTGCCCGCCAATCGGCGTTTTTTCAAAGGTATCCGGCAGTTCGTATGATTTAACCTGCAGTGCACTTAATAACGAAGCGATGTTGGAATCATGCCCCACCATCAGCGTCACTTTTGGCGCGTTCGCTTTGTCCTGATCCACTAACTGGCTGCGGATATAATCCACCAGTGGCGCGGCAACTTCACGTGCAACATCCGGGCTGGTGAATAAAGCATCCTGATAACCGTTTTTGATGGCTGACAGCTCTTTCCACTGCTCAGGCGTTTTGATTTGTCCCCATGCCACCTGTTCAAGCGGGAAACCCTGGTAATATTGCAGTGTAAAGGCATCCATCAGTGAGTTACCCACTTTTAGCGGGCCGCTGACATTCGGCTCTTTGCCGTTTTCGGCGCTGAACGTATTTTCAGCGTTGCTTAAATCACACTGTTTTTTATTATCGCAGGCGGGTGCGGATTTATAATCGACAATCTTTTCCAGGCGCTGGAAAGCGGGTTTTAGCGACAGCTTTTCATTCGCCGCCGCCATTGCAGCCAGTGCTTTCTTGTTAAACTCTTCGCTGTTATCCGTAATCACGGGATTAAAAACGGGATCCATGGTGCCCATCGCGTCCTGATGCGTGACGGCAATATCACATCCAGGGAAAGCGCCATTCACAAAAAACTGGGCGGTTGCGACGGTGCGCTGCAGGCTGTTGGCGTAGACAAAAACGTTGTCACTGTCAGGACAGCTGCCATTTTTTATCAATCCCTGTTGAGCCAGCCACTGGCGCGTATAGCTGCCCATATAGACTTCCAGCACGCCACCTTTCGTGGTGAGCTCTCCGCCCGGCACATCCCACTGCGGCCAGCTTTTTTGGTCGCCTGCGCCAGTACGCTGCCGTTATCCGCCAGCGGTGCACGTAAATTATGACGACTCAACATCAGCACTTGCTGTAGCTGCATATCGCCATCAGCAGCCTGCGCCACCGTTCCGATTGGTAATGCAGCGAGCACCGACAATGCGCAAAGACTCAGTTTCTTGATCATTGTGCCTATTCCATTTATTCAGTAGAGAAACACTCAGGCTATCAACCGATTAGCTTATATCGAGCGAAGTGCTACATAGTGTAACTCAGCTCGCCGCAGAAAAGCGCCAGGTGTTTGCAAAAACAGTTAGTGGACTATAGCAGAGTTGCCAGCGGCTGTAGCAGAGGTGACAGCAGTTTGAAAAGCAACAGGATGTTTTTCAGATTCCCTGAAGGGAAAGGCAGAAACGAAACAGGCCAGCACTGCGTGCTGGCCTGTAGAATATGGCGGAGGAGGAGAGATTCGAACTCTCGGATGGTTTCCCATCGGCGGTTTTCAAGACCGCTGCCTTAAGCCGCTCGGCCACCCCTCCGTTTTGAAACTATTTACTGCAGAAAAACATGACGTGTCATGTTCCTGCCACTTCATTGCATTAAGCTGATGAAGTGGCGGAGGAGGAGAGATTCGAACTCTCGGATGGTTTCCCATCGGCGGTTTTCAAGACCGCTGCCTTAAGCCGCTCGGCCACCCCTCCGCAATGAGGCGCACTATAAACATCCCCCTGAGAGATGTAAACCCCAGAACAATTCGTTCGCCTGAAAAACAGCCAAATAATTGTTATCTGTTGTCAAAATCACCACTTTGCTCAAACAATTAGCGCGTTTACGCGTAAAGAAGGGTAAAACGCCTTTTACCGCTTTGTTGCACTGCGTATTCTCAGCGCATATTTGGTGTTCTGCTTACAGGAGCGCAACAATGGAAAGAATAGTCTCGTCTTCATCGCAGCAGTCGCTGCTCAGCACGCACAGAGTATTGCGTAATACCTATTTCCTTTTGGGCATGACACTGGCTTTTTCTGCAGTGACCGCAACGGCCAGTACCCTTCTTGCCCTGCCCGCGCCAGGCTTAATATTAATGCTGGTGGGTTTTTATGGTCTGATGTTCCTGACGTATCGCCTGGCTAATAGCCCAATGGGTATTCTGGCGGCCTTCGCTTTCACCGGTTTTCTTGGCTACTGCCTCGACCCTATTCTCAGTTCATTTCTGACTGCGGGTATGGGTGATGTTATTGCACTCGCTTTGGGCGGAACGGCTCTGGTTTTCTTTTGCTGCTCAGCTTATGTATTAACGACCCGCCGTGATATGTCTTTTCTTGGCGGCATGATGATGGCCGGCTTTGTGGTGCTGTTGGTCGCTGTGGTTGCCAATATTTTTCTGCAACTGCCTGCGCTGCACCTGGCGATTAGCGCCCTGTTTATTCTGTTTTCGGCAGGCGCCATTCTTTGGGAAACCAGCAACATCATTCATGGCGGTGAAACCAATTACATTCGCGCCACTGTGAGCCTGTATGTGTCGCTGTACAATATTTTTGTCAGCCTGTTGAGCCTGCTGGGTTTCGCCCGCAGCAACTAACCGACACCTCCGGTTCATGACAAAACCCCGCTTCGCGGGGTTTTGCTTTTTCTGCTGTGCAAATTTGATAAAATATGCCGTCATTTGTCGTGGGGAAATAACGTGAAATTTAACGGTAACGAAATTGCAGTCGATGCCGAAGGGTATTTAAAAGATCGCAACGACTGGAGTGAAGCACTGGCGGCACAGATTGCCGGGCAGGAAGGCATCGAAATGAGTGAAGCTCACTGGGAAGTAGTGCATTTTGTTCGTGCATTTTATCTGGAGTTTAACACCTCACCTGCGGTGCGAATGCTGGTCAAAGCCATGGCGCAGAAATATGGCGAAGAGAAAGGCAACAGCCGTTATCTGTTTCGTCTTTTTCCAGAAGGCCCGGCCAAACAGGCAACAAAAATTGCCGGTCTGCCAAAACCGGCGAAGTGTCTTTGATTAGCGTGTGGTGAATGACTGAGGAGGCTGTGTTAGCTGGTGCGGTTCCACTAACACTTTATCGACGTGTGCACTGCGTGGGCCGCCTGATTTTAACCAGTCAATTAACGCATCAACCTGTTGCGGTTCGCCATACGCTAAGACTTCTACACTGCCGTCAGCTAAATTTCGCGCGTAACCCGTTACGCCAAGTTTGTCAGCCTGTGACTGCGTACTGTAGCGAAATCCAACACCTTGTACCTGGCCGTGTACCCAGATTTTAAAACAGGTTGCTGACATTTTTCTCTCCTGCTGCTGTTCGTTGCATTTTCCTGTTATCCACCGGACAATGGCGCCTCATTTTTTCAGGTAAGCATAGCAAACTATGACAGTTCGATTGATTCTCGCCAGGGGACGTGAAAAATCCCTGCTCCGTCGCCATCCATGGGTATTTTCGGGTGCGGTCGCACGTATGGAAGGTAAAGCCCAGCTGGGTGAAACTATTGATGTCTGCGACAGCAATGGCAAATGGCTGGCTCGCGCCGCCTGGTCGCCCCAATCGCAGATTCGTGCCCGCGTCTGGAGCTGGCAACCCGATGAATCTATCGATATCGCCTTTTTTGTGCGCCGTTTCGAGCAGGCGCAGCAGTGGCGTAAATGGCTGGCCGAGCGTGACGGTCTCGACAGTTATCGCCTGATCGCCGGTGAGTCAGATGGTTTACCGGGTGTGACAATCGATCGCTTTGGCAATTTCCTCGTGCTTCAGTTACTTTCTGCCGGTGCCGAATATCAGCGTCCGGCGATCATTTCGGCGCTGCAGCACTGTTTCCCTGAATGTGCGATTTACGATCGTTCCGATGTGGCCGTACGTAAAAAAGAGGGGCTGGAACTGACGCAAGGTACCGTGACCGGCGAATTGCCACCGCCGCTTTTACCTGTTACCGAGCATGGTATGAAGTTGCTGGTGGATATTCAGGGCGGTCACAAAACGGGTTATTACCTTGATCAGCGTGACAGTCGTCTGGCGACACGTCGCTACGCCCAAGATGCGCGCGTACTGAACTGCTTCTCCTACACCGGTGGCTTCGCTGTTTCAGCCTTAATGGGGGGATGCCGTGAAGTGATCAGTGTGGATACTTCGCAAGATGCGCTTGATGTTGCCCGTCAAAACGTTGAGCTGAACGGTCTGGACGTTTCCCGCGCGCAATTTCAGCGCGATGATGTGTTTAAACTGCTGCGTCGCTATCGCGACAACGGTGAAAAATTCGATCTCATCGTTATGGACCCGCCTAAGTTCGTTGAAAACAAGAGCCAGTTGATGGGTGCCTGTCGCGGATATAAAGATATTAATATGCTGGCGATGCAGTTACTGAATCCGGGAGGCATTTTAATGACTTTCTCCTGCTCCGGTTTGATGGCAACTGACCTGTTTCAGAAAATCATTGCTGACGCGTCGGTCGACGCCGGGCGCGAAGTGCAGTTCATTGAGCAGTTCCGTCAGGCCGCCGATCATCCCGTTATTGCCAGCTATCCAGAAGGTCTTTACTTAAAAGGTTTTGCTTGTCGCGTAATGTGACTTGAAAAACGTGTCCGTGACGCCATATTGATCACAGGGCAAGTTTTTTGGGAGGTCACAATGATTGCCAGTAAATTTGGAATTGGACAGCAGGTTCGTCATCGCCTTTCTGGCGTATTAGGGGTTGTCGTTGATGTCGATCCCGAATACTCGTTAGATGAGCCAAAGCTGGAAGAAGTCGGTGCGACAGAGACATTGCGCAGCGCACCGTGGTATCACGTAGTCATGGAAGATGAACATGGCGCTCAGGTACATACCTATGTCGCTGAAATTCAGCTTTCCGGTGAAACCACGCATGAGCATCCGGAACATCCTTCCCTGGATGAACTCGCTGCTTCGGTGCGTAAGCAGTTGCAATCACCGCATTTACGTCATTAATTCAGGGCGGCAGCAGACGATGCCGCCTTGCTTATCTGTTTTTAGCGGCAATGCCCAGACGCGGAATTTCTATTTTTGGACAGCGATCCATAATCACCGTCATCCCCGCATCCTGTGCCAGTACCGCAGCCTGTTCGTTAATCACGCCTAATTGTAGCCACAGCGTATCCGCACCTATCGCTATGGCTTCCTGCGCAACACCCCATGCTGCTTCAGAATGGCGAAATACATCGACCATATCGACTTTACCCGGAATCTCCGCCAGGCTGCCGTAAGCGGTTTGACCTAACAATGTTTTCCCCGCCAGTTTTGGACTGACCGGAATAACGTCGTAGCCTTGATTGAGCAGATACTGCATTACGCCATAGCTTGGACGCTCAGGGCGATCACTGGCACCTACCAGCGCAATACGTTGGGTACGAGCCAGCACGTCACGGATCGTTTGATCATTCATTTTTATCTCCTTTGGCAACAGGTTGATTGTAGTGTGTGCATTTCTGACCCGGATCAATTGAGGCAGAATTTATTGGCTCGCTGCACGAATAAATATGTTCAAATGTAAATTTACTGCCATAATGTAAGAATTTGCTACATCCATCCCTTGCGCCCTTCCGGAGTTGAAATGAAGCTGTTGCTGGCTGTCACGGGGTTAATTACTCTCCTCGTCACGGCGTCGTGTTCTGCCATTACTTTAAAGCTCGATCCACAAATCGATCTTTTGGTGTTGGATGGCCGGAAAATTTCCGGTTCTTTGCTCAAAGGCGCCGATAGCTTAGAACTTGACCGTGGCCAGCATCAATTCCTGTTTCGTGTTGAGCAGTTACGCGATGACCGTAAAGACACATCGTTGCGCTATCAGTCGGTGCCGATGATTGTCACGTTTCACGCTGAAGCCAAAACTATCGCTATTCGCCTGCCTGCGCTGGTTAACAAACACGATCGTCACCGTTTTGATCGTACCCTGAATTTTCAGTTGGTGGATGAGCACGGCAAAGAAATTTCCAGTATTCGCGATCGCCTGCCCGCGAATTCAGACAGCGATGTGGAAAAAGCGATGCTGATTTATAACCGTGACGATAAAATTGCCTCAGTACCGCAGTTCGCACAAACAACCGCGACTGCCCCAGCAGCACAACTCACGGCCGATCTCGCCTGGGCCGATCAGCCTGAAATGCCTACTATCAAACGCTGGTTTCAGCGTTTCGATGAAGCCACACGCCAGCAATTTCTCAATCTGGTCAAAATGTTACGTACAAGTTGATAGACAGGAAAGGCAAGAGGTAAACTCGTGCAACCGATTACTGCGCGTGTGACATCATCTGGAAGCCCTATGGAACAAACTGTTCGTACTCTTGGCGTAAAAAAACATATCGCACTGGTTGCCCATGACCACTGTAAAATCACGCTTCTTGAATGGGTTAAGCAAAATCAGCCAGCCCTGGAGCCCCATGAGCTTTACGCGACAGGCACCACGGGCAATCTTATTAACCGTCATACCGGGCTTAATGTGAATGCCATGCTCAGCGGCCCAATGGGCGGCGATCAGCAAGTCGGTGCGATGATTGCTGAAGGAAAAATCGATGCGTTGATATTCTTTTGGGATCCGCTAAATGCTGTGCCGCATGACCCGGACGTTAAGGCCCTGCTACGTCTCGCAACCGTGTGGAATATTCCTGTGGCGACGAATCGGTCAACAGCTGACTTTATTATTCAGTCACCGCTCTTTGCTCAGGCAATGGATATTCAAATCCCTGATTATCAGCGTTACTTAGCGGATCGCCTGAAGTAACTCAGGCTTTACGTAAAACCGGCACGCCGAGTTCACGAAAGTGATCAACAAACACAGACGGCTGCATTTTGTCATACATCAAAAACACCTGCTGACGCGCCCGCGTCAGCGCCACGTAAGCCAGCCGACGCTCTTCTGCATCGGGAAACGCTTCCGGTTGCGGCAGCAGGCCCTGTTCCATAATCGACTCGCGCGCTTCAGCCGGAAACCCCTCTTTGCCTTGCTGCAGGCCTAACAAAATAACGTAATCTGCCTGCTGTCCTTTGCTGGCGTGAATCGTCATAAAGTCGAGTTTGAGCTTCGGCCATTTAGTTTTAGCCTTTTCAGTGATATCGGGGCGCAGATGGTGATAACGCGCCAGTAGCAGCACACGCTCGTCTGGTTTGGCATAGCCGCTTAATTTATTCAGCAGCGGCTCAAGTTGATCTTCAGGTAGTAATGCAATCGATTTTTTATTGCCTTTGCTCAGGCTGTTGAGAGGTTTACGCAACTGATGCGGATTTTGCTGAACGAAGCGGTTAGCAATATCGCCAATGCGTTCGTTAAAGCGATAGGTGGTATCCAGAAAACAGCGATCGCCCTCGCCAAAATAGTGATGAAATGCGGTGGTCAGACTCATTTCAGCACCGCTAAAACGGTAAATGGCCTGCCAGTCATCTCCCACAGCAAACAGCGTAGTGCGTTTATTCTGTTGCCGCAGCGCGGTCAGCAAGGCGGCACGCTGTGGAGAAATATCCTGAAACTCGTCCACCAGAATATGTTTCCACGGGCTAATGAAGCGGCCTTTTTCCAGAATAGCGATAGCCTGGTGAATCAGACCAGAGAAATCTACCGCGCCCTCTTCTTTCAACGCGCTTTTCCAGGCTTTAAGTAGCGGAGCCATTAATTTCACACGTTTACTAAACAGATCGCGTGCAGCTTCAGGCACGTCAGCAATCATCGCAGCCTGCGCGCCGCCGTGCATTCTCATCAGTCCGAGCCAGCGATCCAGTCGTGAAGCCAGCCGTTTTGCCAGCCGGTCATCTTGCCAGAATGCTCCTTCTGGCACCTCCCATTCCAGTTCATCGCGCAGCCATTGCCGCCAGCCATTAGCGTGCGCTTTTTCTCATCGCACTGTTGCCGCCAGTGCGTTAGCAATAGTTTCTGTCGCGCATCAACATCACTTTCTAATTTACTGACGATCGGCTGTTTATTACTGCCTTCACGAATAATATGCAGGGCTAAAGCGTGGAATGTGCGTGACTGAATGTCGCTGACGTCAAGGCGAGACTGAATGCGCTCATTCATCTCTTCTGCCGCCTGGCGACCAAACGCTAGCAATAAAATTTGATCGGGCGTCGCGAGTTTACGCTGTAACAACCATCCTGTCCGCGCCACCAGCACTGACGTTTTACCGCTTCCTGCCCCGGCCAGCACCAGCAATGCATCTTCACCATTGACCACGGCTTCGCACTGCGCAGGATTAAGCGGCGAAGTTTCAACAGTGGAAAAGAAATCGTGGTAACGATCGCGTATCTTCGCGGTCCAGTCGCGATTGCGCTGTGCCAGGGCCGCCTCACCCTGTTCCAGCCAATGCTGACAGAACGCGGCATCTTCACGCAGATTTTCAAATTCATTCAGGCGTGACAGTGGCAGCGGCAACGCATCAAACTGCTTGAAGATTTTCTCTTTTAAGTCACCTGATTCACTGCGTTTCAGCCAGCGATCTTGCTCGCTGAAACCCTCAATATCCAGACGCAGCGCATGAAGAACTTCATGGCACACGTCGCTCATTTCGAGGCTCCAGCGTTGCCACGACTGCATAAGATAGTGATGAAAACGTTGCGTTTCCTGCCATTCAGTGCCGTGCAGGCGCACCACTTTATCGTCTGCCAGCAGGAATTCCAGTTCGCCCCAAACCAGGCCTCGTTTACAGGTGATATTTAGCAATTGATTGAAGGGGATCAGATATTCATGCTTATCACCGCTAACGTCAACGCCAGCGGGTAACAGGCGAACCCGATTATAAGGATGTTGAGCAAGCCGCTTGCCCATGGAGGTTGCTTTCAGTTCCACGTCCACACCAACGACTAAATAAAAGATTAAGCGAAGTCTACCTGTCAGACTCTTAACGCTCCAGCCCTAAAACAGGCTAAACTTGGCGACACATCTAGCAGAATGCAAAAGGAAAAGCTGAGTATGCGCACCGTTTTAAATATTCTTAACTTTGTCCTCGGGGTTTTATCACCACGCTGAGCTGGCTTTTTGCTACGCTGGTGACCATCGTCCTGATTTTTACTCTTCCTCTGACCCGCTCCTGTTGGGAGATCACTAAACTTTCGCTGGTGCCATTCGGTAATGAAGCGGTGCATGTTGATGTGCTGCGTCCGGACAGCAAAAGCCACATCCTGAATGCCGGGGGCACTTTTTTAAACATTTTCTGGCTGGTTTTCTTTGGCTGGTGGTTGTGCGTGGCGCATATTTCAGCCGGCATCGTTCAGTGCCTGACGATTATTGGCATTCCTGTTGGCATCGCTAATTTTAAAATAGCCGCGATCGCGCTATGGCCTGTCGGACGTCGTGTTGTTTCGGTTGAAGAGGCGCGTGCAGCACGCGAAGCCAATGCCCGTCGGCGCTATTAATATGATGTCGAAAACGCTGCCCGGTTGGCGGCAATATTTGTTTAACAGCAGCTGGCGCTATCTGCTGCGTATTTTCTTTGCGTTGGCCGGGTGCGCTGCGGTGCCGTGGTGGCTGCATCAAATTGAGTGGACAATACCGCTTACGCTGGGCGTGGTAGCCGCCGCGCTGGCTGACTTAGACGATCGCCTTACGGGTCGCCTGAGAAATCTCCTGATTACCCTGCTCTGTTTCTGTATCGCATCGGTTTCCGTCGAATTACTGTTTCCCCATCCCGCCGCGTTTATTGTTGGCCTGGCGCTCTCCAGTTGGGGGTTCATCCTGCTGGGCGCGCTGGGACAGCGTTACGCTACCATCGCCTTTGGTGCCCTGTTAATTGCTGTCTATACCATGCTGGGCATTGAGCTTTTCCCCAGTGGTATCTACAGCCGATGCTGCTGTTGACCGGTGCGCTCTGGTATAACCTGCTGACGCTACTGGGCCATTTGATTTTTCCGGTGCGCCCGGTGCAGGAACAGCTTGCTGGCAGCTTTTCCCAGCTTGCCCGTTATCTGGAGGCGAAAGCTAACCTGTTTGATCCTGACGTCAGTGAGCAAAATGATGCCACGTTGATTAATACCGCCATGGTGAACAGCCAGTTGGTCGCCCAGCTTAATCTGACCAAAACCACCTTACAAAGTCGTTTGCGCGGCGATCGCGGTTCGCGCGGCACACGACGAAGCCTGCATTACTATTTCGTGGCGCAGGATATTCATGAACGCGCCAGCTCTTCGCATCTGCAATATCATTTACTGCGTGATGACTGGCGTTACAATGAGATTTTATTTCGCTTCCAACGCTTGCTTAATATGCAGGCCCAGGCGTGTCGCCAGTTAGCTCAATGCATTTTATTACGTGAGCGGTGGGAGCATGACAGTCGCTTCGAAGGTGCTTTTGAGCGCCTGCAAAAAGCGATTGAAAGGCTGGAACAGCGCGAACCGGAAGCGGCTCACATTCGGGCCTTGCACTGGCTGTTGCGCAATTTACGCGCTATTGATGCGCAGCTCGCGTCGATTGAATCTGAACAGGCGTTATCGGGCGACGATCCCCAGCACAGCGATAATTTGCTTTCTCGTGAGGGATTGAGTGGCTGGAGCGATATCCGGCTACGCTTTAGCCGTCATTTATCCCCTGCTTCTGCTCTGTTTCGCCACGCCGTGCGTGTATCCGTCGTGCTCTGTATCGGCTATGGATTTATACAAATTACCGGCGTTGAGCGCGGTTACTGGATCCTGCTTACCAGTCTGTTTGTTTGCCAGCCAAACTACAATGCCACACAGCGGCGTCTGGCATTGCGTATTGCCGGGACGCTGGCGGGTGTTGCGATTGGTTTACCTGTTTTGTGGCTGGTGCCGTCCGTTGAAGGCCAGTTGATACTGATTGTATTGAGCGGTGTCCTGTTTTTCGCATTCCGCCAGGTGCAATACGCTCAGGCGACGCTTTTTATTACCTTGCTGGTGTTGCTGTGTTTCAACCTGCTGGGCGAAGGATTTGAGGTAGCGTTACCGCGCGTTGTGGATACGCTTTTAGGCTGCGCACTGGCATGGTTTGCTGTGGCTTTTATCTGGCCAGACTGGCGCTTCCGTCAGCTGCCTGCGGTCGCTAAACGAACTCTGAACGCCAATTGCCGCTATCTTGACGCCATTCTGGAACAATATCATCAGGGTAAAGATAACCGGCTGGCTTACCGTATTGCCCGGCGCGATGCCCATAATGCTGATGCGGAACTGGCTTCCGTGGTATCGAATATGAGCAGCGAGACGCGAACGCGTCAGGGGCTGCGGGATTCGGCTTTTCAGTTGCTCTGCCTGAATCACTCATTTCTGAGTTATATCTCGGCGCTCGGCGCACATCGTGACAAGATTATCGAATCAGACCTTCTGACGTTACTGGATGACACCGTTTGCTTTGTTGAAGATATTTTGCAGACAGAGACCGTGAGTGAATCTCAAGCCGAAGCGATGCGTGCTTCGCTCGCGCAACGTATCAGTGAACTGGCTGCAGATGCTGATACGCGCGCGCCGCTGGTGTTGCAACAACTGGGGTTGCTGGTTGCGCTGTTACCCGATATTGCGCGCCTGTGCCGCACGCTGGAAAAAGTTAACGACCCGAACCTTCCCGCTGAAAGGCCTGCTTAACGGTTGCGTTATACCAGTCACTCAACTCCGCCTTTACCGCATGCGGTAAGGCGGCCTGATGATGGCCTGATATCGCACCCTGCAGCGCCAGCAAGGTTTTAAAACCGACATGCTGGTTTATCGCTTTAAGTTTAAGCCAGCTCTTCTTGGCTCCTATCTCACAGAGATGTTTAACCGTACAAATTCCTGCTTCGCGCAGCATCATCTCAATACGCAGGCTGAGATTAGGAAGATCCTTTAATCGCAGTGCGTCATGTCTGGCTTTTAATTCAACCTGCGCCGCCTGCAGCGAGGCCGCCGACAGCGTAAGGAGATGTTCGGGGTTACGCCACAGCGCCTCGTCCACTTTGAAATAATTAAGGCTGACGGGGATGCCGCGCTTGCGAAAAACCAATGTTTCTAACGGTCGTTCAGCAACATATTCACGCAGAGCTTCGCAGGCTCGCAGGTAGAGTCCCTCTTCATTAACTAAAGCAAAAACGACCTGTTCAACCGCTAAGGCATATCCGCCAAACTGGGTACGAGACTCAATTTTCCCTAACGGTGCCAGTTGTACTCGGGACCGTTCAACAACCTGATGATGTTTCTTCACTGGACCACCTCCTTGTACGAGAAATTTCTTAAAAGCTAACATATTCAGCCAGTTAAAAGATAAGAAAAAGCCGTAACAGGTTCAATTAATAAATGCAGGAAGGGCTGAGTTTGTCTCTGTTTTGCGGGATGTTTTCAGAAATTTGGGTTGATCTTTATCCACGATGACATTACTGTATATTCATACAGTCACTGCTGAGTAAGTCACTTATGCGAACACAACATACCAACAATACACGCTATGCTCATCATTATGCGTCTGCGTCCAGGCCAGCGCAAAATAGCGGCTGGATAACTGAATTACGCTATAGCGAGCAGCCGGGTATGATGCAGATGTTGTTGTTGCCATTGCTGCAGCAATTGAGCCAACAGTCGCGCTGGCAGTTATGGTTAACCCCTGCACATAAGCTCAACCGAGCCTGGCTGCAACAGTCAGGGCTGCCGCTTGAGAAGAGTATGCATATTGCTGATTCTGATCGCTTTACTGCGGTTGAAAAGATGATTAAAGCATTGCGCAGCGGTAATTACAGCGTGGTTGTCGCATGGATTCCGTATGAACTGGGAGAAGAAGAGCGACGCGAATTAGAACGAGCAGCCACTGAAGGTGAAGCCCTGGGGCTGATTTTACGTTCAGGCACGCCCTCAGAATCGCCACTTCGACCACGAAATTCGAGAAAAATTCAGTCTGATTTGTTTCATTAAGTAAAAATGGGAATTTTCTCAGGTTAAATATCTTACCGGATATCGCTAAGCCACTGATTCTGCTCCGTCCAGTATTGACAATGGCTTAGCCGCTTTTTGCCCTTTTCCTCCCTGGCAAGAATGCCATGTTAATCGTTAGAATTTATGTATAAAACGCTGTTTATTTACAGTGGCGCCTCACATCATACTTGTAAGTTTCCAATCTCGTTGTAGACTTTATCTCGCCAGGGTGCTCAATAACCTCCGTTTTTTCGGTAGAGTCATAAGCGAGCGTTTTACCCGGCGAAGGATTAAACCAAGAGCAACTTTTTTGCTCATTGCCTATTTGGATGATAACGAGGCGCAAAAATGAAAAAGACAGCTATCGCAATTGCAGTGGCACTGGCTGGCTTCGCTACCGTAGCGCAGGCCGCACCGAAAGATGACACCTGGTACACCGGTGCCAAACTGGGCTGGTCTCAGTATCACGATACTGGTTACTACGGTAACAACTACGTGAACAATGACGGTCCAACTCACGAAAGCCAATTGGGTGCGGGTGCATTCCTGGGTTACCAGGCAAACCCATACCTGGGCTTCGAGCTGGGCTATGACTGGCTTGGTCGCATGCCTAACAAAGGCAACGTAACCAACGGCGCATTCAAAGCACAAGGCATTCAGCTGGCTGCTAAACTGAGCTACCCAATCGCTGACGATCTGGACGTGTACACCCGTCTGGGCGGTATGGTATGGCGCGCTGACTCTACGCAGCAAAACGTTGCTACTGGCAACCGTATCAGCGACCACGACACTGGCGTTTCGCCACTGGCAGCCGTTGGTGTTGAATACGCTCTGACCCAGAACTGGGCAACCCGTCTGGACTACCAGTGGGTTAACAACATCGGTGACGCAGGTACCGTTGGTGCACGTCCTGACAACGCCATGCTGAGCGTAGGTGTTTCTTACCGCTTTGGCCAGGATGAAGCTGCTCCGGCTCCAGCCCCAGCGCCAGCGCCAGCTCCAGTGGTTGAAACCAAGCGTTTCACCCTGAAGTCTGACGTACTGTTCACCTTCAACAAATCTACCCTGAAGCCAGAAGGCCAGCAGGCTCTGGATCAGCTGTACAGCCAGCTGAGCTCAATGGATCCGAAAGACGGTTCCGTTGTTGTTCTGGGCTTCACCGATCGCATCGGTTCAGACCAGTACAACCAGGCTCTGTCTGAGAAGCGTGCTCAGTCTGTTGTAGATTACCTGGTGTCTAAAGGTATCCCGTCTAACAAGATCTCTGCACGTGGCATGGGCGAATCTAACCCAGTTACTGGCAACACTTGTGACAGCGTGAAAGGCCGTAATGCCCTGATCGACTGCCTGGCACCTGATCGTCGCGTAGAAATCGACGTTAAAGGTATCAAAGACGTTGTAACTCAGCCACAGGCTTAAGTTTACACGTAATAAAAACCCCGCTCAGGCGGGGTTTTTTTATGCCTTTCGCTGACTGAATCGGTCTAACAGCGAACAGAGTGGCTATTCGTTTTCTGAACCTGATTTACCTAAAATGGCTTGCAGATCCTGTTTCAGGCTTGTCATCTGCGTCGCATATTTTTCCTTACGCTCGGCATCTTCAATCAACTGGACTATTGTCTCAGACAAGGTGTTATTTCGACGTTGTGCTAATCCCGCCAGTCTTTGCCAAACCAGATATTCTAAATCGATCGATTTCTTACGGGTATGCTGATGCTCAGCATTAAAATGACGTTTGCGTCGTGCACGTATCGTTTGCTTAAGCCGGTTTTCAAGATCGGGATGGATATGCTCTGCAATCCAGTTACCTACCTCAACGGGATGGTTTTCCATCGCCAACAGCACATCAACCGCAGCCCGTGCAGCACTTAATTCAAGGTGACGCGTGATCAGTTCACCTTCCCGATGCTTTTTCACCAGGTATTTCCACTTCCATCCACATTCAAGATTTTCGAGTTGCTGGTATTTCATCGGAATCTCATCGTGATCACGTAACAAACTAAGAATAACAGCTTTTTCCTGGATGCAGCAACGAAAAGCATGTCGCCAGCGTCACATCTTCTGTTGGAACTCCACAGTGCTTAACAGGGGTGATTACTGTATAATCTCGCTTTTCTTAAATCAGACAAATGCGATTATTTTGACCAGCTCCCAACTTACGTGGCAAAACTTACAACCGGATAGCTCGCAATACCTGTCCGTTTTTTCCCGAATTGCTGACGAAGAGACCGATTCACTGGCATCGGTTCAGCCCCGGCTGCTCAATGCCCTGGCGCATTTATATCATCAATCGCAAGGGTTTCCTCTGCTACTGGTACGTAGCCAGGAAAATAGTGACTATTTATCGCTTATCGCGCAGGCAGCACAACGCTTTGCAGGTTCTTCAACCACCTTGTTTGGCGGTGATTATCATATCATTGCCGATAACGTGACACTGCAACCGCCGACCGATCCGCAGCGTCCTTTCACCCGACAAGGCGAAATTCATTTTGCTGAGTGGTTTGAAATGGAACAGCTCTTTGGCTCTGTCCGCTTGCATAAAGATCGCATTCAGCTTGAACCCGGCCTGATTCACCGTGCTAACGGTGGCACGCTGGTGCTGGCGCTGCGTTCTTTTTGGCGCAGCCGCTTTTGTGGTTGCGGCTAAAAAAATGCGTCGAACAAGGTTACGTTGACTGGATTTCACCTGATGAACGTCGTCCGCTGCCGGTGTCTGTTCCCCCTCTTCCGCTCAAGCTGCAGCTGGTACTTTGCGGTGATCGTGAAGCATTAGCTGAATTTCAGGCGTTAGATCCCGAAACGCATGAAATGGCCATCTACACTGAATTTGAGGAAAATATTCAGGTGCTGGATGAAGACGATATGCTGGCGTGGTGTCGCTGGAGTGCTGATTTGGCGCAGCAAGCAGGTCTGCCTTTACCTGAGGCGGACTTCTGGCCTGAGTTAATCAAAGAAGGCGTGCGGTATAGCGGCGATCAAGAAACACTGCCACTCTGTCCGCGTTGGTTGCTGCGCCAGATGCGCGAATCGGCACTGATGGGCGAAAACCTTAATGCCGAAGCGTTACGTGATGCGCTCGATGCTCGCTTGTGGCGTGAAAATTACCTCAATGAGCGGATGCGCGATGAAATCTTGCTTAAGCAGATTTTAATCGAGACAGAAGGCGAAGTTGTCGGACAGATCAACGGTCTGTCGGTCATTGAATATCCTGGCCATCCGCGTGCCTGGGGTGATCCTTCTCGCATCACCTGCGTCGTGCATCCGGGTGACGGCGAGTTTATGGACGTCGAGCGTAAAGCAGAACTGGGCGGTAATATTCATGCCAAGGGCATGATGATTATGCAGGCTTATCTGATCGCTGAACTTGAACTTGAACAGCAACTGCCTTTTTCTGCGTCGCTGGTATTCGAGCAATCTTATTCAGAAGTTGATGGCGATAGCGCCTCGCTGGCTGAATTGTGCGCCCTGATCAGTGCGCTGGCTAATCAACCGGTTAATCAGCAGATTGCAGTAACAGGATCGGTAGATCAGTTCGGCAATGTTCAGCCCGTCGGGGGCCTGAATGAAAAAATCGAAGGCTTCTTCGATATCTGCCACCAGCGTGAACTTACGGGCCAACAGGGCGTGATTATTCCTGCCTGTAACGTGCGCCATCTTTGTCTGAATCAGGACGTTGTCACTGCGGTTGAGCAAGGCCGTTTCCACATTTGGGCCATTGATCGTGCGGATGAAGCGTTACCTTTATTAACCGGTAAAATCTGGCGTACTGAAGATGGCGAAGGCGAAAGCCTGCTGCTTACCATTCAGGATCGCATCAGCCAGCTCAATCAGCCAGATACGCCACACCGTCCATGGCCGCTACGTTGGCTCAACTGGTTTAACCACCGTTAATCCGATTTGCTCAGCGTACAACTGTTCGCTAGTATTCGTGATTCACTAAAACAAGGCTTATTGAAAACATGGTAGATAAACGCGAATCCTATACCAAAGAAGACCTGATTCTGTCTGGTCGCGGTGAATTGTTTGGCGAAAACGGACCACCGCTTCCGTCAGGCAACATGTTGATGATGGACCGCGTGGTCAAAATGACCGAAGACGGCGGTAAATTTGATAAAGGTTTTGTCGAAGCCGAGTTAGATATCAATCCTGACTTGTGGTTCTTTGGCTGTCACTTTATCGGCGATCCCGTTATGCCTGGCTGCCTGGGCCTCGACGCCATGTGGCAGTTAGTGGGCTTCTATCTGGGCTGGTTAGGTGGCGAAGGCAAAGGCCGTGCTCTGGGTGTGGGCGAGGTTAAGTTCACCGGTCAGGTGCTGCCTGATGCGAAAAAAGTCACTTATCGCATTCACTTCAAACGTGTAATTAATCGCAAACTGGTTATGGGCGTGGCGGATGGCGAAGTCTTTGTCGACGGCAACCTGATCTATACTGCAAGCGATTTAAAAGTCGGTCTGTTCAAGGACACTGCTGCGTTCTGAGACCTGAAAATGAAAACCTCCGCCTTTTGCGGAGGTTCCTTCCCTTTTCTGTGACATCCGGCTAGGCAATGGCTGCCGACCTGTCCTCCATAGCTTGCCGCCAGCCTCCTAACCAGTGAGACTTAGCGTCAACCAGTTGATACGGACACATCTCTTTTGAGCGTCCAGTGATGCCTGCTTGATAACCTCGTGAATGGGCGCGCTCAAGGCGGTCTCGTTTCTGTCTCTTCATACTCCGTGTCCCTCATATCAGGTCTGTGGAATCTGGTGGAAAGAAAAAGGTGGCGAATTAATGTTCAACCACTCTAATGTTCTACCTGC
This sequence comes from Candidatus Pantoea haifensis, assembly GCA_018842655.1. Lineage (GTDB taxonomy): Bacteria > Pseudomonadota > Gammaproteobacteria > Enterobacterales > Enterobacteriaceae > Pantoea > Pantoea haifensis. Next base: position 589,755 of record JAGTWN010000004.1, on the reverse strand, counting down.
TTGAGCGAGAAAGATCAATGCGCAAAATTCACGCCAATGTCATAAATGTGACCTGAATCCGACAAAAAAATGTCGATTTGTGACTCAGTCAATGGTTCTATCTTGCTGATTCGTCTATCAAAAAAAGCCCTGATTAACACACCAATAACATCATGATTAATCAAGGGCTTAGATAAATAATCAAACTAATCCTAATTTGCTGCCACAACGCTGCTGGCTATTTGTTGTGCTGCCTGCTGCCAGCCAGTAGAAAGCGTTCTGACTAAAGCATCATAACCATCTTCGTTTTGCGGCAGCATAAGATTAAACGCGTGTTTCGTTAACCTTCCTTGATGTTCAAGCGTCCATTCGCCGCTGATGATTGCCTGCCCGTCATAACGTCCCTGAAAGCCAGTGACCGTAACGTTCAGCGTGTCATGCTGCTCTCCTAACGGTGAGCCTGAGACTAATCTTCCCGGTAACGCTTTGCTGAGATTAGTAATCAGCGTTTGCTGTAACTGTTGATCGAGCGGACTGGCCCACAGATTATTCGCTGCGATAACATATTTCACGTCACTGGTTTGATAAACCAATCCGTTACCCGCCAGATAGTCGGGCACTGTCACCTGCTGAACCCACAATGTCGGTTGTGGTGATGCAGCCTGGCTACTGCTGCTCACGTGCATTGAGGCCGCCCCGGAGGGCAGCTGATAATAGGTGGTATCAATGGTGCTACTGCATGCGCTCAGCGCGAGTGCAGCAAGAAGTGTGAACCCTTTTTCACTGTTTCGCCCTCTTTGGCTGGGGATCCTGTCCCGGTTTGGCTTCAAACACCAACGCATTGCTCTTACTGTTCAGCGTTTTCAGTACCGGTTGCAGTTCACGCAAGACCTGATCCAGGCGCTGCATATCTCCCACCAACTTACTGTAAGCAGGTGACCCTGGCTGCAGACCTTTCATACTCCGATTCAGCTCACGCAGGGTTTGCTGCATATCTTCCGGCAGCGTTTTCATTGCCGGGCTGCTGGTAACCTTGTTGATATTTTCAATGGTACGTTGCAGATCGCGCATGGTGCGCTGGCTCTCTTTCAGCGTACCGGTTGCCTGATTAAGCAATCCGTTCAGCGGCAGACCGTTGATTTTGTCCAGCGCAGCCATCAGTTTCTGTTGAATCTGGCTTAAGCCACCGCTGACGGTTGGGATCACTTCATAACCCAATATCTTATTCGGCCCCTTATAAGGTGCCGCATTTTCGTAAAAATCGAGATCGACATAAAGTGAGCCTGACAGCAGGTTGCCGGTTTTCAGCGTTGCGCGCAGCCCACGCCTCTTGCCATCCTGCAGATGTTGCTCAAGATCGAAATTCTCGCCGAGTCGACTGATAAAGCGGTCCGGCTCTATGCGGATCAGCACAGGAACGCGATAATCATCATTAAGCGCCTGATTTTCTCCCCCTTCATAAACGGCACTTCTGCAACGGTTCCCAGACGAATACCGCGGAACTCAACCGGCGCGCCAACCTGCAGGCCACGGATCGAGTCAGTAAAATACATCAGATAGTCGATATGATTAGTGTAGAGCGAGTCCTGGATGCTACGCTGATCATCAAACAGATGATAATCCGCTTTGTTCTCAGCAGCTTTACCTAATTCCCAACCCTCTGGCACGTCAAAGCTCACGCCCCCGCTGAACAGGGTCGTTAAAGAGCCCATCTCAACGCGCATGCCTGACGCAGACATGTCAACCGCAATGCCGCTGTCTTTCCAGAAGCGCACGTTAGTGGTGACAAGGCGGTCATAGGGGGCAGAGATAAATAACTGATAGGTCATCATTCGTTTATCTGTGTCGAAGCTACTGGTTTCGACCGTGCCGACACGGTAACCACGGAACAGCACGGGATCGCCCGGGTTAAGCTGACCTGCTTTCTTACTGTCGAGCGTAATACGAATACCTTTGGCATCAGGCGGCGCCAGCGGTGGCGCATCCAGCAACGGGTATTGTTCAGGCTGTTCGTTTTTACTGCCGGGTTGCAGTTCGATATACGCCCCGGAAAGCAAGGTGCCCAGGCCGGTAATGCCCTCTCGCCCGACTTGTGGTTTCACCACCCAAAACACGCTGTCGCCGTGTAGCAACTTTTCCATACCGGAATTCAGGCGTGCTGTGATTTCAACATGATGGAGATCATCCGTCAGCACTGCACTCTCTACCACACCGACATTCACGCTGCGGCTTTTGATGGCAGTTTTGCCCGCTTCAATGCCCTCTGCATTTTCCGTAATCAGGGTAACTCGCGGCCCTTGATGGCTAAAGTGATAGAACAGAATCCATCCGCCAATCAACAGGGTAACAACAGGGACAATCCAGACCGGCGACCATCGCTTGATCTGCTCTACTTTTGCATGGCCAGGGGGTTAGTTTCCGTCAAGCCGCAGCTCCTTTATTTTATTTTCGCGTTCACGATCCCAGGTCAGGCGAGGGTCAAAAGTCATCGCGGCGATCATGGTCAAAATCACCACCAGCGCAAATAACACCGCCCCCATGCAGGATACACACTCATTAACTGCCCCATACGCACCAGCGCAGAGAGCACAGCAATCACAAACACGTCGATCATTGACCAGCGGCCAACAAATTCGACCACCTCATAGATAAAATGCATTTTGTGGCTGTCGCGGCTGCCGCGTCCGCTGGCATCCCAGCACAGCCAGCCAATCGCCAGCATTTTCAGGGTAGGTACCATGATGCTGGCAATGAAAATCACCAGCGCCACCGGATAGGAGCCGTCACTCCAGAGCAAAATAACCCCGGCCATGATATTTGACGGGCTGGCCGTCCCCAGCATCTCAGTCACCATGATGGGCAAAATATTGGCAGGAACATAAAGCATGACGGAAGTCATCAGCAGCGCCAGAGTCCATTGCAGGCTGTGCTTACGCCGGGCGTGAGCAATAACCCCGCAGCGGGTACAGGCGCGCTGATCGACAGGCAACACCGCCGTACAGCAGGGACAAGACCGCAAGCCCTGACGAAGACCGGTGACGCCTACTTTTGGTGGGTTTTGTAATGCAGGCGTTGGTGCAATCTGTTGCCATAGCCAACGGCGGTCAACGCACTGGAAGGCACGCAAATGCAACACGCAAAACAGGCACCACGGCCAGAAACTGGTTTGCAAACCTATTTCACCATAGGCCATGAGCTTGACGAAGCTGACCAGCACGCCGGCCATAAAAATCTCGGCCATACCCCAGTTGCGAAGCTGAAACAGAATGCGGGCCAGTATGCGTTTCAGGCCCACAGGCAAACGGACTGGGTTGACCAGCAGAATGATCGCCAGCATACAAAAGGCGGGAATGGCCTGCACAAACAGTAAAAATAGCGTGGCGAGACTGCCGTAATCCTCAGTGACCATCACCCGGGGAATTTGCATCAGCGAAATCTGACTGCTGATCCCCGCCACTTTCATATTGATAAAAGGAAAAAGGTTCGCTAACAGCAGCATAAAAAGCGCCGCCAGTGCATAGCCGGTGGGGCGTTTGCGCGGCTCGTGCCAGTTTGCCGCCAGGTTAGTATGGCAGCGCGGACAGGTCGCACGGCTGCCAACAGGAATATCCGGCAGCTTTACCATTAAATCGCACTGTGGGCAAAGTATCCACGCGCCAGTTTTATCTGCTGAACACATCCTCTTTCCTTTTTAACTACGCACCGTTTTTCAGTGACTCAAGCTCTTCCCAGCGGGCAAAAGCAGTTTCCAGCGCCTGCTCTGTTTGCGCCAGTTCATCTAACACTGGCTGGGTTTTATCGTGCGGCTGACCAAAGAAATCGGGGTGACTCATTTTAGTCTGCAATTCGCCAATACGGGCTTCCAGTTGCTCAAGCTTCTGCGGTAACTGCTCAAGCTCCCGTGCCAGGTTATAGCTTAGTTTGTTGGCGCTACGTTTGGCAGAATCATTTTTTCTGCCGCCGGTTTAGCGACTGGCGTAGCGGCTTTAGCCATGGTCACTGATTTTTGTTGCTTATAAGCAGCCCGCTGCTGTTGGGCATCGTGGTAGCCGCCAACAAACGTGCCAATTTCACCGTTGCCTTCGAAGATCCAACACTCCGTCACGGTGTTATCAACAAACTGACGGTCGTGACTCACCAGTAAAACCGTGCCCTGATAACCCTCAATCAGCTCCTCGAGCAGTTCCAGCGTTTCGACGTCGAGGTCATTGGTCGGTTCATCGAGGATCATCAGATTGCTGGGGCGCAGAAACAGACGTGCCAACAGCAAGCGGTTCCGCTCTCCACCGGACAATGCGCGCACCGGCGTCATGGCCCGCTTCGGATGGAACAGGAAGTCCTGTAAATATCCCAGCACATGGCGCGGTTTGCCATTTACCATGACTTCCTGTTTACCCTCGGCCAGGTTATCCATCACGGTGCGGTCAGGATCGAGCTCAGCGCGGTGCTGGTCAAAATAGGCGACTTCCAGTTTAGTACCAGAATGTACACGTCCACTGTCAGCTTTGAGCTGTTGCAGCATCAAACGCAGCAGCGTGGTTTTACCGCAACCGTTCGGGCCGATAAGGGCAATTTTGTCGCCGCGCTGAACCTGTGAGGAGAAATCCTTCACCAGCGTTTTGCCGCCAACGGCGTAGTTAACCTGCTCCAGTTCAAAAACAATTTTGCCGGAACGCGAGGCTTCGCCTACCTGCATGTTGGCTTTACCCATCACTTCACGGCGTTCTGAACGTTCACGACGCAGCGCCTTCAGAGCACGCACGCGCCCTTCATTACGGGTACGACGCGCTTTGATACCCTGGCGGATCCAGACCTCTTCCTGAGCCAGCTTGCGGTCAAATTCAGCGTTTTGCATCTCTTCAACGCGCAGCGCCTCTTCTTTCCCTTCCAGATACTGATCGTAGTTGCCCGGCCATGAGACCAGTTTGCCACGATCGAGATCGACAATGCGCGTCGCCATGTTGCGAATGAAAGAACGGTCGTGCGAGATAAATACAATGCTGCCAGTAAAGATTTTCAGGAACGTTTCCAGCCAGTCGATGGTTTCGATATCAAGGTGGTTGGTGGGTTCATCCAGCATCAGCACGCGCGGATTGCTGACCAGCGCACGGCCCAGTGCGGCCTTACGCAGCCAGCCGCCCGACAGCGAAGAGAGTTCGGTATCGGGTTCCAGGCCAATCTGCTGTAAAACATCATTGATGCGGCTTTCTAACTGCCACAAATTTTGATGGTCAAGAATGCTCTGCAATCGCGCCATCTCATTGAGGTTTTTCTCGCTTGGATCTTCCATTACCACATGCGAAATCGCGTGATAGGCCTTTAAATGTTCAGCCTGCTCTTCTACGCCTTCAGCAACGAAGTCGTAAACCGATCCCGTGATATTACGCGGTGGATCCTGCTGCAAACGCGACACCACTAAATCGGTTTCATAAATGATACGGCCATCATCAAGCGGTTGTTCGCCGTTAATGATTTTCATCAGGGTGGATTTACCCGCGCCGTTACGCCCCACCAGACAGACGCGCTCGTTCTCTTCTATGTGCAGCTCGGTATTATCGAGCAACGGCGCATCGCTGAAAGAGAGATAGGCACCGTGAATACTGATTAATGACATGTAAACTTATTCCTTACCGGCGTGAGTGATCAGCCAGCAGTTGTGAATTTGACGGTTACGCGCAAAATCCTGCGACTGGGTCTTCTGGGTGATATCCTGCGCTTTCAGGCCTAACGCCTGCATGCCTTCCAGATCCATTTTGAAACCGCGTTTATTGTTAGAGAACATAATGGTGCCGCCCGGACGCAGCAGACGCTTCAGATTGCGCATCAGCATCATATGATCGCGCTGCACGTCAAAGCTCTCTTCCATACGCTTAGAGTTAGAGAAGGTCGGCGGATCGATAAAGATCAGGTCAAATTTCTCCTCGCTTTCGTTCAGCCAGCTCAGGCAGTCGGCCTGCATCAGGCGATGCTGACGTCCGGTCAGACCATTCAGGCGTAAATTGCGCTCTGCCCATTCCAGATAAGTACGGGACATATCCACCGTGGTGGTGGATCGTGCGCCGCCCAGCCCTGCATGCACACTGGCTGTGCCGGTGTAAGCAAACAGATTTAAGAAATCTTTGCCCTGGCTCATTTGGCCCAGCATTTTGCGTGCGATACGGTGATCAAGGAATAAACCCGTATCAAGATAATCCGTCAGGTTTACCCAAAAACGTGCGTTAAATTCCTGAACGTCGAAATAGTCGCCCTTCTCACTCAGTTTTTGATATTGCGCTTTGCCTTTTTGACGCTCGCGCGTTTTCAGGATCAGACGATTAGCCGGCAATTCCAGCACCGCCAGCGTGGCGCTGATAACATCAAACAGACGCTGGCGCGCTTTAGCAGGATCGATAGTTTTTGGCGGCGCATATTCCTGAATCACTACCCAATCGGCGTAGCGGTCAACCGCAACGTTGTAATCTGGCAGGTCGGCATCATAGAGACGATAGCATTCAATATTTTCCTGACGTGCCCACTTCTCCAGCTTCTTGAGATTTTTGCGCAGGCGGTTAGCATAATCTTCAGCAATCTGGTTGACGCTTTCACCGCTGCTGACCGACAGCTGATAATTTTTCTGCACACAATCCAGTGGACCATTTTTCGCTTTGAACTGGCGATCGGCGCGTAATTGCAGACAGCTCAGCAGCTCGGGTGAGGCGCTGAACAGCGATAAATTCCAGCCGCCGAAGTGCTGTTTCATGAGACGACCAAGCTGGCTGTGCAAGGCAATCAGCGCCGGTTCGCTCTCAAGACGTTCACCGTAAGGCGGGTTGCTGAGAACCGTACCGTGAATCTCCGGTGCGAGCGGGTTTTTGAGTTTCAACACATCCTGTCGGGCAAAGGTAAACAGCTCAAATACGCCTGCGCGACGCGCATTAGCCTGCGCCCATTCCAGCACGCGACCATTATTGTCGTAGCCAAAGAAACGTGCCTGAGCAGCAGCTGTACCAGCGCGCGCGCGCGTTTGCGCCTCGCTTTTCACTTCACGCCACAATGCGTCGTTAAACTGGCTCCAGGCCGTAAAACCCCAGTGATTACGCAGCAGACCCGGCGCACGATCGCAGGCAATTAACGCAGCTTCAATCAATAGCGTACCTGACCCACACATCGGATCGATGAGCGGTGTCGTGGATTGCCAGCCGGAACGCAGCACAATGGCGGCCGCCAGGTTCTCTTTCAGCGGGGCCTGACCGGTCTGCTGACGATAGCCACGCTGATGCAGCGCATTGCCGCTCAGATCCAGCGCAATACTGGCGCGATCGTTATTCAGCCAGACGTTGATACGAATATCGGGTTGCTCGCGATCCACATTTGGCCGTTCGCGCTTCTGGCGGGTGAAACTGTCAACAATGGCATCTTTGACTTTCAATGCGCCAAACTGGCTGTTACGGATAGCGTCGTTCGTGCCGCTAAAGTGCACGACAAAGGTTTTATCACTGCCAAACATGGCGGGCCAGTCCACGCTTTGCACGCCGAGATAGAGATCGAGATCGCTGTAGACGCCAAATTCTCCCAGCGGCAGCAAAATACGTGATGCCAGGCGGCTCCACATCAGGCTTTGATACATGACACGATCGTCAGCCTCGAAGTGAACGCCTCCCTGCACCACTTGTAAATCTTGCGCACCCAGCGCGTCCAGCTCACTTTTTAGCAGCTCTTCGAGCCCACGCGCCGTGCTGGCAAACAGAGAATTCATATCGTCACTTCTTACACTTGAGAAAATTGATGCGCATTATAGCGAATCGCAGACCTATGTCATAAAGTTAGCTTCTTTTGTCTTTTGCCCTGGTTGCAAGGAGATTGCCATGATTACGCTTACCCGCTTATTTATTCATCCGGTAAAATCAATGCGGGGATTGCACCTGTCGCACGCACAGGTTTTAGAAACGGGCCTGGCGTTTGATCGCATCTTCATGGTGACCGAGCCAAATGGCACCTTTATTACGGCACGTCAGTACCCGGAAATGGTGCGTTTCACCCCGGCGGTTTTGCCAGACGGGTTGTTTTTACAGGCCCCGGATGGCAGTCAGTCACTGATTCGCTTCGGTGATTTCACCCCGCAGGAGCAGCCGACCGAAGTCTGGGGTAATCACTTCACCTCACGCATCGCGCCGGAAGAGATCAACCAATGGCTGAGCCGCTTTTTCCCACGTGAAGTGCAGTTGCGCTGGATCGGTCCGCAGCCATCTCGTCGGGTTAAACGTCTTCCCGCTGTGCCACTGGGTTTCGCCGACGGCTACCCCTTCCTGTTGACAAACAGCGCCTCGTTACACGATCTGCAACAGCGTTGTCCCGCCAGCATCCGCATGGAGCAGTTTCGGCCTAACCTGGTGGTCAATGGCGCGGCGGCCTGGGATGAAGACAGTTGGGCAGAAATTGCCATTGGCGGCGTTACGTTTGAGGTGCCGAAGCCGTGCAGCCGCTGCGTTCTGACGACCGTCAGCCCGGAAAGCGGCCGCAAACATGTTGATAGTCAGCCGCTCGCCACGCTACAGCGTTTCCGCAGTGCACAGGATGGCAGTGGCGACATCGATTTTGGCTTAAATTTAGTGGCGCGTAGCAGCGGCGTGATCCGCGTGGGTGATGAAGTCAAGGTGCTTAAACGTCATACACCGCGCGCCTATGGTGCTGGTGAAGTGGTACAAAGCATAAAACCGCAGCAGCAGGCGCAGGCGAAGCTGACTATTGATTATCAGGGCAAACAGTTTAGCGGTGATAACCAGCAGGTATTGCTGGAGCAGTTAGAGATGCAGGGCTTTCGTATTCCCTATTCCTGTCGGGCGGGAATATGTGGCAGTTGCAAAATGACGCTGGTATCAGGCGAAGTAAAAGCATTAAAGCAGAGTGCCATTCGTCCTGACGGCACAATTTTAAGTTGCAGTTGTGTTCCGTCAGGCGATATCGAACTGGCTTGATAATTACACCGCGTAGGCGTAACGCGGTGTATTTTCCTGACGATGCGGTTGAAGACGATCGTTCATCACTTTAATCGCATCGCCCAATACCATATTTTTACCCGCCAGCGTCAATGCCGGCTGTGCCAGTAAACAGAGTGCTGCATTGTCGCCATTTTCAACTACCAGTAAGCGCACCTGCTCGCCATTATCAGCCAGTGTCACTTCAACCATTTCACCGACAGTTGGCTGCAGACATTGCTGATTGCTGGAAAAATGCCAGCTCTTGGGCATTAATGGTTTCAAAAAACGGGCGGCAACCAGCGCATTTAATACAAGCTCAGCGCGTTGATGGCTGCTTAATTTAGTTTGGCGGCACTTCTCTTCAAAGGTGTAATAAAGGGCGGCATCGTCAACGCAGAATCCCGTGTCATTGAACGCATCCGGCGTGAGCATTTTGCGAGAATAACGGGAACGAAAAAGCATACCGTCAGCCAGATCAAGCATCATCCGGTCGTGCTCGGCGTCAAAATACCAACGCCAGTTGTCATCAGGTTTGATTTTCATGGTGTGCCCTGTAGTTAACCGCTTCGCTTAAGCACGCGAACCAGGCGACCTAAGGAAAAACTGAAAAATGTGCTACAGGCCAAAATATAAACGAGCCGAAGAGAGAAATAAACCCCTCGGCACGCTATTGTGGGAAAAGTCTTAGAGATGGGTCACGATATTTTTAATTAAACCCGGCCCCTTATAAATAAAGCCGGAATAAATTTGTACCAGAGTTGCACCCGCCGCCATTTTTTCGCGTGCGGCAGTAAGAGAATCGATCCCGCCAACGCCAATAATCGGTAAACGCCCCTGTAATTCTTGCGACAGACGCTGGATAACAGCGGTGCTGCGTGACTGAACCGGACGACCGCTTAATCCGCCCGCTTCGTCGCTGTATTTGAGGCCATTTACCAACGAGCGGTCAAGGGTGGTATTGCAGGCAATAACGCCGTCAATTTGATGGCGAATTAAACTGTCAGCAACCTGAATTAATTCTTCTTCAGAAAGATCAGGCGCAATTTTTACGGCCACCGGGACATATTTCAGATGACGCTGTTCCAGTTCTTTTTGTTTCGCTTTAATTGAACTGAGAAGATCGTCTAATGCTTCACCGTATTGCAGGGAACGTAAACCGGGCGTGTTCGGCGAGGAAATATTGACAGCGATATATCCGGCATAGGCATACGTCTTTTCCATACAAATTAAATAATCGTCTTTGCCCTGTTCAACTGGCGTATCTTTATTTTTGCCGATATTAATGCCGAGGATGCCCTTAAAGCGCGCCTTTTTGACATTCTCCACCAGATGGTCGACACCCAGATTATTAAAGCCCATACGGTTAATGATCCCTTCCGCTTCGACTAAGCGGAACATACGCGGCTTGTCATTTCCCGCCTGTGCACGCGGTGTGACCGTTCCGACTTCCACAAAGCCAAAGCCCATGGCACCGAAAGCATCAATACATTCGGCGTTTTTATCCAGACCGGCTGCCAGGCCAAGCGGGTTTTTGAAAGTCAGCCCCATACAGGTGACGGGACGCGACGGTAGATTCTGGCGGATCAATCCTTCCAGCGGCGTACCACTCATAAAACGCAGTTGCTGAAAAGTGAGTTCGTGCGCGCGCTCGGGATCGAGCTTAAACAGCGCCGGTCGGACGATAGGATAAAGCATGCACTCTCCTGAAGGACGAAAGCGATCGTGAAAGTCGGTGCACGGGAATTTGTGCGCCAGAATGGTAAAGTGCTCTGGCGCAAAAGTAAATCGAACCACGAGGCTGACAAGCAGAGATTGCGTCTGGCTTGATCTTACACTGCACTGTCGTTGACAGGGGCCACGTCTGTGCGGGCAGGAAACAGGTATTCACGCAGAATACCGTGGCGGGCCATGATGCCAAAGATACCGATACAGACAAAGGCTTCAGCCATGACCATCGACCAGGCCGCGCCGATCGCGCCATATTGCCAGGCAAGAAAACAGCAAATCGGCACGTTGATGACGCCAGCCGCCATCATTACCAGCATACGTTGGCGCGCCAGCCCGTGCGGTATCAGGATTTGAAGCCCGGCGGGATAGGAGATATTGCCAAACAGGAAGCAGACCACAAATACCCGCAACACATCTGCCGAAGGGATGAAATCTTTACCCAGCAGCAGTGAAACCACTTCATCGGCAAAGAACCAGGTAAAGATGACAATCGACAGGCTGAGCGAAAAGGAGATCAGCAAACTTTTTCGCGTCGCCGCAATTGCGGCCAGTTTATCGCGACCAAACAGGTGACTCACGCGAGGGAAAAAGCACTACCAATTTGTTCAGGCACCGAGTTCGCGGCCTTACGTAAGCGATCGGCACCGTTGTAAATTCCCACCATATAGTGCGAGGTAAAGCTGGCGAGGATCACCACGTTAACGCTGTTAAACAAATTGGCCCCGGCAATAGCAATAAACACATCCACACTGTCGGTGATGCGCTGTTTGATTTCGCGTGGCTCAAAGCGATAGCGCCCGATGACCTTCATCTCTAATACAAATTTCAGGGTAATGAGTGCGCTAATGATTGATACCGCGCCGGGTATCAATGCCGCGAGCCAGGTATCGTCTGGGGTTTTAACCAGCAAAAAGGTCAGCGGTATTGCGCAAAAATTACCAAAGGTCGCGATCACTGCGGTTTTACCCAGTTTTTCGAATCCCTGCATCAGCCAGCCAAATGAAAACAGCGATCCGATCAGGGTGGTACAGTTGGCCAGGATAATAAAAAACAGCGAATGCCAGGAGGGGTTAAACCAGGTTGCTGACAGCAAAACGGCACTGGTTAACAGCAACAGCATCAGTTTGGCATTGAATGTTGACCAGAAAAGCTGCGTGACACGCGCTTTATCATCGCGATGATGGGCAATATCCTTAGTGGTAAAAACATTAAATCCCCAGTCCGATATGGTGCTGCAATAAAGAACACAGGCAATGGCTAATGCCAGTATCCCCATCTGTTCAACGCCCAAAATGCGCGCCAGATAGGGCAGCGTTGCCAGTGGGAACAGAAACGATGCGCCACGATAGGCCAGCAACGATAAAATGTTGACCACTAAACTCTTATCAAGCACTTTTGCCATGTCACAACAACCTTATACACATTGCTTATATCCAAACTTGCGTTGCAGGCGTCCGGCAAGCTCGCAAAAAATACCGGGGCTGAAGAACATGCGCCGGTATTTGAGAGACTGAAAACCCTGTAGCCAGATGGTCACGGCAACCCAAAGTACAACGGATATAATTACCTTCTCATTTATCAAAGGCACTCTCAATATCACCGCTGTTTTTTCAGAATCAGGCGGCACCTTTCATCTCTTTCTTCACTTTATAGTTTTGCAACAGAATAAATATTTCCGGACGATTGAACAGCAACCACTCTTTGGCGTTATTTGTTTTAACGTTTCGCCCAAGGAAACGAATAGCGTTACGTACATATTCTGGCACGGGTGTTTGATTATAAAGAGAAAGATAAATCATCAGGCGGAAAGAATGGATTAAATACTCTTTCTCTAACGCATTACGCCGTTCTGATTTGGCCAAAGAACTGTTGAGCGTACTGTAGGAATGAATAAACGCATCATATCGCTGAAAGAAAAAATCATCGCCTTTGGTACTGTTGGTTAACGATCCAGTGCGAATACGCTGCTTATAATAGACCTGACGGCTAACCCAGGCCTGTTTACATTTCATAAATACAGAGAGCGTGAAATTATGATCTTCATGCACACGCCGAATAAAACGCAGATGATATTGCTCAACAACCTCTCTTTTGACGGCATAATTCCATACCGCTGATGTATAGCTGCCGTTACGCAACAGGCGCGCAAAAACATCCTGAGGCCGCTGTACGCCAAAGATTTCATGCCGCACTTTTGGCGAGGTTATAGTGATATTACCATCTTCATAAACGCATGAATTGAAGCAAAAAAGCTCAGTGTCAGGATGCTTTTCACTGACGGTTTTCAACTCACTCACCAGGCCTTCACCTACCACATCATCCGGGTCGCAAAAGAATAAGAATTTGCCTTTTGCCAGCGCAATGCCAGTGTCGCGCGCATTGCCTAACCCGCCGTTTTCAATCGTAATAACGCGGATATGAGAAAGGTGCGCATAATTCTGCTCAATTAAGGCAAGCGTTCCGTCAGTAGATCCATCGTTAACAATAATTATTTCATTTGGCGATTTAACTTGCCGTAACAAGGAATCGACGCACTCAACAATGTATTTTTCAACGTTGTAAGTCGGAATGATGACCGATAAAAGGATGTCAGACATATGCGATTCTCTGCTGTAAGAAAAAAGGAATAGGATCCGCCTGCTTACGCAGTGGCTGAACCCGAAATATTGTTATGGGTAAATGAAAAATAAATAGCGGTTTTCCCTGTGCGGCTTAATCTTAATACCTGAAGCAGTGAAATACCTATACGGAAAATGGTTAAAGCATCACCCTGACCTGACAGAATGTTTAACACACTGCATGATTCAGCACTATCAGGGCTTTTAGGCGTTTAACGTTGATTGACGTTATGCCGCTTAAATGTCCGGGAATATTAATAAGTCTGTATGCCTGTACTCAACGCGGCGTTAACTTATACGCTGAAGAACAAATTTCATTACACTGATGCCTGTGCAATTAATCTGAATAAAATAATCCCTTCCTTTAAAAACCCTTTTGATTTTTAGCGTATTTTTACGTTTCCTTTCGGGTTACGCCCTGTTTTTTCTTTTATCAACACTTGCCTGCGGTACTGCTGATGATAATGAATGGCAACAGGGATAAATTAGCCATAACAATGTCAGCAATATCGCAAATCGCATCACGGGCTTTAATGTGTGCTAAAGCCCATTTGTTGATATTTAAGATTTATCGTAACCGCTCCCGCCCTTTTGTTTAACAGGCTGTTTTGAATTATCCGCTTTATGCCAATTCTGCGTTTTGATTACCGGATAAATCATTTAAGCCCTGCCGCCTGCTCTGCCAGGATGAAGACATTAGTTCTCAACATTAGATAGTCAATAACTTTTAATTATAAGGAGTGGCGATGCGCGTTCTGACACTGGCGGGTAGCCCGCGATTTCCATCACGTTCGACTTCACTGCTGTCGATTTGCCAACACAAGCTCGAAGCGCGCGGCGTAGAGGTCATGCCGTGGAATATTCATAACTTCCAGCCGGACGATCTTATTCAGGCGCGCTTTGATGCTCCTGCACTGCTGGCCTTGCGTGAAGATTTGATGCTCGCAGATGGATTTATTGTGGCTACGCCGGTTTATAAAGCCTCTTTTTCGGGGGCGCTGAAAACGCTACTGGATTTACTGCCCGAACGGGCGCTGGAACATAAAGTGGTGCTGCCTTTAGCCAGCGGCGGCAGTTCCGGCCATATGCTGGCGCTGGATTACGCCCTTAAACCTGTGCTTAACGCACTCAAGGCACAGGAAATTTTGCATGGCGTCTATGCCGAAGATAACCAGATCACCCAGTACGATCGTCATCCCGAGTTGCATTCATCGCTGGCGCAACGCCTCGACGACGCTATCGACGCGTTTTGGCTGGCGCTCACCCGTCATCACTACCCTGTCGCGCAAGCGGTATAAGGACTAACAGATGAAAAGGATCGCAGGAAAATGGCTGACAGCCGGACTTTTACTGCTGAGCTTACAGGCATATGCGGCGGAGAAAGATCCTTCGGTACTGCGCGTGGGGTATCAGAAAGGCTCGGTCAGCATGGTGTTAGCCAAAACGCATCAGATGCTGGAGCAACGTTTTCCGCAAACGCATATCAAGTGGATCGAGTTTCCGGCGGGACCACAAATGCTCGAAGCCCTGAATGTTAACAGCATTGACCTTGGCAGCACGGGTGATATTCCACCGCTGTTTGCGCAGGCCGCGGGTGCCGACTTGCTCTATGTCGGCGCTGAACCGCCGAAGCCGCAGGCTGAGGTGATTCTGGTGGCAAAAAACAGTGCGCTAAACAGCGTGGCCGATTTGAAAGGCAAAAAAGTCGCGTTCCAGAAAGGATCCAGCTCACACAATCTTTTACTCCGCGCGCTGCAACAGGCGGGTTTGAGTTTTAGCGATATTAAGCCGATTTACCTGACGCCAGCGGATGCACGCGCGGCCTTTCAACAGGGCGATGTCGATGCCTGGGCGATCTGGGATCCCTACTATTCTGCCGCCTTGCTGCAGGGCAACGTTCGCGTATTGGTTGACGGCAGTAAGCTGAATCAAACCGGTTCATTCTATTTAGCCACGCGCAGCTTTGCCGAAGCGCACGGCAACTTCGTGCAAAAGGTGCTGAAAACCTTTAGCGAGGCTGATGCGTTAACCCGCACGCAGCGCCAGCAGAGTACGGCGTTGCTGGCAAAGGCGATGGGTTTACCGGAGCCGGTGATTGCCAGCTATCTCGAGCATCGTCCTCCCACCACCATTACACCGGTCAGCGCCAAAACTGCGGCGGCTCAGCAGCAAACCGCTGACCTCTTTTATGCCCGTCATTTACTGCCAGTGAAGGTGACAGTCAACGATCGCATCTGGCATCCGCATGCCGTCACGCAATAAGGAGCAAAAATGGTCTCTGTATTCTGGTTTCTGCCTACTCATGGCGATGGTCACTATCTTGGTACCGCAGAAGGCGCACGCCCGGTCGATCACGCCTATTTACAACAGATTGCGCAGGCGGCCGATCGTCTCGGCTTTGGCGGCGTGCTCATTCCTACGGGGCGCTCCTGCGAAGATGCCTGGCTGGTGGCAGCCTCACTGATTCCGGTGACTCAACGTTTACGTTTTCTGGTGGCGCTGCGTCCGGGCGTCATTTCACCTACCCAGGCGGCGCGTCAGGCAGCCACTTTAGATCGCCTGTCAAACGGCCGCGCGCTGTTTAATCTGGTTACCGGCGGCGATCCGGAAGAGCTGGCGGGCGATGGCGTATTCCTTGACCATCGTGAACGTTACGTTGAATCCGCCGAATTTACCCGCGTCTGGCGTCGGGTGCTGGAGGGTGAAACGGTCGATTACGAGGGAAAATACGTTAACGTTCGCGGTGCGCGGCTGATGTTTAAACCCGTACAGCAGCCGCGTCCGCCGTTGTGGTTTGGGGGTTCATCAGAACCGGCACAAGCGTTGGCTGCCGAGCAGGTTGACGTCTATCTGACATGGGGCGAGCCGCCAGCTCTGGTTAAAGAGAAGATTGAACAGGTGCGTGCCAGGGCGGCGGCACAGGGACGTACCGTGCGTTTTGGCATTCGCCTGCATGTGATTGTGCGCGAAACCAACGAAGAAGCCTGGCAGGCAGCGGATAAGCTGATCGCCAACGTCGACGATGCCACCATCGCTAAGGCGCAGGCTGCTTTCCAGCGTGCCGACTCAGTGGGTCAACAACGTATGGCGGCGCTGCATGGCGGACGCCGTGACAAACTGGAAATCAGCCCTAACCTCTGGGCCGGGGTTGGTTTGGTACGCAGTGGTGCCGGTACGGCGCTGGTTGGTGATGGCCCAACGGTCGCCGCGCGCATGAAAGAGTATGAAGCATCAGGCATCGACACCTTTATTCTCTCTGGCTATCCGCATCTGGAAGAGGCTTATCGCGTGGGCGAGTTACTGTTCCCGCACCTCGATTTAAACGTGCCACAGGTGCCGCAGCCGCGGGTTATTCAGGCGCATGGCGAGGCGGTTGCGAATGACTTTACACCTGAGAAAAAAGTGGCTCAGGGCTAAGGAGAGCAACATGGCTAAAGTACGCAAGCGCATTTCCAGTCAGTTATTGCCGTGGCTGTTGCCTGCCCTGCTGATTGTGATTTGGCAAATTGCTTCGCAAACCGGTTTGCTGTCGACGCGCATTCTGCCTTCGCCAGAAAATATCGTTATTACCTTTTACAGCCTGGCCGCCAGCGGTGAGCTATGGCAGCACCTGGCTATCAGCGGCTGGCGTGCATTGATCGGCTTCAGTATCGGGGGTCGGCTGGCTTAATTTTAGGCTTAATCACTGGCACATCACGGATGGGTGAGCGCCTGCTGGATACTTCCGTTCAGATGTTACGCAACGTGCCGCATCTGGCGCTGATCCCCCTGGTGATTTTGTGGTTCGGTATTGATGAAGCGGCAAAGATTTTCCTGGTGGCGCTGGGCACGCTGTTCCCGATTTACCTCAATACCTATCACGGCATTCGTAACATCGATCGCGGCTTAGTGGAGATGGCGCGCAGTTATGGCCTGTCCGGCTGGAGCCTGTTTATTCAGGTCATCCTGCCGGGCGCTCTGCCCGGTATTATGGTGGGTGTACGCTTTGCGCTCGGCCTGATGTGGCTGACGCTGATTGTGGCTGAAACCATTTCGGCTAACGCCGGCATTGGCTATCTGGCGATGAACGCGCGCGAGTTCTTACAAACCGACGTTGTGGTTGTCGCCATTATTCTCTATGCCCTGCTCGGTAAGCTGGCCGACGTCACCGCGTTGCTGCTGGAACGCGTCTGGCTGCGCTGGCATCCGGCATATCAAAGAAAGGAGGAGAACGCATGAGTAACGTACTTTCCCCGGCGCGTCTTAATAGCGGTACGCCTGTTGGTGTCAATGCGGTTAGCAAGCAATATGGCAATCGCACCATTCTGAACAGGATCAATTTGCACATTCCGGCGGGGCAGTTTGTCGCAGTAGTTGGACGCAGCGGCTGCGGTAAGAGTACCCTGTTGCGTTTGCTGGCTGGCCTGGAGCAAACCACACACGGTACGCTGCTGGCAGGCAATGCGCCTTTGCAATCGGCGCAAGACGATACTCGTCTGATGTTCCAGGATGCCCGTTTGCTGCCGTGGAAAAAGGTGATCGATAATGTGGCTCTTGGCCTGCGTGGCCGGGCGTGGCGCAGTGCCGCCCTTGAGGCGTTAGAAGCTGTTGGCCTTGCCGGGCGCGCCGATGACTGGCCTGCCGCTTTGTCAGGCGGACAAAAGCAGCGCGTGGCGCTGGCGCGTGCATTGATTCACCGTCCAGGCTTGCTGTTGCTGGATGAACCGCTCGGCGCGCTGGATGCCTTAACCCGTATTGAAATGCAGGGGTTGATCGAGTCGCTATGGTTAGAGCACCATTTTACCGTACTGCTGGTGACGCACGACGTGAGTGAGGCAGTTGCGATGGCGGATCGCGTATTGCTGATTGAAGAGGGTCAGATTGGTCTCGATTTGCTGGTTGATCTGCCACGTCCACGACGTAAAGGTTCGGCCCGACTGGCTGAACTGGAAGCGGAAGTATTAGATCGAGTGATGCGGCGCGGAGAAAGCGACCAGCCGGTGCGTTATGCGCAGCAGCGTTAAAAAATGGCGGGTTTACTCACCCGCCATTTTGCTATCAGGCGTTTAACGCCTTGGTAATCTTCTCATAGAGATCGCCCGACAGCTTATCCAGTGCTTTCAACTGTTCAAGCGCGTTGCGCATTAATACCTGGCGATCGGCATCGTAACGTTTCAGACGAATCAGCGGCTCGATCATGCGCGCAGCCACCTGCGGGTTGCGCGTGTTGAGATCGGTCAGCATTTCCACCAGGAACTGATAGCCACTGCCATCTTTCGCATGGAAAGCCGCAGGATTCGCCGACGCAAACGCGCCAATCAACGCACGAATGCGGTTTGATTGCTTATGCTGAAGGCGCGATGATGCAGCAGCTCACGCACCTTTGTCAGCACATCCGCCGCCGGACTGGTGGCCTGCAGCATGAACCATTTATCCATCACCAGGCCATCCTGATACCAGCGTTCGTCAAAGGCTGTCAGCAAGGCTTCACGACACGGCAACTGCGCAGCTACCGATGCCGACAGCGCAGCCAGTGCATCGGTCATGTTTGTTGCCTGGTGATACTGGGTTTTCACCAGCTGATCGGCCAGTTTCGCTTCACTAAAGGCCAGGTAGCCGAGGCAGACATTTTTCAGCGAACGTTGCCCAATAGCGGCGTGTTCAACGCGGTATTCGCCCTGCTGGTTGGCGTTGTAAACGGCGTAAAATTCATCTGCCAGCTCTTTTGCCAGCGTGCGCAGTAATGCTTCCCGCACCACGGCAATCGCCTGCGGATCGATAACATCGAACAGTTCGGCAATTTCGTTTTCGCCTGGCAGCGACAGGATCAGGGCCGTCAATGCCGGATCGCTGTTTTGATCAAGCAGTACTGCGCGGAAAGCATCAGCAACGTGCAAAGGTAACGACAGCGGTTGGCCTTGCTGATGACGCGCCACGTTCAGGCGAATATAGATAGCCAGCAAGCTTTGTGCGGCATCCCAGCGCGCAAAATCGTTGCGGGCTTGACGCATCAGAAAGGTGAGTTGCGTATCGCTCCATTTATAGTCGAGTTTCACTGGCGCTGAAAACTCACGCAGCAGCGAAGGCACTGGTTGAAAATAGACGTTATCAAAAATGAAGGTCTGGAATTCTTCGGTCACGTTCAGCACGTTATGCACTGGATGGCCGTTGTGCTGAAGTGGAATAACGTTGCCTTCACCATCATAAAGTTCAATATCCAGCGGGATATGCAGCGGTAGTTTCTCTTTTTGATCGGCTGTGGCTGGCGTGTGTTGCGTAACGTGCAGCGTGTACTGCTCCATTTCCGGATTATAGTCATCACGCACCGTTAATACCGGCGTGCCCGACTGGCTGTACCAGCGACGGAACTGTGACAAATCGATATTTGAGGCATCTTCCATTGCCTGAACGAAATCATCACAGGTAGCTGCACTGCCATCGTGACGTTCAAAGTAAAGCTGCATGCCTTTCTGAAAATTCTCTTCGCCCAACAGGGTGTGCATCATGCGGATCACTTCAGAACCTTTTTCATACACCGTTAAGGTGTAAAAATTGTTCATTTCGATCACCTGTTCAGGGCGAATAGGATGTGCCATCGGGCTGGCATCCTCGGCAAACTGCGCCCCACGCATGATGCGCACATTGTCGATACGATTTACCGCACGCGAGCCGAGATCGGAGCTGAACTCCTGATCGCGGAACACGGTTAATCCCTCTTTCAGGCTGAGCTGGAACCAGTCGCGGCAGGTTACGCGGTTACCTGTCCAGTTATGGAAATATTCGTGGCCAATGACCGCCTCGATACCGAGATAATCTTTGTCGGTCGCGGTTTCCGCTTTAGCCAGCACATATTTGGCGTTGAAGACGTTGAGTCCTTTGTTCTCCATGGCGCCCATATTGAAGAAGTCCACCGCCACGATCATAAAAATATCGAGGTCATATTCGAGACCAAAGCGTTCTTCATCCCACTTCATGCTGTTTTTCAGCGAGGTCATCGCCCAGTCGGCACGATCGAGATTGCCGCGATCAACAAAGATTTCCAGCGCCACATCCCGGCCGGAGCGGGTTTTAAAGCTGTCACGCAATACGTCAAAATCTCCCGCGACCAGCGCAAACAGGTAGCAGGGTTTTGGGAAGGGATCTTGCCATTTTACCCAGTGACGGCCTTGCGCATTATGCCCGCTGTCCACACGGTTTCCATTGGAAAGCAAAAACGGATAGCGTTGCTCATCAGCAATGATGGTCGTGGTAAAGCGCGCCAGCACGTCTGGGCGATCCAGATACCAGGTAATATGACGGAACCCTTCCGCTTCACACTGCGTACAGAGCGCCTCACCGGATTTATACAAACCCTCCAGCGCCGTATTCTGATCCGGATGGATATCATTGATGATTTTCAGCGTAAAGCTGTCAGGTAACTGGCTCAGCACCAGCACGCCTTCATCTTCATGATAAGCCGTCCAGGGTTGTCCGTTCACTTCCAGCGCAATCAACGTCAACGCTTCGCCATCCAGACGCAAATCAGCCTGGTTGTCCCCTAAACGTTTCACCTGACTTACCGCTGTCACACGCGTGGTGGCAGCGTCCAGTTCAAAGGTCAGGTCAATATCAGTTATGGTGTAATCGGGTGCACGATAATCGTGGCGATATTTAATTTGGGGCTGTTGCGTCATATTCCGTCTCGCATTGTTATAAGTTAACCGCCAAAGTCTATGCTGGTTAATACAAGCTTGCCATGCACAATCTTATCAATGGCAGAAATCGCTACAAACCGTTAACAATGGCACAGATTAACCTCGACCCACAGCCCTGAAATATGCTGTGATCGGCTGCAGTTACTGATTTATACTTTTATGTCTTTATGACTTTTATCACACCGGGCTCTGCGCCACCGAACAGGATGCTGAAACGCGCCATGACAGGACATGCTTCCCCGATACTGACCTCGCTGCTGGATACTGACGCTTATAAGCTTCATATGCAGCAAGCCGTGTTTCACCGCTACCATGATGTAACAGTAGCGGCAGTCTTCCGCTGCCGCGGTGATGAGCTGCTGGGTTGTTACGCTGATGAGATCCGCCATGAGATCCACGCCATGCAGGCGCTGGCTCTCAGCGATGACGAATATGCCTGGCTGGCCAACCTCCCCTTTTTCAGGCCGATTATCTCAGCTGGCTACGCCAGTTCCGTTATAACCCCGATCAGGTCAAGGTGAGCAATCACAACGGTGTACTTGATATTCGCATTGAGGGGCCATGGCGCGAAGTGATCATGTGGGAAGTTCCGCTGCTGGCGCTGATCAGTGAAGTAGTACATCGTCACCATACGCCCAGTATCGGCACGCAACAGGCCGTTGAACATCTACAGACTAAACTGCAGGCGTTTAAGCAGGAGGTGGCTGATCTTGATATGTCGCGCTTCCGCCTGATGGATTTCGGCACCCGTCGCCGTTACTCCCAGGATGTGCAGCAGTCTATTGTCGCCACGCTTAAGCAAGATTTCCCTGGCTTATAGGCACCAGCAACTACGATCTGGCGCGTCGCTTAGATTTAACGCCGGTTGGTACGCAGGCGCATGAATGGTTTCAGGCGTTCCAGCAAATCAGCCCGGTGCTGGCAAACAGCCAGCGAGCAGCCTTACAGGCATGGTTAGATGAATATGATGGTCAGCTCGCTATTGCCCTGACAGATTGCATCACCATGGATGCGTTTCTGCGTGATTTTGGTTTGGCCTTTGCCAGTCGTTATCAAGGTTTACGCCATGATTCAGGCGATCCCATTGAGTGGGGAGAAAAGGCGATTGCGCATTACGAGAAACTGGGTATCGATCCGCAAAGCAAAACTTTGGTGTTTTCCGATAACCTGAATCTGGATAAGGCTCTGACGCTTTATCGTCACTTCGGCCAGCGCGCTAATGTGGTATTTGGCATTGGAACTCGCCTTACCTGTGATATTCCGGGCGTGACGCCGCTTAACATTGTGATCAAGTTAGTAGAGTGTAACGGTAAGCCCGTCGCGAAACTTTCTGACAGCCCCGGTAAAACCATTTGCCAGGACAAAGCCTTTGTCAGAGCGTTAAGAAAAGCCTTCGATTTGCCACTGGTTAAAAAGCCAGTTAAGCGCCATCTTATCGGGGCGTTGATTCGCCCCTTTTCTGCTGTAATAAATCTGCCTTTCGTCCGGAATTTTGCTTGTTTCCTGTTTAGTCACAAGTAACATAGCAACACCCCGGACAGGGGAACTTTTACTCACTTCTTCTATATAGAGAGATATTTATGAGCGTAGTGCCTGTAGCGGATGTACTGCACGGTCGCGTTGCGGTTGACAGTGAAGTCACCGTACGTGGTTGGGTACGTACCCGAAGAGATTCAAAAGCCGGTCTTTCCTTTATCGCCGTTTATGACGGTTCCTGCTTTAATCCCGTTCAGGCTGTCGTCAATAATTCTCTGAATAATTATCAGGATGAAGTATTGCGTCTGACCACCGGTTGCTCTGTGATTGTCACCGGCACCGTAGTGGCTTCTCCAGGTCAGGGCCAGGCATTTGAGATTCAGGCGACCCAACTTGAGGTGGTGGGCTGGGTTGAAGATCCAGACAGCTATCCGATGGCGGCCAAACGCCACAGCATTGAATATCTGCGTGAAGTCGCCCACCTGCGCCCGCGTACTAACCTGATTGGTGCCGTGGCGCGCGTACGTCATACGCTGGCGCAGGCGCTGCATCGCTTCTTCCATGAGAATGGTTACTTCTGGGTTTCAACGCCGCTGATTACCGCTTCTGACACAGAAGGCGCCGGAGAAATGTTCCGCGTCTCGACGCTGGATCTGGAAAACCTGCCGCGTGACGATCAAGGTAAAGTCGATTTCGCTGAAGACTTTTTCGGTAAAGAAGCTTTCCTGACGGTTTCAGGCCAGTTAAATGGCGAAACGTACGCCAGTGCGCTGTCAAAAATCTACACCTTTGGCCCTACCTTCCGTGCTGAAAACTCTAACACCAGTCGCCACCTGGCCGAATTCTGGATGCTGGAGCCGGAAATCGCGTTTGCCTCGCTGGATGATGCCGCAGCACTGGCCGAATCGATGCTGAAATATGTCTTTAAAGCGGTACTGGAAGAGCGTGCTGACGATATGGCATTTTTTGCTGAGCGCGTTGATAAAGATGCTGTCGATCGTTTGCAGCGTTTTATCACTACCGATTTCGCCCAGGTAGACTATACCGACGCAGTTGACATTTTACTGAATTGTGACCAAACCTTCGAGAACCCGGTTTCCTGGGGTATTGATCTCTCGTCTGAGCATGAGCGTTATCTGGCTGAGAAACACTTCAAAGCCCCGGTCGTGGTGAAAAACTACCCGAAAGATATTAAAGCCTTCTACATGCGCCTTAACGAAGACGGTAAGACGGTTGCAGCAATGGATGTTTTGGCACCGGGAATTGGTGAAATTATCGGCGGCTCGCAGCGCGAAGAGCGACTTGATGTGCTGGACGCACGGCTTGAAGAGATGGGCCTGAATAAAGAAGATTACTGGTGGTATCGCGATTTACGTCGCTACGGCACCGTGCCGCATTCAGGTTTTGGATTAGGTTTTGAACGTTTAATCGCCTATGTCACTGGCGTACAAAATGTAAGAGATGTTATCCCTTTCCCACGCACACCACGCAATGCGAGTTTTTGATTTTCGTCATTAAATATAAGAAATTCATATATATAAAGAGGTCGACCTGGTCGGCCTTTTTTTATTTTTGTAAATTTTGAGTTCTCTCACAAAGCTCCGCTGTTTTTACATTTTGTAATACATATTTTCTTTTAGAAACCAGATTAAGAGTTTTGTAGCATTTTCGAGGTAGAATTACCGTCTGTGTGATGGAAAGATGCGTGCAGACACAGGAAGACACCAAAGTTTCCTCAAGGTTCCCGTAAAGGTTTCTTGACGGCAGTGGCAGGTGTCCGAATAACTCCAATGAGGGTAATAAATAATGATGAAGCGCAACATTCTTGCAGTGGTTATCCCTGCTCTGTTAGCTGCAGGCGCAGCAAACGCAGCAGAAATCTATAACAAAGATGGCAACAAACTGGATCTGTACGGTAAAGCTGTTGGTCTGCATTATTTTTCTGATGATGATGGCAGCGACGGTGACCAGACGTATGTTCGCTTCGGCTTTAAGGGTGAAACTCAGATTAATGACCAGCTGACCGGTTTTGGTCAGTGGGAATATAACGTTCAGGCTAACAACTCTGAAGGTTCTGACGCACAAACCGGCAACAAAACCCGTCTGGGCTTTGCTGGTCTGAAATTCGGTGATGCTGGCTCAATCGACTACGGCCGTAACTACGGTGTGGTTTACGATGCAATCGGCTGGACCGATATGCTGCCAGAGTTTGGTGGCGATTCAGGCTACTCAGACAACTTCATGAACGGCCGTAGCACCGGTCTGCTGACCTACCGCAACACCAACTTCTTTGGTCTGGTTGACGGTTGGGACTTCGCTGTTCAGTACCAGGGTAAAAACGAGCGTGCAGACATTCGTCGTGCGAACGGCGACGGCTGGGGCCTGTCTACCTCTTACACCTCACCAATCGGTCTGGGTGTTGTAGGTGCTTACAGCAGCAGCGACCGTACCAATGCTCAGGCAGCAGGTGTTGCTGCAGCTGATGGTACTATCGTAGGTCAAGGCAAGCGCGCTGAAAACTGGGCAACCGGTCTGAAATATGATGCTAACAACATCTACCTGGCAGCTTATTACGGTGAAACCCGTAACTCTACGCCATTCTCTCTGGATACCGGCGATACTGCTTTCGCTAACAAAGCACAGAACTTCGAAGTGGTTGCACAGTACCAGTTCGACTTCGGTCTGCGTCCGTCTCTGGCCTACGTTCAGTCTAAAGGCAAAGACATCGAAGGCGTGGGCGATGCTGACCTGATCAAATATGTTGATGTAGGCGCAACCTACTACTTCAACAAAAACATGTCGACCTATGTTGATTACCGCATCAACCAGCTGGATGACGACAACGCACTGGGTCTGAACACTGATGACATCGTAGCTGTAGGTCTGGTTTACCAGTTCTAAGTTTGATGGTCTGATGATTCAAGAAAACGGGACTTCGGTCCCGTTTTTTTATGGCTGCTGGTTTTTCAGGTCTCCTTTCTGCCCCGCTTTTATTCGCGACTTTTCAATGTTCTGAATCTTACTCGCTAAATCGTGAAATTGTTTCGCAAACGGTTGGCTTTTGCTTTTCCCGGCGCTAACCTGATAGCTCATTTTGCTAAAGTTCACACTACTGGACCTGACACATGTTTGAATCGATCTCTGCTGCACCCGCCGATCCTATTCTTGGACTGGCCGATCTGTTTCGCGCTGATGACCGCTCTAACAAAATTAACCTTGGTATTGGTGTTTATAAAGACGAAACCGGCAAAACGCCTGTTCTGACCAGCGTTAAAAAAGCCGAACAGTATCTGCTGGAGAATGAAACCACCAAAAATTACCTCAGCATTGATGGCCTGGCAGATTTCGCGCGTTGCACGCAGGAATTGTTATTCGGTAAAGAGAATGCGCTGACAGGCGCGGGCCGTGCTCGCACAGCACAAACCCCGGCGGCACGGGTGCATTGCGCGTAGCAGCTGATTTTCTGGCGACGCAAACGTCGGTTAAACGTGTGTGGGTGAGCAATCCCAGCTGGCCAAACCATAAAAACGTGTTTAACGCGGCGGGTCTGGAAGTTTGTGAATACCAGTATTACGATGCCGAAAACCACTCGCTGGATTTTGACGGGGTGCTGGCGTCGCTGAAAGAAGCGAAAGCGGGAGACGTGGTGCTGTTCCACGGCTGCTGCCACAACCCAACCGGCATCGATCCTACCGCCGAACAGTGGCAACAACTGGCACAACTTTCACAGGCTAATGGCTGGCTGCCGCTGTTTGACTTCGCTTACCAGGGCTTTGCCCGTGGTCTGAATGAAGATGCTGAAGGCCTGCGCATCTTCGCTGCCTCGCATCAGGAACTGATCGTTGCCAGTTCCTACTCCAAGAATTTCGGTTTGTATAACGAGCGTGTAGGTGCCATCACGCTGGTCGCTGCTAATGCTGCTGTGGCCGAAAGCGCATTCAGCCAGGTGAAATATACTATCCGCGCTAACTACTCGAACCCACCAGCGCACGGTGCGGCCGTTGTGGCGACAATTCTGGATAATGCGTCACTGCGTACTATCTGGGAACAAGAGCTATCAGATATGCGTCAACGTATTCAGCGCATGCGTCATCTGTTTGTGAATACCCTGGCGGAAAAAGGGGCGCAGCGAGACTTCAGCTTTATCATCAGGCAAAACGGTATGTTCTCTTTTAGCGGTCTGACGAAAGATCAGGTTATTCGTCTGCGCGAAGAGTTTGGTGTATATGCAGTCAACTCAGGTCGTGTGAACGTGGCAGGCATGACGCCGGATAATATGTCGGCGCTGTGTGAAGCGATCGTTGCCGTGCTGTGAGTTGAGAAAGAAATGAGATGAAAATGGGCCTGCTGGCCCATTTTTTATTGCAGGAAGGGATTGCTGATACGCTCGCGTCCCAGCGTAGAGATCGGCCCGTGACCGGGCACAAACGTAACGTCATCGCCTAACGGCAGTAACTTAGTTTTTATCGACTCAATTAAATGAGCATGATTGCCCTGCGGAAAATCAGTGCGTCCTACGCCACCGCTGAAAATGACGTCACCTGAAATCAACAGACGTCCGACGCGATCAAAAAAGACGATATGGCCCGGCGTATGGCCGGGACAATGCAACACTTTAAGGGTAACTGACCCCACCTGCACGCGCTCGCCCTCTTCCAGCCATCGATCCGGCGTAAAAGCAGAGCACGTTTCCAGACCAAACATACGGCTTTGCGTCGGCAACGCTTCCAGCCAGAACGCATCATGTTTTTGCGGCCCGACAATGGGCACCTGATAAAAGGCCGCCAGCTCAGCGGCAGCACCCACATGATCAAGGTGTCCATGGGTTAACAAAATTTGTGCTGGCTTAAGATTATGTTCCGACAGCGTCTGTTTAATGATCTCTGCATCCCCGCCGGGATCGACCAGAGCCGCTTCACGCGTGGTTTCGCACCAAATGACAGAACAATTTTGTGCAAACGCGGTTACAGGAATAATGTGGTAGTTCATAACGCTCCATGTCCGGCACACGCAGCGTTGCCGGTAGTGTTACCAGTGCCTGACTGGCCCGGTGTCAATGTGTACAAAGTTGCTGCGAGGATAATATCCTACACCACCTGCGCGCATAGATAATGCCGCTTTGCGAACATGGCTGAGTGTAATCCCTTCAATATGGAAATCCATCGCCTGGCCTTTGGTATGATAGCTGTGTTTTGCCACACCAGGCCCGTTTTCACGCAGCATATTATTGGTTGCAGGCGAACGATAACCGGAAATCAACTGCACAGGTTTGCGCGTTTCGAGCAGCGCCTGTAACCGAAAGATTTGATCAAACAGATGCGGGTCAATTTTTTTAACTTTATTAGCACGGAAATCGCGGAAGAAATGATTCAAACGCGACAACTCATCCTTGTCGTAACTTTTACCATTAAAAAACTCAGTTTTAAGGGTTTCGCCCGTATGTAAATTATTTAGCGTTAATACACGCGGTCGGGAAGTTGAAAGTGAGGCCCTGGCTGAGGCAGGCAATAATGCCAGACCAGCGGCTGCGCTTCCGCAAAGCAGGAGTTTGCGACGAAAAGAATCAATATTAGACATGTAACGTATTACCTGAGAGTGAAGCCATAGAAATGTGCAAAAAGCGCACAAGGCCGCACCATAACTTTCCATCAGATAATCGTCAACCCGGGAGAGCTGAGTTTATGCGGCGATCCCGTTCAGGACCGCCTTTTTACACGCTGGCTTGATGTTGATCAGTTTCGAAGAGTGCCCATAAATCAAATACTAGAGCAGCAGTTTTTCGGCACGCATCAACACCTGACTACCTGAACGCGCCGTGTTGTCATAATTGTAAATATCTGTTCGATACTGCGGTTTGCCATCATCAGCTACCCACGCGGTTAAATAATACAGGTTAACCGGAATGCGATGACGAATAGGTACATAGCGCGTATCACCCTCTTTTAAGGTGCTTGAGATGCGGTTGTCGTTCCAACCTACATCCTGAAGCAACAATCCCGCCAGCTCAGAAGCTTTATTGACGCGCACACATCCCGAACTCAGCGCGCGGATATCGCGTTGGAACAGCGTATGGTTCGGCGTGTCATGCAGATAGATAGCATCTGAGCTGGGCATATTGAATTTATAGCGCCCCAGCGAGTTCATCTGACCGGGTGCCTGGCGCAGACGATACGGGAAAGAGGACGCAGAGACCATGCTCCAGTCAATCATACTGGGATCGATAACCTGCGCATCTGCACTCCAGCCTGACAGCAAGGTATAGCCATGCTTATAGAGATAGCCAGGATCTTGTTTCACCTTTGGAATGATATCTTTTCGCACCAGCGTCGTCGGCACATTCCACGGCGGATTGAGCACAACATTGTTTAACGCACTGCGCATCAGCGGCGTTTTACGATCTGGCCGACCTACAATCACCCGTGATGAAAGGATTTTGTTGCCGTTGTTGTAGTAAATCAGCGAGTAATTGGCGATGTTTACCATGATGCCGTTATGCATATCATCCGGCAGCAAACGTAATCGCTGAATATTAAGCGCCAGCAACGCCACACGCATTTGGGGTGACACATTCAGCCATTCACGGGTCCGTGGGCCGATTGCGCCGTCATCAGCTAAACCTTGCCACTGCTGGAATCGCTTAACGGCTGCTACCAGCGTGTTGTCATAAACATTCGCCGTGCTGGCATCAAAGGCTGTATTTTGCACATTACCCGGTGATTGGGGCGATTGCGCCGGCAGGTCGTTCACGTTTGTTGCTGACGGGCTAACCGCAACAGGTTGTTCAGTATGGCTGACGGGCTCAGGTGCGGTGGGAACTGCATCATCGGTCGGTGCCGGAGACAGCGTCTGGGCCGTGAGCATGCCGCTGCGCTGTAATATTTCGCGCAGCGCGGGCACATCGTCACTGACCTGTCCTGGACGCAGCGTTTCGCTATTTTTGAGTTGCGGCCAGGGTTGTTTATCGCTGAGCAAATTTTTAAGTGCCGTATGCATCGGAACATACTGCGGATGCTGAGGGGCCAGCGACGCGATAAAGGTCGCATTAGCGCCAGCATTGACGGCATTTTGCCACTGGTTCACCACTGCCACGGATGGCAGCGCCAGCTTGTAAGGCACATTGCTGTACAGCCAGGTTTCACCCTGCGTTGGCACATTTGATACGAACTGCAAATAGCCGAGCATGGCATCTGACAACACCAGATCGCGGGCAAGACCCTGAATATTTGGATCGGTTAAGCGATCAACCCAACGGGTAAACTGAGGCTGCACCCCGGAAAGTGCCACTTCAGCCAGCTGCTGCTGAAATCTTTGTACCGCCTCGCGATCCTGCCAAATCGGCTGCATATGACGTGCAGCGTAAATGGTTGCCAGTGAAGAGAGATAGAAAGGCTGATTGCCGCGGGAGAACGCTTGCTGAATACGCTGCTGGCTTTCGGTTATCGGCAGAGCTCCTGCTGTCGAACCGGGTAAAGCAGCAATAATTGCGGCTTGTGCTGTGCCCAATGGAATAACCGTTAGCGCCAGTGCTAACAATGAAATAACGCGACGATGTTTGAACCTGTTTGCCAGCAACATCCCTGCCCCCTTGTTTAATCTACTGCGCAGCGTTCCCTGAAACTACTGCGATGGGCTGCTTCTTATACTTATGAGTATACGAATAAAAAACGGCATTTGCCTCTTCGACAAATGCCGTGATTAGATTAACGAATGGCGCAGTATTTGACTACGTTTCAGCCAGCGATTTTTACGCCTCGGGTTCTGTCAGAGACGTGGCCTCACGCTCACGCCGTGCCGGTGTGGGATCAGCCGCAAAGCCGCGCAGACCAACAACATGAACGTGTTCCGTGTTATTAAACACTTTACGTACCAGTTTATAGGTTGTGCCTTTCTCCGGGCTGATGTTTTCTGGTGCCGCGATAACCAGCTGCATTTCCAGACGTTCACACAGCTCAAACAGGGTGGCGATAGAGCGCGCATCGAGACGCGCCGCTTCATCAAGGAACAGCAAGCGGCACGGCGAGATATCTTTGCCGCGTAAACGACGGGACTCTTCTTCCCAGCTCTGTACCACCATCACCAGAATTGACATTCCCGTACCGATCGCTTCACCGGTAGACAACGCGCCGCTTTCAGCACGCAGCCAGCCATCAGAGCCACGGTTAACTTCCACTTCCATCTCAAGATAGTTGCGGTAATCAAGCAGCTCCTCACCAATTGTTTGTGGCGTACGCTGTCCCATATCAATTTGCGGATTCAGGCGCTGATAAAGCTTCGCCAGTGCTTCAGAGAAGGTCAGGCGATTGCTGTTAAACAGATCCTGATGCTGCTCATGCTCTTCTGACAGCGTATCCAGCAACATAGCGTGCGTTTCGCGCACGTTGACGTTGAGGCGCACGCTGCGCACCTGACCAAAGCTGACGGTCTGCAAACCCTGATTGAGTTGGCGGATACGGTTTTGTTCACGCTGAATGGTTTTACGAATAATGTTCGCCACGCTACGCGAGCTGATTGCCAGCGTTTGCTCACGCGCGGTCAGCTCTTCAGTCAGACGGTTCAGTTCAATCTCCATCTGTTCGATGGCTTCAACCGGGTCATCGGTGCGGATGATGTCCTGGCGAATGCGCTCACGCAGATGCTGATAAACGGCAATGAAGAACTGAATTTTACGTTCCGGGCGCTTAGGATCTTCTGATAAGCGCAGCACATCACGCAGGTGCTCGTTATCGGCTACCGCCAGACGCAGCGCCCCCAGGGCTTTATCTGACATGGAGCGCAGATCATCACCGCTGAGATAGGCTAATTCGCGGCGATGCAGGCGGCGTTCGACACCGTTATCTTTCACCAGACGCAGCACCAGACACCAGCCCGCTTTTGCACTGACGACCTGGGCACGTTTCTGATGATAGTCGCGTTCGAGATGACGCAGCTTTTTGCGTAACGTCTCCATTTCCGCTTCACAGAAGGTCAGCTGTTTTTCTAACTGATTACGACGTGCACGGTTATGGCTCAGTGCCGTATAGAGTTCATCGCGACGGATGCGGGCCCGCTCTTCAGCCTGGACATCGGCATGTACCCCGATATCCTGCATCTCCTGCTGCAACTCTCTCAGCATGTCGCGCTTGGCATCGTATGCACTTTTGAGCGACGCCAGAACCTGCGAATACTGCGTGAGCTGTGCCTGATGTTCACGCAGGCGATCACGGCTGCGGCTACGTTCTGCTTCAGCCTGCTCAAGACGCTGGCGCAGTTTATCGCTGAGATCATTGTTACCGTTCAGCATGCTGGCCGAGTCGTCGTAACCAAAGTGCGCACGACGCTGTACCACTTCCGTCAAGGCAAACGCCTGCTGGCGAGCAATACGCTGCTGCTGCTGCGCCTGTTGATAGTCGGCCTGCAACTGTTCATGTTGCTCCGGATCGCTCTGCAACACTGAAATCAGCGATTCCAGCTTGCCCAGCTTAGCGCCGTGCTGATGCAGAAAGCGTGCAGCTTCTTGCGCTTCTTCCACCTGCTCACGAATCTCTTCGCAGCGATCGGCTAAGGTATCATCCAGCAGCAAATTAACACGCGGCAGCAGTCGGTTGAGCTGCGACACGCCCTCTTTCGCCTGCTCATATTGCTGACGTTGCTGTTGGTTATTGCTTTCATGCTGGTTTAACGCGCGCTCCAGCTCACCACGACGTGCGCCAAGCTGGCGAATTTGTGCTTCCGGATCGTCATCAAACGCCACCGCTAAATGACTGCCGATGAAGCGGCTGAAAGACTGATGCAGGCGCTGGGTTTTCTGCACATCAAACGACAGCGTGGCGTAACGCTCCGCCAGACGATCGCGTTCGCTGTGCAGCAGTTCTAACTGGTTTTCACGCGCAGCGCGGCCAAACAGCGGTACTTTCGGGAAGCGTGAATAGCGCCACTGACGCTCGGCCACTTTGACCACAACGGCGTTTTGTAACTCATCAACGCTAAACACACTGTCATCAAACGACTGCGGATCGCCCTCGATCAGATAGAGATCTTCCGGACACTCTTCCAGCCCATCAAGCTGTTCGCGGATCAGCGACAGATCCGGCACCACAATAGCGTGACGCGAAGGACCATAAAGTGCGGAGAAATAAGGGGCGTCGTCGAGCGTGACATCATCATAGATTTCAGAAAGCAATACGCCGCCAAAACGTTCTGCCAGTTGCGTTAAGCGGGCATCCTCTGCGCCACCCGGCTGGCTGAGACGTTCAATTTGCTGCTCGACTTCGCGCTTGCGCGCCGCGATTTCATCACGCGCAACCGTGGTTTCGCGCTCGCGCTCAAGCAGTTGCTGCATATATTCCGTTACGTGCTGGCTGCTGGTCAGCGCCTGGCCGGTCTGCTCACTCAGCTGGGTCAGAATTTCCTGCGCCGCCAGCCAGTGTGGCGCACGTGTGGTCAGGGCCGCAGTACGCTCGCGCAGCTGCTCCAGCTCCTGACGCATCATCATGCGCTGTTCGCCTGCGTCAGAGACGCTGGTGCTCAGTTGCTCGATTTGCGCTTCCAGTTCACGCTGTAAGCCTTCCAGCGCATCAGCCTCATAGTGCTGACCCTGGCGCTTACAAAACTCTGCCAGCAGACGCTCTGCGTCATGCTGTTCACGCAGGCGCTGCTCCAGCTCATTCAACCGCAGGCGCAGCGAAGAGAGTTGATCGGCGTGATGTCGCTGATTGCTGGCATCACGCAGCAGCTCGCGTCCGGTCTGCCAGGCATCCTGGCGACTGACTTCGCCAGCAATGCTGGTGACCAGCGCCAGCGCCTGTTCAAACTGACTGTGCGCCGCTTCTGCCACACTCAGCTTTTGCTCAAGACGCAACAGTTGCTCAGTGGCTTCTTCCTCTTTTGCCTGGAAGTTTTCCTGCCATTCGCTGGCGTTGTCGATGGTGAGTTCAGGAAGCTGACAGAGCGAACGGGCGCGCTCCAGTGCCTGCAACGCCTGCTGATATTGAATGGCACGGGTTTGCTGAACGTCAAGCGCCTGCTGAAAATCGGCCAGCTGGTTTTTCAGTTCATCGACTTCCAGTTCAGCAGCTTCAGCACGCGCTTCGTTCTCTTCCTGCACTTCGCGCGCTTCTGCCACGACTTCGTTCTGCTCTTCCAGACGAAGCGTCAGTTCTTCAATATCGTTATCGTAACGCTCGATTTTCTCCTGCTGGCGCATGGCTGTTTGCACCAGATTCAGATGATCGCTGGCTGCCTGATAATCAACTTCAAGATCGTTCTCAGCACCGCTGTGTTCTGACAATTCGCGCGCCATTTCAATATGACGATATTGCTCAGAAGCAAGCTGGGTGCGGCTGCTGAAAAGCTCATTACGCAACACCAGTGCGCTGTCCAGATGAATGCGCCGCTCATTGGCGTGACGCATATAATCTGCAGAAACATAGCTGGTGGCTTCAGAGATAAGATGCTTAAACAGATCGCGGTCAGACTGCGTCACGCGGATGGCTTCCAGCGTCATGCGGTTTTCACGTAACGCCGCTTCCATATCCTGGAAGGCTTTGCGCACACCGCTGTTTTCTGGCAACAGATAATCACGCAGTGAGCGCGTAATTGCGCTGGAGATCCCGCCATACAGCGACGCTTCAATCAGGCGATAAAACTTGCTGCGATCGCTGGCTGAGCGCAGACGACGCGGCACCACGCCAAGATCGAACATCATGGCGTGATAGTCAGTGACGGAATTATACTGGCGGAACTGGACGCCTTCCTGGGCTTCAACCCGTTCTTTTACTTCATTCAGCGGCAGCACACGCGCCTGACGGCTGTCGAGAATTTCCGTCAGCATGTCAGTTGGATTGGTATCGGTGGGCAAGCCATGAATACTGAAAGGCTTGATATCCACTTTTTTGTCGCGGCCTGCGACCTGTTGTAAACGAACACCGACAACCACACGTTGATGACGTGAGTTGACTACGTCCAGCATTGAATAGCAGACGCCAGCACGCAATTTACCGTGCAAGCCTTTGTCACGTGAGCCCGACGTTGCACCCGCTTCCGTGGTGTTACGAAAGTGCAGCAGCGTCAAATCTGGGATCAGGGCGGTAACAAACGCCGCCATGGTGGTCGATTTACCCGCGCCGTTACCGCCGGAGAGGGTCGTTACCAGCTCATCCAGATCAAAGGTTCGGGCAAAAAACCGTTCCAGTTAATCAGCGTTAGCGAACGAAATTTTCCGCGTTCAATCATACCTGCTCTTCCTCCGCGCTGTCGCTCGTTTCGCTACTGTTTTCATCAACTTCATCCGCTTCTACTGGGGCCGTTGCGTTTGCCAACAGCATTGCTTCGCCATCACGGATCAGACGTAACTGTGCCTCGCGCGCATCATCACCGCTGCGCACATCAGCACCAAAACGGAACACCGATTCCGTAATACGGAATTTGCTGCTGTCGTTGCCAAAAACCACACCATGCCAAGGCGACGCAGGCGATTCAGTGAAGCGCGCATTTTCTCCTGTAATTTGGCGCGATCGGCATCCGAACCCGTTGACCGCTGGTTTACCAGCTTCAGCAGCTTGCTTTCGTCGGCCAGCGACAGTAGCTCATCGTAAAGCTCCTGCTGCGTGAAGATGCCTTCGTTTGCCAGACGCTCCGGGCTGAGATAGAGATAACAGAGAATTTTTCCTACCATCATATCCATCTCTGACAGCACCGAGCGTGGTATCAGCGTGGTTGAGCGGGGGCGAAGATAGAAGAAACCTTCTGGCGCACGAATCAGCTCAACGTTGTAACGTGCGTAAAACTCTTCGAGATATTCCTGGTAATCCATCAGAAAAGCATGGTTATCCAGCTCTTCAATATTGATATGTCGTCCGGCGCGCAGTTGACTATCCAGCGCCGGGAAAATCGGATTTGCCAGTGCCTGAGCCAGCTTAACTGGCATCACTTGTTCAATATTTGTCGATGACATGTGCCTGCACCTTGGCTCCGTAATCATTGATGGCCTGCCACTCTACGGGCAAACCGGCTAAATCAGCTTCTGCTACGCCGAGACGCACAGCCTGGTCCACGACAATACGCGCGAGATCAAAATGGCGCGCGCGGGGATATTGTGCCAGGTAATCGCGCATCACGGTGGCGAGGTTGAGCGGTTTTTGCTGCAATTTATACGCCTGCAGCGCCTCTTCGATCATCGCTGCCAGCTGTTCACGAATTTCATTGAACTCTTCATACTCCAGTTCAGCCGGCAGCTCGCCCATAACTTCGTCATTTCGCAACGTGAGTTCTTCATCGCGCATGTCAAACAGACGCTCGGCATTGGCGTAAGTTAAAGCCCAGGGCGCATCAAAATAATTTTGTACTGACAGACGCAATCGTTGGGCAAAGACGCGGTTTTTATCCATGTCGATGGCCGTACGAATGAATTTATGCACGTGACGGTCGTAGCCAATCCACAGGTCAATTGCCTGCTGGCCCCAACTGGTAATGCGGTCAAGCTTGTTTTGGAGATCGAATACCAGCTTGTCAACGAAGCCTAAATCCGGGCTGTTGAGCGTGGCATCCTGAATGCGTAGCAGATTCTCCTGCAGCTTATCCCCTGCCGCTTCCAGCGTATCCTGCAGTTCACGCAGCGTGCCTGAGGTTTCCGACAGTAACATTTCACAACTGGAAATCGCCGCACGCCAGTCTTTGTTCAACAGTTCAGCGACATCGTTTTTCACCGCCTGCTGTTGCTCATCCATCAGGCGCTGGGTCATATCAATGCTGTCAAAGATCTCTGCAACTGAATATTTCAACGGTGCAAACACGTTGCGATGCCAGTGAAATTCATCACCATTCTCTTCGGCAGCGTCGGCGGCGCGCTTCAGCTCATTTGCAACAATGGATAACTGCATCGACAGACGCAGCGTAGAGAATTCTCGCTGACGGATGTAGTAATCTGTGATGCCAATGGCTAACGGCGTCAGACGGTAAATGGCGTGACCTTCGGTCAGTTCGCTGGTGAAACGGTTTAATAAACGCTGACGCACCATATCATTGATGGCGTTGTTTGCGCGTACCAGCACAGTTTCATGGGTTTGTTCGAAAGCTTTACTGACGTGACGGAAAGCATCAATCAAATCACCTTCACTCATTTCGCCATCCATTCGCTCACCATTAAGGGTGGCGATGGCCAGCAAAAAGGCCAGACGTTCTACTGGCAGCGCAAGGGAAAAGTCATTCTTACGCGCCCAGGATACCAGTTCAGGTACCGTCTGGGAAAATTCACTCATAATTCGTCCTTCTGCCCGGGTTTGCGCGCAGTTACATGGATATAGCGCCCTAAGCTCAAAAGGGTTCCTGACGGCAAAAGCGCCGCTCCATCTCAATAATTTCATCGTCACTTTTCGGCTCGCCTTTAGGCGGCTTCATATAATCACTGAATACGCGGATACCGGCGCGCTGCTCAAGCACAAAACCGCAGGCTTCGAGCCACTGGTAAACCTGATCGGGATCGCGCGGGTAATCAGGCGATAACGTGCGCTTTTTACGTTTGGTTAAATTGGTGCGCAGATAGCCAAAGTTGCCGAGCGTTAAGGTGCGTAACGTTAAGCCGTGCAGGTTATAAAACATCAACGACAGCACGCCGCCAGGCCGCAACACATCAAACAACGCCTTCAGCACTTTTTCAGGCTCAGCCACCCATTCAAGCACAGCGTGAAACAATACCAGATCCACTGGCTTATCCAAATGTTCGCCAACCTGCTGGGCGCTAATTTGTTTGAACTGCATGTTGTGGCTCACGCCTGACGCATCGGCATTTTCCCGCGCCCGGCGCAACATCTCTGCAGATAAATCACACAGCAAAACCTGATGACCTCGCGCCGCCAGGCCGCTGGAAATTTGTCCTACGCCACCACCGGCGTCAAGAATGTTTAACGGCTGTGGCGAGAGACTGGGAAGTATGGCGTCAAGCTCATCCCATAAAATCGCCTGTCGCACAAGTCCTTTGGTGGTGCCGTAAATATTTTGCGAAAATTTATCCGCGAGATCGTCAAAGTTGCGATCCTGCATGGCTCTGGCTCCGGTATGCTGCGGTGAGACTTATGCTATTTTGTCACAGGCACAAGAAGAATGAACCTTTCATCCTGTTCTTCTCTTCCAGCTGCTGTTTTTTCAGACAACAGGAGTCTTTTTTGATGTTTTTTACCCTAAAAAAAGTGGTGGGAGGCATGTTGCTGCCCTTGCCGTTTCTGCTTTTGCTGATGGCTTTGGGTATTTTGCTGCTTTGGTTCAGTCGTTGGCAAAAAAGTGGCAAAATTTTGATCTCATTCAGTTGGCTGTTCCTGCTGTTACTGAGCCTGCAACCTGTAGCTGACCGGCTGCTGTTACCGCTTGAAAACCGGTTTCCCACCTGGAATGGTTCAGAAAGGGTTGATTATATTGTGGTGCTGGGCGGCGGCTACACCTTTAATCCGAATTGGGCACCCAGCTCAAATTTAATCGGCAATAGTTTGCCTCGGGTAGCAGAAGGTGTACGGCAATGGCACCTTAATCCTCACGCCACGTTGATTTTTACCGGTGCCGCAGCAGGAAAGAATCCGAAGAGCAATGCATGGGTTGCCGCATCTGTTGCAGAAAGTTTAGGTGTGCCATCTGAGCAGATTAAAATGCTCGATCAACCGAAAGATACCGAAGAAGAAGCGCAAGCGGTGAAAGCCCTGGTTGGCAATCGTCCTTTTTTGTTGATCAGCTCAGCGAATCATCTGCCCAGAGCGATGTTGTTTTTTCAGGCCGCCGGGCTTGATCCTGTTGCCGCGCCAGCCAATCAACTGGCTATCACCTCGCCGCTTAATGGCTGGGAGCGCGCCATCCCTTCTCCACTTTGGCTGAGCCACAGCGAACGCGCGGTCTATGAGACGCTGGGGCAAATTTGGCAGCGGCTAAAAGCAAAAAATGCGCCTTCAACCGAGCCAGGGAAGTAACTGCTGGCGCGCATGATCAAATCGCGGGCGGTCAAACTGCCCGCTGTGGACCAGTGTATCAACGCAATCCCACAGCTGGTAAACCCAGCGTCGCCACAAAAACCCTTCTGATACCGGCGCACGCTGTAAATAGTGGTGTAAAAGCGCCATTTCGGCTGGTGTATTGCCTAAATGAATCAGCTCATACTCGCGCGGTGCCCATAAAATATTGCCCGGCTGCGTCATCGCTAACAGCTGATCGCTGCGGGCGTTTTTGACCATACTCTGCAAGCGCACATTGCCGTGCACCATAACGCAGGGATCATCAAATTCACGAAAAAAACAGGCCAGCCGCGCACGGCAGCGATACAAAATTTGGCGATCTTCAAGCGTAAAAAAGGCGGCCGCAGATAACTTAAGGTTGACCATAAGACTTCAACACGCTGCTGAAACCAGGCGGGCCAGTGATTTTCCTGTGTGCTGTCTACGGTGCCAACTAAGCCATGGCTGGCGATACGATGCCAGGCCAGTAAACCTTCAACCACCTGTTCGCAAAATTGCTGCCAGCGCGTCGCATCTCGCGTTGGCGCTTCGGCCGAGACGCCATTCAGACGCGCCAACAGCAACATTTCATGCACCGGCTTCTGCTGACTGATCACTAATCCATACACCGCCGGTACGCTAATCAGTCCTTCATGACCTAACAGCGCCAGCTTCTTCGCTTCGAGTGCTGCGCGACCCTGATGACGATAATATTTTGCCATTAGTGGCATGGGCTTACCGGCGTGATCGTATAAGGCGTAGAGTCTGGCGGGCGTTTGTTCGCTGATGGTTTCGAGGCGGCTGATTTGTTCTCCGAGCACCAGCGTTAATTCTGCTTTGAGATGTTCCATGCTTCATCCTCCTCAGATGAACTAACACACTATCCTGGAGGGCCTGACTTTTGCGCGTTTAGAAGTGGATCAAACTTTTTACCTAAGGCCGGGGAGAAAATCCCCGGCGACATCAGGCCTGCATAGCTAAACGGACACGTACCAGATCATCGGGGGTATCGACACCGACGCCGGGGACTGTTTTCGCGACTGCAACGTGAATCTTTTCGCCATACCACAAGACCCGCAGCTGCTCGAGCAGTTCAATCTGCTCCAGCGGACAGGGTGCCCAGGTTATGTAACGGCGAATAAAGCTGGCGCGATAGGCATAGATGCCGATGTGCCGCAGCAGGGTATCGCCAATCTGTTCCCGGGAAGTCGCATAGCGTTCGCGATCCCAGGGAATAGTGGCCCGTGAGAAATAGAGCGCATAGCCTTGCGCATCCATCACCACTTTGACCGCATTGGGATTGAATGCTTCTTCCGCATCAGTAATCGGCACTGCCAGTGTGGCCATGCCTGCTTTTGCCTGTGCCAGATTTGTCGCGACCTGATGCACAATTTCCGCAGGGATCATCGGCTCGTCGCCCTGCACATTCACCACAATCTGGTCATCGGCTAATTGCAGCTTTTCAATCACTTCTGCCAGGCGTTCGGTACCAGACTGGTGATCGGCGCGCGTCATACAGACTTCGCCGCCGGCGGCTTCAACCGCTTTTGCCACCTCAGGATGATCGGTAGCGACAATCACGCGACTGGCACCCGATTCGCGTGCGCGTTCCATGACATGCACGACCATTGGCTTGCCGTGAATATCGACCAGCGGTTTCCCAGGCAAGCGCGTTGACGCATAGCGCGCGGGAATGATGGCAACAAAACTCATGGATGAATCTCTTCAACTGACAGCGTGCGCGCTTCGTTTTCCAGCAAGACAGGAATGCCGTCACGCACCGGAAATGCCAGTGCGTCTGGCTTGCAGATGAGTTCCTGTTGAGCATTGTTGTAATACAACTTGCCATTGCATACCGGACAGGCAACGATTTCGAGCAAACGGTGATCCATATATCCTCCATCAAGGACCGAATTCTGAGGCGTTAAGCATACCATAGCGCATGCACTGCGGGTGTGTGGAAACCGTGCGAGTTTGCTGTTGGTTACGCCTGCGTGCGCCATGACGATCCCCAGGCCGCCTGCAGCGCCTCGGGTGCATGTTGAATAACCACCTGATCAGCATTTTGCCAGCCAGCAAAATCGCTCAGGGTGCGCTGAAGATCCTGAATAAACGTGCGCGTCACACGAACCTCCTCCTCCAGCCAGATATTTTTGACGATAAGCTGCCGGGCGGGGCGCAGCATGCGCGCATCAAGCCTGCCCTTGATTTCACCCCGGTGTAAAATGGGCAGCACAAAATAGCCATATTGACGTTTGGCCTCAGGCGTATAGCACTCAATGCGGTAATCAAAATTGAACAGCTCGCGAGCCCGCTTGCGATCCCAGACCACGGGATCAAAAGGTGACAGCAAGGCGCTATGCGTGGCGTTGAGCGGCGTATTGAGCAAAGGCAGGTAGTCGCGATGCAGCCACATTTTGCCAAGTGCTTCAACTTCAACAGCAACAATATCACCGACTTCCTGTGCCTGATCTGTAAAAGGCTGAAGCGCCACACGTTTGAGACGATAATAATCAGGCAGCCAGGCAGCACGGAAAATGCCCAGGCTGCGTGCGCTGTTTAGCAGCATTAACCTGACCGCTTCCGCGTCGCTGATGCTATGCAGCGCGTCCTGCCACTCCGGCATGACTCGACTACGTAAATCATAAACACGCTGAAAATTACGACGCTCAGCGACCATCAACTCCCCCGCGCTGAACAGATTTTCCAGATGGCGCTTGTGCGGTTTCCAGGCCCACCATCCCGGCTTATGATCAGCGCCGCGACCGAAATCTGCCGCCCGCACGGGCCCAGTCACTTTGATCTGTTCGAGTAAGTCAGCGATCTCTTGCTGATGGTCGCTTACCCACTGTGCGTTGTATTTCCATCC
The DNA here is from genome assembly GCA_018842655.1 of Candidatus Pantoea haifensis. Classification (GTDB taxonomy): domain Bacteria; phylum Pseudomonadota; class Gammaproteobacteria; order Enterobacterales; family Enterobacteriaceae; genus Pantoea; species Pantoea haifensis. Next base: position 548,508 of record JAGTWN010000004.1, on the reverse strand, counting down.
CAGGCGTTGCGGTGACAACATGCGATGCCGCAGGAGTTTGTAATCCTGTCGAGGTACAAAGCAAGCTTCGTGAGCCCAGTATTCAAATAACGCCCCCTGTGCCAGGGCCTGATCCAGCCATGCTGGCGAATAATGACCAAGGCGGCTATGCAAAACGAGGTAAGGACTACGGGCAACGACATGAATGGTGTCAATTTGTAGCAGTGACATGCGTGAAACGCAATCTACAACATCCTGATACTGCGCAGCGCGCGTGGGACGACGCAATAAACCCTGCGCAGCGAGGTGAAGGTTACGTGCTTGCTGCAATGAAAGTGAATGTATGGCCTTCATTCTCTTCCTTAGCCAGCCTCACCTGATATTAATGCTGAGGATCAGATGTAGGATGACGGCACAATTGTTCGATATCGCTTAGCAAAGACTCAACCCCTGAGCCTTGCAATACCGCGTCAACCGGTAAATACCACCAGTTCTGCTGCGCAAAATTTCTGCATTTAACCGCATCTTTTTCTGTCATCAACAGGTTTTGCCCTGCCAGCGTCAGACCAGACAATTCTGCTTCGCTGTATGCATGATGATCGGCAAAGGCAATCTCAGCCACCGGGTTCACACCTTGCTGTTTCAGCGTGGTGAAAAAACGGGGAGGATGACCAATTCCGGCCATTGCGACGATGTTATTGAGTTGATGCAGCGGCTGGGTTTCTCCCGTCAGCAAATTCGTTGCGATACCGGGTTGTAGGTGCATCGCAATTTCCTCTGGCTGCGCCTCACCTCCGTTTACAATCACTGCATCCACCTGCTTAAGGCGTGAGGCTCGCTCACGCATCGGACCCGCCGGTAACCACCAGCCATTGCCAAAACGACGCACACCATCCACTACCACGATCTCTTTATCACGTTGCAGCGCATAATGCTGCAGGCCATCATCAGTGATGATGACGTCAAGATCGTTATGTTTAAGTAGGGCCTCAACGGCTAAACGACGCTTTGGTGCGACCGCAACTGGTGCCCCCGTACGTGCTGCGATGAGTACAGGCTCATCACCGGCCTGTTCAGGGAGGTTTGTGCATTAACCAGCAGCGGATAACGCTCAGCTTTGCCGCCATAGCCACGTGAAACGATACCGGCTTTTAATCCACGCTGTTGCAATACGTTTACCAGCCAGATCACGACAGGCGTTTTGCCATTCCCGCCTGCGGTGAGATTTCCCACCACGATGACGGGTACAGGCGCACGCCAGCTTTTACGCCAGCCGCGCAGGAAGCAGAGCCGAATCAGAGCGGTGATCGCGCCATACAGCAGGCTCAGGGGCCAGAGCAGTAACCACAACGGCGATCGCCCGCTCCAGATGCGCTCAATCATTGGCCAAACTGCATTTTGTGAAGCTGCGCATAGGCTCCCTTCTCTGCCAGAAGCATAGCGTGAGTGCCACGTTCAACAATTTGCCCATCTTCAACCACGACAATTTCATCCGCTTTTTCAATAGTAGAAAGACGGTGCGCGATGACCAGTGACGTTCGGTTTTTCTGAAGTTCATCAAGTGCAGACTGAATAGCACGTTCCGATTCAGTATCAAGCGCAGAGGTTGCCTCATCAAGGATCAAAATTGGGCAGTCACGTAACAGCGCACGTGCAATGGCAATACGCTGGCGCTGCCCTCCTGATAATAACACGCCATTTTCACCAATAATGGTGTCTAAGCCATTATCCATTTTGCTGATGAAGTCCATTGCATGCGCCATGGTTGCCGCTTTTTCAATCTCTTCGCGGCTGTACTGTTCGCTGCGCGCGTAAGCAATGTTGTTTGCAATGGTGTCATTGAACAGATGAACGTTTTGAGAGACGAGCGCCACCTGATTGCGCAATGAACGCAGCGTGTATTCACGCAAATCGTAACCATCCAGCAAAATTTCGCCCTGCTGAATGTCGTAAAAGCGCGTCAGCAGGCTGGCCATTGTGGATTTGCCCGATCCTGAGCGTCCTACCAGCGCAACAGTTTTCCCGGCAGGCAATGACAGATTAATATTGCGTAGTGCCGGAATATCACGGCCAGGATAAGTGAAAGTCACATCGCGGAACTCAACGTCGCCTTTAGCACGCTCCACTTCCCGCGTACCTTTATCGCTTTCCTGCTCGCTATCAAGAATAGAAAACAGAGTCTGGCAGGCCGCCATACCACGCTGAAACTGAGCGTTGACATTGGTCAGTGATTTTAACGGGCGCATCAACGCAATCATGGAGGAGAACACAACGGTAATCGTCCCGGCAGTTAAGGTGTCCATCACACTTGGAAAACTTGCCGCGTAAAGCACAAACGCCAGAGCCAGTGAAGCAATTAACTGAATTACAGGATCAGAGATGGACGAAGCCGAAACCAGCTTCATACCTTGTTGACGCATACGGTTACTGACGCGATCAAATCGCTTTGACTCAACGTCTTGTCCGCCAAAAATCAGCACTTCTTTATGCCCTTTCAGCATTTGCTCTGCGCTGGTTGTCACCTGCCCCATGGTGTTCTGCATCGATTTACTGATGTTACGGAAACGCTTAGACACAGTACGAATAGCGAACGACACAATGGGTGCCAGCACAATCAGGATCAACGATAGCTGCCAGCTGTAATAGAACATCATAATAAACAGCCCGATGATTGATGCCCCTTCACGCACTACTGTTACCAGAGCACTTGAAGAAGAAGAGGCAACCTGTTCGGAATCGTATGTGATACGCGACAGCAGCGTCCCGGTGGACTGTTGATCAAAGAAAGAAACCGGCATGCCCATCATGTGACTGAACAAACGGCGGCGCATGCCCATCACGACATTACCTGAAACCCATGAGATGCAATAACTGGAGATATAGCTGGTTACGCCGCGAATCAACATTAGCCCGATAACCGCTAATGGCATCCACAGCATCACCGACTTGTCTGCCTTACCAAAGCCATCATCCAGTAAAGGCTTCAACAGGGAGAGCATTAAGGTGTCGCCTGCGGCGTTGATTATCAAGGCTATTCCAGCCACAAATAAACCCGCTTTGTGAGGCGAGATCATCGGCCAGAGTCGACGAAATGTCTGCCACGTTGAGAGATCTTTGTCTTGATGCATTATTTATTCACGCTGTTGGAAATAGCCGGTCATTCTACCTGGATTCGCGTTTCACGCCAAACCACTGATGATACCAACGGGGCATTAAATCTTCTCTAAACCCAGCAAGGCGCATTTTTCCCTTATGGATCAGAATACTTATCTGTCCTGACTGGGCGGTATCCATCCAGTTAAATCCTTGTTCTTTGTAGCGATTCACAACGGATTTAGCTGGCATTCGCCATGCATTGTAACGTGCCACTGAGGCCAGCGCGGCACGGCCCTGAATATTACGCAGCAGCAAAGCCGTTGATGAAGTCCGGCTGCCGTGGTGCGGCACTTGCACGATATCCGCGTGTAATCGCTGTTTTTCAAGCGTGACGAGTTTTCGTTCTGCCACCGCTTCTATGTCGCCGGTCAGTAAAAGTCTGACTTTTCCATCATCAACACTGATGACGCAGGCATCATTGTTATTGCCTTCTTTCGAAGCGGTTAAGGGCCACAAAACGTTGAATGTTAACTGACGCCATTGCCAGTGCGTGCCGCGCACACAGGGTAAATGCCCGGCCTGGTTCAAGGCACTGCGTATACTGAGCCGGGGCCAGCGTTGCTTAATTGATTCCAGCCCGCCACTGTGATCGAGATGTTTGTGACTCAGAATCACTTGCTGCAATTGCAACTGTTTACGCTCCAGCCAGGGAACAATCACTCGTGCGCCCGCATCGTCATTATTCCAGCGTGGGCCAGTATCGTATAAAACAGCCTCTTTACCCTGGCTAATGACGATACTTAGCCCATGTCCCACATCTAACATATCAATGCGCCAGCCGGGTTTATCCTCGGGCTGACGGGCCATCAATAATGACAGGGCAAGCGCGCAACAGCTCAGGGGTGCACGATAAAAAATTGCAAGCGCCACACAATTAAACCACCCCACACCATCGCCGCTATCAGCGTCGCATCCTGTAGCGGCCACCAGCCAGCCGGTAAGCTTGTCAGCATCTCAGTCAGACCTCGCAAAGAGAGATCGGCGAGCCACCAAAAGAGTCCAGACACCTGTATAAATGGCATCAACATCGCCAGCAGAATCAGCGGCACGGTAATAAAGGAAATAACCGGAACCGCGAATAAGTTGGCAATCAGTGCGGTTAAACTGATGCCATTAAACATGGCGACCTGCAAAGGTGCCATCAGTATCATCATGCCCGCCTGGAGATGCAAAAGCCGGAGCGGTATCCAGCGTCGCTGATGAGTGAAACGAGCGGGCAAAGGAAACCAGTGATACCAGACTAATAAACTGCCTACGGCAAGAGCGGAGAGCCAAAAACTGCCTGAAAGCACGGTTAAGGGATGGATCAAAAGCAGCAGGCCCAGACACAATGACCAAATTTGCCAGCCATTCAGTTGTATTCCTGCTGTGCGTATCGCCATCCATAACGTTAACGATAATAGTGCCCGCTGTGCAGGCGCATGCCCGCCAGAAAGCCATGTATAGATGGCGGCGGCCAGCCAACTGACGGTAAGCGGAAACAGATAACCGATATAGCGGGCCGAAAAGACACTTTGTATACCGCGGGCTAAGATCCAGCCCACCCCTGCTGCCAGCGCAATGTGCATGCCTGAAATTGCCATCAAATGCGCTGTTCCCGTGTCGCGTAAAAGCTGGCGCGTTGTTTTACTCAGTTCATCTCTGATGCCAAAAGCGAGAGCTTTTAGGGTGGCGCGCTGTGATAAATGTGCCAGTTGAGCGTCATGTCGTTGAATAAAATGCCAGCGCCAGTCGCAACGGGTTTCTAAAGGTGTGCGTTTAAGAATGCGGCCCTGTAATGGCGTATAGCTGGCAAAGGCAAAACGCTGCGCATCAAACTCTCCCTCATTTAGCCGGGCATGTAACGCACGCAGTCGCAGATGCATAATCCAACGCTGGCCGGAGCAGTAATCAGCGGTTTCATTTTCATAAGCAACCCAGGCAAAACGCGGTGGAAAGAGATAGCGCGAATTCTCTTTTAACAACCTGATTTTAATTTGCTTAGTGTTACGCCGCACTTCATCAATCAGCACCGTAAACTGGCCCGGTTTGGCAAGTCGTTCTGTATCCGTTACGGTTTGACGCGCGTCATGTAACATCCATGCTAATAACAGCAATGCAACAGCGACGATGCGCACTGTTGATTGAGAGAACTGCAACAGGCCAAAACCTGTTCCCCACAGTGCCAGCAATACGCTCAGCGAAGGCAGTTGCGGCAACAGCAACAAAGGTAAAGCAGCGAGAACAGTTAATTGTGCCAGGGCTATCCATGTCAGCATGATAAATTCCGTTAATCAGATTTCATCAGTTTGACAGGATGTCTGGTAATAAATAGTCAGGTCGTTACAGCGATGAGCGAAGCTGCACAGCAAGGATATGTTTTTACACTGTGCGCAACATCAATATGGATAACAGCTCGCAATTCAAATGAAAGGCAAAAAAAACGACACCCGGAGGTGTCGTTTATGCGATTCGGTATCGGCTTAACCGTAAATATTTGCACGGTCACGCAATTCTTTGCCTGGCTTGAAGTGGGGAACGTATTTACCTTCCAGATCCACTTTGTCACCCGTTTTCGGGTTACGGCCAGTGCGCGGTGCGCGATAATGCAACGAAAAGCTGCCGAATCCCCGGATTTCAATGCGTTCGCCCTGTGCCAGCGTAGTGGCCATATGCTCAAGCATTTCTTTTACCGCATCCTCAACGACTTTCGCCGGTATATGAGTATGCTGTCCCGCCAGTCTTTCAATCAGTTCTGACTTGGTCATGTAACCTCCGGTTAATCCCTATTGGAATGTATGGCAGCTTTCTACCGAAACCGGGTGGTTGCCCACCCGGTGCGTCAGGTCGATTACTCGCCTTTAGCCGCTTTGAACGCTTCAGCCATTGCGTTAGAGAAGTTGCTTTCTTCCTGTTTGTTGTTAACAGTTGCGATTGCATCTTTCTCGTCAGCTTCGTCTTTCGCACGGACAGACAGGCTAACAACACGGTTTTTACGATCAACACCGGTGAATTTAGCTTCAACATCGTCGCCAACATTCAGAACCAGAGTTGCGTCTTCAACGCGGTCACGTGAAGCTTCAGAAGCGCGCAGGTAGCCTTCAACGCCATCAGCTAATTCAACTGTAGCACCTTTAGCATCAACTGCAGTCACTTTACCGGTGACGATTGCACCTTTCTTGTTCAAAGTGATGTAGTTGTTGAACGGATCTTCTGCCAGCTGCTTAACGCCCAGAGAGATACGCTCGCGCTCTGCATCAACCTGCAGTACAACGGCAGCGATTTCGTCGCCTTTCTTGTACTCACGAACGGCTTCTTCGCCAGTCGCGTTCCAGGAGATGTCAGACAGGTGAACCAGACCGTCGATGCCACCGTCCAGGCCGATGAAGATACCAAAGTCAGTGATTGACTTGATTTTACCTTCAACGCGATCGCCTTTGTTGTGGGTCTCTGCGAACTGCTGCCATGGGTTAGATTTGCACTGCTTCAGGCCCAGGGAGATACGGCGACGCTCTTCGTCGATGTCCAGAACCATAACTTCAACCACGTCACCCACATTAACAACTTTAGATGGGTGAATGTTTTTGTTGGTCCAGTCCATTTCAGAAACGTGTACCAGACCTTCAACGCCTTCTTCGATTTCTACGAAGCAGCCGTAATCAGTCAGGTTGGTTACACGACCAGTCAGCTTGGTGCCTTCTGGATAACGTTTAGCGATAGCAACCCATGGATCTTCGCCCAGCTGTTTCAGGCCCAGAGATACACGAGTACGCTCGCGGTCGAACTTCAGCACTTTAACAGTGATTTCGTCGCCCACGTTCACGATTTCGCTTGGATGCTTAACGCGTTTCCATGCCATATCAGTAATATGCAGCAGACCGTCAACACCGCCCAGATCAACGAATGCACCGTAGTCAGTGAGGTTCTTAACGATACCTTTAACTTCCATGCCTTCCTGCAGGTTTTCCAGCAGCTGATCGCGCTCAGCACTGTTTTCAGATTCGATAACAGCACGACGTGAAACCACGACGTTGTTACGCTTCTGATCAAGCTTGATAACTTTGAACTCAAGCTCTTTGCCTTCAAGGTGCAGTGTGTCGCGAACTGGACGCACGTCAACCAGTGAACCTGGCAGGAACGCACGAATACCGTTCAGCTCAACAGTGAAGCCGCCTTTGACTTTGCCGTTGATAACACCGGTAACAGTTTCAGCGTCTTCGTAAGCTTTTTCCAGCGTGATCCAAGCTTCGTGACGTTTAGCTTTCTCACGGGACAGCAGGGTTTCACCGAAGCCGTCTTCTACTGCATCCAGAGCAACGTCAACTTCGTCACCAACCTGGATTTCCAGTTCGCCGGCTGCGTTCTTGAACTGCTCTGCAGGGATTGCAGATTCAGATTTCAGGCCCGCATCAACCAGAACAACGTCTTTGTCGATAGAGACAACAACGCCACGAACGATGGAACCCGGGCGGGTTTCGATTTCTTTCAGCGATTCTTCAAATAGTTGAGCAAAAGATTCAGTCATATTGATAATCTTCAGGATTCTTCAATTTAACGTCCATCTGACTTCATGTCGGATGGGGTTGTTTCACATGCCCAGCACCGGATCCGTGGTACAGGGTTATTACGATTCTGTTCTTGCCGGGATATTATATGCCCAGTTTTTCACGCGCATATTGCAACGCTTTATCAATCACTTGCTCAATCGACATTTGTGTCGAATCCAGCACCAGCGCATCTTCTGCAGGTACCAGAGGCGCAATTGCGCGGTTGCGATCGCGATCATCGCGTTCTTTTATCTCGGCTAAAAGGCGATCAAAGTTAACACTAAAGCCCTTCTCCTGCAACTGTAGCATACGGCGGTGGGCGCGTTCTTCTGAACTTGCATCAAGGAAAATTTTCACCGGCGCGTCGGGGAAAACAACGGTGCCCATATCTCTTCCGTCCGCAATTAAACCGGGCTCTTCGCGGAAACCACGCTGACGACGCAACAGTGCTTCACGAACGCGAGGGAAAGCCGCAACGCGTGAGGCCGTGTTACTGACTTCCTGGGTGCGAATTTCACCCGTGACATCTTCGCCTTCAAGAATGACCTGCATATCACCCTTATGCGAAAGAAAACGAACATCAAGATGCGCCGCAATAGGCACCAGCGCCTCTTCTGATTCAATATCCACTTGATGATGTAACGCGGCCAACGCTAAAACGCGATAAATAGCACCTGAATCCAGTAAATGCCATTGTAAAGATTCAGCCATTGCTTTGCACAGGGTCCCTTTTCCCGCACCGCTTGGCCCGTCGATAGTTATAACCGGGGCAGTCGCTGACATTATTCTCTCCTGTTGCTGTGCTTTTTTAGCCATCTGAACCATTAATAATGGCAGGCATTATACGCTTCCCTGGCAATCTTAGTTACTCTTTAGCGTAAACAGGGTTAAAAATTACAGGCAAATCAGAGCACTTCTGAAAGGATGCGACCATAGAAAAAGAAATCCGGCACGGTTACGCGCCGGATAGGTGACATCAGGCAGTCTGGCTTATTTTGGCCAGTTGCTCGAAATAGTCAGGGAAAGTTTTAGCTGTACAGCCTGGATCAAGGATGGTCACAGGTGTATTGGACAGCGCCACCAGCGAAAAACACATTGCCATCCGATGATCGTTATAGGTACCGATATCAGCGTGAACTAAAGTGGTGGGCGGTGTGATACGGATAAAATCATGGCCCTCTTCGACTTCAGCACCCACTTTACGTAATTCTGTCGCCATGGCTGACAACCGATCGGTTTCTTTAACACGCCAGTTATAGATATTGCGTAACTGTGTAGTACCTTCAGCAAACAAGGCCGCCGTAGCAATAGTCATCGCCGCATCAGGGATATGATTCATATCCATATCAACAGCCTGCAATTTCCCGGCAGTACAGGCAATGTAATCATCGCCCCACTCAACGGTTGCACCCATTTTTTCCAGCACATCGGCGAAGCGGATATCGCCCTGAACGCTCTTGCGCCCAATACCGGTTACCCGCACGGTGCCGCCTTTGATGGCCGCAGCAGCAAGGAAGTAGGACGCTGATGAGGCATCTCCCTCAACCAGATAATCACCCGGTGATTGATACTGCTGCTTCCCTTTAATCAGGAATCGCTGATAGTGCTGGTTTTCAACGTCCACGCCAAAACAACGCATCAAATGTAGCGTGATATCAATGTAAGGTTTTGATACCAGATCGCCTTTAATCGTGATTTGGGTATCTTGCTCTGCCAGCGGAGCCGTCATTAACAGCGCAGTTAAAAACTGGCTTGAGACGCTGCCGTCAACACTAACGTCGCCGCCCGTAAATCCACCCTGCAAATGAACCGGTGGATAATCGGTATTTTCCAGATAATCGATTTTCGCTCCGCCCTGACGTAACGCATCGACTAAATGACCGATTGGTCGCTCTTTCATACGAGGCTCGCCCGTCAACACCACATTTTGCTGCCCCAGGCAAAGCGCCGCCGCCAGTGGACGCATCGCAGTACCCGCATTACCAAGAAATAATTCTATCGGCTGGGTTGACTGCAGCGGCCCCGCATTCCCTGTGACTTCACAAACGGTGCGATCTTCGGAAAGCGTATAACTCACACCCAACACAGTAAGCGCATTGAGCATATGTTTAACGTCATCGCTATCGAGTAAATTAGTCAGTCGGGTGGTGCCTTTCGCCAGCGCAGCCAGCAGTAGCGCACGGTTTGACACGCTTTTAGAGCCAGGCAAATTAACAGTGCCGTTAACGCGCGCAATCGGTTGTAACGTCAGGGAATCCTGCATGTGAAACTCAATCCTCAAAAATACGAAGACCCCGCCTCACGACGGGGCCTGGCACCAGCATTCATACTGGTATCGCTTTAATCATCAGCCGTGGCGGCGTTCAAATTCAACCATAAAATCAGTCAGGGCTTTCACACCGTCCAGCGGCATGGCGTTGTAAATAGATGCACGCATGCCGCCCACTACACGGTGGCCTTTCAGCGCATGTAAACCCGCCTTGAAAGACTCTTCCAGAAACAGTTTATCCAGCGACGCGTCGCTTAGCTGGAACGGAATATTCATGCGCGAACGGTTGTTGGCTGCCACATCGTTGCGGTAAAAATCGCTTTTATCAATCAAGCCATACAACAAGTCTGCTTTAGCCTGATTGATTTTATCAATCTCACTCACTCCACCCTTCTCTTTTAACCACTTAAATACCAGGCCAGAAAGGTACCAGGCAAACGTTGGCGGCGTGTTAAACATTGAATCATTTTCTGCCAATACCTTGTAATCCAGGATAGATGGCACATAAGGATGGGCTTTACCCAATAAATCTTCACGCACGATGACGAGTGTTAAGCCTGCCGGGCCAACATTCTTTTGCGCGCCTGCATAGATCACACCGTAACGACTGACATCAACAGGACGGGATAGAATGGTTGAGGAGAAATCCGCCACTACAACCTTATTACCGAAGTCGGGTTGATCGTTAATGGCAATGCCGTCAATGGTTTCGTTAGGACAATAATGAATATAAGCTGCCTCGTCGCTGACATCCCAGTCGCGCATTGGCAAAATGGCTCGTTTGCCATCAAGCGTGGTTTTTACGTCCAGCGTGCGGGGTAAGCAATACTTCTCCGCCTCTTTTATCGCGCTGTGTGCCCAGTAGCCGCCATCAATATAATCAGCGGTGGTTACGCTACCCAGCAAGTTACCCGGTACAGCAGCGAATTGCGCACGCGCGCCGCCATGACAGAATAAAACTTTGTAATTAGCCGGTATTTTTAGCAGATCACGAAAGTCCTGTTCGGCTTCTTCCGCTACCTGAATAAATTCCTTGCTGCGGTGACTGATCTCCATTACGGAGGTGCCCAGGCCATGCCAGTTTGTCAGTTCTTGTTCTGCACGACGGAGCACTTCTACCGGTAGCATCGCGGGCCCGGAGCTAAAATTATAAATTTGTGTCATTTCCCTCACCACTGTCATATAGAACGGTTATGAATAACGTATCGGTTTTATCACTGCGTCTCGGCGGCTGCAATCACAAATCAGGTCGCGATCACATTTTCTGAATCTGCCGCCCGGCAGGTTATGTTACGAATGCATAACGTCCTGAAATTTTGTAACGCATCTTCCGTGAAACGTTTTTCGGGCCGGGCTGACAGAAAAAAGCGTGCAGAACAGCCAACAGAAATTTATTGCACCTTAATAGCGAACAGGCAGCAAAATCCGTATGATTGCGCGCTTTACGCACACCTATAACAGAGAGAGCGGCACCATGACGCAAACTTTTATCCCAGGCAAAGATGCCGCACTGGAAGACTCCATCGCACGCTTCCAGCATAAACTGCAGGAGCTTGGTTTTAATATTGAAGAAGCCTCCTGGCTAAACCCTGTTCCGCACGTCTGGTCAGTGCATATTCGTGACCGTGACTGCCCCCTTTGTTTCACTAACGGCAAAGGTGCCAGCAAAAAAGCGGCCCTGGCTTCAGCGTTAGGCGAATATTTCGAACGTCTCTCAACTAACTATTTCTTTGCTGATTTTTGGTTAGGCAATGCGATTGCCAAAGGTGACTTTGTTCATTATCCCAATGAAAAATGGTTCCCGTTACCGGCAGACGGTGCTTTACCCGAAGGGATTCTTGATGCGCGCCTTCGTGCCTTTTACGATCCGGACAATGCACTTACCGCTGCGGAGTTAGTGGATCTTCAGTCTGGCAACAGCAAGCGCGGTATTTGCGCCCTGCCGTTTACGCGCCAGTCAGATCAGCAGACGGTTTACATTCCAATGAATATCATTGGCAATCTGTACGTTTCTAACGGCATGTCGGCGGGTAATACGGCTAACGAAGCTCGTGTGCAGGGGCTTTCTGAAGTTTTTGAGCGTTATATTAAAAACCGAATCATTGCAGAAGCAATCAGCCTTCCTGCCATTCCCGAAGCTGTGATGCAGCGTTATCCTGGCGTGGTTGAAGCTATCGCTCGCCTGGAAGATGAAGGTTTTCCGATTTTTGCATACGATGCCTCATTAGGCGGGAAATATCCGGTTATTTGCGTCGTACTGTTTAATCCAGCAAACGGCACCTGTTTTGCTTCGTTCGGTGCGCATCCTGATTTTGGTGTGGCGCTCGAGCGTACCGTTACTGAATTACTTCAGGGTCGCAGCCTGAAAGATTTAGACGTCTTCACACCGCCAACGTTTGATGATGAAGAAGTGGCTGAACATGCCAACCTCGAAACGCATTTTATCGATTCCAGCGGCTTGATCTCCTGGGATTTGTTTAAAGAAACAGCTGACTACGCCTTTGTTGACTGGAAGTTTGACGGGACAACAGAGCAAGAATTTGACACGCTGATGGCCATTTTCCGTGCGGAAGGTCAGGACGTTTATATCGCCGATTACGAACATCTTGGCGTCTATGCTTGCCGTATCATCGTGCCTGGCATGTCTGATATTTACCCGGCAGAAGATTTAATGCTTGCCAATAACAGCATGGGGGCAGGCATCCGTGAAACCTTATTAGCACTGCCGGAAAGCAACTGGGATTCAGAAAAATATCTGGATTTGATTACACAGCTTGACGATGAAGGCTTCGATGATTTCACCCGTGTACGGGAATTGCTCGGCCTGGCAACAGGCAAAGACAACGGTTGGTACACGCTGCGTATTGGCGAGCTTAAAGCAATGCTGGCGCTCGCCGGTGGTGATTTAGATCAGGCGCTGATTTGGACCGAATGGACAATGGAATTCAACAGCTCCATTTTCAGTCCAGAGCGTGCTAATTACTACCGTTGCCTGCAAACGCTTCTGCTGTTGTCAATGGAAGATGAGCGCGATCCCTTGCAATATCATCACGCCTTTATGCGTATGTATGGTGCCAACGCTGTGGAAGCCGCTTCTGCAGCTATAAGTGGCGAAGCGCCATTTTACGGCCTGCAATCCGTTGACAATGATTTAAAGGCTTTTCCTGCGCATCAGGCACTGCTTGCGGCTTATGAAAAATTGCAAAATGCCAAACGCCGTTACTGGCAAGAAAAATAAAATTTAGTGGTTTCAATTAAAAAGGGTGATTAAACACCGTTCAGAGGCACAGCTAAAATTCTGTGCCTTTTTTTGACTTTATAAATCAGTTAAATAATCTCAACTTTAAAAAAGGCGCTACACTCAATTATCATTTTATTTAACATTCAATGCCAAATTTCAACGTAACCAACATTCTTTATAAACACTCAAAAAAACCATTTAAAAATTTAATGCATTTTTTAAAAAAATTTAAACCTTGTTTTTCAGTTATTTAAATCAATTAAGCTTATTAATTCTCCTTCTTATGGCTTCATGCTTTCGTCAAATATGATCTATATCAATTCCTGAGTCCTACTCCTTTGTTAGTATTTTTACAGACAACTCCTGGAGATAGTTAGTGTGAAAGCTGACAACCCTTTTAATTTATTATTACCGGCTGCAATGGCAAAAGTTGCTGAAGATGCCGGTGTTTATAAAGCGACTAAACATCCTTTCACAACCTTCTTTTTGGCCATTACGGCCGGTGTTTTTATTTCAATTGCGTTTGTTTTCTATATCACCGCGACCACAGGCAGTGGCGTCATGCCATTTGGTGTGGCGAAACTCATCGGCGGCATCTGTTTTTCACTCGGTTTAATGCTGGTTGTGGTCTGCGGCGCAGATCTTTTTACATCTACAGTCTTGATTGTGGTGGCAAAAGCAAGCGGACGCATTAGTTGGGGACAACTGGCGCGTAACTGGCTCAACGTCTATCTCGGTAATTTATGTGGCGCATTGTTTTTTGTCGCATTGATGTGGTTTGCAGGCGAACACATGCTCGCGAACGGCGCGTGGGGCTTAAATGTTTTACAAACAGCAGACCATAAAATGCATCACACTTTTATTCAGGCCGTTTGTCTCGGTATCCTGGCCAATTTAATGGTATGCCTGGCAGTGTGGATGAGCTATTCCGGTCGTACCTTGACAGATAAATTAGTGGTGATGATTCTGCCGGTCGCGATGTTCGTCGCCAGTGGTTTTGAGCACAGTATCGCCAATATGTTTCTGATCCCCTTTGCAATCGTTATTCGTGATTTTTCCGGCCCGGAATTCTGGCAGGCCACCGGCACTAGCGCAGCGCAATTTCAGACGCTCTCTGTTAATAACTTCATTTTCGACAACCTGATCCCTGTCACTCTGGGCAACATTATCGGGGGTGGATTACTGGTCGGGTTGACTTACTGGGTTATCTATTTACGTGGTAGTGACTCAGCGCATTAACCGTTTTGGATGGCGCAACAGTCACTTTGCGCCTGAATGCAAAAGTCTTCTTAGATAAGGCAGGTATATTATGACCGAACTTAATGCAAAACTGGCTTCGGCCTGGGAAGGATTCGCTGAGGGTGAATGGAAAAACAGTGTCAACGTACGTGATTTCATCCAGAAAAACTACACACCTTATGAAGGTGATGAATCTTTCCTGGCAGGTGCAACCGACGCAACCACTCAACTTTGGGAAAGCGTACTGGAAGGCATTAAAATCGAGAACCGTACGCACGCACCCGTTGATTTCGATACCGACCTTGCTTCGACAATTACTTCCCATGATGCGGGTTATATCAATAAGTCTCTTGAAAAGATCGTTGGACTCCAGACTGAAGCACCATTAAAGCGCGCTATTATTCCTTTTGGCGGCATTAAAATGGTGGAAGGATCGTGTAAGGTTTATGGGCGTGAACTCGATCCAGCCCTGAAAAAAGTGTTTACCGAATACCGCAAAACGCATAATCAGGGCGTGTTTGACGTCTATACACCGGATATCCTGCGCTGCCGTAAGTCGGGTGTTCTGACCGGTTTGCCTGATGCCTATGGTCGTGGTCGTATTATCGGCGACTATCGTCGCGTTGCGCTCTATGGCATCGACTATTTGATGGCTGATAAATTCGCGCAGTTTGCTTCATTACAGAACGATCTGGAAAATGGCGTAAACCTCGAAGCAACGATTCGTTTACGTGAAGAGATTTCCGATCAGCATCACGCGCTGGGCCAGATCAAAGAGATGGCAGCAAAATATGGACACGACATCTCAGGCCCTGCGACTAACGCAACCGAAGCCGTTCAGTGGACATATTATGGCTATCTGGCCGCGGTTAAATCACAAAACGGCGCAGCAATGTCGTTTGGCCGGGTTTCTACTTTCCTTGATATTTACATTGAACGCGATCTTAAAGCCGGTAAGCTGAATGAAGAGCAGGCGCAAGAACTGATCGACCATTTAGTCATGAAGCTGCGTATGGTGCGCTTCCTGCGTACGCCAGAATATGATGAATTATTCTCTGGTGACCCTATCTGGGCAACTGAATCCTTAGCCGGTATGGGTGTAGATGGCCGGACGCTGGTCAGTAAAAGCACCTTCCGTTTCCTGAATACGCTTTACACGATGGGCCCCTCGCCGGAACCCAACATGACCATTTTGTGGTCAGAAAAATTGCCGGTTAACTTCAAAAAATATGCGGCAAAAGTGTCCATCGATACCTCATCATTACAATATGAAAATGATGATCTGATGCGTCCCGACTTTGACAATGACGACTATGCCATTGCCTGTTGCGTCAGCCCGATGATTGTCGGTAAACAGATGCAATTCTTCGGGGCTCGTGCCAACCTGGCTAAAACTCTGCTGTACGCAATTAACGGTGGCGTTGATGAAAAACTGAAAATGCAGGTTGGTCCGAAAGGCGACAAAATCACTGATGACGTGCTGGATTTTGACGTGGTTATGGAGCGCCTTGATCATTTCATGGATTGGTTAGCTAAACAGTACGTAACCTCGCTGAATATCATTCACTATATGCATGATAAATACAGCTACGAAGCGTCACTGATGGCGTTACACGATCGTGATGTTTATCGCACCATGGCATGTGGTATTGCCGGCCTGTCTGTGGCAGCCGACTCGCTCTCTGCGATTAAATACGCAAAAGTAAAACCGATTCGTGACGAAGATGGCCTGGCTGTTGATTTCGACATCGAAGGTGAGTATCCACAGTTCGGCAATAACGATGCCCGGGTAGATAACCTCGCGTGTGATTTAGTTGAACGTTTCATGAAGAAAATTCAGAAACTGACAACCTATCGCAACGCCGTGCCAACTCAGTCAGTGCTGACTATCACGTCGAACGTGGTATACGGCAAAAAAACCGGTAATACACCTGATGGACGTCGCGCGGGTGCACCGTTTGGCCCGGGAGCAAACCCAATGCATGGTCGCGATCAAAAAGGTGCGGTGGCCTCTCTTACCTCTGTCGCGAAACTGCCTTTTGCTTACGCTAAAGACGGCATTTCCTACACCTTCTCTATCGTGCCAAACGCATTAGGCAAAGATGACAACGTGCGTAAGGCTAACCTGGCAGGTTTGATGGACGGTTATTTCCATCATGAAAACAATATTGAAGGTGGTCAGCATCTCAACGTGAACGTCATGAATCGCGACATGTTATTAGATGCAATGGAACATCCAGAGAAATACCCGCAGTTAACGATCCGCGTCTCTGGTTATGCTGTGCGCTTCAATTCGTTAACAAAAGAACAGCAGCAGGATGTGATAACCCGAACCTTCACGCAGTCGCTTTAACCGTGGCTGTCTGACGAAGTACAAAGGCTCCTTCGGGAGCCTTTAATCCAGAAGTCTGCTTTGGCTGTTATCTGTTTCAGGCCACAACCAAAATAGATTTTATGCTTCAAGCACAACGCAGATTGTGCTGCTCGCTGCGGCGGGCTTACCTGGAGATACATCGCTATGTCAATCACCGGTCGTATCCACTCATTCGAATCCTGCGGAACCGTTGATGGTCCCGGCATCCGTTTCATTACCTTTTTTCAGGGCTGCCTGATGCGCTGCATGTATTGCCATAATCGTGATACATGGGACACGCACGGCGGCAAAGAGATCACCGTCGAGGCCTTAATGGCAGACGTGCTTTCCTATCGACACTTCATGAACGCATCGGGCGGCGGCGTAACGGCGTCGGGTGGCGAGGCCATCTTGCAGGCTGAGTTTGTTCGTGACTGGTTCCGAGCCTGTAAAGCAGAAGGTATTCATACTTGTCTGGACACTAACGGCTTCGTGCGTCGCTACGATCCGGTGATTGATGAGCTACTTGAAGTCACGGATTTAGTCATGCTCGATCTCAAGCAGATGAATGATGATATTCATCAAATTCTGGTTGGCGTGTCAAATCATCGGACGCTGGATTTTGCCCGCTATTTGCAGAAAAAGGCAAACGTACTTGGATACGTTTTGTGGTGGTTCCGGGCTATTCCGATGACGACGACTCGGCACACCGCCTGGGTGAGTTCACTAAAGATATGGATAACATCGAGAAAATTGAGCTGCTGCCCTACCATGAGCTGGGCAAGCATAAATGGATGGCGATGGGCGAAGAGTACAAACTGGACGGTGTGCATCCCCCTTCAAAAGAGACGATGGAGCGGGTGAAAAACATCCTGGCGGGTTATGGTCACAACGTGATGTATTAATCTGCACGCGCAGTAAAAAGGGAGCTTATCGCTCCCTTTTTATGTTTACAGCCCCTGTAATCAGGCGTGTGCCACAGGCGTCGCCTGCTGATCGGCTTTGCGCAATAGCATAACCAGATAAACTAACGCCACCGCAGCAATCATCACAAACAGCAACCTGTCAGAATAATTCTGCATCAACATCGCTGTCATACCTGGGCCTGCAAGACTGCCCACGGTATAGCTCATCAATAAAGCCTGATTCATCGCGACCAGCTCATGGTGCGCTACCGTTTCACATGCCCATGACATCGCCACAGGATAGAGCGTGAAACCCGCCAGCCCTAAAACAAACAGTGCCGGAGCCATCGCGGCATTAGCCAACATCGCCATCGCACCGAGAATCACCACAAAGACCTGTACACGCAGCACCAGCATACGGCCAAAGCGATCAGCCAGGCGACCAACCGGCCATTGCCCGACAATGCCTGCACTGACTAACAGCGCCATCCAGTAACCGACATTCGCATCGCTCATTCCCTGATGTGACAGATAAAGCGGCATCAGGCCATACAGTGAACCCAATAAAATGCCGGAAATAATGCAGCCGTTGACGCCCAGGCGCGAACTGCGACGACGCAGCATTGGCCAGATACGCCCAGGCGCAGCTTCAGATGATTCGCTTGCTGAAGAGACGCGAGTAAACACCAGCGGCAGTACTGCACAGATCACCAGCGCCGTGACCCAGGGGATCACACTCAAAACATCTGTGGAGACCTTACTCACCAGCAATTGTCCAGCTACCGTGCCGAGGTAGTAAACAATCATATAAGCCGCAAGCAGTTGACCACGATTACGGACAGTGCCGCTACAAAGCAGTGCACTTTCCACCACTACCCACATCAGCGCACAGCCAGTGCCGGCAATAAAGCGCAGCGTGGTCCACGCCCAGAAGCCGTCAAACAGCACCAGGCAAACGGTGGCCGCTGCGAATAATGACGTAGCCAGATAGTAGCTGCGGTTAAATCCATAATGCTTAATGAACCATCCTGCCAACAGCGTACCGGCCAGATTCCCCGTGTAATACGATGAGCTGACAACACCGACTTGCCAGGTGGTCAGTAAATCATGAGTTAACCACAGCGGAACAAGTGTATTAAGTACCGCAATTGACACTGTCATTAGCAGCAAGCCGCAAAGCAGCAACATCACAGGACGTGACCAGGTTGGCATAGGGGATAAAACCACAAGAAACAAGAGAAATTGCGCGCAGTTTGCCACTGCCTTTTTTAAAGTCAACGGACAAAAAAATGTCGCAGCACATTTTGCTGTGTGACAATTTAATTTACTAATCTTCAGCAAGTTACGCCGTGGTTAAAGCGCAAGCGGGATAATGCTATCTCTATGAAAACTGTGATTTTTAGCTATCAGAAGGGAACAGGCGTCGATAACGTTTATTTCTGATAAGTTCCTGCCTCTGACTAATAGCGTATTGACATTCAGGGCATAAAAAACCCGGTGTTAGCCGGGTTTATTCACGAACAACGGTTAGCCGATAAATTCGACACCGTTCATATAAGGACGTAAAACTTCTGGTACCGCAATACGGCCATCTGCCTGCTGATAATTTTCCAGTACCGCAACTAAAGTACGGCCTACAGCCAGCCCGGAGCCATTAAGGGTGTGTAAAAGGCGTGGTTTCTTGTCTTGCTTGCTACGGCAACGTGCCTGCATACGGCGCGCCTGGAAGTCACCCATGTTTGAGCAGGAAGAGATCTCACGATAGGTGTTCTGTGCAGGCAACCAAACTTCCAGATCGTAGGTTTTGGTTGAGCCAAAGCCCATATCACCCGTACACAGCAGCACCTTGCGATAAGGCAGGTTCAACAGCTGCAACACTTTCTCAGCATGCCCTACCAACTCTTCCAACGCCTCCATTGAGGTCTCTGGCTTCACGAGCTGTACCATTTCAACTTTGTCGAACTGGTGCATACGGATCAAACCACGCGTATCGCGACCATAGGAACCCGCTTCAGAGCGGAAACATGGCGTATGAGCGGTCAGCTTAACCGGCAGGCTCTCTTCTTCCAGAATTTCATCACGAGCCAGGTTGGTCAAAGGCACTTCAGCCGTTGGGATTAGCGCATAATTACTGCTGTCGGACTGCTCTTCCAGCGGCCTGGTGTGAAACAGATCTTCACCAAATTTTGGTAACTGACCGGTGCCGTATAACGTTTCATGATTCACTAAATAGGGCACGTAGGTTTCGAGATAACCATGCTGCTCGGTATGCAGATCGATCATGAACTGGCTAAGCGCACGATGCAGGCGAGCAATCTGCCCTTGCATAACCACAAAACGCGAGCCGGTGAGTTTAACTGCGGCAGCAAAATCGAGGCCCTTTGCTGCTTCACCAAGTTCGACGTGATCTTTTACCTGAAAATCAAACTGGCGTGGCTCACCCCAGCGGCTGACTTCAAGGTTTTCGCTATCATCTTTACCCAGCGGAACGTCATCTGCCGGTAAGTTAGGCAGAGCCAGCGCGAAATCACGAATTTGATTCTGCAGTTGATCCAGTTCTGCTTTCGCTGCGTCCAGGCGTTCGCCCAGCGCGTTGACTTCCTGGCGCAGCGGCTCGATATCTTCCCCGCGGGATTTGGCCTGACCGATGGATTTGGATCGGGCATTACGCTCGGCCTGCAGGTTTTCTGTTTCGACCTGCAGCACTTTACGACGCTCTTCGAGCGAACGCAGCGTTTCCACATCCAGTTTAAATCCTCGGCGTGCCAGTTTTTCTGCGACTGCGTCTGGCTCATTACGCAGCAGATTGGGATCGAGCATGCTTATCCTGTGTATTTAAAAGTTGATTGAACGAAGGGGCGCGCTCCTGCCGGAACGCGTTGAAAACCTTGACCACATTACCGCAACGCCTGTTTCAGCGGTAGCGTTTTGTCGGGCTATTTTGATCCTGTTCAGCCAGCCAGGCTAGCTTTTCGCCAATTTTGCCTTCAAGACCGCGCTGCGTGGGGATGTAATACCGCTTTTGTGCCATTTCCGGTGGGAAATAGACCTCACCGGCAGCATAGGCGTTCACCTCATCATGGGCATAGCGATACGCTTTACCCAGGCCCATCTCTTTCATTAATTTGGTCGGCGCATTGCGCAGATGTTCAGGCACATCGTAGTCGGGATTATCACGTGCATCATGCAGGGCAGCTTTGAAGGCGGTATAAACTGCATTGCTTTTGGGCGCACACGCCAGATAAACAATGGCCTGGGCGATAGCCCGCTCGCCTTCCGCCGGGCCGACACGGGTAAAGCAATCCCATGCTGAGATTGCTACCTGCATAGCGCGTGGATCGGCATTCCCGACATCTTCAGAAGCAATAGCTAACAGCCTCCGGGCGACATATAAAGGATCGCCTCCTGCGGTAATGATGCGTGCATACCAGTAAAGTGCGGCATCAGGTGCTGAACCACGAACCGATTTATGAAGCGCAGAGATCAAATCGTAAAAGCGATCGCCTTTATTATCGAAACGCGCTGCACGTTCACCTGAAACCTCATTCAATAGTTGCGGCGTCAGTTCGCGTTGCCCTGCCGCATTGGTTTCAGCCATATCGGCCATCATTTCCAGCGTATTGAGTGCGCGTCGGGCATCGCCATTAACCAGTTCAGCAATCATCCGTCGCGTGTTATCAGGCAGCACGATATCACTGTCACCGTAGCCGCGTGTCTTATCCTGCATTGCCTGATCTAAAACCTGCTCTGTGTCCTCACTGGTGAGTGATTTCAACAAATAAACGCGCGCACGCGATAACAAGGCTGAGTTAAGTTCAAATGAGGGATTTTCAGTAGTCGCACCGATAAAAGTGATGGTGCCATCTTCGATATGCGGTAAGAAGGCATCTTGCTGGCTTTTATTAAAACGATGTACTTCATCAACAAACAGGATGGTGCGACGGCCAACCTGCTTACTTTGCCGCGCACGCTCAATCGCTTCACGAATCTCTTTCACGCCTGATGTTACCGCTGAGATACGTTCAACATCTGCATTGCCGTAACGCGCAATAATCTCGGCTAGCGTGGTTTTACCTGTTCCCGGCGGTCCCCACAAAATCATTGAGTGCAGATGGCCCGCTTCGATGGCACGTGGCAAGGGCTTACCGGGCGCAAGCAAGTGTTGCTGACCAATGTACTGTTTCAGGGTTTCTGGCCGCATACGCGCGGCCAGCGGTTTGAAATCTTCGTCGGAAAAATCCAGGGACAGGTTACTCACCACGACCTCATTGACGTTGATCGTCCACCGTCACGCCTGCAGGCGGTGTGAACGTAAATTTGTCTGGGCTGATTGCGCCATTTTTTTGGCTTTTCAGCTGATAGGTGCTGCGCTGACCATCTTGCTCAATGGCGCTGAACTGATTGATGGTACCGCCAGGCGTCACCGTAATCGTGAATTGCTTCAGGTTGCCATCGCTGTTTTTCGGTGTCAGCTCAAAATTATCGCCCTGCTGCCTGATGTTATATTGCTGCCAGTCGCTGGACTGATTACGCGCAATCAGCATGAAAGGTGTATTACTGGTGGCATCTTTTAACAGACTGACCGTTGCCTGCTCGACAAAGGGGTTGTAAAACCATAACGAT
Organism: Candidatus Pantoea haifensis; assembly: GCA_018842655.1. Lineage (GTDB taxonomy): Bacteria > Pseudomonadota > Gammaproteobacteria > Enterobacterales > Enterobacteriaceae > Pantoea > Pantoea haifensis. The sequence continues at coordinate 526,217 of JAGTWN010000004.1, read as the reverse complement.
TTACCATCAGAGATAATGACGCTTTCGTCTGGCGCCGTCATATGCCAGTTAAACAGACTGGGGCGTTTAACCCACAGCTCACCTTCGCCGTCCTGTACATTTGCGCCGGTTCCGTCAGTGACTTTTTGAGTAAAGCTGGCGTGAAAACTGCTGACCTTATTTAAACGCTGCTGCAAGTCACTGGAAGCATCAGCCAATACGCTGGCAGAGGCAAAAGTGGCCATCAGGCCCAAAGCGATTACACGTAATTTCATCTGCTTCAATTCCTTATCTATTTGTTCCCATTAATAACTGCATTAAGCCTGGTCGCCGCCCTGCAATTTAAACAGGAGAAAAAACCGAAAGCATAGTCAGAGATGGGGATCATCCAGCGATAAACAATGAGCCAGTATAAACTGGCTCATTAATTTATGTTTCAAAGCTTATGTGTCAATTACATCTCATGAGGAGGTGGAGACAAGACTTCGCGGTTACCGTTATGGGCCGGAGGCGAAACAATGCCCTGCGCTTCCATCTGTTCGATGATACGCGCTGCACGGTTATAGCCAATACGGAACTGGCGCTGTACGCCCGAGATCGAGGCGCGGCGTTTATCCACAACAAAAGCAACCGCCTGATCGAACAGCGGATCAAGCTCTTCATCGCTGTCGATGCCACCCACACCGCCTTCGTTCTCTTCACCGGCAGTGATACTTTCGATGTATTGTGGACGCCCCCGCGCCTTCCAGTCCTGAACAACCGCATGCACTTCCTGATCGCGCACAAAGGCACCGTGAACGCGCACTGGCATAGAGGAGTTTGGTGGCATATAAAGCATGTCACCCATGCCCAACAGAGATTCCGCGCCCCCTGATCAAGAATGGTACGCGAGTCAATTTTGCTGGAAACGGTAAAAGCGATACGGGTTGGAATGTTGGCTTTGATCAAGCCGGTTATGACATCCACCGAAGGACGCTGCGTTGCCAGCACCAGGTGAATACCCGCAGCACGCGCTTTCTGTGCCAGACGTGCAATCAACTCTTCGACTTTTTTACCCACAGCCATCATCAAATCGGCGAATTCATCCACCATGACGACGATATAAGGCAGTTTTTCCAGCACGGGCGGTGTCATATCCATGCTATCGCCCGGTTTCCAGAACGGATCGGGGATAGGACGGCCCATCGCTTCAGCTTGCTCAACTTTCTCGTTGTAACCTGCCAGATTACGTACGCCTAACGCAGACATCAGCTTGTAGCGACGCTCCATCTCACCGACACTCCAGCGCAGCGCATTTGCGGCATCTTTCATGTCAGTAACGACTTCAGTCAGCAAATGCGGAATGCCTTCGTAAACTGACAGCTCCAGCATTTTGGGGTCAATCATGATAAAGCGAACTTCTTCCGGCGTCGCTTTATAAAGCATGCTGATAATCATGGTGTTTACGCCAACGGATTTCCCCGATCCCGTCGTCCCTGCGACCAGTAAGTGTGGCATTTTTGCTAAATCAGCAACAACAGGCTGGCCAGCAATATCTTTTCCTAATACCACCGCCAGCGGCGACGGATTATCACGGAATTTGACGCAGTCCAGCACTTCACGCAGATAAACGGTCTGACGATGCTTATTCGGCAATTCCAGCCCAACATAAGGTTTACCTGGTATAACTTCCACAACACGAACCGCCACTGTCGAGAGTGAACGCGCCAGATCGCGTGACAGATTTGAAATGCGCGCCGCTTTTACACCAGGCGCCAGATCGAGTTCAAAGCGGGTAATAACCGGTCCGGGTGAAATGCCAACGACTTCAGCTTTCACACGATAATCACCCAGACGCGACTCAACCAGACGCGCCGTTTGCTCCAGCGCAAACATATCAACCGGCTCTTCCTCTTCTGGCGGTGCAGTCAACAGGTCAAGAGAGGGCAACGGCGTAGACGGCTTCTCCAGCGGCTGTTCGTGACGCATCAGGAAAGGATGAATCAGGCTGTCATGTAATGACGGTTTCGCTTCGGTAACGGCTGCTGGCTCAGGCGCTGTAGCAGCAAAATCTGTGTAGGCTTCAGGCGCAGGAACCTGTGCAGGCGCTTGCGGTGCGGAGACTTCCGTCACCTGCTGCCAGGGTTCGTGAGTCACTACGGGTTCTTCTGACTCTGGCGTAGCCGCGATAGTAAATAACGGTTCAGTCGGCCCCTCATCCACCAGATCTTTCATCGGTGAAAAGTCGAAAGCAGAGGAGGTATCAAGAGTGAATACGGGTGCCGCTTGTTCAACACGCTCCGGCTCATAACGCTGCTGCTGCTGTTCAGCAAACTGGCGTGCCAACGCAGCTTGCTGCAACGCCTCTTCCTCTTCCTCGTCATCATTCTGCTGCCAGCTTTGACCGTAACGCTGCTGCTGTTCAGACTGAAAGGCTTCACGTAATTTAGCTTGCTGTAAGGCTTCTTCATCCTCTGCCGTCCAGGCACTATTTTCGGCAGATGATGTGCTGCTCTGTGCCGCCGCCGCCTCTTCCGCTTTCGCTTTCTCTTCTGCCATCCGCTGAGACGGTAATTTAATGCCGTAAGAAGCCAGTTCACGGCGCGTCGGCAGTTTCACCGGATTAGGGCGTGGTAATGCAGGGCCAATACCTTGCTTAACCTGTGGATTGACATTGATCTCCGGGGCGAGATCAAAGGCTGGCGATGGCGGTGTAGCACGACTCGCAGCAGACGCTGCTGCCCCTGCGACAAAGGCTGACGCAGCGGGCACGTCCGGAATTGATGAAGAGGCTTCACGCCAGTTACCCATTTTAGGTTCATCATCATAAGATGTGAAACTTGCGGCAGGCGTTGATTCTTCAGGGAGTTCAAAACGATACAGCGGTGGAGCAACCGCTTCAGCCGATGCAGTTGGCTGAACAACAGGTTGTGCAGGTGCTGTATAAGGTTGTATAGCGGGTTGTGCTGGTGCCGCATAAGGTTGTGTAGCCGGTTGTGCAGGCGATGCCGCCACTGGTGCCGCATAAGGTTCTGTAGCGGGTTGTGCAGGTGCTGCTGTTGGAGCCACAGCAGCGGTTGCTGCTGGCGCTACAGGCGCTAAAGTGATATCCGCGGCTTCTATCGTGGTGGCAACCGCTGGACTCGTTGCCGCTGCGGCTTTTGCTAACAAGGGATCTTGCTCTGGTGCCCTATCAGGTTCAACCGAGACGCTACGTGGAGCAGAAAGCAGCACATCCTCTTCATCGCTCTCTTGAGAATGAGCAGGTGAGGTGCGTGCAGATTTACGCACGGCAATCTCATCATGCTCATCTTCCTCTTCCTGCCAGGGTTCATCATGGCGCGAGCGGTTGCTGGCAAATGTCAGCACACCCATTACTACGCCACCAATTCTTTCAGCGATAGTGAGCCATGACCAACCGGTATATAACGTAATGCCTGCCGCCCAAACGCACAGCAATGCAAGTGTGCCGCCCGCCGGACTAAACCAGGGGGCCATAGCATTGCTCACCAGACTACCGATCACGCCGCCCGAGGCGAAATACCAGATGTCATCCGCGTTTAAGGCAGCCATGCCACACGTCGTGACGACCAGCGCCAACACACCGATTAAACGCAGCCCAACGGCAAAATAGTCAAAATAATCCTGGTTGTCGCGCTGACGAAACGCTATCCAGCAGAGTCCAAGGATGACCGGTGGAATGGCATAGGCCATTACTCCAAATATGAAGAGTAAGGTATCGGCAAGCCAGGCGCCTACGCTGCCGCCAATATTATGAATGGGTTCGTGCCAGGCCGTTTGCGACCAACTCGGGTCGGAAGGGTTAAAACTGACTAAAGAAACCATCAGATAGATGGCAAAAAGTGCCACCAGGATGAGTAACGCTTCCAGCAGACGACGTCCACTGCTTAGCGATTGTAACGAAACGTCTTTATCTTCTGTGTATTCCTGGCTCAAGAGAACTCTCCAGGTGCCTGTAAAGTATGAAGCAACAGCGTCGGGCTACCCCGACGCTGGTCCCTGTATGAATTCACAGGAGTGTACCGAAATCCCACACGGTTTGCACCTGCCCCGCATTAGCGAGTTTTAATCACCAGACGATTACTCTGTTTGACTTCTTCCATTACCACGTAAGTACGCGTGTCGTTTACACCGGGCAGACGCAACAAGGTTTCACCGAGTAATTTGCGGTAAGCAGACATATCAGGCACGCGCGTTTTTAACAGGTAATCGAAATCGCCGGAAACGAGGTGACACTCTTGAGTTTCCTCAAGTTTTTGCACAGCGGCGTTAAATTGTTCAAACACGTCTGGCGCGCCGCGATTCAGAGTAATCTCAACAAATACCAGCAGTGATGCATCCAGATAATGCGGGTTTAATTGTGCAGTGTAGCCAAGAATAAAACCTTGACGTTCAAGGCGACGCACACGCTCAAGACATGGCGTAGGCGATAATCCTACGCGTTTGGAAAGTTCTACGTTTGAAATACGACCATCTTTCTGAAGTTCATTCAGAATATTTCTGTCGATTCTGTCGAGGTCTTTCCCGGGGCGTTTCTTATTGTCTACCATTATTATTGTCTCTCTTAATTCCTTCCCTTTACCTGCCACGCCCTGAAAACGCTCATTGTTCGGGGCATTTTTGAAGTGAAGTAACCGAGCCTGTGCGCTAACGCACCCATCCGCATGACGCATGCTGTCTGTCCACATCATGCGTCATTACCCATGTCAGGCTGCTTTTATTCGGTATTGCATGCAAAACAAGGCATGAAACCCTGTTTTGTTCCGATTAACGTTCTTCGCTTCTGACACTGTTTTCGCAAAAGCGCAGGCGATTGTCAAAGTAAAATGTCCAAATCCAGTACAAGATGCCAGACACTCCGCTGGGTAACTGTTTTTAAATGAGTATTTTTGAACTGCTGCACCACAAAAAGCCGATTTTTGCCCCCTTTTGGCGCAGCAGAGAGGCGAAATCCGGTGTCATCGACTACGCCGTTTGCAGCTATCGTTAACAAAATCGCCCAAGCCTTGTCATTGCAACAGGTTATTCCCTACAATCGCAGGCTATGTCAGCCGAATGAAACTGAGGAACGCATGAGTACGGCCAAACACAGTAAGCTACTCATTCTGGGCTCCGGCCCAGCGGGTTATACCGCAGCCGTTTATGCTGCACGCGCCAACCTGAACCCGGTGCTGATTACCGGCTTAGAGAAAGGCGGTCAGCTCACCACCACCACTGAAGTGGAAAACTGGCCGGGCGATCCGCACGATCTGACAGGGCCATCACTAATGGAACGCATGCATGAGCATGCAGAAAAGTTCAATACTGAAATTATTTTCGACCATATTCATACGGTTGATCTGCAAAATCGCCCATTCCGTTTAACCGGCGATAGCGGTGAATATACTGCTGATGCTCTGATCATCGCCACCGGTGCGTCTGCACGTTATCTGGGTTTGCCTTCTGAAGAAGCTTTCAAAGGTAAAGGCGTATCCGCATGCGCGACCTGTGACGGATTTTTCTACCGTAACCAAAAAGTCGCCGTTATTGGTGGGGGTAATACTGCGGTTGAAGAAGCACTCTATCTGGCGAACATCGCTTCAGAAGTGCATTTAATTCACCGTCGTGACAGCTTCCGTGCAGAAAAAATCTTAATTGATCGCCTGATGGAGAAAGTACGTAACGGCAATATCGTGCTGCACACCGACCGTACGCTTGAAGAGGTGGTGGGCGATCAAATGGGTGTGACCGGCCTGACTTTACGCTCAACGCATAACAGCGAAGAAACTGAAGCACTGGAGGTTGCTGGCCTGTTTGTTGCTATCGGTCACAGCCCAAACACAGCGATTTTTGATGGTCAGTTAGAGCTGGAAAACGGCTATATCAAAGTGCAGTCTGGCCTGCACGGCAACGCGACACAAACCAGTATTCCTGGCGTGTTTGCGGCGGGCGACGTTATGGATCATATCTATCGTCAGGCTATTACTTCAGCAGGTACAGGCTGTATGGCGGCGCTGGATGCAGAACGTTACCTTGACGGTTTGGTTAAAAACGATCGCTAAGTTGTTAATCCCCTGATCGTAATTGTCAGAGGCGACTGTTTTTCAGTCGCCTTTTTTATTGTCGTCATGCTAGATTCATGCCCCTATAGTGGATGGGGATTTCTCCCCGGTTTTCATTGGTCATCGGCACACTTCACGGTCTCGCATGAACAAATCGCGGCAGCAGCATCTTACCCGCTGGCTACGCCAGCAACGCAGTCACGCCAGAAGCTGGTTGCGAATCGCTACGCTGCTGGGCACAGCCAGTGCGCTGGTCATTATCGTTCAGGCTGGTTTGCTCGCTTCCCTTCTTCAGGCACTGATTATTGAACAGCAGCCCCGCGAGCAATTAATCCCCTCTTTTGGCCTGCTGCTGCTGTGCTTTGCTCTACGCGCCGGACTGAATTATGGACGAGAACAAGCGGGCTTTCGTGCCGGTCAGGCTATTCGTCAGGCGTTGCGTAAAACCATTCTGGATCGCTTGTCTGAACTGGGTCCGGCCTGGATACAGGGTAAGCCTGCTGGCAGTTGGGCAACCCTGCTGCTTGAACAGATCGAAGAGATGCAGGATTACTACGCCCGCTATCTGCCCCAGATGACGCTGGCCGTGGTGATCCCGTTTTGTATCTTAATTACGCTGTTTCCTCTTAACTGGGCCGCAGGCTTAATTCTGTTCGTCACCGCCCCGCTAATTCCGCTGTTTATGGCACTGGTTGGCATGGGGGCAGCCGAGGCTAACCGGCGCAATTTTATCGCGTTAAGCCGACTCAGCGGCGATTTCCTTGATCGTCTGCGCGGGCGTGAAACGCTCCGCCTGTTCTTTCGCGGCGAAGCAGAGAAAGCGGCAGTTGCCGCTTCAACGGCTGATTTTCGTCAGCGCACCATGGAAGTCTTACGCCTAGCGTTTCTCTCTTCCGCCGTGCTGGAATTTTTCGCTTCGTTAGCAATTGCCGTTGTTGCAGTCTATTTTGGCTTTTCCTATTTAGGTGAGTTGCACTTTGGTGATTACGGCCAGGGTGTAACGCTGTTTGCAGGCTTTTTAGTCTTAATCCTCGCGCCAGAGTTCTTTCAGCCGCTGCGCGATCTCGGCACCTTTTATCATGCTAAAGCGCAGGCAGTAGGCGGTGCGGACACGCTGGAACGCTTTATGCAAGATGCGCCCGCTTCACCGGCACCAGCAGAACAAATTGCCTTCACATCCGCCTCATCCCTTGAACTGGTGGCAAAAGATTTACAGGTTTATGCCCCAGCAGGAGACCGGCTTTGTGGTCCATTGACTTTTACGCTTGCGGCGGGTCAGCGGGTGGCGCTGGTTGGGCAAAGCGGCGCGGGGAAAAGCGCCCTGATGAATGCACTGCTCGGTTTTTACCTTATCAGGGCTCGCTCAGGGTTAACGGCGTGGAATTGCGCGACATTATTCGCACTCACTGGTATCAGCAAGTTGCCTGGGTGGGGCAAAATCCGCATCTTCCTGCCTGCACCGTGCGTGACAATATTTTAATGAACACCTCTTATGATGCATCGCGGTTCAACGTGGTATTACAGGCGTGCGGGATCAATGAATTTTTACAGCGTCTGCCGCAAGGTCTGGATACTCAGCCTGGTGACGGCGGCACAGGCCTGTCGGTAGGCCAGGCACAGCGTATCGCCGTGGCGCGGGCGCTGTACAAATCATCGAATTTGCTGTTGCTGGATGAACCTGCTGCCAGCCTGGATGCCCTTAGCGAAAAGCATATTATGCAGGCGCTGAATCGGGCCGCTACGCAACAAACCACGTTAATGATTACGCATCAACTCGACAACCTGGACGGCTGGGAAGCCATTTGGGTAATGCATGAAGGGCAACTGGTGCAACAAGGAAACTGGCAACAGGTAAGCGCACAACCAGGCCCTTTCAAACAGATGCTGCAACATCGCCAGCAGGAGATTGCCTGATGTCCGCGCTGCGTCCTTTTCTTCTTCTCTGGCTACGCCATCCTTATCGCTTAGCGACAGGCGTAATACTGGCTATCGTCACGCTGCTGGCAAGCATTGGCCTGTTAACGCTTTCAGGCTGGTTTCTTGCCGCGTCGTCAGTGGCGGGCCTGGCTGGATTATACAGTTTCAATTATATGCTACCGGCGGCTGGCGTACGCGGTGCGGCGATTTCACGTACCGCTGCACGTTATTTTGAACGTCTGGTCAGCCATGATGCGACTTTCCGTGTTTTGCAACACCTGCGTGTCTTTACCTTTAGCCGTTTGATGGCCTTATCGCCCGGCCAGCTTTCCCGTTTTCGCCAGGCTGATTTACTCACTCGCTTTGTCAGTGATGTCGACACGCTCGATCACCTCTATCTGCGTGTTATTTCACCGCTGATCGGTGCTTTTGTGGTTATCTTGTGCGTCACGCTGGGACTCAGTCTGATTGATCTCCAGCTCGCCCTGGTGCTGGGCAGCGTTATGTTAGCGACGTTATTGATACTGCCCCCCTGTTTTATCGCCTTGGCGGCCCGGCCGGACGCGCAATTGCACAAGGACGTGTCGCATGGCGGATCCAACTGACCCACTGGTTAAGCGGCCAGGCTGAATTACTGCTGTATGGCGCAGCCCCGTTATGGCGTCAACAGCTGGATGAGCTGGAGCGCGGCTGGCAGCACGCTCAGCATCAGCAACAGCGTTTACATGCGTTTTCCCAGGGCGCGCTCCTGCTTGTTAGCGGCATTAACGTGACCTTACTTCTGTGGATGAGTGCTGCAACAGTCAGTGAAAATATGCTGCCAGGACCGCTCATTGCGCTGGTGGTATTTTGTGCGCTGGCTGCCTTTGAAGCTCTGGCCCCCGTAGCCGGTGCGTTTTTGCCGCTTGCACAAGTGATCGCTGCCGCGCAGCGCGTCAATGCTATTATCGATCAGTCGCCCGCGATTACCTTCCCTGCCTCGGCTGAGATGAAACCGGGTAGCGTAAAGGTAAAAATTAATAATCTGACCTTTACCTATCCCGATCGTCCCGATGCGGTGCTTAATGCTTTTTCTCTCCAGGTTAAGGCGGGTGAACGTATCGCGCTGCTTGGGCCAACCGGCTGTGGTAAATCCACATTACTGGCTCTGTTAACCCGCGCATGGGATAGCCAGCAGGGCGAAATCCTGCTTAACGATGTGCCGCTGACCACCCTGAATGAAGCCCAACTGCGTCAGCGCATCAGCGTTGTGACGCAGCGCGTGCATCTGTTTAGCCAGACGTTACGTGATAATTTACGCATCGCCAACCCGACCGCGAGTGATGACACGCTTACAGAAGTGCTGAATCAGGTTGGGCTGGCATCGTTACTGGCGAATAATGAAGGGTTAAATGCCTGGCTTGGCGACGGCGGCCGTCCGCTGTCTGGCGGCGAACTGCGCCGGTTAGCGATTGCCCGGGCGATGTTACACAACGGTGATTTATGGTTGCTGGATGAACCCACCGAAGGATTAGACGCCAGCACAGAGCAGCATATTCTGGCGTTGCTCAATCAGGTTACCCGGGGTAAAACGGTGATTATGGTGACGCATCGTTTAAGCGGTTTGCATCAGCTGGATCGGATTTGTGTGTTAGATAACGGTGAAATTATTGAGCAAGGTCACCACGCCGAACTAATCTCAAAAAGTGGACGTTACTGGCGTTTCCAGCAACGCTTTACGCTATAGTTTTAGCGAAGAGCTAACAGGTAGAACAACCTAATGAGACTGGTACAACTTTCACGGGAGTCACTGCATTTTCCGCCGCCAGAAATGGCGCTACGTGAGCCAAACGGCTTGCTGGCAATGGGCGGTGATCTTTCCCCTGCTCGTTTACTAAATGCGTATCAGCGCGGCATTTTCCCTGGTTTTCACCTGGCGATCCCATTTTGTGGTGGTCGCCCGATCCGCGTGCCGTTCTGTTGCCTGAATATTTTCATCTCAGCCGCAGCATGAAACGTTTTCACAAGCAATCGCCCTATCGCGTGACGATGAATGAAGCTTTTGCCGACGTGCTGGAAGGCTGCGCCAGTAGGCGTCAGGAAGGAACCTGGATCACTTTCGAGGTTAAACGCGCCTGGTTACGTTTATATGAATCCGGTCACGCGCATTCGGTTGAAGTATGGAACGGGCACAAATTAGTCGGCGGCATGTACGGTTTAGCATTGGGGCAAATTTTTTGCGGTGAGTCGATGTTTAGTCGCCAGGAAAACGCTTCAAAAACCGCACTTTGGGTGTTTTGCCAGCATTTTGTTAAGCATCAGGGCAGACTGATCGATTGTCAGGTCATTAATCCCCATACTGCGTCCCTTGGTGCCCAGGAGATCCCGCGTGTGGATTACCTGCAATATGTGCAAAGCCTTGCCTGGCAGCCTGTCAGCGAGGGTTGCTGGCGTACTCAGACCCTTTTTTAACATCACACCGATGTTTTGCACACATAAAGCCGTATAAGTGATATAATAAGCGAGTTTGGTATGTCGTCCGCGCTTTGCGTTATAAGCCGGAATTGCCAGGCTGGGAATCTCAACGCACTCTCGGAACTGTTTCAATCGTGCGCGTGTAACCGGTTGATACAGATTCTTAGCCCGCTAATCCCCCGCAGACGTCACATAAAACACCCGAATTTAACCGAGATGCTCGCGTATAACGCGAAGCACGGCGAAGCGTTGGCAAAATCGTCGACGGTTCTTTACATAAATCGTTGAATTGGGCATTATCTTGCCGGTTCAACTGAAAGGTAGTACACCCAGAGGATTCGATGGCCAAAGAAGACAATATTGAAATGCAAGGTACCGTACTGGATACGTTACCTAACACCATGTTCCGCGTAGAACTTGAGAACGGACACGTGGTTACCGCTCATATCTCCGGTAAAATGCGTAAAAACTACATCCGCATCCTGACGGGCGACAAAGTGACAGTCGAGTTAACCCCGTACGACCTGAGCAAAGGCCGCATTGTCTTCCGTAGTCGCTAAGTTGCTTCAGTGCGCTGGGCGTAATTAATACGTAACAGCGAAAAAAGGCCGGATTATCATCCGGCCTTTTTCATTTCTGACATCGGCACATTAATGCACTGTGCCTTCAGTTTTACGTTTTTCCGCGCTCAGGAAGTGATAGGTCAGCTGACCTTTCTCTTTATCCAGTTCAACAGAAACCGATCCCCCTCTACCAGCGAACCAAACAGCAGTTCGTTAGCCAGTGGTTTTTTCAGATTTTCCTGCACGGTACGCGCCATAGGACGTGCGCCCATCGCTTTGTCGTAACCTTTTTCCGCCAGCCAGTCGCGCGCTTCATCACTGACTTCCAGCGATACGCCTTTCGCATCCAGCTGCGCCTGCAACTCAACAATAAACTTGTCGACCACCTGATGAATCACTTCCGGAGACAAGTGACGGAACCAAATGATGTTGTCGAGGCGGTTACGGAACTCTGGTGTAAAGATCTTTTGATCTCTTCCATCGCGTCGGTGCTGTTGTCCTGATGGATCAGGCCAATAGATTTACGCTCTGTTTCACGCACACCGGCATTGGTCGTCATCACCAGCACCACGTTGCGGAAGTCCGCTTTGCGTCCGTTGTTGTCCGTTAGCATACCGTTGTCCATAACCTGCAACAGCAGGTTGAACACGTCCGGGTGCGCTTTCTCAATTTCATCCAGCAATACCACTGCATGAGGATGTTTGATTACCGCATCGGTCAGTAAACCACCCTGGTCAAACCCAACGTATCCTGGAGGCGCACCGATCAAACGGCTGACGGTATGACGTTCCATATACTCGGACATATCAAAGCGCAGCAGTTCAATGCCCAGAGCTTTTGCCAGCTGGACAGTAACTTCGGTTTTACCCACGCCAGTCGGGCCTGCAAACAGGAAAGAACCCACCGGTTTGCGATCCTGGCCTAAACCTGCACGACTCATTTTGATCGCTTCGGTCAAGGCTTCGATAGCATTATCCTGTCCAAACACCAGCATTTTGAGGCGATCCCCCAGATTTTTCAGCGTATCGCGGTCGGTTGCCGATACGCTCTTCTCTGGAATACGGGCAATACGTGCAACCACTGATTCAATATCAGCCACGTTCACGGTTTTCTTACGCTTGCTGGCTGGCATCAGTCGGGCTCGCGCCCCTGCTTCATCAATCACGTCAATAGCTTTATCTGGCAGATGACGATCATTAATGTATTTTACCGCCAGCTCAACCGCCGCACGCACCGCTTTCGCGGTATAGCGTACATCGTGGTGCGCCTCATATTTTGGCTTCAGGCCATTCAGGATCTGCACTGTCTCATCAACTGACGGTTCGGTGATATCGATCTTCTGGAAACGACGCGCCAGGGCACGATCTTTCTCAAAGATATTGCTGAATTCCTGATAAGTAGTGGAGCCCATCACGCGAATCTTACCGCTGGAGAGCAGCGGCTTGATCAGGTTAGCAGCATCGACCTGTCCACCTGATGCCGCACCGGCACCGATAATGGTATGGATTTCGTCAATAAACAGAATGCTGCTGTTATCCTGCTCCAGCTGCTTCAGCAACGCTTTAAAGCGTTTTTCGAAATCACCGCGATATTTAGTGCCCGCCAGCAGCGAACCGATATCCAGTGAGTAGATGGTGCAATCTTTCATGACTTCCGGTACATCGCCCTGCACGATACGCCAGGCAAGACCTTCCGCAATAGCCGTTTTACCAACGCCCGATTCACCCACCAGCAGCGGGTTATTCTTGCGACGACGGCACAACACCTGAATGGTACGTTCCAGCTCTTTGTCGCGACCGATCAGCGGATCGATTCCGCCCACGCGAGCAAGCTGATTGAGATTGGTGGTGAAGTTTTCCATACGATCCTCCCCGCCTGCTTGCTCTTCGTTAACCGGATTTTCTGCGTTCGGCGCCTGGCCGGGTTCGTCTTTACGCGTACCGTGAGAAATAAAGTTCACCACATCAAGGCGGCTGACTTCGTGTTTGCGCAGCAGGTAAGCCGCTTGCGACTCCTGCTCGCTGAAAATGGCAACCAGCACATTGGCGCCGGAGACTTCGCTTCGACCCGATGACTGGACATGGAAAACCGCACGCTGCAGCACGCGCTGGAAGCTGAGCGTCGGCTGAGTGTCGCGCTCCTCTTCACTGGCAGGCAGCACCGGTGTGGTTTGTTCGATGAAGGCTTCGAGTTCCTGCCTTAGAGCCACTATATCCACCGTACAGGCTTCCAGTGCCTCTCTGGCCGACGGGTTACTGAGCAGAGCCAGTAACAGATGCTCGACGGTCATAAACTCATGACGGTGCTCACGCGCTCTGGCGAAAGCCATGTTTAAACTGAGTTCCAGTTCTTGATTGAGCATTAGGCACCTCCCCAATTATCGCTCTGATGACCTGTTTCCTATATGGAGACGGGATCAGGCTTTTTCCAGCGTACATAGCAACGGATGATGATTCTCCCGCGCATAATTGTTCACCTGGGCCGCTTTGGTTTCAGCGACTTCAGCGGTAAATACACCACATATCGCTTTACCGTGGTAGTGAACTTTCAACATCAGCTGCGTTGCACGTTCAATATCATAAGAAAAGAACTTTTGCAGAACGTCAATAACAAATTCCATAGGTGTATAATCGTCATTATTCAGAATGACTTTATACATTGAAGGCGGCTTTAACCCTTCGCGTACTTTGTCTTCGGCCAGATGTTCAAAGTTAAGCCAGTCGTTTGTGTTTGCCATAATGTTCCGTTGAGATTGCGCACATCGCATATAAACCCTGTGTTCATATTTAGAGTTTAACACGCCTGTCAAGCAGCTTGCCGACGATGAAAATTTATCCGAAAATCTTCATGCGCGACCTGTATCACAAAATTTGCAATAGCGTTAACTGCCTCAAATTTTGATGATTTTTTCCTCTACAGTCTGGCGCTTTGCTTGACGCCAGTGTCCCTTTCTCTACATTGTACAGACACAAGCTGATTGAGTTTTAATCAAACTCGACTCACAGCTTAGATGACCTCACCTACTCAATAAAATGTCTTGCGAGGGAAGTAAAAGCATGGAGACGGGTACAGTTAAATGGTTCAATAACGCCAAAGGCTTCGGCTTTATCTGTCCAATCGGGGGCGGCGAAGATATCTTCGCGCACTACTCAACGATTCAGATGGATGGTTACAGAACGTTGAAAGCCGGCCAACAAGTTCAGTTTGATGTCCATCAAGGTCCAAAAGGCAATCATGCCAGTCTGATCGTGCCAGTTGAAACGCAGGCCGTTGCCTGACGTTTATATTCCATTCTGAACACCCCGAAAAAAATGTCAGCCCTTGTTGCTGGCATTTTTCTTGTCATCATTAATCCGCTTTGCCATGCGCCAGCCACATCACGCGGGAAAACATCTGCCGCAGCAGGGGCGGAATCGCTTCTGGCCCGCGTTCTGCCGCTGCCATCGCGACGGCGATGGCCAGTTCCGGCTTCGATGAATGATGAATCGCCTGAGTAATAATACGCCGGGCATTCATGGGCGCGTTTAACGGCAGGTGCGCTGTCTGACGATAAACATCATCGAACCCTTGTTTATAAAGGAAATGTTCCATATCGAGCGCGGGCAGCAGTGTGAGATGATGATCTTCTTCATCGTACTGCTGCAACTGACTACGCGCTGTCGCAGCGTACTTCATTCCCGCTTCATCGCCATCCGTCAGCACATGCCAGTCGATGCCCATACGACGGGCAAACTTCAGCAGCGGTTTTAATCCTGACTGCGCAAATTCAATGACTTTGATTCCTTCTGCGGCAAAATGATAGCCACACTGCTGCGCCAGCTCATTGATGATCCACACCTCGGTTTCGCCTTCTACCAGCAGCCAACAGCGAGCAAACAGCGCCGATGGTCGATTCATTCGGATATGAAAACCGATGCGTCGGCTCTCTTCGGCGCTCAGCCCTTCGGGTCCAATCCGCCATGCGGCAACACGTGCCGGTTCGCGCACCAGGCGACAGACATTTTCCACCGGCACCTGCGACAGCAGTTCGCCTGAATTGGTGGTCGCAATTTTTTGCAGCGGCAGCAGCTCCAGCAGATCCCAGGCCACGGAAAGCATGATGGGGTGCAGCCGCGTCTCAGGATCCTCAACCAACAGTAATGGTCGAGCCCCTGCGGCCAGAGGTTCGCTACCGCGCGCCTGCACCAGCAAGGAGAACATCCGTAATAAAATCAACTGTCGGCTGCGCGTATCTGTTTTCGCAATCAGTTGATTAAGCTTATCCAGCGAGCGCCATCCCTGCATCCCGTCTCGCGTCTGCGGCTCAACCCGACGCGCTTTGCTGACATCAGCTGGATGTTGTACCAGAAAATAGTGCTGCATCAGTTGCTGCATGGTTTGCAAACCCTGCCGCAGCATCTCATCACTGACGGTTTGCGGCTGCAGCACTAAATCATGCGTCAGCGTTTCAACCTCTTGCGTCAGTTGATTTAAGGCAGACGCGCGCGCATTGGCACTGCTTTCATCAGGCTCTGAACGACGACTAAAGCGCGCGTCTCGCAAGCGTAACACCGGATGTATACGCAGCAGAAAATGAATCGCGGCCTCGCTCCCCGCCGCCGGTAACACATTTCCCTGATGGTCAACAAAGCGATGCGATGTGCTCACATACGCCTCGCGCATTTTTGCCCGAACGCTGTAATGCAGGTGACGTTGGCCCTGTTCGTCTCGCTGCCAAAACGGCGAAAGCCGCTCATCGTCAGTGTTACCGTCATCCCGAAAATGAAACACGATATGTAGCCGTCGCATTTGTGCGTTAACGTCGCCAGGCGTGAAGTGAAAATCAGCTGGCGTAAACTGATAAAGCTGCGTTTGCGGCGAAAGTAATAACGTCAGCGCATCCAGCAAACTGGATTTGCCCCAGGCGTTTTCCCCGATCAGCAGATTGGTTTGCGCTAGCGGCAGAGAAAGCTGGTTGATACCGCGAAAACCGCGAATGTCGATATGTTCCAGGATCATAGCGTGTTCCGTCCTCTCGTTAACCGAAGCATGGTCGGCGTTCGCGAGCCGGTCAAGTGGTCAGCGTGCAGACGGCACAGAGCGCATTTTTTCACGGCTGGGTTCCTTTTATGTCGTCTAAGCTTCTCTTTTGCGCTTTCGGCTGTGTCACGACCAGGGTGATCGGCCACAAAAAGGAGAAGAGGATGAAACAAACCGTAGCGGCACTGGTGGCAAAAACGCTTGAAAACGCGGGTGTCAAACGCATTTGGGGCGTAACGGGTGATTCGTTAAACGGCCTGAGCGACAGTCTGAATCGCATGGGCACCATTAAATGGATGCCCACCCGCCACGAAGAGGTTGCCGCGTTTGCGGCGGGTGCTGAAGCGCACGTAACCGGCGAACTGGCAGTGTGTGCCGGTTCTTGTGGGCCGGGTAACCTGCATCTGATTAACGGATTATTTGATTGCCACCGCAACCACGTGCCGGTGCTGGCGATTGCTGCGCATATCCCTCCAGCGAAATTGGCAGCGGCTATTTTCAGGAAACTCACCCGCAGGAGCTGTTTCGTGAATGCAGCCATTATTGTGAACTGGTCTCTAATCCTGAACAGTTACCGCAAGTTCTGGGCATCGCCATGCGCAAAGCTATCCTGAACCGTGGCGTGTCGGTGGTGGTATTACCGGGCGATGTTGCCCTGAAGCTGGCACCCGAAACGGCGACAGCAAACTGGTATACGCCGCAGCGTCCGCACATTCAACCGCAGCCCGCAGAATTAGCCCAGCTGGCACAAACGCTGAATGCTGCCAGCAACATTACGCTGTTATGCGGCAGCGGTGTTGCAGGGGCACATAAAGAAGTGGTTGAACTGGCTGCCACCCTGAAAGCGCCGATTGTTCATGCGCTGCGTGGCAAAGAGCATATCGAATATGATAACCCTTACGATGTTGGCATGACCGGCCTGATTGGTTTCTCTTCAGGCTATCACGCTATGATGAATGCCGACACGCTGGTGCTGCTTGGCACACAGTTTCCCTATCGCGCTTTCTATCCGGAAAAAGCCAAAATTATTCAGATTGATATTAATCCAGGCAGCCTGGGCGCGCATTGTCATGTCGATCAGGCTTATGTCGGTGAGGTAAAAAGTACGCTGCAAGCCTTGCTGCCTGAGTTAACCCACAAATCTGATCGCCATCATCTGGACAGCGCACTTGAGCACTATGTTGACGCCCGTAAAAGTCTCGACGATTTAGCGAAACCCAATGATAAACAGGCCATTCATCCTCAATATCTGGCGCAGCAGATTAGCCACTACGCCAGTGATGATGCGATTTTTACTTGTGACGTCGGCACGCCAACCGTCTGGGCGGCTCGTTATTTAAAAATGAACGGTAAGCGCCGTTTGCTCGGCTCATTCAATCACGGGTCGATGGCAAATGCGATGCCGCAAGCCCTGGGTGCGCAGGCTGTTGATCGCGATCGTCAGGTGGTTGCCCTGTGTGGCGATGGCGGCTTCAGCATGTTAATGGGCGATTTTATTAGCGTGGCACAGCTCAAACTGCCGGTAAAACTGGTGATTTTTAATAACAGCGTGCTGGGCTTCGTGGCGATGGAAATGAAGGCTGGCGGCTATCTTACTGACGGGACTGAGCTGGATAATCCCAACTTTGCTGCCATCGCGCAGGCGTGCGGCATAAAAGGCATTCGGGTGGAGAAAGCTTCCGAGCTTAACAGCGCGCTTGAACAGGCATTTGCGCACGATGGTCCGGTATTAATTGATGCCATTACGGCAAAAGAAGAACTGGCTATGCCGCCGCAAATTAAAATGGAACAGGCAAAAGGTTTTAGCCTTTACATGCTGCGAGCCATTCTGAATGGTCGGGGTGACGAAGTGGTTGAGCTGGCGAAAACCAACTGGCTGCGGTAAAACGGATCATTCCACATGCGGGCGTGATGCCCGCTTTTTTATCTGTTGTTCAGGAAAGCTCAGGAGCGCAACGTGATCGATTTACGCAGTGATACCGTTACCCGGCCCAGTGCCGCGATGTTGCAAGCGATGATGGCGGCTGAAACAGGCGATGATGTTTATCGTGATGATCCTACCGTTAACGCGCTGGAAGCGGAAGCCGCGCGCCTGAGCGGCAAAGCCGCCGCGCTGTTCTTCCCCACCGGCACCCAGGCTAATCTGGTGGCGCTGCTGAGTCACTGCGAGCGCGGCGAAGAATATATTGTTGGCCAGCAGGCCCATAACTACAAATATGAAGCGGGTGGCGCAGCGGTACTGGGCAGTATTCAGCCGCAGCCCATTTTAGCGGCCGACGACGGGACTTTGCCGCTGGAGGTGGTGGCAGCCGCGATTAAACCCGACGATATTCACTTTGCCCGCACTCGCCTGCTGAGCCTGGAAAACACCCATCACGGTAAAGTGCTGCCGCTCGATTACCTGGCAAAAGCCTGGGCATTTACCCGCGAGCGCAAGCTGGCTCTGCACATTGATGGCGCACGCATTTTCAACGCGGTGGTGGCGCAAGCGGTCACGCTGGAAGCGATTGCACGCTACTGCGATACCCTGACTATCTGCTTATCCAAAGGGCTTGGTACGCCGGTTGGTTCGCTGCTTTGCGGTGATGCCGCCTACATTGAACGCGCACGGCGCTGGCGCAAAATGGTCGGTGGCGGTATGCGCCAGGTCGGCATTTTAGCAGCAGCGGGTTTGTATGCGTTGCAACATAACGTGGCACGATTAAAAGACGATCACGACAACGCCGCCTGGCTGGGGCAGCAGTTGCATGAGATTGGCGTTGAGGTGGTTGATCAGCAGACCAACATGCTGTTTGTCCGCTTGCCCGCCGGGCAGGCAGAAAAGCTCAAAGCCTGGATGGCCGAGCGTGATGTGTTGATCAGTGCAGGACCAACAACCCGTTTAGTCACCCATATTGATGTGGATCGGGCGGCGCTGGAACAGGTTGTGGCCCACTGGAAAGCCTTTTTGCAGCAATAACCCTCAGGCTGCGCCATATTTTTCCAGCAGCGCGGCGGCAATGGCCGCCGTTTCTGCATCAGGCAATCCCCGGTAATCCGCAGGTCGGAAGTGCATCTGAAACGCAGCAATCACATTCTGCTGCTGACGCGGCGTCATCTCTGGCGTCACGTCATAACCGTAGTGCTGCAACAACGTCAAAACTTTTTCTAGCGGCACCGGCGTGTAGGGGGCCTGTTCGGCTAAATAGTGCTGCACGCGATCTGCGTCTGGCCAGGCACCTAAACCTTGCTGCGCCAGCTGTTGCCACGGAAAGCGCGGGCCGGGATCCTGCTTACGCTGCGGCGCAACATCGCTATGACCAACAATGTTTTCCGGCGCAATCGCGTAACGCTGCGCCACATCCTTCAGCAATGCGCTCAGCGAAGCCATTTGTGGCGCACTGAAAGCTTGCCATTGACGGCCGGTTAAGCTGCGACGATAGCCGCTGTTCACCAGTTCAATGCCGATTGAAGTATCGTTAATCCGCGTTGCGCCGCGCCAGAAGCTCGCTCCGGCATGCCAGGCCAGCTGCTGCTCAGGCACCAGCTGCCAGATAACACCTTTGCCATCACGCTGAGGCGGCTGTCGCGGAATAAGATAATGCGCGCTGACTTCACGATCGGTCAGCGTGGCGAGCGATGAAGAAAAATCTTCGGCAGTGTAGTGAATCACAATCACCTTGACGCGCGGACGAGCACCCTGTGCCGGATGACGCAAATCGGCCCAGTAGCCGTCACGTCGCTCAACGCCGGAATGGCAGCCAGCCAGTAACCACGCTGCCAGAATGAGCAAAAGCGTTTTCAACGCACAATTACCGCCGTGCCGCTGATGCTAACCATCAACATGCTGCTGTCTTTGCCCACGGTTTCGTAGTCAATATCAATCCCCACTACCGCATTAGCGCCTAACGCTTTGGCCTGCTCTTCCAGCTCTTTGAAAGCAATCTCACGCGCTTTACGCAGCTCTTTCTCATACGCGCCAGAGCGTCCACCCACGATATCGCGAATACCGGCAAAAAAGTCGCGGAAGATGTTGGCCCCCAGAATCGCCTCACCGGTCACAACGCCACAATAGTCCGTGATGCTGTGCCCTTCCAGAGTAGGGGTTGTGGTCATTTTCATTGTGCTCTCCTTTTCTCAAAAACAGACTAAAGCTCTTACGACTAAAAAGCAGGACTATACTCTATGCTAAAAATGGCGCTTTGCCAGAGAACAATAAGGAAATCGAGATGAGAAACAAAGCCTTTGCGCTTTTGATCCCAGCGGCACTGCTGCTTAGCGCCTGTACGACGGTTGAGCCGGTCACTAAGGATAATGGCGTGCGCACCGCTCCTTGCGTTGATGGCGGACCCGACAGCGTTGCGCAGCAGTTTTATGATCTGCGGATTGCGCAACCTACACAAGGTTTGCCAGACAGCGCCACGCTGGCAAAATATCGTCCTTATCTGAGTGAGCATCTCTATCAAACGCTCGTCAAGGTCAGTAACAGCCATGCCAGCGGTCCCTGGGCCAGCGGCGATATGTTCTCCAGCCTGGCGCAAGGCCCAACCGCAGCCAGCGTAACCTGGGCCTCGACTATTCCTAACCGCGATGCGCGCAATATTCCGCTGAGCGTTGACCTGAGCCGCGACGGTAAACAGTGGCAGGATGAAGTGCTGATGATTCATGAAGGCACCTGCTGGGTGATAGATGATATCCGTTATGTGGCTGACTGGCCGCATCCGGGCGGCGGTACGCTGGGCCAGACGCTGGAACATGCGCAGAAATAAGCTGCCTGTTTTTCAGCCGGTCAGTTTTTAATGATAAGCGCGCTGCATCTTTTGCGGCGCGTTTTCACATTCTGCGCGGCGCTGAAAGATTTTGTGCAGTCCTTTTCTGGCGTGTGTGGCACGATATTGTGCTACGCTTTAGAGGTTTCTGTGCTGTTAAATAAATTTTAACCCACCTCAATTGCATAACTATTCTGGTGACGTTAAAATTCGCCGCACTAATAGCTATTCAAATTTGGCGCATGAGTATTCAACTAAACGCAATCAACTGCTTCTACGGTGCTCATCAGGCGCTGTTTGACATCAACCTGGAATGTCCACAAGGCGAAACCCTGGTGTTGCTGGGTCCAAGCGGCGCGGGGAAGAGTTCTCTGTTGCGCGTTCTTAATCTGCTGGAGCAGCCACGCTCTGGTCAGTTGCAGATCGCCGGAAACCACTTCGATTTCACCCAAAAACCCTCAGACACGGCGATCCGCGAGCTGCGGCAGAATGTCGGTATGGTTTTCCAGCAGTACAACCTTTGGCCTCACCTCACCGTTTTGCAGAACCTGATGGAAGCGCCCTGTCGCGTCCTGGGTTTGAGCAAGGCTGAGGCGCGTGCGCGCGCAGATAAACTGTTGGATCGCTTGCGTCTGACCACCTACAGCGACCGCTTCCCGCTACACCTTTCTGGCGGTCAGCAGCAGCGCGTTGCGATTGCACGTGCGTTGATGATGGAGCCGCAGGTGTTACTGTTTGACGAGCCGACCGCTGCACTCGATCCCGAAATTACTGCACAAATTGTCAGCATTATTCGTGAGCTTGCCCAGACTCAAATTACCCAGGTAATCGTGACCCATGAAGTGGAGGTGGCGCGTAAAACTGCCAGCCGCGTCGTTTATATGGAGAACGGTCATATTGTGGAACAGGGCGACGCGAGCCGATTTTCACAGCCGCAAACCGAGGCGTTTGCAAACTATCTTTCGCACTAAGTCAGGATGCTAAAAATGAAAAAAGTTGTACTTGCTGCACTGCTTGCTGGTTTGAGCCTGAGCGCATCTGCTGCCCAGTCTATTCGCTTCGCCACCGAGGCGTCTTATCCGCCGTTTGAATTCGTTGACGCTGAAAACAAAATTCAGGGCTTTGATGTCGATCTGGCTAACGCGCTGTGTAAAGAGATTGATGCAACCTGTACGTTCACTAACCAGGCTTTTGACAGCCTGATCCCCAGCCTGAAATTCCGTCGTTTCGATGCCGTCATGGCGGGCATGGACATCACGCCTGAGCGTGAAAAGCAGGTGTTGTTCAGCAAACCTTACTATGACAACTCTGCGCTGTTCGTCGCGCAGAAAGGCAAAGTGGCTGACGTTGCCGCGCTGAAAGGCAAGCGTGTCGGCGTACAGAACGGTACCACTCATCAGAAATACCTGAGCGAGAAGCACAGCGAAATCACCACCGTGCCGTATGACAGCTATCAGAATGCTATCCTCGACCTGAAAAATGGCCGTATTGATGCAGTCTTCGGTGATACTGCCGTCGTGAATGAGTGGCTGAAGCAGAACACGACGCTGGCACCGCTGGGTGAAAAAGTCACCGACAAAGCCTACTTTGGCACTGGCCTGGGCATCGCGGTGCGCATGGGTAACACCGATCTGCAAAACAAGTTCAACGCCGCGCTGGATAAAGTGAAAGCTGACGGCACGTACAAAACCATCTACAGCAAATGGTTTCAGCAGTAATTTCTAATGAGTGAAATGATCCCGCTCGCAAGCGCCGCCGGCATGACCGTCGGCCTTGCTGTTTGTGCTCTCGTCGCTGGCCTGGTGCTGGCGATGATTTTTGCTGGCTGGGAGTCGGTGCGCTGGAAACCGCTGGGGTGGCTCGGCACCGCGCTGGTCACGTTGATTCGCGGTCTGCCAGAAATTCTGGTGGTGCTGTTTATCTATTTTGGTGCCTCGCAACTGCTGCTGACACTGTCCGATGGTTTTACTCTTAATTTCGGCCTGTTTCAGTTGCCGATTCAGATAGAAATTGAGAATTTCGACGTCAGTCCTTTCCTGTGCGGCGTGATTGCGCTGGCGATGCTTTACGCCGCCTACGCCTCACAAACCCTGCGCGGTGCACTTAAAGCGGTGCCGGTGGGGCAATGGGAATCAGGACAGGCGCTGGGCATGAAAAAATCGGCGATATTTTTCCGCCTGATCATGCCGCAAATGTGGCGTCACGCATTGCCTGGCTTAGGCAACCAGTGGCTGGTGTTACTGAAAGATACCGCGCTGGTGTCACTGATTAGCGTGAACGATTTAATGCTACAAACCAAAAGTATTGCTACCCGTACTCAGGAACCTTTTACCTGGTTTTTGGTGGCGGCGGCGATTTACCTGGTGATTACGCTGTTTAGCCAGGCGGTGCTGCGCCGCATTGAGTTGCGTACCACGCGGTTTGAACGGGGAAGCAGCTAATGCTCGAATACCTACCCGAATTGATGAAAGGGCTACACACCAGCCTGACGTTGACGCTGGCTTCACTGATTGTCGCGCTGGTGTTGTCATTGCTGTTTACTGTGGTGCTGGCGCTGAAGACCCCCTGCTCAACCCGCTGGTTAAAGGCTTTATCACCCTGTTTACCGGCACGCCGCTGCTGGTGCAGATTTTTTGATCTATTACGGCCCTGGTCAGTTTCCCAGTATCCAGCAAATTCCATGGTTGTGGCATCTTCTGTCGCAGCCCTGGCTCTGTGCGATGCTGGCGTTATCGCTAAACAGTGCCGCTTACACTACTCAGCTCTTTTATGGGGCGGTACGCGCGATCCCCTCTGGTCAGTGGCAATCCTGTGCTGCGCTGGGAATGAACCGGAAAGATACGCTGCGTATTCTTTTGCCTTACGCCTTTAAACGCGCCCTCTCCTCCTACTCCAACGAAGTGGTATTGGTGTTCAAAGGCACGTCACTGGCCTACACCATTACGCTGATGGAGGTGATGGGACAGGGGCAACTGCTTTATGGCCGCACCTATGACGTAACGGTATTTGCTGCCGCAGGTCTGATCTATTTGTGTGTCAACGGTCTGCTGACGCTGATGATGCGTCTGATCGAAAAGCGCGCACTGGCCTTTGAGCGCCGCAGTTAATAATTAGGCGAGATTTCTCGCCTTTATTACTTATTTAATCACAGTTATTGCATAAAGATTCATTTACTGGCATCTTGTAGCCCGTCGAAAGTGTGAAGAATGACGTTCTACAGGAGCCGTAATATGAACAAATGGATAGTTGCCGCTGCGCTGGCAACTCTGGCAATGAGTGCCAACGCTGCAGAAAAAATCCGTTTTGCCTCGTCGGCAACCTATCCTCCGTTTGAATCCCTCGATCGTGAAAATCAGTTAGTCGGGTTTGATATCGATCTGGCTAAAGCGTTATGCCAACAGTTAAAAGCAGAATGTACTTTTACAAACAACGCTTTTGACAGCCTGATCCCCTCGCTGAAGTTTCGTCGTTACGACGCAATCATTTCAGGTATGGACATTACCCCTGAGCGTAGCAAGCAGGTCGATTTCACCCAGCCTTATTACGCTAATTCCGCAATCGTAATTGCCCGCAAAGGCAAGTTCAGCGATCTCAGCCAGATGAAAGGTAAACGGATCGGCGTTGAAAATGGCACTACCCATCAGAAATACCTCCAGGATAAGCATCCTGAAGTGACTGTGGTGGCGTATGACAGCTATCAAAACGCGATTCTGGACATGAAAAATGGTCGCCTGGATGGCGTGTTTGGCGACAATGCGGTCGTGAATCAGTGGCTGAAGACCAACAGCGATCTTGCCACAGTGGGTGAGCATGTAACGGATGCTGATTACTTTGGCACTGGCCTTGGCATTGCAGTGCGCAAAGGCAACGATGCGTTGCGTCAAAAGCTAAACGGCGCGCTGGCTGAGATGAAAGCTAACGGTAGCTGGCAGCAGCTCAATCAGAAGTGGTTTCCTGAGTAAGAATTATGGGCCAGCAAGCTGATTCGCTGACAGGTTCTGCACGTCCTCAGCGCAGCGTGTCGCTTTGCTGGCCCGCCCTTTCCCCGTGACACGTCGGCGCACGGGTTTCAGGCTGAATCACTGACACCGCCGCGTGAGCAGTGTCAGCACTTCAAAATGTGAGGTATGCGGAAACATATCGAACAGCTGCACGCGCGTCACATCGTAGGCAGATAACCGGGCGAAATCTTTCGCCATGCTTTCAGGGTTACAACTTGAATAAAGCAGGTAATCCGGCGCCATTTCGCTGAGATAGTCACACAGTGCGTGGCCTATGCCGCGACGCGGTGGATTCACTAATACCAGCTGCGGCACCGCCTCACGTGAGGTCGCAAAAGCGGTTGAATCGAGTGCGGCAAAGTTTACGCGCTTTAACCCCAGCATTTCTGCTGAGTGTTGTGCGCAAGCAATGGCTTCTGCACTAATTTCAATGCCCGTCAGCGACATTGCTGGCGTCGCACAGTGCAAACCGAAACCCCCGACCCCGCAAAACAGATCCCACATGCTGGTAACCGACAGTGCTCTTGTCCAGTCACGCGCCGTTGCGTACAACGCTTTAGCAACCTGCGGATTGGTCTGGAAAAAGCTTTGCGGCCGGATCCACAGCGGCACGTTATTAAAGTTTTCCGCCAGCGCCTGCTCCGGCGTCAGTGCAATCTCTTCCTCACCTTCGAGAATCGCCATGTGCACGGGTTGAATATTGGCAGAAACGACACGCAACTGGGGCAGTTGCTGCTGTAGCCAGGGCAGCGCCGTGCGCAGTTGATCCAGCTTCGTTTTTGAGCGCAATACAAAGCGCAACATCATTCCGCCCTGCGTGCTTTCGGTTAATAGCAGAAATTTCAGCTCACCGCGTTTACGTGCGACGTTATAAGGCGTGAGTCCTGCGCGCGCAATAAAGGGCTTTAACACCTCAAACACACGGGCAAAGCTGGCAGGATAAAGCGGACACGCACAGAGATCGATCGCATCGCCCTCACGCTGCACCATGCCTAACACTGGCCGCTCAACGCTGCCGCTCACCACCATTTTGGCTTTGTTACGAAAACCCTGTTCAGCCGATGTCACCGGCGGTAACCACTGCCCTACCGGCTGGTGTGCCAGTAACTGTTCAAGCAGTGATTGTTTATGAGAGAGCTGTTGCGAATAGGGTTTTTCCAGCCACTGACAAGACTGGCAGTGGTCTGCGTTATAAAGCGCGCAATGCATGGTAAAGCCTGTATTTACTGTGGGAAGGTCAAGCGGAGCGTGATTGTATCACTGCTTATGGAAAAATGCGCGGCTGCTGGCTGGCATGAACAACAGCCCGATAATCAACAGATCAGGCAGTTTGTGCAGCAACGTATGGTGCACTATCTGGGTGTTATTTGCGCCGCTGATACTGAAGATTTCCGGATAGATCCAGCCCGTTGAGGCCAACAGCATATAGGCTAGTACAACGACCTGCGTGGCAACATAACCCCAGCGTCCACGATGACTGCCGCGCATTAACGTAAACGCGCAGCGCAGCTCAAACAAAAAAATCAGCTGACTGGCGACAAAGATAAAGGTTGAATCCCAGGCTTGCGCGCTACGATGCACAAAGTTAGCCATTTCGGTGTAGCCCAGCTCATTGACCAGCATCAATACGCTAAGACAGCGCGTTGCAATGATAGCAATGCCTGCCACCGTAACCGGAACCGGGGCATCTGGTAAAACTGAGCTATGTTTTAGAATTTCTGACATGTTCCGTGCTCCGCGCGCCATAGAAAATGGGCTGGAAAACCAGCCCATTCATATAGTGGCAAAAGTTACGGATTTCAGCCACGTTTAGCTTTCTGAATATCGCTTAAACGTTGTTTTTCTTCATGTGCCATAACGCGCCAGGCGATAAAGCCCACTAAGCCGACCACAAACAGAATCAGTGAAGCCAGCGCGTTAATTTCTGGATTCACACCGCGACGTACGGTAGCAAAGATTGCCATCGGCAGCGTCGTCGCGCCTGGGCCGGTAACGAAGCTGGCAATGACCAGATCATCAAGCGAAAGCGTGAAAGCCAGCAGCCAGCCAGTCACAATTGCCGGCGTGATCATGGGCACGGTAATGACAAAAAAGACTTTCAGCGGCGTCGCGCCCAAATCCATCGCCGCTTCTTCTATTGAGCGATCCAGTTCACGCAGGCGCGAATTGATCACCACCGCCACGTATGCAGTACAAAACGTGACGTGTGCCAGCCAGATAGTCAGCATGCCACGTTCGCTGGGCCAGCCAATCGCATTGCCAATCGCCACAAACAGCAGCAGCAGCGACAGGCCGGTGATCACATCTGGCATCACCAGCGGAGCGGTCAGCATAAAGGCGAAACCGTTATGTCCCCGGAAGCGGCCAAAACGCACGATAATCACCGCCGCCAGCGTACCAAGCACGACGGCCATCGTTGCTGACAGGCCGGCAATCGTGAGGCTGAGCACCACGGCGTCAATCATCGCACTGTCCTGAAACAGCACTTTATACCAGTGGAGTGAAACCCCTTCCCACACCGTAACCAGCTGCGAGCTGTTAAAGGAGTAAATCACCAGCAGCAGCATCGGCGCATAGAGAAACAGAAAGCAGCACGTCAGAATCGCGGTACGCCAGGGCGAGCGGATCGTTGGCAGATTATTCATCCTTTCTCTCCCAGTTCACGGTTTTGATGTTTATGGAACCAGATGATTGGCAGGATCAAAATCAGCAGAATAATTACCGCCAACGCTGAGGCCACCGGCCAGTCACGGTTGTTGAAGAACTCCTGCCACAAAATGCGTCCAATCATGATGCTGTCAGGGCCGCCAAGCAGTTCCGGGATAACGTACTCTCCAACTGCCGGGATAAATACCAGCATTGAACCGGCAATAATGCCGCCTTTGGTCAACGGCACAATCACGCTGAAAAAGGTTTTTAACGGACGCGCGCCTAAATCAAGCGACGCTTCCACCAGCGAATAATCGATGCGGGTTAATGCGGTATAGATCGGCAACACCATAAACGGCAAATAGCAGTAAACAATACCGATATAAACCGCAGTGTTGGTGTAAAGGATCACCAGCGGATGGTCGATCACGCCAAGCCACATCAGAAAGCGGTTAAGGATGCCGTTGTTATTAAGCAGTCCCATCCAGGCGTAAACGCGCACTAAAAAAGAGGTCCACGACGGCAGGATCACCAACAGCAGCAAAATAGTGCGCATTGAAGGTTTACTGTGCGCCACCGCCCACGCCAGCGGATAACCAATCAACAAACAGATTATCGTTGAGATCGCCGCGACCTTTAACGACTGCAAATAGGCATCGATATACAGCGGATCGTCAGTGAGCTGCAGATAGTTAGCAAAGTTAAGAATAATGCTGAACTGATCGTCGGCCCAACTGATTAATTCCGTGTAGGGCGGGATTGCACGTGCAATATCCGCAAAGCTGATCTTTAACACGATCAGGAACGGCAGCAGGAAAAACAGCACCAGCCAAAGATAAGGCAATGCGATGACTAACTTGCGGCCATGCTGCATTTTGATGCGCGTCATCCAGCGTTGCAGCGGCGTGCCAACCAGTCGGGCTGGCGCTTTGCTGCGTTGAAAAATCTGGCTCATTGCGACTCCTTAAACCGTCAACACCACGCAGCTGTCGCTATCCCAGCAGAGACGGACTTCATCGCCCCATGTCGGTAACCCTTTGCGATAACGATGTGCATTTTGCAATTGCGCGCTGATCATTTGGCCGCTGCGTAAGCGCACATGGAAAATGGACAGATCGCCTAAATAAGCAATATGCACCACCTCACCCACGGCAAAGTTGCAGCCATCAGCTGGCACCTCTTCGCACAGCATTACTTTTTCCGGGCGCAGTGCGACATGAACGGGCACGTTGTCGGTTATCGAGACATCGGAATCGACTTTCAGCGGATGCACCAGGCCTGGGCTTTCAATCACCAGTCCATCTTCACGGCGCTCGCGCAGTAAGCCTTCAAAGACGTTAACCGAGCCGATAAATTCGGCGCTGTAACGGCTGGTTGGATGCTCGTAAATCTCTTCCGGCTCGCCAATCTGCACAAATTTACCGCGATTCATAATGGCGATACGGCCCGCCATGGTCATCGCTTCTTCCTGATCGTGCGTTACCATGACGCAGGTAGCGCCGACGCGCTCAAGGATATCCACCACTTCAAGCTGCATGCGGTCACGCAGCTTTTTATCCAGCGCGCCCATGGGTTCATCCAGCAGCAGCAGCTTAGGGCGTTTTGCCAGACTACGCGCCAGCGCCACGCGCTGACGCTGACCACCCGAAAGCTGATGCGGTTTACGTTTAGCGTACTCCTGCATATGCACCAGCGTCAGCATCTCTTCAACGCGCTGGGTAATTTCAGCTTTTGGCAACTTGTCCTGTTTCAGACCAAAGGCGATATTCTGTTCCACCGTCATGTGTGGAAACAGCGCATAAGACTGAAACATCATGTTGATGGGACGCTGATAAGGCGCAACGTGCGAAAGATCTTGCCCATCCAGCACAATTTGACCGCTGGTCGGCGGCTCAAACCCGGCCAGCATGCGTAACAGGGTTGATTTTCCACAGCCGGATGCACCCAGCAGAGCGAAAATTTCACCTTTGTAAATGGTCAGGCTGACATCATCAACGGCGTGCTGTCCGTCAAAAGATTTGGTCAGGTTACGAATTTCCAGCAGCGGCGTTAACGCCTTTGCGGTTTTATTTTGGGGACGGGGAATCGCATCATTCACTAACGTTAATCTCCGGGGCCAGGCGGAACGGCACGGCAAAGCCAGCCGCTAAAAATGGCACAACAGAGGCCATCACTGCGCCTCTGTTGCTGTTTTGATGTAATCAACTCGTTCAGAACGAATTACTTACCACTTTTTACTTTAGTCCATGCACGCGTACGCACACGATCCAGTTTTGGATCCTGGACTTTCAGCACGAACAATTTGGACATGGCTTCCGGCGTTGGGAAGATACCCGGATTGTTACGCACATCAGCGTTAATCAGCGGCAGCGACGCTTTGTTACCGTTGGCGTAATTCACTTTATTGGAAATATCCGCCATCACTTTGGGATCCATGATGTAGTTCAGCCACTGGTAAGCCGCATCAAGATTTTTCGCGTCTTTTGGAATCGCCATCATGTCAAAGAATGCCAGTGCGCCCTCTTTCGGCACGCTGTAGCCCAGATTGACGCCGTTTTTCGCTTCATCCGCACGGTTCTTCGCCTGCAGAATATCGCCTGACCAGCCAATCGCTACACAGATGTTGCCGTTAGCCAGATCGTTGATGTATTGCGAAGAGTGGAAGTAGCGAATATTCGGACGCAACTTCAGCAGCAGATCGGTCGCCGCACCCGAGTAATCTTTCGCGTCTGAGCTGTTAGGATCTTTGCCGAGGTAGTTCAGTACGGTGGCGAAAATCTCTTCTGGCGCATCAAGGAAAGAGACACCGCAGCTTTTCAGCTTTTCGAGATTTTCTGGCTTAAGCACCAGATCCCAACTGTTAACCGGTGCGTCAGCGCCCAGGGCCGCTTTCACTTTGTCAACGTTATAACCGATGCCGGTGGTGCCCCACAGATAAGGAATCGCATATTTATTGTCTGGATCGTGCTGCGCCACTTTTTCCATCAGCGCCGGATCGAGATTTTTATAGTTCGGCAGTTTGCTTCTGTCCAGCGGCTGAAACACGCCAGATTGCAGCTGGCGCGCCAGGAAGCTGGAAGATGGCACCACAACGTCATAACCGGTGCTGCCTGCCATCAGTTTGCCTTCCAGCACTTCGTTGGAGTCAAACACGTCATAGACGACTTTAATGCCAGTCTGTTTTTGAAAATTTGGCACGGTGTCTGGCGAGATATAATCGGACCAGTTGTAAACGTGCAAGGTTTTATCTTCCGCCATGGTGCCGGCAGAAACTGCCATCAGCACGCCAGCAACCACACCTGACAACCATGTTTGACGTTGGTTGAACATGTTTTTTCTTCCTCCTGAGCGGGGTCATCACAACGCTGTAACTCTCTGATCCTAACGTTGCGTTCTGTGCGTAAAGTCAGTGACACAATGAATCATTATTCAGCGGGAGTTTAATAGTAAAAACCTATACCTGCGCTGCGTTTACAAGGCCGAAGCAGCCCCGCAAGAATAGCCCCACACGTAACTGTTCACCAGACCTCAGCGTAAAAAACGCCTGTTCGCGATATTTTATGCATGTTTAAGCTATGAGGTTCGGCTTTGATGGCATAAAGCACGACAGATATGTGGCGATTAAGGGCAAAATGCAGAATAAAACGTGGTAAGGCAGAGAGGAAACTGCTGCAAAATGCAGCAGTTAAATCAGGCAAGGTTTAGTGCAGCATTGAATGGCCCAGGATTGTTGCCGGGCGCTCTTCATCATCTTCACTCATCATCAGCAGATTGTTGGCAAACGCTTCCATAATGACCATAGAAATTTGCTCTTCGCTCTGCTTCATAAAGTGGGCAAACTGACCAAAGGTTAAGCCTGCCGTGGTGGTCATTGCCTGGCAAACAATCAGCTTCGGCAAGTTATCATCCTGAATATCGATGAACGCTTTCACCGTCAGGGAGCTGGCATTGATCTGTGACAGATCGCCGACCAACGGAATCAGTGCCGTCGGCTTCACTTCAGCCAACGCAGAAAACAGAATAACACCGTCGACCAGATCGATTTTGGCGTCAAACACCCCTTCAAAGTTTTGCATGTGCGGCAGATGAAGAGCCTGACAGGCATCGCATTCGAACCAGGTGATATTTTGCTGATCCAGCCAGCGACGCAACAGGTCGATATCTGGAACGACAAGAGAATCCATCGTAAAATCCCAAGGGGTGAATAAACAGGCGACTAAGCTTACGGAAAAATTAGCAGTGACGCCACGAAAACCGCCGAAAAGCACGGGTTAGCCAGCGGTTTTCGGATGGTGCCCCGCTACAGCATGTTTTTCAATCCAGTCGATCATCATGCCAGCAATGTTAAGGCCGCTGGTGGTTTCGATACCTTCTAATCCTGGCGAGGCGTTAACCTCCATTACCAGTGGTCCGCGTGCAGCGCGCAGAATATCGACACCCGCGACATCCAGCCCCAGCGTGGCTGCCGCCTTGACCGCTATTTCGCGCTCCTGATCGGTAATGGCAACGGGGTGAGCTTTGCCACCGCGGTGCAGGTTAGAGCGGAAATCACCCTCTTTTGCTTCACGTTCGATCGCTGCGACGACCTCATTACCAATTACCAGGCACCGTATATCCCGGCCCTGTGCTTCTTTGATAAATTCCTGAACCAGTATGTGGGCATTCAGCCCGCGAAACGCATCGATAACGCTTTCTGCTGCCTGACGTGTTTCTGCCAGCACCACCCCAATGCCCTGCGTGCCTTCTACCAGCTTAACGACCAGCGGCGCGCCGCCCACCATGGCGATGAGATCGCTGGTGTCATCAGGCGATGAAGCGAAACCGGTCACCGGCATATCGATGCCTTCCCGCGCCAGGAGTTGCAGTGAACGCAATTTATCGCGTGCGCGGCTGATAGCAACCGACTCATTCAGCGAATAACTGCCGCACATTTCAAACTGGCGCAGCACCGCCGTACCATAAAAGGTAATGGCTGTGCCGATGCGAGGAATAACGGCGTCGAAATGACCGAGAGGTTCGCCGCGATAGTGCACGGCGGGCGAAGCGGGATTGATATTCATGTAACAGGAAAGCGGATCGATGATTTGAATAAAATGACCACGCTGTTCGGCAACTTCACGTAAACGACGGCACGAGTAAAGCGATCCATCACGCGACAGTATGGCCATTTTCATCATGATATTCCTTGGGTCAGATTAGCGTGTCGCCCAACCTTGCTGGTGCAAATAGTCCAGCATAAACGGGCGCGTTTCTTTCACAATCAGGCGCTGAATCAACTGGCTCCAGGTTTCGCTGCGCTGGTTGCTGTCGCGCTGCTCATAGTAAATCGCTGTGCGGCTATCATAATCAGCCAGCACCGCCGGATCGAGTGGACTGTAGCGGTTTTCATGTACCAGCATCGTTTGTGGTATCCGCGGTTTGAGGTCCGGGACAGCTTCGGGATAACCTATGCAGAAGCCAAAGAGCGGCAACACAAATTTCGGCAGTTCCAGTAACGCTGTGACCTGCGCAATGCTGTTACGAATGCCACCAATAAACACGCCACCGAGATCCATCGATTCCGCTGCGATCATCGCATTTTGCGCCATTAATGCCGTATCCACGCAGCCCAACAGCAATTGTTCGGCGCGCCCCAGTTGGGCATCAGGACAGATTTGCAGATGGCGGTTGAAATCAGCGCAGAATACCCAAAACTCCGCCGCATCCGCGACCCATGGCTGGCCACCGGTTAGCGAGACTAACTGATCACGCAGTGCTTTATCGGTGATGCGAACGATAGAAGAACACTGCAAAAAGCTGGATGTGGATGCCGATTGCGCCGCGGCAATAATCGCCTCGCGTTGCGCTTCGCTCACGGGCTGGTCGGTAAATGCGCGAATGGAACGGTGGCTACACAGTAAATCAATTGTCGGTGTCATAAACTCTCCAGCAAAATTATTTTTTCTTGTCGGTGTGGTTGAATAACTGCGGCGCCATAGCTTTTGCGGTGCGCCACATTACTAGCCAGGCAGCAGGCAGCATCAATACGACGCCTAATAGTAGCAGCCCTGTCGCCAGCGTTTTGCTGTCGACATGGTTGGGCGCCGGCACCCAGTGATTGATCAACAGCAATGCGCCGATAATCATCAGCCCGCCAGCGGCTTCCAGTATCAAAATGGGTTTCGGTAATCTCGCCAGATTGCGCATCCCCTGCTCCTGCTTCACACCGGTTTAATGGTCAATTATGGTTAATCCTTAAACGCTTGCCCATCGCCTGAGTCCCTGTCTCAGGTGGATCAGCCCGTGCAAGGGCTATAGACAGCGGGCATTAGACTAACAGGTAAATCCTGCTTTCTTTAAGCGGTACGAGCGGGCATGATGTGTGCCATTCTCAATGCTGTTACGTGATACAGATCACATAACCGTCTCTGCAAGGAGTTCTCAATGATTGCTGTAATTTTTGGTCGTCCGGGTTGCCCTTATTGTGTTCGCGCCAAAGAACTGGCTGACAAGCTGACCGCCGATCGTGACGATTTTAGTTATCAGTATGTTGATATTCAGGCGGAAGGCATTACGAAAGCAGATTTAGAAGCCAGCGCAGGCAAGCCGGTGAGCACCGTGCCGCAAATCTTTTTAGATGAGCAACACATTGGCGGCTACACCGATTTTGCTGCATGGACAAAAGAGAATTTAGGGTTTAACGCTTAAGATATTTAAACGCAAGGCCGTCCAGAACAATGAACGGCCTTGCTACCTGTTGTGTTTTAACCAGCAGTGGCCAGGCTTACCGGACAGGCATGGCGCGCATGAAAAGCGACACGTCCAGGCCAATCCACATGAAGATGAGATCTTTGCGCGGCTGGCCGAACTATCCCGCATCTGGCTGCTCGCCTGAAATGTTTGACCTAATTTCTCATTACCCAAACTATTCGCAACAAGCGCACCAGCAGCGCACCACAGCCCGCCCAAAATATGGCACTCAAAATCCACGCGCTTAAATACAACCATTGCCCGGATAAGAGCAGCGTACTGTTTAACAGCATGGCAGCCAGCAGCGTGCCCCAACAGGCTATCAGCACAGTGCTTTTCAGCGGACTCTTTGCTTGCAAAAGTGCCATACAGACGCCGGGAAGCATGAACAATAGTAATTCTGGCTGACCGCGCACTGGCGCATTATTCATCTGCCAAAAATTGTGTGCGTAAATAAATATCAGACCGTAAATCACCACGCCAAGAATATGTGTTGTCCAGAAAAAAGAACGCTGCGGCATATCACCCCACTGATCAGAAACTTTTATACAAACCCGACGTTTTCCCTGATGCGCTCAGGTGGAAATAAAAAGAAACAGTCCGTTGTGGTAACAGATGAATAGCGCCAATGGCTGATGAAGTTTTTTATGATTAGAATAGCCGCCGCGTTATCAGCTCCTGTCTCTGTTGTTTCATTGCAGGGCGTAAACGGCTTGCTCAAGATAGCGAAAAACAAGCCACTCTTCAACAGGTTACATGTAAACAAGAAGTTAAACAGTGAATATAAACGTCGCAGGATTGTTAAGCGGAAATGACGTACTGTTATTATTTGTCGTTTTAGCACTCGGGCTGTGCCTGGGAAAATTGCGTCTTGGTTCGGTTCAGCTCGGAAATTCCATTGGTGTATTGGTCATTTCGTTATTACTGGGTCAACAACACTTCTCCATTAATACTGACGCCTTAAGCCTCGGCTTTATGCTGTTTATTTTTTGTGTCGGCATTGAAGCTGGCCCAAACTTTTTCTCCATCTTTTTTCGCGACGGCAAAAACTATTTCATGCTGGCCATCGTCATGGTGGTGAGCGCCCTGGCGCTGGCGCTGGGCCTGGGGAAACTGTTTGGCTGGGATATTGGCTTAACCGCCGGCATGCTGGCAGGTTCAATGACCTCAACACCCGTGCTGGTTGGCGCTGGCGATACGCTACGACAAAGTATCAGCGACAGCCAACAGCTTGCGTTAATGCAGGATCATTTGAGCCTTGGTTATGCCATCACTTATCTGATCGGCCTGGTCAGTTTGATCTTTGGCGCGCGCTACTTACCGCGCCTGCAACATCAGGATTTACCGACCTGCGCCCAACAAATCGCGCGTGAACGCGGTCTGGATGCAGACAGCCAGCGCAAAGTTTTTCTGCCGGTGATCCGTGCTTATCGCGTAGGCCCTGAACTGGTGGAATGGAGCGGTGGGAAAAACCTGCGGGAGTTAGGGATCTATCGGCAGACCGGTTGCTATATCGAGCGTATTCGCCGCAATGGCATCATTGCCAGCCCCGATGGCGATGCCGTACTACAGCTGGGCGATGATATTTCACTGGTCGGTTATCCTGATGCCCATGCCCGCCTCGATCCCAGTTTCCGTAACGGTAAAGAGGTGTTTGACCGCGATCTGTTAGACATGCGTATTGTGACGGAAGAAATTGTGGTGAAAAACCACAATGCGGTCAACAAGCGACTCAGTAAACTCAACCTTACCGACCACGGCTGTTTCCTCAACCGGGTGATCCGCAGCCAGATTGAAATGCCCATCGACGACAATATCCTGTTAAACAAAGGTGATGTGTTGCAGGTAAGCGGCGAAGCGCGGCGGGTAAAAAGCGTGGCCGATCGTATCGGTTTTATCGCCATTCACAGTCAGATGACGGATTTGCTGGCATTTTGCGCCTTCTTTATTGTGGGCCTGATGATTGGGTTGATTACCTTTCAGTTCAGCAACTTTAGTTTTGGCATCGGGAATGCCGCAGGCTTACTGTTTGCAGGCATCATGCTCGGCTTTCTGCGCGCTAACCATCCGACTTTTGGTTACATTCCCCAGGGTGCGTTGACCATGGTGAAAGAGTTTGGACTGATGGTGTTTATGGCTGGAGTCGGCCTGAGCGCAGGCAGCGGCATCAATCACGGGTTGAGCAGTGATGGCGCGTTAATGCTGCTGTGTGGATTGCTGGTCAGTCTGCTGCCCGTGGTGATCTGCTATCTGTTTGGTGCCTATGTGCTACGCATGAACCGCGCCTTGCTGTTTGGTGCGATTATGGGCGCACGCACCTGTGCACCCGCCATGGAAATTATCAGTGATACCGCACGAAGCAACATTCCGGCGCTGGGTTATGCAGGCACCTATGCAATTGCCAATGTATTACTGACCCTGGCGGGTACGCTTATTGTGATTATCTGGCCCATTTTGCCCTTATAAAATTTTTTTAGCGGAGTCCAGAACTTTTTTTCAGGTCACAGTCTGATTAAGTGCCACTGCTTTTCTTTGAAATCCCCAAATTGTGGAGCCCGTTAGTGATTTAGCTAGCGGGTTTTTTTATGTCTGCTTCCCCGCTGTATACTACCAGCCGCCTCTGATAAGGCTTCACGAAGGTATCATCAAAATTAAACCGTTTTGCAACCACCGCTAAGATTAAGACCTCTGCTATGGACGATGCCGCCTTATCCTTCCAGGATAGCCCCTTTATTTTGTTAGCAATTTGTGCGCTCAGTTTTAAGCAGCCTGATGTTTGTCACCGCAACGCTGCTGCTTTTTGAAACCGCTTTTTGCACACAACACCCCATTCTGGATCTGATCCAGACT
Organism: Candidatus Pantoea haifensis; assembly: GCA_018842655.1. Lineage (GTDB taxonomy): Bacteria > Pseudomonadota > Gammaproteobacteria > Enterobacterales > Enterobacteriaceae > Pantoea > Pantoea haifensis. The sequence continues at coordinate 489,267 of JAGTWN010000004.1, read as the reverse complement.
TTTCAAAGAGGAACCCTGCCGATAATGGACGCGCTGAACCGCTCGCTGTTTATGTTGATCAATGCCACGCCGACATCACCCGCCTGGCTGCTCCAGCTGGCGACATTTATTGCCAAAGACGTAATTGGTATTGTGCCGCTGCTCATTGTCGCGCTGTGGTTATGGGGTCCACGCGAGCAGGTTGAATCTCAACGCGTGCTGGTATTAAAAACCGGCATGGCGCTGCTTTACGCATTAGCCATTTCCTGGTGTGTCGGACAGCTTCTGCCGCACCCGCGTCCCTTCGCTATTGGATTAGGCCATCAGTTCCTGCCTCATGCGCCCGATGATTCTTATCCCAGCGATCACGGCACCACAATTTTCACTTTCGCCCTGGCGTTTATTTTCTGGCATCGCGTGTGGTCGGGAATAATATTGATGGTGGTCGGCGGTGCTATCGCCTGGTCACGTATTTATCTGGGCGTACACTGGCCAATGGATATGCTGGGAGGATTGCTGGTGGGCATGCTGGGCTGTCTGGCGTCGCATCTTGCCTGGCAGATTTATGGTCATCGCCTGCTGGACAAGCTTAACCCGCTTTATCGGGCCCTGTTTGCTGTTCCGATTCGCAAAGGCTGGACGCAAAGTTAATCTAAAAGGGACGCCATTTGGCGTCCCTTGTGCATTCAGCTAAACCATTTACCAAACCAGCCGTTAAATTTCATCATCACGAAATCAATGATGCGGCTGAAAAAGCCCCTTCAGGCACATCCTGCATCACAACCAGCGGGCGCTGTTCAATGGTTTTGCCATCAAGCTGGAAATTGATGGTGCCAACCACCTGATTCTTTTTCAGCGGCGCTTCAAGCTGCGGTGAATTAAGCGTAAAGCTGGCTTTCAGGTTTTTCATTTGCCCTTTTGGAATGGTTAACGCTGCATCTTTCGCGACGCCGAGGTTAACCTCGCTGCGGTCGCCAAACCAGACGCGCTGCTGGGCAAACGGCGCATCGGCTTTGATGGGTGTTACCGTTTCATAAAAGCGAAAACCCCAGGTCAACAGCTTTTCACTTTCACGAAAACGAATCGCGTCGCTGGCCGTGCCGAGCACCACGGAGATCAGACGCATATCCCCCTCGGTTGCTGAAGCCACCAGATTATTTCCCGCGCCCGACGTATGACCGGTTTTGATGCCGTCGACCTTGAGATTCGTGCTCCACAACAGGCGGTTCCGGTTCCGCTGACGGATATTGTTAAAGGTAAACTCTTTTTCTTTATTCAGGGCGTACTCTTCCGGCACATCACGAATCAGCGCCTGGCCAATCAGCGCCATATCGCGCGCGGTGCTGTACTGACCTTCAGCATCTAAACCGTGCACCGTCATAAAATGGGTATTTTGCAGCCCGAGTGCTTTTACATAGTTGTTCATCAAACCGATAAACGAATCCTGACTGCCGGCTACATAGTCCGCCAGTGCAATACAGGCATCGTTTCCTGACTGGATCACAATCCCTTTATTAAGTTCGTGCACCGGAATGCGATCGCCAGGCTTGAGAAACATCAGCGACGAACCTTTTAGTTTCGGGTTACCGGTCGCCCATGCATCCTGACCAACCGTGACCATATCATCCGATTTTATTTTGCCCGCCTTGATTGCCTGACCCACCACATAGCTGGTCATCATTTTAGTCAGGCTGGCCGGGTCAAGGCGCTGGTCGGCATTCGATTCAGTCAGCACTTTGCCGCTGGCATAATCGATTAAAATCCAGGCTTTGGCGTCGATTTGAGGGGCACTGGGCGCTTGCTCGGCAAACACGGTCACCGGTGCAATGAGGAATAAAGACGTCGCAGCAAAGAGCCGCAGGCGAGAAGCGAAGCGAGTAGTTGTCATGGGCTTGACCGAATTGTCCTTGTTAAATCGGGGTGTTTTAAGGCAAATACCTTCAGTTAGAACGCTAACCGTTGGCGTCAGCGAAAAAACCGCCAAACCGTAAAGTTTTATAGAGTTTAGTAGAGTAACCCTGGCATTCTCTCCGCACGCTTGCCACTTTCTTTCTGTTTGCCGTACACAGAAATGCGTGAAAATCCGATTTTTCGCAGAACAGATAAGGGCGTCACAAATATCAGCTAACCTGAATTTCAGTCAGCCTGAGGAGGATCCCATGGACTTAGTGCTTTTTGATCTGGATGAAACGCTTATTTGTGATGACAGTACCAGCCTGTGGTTGCGATGGCTGGTTTCACAAGGTTTTGCCCCAAGCAGTCTGATTGATGAAGAGCAGGCATTGATGGCGCAATACTACGCTGGCACCCTTTCCATTGAAGAGTATATGAATACGACCCTGGCACCGCTGGCAGGCATGGCCACGCTAACGGTCGAGGGCTGGGTAAGGCGCTTTATCCATCGCGATATTATGCCGCGCGTGTTTCCGGCAGCCCGCGAGCGTATTCAGTGGCATCAACAGCGCGGCGACAAAGTGATGATTATCTCCGCCAGCGGCGAACATTTAGTGGTGCCTATCGCCGAACGACTGGGTGTGTGCGGTGCGTTAGCCATTGGCGTTGAAGTGGTCAACGATCGCTACAGCGGTTTGACCTATGGCACCATGACGTATAAAGAAGGCAAAGTGACACGCCTCGCCGACTGGCGCTCGCTGCAACAGGGTGAGCCCTTTGAGCGCACCTGGGTTTACAGCGACTCCATGAACGACCTGCCGCTGCTGGAACAGGCCGATCATGCACATGTCATCAATCCTGATGCCTTACTGCATCAGGAAGCGATGAGCCGGGGCTGGGAAGTCTGTCGCTGGGCGCGATAGTTAACCGCGGGACGCGCTGGCGTCCTGCGCTAATCCCACCTTCAGCAGCTTGCCGTTTGACGCATCGGTAAGCACATAGAGATAGCCATCTGGTCCCTGACGAACATCACGAATGCGTTCGTTGCGATCGTCAAGTAACCGTTGCTCCTCGACCACTTTCTCACCGTTTACTCGCAGCCGAATCAGGTTTTTCTCCTTTAACGCACCGATAAAGAGCGAGTTTTTCCACTGTGGAAAACGGGCGCTGTTATAAAATGCCATGCCGCTGAGAGCGGGCGAATCTTTCCAGTGAAAGACCGGTTGTTCCGTGCCTTCTGCATGCGTACCTTGTGATTCAGGCACCTTGCCACCGCTATAATCCACACCATAGGTGGCCAGTGGCCAGCCATAGTTTTTGCCTTTTTCAGGGATATTCACCTCGTCGCCACCGCGCGGGCCATGCTCGTTTTCCCACATCTGCTGGGTCCAGGGATTCAACGCCAGCCCTTGCGGATTACGCAGGCCGTAGGCCCAAATTTCCGGACGTGCGCCGTCGCGGCTGACAAAAGGATTATCTTTTGGCACGCTGCCGTCTGCATTTAAACGCAGCAGTTTGCCCTGTAGCTTATCGAGATCTTGTGCGGTACTGCTCGCAAAGTTGTCGCCAAAGGCAATCCATAAGAAGCCCTGGCGATCGAAGGCTATCCGCGTGCCAATATTGTTGCCGCTTGAAAGCATCGGCGTCTGTCGGATCACTTCGCGAAAATCAACCAGCTGGCGATTATCCTCGCTCAGTGTGCCGTAGCCAACCACCGCGCCCGCCTTACCGCTGCTGTTGGCTTCGACGTAACTCAGCCAGACACGTCGGCTTTGCGCAAAATCAGGGGCCAGCACCACATCCATCAGGCCGCTTTGCCGTCTCGCCCACACTTTGGGTACGCCCTGAATCGGTGCCGACAAACCACTGCCCGGATGCCAGCTTCGCAACTCACCGGAACGTTCGGTAATCAACAGCGTCTGGTTATCAGGCAGGAAAGCCAGCGACCACGGGTGATCCAGTTTGTCTTGTAACACCTGAACCTGTACGTCTGCGGCAAGCGATGAAAAGGAACCAAGCAACGCGCCACTAAACAACACGGCGGCAGGGAAACGAGCCATGAAATTCTCCTGTCAGGGGGATGTACTGCCCTTAAGCGTAGACAGCCATGACAGGATGATGTTGAGGATTTACAAAAGATTAAGCATGACCCGCCGCCGGGCGCGGCGGGTGAAAAGCGATTATTCGAAACAGGTGTCCGGGTTGTCGGCCAGCGAAACGAACTGCTTACCGCCTTCGGTGAGGGCAATAATCTGACCACTCTCAATATCGTAAACCCAGCCGTGCAGGCGCAGCGCGCCTTTACGCAGCGCCACCGCAACAGAAGGATGTGTTTTCATGTTGTTCAGCTGCGCGATAACGTTCTCTTTTACCATCTCGTTCAGCTTTTTCTCAGGCGAATCGTACTGGCGTCCTTCCACCACGGCTTTCGCTGCATCAGCGTAGCGCAGCCAGTGCTCTACCGCAGGCATGGTGTCCATGCACTGGCAAGAGGCGATAGCGTTCATTGCTCCGCAGTTAGAGTGACCGCAAATAATGATGTCCGTTACCCCCAACGCCACCACTGCGTATTCGATGGTTGCCGAAACGCCGCCGGGCTCAGGACCAAATGACGGTACAATATTACCTGCATTTCGAATAACGAATAGCTGTCCTGGCTCTTGCTGCGTCACCAGTTCTGGTACCAGCCGGCTGTCAGAACAGGAGATAAACAGGGCTTTCGGATTTTGATTTGATGCCAGGCTTTTGAAAAGATCCTTCCTTTCAGGAAACACATTCTGTTGGAAATTCAGAAATCCATTGATGATCTCTTTCATTATTTAGCTCTCTCATTATCCACTTTGTCACCTGAAGAAAGTGCATCTTCAGTATTAATTTGCGTGTTTATTATTAATGTAAACAAGCAAATATCAACTGCGGATTTAAACAAACCCCTCTGTTAAACACAACCTTTGCCTTTTTTACTTAACCTTGCAGAACAGACAAAAGCTGATACTTGCCCTTACCACGCGGTGATTTATGGGGAGCCTCAACCGATCTGATGCGGTTTTTTCTGCATTCTTGCCCCTGCTTATTCCCTTACAGATAACGCTACAATTTTTATTTCAACACAGGTAAAATCCCGCGCCAAAGCTGTGCTGAACCGGAACTAAGGCTATGTCTACAATTACAAAAACAGTGCCGCCGCGCGTAGGATTTGTCTCTCTCGGCTGCCCAAAAAACCTGGTTGACTCTGAGCGTATTCTGACGGAATTACGCACCGAGGGTTATGACGTTGTACCGCGCTATGACGACGCGGAAATCGTCATCGTCAATACCTGTGGCTTTATCGACAGCGCGGTTCAGGAATCGCTGGAAGCGATAGGCGAAGCCCTGAACGAAAACGGTAAAGTGATTGTTACCGGTTGTCTCGGCGCGAAAGTCGATCAGATCCGTGAAGTCCATCCTAAAGTGCTGGAAATCACTGGCCCTCACAGCTATGAACAAGTGTTGTCGCATGTTCATCATTACGTGCCGAAGCCCCAGCACAATCCGTTTCTTAGCCTGGTGCCGGAACAGGGCGTTAAGCTGACGCCACGCCACTATGCCTATCTGAAAATCTCTGAAGGCTGTAACCATCGCTGCACCTTCTGCATTATTCCATCGATGCGTGGCGACCTCGACAGCCGCGCCATTGGCGAAGTGCTGGATGAAGCGAGGCGCCTGGTTGAAGCAGGCGTGAAAGAGCTGTTGGTGATTTCACAGGATACTTCCGCCTATGGCGTTGACGTGAAGCACCGCACCGGCTTCTGGAACGGTTCGCCGGTGAAAACCAGCATGGTAAGCCTGTGCGAGCAGCTTGCAAAACTCGGCGTTTGGGTTCGTCTGCATTATGTTTACCCTTATCCTCACGTTGATGATGTGATCCCCCTGATGGCGGAAGGCAAAATCCTGCCTTACCTCGACATTCCTTTGCAGCACGCCAGCCCACGTATTCTTAAGCTGATGAAGCGTCCCGGTGCGGTTGAGCGCACGCTGGAGCGTATCAAACGCTGGCGCGAAATCTGCCCGGAACTGACGCTGCGATCGACTTTTATCGTTGGCTTCCCCGGTGAAACCGAAGAAGATTTTCAGATGTTGCTCGACTTCATCAAAGAGGCGCGTCTGGATCGCGTAGGCTGCTTCCAGTACAGCCCGGTTGAAGGTGCGACCGCTAACCAGCTACCGGATCAGGTTGATGAGGCCGTGAAGCAGGATCGCTACGATCGCTTTATGCAGTTACAACAGCAAATCTCTGCTGAGCGCCTGCAGGAAAAAGTAGGTCGTGAGATTTTAGTGATTGTTGATGAAGTGGATGAAGAAGGCGCGATTGGCCGCAGCATGGCTGATGCCCCGGAAATTGATGGCGCGGTCTATCTGAACGGCGAACGCAACGTAAAACCGGGTGATATTTTACGTGTGAAAGTCGAACACGCGGACGAATACGATCTCTGGGCGAGCCGGATTTAACCGTACTTCTGCTGGTGCGCTTTTTTGCGCGCCAGATAATCTTCATCGGCGCGTAACCGATCCCAGTACGCTTTGAAAATGGCCGCCGCAGCGGCCTTTTCTTCGTCTACGCCACGCGGCAGCTCTTTACCTTCGGCATCATATTTACGTCCGCCCTTATGATTACTGTACCGGCGTGCCCGCGTATAACCCATTTGAATAAATTTGCGCGCCATATCCATGCCGACGAAATCATCTTTTGCCCGATATTCTTCAAACAGCGCCATGATTTTTGCTGCCGATACTTTGGCAATCGGCACGGTGCGAAAACGCCAGTGCGGCAAAATCTCACCTTTATAAGGTTGAACCATTAACACCCCTGCTCACCGCGTCCAACCTGATAAAGCTCAGGATTTTTGCGAAAGTCGATGGTGTTAAAGTCCTGTTCGTAATCGAATGGTTTCATGTTTTTAGTTTAGGATCGAGTGCGTCACGTAGCCCATCGCCGAGCAGATTAAAGGCTAAAACAGTGAAGAAGATCGCCATACTGGGAAAAATGGCCACGTGAGGCGCAATCACCATATCGGCGCGCGCCTCGTTAAGCATCGCCCCCACTCTGGCGTCGGTGGCTGCGCACCTAAACCCAGGAAAGAGAGGCTGGCAGCAGTAATGATCGAGGTGCCGATACGCATAGTAAAATAGACCACAATCGGCGATACCGTACCGGGCAACACGTGACGCAGCAAAATAGTCCAGTCTGACGCACCAATACTACGAGCCGATTCAATATAGGTTTGATGCTTAAGCACCAGCGTGTTGCCGCGCACCAGACGGGCAAAGGCAGGAATACTAAAGATCGCTACCGCGACAATCACATTGCTCATGCCGCTGCCCATAATAGCGACGACAGCAATCGCCAGCAAAATGCCGGGAAAGGCAAACAGCACGTCGCAGACGCGCATCGTTATGCGATCCCACCAGCCTTCGTAATAGCCTGCCAGCAAACCAAAAAAGTGCCGATCAGTGCGCCGATTGCCACTGAAAAGAAGCCGGCAATCAGTGAAATGCGTGTTCCCACTATTACCCGGCTAAAAATATCGCGCCCCAGCGAATCTACGCCAAACCAGTGCATGAGCGACGGACCTTCATTAAGCCGGTCGTAATCAAAGTAGTTTTCCGCATCAAAGGGGGCAATATAAGGTGCGATAAACGCCACCACAATCAAAACGAAAACAAACAGCCCAGCCAGCAGCGCCACTGGCTGGCGTCGAAAGCGCCGCCAGAATTCGTGCCACGGGGTGCGCACCCGGTTTTCCTTGATCAGCGGCATCGTTTTAAGTGCCGCTTCGCGTCGCCAGTTTTTCATCGCGACTCCTTATTTGTATCGAATGGCCGGGTTGATGACGGCATACAGCATGTCAACAATCAGGTTGATCAAAATGAACTCCAGCGAAAACAGTAAGACTTCGGCCTGGATCACCGGATAATCACGCATTGCCACCGAATCCACCAGCAAGCGGCCCAGCCCCGGCCAGTTGAACACCACTTCGACCACAATCGACCCGCCGAGCAAAAAGCCAAATTGCAGTCCCATCATAGTGATCACGGGGATCATGGCGTTACGCAAGCCGTGTTTCACGACCACCAGCGATTCTCGTACCCCTTTGGCACGTGCGGTTCGCATGTAATCTTCCTGCATCACTTCAACGAAAGATGCGCGGGTAAAACGCGCCATCACCGCCGCGACCGCTGCCCCCAGCGTGAGCGAAGGCAGAATATAGTGCTGCCAGGTTTCAGCCCCCACCGTAGGCAGCCAGCCGAGTTCGACCGAAAAGATCTGCATCAGCAGCATGCCGAGCGCAAAAGCGGGAAACGAGATGCCGGAAACCGCTAAGGTCATGCCCAGACGATCGGGCCAGCGGTTGCGCCATACGGCTGAAACGATGCCCGTCGCCATTCCAAAAATCACAGCCCAGATCATACTGGCCAGCGTCAGCCATAGCGTGGGCATGAAACGTGACGCGATTTCATCGGCAACCGGACGCCTCGAAACCATCGACTGGCCGAAATCCCCCTGAAGGGCGTTGAGTATAAAGTGCCAGAACTGCTGCGGCAGCGGCAGATCCAGCCCCAGCTCCTGACGAACCAGTGCCACAACCGATGCGTCAGCTTCCGGTCCCGCGATGAGTCGGGCCGGATCCCTGGCAGCAGATGAACAAACAGGAACACCAGCACTGCGACAATCAGCAGCGTGGGGATCAATCCCAACAGTCGCTTGAGAAAATAGTTAAGCATGCAACATCCTGAACAGTGGCCAGCCGCACGGGCTGGCCCGCTTTGTTACTTCAGACTGGCCTCATCAAAATTAAATGAGGTATCGGGCATGACGTAAAAACCGCTCAGGTTTTTGCTGTTTGCTGAAACCAGTTGTTCAACCACCAGCGGGATCCACGGATGGTCATTCCAGATGCGGTCCTGCGCGTCTTTATAGAGTTTGGCTTTTTGATCGCGGTTGGTGGTTTTCAGGGCATCCGCCAGATCTTTATCGACCTGCTCATTGCTATAAAAGGCAGTGTTGAAGATTGCTGGCGGCCAGGATGACGTGGCAAACAGCGGCGTCAGTGCCCAGTCTGCTTCGCCGGTGGACGCAGCCCAGCCGGTATAGAACATGCGTACCCCGCTCTCTTTCTGCGCTTTGCCCTCTACCTCAGCTGCACGCTGACCCGCATCCATTGCGGTGACTTTCACTTTCACGCCGACCTGTGCCAGTTGCTGCTGGGTAAACTGCAACACTTTTTGAGCCGTGCTGTGATTGTGTGAAGACCAGAGTGTGGTTTCGAAGCCGTTGGGATAGCCCGCTTCTTTTAGCAATTCACGCGCTTTTGCCGGATTGTACTGAATCGCCGGATAGCGTTGCGCAAAGTCGATGGATGGCGGCACAACACCGGTTGCAGGCGTGGCATATCCGGCAAAGGCTACTTTTGCCAGCGCCTGGCGATTGATTGCATACTCCAGCGCCTCACGCACTTTTGGGTTATCAAATGGCTTTTGCGTGACGTTAAGGCTGATGTAACGCTGCATGATTGAAGGCGTGGTCACAATATTCAGCTTGCTGTTTTTCTCCAGCAGTTTGGCCTGCTCGAACGGAACCGGGAAAGCAAAGTTAGCTTCGCCGGTTTGCAGCATGGCGGCGCGCGTATTGTTATCCACCACCGGACGCCAGGTAATGGTGTCGAGTTTGGGGTAGCCTTTTTTCCAGTAGCCATCCCACTTTTTCACTTTAACGAAATCGGTTTGATTCCAGGTTACAAACTCAAACGGCCCCGTACCAACCGGATGAAAACCAATATCTTTGCCATATTTTTTCAGTGCGGTAGGCGAAATCATCGCTGCTGCCGGATGCGCCAGGTTATTTATAAATGCCGAAAACGGCTGCTTCAGGGTGATTTTTACCGTGGTCGGATCGACGACTTCGGTGGTGGCGATATATTTAAACAGGTTGTAACGCTTCAGGTGATTATCGGGATCGCTGGCGCGATCGAGATTCACTTTCACCGCTTCAGCATTGAAGTCGGTGCCATCCTGAAACTTAATGCCTGAATGCAATTTGATGGTGTAAGTGAGACCGTCGGCGCTCGCCTGGTAACTTTCTGCCAGCACGTTGACCAGTTTCATCTCTTTATCAAAGCCGAACAGCCCCTGATAGAAAGATTTCGCCACCGCCTGCGACAGCGTATCGTTGGCATTATAAGGGTCCAGCGTAGTGAAATTAGAAGCCACGGCAATTACCGCGTCCTGCGCCGCCCAGGCAGGCAGTGCCATCGCGCTGCTTAGCACCCCTGCTGCCAGTAACCCTTTACGCATAGTCATCTGCATATCTTTCTCCTGTAATCCCTGTCGGATAGGTCGCCGAAGCGACGCGGTTTTACGATGTATTACTCAGGTCGCGCTGATAGCATGACGGGCAACAAAATGGCCCGGTGCGACTTCAATCAGTGGAGCAACCTCGGGTTCATCGCCCAACGAACGAATTGGGCTGGGAATTTCATCGACCATCAATGCGCGCTCGCGACGGCGATGCGCAGGATCGGCGACCGGTACGGCCGCCATTAGCTTTTTGGTGTACGGATGATGTGGCTGTTCAAATACCGCCTGACGCGGCCCCATTTCCACAATTTGGCCGAGATACATCACCGCCACGCGATGACTGATACGCTCCACCACCGCCATATCATGTGAAATAAACAGAAAGGCGATCCCCAGTTCACGCTGTAAATCGAGCATTAAATTAATGATTTGTGCCTGTATCGATACGTCAAGTGCCGAGACTGACTCATCTGCGATCACTACTTTCGGATTGAGTGCCAGCGCGCGGGCAATACAGATGCGTTGGCGCTGCCCACCCGAAAATTCATGGGGATAACGCTGCGCATGTTCAGGTAACAGGCCCACTTTTTCCAGCAAGCCTGCTACGCGCTGCTCCGCCTCGCGGCGTGACATGACGTTGTGCACCAGCAGCGGTTCCATGATAGAAAACCCGACCGTTAAGCGCGGATCCAGCGAGGCGTAGGGATCCTGAAAAATAAACTGGATATCGCGCCGCAAGTGCGCCAGCGCCTGACCCGATAAAGCATCGATGCGCTGCCCGTTAAAGGTAATGGTGCCGCCCTGGCTGGCAACCAGGCGGAGCAGCGAGCGTCCGGTTGTGGATTTACCACAGCCCGATTCGCCGACCAGCGCCAGGGTTTCACCGGCATAGAGGTCAAAGCTGACTTTTTCAACAGCATGGACTCGTCTTTTGACCCGATTCAACAGCCCACCGCGAATATCAAAGCGCGTGATCAAATTGCGTACCTGCAAAATGGGCGGGTCGGCGCGGCGCACTGTGTCCTGGGGCGGCTCGCTGCTTTCGCTGTGCAGCAACGGGAATTTGGCAGGCAGTGACTGCCCGCTCATTGAGCCCAGCTTTGGCACCGCCGCCAGCAACGCGCGCGTATAAGGCTGTACCGGCGCGCTAAACAGCTGCTCTACCGGCGCGTTTTCTACCACGTCGCCGCGATACATAACCTGTACGCGATCCGCCATCTCTGCCACCACGCCCATGTCGTGCGTGATAAAAATCACCCCCATCTGCATCTCTTTTTGCAGTACGCGGATCAATTGCAGAATTTGTGCCTGAATCGTGACGTCGAGCGCAGTGGTAGGTTCATCGGCAATCAGCAACGCCGGTTTACATGACAGCGCCATCGCAATCATCACGCGCTGACGCATCCCGCCAGAGAGCTGATGCGGAAAGCGCGTCAGAACATTTTGTGCATCAGGAATACGGACTAAATCCAGCATACGACGCGCTTCGGCCAGCGCCTGGCTATGATTTTTGTCCTGATGCAAACGAATGGATTCGGCAATCTGTTCACCCACTGAGAACACCGGGTTAAGCGAAGTCATCGGCTCCTGAAAAATCATCGCCATGTCCGCGCCACGCACTTTACGCATTTGCCGGGATGAGGCACGCGCGATATCCAGCACCTCACCGTTGCGACGACGTAGCTGGATTTCCCCGCTTACCGCTCCGCCACTCTGCTCAATCAGCCGCATCAAGGCTAAAGAAGTGACGGACTTGCCCGAGCCGGATTCACCTACCAGCGCCAGCGTCTCGCCACGATGCAGATCGAGAGAAAGATCGCGCACCGCATGCGTTACCGAGCCTTCATGCTGAAAGCGCACGTTAAGATTGCGTACCGCCAGCACCTGCCCGGCTGTCAGTGGCGGCATTGCCTGTGGCACAGTCATGCCTGCTCCTTAGCTTTCACGGTAGATCGCCACCTCTGCGGGTTCGCCTACCCGCGCAAAACCACGATACATACCTTCGCTGTTAAACGGCAACGCGACGTTACCGGCACGATCAATCGCAATCAGCCCGCCGCTACCGCCCAGCTCCAGCACTTTATCGTGAATCACATTCACGCTGGCCTGCTGCAAGCTGCGCCCGCCATAACGCATCTGCGCGGCAATATCGTAGGCCGCGAGCGTGCGGATAAACACTTCACCGGTGCCGGTACAGGATACGGCCACGCTTTCATTATCCGCATAGCAACCGGCACCCGCCAACGGCGAATCGCCCACGCGCCCGGCCTGCTTGTTAGTCATACCGCCGGTCGAGGTGGCGGCAGCAAGATTACCGTTAGCATCCAGCGCCACGGCACCCACTGTACCAAATTTGCGATCAGGGTCGAGCGGGTCGTCATCCTGATGCTGCGCGGCACCATCGTGATCCAGCAGCATTTCATCGCTGCTTAACGCCCGCTGCAATTGTTCCCAGCGTGCCGGGGTCGAGAAAAATCAGGCTCTACCTGCTCAATGTGATGTGAGGCGGCAAAGGCTTCTGCGCCTGCGCCGATAAAGAGCACATGCGAACTGTTTTCAAGCACGGCGCGTGCCGCCAGCACCGGATTGCGAATGCGGGACACGCCCGCCACCGCCCCGACGTCCAGCGTGCGGCCGTCCATCACACAGGCATCAAGTTCGTGCGTCCCCTGATGCGTGAATACCGCGCCTTTACCGGCATTGAACAGCGGACACTCTTCCAGCAGCCGCACCGCCTCTGTGACGGCATCCATTGCACTTGCGCCCTGTGCCAGCATCGTTTGCCCGTGCGTAACGATGTCGGTCAATGCCTGCCGGTACTGCTGCTCTTTCTCTGCGCTCATCGCGGAGCGCGTGATGGCGCCTGCACCGCCGTGAATGGCGATTACTGCTTTAACCATAACGCTCTACCCTGTGGTTGCCTCGGTGCGAAAATACTGATTTAGAATGGTTTTCACTCATTTTAGGTGATTTTTGACTATAGAAAGCCTGCTAAGGGTTGTAAAGCGGAAACTCATCGTCCGGTCATAACCTTTTATTGTGGCTTATAGCCCTACACTCATTAAACAAATGCCACCATAATAAGCAGCAAATGCGATAACTCAGGTTTAAACCACAATGGAAAGCTTTACCGCAGGATTGATCTCTCTCGAAGACGCCCAGGAAAAAATGCTGGCGCAGCTGACGCCCATTACCGATTCACTCAGTGTGCCGCTGGCTGAAGCGCCCGGTCGTATCACGGCACGGGCGGTGACGTCACCCATTGACGTTCCGCCGTTTGATAACTCAGCAATGGATGGTTATGCCGTGCGGCTGGCCGATGCTAACAGCGGCCAGCCTTTAGCTGTGGCCGGTAAAGCTTTTGCGGGTGCGCCGTTTAACGGTGAGTGGCCTGTGGGCAGCGTGGTGCGCATCATGACCGGTGCGCCCATTCCGGCAGGTTGTGAAGCGGTGGTGATGCAGGAAGAGACTGAACAGCAAGGCGACGCGATAGTGATCACCGCGCCCGTTAAAGCAGGACAAAATATCCGCCTGACGGGTGATGACATTCACGCCGGTAACGCGGTGCTTGAGCCAGGCATCCGGCTGGGCGCCGCTGAACTGCCGCTACTGGCTTCGCTCGGCATCACGGAAGTCACTGTATTACGTCGGTTGCGCGTTGCCATTTTTTCCACGGGCGACGAATTGCAGCCGGTGGGGCAACCCCTTGCGCCAGGCCAGATTTACGATACCAATCGTTTTACCGTCTCTTTAATGCTGAAGAAGTTGGGTTGTGACGTGATTGACCTCGGCATTATTAAAGACGATCCCCATGCGTTGCGCAGTGCGTTTGAAGAGGCCGACCGCCAGGCGGATGTGGTGATCAGCACGGGCGGTGTCTCGGTCGGTGAAGCCGATTTCACCAAAGCGATGCTGGAAGCGTTAGGGGTAATTACGTTCTGGAAACTGGCGATCAAACCCGGCAAACCGTTTGCCTTTGGCCGTCTTGCCAGTAGCTGGTTTTGCGGTTTACCCGGTAATCCGGTGTCAGCGGCAGTGACGTTTTATCAGCTAGTGCAGCCGCTGCTCGCCACGCTAACGGGCCAGAAAAAAGCGGCGCTGCCGCCGCGGCAAAAAGTGCGTGCTGCGACGCGCCTGAAAAAGTCACCGGGCCGTCTCGATTTCCAGCGCGGTTTTTATCAACAAAACGATCGGGGCGAAACAGAAGTCCACAGCACTGGTCATCAGGGGTCACACGTATTCAGCTCCTTTGCTCAGGCGAATTGCTTTATCGTGCTGGAACGCGAACGCGGTAACGTTGAAGTGGGCGAATGGGTAGAAATCGAACCCTTTAATGCCCTGCTGGAGGGGTAGATGCTGCCCGAGTTAAGCGATGAAGAGATGCTGCGTTATAACCGGCAAATCGTGTTGCGCGGTTTTGATTTTGAGGGTCAGGAAAAACTGAAAGCCAGCCGCGCTCTGGTGGTGGGTTTAGGGGGCTGGGCTGCGCCGCTGCGCCTTATTTAGCCTCAGCTGGCGTGGGCGAGTTAACTTTACTCGATTTCGATACGGTGTCACTTTCCAATCTTCAACGGCAGATTTTGCATCACAATACCGATATTGGCTTCGCCAAAGTCGACTCGGCTGCCCAGAGCCTCGCCGCGATCAACCCACACTGCACGCTGAACCCCTCAACGCTCAGTTGAATGATGATGCCCTGTTGGCTGTTATCGCCCGCCAGCAGGTGGTGCTGGACTGCACCGATAACGTTCAGGTGCGTGAACAGCTTAATCGCCTGTGTCGCCAACAACGTGTACCGCTGGTTTCAGGTGCTGCGATTCGTATGGAAGGTCAGATCAGCGTTTTTACCTGGCAACCCGGAACGCCTTGCTATCGCTGCATTAGTCGTCTGTTTGGCGAGCAGACTTTAAGCTGCGTCGAAGCGGGTGTGATGGCACCGTTGGTGGGTGTGATTGGTGCCATGCAGGCGATGGAAGCGATCAAACTGCTGGCTGATTATGGCACCCCTGCCACGTCACGCTTATTAATGTACGATGCGCTCAGTGCCGAATTCCGCAGCATGAAAGTCACACAGGACGCGCAGTGCGAAATCTGTGGTCATTAATAAAACGGGGTAGCCTGCGCTACCCCGTTTTAAATTACACGATGCCCTGGCTGCGCAGGTAATCTTCGTAATTACCCGTGAAGTCCACAACGCGATCTTCTTTAATTTCCATCACCCGTGTTGCCAGCGAGCTGACAAATTCGCGGTCATGCGAAACGAAAATCAATGTGCCTTCATACATTTCCAGCGCCATATTAAGCGACTCAATAGATTCCATATCGAGGTGGTTGGTTGGCTCATCCATAATCAGAATGTTTGGCTTTTGCATCATTAATTTGCCAAATAACATGCGCCCTTTTTCACCACCGGAAAGCACTTTAGCGGGCTTTTTAATATCATCCTGAGAAAAAGCAGACGACCCAGAATACTGCGTACGCTCTGCTCATCGTCACCAGGCTGTTTCCATTGACTCATCCAGTCAAATACCGTCAGGTCATTTGCAAAATCTTCAGCATGATCCTGAGCGTAATAGCCGATACGCGCATTTTCCGACCATTTTACGCTGCCGTTGTCGGGCGTCAGTTCACTCACCAGCGTTTTTAACAGCGTTGATTTACCAATACCGTTAGCACCCAGCACCGCTAATTTTTCGCCTACTTCAAGCATCAGGTTTAAATTTTTAAACAGCGGGCCGTTATCAAATCCTTTCGTTAACGCTTCGACTTCCAGCGCATTACGGAACAATTTTTTATCTTGCTCGAAACGAATAAAGGGATTTTGACGGCTGGAGGCTTTTACTTCATCCAGCTTAATTTTATCCATTTGTTTCGCACGTGACGTTGCCTGGCGTGATTTAGAAGCATTGGCGCTAAAGCGGCTAACAAAAGATTGCAGATCGGCAATTTGCGCTTTTTCTTGGCATTATCTGCTAGCAGGCGTTCACGCGCCTGGGTCGCTGCGGTCATGTATTCATCATAATTACCTGAATAAACGCGCAACTCACCGTAATCTAAGTCAGCCATGTGCGTGCAGACCATATTCAGAAAATGTCGGTCATGCGAAATGATAATCATGGTGCTGTCACGTTCGTTCAGAACCTGTTCCAGCCAGCGAATGGTATCAATATCCAGGTTGTTGGTGGGTTCATCCAGCAACAAAATATCAGGATTTGAAAACAGTGCCTGTGCTAACAAAACGCGCAATTTAAAACCTGGCGCAATTTCGCTCATGGGGCCGTAATGTTGCTCAACGGGAATACCTACGCCCAGTAATAACTCTCCGGCACGCGATTCTGCGCTATAACCATCCATTTCGCCATACATGACTTCAAGGTCAGCCACTTTATAGCCTTCCTCTTCGCTCATTTCAGGCAGAGCATATATACGATCGCGTTCCTGCTTAACTTCCCATAGTTCATGGTGACCCATGATTACGGTATCCAGCACACTATATTGTTCAAAGGCAAACTGATCCTGACGTAACTTGCCGATACGTTCATTAGGATCGTAAGAAACATTTCCGCCTGTTGGCACCAGATCGCCACCCAGAATCTTCATGAAGGTGGATTTACCGCTGCCGTTCGCACCGATTAAACCGTAACGATTACCGCCGCCAAACTTAACGGAGATATTCTCGAACAGTGGCTTGCTGCCAAACTGCATGGTGATATTGCTGCTAACTAACACGGCATTGACCTTTGTGAAGAAGTGGATGAAAAAACGGCGGCTATTATGCCAGATGTGATGCAGCGCATGCCAGTGCAAGGCGTGCGGGGTGACCACAGGTATTGATAAACCGGAATAAATAAAAAAGCCGAGGGCCTAAAAATGGCCCCCGGCTCCCGCTTACAAGGATTGTGTCGATTAATCGATCAAAAAGCTGTCCAGGCTCTTACCTGAATCCAGTGCTTTTTTAATCGCAGCGGGTGTGCGGCCCTGACCAGTCCACGATTTCTGCTCACCGTTTTCATCGGTGTAAGAATATTTTGCCGGACGCGGAGCACGCTTAGCACGTTTTTTACCTGGCTCCAGTGCACCTAATAATTCATTTGGATCGATACCGTCTGCCAACAGCATTTCACGATATTTAGAGAGCTTTTCTTCTTTTTCGCGATTTTGCGTTTCTTCAGCTTCTGCTTCTTCGCGACGCTCAGTCACGACAACAGTTAATTTCTCGAGAATTTCTTCCAGGTCACTCAGTGGCAGTTCACGAGCCTGAGCACGTAATGTGCGAATGTTGTTCAGAACTTTAAATGCGTCACTCATCACAATATCCTTGATTGAGGGGGTAATTAAAACTGTAGCGATAAGACTACCTAATTCAAATAAAAAAATAAATTAATTTTACGCTACAGACAATTCTTAGCTGTATTTTAAATCGTCACGCTTATTGTTATCACGCCATATCCATTTTTTTTATTAACTTCAAATTAACAGTCACGCTGCGTTAATCTCTGCAGCCTGGAATCGATTTCAGACAAAAGCGGGTGGGTAAATTTTTCGAAAGGAAGATCAAAATAACACAATTTGTCTTAAGGTTATTCTTTATGTGCTATAGCGTCAGAACGATAAGCCAGGCTTAAATTTGCTGTATTTATCCGCTCTTTCCCCAACGGACGAAAAAAGACCGGTTAATAAACCGGCCTTATATCTCATGTCACATTCTTTAACGCTAAGAGGTTTTTTTATTACAGGCGTTAGCGCAGAGGATTCATCGTCACGGGATAACCACTCATGGAGATAGTGTTCAATCTGCTCGAGGCTACGGTTACGCGTTTCCGGTACACAGGTAATAACAAAGACCGCACCACCAATCCCAATTGCAGCAAAGATAAAAAATGCACCGGAGAGGCCGATGCTGGCCAGCAGAACCGGAAACATCAAAGAAATAAGAAAATTAGCAATCCACATGGCAAAGACTGCGCCACCCATAAAAATACCGCGCAGGCGTGTAGGAAATATCTCTGATAACAGCAACCAGGTAACAGGCGATAAAGCCCTCTGCTGGAAGCTAAGAAACATCAACATTCCTGCTAACACCATATAGCTGCGCAACACGTCTGGCTGACCATTAACCGTTTCCGGCATTAAATAACTGATGGTGCCGATAAAGAGTAAACAGGCCGTACAGCCGAACTGACCAATCATTGTCAGGGTGCGCCGTCCTATCCTGCCCAGTAACACTATCCCGACAAAGGTCATTAATACAGAAATCACCCCATTGGCTATGGTGGCAAATAATGCCGCGCTATCACTCATGCCAACCGCTTTAAGCATGGTTGGCGCATAATACATGATGGTATTCACACCGGTGAGTTGCTGAATAACTGCGATACCCATGCCAATCATAAAAAGTTTAAATAACCAGGGCTTACGTAATTCACGCAGACGCGGGCGCTGTTGCTTCTCTTCGCTCAACGTCTCTTCTATTTCGGTCATCTCCCATTCGACATCCTCTTTCGCGCGGGTCCGTTCTAATACGTTGCGCGCTTCAGCCAGACGTCCTTTCATGGCATACCAGCGTGGCGTATCTGGCATAAACATCATACCAAACCACAGCAGTACGGCCGGAACCGTCGCAATCGCCAGCATCCAGCGCCAGGTCGTTTCCCCGCCCCACGCGGCGTTGAAACCGGCGTTAGAGATATAAGCGAGCATTTGTCCTGAAACGATCATCAGTTCCTGCAGGGTCACTAACTGTCCGCGCTTATTGGCGGGGGCAATCTCGGCGATATAAACCGGTACGGTCGCTGCTGCGCCACCCACTGCAACGCCCAACACCAGACGGAAGAAAATCATCCAGTTAACATCCGGTGCCAGCGCCGTGCCTGTTGCACCAACGGCAAAAATGACAGCCAGTACCAGAATAATTTTTTCCGTCCGGCGGCAGCCGCAAAGTGGCCAGAAGCCAGCGCGCCAAACGCGGCACCAAACAGCAAACTGCTGGTAACTAAGCCAGTGGTGAAAGGCGAGAGATTGAGTTCCGGGCCCATAAACAGCAGCGCGCCGGAGATAACGCCAGTGTCATAGCCAAACAGTAAGCCGCCAAGCGTGGCGACCATAGCAATGACTTTAACAAAGGGTTCGGTAGGCGTTTCGCTGTTCGGGCCGGAGGCTTTGTTCGGGGTCAGATAACTTTCTCTGGACATATTTTCTCCTGGTGAGATTAACAACACCCTAAGAAAATAGATTAATTATGTTATTAATAGTAAGAATGAAATATTAGTTTTGCGCGGCGAGTCATAAAACCGTTTAAAATATGCGCCTTGATTCACAAAAATGGCCTTACCGTCTTTACCGCTTCTTTTCTAATGGCGACTTGACGCCTGAAAGATCATCAGCAAAGAAATATTAATTTCACCATGCCTGAGTTGCATTTCATCTTGCGCCCTGCCATTTCATTATCATAAAAGGCGCGCGGCCTGGCAGAAAAAGGCTGTGGCGAATCAATCTTCGTCACAGCCTTAACAGCGTGAACCGCTCAGTTCACCTGCGTGGCAGGCCCAAAGACCGGATAATCGGGCAGCGTGACGTTTTGATAGCCTTCCCAGCCACCGCCCAGAGCTTTATAGAGCGCCACTAAATCCAGACCGCTTTGCATCCTTGCCTGCGTGGCTTGCTCCTGAGCCTGAGCTAGCTGGCGCTGAGCATCCAGAACATCCAGAAAAGTAGTCAGCCCCTGACGATAACTGTCGCTGGCCAGATCAAAGGCCCGTTGCAGTGCTCCAGTCGTCTCATCCAGCGCCGTCACGCGTTGCTGATCGGCACGATAGCTCACCAGTGCATTCTCTACATCCTGTAGAGCGGTCAGCACCGTTTGTCTGTAGTCCAGCGCAGCACTCGCCTGTTGAGCACGTGCCAGCTTCACGCTGGATACCAGCTGTCCGCCCTGAAAGATCGGAATAGAGAGTGAAGGGCCATAACTGTAAAAGTGGCTACTCCAGTTATCCAGATAGCTGACGTCGGTATTACGCACTCCAATCTGTCCGGTGAGCGACAGGCTCGGGAAAAGTTGCGCTACCGACACGCCAATACTGGCGGTTTGCGCATGCAGGTTAGCCTCTGCCTGACGGATGTCAGGCCGACGACGGGCCAGCGTTGAAGGGATGCCAACAGAAACGATTTGTGGCAGCGTCGGCATCGCTTTTGGTGTGCTGAGCTCCGCATCCAGCGCACCCGGTGTTTTACCCAACAGCACGGCTAAACTGTTCATTGCCTGACGCGCCTGCGACTGATATTGCGGCAGCTGCGCCTGCAGCGAACTGAGCTGTGCACGGGCGTTTTCAACATCGGTTAAAGGTGCCAGGCCGTTACGCTGCTGGCTTTGCGTCAGTTGCCAGGTCTGTTGTGCCACCTCAATCTGCTGCTGTAAGGTTTGCACTGTCGCCTGTGCACCGCGCAGTTGCAGCCAGGCTCGCGCGACCTCGGCCTCAAGCGACACCAAAGCATCGTTACGTTGTTCAATGGCGGCCTGAGTTTGCGCATTGGCCGTTTCAACCTGACGTCTTACTTTACCCCACAAGTCGAGTTCCCAGCTCGCATCAAAGCTGCCCTGATAAAGATTAACCGGTTGCGTCAGGCTGTTGAGCTGGCTGGCAACATCGCTGTCGAGCTGATCGGTAGCACCGTTGGCTTTTAATAATCCTTCAAGTCCTAACTGTTGCCGCGTCACCTGAGCGGAGCCATTCAGGCGGGGAAACAGGCCGCCCTGCGCCTGCGCAAGCTGTTCACGCGCGCCTGCAATGCGCAGCACCGCCTGTTGTAGCGTCAGGTTGCCTTCAATGGCGCGGGCTATCAGGCTGTCGAGTTGCGGATCGTTGAAGCTGCGCCACCAGAGAGAATTGATTGCTGAAGAGCGCGGGCGCGACGCTTCCTGAGAATCGAGAGCGTTAAAGCTGCCCGGCACGTGCGGTTTAGGGGCCTGATAATCTGGCCCAACAGCACAGCCCGCCAGCCATATCGCCAGTGTTAATAAGCTCAACGGCTTGATGCCGCGAGAAAAGATAACCTTCATGTCAGTGTGCTCCTGCACTGCCTTCGCTCTTAATCGGCGACAGCAGCCAACAAAATGGAATCAATATCAGGGCAACGATGCTCAAACCTGAAAAGACGTCGATATACGCGAGAATACGCGACTGCATGATCATTTCCTGATAAAGCTGACCGGTAGCCAGCGTGACAGGATCGCCCACTGCTGAGGTAAAGTCGCGTATCGCCTGCGCCCAGTGCTGAACGGTGAGACTGAACTGCTCATTGAGCGGCGTCATGTTATGCACCATATGCGCAGACCGTACCTGTTCGCGCTCGGTGATCGCGGCAGTAGAAAGTGAAATGCCAATCGAACCGGCAACGTTACGGAACATCGTGAAAAGCGCGGAGGCATCCGCATTTAAACGTTGCGGGATCGTGACAAAGGCAATGGTGGTTAACGGGACAAACAGGAAGCCGAGACCAATCGACTGCGCGCTACGCATCAACACCAGGGTGGTGAAATCAACGTCAGGGGTTAAGCTCGCTGAATAGAAAAAGGCCACGGCCAGACAGGAAAAACCAAAAGCAATGATGTAGCGCGTCTGCACCACGGGCATGAGTTTAATGACCAGTGGTATCGTCATGACGATCAATATCGCCCCTGGCGACAGCACCAGCCCCGACCAGGTGGCGGTATAGCCTAAATCCTGCTGCGCCAACTGCGGTAACACCACTGAGCTGCCATACAGAATCATCGCCATGCCTGCCATTAACAAGCCTGAAACCCAAAAGTTGCGATCTTTCATTACCATGATATCGACCACCGGTTTACGTGCATACATCAGCCAGTAAACCGCGCCGACAATGCCGATGATCGCCAGAATGGCAAACGAGACGATAAAGTGGGAAGCAAACCAGTCCTCATCTTCACCACGATCCAGCATCACCTGCAAACAGCCAAGGCCTAACGTGATCAGCGAAATGCCGATGTAGTCGATCTTCAGCTTGCCTTTGGCCCACTTGCGCTCCCAGGGCGGATCTTCCAGCAGCTGGTAAATTGCCAGCACCGTAATAATCCCGACGGGAATATTAATGAAAAATACCCAGCGCCAACTGTAGTTGTCAGTAATCCAGCCCCCGAGCGTCGGTCCGATGACCGGCGCGACGATAATCGCAATAGAAGAGAGACCAAACGCTTTGCCGCGATCTTCAGGCTTAAAGTAATCAAGCAGGACAGATTGCTGTACCGGTTGCAGGCCGCCACCGAAAAATCCCTGTAGCACGCGAAACAGAATGATTTGCCACAGTTCGGTGGCGATGCCGCACAGAAACGAACAGATGGTGAACATAACGATGCAAATCAAAAAGAATTGTTTGCGACCAAACAGGCGACTGAAAAACGCAGAGATGGGCAGCACAATACCGTTCGCCACCAGATAGGAGGTCAACACCCAGGTTGACTCGTCATAACTGGAAGAGAGCGAACCGGCAATGTGCGGCAGTGCCACGTTCACAATGGTTGTGTCGAGGATCTCCATGAACACCGCCAGCGTGACGGTGACAGCCACCAGCCACGGGTTACTGGCGGGTTTCCAGCTCTGCGTTGAACTCATTCCACGGTTACCTTCGGTTCAACTGACAGGCCGAGCGGCAGCGGATGGTTAGGATCTAAACCTTTATCAATCACGATTTTCACCGGTACACGCTGGACAATTTTCACATAGTTACCGGTCGCGTTTTCTGCCGGGAAAGTTGAGAAGCGTGAGCCGGAGCCCATCTGGATGCTGTCAACGTGCCCTTCCAGCTTCATATCCGGCCAGGCATCAACGCTGATCGCCACTTTATCGCCTGGGTTCATGCGCTCAAGCTGCGACTCTTTAAAATTGGCGGTGATCCAGATATCCGGTGACACCAGCGAAAACAGCGAGCTGCCAGCCTGCACCAGCGTGCCCAACTGCACGTTACGCTTAGTCACGAAGCCATCATACGGCGCGCGCACCTGGGTATAAGAAAGATTAAGTTCGGCGTTATCAAGCTGCGCTTTCGCCTGCTCAACCTGTTGCTGACGCGCTTCAACATTGGTTTCCTGCTGCCGAATTTGCAGCTTAACCTGCGAAGCCACTTCTACCTGGGCTTTAGCACTTTGTAACTGTGCCTGCGCCGAGCGCAACTGGGCTGCGGCAGTGTCGATATTGCGCTGACTGGTGGCGCGTGGGTCAACGCCTCGCTGACGACGATAATCCGCTTCCGCGTTGAGTAAGTTTGCCTGCGCTTTAGCCTGATCGGCCAGAGCCTGATCGCGCTGCGCCGGATATTGTACCCGTGACAGCGCCAGCTGCGCCTGCGCCTGATGCAGTTGCGCCTGCGCTAATCCTAGCTGCGCTCTGGCCTGATCGCGCTGCGCCAACGTGTCGCGTGGATCAATTTCCACCAGCAAATCGCCCTTCTTCACCCGCTGGTTATCTTTTACCAGCAGCCTGACGACATAACCTGACGCTTTCGGTGCGATGGTTACCGCGTCGCCTTCAGTAAAGGCATCGTCGGTGGTTTCTTCATTGCGGGTACTAAACCAGAAGTAGAAGCCAACAATCAGCATCACTACCACCACAATAGCCAGAATAATTAGCGGCTTCTTGCCGGGGCGTTTGCGTTCGGGTTCATCGTTGTTCTGGTTATCTTGTGACTGACTTTTTTATCCTGCGCGTCTTCAGCGTCGTCCTGGCGTGGCTCGCGTTTGTCGTTCTCGCTCATAGTTTCCATCACTGGCTAAGGCCCTAAATCCCGGGCATAAAAGGTCAAACTAACCTTAGATCGAAAATTGACAAATTCCAGTATAACTTTACCTGACTTGAAGAATGGCGCACGTCTTGCCACTTTGAACTTACTCAGGACTTTTGCTTACGCCATCAGGCGGAGCAGCAGCCAACCGCTGAACATGGCCCAGGCGAGCAAAGGCAGTGAGAAAAGATGGAAGCGCCACCAAACGCGGCGGTCTTTCGCCATACGTAAGGCAATCAGGTTCGCGAGTGAACCCGGCAATAGTCCAAATCCGCCAATATTGACCGCCCATGCAAGCGTTTCTGAAGGGGGAGTTTCTGTAGCAATAAAATGGTCGCGGGCACATTGCTGATCACCTGCGACAATCCAATCGCCAGCAGATAAATCGCCCCCTCGCTATAATGAGAAATCGCCGCAAAATGGGCGTGTAAAACCGGTAAACGTGTCAACAAATAGACATTGATAAACATCGCGATGAATACCGCCAGCAAACTCCAGTCAATATTCAGTAAAACCGGACGCGCCATAATCATAAAACAAAACACAATTAACAGCAGCGCCCATCCGGTAAGATGCCACTCCAGCGCAGCGATAAACAACAGATATAAACAGACGCTCATTCCTAACAGCGGCTTTTGCCACTGCGGTTTTTCACCGTTGTCATGCTTCTGAATGCTTCGCTTCGAAAAGCTCCACCAGGTTAACACCACCAGACTAGTCATCAGCCAGGCAGCCAGAGGGAGCATCTGTCCGATAAAGCCTGCAACGCTGAGCGAACCGTGACTCCATAATAAAATATTTTGCGGATTGCCGACCGGCGTTAATAGCGATCCGGCATTGACTGCCAGTGCTTCGAAAATGATCAGGCGTGAAACAGGTAAACGGGAGAATTTACGCAGCGTGAGCGTCAGCGGCACCAGGATAAACAGCGCCACATCATTGGTCAGAAAAGTAGAAAGCAGCGCAGCGGCCAGCACCATGAATAACGCCAATGCACGCTCATGCCTGAAACGCGCAATTAAGCGGCCGCCCAGCACGTCAAAATACCCGCTGGTTTCCAGTCCTTTCGTAAGGATCAACAAACCGGTCAGGGTAACGATGGTGTGCCAGTCCACCGCATCTGGCAAATCTGGCCAACGAAAGTCAGCCAGAAAGAGCAAAATCGCCCCGGTCACCAACAACAGATGTAAAATGTGATCGTGCAGAAAGGAACGAAAAACGATGGGCATCGTGGCCGGTCGCCTTAAAATTTAGCGGTTTTCGTAATAATGTTTAAAAACTGCCAGGGTTTCATCACTGACGTGATGCTCAATGCCTTCGGAATCGCGACGCGCCGTTTCGGGGCTAATGCCGAGGGCCAGTAAAAATGTTTCAACGATATGATGGCGCGCCCGGCTCTCTTCAGCCAGCTTTTCGCCCTCACTGGTTAAGAACACCCCCGATAAGGCACCTGTTCAACCAGCCCTGCCGTGCCAAGACGCTTCAACATTTTTGCCACGGTAGGCTGCGAGACGCCCAGGCGGGCCGCCATATCGACCTGACGCGCCTCGCCAAATTCACCAATTAAATCAGAGATTAACTCAACGTAGTCATCAATAAGTTCGCGACGATGCGCTTCACGCACCTGCCGAAAACCTTCGACATGCTCCTCAATATCTTTTAGTGGTCCTTGCGGGGCAGAAACCACGCTTTTAGCACGACGACTCATTCAGCTTCCTCTTTATTATTTTCCGCATTTAGCCTGCAGTGCGGATTAGCTGCGCTCATTGTAAACCAGGTGGAAGGAAGCTCAAATTTTTCCTAATTAGCATTGGCTAAAGGGTATAGCCAGTGCTATATTTGTTGATAATGTAAGCAGCGATGCGTATGCAAGGTGAAGATCATGCAGGATCCTTATCTGTTACTGCTTTTGTTTCTGAGCTTTATCGCTGGTCTATGCTTACTATTGCGTCGACTTTAATTGGGAGGTGATTCTATGAGCACCCTGAAATGCTGTTTAGATTGCAGCAAATGCTTCCAGGCTGAGAACACAGCAACCACGGATATGAAATCCTGGCTGTGCCTGTTGACGCGTTCCCTTTTACGCTTCGCCTTATGTTGATCGAAAAACTGCTCGGTAAGAAAACGGACGATCGTCGCTGTAAAAATCTGATCTGGCGCGGATAACGCCCCCTTCTGCTGGCGAGCCTTTCACTGTGCCGTTGAGAGGCTACCCCTGCATTTTTCTTTTTCGCTTCGTTTGCTCTCGCTCACCGCTTTTTTGCTTTGATCACCGGGTGATTAACAGCATCTTACTGCTGATAATCCTGGCGCAATCGTGCCGGTCAAAACGGGTCGAGGGATAAAGCAGAGAAAACCTTCAATATAACGCAGAAACAAAAAACGGCCCGAAAAGGGCCGTTTTTTTGCAGGCAGTCTAAGCTGAACTTAGAAGCTGTAACCTACGCCAGCAATCCAGGTGCCAACGTCAACGTTGCGGATGCGGCTCTGCTCATAGCCCACGTCCAGTGCAACGTTTTCGATTGGGTTGAACTGCATACCTGCGCCGTAAGAGAAGCCAACGTCGCTGGAATCAGATTTGTCACGTACTGCGGTGGTGTTCTGCTGGAATTTGCCGTAGCCGATACCCACCACACCGTAGATGCTTGCCCAGTCATTCAGACGGTAAGCTGGACCACCGGTAATGCCGTAGTATTGGCCTTTGTTATATACGCCAGCTTCGGTACGATCTTTCTCGGTGTAAGTGAAAGAACCGATCCAACCCAGTGGGTTAGAACCGTCTTCGTAGCGATATTTCAGGTTGAAGCCGTTAGCTTTGTTAGCAACGCCCTGAAGATCGCTCTGCGCATAGCCACCTGTTACGGTGCTTTGAGCCATTGCGGAACCTGCGGATACAGCCAGAACACAGGCCAGTGCTGAAAGACATGCAATTTTTTTCATAACCACCTCAAATGTGAAAGTACTACTCTCCTGACAACGCTGAAAATATAACAAAAAATAGCGAGAAACTCTGCCCGGATTTTGTTGTCTAACAGAAAGTTTGGTGTAACAGGACGTTAATGCCATATACTATGTCATTCATTTTTCTTATAAAAAACGTCATCTTCCTGCAATAAACTTTTTATCTTCATTTCGTGCCTTTAAGTTAATTCCTAAAAAACCTGACAGTTCTTTACTAAACTGGCGCTGTTTTTGTGCAAAAAATGCTCAGTTAAACCTCATTTAAACCGCTTCTCACCTCTCTTTTTTGCCGCACTTTTCCAGTACACTGCCTGATGTGTTACGTCAATCAACAGGATATGCTCACAGGATGTCACTTACCTCACCGTCAAAAAACCTTGCGCCGGTTATCATGCCTGTTGCTGTGCTCCTGATTGCGATGCTATCGCTTCAGGGTGGCGCATCGCTGGCAAAAACACTTTTCCCAACTGTAGGCGCAACAGGCATTACCGCTCTGCGTTTAGGTTTAGGCACGCTCATACTCTGTGTGATTTTTAAGCCCTGGCGGTTGCGGTTTACTCGCGAGCAGCGCACGCCTTTGCTCATGTATGGCCTGGCGCTGGGTGCCATGAACTTTATGTTCTATTTATCCCTACGCACTGTGCCGCTTGGTGTCGCGGTGGGACTTGAATTTACCGGCCCCCTCACGCTTGCGCTGCTCGGCTCTCGTCGACTGCTGGATTTTCTCTGGGTTGGCCTCGCCGTGACTGGTCTCTGGTTCCTGCTGCCTTTTGGCGCCAGTATGACTGCTATCGATCCGGTTGGGGCGCTACTGGCAGTAGGCGCTGGCGCATGCTGGGCTTTTTATATCCTGGCAGGACAGCGCGCAGGTGCGGAGCACGGACCGGCAACGGTGGCGATGGGTTCATTAATCGCTTCGGTGATTTTTGTACCGCTGGGCCTGACTTTTGCCGAAAGTGGCATCTGGCACTGGAGCGTTATTCCGATCGCTCTGGTCGTTGCGCTGCTGTCCAGCGCCATACCTTATTCGCTCGAAATGATTGCACTGACGCGCTTACCAGCACGCATCTTTGGCACACTGATGAGCCTTGAACCCGCCATGGCTGCCCTGTCAGGAATGCTTTTTTAGGGGAAACGTTAAGTGTGAATCAATGCCTGGCGCTGCTCGCTATCATCATTGCTTCTGCCGGTTCAACCCTGACAATGAAGCCCAAAAAGAGCCAGTTAAGTGAAGTGGAAATAAAATCTGCAAACGAAAAATAACGTTTTGGCCTGTTTAACCCACAGGCCAAATAATAATCACCTTACGACCACGTATAATTTTAATTAAAAAATCACGTAATTATTATTATTTTGAAACAGTCTTAAAATTAATATTAACGATTAAGTTTAACCTGCTGTTTATTGGTCTTTTTTAATTACCGCTTAACGTAACATTCAATTAACCCAGGCGCGTAACTCATTATATGTTGGGAAGAAAAGCTCTATTTCAGCTATCGGAATTGCCGTTGCTGCAAACTTAAAAAGCACTGCTATACTTATTCCCGTGCTTGATTTAGGACAACCATCTAAGAGAGGACCGAAACGATGAGTACCGCTAAACTGGTTAAGACAAATTCTTCTGAGCTGATTTACACCCGTAATAACGTGGCTGAAGACGAGAAAAAAGCTACCATTGAGGTGCTCAACCGTATGGTAGTCGAGTTCATCGACCTGTCGTTGATCACCAAGCAGGCGCACTGGAACATGCGTGGCGCAAATTTCATCGGCGTCCATGAAATGCTGGATGGCTTCCGCACTACCATTACCGATCATCAGGATACCATTGCAGAACGTGTTGTTCAGCTGGGCGGCGTTGCCCTGGGCACCGCGCAGGTTGTGACAGATAAAACGCCACTGCAGAGCTATCCGCTCAACATTCATAGCGTACAGGATCACCTGAAAGCACTGGCTGATCGTTACGCTGTTGTGGCAAATGACGTGCGTAAAGCTATCTCTGAAGTTAACGATGAAGATACCGCTGATATCTTTACTGCCGCTTCTCGCGATCTCGATAAATTCCTGTGGTTTATCGAAGCTAACATTGAGTAAGAGAGAATGATGTAAAAAGGCGGGGAAACCCGCCTTTTTTTATGCCTGCGTAACCGCAATTTTATGACCTTGTTAACAGTTTTTCCTTCCTGATCTTTCCCGCGTAATATTGTCAGGCACACTGGCTTTGCACCATAAAAGCATGTTGCACCAACATAGATCACCATTTTGGTGCGACCGCCATCTGGTAAGCAAAATCGTGTCAGCACGCTATCCCAACCGGCTGATTTTAAAGATTTTGCAAAGTTGGCATAATTTTTTCATATGACAAGTTGCAAACGCAGGCCATGCCGCCTGGTAGTAATAAGGAAAAATGATGAAGTCACTGTTTAAAGTCTCTGTGGCCGCGCTGGCGCTGGCCTTTTCTCTCTCCTCCACCGCAGCTGAAAAAAACTGATTGTTGCTACAGATACCGCATTCGTTCCTTTTGAATTCAAGCAAGGCGATAAGTATGTTGGCTTTGATGTGGATTTATGGGATGCCATCGCTAAAGAGCTGAAGCTGGAATACACCCTGAAGCCAATGGACTTCAGCGGGATTATTCCTGCCCTGCAAACGCGCAACGTTGACCTGGCACTGGCGGGTATTACCATCACTGAAGAACGCAAGAAAGCCATTGATTTTTCAGAAGGTTATTACAAAAGCGGTTTACTGGTAATGGTGCGTAACAACGAAAACGACATCAAAGGCATCAGCGATCTGAACGGCAAAGTGGTGGCAGTGAAGAGCGGTACCGGCTCCGTCGATTACGCAAAAGCGAACATTAAATCGAAAGATCTGCGCCAGTTCCCGAACATCGATAACGCCTATATGGAACTCGGCACTAACCGCGCTGACGCGGTTTTGCATGATACGCCAAACATCCTTTACTTCATTAACACCGCTGGCAAAGGCCGTTTTAAAGCAGTTGGTGATTCGATTGAAGCGCAGCAATATGGTATCGCTTTCCCGAAAAACAGCGACGATTTACGTGAAAAAGTAAACGGTGCGCTAAAAACCATCAAAGAAAACGGCACTTACAATCAGCTGTATAAAAAATGGTTTGGCAGCGAACCTAAATAATAATTCAATTCCGCTTTACCTTTCAGCAGGGATAATATCCCTGCTTTTTTCCATCGCAACCTATCTGGAGTTTCACCATGGAATTTGACTGGAGCGTTATTTGGCCAGCCTTACCCGTGCTGCTTGAAGGCGCAAAAATGACCTTGCTGATCTCGGTCATCGGTCTGGTTGGCGGCCTGATTATCGGTTTAGTGGCCGGTTTTGCCCGCGCTTACGGCGGCTGGGTGACGAATAACATCGCATTGGTTTTCATTGAAATCATTCGCGGCACGCCAATCGTGGTGCAGGTGATGTTTATCTATTTCGCCCTGCCGATGGCGTTTCCTGATCTACGCATCGACCCGTTCACCGCAGCCGTTGTTACCATTATGATCAACTCTGGCGCTTACATTGCAGAAATTACGCGCGGTGCGGTGTTGTCCATTAACAAAGGCTTTCGTGAAGCCGGGCTTGCGCTTGGCCTGTCGCGCCGCGAAACCCTGCGTTATGTCATTATGCCGCTGGCCCTGCGCCGCATGCTGCCACCGCTGGGCAATCAGTGGATCGTGAGCATTAAAGATACCTCGCTGTTCATCGTGATTGGTGTAGCGGAACTGACGCGTCAGGGTCAGGAAATTATTGCTGGTAACTTCCGTGCACTGGAAATCTGGAGTGCGGTCGCAATCATCTACCTTGTGATTACTTTGGTGTTGAGCTTTGTGCTGCGCCGTATTGAGAAAAGGGTGAAAATCCTGTGATTGAATTTAAAGACGTCTCAAAGCACTTCGGTAAAACCCAGGTGCTGCACAATATCGATCTGAAGATTAACCAGGGTGAAGTGGTGGTTATTATTGGCCCTTCCGGTTCCGGTAAGTCTACGCTACTGCGCTGTATCAATAAGCTTGAAGAGATTACCAGCGGTGAACTGATTGTCGATGGCTTAAAAGTTAACGACCCGAAAGTTGACGAACGCCTGATTCGCCAGGAAGCCGGGATGGTGTTCCAGCAATTCCATCTGTTTCCACAGATGAGTGCCCTGGATAACGTGGCATTCGGCCCGATTCGCGTCCGTGGCGCAAAGAAAGAGGATGCGCGCAAGCTCGCGCAGTCGCTGTTAAGCAAAGTGGGGCTGGCGGAGCGCGCTAATCATTTCCCGTCTGAACTTTCCGGCGGCCAGCAGCAGCGCGTGGCGATTGCTCGTGCTCTGGCAGTCAAACCTAAAATGATGCTGTTTGATGAGCCGACTTCCGCCCTCGATCCTGAATTGCGTCATGAGGTATTAAAAGTGATGCAGGATCTGGCCGAAGAAGGCATGACGATGGTGATTGTTACCCACGAAGTCGGCTTCGCGCAGAAAGTGGCATCGCGCCTGATTTTCATTGATAAAGGCCGAATTGCAGAAGATGGCGACCCGGATGCGTTAATCAGCAATCCGCCAAGCGAACGTCTGCGTGAATTTTTGCAGCACGTTTCCTGAGTTCACGGGCCGCTTTCAACAGCGGCCCGTTTTTTTGAAGCTCTTAGTCTCTACTCTCCACTCCCCATAAATCCCCTAAATAATTTGCCCTGTATCGCGGCGGCAAGTGAAGTCATCCCGATAAGCGTAGAGATCTCCGTGATTCGGGTGCCGGGCGCAGCCAGCAAAGAAACCGCGCAAAGCATAACGGGGATTTAGCTTTCAGAACTTTCATTTACCATCCCTGACTATACTTTTCCTCTTGTGACGAAAGCGTGTTGCTAAGGAGAAAGCCATGTTGTCAGCCTGCCCACACCGCACCTTATTGCGGCGTTGGATCCTGTTTTGTCTGTTATTTTTCATTACATTACCCACAGCACAAGCCGTTACACTTCCTCAAGCCGCTGTTGCAAGCCAGCAAAACAAAACAAATGCCAGCAATACGCAAGAAACACCGGGTCTGGACGAGAAGAAAGCAGCCTATGCGGCACTGGCCAATATCCTTGAGAATGATGAATCGCGTCAGGAATTAATCGATCAACTGCGTAACGCTGCCACTGCGCCTGCTGACACCGAAACACCTGAACTGTTACCGCCGACTGAAGAGCCGGAAGAGAAAACGGTGCTGCAAGGGCTGACGGAGATGACGCGGGAATATGGCGGCGAAGTAGCCGCTAAATTCCTGCATCTGCGTAACAATATTTTTTATGCACCGCATAAAACTTTTAACCCAACCACTTTTATCAAGGCGGTTAACCACTTCGTGGGGCTGGCGCTGGTACTGTTTGCTTTTTACTGGCTGCTGCGGCGCATGGTTTACCCGCTGTATCGTCGTCTTGGCCAATGGGGGCGGCATAAAAACCATGAGCAACGCAACTGGATTCAGCTGCCTGCGGCGATCATCGGCGCATTTATTATTGATCTGCTGCTGCTGGCGCTGGCACTCTTTGTCGGCCAGATTATTAGCGATAATTTTCATGGCGGCAGCCGCACCATCTCCTATCAGCAAGGGTTATTTCTTAATGCCTTCGCACTGATTGAATTCTTCAAGGCGCTGCTGCGGTTGATTTTCTGCCCACGTTTTCCTGAATTGCGTTTTTTCCCTCTCCACGACGATCGCGCCAGCTACTGGAATACGCGACTGAGCTGGCTCAGTGGCATCATGGGATATGGTCTGCTGGTTATCGTGCCGATTGTCTCTAATCAGGTAAATGTACAGATCGCGGCATTACTGAACATCGTGATTATGGCCGTGATGACCAGTTGGGCGCTGTGGCTGATATTTCACAATAAGCGCAAAATTCATAACGCTCTGGTTGGCCTGGCCGATCGCAGCATGGCCTTTTTCGCGCTGTTTATTCGTGCCTTTGCCCTGATCTGGCACTGGCTGGCGAGCGCCTACTTCATCGCCCTGTTTCTGTTCTCGATCTTCAACCCTGGCGATAGCCTGAAGTTTATGATGTCTGCCACGGTACGTAGCCTGGCCATTGTAGGCCTTGCGGCTTTTATCTCCGGTATCCTGTCACGCTGGATCAGCAAAACCATTACGTTGTCACCTGACGTCCGTCGTAATTACCCTGAACTGCAAAAACGGGTCAATGACTGGGTAAAAGCGATGCTGAAACTGGCACGCATTATTGTGGTGTTTGCCACCCTGCTACTGCTGCTCAACGCCTGGAATCTGTTTGATCTCTGGCACTGGCTGA
Source organism: Candidatus Pantoea haifensis (assembly GCA_018842655.1). Classification (GTDB taxonomy): domain Bacteria; phylum Pseudomonadota; class Gammaproteobacteria; order Enterobacterales; family Enterobacteriaceae; genus Pantoea; species Pantoea haifensis. The sequence continues at coordinate 456,015 of JAGTWN010000004.1, read as the reverse complement.
CGGTAGGCGCAGGCGAGAAGATGGTTGATGTCCTGATCCGCATCGTGATGATTTTACTGTTGTCTGCCATTGGCTGGACGGTGCTGGCCAGCCTGATTGAAAGTCGTCTGGCATCCGATTCTCACGGTCGGCCAATGCCCAGCGCCCGCACACGTACGCTGCTCACGCTGTTCCGAAACGCACTGGCCGTGGTTATCAGCACTATTACCATCATGATTTTGCTGTCGGAAATTGGCGTTAACATCGCACCCCTGCTGGCCGGTGCGGGTGCGCTGGGACTGGCAGTTTCCTTTGGTTCACAAACGCTGGTGAAAGATATCATTACCGGTATTTTCATCCAGTTTGAAAACGGTATGAATACCGGCGATCTGGTCACTATCGGCGCGATTACTGGCACGGTTGAACGCATGTCGATACGTTCAGTGGGTGTGCGCCAGGATACGGGTGCGTATCATATTATTCCGTGGTCTTCGATAACGACTTTCGCCAACTTTGTACGCGGTATCGGTTCATTTGTGGCCAACTATGATGTTGATCGTAATGAAGATGCTGAACGTGCGAAACAGGCGCTGCAGTCAGCGGTTAATGAACTGCTGGAAAACCCGGAGATCCGTGGCATGGTGATTGGCGAACCGAATTTCGCTGGCCTGGTTGGTCTGACTAATCAGGCATTTACCGTGCGCGTCTCATTCACCACCCAGCCGCTCAAGCAGTGGACAGTGCGCTTTGCGCTCGATGATAAAGTGAAGAAGCATTTTGATGCTGCAGGCATTAAAGCGCCGCATCAAACGGTGGAAGTGATGCAAACCGGCGGCGATGTGGCGGGTGCCGCCAGCTTACCGGCGTTACCGCCGCCACAGTAACGCCCTGACCTGACAGGCCAGAAGCCGCAGCCTCTGGCCTGTTGATTACTTAGCGAGTCGCTGCGCACGTACGGCTGCGGGCATAAAACTCCACGCCAGGAAACGACTCTGTTTCTGGCCCTGTGCCATGTTCACCACCCGCACTTCTGCCACATCCAGTGCCTTAAGCTGTTTTTCCAGCGCAGGCAGATTTTCTTTACGCGATACCAGAGAGGTAAACCATACGCACTGCCGCGCCAGCGCCACGCTCTCTGCAATCATCTTCGCGACAAACGCTTTTTCACCGCCTTCACACCACAGTTCATTATGCTGACCGCCAAAGTTAAGCGGTGCCGCGTTCTCCAGGCCAAGATTACGCACCTTGCGCTGAGAGCCTGCGGCGGCTTCCACAGCAGAGGCGTGAAAGGGCGGGTTACACATTACGGCATGAAAGAAATCGTTTTTGTTTACCACGCCGGATAAAATCGCGGCGCTGTTTTTTTGGCGGCGCAACCGGATGTTACGCTGCAAACCGGGATTTGCGGCAATAATTTGGTTTGCCGCTTTCAGGGCCTGTTCATCAATCTCAGTTCCGGTAAAACGCCAGCCATACTCTGCCTGACCAATCAGCGGATAGATGCAGTTCGCGCCGCAACCAATATCCAGCACGTCAGCCATGGGAATGTTGCCGTGATTATCCAGCGCCAGCAAATCAGCAAGATAATGCAGGTAATCGGCACGCCCCGGCACCGGGGACAGAGCGAGCCCGGTGCAAGCTGCCAGTCGAGGCCGTAAAACAGTTTGATCAGCGCCTGATTCAGTAACATGACGGCTTCAGGATCGGCAAAATCCACCGACTGTACGCCATAACCGTTTGGCCGTACTTTCGCTGCCAGCGGCGGATGCGCAGCCGTTAATGCGGCAAAATCATATTCACCCTGATGGCGATTGCGGGCATGGAATGGCGATAAGCTCACTGACTTTTTCATACTTTCTCTCAATTATTCTGGCGCGCGTACAATACGCTGTGAATCAGCGAAAATAAACCCGCACAATCCGCTTACCCTTTTTTGCCGCACACCATCCATGCTGTCCTGAGAGAAAATAAATCACTTAACAGGACAGGTTATGACGCAGAAACGCTACTCTTATCAACCGCGCGCTGGGCATGGTTTGCCACACGATCCGCTGAATGCCATTATCGGTCCGCGCCCCATTGGCTGGATCAGTTCAGTCAGCACCCAGGGGCATCGCAACCTGGCACCTTACAGCTTCTTTAACTGTTTTAATTATCATCCACCGATTATCGGTTTCGCCAGCAGCGGCTGGAAAGACAGCGTACAAAACATTTCTGAAACCAAAGAGTTTGTCTGGAATCTGGCGACGCGCTCCCTGGCGGAAGCGATGAATGAAAGTTCGGCGTCAGTGCCTGCCGATCAGGATGAATTTGCTTTATCCGGTTTGACACCGCTGCCCGCCTCCCAGGTTAAAGCCAGCCTTGTCGCAGAAAGCCCGGTCAACTTTGAGTGTAAATTAACCCAGCTCATTCAATTGCAGGACGCAAACGGCGTGCCCATTGATAGCTGGCTGGTGCTGGGCGAAGCGGTGGCTATTCATATTGATGAGACATTGCTGGCAGACGGGATCTATCAGACCGCGAAAGCGGAGCCCATTCTGCGTGCAGGGGGACCCAGCGCCTATTATGGTATCAGCGAAGCGCAGCGGTTTGATTTGGTTCGCCCGGATGCGCGCCGCCGTTAGTCTGTAAAGCGTACCGCCCGGTGCGCTTTAAATTTCGTTTATCACGCCTGATATTTAATGTGCTATTAACCTGCCCTACGCCATACCAGTCACCGGTTAACGCTCACCGGACCTTACTGTTTTTCGCTTAAATGATTTACTTAAAATGGGAGAGCGATCATTAACAATGGTCAAGCAGAGACGATTTTTGCCTGCTTAAAATTTTTTCAGCTTAACATAACAACGTATACTTAATTCAGCCATAAATTACCCAATTTTGCGTTACTGAATTTCTCCCTGCTATTAAATTAACATTATCGATAATATAACAATCTGGCTTCAACTTGTTAAGAATATAAGGATTTAGTTATGGATAATAAAGTCATTTACCTTTTTTGTTCTGCGGGCATGTCTACATCGTTACTGGTCAGTAAAATGCGAGCGCAAGCGGATAAATATCAAGTTCCGGTTTGTATTGAGGCCTTTCCTGAAACGCGGGCCGCTGAAAAAGGCCCTGAGGCCGATCTTATCCTGCTTGGCCCACAAATTGCCTATATGCTTCCGGAAATACAACAGTTATTACCGGGTAAAAGCGTTGAGGTTATTGATTCTGCTTTATACGGGAAAATAGATGGACTGGGTGTTTTAAAAGCAGCGGTTGCGTCAATAAAACAAAACGATAAACGGTAGTTTTACTTTTGTCTTTAACGTAAAACTCTACTCTTTCAGGCCGCTGGCTGTGTGATATTCAAGGATAGCATATGAATCACGCCATTAATTCTCTGGAAAAATTACTCCTGCCCTTCGCGTTAAAAATAGGCAAACAACCCCACGTCAACGCAATAAAAAATGGCTTCATAAAACTGATGCCTTTAACCCTGACCGGTGCAATGTTTGTGTTAATTAATAATGTATTTTTAAGTTTTGGTGCAGGCTCCTTTTTCATTCTTTAGGCATTCGTTTAGATTCTTCAACGATTGAAACGCTTGATGGGCTAAAATTAATTGGCGGCAACGTCTACAACGGCACGCTGGGGTTAATGTCATTAATGGCCCCTTTTTTATTGGCATGTCACTGGCCGAAGAGCGCAAAGTCGATTCACTGGCAGCAGGCTTATTATCCGTGGCTGCCTTTATGACCGTCACACCCTTTAGTGTAAACGGGGCTTATGCTGTTAACGCAACCTGGCTGGGGGTGCGAATATCATTTCAGGTATTGTTATCGGCCTGTTAGTGGCAGAAATGTTTACCTTTGTAATTCGGCGCAACTGGGTCATTAAATTACCCGAGAGCGTTCCCGGCTCGGTATCGCGCTCCTTCTCAGCACTTATTCCAGGCTTTCTGATTCTTTTTCTCTTCGGCATTCTTTCCTGGGCGTTGGCCGTTGCAGGTAGCAATTTTCATCAAATCATTATGGACTCCATCTCTACACCGCTGGCGTCTATGGGTGCAATTGTCGGCTGGGCCTATGTTATTTTTACCTCTCTGTTGTGGTTTTTTGGCGTGCATGGCTCACTCGCACTGGCTGCGCTGGACAGTGGTATCATGACACCATGGGCGCTGGAAAACGTGGCGATTTACACGCAATATGGTTCGGTTGAAGCTGCTCTGCAGGCGGGAAAAACCTTTCATGTCTGGGCCAAGCCGATGCTTGACTCCTATGTCTTCCTGGGCGGCACAGGCGCAACACTGGGCTTAATCATCGCGATCTTTATTGGTTCACGCCGCGCTGATCATCGGCAAATCGCCAAACTTTCATTGCCATCAGGGATCTTTCAAATAAATGAGCCGATTTTATTTGGTCTGCCCATTATTATGAATCCGGTCATGTTTATCCCATTCGTGTTGATACAGCCCATTCTGGCAGCAATTACTCTGTTTGCTTATCACCTGAACGTTATCCCACCGATCACAAATATTGCGCCCTGGACAATGCCTACCGGTTTAGGGGCGTTTTTCAATACCAATGGCAGCCTGGCGGCACTCGCCTTAGCGTTATTTAACCTGTGTGTTGCAACGCTGTTTTACCTGCCCTTTGTTACCCTCTCCAATAAAGCACAAAGCATTCTGCAGGAAGAAGAAACCGAAGAAGAGATTGCTAATGCGTTAAAATTTTGATTGCAAAATTGTATAGCGAACCGGCTCATCACTAACCTGGAGAAATATCATGTTTCCCTCCGATGATATAACTGAAAATAGCGAATTGCAGGAACTTGAAGATATCATAATGGGATTGATCATTAACGCGGGACAGGCACGCAGTCTGGCTTATGCCGCGCTGAAAGAAGCTAAACAAGGGAATTTCAATACTGCCAGAGCGTTAATGTCGCAATCACAGCTCTCAATTAATGAAGCGCACCTGGTACAGACCAAACTGATTGAAGATGATGAAGGAATGGGTAAAACGAAAGTCAGTTTGATACTGGTACACGCTCAGGATCACTTAATGAACGCGATGCTGGTGCGCGAACTCGTGATGGAGCTCATTGTACTGCATGAAAAGATAAAATAACGTAATCTGCCTTAATGTAGCCACGGATAATAACAATGGAAATCAAGACAGCTCACGAGAATCAACTGTTTGATGGTCAAGATTTTCATATGTTAATTTTTAATAAAGTTGAAAGCATTTCAGGATTACATCAACACGATTATTATGAATTTACGATTGTACTCACCGGCCGTTATTATCAGGACATCAATGGCAAACAGGTATTACTGGAGCGCGGGGAGTTCGTTTTTATTCCTTTAGGATCTTATCATCAAAGTCATTATGATTTTGGTGCAACACGGATACTCAACGTCGGGATCAGCAAAAAGTTTTTCGAACAGCACTACTTACCTTTATTACCTTCAAACATCGTGGCGTCTCAGGCGTATAAAATAAAGAGTGAATTTTTAAATTATATTGAGTCAGTTATCGCATCGCTGAATTTCAGGAACGGTGAGTTTAATGAATTTCTTGAGATGGTGACATTTTATATTGTTAATCGTCTACGTCACCAGCGGGAGGTTGACAGTAACCCAACCATCCCCAACTGGTTGAAGTACACGGTAGAGCAGATGCACGATAAAAAATACTTTAGTGATAATGCTCTAAACAACATGGTGAATTTATCGGGGAAATCACAGGAGTATCTCACTCGCGCCATGCAGCGCCATTATGGAAAAACACCTATGCAAGTTATTAATGAAATTCGCATCGACTTCGCAAAAAAACAGCTGGAAATTACAAATTATTCTGTCACAGATATCGCTTTCGAATCGGGTTATAGCAGCCCTAGCATGTTTATCAAAAACTTTAAAAAGATGACCTCTTTTACACCCAAGCGTTATCGCAATAAGTTATGCACGATTAATGGACCTGAATAAAAGAGGCTTTAACAACCTTCTTTCGACGCAATCCTGTTTTAGGAATACTTATGCAAAAAACCTAAAAATAGTCACTATTGGTGGCGGCAGTAGTTATACCCCTGAACTGGTTGAAGGATTTATAAAACGTTACGCTGAATTACCGATCAAAGAGCTATGGCTGGTCGATGTTGAAAGCGGTAAGCAAAAACAAGACATTATATTTGACCTTTGCCAGCGGATGATTGAACGTGCTGGCGTGCCGATTACGCTTTATAAAACTTTAGATCGCCGCGAAGCTTTGATTGATGCTGATTTTGTTACCACACAGTTCCGTGTCGGTCAGCTTAAAGCGCGTGAACTTGATGAAAGTATTCCACTCAGCCACGGCTATTTAGGGCAAGAAACCAATGGTGCAGGCGGTTTGTTTAAAGGTTTGCGCACCATTCCCGTTATCTTTGACATCATCAAGGATGTAGAGAAGCTTTGCCCGAAAGCCTGGATAATCAACTTTACTAATCCGGCAGGCATGGTCACCGAGGCGGTCTTTCGTCACACCCGTTTTAAAAATTTCATCGGCGTCTGTAATGTTCCTGTAGGCATGAAAATGTTTATCAGGGATGTCCTTAAGGTTCGGCCGCAGGAAGCGTTATCCATTGATCTGTTTGGCCTGAATCATTTAGTGTTTATTAAAGATGTCTATGTTAACGGCCAGTCACGCTTTACTGAACTGCTTGACGGTGTGGCATCAGGTAGGTTGTCAGCTAATTCAGTGAAAAACATTTTTGATTTACCTTTCAGTGAAGGACTTATTCGTTCGCTTAATTTGCTGCCGTGCTCTTATTTGCTTTATTACTTCAAGCAAAAAGAGATGCTGGCTATTGAAATGGGTGAATTTTATAAAGGCGGTGCTCGTGCCACTGTTGTGCAGAAAGTTGAGAAACAGCTGTTTGATTTATATAAAAAGCCAGACCTGGATGTGAAGCCTGCCGAGCTTGAATTACGCGGCGGCGCTTACTATTCCGATGCTGCCTGTGACGTCATTAGCGCAATTTACAATGACAAACAGACCGAACATTATGTGAACTTCCCGCATCGCGGGCATATCGATAATATTCCTGCCGACTGGGCTGTTGAAATGACCTGCTCTATTGGCCGGAATGGCGCAAAACCACACCCACGCCTGAAACACTTTGATGAAAAGACGCTGGGGCTGATCTACACCATTAAAGGTTTCGAAATCGCTACCAGCGAAGCAGCATTAAGCGGAAAATTTAACGATGTGCTACTGGCCCTGAATCTTAGCCCGCTGATCCTTTCTGATAAAGATGCCGAGAAACTGGCTCGCGATATGTTATTAGCCCACCAGCATTTATTACCGAACTTCACGCAGGCTGTTGCCGCCTTAAAAGAGCAAGACACCCATGAATAAATTATTGATTGTGAATGCCGATGATTTTGGACTTTGCAAAGCACAAAATTACGGCATCATTGACGCATTCGTGAATGGCGTTGTGACCTCCACAACAGCAATGGTCAATGCTGCGGGCAGCGCGCAGGCAGCAACGCTCAGCGCGGCACATCCCGAACTTGATATTGGCCTGCATTTTGTCCTGACCACCGGACAGCCGCTCTCTCCGCTGAAAGAGCTGACAGATGAAAAGGGTAAGTTGGGCGAGTTGTTTTGGTTAAAGGCGCAGGCAGGCACGCTGCCACTCGCAGCAATAGCAAATGAGCTTGAGTGCCAGTTTTTGCGTTTTGTTAAGCTGTTTGGCCGTCTGCCAACCCATATCGACAGTCATCATCATGTCCACATGCATTCTCAACTTTTCCCGCTGGTAGAAACTTTTGCAAAAGATAAAGGCATCGCTATACGCATCGACCGACGCGCCGCGGCAAGCAGTCATATCCAGCTTTGCGGCTCGCTCAGCACACACGGCTTCGAGAGTGGATTCTATGGTGAGAAGATTACGCAAAAACTGTTTTTAGAGCTGTTAGATCGCTCTGCTCTTCGCGAAGAGCAGTCGCTGGAGATGATGTGCCACCCTTCCTTTGTAGATAATACCCTTCTTAAAAGTCGGTATTGTTTTCCGCGCCTTATTGAGCTGGATATCCTGACGGCACCCTCGCTTAAACAGGCTATTGCCGAAAGGGGTTATCAACTGGGATCGTATCGGGACCTGATGCGTTAACGCCTTTACAGCCGGATCCGGCACATCTCAACCCGACAGGGGCATCGCCCCTGCCGGGCCTGAAAAAGCGATCACCCTGCTTTACTCAGATGCTGCCCTGTTCAGTCAGAGCAAGGATCAGCGCCTTCAGCACTTTTTGCAGTTGGGAAGCGCGCTGTTGATGCCAGGCAAAGGGCGGGGTCTCATCCATATAATGGCGCTGCGCCAGTTCCAGTTGTACCGCCTGCACTTTCTGCTCAGGTTGACCATAGGCGCGCGTGATATAGCCACCCTTAAAACGCCCGTTGACCACCCAGCTGTAATCACTCTGCGCTTCACACACGGCGCGAAGGGCAGCAATAACCGCGCCGCTACAGCTTTTGCCGTCATGGGTGCCGATATTGATATCCGGCAACCGCCCCTCAAACAGGCGCGGGATCACGCTGGCAATTGAATGCGCGTCAAACAGCAGAGCATAACCGTGTTCCGCTTTGAGTCGCGCCAGCTCCTGCTGGATTTGCTGATGATAAGGCTGCCAGATGTAATCAATGTAGCCCTGACGCTGTTCAGTCGTTGGGGTTTTACCCTGAGCAAAGGTCGGCGTACCATCAAACAGGGTTTCCGGAAACAAGCCGGTGGTGGCCGTGCTGTAGAGCGGTTGATTATCTGGTGGACGATTCAGATCGATAACAAAGCGTGAATAGTGGCCGATTAACACGCTGGCACCGAGATCGCGTACAAAGTCATACAGCAGCGGAATATGCCAGTCTGTATCGGGCAACCCCGCGCCGCCTCGGTCAGCCCCGCCTCCACTTCAGGGGTAAGCTGCGTTCCGGCGTGCGGAATGCTGACCAGCAACGGGATCTTGCCTTGGGTAAAATGGAAGGATGTCATAACGCTTCTCCGCGACAGATAACACTGCAGGGCAGTTGCCCCCCAGCCAGTAAACCAGTTCAGCCGGACGCGCCAGCGGCCAGTGCACAAAGTTTGCTACTTTCCCGGCTTCCAGCGAGCCGTGGCTCTGCTGCAATCCAAGCGCCTTTGCGCCCCAGAGCGTCACGCCTGCCAGCGCCTCTTCTGGCGTCATGCCAAACAGCGTGCAGCCCATGTTCAGCATCAGACGTAGCGACAGCGCCGGCGAGGTGCCTGGATTGGCATCGCTGGCTAACGCCATCGGCACGCCATAACGGCGAAACAGTTCAACCGGCGGACGCTGGGTTTCGCGCAGCAGGTAAAACGCGCCGGGCAGTAAAACGGCCACCGTACCCTGCTGTGCCATTGCCTGGACATCCGCTTCGCTGGCGTATTCAAGATGATCGGCAGAAAGAGCGCCATAACGTGCCGCCAGCGCCGCGCCGCCCTGCGCAGAAAGCTGCTCAGCATGGAGCTTCACCGGCATCCCTAATGCTTTCGCCTGATCAAACACCCGCGCCACTTGCGCAGGCGATAATGCCAGATGTTCACAAAACGCATCCACCGCGTCCGCCAGCCCTTCAGCTTTGACCTGGGGCAGGAGTTGCTGGCAAATGATATCGATCCAGCCATCCGGGTTGTGTTTGTATTCTGGCGGGAAACCGTGTGCAGCCAGGCAGGTGGATAACAGATCGGCGGGTACGCTGGTGTTCAATTCGCGAATAGCGCGTAACATGCGTAATTCACTTTCAATATCCAGACCGTAGCCCGATTTAATCTCAACCGTGGTCACGCCTTCTGCCAGCAATCTCTCTAAGCGCCAGCGCGCCGAGCTGACCAGTTCATCCTGACTGGCTGCACGCGTGGCGCGAACCGTTGAAAGAATGCCGCCGCCCTGGGCTGCAATCTCAGCATAGCTGATGCCATTCAAACGCTGCTCAAACTCCTGGCTACGATCGCCACCAAACACCAGGTGCGTATGACAATCCACCAGGCCTGGCGTAATGATCCCACCTGCAAAAACATGACGTTGAGCGGCCCCGAAAGCAGGCATATCTGCCCGCGCACCGACCCAAACCAGCTTGCCCGCTTTTACAGCCAGCGCGCCATCACGGATGGTGTGGTAACGGCCATCCTGCATCGTGACGACATCGGCGCCCAGCCACAGGCTGTCTGCTTGCCACTCATCTGCTTTTTCCATACCCCGTCCCGACATTTACACTGCGTCATAAAGTATGTATATGTATATACAACCACAGCCGTTGAGGATCAACCATGGCGACTTTTTTGCCGCACGCGCTTTGCTGACTGAAGGCTGGCGACACCGGGTGCGCATCTCAGTAAATCAGGCAGGATTCATTGAGGCGATTACGCCCGACAGCCCTTCACAAGCGGATGTTATTCTCCAGGGTGACGTGATCCCCGGCATGGCCAATCTGCATTCCCATGCTTTTCAGCGCGCAATGGCGGGATTAGCCGAAGTCGCCGGCAATCCGCAGGACAGCTTCTGGACCTGGCGCGATTTAATGTACCGCATGGTGCAGCGTCTGACGCCACACCAAACAGGCGATATTGCTGCGCAGCTCTATATCGACATGCTAAAAGGCGGTTATACCCAGGTCGCAGAATTTCACTATTTACATCACGATCCGCACGGCGTGCCCTACCCGGACGATGCCATGCTGCATCAGCTTATTGCCGCCGCCGACACCGCAGGTATAGGTCAAACGCTGCTGCCGGTGTTGTACAGCTACAGCGGTTTTGGTGCACAACCGCCTGCTGAAGGCCAGAAACGCTTTGTTCAGCATACTGAACGCTATTTACAGCAGCAGAGCAAACTGCGCGACGCCTTACGCAACAAGCCGTTACAGAATCAGGGCCTCTGTTTTCATTCGCTGCGTGCCGTAAGCGAAACACAAATGCAGGCGGTGCTGGCGGCGAGCGATGCCACTTTACCGGTTCACATTCACATCGCCGAACAGGAAAAAGAGGTTAACGATTGTCTGGCCTGGCAGGGCGAACGTCCGGTTAGCTGGTTAATGAACCGTTTTAACGTTGATGCACGCTGGTGCCTGATCCACGCCACCCATCTGGATAGCAGTGAAATCGATCGTCTCGCGCTCAGCGGTGCCGTTGCCGGTTTGTGTCCCACCACCGAAGCCAATCTGGGTGACGGCATTTTCCCGGCAGTGGATTATATTGCCCGGGGCGGGCGCTGGGGTATCGGCTCCGACAGCCACGTTTCGCTCAGTGCGCTGGAGGAGTTGCGCTGGCTGGAATATGGTCAGCGCCTGCGCGATCGCCGCCGCAACCGGATAACGATGCCCGGACACGCTTCAGTGGGCGATCTGCTCTGGCACCAGGCGGCACGTGGCGGTGCGCAAGCGTGCGGCATTCGTAGCGGTGAGCTGGCTGTGGGACAACGCGCCGACTGGCTGGTGCTACGTGATGAAACCTGGTTCAGCAATATTGATGAGCGCGCCCTGCTGAATCGCTGGCTGTTTGCAGGCCAGCGCGAACACATTCGTGACGTCTATGTCGCAGGCAGGCAATTGATTAATGATGGCCATCATTCTGCCGAAGAAGCCTGTGCCACGCGCTTCAAACAGGCGATGGCGGCGCTACGATGAACCCATTTTCATATCACGATCTGCCGGTCAGTCGCTGGCGCAACGGCGGTGGCGAAACGCGCGAAATCATCAGCTTTCCGCCTGGTGAAGTGCACTTTGGCTGGCGCGCCAGCATTGCTACAATTTCAACAGACGGCGCTTTTTCGCTGTTTCCCGGTGTGGATCGGGTGATTACTCTGTTACAGGGCGATGCAGTCAGGCTTAACGCACCGGGTACAGAGCAGCGTTTAACGCTACATCAGCCGTGGGCGTTTTCTGGTGAGCTGGCGCTAAAGGCCACCCTGACCGGCGGCACCAGCCTGGATTTCAATATCATGACGCGCCGTGCAAGCTGGCTCGCAGCGGTCCAGGTGCTTTCAACTGCGGTAAGCAGTGAACACGGCGTTGCATTTGTATTGTCAGGAGAATGGCGGCTGGCGCACGGTAAAATCCTCGCACCCCAGCAGGGCATTTGGTGGGTTGACGAGCCCGTGCAGCTTACCCCGCTCAGTCAGGAGGCACACCTGTTGTTTACCCGCCTCAGCCGTGTCCCTTGAAGCGGCCCAGCAGTTTATAGCGTGAGCCGGGATAGAGCAGGCGCGCATAGGTCACGATTTTATTGTCGCTCCACGTCTGGCGACGGATCAGCAGGCAGGGTTCATGCTCATCCAATGCCAGGTGTTTGCGTTGCCGCGCATCCGCCAGCACCGCTTCAACAATATGTTCACCCGCGGTTAACGGCGCAACGCGCATTAAATAGGTGTAGGGCGTTTGTCGCTGATAATCCTGCGTCAGATAGTCGGGTGCCATTAACGGATTCACCAGGCGATCTTCTAACTGCACCGGCAGGTCATTTTCGTAATGCACAATCAGAGAATGGAAAAGCGTCTGACCCGTGCTTAATCCTAATACTGCTGCCTGTTCAGGATCCGCTTTGGTTTGACCGATAGCGAGGATTTTACAACTGTGCTGATGACCACGCTGGGCAATTTCATCAGCGATGTTATGCACTTCCAGCATCGCCGTGTAGCCTTTCATCTCAGCGACAAAGGTGCCAACACCCTGCATACGCACCAAAAACCTTCGCTGGTTAACTCACGCAGCGCACGGTTGATTGTCATACGGCTGACGCCGAGCTCATTCACTAACTCGCTTTCTGACGGCACGCGCTGATTCGATTTCCAGTGCCCCGCCCGAATCTGACTCACAATGGCCTGCTTAACGCGCTGATAGATTGGGGCAGGTTCATCGCTCATGGCCGCAGCCAGTTGCGCTATCGCCGTATGCTCAACCATTTTTGTTTCCTCATCCTGATAATGCCCTGAGTTTACTGTCTGCATACGCAAATGTATAGACATCTGCCTGTTCCCTGCTCGTCAGCGGTGCAGCCCGCGCACCGTTGCGATGCAGCGTTTTCCGCTAAGTTGCTGCTTTCCCTTCTTTACTGCGACGACTTTTTTGTGATCGGCCTGGCACAGCCCTTGCTACTTGTATAGACAAGATTAGACGCTTATGCTTCACTCGCTTTATTCCAGTAAACGCTAACGCTTTGAACGGGGTATTAGCGGCCACGCACTTGTATAGACAGGAGTAGACTATGTCAGGTTCATCGCAGGATGTGCGCCTGGTGCCAGGCGAGGTTGATCTCGCAACGTTACGCGCTATTTATCAGGGTAACGTCACGCTTAGCCTTGATGAGGGCGCTCGCGAGGCCATCGCGCAGGCACAAAGAACGGTGGAGACCATTGTGGCCTCGGGCAACGTGGTGTATGGCATCAATACCGGCTTCGGCAAGCTGGCGCAGACCCAAATCCCTGCTAACCGTCTGGCCGACTTGCAGCGCAACCTGGTGCTTTCGCACAGCACAGGATTGGGCGATCTGCTGCCGGATAATGTCACGCGGTTGATTGTGGCGAGCAAAATTGTCAGTCTGGCTCGCGGTCACTCGGGTGTGCGTATGGTGCTGGTCGATGCGCTGCTGGCACTGTTTAATGCGGGCATCATGCCGTGTATTCCCGCAAAAGGTTCGGTTGGCGCATCTGGTGATTTAGCTCCGCTGGCGCACATGTCGCTGATGCTACTGGGTGAAGGCCAGGTGCGCGTTCAGGGCGAAATGATCTCTGCGGTTGCAGGCTTAGCGAAAGTCGGTCTCGCACCCTTTGTTCTCGGTCCGAAAGAGGGCTGGCGCTGCTTAACGGCACGCAGGTGTCAACAGCCCTGGCGCTGCGCGGCCTGTTTGAAGCAGAAAATGTGTTCGCAGCGGGCTTAATGGCCGGTGCGCTGTCGCTGGAAGCCATTAAAGGTTCGCTTAAACCTTTCGATGCACGTATTCATCAGGCGCGGGGCCAGCAGGGACAGATCGCTGTGGCAGCTGCCGTGACGGCGCTGATTGAGGGCAGCGAAATTCTCGGTTCGCACGTCAACTGTGGTCGGGTACAAGATCCCTATTCTGTTCGTTGCGTCCCTCAGGTCATGGGAGCCTGCCTGGATAACCTGACGTACGCCGCGCGCGTATTGCAGACTGAAGCGAATGCCGCCTCGGATAACCCGCTGGTGTTCAGCGATTCTGGCGATGTCATTTCTGGCGGAAACTTCCACGCCGAGCCAGTGGCATTTGCCGCTGACATCATCGCACTGGCCGTGGCAGAAATCGGTGCAATTTCTGAACGCCGCCTTGCACTGTTGCTTGATACCGGTTTATCCGGTTTACCCCTTTTTTGGTGCACGACGGTGGCGTGAATTCAGGTTTTATGATCGCTCAGGTTACTGCCGCGGCGCTGGCTTCAGAAAACAAATCGCTGGCGCATCCGGGCAGCGTTGACAGCCTGCCGACCTCAGCCAATCAGGAAGATCACGTTTCGATGGCAACCTATGCGGCGCGTCGTCTTGGCGATATGTGTTTTAACACCGCCGCCGTAGTGGGAATTGAGGCGATGGCGGCGGCACAAGGCATTGAATTTAACCGCCCGCTACAGAGTTCCGCCTTGCTTGAACAGGCGATCAGTCTCATTCGCGAGCAGGTCGCTTTTCTGGAACAGGATCGGCTGCTCGCACCGGACATCGAGGCAATGCGTCTGTGGGCAAGCCGCACCGACTGGCCTCAACCTTTGACCGCACTGCTGCCCAGCATGCGTCCTCTTACTGCTGAATAAGGAATCCGACATGAGCGAAACCCTGTCTCAGGCCGTTGCACGTGAAGTTCGTGCGCCGCATGGAAATGAGCTGCATTGCGCTAACTGGCTGATTGAAGCCGCTTATCGCATGATCCAGAACAACCTCGATCCTGACGTAGCCGAACGCCCGGAAGATTTAGTGGTGTATGGCGGCATTGGCAAAGCGGCGCGAAACCGGGAATGCTTCGAGCAGATTTTGCGGTCCTTGCAGGTGTTAAAACCCGATGAAACGCTGCTGATCCAGTCCGGTAAACCGGTTGGCGTGTTCCGTACTCACGCCGACGCACCGCGAGTCTTGCTGGCGAACTCAAACCTGGTGCCGCACTGGGCCAACTGGGATCATTTTCACGAGCTGGATAAAGCGGGCCTGATGATGTATGGCCAGATGACTGCCGGGTCGTGGATTTACATTGGCGCGCAGGGCATTGTGCAGGGAACCTATGAAACCTTTGTGGAAGCAGGCCGACAGCACTACAACAACGATTTGCGTGGGCGCTGGATCCTGACTGCCGGTCTGGGCGGCATGGGCGGTGCGCAACCGCTGGCAGGCGTGTTAGCCGGTGCCTGTGTGCTGGCGATTGAGTGTCAGGAATCGCGCATCGATTTTCGCCTGCGCACGCGCTATGTCGATCAAAAAGCCACCTCGCTGGATGAAGCCCTGGCCATAATTGATGAAGCGACCCAGGCGAAAAAGCCGTTTCCGTGGGCTTGCTGGGTAACGCGGCGGAAATTTTGCCAGAACTGGTGAAGCGCGCCAAAGCTGGCGGGCTAACACCCGATATTGTTACCGACCAAACCTCGGCTCACGATCCGATCAACGGCTATTTGCCGATGGGTTGGGATGTGGCGCGCTGGCAGCGGGAAAAACTGGATAATCCTAAAGCAGTGGAAAAAGCAGCACGCGCCTCGATGGCGGTGCATGTCCAGGCGATGCTCGACTTTTACCATATGGGTATCCCAACGGTTGATTACGGTAACAATATCCGTCAGGTGGCGCTGGATGAAGGCGTAAGTAACGCTTTTGATTTTCCGGGCTTTGTTCCCGCCTATATTCGACCACTGTTCTGTGAAGGCAAAGGGCCGTTCCGCTGGGTGGCGTTATCGGGCGATCCGCAAGATATCTGTAAAACCGATGCCAAACTGAAAGAGCTATTTCCTCATCATACGAATCTGCATCGCTGGCTGGATATGGCACAGGAACGTATCGCCTTTCAGGGTTTACCGGCGCGCATTTGCTGGCTGGGCCTGGGTGAGCGCCACCTGGCAGGCTTAGCGTTTAATGAGATGGTGCGCAACGGTGAGTTAAAAGCGCCGATTGTGATTGGACGCGATCATCTGGATTGTGGCTCGGTGGCTTCGCCAAATCGGGAAACGGAAGCGATGAAAGATGGTTCCGACGCGGTTTCTGACTGGCCGTTGCTGAATGCCTTACTGAATACCGCAGGCGGTGCGACCTGGGTTAGCCTGCACCACGGCGGTGGCGTTGGCATGGGCTTTTCACAGCATGCGGGCATGGTGATTGTCTGTGACGGCAGCGAGGCCGCTGACACCCGTCTCAGTCGCGTGCTATGGAACGATCCCGCAACGGGCGTGATGCGCCACGCCGATGCAGGTTATGAACAGGCGCAGGCCTGTGCTCAGCAGCATGGGTTGAATTTGCCCATGCAGCCCGCTGCGCGCTGATATTTCTGGCACCTCTGCGCACTGCTGCCCTATTGGTTCTCTGCCCTTTCTGCGGTAAACCAATAGGGCGATAGCGCGCCGTTAGCGATCAGCATCCGCTTGTTCAATCTCACTCTCTTATTACTTATTCCATTTTGTTTTAGGTTACAGCCATATTTCCCTGTTTCGGCAATAGACGCCGTGCCGCCTTGCCACTAAAGTGAAACCTTCTCAATCCGTAAGGAGCGCGTTTCTGCATGACCCTTTCCCCTGCCCTGCTTGAAGAAACCCTGCGCTGGCGTCACCAGTTTCATCGTGAACCTGAATTAGGCTATCAGGAGCACCGCACCAGTGAGGTCGTTGCACAACAGCTTGAACTGGCAGGCCTGCAGGTGAGTCGTGGGCTGGCGGGAACGGCAGTCATTGGCACGCTGGAAAACGGGCCGGGTCCCGTGATTGGCTTACGTGCTGATATGGACGCCTTGCCAATCACCGAAAAAGGCGATGTTGCCTGGCGATCAACGCAGCCCGGCGTGATGCACGCCTGCGGACACGACGGACATACCGCTATTCTGCTCGCCGCTGCCAAACAGCTCGCCGCTACGCGCCAGTTCAGCGGTACGGTGCATTTTATTTTTCAGCCTGCGGAAGAAAATCTCGGTGGCGCCCGAAAAATGGTGAAAGAGGGATTGTTTGAGCGTTTCCCCATGGATGCGGTTTACGCAATGCACAACTGGCCAGGCATGCCGCTTGGCTCGCTGGCGGTGAATCCGGGTGCGATGATGGCGTCACTCGATGCGTTCGAAATTACCCTGAACGGCAAAAGTTGCCACGCCGCCATGCCGGAAAGCGGTGCCGATCCCATGGTGGTGGCGGCTGAGTTAATTCTCGCCCTGCAAACTATTCCTTCGCGCCGCCTGTCACCTCTGACCTCTGCGGTAGTCAGCGTCACGCAAATTCACGGTGGCGAAGCCATTAACGTTATTCCGGAACAGATTGTGCTGCGCGGTACGGTGCGCTGCCTGCAAACCGACGTGCGCGATCGCGTACGAAGTTTGATTGAAGATTTTGTCCACACGCTGCCAAAACCGTTTGGCGTATGTGGGGAGATTGACTGGCTGCCGGGTTATCCGGTGACGGCCAATCACGCGGGTCCGGCTGAACAGGTGCGTCAGGTTGCGCAGCAGACTTTTGGCGAAGAGAAGGTGCAGTGGCAGGTCAATCCGTCGATGGCCTCAGAAGATTTTGCCTGCATGCTGGAAGCCTGCCCGGGTGCCTATTTTTGGCTGGGTGCAGATGGCGAAATCCCTTCCGCACCCTTACACAATGCCCGTTACGACTTCAACGATGCGCTGATCCCGCTGGCAATTACGTTTTGGCAGAACCTGGTTGAACAGACGCTGCCCCAGGCCTGAGTCAGTATCCGGCGTCGCGTAGCCGCTGCAACCCGGCATCCAGCGAGTCACACTGACCGCTGGCTCGCAGGCAGCAGGCTATCTGCAAACGCAACGCTTCTGGCACCGCCCGCTGCTTCGCTAAGACGGTTTCGATCCAGCGAGCCGTCACCGCCGCAGTTTTGTCGCCTGGCAGTTCCAGCGTTATTTCAGGCTGCCGCGCCAGCCAAACTTCCGCCTCGGCCTCCGCGCCATGAATATAACTGATGGCCGGACAACGCTGCGGATTAGCATACACCTCGCCTTCTGTGCCATTCAGCAGGATGGCGGGAGCATCAATATCACTGAAAAACTTGCCGACACGCGGCACATATTCGGGATGTGACACGCTTGACAGACGCAGCGCCTCACGCTCGCCAAACGGTGTCGCCAGTTTAGCCAGGGTGTGCGCGCTGTTACGCACGCCCATACGCCAGCGCAGCGAGAGCTGTTTTGCCATGGGCGGGCAGAGGTGATCAATAGTGATAAACGCCAGTTCGCCGTTATCCAGCTTTGCCTGCGCCTGCTCTGCCGACGTCACGGGTTGAATGCCAAGTTCAGCAAAGACCGCTTCGCTGGTGACGCGCGTTGCATCGTCGCTCACGCCGTGCACCAGAACCGGAAAGCCGAGTTGCGACAGCAGCAGCGCCAGCAGCGGCGTTAAATTTCCCTGACGGCGCGCACCGTTGTAGCTCGGGATTACCACCGGCATGGCACGACCGGCTGGGGCGTGAAGCGTCATCATTTTTGCCTGCATCGCCTGATAAAAACCGCGCATTTCGGCTTCGCCTTCACCTTTAATGCGCAGCGCAATCAGGATGCCACCTAATTCCAGATCGGGCACTTCGCCCGCCAGCATCGCGCTGTAAAGCGCCACCGCCGTGTCAAAATCGATATCGCGAGCGTGATTTTTCCCCGCCCGATCTCTTTGATAATTTTATTCAGTTCCATCACTCGCTTCCCTTAAAGTGCGCGGCGGTCAGCGCCGCGTTGGCCGTTTTTTCGCACGGTGCGCGTGGGTGCGCTTTTTATCTTTGCAGGTTCGGGTGTTGCTGGCTGCTCAATGGCAAAGACCGGCAGCGCCGCTAACAGTCGGCTGCCGTAGGCTTTACTCAGTAAACGGCGATCGTAAATGACAATCTCACCATAACATTGATGACTACGAATTAAGCGTCCAACCTGCTGTATCAACGTAAACGAGGCGCTGGGCAAACTCTGTACCTCAAACGGATAACGTTTTAGGCTTTTCAGCCACTCGCCTTCGGTTAAAATTACCGGACTGTCCACCGGTGGAAAAGCAATTTTATGAATGTGCACCTGGCTCAGCAGATCGCCTTTCAAATCCAGCCCTTCCGCAAATGACTGTAAGCCAATGAGAATGCTGCTATCGCCCTGCTCCACTCGTTTACGGTGCAGCTCAACCAGACGGCTACGCGGCTGATCGCCCTGCACCAGCATTGACAGACGCAAATCGGGCAAAAAGGCAACAAACTGCTGCATCGCGCGCCCGCTGGCAAACAAAACCAACACACCTTTGTGCTTTTTTCTGCCATTTGCTGACGGAAATAGCCTGCCATTTCGGCAATGTGTTCTGCTTCGTTCGACATTAGCGGTTCGTAACGCATCTGCGGGATCACCAGCTTGCCCTGATCAACATGACTGAACGGGGAATCGAGCGCGATAAAGCGATCGCCCGCCTTCTCATTTAATCCCGACATCTCCTGCAAACGGTTAAAGCTGTTGAGCGAGCGCAGCGTGGCAGAGGTGACCACCACATGAGGCACCTTGCGCCATAACAATTTTTCGAGCTGATCGCTGACGCGAATGCCGGCGCAGTGAAACAGCAAATGCGCCTGGCCTTCACGTAATTCGCGGGTGATCCATTTTGACACCGGTGCGCCGGAAGCTTTTTCCAGAGCGGCCAGGCGCCACAGCTTACTGATCGATTCAAACCAGCCAAACTGGCGATTCAGTTGCAGTAAGTTCCGATGCAAGCGCACCATATCTACCTTGCCGGTTTGTTCACTCAGCGCGTTAATTAAGCCTTCCGCCAGGCCTCGCAGCGCGTCACTTAACTTAAACAAACGCGCACACAGCGCCAGCAGTTCCTGAGGCAATTCGCCCAGGACGAAACGGTATTCGCCGGGCTGATTATGCGGCGGCAGCAGCGGATTCAGGGCGTTGCTGATAACAGTAAGAAGCTCACGCAACTCTTCACAGTGCGCTTTAAGACGCTCAGGGTTAGCCAGAGGTGGCGGCGATTTTGGTCGCATCTGCGTCATGATGCCGTCGACCAGTTTTACAAACAGATCGAGCTGTAAGCTGCTCCAGCCAGGCGTGATATCGGCGCTCATTTCCAGTGCATCACGCGCCACGTCGGGCAAGTGATGGCCTTCGTCCAGGACCAGCATTAACTGCTTCGCTGGCGGCAGCACCGATTCATTTTCCAGCGCCGCCATGACCAGAGCGTGGTTCGCTACCACCACATCTGCCTGCTCAATTTCACGTCGGGCAATAAAAAGGGGCATTCGCGATACCAACGGCAGTGCGCGCCGAGGCAACTGGCTTTATCTGTTGAGAGCCGCTGCCATAAGCTGTCGCTGACATTCTCTTCGCTGTGATCGCGTAACCCATCCCACTGATAGCGATCCAGCGATGTTTGCAAACGAGCACACTGCGTTTGTTCCTCTTTAGTGCTGCTAATCGCTTCATCATCGAGATACAACAACAAATCGCCTTGCTGGTCATCATCTGCCGCCAGAGCGGCCAGATTGCGTGGACAAACATAGCGACCGCGACCAAATGCCGCGGTAAAGGTGAGATCGGGAACGATCTTTTTAAGCAGCGGCAGATCTTTGGTAAAGATTTGATCCTGCAAAGCCACATTGGCGGTACTGATCACCAACCGTTTCTCTTCAGCACGGCTGACGGCAATACCAGGGATCAAATAGGAAAGGGTTTTACCTACGCCTGTCGGCGCTTCTACCGCCAGATGGCGGCCATCGTCACCTGCCAGACATTTTGCCACTTCAGCGATCATCTGCCGCTGGGGCGCACGCGGAATAAAATCAGGCACCTGTTGCTGGAGTGATTTATACCACTGCGCTATCTGGCTTTTTAATGCTGCTGTCAGGGCCATTGTCTCGTTACCACCGGAAAAATTGCCTGTATTTTTACACAGTGTCCCGGCAACGTCAGCTTTCGTTATGATTTTTTCGTGCGCCATTCAGAAACTGGCTTCTCAGCACGCCTGATGAAAAGAACGACTCCCGAAAAGGAAAAGGCTCGGATAGTATGAACAGGTCTCTGTGTCCAGCAAAAGATAGCTGTTTGTTTTATACGATGCTGCGCCTGTTGCCAGCATCGATTATTTTGGGAAAGCGGAATGAGTGAAATGAATCTGGTGTTTCCTGCACGCATCTTACGCGGCGCAGGCGTTTTAGCGCAGTTAGGTTCCGTCGCGGCCAGCCTGGGAAAACGGGCGCTGCTGATTGGGGGTAATCAGGCGTTGCGTGCAGTGGAAAAGGACGTGCAGGCGCAGTTGCACACCGCTGACGTCGCGCTACTGGCTCAGGAGTGGTTTGGTGGTGAAACCTCTTTATCACAGATTGAGCGCCTGGCAGCCCGCGCAGCCACATTGCAGGCAGACCTGATCATTGGCGTAGGCGGTGGAAAATCGCTGGATACCTGCAAAGCGGTTGCCGCTCAGCTTGGCTTACCGTTAATCACCATTCCGACAATTGCGGCTACCTGCTCAGCCGTAACGCCGCTGGCGATTCGTTATGACGATAACGGTAACTTTTACGATATTTTTCCCTTGCCGCAAGCGCCTGCTGCGGTGTTGATCGACAGTGAATTACTGGCCAGCGCCCCGGCTCGCTGGTTAGCGGCTGGACTGGGCGACACGCTGGCGAAGTGGTATGAATTTCGTGCCGTCAGCCGTCTGCACCCCGCGCGTGAAGGCAATGCACTCTCCTCACTGGCTCACAGCAAGATCTGTTACGACGTGATTGCTGAACATGGCCCGCAGGCTTATCAGGCCGTGTTACAGAGCGAAAGCAGTGCTGCTCTGGATCAGGTGCTGGATGCTATTTTTACCTGGGCAGGTTTAACCTCGTTGATGAGCAACGGCGCTCACGCTGCCGCAGCGCATGCCATTTATGAAGGTTTTACCTTCTGTGATAAAACGCGAGAGTTTGGGCATGGGTTGTTAGTGGGTTTCGGCAATCTCTGCTTACTGGCGCTGGAAAATCGCCCGGATGCTGAACTGCTGGCAGAAATGAAACTGGCACGTCAGTGTGGCGTGCCGCTGATGCTGCGCGATATCGCCTTGCTGGATGAAGCTGAGCTGGCTTTGGTGATTAGGGAGTCGGTCCATGCGCCAGACATGGCGATGATGGCAGAGCCGGTGACCGAGGCAAGCGTGCTGGCCGCGATTCAGCGCGTTGAGGCATTAGCAGCGCAGGTTTAATTTTCTGCGGCCTGCTCTTTCCATCCCCGCCTCTGCCACAGAAAGAGCAAGAGGCGGCTAAATGACCCGCTATTTTTTACTGCAATACTTTAAACATCACGGTGGTGGCCTCGAAAACACCTTCGGTTGATTCGGCATAAAACGGGATCGAACCTGCCACCTGCCAGCCAAGCGAGCGATAGAGCTCGCTGGCAACATCACCGCTGCGCGTATCCAGAACCAGCAAGGTTTTCCCCTGTGCCTGCGCACGCAGTTCGGCCTGCTGCATCAACTGGCGGGCAATGCCCTGACGTCGCGCCAGCGGCAGCACCAGCAGTTTACTGATTTCGGCGCGATGACGGCCGTTAGGCATTCCGCTGTTATTCACCATTACCGTTGCCACCACGACGCCCTGCTGACGTGCCACCAGCAAATCACAGTTTCCACGGGCGAGGCTGTCAATCCGATCCTGCCAAAAGCGCGCAATGACATCACGATCCGTGGCATCAATAAAACCGATACTGCCGCCATCAGCGACGCAGGCCTGCAATACATCACAGAGCTGCGGCAATAGCTGTTGCGCTTGTGTCGCACTGAGCTGTTCATAATCGATCATGGTTTACACACCACCAGCAGATATCGCGCGCCCTCGGTCAGGTGAGCAGCAAACGAAGATTTTCCTGTTAAATGAAAGCGTAAGCTGTCACCGGCGCGCAGCGTCCACTGTTGCGACGCCAGAGTGAGGGTTAATCCCCTTCGCGTAGCCAGATATGTTGCTCCATTCCGTGCAACGGCGGGGCATCATAATCGATGCGAGCGCCGGGCCGCAGCTTGCCCTCTACCAATTCGCATCTAAAATTAGTGGCAGGTGGTGACACGTTACGGCGATGAAATCCACTGGCTTCATCATGCCAGACTGGCTGCTGATCACGCGTAAGCAGCAGGTCTACGCCCTCCTCAACCTCGCTTAGCAGACGCGACAGGGTAAGCCCGTACGCGACGCACAGGCGATTAAGCAGTGCTGCCGTTGGACTGGTCTCGCTGCGTTCAATACGCGATAATGACGCCCGACTAATGCCTGTTGCTGTCGCCAGCTCGTCCAGCGACCAACCACGTTGAAGTCGAAGCTCGGCAAGGCGAGCGGCCAGCCGTTGTTCTGTATCCGGTATTTGCATCGGCACTCTCTCATTTTTGGGAATTAATTCTCAAATATGAGATTAAGCAGAAAATAAGCCCAACGGTCAAGTTGTACAGGCAAAAATCTATTGTACAACTTAACGTGCCTGGTTAAGGTGTTTCGACTCCGTCAGAAAAAGAGGATTGTATGACCTTTTACAGTATCGGTGATGTGGCCGAACGCTGTGGAATAAACCCAGTCACTTTACGCGCGTGGCAAAGACGCTACGGCTTATTAAAGCCACAACGCTCCGAAGGTGGACATCGTCAGTTCGACGACGAAGATGTTCAACGTATTGAAGAGATTAAACGTTGGATTGAAAGCGGTGTGCCGGTAGGAAAAGTCAAAGCACTGATGGAAGGCAGTGATATTGATGCGCATGATGGCTGGACTAATCTACAGGATGAGCTGATTTGCACGTTACGCCATGTTCGCCCCGCCAAGCTGCGTAATAAAATTGCGGCTGTTGGCCGGGAACATCCGGTAGATGCGCTGATCGATCACGTTTTTATGCCGGTGCGTCAAAAGCTCGGCCTGGATCAAAACACCGCGCGCACCATGTGTAGTCTGCTGGATGGCTTACTGATCGATTATGTGGCTTTTTGTCTTAACTCTGGACGTAAAAAAGCGGGTAAAGATGCGTTAATTATTGGCTGGGGCATTGATGATCGCACCCGCATCTGGCTCGAAGGCTGGCGACTTTCACAGCACGGCTGGCGTATTGATGTACTGGCTGAACCGCTTGATTTGCCCCGCCCGGAACTCTTTCCCGGCATGAATATGTTTGTCTGGACCGGTAAAAAATTGACGCGTCGTCAACAGGAACAGATGGATCACTGGAAGGAACAAGGCTACAGCGTTCATCTGCACGAAACGCCTTGATAACAAAAACGCACGCCGGGCGCTTTGCCTGCTGCCTTGCGCGCGCTATTATTCCCCGCTCTCTGTCTTACTCTCGGGTTTCTGCATGAACTGGCAAAAAATCTTTTTCGCAACGCTGTTTTTCATCATGGCTATTGGCGGTACTGGCGGCTTGATGCTGGTCGGTTACAGCCTTATTGTGCACGCACGCTAAACCAGCGTTGCAGACGCTCAAACAGACGGTCGCTGACAATCGCTAAAAGGGCTACCAGCAATGCGCCCTGAATCACATAGGCTGTATTAAAGCCGCTCAAACCGATAATCACGGGCGATCCCAGGCTTTTTGCCCCGACGGTGGAGGCAATCGCCGCAGTGCCAATATTAATGATCACGGAAGTACGCACGCCTGCAATGATCACCGGCGCAGCCAACGCTAATTCCACCTGCCATAAACGCTGCCAGGCACTCATGCCGACGCCCTGGGCGATTTCGCGGCTGCTGGCAGGCACGCTGTCAATTCCCGCTAAGGTTCCCTGCAAAATGGGCAAGAGTCCATACAGCAACAGGGCGATCACGGCAGGCCAGGCGCCAAATCCCATCACCGGCACGGCAATGGCTAGTACCGCGACTGGCGGCACGGTTTGCCCGGCAGCAACAAGGGTCTCAATCACGGGACGAAACGCGCGTCCATGCCGACGCGTGACCAACACGCCGCTACCGACGCCAATAACCACCGCCAGCACGCTGGCGGTTACCACCAGAAAAAGGTGCGCCAGCGTGAGCTGCCAGAAGCTATCCTGCTGGTAAAGCGGGCGAGCGAGTTCAGGAAACCAGTGGGCAAACAAGGGGCCGCTGTAGGGCATCGCACTAAGCAGTGCGAGGTAAAGCACAACCAGCCACAGCAGCGGATCCTTTAACCAGCGCATTGCATACCCTCACGCAGGTTAAGCAAATCATTAAAATGCAGTACGCCCAGCGGTTTTAACTGATCGTCCACCACCGGCAACTTGTCGGTGCGGCGCGTAATAAATTGCGACAGCGCCTCTCTTAGCGACAAGCCGGCAGCGATCGGTTCTCCTTCCAGCCATTCGCCGCGCCGGGCAGCATTACCCGCCTGACCCAACGCCAGTAGCCTGACCCCCATTTCACTTCGACCAAAAAATCCCGCACAAAATCATTTTTTGGCTGCGTTAACAGTTCAACCGGTTTGCCCTGTTGCACAATTTCACCGTCATCCATCAACACGATGTTATCTGCCAGCGTCAGCGCCTCATCAATGTCGTGGGTAACCAGCACGATAGTGCGTCCCGACAGGCGATGAATGCGCAACATCTCCTGCTGCAGCGCGCCGCGTGTCACCGGATCGAGAGCACCAAAAGGTTCATCCATCAATAAAACGTCCGGATCGGCTGCCAGCGCCCGTGCCACGCCGACGCGCTGCTGTTGTCCGCCCGAAAGCTGATGCGGATAACGCTGCAGCAATTGCTCGTCCAGATTGAGCAGCGTAAGCAGTTCCTCAATCCGCTCGCGTACCCGATTTTTCTGCCAGCCCAACAGCGCGGGCACCGTGGCAATATTTTTTCTACGGTCCAGTGCGGAAACAGGCCGATAGACTGAATGGCATAGCCCATGCGGCGGCGCAGCGCCCTGGCATTAAGCTGACGAATCGCCTCACCGGCAAAGCGAATCTCGCCTTCATCCGCTTCCACCAGCCGGTTAATCATCTTAAGCGTGGTTGATTTCCCCGATCCCGACGTGCCGAGCAGAACACTGAACTCGCCCTGATCGATCTTCAGCGATAAATTTTTTACCGCCGCTTTACCGGCAAAATATTTGCTCACGCCATCAAACTGAATCATTTTTTTCTCCAGCAGAGAGATAAGCAGCCGAAACAGCGCATCAATGATGACCGCCAGCGCAATCACCGGAATGACGCCAAGCAGCACCAGATCAAGTGCGCTACTCAGCAGCCCCTGAAAAATAATCGCACCAAATCCCCCGCGCCAATCAGTGCCGCGACGACGGCCATGCCCAGCGTTTGCACCACCACCACGCGCAGTCCTGCCAGCCACACGGGCAGAGCTAACGGTACATCAACCGCAATGAGTTGCTGTAACGTTCCCATTCCCATGCCGCGCGCCGTTTCGCGTACATCCTGCGGTACCTGTTGCAGTCCCACTACCACGCTGCGCACCAGCGGCAGCAAGGCATAGAGCACTAACGCAATGAGTGCAGGTGCCATTCCAATGCCGCTTACTCCCCAGTCGCCAAGCCAGGAATAATGTTTTGCCAGCCCCGCCAGCGGCGCTATCAACAACCCAAACAGCGCCACCGATGGCACCGTCTGGATCACGTTCAGCGCGCTGAAAACGGCGCTTTGCCAGTGGCTACGGCGATACAGTGCAATGCCCAGCGGCAGCGCAATAATCAGCGCAGGCAGCAAGGTTCCACCAAGCAGGGCCAGATGGCGCGAGAGGGCGGCGTCAAACACCGACTGACGATTGTCGTACTCTTTGAGCAAAGAGAGCTGATCAAGCATACCGCCAAACAGCAGCAGTAACGGGATAATCCATACTTGCAGGTTAAGCAGCAGTTGCCAGAGCTTATGGCGCGTCAACTGACGGATAGTGTCAGTGATTAACAGCAGCGTGATCCCGCTCGCACACCACATGCCACTGGCAAAACTGGTGCGCGCCAGCGGGCTGCCCTGGCTTGCCAGCAGGGAGGCCTGATTGCCGCTTAAGCCAATCATCCCGGCCAGCAGTAACTCACTGGCCAACAGGGAGATCAGCAGCGTGCCGCGAGTCGGTTTTGGCCACGACGTGATAACCAGCAGCGCCAGCGGCAGGAGCAGCGCCATAGCCTTACTCACTTGCCACAGCATTAACGGTTGACCACCCACTAAACGATTCGCGGCGTGGCTGAGAAACGGCAGGCTGACCAGCGTGATAACCAGCAGCGTGACCAACAGCAGCGCCACTGGCGAGCCACGGGGTGAATCATCGCATCCCGCGATATCAGCATCGCTACAGTAACTTTTTCTGTTGCAGCCACTGCGTTGCCACGCTGCTGGCATCCTGCCCTTCTACCGCAATTTTCGCGTTAAGCTGTTGCAGTGTTTTTGTATCAAGGGCGCTGAAGACCGGTTTCAGCCAGTCAGCAATGTCGGGATAAGCCTTAAGCACCGACGCGCGGATCACCGGCGCAGGCGCATAAATTGGCTGTACGCCTTTCGGATCGCTCAGCGTCTGTAACCCCAGCGCCGCCACCGGCCCGTCAGTGCCGTAAGCCATCGCTGCATTTACGCCAGAGGTTTGCTGTGCCGCTGCACTGATCGTCACCGCAGTATCTCCCCCGCCAGCGACAACAGCTGATCCTGGCTGAGATCGAAGCCGTAAGCTTTTTCAAACGCAGGCAACGCATCACTGCGCTCAATAAACTCAGCCGAGGCGGCCAGTTTCAAGGTGCCGCCTTTTTTCAGATAAGCACTGAGATCATCCAGTGACTGTAAATGATTTTTATCCGCCAGGTCTTTGCGTACCGCGATAGTCCAGGTGTTATTCGCAGGCGCAGGCGTCAACCAGATCAGATTATTTTTCTCCGCATCAAGCTTTTTAACTTTGTCATATCCCTGCTGCGCATTTTTCCACACGCTGTCTTTTTCATCATTGAAGAAAAAGCGCCGTTACCGGTATATTCCGGATAGATATCCAGCTCACCGGCGGTAATGGCCCCGCGCACCACCTGGGTATTGCCTAACTGAATTTTGTTGACGGTTTTCACGCCATGCTTTTGCAGCACCTGTAAAATCACATTGCCAAGCAGCGAGCCTTCGGTATCAATTTTTGAACCTACCCGCACCGGATCGGCAGCGTGCGCTGTACTCAGGCTGAGCAACAGCGCGCTTATTCCGATCCACCCCTGAAATTTCGTCATGACGCATTCCTTGTTTTCAGCACTACGTTTTTAGCGGTATGTTCTAAAAGCGTAGCCTGGCGTTGCGGTTGCGCGACCAGCAATAATTGATTCAGTTAACAGATTAATACCATTGTGATCTGAGTTATAACCTAATGGAATTTACGTCCAGACGTCCGCGGATTATTCTCAATTTCTATTTTTATAAAAAACAGACAACATCATGTCCGACTTAACATCTTCAGCCCATGTGGCAACGGCAGGGAGTACGCCCACGGGCGAAACGCAATGGATCCGCAGCGCATCAGATGTCTCCAGTCTGATTAACAACGGCAACAGCGCACGTAATAACGCCCGCATTGTCGTGGCGATTGCGCTCGGCGGCGTCTTTCTTGATGCATACGATCTGGGTGCGCTGGCGTTTGGTATCAAAGACGTTGCGCGTGAATTCAACTTAACACCCACTGGCACCGGCATGGTGGCATCGGCTATTACCTTTGGGGCTATTGTCGGTGCGCTTATCGGCGGCTATCTCACCGATAAAATTGGTCGCTATCGGGTCTTCATGGCCGACATGTTCTTCTTTGTTGTCGCGGCGCTGGCCTGTGCTTTTGCACCGAATGAGTACGTGCTGGGCGGCGCACGCTTTGTGATGGGACTTGGCGTTGGTATTGACTTGCCGGTGGCGATGGCATTTTTAGCGGAGTTTTCCAGACTACGCGGTAAAGGTAACAAGGCTGCCAGCGTAGCGATGTGGTGTCCGACCTGGTATGCGGCGATCAGCATCTCCTATCTTCTGGTGCTTCTGCTGTATGCGGTGTTGCCGGAGAGCCATTCTGACTGGCTGTGGCGCCTGATTTTAGGCTTTGGCGCCGTGCCTGCTATTTTGATCATTGCGATTCGCAGCCGCTATATGAGCGAATCGCCGGTGTGGGCGGCGAATCAGGGCGATTTGCAAGGGGCGGCGAATATTTTACGCCGTTCATGGAATATCAATGCCCAGGTCGCAAAAGATGCCTCGCTGACACCGGCTAAACCGGCCCGTCGCGCCCGCTGGCGTAACTATGGTGCCCTGTTGAAGGGTGTCTATCTGCGCCGGACGTTGCTGGCTACGATTACCTCGATCGCTTCATCATTTGCTTATAATGCTGTCGCGTTTGGTTTACCGGTGATCATCTCCAGCTTTTTTGCCCAGTCGATGCTGACCACCATTTTGGTCTCGCTGGCGCTGAACCTGCTGTTTGCCTTTGTCGGCGGCATACTTGCCGTACGTCTGGTGCCGACACTCGGCGCGTGGAAGATGTCGGTGGCGGGCTATGCCTGTCAGTGTGTGGCGCTGCTGGGTCTGGCGCTGATCGGTCGCCCGGAAGGTGGACAGGAAGCATTGCTGGCTATCGGTATGCTGGCGCTGTTCCTGTTCGGCCAGGGATTTGGCCCCGGCTCGCACACCATGACTTTCGCCTCACTAAGCTATCCAACTTCGCTGCGCGGCGTTGGCGTTGGCTTCAATCAGACCTTAATGCGTGGCAGTTCAACCGTATCGCTGTTTCTGTTTCCGGTATTGGTCGCGGCTCTGGGGACGGGCGTATTTTGGGTGATATTCCTTGCGCCGCTGGCAGGTTTGCTGGCGCTGCTGGCGATACGCTGGGAGCCGTCGGGCTATGATGTTGACGCTGAGGATTTTAATCAGTGAATCAGACCGCACCTGATGAGGTGCGGTTTTACATTACACCGGGAAGCTAAATGCGTCAAAATGAGCAGGAATGCGCGGAAAAGTATGGATAAACCACGGTGTAAACTGCTGCGGATGTTGTGACATCTGCTGCTGTATCTCCGCTATCGGACGATAGTCGAACGCATCCGCTTCCTGCGGATTAAGAGTGGGTAAGTCGTCACATACCGCAAAAAAGACGTGACCATACTCATGTTCAGTCAGGCCATTGCTGAGTGGCAGGTTATAACTCAGTTCAAACACTGGCGTGAGCGAGACATTCATACCCATCTCTTCACGCAGACGACGTTCAGCCGCATCCTGTGTCGACTCATGCGGATAAGGATGGCCGCAACAGGTGTTGCTCCATAAACCACCACAATGGTATTTGTCGCTGGCACGACGTTGCAATAGCAGCTCTTGCCGCGAATTGAAGATGTAGACCGTCACCGCACGATGCAGTAATCCCTTCTCATGTACTTCCAGCTTTTCCATTTTGCCGGTGGGACGATCCAGATGGTCGACGAGAATAACTTCAATAGCAGACATGTCGGTTCCTTGCGTTAATTCCTCACTATTTTGGCACAGGAATCAGATCTTTGAGTGTAAAAAACGTATTCCCAAACCCCAGGCCGCGCCAGACAAGGTATGAAGGGCAGGAAAAAATCAGGCCAGCATAACTGGCCTGCGAAAAATTACAGTTTAAAGCTTTGTACTACCTGCTCAAGCTGCACGCTTTGCGCTTCCATCGCCTGTGCGGCGGCAGAAACCTGCTCAACCAGTACCGCGTTCTGCTGCGTCGTTCCATCAAGCTGAGTGATAGCAATGTTAACCTGCTCAATGCCCATGCTCTGTTCACGGCTGGCGGACATGATTTCACTCATTAATGTGGTGACGCTGCTGACACCCTGCATCAATTCATCCATAGTGGTGCCGGCCTGCTCAACCAGTTGACTGCCGGCATCAATGTTTGCCACGGATTCTTCAATCAGCTTCTTGATTTCTCGCGCTGAGTTCGCTGAACGCTGTGCCAGACTGCGCACTTCTGAGGCCACCACGGCGAAGCCCCGTCCCTGCTCACCAGCTCGGGCTGCCTCTACCGCAGCGTTTAATGCCAGGATATTGGTCTGGAAAGCGATACTGTCGATGACGCTGATGATATCGACCACTTTACGTGACGAATGATGGATCTCACCCATGGTGCTGACCACCTGCCGAACCACGTCAGTGCCGCGTGCTGCCACCTGTGACGCCCCGTCAGCCAGCTGGTTGGCATGCGTGGCGTTATCCGCGTTTTGGCGCACCGTGCCGGTCAGTTGTTCCATAGAGGCCGCCGTTTCAACAATCGAACTGGCCTGATCTTCAGTACGTGACGACAGGTTCGCATTGCCGCTGGCAATTTCACGCGATGCGGCGGTAATGGCCAGCGCGCTGTCGCCAACCTGACGCATTAATCCTTGCAGATAGCTGATGAACTGGTTGAAACTTTGCGCCACCGCATTAAATTCCGGGCTGTTACTGGCAGGCAGGCGCTGGGTTAAATCTGCACCGCCCTGCGACAGCGCCTCGATATTGCTGTTCAGCACGCTCAAACGCTTCATCATGTTTCGCACAAAGCCGAGCAGCACCAGCAGCAGAATCACAGCCAGGGGATCTGTACCAGTCCAAGGCGCGTCAGCATGTTATGCGCCTGCGCATTCAGCAGGCTGGTCGGTACGCTGCTGGCGAGATACCACGGACTGTCAGGAATGGCCTGAAGCAAGAGCGTCTGCTCGCCATCATCGGTGTCGTAAGCCATTTCGGTTGGCTGCGCGCCTGCATTTGCCAGCATCGCTTTCAACGGTGCCGCCATCGGTATTTGCAGGTCAGTCAGGTTCTGCAGTTTTGCCGTGCTGTTCGCCAGCGCGGCGTTACCAACAACTTTGCCGTCTGCTTCCACAATCAGGACGTTGCCCTGAATGGCGTCACCCATTTGTTTCGCCAGTTGGTTGAAAAAGCCGAGTGTCACATCAATTGTGGCTACGCCCCAAACCGCGCCATTGCGATAAATTGCCATCGCGCAGTTCGTTCGCGGTTGCGGGCTTGCGGCATCCTGATAGGCTTTCGCCCAGGCGCAATGCCCTTTAGCCGCCGCCATGCCATCTTTGTACCACGGCTGCTCCCAGTAATTGTCGGCCGCGGCTGAGTTCCAGTAAGTATTTTCCTGCAATTGATTACTGGCATCGCGCGCAAAGAAACTGCTGTTTTTCTCTTTGTCTGCATCGCGCCGATTCGGCAGAGGCCAGATACCGCCGCCAAAGACGTTGCTGTCCTGATACTGGTTCACCAGCGTTGGCAGAAGTTTATCAATGGTGCTGCTCTCCATCACCGATGCCGCTTCCGTAATGGCACGTTGCTGCGCCTGCACGCGGTTCATCTGTTCCACGATACCGCTTGCCAGTGAGTCGACCTGATAACGCACCAGGCGATTTTCGTTATGCACGAGTTGAGGCGCGACAAACTGGTTGATCACCAGCACGGTGATCACCATCAGTAACATAAAAAATGCGATGAGTGTTGCAGTGAAGCGGGATTGGGTTGTTTTTAACATCGTTGTTCCCTCAAGCCTGGTACGGCGCGATTGCCTGATCGGGATTAACGGCTTGCTTAAAGGGAACTTGAGGTGGTGAAGATCACAGAATCAGGAAATAGTTGATTACTGTCATAATTTAGATGCAGAGCCTGTAGCTCAGGACAATGCGCACTGATGTGCTCAACGCGCATAGCCACGATTACTCGTCTGAATCCACGACCTGCTGGCGTGGACGGAAAATATGATTATTGCCTTCTGCGGTCAGCCATTCTCTGAGCCGCTGGCCGCCCTGCTCGTCAGCCTGGGCAAATTTGCGCTCCGCTTCTGTTATCGGTGTCGCCCATAACAAGGTTGGCCTGTCGCCGTCACGCTTGGGTAGCTTGAATTGCGCCTTATCACCCGCCAGCTCATTCGACAGCAGAAAACTTTCAAACCCCACTGGAGCAACTTCAGATGCCAGCGTATGCCCTTCACCCAGCCAGGTCAGGCGCGCCCAGGGCAAATGAACAAATTCTGCCAACGCGCTGGCCATCTGTACCGCATTGCCTTCGGTCATCACTTCACCATCAACCGCTATGGCTAACTCAATCCGGCGATACTGCGGCGCCAGCTCATCAAACAGATAATCGACCTGCGGCATAGGGCGAATACTCATGCCCAGCGTCAGAAAATACCATACGCCTTTATGCCAGTGCTGAGAGATAGCCATGGGCGGCCAGCTGCCCTGATCGATAGCGTAATACTTCACTGATTCGCCAAACTGCGCCTGGTAACAGGTCATGAGGGCTTTCTGCACCTTGTCCCATTCACTACCGTCATGCCATTCTCGCCAGAACTGGCGCTGCTGTTCGGCACGCGCGTAGTAATCGTTGGTTGAGGCCGAGCCGAGCGGCGCGGTCAGGCGATTTTTCCTGATACACCCTGCCGAAAAACTCACCTGCTTGTTTTGATACAGGCTCCAGCCGGGAATGACCGCCAAAAGTTGACCGTAATACCACAGCGCCGCGCCATCATCACCCGGCTCCCACAGGACTTGCAGTCCCGCCGGATCAAGTGCTGGCTCCGCTTCCAGCGTGCGGCAATATTCGGCGCTGAGCAGCGGCGCAATGCCCTGCTCCATTGCTTCACGATCTTCCTGTGCTGGCGCGGGTAACAGATTACGCAGCCAGCAGCCACGCACCGCATACTGGCTGCGAAACAGATCCGTCGGCCAGATATAGAAGTAAGCGGTGCGCGCATCCTGCTCGACGATCGCCGTCAGGGTACGTTGCTGATTGTAAACTTCAGCAATCAGAGGTTGGTACGTCATAGTGCCTCGACAAAGCCAGGAGGAATTCATTTTCCTCGAGATTAGAGCAGGATCCTGACTGCCGCCATGTGTGACAAGGGTAAAAATCTCAAAGTGTCGAAAGGAGAGGATAAGCAAGCTTATTAAGCCAAACAGAAAAGTACCCTGCGTGCCACCGGTGCCCTTTTTGAAGGTAAGATTGCCACGCCTGTTGCGTGACAATCTGTTCACGACGCGCCTGTTACACCTGTCAGCAAGGTTACGTTTTGGCCGTCAGGGATTTCTGCCCATGCGCAACATAGCGCGCTGATAAGCCCCGCGCTGAATTGACCAACGCAATGAAGCGGCAATCACATCAATCTGTCGATCAAGCAATCTTTGCTGCCAGCGGCCAATACGATGACCAGACATCGCCTGTGCCCAGTCTGGCATGAGTCCAATGCCCGCCTTTAGCATCACTTTCATTACCGGTTTTGCCTGCCAGCTCGGTGCAGGGGCGTTCATAAGCCGGTGCGTCACATCCGCTGTGCGCTCATCAAAGCGCAACTCGCTGCGTATCTCCTGCAGCCAGGCCTCCACCGCAGCGCAGCTTTTAGGGACATTTTTCGCACCTAACGCTTCGGCAATGACAGCCGCCTCTTCGTAATAGCGATCTTGCTCGTATGCGCTGAGAGAGGCATTTTTATAACGCAGATGTGCAGCCAGAAAACGGCTGGTTTCAGCAACGTGAACCCAGGTAAGCAGATGCGGATCGCTGGCCGCATAAGGTTTACCGCAGTTATCAACGCCACTGACTTTAAGATGAATGCGCTTAACCCGCTCGATGAGTATTTCAGCATCCTGCCGGTTGCCGAACGTCGTCACGGCGATGAACTGGCTGGTGCGACGCAACCGTCCCATCATATCCTGACGAAAGTTGGAATGATCCCAGACGCCTGCCAGCGCA
Source organism: Candidatus Pantoea haifensis (assembly GCA_018842655.1). Classification (GTDB taxonomy): domain Bacteria; phylum Pseudomonadota; class Gammaproteobacteria; order Enterobacterales; family Enterobacteriaceae; genus Pantoea; species Pantoea haifensis. The sequence goes on along the minus strand of JAGTWN010000004.1, from coordinate 421,203 downwards.
GCGGGATGCAGCATTTGCAGCAGAAGCGCACTGATGCCGCCGCACATCATTGAGGTGAAATCGCCGTGCACGCGCCAGATCACGCTGTCTGGCCCAAACAGGCCGGGATCGCCGGGCGGCTGGGAGATATCAAACTCATTCAGTCCCAGGCCGTTCAGACGAAAAACTTGTTGTTGAATGCGGTATCGAATGTTCATGTCGTTGTCTTCTGCGGCTCAATGCTTTTACCCCAACGCTCCTTACTACAGGAGGAGCGTTGGGGAATATCGCGCAGAGTTACTTATAAATAATCAAACTGCGCATCCTGAGTGCGTACGGAATCCAGCCCGATCATAACGTTAAATTTGCCTGGCTCAGCGACATGCTGCATTTGCTGATTCCAGAACTTCAACGCATCGACATCAATCTTAAAGGTGACGGTCTGTGACTCACCGGCCTTCAGCATGATGCGCCTGAAGCCACGCAGCTCCTGCACTGGACGGCTGAGGGTGGCGACAGGATCGTTCAGATAGAGTTGCACCACCGTGGCGCCATCACGTTTGCCGCTGTTGGTCACGGTTACGCTCGCTTCAATAGTACCGTCACGTGGCATCGTGCGCGATGACATCTTCACCGGCGACAGCGTGAATGTGCTGTAACTCAGACCATAACCAAACGGATAGAGCGGGCCGTTAACCGCGTCATAATAGTGTGATGTGTACTTGTTGGGCTTCGCAAAATTATAAGGGCGGCCGGTAGGCAAATGATTGTAATACACTGGGATTTGTCCAACTGAACGCGGGAAAGAGACCGGCAGTTTGCCCGATGGATTGTAATCACCAAACAGCACATCAGCGATAGCGTTACCGCCTTCAGTGCCACTAAACCAGGTTTCCAGCATGGCATCGGCCATCTGATCTTCCTTCACCAGCGTCAGTGGACGGCCATTCATTAGCACAATCACCAGCGGTTTACCCGTGGCTTTCAGCGCGGCGAGCAGTTTCTGCTGGCTGGCCGGGATTGTCAGTTCGCTGCGGCTGGAGGCTTCATGCGCCATTCCCTGCGCTTCGCCGACTGCTGCGACCACCACATCCGCCTGTCTGGCTTTTTCGACGGCTTCATCAATCAATTGTTGTGGCGAACGCTTATCAACCGATACCGCTTGCTCATAGAGATTAAGGAAGTCCTGAATGCCTTTATTGTCGGAAATATTGGCCCCTTTGGCGTATAACAGCGTGGCCTTGCCTGCCGTCGCGTTACGCATTCCCTGTAGCAGCGAAACGGATTGTTTTGCGACACCTGCCGCTGACCAACTGCCCATGATATCGCGTTGGCTGTCCGCCAGCGGGCCGACAAGCGCAATCGTCCCCGATTTACTCAGCGGCAGCGTCTCCAGGCGGTTTTTCAGCAGCACCATGCTTTTCCGCGCAACGTCACGCGCTTCGGCACGGTGCAGGCGGCTTTCTGCGTTAGTGTCCTGCGGATCGCTCTCTTTTGGACCAAGATGGCTGTACGGATCGTTAAACAGCCCCATGTCATATTTGACGTTCAGTACGTGACGCGCCGCATCGTTAATTTCCGCCATGCTCACCGCGCCGCTTTTCACCAGACCGGGCAAGTATTTGCTGTAATACTCATCGCTCATACTCATATCGACGCCCGACTTGAGGGCAATGCGCACAGCATCTTGTGGATCGCTGGCAACGCCATGCTTAATCAACTCTTTGATTGCACCGTGATCGCTAATCGTAATGCCTTTGAATTTCCACTCACCACGCAGCAGATCTTTCAGTAGCCAACTGTCTGCCGTTGCGGGCACGCCATTGATGGAGTTCAGTGCCACCATCACCCCGCCGCTGCCCGCATCCAGTGACGCTTTATAGGGAGGAAGATAGTCCTGAAACATGCGCTGAGGACTCATATCAACCGTGTTGTAATCGCGTCCGCCTTCCACAGCACCATACAGGGCGAAGTGTTTCACGCTGGTCATAAGAGAGTAGCGATCGGCGGCGCTTTTGCCCTGCATCGATTGCACCATGCTGCGGCCCATCTCTGACGTCAGGTACGTGTCTTCACCGAAGCCTTCTGATACGCGCCCCCAGCGCGGTTCGCGACTGACATCAACCATCGGGGCCCAGGTCATATTTAACCCATCATCGGCAGCTTCATAGGCGGAAATGCGTCCAACTTCACGCACCGCGTCCAGATCCCAGCTGGCCGCCAGGCCGAGTGGAATCGGAAAAATAGTGCGCTGACCGTGCACGACGTCGTAAGCAAAAAACAGGGGGATTTTCAGTCGGCTGAGTTGCATCGCCTGATCTTGCATGGCGCGAATATCCTGACGCGTCACAGTATTGAAAATCGCGCCGACCTGACTTTTATGAATCATCGCGCGGATGGCTTCTTTAGGATTGTCGGGGCCGACACTGATCAAACGTAGCTGGCCGATTTTCTCATCCAGCGTCATCTTATTAAGCAAATCGTTGACGAAGGCGTCGCGCGCCTGCTCAGTCATCGGATGGTTACCACTTAACTCCTCCGCTAGCGCGGGTTGCATGGCGAGGAAACAGCGAGACTAACAGAGTAAATCCATTTCATCAGTTCGGGTTCTCTTAAGTGACTGCGCAATATCAATTAAACAGGCGGCAGTGTGCCACAAGATGAGGATAGCAGGTAGCCACCGCTGGCACACTGGTCCCACGCAGCGGACGTGCTACAGTAATGACGCATTAACAAGATAAGGGAATGAATGATGATAAACACCTCTGCCCTGCTTTCCGATTTACGCCGTTTAGTCGGCGCTTCTCACCTGCTCACAGAAGCAGAACAGACCGCACGCTATCGAAAAGGCTTTCGCTCGGGCGAGGGTGATGCGCTGGCGGTGGTCTTTCCCGGTACGCTGTCAGAGTTGTGGCAGGTGCTGCAAACACTGGTCAGTGCCGATGTCATTATTTTGATGCAGGCTGCCAATACCGGCCTGACCGAAGGTTCAACGCCGCAGGGTAACGATTACGATCGCCCGCTTGTGATCATCAGCACGTTACGGCTGGATAAATTACAGCTGATTGATGGCGGCAAACAAATTTTAGCCTTTCCGGGCAGCACGCTGTATCAACTGGAAAAAGTGCTTAAACCGCTGGGACGTGAGCCGCATTCGGTGATTGGTTCATCCTGTATTGGCGCATCCGTACTGGGCGGTATCTGTAATAACTCAGGCGGTTCGCTGATCAAACGCGGTCCGGCTTACAGCGAAATGGCGCTGTTTGCACAAATCGATGCGCAAGGTAAGTTAAAGCTGGTTAACCATCTGGGCATCGATCTCGGCACATCGCCGGAAGAGATATTAGGCCGGCTGGATGACGATCGCTGGCAGCCGCAGGATGTGCAGCACGACGGGCGCCATGCGTCAGATCATGAGTATGCTGAGCGGGTGCGAGATGTAGATGCCGACACACCAGCGCGTTTTAACGCCGATGCGCGCCGCCTGTTTGAAGCTTCCGGCTGTGCGGGCAAGCTTGCCGTATTTGCCGTGCGACTCGACACCTTTCCCACTGAACCGCAGCAGCAGGTTTTTTATATTGGGACTAACGATGTGGCCGTGCTGAGCGACATTCGTCGTCATATGCTGGCGCATTTCAAAAATTTGCCTGTCGCGGGCGAATATATGCACCGTGATATTTACGATATTGCTGAAGTTTATGGCAAAGATACCTTTCTGATGATCGACAAACTGGGCACCGACAAAATGCCGCTGTTTTTCTCCCTGAAAGGTCGCGTAGATGCCTGGCTGGCAAAACTCTCTTTTATCAAACCCCACTTCACCGATCGTATGCTGCAACGTCTGACCCGTCTGTTTCCCCTCACCTGCCCAAGCGAATGACGCAGTATCGCGATAAGTATGCTCATCACTTAATGTTAAAGATGTCTGGCGACGGTGTCGCTGAAGCGCGCAACTATCTGAAAGATTATTTCCGCGAAGGAGGCGGTGAATTTTTTGAGTGTGAAGGCAAAGAAGGTACACATGCGTTTCTTCATCGCTATGCAGCGGCAGGCGCGGCGGTTCGTTATCATGCGGTACATGCTGACGATGTCGAAGATATTCTGGCGCTGGATATTGCGCTGCGACGCAACGATCGCGACTGGTTTGAAACGCTACCGCCAGACATTACGCAATCGCTCAGTCACAGCCTCTATTACGGTCACTTCTTTTGTCACGTTTTTCATCAGGACTACATCGTTAAGAAAGGCGTCGATGCGCATGCGTTAAAAGAGAAGATGTTAGAAATTCTTCAGGCGCGCGGTGCAGAATATCCCGCAGAGCATAACGTGGGGCATTTGTACCAGGCCAGGCCGCAGCTTGCGGCGTTCTATCGCCATCTTGATCCAACCAACAGCTTTAACCCTGGCATTGGTAAAACCAGCAAGCAAAAAGGCTGGGCGGTCAGAGTGCCATAACGTATAGCGTGCGAAAATAATAGATAAAAAAGGCTTAATAAGCCTTTTTTATTCTTAACAACAAATAAGAAATTAACATTGTAATTCCTTCAACCACAACACTGAATTAAACAAACATAAATTTAACGAAAAACGGATTTTATAAATTAGCGTTTCACGTTAATTAACCCTTTATTTACCAAAACAACACCCGGCATTAATTTGCGCACAGGATCACAGCTCTGGCTTTTTTATATTGATAATTCGCGGCGCAAAAATACTTTCAATCAGGTAACACCTTTTTAATAAACAATGCCCTTTATTTTTCTTACTCAAGGATGGTTCTTTATGGGTAATAAAATTTCAATACCTTTTATATTTTCAGCAGCGATAGTCAGTGGTGCCGGTTACTTTATTTCCACCCTTCCCGTCTATGCAGCGGGTTTCGTCGAGGATTCAACCTTAACCGGCGCCTTCTATTACTGGCAACGCCAACGCGATCGAAAAGAGTTAACCCCCACGGCCGAACATTACGGCCAGTATCGCGCTAATCTTCATCATTCAACATTGAATACCAGTCTCGATTATCAATCGGGCTATGCGGCTGATTTCATCGGTCTCGATCTGGCGGTATTTGGCGCAGTGGAATTGGCTAACAGCGGGCCAGCTGCACCGAATGAGATTGGTTTTAGTGATGCACGCACCCGCTGGGATGAAGAGTGGAGTGGCGATAAAAGCGGAGCCAGTATTTACAAAGCTGCGGTTAAATTAAAATGGTCTGATTACTGGCTGCGTGCGGGATATTTGCAGCCCAGCGGTCAGACTCTGTTAGCCCCGCACTGGAGCTTTTTACCCGGTACCTATCGTGGATTCGAAAGTGGTGCTAAATATGATTTCTCTACTGCTGGCGAATTGTCATTTTCCTATATGTGGAGTGATTATTATAAAGCCCCTGGTATCAACACATGTATAACTTCCGCAAAGCCGATGGCAAGACAGGCATCCCTTATTTACACTCCATCGGCGTTAAATATGACTTCAAAAACAATTTGGTGCTGGAAGGTGCATTCGGCCAGGCTGCTCACTATATGGATCAATATTTTGCCAAACTCTCCTGGGCTTTCCCTTTAGGTGAAAATGATCTGCGGACCAGTTATCAATTTTATGGCGCACAAGATAAAGAGCGTGGTGGTGCCAGTAATCCTAATGATGTCTATGATGGTCTCGCATGGCTACAGGCATTAACGCTGGGCTATACCCTCGGCCCGGTGGATTTACGTCTGGAAGGAACCTGGGTAAAAGCGGAAGGTAATCAGGGCTATTTCCTGCAGCGCATGACACCCGGATATGCCAGCAGTAATGGTCGACTGGATATCTGGTGGGATCAGCGATCTGACTGGAACGCCAACGGGGAAAAAGCGGTGTTTGTCGGCGCTATGCTTGATCTCTCCCCATGGCAATTAGCCGGCTGGAAAGTCGGGGCTTCTTACGCCTGGGGCTGGGATGCGAAACCGTCAACAAATCCAGCCTGGGATCAACAGCAGCGCCTGAAAGAGTCAGCCTGGAGTCTGGATTTAGCTTACCAGATCCAGCAAGGCCGTTTAAAAGAGACCACGTTTAAGCTGCATTACACCCAATATGATAACCATACCAATATCCCCAGCTACGAAGGGGGTTACAGCAATATTTTTCAGGACGAAAAAGATGTGAAGTTTATGGTGATTGCGCCTTTCACCGTTTTTTAATGTCCTGAAAGACTTTTTCTTGCCGATTTAAACACCGCGTGACCAGGGCAATGAGCCAGTTTGCTCAGGTTTGGCTCAGGCAAAAATAAAAGGCCGATAGCGTATCGGCCTTTTTGTATTATGGCATCTGCTCTTCTGCCGCTGCCGCGTGCTGGCGTCGTTCGATAATCATCGTCTGCGGCGTCGACAGCATAATGCCCTCTTTGCGCAGTCGCGTCAGAATATCGAACAACAGATCGCTTTTGGCTCCTGAAATTTGTCGCTGGCCCGCCACGTTGCCAGTGACGCTTAGCACAATACCTTGTGGTGTCAGATCTTTAAACGAAACCGACGGTTCTGGCGTTTCAAGAATGCGTTCGTTTTCGTTATAAACCTCCAGCAAAATTTCGCGCACCCGTACCGGATCGATATCCAGCGGGAAAGTCAGCAAAATCGTAACGACACCCTGTGCATTCCCCATGGTCGCGTTACGCACGTTCTGCGAAATAAGCTGTGAGTTCGGTACAATTACCGTTGATTTATCGCCCAGTTGAATTTCGGTCGCACGCACATTAATGCGGCGAATATCACCCTCAATACCGCTGATGCTTACCAGATCGCCCACTTTCACCGGTCGTTCAGTCAGTAGAATCAGACCAGAGATAAAGTTTTTCACAATCTCCTGTAGGCCAAAACCGATACCCACCGACAAGGCGCTGACGATCCAGGCCAGTTTGTTCCATTGCAGGCCCATGATCGAGAGCGTCAGCAGGATAATCAACACATATCCGATGTTACTGAACAGCGTCACCAGCGAAACGCGCATCCCGACATCCATGGTGGTTTTTGGCAGGAAATCATTATCCAGCCAGCGACGCACCGAACGCAGCGCATAGATGCCGACAAACAGACAGACCAGCGCATTAACCATATGAGCCGGTACGATATTCAGCGATTCCAGCCCTTTGCCGCCCCAGAATTCAATAGCTTTTTGCACCAGTTCAATCGGGGTTGAAGAGGCAAAGGTGCCATTCAGCAACGCCAGCGCAACGAACAGGATCAATAGTGTTTTACCGATCGCCGCTAACAGCGTGGCAGCCTGTTGCAGATATCGCTCATCAATATTCAGCGAGTTCTGGATACGCTTGCCTGAGGAGTTGCTGGTTGAAAACAGGCTTTCACATCCGTCATTAACCAGATGGCTGAGGAAATAGAACGAGCCAAACAGGATGCCGCACCAAATCACTTCATAACTCATGAAGCGCGCCAGTGCGACGTAACCAATCACCAGTGACAGCAGAATCGCAACCGCTGTCAGCGTAAGCGCCATTTGGATCAGGCCAACCAGGGTAGAGCGCGCCTCCGGCGGTGTGCCTGCCAGCGCCATGCGGCGACGTACGCGATTAGTGCGCATGCTGATTGCCAGTGCGGTGCTGCCAATCAGCAACGCGGTCAGGCCATTGGCAAAGATAGTGGTACTAAGGCTGGTGCCAACGCTGTAATTGTAGGCTTCCGCCGTCTGGAAGATAAACACCAGCAAGGCGGTAATCGGCGGAAACGGCTTCAGCGCCGTCGCCACGTCGTTGGAAAGGAGTGGTAACCGCCAGCTGGGACGCCGCGTTGATAAAAGGCACGGCCTAAACCGGCAATCAGACCACAAAACACGCTGAGCTCGACCAGCCGATCAACGAAACCCTGCACATCGCTTGAGACTTCATCGCGGCGGGTAAAAGCCAGCGCGATAAAATTAAAGGCCAGCACGACCGCAACCAGCGTTGTCAGGGCGATCGCCGCCGCCAGGAAGCTGCGGCGCAGGCGCCCTTCGGGAAGTTTGTGAATGCTAACCCAGGCAAGAAACTCTTCGCTGTAACGACGCCCTAACGTCATCACCAGCAGTGCGGCGATTAGCCAGGCAACGGTGCCCACGCGCCAGCCCGCCTCCCACGACAGCGCAGCCGTGTTTTGCAGTTCGTCGCGGAAGTCACTGATCTTTTCACCATCAAGATCCTGGCGACTGAACAGGGGTGCCCAGAACCGGGTGCCTAAAATACTGCCGGAATTAAGTGCCAGTTGGTTTTTTAGCTGATCGCGACGTAAATTGACGATTTGCGACGAGAGCATCAGCGCACTGTTTTTAATGCCCTCGGCCTGCTTAATTTGATCGTCCATTTTGCTTTTCTGGCTTTCAAGCGCGTTACGCTTGCGCGTCACTTCTGCGGTCTCTTTCACGCCGCTGTCTGGCTTGGGTGCGGGCCCGAGCACCGCAAGCTGCGCCTCAAGCTGTTGCCGATCGGGCAGCAGCGCCTGACCCAGCGTATCGGCATTTCCCGACAGCTCCAGCGCCATATCATTGAGCTGATTGAGTTTGCTTTCATTTGCATCGCCCGACACCTGCCCTTTGAGCTTGTCGAGGATTTTCTGCATTTTCGGCAGTTCAACTGCTGCATTGAGCTTTGGCTGCGATGCTTCTTCCTGAGCGGCATCAGCCTTTTCATCTGCTGCCTGACTGAACGTGGGAGCCAACACCATCAGCGCCACGAATAACAATGTAAAAAGGGATTTTAACTTAAACATAAGAGTGGGATTCCAGCACAATAATCAGGCGAACGTCCCTCGCCAGTCGCGCGTAGTGTAGGGCTTAGTCTGCTGTGAAACTATAGGAATTAAGGCATTATGAACGTGCTCACCGCAGTGAGCACCGAACATTTTTATTCAACCGCGGCCCTGTTGGTCCCATTGCTGGCGACCTGTGACGCTTTTTGTTTTTTATACGCCAGCGCAGCAGCGGGAACCGGTGCCGCTTTGCCGGTTTCTAACCAGTCGCGCAGACGACTGGCATCGGCAAAATGGGTATATTTACCAAAGGCATCCAACACCACCAGCGCCACTGGCCGGTTATTAATCATGGTGCGCATCACCAGACAATGCCCCGCCTCATCGGTATAGCCGGTTTTGGTTAACTGAATGTGCCAGTTATTTTTATAGACCAGATGATTGGTATTGCGAAACGGCAAGGCGTAATTCGGATGTGCGAATACAGCCGTCTCTTCTTTGGTGGTGCTGAGCTGACCCAGCAGCGGGTACTGGCGGGTTGCTTTGAGTAATTTAATTAAATCTTCTGCACTTGAAACGTTATGAATCGACAAACCGGTCGGCTCAACGTAGCGGGTATGCGTCATACCCAGCGCACGCGCTTTGGCATTCATCGCACGAATAAAGGCGTTGTATCCGCCCGGATAAGCATGCGCGAGGCTGGCAGCAGCGCGGTTTTCTGATGACATCAGCGCCAGCAACAGCATATTACGACGACTAATCTGACTGTTGAGTTTTACGCGGGAAAACACGCCGCGCATTTCTGGCGTCTGGCTGACATCTACCGTCAGCATTTCATTCATCGGCAGATGCGCATCCAGTACCACCATTGCTGTCATCAACTTTGTGATAGAGGCAATAGGTCGCACGCGGTCTGGATGACTGGAAAACAGAATTTTATTGGTATTGAGATCGACGATCATCGCACTGCCAGAAGCAATTTGCGGCTGGGCAATAGGGGCCAGTTGAGAAAGTGACGTCGCCGCCTGCGCTGGAAGTGAAAGCCCTTGCCCGGAAACGAGCAGCGCCAGCGACAGCAGTGAATAACGAATTTTTGCAGGCATCGTAAGAAAAGACCCGGTTAAGATTGTGCGCTGTGTTAAACACAGGCCGCCCGCTTCAGACCAGACGGAGCGCGGGCTGGCAGCAGCATCATACGCTTAAGATTGGGAGATTTCCTGGTGAGATTGTTTCCGGGCGTTAAAAGCATGCTGCCGCCAGCGTGGCGGCAGCGACAGAATTAAAACAGCCTTGGTCCGTATCCCCACAAAACAACTGTCATCGCCAGCAGGACTTCAAATACCAGAACACCAATAGCCAGCGTAGAGCCAGAGAAACGCAGACTCTCATCACGGTCGATATTCAGAAAGAGCGGAATACCGACATACAGCAAATAGCCGGTGTAGACCATTGCCAGCGCACCGATAAGCACACACAGCCATACCAGTGGATAAAGTGCCACTAAGCCGCTTAAAAACAGCGGTGTCGCCACGTAACCAGCAAACACCGTACAACGTTGAACGCTGGGACGCTGCGGATAGTTGCGCGCCATCCAGTGAATAACGCGGCCCATAACGGCTACGCCGCCTAAAATAATCAAATAGAACAGGATGCCGAGTCCAATCCCGGTCATCAGGTTGAGTTGAATATATTGCCCTTCGCCCAAATTCCAGCCCAACTGCGTGGTACCGATAAAGGCGCAAATCACCGGGATTGCGGCCATTAACAGAACATGGTGGGTGTAATGGTGCGAAACGCTTTCATTCTCTTGCTTGATATCGCGCATTTCCTGATTAGGATGCGCCAGAAGACCCCAGACATGATTCATACAATCACTCCTCTGATGCGAAGGGCCGCCCTTTTACCTGCAAACCGATCGCGAGGGCAGCTTCCCCTCAAGTATAAACGGCGCAGCAATTTGTGTAGTGATTGCGCAATAAATCAGCGAAAAAAGCCTGACACCCGCGTCCGGGCAGATGCCTTCGCCGTTAGCGTATAGACTGAGAGAAACGTTTATCTGACAGGGAGGCTAATTTTGCACTTTGATATCAATGGATTAATAACTCAGTACGGTTATCTCGCGCTGTTTCTTGGCTGTATCGCGGAAGGGGAAACCTTTACATTACTCGGCGGAGTGGCGGCGCATGAGGGTTTGGTGCAGTTTACTGGCGTGGTCCTGGCGGCAATGGGAGGCGGAATTGTTGGCGATCAGTTGCTGTACTGGCTGGGACGACGCTACGGCGCGCGTATTTTGCGCCGCATCAAGAAACATCAGGACAAAATTGTCAAAGCCAACCGCCTGATTAAACGTCGCCCCAGCCTGTTTGTGATCGGTGTTCGCTTTATGTATGGCTTTCGTCTGATTGGACCAGTCATTATTGGCGCCAGCCGCCTCAATCCAATGAAATTCTTTTTACTGAACATTGTCGGCGCAGCCATTTGGGCACTGATATTTGTCACGCTCGGCTACTTTGCAGGCGGCATTATTACGCCCTGGCTACACAAACTCGACCAGCACGTAAAACATCTGCTGTGGCTGGTCGGGGCGATTGTATTTGCGCTGCTGCTCCGCTGGATCATTCGTCGCTGGCACACCAGACGGGCCGATCAGTAACCTTTGAACTGTGGGTTCGCCAGCATAAAGCCGCCATCGACAATAAAGGATTGCCCGGTGGTGTAGGTGGCCCACTCTGAGCAGAGCCAGGTGACCATGCTCGCGATTTCACGTGTGTCGCCTGGCCGACCCGCAGGGATGTCGGGCATTTTCACCTTGTGTGCATCTTCGTCACTCATATCATTCATCGGCGTGGCGATCGCACCAGGCGCGACGGCATTCACCAGGATCTTATGCGGCAACAGACTCAGCGCCATCGCTTTGGTTAAGCCGCCCAGTGCATGTTTCGCCGCCGTATAGGCAACTGAACCCGGCAGCGGAGTATGTTCATGCACCGAGGTGATGTTAACAATGCGTCCTCCTTCGCCCTGCTCCACCATTTTACGCGCCGCAATCTGGCCACAAATAAGCGCGCCATCAACGTCCACACTGAATATTTTTCGCCAGTCTTCAAATTTAATATCCAGAAAATCGGCTTTTACATTGGTGCCTGCATTGTTCACCAGCACATCAATGCGGCCAAATTTGTCGATCAACTGCTGCAATGACTTACCGCCCTGCTGCGGATCAGACAGGTCGAGTTGAATAATTTCGGCGCGCTGGCCTTTGTCACGCACTTTACGGGCGGTTTCCTGTGCGCCTTGCTCATCTGAACGCCAGGTAATGCCAATATCAAACCCCTGCTCTGCCAGCATTTCAGCACAGCGGCTGCCGATACCTGAATCTGATGCGGTAATCACGGCTACTTTCGTCTGTTGAGTCGACATCTCTACCTCCTATAAAAAGTGTGTCAGAAAAGTATAGATGTTATCCATCTGTGCCCAAGCGAGGCCGTATTGAGTCACCTGGCTATAGTTAAATCTGAAACTGAGCGGGAGAAACGAATGAGCACGGTAAAACGCAAAATTGAAGACCACGGCATCATTGGCGATTTGCGCACCTGTGCACTGATTGCCAATGACGGCACCATTGATTATCTCTGTTGGCCAGAGCTTGACAGTCCTTCAGTGTTTAGCGCCCTGCTTGACAGCGACGAGGCCGGGCTGTTTTCGCTGGCCCCAGACTGGCAAGATGTGCGCCGCCAGCAACTTTATCTTCCCGATACCAATATCTTACAGACGCGCTGGTTAAGTGATGATGGCGTGGCGGAAATTACTGATTACATGCCAATCTGTGATGACCGCGACAAACTGCCACGCCTGATTCGCCGGGTCAAAATGGTGCGGGGTTGCGCACGCTTCAACATGCGCTGCGCGCCGCGTCACGATTACGCCCGTGCGCATACCCGAGCGGAAGCTCAGCGCGGTTGTATCGATTTTCATGCGGAGGGTCAGCCCTCGCTGCGTCTGGCGGCAACCGTGGTGATGACGCGGGAAGAGAACGCAGCCACCGCCAGCTTTGTTCTCAAGGCAGGCGAGCATGCCGAGTTTGAATTTGGCAGCGTTAACGATGCACACATAGAAGCTATTGCTACCGAGCGATGCTTTGAAGATACCCTTACCTTCTGGCGGCGCTGGAGCAACCAAAGCAACTACAATGGCCGCTGGCGAGAGAGAGTTCAGCGTTCGGCGCTGGCACTCAAGCTGCTGACATCGTGGCAGCACGGTTCTATTGCTGCCGCGGCAACCTTTGGCTTACCGGAAGAAGTCGGCGGCGAACGTAACTGGGATTACCGTGCTTCATGGATTCGTGACGCCTCGTTTAGCATGTACGCCTTAATGCGGCTCGGCTATGTTGAGGAGGCGAAACATTTTACCCACTGGGTGGGGCGTTGCGTCGTGAACAGTCACCATGATGAGATGCGTTTACAGGTGATGTATCGTCTCGACAGCGGCACTGAATTGCATGAAATCGAGCTGCTTAATCTTTCTGGCTACGGTGATTCACGTCCGGTGCGTATCGGTAATGATGCCTGGCAGCAAACCCAACTGGATATCTACGGCGAACTGATGGATGCCGTCTACCTTGCCAATAAATATGGCGAAGCGATTTCCCAGCGCGGCTGGCGCTACGTTTCACAAATGATTGACCGCCTGTGCGATAGCTGGAACGAGCCGGATGCCGGAATCTGGGAGATGCGCGGCAAGCCAGAACATTTTTTACATTCGCGCTTAATGTGCTGGGTAGCCCTGGATCGTGCATTACGTCTCGGCATGAAACGATCGCTGCCGATGCCTTATGAACGCTGGGACCGGGTCCGGCGTGAAATTCGCGAAGATATCTGGCAAAACTTCTGGAACAGCGAGCGCGGCCACTTTGTTTCAACGCGAAACGGAGAGAATCTCGACGCCTCTATGCTCTTGATGCCACTGGTCCGTTTTGTCGGTGCCACCGATCCTGACTGGCTGGCTACGCTCGATGCGATAAAAACGCAGCTGGTAAGCGACGGGATGGTGCGGCGCTACAATATCGATGAAACACCCGCTGACGGGCTGAAAGGCTCGGAAGGATCGTTTGGTGCCTGCTCCTTCTGGTACGTAGAGTGTCTGGCACGTGCCGGGCGCATTCAGGAAGCGCATTTCGAGTTTGAAAAACTGCTCAGCTATGCCAATCCGCTCGGCCTTTATGCGGAAGAGTTTGACAGCCGTGGCCATGCGCTAGGCAACTTTCCGCAGGCTCTGACGCATCTGGCTTTAATCAGTGCCGCCTTTTTCCTGAATCGCAAACTCAGCGGTGAAGTGACGTTGTGGCAGCCCTGAAAAGCCCTGTTTCGCCCAAAATCACTAAAAGAATCGTCTGGTTAACACAAGAGGTTAGGTAAAGTATGTTAAGCGGTCTAAAATCCTGATTCACAACTTGAGAACAATGAACATATAATGCGCAGCGGGTCATCTGACCGGCATGGGTTCGACACACTGACAAGCCTGAAATATGGCGATAACGACTTGTAAAATATGAAAATGAGCATTCGCGCGTTCGCTTCAATCGCTTTGGCCCTGGCCGCTTTCAGCCAGTCTGCCTTTGCCGTGGTTTACCCTTTACCAGCCGCTAACAGCCGTTTGGTTGGGGAAAATATCGAAATTACCGTCCCACAAGACAGCAAACTGCCGCTGGAAGCCTTTGCAGCGCAGTATCAAATGGGTCTCAGCAATATGCTGGAAGCCAACCCTGGCGTTGACGTTTATCTGCCACAGGCTGGCCGTAAAATGATCATCCCGCAGCAGCTGATTTTGCCTGACGCCCCACGTGAAGGCATTGTGATCAACAGTGCGGAAATGCGTCTTTATTATTATCCGAAAGGCACCAAAACCGTTGTGGTTCTGCCCATTGGTATTGGTGAGTTAGGAAAAGATACGCCGATCAACTGGACCACCAGCGTACAGCGTAAAAAGGATGGCCCAACCTGGACGCCAACCAAAGCGATGCACGCCGAATATGCCGCGCGCGGTGAAAACCTGCCGGAAGTGTTCCCGGCTGGCCCGGATAACCCAATGGGTCTGTATGCGCTTTATATTGGCCGTCTGTATGCCATTCACGGTACCAATGCTAACTTTGGGATCGGTCTGCGCGTGAGCCACGGCTGCGTCCGTCTGCGTGCTGACGACATCAAATGGCTATTCCAGAATGTGCCGGTGGGTACGCGCGTGCAGTTTGTTGACCAGCCAGTTAAAGCCACGGTTGAGCCAGACGGTTCACGTTATGTGGAAGTCCATAACCCGCTCTCTACCACCGAAGAGCAGTTTAACTCGCGTGAACTGGTGCCTGTTACGCTGACTCAGACGGTGAGCAAAGTGCTGGTTGACGCTAGCGTTAATCAGGACCAGGTGAATAACGCTATTCAGAGCCGCACCGGCATGCCGGTAAAAGTTAACGGCGTCGCTGACAGCGTGCCAACAGCGCCGGTTGATGTTCCTGAAACCCCTGACGCGCAGCCAAAAGAAGAGCCGATGTCACCGGTGACATCACAGGGTGCAAATGTACAGGCGCCGAACGCCGCACAGCCGCAGCCGCAGCCGCAGCCGCAAATTCAGCCTGCCACCGCAAACGATAACAATTCATAAAAGCTTCTCGCATTAGTCTGAGTTGCACGGTAAAAGCCAGCGCCTGTCGCTGGCTTTTTTTGCCGAATATTTCGCCTCTTTTAATTGAATCGATATTGATTCCACTGGCACAGCCACCAATAATCGCACGCTGAACCCCCGCTAAGGAGAGCAGGATGTCAGCACCACTTTTACGTCAGGGATATCTCGACAGCCAGCAACAGCCCGCCCTTCAGGGGGTTCTGGTTCTGCCGGTGCAGAACAGCCTTACCCTCTTCGCCCTGGCATCGCTGTTGCTGCTGGTGGCGCTTATTCTGCTTCTCGTCTTTGGCACTTATACCCGCAAAGCGCAGCTCCAGGGCATTATTTTACCTGCTGCCGGGCTGTTTCATATCACCAGCCCACGTGAGGGTTATGTCCAGACTCAGCTTTTTCAGGAAGGCGACAGCGTCGCCGCAGAGACCCCATTATTACGACTCAGCAGCGCATCATTACAAGGCATCGGAGACGATAACCTGCGCGCCTTGCGCCTGTCACTGGCACGCCAGCAGCAGCATCTGATTGAGCAGCAAAGCCAGGAACAGACATTAACGCAATTGCAGCAGCAGCACAGCGACATGCAGCTAAAGCAACTGAGTGCAGAAATCGCCAGCGCAGCGCAGGCGCGGACGCTGGCCAGACAGAAAGCTGACCTGTTAAAACGCGATGCAGAACGCTATCAGCAACTGCACCAGCGGCAATTCATCTCTGCCCACGAGCGTGAACAGCAACAGCTCGCGCTTAATGATGCGCAACTGGCGTTGATGCAGTTGCAACAGCAGCAGCAGCGGCTGGAGCGCGATCGCAGCCTGCTGCAAACCAACCAACTTCAACAAAAACAGCAATTTGCCATTCGTCAGGAGGAGCTGAAGCGGCAGCAAGAATCGCTGCATCAGCAGCAACTGACCTTAGCCGAACGCGGGATTAGTCAGATTCATGCACCGGTCGCGGGAAAAATTGCGGCACTGCTGGTAAAAGCGGGAGAAAGCGTGCGCGCCGGAGAACGTTTGTTAACTTTACTCCCCGCCGATGCGCAGCTGCAGGCAGAACTCTATGCCCCCAGTGCTGCCGTGGGGTTTATCCAGCCAGGCCAGCGGGTCGGCCTGCGCCTGAATGCGTTTCCCCATGAAAAATTTGGTATTCAGTGGGGGACAGTACAAACCATGACGCTGGTCAGTCTGCAGGCGGGTGATGTCCTGCCACGCCAGCTGGCGACATGGCAGCGCAGCGAGGCACACTACCGTATCGTGGTGGCACTCGACAGCACGACACTTCGCGCTTATGGAAAAGATGAGCCACTGCGCCCCGGTATGACGCTGAGCGGCGCGGTCGAGCTGGAACAGCGTTATCTGTGGGAATGGCTGCTGGAACCGCTGTGGACACTGCGAGGAAATGTATAGTGGTCGCGCCTCTTCGCTGGCGGCGGCGCATGGCCCTGATCCAGCAAACTGAATCGGCTGAATGCGGCCTAGCCTGCCTGGCCATGGTGCTTGATCATTTTGGTCAACGCTGCGATCTGGCCAGCCTGCGCAGCCGCTTTGTTCCTGCCGCGCAAGGCATGCGCCTTAATGAAATTCTGGCCTGTGCCGAAGCGTGCGACTTACAGGGGCGTGCGTTGCGCCTGGAAATGGAACAGATCCGCCAGCTTACCTGCCCGGCGATTCTTCACTGGGATAATCAGCACTTTGTGGTGATCGTTAAAGTGCTGCGTAAAGGCATTATTATCCACGATCCCGCCGCAGGCCGTCTGACGCTCAGTTGGGCGTCGGTGAATCGCCACTTCACCGGTATTGCGCTGGAGCTGACACCGCGACCGCAGTTTACCCCTCAGGATCAACGCCGTGATATCGGGCTGCGCCAGCTACTGGGACGCTGTCACGGTTTAATGCCGGCGCTGGCGCGTATATTTTGTTTTGCCAGCGTGATGGAGATCCTTGCGCTTGGCGCGCCGTTGCTGAATCAAATGGTGATAGACGATGTGCTGGTTGCGCGTGACAGTAATTTACTGACGCTTATCGTGCTGGCCTCGCTCCTGCTGGTCGCCACCCAAACGCTGCTGGGTCTGCTACGCCAGTGGGCCATTTTATCGCTGTCGCTCTCACTTAACGTCCAGTGGAGCCAAAAAGTCTTTCATCACCTGCTGCGTTTACCCATCGACTGGTTTGAGAAGCGTGATACAGGCGGCATCAGTGCTCGCTTCGATGCCGTCAATACGCTGCAAAGCACGCTCACAGAGACCTTGCTGAGTGCACTGCTTGATATGCTGTTGGTTACCACGATGCTGGTGATCATGCTGTTTTATAGCGTAAAACTCACCGCCGTGGCATTGGCCGCTGCCCTGCTCTATTTTCTGCTGCGCCTGGTGGCTTATCGTCCGTTTCGCCAGGCCACGGAACAAAGCTGGCAGGCTGCCACGCGAGAAAACAGCCATTTTCTCGAAACCTTACACGGTGTGCTGAGCCTGCGCATTAATGCTGCAATGCAGCCACGCGAAATCGCCTGGCAGCATCTGAATATTGCCCGCCGCAATGCCCAGCTGGCGGAACAAAAACTGGCTATGCTGTTTGGCGTTATTGAAATTACCCTGATGAGCCTGTGCACGGCGCTGGTGCTGTGGCTGGGGGCGACCGAAGTGCTGGAAGATCGTTTTACTGTGGGCATGCTGGTTGCCTGGCTGAGTTTTCAGAGCCGCTTTTCTGCCAGCATCAGTCAACTCACCGATAGCTTATTTAGCTGGCTGCAGATTGGCATTTATCGCGAACGTCTGGCGGATATTGTTCTGACGTCGCCGGAAGAGGCGGCGGCGACCTGTCCCGAAGGGATCGCCACAGCCCCGGCAGCGGTGATCGAGGCGCGACAGGTACGGTTTCGTTATCATCCACAGGCACCGTGGCTGTTAGATGGTGTCGATTTTACCTTGCATCCTGGGGAAATTCTGGCGCTGACCGGCCCTTCCGGCTGTGGCAAAACCACGCTGGCAAAGCTGCTGCTCGGACTGTATGCATTTGAAAGCGGTGAGATTCACCTGTTTGGTTTACCGCTCAGCGCCCGGCATTGCGCCAGCGTCCGGCAAACGGTGGGCTGCGTACTTCAGGATGATCGGCTGTTTAGCGGCTCCATAATGGACAATATTACCCTGTTTAGCCAGCCTGCCGACCGCTGCCGGGCAGAAGCGTGCGCGCGTCAGGCGCAGATTGACGATCATATTCAGCGTCTGCCAATGGGTTATCACACGTTGTTGGGCGAGCTGGGTGGCGCATTGTCCGGTGGTCAACGCCAGCGTCTCCTGCTGGCGCGGGCGCTGTACAAACGTCCTCGCTTGTTGATCCTGGATGAAGCCACAAGCCAGCTCGATCAGGAAAACGAACGGTTAATTTCAGAGGTCATACGCCAGCTGGATCTGCCTGTATTACTGATTGCCCACCGGCCCGAAACGCTGGCCAGCGCAGACCGCGTATTGCAGTTGCAACATGGCCAGCTGGTGCCGTGGTCGGCGCAAAGCCCGCCAACCAGCCACCTGCATGAAAACCAGCACTAACAGCATCAGCGCGGTCATCACCGTCAACAGAAACAGCATGCGCCTGCTTTGTGCCGTCAGACGGGCCGCATCATTTTTCTGTCATACAAAGCGCGTATCACACTGCGGTTAACAGGTGCGAATGAGCATCTGCAAACTGAAATCAGAGGTATGCCATGAGCGAAAATAGTTTGTCGTCCTCATCATCAGCGCGTGGTCGTCCCAACTTTGACAAAAAAGGTGGCCGCTTTTCGAAGCCGCTGTTTCTGGTTTTGCTGGTGGGCGGTTTAGTGTTCGCCGGGCTAAATCTGTTCAATGATGTTGAAGAAACTGGCGCGCCGGTAACCCATTATTTTCCTTTCTTTTTGCTGGGCCTGGCGTTGATTATTGCCCTCGGCTTCAGATTCGTGAATGGTTTTCACGATACCGCCAATGCGGTGGCCACCGTAATCTATACCCATTCGCTGACACCCGGTGTGGCGGTGGTGTGGTCTGGCATCTGTAATTTTCTCGGCGTGCTGCTGTCCAGCGGCGTGGTGGCGTTTGGCATCATCTCGCTGCTGCCCGTGGAACTGATTCTGCAAGCCGCCAGCGGTAACGGTTTCGCCATGGTTTATGCGTTGCTGTTTTCCGCCATTATCTGGAATCTCGGAACCTGGTACTTCGGCTTGCCCTCCTCATCCTCACATACGTTGATTGGCTCGATTATTGGCGTGGGTGTGGCGAATGCCATGCTGCATGGTCGCAGCGGTGTCAGCGGCGTGGACTGGGATCAGGCCCTGAAAGTGGGTTATTCACTGCTGCTTTCGCCGGTTGTCGGCTTCGTCTGTGCGGCACTGCTGCTGTGGATAATGAAGATGTTTATTCGCAACCGTCAGCTTTATCAGGCGCCCGAAAGTCCTCAGCCGCCGCCGGTCTGGATCCGCGGCTTATTGATTCTTACCTGCACTGGCGTGTCCTTTGCGCACGGCTCAAACGATGGGCAAAAAGGCATGGGGCTGATCATGCTGATCCTGGTGGGCACGATGCCAATCGCTTACGCACTCAATCGATCGCTGCCGCCCGATCAGATCCCACGTGTGGCGGCCTTAACCGAAGTGACGGAACAACAATTACTGCAAATCCAGCCCGCCGCCAGCCAACCGCCCGCTTCTCGTGAGGTGCTGACTCAGTTTGTGCGTAGCAGCAATATGAACGCAAATGTGCTGCCTGCACTGGCCGCAACGCTGAATGATATTGGCGCTCAGATCCGGCGCTACGGCTCAATGGAGAATATTCCGGCGCAGTCTGTCACCAATACCCGCAACCAGATGTATCTGGCTTCGGAAACAATCAAGCATTTACAAACCAGCAACGTGAAGCTGCCGGAAGAGACCGGGCGCAATCTGGCAGCGGTTAAACGCGAACTGGATAGCGCCACCCGTTTTATTCCGATGTGGGTAAAAGTGGTCGTCGCGATTGCACTTGGCCTGGGCACCATGGTCGGCTGGCGTCGCATCGTGGTAACAGTGGGAGAACGCATCGGCAAGACCCATCTGACTTATGCACAAGGGGCCAGTGCCGAACTCGTGGCGATGGCCACCATCGGCGCAGCTGACAGTTTCGGCCTGCCCGTTTCTACTACCCACGTTCTCTCTTCTGGTGTCGCAGGCACCATGGCGGCCAACCGTTCAGGATTACAGCTCTCTACGCTGCGTAACCTTGCGGTTGCCTGGGTACTGACGCTGCCGGTTTCCATTTTACTTTCGGCTCTGCTGTATGGGCTGTTTATCCACCTCTGATCCGCTGGTTGGTCAGGGCTACACACGGCAATGGATACACCTTTGTATGAGCGGATCCTGACTTGTTCTCTGACAATTAAGGATTTGCTCTTCAACGGCCCGCTGCAAATGGCTACATTATCGCCAACCCCATGATATTATTTTTAATGCAACTTCATGAAGCACTGAATTAATTTATGCTTTTGCTTAATCAAGCGTAACTTACACGTCGTAACAGAAGTCGGCTTTATTCAAGCCACTTTTTATACACGTTATGCTAACGTTTCTGGTTTAAAGCCAGTCGATCACCTGCAACGTAAAATCACTTATTTTTTATTCCCTGCCTGAGCTAAGCTTTCAAGTGGCATTGCTTGAATGGGATAATTTTAATCCTGATTTACAAAGAGATAAGCCACAATTCATCTGGCTGGCTTATTCAAAGTTGTCAAGATTTTCTGCTTCATCAATGTTAAAATGCCCAGCAGTAATGCTTTCAGGGATACCTGCAAGATAAATTTTAAGTCATGTTGTGCTGATACAAAGAGAAAGAAATGTTTGAAAAAGAAATAAAAGATGTTATTGCTGAAATAATCTCATTAACTGGCTCTGATCATAAAGTGTTAGCACACTACCTGGGCACATCTTATTTTGCTTTGATGCGATGGTCCCGAGGAGATATTAATCCCGGCGTGGATATGACGCAGCAGCTTAATGCATTATTAATCCATTGTCAGAATGGTGAGATTATTAATCTCCGCACGCCTGTTCAGGAAAATAACTTCGCATCTAAAGGTATTAAACACGCTGTAACAGCGAGTACCCGTGAAGACGAAATATCTTTATCAGATAATAATCCTCACTCTCTTCTTGAAAGAGTAAAAAAAGGCCAGCTATGGGGCGGTGGGAGCGAACTGCTTTCTGAGATTCTGAGCGATCATGACGAGGAAGCCGATACCGTTAATGAAGCTGTTGCTGGAGGCGTATCAGCCGGTAAAAATACTTATACATATGATGCACATACTTATCATACGAAAGTTCCTCCGCAAGGCATTGCGCAGGTTATAAAAAAATACCTTCCTGCTGGTGGGCTGGTTTTTGATCCCTTTTCTGGTAGTGGCATGACAGGCGTTGCGGCTCTGGTTACCGGTAATGATGTTATCCTTAATGAGATTTCGCCTGCGGCCAGTTTTATCTCCAATCGTTTCACTTCGCGTTGCGAACCATCGGCTTTAACTGCTGCTGTCAATAAAATATTTAAAAATTTACAACCGTTAAGGGAAGAGATTTACTCAACACAATGCCGCACCTGCGGTAAAGATACTGACTTACTTTTTACCGTCTGGTCTTATAAAGTAAAATGCAGTTGCTGTGCACACGAATTTATTCTGTGGGATGAAAGTCGAAGCTATGGTAATACCGTCCGGGAGCACAAATTTTTAAAAGAGTTTCCGTGCCCCAACTGTCACGAAACGTTAAAAAAGTCAAAGCTCGAAAGAACAGAAGCTGTGCCCGTGCTTGTGGGTTATAAATGCTGTTCTAAAATGCAGGCTGAAGTCGAGCCCAACGAAAAAGATATAGCAGTCATTAATAATATTAATAATTCATCGCAACTCAATGAAAAGTATTTACCGGATTATGACTTGCCGGATGGTGTCAATCTTTCTCAACCTAAACGGCATGGTTTGAATAACGTCAAGGATTTTTATACGACGAGAAACTTACTCGCCATGAGTAAACTGTGGGAAGAGATCCATAAAGTTGATGATGATAATTTAGCGGCTTTTTTAGCATTTATCTTTACATCACTCTATAAAAGGGTCACAAAACTCTCCGAATACAGATTCTGGGGTGGAAGTGGTAACACAGCAAACTTTAACGTTCCTTTCATTTTTAATGAAGCTAATGTTTTCACCACCTTTCAAAGAAAGGCGAGATCGATAATTGATCATCTTGGCTCTACGGTTAAGTTTTATCAAGGAAGATGCGTCGTCAATACAGGCTCGGCCACCCATATCAGTGTGCTGCCGGATAACAGTGTTGATCTTATTTTCACCGATCCTCCCTTTGGCGCGAATATTAACTACAGTGAAATGAATGTTATTTGGGAAGCCTGGCTCAAAGACTTTACTGATGTTAAAAATGAAGCCATTGTTAATCGCAGCCAGAAAAAAGATGCTGATAAATATCAGGAATTAATGACGCAAAGCTTATCTGAATGCTATCGCGTCTTAAGAGATAATCACTGGATGGTACTGGTTTTTATGAATTCATCCAAAGATATCTGGAACAGAATAAGAGACGCTATCGAGAATGCAGGATTTATTATCGAACGTGTTGATATTTTCGATAAGCAACATGGCACGTTTAAGCAGTTTGTTAGCGATAATACAGCGGGTTCAGATTTAATGTTGCACTGCCGCAAAGCAAGCAGCGTCTCAAAACCCGTTATGCGTGGCTTGTCCGAAAAACCCTTATCCGTTGCTGAATTTTTAGCAGAGAGACAAGAACCTGTTCCTGTACTTCCTTACCTTCATGTCAACCGAGATGCAGATATCGACCACAGAACGCTCTACAGCGAATTTTTAGCGCATTCTTTTACCCGACAGGGAAAAATGGTAGATTTTTCATCCTTTAGATTGCAAGTTGTCGATTTTTTAAAAGGCAGAGGGCGTTGATGTGCCGTATTTGAAAGCTTTTTCAGAGGATGAATATCGTTCAGCTAAACGCTATCTTTCCACTCAGGTGGCTTCGATGATGGGGCGAAAGCTTGAAGAAGGCGACTGGAGCAGTGTTTATTGTTTAGCCAAAGGCATACCTGATGGTAAATGGAGTAATTTAAATATTGATATAAACCATAAAGGATTAGGACTAGAACTCAAAGCACTGCGTATCTCAGGCGCAAAAAGCAAATCATTAAAATCAGTGTGTGGCACAACGTTAATGCATCCGGCGGCGACGAGATCGATCAGAATAGATGACACCTCATTACCTGCTGACGAGGTAATGATTGATGTTTTTAAGCAATATGCAGACTTAATTCGCGATCGTACTCAAAAAGTAAGGGCCTTATCGCCTGATATTGAACCCGATATGCGGACAGGCTGGCTTATTTGGGAAGATACATTAGAAGAATTCCTTTACTTCGAAGAAAAAATGCATATACCGAACCCAGAGGATTATATTGCCGCATGGAATACTACTCCCGCAAAAGGGTCGCGCAAGGCCAGTAAAAGCTTATGGATATATGACAAAAATACCCGACAGAAACGCTATTCCGTCACCACCAGTGCTGGGGTAAAAATCCAACCCTATTTTGATGTGCCTTTGCCGGACGATGAGAATTTATACTATTTCAGAGCACAAAGTGAACCTGTAGATGCATATACAGTGCGTTTATGGATCACTTCCGCTACGGCTAACGCCTTACGTGCGGGCCTGGGTTCTCTTGATAAAGATGTAGTAAGCGATGCTATTCTAAAGGCTATTGAAGAACACAGCCATAATTTGAAAGGTCCGGAATTAGATGATGGGCTGGCAGTACCCGTTGATATCACTAAAGAGTCTTATCGGAAATTATCCACTGTCTGGGACACGGTAAGCGACGAGCACAAAGCACAGCTGTTACTGAAGGCGCTGAGCTAATCAATAATGCGCGGCTCTCTGATGCCGCGCAGCATGGACTAATTCCGCACCAGACTTTTTAAATGCAGTCGCAACGTGATCAGCAGCGCACCTGACACCATCACTGCCGCCGCCAGATAAACCGATTGCATGCCCCAGTGAGCAATAAACAATCCTGCCACCGGCCCGGTTAATCCTAATCCCAGATCGAGAAACGCCGAATAGGTGCCGAGCGCCGAGCCCTGATCCTGGCGTTCGACCTGCTTCACAGCTTCCACGCCAAGCGCCGGGAAAATCAACGAGAAACCACAGCCGGTAAGGAAGGCTCCACCGCCAACCAGCCAGGCGCTGTCTGCCTGCCAGATGATGAGCAAGCCGAGACACTCCAGTACAAATGACACCAGAGAGACTTTCAAGCCGCCAAAGCGCGTGATGTAACGACCAAAACTCAGGCGAACCAGAACAAATCCGAGGCTGAATACTGACAATGCCAGCGCCGCACCGTTCCAGTCGCGGCTGGCAAAATAGAGCGTGATAAAGGTCGCGATAACGCCAAAGCCGATGGTGCCGAAACCCAGAGCCAGTCCATATAACCAGACGCGGGAAAACACGCGGTGAAACGGGATGCGCTCGCCAACGCTCACGCTGACTGCCGGTTTATTGCTGGCTAACCAATAACCTGCCAGTCCCATTAGCGCAACCAGTCCGGCGAAGCCGCTCATGCCAAACCCGCTATTCAGTAATACACCGAGCGGTGCGCCAATCGCCATGGCGAGATAGGTGGCCACGCCGTTCCATGAAATGACGCGCGCGGTTTGTAGCGGCCCGACGATATTCATGCCCCAAAGTGTCGAGCCAGTGCTGCTGAAGCTTTCCCCTACGCCAAGAAATAACCGGCCAAGCGCCAGCAAAGCCAGGCTTAACATCGGTAAACCGGTGACCAGTGCGGCGGCAATGGTCAGCACGCCGCTCATGCCACAACAGATCAACCCCAGCATCACGACACGTTTAGGTCCCAGCCGATCGGCCAGGCTACCGGACTGCGGACGGCTTAATAAGGTGGCGAAATATTGCAGGCTAATAATCAGACCCGCGATAAATGAGCTAAAACCAAGCTGATTTTTCACAAAACCGGGCAGCACTGCCAGCGGCAAACCAACAGAGAGGTAACAAAAAAAGTGAAGATAATGACGGAGAGAATACGTTTGTTGAGTTGGCTGTTACTCAATACAGCGACGTCAGACATAGCAGGCTTGTAAAGTAGAGGAAAGTTTCGTTCATCATACGCTTAGCCTGCTAACCAGTCGCCTGATTTTTTTCACAAACCGTGAACAACTGCGTGGCGATCAATCGCAGCAGCAATGTCGGATGACATTTTTAATGTCCGGATTTCACTGAATAAGCCATCTGCCTCGCCGTAAGCCTTACGCAGATACCCCAACCACTGTTTGATGCGGGCAACGTGATAAAGCCCGGTATCGCCCTGCTTTTCCAGGCGGGTATATTTTTGCAGCAGCGAAACGACATCCGGCCACGCCATAGGCGCTTCGTTGTACTTCACTACCCGGCTCAGATTGGGCACATTGAGCGCCCCGCGCCCCAGCATTAACGCATCACACCCGGTCATGCGCAAGCATTCCTGCGCGCTTTGCCAGTCCCAGATTTCACCGTTGGCGATCACCGGAATGCGTAACCGCTGGCGAATCTCGCCAATTGCCTGCCAGTTAATGGCTTCAGCGCGATAGCCATCCTCTTTGGTCCGGCCATGCACCACCAGCTCACTGGCACCAGCCTGCTGAACCGCATCGGCGATTTCCAGGCTGTGTGCGGTAGAATCCCAGCCGAGACGCACCTTCACCGTGACGGGCAATTCTGCCGGTACGGCTGCGCGCATCGCTTTGGCACCGCGATAAATAAGGTCGGGATCTTTCAGTAGCGTCGCCCCACCACCGCTGCCATTCACTAACTTTGAAGGGCAGCCGCAGTTTAGATCAACGCCCCAGGAACCCAACTCCACCGCGCGGGCAGCGTTTTCCGCCAGCCATTCAGGATACTGCCCCAGCAGTTGCAAACGCACCCGCGTGCCAGACGGCGTGCGGCTGGCGTTATGCAGCTCAGGGCAGAGGCGATAGAAAGATTTTACCGGCAACAGTTGATCGACCACGCGCAAAAACTCGGTAATGCACAGATCGTAGTCGTTCACCTCAGACAGCAGCTGGCGCACCAGTGAATCGAGAACGCCTTCCATTGGCGCCAGTAAAACCCGCATCACTTAGACGTTTCCGCTACGTTTCGGTGCAGGACGGCGTGGACGCGCAGGCTTATCGCCTTGTGCTGCTGGTGCCTGCCCCTGACGACGCGGTTGTGAAGAACGCTTGTCACCAGAAGGACGGGGAGCAGAAGAACCCGGACCACGGCCACGTCCGCCGCCACCGCTGCGCGTTTGCTGCTGGCGACCATTTTGAATCGGCTCGGCTTTGATGCTCGGATCCGGCTCATAACCCGCTATCGCCAGGCGTGGAATTTCACGCTTCAGCAGGCGTTCGATATCACGCAGTAATTTGTGCTCGTCAACACACACCAGTGACAATGCCGCACCGGTTGCCGCCGCGCGGCCGGTACGACCGATGCGGTGAACATAATCTTCCGCTACGTTTGGCAACTCGTAGTTAACAACATGTGGCAGTTCTTCAATGTCAAGACCACGCGCCGCAATGTCAGTAGCCACCAGCACGCGAATGCTGCCCGATTTAAAGTCCGCTAACGCACGAGTACGTGCACCCTGGCTTTTATTACCGTGAATGGCGGCGGCAGTGATGCCATCTTTACCCAGTTGCTCAGCCAGGTGATTCGCACCGTGCTTGGTGCGGGTGAACACCAAAACCTGCTGCCAGTTACCTTCGCCAATCAGCTGCGATAACAGTTCCCGCTTGCGCTTCTTATCAACAAAATGCACTTGCTGAGAAACCTGCTCAGAGGCAGTGTTGCGACGTGCCACTTCAACCTGCTCCGGGTTATGCAGCAGTTTTTCGGCCAGCCCCTTGATCTCATCTGAGAAAGTGGCAGAGAACAACAGGTTCTGACGCTTAGCCGGTAATCTGGCCAGTACGCGACGGATATCGTGAATAAAGCCCATGTCGAGCATGCGGTCTGCTTCATCCAGCACCAGCACTTCGACCTGGGACAGATCAACGGCGTTCTGATGCGCCAAATCGAGCAGACGGCCCGGTGTGGCAACCAGAATATCGACACCACCGCGCAGCTTCATCATTTGTGGGTTGATGCTCACGCCACCAAATACCACCAGCGAACGCAGCGGCAGATACTTGCTGTAGTCGCTGACATTTTCACCGACCTGCGCCGCCAGTTCACGCGTTGGGGTCAGGATCAGAGCGCGAACCGGACGACGGCCACGCGCAACCGTGGCTTTTGCCGATAATTTTTGTAATAACGGTAAGGTAAATCCGGCCGTTTTGCCGGTGCCGGTCTGGGCGCTTGCCAGCAGATCGCGGCCTGACAGCACCACAGGAATCGCCTGGCGCTGAATAGGTGTCGGTTCGCTGTAGCCTTGTTCGGCGACCGCACGCAAAATATCGGCACTCAGGCCGAGAGAGTCAAAAGACATTAAGTGTTTTACTCCGGTCCGCTCAGGCCGTGATCCACGGTGTAGTTTTCTGAGGGATAGTGACGCCAGCCGGGGGACTAACGCGTGAAAAGGGCACAAACTACGATGCGTAAGCGGGCGAGTGTAGCAGCTTTATCACCAGGGTGCGAGATAGCTCACATTTCTTGTCAGCAGATGGCCGGGTAAAAAGCGATGAAATCACGAAAAATAACAAGGCCACCTTACGGTGGCCTGTGAATCAGCTACGCTTTTTCTCGACGCGTCGCGTTGGCTCTTTGGCTAACAACGACACCAGCGCCGGTCCCAGCAGCATGACCAGCCCCAGACAGGCTAACAGAAGTGTGCTGTGGAAGATCCGCGACACTAAAAACAGTGTCATCATTGCCGCGCCGAAATAATAGGTGGTAGTCGCTTCTTCAAGGTAATCACCTAAGGTGCGCAAACGAGCACTACGCTGTGTGACCAGCATGGCAATAAACACCACTGCATAGGCCGCAACCAGGGTACTGCACACTTCAACCAGTGCCTTGTGTTTCCAGCCCGCGATCAGCGCAGCTATCACCAGCAGGTGCATCGCAATATGTGCATAGGTTTGACCGGTGATGATTTGAATACGATTAGACCATTTCATTCTCTTCTCCTGGCAGACCCAACAGGTCGCCCAAGTGCAACCGGCCCAGGCCGGTGACAGATTTCCTCAATGTAAAGCAAATTTCAGATAACGCCTTAAATATCGTCCTTCTTCACCACCCATTTGTGACAAAGACTACACTTTGATTCTGTTGATGATGAAAAGGAGTGCGTCGCGAGTATGCCACAAAACAAGCAAGGATTTTCATTTAAAGTCCTGACGATCAATACACACAAGGGTTTTGCCCCTTTCAACCGCCGCTTTATCCTGCCCGAGCTGCGTGAAGCAGTACGCGCAACCTCTGCGGATGTGGTCTTCCTGCAGGAGGTGATGGGCACGCATGCCATCCACCCGCTGCATCATGAAAACTGGCCAGACACGCCCCATTACGAATTCCTGGCCGACACCATGTGGAACGATTTTGCCTACGGCCGCAACGCGGTTTATCCTGAAGGCCACCACGGCAACGCGATTTTGTCACGTTTTCCTATTACCGAATATGAAAATTGTGACATATCTGTTGCTGGAAGTGAAAACCGTGGCATGTTGCACTGTAAAATTGCCTTGCCTGAGCCTCAGGGTAACCTGCATGTCATTTGCGTACATTTAGGTCTGAAAGAGGCACACCGTCACGCGCAGATGAAAATGATGTGCGAAATGATCGCCTCGCTGCCACCCGATGCGCCACTGGTTGTCGCGGGTGATTTCAACGACTGGCAGCGACGGGCCAATAAAATTCTGAAACATGGCGCGGGCCTGACAGAGGTATTTAGCATGAAAACCGGACATCCGGCGCGCACCTTCCCTGCTCGCTTTCCTATTCTGCGCCTGGATCGTATCTATGTGCGCAATGCCACGGTCAGTCATCCGTGGGCGCTACCACGTAAACCCTGGTCGCATCTCTCTGATCATGCACCCCTGGCTGTGGAGATTCACCTATGAATTTTCACTGGCAAGAAGGTAATAAGCTGCGCCTGCTGGAAAACGGCGATGAGTTTTTCCCGCGTGTGTTTGGCGCCATTCAGCGTGCCGAACGTACCATCATGCTGGAAACCTTTATTTTATTTGAAGATGATGTTGGCAACGCGCTGCACCGTGAACTGCTGGCTGCTGCACAGCGTGGCGTGAAGATTGAAGTCATGGTGGATGGCTACGGCTCCCCGATCTGTCAGATAAATTTATCAACAGCCTGACCGGTGCCGGGGTACGTTTTATCTATTACGATCCGCGCCCGCTGGTAATGGGTATGCGTACCAATGTGTTCCGTCGCCTGCATCGAAAAACGGTGGTAATTGATGATGTGATCGCCTTTGTGGGAGGGATCAATTTCTCTTCTGAGCACAACACCAGCTATGGGCCAGAAGCCAAGCAGGATTATGCGGTAGAAGTTAAAGGTCCGATCGTCGCTGATATTAGCCGATACCTACAAAATGCAATGGGAAACGAACAGGCTACACGCCGCTGGTGGGGCTCTCGCTCACATCGTCCGGCGGTAAATGCCAAACCCGGCGATGCTCAGGTGCTGTTTGTCTATCGTGATAATGATGATCATCGTGACGATATCGAAGTGCACTATCTCGAGATGTTACGCAGCGCCAAAGAAGATGTGATTATCGCTAACGCCTACTTCTTTCCTGGCTACCGTCTGCTGCGTGAAATGCGCAGCGCCGCGCAGCGTGGCGTGCGCGTCAGGCTGATTGTGCAAGGTGAGCCGGATATGCCCATTGTGAAGGTCGGCGCAGAAATGCTCTACAACTACCTGGTCGATGCCGGGGTTGAAGTGTACGAATATTGCCGCCGTCCGTTACACGGCAAGGTGGCGGTGAAAGATCAGCAATGGTCGACAGTGGGCTCCAGCAATCTCGATCCACTCAGCCTCTCGCTTAATCTCGAAGCTAATCTGATCATTCACGATCATCAGTTTAACCAGACGCTGCGTGACAATCTGGAGCATTTACTGGCGAAAGATTGTCAGCGCGTACAGGATGATAAATTGCCGCCGCGCACCTGGTGGCACCTGACAAAAAGCGTGATTGTTTTCCACTTTTTACGCCATTTCCCAGCGATTGCCGGTTGGTTACCTGCACATACGCCACTTTTAGCTCAAGTTCACCCTCCGGTTCAGCCGGAAATGGAGACGCAAGATCGCGTCGAAGCTAATAACGAAGGAGCAAAACCCTGATGGCGAAAAAGCATCCTCGCTGGCAATTAGCGAAAAAATCCTTACCTGGCTCTTTTTTATTGCCGTTGTGGTTTTGCTGGTGGTCTATGCGCGTAAAGTCAACTGGGAAGACGTTTATGAGGTCATCGTCAACTACAACCGCTTCGTGGTGTTAATTGCCGCCGGGCTGGTGATAGTGAGTTATCTCACCTATGGCTGTTATGATCTGATTGGTCGCACCTATTGTGGTCACAAGCTGGCAAAACGTCAGGTTATGCTGGTGTCGTTTATCTGCTACGCCTTTAACCTGACACTCAGTACCTGGGTGGGTGGCGTAGCGATGCGCTATCGGCTTTATTCTCGCCTCGGATTAAGCAGCGGTACCATTACGCGCATCTTTTCCCTGAGTATTGCCACTAACTGGCTCGGCTATATTCTGCTGGCGGGTGTGGTGTTTACCGCAGGCATGGTGCCCGTTCCGGAAGGCTGGTTCATTGGCGAGACCACGCTTCGTTTGACGGGTGCTGCACTGCTGGCGCTGGCGCTGGTTTATCTGTGGGCCTGTGCGTTTTCAAAACGCCGACGCTGGAAGATCAAGGGCCAGACATTACAACTCCCCTCGCTGCGCATGGCGCTGTTGCAGTTCGTGGTTTCCTGCGCAAACTGGATGGTGATGGGCACCATAATCTGGCTGCTGCTTGGGCGTGATGTAGGCTATCCCGTGGTGTTGGGTGTGTTGCTGATCAGCAGCATAGCCGGAGTGATTATTCATATTCCCGCTGGCATTGGCGTACTTGAAGCAGTATTTCTGGCACTACTGAGCGGTCAGCATACAACACACGGTGCCATTATTGCGGCACTGCTGGCGTATCGTGTGCTGTACTTTATTTTACCGCTGCTGCTGGCGCTGGTGCTCTATTTACTGCTTGAGAGCCGGGCGAAGCACCTGCGCGAAAAGAATGAAAAGAAATTGCAGAATTCATGATCGATGCTGATCTGTTTTTTGCAGGCTGATCTTCTCTCCGGTCTTTCCTGTTCAAAGGGAAAGACCGGAAAGAGCAGATCAAGCGCAAAGACTTAGCGGCGATTACCGAAAATCCGCAGCAGCATCAGGAACAGGTTGATGAAATCGAGATAGAGCGTCAGTGCACCCATGATCGAATAACGACGCAGGTTTTCCGTGTCGCGCGCATCTATCTGCTCACCGATGTTTTTCAGCTTCTGCGTGTCATAGGCTGTCAGTCCGACAAACACCACCACGCCGATATAGGTAATTGCCCACATTAACGCCGGGCTTTTCAGCCAAAAATTCACCAGCGACGCCAGCACAATGCCAATCAACGCCATGAACAGTAAACTGCCTATGCGGCTCAGATCGCGTTTGGTGGTATAGCCATAAAAGCTCATCGCACCAAACATGCCAGCGGTAACAAAGAAGGTGCTGGCAATTGATGAATAGGTATAAACCAGAAAGATGCTCGCCATGGTCACGCCGGTAAGAGCCGAATAGAGCATGAACAAGCCGGTGGCTACCGCGCCGCTCAGACGATGTACCATTCCGGAGAGGAAAAACACCAGGGCTAACTGGGCGATAATCAGGCCAAAGAACGTGATGCGATTAGCAAACACCAGTTCCATCACGGCAGGCGTACGCGCAGCGAACCAGGAGACAAAGGCAGTCAATAGTAATCCGCAGGTCATCCAGCCATAAACCTGCGCCATATAAGCCTGCAACCCGCTGGTTGCAGGCTGCACTAATGAATCATTACGTGGATATCGGTCCATGATGCACCTCCTGATAGTCGGATTTGGACATTTTACGAAACGGAGCATCGCTAAGTGTGGCACAGCTCAGCGCAACTGTGCCACAACACGCGGTTTAACGACGCGACATACATTGTTGATAGCGGCTGTCGACACGTTGTGCAAACCAGGCCGTAGTAAGATTGCGGGTAATTTTCGGACTTTCCAGCTTAATGCCCGGCAACATTTCACGGGGTACACGGCGTCCCGCCATTTTATCGGCCAGAGTAAATACCTGCTTCCAGAGATCGCTGTCGCTGAAATTCGCCTGCTCACCCTTCTCCAGATCGCGACGAATTTCGCTGTTGCTCATATCAATGCGTTTCGCCAGCGTGCGCACCGCCAGCTCCGTTGAACCGGCTTTCTCAGAGCCGTAGAGGATCAGATCGCCATCCAGTGCCAGTTTCATGCCCGTAGCACGAGAGACCGCAGCCTGAAACGCAGCATTGCGACTGGCGTACCAACCGGCATTGAAATCGGCAAAACGATAGAGCGGCTGGCTGTAGTCAGCCGGATAGCCCAGAAGATGCATCGTGCCGAAATAGATCCCACCGTGACGGGTAAATACTTCACGCCGAATCGAACCGTCCACCGGCCACGGATAATCTCTGGCATGCGCTTCGGCAAAATTAATACTGACCTGCATCGGCCCGCCTGTGTGAATCGGGTTGAGATCGCCGAACAGCGTCTGCCCCATCGGTACCATCTCGATAAAATCGTCAAAAATGGCACTCAGCTCTTTTTCACTGCGCACCTTATCCAGCCGTGCTGCGTAGCTTTCGCCGGTCGGTGATTTGATCAGCAGGGCTGTGCGCACCAGGAATGCCGGAACGTGAACTTTCGCGGCACGACGGTCAATTTCGCCCCAGGCAATTTCAGGCAAGCCGGAAACGCTCGCTTCGGCGCTAAAACTGGATTCCTGACCGGTAACGGCAATCACGGCACACAGATTACTGGCGCTGGGATCAATCTGTTGGGTGCGGAATGAGGTGTAAATATCCTCTGCCCAGCCCGATTTGTTTGTGACGTGGGTGGGCAACAGACGCTGGATTTGTGCTTTAACATCAGCGGGTTGGCGAACCGGGGCTTCCGGCTCCTTTTTCATGCTACACCCGACCAGCACCAGGGAGGCGACCAGCGTCAGGCGTGGCAGAAGCGTTTTGAATGACATACCTGTCCTCTGAAATAAACCAAACGCCTACCTTAACATTGTGGCGCTTTATGCGGCCTCTGTTTTTCTGAACTCTTTTCCTGAACTATGTTTATCCTTTTACGGTTAAAAGGATGCAACATGTTAAAACTCTGGCCTCTCGCTGCGCTTAGCCTGCTGTTGGCGGGCTGTGGCGGCAATACATCACCAACAAACGTTAAGTCGCCTGGTCTCCCCACCTCCTCTTCTCTTCAGCTACTGGAAAGCGGCGCAGAGGTGATGCAGTCTCGCCCGCCCATTGAGGCGATTAGCGCCTATCTGGATGGTTTTCATTTCTATAACGGCGATCAAAACGGGCAGATGGAAGCGCATCATTACGTGACGGTGTTGAACGAAGATGTGATGCAGGCAGTGATTTATGACGGCAACACGCGGGATGCAAAACTCATGGGGGTTGAATACATTATCAGCGAGCGACTCTATAAGAGATTGCCGCCAGAAGAGAAAAGCTGTGGCACAGCCATCAGTATGAGGTTAAATCGGGTTCGCTAATTGCCCCCGGCCTGCCCGCCACAGCGGACCATGCATTAATGAGCCGCATCGCCAATACCTATGGAAAAACCTGGCACACCTGGCACACTGACCGCGATAAAACCTTACCACTCGGCATTCCTGCTTTAATGATGGGCTTTACCGCCGACGGGCAGCTGGATCAACGGCTGCTGAACGAGCGTGACCAGCGATTTGGTGTCGATACGAAAAAGATACGTGCTGAACGGGCCGATATCGTGACGCATCCGGTGGTGCCCGGCGCAAATGCCTGGCAACAAGGTGAAGTGATTCAGTTGAAACGCGTGGCTGGCGGCGGTGAGCACGCCCACGGCGAAACCCACTTCGCGCCAGCCGAGCAGTTGAAAAAACCTTAATCCCAGCGTTGCGCCGCCTGATGATCGCTGTCACGCGCATCCACCCAGCGATCGCCCTGTTCAGTGGCTTCGCGCTTCCAGAACGGTGCACGGGTTTTCAGATAATCCATCACAAACTCCGCAGCGGCAAAGGCGCTGCTGCGGTGCGCACTGCTGACGCCAACAAAGACAATCTCGTCACCGGGGAACAGTTCACCGACGCGATGAATAACCGTGACGCGATGTAAAGGCCAGCGTTGGCGCGCATCGTCAACGATCGCCTGCAGAGCCTTTTCGGTCATGCCGGGATAATGTTCCAGCGTCAATGCTGCAACGTTGTCGCCCAGGTTATGATTGCGCACTTTGCCGGTGAAGGTCACCACTGCGCCATCTTCTTTGCTGGCGGCCAGCCAGTGATACTCCTCCGCCATACTGAACGGTGCACTGCCAACGCGAATTTGCGTTTCCATATCAGCCTCCCGTAACGGGTGGGAAAAACGCGACTTCATCGCCTGCTTTCAGCGGATGGCTCATCGGCACCAGTGTCTGATTTACCGCAGCCAGCAGCTTGCCCGATTCCAGCGCCAGCGCCCAGCGATCGCCGCGCTGAGCCAGTGCGCTGCGCAAAGCAGCAACATCAGGATAATCCGCCGGCATCTCCAGCGAAGGGGTGCCCGTTAGCTCACGCACCTGTGCAAAAAACAGTACGTTAATCATGATCCACCGCCTGAAAATCACCTGATTTCCCGCCACTTTTCGTCAGTAACCGCAGCTGATCAATCACGATATCCTTCTGGACGGCTTTGCACATATCGTAGATGGTCAGTGCCGCAACGGATGCCGCCGTCAACGCTTCCATCTCCACACCGGTTTTCCCGCTCAGGCGACAAAGTGAAGTAATACGCACCCGGTTAAAATCTGGTTCAGCCACCAGGTTCACTTCAACTTTGCTGAGCATCAGGGGATGACAGAGCGGGATCAGCTCCCAGGTACGTTTTGCCGCCTGAATACCGGCAATGCGCGCCGTAGCGAAAACATCGCCCTTGTGATGGCTGCCTTCAATGATCATTTGCAGCGTTTCGGGTTTCATCAGCACCAGAGCTTCTGCCTGCGCTTCTCGTACCGTTTCCGCTTTGGACGACACATCAACCATATGTGCTTCGCCTGCGGCATTAATGTGTGTGAGTTGTGACATGCTCAAAGCTTCTTTAAATGTGAAACAAAATTACATGGGCGGGTGCGCGCATCCAGTTGTTCAGCAATGATGCGCTCCCACGCGCTGCGGCAGGCGCTGGTCGAGCCTGGCACCGCCATAATCAGCGTCTGATTTGCCATACCCGCTATCGCTCGCGATTGCAGCGTAGAGCCGCCAATTTCTTCATAGGAGATCATGCGAAATAGCTCACCAAAGCCATCAATTTGTCGATCAAACAGCGGCAACAGTGCTTCTGGCGTACTGTTTTTAAGGTTAAAACCGGTACCGCCGTTAACGATAACCACCTGGACATCCTCACTGGCTATCCAGCGTGAAACGATGGCGCGAATACGATAAATGTTGTCGGGCACAATGGCATGATCGAGCACGCTGTGACCAGCTTCGCGGGCGGCTTCACGCAGGTAATCGCCTGAAGTGTCATTGCTGGCATCGCGACTGTCAGAAACGGTCAGGACCGCCATCTGCACCGGTTGAAACTCGCGGGTTGGTTTACCCATGATTGCTCCTGAATTTATCCGCCAATGTAGGAAAGGTTCTGCGTGATGCCGGTATTACCCTGATGCAGAAAATGCGTCTGCTTTTTCTGGCCCAGGCTGCTGGCAATACGTGCCTGCAATTCTGATTGTTGGTCATCCGAAGCCAGCAAATCGCGCAATGGGATACCGCCATCGCCAAACAGGCAGAGATGCAGATTGCCCTGCGCGGAGACGCGCAGGCGATTACAACTGGCGCAGAAATCTTTTGAATAAGGCATGATCAAGCCGATTTCGCCCAGATAATCAGGGTGATAAAACACCTGTGCCGGGCCGTCGCTGCGCCCGCTCATGCGGCGCTGCCAGCCTTGCACGATAAGCTTGTCGCGAATGACTTCGCCGGAAACATGTTGCTGGCGAAACAGCGATCCGCCATCACCGGTTTCCATCAGTTCAATAAAGCGCAGCTGAACAGAGCGGGTACGGATCCAGTCCAGAAAGGTTGTCAGGTTGCGGCTGTTAAGATCGCGCATCAGAACACTGTTGACCTTAACCTGTTGAAAACCCGCCTCGAAAGCAGCATCAATGCCCGCCATCACCTGATAAAACTTATCCTGGCCGGTAATCGCGTGAAACTGACGTGCATCAAGGCTGTCAACGCTGACGTTAAGCGCGGTTAAACCGGCATCGCGCCACTGTTTAACATCGCGCGCCAGTCGATAGCCATTGGTGGTCACAGCGATATGGCGAATAGATTCGTTTTCACGCACTGCGGCAATGATGTCGGTAAAATCGCGGCGCAGCGACGGCTCGCCGCCTGTCAGGCGCACTTTTTCAGTGCCCGCAGCAGCAAATGCGCGCGTCACGCGTCGGATCTCATCCAGTGACAGAAAACTTTTGTTACGAATACCGTGCGGTTTGTAGCCGTCCGGCAGGCAATAGGTACAGCGGAAGTTACATACGTCCGTGACCGATAAACGCAAATAGTAAAATTTGCGCTCAAATGCATCAGTAAATTGTGGCACCAGAACACCTTTCCAAAGTCGGGAGATGCAGTCATTTCTTTCTGCACCCTGGCAGCGTAAAAGCTGCGGCCTGAGTTCCCTATCTTGCGACTTAGGTACTCAGGCTAGAGTGTACGTTGACCCTGTGATCAACGCGGTTAGTGAGATGGTAGCGCGATTTATCTCACTATTCCAACGGCTGTTTTCGCTATATATTTAATAATATAACGAATTTTCACCGCATTTTAGCGACAGGATACGTTAAAATGCACAGCAGAATTTGACGCTTGTCATCCCCGTCTGGCTTTTGCCTGCTAAACAGCTTCAGCAGACGCGCAATAAGGAATTATATGAATCGAACCCTCGCCGATCTTGATCGCGTGGTGGCTTTAGGCGGTGGACACGGTTTAGGCCGCGTAATGTCGGCGTTATCACCACTTGGCTCGCGCCTGACAGGCATTGTAACCACCACCGATAATGGTGGTTCAACCGGTCGCATTCGTCGCTCTGAAGGCGGTATTGCCTGGGGCGACATGCGAAATTGCCTGAACCAGTTGATTACCGAACCCAGCGTCGCGTCAGCCATGTTTGAATACCGCTTTGCCGGTAACGGCGAGCTGGCCGGGCACAATCTCGGCAATCTGATGCTAAAAGCCCTCGATCACCTCAGCGTCCGCCCTATTGAAGCCATTAACATCATCCGTAATCTGTTAAAAGTAGATGCCTTTCTGATCCCTATGTCTGAGCAGCCCGTGGATCTGGTGGCGCTGGATAAGGAAGGCAACATGGTTTACGGCGAAACGGCGATCGATGAAATGGTGCAGCCGCCACAAGAGATGATGCTGCATCCCAATGTCCAGCCCACGCGTGAGGCGCTGGAAGCGATAGCTGAAGCCGACTTAATTCTTATTGGCCCCGGCAGTTTTTTCACCAGCCTGATGCCCATTCTGTTGATGGACGACATGGCGCAAGCCCTTCGCCGTACGCCTGCAACCATGGTGTTTATCGGCAACCTGGGGCGCGAGTTGAGTCCGGCAGCGGCTAATCTGACGATTGCCGATAAGCTGGCCATGATGGAGCGTTATATTGGTAAGCGGGTAATTGATGCTGTGGTGGTGAGCCCGGCGGCTGATATCAGCCACGTAGAGAATCGCTTAATTGTCCGCGAGCCGCTGGAAGCCGCCGATATTAAATATCGTCACGACCGCCAGCTGCTACGGGTGGCATTAGAGCACGCCATTCAGGGATTTAATTAAGTTACGACGCGGCAATAAACAACGTGCGCAGTTCATGCAGCTGGTCACGCACGTTAGCCGCCTGCTCAAACTCCAGGTTCTGCGCATGTTGCTGCATCTGCCCTTCAAGCTCGTGAATTTTCTTCTGCAAAGCCTGTGGCGTCAGCGCCAGATAATCTGCTTCTGCCTCAGCTGCGCCACGACGTGTAGATTTCGCCTTACCGCGCGTTTTCACCACATTGTTGCCCAGCTCCAGGATGTCGGTGATTTTCTTGTTCAGGCCCTGCGGCACAATGCCTTTCTCTACGTTGTAAAGCTGCTGTTTTTCGCGACGACGTTCCGTTTCGCTAATCGCTCGCGCCATTGAAGGCGTAATTTTATCGCCGTAAAGAATCGCTTTACCGTTAACGTTACGGGCAGCACGGCCAATGGTCTGAATCAGCGATCGTTCTGAACGCAAAAAGCCCTCTTTATCGGCATCAAGAATTGCCACCAGCGAGACTTCAGGCATGTCCAGACCTTCACGCAGCAAGTTGATCCCCACCAGCACATCAAACTCGCCCAGGCGTAAATCGCGGATGATCTCCATACGTTCTACTGTATCGATATCGGAGTGCAAATAACGCACCTTTTCACCGTGTTCTTCCAGATATTCGGTGAGATCTTCCGCCATGCGCTTGGTTAACACCGTCACCAGAACGCGCTCGTTGATCGCTACGCGTTGGCGGATCTCCGACAGCAGATCGTCAACCTGGGTCGCCACCGGGCGCACCTCAATTAATGGATCCAGTAAGCCGGTAGGACGTACTACCTGATCGATCACTTCCGTGCCCGATTTTTCCAGTTCGTAATTGCCTGGCGTCGCTGAAACATAAATGGTTTGCGGTGCCAGTGCCTCAAACTCTTCAAACTTCATGGGCCGGTTATCGAGTGCAGACGGCAAACGGAAGCCATACTCCACCAGCGTCTCTTTACGCGCGCGGTCACCGCGATACATGCCGCCGATCTGCGGTATGGTGACGTGCGATTCATCGACCACCAGCAAGCCATCTGCGGGCAGATAATCAAACAGTGTCGGAGGTGCTTCACCCGCTCCGCGCCCGGAAAGATAGCGCGAGTAGTTTTCGATGCCAGAGCAATAACCCAGTTCGCCCATCATCTCCAGATCAAACTGCGTGCGCTGGGTGATGCGCTGCTCTTCAAGCAACTTATTGTTTTCCAGCAACACTTTACGGCGATCGCCTAATTCAACTTTAATATCTTCCATCGCCTGCAAAATACGCTCGCGCGGTGTAACGTAGTGCGTTTTTGGATAGATAGTAAAGCGCGGAATAACCGATTCCACCTGTCCGGTGAGCGGATCAAACAGTGACAGCCGCTCGACTTCTTCGTCAAACAGCTCAACGCGCAGCGCAATATCATCAGATTCTGCCGGGAAAATATCGATGACTTCACCACGCACGCGGAACGTACCGCGCTGGAAGGCTTGATCGTTACGGGTATATTGCAGTTCTGACAGGCGACGCAGAATGCTGCGCTGATCGATAATCATGCCGCGCGTCAGGTGCAGCATCATTTTCAGATAGAGATCGGGATCGCCCAGACCATAAATCGCCGATACCGATGCCACGACAATCACATCGCGGCGTTCCAGCAACGCTTTTGTCGCTGACAAACGCATCTGTTCGATGTGCTCGTTAACCGACGCATCTTTTTCAATAAAGGTGTCCGAGCTGGGAACATAGGCTTCTGGCTGATAATAGTCGTAATAAGAGACAAAAAATTCTACCGCGTTTTCGGGAAAGAACTCTTTGAATTCACCGTACAGCTGCGCCGCCAGCGTTTTGTTCGGAGCCAGCACCATGGTGGGACGATTAAGATCGGCAATGACATTGGCAACGGTAAAGGTTTTCCCGAACCGGTTACGCCTAATAACGTCTGGTGAGCCAACCCATCTTCAAGCCCCTCTTCAAGACGGCGAATGGCTTCAGGCTGATCGCCAGAAGGCTTAAAAGCGGAGTTTAATTTAAAGACTTTACTCATGAATGCGGTTCCTGCTGAAGAAGTCGGCGGGCAGGCAATCATTTTACTCTGCTATGGTGATTTTGCCAGAAAAAAATACTGGATATAATTACAGTTGTGATGCAGAGTAACAGGTGAACGCGGCTTGCCCTTATCATCGCATGGCGGTCCACTTGCAGATTATTTTGTTGCGCAAGGTTATCCCCAGGCAGAGCGTGATTTTAACATTTGTCAATAGAGCGTCATAAAATTGCAGTTCGATGAACTGACAGATAATCCTCAGACTTGTTTTTTATTAAGCTATTGATATTATTTGATTAACGCAAAAAGCCCAGTTTCTCAGCATTATGTTACCAGGCCGCGTATTTCCTCGCTTCAAAGCTGTTTTCATTACCTAATGCACAAGGTTATCCACAGGAATAGTGGATAACTAAAGTGAAGCCAACCGCCATCGGCTGTGTATAATTTTTCCCCACTGCAGTTCCGGTTAAAAATATTTTTTTCGGCTAATTTCACCTCTTTCTGTTGCGCTTTAGCTATCCTTTTGGTGCCCGCCCGCGAAATTAATGCGCCGGATGAGCAGGTTAACGCACACGCCTGTTCAGACTTTTTGCATTATGACCGATCAAATGCACCAGAAACGTTAAGCAATGAGCACTGTCAAAGTGCAAATGTTTTATAACTTTGCGAAATTATTAAGCATTACTCATCTTTTATTGCAATTTTTTCAGGGCTTAAGGCTAAATCTGACGCCAATGATAATCTGGCCTGGGAATTGCAAGCTTAGTTCCAGTAAGTAACAACGCGCTCCGGCGCACTGTGCGGCAATGGCGTTAGCGCCATCGTTGATGACTTGTTTGCCAGACGACAAAGAGCGGAAGCATTCAGGCTAATTATCTGGAAGGAGTGTGTCAGATGCTGAGTTTACGTTCGGTGAATCAGTTTTACGGTCAAAACCATATTCTGTGGGATGTGGATCTCGATCTGCCGCCCGGTACCTGCACCGGGGTTCTGGGTCGCTCTGGTATGGGTAAAACCACACTGGTGAACTGTATTATGGGAAGACTGCCGATAAACAGCGGCTCGATATTCTGGCATGAAGATGGCTCGCCGCCTGAAAATCTGCTGCTGCAACCGGCTGAGCAGCGTGCACGCCGGGGTATTGGCTATGTGCCGCAGGGCCGTCATATCTTCACCCAAATGAGCGTTGAAGATAATTTATTGATCGCACTGCTGGCAGGCGCGGATCAGGCCGATCGTCATCGCACGATCCCTGAAATGGTTTTTGATCTTTTCCCGGCACTCTACTCATTACGCCAGCAGCGCAGCGGCAATCTGCCGATCGATCAGCAGCAGCAACTGGCGTTAGCGCGTGCGTTAGTGTTGCAGCCGAAGCTGCTGATCCTTGATGAGCCCACCGATGGCATGTCGCCGTGGCTGGAAGAGGAGATGGGGAATTTGATTCGTCGTCTGAATCTGGATTACGGCATGACAATTTTGCTGTTAGAGCAGCGCGTCTCGCTGATCCGCCGCGTAGCCGACTATTTCCTGCTGCTGCACCGTGGCCGCAACGTGGCGCAGGGAAAAGTAGCTCAGCTCGATGATTTCACCGTCAACAAATGGCTGACGGTGGTATAAAGGCGACTTATTCGGGCAGGATCAGATAACGCCCACAGTCTGCATACTGGCTGGCTTCGGTTAGCCAGGGAATTTCACCAAGGCAGGGAGCCGGTAAGCGTTGATTTAGCGTAGCGAGATATTCCTGATGACGTTTGCCGGGTGGCAAAACATCATTAGCAATCCAGCCAGCCAGACGTAAACCGCGCGCTTTTATCGCCTCTGCGGTGAGCATAGCGTGATTAATACAGCCCAGCTTTACTCCCACCACTAAAATAACGGGCAACTGTTCGCGCTCTACCCAGTCGGCATAGGTTTCCGTTTCTGAAAGCGGCGTATACCATCCGCCTGCACCTTCGACCAGTACCCAGTCTGCGCGCGATTCAAGAGTTCGCAAGCCTGCCGACAGCGTCGTGAAATCGATCGGTCTCTTCTCTTCTGCGCTGATAATATGC
Organism: Candidatus Pantoea haifensis; assembly: GCA_018842655.1. Classification (GTDB taxonomy): domain Bacteria; phylum Pseudomonadota; class Gammaproteobacteria; order Enterobacterales; family Enterobacteriaceae; genus Pantoea; species Pantoea haifensis. Next base: position 378,646 of record JAGTWN010000004.1, on the reverse strand, counting down.
GGCGAAGTCGGCTCGATAAATGCCATGGGATTGACCTGCGCGTACTCCAGCGCCACGCTGCTGTAACGCTGTAGCGCCAGGGCATCACTGTTGCGAATGCCGTCAGGCGTAACATCACAGCCAGAAGCGACAGGTTTGTAGCCTGCACAGCGATAGCCCGCTGCACTGGCCGCCTGCAACAGTGCGCTGCTGGCAACAGTTTTACCCACTTCGGTGTCGGTGCCAGTGATAAACCAGCGTTTCATAATTGAGTCACTCCATACATCAAATGGTAACTGAGGCGAAATCCCTGCGCGTCGCGTGGCCAGCATCTTTCCAGCTGCGCCAGACGCTGACGCGTTAACAAACGGCTCTCACGCCCGCTGTGTAAATGGGTTGCGCCAATGCCTTTCAGAGAGCGCATCGCGCTTATGGCGTCGGGGAAATGCAGGGTAATGACCTGTGAATGACATTGCAGATGATATGCAGCGCAGGCCGTCGCGATCTCCTCTTCGGGGAGAAAGCGGTTCGCATGTGAATGGTTATCCAGTGCAGACCAGGCCTGGTGCACTTCATGCAGTGAGTCGGCGCTTAAAGTGGAGAACAGCAGGCAGCCTTGAGGACGCAGAACGCGCGTAAACTGGTGCAATGCTGCACGCAAATTGTCACTCCACTGCACCACCAGATTGCTCCACACCACATCCACACAGGCATCTGACAGCGGCAAAGCATCAATATCGCCCGCCAGATAGTGATGGGCCGCCTTATTCTGTCGGGCCTGTTGCAGCATTTGCGGCGAGAGATCCAGTGCAGTGACCTGCTTGCCGCGTTGCTGCCAGACGCGACTGTACCAGCCAGTGCCGCAGCCAGCGTCTAATACAGCATTGCCGCTCTGCGAAGGCGCCAGCGCCAGTAGCGCATCACCGCTGAGGCGTTGCAGTTCAGCGTGGCTGTCGTAGTGAGCAGCAGCACGACCGAAGGCGCGTGCGACGGCACGTTTATTGACCTGCAGCGTCATGCAGCGCCTCCAGCAAAACATCGATATCTTCCGGCTGATGTGCCGCCGTTAGCGTAATACGTAAGCGTGCCGTGCCCGGCGGCACGGTTGGCGGTCGAATCGCACTGACCCAGCAACCCGCTTCTGCCAGCCTGCGGGATAACGCCATCGCCTGCGCATTTTCACCAACAATGAGCGGCTGAATGGCGCTTTCAGAGCCCATTAATTGCCACGGCAGTGAAGCAGCACCGGCTCTGAATCTTTGTATGTTGGCACTAAGTCGCTGTCTCAGCGCGTCACCTTGCTGCACCTGTGCAAGCGCCGCCTGTAGCGCACAAGCCTGCGCTGGCGGCATCGCCGTTGAATAAATCAGATGACGTGAAAACTGCAAAAAATAGTCGGCGGTCGCCTCATCACACAGCAATGCCGCGCCGCTCACGCCAAATCCTTTTCCAAAGGTGACTATCAGCAATTCCGGCTTAACGCCCTGCTGCCAGCAACTGCCGCGCCCTTGCTCGCCAACCACCCCAATACCGTGCGCATCATCCACCAGCAGCCAGCCCTGTGCGCGACGTGTCTGCTCAGCGATCGCCTGCAACGGTGCGCTGTCACCATCCATGCTAAAGATGCCTTCCGTCACCACCAGCGTCTCCCCTTCACAGGGAATGGCCAGGCGCGCGGCGAGACTCTCTGCTGCGTTATGGCTAAAACGGCGCAACTGCGCCGGACTGTGGCTGGCAGCATCCAGCAGCGACGCATGGGCCAGCTTATCAGCCAGAATGCGATCCGTTTTTTCCGCCAGAAGATGAATAACCGCCTGATTAGCGGCGAAGCCGGAAATAAACAGCAGCGCACGCCGGTAACCGAGCCAGTCTGCAAGCTGCGCCTCTAAATCGGCATGTAAGCGGTTAAAACCCGTGACATGCCCGGACGCGCCTGCACCTGCGCCGGCCTGTTGTGCACCGCGCTGCCAGCCAGCGATGACCGCCGGATGCTGGCTCAGCCCCAGATAATCATTGCTGGAAAAGTGGCGATAGCGTTTCCCCTCCACCGTCAGTAAACGCGTGTGGTTTTCATCAGTCACGTGGCGCTGACGCCAGCCATCGGCTGCGTGCCGCTGCTCCAGCGCCGTGGTAATACGTTGCTGCCAGCTCATTACACCGCCGCGTTATAAAACTGGTCGGTATCCGCGTTGAATAACTGCTCGCTCAGATGCTGCTGCTGTTCGTTATCACCGCTTTGCGTGTGAGTGTGTTCCGGATTCAGTCCCAGCTTGCGGAACAGGATTAAATCTTTGTCCTCTTCCGGGTTTGGTGTGGTGAGCAGCTTGCAGCCATAGAAAATAGAGTTGGCACCCGCCATGAAGCACATCGCCTGCGTCTGTTCGCTCATCTGCTCACGTCCGGCAGAAAGGCGTACATGGGAGGCAGGCATCATGATACGCGCCACGGCAATGGTACGAATAAAATCGAATGGCTCTACATCATCGTTATCGGCCAGCGGTGTGCCTTTCACTTTCACCAGCATGTTGATTGGCACGCTTTCTGGCGGCGTCGGCAGGTTAGCTAACTGCACCAGCAAACCGGCGCGATCGTTAACGGTTTCACCCAGCCCAACAATGCCGCCTGAACAGACCTTGATCCCGGCATCACGCACTTTGCCCAGCGTGTCCAGACGCTCCTGATAGCTGCGCGTGGTGATAATACTGCCGTAAAATTCTGGTGAGGTATCAAGATTGTGGTTGTAGAAATCGAGCCCGGCGCCAGCCAGTCGCTGTGCCTGTGTGTCACTGAGTGTGCCGAGCGTCATGCAGGTTTCCATGCCCATCGCCTTGACGCCCTCAACCATTTTTTCAAGGTAAGGCATGTCGCGATCGTTCGGGTTTTTCCACGCTGCGCCCATGCAGAAACGGCTGGAACCCGCCGCTTTCGCTTTACGCGCGGAGATCAGCACTTCTTCGACTTCCATCAGACGTTCAGATTCAAGACCGGTTTTATAGCGTGCGCTCTGCGGGCAATATTTGCAGTCTTCCGGGCAGGCGCCGGTTTTGATTGATAACAGGGTACTGACCTGCACCTGGCGCGGGTCAAAATGCTGACGGTGCACCTGCTGCGCTTCAAACATCAGTTCGAGAAAAGGTTTATCAAACAGCGCCTGTGCCTGCGCCAGAGTCCAACGTTGTGCCATTGCTTGCTCCAAAAAAGGGTGTCATCCCGACGATTAACGTGGTTATACTTGTAAACTATATTTTTTATTTTTGGTTTACAATACCCATGTTCAGTCAGAGCGACAGCGAATTTGACCGCCAGCATATCTGGCATCCCTATACCTCAATGACCGATCCCCTGCCCTGTTATCCGGTGGTGGCCGCACAGGGCGTCCATTTGCAACTGGCTGATGGCGGTGAATTAGTAGACGGTATGTCATCATGGTGGGCAGCGATTCATGGCTATAACCATCCCCGACTGAATCAGGCGATGCAGCAGCAGATGACGCAGATGGCGCACGTGATGTTTGGCGGCATCACTCATCCGGCAGCGGTGGCCTTGTGTCGCAAGCTGGTGGCGCTGACGCCTGCATCGCTGGAGTGCGTGTTTCTGGCTGATTCCGGTTCGGTATCGGTTGAAGTTGCGATGAAGATGGCGCTGCAATACTGGCTGGGCCGGGGTGAAGTGCGTCAGCAATTTTTGACGCTCAAGCGTGGCTATCATGGCGATACGTTTGCCGCCATGTCGGTTTGCGATCCTGATAATTCCATGCACAGCTTATGGCGTGGCTATCTGCCTGAGCATCATTTTGCTGCCGCGCCGCAATGTGCGTTTGATGATGAGTGGAACGAACGCGACATCGACGATTTTGCCCGACACATGGAACAGCGTCATCATCAGCTCGCGGCAGTGATCCTTGAGCCGATTGTGCAAGGCGCGGGCGGCATGCGTTTCTATCATCCACGCTATTTGCAGCAGGTGCGTGACTTGTGCGATCGCTACGGCGTGCTGCTGATTGCAGATGAAATTGCCACGGGCTTTGGTCGCACCGGCAAGCTGTTCGCCTGCGAACATGCGGCAATTGAGCCAGATATTTTATGCGTGGGCAAAGCGTTAACTGGCGGCACCCTGACGCTGGCGGCAACGCTGACCACACGCGAAGTGGCAGAAACCATCAGCCGCAGCCCGGCAGGGTGTTTTATGCATGGCCCGACGTTTATGGGCAACCCGCTCGCCTGCGCCGTCGCAGTTGAAAGCTTAACGCTGTTAGAGGAAGGGCACTGGAAGACTCAGGTCGCGGCGATTGAACGGCAACTGCGTGATGAACTTTTACCTCTGCAGGCGTCACCGCAGGTGGCTGATATACGTGTATTGGGTGCTATCGGCGTGGTTGAGACGCACAAGCCGGTTAATATGGCCGCGTTACAGCAATTTTTTGTTGCACACGGCGTGTGGATCCGCCCATTTGGTCGTCTGATTTACCTGATGCCGCCTTACATTATCGAGCCGGAGGCGTTGACGAAACTCACCCGGACGATTGGCGCGGCACTTGAGCATCCTTCCCATTTTGTCTCCTGAGTTGGGCTAACAACTGGAAGTAACACACTTTTTCGTTAATATGAGGTGTGATTCCTCAACCACTGAAGGAGATGTGATGCGAGTTTATAGCCAGGATTTTAACGACGGCGACAAAATGCCGGAGAAGCACGTTTTTAATGGCATGGGTTATCAGGGCGAAAATCTCTCCCCGCATCTGGCGTGGGAAGATGCGCCGGAAGGGACGAAAAGCTTTGTCGTGACCTGCTACGATCCGGATGCGCCTACCGGTTCCGGCTGGTGGCACTGGGTCGTTGCCAATCTTCCTGCCAGCACCGCTTCTCTGCCGCAAGGTGCCGGTTCGGGCGCGGCATCATTGCCTGCTGGCGCGGTACAGACGCGGACAGATTTCGGTAAAGCCGGTTACGGTGGTGCCGCACCGCCGCAGGGCGAAAGCCATCGCTATATCTTCAGCGTGCATGCACTGGATGTGGATAAGAGTGAGGTTGATGAAGGTGCAAGTGGTGCAATGGTGGGCTTTAACGTGCATTTTCACGTGCTGGCCAGTGCTTCGGTTACGGTAATGTATTCCTGATCATCCCCAGCCTGATGCCCTCTCCCACAGGAGAGGGCGATGGGGTTAAAGCTGATGAATCACCACCCACATTGGTCCCTGGCCCACCGCATAACGGCCAACAGGCTGTAACAGTCCCTGCGGCCCGGTAATACGATAAACCTCAATATGATGTGATTTCTGTCCTGCCGCCACCAGATACTGACCGCTGTTATCAATGTTGAAACCGCGCGGCTGCGTTTCGGTCGGCTGGAATCCTTCTACCGTTAATAATCCACCCTCTTCACTGACGCTAAAGATTGCCAGCGTGCTGCTGGTACGATCGCAGGCGTAAAGAAAGCGGCCATTCGGCGTCAGATGGATATCTGCTGCCCAGCGTGTACCCTCAAAGCCCGGCGGCAGCAAATCCAGCGTCTGCACGCGCGCAACCTCACCCTGTGCATGGTTTAGCGCCCAGACATCCACGGTGCTGTCCAGTTCGTTGACGCAGTAGGCGTAATTGCCGTTGGGATGAAATACCATATGGCGCGGGCCGGCACCCTCTACAGTGGTAACCTGTGCCTGCTGACGTGGCGTTAGCTGGCCTTCAGCACCCAGTTCAAACAGGCAGATGCGATCCTGCTTTAACGCGGGCACGAACAGCGTTTGATTAGCGTTATCGATATTGGCGGAATGACAACCGGCAAGGCCGTTAATCACCTGCGTTGGCGCTTGCGGTATTCCCTCGGCGTTGATCGGGCTGACGCTGACACACTCATCATTATAAGAACCGCAAAACAGGAATTTTCCTGTGCGATCGGTCGAAATGTGCGTTGGGCTGCCTGGCAACGGTGCCTGGCCCGCTTCAGTCAAGGTGCCATCCGCCGCAATGCGGAAAGCTAAGACGCGAAAATTGGGGCGTACGCCAACATAGAGGAAATCTTTTTTCGGACTCACCACCATTGGCTGAACCTGGCCGGCAACATCCGTCACCTGAAGCAGAGTGAGTGCGCCATCTTCATTCAATTGCCAGACATGAATTTGCTGACTTTCGGGACTGGCGGTGTAGACAACTTGTTTCATGCATTCTCCTTTTATGCTGCCGCTATGTTCAGTGGGTCACTTTAGCGCGTTTTCTTTGACGGCGCTGAGATCATTTGTGCCCTGTTTTTTGTCTCAGGGCCGCGGTCAATGTAGACTTGGCCCTTCGCTAACGCATACAGACGGAAGGATTAATGAGCTATCGTGTAATCGCCCTCGACCTTGATGGCACGCTGTTAACGCCAGCAAAAACCATTCTGCCGCAGTCCATTGAAACCCTGCAACGCGCACGTCAGGCGGGTATTAAGGTCGCCATTGTGACTGGCCGCCATCACTGCGCTATTCATCCTTTTTATCAGGCATTAGAGCTGGATACGCCAGCAATTTGCTGCAATGGCACCTATTTGTATGATTACCAAGCCCAAAAGGTGCTGGCTGCCGATCCGATGGATAAACAGCAGGCGCTGCGCGTGATTGAAATGCTGACTGCGCAGCCGATTCACGGCTTGCTGTATGTGGACGATGCGATGCTCTATCAAACGCCGACCGGACATGTTATCCGCACCATGAAATGGGCCGAATCGCTGCCGCCGCATCAGCGTCCGCTGTTTAAGCAGGTGCCGGATCTGGCGCAGGCTGCACACGACGCAGAATCGATCTGGAAATTTGCGTTGTCGCACGAAAACATCGTTGAGCTGGAGCTGTTCGCAGAAAAAGTTGAAGCTGAATTAGGACTGGCGTGCGAATGGTCATGGCACGATCAGGTTGATATCGCGCAGCGCGGCAACAGCAAAGGGAAACGGCTGGCGCAGTGGGTTGAATCGCTTGGGTTGAGCATGAATGACGTTATCGCCTTTGGTGACAACTATAACGACCTCAGCATGCTGGAAGCGGTTGGCATGGGCGTCGCAATGGGCAACGCCGACGAGGCGATCAGAATCCGGGCGAAAAAGGTGATCGGCACCAATCTCGAACCCAGTATTGCCGACACCCTTAATCACCTACTGCTTGCCTGAGCGGATCGCGGTTCAGGCCGTGACTGAAACGCTTTTAATCTGGGCATAGAGCCACTGTTCTGGCCGAATGCCCAGTTCATCCCGTGCCCACGGCGAGATACGCGCCCATAATTCGCTGATGCCGATGCGCAGCCTGACTTCAATCTGATCCCCGACCTCAATCAATTCCACCACCTGCGCCGGTAAAATATTGCGGATAGAAGTGTTGTGTGGCGGTTGCAGCGCCAGGGAGACATCGGCTGAGGCGATACGAATACGCAGCGGCGTTTTAGCGGGCTGATTTATCCGACTGACCCAGATATGCTGATCGCCCAGCGACAGTGCCGTCATCGGGTAATCGGGGTGCTGCTCTAACACCTGCACACGCAGCACGCTGGTGAGTTCGTTGAGTGGCAGCCAGGGCCGCATTGCACTGCTGCCCCAGACGCGCTCCAGCGAACCAAACGCCTTGACTTTTCCGCTGTCCAGCACCAGCACATTATCCGCTAATTGCAGTATCTCTTCGAGGCTGTGTGAAACATACAGCAGCGGAATTTCAACCTGCTTTGCCAGCTTTTGCAGATAAGGCATCAGTTCACGCTTGCGCGGCAGGTCGAGTGAAGCCAGAGGTTCATCCATCAGCAAAATATCGGGGGCGGTGAGCAAGGCGCGACCAATCGCCACCCGCTGCTTTTCGCCTCCTGACAGCGACAGTGGAAAACGATTTAGCAGGGTTTCAAGCCCAAGCAGAGACACCAGTGCCTCAAACTGCCCTTTCATTTTGGCTGCCATGCCATATTGCAGGTTTCCACGCACGCGATAGTGGGGAAACAGCCGCGCATCCTGAAAAACATAGCCAATGCGGCGTTTTTCAGGCGGTAATATGATCTGTTTATCCGCATCAAACAGGATGCGGTCGTTAAGCTGGATCGTGCCGCTCTGCGGCTGGGTTAAACCACCGATGGCATTGATTAATGAGGTTTTACCGGCACCGGATACGCCAAATATGGCGGTAATCCCTTTGGCCGGAATGTGCGCATTGACCTCAAGCACATGATCGCCCAACTGCTGGGAAAAATTGAGTGACAGCATGATTATGCCCCCATCCGCTTACGACCCCAGCGGGCCAGCCATTCAGAGATCAATAGCGATGCCAGCGCCAAAACGATGGCGATGACGCAGAGCCGGGCTGCGGCGCTTTCTGCGCCCGGTGTCTCAATCAGGGTGTACATTGCCAGCGGAATGGTACGCGTCTCGCCGGGGATATTGGATACAAAGGTAATCGTTGCACCAAATTCACCGAGCGAGCGTGCAAAGGCCAGCACAGTCCCAACAATGATGCCGGGCAATGTGAGCGGTAAAGTGATGGTAAAGAATACGCGCCAGCGGCCTGCGCCCAATGTGCGTGCTGCCTGTTCCAGTCGCGTATCGACCGCTTCTAATGCCAGACGAATTGCACGCACCATGAGCGGAAACGCGATCACTGCAGAGGCTAAAGCGGCCCCACGCCAGCTAAAGGCGAAGCTGAAGCCAAACCAGTCATAGAGCTTTTCACCTATAAATCCACGTCGCCCCAGACCAATTAATAACAGATAGCCCACCACCACGGGCGGCAACACCAGCGGTAAATGAATCAAACTGTCGAGCAGGGTTTTGCCTGGAAAGCGGCAACGTACCAGAATCCAGGCAATCAGGATGCCAAACGGCAGGCTGGAGAGCACGGCAATGCCAGACACTTTCAGGCTAAGCATGACCGCCTGCCATTCGAGATCGCTGAGTATCATGTCTTAGGTGTGAATCCGTAACGTTTAAACACGGCTGCCGCTTCCGGCCCTTTTAAATACTGATAAAAAGCAGTAACGGCTGAGCCGTTGTGATCCTTAACTATCGCCATCGGATATTCGACTGCTTTATGGCTCGATTCCGGGAACGTGCCAACCACCTGTACTTTATTGCTGGCAACAGCATCTGAACCATACACAATGCCAAACGGCGTTTCATTGCGCTCCACCAGCGCCAGTGCGGCACGTACATTGTTTGCCCGCGCCATAACTGGAGACAGCGTTTCCCATGCGCCCAGTTTCTGTAACGCCTCTTTAGCGTAGATACCGGCAGGCACGTGATCGGGATCGCCCACCGCCAGACGTTCACCTTTTAGCAGGCTTTTCCAGTCGGTGTGGTTGTCGATATTAACCGCTTTTACGGTGCTGCTACGCGGTGCGATCAACACCAAATCGTTACCCAGCAAGGTAAAACGTGTGTTATCGATCATGCTCTTTTTAGCCACCGCATCGTCCATCCACTGCTGATCGGCAGAGATGAACAGATCGGCAGGTGCGCCCTGCTCAATCTGACGCGCCAGCGTAGAAGAGGAGGCAAATGAGGAGACGACCTCTACGCCACTTTTCTGCTGATACTGGCTACTAATCTCCTGCAGGGCGTTGGTTAACGACGCAGCAGCAAACACAGTAATTTTTTCAGCCGCAGCAGCCTGACCGGCCAGCGACACACTCAACACAGCGGCAATACCCCAACGGTACGATGATACAGACATGGTGTTCTCCAGTGGTTCGTTGTATAGGCGATAATATAACGTAAGTTCCCGGAGTGTCATGACATTATCGGCAGGAAAAGCAGAAGATTGAGGGCGGGAAAAATAATAACGCCCGCTGACATGGCGGGCGTTTCAGGAAATCAATTTTGTGAACGGGGGCTGTTTTCGCGACGGCCAAATTTTGAGATGACGTTAAATACTTCACCCAGGCCATAAATCAGACCCAACATCACCGCCATCACAACGGGTACCATAATTACCGCCACGGCGAGGCTTTTAAGCAATTCCAACATGGAGAGTCTCACTCTGCGAACAAAAAGAGATTGTAACGGTTGAAGAAATATTTGCGCAGCCCTTTTCGTGCTTTTACTTTTCTGCCGAAACGCCGCTATCATCCCAGCGTGTTGTGAATCAACCCTTTGCCGGAGCTGCCATGCAAGCCGAACTCTCTCTTCATATTCGTTTACAGCAAAAACTCTTTGCCGATCCGCGCCGCATTGAGCTGCTAAAGCAGGTCCAGCATACCGGCTCGATCAGTCAGGGTGCCAGGCTGGCGGGGATCAGCTATAAAAGCGCGTGGGATGCGATTAACGAAATGAATCAACTGGCAGATGAAACGCTGGTTGAACGCGCCACCGGTGGCAAAGGCGGCGGGGGTGCTTGCCTGACGCGTTACGGTCAGCGATTAATCCAGCTGTTCCAGTTAATGGAGCAAATTCAGCAAAAAGCCTTTGATGCGCTGCAACAGGATTCGCTACCGCTCGACAGCCTGCTGGCAGCCATTGCGCGCTTTTCGCTGCAAACCAGTGCGCGTAATCAACTTTTCGGTACGGTTATCACCAACGATGCACAGCAGGTCGTTCAGCATCTCACTATTTTGCTGGCAGATGGTAAAACGGCGCTTAAGGTAGCGTTAACGCAGCGCAGCGCCGAGCGTTTGCAACTCACTGCCGGGAAAGAAGTGCTGGTATTAATTAAAGCGCCGTGGATTACGGTAAACCACCATCCCGGCGAGGCAGATAATCAGTTAACGGCACAGATCAGTGCCATCGAACCCGGCGAGCAGGTAAGCGAAGTGTTGATGACCTTAGCCAGCGGGGAAACCCTGTGCGCCACCCTCCCCAACACCGAGGTGCAGCAAAAATTCTGCACGCGGGCGACACCGTTACCGCCAGCTTTAATGCTGAACACGCCATTGTGGCGACGTTACTTTAGTTTACAGGTCGTGATTTGACTTCATGGCATGCAGTGGTTACAACTCAGTGATACGATGCATAAAATGGAATATATCATGTCTTCATTGCAAATTTCGCAAGGCACGTTTCGTCTTAGCGACACCCGAATACTGACCCTTAATGATCTTCAGCTTCACAGCGGTGAAAGCTGGGCTTTTGTTGGCGCAAACGGCAGTGGTAAATCCTCTCTGGCGCGGGCGCTGTCGGGTGAGCTTCCTCCGTTAAAAGGCAGGCTAATCAGCAATTTTCAGCGTCCAGCCCGTCTTTCATTAGAGCAGTTACAAAAACTGGTGTCTGATGAATGGTTACGCAATAACACCGATCTGCTGAGCGAAGGCGAAAATGATACCGGTCGCACGGCGTCAGAGATTATTCAGGATGAAGTAAAAGATACGGCGCGGTGCGCACAGCTGGCGGAGCAGTTTGGCATAACGGGGTTGCTGTCACGCCGCTTCAAGTATCTCTCCACTGGCGAAACGCGCAAGACTCTGCTGTGTCAGGCACTGATGAAGCAGCCGGATCTGTTGATTCTTGATGAACCTTTTGACGGGCTGGATGTGGCGTCACGCGCCGGCCTGAGCGAAACGCTGCAAAACCTGCAACAGCCCGGCTTTACCCTGGTACTGGTATTAAACCGCTTCGATGATATCCCGGCGTTTATCCAGCAGGTTGGCGTGCTGGCCGAATGTACCCTTACCCATGTCGGTGCGCGTCAGGCGATTCTGGCCGAAGCCCTGGTTGCGCAGCTGGCGCACAGTGAACAGCTCAGGGGCATGGCGCTACCCGAAGCCGATGCGCCCGATCAACTGCCAACACTGGCTGATAATGCACCCCGCGTCATATTGCGCAACGGTGTGGTTTCTTATGACGATCAACCGGTGATTAAGGGTCTCAACTGGCAGGTTAACGCCGGTGAACACTGGCAGATTGTTGGCCCTAACGGCGCGGGTAAATCGACGCTACTCAGTCTGGTCACGGGCGATCATCCCCAAGGCTACAGCAATGATTTAACCCTGTTTGGTCGCCGTCGCGGCAGTGGTGAAACCATCTGGGATATCAAGCAGCATATTGGTTATGTCAGCAGTAGCCTGCATCTTGATTACCGCGTCAGCGTAAATGTGCGTACCGTGATCCTCTCCGGCTTTTTTGATTCGATAGGCCTGTATCAGGCCGTCTCCGAGCGCCAGAAGGCGCTGGCGCGCCAGTGGCTGGCGCTGCTGGGCATGGATAATGCGTTAAGCGATGCGCCGTTCCACAGTCTGTCATGGGGACAACAGCGGCTGGTGCTGATTGCGCGCGCGCTGGTTAAGCATCCTACCCTGCTGATTCTCGATGAACCATTGCAGGGACTCGATCCGATTAACCGTCAACTGGTTCGTCGCTTTGTCGACGTGCTGATTGGTGAAGGCCGCACGCAACTGCTGTTTGTTTCACACCATGCAGAAGATGCGCCGCAGTGCATTACTCACCGCCTTAGCTTTGTCGCACGCGCAGAGGGTTACGATTATCTGCAAGAAACGTTAGGCTAATTTCTCTAAACGCCGCCCTGTCGGCGTTTATTCCCTCCGCAATGTAAGCGTTACCATTAACTTGCACAATAATCGCCTCTCTGCTGCACTGAACGCTATAAAATGAGATTATTCAGCTTGTGTAAACGATACCATTTATCCAGACTCGATCACGCTTTCATGTCGGCTGATGTGCTATTTTTTAACGATGCCTAACCGGCTTTTGACGCTTACCAGGATGAAACATGGAAAAATTTAACCCGGTCGATCATCCGCATCGCCGTTACAATCCACTGATCGATCAGTGGATTTTAGTTTCCCCGCATCGTGCCAAACGTCCGTGGCAAGGTGCTCAGGAAACTCCTGCTACCCATACTTTGCCCGCGCACGATCCCGACTGTTTTTTGTGTGCCGGCAATACCCGCATTACCGGCGATAAAAACCCGGACTACAGCGGCACTTACGTTTTCACTAATGACTTTGCCGCCTTGATGACCGATACGCCAGATGCCCCCGCCAGCGACGATGTGCTGATGCGCTGTGAAAGCGCCCGGGGTACCAGCCGTGTCATCTGCTTCTCACCCGATCACAGCAAAACCTTGCCGGAAATGTCACTCAACGCGCTCGAAGAAGTCGTGCGTACCTGGCAGGAGCAGACTGCCGACCTCGGACAACACTATCCGTGGGTGCAGGTATTTGAAAACAAAGGCGCAGCAATGGGTTGTTCCAACCCACATCCGCATGGCCAGATATGGGCCAACAGTTTTCTGCCTAATGAAGCCCAGCGTGAAGACGATCATCAGCGTGACTATTTCGCCAGACATGGCTCACCCATGCTGGTTGATTACGCCGCCCGCGAGCTAAACGATGGCAGCCGCACCGTGGTCGAAACCGAACACTGGCTGGCCGTGGTGCCGTGGTGGGCCGCCTGGCCCTTCGAAACCTTGTTACTGCCAAAAGCGCACATCAAACGCCTGACCGATCTTGATGAGGCGCAGCGTAGCGATCTGGCGCTTGCCCTGAAGCAGCTCACCAGCCGTTACGACAACCTGTTTCAGTGCTCTTTCCCCTATTCAATGGGCTGGCATGGCGCGCCCTTCAACAATGAAGCGAACGATCACTGGCAATTGCATGCGCACTTCTATCCACCGCTGCTGCGTTCAGCAACGGTGCGTAAATTTATGGTCGGGTATGAAATGCTGGCCGAAACCCAACGCGATCTTACCGCAGAACAGGCAGCAGAACGGTTGCGTTCTGTTAGCGATGTTCACTTCCGCGAGGCACAACAATGAATTTAAAAACCACCACGCAACAGGTGTTCTCCGATCTGTTCGGCTACGCGCCGACACACATCATCCAGGCGCCAGGTCGGGTAAATTTGATCGGTGAACACACCGATTACAATGACGGCTTTGTTCTGCCCTGCGCCATTGATTATCAAACCGTTATCGCCTGTGCGAAGCGGGACGATCGCCAGGTACGGGTCATTGCCGTTGATTATGATAATGCCCAGGACAGCTTCTCTCTGGATGAACCGATTGTCAGCGTTCAGGAGCCAATGTGGGCAAACTATGTACGCGGCGTGGTAAAGCACCTGCAAAAACGCCATGCCGACTTTGGCGGCGTTGATATGGTGATCAGCGGCAACGTGCCGCAGGGCGCGGGTTTAAGCTCTTCAGCCTCGCTGGAAGTGGCCGTTGGTACCGTGTTGCAGCAGCTCTATGCCCTGCCGCTGGATGGCGCAGCCATTGCGGTGAACGGACAGGAAGCGGAAAACCAGTTTGTGGGCTGTAACTGCGGCATCATGGATCAGCTTATTTCCGCGCTGGGTCAGAAAGATCACGCCATGCTGCTTGACTGTCGCACGCTCAGCACGCGGCCGGTTTCCCTGCCAGACGATGTTGCGGTGGTGATTATCAACTCTAACTTCCGCCGTAGCCTGGTCGGGAGCGAATACAACACGCGCCGACAGCAGTGTGAAACCGGTGCGCGCTTCTTTGAAAAGCAGGCATTACGCGATGTCGGGCTGGCAGATTTTCAGGCCGCTGAATCCCGGCTTGATCCCGAGGTTGCCAAACGTGTGCGTCATGTACTGACTGAAAACGCCCGCACCCTGGAAGCCGCTGAAGCGTTGAGCCGGGGCGATCTTAAACGCATGGGTGAGCTGATGGCAGAATCGCACGCGTCCATGCGCGATGATTTTGAAATTACCGTCCCGCCGATCGATACCCTGGTTGAAATTGTTAAAGCTGAAATTGGCGAGCGTGGCGGTGTACGCATGACTGGCGGCGGTTTTGGCGGTTGCGTCGTGGCATTAATGCCGCTTGATCAGGTTGATCAGGTCAGAGCAGCCGTTGCCGCACAGTATGAAGCCAAAACCGGCATAAAAGAGACCTTTTACGTTTGCAAAGCGTCAGAAGGAGCCGGTCAATGCCAGATATAAATTCTCATGCGCCAGACGGTCAGCCGTGGCGCATTACTGTGCTGCGTAACGCCAATGGCATGATTGCGACCTTTATGGACTGGGGCGCGACCTGGCTTTCGGCTCGCGTGCCTATGCAGGACGGCAGCGTGCGTGAAGCACTGCTCGGCTGCGCTACGCCCTCTGATTATCTGCATCAGGAGGCTTATCTGGGCGCGACTGTGGGCCGTTACGCTAACCGCATCGCTCATGCCAGATTGTCTGCACTGCCGCTGCAACTGGCGGCTAATCAGGGCGAGCATCAGCTACATGGCGGCCCGGAAGGTTTTGATAAGCGGCGCTGGCAGATCGTCAGCCAGTCTGAAAGCGAAGTGCATTACCGTATCGATTCGCCCGATGGCGACCAGGGCTTTCCGGGTAACTTAGTTGCGAATGTGCGCTTCCGGCTTGATGATGACAACAGCCTGTCGATTCATTACGAAGCGCGCTGCGATCGGGCCTGTCCGGTTAATCTGACCAATCACGCTTACTTTAATCTTGATGCGCATCATGGCGACGCGCGTCAGCATCGCTTACAACTGCACGCCCATCGTTACCTGCCAGTTGACAGCGCAGGCATTCCGAATGCGCCATTAAAAGCGGTGGCAGGAACCAGCTTCGATTTTCGCCAGCCGAAAACCGTCGCTCAGGATTTTCTCGCCGACGAGGATCAGCAGGCGGTGAAAGGTTATGACCATGCGTTTCTGCTGGAGAGCGCCGGTGACGCAAATCAGCCTGCCGCAGAGTTGTGGTCAGCGGATGGTAAGCTGCAACTCAGCGTGACGACCTCAGCACCCGCGTTGCAGTTTTACAGCGGCAACTATCTTGAGGGCACGCGCGCCCGCGAGCAGGAAAGCTATACTGCTTTCCAGGGCATTGCACTGGAGAGTGAGTTTTTACCTGACTCGCCTAATCATCCTGAGTGGCCGCAAGCCGATTGCTGGCTACAGCCAGGGGAATGTTATGAGTCTGTGACGCGCTATCGCTTCACGCCGCACTGAGCCGCCGGACGAAAAACGCGCAGTGCGTAACAGACAGGCTTACGCGGGGCGCTGTTTTCCGATATGGTATGGCGCAATCAGTACGCAGTCCGGCGCCGCTCATTGTGCTGGCAGCAGCAGGTTTCCATTATCACAGAAACATTAAGTATTAAGGAGTTAAGCTATGGCCGTAACTAAGCTGGTTCTGGTGCGACACGGCGAAAGCCAGTGGAACAACGAAAACCGCTTTACCGGATGGTACGACGTAGACCTTTCTGACAAAGGTCGCACCGAAGCCAAAGCAGCCGGTCAACTGCTGAAGAAAGAAGGTTTCGTCTTTGATTTTGCTTACACCTCTGTGCTGAAACGCGCCATTCACACCCTGTGGAACGTTCTTGATGAGCTGGATCAGGCCTGGCTGCCGGTTGAAAAATCATGGCGTCTGAACGAGCGTCACTACGGCGCGCTGCAGGGTCTGAACAAAGCGGAAACCGCCGACAAATATGGCGACGAGCAGGTTAAACAGTGGCGTCGCGGCTTCGCGGTAACTCCGCCGGAACTGGATCGCAGCGACGAGCGTTTCCCGGGACACGATCCGCGTTACGCATCTCTGACCGCTGAACAGCTGCCAACCACCGAAAGCCTGGCGCTGACCATTGACCGCGTGATCCCTTACTGGAATGAAAGCATTCTGCCGCGCATCAAAAGCGGTGAGAAAGTGATCGTGGCGGCACACGGTAACTCACTGCGTGCGCTGGTAAAATATCTCGATAATATGAGCGAAGAAGAGATTCTGGAACTTAATATCCCAACCGGTGTGCCGTTGGTGTATGAGTTTGACGAAAACTTCAAACCGCTGAAGCGTTACTATCTGGGTGATGCCGACGAAATCGCTGCAAAAGCGGCGGCCGTGGCAAACCAGGGCAAAGCGAAGTAAGCCTGCGCTGAAACGCAAAAGGCCAGACGTAAGTCTGGCCTTTTTTATGCAAGTGCGATAATCAGCCGCGACGCTGTTTTACCGCTGCTGCCAACTGACGCAGGACTTTGTCGGTATCGTCCCAGCCGATGCAGGCGTCAGTGACGCTTTTGCCATAGACCAGCGGCTCGCCGCTCTCCAGGCTTTGATTGCCTTCAACTAAGTGACTTTCAATCATCACGCCGATAATGCCCTTTTCGCCCGCGATAATCTGCTGCGAAACATCATCTGCTACCAGCATCTGCTTTTGATACTGCTTGCTGCTGTTAGCATGACTAAAATCGATCATCACCTGCTGCGGTAAACCGGCTTTTTCCAGGCCCGCTTTAACGGCACTAACGTGATGCGCACTGTAGTTTGGCTCTTTACCGCCACGCAAAATGATATGACAGTCCGCGTTGCCGCTGGTTTCGACAATCGCTGAATGGCCATATTTGGTCACCGACAGGAAACAGTGCGGTGAACCCGCCGCGTTGATTGCATCAATCGCGACTTTGATGGTGCCGTCGGTGCCGTTTTTAAACCCTACCGGGCAGGATAAACCTGAAGCCAGCTCGCGGTGCACCTGAGACTCGGTGGTACGTGCACCAATCGCGCCCCAGCTCATCAAATCGGCTACATATTGTGGCGTGATCATATCCAGGAACTCACCCGCCGCCGGTAAACCGCTGTCATTGATATCGAGCAACAATTTACGCGCCATACGCAGGCCATCGTTTAACTGAAAGCTGCCATCCATGTAAGGATCGTTAATTAGCCCTTTCCAGCCCACGGTGGTACGCGGCTTTTCAAAATAGACGCGCATGACCACTTCAAGCTCGCCTTTCAGCTCTTCACGCAGCGTTAACAAGCGTGACGCATAGGCTTTTGCGGCTTCGGTATCGTGAATGGAGCAGGGTCCAATCACCACCAGCAGGCGATCATCCCGGCCTTGCAGGATATGATGGATTGCCTGGCGCGCTTCTGACACCGTTTGCGCCGCTTTATCACTTGCCGGAAATTTCTCAAGCAGCGCAACAGGAGGTAACAGCTCTTTGATCTCTCTGATGCGTAAATCATCGTTCTGGTAATTCATACTGATTCCATATTATTTCTGGCCCAGCGTGCGCCGGGCGCAACCTGAACAATGTAGCCCGAAGCGCCAGGGTGTAAATTCCCGTTCTGGTTAAAATGCGCGAGTGAAATTTGCATTTATTAACGCATCGACTAAGCTTTTTACTTGTAAGCACTGAGGAACTGGCTGCTTGCACAATTAATATTTGCTTATAAGCCAAACGGCGGAATTATATTTCGCCCGGGAGACGTTTATCCAAACTGCAACACCGGGTTTGAGACAGCAACTGTCATTAATTAACGGGAGCATAATGATGAATAAGTTTGCAATTATCCTTTTTACGGCAGCGATGACCTTGGGTAGCGGCGCAGCAATGGCGGCTCAGGGTAACAATGGTACTGCGAATCAGGCTGCCGACGCAGGCGCAGCAGCTGGTGGCGCGAAAGAGAATCTGCCACCGAATAATGTTGATAACAAAGACATTAACAATTCTGGTATGAATACCAACCAGTCAGCGACCGGCAGTAGCAATATGTCCGCTGATGAAATTGACCAGAATGCGCAATGTAAAGATGGCAAATGCCCAAACATCAATAAAAAAGTTCAGACCAAAGAGGGTGGCGGTGACGTCAATACCAAAACCGACGGTACTTCGCAGTAATTATTGATGTTAATAAGGAGAGCTTAGCTCTCCTTTATTTTTCCCTTCTCTTCTTCCGCTATGCTGAACCTGTAAAATAACAGGGAATTCTTCATGGCTTCATTGCTTCTGATTGACGATCATCCACTGGTTGAAGTGGCGCTGGAAGCTGCGCTCATTCACTCTCCTGTCCCTCTTCGGCTGTTTTCGGCCAGCAGCGAACACGCCGCGCGCCCGTTTTTACAGCAGCCGCTCGATATTATTGTGCTGGACATGGGTTTGCCGGACGGCGATGGGCTGGAAATTTTGCGCCGTCTCAAAGTGCATTTACCGACCTGTCCGGTGTTGATCTACTCTGGCGAACAGACTCAACATTATGTCCGTCAGGCCAGGGCGCTGGGAGCCGCAGGCTATGTGGTGAAGAGTCAGCGCATGGAGCAGTTACTCAGTGCTATCCTGGCTGTCCTCGGTGGTCAAACCGCTTTCCCGGCGATCGGCGATGCGCCGGAACTCCCGCTTACCCGTAAAGCGTAAAGAGCGTCAGGTTCTGGCCCTGTTAGCCAGCGGCTTGTCTAATTTGCAAATTGCCGAACGCCTGCACATCAGTAATAAAACGGTCAGTACCCATAAAAAGAATATTCTGGAAAAAACCGGGGCACGTTCCGTGGTTGAGCTGGCTGACTTATGGAAGGCGCAACAGTGAAATATTGGGTGTTGATGGTTTTATTTCTCTGTCCGCTGCTCCAGGCAGCGTTGCGTCCGGTGAACAGTATCAACCTGCCGATGATGATGCCGGTAAAAGGCGCAGAGGCGATGCAAGGCAAGATGTTGCGCGTCGGGCTGCTGGAAGATAACAATGCGCCCTGGACGATGCGTGTCGGTAACGATCTTTATGGCATTGATGCTGACTATCTTGCGGCCCTGCGCCAGCTGACCGGTGCGCAGTTCAGCCTCAGCCTGTTCGCCAGCCAGGCGGACCTTTTACAGGCACTTAAGCAGCAGCAGATCGATTTCGCGCTCGGGATGCTGTCGCCGCCCCTGCCCTCTGGCATGTTAAGCAGTGATAACTGGTTTAGCAGCCCGCTGCGTATTTACCGGAACCAGCAAAATCAGCGTGCGGTGATGTTTAACAGTCAGAATGCACAGTTGGCAATCAGCCAGTCAACACTGGCGCAGCTCCCACACGCCTTTGCTGAGCGCCATCAATGGCGGACTTACGGTAGCGATTTGCAGGCACTTTACACCCTGCTCAATCAGCAAAACGATTATGTCGTGGCGGATGAAATCAGCGCCGGGTTTTTACTCAGCCAGTTGCAGCAAGGCGAGATTTATCAAATCGCCTCAAACAGAGACAGTGGTCAGCTCAACCTGCGCGCTTTTGCCTACAACCCGGCCACGGTGAGCTGGCTGAATCAAAGTTTGCGTCAGCTTCCTGCTGAGTTAATGAGCACGCTACAGGATCGCTGGAGTACCCCCTGCCACGCTATCAGGATACGCAAACGCTTATGCTTAGCGCGTCTGAACGTGACTGGATAGCGGCGCATCCGGTGATTTACTACGCTGCCGAACGCGATAACTATCCGTGGAGTTATCGTGACAGCAGCGGCACGCCACGCGGTTACGGTATCGACCTGCTTAAGGCAGTCGCGCAAAGCACTGGACTGCGCTTTGCGCCGCGCTGGGTCAGTAATCCGCAGCAGGCTGCTGCGATGATGGCGCAGCACCAGGTCATGTTACAACTGATGCTGCCGTTGAATGGTGAAGCGATGCAGAGCACCAGCCTGCCGGTCTGGCGTGCGCTGTGGGGCATTTACGCTACCCGTAACGCCGCCTTCGCTCACTGGAGCGATCTCAGTGGTAAGCGTGTGGGCGTGTTGCAGGATGATTTAGCCATGAAGTTATTGCCTGCCGATCTGCAGCCGCAGGCATTTGCCGATCGCGGCAGCCTGTATGATGCGCTGAATAACGGTCAAATCGATGCGCTGGTTGATAATGTTTTGTCAGCGCGCTGGCGCATCGCCAGCCGTGATAACAGCCAGATTCATCTTGCCTTTGCCGCCAGTGATATTGCCTGGCCAGTTGCGTTAGGCGTAACGCCAGATGAAACAGTTTTACGCGCCTTGCTCGATCGTGCCTTACAGCAAATTCCCGCCGATACGCAAAGCCAGATGCGTGACAGTTGGTCGATGCCGCCGCAGCCCGGCAGCGTTATGGCGATGCGATCCTTGCCGAAAGTGGTGCTTATCAGTGCCGGTGCGGCATTTGCCATTCTGCTGCTTTTACTGGCGCGCCGTTACTGGCAGCAGCGACGCGAGCGCCAGCAGCGGGAACAGGCCGAACTTGCCAATGCAATGAAAAGCCAGTTTTTAGCCACTGTCAGTCATGAATTGCGCACGCCGATGCAGGCGATCCTCGGCCTGCTTGAGTTGGAGAAAAAGCAGCATCCCAACGCTAACCTGACATTGCTGCACAGCAGCGCCCAGTCACTGATGACCTTGCTGAACGATTTGCAGGATCATGCACGTATTGAGAGCAACAGTTTTACGCTGGCGCCGCGCCCCTTAGCGTTGTCGCAGTGGCTGGCGCAGCTGCAGCATTTTTATCATCCGCTGATGCGTCAGGATGGCCCGGCCTTACGATTCGAAGCCTTAACCCCTCTGCCAGACGCGATTTTAATTGATGCCGATCGCCTGCAGCAGGTCATCAATAATTTGATCACCAATGCGCTGAAATTCACGCCGAAAGGTGAGATTTGTCTGACGCTGGCAGTAAATAACAGGCTGATTGTTACGGTACGCGACAGCGGCAGCGGTATTCCTCTGGAGGAGCAACAGAAGTTATTCGATCCCTGGTATCAGGCCCCATCTGGCAAATCGGTTTCAGTACAGGGAAGCGGCCTGGGACTGTTTATCTGCCGTGAAATTGTGCTGCGTATGGGGGCGAAATTGCCGTTGTTTCCCAGCCCGGTTCAGGCACAGAGGTGACGGTTACGCTGCCGTTGATATTATGTGACGCGCCGGAATTAAACCCTGACGATGCTTTACCGCAATACCCTCATCTGCGCGTGGCGGTTATTGACGATCACCCGGCCAATTTGCTGGTAATGCAGCAGCAGCTGGCTCGCTTTGCTATTCAGGCAGAGTGTTTTGAACAAGGGCGCGCGCTGCTGTTGGCTGATGCGCAGCAACCTTATGATCTGTTGTTTATCGATCAGATGATGCCGCGCCCCAATGGTATGCAACTGCTGCGCCTGCTACGGCGACGCGATCGCCAGCGCGGACACCCGTCCCTGCGCGTGCTCTGCTCCGCCGATGCGCAGCTTTTGACAGTGGCATTAGAAAGTAACGAATGCGTACTCATTAAGCCGGTACAATTGCCGGATATCGCCGGACTGTTACGCAGGTTGCGCGATGATCCACTGGCCGGGCTTGATGCTAATTTGTGGCAACTGGCACAGCAAAACCAGACGTTTCTTTCGCGCCTGAGCCGTACCCTGCACGACACCTTAGCCACCGATATTGCACAAATCATTGCGGCAAGAGATGTCGCTGACTGGTCGCAACTGGCAGAATCGGCTCATCGGATGAAAGGCAGCTGGTTATTAATCGGTTTAAGCGAAGGCGTAACGTTAAGCCAGCGGCTGGCAGAAAAGGCCAAACAGCATCAGGACGTCTCTGAAGAGTCGAATTTACTGATATCATTAACAAACAGGTTACTGAAAAAACTGGATTCTTATGGCACACACGCACTCTCATAGCCAAAACAGCAACCGCAAGCGTCTTGCGGCAGCCTTCGCAGTGACGGCTGTTTTTATGCTTGCTGAGGTTACTGGCGGCTGGATTTCAGGCTCGCTGGCACTGCTGGCCGATGCCGGACATATGCTGACTGATGCTGCCGCCCTGCTGATGGCGCTACTGGCTGTACAATTTTCTCAGCGTAAACCGAATGCACGTCATACGTTTGGTCTGCTGCGCCTTACCACGCTGGCAGCCTTTGTTAATGCGATAGCCTTGCTGGTAATTACCGTGTTGATCGTCTGGGAGGCACTGCGTCGTTTTTATCATCCTGAGCCGGTCACGGGTGGACTGATGTTCGGTATTGCGGTTGCCGGACTGTTCGCCAATCTTTTGTCATTCTGGTTACTGCATCACGGTAGCGAAGAGAAGAATCTTAACGTGCGTGCGGCGGCACTGCATGTAATGGGAGATTTACTCGGTTCCATTGGGGCCATTATCGCGGCACTGATTATCATGTTTACCGGCTGGATGCCCATCGATCCCATTTTATCACTGCTGGTGTCATTGCTGGTATTGCGCAGCGCCTGGGCACTGCTGCGCGAAAGTCTGCATGAATTGCTGGAGGGGTCACCACGAACAGTGGATGTGAATAAACTGTCGCGCGATCTGACCCTGAATATTGCTGAAGTGCGCAATGTTCATCACGTTCATCTGTGGCAGGTAGGAGAGAAACCGGTCCTGACACTGCATGTGCAGGTGATCCCGCCTTACGATCATGATGCTCTGCTGCAGCGCATTCACCGCTATTTGCATCAGCACTATAAAATTGCACACGCAACGGTGCAGATGGAGTATCAACCCTGCGCAGGCCAAGAGTGCGAACTGTGCCTCGGCAGCGAGTCAACTGCCGGGCATCACGCACATCATCACGGCGAACACGCCCACCATCATTAATGCGAGAGTGCGTGCGAGCCATGCTCTTGCGCACTCTTGATCCACAGGCGCGACCCGTTTAATGCAATCAAGGTCAAAATGACATACTCAAGCGCCATGGCGTAAACCCCTGACGGGCAAAGATCATCACGCTAATTACATCGATAATGACCCACAGCAGCCAGTTCTCCACATATTTCCGTGTCATCAGGATCATCGCGACAATCGACAGTACCATCATGCAAGCGTCCCAGAACGGGAAAGCATCAGGTTGTAATTGCGGCATCACAACAGCCAGCCCCAGACTGTTCATTATGCCAACGGCTGTTCGTGTCAGGAAAGCAAACACCGGATCGATATAGAGCGTCATAAGACCGATAGCAATTACACACACCGCGCCCCAGGTTAACGCTTTGGGTAGCGGCAACCAGCGAATTTTCAGTACCGCCTGCTTATCGGCCGTCTGGCGACTCCAGGCATACCAGCCGTAGACATTGGCGACGAAGAAGAAAAGCTGCAGCAGTAAACTGGCATAGAGCTGGATCTGGAAAAAGATCACGGCAAACAGCACGACGTTAATTAATCCAAATGGATAATTAATCACTTTTTCCTGGCTGGCGAGCCAGATACAAAGCAAGCCCGCCAGTGTGCCGATGGCTTCGATCCATGAAAGATCGTAGCCACCCGCTCCCAGAGGAATATGAATCAGAATATTTTGTGTGCTAAAGAAATCCATAACAGGCACCTGTAAAAGGAGCGCGTCAGGCGTTTCCTTTTACGTTAAGTTTAAGTTCCGCTGCAAAGGATAGCATGCGGTTGAGCGGCAGCAATGCCGCCTCACGCAATCCCGCATCGACATGTATTTCGTGCGCCTGACCGCCGAACTCCAACCCTTCCGCAATTGCCTGCAGGCCATTCATGGCCATCCACGGGCAGTGCGCACAACTGCGACAGGTTGCTCCCTCTCCCGCAGTGGGCGCTTCAAGCAGCTCTTTTTCCGGCACCGCTTGCTGCATTTTATAAAAAATACCGCGATCGGTTGCCACAATCATTTGCGGGTGTGGCAAGGCTTTCGCTGCCTGGATCAACTGGCTGGTAGAGCCAACCGCATCAGCCAGATCGACGATGGCCTGCGGTGATTCAGGATGAACCAGCACGGCCGCATCAGGATAGAGAGCTTTCATGCGCTGCAGCGCCTGCGTTTTGAACTCATCGTGTACAATACAGGCACCTTGCCAGCACAATACATCAGCACCCGATTTTTGCGTAACGTAGCGGCCCAGATGGCGATCGGGCGCCCAGATAATTTTTTCGCCGAGGCTGTCGAGGTGTTCAATAAGTTCAACGGCAATGCTTGATGTGACAACCCAGTCTGCGCGCGCTTTAACTGCCGCTGAGGTGTTGGCGTAAACCACTACGGTACGGTCAGGATGGGCATCGCAAAACGCATTGAATTCTTCGATGGGACAGCCGAGATCGAGTGAACATTCCGCCTGCAAGGTTGGCATCAGCACGGTTTTTTCAGGACTAAGGATTTTCGCGGTTTCACCCATAAAACGGACGCCGGCCACCAGCAGCGTGGTGGCTGGATGCGTGCTGCCAAAACGTGCCATCTCCAGCGAATCAGAGACACAGCCGCCCGTCTCTTCTGCCAGCGCCTGAATTTCAGGATCGGTGTAATAGTGCGCCACCATCACTGCGTTACGTGCTTTGAGTAACGCTTTGATTTTTTCGCGATAGAACGCTTTTTGTTCGGTGCTCAGGCGAGCAGGTTTTGGCGGAAAAGGATAAATGGCGCTTTCAGGATCGAACATCACACTCATGACACAGCTCTCGTTTTATCTAATTAACGAAAATCGCTATTTGAGGCGGCTTAGGGTGTTCATTCCGCCATCGTGTTTTATATGCTAAACACGATAGCGGAAAAGCCTATGAGTGTCGTGCTTTTTTTATTCATAAAAAGTGACGTTGCGAGACGTTACGCGCTTTGTGGTGTTTCCAGTTGCAACAGGAAAGCTTTCACCTCGAGCCCTCCCGCAAAACCGGTTAGCTTACCGTTGGCACCAATAACCCGATGACAGGGTGCAACGATTGAGAGCGGATTTTTGCCGTTTGCTGCGCCCACAGCGCGCATCGCGGCCGGATGACCAATCTGCTCAGCAATCTGCCGGTAACTGCGGGTTTCGCCGAAAGGAATGGTTACCAGCGCCTGCCAGACTTTTTTGAAATTCAGTACCGGCAAAATCCAGCGGCAGGCTGAAGCATTGTCGGTTACCGGCAAAATATTCCCGCAATTGCGTCTCCGCTGCGCACAACACAGGGTGGTGTTCATTGTGCTCCAGCGGGGCAAGACGCACGCGTTTAGGATTGTCGTCTTGCCATAAAATGGCAGCCAGTCCCTGATTACTGGCAATCAACTTAAGCTCGCCAACGGGCGTTACAACAGATTTGTAGAAGTACATGATCTCTCTCCTGCCAGTGTTCTGTTGGCTATTATCGCACTTTTTATTCAGCAAACTGGCTGTTTTCGGCCATCGCGATAAACTGTTGTGCTGTCCGAAAACAGCCAGTCGGCTTCCGGTTACGGGTGTAGGCTGCACTTTATTTACCGGAGATTAGCCATGCTCGATCCCGATAGTGCTTATCAGGCCCTGACATCACGTGATACACGCTTTGATGGTGTTTTTTATGTGGGCGTGACCTCAACCGGTATTTATTGCCGTCCGGTATGCCCGGTAAAACCCCCATGCGAAAAAATTGCCTGTTTTTTACCAGTGCCGAGGCTGCGGAAAAGGCGAATTTTCGCCCTTGCCTGCGCTGCCGCCCTGAGCTGGCGCCCGGTAATGCGCCCGTTGATAACGCGCATCGGGTAGCAGATCGTCTGGTTCAGCGCATCGAAGAGGGGTTACTGGAAGAACATGAAGGACTGGATGAAATCGCGGCTGAATTTGGTCTCAGTTCCCGGCAGTTAAGACGCATTGTTCAGCAAGAACTGGGCGTATCGCCGCTGGAGTTAAAACAGACGCGCCGTATGCTGCTTGCCAAACAGCTTCTCACGGAAACTCGACTGCCCATCATCGACATTGCTTTTGCCAGTGGTTTTAGCAGCCTGCGACGCTTTAACGATGTGTTTCAGGCACGTTACCGCATGACACCTGGCGCATTACGCAAAGAGGTGAACCAGCCTGTACAGGCGCATCCTGGCGATGTGGCTCAGTTACGCCTCAGCTACCGCCCGCCTTATGACTGGCCAGCGACGCTGGGGTATTTACAGCAGCGTTTAATGAAAGAAGTAGAAGCGGTTGAAGGCGATGTTTATCGTCGCACCGTGGCGTTAGGCAATTACCGCGGCTGGATTAGCGTGTCACACCTTGCGGCTAAAAATGCGCTGTCAGTGGAATTTTCTACCTCTCTGACGCCCGTGCTGCCTGCCCTGCTGCGTCGTTTGCGTGATTTGTTCGATTTAAATGCCCAACCCTTACTGATTGCGGCGCATTTACGTCAGGATCCCCTGTTGACGGACAGTATTCATCACTATCCCGGCCTGCGCGTGCCTGGCGCGTTCGATGGTTTTGAGCTAGGCGTGCGCGCCATTTTGGGTCAGCAAGTTACCGTTAAAGCAGCCACTACGCTGAGTAGTCGCTTTGCTCAGGCCTTTGGCGAACCTTGCGTTACACCCTTTGCTGACCTGTCGCGCTACTCTGCCCGACCACAGCGCGTCGCCGACGCCACAATTGATGAAATTGCCGGGCTGGGCATTGTCAGTGCACGCGCCAGGGCTATTCAGGCCTTCGCCAGCGCCTGTGCTGCTGGTACGCTGCGTTTTAACGCTACGCTGACGCCAGATGAGATTATGACGCTTCTGGTGAGTCTGCCGGGCATCGGCCCGTGGACTGCACACTATATTGCGATGCGCGCCTTACGCTGGCCGGATGCTTTTCCCAAAGAGGACATTGCTATTCGTAAGAATCTGGGTGGCCTGTCACCGCGCGCTGCCGAACAACGATCGCAACAGTGGCGCCCCTGGCGCAGTTACGCGGTGATGCATATCTGGAAAAGTTTGTCTTAAGATGGCGTTAAGGATGTCGCCGGGTCAGGGGCGCCTTATGATAGCGGTTAAAAGCGCAACCAGTTTGCATAAAGGAGAGGATGACGGGCTGCGGAAGAAAGGGCCAGCGCCGTCTTTACGTAGCAGCCCATCATGCCCACCTGAAAACGAAAAAAGCGCCGTAAAGGCGCTTTTCTCTGAACTGGTGGGTCGTGCAGGTTATGCCCGGGGCCTCGCCCTGCGGGTGATGCTGACACATCAGCCTGAATCGCTCCCGGCGATTCAGTCGAACCTGCGCAGGTTCTTCATCCTGCACGTTTAACTCTCTGCCCTGAAAACGAAAAAAGCGCCGTAAAGGCGCTTTTCTCTGAATTGGTGGGTCGTGCAGGATATGCCTCGGCCCGTCCGGGGCCTCGCCCTGCGGGTGATGCTGACACATCAGCCTGAATCGCTCCCGGCGATTCAGTCGAACCTGCGCAGGTTCTTCATCCTGCACGTTTAACTCTCTGCCCTGAAAACGAAAAAAGCGCCGTAAAGGCGCTTTTCTCTGAATTGGTGGGTCGTGCAGGATTCGAACCTGCGACCAATTGATTAAAAGTCAACTGCTCTACCAACTGAGCTAACGACCCGCTGGGGGCTTACAACCATTCAGACACGCGGTCTGAACCAAAGATGGTGGGTCGTGCAGGATTCGAACCTGCGACCAATTGATTAAAAGTCAACTGCTCTACCAACTGAGCTAACGACCCATCTTAGGTTGTGAAGCTTTGCTGAAGCTCTCTTCGCAGGAACATATCCGGCTGGAGATGGTGGGTCGTGCAGGATTCGAACCTGCGACCAATTGATTAAAAGTCAACTGCTCTACCAACTGAGCTAACGACCCATCTTCAGGCTTGCCAGACACGCTTGCAATGTGTCCCGGCAACGGCGGCATATATTACTGATTTACCGAGGCAGCACAACCCTTATTTTCGATAAAAGGTTTAACTGCTCACCTTTCATGCGGCAAGACCAGAAATCAAACGAAATCCGGTCTGACCTGCACACATTACAATCCAGACAGGCGTTTTTGTGCCTGTTTAGCCGAATCGGTGTTCGGATAAAGTTTAATCACCTGCTGATAAACGGCTTTGGCTTTCGCCGTGTCGTTTTTCTCCTGCATGATGACGCCAACTTTAAGTAATGCTTCTGACGCTTTTGGTGACTTTGGATAGTTCTTCACCACCGTGGCGTAATAATAGGCGGCGTCGTCCTTTTTCCCTTTGTTGTAATTCAACTGTCCCAGCCAGTAATTGGCATTGGGCTGATAAGTAGAATCAGGATAACGTTTTACCCACGCCTGCAACGCAGTGATAGCCTGGTCGTATTGCTTTTTCTCCAGAATCAGCGCAACGGCAGCATTGTAATCACTATTCGCATCGCCGCTTTGCACCGGTGCGCCTGTGGACGCCGCAGCACCCGCTTCACCGTCTGTGCTGGCAGCCGCACCTGCGTCCGCGCCTGCGTTACCGCCTGCGGCTTGCTGACCGCCATTATTGCTGCTGCTCAGGCTGTCGATCTGCTGGTAGATCTGCTTCTGGCGCTCAATAACCTGGTTCAGCTGGTAGGTGTTTTGCTGGATTTGCCCACGCAGCGAATCAATATCGCTTTGATTATCGCTCATCTGCTGCTGCAACTGCTGCAAAAGCTGAGCCTGGGCATTCGAGATTCGTTCAAGAGTGGTGACACGGTCTTCGACCGAGCCGGAGCCAACGCTACTGATTGACGCTTGGGCATTAGCGGCCCAGGGGCCGCTACGCCAATCAGTAACGACAGACTCAACAGATGACGTCTGAAGTTACTAACCATGTGATTCTCTTAGTAGACCAGAACTGCACGACGGTTTTTAGAGTATGCCGCTTCGTCATGACCCAGAACCGCTGGCTTCTCTTTACCGTAAGAAACGATAGACATTTGGTCAGCAGACACGCCTTTACCTTGCAGGTACATTTTAACGGCGTTAGCACGACGCTCGCCCAGGGCGATGTTGTATTCTGGCGTACCGCGCTCATCTGCATGACCTTCGATAGTTACTTTGTAAGACGGGTTGCTACGCAGGAATGCAGCATGCTGATCCAGCATCTGAGCGTAATCAGACTGAACGTCATACTTATCCAGACCGAAGTAAACGATGTTGTTCTGCTGCAGCTGTTGCATCTGCAGACGCGCCTGCTCGTCAGAAGACATGTTGCCGCTGCCGTTCATGCCAGCACCGTAAGCACCGTCAGCGCCAGCACCCATGCCCGTCTGATCGTTGTTATTGTTTTTGTGTGAGCTACAAGCCGCTACCGCCAAAACCGGCAGAGCCAGCATTAAACCCTTCAGCACTTTGTTCAGTTGCATTTCAAAAATCCCATTATTGTTTATTGTGTGTGATGCCTGGTTTCACAGGCATTACAGATACGGCGACCAGGCAGGGAATTTAACCTGTCCATCAGTAGCCGGAAGACGCGCTTTGAAACGCCCGTCTGTTGAAACCAACTGCAACACGGAACCCATCCCCTGAGTAGAGCTATAGATTACCATCGTGCCGTTCGGTGCCAGGCTTGGCGTTTCATCCAGGAACGTGTCCGTTAACGTTTGAACGGCTCCCGTTTCCAGATCCTGTTTGGCGACGTGTTGAGCACCACCGTTGGTGCTAATCATCACCATTGATTTGCCATCCGAGGCAACATCAGCGTCCTGGTTCTGACCACCTTCCCAGGTAATACGCTGCGGCGCTCCGCCGTTAACTCCAATTTTATAAATTTGTGGGGCGCCCGCCTGGTCTGAGGTATAAGCCAGCGTCTGGCTATCCGGGAACCAGGTTGGTTCTGTGCTGTTATAGCGGCCATCGGTAATCTGACGGATCTGACCCGAACCTAAATCCATGACATACAGATTCAGGCTACCGGTTTTCGACAGTGCGAAAGCCAGCTTAGAGCCATCCGGAGAGAATGCTGGTGCGCCGTTATGGCGTGGATATGAAGCAACCTGACGGATCGCGCCGTTAGAGAGCGTTTGCACCACCAGAGCTGACTTGCCGCTTTCAAAAGTCACATAAGCGACTTTGCTGCCGTCTGGTGACCAGGTTGGTGACATCAACGGCTGCGGTGAGCGATGAACCACAAACTGGTTGTAACCGTCGTAATCGGCAACGCGCAACTCATACGGGAACTGACCGCCGTTGGTCTGTACAACGTAAGCGATTCGCGTGCGGAATGCGCCTTTAATGCCGGTCAGTTTCTGGAAGGTTTCATCACTGGCCGTGTGTGCCGCATAACGCAGCCACTGCTTAGTGACTTTATAGGTGTTTTGCGCCAGCACGGTACCCGGTGCTGCACCGGTATCAACCAGCTGATAAGAGACCTGATAGCTGCCATCTGGGTTCGGCTGAACCTGGCCTACCACCACGGCATCAATACCTAATGCGCTCCATGCAGCAGGCTGCACTTCCTGCGCACTGGTTGGCTGCTGTGGCAAACGTGAGCGATCAAGCGGATTAAACTTACCGCTGTTGCGCAGGTCAGCCGCGACAATACCACCAATATCTTCTGGCGCAGCGCCTGGGCCGGCCCATTTGAAAGGAACCACACCGATAGGGCGTGCAGTGTTGACGCCCTGGGTGATCTCAATGCGAACTTCTGCATGTAACATTGCTGCCCACAGCAGTAAGAAAAAGCTTAACGATACGCGAAGTGCTTGCTTCATTTTTTCTCCCTTATCTGAACCTCAGTCCACGATAATTGGCACTGTTCCTGGAAACCACGAGTACAACTAAAATACGGCAAGCTAACCTTAGATCAACCTGCCGTAAGTTACTGCATTATTGCGGTCTAAAACGCATAGGTGCGTTTTTAAACACTTCATACACAGCCTGCGATGGCGGCTTTGGAATACGGGCCTGCTTCGCCGCTGCGATCGCCGCCTGACACAATGCGGGGTCGCCGCCTTCTGCCTTAACGTCAATCAACAAGCCATCTGGCGCAAGTTTAATACGTAAGTCACAGCTTTTTCCGCGATACAGATCTGCATCATAAAAACGGCTCTGAATAGCACTGGTGATCTGTCCCAGATAGGCATTTACGTCAGCCCCTGATGCACCCGCAGTCTTCTGTTTGCCCTGCCCTGCCGCACCGCTTGAGGTGCCACTTTTCGGCGCATTCTTACCCGACGCTAAGCCCCTAACAGATCATCCACTGCGCTGTCATTTTCCGCGGCTTCAGCGGCTGCCTTTTTCTTCGCATCGGCGGCCGCTTTGGCTTTCGCTGTAGCCTCAGCCTTCGCTTTTGCTGCGGCGTCTGCTTTAGCTTTGGCTTCTGCGGCAGCCTTCTCTTTGGCTTCCTTCGCGGCTTCAGCGGCTTTTTCTTTCGCTTCCTGCGCCGCTTTTGCTTTCGCATCGGCGGCGGCTTTGGCTTTCGCGTCAGCTTCTGCTTTGGCTTTAGCGTCAGCCGCTGCTTTCGCTTTGGCTTCGGCCTCTGACTTCGCTTTCGCTTCAGCTACCGCTTTTTCTTTGGCGGCCTCGGCAGCGGCAGCTTTCGCCTGTTGTTCAGCCTGTTTTTTCGCTTCAGCTGCGGCCTGTTTCGCCTGTTCAGCAGCTTTTTGCTTCGCCTCAGCAGCGGCTTTTGCCTGGGCATCTGCCTGCGCTTTCGCTTCAGCTTTGGCTTTCGCGGCAGCGGCTTCGGCAGTTTTCTGCTGCTCCTGCGCTTGCTTAGCCGCTTGTTCAGCCTCTTTCTGTTGCTCTGCCTGCTGTTTCGCCTGCTCTTTTGCTGCCTCTTGCGCCTGTAATCGCTCTTTCTCAAGCTCTTTCAAACGCTGCTGTTCGGCGGCCTGCTTTTGCTGAAGCTCTTCTGCCTGCTGCTGCGCCTGTTTTTTACGCTGCTGCTCAGCACGCTGACTGTCGCTTTGCTGATTCTGTTGGCGGTTATACTGTTCTACCACTGCACCGGGATCGACCATGACTGCATCGATATCGCTGCCGCCACCGCCGCCGCTGGCTTCAATGTGCTCATTAAATGAACTCCATACCAGCAGCCCGATTAGCACAATGTGCAGAATCACCGATACAATTATCGCGCGCTTTAACTTCTCGTTTTGCTCGGTTGCCTTCGACACTCTCGGTTCCCAAAAACGGTTCGACTTTAAATCGGCTGCGTCATCAAACCGACAGATTTAACACCCGCCTGGTGCAGCAGGTTAAGCGCCTTGATGATTTCGTCGTAAGGCACTTCTTTTGCCCCGCCGATCAAAAGAGAGTCTTTGGATTGGCTTCCAGTCGACGCTGCGCTTCGCTGATCACCTGCTCTGGTGGCAGTTGTTCCATGCGATCGTGATCCACGACCAGGCTGTATTGACCTACGCCCGACACTTCGACAATTACCGGCGGATTATCATCGCTGGCAACCGTTTTAGAATCCGTGGCATCGGGTAAGTCAACTTCTACGCTCTGGGTAATAATGGGTGCCGTCGCCATAAAAATCAGCAGCAGCACCAGCAGGACGTCCAGCAGCGGAACAATGTTGATTTCCGACTTCAGATCGCGGCGACCGCGACCACGCACTCTGGCCATCATTAACCTCTGTTTACTTAGCGTTTTCGCTGGAGAATGCCTGGCGATGCAGAATAGCGGTGAACTCTTCCATGAAGTTGTCGTAGCCCTGCTCCAGCTTGTTTACGCGCTGATTAAGACGGTTGTACGCCATAACCGCAGGAATAGCAGCAAACAGGCCGATAGCGGTAGCGATCAACGCTTCAGCAATGCCTGGCGCCACCATTTGTAAGGTCGCCTGCTTCACCGCACCCAGGGCGATGAAGGCATGCATGATCCCCCAAACAGTACCGAAAAGGCCGATATAAGGGCTGATTGAACCCACAGTTCCCAGAAATGGAATGTGATTTTCCAAGGCCTCAAGCTCACGGTTCATGGAAATACGCATAGCACGACCGGCACCTTCTACCACCGCTTCTGGCGCGTGACTGTTGACACGGTGCAAGCGAGCAAACTCCTTAAAGCCAGAATAGAAGATCTGCTCTGAGCCGGACAACTCGTCACGGCGGCCCTGACTCTCCTGATACAGGCGAGAGAGCTCAATGCCAGACCAAAACTTATCTTCAAAGGCTTCCGCCTCACGCCCTGCCGCGTTCAAAATGCGCGTGCGCTGAATAATGATTGCCCAAGAGGCAATTGAAAAGCCGATTAAAATCAACATGATAAGTTTGACCAGAAGGCTAGCCTTCAGGAACAAATCAAGAATGTTCATGTCAGTCACTGCTTGAACTCCGCGACAATAGACTTGGGAAGCGCAATCGGCTTCATTAGATGTGGGTTTATGCAGGCAATCAGGACCTCTGCTTCATTGAGCACTTTGCCTTCTGCATTCACGATACGTTGCGTGAACGTCATCGTCGCCCGCGTCATTGAGGTCACTTCACTCTGAATATCGAGAAGATCATCAAGACGTGCCGCCGAAAAATAGTCCACCGTCATCCGCCGCACCACAAAAGCAATCTGTTGTTCTAACAGTGTCTGCTGATTGAAATGGTGCTGACGCAACATCTCGGTACGTGCTCGTTCATAAAAAGCGATATAGCTGGCGTGATAAACCACACCACCGGCATCGGTGTCTTCGTAATAGACCCGAACCGGCCAGCGAAACAGCGTTGTACTCACTCTACATCCCGGCCTCGTTTTAAACGTTGCTACTATACGCAAGAGAATTGGGGTTTGGAATGGGTGTCCAGAGCCAGGAGAAAATAATTATCAGTCCGTAACAATCGGAACTATTTACAGCAGATTTCTTGACCAGAGGCTGACATAAATTCACTGCCTGCATCGTTTTAGCGGATGTTAAGTATAAAACCAGTAAATACCGGCCAGTAAGATAAGCAGTGCGGGTAAAGGTGAAAACAGCGCTTGCCAGCGCGTTTGCTTTGGCCGAAAGCCAACGCCGTGAATCACACCGGCACATACCGCCCAAATCACTAAAAAACCTTGCCAGACTGTCAGGTTACTCGTCTGTGCGGCATAGCGTGACGGGTCCCAAATCAGGCAGCCCGCCAGCAGTAGCGCCAGAATAAGCGAAAGGGCCCGTAACAGGCCCTTGTCCATCAGACGATAAAGCGTCCGAATGACCTTACGCATCAGGGGTGTTCGTCCTTAATGGCGCTCTCTTCAACATGTTCAATCGCCAGCGCCGTCACAATCCCAAAGGCACAAGCCAGCAACGTGCCGAGAATCCAGGCAAAATACCACATGTGTCGTCTCCTTAATCAGTACAGC
Organism: Candidatus Pantoea haifensis; assembly: GCA_018842655.1. GTDB lineage: Bacteria > Pseudomonadota > Gammaproteobacteria > Enterobacterales > Enterobacteriaceae > Pantoea > Pantoea haifensis. Next base: position 344,134 of record JAGTWN010000004.1, on the reverse strand, counting down.
GAGTGCGTGTTGCGCTCAATGTATTCTTTCGTGATTCGGCCATACATCTTGTAATAGCACCATGCGGTATAAGCCAGGATGAGCGGTACAAAAATGATAGCGGCAATTGTCATAATTTTCAGCGTCAGTAAACTGGACGTCGCATCCCACATTGTCAGACTGGCGCCCGGCACAGTGCTTGACGGCATAATGAACGGGAATAGCGCAATCCCAGCCGTCATGATGACGCACGCTAATGTCAGTGAAGAGAAAATAAATGCCCAGGCACCCTTCTCCAGGCGAGAACAGAGAATTGTCATCAGTGGCAACAGCACGCCAAGCAGCGGGAATAGCCACAGTAACGGCATATTCTGGAAATTAACCATCCAGCTGCCTGCTTCACGTATTACGGTTTTCCCCAGCGGGTTAGACGCCGCATGATGATCAAGGGTGCTGGTCACCACAAAACCATCAATGCCATATTTCACCCACACGCCCGCCAGCACGAAACACACCAGCATCACCAGAGCTGAAATCTGTGCGGCAAGGCGTGAGCGCAGGTGCAGTTCGCCGGTGGTACGCATTTGCAGATAGGTTGCGCCCTGCGCCAGAATCATCGCCACGCTGATCACGCCAGCCAGCAGGCCAAACGGATTCAGCAACTGGAAAAAGTTACCGGTATAGAAGAGGCGCAAATATTCATCCGCATAAAACGGCACGCCCTGTAATAAATTACCGAAAGCAACACCTATAACCAGCGGCGGCACAAAGCTCCCGATGAAGATGCCCCAGTCCCATACATCACGCCAGCGTCTGTCTTCAATTTTGGAACGATAATCAAAGCCCACTGGTCGGAAAAACAGTGAAGCCAGTACCACAATCATCGCGACATAAAAGCCAGAAAACGCGGCGGCGTAGACCATAGGCCAGGCAGCAAACAGCGCACCGCCTGCGGTAATCAACCAGACCTGGTTGCCGTCCCAGTGCGGTGCAATGCTATTGATCATGACACGGCGTTCGGTATCGGTGCGCCCCAGCAGGCGCGTTAACATACCGACGCCCATGTCAAAACCGTCGGCAACCGCAAATCCAACCAGCAGAATGCCGATCAACAGCCACCAGACAAAGCGCAGCACTTCATAATCAAACATAGCTGTTCTCCTTATCCACGCACCGGCTGAACGTGAGTGGCGATCTCATGATGATAACGCCCGGTCTTCAGGCTGCTTGGCCCAAGGCGCGCGAATTTGAACATCAAATACATTTCGGCAACGAGGAACAGCGTATAAAGACCGCAGATCAGAATCATCGAGAACAAAATGTCGCCCACCGTCAGCGATGAGTTCGCCACTGCCGTCGGTAACACTTCACCAATCGCCCAGGGCTGGCGACCATACTCGGCAACAAACCAGCCCGCCTCTACCGCAATCCATGGCAGTGGAATGCTGTAGAGCGCCGCCTTTAATAACCAACGGTTTTTGCCAATGCGATTACGAATAACGCTCCAGAACGACAGCATAATCACGCCCAGCAGCAGCACGCCGCATAACACCATAATACGGAAGGCAAAATAGAGCGGCGCGACGCGAGGGATTGAATCCTGGGTTGCCTGAAGGATTTGCGCTTCGGTCGCATCAGAGACGTTTGCGGTATAGCGTTTCAATAGCAGGCCGTAGCCCAAATCCTTTTGCTGTTATTGAACGCTTCACGCACCGCCGGATCCTGGCTGCCTGCACGCAGTTCATTCAGCAGCGCATACGCTTTCATCCCGTTACGAATGCGGGCCTCATGCTGCGTCATAAGATCTTTCAGGCCCGTTACTGGCGTATCCACCGAGCGGGTGGCGATCAGGCCGAGCAGCCAGGGAATTTGAATGGCGTAGTGGTTTTCCTGCGTCTCCTGACTGGGCAAACCAAACAGCGTAAAGGAAGCCGGTGCGGGTTGTGTTTCCCATTCGGCTTCGATGGCGGCCAGTTTGGTTTTCTGGACATCGCCCATTTCATAGCCGGACTCATCCCCCAGTACAATCACGGATAATACCGCCGCAATGCCAAAGCTGGCCGCAATTGCGAAGGAGCGTTTAGCAAATGCGGTATCTCGTCCTTTCAGTAAGTACCAGGCACTGATGCCAAGGATAAACATCGCGCCGGTGGTGTAACCTGCCGCAACGGTATGAACGAATTTCACCTGCGCAACGGGATTCAACACCAGCTCGGAAAAGCTCAGCATTTCCATGCGCATGGTTTCGAAATTGAAATCAGACGCGATCGGATTTTGCATCCAGCCATTCGCAACCAGAATCCACAGTGCCGACATGTTTGAGCCCAGCGCCACCAGCCAGGTTACCGCTAAATGCTGGACTTTGCCTAAGCGATCCCAGCCGAAGAAAAACAGGCCAACAAAGGTGGATTCGAGGAAGAAGGCCATTAATCCTTCGATGGCCAGAGGGGCACCGAAAATATCGCCAACATAGTGAGAGTAATATGACCAGTTCGTTCCGAACTGAAATTCCATGGTCAGGCCTGTCGCCACACCAAGGGCAAAGTTAATACCAAATAACTTGCCCCAGAATTTGGTCATATCTTTATAGATTTGTTTGCCGCTCAGAACGTAAACCGTTTCCATAATGGCCAGCAAAAACGCCATACCGAGCGTTAAGGGGACAAACAGGAAATGGTACATCGCCGTTAAGGCAAACTGTAAACGCGACAGCTCGACAATATCTAGCATAGTAACTCCTTGCTCCTCGCATACGTTTTTTGACGCGAGGAACAGGATGAGGCGTCAAAAAAGCGTCAGGAACGACTGATTATTGATTCCAGTTTTGTTATTAGCAGAACCGATTATTGCCCTGCCCTGTGTGAGTGAATTAAGATTTCAGAAACAGAACAACGTCAAAACAAGCCATTAGCTTAAACGCGTACGCGAGAAACCAGGCAACAGGTGGTCATCCCGAACTACAGCAAACGTTTGAAAGTTTGTATAAAAGGCTGGATTGATGCAGCGCAATTTAAGCCTGTAACGCTGCGCTTTGCCAGCGGTAAACTTTGTTATATGTCATGGATAATTGATCTGGATTAACGCAACGGTTGTTTAAATATGACCTGGCAACAAGAGTGTTAAAAAGGTGTCAATAAATTCTGTTATTTCCCGGAAATTAATTACCTTTATTCGTTTTTATTAACCTGACCTCCCGCTGTAACCGCGCCATAAATAAAGAACCGACAGATACCGGCTGGATTTATGACGCGCATAAAAAAAGCCACCCGAAGGTGGCCTGAGCGTTCGAAAACCACTCTCTTATTTAGCAGGCAGAACCGCTTTAACAGCGTCACCGATATCAGCCAGGCTGCGTACCGTTTTCACCCCTGCGGCTTCCAGCGCAGCAAATTTCTCATCTGCCGTACCTTTGCCACCTGCGATGATGGCGCCCGCATGGCCCATACGTTTGCCTTTTGGCGCCGTCACACCGGCGATGTAACCTACCACTGGCTTGGTTACATGCTCTTTGATGAACGCTGCCGCTTCTTCTTCGGCGCTGCCGCCGATTTCACCGATCATGACAATCGCTTCAGTCTGCGGATCGTCCTGGAACATTTTCAGGATGTCGATGAAGTTAGAGCCAGGAATCGGGTCGCCACCAATGCCAACGCAGGTTGACTGGCCGTAGCCGATATCCGTGGTCTGCTTAACCGCTTCATACGTCAGCGTACCGGAACGTGAAACGATACCCACACGTCCTGGCTGGTGAATGTGGCCTGGCATAATACCGATCTTACATTCGCCTGGGGTAATGACACCCGGGCAGTTTGGTCCGATCATGCGCACGCCCGCTTCATCCAGCTTCACTTTCACGGTCAGCATATCCAGCGTTGGGATACCTTCAGTGATGGTGATAATCAGCTTGATGCCTGCGTCAATGGCTTCCAGGATACCGTCTTTACAGAACGGGGCCGGAACATAGATAACTGTTGCGGTTGCACCAGTGGCTTCTACCGCTTCACGCACGGTGTTAAACACCGGTAAACCGAGATGGGTGGTGCCGCCTTTGCCTGGCGTTACGCCGCCAACCAGCTGCGTACCATACGCCAGCGCCTGCTCAGAGTGGAATGTGCCCTGTCCGCCGGTGAATCCCTGGCAGATAACTTTGGTGTTTTTGTCGATCAAAATGGACATTATTTACCCTCCGCAGCAGCAACAACACGCTGTGCCGCGTCTGTCAGGCTGGTTGCTGCAATGATATTCAAACCGCTGTCCGCCAGTTTCTGCGCGCCCAGCTCGGCGTTGTTCCCTTCCAGACGTACCACAACCGGTACGTTGACACCCACTTCAGCGACCGCGCCGATGATGCCGTCAGCGATCAAATCGCAGCGTACAATACCGCCGAAGATGTTAACAAATACGGCTTTAACTGCATCGTCAGACAGGATAATTTTGAAGGCTTCAGTTACGCGCTCTTTGGTGGCACCGCCGCCAACGTCGAGGAAGTTAGCCGGTTGACCACCGTGGTGTTTCACGATGTCCATGGTGCCCATTGCCAGGCCTGCACCGTTAACCATACAGCCGATGTTGCCTTCCAGCGCAACGTAGTTCAGTTCCCACTGTGTTGCGTGTGCTTCGCGCGGGTCTTCCTGACTTGGATCACGCATTTCGCGCAGTTCAGGCTGACGGAACAGGGCGTTGCCGTCGGCACCCAGTTTGCCATCCAGGCAAATCAGATCGCCTTGCTTAGTGATCACCAGCGGGTTGATCTCAACCAGCGCCAGATCGCGCTCCAGGAACATGGTCGCCAGACCCATAAAGATCTTGGTGAACTGGCTAACTTGTTTACCGGTCAGGCCGAGTTTAAATGCCAGTTCGCGGCCCTGATAAGGCTGTGGACCGGTTAGTGGATCCAGCGCCATTTTGTGGATCAGGTGTGGCGTCTCTTCTGCCACTTTCTCAATTTCCACGCCGCCTTCGGTAGACGCCATGAAAACAACGCGACGGGTCGCACGGTCAACCACTGCGCCCAGATAGAGTTCTTGATCGATGTCTGTCGCCGCTTCAACCAGAATCTGGTTTACTGGTTGACCATCAGCATCTGTTTGATACGTCACCAGACGCTTGCCAAGCCAGTTCTCAGCAAAAGCGCGAATCTCTTCTTTACTGTTAACCACTTTCACACCGCCCGCTTTACCGCGGCCACCGGCATGAACCTGACATTTAACTACCCACGGACCTGCGCCAATTTTTGACGCCGCTTCTTCTGCCTGGCGTGGTGTAGTGCAAGCGTAACCTGTTGGTGCCGGCATGCCATACCGTGCAAACAGCTGTTTCGCCTGGTATTCGTGTAAGTTCATGATGTTCTATCCATTCAGGTCTGAAAAGATTAATAAAGTTGGGCGCGTCTGAAACGCGCCCGATGAAAATCAGACGTCCAGCAGCAGACGTGCCGGATCTTCCAGCATCTCTTTCACCGCCACCAGATAGCCAACAGACTCGCGGCCATCAATCAGACGGTGATCGTAGGAGAGCGCCAGATACATCATTGGCAGCACAACAACCTGACCATTCACTGCCATTGGACGATCTTTAATGGCGTGCATACCCAGAATCGCACTCTGCGGTGGGTTGATGATCGGCGTTGACATCAACGAACCGAAAACACCGCCATTCGTGATAGTGAAGTTACCGCCAGTCAGATCCTCAACGGTCAGCTTGCCGTCACGACCTTTCACTGCCAGCTCTTTAATTTTCTTCTCGATATCAGCCATGCTCAGCGCATCAACATCGCGCAGCACTGGCGTGACCAGGCCGCGTGGGGTTGAAACAGCAATGCTGACATCAAAGTAGTTGTGGTAAACCACATCATCGCCATCGATAGACGCATTGACTTCTGGATAACGCTTCAGCGCCTCTACCACGGCTTTAATGTAGAAAGACATAAAGCCCAGACGCACGCCGTGACGCTTCTCGAAGACTTCGCCGTACTGCTTGCGCAGATCCATGATCGGCTTCATGTTGACTTCGTTGAAGGTGGTCAGCATGGCGGTGCTGTTTTTCGCTTCCAGCAGACGCTCAGCTACACGCTTACGCAGACGCGTCATCGGTACACGTTTTTCGCTGCGGTTAGCCACAGCCGGTTGCGGCGCTGCTTCTGCGGCAGGTGCAGCGGCTTTTGCGGTTTCTGGCTTCTTAGCCAGATGTTTTTCCACATCTTCCCGTGTGATACGACCGCCAACACCGCTGCCTTTAATCTGCGATGCATCCAGATTGTGCTCTGCAATCAGACGGCGAATCGCCGGGCTGAGTGCGTCATTGCTCTCTTCTTCCAGTGAAGCAGTCTGGCGCTGAGCCGGTGTAGACTCTTTGCTGTCAGCTTTAGCACTGGTTTCTTTACCCGCGCTGTTACCTTCTTTCAGACGACCCAAAATCTGGCGAGAAGTGACAGTTGCCCCTTCATCTTCCAGTACCGCTTCCAGAACGCCGTCTGCGGAGGCTGGCACTTCCAGTACCACTTTGTCAGTTTCGATCTCTACCAGCACTTCATCGCGACTTACTGCATCGCCTGGTTTTTTGTGCCAGGTTGCCACTGAGGCATCGGCAACGGATTCAGGCAGGTCGGGAACGAGAATATCTACGCTACTCATTATCTTTCCTTTTAATTAATCAACGTTCAGCGCGTCATTAACCAGGTCTTGCTGCTGTTTTTGGTGTACGGACATGTAACCCACGGCCGGTGAAGCAGATGCCGGGCGGCCTGCATAACGCAAGGTGGCGCCAAACGGCACGACTTCGCGGAAATGATGTTGACTACAGTACCACGCGCCCTGGTTCAAAGGTTCTTCCTGACACCAGACAAAATCCTGTACGTGGGAATAGGCTTTCAGTGCTTCTTGTACAGCCTGATGTGGGAACGGATAAAGCTGTTCAATACGCACGATGGCGACGTCGGTCTGCTCGTTCTTACGACGCTGCTCCAGCAGATCGTAATAGACTTTACCGGCACACAGCACCACACGTTTTACGCCTTGCGGATCGAGATCGTCAATTTCACCAATCGCTGGCTGGAAACTGCCATCTGCCAGTTCATCCAGCGACGAAATAGCCAGTGGATGACGCAGCAGTGATTTGGGTGACATCACGATCAGCGGACGACGCATACCACGCAACGCCTGACGACGCAGCATGTGATAAACCTGCGCTGGCGTTGACGGTACGCATACTTGCATATTCTGCTCAGCGCAGAGTTGCAGATAACGTTCCAGGCGAGCGGATGAGTGCTCAGGACCCTGACCTTCATAGCCATGTGGCAGCAGCATCACCAGACCACACATGCGGCCCCATTTCTGCTCACCGGAGCTGATGAACTGGTCGATAACCACCTGCGCACCGTTGGCGAAGTCACCAAACTGCGCTTCCCAAATGGTCAGGATGCGTGGTTCAGCCGTGGCGTAACCATATTCAAATGCCAGTACCGCCTCTTCCGACAACACCGAATCCCATACCTTGAACTGCCCCTGCCCATTGTGTACATGGTGCAGCGGTGTGTAGGTGGAACCGTTAGCCTGGTTATGGATAACTGCATGGCGATGGAAGAAGGTGCCACGGCCAGTATCTTCACCTGACAGACGCACCGGGATGCCTTCATCAACCAGCGTTGCGTAAGCCAGGTTTTCTGCGCCGCCCCAGTCAAAAGCTTTGTTGCCTTCGGCCATCTCTTTGCGGTCGTTGTAAATCTTGGCCACGCGCGATTGCACTTCTACTTCTTCCGGGATTTGACTGATGCGGCGCGCCAGTTCCTGCAACCGCTTCTTATCAACTTTGGCCGGATAGGCTTCATCCCACTCATGATTGAGATAAGGAGACCAGGTAAAGGAGTGCAGGCTCATTGGACGCCATTCTGGCACCACACATTCACCTTCATCCAAAGCATCACGGTAGAGGTTCACCATTTCGGTGGCATCTTCCTGAGTGGCAACACCTTCGCTTTCCAAACGGTCAGCATAGATTTTGCGCGGCGTCGGATGCTTTTTAATTTTCTGGTACATCAACGGCTGCGTTGCACTTGGCTCATCCGCTTCGTTGTGACCATGACGGCGATAGCACACCAGATCGATAAACACATCACGTTTAAAGGTGTTGCGATAATCCAGCGCCAGACGAGTAATAAAGGCCACCGCTTCAGGATCATCCGCGTTAACGTGGAAAATCGGAGCCAGCACCATTTTGCCGATATCGGTGCAATAAGGCGTTGAGCGCGCATCTTTCGGGTTAGAGGTGGTGAAACCTACCTGATTGTTGATCACAATGCGCACCGTACCGCCGACTTCGTAACCGCGCGCCTGCGACATGTTCAAAGTTTCCTGCACGACACCCTGACCAATAACGGCTGCATCACCGTGGATGGTAATCGGCAACACTTTATTGCTGGCAGGCTCGGCCAGACGATCGAGACGCGCACGTACCGATCCCATGACTACCGGACTCACGATTTCAAGGTGAGACGGGTTAAACGCCAGCGCCAGATGCACTAAGCCGCCACTGGTTTCAACGTCCGATGAGAAGCCCATGTGATACTTCACATCGCCCGTACCGAGATGCTCTTTATGCTTGCCTGAGAATTCGTCAAACAGATCTTGCGGCTTTTTACCCAACACGTTAATCAACACGTTGAGACGGCCACGGTGCGCCATACCCAGCACGACTTCGCGCGTGCCGCTCTTACCGGCATGGCGAATCATTTCGCGCAGCATAGGCACCAGCGCATCGCCGCCTTCCAGCGAGAAGCGTTTTGCGCCTGGGAATTTTGCGCCAAGATATTTTTCCAGTCCTTCTGCCGCAGTCAGCTCTTTCAGGAAACCTTTTTCTCATCGCCACTGAAAGAGGCCTGGCCCATCACCGACTCGAGGCGCTGCTGAATCCAGCGTTTCTCTTCGGTGTTGTTGATGTGCATGTACTCTGCACCAATTGAGCCACAATAGGTTTGCTGCAGCGCCTCGAACAGATCGGCCAGCTTCATGGTTTCTTTGCCACCGGCAAAAGAACCTACGTTAAAGCTTTCCTGAAAATCGGCATCGGTCAGATCGTGAAAGGCAGGATCGAGATCGGCGACACGGTCCTGTTTCCACAGGCCGAGCGGATCAAGATTCGCATGCTGATGTCCGCGAAAACGAAACGCGTTTATCAGCTGTAGCACTTTCACTTGTTTGGAGTTAGTTGCTGGATCGGAAACTGAAGAGGTGTAACGAGATGCGTCTTTCGCCAGGCGACGGAAATATTCACGTGTGGTGGAGTGAAACTGTTCTGGTTTCACGCCGGTGCCTGGTAGCTGTTGGAACATCGAGCGCCACACTGCATCGACAGAGTCAGGATCGGTCAGGAAATCCTCATAGAGTTGCTCTATGTAAGACTGATTCGCGCCGGCCAGCCAGGAAGAGTCCAGCCAGGGCTTCATCGCGCTGTTCTGCATTGTGATCCCTTAAGCATTGATGTGCTTTTTTGAGGTTTCATTGTTGCCGCTTTCGCGGTTTGCCGTAGTGAGTTCAGCGATACGAGCACTGTGCGCAGCGCGCGCCCTGGCCCGTAAGGGAACCTTTGTAAACGTGGTACCGGACCGCGTTTACAGAGGCTTCCGTAAAACGCCGGGAACGTTCAGGTTCCCGGCAGTCTGTTACTTATGCCCCGCGTTGCAGCAGCATCGACTTGATATGGCCGATAGCGCGCGTCGGGTTGAGCCCTTTCGGACATACGCTCACACAGTTCATAATGCTGTGACAGCGGAAAACACTGAAAGCATCACTCATGTTATCCAGTCGCGCCTCGGTTTCGGTGTCGCGGCTGTCAATCAGGAAGCGATACGCTGCCAGCAGACCCGCAGGCCCAATGAACTTGTCCGGGTTCCACCAGAATGACGGGCAAGACGTTGAGCAGCAGGCGCAGAGAATACATTCGTATAAACCATCCAGATGCTCACGCTCAGCCGGTGATTGCAGATGCTCACGCGCTGGCGGATTTTCCCCGTTATTCAATAAGAAAGGTTTGATTTTCTCATACTGCGCATAAAACTGGCCCATGTCTACAACCAGGTCGCGGATGACCGGTAAACCTGGCAGTGGACGAATGACAATTTTCTTATTGCCATTGCCAAGTGCCGAGACGGGCGTAATGCAGGCCAGGCCATTCTGACCGTTCATGTTCAGCCCGTCGGAGCCGCAGACCCCTTCACGGCACGAGCGGCGGAAAGCCAGCGTCGGATCTTTTTCTTTCAGTCGGATAAGCGCGTCCAGCAGCATCATGTCACGGCCATCTTCTGATTCGAGGCTGTAATCCTGCATACGCGGCTTGTCATCGACTTCTGGATTGTAGCGATAAATTGAAAATTCGAGTCTCATGATCGTCTCTCCGCAAATTAATAAGTACGCACTTTTGGCGGGAAGGCCGCGCGCAGTTTCGGCTGCATGTTCACCTCACGGCGCGTCATGCTCTCGGTTTGCGGGACATACAGGCTGTGACACAGCCAGTTTTCATCATCACGATCCGGGTAGTCGAAACGACTGTGTGCACCACGACTTTCGGTGCGGTAGTTCGCCGCTACAGCCGTGGCGTAAGCGGTTTCCATCAGGTTATCCAGCTCCAGACACTCAATACGCTGCGTGTTGAAGTCAGGTGAACGGTCATCCAGACGAGCCGATTTCAGACGCTCGCGAATCACCTTAAGCTCTTCCAGCCCCTGGGCCATGGCATCGCCTTCACGGAACACCGAGAAGTTGTTTTGCATGCAGCGTTGCAGCGCCTTGCGAATTTCAACCGGATCTTCACCCGTGGTGTTGTTTTCCCAGCGATTGAAGCGTGCCATTGCAGCATCAATTTCATCCTGGGTTGCGTCGCGCAATTCGCCCTGCTCCTGAATACATTCCAGCAGATGTAGGCCCGCCGCACGACCAAACACAACCAGGTCAAGCAGCGAATTTCCGCCCAGGCGGTTAGCGCCGTGTACCGATACGCAAGCGATTTCACCCACGGCAAACAGGCCGGGAATGACTTCATCTTCGCCCTGCTCATTCAAGCGCAGCGCCTGACCGGTTACTTTGGTCGGAATGCCGCCCATCATGTAATGGCAGGTTGGAATAACCGGAATCGGTTCTTTAATGGGATCAGCGTGCGCAAAAGTGCGCGACAGTTCCAGAATGCCAGGCAGACGTGACTCAAGAACGTCTTTACCCAGATGATCCAGCTTCAGCTTGATGTGTGGACCCCACGGACCGTCACAGCCGCGACCTTCACGAATTTCAATCATCATTGAGCGCGCCACGACGTCACGTCCGGCGAGGTCTTTCGCGTTCGGCGCATAACGCTCCATGAAGCGTTCGCCGTGCTTGTTCAGCAGATAGCCGCCTTCACCACGACAGCCTTCAGTAACCAGCACGCCAGCGCCAGCAATGCCGGTTGGGTGGAACTGCCACATTTCCATATCCTGCACTGGTACGCCCGCACGCAGAGCCATGCCAACGCCGTCGCCAGTATTGATATGCGCATTGGTGGTCGATTGATAGATACGACCCGCGCCGCCTGTTGCCAGGATAGTGGCTTTTGCTTTGAAATAGACCGTTTCACCGGTTTCGATGCTGATCGCGGTGCAACCCACAATCGCGCCATCGGTGTTTTTCACCAGATCCAACGCATACCATTCAGAAAAGATAGTGGTTTTGTTTTTCAGATTCTGTTGGTAGAGCGTGTGCAGCAAAGCGTGGCCAGTACGGTCCGCTGCTGCCGCAGTACGTGCCGCCTGCTCGCCGCCGAAGTTTTTCGACTGACCACCAAACGGACGCTGATAGACACGACCATCGTCGAGACGCGAGAACGGTAATCCCATGTGTTCCAGTTCCAGAATCGCTTCCGGGCCGGTTTTACACATATATTCAATCGCGTCCTGGTCACCGATATAGTCGGAACCTTTAACGGTGTCGTACATATGCCATTCCCAGTTATCTTCATGGGTATTACCCAGCGCAACGGTAATACCGCCTTGCGCAGATACAGTATGGGAACGGGTCGGGAAAACTTTAGATAACAGGGCACAACTCTGGCCCGATTGGGAAATTTGCAGTGCGGCTCGCATTCCTGCGCCACCTGCGCCGATCACCACGGCATCAAATTCTCTGATTGGCAAACTCATTTACACACCCCACACCACAACAAATCCATAAATCGCATAGGACAACAGTGCTACCACGATTACCATTTGCAAAACCAGACGCATCGCCAGAGATTTGACGTAGTCAGTTAACACCTGCCACATACCAATCCAACCGTGGATTAGCGTGGAAAAAAGCGTCAGCAAGGTAAATACTTTGGTGAAGTTTGATGCGAAAAAACCACGCCAGATGTCATACGTCAGCGTGTCAGTCATCAACACAAAACCCAGCAGGTAGACAATGTAAAGCGTAATGAGAATTGCAGTAGCGCGCAGCAGCAGCCAGTCCTGAATACCGTTGCGGCCCAACGAGGATGCATTGCTTACCATACGAGAACTCCAGCCAAAATTGAAAGCACGACAGTAATAACAAACGTCACATGCGCAGAACGTTTACCGACTTGCAGGGTCTCAGCCAGATAACCAAAATCCATCAACATATGACGAATCCCGCCTACCGTATGGAAAGCCAACGCCGTCAAAATGCCCCACATAATGAACTTCGCGAAGAAGCCATCCATGATGGTTGCAGCGTATTGAAAACCTTCCGGGGAGAGAGAGAGGCCCAGTAACCACAACAGGATAGCGAGGGCAACGAGTGTGATCACGCCGGTAACGCGGTGAAGAATGGACGATATTGCAGTAACGGGAAACCGGATCGTCGAGAGATCCAAGTTGACAGGTCTTTGTTTTTTCACGGTTTTGCCCACACAGCTCTTTTTTATATTTTGCTTCCTCCGGTCCTGAGGCGGAGTCGAATCACTCTTCGTGTTCAGACTTTAACCGTCACCAAAACAGCAACATCCAGTGTTAATTGACGCGGTAGAAACGCTGGGTGGCTCCTGGTGTCAGGGAATTCCGGAGACCTTGGCGAAGTATAGGAGGATCACATTCTGATTACAATTCCCCTACAAACTCTTTGGGAACATTTCGGCCGAACAGTGATCTTACTCACGATTTTCACAAATGATACAAATTTAATTATCTGATTTGACAATAGTTCAACAATTCAGTTACAAACTATCGCTACAAACCCCTATGATGCACAAAAGTTATGGGGATACACTTTCCCCTAAGCTCAAGTTATGTAACATTGCGAGCGTGAGCCCCAACAAGCATCAGGTTATTGGTTACCAAGAAGTTATGTCCAGACCGGATCTTTAACAACCGCGATATACAGCATGTCATGGCTTTACGGTGCCTGTTTTAATATGCGCCTCTCACTCTGTACCCTGCCCCGATTGTTAACGCAGAGTGAATTTGTGAAGTTTTGCCAAACCGCAACATGAACGTGTTTTAGGTGTCTAAAGATCCTTACCTACATAAGGCGCTATGGAGACGAAAATGACAGATAAAAAAGTGACGCTAACCCTACAAGACGATACGCCTGTTGAACTGGATGTGCTAAAAGGCACGCTGGGCCAGGATGTAGTTGATGTCCGCGCCCTTGGCTCTAAAGGCCTGTTTACCTTCGATCCCGGCTTTACTTCTACAGCGTCCTGCGAATCTAAAATCACCTTTATTGATGGCGATGAAGGTATTCTGCTGCACCGCGGTTTTCCTATCGATCAACTGGCAACCCACTCTAACTATCTGGAAGTGTGTTACATCCTGTTGAACGGCGAAGCACCAACCAAAGAACAGTTTGAAGCGTTTCGGGTAACGGTAACGCGTCATACTATGATTCATGAGCAGATTACCCGCCTGTTCCACGGTTTCCGTCGCGATTCGCATCCTATGGCGGTTATGTGCGGCGTAACTGGCGCACTGGCTGCGTTTTATCACGATTCGCTGGATGTCAATATTGAACGCCATCGTGAAATCGCCGCGTTCCGCTTGCTGTCGAAAATGCCAACAATGGCGGCAATGTGTTACAAATACTCGATCGGTCAACCTTTTGTTTATCCGCGCAACGACTTGTCCTATGCCGGTAACTTCCTGCACATGATGTTTGCTACACCTTGTGAAGAGTACAAGGTGAATCCGGTGCTGGAGCGCGCCATGGATCGCATTCTGATTCTGCACGCTGACCACGAGCAAAATGCCTCAACCTCTACTGTGCGTACCGCGGGTTCTTCCGGTGCGAATCCATTTGCCTGTATTGCGGCAGGCATTGCCTCGCTGTGGGGACCGGCACACGGCGGTGCTAATGAAGCCTGCCTGCGTATGCTGGAAGAGATTAGTACGGTTGAGCACATTCCTGAGTTTGTGCGTCGTGCGAAAGACAAAAACGACTCTTTCCGCTTGATGGGCTTTGGTCATCGTGTTTACAAAAACTATGATCCACGCGCCACTGTAATGCGTGAAACCTGTCATGAAGTACTGAAAGAGCTGGGCATGAAGGATGACCTGCTGGAAGTTGCGATGGAGTTAGAGCATATCGCGCTGAATGACCCGTATTTCATCGAGCGCAAACTCTATCCAAACGTAGACTTCTATTCGGGTATCATTTTGAAAGCGATGGGCATTCCGTCGTCAATGTTTACCGTTATCTTCGCAATGGCGCGTACCGTTGGCTGGATCGCTCACTGGAAAGAGATGCACGACGAAGGCATGAAGATTGCCCGCCCACGTCAGCTCTATACCGGTTATGAAGAACGTCCTTTTACATCTCATTTAAATAATTAATTGCATAAACAGGCACAATTACTAAGGCATTAAGCGACGATGAAAACGCTTAATGCCTTTTTTATTACACCTGTAAAATGCCTCTCATTAAAATTTTCATTTTGATTAATTTAAATCCCTTCTTTTTTCACATCGTCAGGCTGTAAAAAATTGTATTCTTCATAACAAACGTGTCAACGCTCTCACCTGATAACAGCCGGAAATATATCACTCACAAATCAGGTAATCGCACCAATGCCAACCTAATCATGAAGGGAAAATGTAAAGCGAATGTGTTAAACGCTATAACTCAAATGAGCAGTTATATATTACAAATCTCTTATTTAGTAAGATTATTAATTATCTGATAACAAGCAGGCCGGTTAAAATCCAAATTTACAAGCCATCTAACTTATTGATATATAATAAATTAATTCTTATATATTGAATAAGAAGTTTAAATTCCCCGTATCTCATTTCAAAGATCTTATATCAACACATAATCTCTTGGCACACCTGTCTTTCCTTCACATAATAATCTCAGGTCGTAATTTATCTGCTGAAACATTATTGGCATTTCTAACCAAAAGGAGTTGTATATGTGTAAAAGAAAAAATTAGCACTTATTTTTTGTACAGCAGCATTCATTCAAACGGCAGGTGTAAGTGCCGCAACGACTGTTCAGGAAGGGGGGACAATTACCTTTACAGGTATCGTGAGCGATGCAACTTGTATTATCACGGGTGGCGATATTAATAATCCATCAGGAACATCAGCAGATTTTACTGTACGTTTACCAATGGTTTCGCCGACACAACTTGACTCTGCGGGTAAGACTGCAGGCACAACAGATTTTTTTATTAAGCTTTCCGGCGCCAATTGTGCGAATGACATTGTCGCCAATGTACGCTTTAAAGCCCTTGCAGCGACTCCGATTGATTCCGTTAACGGTAACCTTACCAATATTGAAGTCGTCGAAAAGGCTAATAACGCACAAATCCGTCTACTAAATAAAGATAAATCTCCTATTAACCTTAACAACGCCGCAACAGAAAAACACCAAGAAGTCACCATCGCCAATAACGCAGCACAATTTGATTATTCTGCGCAATATTTTGCCACCGCCGCAGCCACCCCAGGTAAAGTCTTATCAACCCTGGGTTACGACATAGAATATAACTAATTTTAAGGGAGGAGCCCCTCCCTTTCTCTATTATAAAATTCACAGGGTTGAAAATGAAAATTGCATCAGCTGTCCTTTTTATAAGCACGATTTTATCATTTCACGCATTTGCAGGAATACAGATTCAGGGAACCCGAATCATCGTTCATCCAGACACGCCAAAAACCTTAAAAATATCAAACCTGGATCCCCAGGCGGCAATGGTGCAACTTTGGATTGATGAAAAAAATGAGTCTCTTACGATAAAAGAAAATTTACCTTTTGTTATTCAGCCCCCAATAGCAAAAATTTCAGGGAATAAAACTAAATCATTTCGCATTATTCCCTTACCCGAATCGAAACAACGCTATGCTACTGACAGAGAATCATTGATTTGGTTTAACGCACTCGAAATACCTGGTGAAAATAAAGCCCGGTCAGACGATGCAGCGACAAAGCTGAAACTGGCCTTTCGTATGCGACTTAAATTGTTTTACAGACCGGCTGGTTTAAAGGGTACGCCCCTGGAAGCAGGGCAAAACCTGAAATGGGAACTGAAAAAACCTCATCAGGATATACTTTAACCGCAAAAAATGCGTCACCCTTTCATGTTTCTTTTACAAAAATCTGGCTAGGTAAAGAAGAGACGAAATCGGCATTAACTGGCGGAATGGTTAAACCTTTTTCAGAAGAATCATTCAAAATAACTGCACCGCCTACCGACTTAAACAACCTTAATTACAAATTTATTACAGATATTGGTGCAATTGTTCACCAGCAATACCAATTGTAATTCTTTAATTACGGAACAGTTATATCACCAGCATCAATGTCCATTTCAATCAATGGAATTAAGTAGAATTAATTATGAAAACTATAAAAAAAGCATTGGCGTTGCTTGCTGTATATTTTTCATTAACAGCATAAACGGGAACGCATCTACTGCATCTGAGAAAGAAGAAAGCACAAATGACAATGCCAAATTCAGCAACCGCTTTCTCTATTTTGATGATTCACACATCGACTTTAACATTATTGCCAACAATCAAGTTACACCAGGGACATATAAATTAGACGTACTGATAAACGATAAAAAAGTTGGCATTTTTGATATTAGATTAGAAGACACCGGTAAAAACAAACTTGAAGCATGTATTCCTGGTAATATTTTACTTGGGAGCAACCTTAAAGACGAAATCATTCCCGTCGAATGGAAAAAAATGAATGCTATTTCATAAATGACACCTTAACCGGCCTGTCAGAAAAATATAATTATGACGATGAATCGTTATAAATTAGTATTGCTGACGCTTTACTGAATAACCTACCTAAAGATTACGTCAGCCCAAAAATGTGGGATGAAGGTACCGATGCGTTATCGGTTAAATATAATCTTAGCGGTAGCCAGACAGCATTCAGGAATAATACCTCTGCGCAATATGCGTATGCGAACATTCAAACAACGATGCGGTTAGGCGCGTGGCGCTTTAACACGTTCGATAGCTGGAATTTCGATGACAATAATGGTAATGACTTTTCGCATCTGCAAGCTTATGCCGAACGCGCTATTGCGCCCTTGCAAGCGAATTTGCTCATCGGTGATTTGAATACTTCAGGGGAGTTGTTCAATACAACGAATCTGCGCGGTATCAAGTTAGCAACGGATGAGCAGATGTTACCCGGATCTATGCGTGGCTTTGCTCCTGTCGTCCGAGGTTATGCTAACAGCAATGCCCTTGTTACCGTCAAACAAGGCGGGAATGTGCTCTATGAGCGTACCGTTCCCGCAGGCGAGTTTATTATTGAGGATCTTTACTCCACCGGTTTTGGTGGTGATTTGAATGTCACCATAAAGGAAGCGAATGGGGCGACCCAAACTTACAGCGTACCCAACAGCTCAGTACCCGGTTTATTGCGACCAGGTTATAAGAAATTTGCTGTTAATGCAGGACTGCTTCGAGATTCCAGCCTGCATATCAAACCTTTCATTGGTGAATTTACCTGGCAACAGGGTTTAAATAGCTTATTCACTTTATATAGCGGCCTGCAGGCTTCACCAGAGATCAAATATCACTCGTTACTTGCAGGAACAGCATTGAATACCCCTATAGGTGCGTTTGGTTTTGATATTCAACGATCATTTTACAATGCCAAAGGTATGCAGGCTTGTGATTCCCTTTGCAAAATGGCGTTTAGAATTACCTACTCTAAGTATCTTGAAGAGACTAAAACCAACTTTGGTGTTATTGGCTATCGCTACGCCAGTTCAGATTTTTATACAGTGGGCGATGCCGCACGTCAGTTTGATTTAGAGAAACAAGGGAAAAGTGGCACGATAAGAAATCGGTTTAAAAATCGTATTGAAGCCAGCATCACCCAGCAGCTTTCAGATAATTGGGGAAGTTTTTATGTTAACGGTATCTGGGGACAAGTCTGGAGCGGAACGAATAATGCTACGTCTAATCAATCCACTTATCAACTTGGATACAACAATGGTTATAGAAGTCTCAACTACAGCCTCGCCCTGTCGCGAACCTTCAATATCAACGGTAACATCGATAATACTGTTTACCTCTCCTTCTCTGTACCTTTCGGCACAAGAAATGGTGACAAGCCCTATTTAAACACCACCGCCAGCTTTAATAGCCAGTCTTCAAATATAAGGGTTGGCCTTAATGGTTCTACCGGCAAAGAAAACATTCTTTCATACGGTGGCTATTTTAGTGAATCTAGTAAAAACAATACAGAATTTGGTATGAATATGGGTTACACCGCACCCAAAATATCCATGGGTGGGTCGTATACGCAAAATTTGAACGGATACAGTGCAGCCCTATATAGCAGCGGCGGTTTTGTCCTGCACTCAGGTGGATTAAATGCTTCAGCACAATTAGGTGATACCTTCGCCATCATACACGCTCCTGATTTAGTTGGTGAGAAACTCGAAAACTATCCCGGCCAGAAAATCAATAGTAACGGTTACGGTATTTTGCCTTCTCTTACCCCCTATATCTATAACAATGTCACTTTCAACTTCGATGAGATGTCAAGTAACGAAGAAGTTGTAAATATTCAAGAGTATAAAGTAGTACCTACGAAACATGCAGCATTGAAAATTGACATTACAGCTAAAAAAATAAATACCGTGATGTATCAGCTAATGGATGTAAATAAAAACGTCATACCTTACGGCTCAATCGCCTATGACACTCATGGCAATAACATTGGTATTGTTGGTCAGGGTGGAATGATAACACTGGACAGCATTAATACTAAAACCATTATCAATATCGAAACGACAAAGGGAAATAGATGTAGCATTGCACCTGCAGAAAATATTAACGCTGCCGATTCTGTAAGTTCTGTCAAAACCATGCTGTGTAAAGCATAAAAGGATTTATATGAAAAAAATTCTCCTTTCTTTTTTGAGTTTAGTGCTTTTTCTAATGTTCAAACCTGCATATTCTGCGTGTACAGGCAGTTTAGCGAGGCTTGTTTTGATTAATATCCCCAATATTACAATATCAGGTAAAGAAAAAATTGGAGATACACTTACTACAGCTACCGCTAATACAGGTGAATTGAATTTTTCATGTGGCGTTAACGTAGCGTCAAGCTTGAAAAGTATGCTGACAATACCAAACGCTACAGAAACAACGCTTCCTAACGTCTATACAACCAGTATTTCTGGTATAGGTGTACGCATTAAATGGCCCATGTCTCGCAACGACGTCGCCTGGATCCCAGCCACTTTTCCCTGCTCAGGTAATTGTTATCAGGGCGCTGATAGCATTTTAGTTGAATTAGTTAAAACAGGAGATATACGTTCAGGGGTAATTGATTCAGGCGAAATGGCGCGTATCATTGTCGAATCAAATGTTAATGCAAACGATAACTTTGAACTTCTACGGATACGTTTATTTACAGCAGTCAATGTAACATCTAATTCTTGCTATGTTGAGCAAAAAGATAAAACGATAGATTTAGGGCAATATAATTTTGTCCAAATTAGCCGACCTGGATTTGAGGGAATTAGTAAAAACTTTTCGGTCAATCTCAACTGCCCTACGGAAACAGCAGTAAAAGTTAAATTTGAAGGAACTCTCCCACCCGGTTATACCGATGCAGATGGAATAATTTCCACACGCAGCGATTTATATGATGCGAGAAATATGGCTGTTAAGCTGACAAATAATAACATGCCATTAAAGCTGAACCAGTTTATTCCTTATAACAATGCTTACAATGTTGGAACTAATATAGTTACTGACTCTTCGTTGATGCGATTAGAAGCCAGGCTTTTACCGCTCGCGGGAGCAACACCAGGTAACATAAACGCAACGTTGGTTTATTCTTTTGAGTTGAATTAATTATGAATAAAAACAAAATTATTTATCATTTTATTTCATTCAGTTTGCTATCAATTACAACTTCTGTAAATGCAGCGGATATAGCGGGTGCATTTGATAACTATCAAAGCCAGTCACAGCGTGAAGTTGAGTTATTAGAGCGAGAGCGTGAAAAAAATAATATTTCTCGTGAATTAAAAAGAGAAAAAGAGTTTCAAGAAAAACAACAGGAAACGGGAAGTGCTATTTTTTTAGAAGAGCTCGGTAAAAACAGCGAGCTGAAATTCCATATTACTAAAATAATTGTTGATAATGATAAAAAATATGAATTCTCACCCAAGAGAACGACCATTATTAATAAGTACATCAATACAAATATGGGCAAAAATGAAATATTAAAATTATTAGTAGAGCTAAATAATTTTTACATCGCGAAAGGTTACACCACAACCCAAGTGACGATAATTCCTGGCAATCTAAAAAATGGAACACTTCATTTTTCAGTATTATGGGGAAAATTAAACGCATTTAGTGTTAATGGTGATACGCCGAGCTGGAGAAATAAACAACGCTTATTTTCAGCTATGCCATTTTCGACAGAAAAACCAATTAATATTCAGGATGTTGATCAGGCTCTCGATAACTTGTTACGTGTTTCGCCAAAAGATGGATTAAAAATCACCCCGACCGTTAAAGATGGATATTCAAATATTGACCTTATCACGCAAGGTTTTTTTCCGCTTTCATTATCTTTAGGATTAAACAATTCGGGAACGCACGATTCAGGATGGGATCAGTATACGTTAAATATTATGGGTAAAAATCTGTTTGGTTTTAATGATACGATAAGCTTTTTCCAGGCATGGAATGATTTAGACGCTTCGCGTGACAGACAAAAATCGAAAAACTTAAGCTATTCTATGCCATTGGGTTATTGGCTATTTGATATAAACCATTATGAATCATATTACAAACGCAAAATCAAAGGTAATTTCGGTAGTTATTCCTCTGATGGGAATTCAAAAAGAACGAGCCTTAAGATTAGTCGCCTTATTTATCGCAATGCTACAGGTAAATTTTCCGGCTACGTAAAAACAGAAAGAAGAGAAAATTTAAACAAAATTGAAAATACGGTAATTAATGTTAGCAGTAAAAAATACGCTCAGTTCAATAGCGGTCTCAACTACACTGGACAGATATACGATGGCTGGTTATATATCGATGGCAATGTTACTTTCGGCATTCCGTGGTTTAGCGCAGCATGGAAGGACGATCCCGATCTCGCTGGCTTCGATCTCAACTACAAAAAATATAACGGAACACTTAACTGGTTTAAAGATATATACACCACGAAAAATGGCCGATTTGCTATTAATTATGCCATAAGCAGTGGATTTCAATTCTCTCCCGACATTTTGGTAAGTGATGCGCGATATAGCTTAGGTGATGAATATACCATAAGAGGATATAAAGATGACAATGTCATGGCAGAAAATGCCTCTTATATTTCTCAAACACTGAGCTTCCCTGTCAATATTTATAAATATTCACTGCGCTCAATTTCTCCTTTTGTTGGATTCGATATGGGTTTTGCCAAAAGGAACTGTGCTGTAAACAGTAACCAATGCAAACGTGACTATATGTCAGGCAGCGCCATAGGGGTTAATTTTTATAGCCAATTCGTTACTGCATCGTTAACAGCGGGATGGCCAGTCACTAAGCCAAAATCATTAAAAAATAACAACATCGATCACTACAACCTTTATTTTAGAGCTGGAATTAATTTTTAACAATACGGGAGTTTTCAAATGAAAAGTAAAAAAACAATTAAATACCAAAGCAGAAGATTTATGTTTAACCGCGTTTTTCTGAGCATTGCCAGTGCGCTATCTTTGCCCGTCGAAGCTGCTTTGATTGCCGATCCTAATCAAACAGGCGGGCCAACAATCAATACGACGATCAATGGTACACCGCAAATAAATATCGCTAATCCTAACAGCAATGAAATCTCACATAATAAATTCCATGAGTTTAATGTCGACAAAAATGGTGTTGTTTTTAACAACAGCATGGTCGATGGTGTCACTCAAATTGGTGGTTCTGTCTTAAAAAACCATCAATTACAAAACGAAGCTAAAGCTATTATTAGCGAAGTGACAGGTACAAACGGTACAAATTTAAACGGCGCTATGGAAGTATTTGGTCGTCGGGCTGACATTATTGTTGCAAACGAAAATGGCATTTCTGTTAATGGTGCAACCACGATCAATGCAAATAATCTTACGTTATCTACAGGTAAATTACTTGCTGATCCTGACGGTAACTTCCGCCTGGCTGTAGATAAGGGTGACATTCGTATTCATGGAGACGGTATTTCTACCGATAACCTGGGTTACTTTGATCTCATTAGTCGAACCGCAACACTTGATGGACAAATACGTGGTGATGCCGATATAAAAATTGTAACAGGCCAAAATGATTACGCATTAAAAGATCGCACTCACCAGGTTCGCAGCAATAGTGCAGCGGATAAACCCCATCTGGCGATCAATGCCAGCGAATTTGGTTCAATGTATGGTGGTCGTATTCAGCTCATCAGCACTGAATCCGGTGTGGGGGTTAAACATAGCGGCAGTATAATTGCCAGCAGAGGTATTGAAATTTCTGCAGATGGCGATCTTACACTTGCTGCGTTAGGCAGCCAGCAAAACATTGCGTTGCGAGGCAATAATATTAAGGTAAGCCGCAATCAACATGGATCTGGTGGTATCGATGCTGCGCATGATTTAGTTATCAATGCCCTTTCACACCTTGACATCAATGCTGACGTTTTTTCACGTAACGGGCGCGTTGTTATTGACGCGGGAACCATGCTACAGAGTGCAGCAAGAATACTTTCTTTAACTGAAGGTACAACCGCAGTGCCTGCCATTCAAATCAATGTGCGTGGCGAGTATACATTAGCGGGAAATTTTTATGCAGTTGATCACAATGGTAGCACGATTGATAATGCAGAGATTGTTTTTGAAAATGGGGGCTTTGTCGTCAAAAAAATGGCTTAACACTGGCAGATGCCTCCGTTCTCTCTGACACACAAATCTACAGTAATAATAATGAAACAGATATTAAAGCCAAAAATTTAAATAACAAAAAAGGAACTATTGACTCACGTAAAAACGTCAATCTGAAAGCCGACAATTTCAATAATGAAGGCTTTGTCTTGACTGACGGAACGTTAGTTATTGATATCAAGGATACTATCAATAACAAAGGATTAATTATTGCTAACGCAGATTTAGCGATTTCAGGATCAGCGTTGTCTAATCAGGGACGTCTGACGGCTGGTAAAGACATACGTATCGATCTTGGCTATCTTGATTCCCGTACGTTTTCCGGTAAAAATAATCGTGGCTTACTGGATAATAAAGGCATCATAAATGCAAATGATGCGATGACGGTTAAAGCGGGAAATGTAGACAATGGTGGATTATTACTTGCTGAAAACAGTGCGGAAATTAACACCTCCGACCTGAGCAATACTGGTACAGTCCAGGCAAAAAAACCAAAATAACGAGCAATAAAACCATCAGCAATCAGGGTTTAATACATGGCATAGATGAACTTAACCTTGAAACTGCGTCCTTAAATAACAAAGAAAAAGGCCAAATTTTTACGGAGGGTGATCTTGATTTGTCTCAAATGAAAAATTTGAGTAATGAAAATGGAAGCATAGTGGCTAAAACTATTAACTTAAAAAACATTGATAAGGTCAGCAACAAAGGGAAAGACTCCATAATTTATGCCAAAGATGGCTCCGTCTCTGTTTCTCATGTTAAATCTTTAGAAAATATTGAGGGCGCAGTTATTTCATCTAGCGAGAACCTTTCGTTAGAAAATATCGACTCCATTAAAAATAATGGATCCCTTTATGCTACTCAATCACTGACGATTAATTCAGTCGCTCAATTACTCAATTATTTTGATGGACTAATTCAGGCTCTGGATGTCAACCTTGCCAATGCTAATTTAGATAATAGCGGTACAATTTTAGGTGCTGAAAACCTCTCTATTTCTAACGCAAAATCTGTTATCAACAAGGGCAATATTCATTCGGACATTAAAGTTCGTTTAGAAAACCTTGAAAAAATATTAAATGAATCTACCGGTAAAATCACGACAACGCGTGAAGTCAGCTTAGTTAATAATGAACACATTCACAACAAAGGTCAGATTGCTTCGAATCAATCATTAATCATTTCAGGCGCTAAAGATTTAATTAATGAAGGTCCTTTAGCTAATATTTACAGTCAAATGAATGTTGTTATTGATAAAGTAAACAATTTAGTTAACCAAGATAACGCTAGCCTGGCTGCGTTAGATAAATTAGTTATTACAAACATTCAATCGTTAACTAATTTAATGTCAGCTCTGATCATGGGTGCCAATGGCCTTATTGTTAACACTCAGCAGTTAACAAATAGTGATTCTGCAAGCATTCAAAACAATAGCGGCAGCGCCGACATCATTGCAAAATCCATTATCAATAAAGATAAAGCCCAAATCGCGTCTGGTGGTAAACTGACATTAACCAGCGATGATCTGAGCAACATGTCTAATGCTGTTATTTATGGTGAAAACCTTAACATCAAAACAGACGCATTAAAAAATGAATCTACAATTGCAACAGGTCAAACAGATGGCAATTCAATCAACGCTGCTAATCTTGATAACAACTGGGGAAAAATACTCAGTAATGGTAACCTCACTTTAGACACTGCTAGCTTAAAAAATCGCACAGGCATTATTTCTGCTGACTATGATTTAAATATCAATACCAAAGGTAATATTACGCTGGATGGCACGCAGGGAGGACTTTCTGCTGATCACCTCAAACTTAACACTGATGGTGATATTAGAGTATCAAAAAATATCGAAAATGCCGGATCGATTACATTATCATCAGATAAAGCCCTTTTTGTTAACAATGCCGCTGGCATACTTTCTACAAAAAATATCTATTTGCAAGCACAAGACATTATCATTGGATTCAAATCCATTTTAATTTCTATGGGCGATCTTTTCGCAACTGCCGAACGTACCATTGCTAACGACGGACAAGTTCTCAGCCATAATACAATAGCAATGGATGCTGGTAATTCCATAAACAATACCGGCAACATACGTGCGAAGAGTGATATTTATCTTGATACGCCCGTTTTGAAAAACATTAGTGCCTTTAAAGGTGGTTGGGATATTGGGCCACTCAATGTTGGCGTTGGTTATGTAGAATACTATAACGGTTTTGCAAATGTCCTTTATAATAAATTTAGCACCTATTATAAACTCCCTGAGCTGACCTCAGATATTATGCGCACTCGCCTGGCTGAAATATCCACATCAGGTAATCTATACATCAACCAACGTAAAGAAGAAAGTGATAACAAACCCCGTGCCCTTCATAACCAGGGCGGGCTTATCTCAGCTGCAAAAAATATTTATATGGATGGTGATGTTTATAATTCACCTTATTATGAAACGCTTTCATATTATGATTACATCAGGCTTTATAATGAAGATTCTTTTAAAATAACCTATTTCTGGAAGGTCATTGAAGAAGGAGCACGCAACGCCAATTTTTATACTATTGATTCTTACTTAAATTACATCTTCGGTAATGGAACACCCGATAAAACTCATTCCGAGCCGGGATGGTGGAACAGTAGCGAAGCGACTTCAAAAAAATCAAGCTTTTATGACAGTTTAAGAAATTCAGCTGATACATCGCCAGTCATGAACCAGCTTATGAATTCTCTTTTCGGTTCGGCATGGAAAAATACTTCATATAGTGTTATGCGTCAGAAATGGACTGATCTTAATGCTAATAATGGCCAGGCCTTAAAAGATAAGCGTTACTTTTTTGTGCCTCACGATAAAGGCGAAATTGTTGCTGGCGGAAACTTTATTCACACCAATGGTTCATTAAATAACGGCTTAGTCGGCAGTGAATATGAAGATGCAATGAAAATTAACGAAGGGAATAACACGACTAAGGTTGAAATCAATGGTATCGAAGTTGATACCATTGACAGTAGTTTTAACGTAAAAGTAAATGAAAAAGATTATGCTGAAATTGCTCAAAATGGTATTGGTTCATTGCCTTCTGTTGATGATTTAACTGAAAACACGCTTCTTTTTGAGAAAAAAGGCCTCCCTGATATTTCTGAGGTGAAAATTACTAAAGATAATCGCCAGGATGCGATAATTCCTTTGTATGAAACCCGTATTGAAATGATCAATCAAGAGGATTTCCACGGCTCCGATTATTTCTTTGAAAAAATCGGCTACGAGCCTGAACGGCCACACTATGTTATTGGCGACAACTACTTTATCAATGAGCTTATACAAAAAAGCATCACTGAAAATTTAGGATCCTTCTATTTGATTAAACATGGTGTCGAAGGACCAGACCTTGTCACCATGTTAATGGATAATGCAGGCGAAGAAATCAGCCAAATGGAAGATGCTCCTGCGCCAGGCCAGGCTTTAACAGCGGAACAGCAAGCTTCTTTGAAACAGGATATTGTCTGGTTTGTCGAAGAAGACGTAGATGGCATCAAGGTTATGGTGCCACGCGTTTATCTTGCTCCTGAATCATTAAAAGAAGTCAAATCAGGCCAGGTTAATGGCACCAGTACTCTTCATGCTGGTAAACATTTTGTGAGTGATGCTACCGAAGTTAATAATATTAACGGTAATATTTCCTCCGGCGGTGATGTCCATATTACGGCTGAAGGGGATTTTAAAAATATCGGTGCTGGCACCAATGCAGGTATAAATTCTGGTGGTAAAGTCACCGTTGTTTCGGAAAAAGGAAATATCCTTAATTCTGGTGCAGCTATTGATGGCCAAGGTGATGTTACACTTTATGCTAAAGAGGGGGATGTGAATTTGGTTGCCAGTTCAGGTTTTGACAATAATGGTAATCAAGATATTGGAAAATATAAAGATGGCATCTCTTCTGAGCAAAAAATCACTATTTTTGGTGAAAACATCACTTCACATGGCGTCGACATTAAAGCATCTAACGGTGTCGATTTGGTGGCAACTGAAGGCTCAGTCAACCTCAACGAGGTTCATGAAGTTAAATCTGATTATAATAATACGATGGACAGCAAAAACTTCCTGAATTACAGGCAGGAAGTGACCAGTTCTGTTGATGCTAATTCTGTGACAACGAATATTGATGCAGGCTCTGGAGGCATGAATATTCAGGCTGAGAAAGATATTGTTATTGAAGGTGGTAAATTTTCTGCGAAAGAAGGTTCTTCTCTTGTTGCCGGTAATGATATCACTATCAAAACCTCACAGGATCACCATGCGAGTGAGTCTACCGTTGATCAAAAAGAGTTTGTTTTCGGTGCGCAAGGAAATGCCTTCGGTCATTCAGGCGAATTTGAACATAGCGGTTTAAATGGTAATAGTAGTTCAACATCTTCTGGTGAATATACGAGCACAGGCTCAGATTCAACGATTCATACCGGTGGTAAAAAACCAGGTGCTGCTTCAAGCGGCAGTGCAGGCTCGTTTGAAGTTGGCCTCAAAAAGCATAATGAGCATAACACATTAGAAACGACTACAAATACCAACGCTCAGTTTGATATGGGTGGAGATTTAACAATTAAATCAGGCGGTATCACGGATATTGGTGGAATGAACGCAAATGCTGACACCCTCGATATTATTGCCAAAGAGGTAACCAGTACTAAATATGAAGATACGGTTAAAGAAACTCATACTGTTAAAGACTCCTTTACCGGCGTAAAAGGTGAGGTACACAGCGGCCTGCTGGATGCAGCAAACAAAGCCGCCAATCTCGCTATTGACAGTGGCAATGGACAGTCACTCAATGCTGGAGCTACCGCAGCTCAAGTCGCCGGTGACATGTCGAATCTGATCTTCGGTGATACGGTTATTGGTGGCTCAGTATCTGCTGGTCACGAGCGGTCAACTAATCATTCAGAAAAATATTCAGCAAAAGAGAATATTAACAACATCAATGTTAATAACCTGAATATCAAGACCGAGGGTGATACGACTTTAAACGGTGTCAAAATTAATGTTCAAGAAAATACCAATCTTGACATCGGTGGCGACTTTGAAATTAACGCGGCGAAAACGACCAGCACTGAAATGACGTCCAACTCATCGCATAATGCCGGTATTTCAGTAGGTGGCGGTATTGGTGCAACTGGAGCCGGGGTCGGTGCGTCACTCGATTACAGTGGTAATCAAGGAGGCAGCACCACCAGCAGTACGAAGTATGATAACGCCTCTATTGACAGTAATAATTTGACATTAAAAACAGGCGGTGATGCCGCTCTTACCGGTGCCAACCTCAATGCAAATAATGCTGATGTTGATGTTGCCGGTGACCTGTCAATTACTTCCGTTCAAGACACACTTGAAAATCATGCCGATAAACAAAACTGGGGAGGCTCATTAGGTGCAAGTATCTCAAGCACTGGTGTTAAACCTGTTATTGAAGGTCATGGCGGTGGTGGCAGTGAATATCGCACAGAGCGTGTCACTGGCGAACAAAGCGGAATATCTACCTCCGGTGATCTTAATGTCAAAACCGGCGGTGATCTCAATCTAACCGGCGGTCATATCAAGTCGGATGAGAAAAAAGGCAGTGTAAATATTGGTGGAGATATTAACGCTATAACCTTAACTGACAGCGTTGAACAGGCTGGTTTATATGGCGGTGGTGGCGGTGGCTTTGGTAAAAAAGGTCTACCCACTGTTAATGGCTATGTCGATAAAGTTGAAGAAAAGCACTTTAAAGAAGATCAACATGCAACGATTGATGTTGGCGGTAGTATTACCGGTAATATCAAAGGGGATCTCAATCAGGATGGTAATAATCTTTCTACCATTATTCAGGATGAGACTGTAGCCGAAAACAATATTTCCTTTACTCTCGGTGCAGTTGGCAAAGGCGGTAAGGGTGGTAAAGGCGATCAAATTGATGGCGGTCCAGCTGGAACTTATCATCCAAAACCGGACACCAGCAAACCGGGTATCGGTAAACCTGACACCGGCAAACCTGACACTGGTAAACCTGATACCGGTAAACCTGACACCGGTAAACCTGATACCGGTAAACCTGACACCGGCAAACCTGACACTGATAAACCTGATACCGGCAAACCTGACACCGATAAACCTGATACCGGTAAACCTGACCTCAGCAAACCGGATATCAGCAAACCGGACACCGATAAAACAGACTCAGGCACACCGGACGCTGGTAAACCAGACTCTGACAAACCAGACTCTGGCAAACCAGACTCAGACAAACCGGACGCTGGCAAACCGGACGCTGGTAAACCAGACTCGGGTAAACCAGAATCAGGCACACCGGACGCTGGTAAACCAGACTCTGGCAAACCAGACTCAGACAAACCGGACGCTGGCAAACCAGACTCAGGCAAACCGGACGCTGGTAAACCAGACTCAGGCACACCGGACTCGGGTAAACCAGACTCAGGCACACCGGACTCGGGCAAACCGGACGCTGGTAAACCAGACTCAGGCAAACCGGATGCGAGCAAGCCAGGCACTGACACGCCTGATTCCGGCAAACCAAAAACAAAATGGCCTACAGTGCAACCCAGCACCGGCTTTATTGGCAGCTCTGGCTCAGCGCAAGGTCTTCCCGGTGGCCAGACAGGCAAACCGCACGTTCGACCAGATTTCAATGGCAATATTGCCCGTCCAGGTGTTGTGAACGGTAACGGCGGAAGCACCAAGCCAGGAAATAACAATGGAGCCACTAAATGGCCAGAGGTCAAAACCAATACTGACTTTATTGGTGGTACTGGCTCATCTCAGCGCCTCCCTGGTGGACAGACCGGTAAGCCGCACGATCGTCCCGATTTCAACGGCAATAGCGCCCGACCGGACGGTGCGAAAGCTAACGATGGCGTCAACAGTGCAAACCAGAATGCCGGAGATAAAAATAGCGGAGGCACTCAATCGCCGGAGGTCAAAACTAACACTGACTTTATTGGCGGAACCGGATCACCAAGCCGTATCCCTGGTGGACAGACCGGTAAACCGCACGATCGTCCCGATTTCAACGGCAATAGCGCCCGACCGGACGGTGCGAAAGCTAACGATGGCGTCAACAGTGCAAACCAGAACGCCGGAGATAAAAATAGCGGAGGCACTCAATCGCCGGAGGTCAAAACTAACACTGATTTTATTGGCGGAACCGGATCACCAAGCCGTATCCCTGGTGGACAGACCGGTAAACCGCACGATCGTCCCGATTTCAACGGCAATAGCGCCCGACCGGACGGTGCGAAAGCTAACGATGGCGTCAACAGTGCAAACCAGAACGCCGGAGATAAAAATAGCGGAGGCACTCAATCGCCGGAGGTCAAAACCAACACTGACTTTATTGGCGGAACCGGCTCACCGAGTCGCATCCCTGGTGGACAGACCGGTAAGCCGCACGATCGTCCCGATTTTAATGGCGATATAGCGCGTCCCGGTGCGCCAGACAAAACGGCAAACCTCAGTGCGCCCTACAGTCACAATGAATGGCGCTCTTTGTTGCCAGAAACCATTATCTTCAAATCAGATAAAAAAATGAGTTAATTTATTCGCTTTGTAAACAGACCGGCCATAAATTGACATGTTATGCCGTCAAAACGCCTGATACTGCATCAGGCGTTTTTTTATGTTGCGTTGATACCACACGGAAGCAGACTAACTGACTTCATTTATTTGATTCGTCAGCGGTTATTTCCCGGGCAGCTAATTAAATTTGGCAGCCAGGGCACCAGTAAAAAGGTCGCGATGATAAAACGCCCTTCTCTATCAGCGTTCCACAACGCCGACATTCCTTCCCCTGTCGGTGAAACACCTCAAAGCGAAATGCGGCCTCAGCGTGGTATTTCTTCATGGTTCCGCGCATACGGTAAGCGTGGCAAGGCACCGATAACAACGCCTCACTGAATGCTGTCAGCTGCTCTTCAGTTAACGATTGTGCCCGGTGCTGCGGCAACAGTTTCGCCAGCCACAGGATTTCAACCCGCAAATAATTTCCCAGCCCCGCCAGAAACGCCTGATCTAACAATAATCCACTGAACTGACGGCGACAGAAGCGCGGTGAAAGCAGCCGCTGCTTGACCTCTTCGACCGTGAGCGCAGCATTCAGTACATCCGGCCCGATGCGATTAAGAAAGGGATGCGTGGCTAACGTCTCAGCATTTAACAGCTCAATATCGGAAGCACTGTAAAGCAAAATAGCCTGCTCCGCCGTCGTCAGCCTGACCCGGAGCTGACGCTTCGATTCAGGCTGAGTACCTGACGGCACAATGCGCCAGATACCGTAGAGTTGATTATGACTGTAGAGCGTCAGGCCATTGCTGAAGTGTGTCAGCAACGCCTTTCCCCGCGTTTCAATCGCATCAACTTGCTGACCGATCAAGGACGACTCATAGGTTTTCAGTTCAGGAAAAGCAAACCAGGCATCCGTTAACGGTTGGCCCACAATTGCTGCTTCAAGCTGATCCGCCACGCGGCGGATCTCCGGTCCTTCTGGCATCTCTCCGCCTCTTAGTGTGTCGCGCCGCCCACTGCTTTCACATCTTCTTTTGTTTCCAGCGTCACGCGCACAGCAATTTCCAGCGCCTGAATCACGCTCGCTAATGACATGCTGGGTGCACCAGGATGATGTGCCGCTTGTTCCGGCAGATAAGGGATGTGAATGAAGCCGCCACGCGCCGGATTGCCTTGCGTATGTAACCAATGCAACAGGCTATACATCACGCGGTTACAGGTAAAGGTTCCGGCAGTTTGCGAGACCGAGGCAGGAATGCCAGCCTCGCGAACCGCTGCAACAATCGCTTTGATCGGCAGCCGAGAGAAGTAAGCGGCTGGCCCGTCAGCCACAATCGCCTCGTCTATTGGCTGTTTGCCGGCGTTATCCGGAATGCGCGCATCATCAACATTAATACCAATACGCTCGACGGTAATATCGCTGCGCCCGCCCGCCTGTCCGACCGAGATAATCGCGTCAGGTTTGACTTCATCCAGCGCACGATACAGCACCTCCGATACCGTGCTAAACACTACCGGCAACTGGCGCGTTACGATAGTGGCGCCCGCAATCTGTTTACCTTCCAACGCCCGCACCGCTTCCCATGACGGATTGATATCTTCGCCGCCAAAAGGCTCAAAAGCGGTCATCAATACAGTTTTCATGTTTTCCTCACAGGAACATTAAAAAATAGAGCAAAAAAATGTTAACGATTAACAGTAGCACACCGGTAGGTACCTGAGCTTTGATGACCGCGTTACGATCGGGCAGTTCAAGCAGCGCGGCAGGCACGATATTAAAATTCGCTGCCATCGGCGTCATCAGGGTGCCGCAATAGCCGGAGAACATACCGATTGCGGCCATCACAGCCGGATTGCCGCCGTGTTGCAGGATTAAAACGGGAATGCCTACCCCGGCGGTAACAATCGGAAACGCAGCGAAGGCGTTGCCCATGATCATAGTGAGTACGGCCATGCCAATGGCATAGACAGCCACGGCAATAAAGCGATTATCGACGGCCAGATAGGTTTCAGTTAAGTGGGAAATCGCCGTACCCACGCCAGCCGACGTGAACAGTAAACCGAGCGTGGCCAGGATCTGTGGCAGAATAAACGCCCAGCCAATAGCATCCAGCAGGCGACGCGTCTCCTGCATTGACTGTATCGGTTTTTCATGTGTCATTTTCAATGCCACCAGCCAGCCGACCAGACAGCCAACCATCATCGAAAACAGCGTTACCAGCGTGGAATGATTGCCCGGACCAAATACGCTTTCCTGCAAACCCGGAATGTGGTTGAACGCCAGCACGCCGATAACGGTGATAACCGGAATAGCTAATGCGGGCAGAAACAGCTTATTACGCAGCCGTACTGCACTCGCTTGTTTCTCTTCACTGCTGCGCTGGTGATAGCGTCCTAATTTAACGCCGCCTGAGCCTGCAATCAGCGCCATTATCACCACCACAACGCCCACAATAATATGCAGTGTGCGGCTGGCGCCTTCAGGCGAGTCGGTGAACTGCATCACTAAATTTGTCGTCCAGTCACCCACCAGAAAAACCAAACCGTACAGCGCCCAAAACAGCCCCGTCGTTACGCGACGCGGGTTCGCTTTGTCACGCCAGGAAAGCAGTGCAACCATCAACAAAATAATGCCTGCCAGCCACATCAGATAGTGTTGCTGAAACATTATTGCCCTCCTTTGGCTTTTAACGCCTGACCATTCAATTCCTGTAACTCACGCGCCAGCTTGCGATCCAGACGCACCAGACGCGCCGAGTGGATCAGAAAGGCCGCCACTGCGGTCGGGATGCCCCACAATGCAATATGCAGCGGCTCGGTATGAATATTGGCCGACTCCTGCATAAAATTGTGCATAAAAATAATCGCCCCGAAGGCAACGAAAATATCTTCACCAAAGAATAAACCGACATTATCTGTCGCTGCCGACATGGCGCGCAGACGATGGCGGACTTCAGTTGACACGTCACCATAACGGTTTTCCGTTGCACCTTCCGCCATCGGGGCCAGTAACGGTCGCACCATTTGTGGATGACCGCCAAGACTGGTTAAACCCAGCGCCGCAGTGAGCTCACGCACCAGCAAATAGACGACCAGCAAGCGACCCGCAGTCGCAGTTTTGATCTGTGCAATCCAGGCCTGAGCGCGCTCTTTCAAACCGTGGCGCTCCAGCAGGCCGATAACCGCCAGGGGAGCAACAGAATGAGCGGCAGATTACGGGTATTTAAAAATCCCGCCCCCAGTTTTTCCAGAATATCGCTAACGGGCATCATCGCCGCTAAACCTGTTACGAAACCCGCCACAATTACCACTAATACCGGGTTGAAGCGCAAGACAAAACCCACCACGATGGCAGCAATGCCGAGCAGCGGCCAGAGATTTACCACGCTGTCCATATTTTCCCCTTATGAGCTAACAAGCCCGGTGCATTGCCGGGCTATTGAACAAAAACTTATACGCTGCTCACGGCAACCTAATGTTGTGCGAAAGCGTCACGAAGACGCTGCGCAAACTGCAACGCGTGTGCGCCATCGCCGTGCAGGCAGACAGTCTGCGCATTGACTGCGACCCAGTCGCCACTGATACTTTTACTTTGCCCTGCTGCACCATCGTCAACGTCTGTTCAATCGCTAACGCCTCTTCCTCAATCAGCGCGCCGGGTTGTCCACGCGGAACCAGTGCGCCGCTCTTGAGGTAGCCACGATCGGCAAACACCTCTTCCCGGATGCGTAAACCGTGATGCACAGCGGCACGAATCGATTCGCTATTGGCCAGGCCCACCAGAATCAGGTTGGCATCAACCGCCTTGATCGCCTGAGCAAGGGTATCCGCCAGTCCGGCATCCGCAGCGGCCTGGTTGTACAGCATTCCGTGCGGTTTAACGTGTACCAGCCGCTCGCCTTCACTTTCTGCAAGGCTTTTTAACGCACCAATTTGATAGATCATCTGCGCATAGAGCGTTTCTGGTGGAAGTTGCATGGCGGTGCGGCCAAAATTCTCCCGGTCGGGAAAGCTGGGATGCGCGCCAATCGCCACACCAAATTCTTTGGCCCAGCGCACCGACTGCAACATGGTTTGCGCATCGCCCGCGTGAAATCCGCAGGCGATATTGGCTGAGCTGACTAACTGCAGCAGTGCGCGATCGCTGTTGCTGCCTTCACCCAAATCGGCATTCAAATCAATTTTCATGAGAGAGTCCCCACACCATCTGGTTCAGCGCACGCTGCTGATGCTGACGCGCCTGCATCGCCTCCGGCAACGTGCAGTGAATAAAGTGAATCGGTTCGCCTAATCGAATTTGCGCCAGGTGATAGAGGTCGGCTTCGATAATGCAGGCAATACGCGGGTAACCGCCGGTGGTTTGGGCGTCAGCCATTAATACGATCGGCTGACCATTCGGCGGAACCTGAACCACGCCGGGCACCAAGCCGTGCGACAGCAGTTCGCGTGATGTGTCACGCTTCAACTGACGGCCTTCCAGCCGGTAACCCATGCGGTTGCTTTGCGGGCTAAGTTTCCATGCTGTGCGCCAGAATGCCTGCTGCGCTTCGCGGCTGAACTCGTGATATTCCGGGCCAGGTAAAGCACGGATGCGGTTGCCCCACAATAACTGGCGCACACCCACTTTTTTATCGAACTGCCGTGTTGGTTTGCCCAGCGGCACGCGATCGCCATCCTGTAGTTTGCGGCCCTGCCAGCCGCCAAAGGCCGCTTTGAGATCGGTACTGGTTGAATTGAGCACTTCCGGCAGATCAAAGCCGCCGTTGACCGCCAGATAACTGCGCATACCGCGCAACGGCATCGATAAAGACAATACCTGGCCTTTTTCACTGGCGTGCGCCAACCGGTCCAGACGGCTTTACCGTCCAGCTCGGCGTTACATCCGGCACCTGTCAGTGCGAACCAGCCATCGCGCATAAATTCTGCTTTAAACTGACCGAGAACAATTTCCACCACCGCGCTGTCTGGCGCATTGCCAACCAGCAGATTAGCCGTGGTCATGGCGGGTTGATCCAGCACGCCGCTAACGCTAATTCCATACTGACGCCAGCCGTGACGACCGCTGTCCTGAATGCTAGAAGCCAGCCCGGCGCGAAGAATTCTTAACATACGCCCTCCTTTTGTGGCACAAAACGGACGATATCTCCGGGACGTAATAACGTGGGCGGTTGTTGCTGAGGATCGAATAGCGCAACATGTGTTTGACCAAGCAATTGCCAGCCGCCAGGCGTGGCGAGCGGATAAACGCCGGTCTGGCTGCCGCCAATGCCTACCGAGCCTGCCGGAACCAGCACGCGCGGTTCAGCCCGGCGTGGCGTATGCAGGCGCGGATCTAAACCACCCAGATAGGGAAACCAGGCTGGAAACCGATAAAATAGACCACGTAGTCGCTGCTGCTGTGCAGTTCGACCACCTGCTGTGGCGTCATGGCGGCATGTTCCGCTACCACGCTGAGATCCGGCCCGGCCTCACCGCCGTAAATCACCGGAATTTCTATCTGACGCGATTCAGGTAACTGTGCTTCGCTCTCTTCCCACCAACGCTGTAATCGTTCAATAGCATCCAACGCCTTATGTTGTGGATCGCGCAGTAAGATGGTGATGTTGTTCATCCCCGGAATGACCTCAAGCACGTCATCATGCGCTTGCAGTCGCTGATTCAATCCCCAAATGCGTTGCTGACTCACTAATGATACTGGCGGCTCTAGCTCCAGCACCACGGCGCGCTCACCCAGCAAATAACAACGAGCTCGTTGCAACAGCCACCTCCAGTCATAAATAGCCTGCGTTAAAAACGCTCAGCCCAGACGTTTGCTGAGCTGAATAAAGCCAACAGTTATGCGAAAGTGACAGAGATGTGTCAACAGATTTAGGTCCTGTTGCAATTTACAGGACCTGGAAAGGGATTAAGCGGGGTTGGGAATATCAATGAAGGTGACGTCAAGGCCGTAGTGGTCTGCCAGCCATTCGCCTAATGCTTTGATGCCGCCGCGTTCGGTGGCGTGATGCCCCGCCGCAAAGAAATGCAGGCCTTGCTCGCGTGCGCTATGAATCGTTTGTTCGGAAACTTCGCCCGTTATGTAAGCGTCTACGCCAAACGCCGCAGCGTTGTCGATAAAGCCTTGCCCGCCGCCGCTGCACCAGGCAACACGACGGATCAACGCTGGCGCATTATCACCGCAGTGCAAAGGCTCACGCCCAAGTTTTTGCGCGATGCGTTGCGCAAACGCCTCGCCAGAAACAGGCGTCGTTAACTCGCCCCAACATACCAGCGGCATCACTTCGCCGCGCACGTCTATATCAAGTAATTTCGCTAACTGCGCGTTATTACCAAGTTGCGGATGCGCATCCAGCGGCAAATGCCAGCCGTATAAATTTATGTCATTAGCGAGCAAACTACGCAGGCGATTACGCTTCATGCCTTTAATGACGGGTGCTTCGTTCTTCCAGAAATAACCATGATGAACCAGCACCGCATCAGCATTACGCGCTACCGCTTCATCCAACAGCGCCTGGCTGGCCGTGACGCCCGTGATAAGCGTTTTGACCTCGGCGCGGCCTTCAACCTGCAACCCGTTTGGTGCGTAATCGCTAAAGCTGTGGGTATCCAACTGTTGGTTAACAATCTGCTCTAATTCGTAGTGATTCATTTCGGCTCCTTGACCGCCTCAGGCTGCATTTTTTGCCCGCTCGAAGGCGTTTAATGTCTTTTTACGTGCTTCCTTATGTTCTACGATTGGCGTCGGATAATCGAGTGTCTTGTGGTGTTTCTTTGCCCACTCATGCGGTTTGTGAATATCGCTGTCGGGCACATCCTTGAGCTCCGGCAAATAGTGACGGATAAATGCCCCCTGCTTATCAAAACGTTCGCCCTGAGTAGTGGGATTGAAAATGCGAAAATAAGGCGCCGCATCGGTGCCGGTAGAAGCCGCCCATTGCCAGCCTCCGTTATTGGCGGCCAGGTCGCCATCGATCAGTTTTTGCATAAAATAGCGTTCGCCTTCATGCCAGTCGATCAACAGATCTTTCACCAAAAAACTCGCGGTGATCATGCGCAGGCGGTTGTGCATCCAGCCCAGCGTATTCATCTGGCGCATCGCGGCATCAACGATGGGGTAACCGGTTCTGCCCTCTTTCCAGGCCGAAAAATGCTCCTCGTTTTTCTGCCAGGCAACCCGATGCGTCCACTGAATGAAGGGCTGGTGTTTACACAGCTCTGGATAAGCCACCATAAGGTGACGATAAAACTCGCGCCAAATCAGTTCATTAAGCCATGTCAGGGCTCGATTATCGTTCAGTGCGTTCGGATGTTCAGCCAGAACGCGATGCAGACACTGGCGTGGCGATAACACACCGGTTGCCAGATAAACCGATAAACGGCTGGTGCCATCCAGCGCAGGCGCATCACGCTGTGTGGGGTAATCTAGCAGGGATTGCCGGGCAAAATGGCGTAACTGTTTGAGCGCAGCGGCTTCACCGACAGGAAAAAGTTCGCTATCAAACGCATCGCTGGGGTAATCAAACGGCGGGATTTCATGACGGATGTTTAAGGGTGCGCCTTCACGCGCTTTTGGTGCGGTGACACACTCCGGCAATCCCTGATGCAACCGACGGACAAAGGCTTTACTGAATGGCGTAAAAACTTTGTACATTTTGCGATCGCCGGTTTGAACGCTGCCAGGAGCCAGCAGTACGCTATCATCAAAGCCCTGGCAAATCACTCCAGCATGATCGAGACGTTTTTCAGCTTTAGCATCACGCTCGCGCTCGTTCAATTCATACTGATAGTTATAAAAGAGGTTATCAACGGCATGACGCTGGCAAAAGTCGACCAGATAATCAACGGAGGCAGCAAAATCGTCACACTGATGATAATGCAGCGTTATACCACGCTCGGCCAGCGCCGCTTGCAGCAGCAGCACGCTTTGGTAGATAAAAGCGGCTTGTTTGGGTGCCATATCATGTCGCTGCCACTGTTTCGGCGTGGCGATATAGAGAGCGATAACCTGGGCCTGACTGTCGCGGCAGGCAGCGTGTAGCGCCAGATTATCGTTAATACGTAAATCATTACGCAGCCAGATTAAATGGGTCGTCATAACGTCGGTCTACTGTCCATAGCGCAGGAGCAATGCTTCAGGGTAAGGATCAAAATAGCGTTGCTGCGCCAGCCACGGGTGCGGATATTCCGCCATGTAGTGTTTGATAATTGTGATGGGTGCCAGTAGCGGCTGCGTACCCTGACGGTAGCGATCAATCAACGCTGACAGTTCTTGCCGCTGCGGCGAACTCAGTTGACGCCGGAAGTAGCCCTGAGCATGCATCAATACATTGGTGTGATTACGACGCGAAGCCGGATGCGACATCAGCGTCATCAGTCTGTTGCGATATTCAAAAGCAAAGGCATCGAGAGAATCCCATTGATTCATTGATGCAACAAACGGCCCGAGTTCACGATATTTTTCCTGAGAATGCGCCAGTAACAGCAGTTTGTAGCGGGTGTGAAACGCAATCAGCCGGGCGGAAGTCAGCCCCTGTTTCCACATTTGGTTAAACTCATGCAGCGCACAGATGCGCCCGACAAAATTTTCACGCAGCACCGGATCGTGCAGGCGACCATCTTCTTCAAGCGGCAGCCACGGCATCTCTTTGCGGAGAAACGTCGTAAAAATACCGGTTCCGGCTTTGCGGTTGTTATTGGTGTCTGGCTCATAAACACGCACCCGTTCCATACCGCAACTGGGAGATTTAGCGCATAAAATGTAACCACACAGGTGATGCAGTGATTTTACCCGCGCTGCTGACCAGTCACGCATCTCCTGCGTAACCTCTTCTCCGCCATCTTTACTGAAACAGAGATGCAGATCGTCATCATCCTGCTTAACCAAACGTAAGGCAGGACGCGGCGTCGGCAGACCAATAGCCATCTCGGGGCATACAGGTTCAAAGCGCACAAAGGGCGTGAGTTGTTCAGTGGCGAAGGTTAACCGCTTGTGGCCGCCGTCAAATCTGACGCTTTCGCCAAGCAAACACGCACTGATTCCGACTGGAATTTTCTCGCTCATACTTGTACAACCTCTGAAAACTTGTAGAGGTTTAAGTGTAGCTGAAAATAGCGCCAATGAAAGCGCCATAACGTAAAGTTAAAGGAATTCTGAATAACCTAACGGCTATAAAAAAGCCTGATAACGCGATCAGGCTTTTTTATTCAACCAACCTATTACCAGAAATCACTGCCTGCCGCTTCTGCCTGTGCCAGCCACACCGGTTTGGCGCTGGTTTTACACCACATACGATGCAGATAACTGTAAAACCGCGCACGATCCTGACGAAACAGCATGACGGGTAACGCCAGCACGCCCAGTACAATAACCAGGGTACGACGCAAAATAATTCTATGAAGTGGATAATTTGTGTACATCCTTAACCTCCTTCCGCTACGCCAACAAGGGATGAATGTGATCTGTGTCTAATATTACGCCTGGTTGTGCATTTTTACACCTCGTCAGACCACTTATTTTTACCCAGTTACTTATTTATACGTTCAGGCAGGTAAGAGATTAAAACAGCGTTACAGAAGGGTTTAAAGTGGGTTGCGAAAACAGGCAAATAACGTCAGTAAAACGCGGAATCGGTGGGGCTGGCTGGCGTTTAATACCATAAAAAGGCGCCAGCGGCGCCTGTTTCCTTATGCCTTTATCAGGCGTTTTTCAGCACTTCGCTGACAATTTCTACCGCTTCTTTTTCAATCTGCGCGCGATGCTCTGCGCCGAGGAAGCTTTCACAATAGATTTTGTAAGCGTCTTCTGTGCCAGACGGTCGTGCTGCAAACCAGCCGTTTTCCGTCATGACTTTCAAGCCACCGATGGAAGCACCGTTACCTGGCGCAGTTGTCAGGCGCGCAGTAATCGGATCGCCCGCCAGCGTATCCGCACTGACCATTTCTGGAGAAAGCTTCGACAACGCCGCTTTCTGTGCGGAAGTTGCTGACGCCTGTAAACGGTTATAGCTTGGCGCACCAAAACGCTCAGCCAGTTCATCATAATGCTGCTGCGGGTTTTCCCGGTTACGGCAGTAATTTCAGCCGCCAGCAAGCACAGGATGATGCCATCTTTGTCCGTTGACCATGGTGTGCCATCGAAACGCAGGAACGATGCACCTGCGCTCTCTTCACCACCAAAGCCAAAGCTGCCATCATGCAGGCCATCAACGAACCACTTGAAGCCCACGGGCACTTCAACCAGTTTGCGCCCAATGTCATTAACAACGCGGTCGATCATCGCACTGGAAACCAGCGTTTTACCTACCGCAACGTCTTTGCCCCATTGAGGACGGTTCTGGAACAAATAGTTGATGGCTACCGCCAGGTAGTGATTAGGGTTCATCAAACCTGAGGGCGTGACGATACCGTGACGGTCATAGTCTGGATCGTTACCAAAGGCCAAATCGAATTTGTCGCGGTAAGCCAGCAGGCCCGCCATTGCGCACTCAGATGAGCAGTCCATGCGCACCACACCGTCTTTATCGAGATGCATAAAGCGGAAGGTTTGATCGATAGCATCATTAACGATGGTGAGATCGAGCTTATAGTGCTTGGCAATACGTTGCCAGTACGCCATGCCCGAACCGCCAAGCGGATCGACACCGATTTTCAGGCCTGCTTTTTGAATCGCCTCAAAGTCGATGACCTGCGCCAGACCTTCAACATAAGGTTGGATCAGATCTTGCTCGACAATGTGACCGCTTGCCCAGGCTTCATTCAGGCTCAGACGCTTAACGTCTTTTAAGCCCTCTTTGATCAACTGGTTAGCGCGATCCTCTACCACTTTAGTGACATTGGTATCAGCCGGTCCACCATTTGGCGGATTGTATTTGATGCCGCCATCTTCCGGCGGGTTGTGCGATGGCGTAATGACGATGCCATCCGCCAGCGCGCCGCCCTGCTTGTTGTACTCAAGGATGGCGTTAGAAATAGCAGGCGTGGGCGTATAGCCATTCTCCTGCTGCACGATGACGTCAACGCCATTCGCGGCCAGCACTTCCAGCACCGACAGAATAGCCGGTTCAGACAGGGCGTGTGTGTCTTTACCCACATAACATGGGCCAGTAATACCGTTCTTTTTACGCTCTTCAGCTATCGCTTGCGCAATCGCCAGAATATGCATTTCGTTGAAGCTTTGACGTCCTGCGCTACCACGATGGCCTGATGTGCCAAATTTCACCGCATGTTCCGGGTTCGCCACATCGGGCTGCAGGACATAATACTGTGAGGTTAATTGTGCAACGTTAATCAAATCGCTCTGCTGGGCAGGTTGCCCGGCACGGGGTGATTG
This sequence comes from Candidatus Pantoea haifensis, assembly GCA_018842655.1. GTDB lineage: Bacteria > Pseudomonadota > Gammaproteobacteria > Enterobacterales > Enterobacteriaceae > Pantoea > Pantoea haifensis. The sequence goes on along the minus strand of JAGTWN010000004.1, from coordinate 301,898 downwards.
GCCATTGGCGCTTCTCCCTGACGCTTCAGTTTAAATGGTGCCGCAAACTTTCTCTGTCAGTTCCTGGGGGAACTGCATCGACAACATGATGTGTTCAACCATGCTGCATTTGCGACCGGTATTGGTATTAGTAATCACCCAGTACGGTGTGCCGGGCACATGCTTCGGCTTAGTATGGGTGCCATTTTGCAACAGCGTATGCTCATCACCTGCAAAATAAACGCGGGTGCGCCCTTGTAACGAGGCAGTTGCTTCCGCAAACGCTGTAGTATCAAGACGATAGAGCGTTGACAAAATGAGCATAAAACGATTGACCGCCCGCTTCTGCTCCGCGTATTCATCGGAAAGCAGGAGCTCGCGTACCGCACGCACGCGATCCTGAGGACGCGACTCGGCACGCAGCACCGGTTGTGCCTCTTTGGTATCAGCACTGGCGGCGTTTTGAGCAACGGTGGGCGCAGGTTGAGATTGACCGGCGGTAAATTTCAGCATGCGACGCAGAATATCCGATGCGCTTTCGCCAATATGCTGCGTATGGCTGGCAATATAACGGTAGAGCTCTTCGTCAACTTCGATCGTTTTCATCTTATTCCGTACGGTTTTTTCTCATGACAGAACCATTTCATTCCTCAAAAGCCCATAGCAAATTTTAGCTTTTAAGAATGTGAGCGGGTTCTAACACGAGGATTATAAAGTTAAATTCGGGCGGGCTGTTAGTATTCAAACGGTTTATGGGCAAAAGTCAGAATATGTCCTAATGCCGCTGGAACCGGCGCGCCTGAAAAGGTGAATCCATGATAACCTAAGCTTAGGTCTCAAACTTAAGAACTTTGCCATGATTTTGAACGCCCGTCTGCAAACTGAACAATCACCCGCTGATTCTTTACCCATCCTGCTCATTCACGGCCTTTTTGGCAGCCTCGATAACCTTGGCGTGCTGGCGCGGGAATTGAAAGATGCTCGCCCTTTGATCCAGGTTGATGTCCGTAATCATGGATTATCGCCGCGTGCCGACGAGATGAGCTACGCTGTGATGGCACAGGATATGTTTGATACCCTGGATGCGCACGGAATTGAGCGGGTGTCAGTGATTGGGCACTCAATGGGCGGCAAAATAGCCATGACCATGAGCGCCCTGGCGCCAGAACGCCTTGAACAGCTGGTGATGATTGACATAGCGCCGGTCGATTATCAAACCCGCCGCCATGACGACATTTTTGCTGCGATCAATGCCGTCAGCGAATCTGGTGTGCAGCGTCGTAGTGATGCGGCACAGGTCATGCGCAGCGTGATTGCTGAAGAAGGGGTGATTCAGTTCATCCTTAAATCCTTCCATGAAGGGGAATGGCGGTTTAATGTGCCGGTGTTATGGGATAATTACGCGGCCATTTCGGGCTGGCAAGAGGTGCCTGCGTGGCCGCACCCTGCTCTGTTTATTCGTGGCGGTGACTCAGCTTATCTGGATAATCGTTATCGGGACGCCTTGTTGAAACAGTTTCCGGCCGCCCATGCTCACGTTATCAGCGGTGCAGGACACTGGGTGCATGCTGAAAAACCTGAAGCCGTGTTACGTAGCGTGCGGCGTTTTTTGCGCTTTAAAAGCAAATACCTGGCAGCAAAGGTTTAGGATTGGCGTCCGCGGTTAGCGTGGAGTATGATGGCGCGCTAAAATTTTGCCGTCGGTTATTTTTACTGCGGCAAGGGCCAATAATTAATAATCTGCGCAGCGTAAATTTCGCTCGCGCCTATTCAGTTTCACAAAGCCATGGCAAAAGAACACACTGACCGCACTACGCTTGATCTGTTTGCCGACGAGCGTCGCCCTGGTCGCCCTAAAACCAGTCCGCTTTCGCGTGATGAACAACTGCGTATCAACAAGCGCAACCAACTGAAACGTGACAAAGGGCGCGGGTTACGCCGTGTCGAACTTAAAATGAACAGCGAAGCCGTCGAAGCCCTTAATACCCTGGCGGAACAGCGCAATCTCAGCCGCAGCGAATTAATTGAACAAATGCTGCTGGCACAACTCAAACTGGACTGACGCGCGCAAAACGCACGCAAAAACAAATGTCGCGGCTTTACAAGTTCCGCGCTTTTGTCACGTCTGCTATTATTCGCAGAAATGTGCTTTTTGGCACACATCTCATCATCAGGATTTAAGAGGTTATTTTACCCATGGCAATCGTAGGCATCTTCTTTGGCAGCGATACCGGCAACACCGAAAACATTGCAAAAATGATCCAGAAACAACTGGGTAAAGACGTTGCGGAAGTCCATGACATCGCGAAAAGTACCAAAGAAGATCTGGAAGCGTTTGACATCCTGCTGCTGGGCATCCCAACCTGGTATTATGGCGAAGCGCAGTGCGACTGGGATGATTTTTTCCCGACGCTGGAAGAGATCGACTTCAACGGCAAACTGGTCGCCCTGTTCGGCTGTGGCGATCAGGAAGATTATGCAGAGTACTTCTGTGATGCGATGGGCACCATCCGCGATATCATCGAGCCAAACGGCGCAGTGATTGTCGGTCACTGGCCAACTGAAGGCTATCATTTCGAAGCTTCTAAAGGCCTGGCAGACGATAAACATTTTCTCGGTCTGGCCATTGACGAAGATCGTCAGCCTGAACTGACAAATGAACGTGTCGAGACATGGGTTAAGCAGATTTTTGATGAGCTGCAGCTCAAAGAGATTATCGAAGCATAACCTTTTCAGACTCAATGTGGGCGCTGGCTCACATTGAGTCAATGGAATTTCCTATAGAAATAATAGCCACATTTTTTTAACTTTCTTTGTTTAATCTGTAGAATACCCCCATCGGTCATCCGCTTATTTCTCTGGACCAGAGATGAGGTAGAGCGAAATGTTAACTGATTCCTGCAGAAATCCCCTTCCGCTGTAAATACCTTACAGACTGTGGCGATTTTCGGCGCGTCCCTCGGTTTTCATTTCGGTGCTTCAGTTCTATAATGAGACGCAAATGAGAATGAGTGTAGATCGACATTCAAGGCCAAGCGCCACAAAAGTGATTAAAGTAACAGGACAAAATCCGCATGACTGACAACAATACCGCATTAAAGAAGGCTGGCCTGAAAGTCACGCTGCCCAGACTGAAAATTCTGGAAGTGCTTCAGGAACCTGAATGCCATCACGTCAGCGCGGAAGACTTATATAAACGCCTGATCGATATGGGCGAAGAGATTGGTTTGGCGACCGTATATCGCGTACTTAACCAGTTTGATGATGCAGGAATTGTGACCCGTCACAACTTTGAAGGCGGTAAATCTGTCTTTGAGTTAACGCAACAGCATCATCACGATCACCTGATCTGCCTGGATTGCGGTAAAGTGATTGAATTCAGTGACGAATCAATCGAAACACGCCAACATGAAATCGCAACACGTCATGGCATTAAACTCTCTAACCACAGCCTGTATCTGTATGGACACTGCTCGCTGGGTGACTGCCGCGAAGACGAATCGCTGCACGACAAATAATTCGCTTTGCACAGAGATGAAAAAGCCGGTGAGATACCGGCTTTTTTCTGCCTGAAATCAGGCTACCAGCGTTTCCTGTAAGTAGCGCCAGCGAGGAATGGAAGTGCTGCAATCAAGAATAGCCAGTGAAATGCGGCTTTGATTATGACCGTTCATTATCTGCAACTCCCGATATTGTATCGTGATTTCATCCGGACGTTGTGAAAGGATAATATGTTCACTGGTGGCGATACGCATCCCTTCACGTTGCCCCTGCAACTGACGGAACAGCTCTTCGACGTCATTCAGGTTGAGCTGTTTCCCTTGCGGCGTCACCATACTGAAGTCAGGATGAAAGTGCGAGAGCAGGAGATGAAAGCTATCATCTGCCGCGCCAGACTGGTTAAAAATACGTTCAATTAGCTGATGTAACACGACGACACTGTGTTTAGCTTCCTGGGCGAGAACGGTCATTTTTTTCCTTATAACCCCGTTTAGCAACGCTTAAGTGCGCATAGCCTACCTGAAAAAAGACAATTAACATCTTGTAATTGATTAATTTTATTAAACTCAGATTCATCCCATTTTTTTCCGTGAACGCTTTTTGAACATATCAGCACAAACATTTGTATTGGAATAAATCGCAGCCATAAAAAAGGGCGATTGCTCGCCCTTTTGTCTTTTTATCATGCCTGGGATAAAAATCTTTAATCGCCGATTTTAGCCCAGGTATCACGTAATCCTACCGTGCGGTTGAACACCAACTGTGACGGTGTTGAATAAACGCTGTCTGCGCAGAAATAGCCTTCACGCTCAAACTGATAAGGTGAAGAGGCTTCAGCATGACCCAGCCCCGGCTCAACAAATCCCTGCTTAATTTCCAGGGAGTTTGGATTAATCGCCGAGAGGAAATCTTCCGCTGCGCCCGGATTCGGCACGCTAAACAGGCGATCGTAAAGACGGAACTCTGCTGGCAGTGCATGTTCAGCTGAAACCCAGTGAATGACGCCTTTGACTTTGCGACCATCTGCCGGATCTTTGCTTAACGTATCAACGTCGCATACGCAGTAGATGCAGGTAATATTGCCGTCGTTATCTTTTGCTACGCGCTCAGCACGGATCACATAAGCGTTACGCAGTCGCACTTCTTTACCCAGCACCAGGCGTTTGTACTGCTTGTTGGCTTCTTCCCGGAAGTCAGCGCGGTCGATCCAGATTTCACGGCTAAACGGAACCTCACGCGTGCCCATTTCCGGTTTGTTCGGATGGTTAGGCATACTGATGATTTCAGTGTGGCCTGCGGGTAAGTTCTCGATAACGATTTTTAACGGATCCAGCACAGCCATTGCACGCGGTGCGTTTTCGTTGAGGTCATCACGAATGCAGGATTCCAGTGAAGCCATCTCAACAATGTTGTCTTGTTTGGTGACACCGATACGGCGGCAGAACTCACGAATCGACGATGCGGTATAACCACGACGACGTAAGCCAGAAACGGTCAGCATGCGCGGATCGTCCCAGCTTTCAACATGCTTTTCACTCACCAGCTGCGTCAGCTTACGTTTCGACATCACTGCATATTCAAGATTCAGGCGAGAAAATTCGTACTGACGAGGATGAACCGGAATGGTGATGTTATCTAACACCCAGTCATACAGGCGACGGTTGTCCTGAAACTCCAGCGTACAGAGCGAATGCGTAATGCCTTCCAGCGCATCAGAGATGCAGTGGGTAAAGTCATACATCGGATAGATGCACCACTTGTTACCCGTCTGATGGTGTTCAGCAAATTTGATACGGTATAACACCGGATCGCGCATCACGATAAAGTTAGATGCCATATCGATTTTGGCGCGCAGGCAGGCTTTACCCTCTTCGAACTCGCCCTTGCGCATTTTTTCAAACAGCGCGAGATTCTCTTCAACGCTGCGATCGCGATAGGGACTGTTTTTGCCCGGTGCCGTCAGGGTGCCACGATATTCGCGAATCTGTTCAGGCGTGAGTTCATCAACGTAGGCCAAACCTTTGTTGATGAGTTCAACCGCGTAGTTGTAAAGCTGATCGAAATAGTCTGAGGAATAACAGACGTTGCCACTCCACTCAAAACCCAGCCATTGCACATCACGCTTAATCGACTCAACGAATTCCACGTCCTCTTTAACCGGATTGGTATCGTCAAAACGCAGATTACATTGCCCTTGATAATCCTGAGCGATGCCAAAATTCAGGCAGATCGATTTCGCATGACCAATATGCAGGTAACCATTTGGCTCTGGCGGAAAACGGGTATGCACGCTGCTGTGCTTACCGCTCGCCAAATCTTCGTCAATGATTTGACGAATAAAGTTAGTTGGGCGGGCTTCAGCCTCACTCATCACAAAATCCTCAATACGAATAGCGGGTGATTTGTACCACGAAGTAACGGAGTATGATCCACAAAGCGCCGAAGGGAAACAACCGTTTGTTAAGCGATAAAAACAAAAAAGGCAGGGAACACCTGCCTTTGGGATGAGATTGCGTGGTAATTAGCCTTTTACTTCATACAACCGCGTTTCACCCGCCACCACGTGACCGCTGGCAAGCAGCGTCAAACCGGCAAAGTCTTCGCTGTTGCTCACGACAACCGGACTGATCATTGAGCGTGCATTGGCATTGAGGAAGGCAAGATCCATTTCCAGAACCGGCTGGCCAGCCGTCACGGTTGCACCCTCTTCAACTAAGCGCGTGAACCCTTTACCGTTAAGCGCCACGGTATCCAGCCCCATATGCACCACAATTTCAACACCATTTTCGGTTTCGAGGCAGAACGCGTGATTGGTATTAAAGATTTTTACTACGGTTCCGGCAATGGGCGCGACAACGGTTTTATCGCTCGGGTTAATGGCCAGGCCCTCACCGACAGCTTTGCTGGCAAAGGCTTCATCTGGCACCTCATCCAGCGCAACGACTTCACCGCTTACTGGTGCTAACAGGGTAGCAATCACAGCGACTTCACTCTTCATCACAGCCTGCGGTTTTACTTCAGCAACGGCTGGCGCACTGCCGCCGCTTGTTGCTGCGGCCACCGGACCTTTGGCCAGCACTTTTTTCATTGCCGATGCGATGCTTTCTGCCTGGGTTCCGACAATAATCTGCACGCTTTGTTTATTCAGGCGAATGATGCCTGACGCGCCAAGACGCTTCGCTACCGCTTCATTCACCTGTGCAGCATCTTTGACATTGAGACGCAGGCGCGTAATGCAGGCATCAATAGCCGTCAAATTATCGGAACCGCCTACCGCGCCAAGATAGCGGCGAGCCAGCGATTCGGTCGCGTTTTCACCTTCAGCATTTTTATCAACGTTGACGTCATAACCATCCGTTTCATCACCCGCAACCGCCAGCTCGCGGCCCGGCGTCATCAGATTGAATTTTTGAATGGTAAAGCGGAACACGACATAGTAAATCGCAAAGAACACCAACCCCTGTGGGATCAGCATGTACCAGTGCGTCGCTAATGGGTTACGTGTAGAAAGCACCATATCCACTAAACCGGCACTGAAACCGAAACCGGCAATCCAGTGCATGCTGGCCGCGATAAAGACTGAAATACCGGTCAACACAGCGTGAATCACGTAAAGCACCGGTGCCACAAACATGAAGGAGAATTCCAGCGGCTCAGTGATACCCGTGAAGAATGCGGCAAACGCGGCAGCCAGCATGATCCCGCCAACTTTGGCGCGATTTTCAGGGCGTGCGCACTGATAGATCGCTAATGCCGCCCCCGGCAGGCCAAACATCATAATCGGGAAGAAACCAGCCTGATAACGACCTGTAATCCCCATTGTCGCTGAACCGTCGGCCAGTGACTGGGCACCGCCAAGGAATTTAGGAATGTCATTAATGCCAGCCACATCAAACCAGAACACCGAGTTCAGCGCATGATGCAGGCCAACCGGAATCAGAATACGGTTGAAGAAGGCGTAAATACCCGCTCCCACTGAACCCAGTCTTTGAATGTGCTCACCAAAACCAACCAGGCCATTAAAGATAATGGGCCAGAGGTACATCAGAATGAACGCCACCAGAATCATCAGGAAGGAAACCAGTATTGGCACCAGCCGCCGACCACTAAAGAAAGAGAGGGCCTTAGGCAATTCAACGTGGCTGAAGCGGTTGTAGACCTCAGCTGACAAAATTCCCACCAGAATGCCAACAAACTGATTATTAATTTTACCAAACGCAGCAGGAACCTGTTCCAGCGGCATTTTTTGAATCATGGCGACAGCGGCCGGTGAACAGAGAGTGGTGACAACAAGGAAGCCAACAAAACCGGTCAACGCGGCTGCCCCATCTTTGTCTTTAGACATGCCATAAGCCACACCAATGGCAAACAACACGGACATATTCTCAATGATGGCGGCACCGGATTTAATCAGTAACGCGGCAAACGCATTACTTGCGCCCCAACTATCCGGATCAATCCAGTACCCTACTCCCATTAAAATCGCTGCTGCTGGCAGGGTTGCTACCGGCACCATGAGTGCGCGGCCAACCTTCTGTAAATAACCTAACATTTGCCCTTCCCCCTATGAAACCCGCTTATCACTCTGCTGCCGCTTAATATTATTTTGTCAGCAGCAAAGCCCTGTAATAACTTTCTTCATCCCGCGAAGTGTAATGATAGTTTAATTCGCCTCGCAAATTAAAACCGCGCCAAACGTGATTTTAATCACCAAAAAAGGTCTGTTCATGCTGCTCCATCTGGCTATCGCGTTTAACTTATTTTATGATCCAAAATATCAAGACGCAGAACTGCCATGGCGATAACGCGCAAGCAGTTTAGGCTGATACTGAGTACAACGGTAAAGCGTCAAATTTTTCTAATTCGTTAACTGAGGTGAAATATGAGACTGATTCCTTTAGCCACGCCTACACAGGTTGGTAAGTGGGCCGCACGCCATATCGTTAACCGCATTAATGCCTTTAACCCCAGCGCCGACCGTCCTTTTGTACTGGGTTTGCCCACCGGCGGCACGCCGCTGGAAGCTTACAAGCACCTGATTGAGATGCATAAAGCGGGCCAGGTTAGCTTCAAACACGTCATTACTTTCAACATGGATGAGTATGTTGGCTTGCCTAAAGATCACCCGGAAAGCTACCACAGCTTTATGTATCGTAATTTTTTCGATCATGTTGATATTCAACCCGAAAACATCAATCTTCTGAATGGCAATGCGCCTGACATTGACGCAGAATGCCGACAGTATGAAGAAAAAATTCGCGCATTGGGCAAAATTCACTTGTTCATGGGCGGCGTAGGTAACGATGGACACATCGCGTTTAATGAGCCTGCCTCTTCTCTGGCCTCCCGCACACGTATCAAGACGTTGACGCATGATACCCGCGTCGCAAACTCGCGTTTCTTTAATGGCGATGTGGATCAGGTCCCAAAATACGCACTGACCGTTGGCGTCGGTACACTGCTGGATGCAGAAGAAGTCATGATTTTGGTGACTGGCCATATTAAAGCCCAGGCCTTACAGGCTGCGGTTGAAGGCCATGTCAATCATATGTGGACCATTAGCTGCCTGCAGCTACATCCAAAAGCTGTGGTGGTGTGTGATGAACCAGCCACCATGGAGTTGAAAATGAAAACGGTTAAATATTTCCGCGAAATGGAAGCGGAAAATATGAAAGGTGTTTAAGACCACGTTATAAATGTCTGCCGTTGCCTCGTGCAAAAGCAGGTCTGACCGGGAGAAACCCTATGTATGCATTAGTTAACGGTCGTATTTTCAGCGGCTATGAGATTCTGGACAATCACGCGGTGGTTATTGCTGAAGGCAAAATTGAGCGCGTCTGTCCACGCGAGGCTCTGCCCGCAAACGTGGAGCAGCGCGATGTTGCTGGTGCCGTCATTGCTCCCGGTTTTATCGATCTGCAACTCAATGGTTGCGGCGGTGTGCAGTTCAATGACGACATTGATGCGCTAAGCATTGAAACGCTAGAAATCATGCAGCGCACCAATGAAAAAGCGGGCTGTACCAGCTTCCTGCCTACGTTGATCACCAGCAGCGATGAACTGATGAAGCGTGCGATTGACACCATGCGGGCTTATCTGAAAAAGCATCAAAATCAGGCGCTGGGTCTGCATCTTGAAGGCCCGTGGTTGAATATCATCAAGAAAGGTACTCACAATCCCGCCTTGATCCGTCTTCCCGATCCCGCTTTAGTGCAGTATCTGTGCGACAACGCAGATGTCATTACAAAAGTGACTTTGGCACCTGAAATGGCAGGCAGCGACACCATTCGTCAGTTGCGTGCTGCCGGTATTGTCGTCTCAGCGGGTCACTCAAACGCCACGTTTGATGAGGCCAGAGAAGGAATAAATGCCGGCATTGGCTTTGCCACGCATCTTTTCAACGCCATGCCACAAATTGTCGGGCGCGAGCCTGGCCTGATTGGCGCGCTGTTAGACGCTCCTGATGTCTACTGCGGTATTATTCCTGACGGCGTTCATGTCCATTACGCCAATATTCGCAATGCTAAACGCCTTAAGGGCGATAAGCTGGTCATTGTTACCGATGCCGTTGCCCCTGCTGGCTCGACAATTGAACAATTCTTTTTGCGGGTAAAACAATATACTACCGCAACGGGCTGGTTGTTGATGCTGAAGGCATTATCAGCGGCTCTGCTGTTACGATGATTGAAGCAGTAAAAAACTGCGTCGAACAGGCTGGTATCGCGTTAGATGAAAGCTTAAGAATGGCCAGCCTCTACCCGGCTCGCGCCATGGGCTTAGATAAGCAGTTAGGATCAATTGAAGCCGGTAAAGTGGCTAACCTTACTGTTTTCACACGCGATTTTAAAATCACTAAGACGTTAGTCAACGGAGACGACGTCCTGAGCGAGTAAGTATTGAATGACCACTGGCGGCCAGACACAAATTGGAAATGTCGATCTTGTCAAACAACTTAACAGTGCGGCCGTTTACCGGCTAATCGATCAACAAGGGCCAATTTCACGCATACAGATTGCTGAATTAAGCCAGCTTGCGCCCGCCAGCGTCACTAAAATTACCCGTCAACTGATTGAGCGCGGCCTGATAAAAGAGGTGGACCAACAAGCGTCCACCGGCGGACGCCGCGCAATTTCCATCATCACCGAAACCCGTAATTTTCATACCATTGGGGTGCGTTTAGGCCGTTACGATGCCACGCTGACGCTGTTTGATCTGAGCGGTAAATCGCTGGCACAAGAAGATTACCCTCTGCCAGAGCGCACGCAGGAGACGCTGGAATATGCGCTGTTTGACGCCATCGCCGCGTTTACTGAGCTGCACCAGCGCAAAATTCGCGAGCTAATCGCCATATCAGTCATTCTTCCCGGTCTGGTTGACCCTATCAACGGCGTGATTCGTTATATGCCGCATATCACTGTCAGTCACTGGCCTTTAGTTACTAACTTAACGCAACGGTTTAACGTCACCAGTTTTGTTGGTCACGATATTCGCAGCCTGGCCCTGGCTGAGCACTATTTTGGTGCAAGTCGCGACTGTGCAGACTCTATTCTGGTGCGCTTACATCGCGGCACTGGCGCAGGCATTATAACTAACGGTCATATTTTTCTCGGCAGTAACGGTAACGTTGGCGAGATTGGCCATATTCAGGTCGATCCGCTGGGCGAACGCTGTCACTGTGGTAATTTTGGTTGCCTTGAAACCATTGCCGCTAACGGTGCGATTGAAAATCGTGTGCGCAATTTGTTGAAACAGGGTTACCCCAGCGTGTTGACGCAGGAAACCTGCTCAATGCCGCAGATTTGCAAAGCAGCCAACCAAGGCGATGCGCTGGCATGTGAAGTTATCGAATATGTAGGACGCTATTTAGGTAAAGCGATAGCTATTGCGATTAACCTGTTCAATCCACAAAAAGTGGTATTAGCAGGCGAGATCACCGAGGCTGAAAAGGTGCTGTTACCGGCTATCGAAGGCTGTATTAATACCCAGACACTCAACGCCTTCCGTAAAAATTTACCGGTAGTGCGTTCAGAACTTGATCATCGTTCTGCCATCGGCGCTTTTGCTCTGGCTAAGCGCGCCATGCTGAACGGTATCTTGCTGCAACATCTGCTGGAAGATTAAGCGATCCTGCTTCAAGGCAGGCAACACCGGACCAAAACTATGACCCTTAAAAGCGTAATTTGCGATATTGATGGCGTGCTGATGCATGACAATATTGCTGTGCCTGGCGCAAAAGAGTTTTTGCATCGCATCCTGCTTAAAGAAATGCCGCTGGTGCTGCTTACTAATTACCCATCGCAAACGGCTCAGGATCTGGCGAACCGCTTTGCTTCGGCAGGCATTGATATACCGGATTCCGTTTTTTACACCTCGGCGATGGCAACCGCAGATTTTCTGCGTCGCCAGGAAGGTAAAAAAGCTTATGTTATTGGCGAGGGCGCGCTGACCCATGAGCTATACAAAGCGGGTTTCACCCTTACTGATATCAATCCAGATTTTGTCATTGTCGGCGAGACGCGCTCATTTAACTGGGACATGATGCATAAAGCGGCATTCTTCGTCGCTAATGGCGCACGCTTTATCGCAACCAATCCTGATACCCATGCGCGCGGCTTTGTACCAGCCTGTGGTGCGCTCTGTGCCGGTATAGAAAAGATTTCGGGCCGTCGGCCATTTTATGTGGGTAAGCCCAGCCCCTATATCATGCGTGCTGCGCTAAATAAGATGCAGGCGCATTCTGAAGAAACGATTATTGTCGGTGATAATCTGCGTACCGATATCCTGGCTGGCTTTCAGGCAGGGCTCGAAACGGTGTTAGTTCTGTCTGGCGTTTCAACCCTGAGCGACATTGATGCCATGCCTTTCCGTCCAGACTGGATTTATCCTTCCGTCGCCGATATTGATCTTTTTTAATGCCTTCTGCTTATGACGCATCCTGGATTTTGGCGGATGCGTCCCCTTTTACCGCGCTAAACCCACACCTGACCTGATTAAAAAACGCCCACTTTCGCCATTTCATTAACGAAACATCAAAATAAAAGCATTATTATTGATGTTTATTCAATTTTATCGGGTCAGCAACAACCTTTTTATCAGCAAATCACGATTTCTCTTGCATTGACGCCATGAAATAGCGCATTTTCTTATACATCACGCAGCGAAACGCTAGCAAATACAGATCGTCTTTAAGTATGTTCAGGAGTCAGTTATGTGTTCTATTTTTGGTGTGTTGGATCTGAAAACCGATCCTGTTGAGTTGCGCAAGAAAGCGTTGGAATGTTCACGTTTGATGCGTCATCGCGGACCAGACTGGTCAGGTGTTTACGCGGGTGACCATGCAATTCTTGCTCATGAACGTCTCTCAATTGTGGACGTTAACAACGGCGCACAGCCGCTGTACAACGCCGATCACACTCACGTACTGGCTGTAAACGGTGAAATTTATAACCATCAGGCCCTGCGCGCTGAACTGAGCGATCGCTATCAGTTCCAGACAGGTTCTGACTGCGAAGTTATCCTCGCGCTCTATCAGGAAAAAGGCATCGACTTCCTGGACGATCTGGAAGGTATGTTTGCTTTCATCCTCTATGACAGTGTGAAAAACACCTACCTGATTGGCCGCGATCACATCGGTATTATCCCGCTTTATATGGGTAACGATGAGCACGGCAACCTGTATGTGGCATCAGAAATGAAAGCTTTGGTTCCGGTGTGCCGTTCAATCAAAGAATTCCCGCCAGGAAGCTATCTCTCCAGCACTGACGGCGAAATTCGTCGCTACTGGCAGCGTGACTGGATGGAATACAAAAACGTTGAGCATAACGTCACTGACGCTGCTGGCCTGAAACATGCGCTGGAAGAGTCAGTAAAAAGCCATCTGATGTCAGACGTGCCTTACGGCGTGCTGCTTTCTGGCGGCCTCGACTCTTCAATCATCTCTGCGGTGACCAAACGTTTTGCCGCGAAGCGTGTAGAAGATCAGGATAAGAGCGATGCGTGGTGGCCTCAACTGCACTCTTTTGCCGTTGGACTGGAAGGTTCTCCGGATCTAAAAGCGGCAAAATCTGTCGCCGAGCATCTGGGTACGGTTCACCATGAAATTCATTTCACCGTGCAGGAAGGCCTGGATGCGATTCGCGATGTGATTTATCACATTGAGACTTATGATGTCACCACTATCCGCGCGTCAACACCGATGTATTTGATGTCGCGTAAAATTAAAGCGATGGGCATCAAAATGGTGTTGTCAGGCGAAGGCGCTGACGAAGTATTTGGTGGCTATCTCTATTTCCATAAGGCCCCAAACGCGAAAGAATTTCATGAAGAGAACGTGCGTAAGCTGATGGCCCTGCACATGTTTGACTGCGCACGTGCCAACAAAGCGATGTCAGCATGGGGCGTGGAAGCACGTGTTCCTTTCCTGGATAAAAAATTCCTGGATGTTGCCATGCGCATCAACCCTGAAGACAAAATGTGTGGCAGCAACGGCAAGATGGAGAAGCACATCCTGCGCGAATGTTTCTCCTCTTATCTGCCAGAAAGCGTAGCGTGGCGTCAGAAAGAGCAGTTCTCTGATGGCGTAGGTTATAGCTGGATTGACAGCTTAAAAGAAGTCGCGGCGAAGCAAATCAGCGATCAGCAACTGGCAACGGCGCACTTCCGTTTCCCGTTCAACACGCCGACCTCGAAAGAAGCGTATCTCTATCGTGAAATCTTTGAAGAATTGTTCCCGCTGCCGAGTGCTGCTGAATGTGTTCCTGGCGGTCCATCAGTCGCCTGCTCGTCTGCAAAAGCGATTGAATGGGATGAAGCGTTCAAATCGATGGATGATCCATCGGGCCGTGCGGTAGGCGTGCATCAATCCGCTTATAAATAAGCGCAATACAGCAACATAAAATGGGCCCTGGCGGGTCCATTTTTTGCCGTTAGCCTTGTAATCGCTGAATAATTGACGAATAAACCACCATGCTGGTTACAAGCCAGTCAAACAGGCAATTTAAGGCGAAAAACGACAAAAAACTTGTTGACGCTGTGTGGTCAACTCCGCATAATGCGCCCCGCAACGCCGATGAAGGTAACGCGAAAAAAGATGGCTACGTAGCTCAGCTGGTTAGAGCACAGCACTCATAATGCTGGGGTCACAGGTTCGATTCCCGTCGTAGCCACCATCTTTTTTGCGGGAGTGGCGAAATTGGTAGACGCACCAGATTTAGGTTCTGGCGCCGCAAGGTGTGCGAGTTCAAGTCTCGCCTCCCGCACCATTTCATGATTCGGCAGCGTGGATGGGGTATCGCCAAGCGGTAAGGCACCGGTTTTTGATACCGGCATTCCCTGGTTCGAATCCAGGTACCCCAGCCAATTTTCGATGTTTTCTCGCGTACATGCGAGTCGACGAATGGGATATCGCCAAGCGGTAAGGCACCGGTTTTTGATACCGGCATTCCCTGGTTCGAATCCAGGTATCCCAGCCATCATCGAAAAGCGTTACAATTTGGCTACGTAGCTCAGCTGGTTAGAGCACAGCACTCATAATGCTGGGGTCACAGGTTCGATTCCCGTCGTAGCCACCATTTTCTTGGGGTGTCGCCAAGCGGTAAGGCACTGGTTTCTGATACCAGCATTCCGGGGTTCGAATCCCTGCACCCCAGCCATATTAAAGACAATTTGATTTACACCATTGGGGTGTCGCCAAGCGGTAAGGCACTGGTTTCTGATACCAGCATTCCGGGGTTCGAATCCCTGCACCCCAGCCAAATTGCATAACAAAGCCCGCTTTTGCGGGCTTTGTTGTTTCTGCCGTCTGGGCATGAATTTCCTGAGTTAACACCATCGCTGTGCTTGCTTTTCAATAGCCACTCCTTAGCCAACAGGCCCGGCCTGGCTTACCTGAAGAGCAGCGCGTGCGGGCCTTTCTGGCGATCAGCAAACCCTCCCTGGCCTGAAGATTTATCGCACACTCAAAGTCCTAACGCATAACGCAACGCCTGACGCTTTAACACGCCGGAATGCTCTGCGGCTATCAGCCCTAAATTCCGCACCAGCTTCAGCGGCGGCAAGTGATTACTAAACGCAAAATAGAAGAGATCCATGCCGCTCTGCATCAACAGATTATCTCTACGGCGCTGACGTTGATAACGCTGCAATATGCGTTCAGCAGCCCAGTCTTCAGCTTTGCTCTTTGCTTCTGTCAACACGTCGATTAACGCATCAATATCCCGATAGCCTAAATTTACACCCTGCCCCGCCAGTGGATTGATAGTGTGAGCAGCATCTCCAACCAGCGCCAGGCCGGGTAAGACATAACGCGAGGCGTGACGGCGTACCAACGGAAAACCGGCTGCGCCATGTGCCTTGAAACGGCCTAAACGTGCCGGAAAGTGTGCGGCGATCTCTTTTTCCAGCTGCGGCAGCGCCAGTGTCTGCAACTGTCGAATACGTGCAGGCGAGTCATACCACACCAGCGAGGCACGATTACCATACAGCGGCAGAAACGCGCGTGGCCCCTGCGGGGTAAAATGTTGCCAGGTTGTATCGCCTGCGGGATGTTCACAGGTCACGCTAATCAGCAAACATGACTGCGCATAACTCCAGCCGTGGATTCCAATGCCCGACATCTGTCTCACCTGCGAGTTTGCACCATCTGCCCCCACGACCAAACGTGTATGCAAAACCTGTTCATCATTCAAACTTACCCGCCAGCCGCCATTTTCGGACTGAAGCAGTTCCAGCGTGGCAGGAGAGATCACCGTTACATCAAGTTGCTGCATCCGCTCCCACAGTGCGCGCTGCAACACGGCGTTCTCAACCATAAAGCCAAGCTCAGGTAAGCCAAGCGATGCTGCATCAAAATTGACCTGAGCAGTTTGCCACTCCCAGGTTTCCAGCTTGCGATACGGCGCGCAGCGCATCGCCTCAACGCGAGACCAGACATCCAGTTGTTTCAGTAACGCGACCGAAGAAGAACCAATCGCCGAAATACGTAAGTCAGGCTCGCTGTCTGGCACATAAGGCGCGGGTTCTGCTTTTTCAACGACCGCCACACGAAACTGATGAAGTGCTAATCCGCATGCCAGCGCCGCGCCGACCATGCCGCCGCCGACGACCACGACATCAAAATGGTTATTCTGCATTGCTCATATCCTTCTGCATTTCCCCGCCAGCCTGTGCAGCGAGTGGGATGATTAGGGCAAAGTGTACCGGAAAAAAATCTGGCACGATCAGAAAAGCCCTTAGGCTGGTCACAACAGCAGCAAAGCATTACAATACGCGCCCTGCACTTCACTGCACTGAATCAATGGCTAGTTCGATGACGAAAAAACTGCATATCAAAACCTGGGGCTGTCAGATGAATGAATACGATTCATCTAAGATGGCTGACTTGCTGAACAGCACGCATGGCTACACTCTGACCGAGGAAGCGGAAGATGCGGATGTTCTGCTGCTCAACACCTGCTCTATTCGCGAGAAAGCGCAGGAAAAAGTTTTCCATCAGTTGGGCCGCTGGAAAACCTTAAAAGAGCGCAACCCTGATTTGATCATCGGCGTCGGCGGCTGCGTGGCGTCGCAGGAAGGGGATCATATCCGCCAGCGCGCACATTACGTCGATATCGTGTTTGGACCACAAACGCTGCACCGTCTGCCTGAAATGATCAACAGCGTACGTGGCAGCAAGAGTCCAGTTGTCGATATCAGCTTCCCGGAAATCGAAAAGTTCGACCGCCTGCCAGAACCGCGTGCTGAAGGCCCAACGGCCTTTGTCTCCATTATGGAAGGTTGTAATAAATATTGTACTTTCTGCGTGGTGCCTTACACCCGTGGTGAGGAAGTCAGCCGTCCGAGCGATGACATTCTGTTGGAAATTGCTCAGCTGGCAGCGCAAGGCGTGCGCGAAGTTAACCTGCTCGGTCAGAACGTTAACGCCTATCGTGGCGCCACTTTTGATGGTGAAATCTGCACCTTCGCTGAACTCCTGCGTTTGGTTGCGGCTATTGACGGTATCGATCGCATTCGCTTTACCACCAGCCATCCGATTGAATTTACTGATGACATCATTGAAGTCTACCGCGATACCCCTGAACTGGTGAGCTTCCTGCATTTGCCGGTACAGAGTGGCGCAGACCGTATTCTGACGCTGATGAAGCGTGCCCATACGGCGCTGGAATACAAAGCGATTATCCGTAAGCTGCGCGCTGCTCGTCCGGAAATCCAGATCAGCTCTGACTTCATTATCGGCTTCCCGGGTGAAACCCAGCAGGATTTCGAACAGACCATGAAACTGATTGCCGATGTGAATTTCGACATGAGTTTCAGCTTTATCTACTCTGCACGTCCGGGCACACCGGCTGCTGATTTACCGGATGACGTCAGCGAAGAAGAGAAAAACAGCGTCTCTACATTTTGCAGGACCGCATCAACCAGCAGGCACAAGCCTGGAGCCGTCGCATGCTTGGCAGCGTGCAACGTATTCTGGTAGAAGGTATCTCGCGTAAAAATGTGATGGAAGTTTCAGGCCGCACCGAAAATAACCGCGTGGTGAATTTTGAAGGTTCACCGGACATGATCGGCAAGTTCGTTGATGTCGAAATCGTTGATGTCTACGCCAACTCGCTGCGCGGTAAGCTGGTGCGCACCGAAGATGAAATGGGTCTTCGCGTCGTTGAAAGCCCGGCCTCTGTGATTGCGCGTACGCGCAAAGAGAATGAGATCGGTGTTGGCACGTTCCAGCCTTGATATCTGCTTTACTCTGCGGCAGCGCGCATAACGCTGCCGCTAATTTCAGTTTATTGCACTTGGTTTCTGAAACTGCCGCCCAAATATCCTTTCTAAAGCTTGCGCCCAGGCTTTACCACATAAATAATTTCGTTATGGTGCATTTGGTTAAGCCAAACGCTGCACCAAACACACATCTCAACTGGCCCTGAGTGACCCAAAGGATTCGTTTGAATATCGAAACTCGTGAAATCGCCCTTGAACCGGCCGATAACAGCCGTCTGATGAGCCTGTGTGGTCCATTTGATGACAATGTAAAACAGCTGGAACGTCGTCTGGGTATTGAAATCAATCGTCGTGACAATGTTTTCAAACTGGTTGGACGCACACTTTGCGTAAACGCCGCTGCAGACATCTTGCGTACGCTGTACGTGGATACCGCCCCGGTACGCGGTGACATACCCGATATCGAACCAGAACAAATTCATCTGGCGATCAAAGAAAGCCGCGTGCTAGAGCAAACCGCCGAAAGCGTGCCAGAATATGGCAAAGCGGTAAACATTAAAACCAAGCGCGGTGTTATTAAGCCACGGACGCCTAATCAGGCGCAGTACATCGCTAACATCCTTGACCATGACATCACCTTTGGTGTCGGCCCTGCGGGCACGGGTAAAACCTATCTGGCCGTTGCAGCCGCCGTTGATGCGCTGGAGCGTCAGGAAATCCGGCGTATTCTGTTAACGCGTCCCGCGGTAGAAGCGGGTGAAAAACTGGGCTTTCTGCCGGGTGACCTGAGCCAGAAAGTCGACCCTTATCTGCGTCCGCTGTACGATGCGCTGTTTGAAATGCTGGGCTTTGAGCGAGTTGAAAAACTCATGGAGCGCAACGTCATTGAAGTTGCCCCGCTTGCCTATATGCGCGGCCGCACCCTCAATGATGCGTTTATCATTTTGGATGAAAGTCAGAACACCACCATTGAACAGATGAAAATGTTTCTGACGCGTATCGGGTTTAACTCCAAAGCGGTCATCACCGGGGATGTGACGCAGATTGACTTGCCGCGCCACACTAAATCTGGCCTGCGTCATGCCATTGAAGTGCTCTCTGAAGTGGAAGAGATCAGCTTTAACTTCTTCCACAGTGAAGACGTTGTCCGTCATCCGGTGGTGGCCCGCATCGTTAATGCCTACGAGGCCTGGGAAGAAGCGGATCAAAAACGCCGCGATCATCAGGCAGAAGAACGTAAACGCGAAGCACTGGCCGCTCAGGCCGTTTCGCAGGAGAGCAAATGAGTTCGGTCATTCTTGATCTTCAGCTCGCCTGCGAGCACAACGACGGCTTGCCAGAAGAAGCCCAGTTTCAACGCTGGCTTGAAGCAGCGGTAACGCCTTTCCAGCCTGAAAGTGAAGTCACCATTCGTTTGGTTGATGAAGCCGAAAGTCATGAGCTTAATCTGACTTATCGCGGTAAAGATAAGCCAACTAACGTGTTGTCATTCCCGTTCGAAGCGCCCCTGGCATTGAGCTTCCTCTGCTGGGCGACCTGATTATTTGTCGTCAGGTTGTTGAGCAAGAGGCTGCTGAACAAGGTAAAACTGTCGAGGCGCACTGGGCACACATGGTGGTACATGGCACGCTGCATTTATTGGGCTATGACCACATTGAAGATGACGAAGCCGAAGAAATGGAAAGCCTGGAGACCGAGATAATGCTTGCTCTTGGTTATCCTGATCCGTACATTTCGGAGAAAGAAGACGCCTGATCCGCTGGATCAGGCCATCCTGCTGTCAGCGAGAACGCTGACAGCTCAATTACCTCACCCGAGAGATCTTTAAAAACCGCCATGAGCGACGACCATTCTCAAAACAGCGATGCACCCAGTAGTAAAAGGGATTCTTTTCCCTGTTGATCAACCAACTGTTTCACGGTGAGCCCAAAAGCCGTGACGAACTGCTGGAATTGATCCGCGATTCTAATAATAAAGAACTGATTGATCAGGACACCCGCGACATGCTGGAAGGTGTTTTGGACATCGCGGAGCAGCGCGTGCGTGACATCATGATCCCACGCTCGCAAATGATTACCCTCAAACGTAACCAAAACCTCGAAGAGTGTCTTGACGTGATTATCGAATCCGCGCATTCGCGCTTTCCGGTAATCAGCGAAGACAAAGATCATGTCGAAGGCATTTTAATGGCCAAAGATTTGTTGCCGTTTATGAGCAGCGAATCAGAGCCGTTCAGCATCGAAAAAGTACTGCGCCCTGCGGTTGTTGTACCTGAAAGTAAGCGTGTTGATCGCATGCTGAAAGAGTTTCGCTCCCAACGCTATCACATGGCGATTGTCATCGATGAGTTTGGTGGCGTTTCCGGCCTGGTGACCATTGAAGACATCCTGGAGCTGATCGTAGGTGAAATTGAAGACGAATATGATGATGAAGAAGATCGTGATATCCGTCAGCTAAACCGTCATACCTACACGGTGCGTGCGTTAACGCCCATTGAAGACTTCAATGAGGTGTTTGGCACACAGTTCAGCGATGAAGAGGTTGATACCATTGGCGGCCTGGTCATGCAGGGCTTTGGTCATCTTCCTGCCCGTGGCGAAAACATTGAAATCGATGGTTACCAATTCAAAGTCGCAATGGCCGACAGCCGTCGTATCATCCAGGTTCATGTCACTATTCCGGAAAATTCGCCGCGACCTCAACTGGAAGACGAATAATTTTATGCCTTTGGCCTCTCTTTACTCGCGCCAGCGGGTACGCTTACTGCTGGCTTTAATAACGGGTGCATGCGGCACCCTGGCCTTTTCTCCCTATGATTTCTGGCCTGCTGCACTGATTTCACTGTGTGGTTTGCAAATCCTGACGCTTAATCGCACCAGCCTGCAGGCTACAGGGCTGGGTTTTGTCTGGGGTTTTGGCCTGTTTGGTAGCGGCATCAACTGGGTTTACGTCAGTATTGCAACCTTTGGCGGCATGCCCGGTCCGGTAAATGTCATGCTGGTGATTCTGCTGGCAGCCTATTTAGCACTCTACCCGGCACTGTTTGCGGGGGTGCTCAACCGTCTCTGGCCACGTGCGACACTGTGGCGCCTGGCGCTGGCCGCACCCGCTTTGTGGCAGATCACTGAGTTTCTGCGCGGCTGGATACTGACCGGCTTTCCCTGGTTGCAGTTTGGCTATAGCCAAATAGATGGCCCGCTGAAAGGACTGGCCCCGCTGGCTGGCGTAGAAACAGTGACCTTCCTGTTGATGATTGTTGCCGGTTTCCTGGTTCATGCCATGCAACATCGCAACGGTAAAAGCCTGATTGTCGCGATTGTCTTGCTGGCTCTGCCTTGGCCGCTGCGCTATTTACAGTGGTATCAACCGCTGCCGCAGCGCAGCGTTGATGTCGCACTGGTACAAGGCAACATCCCACAATCTATGAAGTGGGATCCCCAGCAACTGCTCAACACGCTGCGTATTTACAGCGGTTTAAGCCAGCCGTTGATGGGCAAAACGCCGATCATTATCTGGCCTGAATCAGCGATTACCGACCTGGAAAGCAATCAGCAACCTTTCCTGCGTTCACTGGATGAGGAGTTGCGCCAGCGCGGCAGTGCCCTGATTACCGGGATCGTTGATTCACGCCTGGAGCAGAATCGCTATCACGATTACAACACGGTGATCGCGCTGGGTGGCGAACAGCCTTACAGCTATTTGAGCAGCAATCGCTATCAAAAAAACCATCTGGTTCCGTTTGGCGAATTCGTTCCGCTTGCCGATCTGCTGCGTCCTCTGGCACCGTTTTTTGACCTGCCAATGTCCTCTTTTAGTCGTGGGGCTTACATTCAGCCGCAGCTACAGGTTGCAGGCTATAACCTCACCAGCGCCATCTGCTATGAAATCGTGCTGGGCGAACAGGTGCGGGCAAATTTCCGTTCGAACACAAATTTTCTGCTAACCGTTTCTAATGATGCCTGGTTTGGTCACTCAATCGGTCCGTGGCAGCACTTCCAAATGGCGCGTATGCGTGCACTGGAGTTAGGCCGACCGCTGCTGCGCAGCACCAACAATGGTGTAACAGCCGTCGTCAACGCTAACGGTGACGTTGAGAAGATGTTGCCGCAGTTTACCCGCGATGTGCTGACCGATAAGGTAACGCCGACCAGCGGAGAAACGCCTTATGCACGCGTCGGCGTCTGGCCGGTCTGGCTGTTAACGGTACTGGCAACGTTCATCGCCTTCCTGCGCCGTCGACAGTAATCTGTAACGCCTTCCTGAAACGGCGAAGCTAACCTTCGCCGTTTTTTGTCTTCACATCCCTCTCCTTTGCCCTTTTTCAGACGCAGACTCTGCTGCTTTCTCAGAAAAATCCTGTTTCTGGCACGATGATTGCTATTTATTCCAGTGTTTTTCACAGACAGAGGGTTTGCTGACGCAACAGGCGACGAGTTGCACCAAAAAAGCTATTCGAAGCGCACCTTTATAGCGCATAGATAAATTTTTGCCTTTTTTTGGTGCGGAACACCTCGCAAAAAAGAAACTTTTTTATTTCATTGCGTTAACAATCCGCTATGTTAGTGGTTATTCTGAGCGCAGTTGCGCTGTGGGATAAGCAGAAAAGCAGCAGGAAATACACACAACATCATAATCAGCGCAGGTTATATCCTGAGCAAATTCCATACGAAGGAGTTGGAACATGCAGATACGCAAAGTGGCATTATCTCTTCTGCTGTTAAGCGCAGCAGCAGGAGCGGCCCAGGCGGAAGATCTCAGCGGCACCCTGAAGAAGATCAATGACAATGGCGTCATCGTCGTCGGGCACCGTGAATCATCAGTTCCCTTTTCTTACTATGACAACCAGCAAAAAGTCGTCGGCTATTCCCAGGCCTATTCCAACGCCATTGTGGACGCCATCAAAGCGAAGCTGAACAAACCTGACCTGCAAGTCAAAATGATTCCGATCACCTCACAAAACCGTATTCCGCTGTTACAGAACGGCACTTACGATTTTGAGTGTGGCTCTACCACCAACAACGTTGAGCGTCAGAAACAGGCGGCCTTCTCAGACACCATCTTTGTTATCGGTACACGTTTGCTGGTGAAAAAAGGCGGCCCGATTAAAGATTTCACCGATCTGAAAGGCAAAACGGTGGTGGTTACCTCGGGAACCACGTCAGAAGTGCTGCTGCACAAACTGAACGACGAACAAAAATGGAAATGCGCATCATTAGTGCTAAAGATCACGGCGACTCTTTCCGTACCCTGGAAACCGGTCGCGCAGTGGCTTTCATGATGGATGATGCTCTGTTAGCGGGTGAGCGCGCCAAAGCGAAGAAACCAGACAACTGGGAAATCTTAGGTACGCCACAGTCGAAAGAAGCTTACGGCTGTATGCTGCGTAAAGACGATGCGCAGTTTAAAACGTTAGTGGATGACACCATTGCTAAAGCGCAGACCTCGGGTCAGGCGGAGAAATGGTTCGATACCTGGTTCAAACAACCGATTCCACCAAAGAACCTGAACATGAACTTCGCCCTGTCTGACGACATGAAGGCTCTGTTCAAAACGCCGAACGACAAAGCACTGAATTAACAACGATAACAAGGGCAGCCAGGCTGCCTTCTCGATTGTTGAAACCGCGGCGCGGACAGACAGCCCGCTCAGGTCGTTCCCCTGAGACGGGCAGCAAAATGCCGTTCATCAATCTTCAGGGTAGCGATTACCCAACATAATTTGGGTGGCAGTAAGGCGGCAAAGGCGCAGATCTTCAGTAAATAGCTGAGGTGAGTCAGCGCAGCCAACGCATCTGCGGCTTGAATTATGAAGGGGAAAGCTACCCTTTTTTACCGGAGCTCGTTATGGGTATCGATTGGAACTGGGGCATTTTTCTTGAACAGGCCCCGTTCGGTAACACGACCTATCTTGGCTGGCTGTGGTCCGGTTTTCAGGTGACGATTGCTGTCTCCTGTTGTGCCTGGATTATCGCCTTCTGTGTAGGTTCACTTTTTGGCATTCTGCGTACCGTGCCTAACCGCCTGCTGGCGACTATTGGCACCTGCTACGTGGAGCTGTTTCGTAACATTCCGCTTATCGTCCAGTTCTTCTTTTGGTATCTGGTTGCGCCAGAACTGGTGGGCGAAGATTTGGGGATGTGGTTCAAAGCGGAACTGGATCCTGACATTCAGTTTTTTACTGCCTCTGTGATTTGCCTTGGCCTGTTCACCGCTGCCCGCGTGTGTGAACAAGTGCGCGCAGCTATTCAGTCTCTGCCAACCGGACAAAAAAATGCAGGTCTGGCGATGGGTTTAACCCTGCCGCAAACCTACCGCTATGTGTTGTTGCCGAATGCGTATCGCGTGATTGTCCCGCCAATGACATCAGAAATGCTTAACCTGGTAAAAAACTCAGCCATTGCCTCCACTATCGGCCTGGTCGATATGGCTGCGCAGGCGGGCAAACTGCTCGACTACTCAGCCCACGCCTATGAATCATTTACCGCCATTACCCTGGCCTATATCGCCATAAACCTGGTGATCATGCTGATCATGAGCCTGGTTGAACGCAAAGTACGCCTGCCGGGCAATGTGGGAGGAAAATAATGTACGAGTTTGACTGGAGTTCAATTCCTCCCAGCCTGCCCTATCTGTTGAACGGTCTGGTGATCACCCTGAAAATCACCGTCACGGCAGTTGTCTTCGGCATTATCTGGGGCACGCTACTGGCAGTAATGCGTCTTTCAAGTTTCAAAGCAATTAGCTGGTTTGCCAGACTGTACGTCAATCTGTTTCGCTCTGTGCCGCTGGTCATGGTGCTGCTGTGGTTCTATCTGGTAGTGCCGAGCTTCTTGCAGCAAGTGCTTGGCATTTCCCCGAAAACCGATATTCGCCTGATTTCGGCAATGGTGGCGTTCTCGCTGTTTGAAGCAGCTTACTATTCAGAAATCATTCGCGCCGGGATCATCAGTATTTCTCGCGGGCAGGCAAATGCCGCGTTGGCATTAGGGATGACACAGTGGCAGTCGATGAAACTGGTTATCCTGCCGCAGGCATTTCGCGCCATGGTGCCGCTGTTGCTGACGCAAGGTATCGTGCTGTTTCAGGATACCTCGCTGGTGTATGTCTTGAGCCTTGCTGATTTCTTCCGCACGGCATCGACGATTGGTGAGCGTGACGGTACGCAGGTTGAAATGATTTTGTTTGCCGGCCTGGTTTATTTCATCATCAGCCTGAGCGCATCGCTGTTAGTCAGCTATCTAAAAAGAAAAAGGACAGTTTAAATGATTAACCTGAAAAACGTTTCTAAGTGGTATGGTCACTTTCAGGTGCTGACCGACTGCTCAACCGAAGTCAAAACCGGTGAGGTTGTTGTCGTATGCGGACCTTCTGGCTCGGGTAAATCAACGCTGATTAAAACCGTCAATGGTCTGGAACCTGTTCAACAGGGCAGCATTACGGTCAACGGCACCGAAGTGAATAACAAAAAAACCAATCTGGCGCAGTTGCGCAGCAAAGTGGGCATGGTGTTTCAGCACTTCGAACTTTTTCCCCACCTCAGCATTATCGATAATCTGGTGCTGGCGCAAGTGAAGGTCCTGAAACGTGACAAAGCGGCAGCGCATGATAAAGGACTAAAACTGCTGAATCGCGTAGGGCTTTCTGCCCATGCGCAGAAATTTCCTGGCCAGCTTTCTGGCGGTCAGCAGCAGCGCGTCGCCATAGCGCGCGCGCTCTGTATGGATCCCATCGCCATGCTGTTTGATGAACCTACTTCGGCGCTGGACCCGGAAATGATTAATGAAGTGCTGGATGTGATGGTTGAACTGGCACAAGAAGGTATGACGATGATGGTGGTAACGCACGAAATGGGCTTTGCCCGTAAAGTGGCGAACCGCGTGATCTTTATGGATGAAGGCAAGATTATTGAAGATCGCAAAAAGATGACTTCTTTGATAATCCGCAATCCGATCGTGCAAAAGATTTTCTCGCTAAAATCCTGCATTAATCAAAGATGGCGGGCAATCATGCCCGCCCGTTTATTTAAGGTTCAAACGGCTGACGCTGGAACTGGTCGTGACCACATTCGGGACAGCGCGACAGGGTTTCAGGGGTATAAATGGCACGGGTAAACTGACACTTCTCACACACCAGATTGCCCAGCCCCACCACTTCCCCACTTTGATACACACCGTGATGGTGGAGATCCTGAAAGACTTCACGCCACTCCAGCTGGCTTTTATCGGTAATGTCTGCCAGCTCTTTCCAGACGCTTTCGCGAATGATGCGCATAAACACCGAATCACCCAACGGTTGCTCAACCTCTGCATAGCTGCGGGCAAACTCTCCCAGATCGCGACGTACAGAGGTTAACGCCTGCTCGATTTCACCCGGCGTGAGAGTGCTGTTCGCCAGCAGCTGGCTGCGTCGCTGTGCAACTAATGTATCAATATCCCGATCGCCATGACGAAGGCGCTCGGTTAAAACCGCTAACGACTCGCGATATTCCTGAGCCACTTTGTTCATTTTATTCTCCTTTCTTCACGCAATGCCTGCACTAAGTTTAGCTGTTTTGTCATATTTGCCGTGTCGTCTGTACAGTGAATTACAAAAGGGTGAAGGCTCAGGTGTTTGAAACAGAAATCACACCCGCTAAAGTGGGAAGTGTTGTTGATACGCGGCCTTATGGGTATGCTATGCGGATCTTAAAGTAAGCAAAGTGTCATTCATTAAGGACCACAGGCAGCCATGCAAGAGCAATACCGCCCGGAAGAGATTGAATCCCGCGTGCAGCAACACTGGGATGAAAACGAAACGTTTAAAGTGACTGAGCAGGAAGGTAAAGAAAAATATTATTGCCTCTCCATGTTGCCCTATCCTTCTGGTCGCCTTCATATGGGCCACGTTCGTAACTACACCATCGGCGACGTAATCGCGCGTTATCAGCGTATGCTCGGCAAAAATGTCCTGCAGCCGATTGGCTGGGATGCGTTTGGTCTGCCTGCTGAAGGTGCTGCGGTAAAAAATAATACCGCACCTGCGCCATGGACTTACGACAACATCGCCTACATGAAGAACCAGCTGAAGCTGCTGGGCTTTGGTTATGACTGGAGCCGCGAACTGGCGACCTGTCAGCCAGAATATTATCGCTGGGAGCAGTGGTTCTTCACCAAACTGTACGAAAAAGGCCTGGTTTATAAAAAAACCTCAGCCGTTAACTGGTGTCCGAACGATCAAACCGTGCTGGCAAACGAACAGGTTATTGATGGCTGCTGCTGGCGCTGTGATACCAAAGTTGAGCGCAAAGAGATCCCGCAGTGGTTCGTTAAAATTACCGACTACGCTGAAGAACTGTTAAATGATTTAGATACGCTGGAAGAGTGGCCTGAGCAGGTCAAAACCATGCAGCGTAACTGGATCGGCCGTTCTGAAGGGGTAGAAATCACTTTTGATGTTGCCCACAGCGAAGAAAAACTGACGGTGTATACCACTCGTCCAGACACCTTTATGGGTGCCACCTATGTGGCTGTAGCAGCGGGCCATCCGCTGGCGACCCAGGCGTCAGTGAATAACCCTGCGCTGGCAGACTTTATCGCTGAGTGCCGCAATACCAAAGTTGCCGAAGCCGATATGGCGACAATGGAGAAGAAAGGCATGGCCACTGGCCTGTTTGCTATCCATCCTTTAACCGGCGAACCTGTTCCGGTATGGGTAGCAAACTTCGTCCTGATGGAGTACGGCACGGGTGCAGTAATGGCGGTTCCGGCGCACGATCAGCGTGACTGGGAATTTGCGACTAAATATGATCTGTCCATCAAACCTGTTGTCCTGAACCTTGACGGTAGCGAGCCAGACGTAAGCGCCGCCGCGATGACTGACAAAGGTATGCTGTATAATTCAGGCGACTTTACCGGTCTCGATCATGTCGCAGGCTTCAATGCGATTGCCGATGCGCTGGCCGCGAAAGGCGTGGGCGTGCGTAAAGTCAATTATCGCTTGCGTGACTGGGGCGTGTCGCGTCAGCGTTACTGGGGTGCGCCGATTCCCATGGTTACGCTGGAAGATGGCACTGTGATGCCAACGCCAGAAGATCAACTGCCGGTTATCCTGCCGGAAGATGTCGTTATGGATGGCATCACCAGCCCGATCAAAGCTGATCCTGAGTGGGCGAAAACCACGGTAAACGGTCAACCGGCGCTGCGCGAAACTGATACTTTCGACACCTTTATGGAATCGTCGTGGTACTACGCGCGCTATACCTGCGCTAACTACAACGAAGGCATGCTGGATCCGGCTGCAGCGAACTACTGGCTGCCGGTCGATCAGTACATTGGCGGTATTGAACACGCCATTATGCACCTGATGTATTTCCGCTTCTTCCACAAGCTGTTGCGTGATGCAGGTCTGGTTAACTCTAATGAGCCAGCTAAACGCCTGCTTTGCCAGGGCATGGTATTAGCGGATGCGTTTTACTTTGTGGGCGAGAATGGCGAACGTAACTGGGTATCACCGGTTGACGTTACCGTTGAGCGCGATGAAAAAGGCCGCATCATCAAGGCTGTCGATAATCAGGGCCGCGAGGTGATTTACGCTGGCATGAGCAAAATGTCGAAGTCAAAAAACAACGGCATCGATCCACAGCTCATGGTTGAGCGTTACGGTGCTGATACCGTGCGCCTGTTTATGATGTTTGCTTCTCCGGCCGACATGACGCTGGAATGGCAGGAGTCGGGCGTTGAAGGTGCAAACCGCT
The DNA here is from genome assembly GCA_018842655.1 of Candidatus Pantoea haifensis. Lineage (GTDB taxonomy): Bacteria > Pseudomonadota > Gammaproteobacteria > Enterobacterales > Enterobacteriaceae > Pantoea > Pantoea haifensis. Next base: position 272,972 of record JAGTWN010000004.1, on the reverse strand, counting down.
TCCTGAAACGCGTATGGAAACTGGTATTTGACCATACGCAAAAAGGCGCCACCGCAGCACTGGATGTTGCTGCACTGAACGACGACCAGAAAGCGTTACGCCGCGATCTGCACAAAACCATCGCCAAAGTGGCGGATGATATTGGGCGTCGTCAGACTTTTAACACCGCCATCGCTGCCATTATGGAGTTGATGAACAAACTGACGCGAGCGCCACAAGAGAGCGAGCAAGACCGTGCGCTGATGCAGGAAGCTCTGCTGGCAGTAACACGTTTGCTCTATCCGTTTACGCCACACGCCTGCTACGTTTTATGGCAGACGCTGGGCGGTGAAGGCACTATTGATAATGCCGTCTGGCCGGTAGCGGATGAAGCCGCTATGGTTGAAGACTCTTTGCTGGTGGTTGTTCAGGTTAACGGTAAAGTGCGCGGTAAGATTACCGTTGCAGCTGATGCCACGCAGGAACAGGTACAGGCACGCGCTGCGCAAGAGCATTTGGTAGCAAAATACCTTGATGGCGTTACCATTCGTAAAGTGATTTATGTACCGGGCAAACTGCTTAACCTGGTCGTAGGTTAAGTTCAGGAGGAACTGTGCGACATCCGATTATCAGGCTGTTTGTCACGCTGGCGGTGTTGATCACCGCTGGCTGTGGTTTTCACCCACGCGGCACCACGCAGGTGCCGGCTGAACTGAAAACGCTGATTGTGACTACCGGCGATCCTTATGGTCCGCTGGCTCGCACGGTGCGTCAGCAATTGCGTCTCAACAACGTCAATCTGGTTGAAGACACGAAGCAAAACCGCACCGATATCCCAACGCTGCGTCTGGGAGGTGAACAACAAGGTCGCGACACGGCGTCGGTCTTTATCAGCGGCACCACAGCAGAATATCAGCTGGTGATGACGGTAACCGCGCAGGTTCTGCTGCCGGGCAAAGGGATCTATCCAATCAGCACCACGGTTTATCGTTCTTTCTTTGATAACCCGAATGCGGCGTTGGCCAAAGATGCCGAGCAAGACATGATCGTCCAGGAGATGCGTCAACGTGCCGCTGAGCAACTGGTGCGTAAATTGCTCACCGTGCATGCTGCGCAGTTGAATAATAAAGAGACACTGCCTGAATCCTCCATTCCTGTGCCGGGTGAAGATTCCAGGGAAGTGCCCTCTTCTTCTGCTACCAGTCTGCAATGATCAGGATTTATCCTGAACAACTCAGCGCGCAGCTTCGTGAGGGGCTGCGCGCCTGTTATTTATTAGCTGGTAACGAGCCATTGCTGTTGCAGGAAAGCGCCGATGCGATCCGCGCTACGGCAGCAAAACAAGGCTTTGAAGAACATTTCGCGTTTACCCTGGATGCCCAAACCGACTGGGAAAGTTTGTTTGCCAGCTGTCAGTCGCTTAGCCTGTTTGCTCAACGTCAGACGCTGACGTTACAGTTTCCTGAAAATGGCCCGAATGCGGCGATGACAGAACAGTTGCTCAGGTTAGCCAGCGTGCTGCATGCCGATATTTTAGTGATCTGCCGCCTGGCGAAGCTGACCAAAGCCCAGGAAAACAGTGCCTGGTTCAAAGCCTTTTCTGCTCAGGGTGTGTTAGTGCCGTGTCAGACACCAGAGCAGGCGCAACTACCGCGCTGGGTAGTGAATCGTGCCAAGGCGATGCAGCTCACCATTGACGATGCCGCAGTGCAACTGCTGTGCTACTGCTATGAAGGTAATCTGCTGGCGCTGGCACAGGCACTGGAGCGTCTGGCGCTGCAATGGCCAGACAACAAACTCACCCTGCCACGTGTTGAAGAAGCGGTGAGCGATGCTGCGCACTTTACTCCATTTCACTGGGTAGACGCTCTGCTGGCGGGCAAAAGCCGCCGCGCCCTGCATATCCTGCATCAGCTGGAAAAAGAGGATAGCGAAGCCGTTATTGTTGTGCGCACTCTACAGCGCGATTTGCTGACGTTGCTGCATTTGCAACGCCATCAGGCACAGCAACCACTGCGAACATTAATGGATCAACAGCGCATCTGGCAAAATCGCCGCGCCTTGTTTACGGAAGCGTTGCAACGGCTGGATGCTGCCCGCTTGCAGCGCGCCATACATTTGCTGGCCCAGATTGAGCTTACCCTGAAGCAGGATTATGGTCAGTCCATCTGGCCTCAGCTGGAAACCTTGACGTTATTACTATGTAACCGCGCTTTTCCAACGAGTTTTGCTCATGTCTGATCTTCATGCGCTGCTCGGCGGCACTTTCGATCCCATCCATTTTGGTCACTTAAGGCCTGTAATGGCTCTGGCACAGCAGACAGGATTAACGCGCGTGACGCTGCTGCCCAACAATGTGCCGCCACATCGCCCACAGCCAGAGGCCAGCGCCACACAGCGTGTTGATATGCTGCGTTGTGCAATTGAACAACAACCGCTGTTTGAAATCGATACACGCGAATTGCAGCGCGACACGCCATCCTGGACCGTGGCGACGCTCGAAGCACTGCGTGCCGAACGCGGTGAACAGCAGCCACTGGGATTCATCATTGGTCAGGATTCTCTGCTAACGTTAGCCAAATGGCATCGCTGGCAGGATCTCCTTTCGCTATGTCATTTGCTGGTTTGTCAACGTCCAGGCTACCCGACGGAGATGGAAACACCCGCCATGCAGCAGTGGCTGGATCAGCACATTACGCATGATCTCCGGCAGCTGCATCAACAACCCGCCGGTTGCATCTGGCTGGCAGATACGCCACTGTACACTATATCGGCAACGGAAATCCGCCAGCGCCTCCACCAGAACCTGTCCTGCGACGCGCTTCTGCCCGCTGCCGTTATCGCCTACATCAACCGCGTTGGCTTATATCGCGACTAATTTCGTCATGCTATACTGCGCCGCTTGATTTTTGGCTGCACTATCTCAGCACTGTCTGTCTGTGCATTATCCGGGCTTTCAGCCGGCCCGCCATCACCAGTTTTAAAGGGGAACCTTTTGCAAGGTAAAGCACTCCAAGAGTTCGTTATTGATAAGATCGATGATCTTAAAGGCAAGGATATCGTTGCACTCGACGTGCAGGGCAAGTCCAGCATCACTGATTGCATGATTATCTGCACCGGTACGTCAACCCGCCATGTGTCGTCAATTGCCGATCATGTCGCGCAGGAATCCCGCGCCGCAGGCCTGATGCCGCTGGGCATTGAAGGCAAAAACACCGCAGACTGGGTCATTGTTGACCTCGGCGAAGTCATTGTGCATGTGATGCAGGAAGAGAGCCGCCAGTTGTATGAACTGGAAAAGCTCTGGAGCTAACGGGTGAAACTGCAACTTGTTGCCGTTGGCACCAAAATGCCTGACTGGGTGCAGACCGGATTTATGGAATACCTGCGCCGCTTCCCTAAAGATATGCCGTTTGAGCTGACAGAGGTTCAGGCGGGCAAGCGCGGAAAAAACGCTGACATTAAACGCATTCTTGAAAAAGAGGGTGAAGCGATGTTAGCGGCTGTCGGTAAAGGCAATCGCATTGTCACGCTGGATATTCCGGGTCAGCCGTGGGAAACGCCACAACTGGCGCAGCAGTTAGAGCGTTGGAAGCAGGATGGCCGTGATGTCAGCTTGCTGATTGGCGGTCCTGAAGGCCTGGCTCCCGCCTGTAAAGCTGCGGCAGAGCAAAGTTGGTCGCTGTCAGCACTGACGCTGCCCCATCCGCTGGTGCGCGTGCTGGTTGCGGAGAGCCTTTATCGTGCATGGAGCATTACGGCAAATCATCCTTATCATCGTGAATGACCGATAAGCCCTAATCAGACATGACAAGTAGCGGATGAAATTACAAAGCAACGCCTTTCGCGATTATAGCGCCGAACAGAAACTTTTTGTCCGCCGGGCGTTGATCGCTTTCGTCGGCATTTTATTACTCTCCTCCGTGCTGGTGGTCAATCTTTACCACCTGCAGATTTTACGTTTCGACGATTACAGTACCCGATCCAACGAAAACCGCATCAAACTGGTGCCGGTCGCCCCCAGCCGCGGCATTATCTATGACCGCAGCGGCACGCCGCTGGCGCTTAACCGCACCATTTATCAGGCGGAGTTAGTGCCGGAAAAGGTCGATGATCTGAAGCAGACATTACAAAATCTCCGCCCGGTGCTCGATCTCACTGACGAAGATCTTGATGCCTTTGAAAAAGAGCGTAAACGCTCGCGCCGCTTTACCTCTATTCCGGTTAAAACCGGCCTGAACGATGTGCAGGTTGCGCGCTTTGCCGTTAATCAATATCGCTTCCCCGGTGTTGAGGTAAAAGGCTATCAGCGTCGTTATTATCCCTATGGTCAGACGCTGACGCATGTGGTTGGTTATGTTTCAAAAATCAACGATCGTGACGTCGCACGCCTCGATAAAGAGGGAAAATGGCCGAACTACGCCGCTACGCATGATATTGGTAAGTTAGGCATAGAGAACTATTACGAAGATGTTCTGCATGGCAAAACCGGTTATGAAGAGGTTGAGGTTAACAACCGGGGCCGCGTGATCCGCCAGTTGCACGAGCAGTCGCCGCAGGCGGGACGTGATATTTACCTCACCATCGATCTCAAGCTACAGCAATATATCGAAACGCTGCTGGCGGGCAGCCGTGCTGCGGTCGTGGTCAGCGATCCCCGTACTGGCGAAATTCTGGCAATGGTGTCAACGCCCAGCTATGACCCGAATTTATTTGTCGATGGTATCTCCAGTAAAGATTACCGTGGGCTGTTAAACGACGAAAATCGCCCGCTCTACAACCGCGCCATCCAGGCCTCTTATCCGCCCGCCTCCACTGTAAAACCTTATGTGGCGGTTTCTGCCCTGAGCGCGGGTGTGATCAACCGTAATACCAGCCTGTTCGATCCCGGCTGGTGGCAGTTACCCGGCTCGGAAAAACGTTACCGTGACTGGAAAAAATGGGGCCATGGTCGTCTCAACGTCACCAAATCGCTGGAAGAGTCTGCGGATACCTTCTTTTATCAGGTCGCTTATGACATGGGCATTGATCGCCTGTCTGAGTGGATGAATAAATTTGGTTACGGACACCGCACCGGGATTGACCTGCCGCAGGAGAGTGCGGGCAATATGCCAACACGCGAGTGGAAAATGAAGCGATTCAAAAAGCCCTGGTATCAGGGTGACACCATTCCGGTCGGTATTGGTCAGGGTTACTGGACAGCCACGCCGTTGCAGATGAACAAAGCGTTGATGATCCTGATTAACGACGGTGTGGTCAAAGTGCCGCACATGCTGCGCGCTACTCGTGAAGGACGCAGTATCATCCCATGGCGCCAGCCGCCGGGCGAACCGATTGGTGATATTCATTCTGGTTACTGGGAAATCGCTAAAGACGGCATGTATGGCGTAGCGAATCGCGCCAATGGTACGGCACACAAAAGCTTTGCCGATGCCCCTTACAAAATAGCGGCCAAATCAGGCACCGCGCAGGTGTTTGGCCTGAAAGAAAACGAAACCTATAACGCTCACAAAATTGCCGAACGCTTACGCGACCACAAGCTGATGACGGCTTTTGCGCCTTACGATAAACCACGTGTTGCCGTCACGATAATTTTAGAAAACGGTGGCGCGGGACCAGCAGTCGGCACCGTGATGCGTCAGATTTTGGATCACATTATGTTAGGCGATAACAATACTGTCCTGCCGGACGCTGCGCCAACACCGCCCGGCTACGAAGGTGAATAAACATGTCCATGAACGATAGCCCGCAGAAAAGATCGATCTGGATGCGCATCCATATCGATCCGCTGTTTATGCTGGTCATTTTAGGTTTGCTGACCTACAGCGCCATCGTTATCTGGAGCGCCAGCGGCCAGGATCCTGGCATGATGGAGCGTAAAATCGGCCAGATTGTGATGGGTCTGGTGATCATGATTGTCATGGCGCAAGTCCCGCCCCGCGTTTACGAAGGCTGGGCGCCCTATCTCTACATTATTTGCGTCATTTTGCTGATTGCAGTCGATGCCTTTGGTCAAATCAGTAAAGGCGCGCAGCGTTGGCTCGATTTAGGCGTGGTGCGCTTTCAGCCGTCGGAAATTGCCAAAATTGCCGTGCCGCTGATGGTGGCACGCTTTATCAACCGTGACGTCTGTCCGCCAACGCTGAAAAATACCGGCATTGCGTTGATTCTGATCTTTGTACCTACGCTGTTAGTGGCGGCGCAGCCTGACCTGGGCACCTCAATTTTGGTGGCGGCATCTGGCCTGTTTGTGCTGTTCCTTTCTGGCATGAGCTGGAAATTGATCGGCGTGGTGGTCGTCCTGGTTGCAGCGTTTATCCCGATTCTCTGGTTCTTCCTGATGCACGATTATCAGCGTGATCGGGTAATGATGCTGCTCGATCCCGAAAGCGACCCGCTTGGTGCCGGTTACCACATCATTCAGTCTAAAATCGCTATTGGCTCTGGCGGTCTGCGCGGTAAAGGCTGGTTACAAGGCACCCAGTCACAGCTGGAGTTTCTGCCCGAGCGCCACACCGATTTTATTTTCGCCGTACTGGCGGAAGAGCTGGGACTGGTCGGCGTGCTGATTTTATTAGTGCTTTATCTGCTGCTGATCATGCGCGGTTTAATCGTGGCGGCGCGTGCGCAAACCACATTTGGACGCGTGATGGCCGGTGGTTTAATGCTGATTTTATTCGTTTATGTTTTCGTTAACATTGGCATGGTTAGTGGTATCTTACCGGTGGTTGGCGTACCGTTGCCGCTGGTCAGTTATGGCGGCTCTGCGCTTATCGTGCTTATGGCAGGGTTCGGCATCGTCATGTCGATCCATACTCACCGAAAAATGTTATCTAAAAGTGTTTAAGAGGCTGCACATGCGTAAGGAATGGCTTGGCGTTGCACTGGCATCACTGGTTTTAGCTGCCTGTTCCACCCCGGAACCGCAAAATACTGCGCCACCACAGCCGGCATATAACGGCCCGGTGGTTGAGATCCCAGGCGTTGAACCGCGCTATGAGCCGATTAATCCGGCTACTCACCAGGATTACAGCGTCAATGGCAAATCTTATCGCATCGTTAAAGATCCCTCGAACTTCAGCGAGGTGGGTCTGGCTACCTGGTATGGCGACGAGGCCGCTGGTCAGCGAACCGCCACTGGTGAAAGCTACGATCCGGATGCACTAACCGCGGCGCATCCTACGCTGCCGTTGCCGAGCTATGTGCGCGTCACGAACATCGCCAATGGTCGCCAGATTGTGGTGCGCGTAAATGACCGTGGCCCTTATACGCCAGGCCGCATCATTGACCTGTCACGTGCCGCAGGCGACCGCCTTAATATTTCAAATAACACTCGCGTGCGCGTGGATTTCATTAATGTTGCCCCGGATGGCACACTTTCCGGTCCAGGCACCATTGGCACGGTGGTTGCCAAACAAAGCTATTCCCTGCCCCCGCGCCCGGATCTGAGTGGCGGTTCGGTAATGAGCGGCGGTAACGCAATGCAATCCATGCCTGAGCCGCAGAATGTTGAGGCCATCAGCAACAGCACGTTGCAAAGCAGCGATAACATGGGCGCGCCGGTGCAAAGCAGCGGTTTCCTCGGTGCCCCTCAGCCTTTACCGAATGGTGTTCTTGAAGGCAGCGAACCACAACCTGCACCGGTCATTGCGGCTCCCGCTGCCGCGCCAGCCGTTAGCAGCGCACCGGGCCACACCCCTGCACAGCAGGTTGCGGGCTATGTTGTGCAGGTCGGCGCATTGAATGATGCCGCTCGTGCGCAGCAACTGCAGAGAAGCTTAAGCCAGCGTTTTGGCGTACCGGGCACCGTTGAAACAGCGGGTAATGTTTATCGCGTGCAGTTAGGCGGTTATAAAACGCGTGCTGAAGCTGCTGCGCTGCAACAGCGTTTGAGCAGCGAAGCTCAAATCGCATCGTTTATTACCACGGCCCGACAAGGAATGTGATACGCCTTAACCGTAACCTCTGCTAACCACCCATTTATTACGTCAGATGCCTGTAAAACAGGCATTTGTTATGATGAGTGACTTTTTTAACCTCAACCCACGGATGTTGTAGTCCTATACATGAACACGCTGAAATCATCTCGTTTGCTGAAACGCCTGACAGTGGGATCACTGATCGCTTTTTCTCTCAGCCATGCCGCTATTGCTGATGATGTTAATCTCAAAACCATGATTCCGGGCGTCCCGGACATTGATGCCGAAGCCTATGTGCTCATCGACTACCATTCAGGTAAGGTGCTGGCTGAGAAGAATGCGGATGCCCGTCGCGATCCCGCCAGCCTGACCAAAATGATGACCAGCTATGTGATTGGCCAGGCCGTTAAGGCCGGTAAAATCCATCAGGATGACATCGTGACCGTGGGCCAGGACGCCTGGGCAACCGGTAACCCGGTGTTTAAAGGCTCTTCTTTGATGTTCCTGAAACCTGGCGATCGCGTGCCGGTTTCACAGTTAACCCGCGGTATCGTGCTGCAGTCAGGTAATGATGCCTGCGTGGCAATGGCAGATTACGTGGCAGGCAGTCAGGATGCGTTCGTAAACCTGATGAACAACTACGTTAAAGCGATCGGTTTGCAAAATACGCATTTCCAGACGGTACACGGCCTGGACGCAGACGGCCAGTACAGCTCGGCACGCGATATGGCGTTAATTGGTCAGGCCTTGATCCGTGACGTGCCAGATGAGTATGCCGTCTATAAAGAGAAAGAATTTACCTTTAACAACATCCGCCAGATGAACCGTAACGGTTTACTGTGGGACACTAACCTGAACGTCGATGGCATCAAAACCGGCCATACCAGTGCGGCAGGTTATAACCTTGTCGCCTCGGCCACAGAAGGTCAGATGCGTTTGATCTCTGCCGTGATGGGTGGACATACTTACAAAGGCCGCGAAACGGAAAGCAAAAAGCTGCTGACCTGGGGCTTCCGCTTCTTCGAAACAGTCGCTCCGCTGAAAGCAGGTAAAGAATTCGCCTCGGAGCCGGTTTGGTTTGGTAATAGCGATCGCGTACAACTCGGCGTGGATAAAGATGCTTATCTCACCATCCCGCGTGGCCGCATGAAAGATCTCAAAGCCAGCTACGTGTTAACGAATACTGAGCTGCATGCGCCATTAAAGAAAAATCAGGTCGTTGGCAGCATTAACTTCCAGCTGGATGGTAAAACCATCGATCAACGTCCGTTAGTGGTCTTGAATGAGGTTTCTGAAGGCGGTTTCTTCAGCCGAATCGTTGATTATATCAAGCTGATGTTCCACCACTGGTTTGGCTAAACCCTGACATCATGCAGGCTGCAGGGCAAAACGCCACTGTATTTGCAGCCTGAAATATGACGGGAAGGCGGATTGAAAAGTCGCCACAGCAACCCCAAAACACGTTATTATATTGCTCCCGCTCAGGCGGGAGCCTGTTTTTTATGCACCGGAGTCAATATGAAAACCAAACTGAATGAACTGCTCGAATTTCCTACCCCGTTTACTTATAAAGTAATGGGTCTGGCACAACCGGAGCTGGTTGATCAAGTGGTTGAAGTGGTGCAACGCCATGCGCCCGGCGACTACAGTCCAGAAGTGAAGCCGAGCAGCAAAGGCAATTATCACTCCGTTAATATTACGATTACTGCTACCCACATCGAGCAGGTTGAAAAACTGTACGAGGAGTTGGGTAAAATCGAAATCGTTCGTATGGTGCTGTAACAGCCCACGTCGGCGAAGGGTATTGGTCTTACTCTTTGCCGACGTTATACTCAGCTTCCCCCTTTAACGGACCTCTGTTTTGTCAGTTGAAACGCTCCTTGTTCGCCAGTTAGGTTTACGTGACTGGCAGCCCGTATCAGACGCTATGCATCACTATACCGATCACCGGGACGGCAACAGCCGTGATGAGATCTGGTTGGTAGAGCATCATCCCGTTTTTACCCAAGGCCAGGCAGGCAAAGCTGAACATGTGTTGATGCCCGGTGATATTCCCGTGATACAAAGCGATCGCGGCGGTCAGGTCACTTATCACGGCCCCGGTCAGCAGATTATGTACGTGCTAATTGATGTGAAGCGACGCAAAATTGGCGTGCGCCAGTTAGTGACTGCGCTTGAAGAGACGGTGATTGCTACGCTGGCCCATTTTGGTGTGGAGGCGCGCGCGCGCAGATGCACCTGGCGTCTATGTGGGTGAGGAAAAAATATGTTCACTGGGGCTACGCATCCGTAAAGGCTGTTCATTCCATGGACTTGCTCTTAACGTCGCGATGGATTTATCACCTTTTCTGCGCATCAATCCCTGTGGATATGCCGGCATGAGCATGACCCAGTTGCAACATTTTCAGCCTGAGGTGCGCGTGCCTGATGTTCAGCCACTGCTCGTCACAGCTTTTGCTCGCTTACTTGGTTATGAACAGCTTGAGTGGCAGACTGATGAAAACCCGCCATTCCTTAACGGCGAATGCGAATTTACAAATATGTAACGTTTCCCGCGTCAGGATGGCTGCTTCTCCGACGATGAAATGATATAATTTTTGCACTTTTTTCAAATAAAGTTGAAAGCACCGCTCTTCAGTTATCTGAGAAGGCTTTCAAATCGCAATCCGACCGGAACCTGCAGATTTTATGAGTAAACCAATTCAGATGGAACGCGGCGTCAAATATCGTGACGCAGACAAAATGGCGTTGATCCCGGTGAAAACCGTGACCACCGAACGGCAAGAGATGTTGCGTAAGCCGGAATGGATGAAAATCAAGTTGCCTGCGGATTCCAGTCGTATCCAGGGCATCAAAGCGGCAATGCGTAAAAATGGTTTGCACTCGGTCTGCGAAGAGGCGTCCTGCCCTAATCTCGCCGAATGCTTTAACCACGGCACTGCCACCTTTATGATTCTCGGCGCAATTTGTACTCGCCGCTGTCCGTTCTGCGACGTTGCTCACGGACGTCCAAACGCACCGGATGCCAACGAACCCGGTAAACTGGCTCAAACCATCGCGGATATGGCCCTGCGCTACGTTGTGATTACCTCGGTTGACCGTGACGATTTGCGTGATGGCGGTGCTCAGCACTTCGCTGACTGCATTAGCGCCATCCGCGCGAAAAACCCCGCGATTAAAATCGAAACCCTGGTGCCGGATTTCCGTGGTCGTATGGATCGTGCACTGGAAATCCTTACCGCGACGCCACCAGATGTGTTTAACCATAATCTGGAAAACGTGCCGCGCGTTTACCGTCAGGTACGGCCTGGTGCAAACTATGAGTGGTCACTGAAGCTGCTGGAGCGTTTTAAAGAAGCGCACCCTGATGTGCCAACCAAATCAGGTTTGATGGTCGGCCTGGGCGAAACTAACGCTGAGATCGTTGAAGTGATGCGTGATTTACGTCGTCACGGCGTGACGATGTTGACGCTGGGCCAGTATTTGCAGCCGAGTCGCCATCACCTGCCGGTACAACGTTACGTCAGCCCGGCTGAATTTGATGAGATGAAAGAAGAAGCCCTGGCCATGGGATTCACCCACGCGGCCTGCGGTCCGTTTGTCCGCTCTTCTTATCATGCCGATATGCAGGCCAAAGGTCTGGAAGTTAAATAATCTTTTGCTGGCCGTTTCGCCTGAGACGGCCTCATGCAACAGGTTTACATTCGGTTACCGTCAGCCGCATGGGTTGTTCTGCCGATATATCAACATGGCAAAGCCCTCTCTTGCCGACAAAAAAACCAGACTGTAGAAGGTCTGGTTTTTACTTCCATCAGAAATAAAAGGTAACATTTATTGTCAGAAGACAATAAGTTACTCTTTATGCGTTACGCGTTCTGCCGGAACCTCTTCAGCCATATTTTTGTTTGCGCTGGATTCATCATCTTTCATGGCTTTTTTGAAGCCTTTGATTGCGGAGCCCAGATCGCCACCCAGTGAACGTAACTTATTGGTGCCAAAGAGCAGTACGATGAGCGCACCGATGATCAGCAGTTTGGCAATACTGATACCTTCCATAATTAACCTTTCAACCTCAGCGAAAAACGGTGACTGTTATTTACGCGCAGTTTTAAAAACAGCTCAACTGCAATCTGTAACAGAGTAAGATCACCCATTTTATTAAATAAAACGGCTGAGAAATGCCTGAGTACGAGGATGTTGCGGATTTACAATGACTTCTTCTGGAGTACCCTGCTCTACCACAACACCGCCATCCATAAAAACAACGCGATCCGCCGCTTCACGTGCAAAACCAATTTCATGCGTCACCACTATCATGGTCAATCCCTGATCGGCCAGGGTCCGCATTGTCGCCAAAACTTCACCGACCAGTTCTGGATCGAGCGCAGAGGTTGGCTCGTCAAATAACATCAGGGTGGGTTTGATCGCCAGTGCGCGTGCAATCGCAACACGCTGCTGCTGACCGCCGGAAAGATGCCGCGGCCAGGCATCAGCCTTATCGCTCAGTCCAACCGTCGCCAAAAGCTCTTTAGCATGCTTTAGCGCAGCCTCTCGCGGAAATTTATGTACACCAATCGGCGCTTCAATGATGTTTTGCAGCACGGTCATGTGGGGATAAAGATTGAACTGTTGAAACACCATGCCAATTTTTTGTCGCTGACGTGCAATTTTGCGTGGCGACAAGCGATGCAGCAGATTACGCTTCAGCTCATAACCAATTTGCTGATCCCCTACCTTAATCGATCCCGCATTCATATCTTCCAGATGGTTAATGCAGCGCAGAAAGGTTGATTTACCCGAGCCTGACGGTCCCAGAATGACAACCACCTCACCGGGATAAACATCCAGATCGATACCTTTTAACACCGCGTTATCGCCATAGCTTTTTTGCACATTACGCGCACAGACTAAAGGTTCAACAGCACTCATACATCCTCCTTTTGCACCAGCGATGCAGCCGGAATCGGCGATGCTGCAGGGCGTTTTGTCGCCACCACCACACGTCGGCTACCGCGCGCATAATAACGTTCTATCGCTGACTGACCGATATTCAGAACAGATGTAATCAGCAAATACCAAATCACCGCGACCATTAACATCGGGATGATTTCAAAGGTGCGGTTGTATACCGCCTGCACCGAATAGAGCAGATCGCCCATCGCGATAACACTTACCAGCGACGTGGCTTTAATCATGCTGATGAGCTGATTACCGGTCGGTGGAATAATTGAGCGCATCGCCTGTGGAATAATGATGCGACGCAGCGCGCGCGTTCGGCTCATACCAAAAGCCTGTGTGGTTTCTACCTGCCCATTATCAACAGAGAGCAAACCTGCGCGGATTATTTCTGCCATATAGGCTGCTTCATTCAACGCCAGCCCGGCAATAGCTGCCGTTAACGGTGTAATAAGATCGTTCGTGTTCCAGCTGGCAAAAGTGATCTCTGTCCAGGGTACAGTGAGCGATAACGCTGGAAACAGCGTCGACAGGTTGTACCAAAAATCAGTTGCACCAGCAGCGGTGTGCCGCGAAAAAACCAGATGTATAAGCCAGAAATGCCGCTCAGCAGTTTGTTTTCTGATAAACGCCAAACTGCCAGTAATAAGCCCAGCAGCGTCCCTAAAATCATGGAGATCACAGTTAAACCGAGCGTAACCTGTAATCCTTTTAGCACTGAGCCTTCAGTAAACCACTGCAACACCACGTGCCATTCAAAATTGGGGTTGGTTGCCACCAACCACAGCAGGTTGGTGGCGATGACCAGCACCACAATCCATGAGACCCAGCGTCCATATGTGGGTGCGCTGCGGGCAAAAGCCACGTCGCGCTGTTGCACGTCGGCCTTATTCCTGGCTCGCGAATCGTTGGTGTGTAAACTCATTTAGCCGCCCCCTTCGCTAAATTAAATCCCGGTTCGCTAATCATATTGCCGTCCAGCTGCCACTTTTTCATGATGGCTGCATAAGTGCCGTTTTCATAAAGCGTTTTATAACCCTCCAGCACCACTTTGCCGAGTTCAGATCCCTTTGGCACCACTGTGCCCTGAAAGATATCGCCGAAACCGTTCTTCTGGCCTTTGCCCGACAGTTCCAGTTGACCATTTGCCTGCTCAATAAAATAGGTCAGGGTGCCTGAGAAGAGAAAAAGCATCAGACCGTTTTGAACGCACCGCCAGGATAGAGGAAGGCTGATCGGTAAAAGATTGCACTATCACGGCAGGCTTACCGGCAGCAGTACAGGCAGCAGACTGTTTGCGGATCACCTGTTCAGCAGAACCGGCCGCCATAACGGCAATACGCTTGCCGCAGGTATCTTCCAGCGTGTTAATTTTTGCCGGATTACCTTTTTGCACGCCAAACACGACAAATTCCTGCACAAAATCAACAAAGTCGACTTTCTGTTGGCGATCGGGATAGTCACCGACGGGACCAATGGCTAACTGATAGCGACCCGAATTAATACCCGCTAATACGCCTGACAACCCACTTACCGTTGCATGCTCAATTTTCACGCCGAGCAGTTGGCTTAGCGCCGTGGTTAAATCCGCAGAGGCACCATCCATGGAGTGCGGGCCAGTCACGATTTCATACGGCGGAAACGAGCCGTTATTAACTGAAATCATTTTGCCCGCTTTTTTGATCTCTTCAGGTAAACGATCGTGCAAAGCCTGATCAAGCTTTTGCGGCGGAATAACGTCAGCAGCATGCAGCCACGTTGCAGTCAGGCTCAAAGCCAGCGTTATTGCAGTCGCTATCTTTTTCATTATCTGTTTTCCCCAATGCGGTCAGTGTGTTTTTAATTCAGGTCGGGCAAAGCGACGATTTTCCAGTACCGGCAAAACGCTGCGCGCGTAAGCGATACGCTGTGGATCAAGATCCGCAAACACCAATGCACTCGACTCCGGGGCTTTAGCAATCGCCACGCCCAGTGGATCAATGACCAGACTGTTGCCAATGTTGCGGGGACCACACTCACCGACCGCCACCATATAGCAGGTGTTTTCCAGTGCCCGTGCGGTGCAAGAATATCGACAGACTTGAGAAGTTTCGCATCGAACCCGCGCCGTCATCAGTTGCATGAACATGATGAAGCCAAATGCCACTGCAGCACCATCAAACGTGCAGCTTTGGGAGGCGTTAGTGCGGGTGAACAGGTGTCACGAAAGATGCGCGACATTTTCAATAAAATCGTCACTATTGGGCAAAAGAACGTAAGAATCTGGTATTCGAACGCCACGACACTCCTACCACAGGCAACAGTAATAACAAGATATCGAATGGCACATCGCCATTACAGGCAAATGGCGTATGATTTAATGCGGTAGCGGCACAGAGCGCTTAAATATCATGAATAACGGTAATATGCATTAATAACAATAAGATCGATTTTAAAGTAATAGCCTTCATAAAGAGCAATATCACCAGACATGCTTAAATGAAAGCGCCAGTATTTTATAACACGACCCATAGAATCAAAAATAATGCCGTGAAGCCCAAATATTAATGCGCTGATCGCGCGCGACTTTATTAATATTCGCGATATTCTTAAACAGGGTAATCACTTTATACATCGCGGAATATAAAGTTTCATTGCTGAAGAAATAAAGTTATAAATAAAACGAACACTTAATGACAACAGGTAATATTATCTGTCAACAAGACCCATACGCTGCAAGTAACGGTAAATAATGACTGGCAGCATCGTGATGAAAGTAACGGAGCAGAGATCGAAGATAGCGCTGGTGCCTTTGAGATGGCGGTGGGAACGCATCGCTAAGGTAATAGCTTATAAACATAACGACCATCGAGAAACTGACGCGTGCTGGTAATTCAATGAGTCGTAAAACGCAACACACGATAAATGGTAGGTAAAGCAACATTAGCATGCAGCTTATAAACATTGGCATCAGGCCGCCCGCTTCAGTAACTCAATCAGGCGGACGTCACATCAGCATTATTTGAGGCATGCCTGATGATAACAATGGAAAATGCAAAGATTGCTAACGATTAGCGTTATGACGGTAAAGTACGAGACCAACATTTCGCGCCAGCGCCACGCCCAGCAACGCATAATATGACGCTGAAACACATTAAATGTTATGGTGAGGTATATTATGCATGAAATAAAGAGCGCTTACACGCTGACGGCTTTCACTCTTATGCCCACGCTGTGACAACAATGGTAATATGGATTACCCGCGTTTCATGCAGCGCTTGACAAGTAAAGACCATTCACTGTTACCCAGCACATGACGATCGGCGGAACAATGCTGGCGCGATATCGCTTGATGCTGAATGCGGTAGTTCCAGGTGTCCGAAATCCGCCGGCATCGATTTAGTAGTTTTCCATTTTTCCGCTGCTTTGAAAGGTGTCAGCCAAAGACGATGACTCGCTGTACCAGCGTCGAAACTGAGATCCGGCATAGTTGTGACAGCGCAGAAACGCGGGGAAACGGGAATATCCGGTTGAGCCGTGGTATGTTTGAGAAGATGCCTTCGGCAAATGCATTGCAGCGGCGTAGCTTACCTTCGATCTGCATAATAAGTCAATTTGCCGGTATGCAGGTAAATGCCAGGCTACGCTTGAGTTAGTATTCCTCGGCGCTGAGTCCAACGCTTGCCGCCGGAAGCAGCATGAAGCGCTGGCGCTATGGCGTGCTGGCAGGTAAAGGCCGCAGCGGCGTCTGGGTAAGTGGTAATACAGTAATGCCACGACCCATCCGTTTCGAGAAAATTGGCAATTACGGTGATAACATCCAGGCCGATTTAGCAATGGCTTCACCAGACCCAGCCTTGTTGCCAAATTTGCAGCTGGCATTACAGGCGGCGATTCAGTCTCCGCAGCTAAACAGCTATCACCGTGAAGCCATCTCACCACAGCTACTGCGTGCTGTGCAGCCTCGCTGGCCTTATCCAGCCGAAGCGTTTTTAGCCACCGATGGCGGGTTCGATGCTATGAATCTGGTGGTACAAACGCTGGTTTCTCCAGGCGATCGCGTCATCATCGAAGATCCCACTGCAACACGTTTACTGGATATGCTGGATAATGTCGGCGCGGAAATCTTACCTCTGGCCTGCGACAGCGAAGGCCCGTTGCCAGAGGTGTTGTCTACACTGCTGGTGAAATCGCCGGTAATGGTGATTTACCAGCCGCGTACCCATTCGGCTACTGGCCACACCATTAGCCCTCAGCGTCGCCACGAACTGACTCAGGTGCTTGCCAGCAGTGCAACCCTCATTGTCGAAGATGACGGTATTGGTGATCTCTCTGTTGCGCCAGCCTGGAGTTTAGGCGCGGCGTTTCCTGAACGCACAATCCATGTGCGCTCGTTTTCTAAAGCATACGGGCCTGATTTGCGCCTGGCAGTGCTCTCGGCCACAGCAGAGATGGTTAAGCGTATCCAGGCGTGGCGTAATTTTGGCGTGAGCTGGACCAGCCGTATTCTGCAAGATGCGGTAGCCTGGCTGCTGGAAGATGCCGCCACTCAGCAGCAAATTGCCTACGCAAAAGAAAGCTATCGTGTACGGCGCGAGCGTTTATTGCAGGCGCTGGCCGCGCGAGGAATGTTGCTTGAAGCACGTGATGGCCTGAGTATTTATATTCCGGTGCTTTCAGAACAGTTTGCCATGATCACGCTGGCCGCTCGCGGCATCGCAGTGTTGCCAGGCGAGCGTTGCCGACTTGGACCAGTGCAGTTTATCCGCGTCAGCATTGCCAGCCTGCATGAACAACAGCTGGAGATGATTGCCAGTGCGCTGGTTATCGCTTCTGGGCGCGAAATCAGTTTGAGCGCAAATCTTTAGTGCGATAAGTCGGGGAGTCAATATAGCCTTCACGCAGATAGAACTGGTTAGCTTTCAGGCGTGAGATATTGCAATGTACCTCTACCCGATCGCAGCCACGTTGTACTGCTATGGCTTCAGCATGTTGAATAAGCTGCTGCCCTACGCCTTTACTGCGTTCTCCTTCAGCAATGCAGAAATAGCTGATGCGCGCAAAATCCCCGGCGAGCGCCAGTTGCGGAATAAAATGCATCGATAAAAAACCCAGCACCTGATGACCATGTTCAGCCACTAACAGCATCTCGTTTGGGTGAGTAATCAGCTGAGCAAGGCGCTGATCAATAAAACTTTCCGTGCCGCCATACCCTAATTCTGCCAGTAATGCGCTTAACGCAAAGCTGTCTTTAGCCTGTGCCCGACGTATGTTCATCCTGCCTCCTTAATAGCGTAGTGGTTGTGTTATATAGCCTTGGCAGAACAGATTCAGCAAGTATCGATTGTTATAAATATGTTACTAAGATCATAGTCCCGTCATTATTTACCTTGCAGAAGGCGAGTCGGGTTTGCCTTCTTGCGCGCTTGTTTAAAAAGCGTTCAGCAAACGCTTCAGGTCACGTCATCAGGCTGTCATGCCACTGTCAGGCGTATTTAACGCAAATCTGCCACGCTTCTTGTCGGCTGAATGGAAAAGGATGGTAATGATAATGCCGCGTAGCTGGAATGAACTGATGGCGTTTTTGCTGGCGCTGGGATCGGTTGTAGGCTGGTTGATCTGTTGGTGGCAGGCATAAAAAAACCCGCCAGGAGCGGGTTTTAGAATTCTGACTGTTAACTTACAGGCTGATAACGTTAGCAGCAGATGGGCCTTTTGCGCCGTCGGTGATTTCAAACTCAACGCGCTGACCTTCAGCCAGAGTTTTGAAGCCGTTGCTCTGGATAGCAGAGAAGTGTACGAATACATCTTTGCTGCCATCTTCAGGAGTAATGAAACCGAATCCTTTGGATTCATTAAACCACTTAACGTTACCTTTGATCTTAGACATCTAATATTACCTTTACATGAAAAATGGACACTAAACTGTGTCGGCGTCTAGTACAGCAATTGTGGAGTGATTTGTCCAGTAGGGATTGATGGAAAAGTGATAAATATCGACATTCTTTATCCTCATCACACTTTATCACTTTTTTGCTTGCTTAAAATGACCAGCGCAGTCGGGCAAAAAAGAGATTCTCCCAGCTGTAACTCCATGGAATGTAAGCTATTTGAACATCAAGTGCACCATAACTCATTGATGTGACAGGTAACAGCACCAGAACGGGAAAATAATCCCAACTGTTACGTGCCTAATGCCTGCGGTAAACCGGCTCATTAAGACGTTAATTTCCATACGCCTCATGTCAGAACCTGCAACCGTGCGCGAGCTGTTGTTAACAAGCGTCGCAGAAATCAGACATCAAGGTGAACTTTATACTATTGATTACCTGAAGGATTCAGGCTGTGAAAGAAACAGATGCCCTTTCAGAAACACCCTTGACAGCCCAGGGCCAGCGATAAATAAATGCGCAAATAATCTACACTCGCGTCATAAGCATGACCTATGTTAAAGAAAGCTGTTTTTTATTCGAGCGAATCCTGCTCTGGAACGCAGTAATGCTAAAAAATTAGCGCAGATTCAACAAAATATAAAATTTAGTCGCCGTAAGTTAATAATTAGGAATATTTAACTTTCTCTTGCACATTTTGTTAAAATTGATTGGATTTAATTCCAGGAGGGAGATAAATACGCCATGGTAATGAAGATTCGTTGCACGCGTTGTGGCAGCGCAAAATTTGTTTTTACTGATGACACATCAACCCACAAATCTTTTCACGGCGCCTGCTGCGCATACTGTAAAAAACGTTTTGAGGTTCATGACTTGTTGCCAGTGACGAAAGTCGATCCCATTTCGCACTGTTTACTTAAGCGTGATAACACTAATTCGGGCACCTGAGGGTGCCCGCCGTGTCAGAAAATCAGTTTAAACACCCCTGTCAGGGTTAACAGACCAACAATAAAGATGATAGCGATGATCCACAGAATTATTTTCATTTCCTTCTCCCTTAGCCATTAAAAAAACCTTTCCTGTAAAGAGTATAGGCGAACATTTGCGCTTTGCCGTAAAAGCGTATGCCGCCTGTTTCTTGAAATTTCCTCGCGTAAAGCCTGATTTATTTCTGCGAGAAAGGTCGCAATAAGAGCTTTTCATTCTTACTGCCGCTTCGCTCTTCATGCTTATGCCAACTAAAATTTATGCGGCAAATGCAGGCCTCAATTGTGATGATTTGAAATCAGTAATAAGGAGATCTTATGAGCACGATTAATACCAGCATGGGCCGCTATAGCCTGAAAGCTAAAAACAGCGGTGAGCACATTAAAGGTACGTTCGCCATCAACGATGAAGGCGGCACTCAACTTACGCGACAAGAGTTTGAGGAACACTACCTGGATGATGTGGTGAATAATGTGATTTACCCTGTCACTGGCGGCAATCGCGAAATTACGCGCGCACTGCGTGAACAGATGATTAAAGCCGGTTTCGAACAGCCTCACTAAAACCTGCCTGTTTGGGCCGCGTCTTGCGGCCCTTCTTTTGCTTGCCGTTGTGAGCTATTCGCCGCAGGATGCGGTAAGTCAGCAAATAAAGGAGAACAATGTGAGCACGGTGTATCGTATCAATTCTTCTGATTTACATCAGTTTGTCCAGGCGATTTGGCTCTGTGCGGGTAGCGCAGCGGAAGAAGCGCGCCTGGTAGCTGATCATCTGGTAGCCGCGAATTTAGCCGGGCATGATTCACACGGTGTCGGCATGATCCCCAGCTACATGGCGTCGCTGGCACAAGGACATTTGCAACTCAATCAACGGCCTGTAGTGGAAAAAGATGCCGGAGCCGTGCTCACGCTCAATGCGCGCAACGGTTTTGGTCAGGTTGCAGCCTGGGAAGCGATGCGCCTTGGCATTGAGCGCGCTGAGAAATTGGGTATCGCCGCGGTAGGTTTGCATCATTCCCACCACATTGGGCGTATTGGCCACTGGGCTGAGCAGTGTGCCGCTGCCGGGCTGGTTTCGTTTCATTTTGTCAATGTCATGGGCGATCCGATGGTGGCCCCTTTCGGTGGCAGTGACCGCCGCTTCGGCACCAATCCATTCTGTGCTGTTTTCCCGCGTCGTAATGCCAAACCGCTGCTGCTCGACTTTGCCACCAGCGGTATAGCCTACGGCAAAACGCGCGTTGCCTGGAATAAAGGTGTCGAGGTTGCGCCAGGTTATCTTATCGATCATCAAGGTCAGGGCACCACCCAGCCTGGAGTGATGCATCAGCCGCCGTTTGGCGCATTGCTGCCTTTTGGCCTGCACAAAGGCTACGCGCTGGCGACTATGTGCGAGATCCTGGGCGGCGCGTTATCAGGCGGTCGAACCACACACGATGCGACAGTGCAGAAAGAGAGCAGTGCGATATTTAACTGTATGACAACCATCATCCTCAATCCCGATGCGTTTGATGCACCGGCAATGCAGGATGAGGCGGAAGCCTTTATCGCCTGGGTGAAGCGTTCACCGCAAAGTGGCGAAGCGCCGATTCAGGTGCCAGGCGAGTGGGAAGAGGCAAATCGGGAAGCGCGCGAGCGATCGGGTATTCCACTGGATGCCACCAGCTGGCAGCAGATTTGCCAGGCGGCAAAGCAGGCAGGCATGCCAGAGGACGCATTAAACACCTTCCGCGCGATGGCAGGCTAACGGATTCCGCTGGGACAGAAACGCCCCAGCGGTTAATCCTTACAGCGCGTAAGAGAGCAACAGACAACCAATCAAACCGCATACTGAGATAATGGTTTCCAGCGCAGACCATGAGCGAATTGTCTCGCCAATCGTCAGGTTAAAATACTCTTTAAACAGCCAGAAACCGGGATCGTTGACGTGTGAAAAGATTACACTGCCAGAACCTACGGCGATGACCATCAGCTCTGGGCTGGCACCGCTGGTTGCGATGAGCGGTGCGACAATGCCACCTGCGGTAATCGCCGCAACGGTGGCGGAGCCCAGCGCAATACGCAGTACCGCAGCAATCGACCACGCCATGAAGATGGGTGAAAGCGTGGTTTGATGCATCATATTTGCGATATATTTGTCTACACCACTGTCTACCAGCACCTGCTTGAACGCGCCGCCGCCGCCAATGATCAACAACATCATCGCGATGATTTTGATCGAATCGGTCAGCGTATCCATCACCTGCTCCATGCTGCGCCCCGGTTCAAACCGAAGGTAAAGATCGCAATCAGCACGGCAATCAAGGTTGCCATGATCGGATCGCCGAAAAACTCGGCATAAGGCAGTAATACATGACCTTTCGGCAACAGCATTTCCGCCACCGCACGTAATGCCATTAAAATGACCGGAACCAGCGACGTCCAGACACTGACACCAAATCCAGGCATTTCTGCTTCGGTGAAGATTTTCGGGTTGTAAAGCCCCTGCGGAATCGGCTTATCAATGCCTTTCAAAAAACGCGCATAAACCGGGCCAGCCAGAATCACTGTGGGAATAGCCAGCAAGGTGCCAAACAGCAGTGTTTTACCCATGTCAGCATTAAACAGCGTTGCGATAGCCGTCGGGCCAGGGTGTGGCGGCAAAAAGCCGTGTGTAACGGAAAGTGCTGCCGCCATTGGTACACCAACATACAGCAGCGGCACACGCGCAGAGGCAGCAACGCTGAACACCAGCGGCAGCATTAATACGAAGCCGACTTCATAGAACAGCGCAAACCCTACAGTGAAGCCCGTCAAAACCAGCGCCCACTGAATATGCTTAATACCGAACTTTTCGATAAGCGTTGTTGCAATACGCTGCGCGCCACCGCAGTCGGCGAGCATTTTTCCCAGCATGGCACCGAAGCCCATGATCAGCGCCAGACTGCCGAGCGTGCTGCCTACACCGGTTTTGATTGAGGTAATGACTTTGTTGACCGGCATGCCCTGCATCACACCGACCGCCAGCGCCACTAAAATCAGTGCGATGAAACCATTGAGTTTAAAGCGAATCATGAGCAGCAGCAGTAAAGCAACGCCGATCGCCACGTAGAGTAAGGGCATAATTTTCTCCACCTTTCGCACTGTGAAAAAGCAGCAGTGCCGGTTTGTTATCGTTGTCCCTTAAGGAGACAGAATGAGCGTTGTAAGTTGTGTTAACAAATTGACAATCGCTGTTACCGATAACATGTTAAGGGTAACATTGCGCCTAAGCATCACCCTCAGAACGGTGAATTTCCGTTTTGCGAAGGTGATCAACTTTTTGCCTGAGCGTTATCAGAAAGTTTGCTAAGGCCAGCGGCGCGCTTTTCGTTACACTCAAATTTTAGCGAAAACCTGGAAGGATGCGCTGGTGAGTGATAATCTGAGCGAGCTGTACAGTAATCAACAAACCCTGTTTGGTCGTGGAAGCCTCGATAAACTGATACCGCTGCTGGCAGCGGAGCCACAACCGACGCTGCTGTTTTGCGGTCACTCTTTCTTGCAAGGCCCGGCTTACGAGCGGCTAAAGTCAGCCTTAAACGATCATATTATCGGCTATGAAATTGTGCGTCATGAAGCGTCGCCCGCCGACATTGATGGCTGGGTATCCCGCTGGCGTGGACATGTCGATCGTGTGGTTGCCATTGGTGGCGGGAGTGTGCTGGACGCGGCAAAAGCCTTCAGCGCCATGATACAGCACCCCTTGCCTACCGCACGCTATCTGGAAAAAGTCGGTGACACCCCGGTTCAACCCATTACATTGCCGCTAATCGCCGTGCCAACTACCGCCGGAACCGGCAGTGAAGCGACGCAAAATGCCGTTGTTACCGATCAGCATGACATTCAGGTCAAGGCTTCGCTACGCCATCCGGTTTTTGTGCCGCGGACAGCGATACTCGATCCTGACTTGCTGAAAGGATCACCTGATAAGGTGCTGGTGACCTGTGGTATTGATGCGTTTACCCATCTTTTTGAAGCCTATCTGTCAAACAAGGGCACGCTGTTCACTCGTCAACTGGCGCTAACCGGCTTACGTCAGTTTGTACAGGCCTGGCCGACCCTGAACCGGGAAGATGAAGAAGGTGACAAAGCCCGTGAGGCAATGATGATGGCCTCCTGGCTGGGAGGGGTTTGCCTGAACAGTGCAGGATTGGGGTTATTCACGGTATTGCGGGCGAAATCGGCGCTATCAAGCCCTTCCACCACGGCGAAGTATGTGGGCGGCTGTTATTTTCTTTTCTTGACCGGCTGGCCGAAAGCCAGCACGCCGGGCAACAGCAGTTAATGTGCGAACTGCACCAGCAGTTGTTCCCTCATGCCACCGGTTGCCCGGCACGTTACCTGAAAGAGTGGCTACAGCAACAGGCAATTACGCCGTTTTGGCTTGCAGGGCCTGCCCTCTCATCAGAGGAAACAGAGTGGGTTTTGGCTCGCGCCAACAGTAAAAACGCGTTGCTGAATTACAGTCGTGATGAGATGCGTGAAATGATCGTCCAGGCATGGCCAGGGAATTGATATAAACCGGGCAGCATGATGCTGCCCGGATACTTTTAGCGGTTAACCACTTTGAAAACGGAAATCTCTTGCGCCAGCTGCGCGGCTTCATCACGCAGCGCCTGAGTATTTTCAGCGGTTTGCGTTACCAGCATCAGGTTTTGCTGAATGCTGCGCTCCATCTGAGATACGGCCAGCGTAACCTCGGCAATGCCTTTGCTTTGCTCATCGCCTGCCACGCGCATTTCACTCACCACCTGCTTCACTTTGTAAACATCGTTTACCAGCTGGCTGAGTTGCCCACCTGCGCCTTCGACCAGTTTGCTTCCCGCCAGCACATTGCTGTCAGAATCAGCGATCAACGCCTTGATCTCCTGTGCCGCTGTTGCGCCACGCTGCGCCAGCGCCCGGACCTCTGAAGCGACAACGGCAAAGCCCCGTCCCTGCTCGCCTGCACGCGCAGCTTCGACAGCCGCGTTCAGCGCCAGAATATTGGTCTGAAACGCGATGCTGTCGATAACGCCGAGAATTTCCGCTACGCGCCGCGAAGAGCACCGAATCGCGCCCATGGTATTCACCACTTCGCTCATCATCTCGCTGCTGTTGCGGGCAATTTGTGCCGTCTGTTCTGCCACCGCATCGGCCAGTCGGGTGTTTTCAGCATTTTGCTGTACCGTGGCATTAAGCTGCTCCATCGCCGCCGCACTTTGCTCTAACGCAGCAGCCTGCTCGGCAATTTTTTCTGACAGTGCCTGATTGCTCTGCGCCAGTCCTGAAGCATTCGCCGCCACGGTCTCTCCACTGCCCTGTACCCGCGTAATCACACCGGCAATTTTATCAACGAAGCTGTTAAATGCACCGGCAATATCTGCCAGCTCATCACGTCCGCTTTTCGCCAAACGTCGCGTTAAATCACCATCACCATTTGCAATTTCATCCAGCGCATAGTGCGTGGTACGCAACCGCTGGCCGATGCGTTTGGTAAACCACCAGGTTAATAGCAGCAGGATAATCATCGCCGGGATCAGGAAAGTAAAAATGTCACGCATCATGCTGCGCGCCAGCCCGCTCACCTCTTTATCAGGCGTGACCAGGCCGATTATCCAGCCGGTGCCTGCCATACGAAACAGCGTTACGTCTGCGGTTTGCTGCAAATGCTGATCGTCAAAGTTATCCCGTGACACTATATTGCTGCCGGCTTTCAGGCTGTTCACACTGCTGACTAACGGGGCCAGCCAGCTCTTCTTCTGCGCCAGCGCCGTTAGCGTGGTGAGCGATGTAGCATCCTGCCCTGGGAAATAGAGCAGGTTACCTGCGGCATCAAGCGCAAAGGCATAGCCGCCCGTCACGCTGCCCTTGCTTTCCATAAAGCCACCGAGATTATCTAACTGCACATCCAGCGTGGCGACCCCCGCAAATGTGTCACCTGCGCGATACGGCACGCTACAGGTCACCATTTTTACGCCTGAGACTGCATCCTGATAAACCTCAGACCAGCTACAGCGATCGCGCGGTGCATTGCGTGCCGCACTGTACCAACTTTCGTTGTGATAGCCGCTGCTGCCGGCCTCGTTATAGCCCTCAGAGTAATTTAAGCCCCCGTTCGCCTCTCTGGCCCAGAAAAAACTGCGGCGCGCTACGCCTGCAGTATAAGCATCAGGTTCAGGCCAGATGCCGCCGCCAGCGATCGTGTGGTTGCCCAGGCTGTCGATGATGTGTGGGAAAGTGGTTTGCCACAACGAGACGTCGTGCGGCAGTACTTCAGCCAGACGCGCCATGCTGGCAGCTTCGCCTTCAATACCCACCAGTTGCTGATTCAACTGGCTGACCAGATTGCCGCCCGCCTGTTGAATAAGTGTGTGACTGGCTTCGATAACACGCGGTTGCCCACGCAGCATCAGCGTAAAAAAACAATCGCTGTTGTAATGCACAACAGCAGCAGACCACCCAGGGTTATCCGGGCGGCCAAACGAGTTGGAACCATAATTTATCCTTACTTACCGAGACAACGACGATGACGGAGATAAGAAAGCTCTGCGGCTTGTATAAATGCGTTCCTTCGTTATCGAATATCGGCAAAGTCAGGGATAAATTCAGCCCGGATTACGAATGCATGGCAAAAGGTGGCTCGCCCGCCAACATCTGTTCGATAACCTGTAACACGCCCTGGTCGTTGTTGCCCGGCGCAAGATAGCGCGTGGCCTCTTTGATTCGCTGCGGTGCATTTGCCATGGCGAAACTAAAGCCAGATTGCCTGAGCATTTCGAGATCGTTGCCGCCGTCACCAAAAGCCAATACCGCGTCATGCGAAATCCCCCAGCGTTGTGCCAGCAGGTTCAGGCCATGCGCTTTGTGATGGCCCGGCACGATTAAATCGACCGAGCCGTGACCGCTGGAGGTGGCCGCAGCCGCGCCGTGATGCAGGCGCGCAATATCTGCCATGAGCGGCTCGACATGATCATCAGACAGATTAAGCGCAAATTTAAACAGCTTGTCATCTGCAACCTCATCGATGCTGCTGATATGTCTCAGGCGGTGGCAATAATGACGCATCTTAGCCAGCCATTTTTCATCGGTATCATCGAAATAATAGGCGCTGTTACGCCCACACAGCAGATAGCGTAATTGTGGATAGTCTCCGTTTTTCAGCGTGTCGATAACGGCAATGATGTCGCGGCGTGAAAATGCACCACAAAAAGTTCTTCATCGCGATCGATAATCCACGCACCATTTTCCGCCACAAAAGCGATCTCACGGGCAATTTCAGGAAAGAAGGATTTAAGCTGGTAATACTGATTGCCGCTGGCGACAACAAATTTAATGTCGCGGGCTTTTAGCTGTTGATAGCAGGCGAGAAAACGGGATCGGTTGTACTGCTTGTTATCGTCCAGAAAAGTGCCGTCCATATCTACCGCAACCATTTTAACCGTCGTCATCATGACTCCTTAAATGTAAAGGGATACAGAGATTCGACTGTGAGAATAGCCTGGTGAGAAGAGAAAGCAGAGAGAAACCCGGATGGCTGACACCATCCGGTGGGAAATTAATGCAAAGCGTTGCCCAGGATCAATGATGTGATAACGCCGGTCGCTGCTGCAATTAATACGTAATTACCGTCGATATAAGCCCAGTGTTCACCGCGAGGGGTTCACGTAAGCCCCGGTCATGCCAGTCATCTACGCGATAGCGGTCGCCACGATATTCATGTGGCACCGCGTGACCACGACGAAAATCATGGCCGTTCCAGGCAAAATGGTCATGATCGTTGCGGTGATCGCCGCGCGAACCGCCGTGATCAGGCCCACGGCCATGGTCATCATGACGATCACCGCCGCCATGACGCTCCCACTGCTGACCCTGATGATCGCCTGGACCATCAGCCCGGCTCGCGGCTGAAAAAAGTGTGCTGCATGTTAAAAGTGACGCAATAAGCGTTAATGTTGTTTTTTTCATGGTACGACCTCCAATGGTAACGGCTGATGAAGCGCCGTTGAAAACACTATTATCCATATGGGGGTATTCAGCATCTCCAAAAGTCTTAAAGAACGGTAACTTACACACTATTACGCATGCTTATCGCTTTCTTAACAATTTTCATAATCTCTGACATAGCATGGTTCAGAGCATTTATTACCGCTGGCAAAGACATGCAGGAAAAATAGAGCGCAGTGATTGGGATTTTTCTGATCAAATACCGATGAAAAAGATAACCCAGCTATTTATAACCGTAATGACAGAATAAAAGGAAATTGAATAATGTAGAAAAAGACGGAAAATAAAAACCCGATCGATAACGATCGGGGATTAACTATCCATACCAACCTGACGGGGTAAAACCCTTAATGAAATCAAGGGAAAACTGAAGCACACAACACCACATCACTAGCGTTGCGCATAAAGAATAACACTTGTGTCTCCCCTGTTGGATGAAAAAATATCACATTAAGTAAAAAAGTTTTCATATCTTGCGCGTTGTTAAAATAACCTTTTTGTGCAGCAGAAAAAATCAGGAATAAGGACAAAATAAAAATCACAGAAAAAGCCAAAATAGGTCTGTGCTCTGACCAGATCCGTAAAAAAATAACGCCCCTGCAGCCAGATATATATCAACTCAGGTTGCTACCGCTTCGCGGTGGACTTTTTCTTTACCGTTTTAGCCTGTCTGTTTTTTTGCCTGCCTGAGCCGTTTATTTTCTTACCTGAAAAGTGAGTTAAGGAAAATTTATTCTTATGCTTAACAAAAGAATCAGGAAAGTGAGGCGGGGAAATGAAAATCTGGCAGGCTTACGGTCAGGGCTGACAGATGTGCCCGTCCTGACCGTAGGAATTAACGCATCAGTGAAAAGAAAATCGCAGAGATAGCCACCAGGCCAGTCAGTACCACAAACAGGTTACTGAGTTTGCCACTGTATTGACGCATTGCCGGAACTTTGTGAATGGCATACATCGGCATTAAGAACAGAATAACCGCAATCACTGGCCCACCAAGCGTCTCAATCATACTGAGAATATTGGGATCAAGCGTTGCTACCAGCCAGGTTGTCAGCAGCATAAACAGCGACGTTAAACGGTTGAGTTTATCCGGCGCAACGCTTTTGCCCTGACTGCGCAGCGCCTTATTAACCAGTCCGTTAAACCCTTCGCGAGCACCTAAATAGTGTCCAAGGAAGGATTTGGTGATCGCGACGATAGCGATAACCGGTCCCAGCCAGGCGATGACCGGCACCCTGAAATGATTCGCAAGGTAAGAAAGGATCGTAATATTTTGTGCTTTTGCTGCATGCAGATCGTCAGGCGACAGGCTGAGCACACAGCTAAAGACAAAGAACATCACCGTTGCCACCATTAGCAGGTGTGAATATGCCAAAATGCGCGAACACTTTTTATCGGCCTCCTCTCCATACTCTTCACGTTTAGCAACGGCAAAAGAGGAGATAATCGGCGAGTGATTAAACGAAAACACCATCACCGGAATCGCCAGCCACAGCGTCATCCACAAGCCTTTACCGCCGGAAGCAGGAAGATTAAGTGTTTGCAGCGCGGCACCGTGCCAGTGGGGAATTAAATAACATGCCATCAGCATTAACACCGCCACGAAGGGATAAACCAGTACGCTCATCGCCTTAACAATCACGCGCTCACCGAAACGCACAATCATCATCATGCCAGTGATTAATATCAGCGACAGCAGCACTCGCGGCGGTGCCACTAAACCCAGTTGATTAACGATTAAGCTCTCTACCGTATTCGTTATGGCCACGCTGTACATCAGCAAAATGGGATAGACAGCAAAAAAGTAGAGCAGCGTAATGACGTTACCGGCCCCTGCGCCAAAATGCTCTTCTACTACCTCAGTGATATCACCCGTGGGATTTTTACCGGAGAGTACGAAGCGCGTCAGGGCACGATGCGCGAAGAACGTCAGGGAAAGGCGAGAACTGCCATGACGATTAACGGCAGCAAGCCACCAACGCCCGCGTTGATCGGCAGGAATAACACGCCAGCGCCAATGGCAGTGCCATATAATCCCAGCATCCACAGGGTATCGGTTTTACGCCAGCCTTGTTGTTCTGGCGTCTCAATGGCACCCAGCGTGCCGGTTTGAGTGGTTTTCATCTGGTAATCCAAAAACATGCAGTCACTGCTCTCGCATACGCAGGCTGCAAAATTGACTTCCATTTGCCGCCTCCCCTTCTTTACCGGGACGAGGACAAATACGACCTGATTAGCGACAGCGCGGGCGCATCTTAACGTAAATTTCAACGCTTCTGCGTTTCACGCGGCTTAAATAAAAAAATCGTTTACTTCGCTCAGACGTAAACGATTGCGCCCTGCTCTTTTTACACTAACTGACACTTTCAATTCAAGTAAAGCTGGGTGTTTATGCGCATTCTGTGCATCACGAACAAAAAATAAGCGAACAATGACCATTAACAGATAAATAATGCAACACCTGACGGCAGCAAGGCTTACTGATGAAAAGATGTGATTTTTTCACCGCTTCGCATTGCCAGCTACGCTTTAATCATACTGTTTGTTATTCATTCACCATATTCAGGAGACAGAAGGATGAAAATTGCCTGCCTTGGTTGGGGATCGCTGATCTGGAAACCCGGCCTGTTGCCCGTCGCAGGAAGCTGGTATGCGGATGGGCCAACGGTGCCGGTTGAATTTGTCCGCATTAGCGATGGTGGTGAAGTCGCCACCGCACTCTGTCTCAATGCTGAGCCGGTAAACGTATTTTGGGCATTGCTGGCTACCGCTTCACTGGACGTTGCCTGCAAAGCATTACGCGAACGTGAAGGCATACCGGCAGAACGCGTGGATGGGGTCGGCATCATGTTAGTGGATCATACTACGACCGGGCCACTGCAAGCGTGGGCACGGCACAAAGCGATTGATGCGCTGATTTGGACGGCGCTGCCTGCGCGCATAGCGTCAACTGAAGGACGCGTTCCCGGCGTCGAAGAGGTCATCAACTACCTTCAGCAGCTCAATGGCGACAAACGTGAGCACGCCCGACGCTACATTGAACAGGTGCCTCCACAGATCGATACCGCCTATCGCCGCGCCATTGTGAATGCGCTCGGCTGGCATCAGGCAGACATCTTATCCACCTGAATCTTCCGTTTTCCTCAGCCAGTGCCTTGCCGTCCATTTAAGCGGCTTCAACGCAGCCGCTCTGCTTACTTAACCTCAACTGGCTACACTTCACTGCAGGTCGCAAAAACCGGAAATCCTTTTCCCACATTTTTATGCCTCTACTTGCCCCGAAATTGCCGCCGACCTTTAAATGCCTTTACAACACGGCAATTCACTGATCAAAGGAGTCGAACAGATGAAAGCGTTAACTTATCACGGCCCACATAAAGTCAGCGTTGATAACGTGCCCGATCCCAGCATTGAAGCAGATGATGACATCATTCTGCGCGTCACCGCGACGGCAATTTGCGGATCCGATTTACACCTGTATCGCGGAAAAATACCGGGAACCGGCCATGGCGATATTTTTGGTCATGAGTTCATGGGTGAAGTGGTCGAAACCGGCAGCGCCGTTACGGCTGTCGCCAAAGGCGATCGTGTGGTCATTCCCTTTGTGATCGCCTGTGGCGACTGCTTTTTTGTCATCTGAGCCAGTATGCAGCCTGCGAAAATACCAACAGCGGAAGAGGCGCGATATTAAACCGCAAAAATATTACCCCGCCTGCCGCGCTGTTTGGCTACAGCAAACTTTATGGCGGCGTGCCGGGCGGACAAGCGGAATATGTGCGTGTGCCAAAAGCCAATGTCGGCCCGTTCAAAGTCCCGCTGACCCTGCCTGATGAAAAAGTGCTGTTTCTTACCGATATTTTACCAACAGCGTGGCAGGCGGTGAAAAACGCCGAAATAAAACAAGGTTCAAGCGTGGCCATATTTGGCGCCGGGCCGGTCGGTTTACTGAGCGCCGCCTGCGCCCGTTTTCTGGGCGCTGAGCAAATTTACATGATCGATCACAACGATTATCGTCTGGCGTTTGCGCGCGATCGTTACGGCGCGATCCCGATTAATTTCGACAAGATTGACGATCCCGCTGGCTGGATTATTGATCACAGCGAAGGGCGTCGCGGTGTGGATGCGGTAATCGATGCGATTGGCTTTGAGGCCAAAGGCAGCCTCACTGAAACCGTACTCAGTAATCTGAAACTGGAAGGCAGCAGCGGCAAAGCACTGCGCCAGTGTATCGCCGCGGTCCGACGTGGCGGTATTGTCAGCGTGCCGGGCGTGTATGCTGGCTTTATTCACGGCTTTTTGTTTGGTGATGCCTTCGATAAAGGGCTCACATTTAAAATGGGGCAGACCCATGTTCACGCTTACCTGCCTGAGCTGCTGAAACTGATTGAGCAAGGCTTACTGACGCCGGAAGAGATCGTGACGCATCACATGCCGCTGGAAGATGCTGCACGGGGTTATGAAATTTTTGAGAAACGCAAAGAGGATTGCCGCAAAGTTATTTTGGTACCGGGCATGGGAGCCACACAAGCCACGCTGTAAAGCGGTGGGGCGACAGCCTGCCACTGTCGCCCTTTCCATTCAGATTATCCCGTGAAGCGTTAATGCAGCCGACGCGTATTCAGCGCAGCAGACCATAATTGTGCGGTGCAGCGTGGGCAAACCTTACGCTGCTGCGCCGCGATCTCCTCTGTCTGACCGCAGTGGGTACAGGCATAGAGGCCGGTTTTCGGCACCTGAGTAAAATCCTGCCGATGCGCCGGTGGTAACACGCTGAGTCCCGCCCGCATCTCGTCATCATTAAAGAAATAGAGGCTCAACTGACCATCAACTTCAATCAGTGCCAGCCGCACCTGACCGAGATGCTCAACGCCCTCTTGTCGCAGCTCCATGAAAAACTCATCTTCAGAAATGTTTAGATTGTCCAGGCTCTGAAGCTCATACAGCCCGTCCTGAATAAGCGTAATCACGTTGCCCTGGATCCACTTTGATACGCGGGCACTGCGCGCCGTCAGGTAGGTGGTAAAGCGATACAAACTCAGCAGCACGATAAACACCATAATCACCGGCAGCACCGGCACATCATCATAGAAAGTCACATCACCGGACGCTGAGCCCAGCGTCAGAATAACGACCAACTCAAACAGGGAAAGCTGACGGATCCCGCGTCTGCCCGATATTTTTAAAAAAGTGAATACCACAATGTAAGCAAGCAGTACCCGGACGATAACTTCAAACAGAAAGGTTGCCGGTTGGTCATTGAGTAAAAATCGATGCCAGTCGAATGAGAACATGTTGGTAAACGTCCTTGAAGCCAGAAGCCTGAGCGGTTCATCCGTCGCTTCTTTTGATTGCTAATTATCGAATCCTACAATAATAAAGCCTGTCGCAAGTTGCAAAAGTCTGACGGTTCCGTTATCCCATGCAGGGTATAAAAGCCCCGCCGAAAAGATGAAAGACCTCTGCCCCTGCCTGCAAAAGCCGCGATTCGCTTACTGCCCTAATTTTATTGTTTACAAAGGCTTTTCCTGAAATTGACTGGAATTAAATTGCCGCTTTGCTTTTTCTTTTTACTTCAATACCTTGTGCTATCCCCCCTTTACCTATACTTTCCAGTAAGGCTTCCAGTCGCCAACGGCGAGCCAGAGAAGTCATTAAAATTCAACACCCCGATAGCGTTAATACCTCACCGCGCTATCCCTCACGCCTGCGAGCATCCTCATCCTTCGGCTGAGCGATCATCGCTTTTAGCACGGATCGCCTGATCACCTCAAAAGGCCAGGCCTCAGCTTTGCATTGCTTTTCATCTGACGCACATAGCCGACTCAACGGTTGCTTTTGCTTTTTTCAGCAGAGGGGAAGAGATGACGCCATTTTTCAGCTTTTGGCAGGCCGGTTATGAAGGGGCCGATCATATTAATACTCAGGGTGAACCCCTGTCGATGTACGAGATTAATGCGCATCTGACCCGATGCAATGAAGATTACGCTGCGCTCAAACAGTTTACTATTCATACCGCGCGTGAAAGCGTTGGCTGGCGCTTATGTGAACGCGATGACAGCTATGATTTCTCTTCCGTTGCCCTGCGCATGCAGGCTGGCGAAACAGCACGGCATTCAGTTGAGCTGGACCCTTTGTCATTACGGCTGGCCCACCGACATCGATCTGTTTTCTGATGAATTTGTTTCCCGTTTCGCCACCTTTTGCGGCGAACTGGCGCGTTTTCTGGCGCCCTGGTATGACGAAGCCCCGGTCTATTCCCCCATGAACGAGATCTCTTTTCTCAGCTGGGGCATATCAGTGGGATTGTTTTCCCGCCCCGATATGCCGGAAGAAGTACTCGCGGATGCCGCTAAACGACAGCTGGTGCGTGCCACACTGGCCGCCTGTGACGCCATCTGGCAGGCCGATCCCCGCGCACGCATTATGCATTGCGATCCGCTGATTCACATCGTGCCCGATCAGGATAGCGATAGCTGCCGACAGGAGACGGCAATGTTATGCGAGGCCCAGTATCAGGCCTGGGATATGCTGGCAGGTCGGGTCGCGCCTGAATTAGGCGGTGCGCCGCATTATCTCGATCTGCTTGGCGTGAACTACTACCACGATAATCAGTGGGAAATGACCACTAACCGTCGTCTGTTCTGGCACCTGGCCGATGCGCAACGGATCCCCATGCACGAGATGCTGGAGACCGTTTATCAACGCTACCAACGACCACTGCTGGTGGCAGAGACCAGCCATGTTGGCAGCGGTCGCGGCGCCTGGATAACAGAAGTGGGTGCAGAGGTTGCTCAGGCACAGTTAGCCGGTGTCGAGATACTCGGCATCTGTCTTTACCCCATTATCGACCGCCCACTGTGGGAGGATCCCTCTTTTTGGGCTCGCAGTGGGCTTTGGGATCTGGATCGGCTGGGACCGGATCCCTTTGCCCGTCAGTTGCAACAGCCTTATGCCCGCGCGCTACGCCAAACGCAGCAATCATTACAGCACTTCCAGACTCTCATCTTATCCAGGCGGCCCGATCAGGAGAACAACATGAAGCAACCTACATTAATCGTATTTAGCCATTTACGCTGGGGATTTGTTTTCCAACGCCCACAACATTTACTGACGCGTCTGGCCCAGCATTACCGAATTTTATTTATTGAAGAGCCGCTGTTTCAGGCGGGGCCACCAGGATTGATCGAAAGTTCGCCTGCGGCAAACATCACGGTAATTCAGCCGCATACTGATATCGACGCCCCGGGATTTCATGACAGCCAGATTGCATCACTTCAGCTTCTGCTCGCCGCACTGGTCGAAGAAGATGAACGCCCGCTGGTGTGGTTTTATACCCCGATGGCACTGCCTCTGTTAACACCCTTTAAGCCAGGCCTGGTGATCTATGACTGTATGGATGAGCTGTCTGCGTTCCATCAGGCGCCGCGCCAGTTACAGCAGCGTGAATCCGCTCTGCTGACGCGGGCCGACCTGGTCTTTACCGGTGGGACCAGCCTGTACGAAGCGAAAAAGAGTAAACATCCGCAGGTGCACTGCTTCCCCAGCAGCGTGGATGCTATTCATTTTGAACAGGCGCTGGATCGTAATAATCATCATCCCTTGCAGGATACTCTTCCGCCGCTGCGCCTGGGCTATTACGGTGTGCTGGATGAACGTATCGACCTGCCGTTGATTGCCGCCCTGGCCGACAGCCATCCTGAATGGCAAATTATTATGGTTGGCCCGGTAGTAAAAATTGATCCTGCCAGCTTACCGCAGCGCCAGAATATTCACTGGTTAGGCCAGCAACCTTACCAGGCTCTGCCGCAGTTTCTTGCCGGCTGGGATGTCTGCCTGATGCCTTTCGCGCTCAATGCCTCCACGCGCTACATTTCGCCGACGAAGGTGCTGGAATATATGGCGGCGCAGCTGCCGATTGTCAGTACTGCGATTATTGATGTTGAACGTCATTATGCCGATCTGGTGGCGGTGGCGCGCTCGCCGGAAGCGTTTATTCAGGCCTGTGAAGAGGCTTTACGCTTAAGCCCCACTGAACGGGCCGCTCTGGCTGAAAAAATGCAGAAGAAAGTAGCCGCAACCTCATGGAACAGCACCGTTGAGCGCATCCATACGCTCATGCAACAGGCGCTGATATCTGAAAACGACGCCGCCCAGCGCAACGGTGAACCAGCTGAAATCACCCCGGCGGTGACCTGGTTAACCTCTGCGACCGAAGAAGCTGAAACCGTGCCGTGTTTGATTATCGGTGCCGGTCCGACCGGACTGAGTGCGGGTTATCACTATGGCGAGGGGCTGTGGTATTAGAAAAAATGCCACACCTGGCGGCTGGTGTCGCTCCATCGAAGATAACGGTTTTACCTTCGATTACGCCGGGCACATCATGTTTTCGCAGGACCCTTACGTCCTGCAACTTTATGACATGCTGCTGGGCGATAACCTGCACTGGCAGGAGCGTGAAGCCTGGGTCTATAACGACGGCGTTTACACGCGCTATCCTTTCCAGTCTTCCCTGTATGGTTTACCCGCCGAGGTGGTAAAAGAGTGCATTCTTGGTGCGATTGATGCGCGCTACGGCGAAACCGAAGCGCGTACCCTGCCGCTTGGTGTAGCACGCCAGCGCCGGGATTGCTGTGCCGATGGCGCGATACCCGATGGCGATATCAACGCACTTGACAGCGAAGAAAAAACAGAGGATTTCGAGCAGTTTATTATGCGTACCTGGGGAAAAGGTATTGCCCGGCATTTCGCCCTGCCCTACAACAAAAAGCTGTGGAAAGTGCCGCTGTCTGAGATGGAAACCTCCTGGCTTGGAGGCCGGGTACCTTTGCCCGATCTGGCGCAAATCATTGATGGCGCACTGCAACCACTGGCTAAACCGGTCGGTCCCAATGCCCGCTTTGGTTACCCCCTGCGCGGTGGTTTCCAGGCACTGATGTCAGGCTTTTTGCCTCATTTAAAATGTACGCTTGAGACCAACGCTAAACTGGTGAAAATTCTGCCTCAGGCGCATATCGCCACGCTGGCAGATGGTCGCCACTATCGCTATGAACAGTTGATTAGCACGATGCCGCTGCCGGAGCTGATCAAACTGATGGGCGATGAAGTGCCAGAAAACATACAGCTGGCCGCCAAAAAGTTGCGTTACGTCTCTGTGCGCTGTGTGAACCTGGGTATTGATCGTACCAACCTGACCGAGAAGCACTGGATTTACTATCCAGGCGATACGCTGTTCCACCGTATCTTTGTGCAGGGCAACGCCAGCCCGCATTGTAATGCGCCCGGCGGATTTGGCCTGACCTGTGAAATGACCTACAGCAAAGATAAGCCGCTGCCGCTGCAAGGCGATGCGTTAATTGAACGCTGTCGCGAAGATTGTATCAAGGTGGGTATGATCCGCCCTGAAGACACGATTATCTCGGCTACTCAGGTCGATATGCCCTATGCGTACGTGGTATACGATCACGCCCGTACGGCAAATGTGACACTGATTCGCCAGTGGTTGTTAGCTCAGGATATTCACCTGTCTGGCCGCTACAGCGAGTGGGAATATTACAATTCTGACCACGCTTTTCTCGCCGGTAAACGGGCAGCAGAAAACGTGAAAATGCAGTTGCCCTCCCAAAGCACTCGCGTCTGAAAAAACGGGGCCAGTCCGTCAGGGCTGGCCCTGCTTCTTATGCCAGTGGCATTTGGCCGTTTTTAACCTATCCAGCAGATTCAGCCGCGCATCCGCTTTTTGCGTCGCTGAATGCTTTGCCAGCCTCTTGCCTGGGCTAAAGTCGCCCACTAAACCCAATACCAGGGCATCGTAACGATCAGTTTGGACAATTTCATTCTGGATGCTGTGCGTTTTGGCGATCTGCTGCTCAATAACTTTCCAATCAAATGCCGTGGTTTCTTCCATTGTGACGGCGGGTGCCTGCGGATAGTGCGCCCGCCAGCAGTCCGGTTTTCAGCGTTGAGATAAATCTTTTCATCTGCTCTACTCGCGTTATGTTACTGATGCTTTTATCGGCACCCGGCATAATCTCTTAAGATTGTTGCTCACCTTTTGCGGCGAAAACGCTACGCTAATCCAGGTTGACGTTAAAAACGCTTTCTCATGCCCGGTTACGCATGCTTTTCATTACTGCGTTAACGCTGTAACCCGGCAGAATTCAGGCACACCAGGAGAGATTTTACATGAGGTTTTTCAATGCGCTTTAAAGGACTGAGCATGGGGTTTTTCCTGCTGATTTTGGCCATCGTTACGGTTGCTTTCTTCGAGGTATTAGCTCCCTATTTTTCCCCGATTTTATGGGCAGCGGTGCTGACCGTTATTTTCCACCCGCTCAAAACGTTCCTGCGCACCAGACTGAGCGATCGCAACGGACTGGCATCGCTGCTGACCTTGCTGTGTATCTGTTTAATTGTTTTTACACCGCTGGCAATCATCACCTCTTCGCTGGCGGTGGAAATCAACACGGTATACACCAAACTGCAAACCAACTCGACGCAGTTTCCGATCGTTTTTGCTCAGTTGATGCAGCATCTGCCCGACTGGGCAACGCACTATCTCGCCGAGCATAATCTGGATAGCGCAACAGCGATCCAGCAAAAGTTATCGGGACTGGCGCTCAAGGGGGACAGTACGCCGCAGGCAGCATGTTTATCATTGGCAGAGGCACATTCAGTTTTACTGTGGGCTTCGGCGTCATGCTCTATCTGCTGTTCTTTTTGCTGAAAGATGGCTCCCATCTGGTGAACTTGATTCTGGAAGCGTTGCCACTGTCGACCTATATCAAACATCACCTGTTAATGAAGTTTGCTGCCGTATCACGGGCGACGGTCAAAGGTACAGTGGTTGTTGGCCTCGTTCAGGGCATTCTGGGGGGCTGGCGTTCTGGTTTGTCGATATTGATGGCAGTCTGTTATGGGGATCGTTGATGGCTTTTTTATCTCTGATCCCCGCAGTAGGCTCCGCCATTATTTGGGTACCGGCCGCTATCTTCTTTTTGCCACAAGCGCGTTGTGGAAAGGTCTGTTCCTGGTGGGCTTCTTTGTGGTGATAGTGGGACTGGTTGATAATATTCTGCGACCGCTGCTGGTAGGCAAAGATACCAAAATGCCCGATTATCTTGTGCTGATCACCACCCTGGGTGGCCTCGAAATTTACGGTATCAACGGCTTCGTCATCGGTCCGGTAATTGCTGCCCTGTTTATCGCCTGCTGGAATCTGCTTTCCGGACGTGATAACCGGGACAACAGCGAAGCGATTAATGAAGAATTTATTGAAGAAGGTAAAAAAGATTTGGATACCACAGCAGAAGGATAAATGCGTTAACCCGGCCTGACATATAAAAAAACCCACCGGACGGTGGGTTTTCAGCCCTTCAGAACTGCGTTGATCAGTTAGTCGCTTTGTTCTTCAGCTCTTCAGCGCCCTGCCTGGTTTTATCCCAGCCTTTCTCAGCGCCTTCTTTGGTGCTATTCCAGGTCTTTTGCGTACCTTCCTCAATCTTGCTGCTGGTGGCATTGCTTTTGCCTTCCGCCGCATGTTTTGCTTTAAGATTGAGCTCTTCACCTTTGTGCTGAGACTGATGCAGTTTCTCTTTGGCGGTGTCCGCGCCTTTATGCGCTTCCGCTACCGTGTTGTCGGTTGTGGTTGCCGCGAAAACAGGTGATGCCAGTAAAAGTGCAGACAGTGCAATAATTGTTTTCTTCATAATTCCCTCTTTTAAATCGAAAGTGCCGTGTCAGTTTTTTATCCTGGCACAGGCGGTACTGGAAAGATTTAAGAATAAACCGGGAATCAAAAATGGGGTTTAAGTGGCGAAAAATTCGCCATCTGACAAGATATCTGTCCGTCACAGCAAATTGAGCTGTTGCTGATCCTGGGGCTGATTTTTTGCTTTAGGCTTTTTTGCCACCGGAGCGGGTTTCTGCATTTGCAGTTGAAGCCAGTGCAAAATGACGTCTACCGCCCAGGCTTGCTGTTTAGCCGTTAACGCCTGATGTTGAGGAATGTTATGCCACTTACTCAGACATCCCCGGCAACATGTTGCTGTGGCGTGCTGAGCAATGAACACCGGATGACCACGCATCGGCGTTTGTTTGCCATCATTTACAGGCTCGGCTTCCGCCAGCCTTTGTTTAATAAAATCAGCGGCGTGCTCACGCACTCCGGCTTCACCTTTGTTCAGGCAGTACGCATATTCTGCGCTGCCTAATGCAAATCGCTGGCGAAAAGGCGAGCGTGAAAGGCGTTGAAAAAGATCATCAAGTTGCGTCATGGCACCTCAATTGTTTTGACAAAAATGCAACGGGCAAAAGCAGAAAACGGCGGGCAGGTATCGTGATAGCGGAGAAGGAGTGCCTGTGTTGAAATCTGACGTTCACTGCAATGTAAAAACCGCCCGCAGGCGGTTTGTGATATTAAATGTCTTTAGCGGGCTCGGGAAAGTCGTTACCATCTTCATCTTCAAGCGGATCAATTACGTCACCATCTTCATCATCCTCAAGCGGATCGATATCTTCATCCGCGCCCTCTGGTAGCTCTTCTTCATCATCTTCGTATGCCGGATATTCGGCATCATCAGGTACTGGCTCTTCATAATCGGGACGTTCAGACATAATGACCTCCATCGACGCTGTTGTTGGTCTGTTAACTATAGCTACCTTCAGTGAATCTGACGTGCGGTATCTCACGAATGCAGTGTCTGGCCGCTATTTTTGCGCCCAGAGAGGTAACGAACGCCCTGCGGGCCGAACGCCTCACGGTGTAGCTCATTAGCCTGAAGGTGAAAAATCTGCCCGGCCTGATAAGTGTTTTCGCTGTGTTCAGTAAATAGAGTGATGTCGCCGCTCATAATGAACGCCATCATCTCAAAAGGATGCATATGATTATCGAGCCGGGTGCCAGGTTTACGCTCGACGAGTACCGGCTCGTCAAATCCATTCTCCGCTAATGCTTTTCGGAATTCTTGCTCGGTCATATCGCCTCCTGAATTATGGCCTGCTTTAAGCATAGTCAAGGATGGCCCGGCACTAAATCCACACTGCTCACGTGTTAAACCTGCTACGTAAATTAGCGCAAGCAAGGTTGTACCTGGGGCGTGTGAATGCTGTACTTTCTGCCACCGTATCGTTTAAAACAGAACAAAAAATGGATAACCATGCCGGAACAGAAGGTATCGCCAGGCAAAACAGCACTTTTACTGATTAATCATCATTCACGTAAAGGCCGTCATGAAAAACAGCGCGCCCGTGCTTTGCTGATGAAATCAAATATTGCGGTCATTGAGCCAGACGAAGATGACAACCGAACATACGCTGAGCTGATTGTCGCCTTTTCCGCACGCGTCAGTTTTGTCATTGTGGGCGGTGGCGACGGCACACTCAACGCAGCGGCTCCCGGCTTACTTAAGACAGGGTTGCCGCTGGGCATTCTGCCGCTAGGAACAGCGAATGATTTTGCCCGCACGCTGGGCATTCCGCCAGATCTGGAACAGGCAGTAAATATCATCACCGCCGGACAGCAACGTGATGTAGATTTAGGGGAGGTGAATGGGCATCTTTTTTGAATGTATCCAGCATTGGCTTTTCGGCTGAGCTGGCGCATAACCTGACGGCTGAATCAAAGAAACGCTGGGGAGTTGGCGGCTACGCCCTGGCAGCCTTTCGCCTTTTGCGCCAGAGTCGCCCCTTTAGCGCCACATTGATCCATGAAGGCCACGCGATCCCGATTAAAACGGTGCAGGTTTCTGTGGGCAACGGTCGCTTTTACGGCGGCGGTATGACAGTTGAGCGAAGCGCCGCGCCCGATGATGGTTTGCTCGACGTTTACAGCCTGGAGATTGCACACTGGTGGCAGATGCTCGCACTGTTTCCTTTTTGCGCCGCGGCACACAGGGGCGCTGGCGTAACGTCAGGACATTCAGCACCACATCGCTCACACTGCATACGCGCCGCCCGCACTACATCAATGCCGATGGCGAAATTATTGGTCAGACACCAGCACATTTTCGCCTGATGAACAAAGCCATCAGCGTGTTCGCCGTCCGTTAAAGCGTGTTTTTCAGGGTATTCCCGCCCGGCATTCACCGTTCTGCCGATTCTGCTTACCCCAGGGCTCTTCAGCGTCGCGGACGATTGAACTACCATAGAGAGTGAATAATTGATGAATAAAGAGGGCAAGTAGCATGAGCGATTTAGAAGCAAGAATTGCTGAACTGGAGCAGGAAAATCTGGAAAACCACGAGAGGATCCTCTCACTTGAAGTAGCTTTAGGCGTTATCGCGAATGTGCTTAATCCGCTGGCGGGCGAAGGCTATTCCGTTGCTGATGTTTTCGACAAAGGGTTTTCAGCCATGCAAAGTGAAAACCCGGACGATGCCAGTCTGGCGTATCTGGAAACCATCAAGCAAAAGTGATACGCCTGCTGGGCGGACAATAAATTAACAGCCACGTAAGGTGGCTGTATTCAGTTTCATGGATGTTGATCCTGCAAGGGTAGTTTTTAGCGACTTTCAACGTGTTAATCCCGTTTTTCTGCCACCTCTGCCAGCTTTTTGACTTCCTGCAGACGGATCAGATAGTTTTCGAGGCGCAAAAGTAATGCCTCAAAAACGGCTCAAGCGTATCCACGCATACCGCCTCGTCACGGCACTGCGTTTCAAGGCAGAGGCAGGCATCCGCCAGGGCATTCTGCCGGGCGCATCGTACGCTTCCTGCAATACGATGCGCC
The DNA here is from genome assembly GCA_018842655.1 of Candidatus Pantoea haifensis. GTDB lineage: Bacteria > Pseudomonadota > Gammaproteobacteria > Enterobacterales > Enterobacteriaceae > Pantoea > Pantoea haifensis. The sequence continues at coordinate 230,530 of JAGTWN010000004.1, read as the reverse complement.
AGCTCAGCCACTTCCACGCGATGCTCTCGCAGGGTGAGTTGAGTAATCATGGCCAGATCCTCTTTCAACGTGGTGACCATCAGTTCAAGCATGTAGACATCCATCAGGTCAGAGACTTCCGGCTGCGCCTGCTCGTCAGCCTCCTGAGTTGCCGAGATAAACCCGTTGCTGGATTGATGCAGCGCCCGCGTCAGCCCATTAATAGAACAAGGCTTAAACAGGCAGCTATTCATGCCCGCCTCTAAGCAGAGTTGCATCACTTCATGCATAGCACTGGCGGTAAAACCTATGATCCAGGCCCGTTTGCGGCCTTGCTCTTCTTCCGATTCACGCAAAATCCGCGTGAGCTGATAACCGTTCAGATTAGGCATGTTGCAGTCGGTGATAATGATATCGAATGCCTGTTTCTGCCATAAGTTGAGGGCTTCATAGCCATCAGCAGCCAGCTCCGCCTGCTGCCCAAGCCACTGTAGCTGGCGCGCCAGCAGCAGACGATCGAAATGGTGCGTCGTTATGCGCACCTGGCACCGAACCCTTTAACGGAGCATGCGCGCAAAATTGACTCACTTTTGGGGGAAAGCGACACAAATACGACACAAGGGGGAAATCAGGTGGGATTGAAACTTGCGTAACTCATTGAAAGATAATGGCACGCCCTACAGGATTCGAACCTGTGACCTACGGCTTAGAAGGCCGGTGCTCTATCCAGCTGAGCTAAGGGCGCGTGGAGATGGCGTGGATTATACGGGCCGACCCGCCTGAGTCAACGTTTTTGGCCTTCACACAAGAATGGTTGCTGAAGTTTAAGACAATGTCAGCAATTCAAAACCTGACAGCACGGCGCGCTTCTGACAAAATAGCACCCTTCCCCGATTCAACACAATACAGTGGATTTCCTCTCTGATGGCAGCAAAAATTATTGACGGTAAAACGATTGCGCAGCAGGTGCGTCTTGAGGTTGCGGAAAAAGTAAGGCAGCGTCTGGCAGCCGGTAAACGTGCACCCGGTCTGGCAGTCGTTCTGGTCGGCGAAAACCCTGCATCGCAAATCTATGTCGGCAGCAAACGCCGCGCCTGCGAAGAAGTAGGTTTTACGTCCCGCTCTTACGATCTCCCCGCTACCACCAGCGAAGCCGAGTTGCTACAGCTGATTGATGAACTGAATGACGACCACGAAATTGATGGCATCCTGGTACAACTGCCGCTGCCAGCAGGTATCGACAACGTCAAAGTGCTGGAACGTATTACCCCCACCAAAGATGTTGATGGTTTTCATCCTTACAACGTGGGTCGCCTGTGTCAGCGTGCACCAAAACTGCGTCCCTGTACGCCACGCGGTATCGTTACGCTGCTGGAACGCTATAACATTGATACTTACGGCCTGAATGCCGTTGTGGTGGGCGCATCTAATATTGTAGGTCGTCCAATGAGCATGGAACTGCTGCTGGCGGGTTGCACCACCACCGTTACGCATCGCTTCACCAAAGATTTGCGCCATCACGTCGAGCACGCCGATCTGCTGGTGGTTGCTGTTGGTAAGCCTGGCTTTATTCCAGGCGACTGGATCAAACCGGGCGCCATCGTGATTGATGTGGGCATCAACCGTTTAGAGAGTGGCAAAGTGGTCGGCGATGTTGATTTCGAAGCGGCCTCAGAACGTGCTTCCTTTATCACGCCGGTGCCTGGCGGTGTAGGCCCAATGACCGTTGCTACCCTGATTCAGAACACGCTGCAGGCTTGTGAAGAATATCACGACGGAGGAAAGGCATAATGGCAAACTTCTCCTGGGGAAATTCCCGCACGTCGATCTGTGTGATTTGCTTAAACTGGAAGGCTGGGTAGAAAGCGGAGCACAGGCTAAAGTCGTCATTGCTGATGGCGAAGTGCGCGTTGATGGTGAAGTCGAAACCCGTAAACGCTGCAAAATCTTTCCAGGGCAAACCGTTGAGTTTGCAGGTCAACGCGTCACTGTCATTGCTTGATTTTTGCAAACTAATCTTTAATACAGTGACCAGTTCTGGCACAGGTTGACACTTTTATGCCTTTAAAACGCCTGATGCACTGCATCAGGCGTTTTGTCCTTTAGCGACAGATGTGGCCGCTGACTGTTATAGATCTTCACTGGTTCATCCACCACTTTCGCGACTGCTCAGGGTCTGCCGGACGCGTCAGCAGGAACTCATTTTTTAAGTATCCCGTTTACTCTTTCCGCAAGTGAATTCTGATAACAGGGGTAGCCGTCCGTCATTGAGCAGATAAGACCGTGCTTTTCGTGCACCGACTGGAACATTTCCCCTTTTTCGACCTGCTCCACAACAGACAGCTTAAAGGACAAAGGATAATCACGCTGGGTGCGTTTAACATACTGTTTCATCACATTCTCCTTAAAGCCTCTGGAAAATGTGTCAACGCAGGTCACAGCCATTAAAAAGGGCGATGACTCGCCCTTTTTATTTTATTTGCGTCGCCAGGTTGATCCCTGGGGCCGTCTTCAACGATAACGCCAAGCTCATTCAGCTTATCGCGGGCGATATCAGCTTGCGCCCATTCTTTTGCTGCACGCGCTTCGGCACGCGTTTTAACCCAGTGTTCGATCTCTGCGACTTCATCATCGTTGACCTGCGCACCGCTTTGCAGGAACTGCTCAGGGTCCTGTTGCAGAATGCCCAGCACGTTGGCGATCTCACGCAGGCTGGCGGCCAGCGCGTTCGCCGATGCGCTGTCTTCGCTTTTCAGTCGGTTCACTTCACGCGCCATGTCGAACAGGACGGAATAGGCTTCTGGTGTATTGAAGTCATCATCCATTGCCGCGCGGAAACGCGCATCGAATGCCTCACCGCCACCCGGGGCTACGCGGCTGTCAGTATGGCGCAATGCAGTATAAAGGCGTTCTAATGCTGCTCGCGCCTGGTTCAGGTTATCTTCGCCATAGTTAAGCTGGCTGCGATAGTGGCCTGACATCAGGAAGTAACGCACGGTTTCAGCGTCGTAATGCTGCAATACGTCCCGCACGGTAAAGAAATTGCCGAGTGATTTAGACATTTTCTCGCGATCGACCATCACCATGCCGGAGTGCATCCAGTAATTCACGTAGGGGCCGTCGTGCGCACAGCTTGACTGGGCAATTTCGTTTTCATGGTGCGGAAACATCAGGTCCGAGCCGCCGCCATGAATATCAAAATGCTCACCGAGCTGCTTGCAGTTCATTGCAGAACATTCAATGTGCCAGCCCGGGCGCCCCTTGCCCCACGGCGAAGGCCAGGCGGGTTCATCCGCTTTAGACATTTTCCACAGCACGAAATCCATTGGATTGCGCTTCACTTCTGCCACTTCAACGCGGGCGCCCGCCTGTAGCTGCTCAAGATCCTGACGTGACAACATGCCATAATCCGTATCGCTCATGACATCAAACATCACGTCGCCATTCTCTGCGACATAAGCATGACCACGCGCAATCAGCTTTTCGACCAGCGCAATAATCTCCGCAATATGGCGCGTCGCACGTGGCTCTGCATCCGGCGGTAAAATGCCGAGTGCGGCAAAATCTTTATGCATTTCGGCAATCATGCGATTGGTCAGCGTTTCAATGCTTTCACCATTTTCATTGGCGCGCTTGATAATTTTGTCATCAATGTCGGTAATATTGCGCACATAATTAAGTTCATACCCGACATAGCGTAAGTAACGTGAAACGACATCAAATGCGACAAACGTTCGCCCATGACCAATGTGACAGAGGTCATACACCGTGATGCCGCAAACATACATACCGATTTTACCGGCATGAATGGGTTTGAATTCCTCTTTCTGTCGACTCAGGGTGTTATAAATCTTAAGCATTGAACGTTTCCGTATTGACGTGTGCGACTGGCACTTTTTGGTTAGCCCGATATTGTGCCGTATTTTTAACGCTCGCGCGACGCAAAGCAAGCCAACTGCGCCGCCTTGCTGACGCGTCAGCGGAAATTATGTTATAAGAAGCGTCGAGAAAAATGGCCGCGTGATCAAATGACGTAGCCTTAGCGACTGATGACCACCTTTACAGGACAACAAAAATGGTAACTTTCCAGACGAACCATGGCGATATCGTGATCAAAACCTTCGATGACAAAGCGCCGGCAACCGTACAGAACTTTCTGGATTATTGCCGTGAAGGTTTCTACGACAATACCATTTTCCACCGCGTTATTAATGGCTTTATGATTCAGGGCGGCGGCTTTGAGCCTGGCATGAAACAAAAAGCCACCCGGGAAGAAATTCGTAACGAAGCCAACAACGGTCTGAAAAATACCCGTGGCACGCTGGCAATGGCGCGTACTTCTGCTCCACACTCAGCCACTGCGCAGTTTTTCATTAACGTAGCAGACAACGACTTCCTGAACTTCCGTGACGAAAGCCTGCAAGGCTGGGGTTACTGTGTGTTTGCCGAAGTGGTTGAAGGCATGGATGTCGTTGAAAAAATCAAAGCGGTTTCAACGGGCCGCAGCGGCATGCATCAGGATGTGCCGAAAGATGACGTTATCATTCAGAAAGTGACCGTCAGCGAGTAATGTCGCGCACGCTGTTTATCGCAGATCTCCATCTGTGTCAGGAAGAACCGGCGATTACCGCCGGTTTTCTGCACTTTTACAGCGCGAAGCGCCACACTGTGACGCGCTCTATATTCTCGGCGACCTGTTTGAAGCCTGGATTGGCGATGACGATCCCAACCCGCTGCATCAACAAATCGCTGCTGCCCTGCGCGCCCTGCCAGTGCCGGTCTATTTTATCCACGGCAACCGTGATTTCCTGCTTGGTCGCCGGTTTGCGCATGCCAGCGGCATGACATTACTGCCAGAAGAGCAGGTGCTGGAACATTATGGCCACCGACTGCTGATTATGCATGGCGATACGTTATGTACTGACGATCAGGGTTATCAACGCTTTCGGACTAAAGTGCATCAACCCTGGATCCAGCGGCTATTTCTGGCTCTGCCCCTGTTTATTCGCAAACGTATTGCGGCACGTATGCGCGCCGACAGTAAACAGGCGAATCAGCATAAGTCACTCACCATTATGGATGTGAATCAACAGGCCGTTGAAGAAGCTATGCTGCGCCAGCAGGTAAATCTGCTCATTCATGGGCATACGCACCGTCCGGCAATTCATTGCCTGACGCTAAACAATCAGCCTGCCCAACGGGCAGTATTAGGTGCCTGGCACAGCCGTGGTTCGATGCTTCAACTGGACGTCAGTGGGATCCAGCTGATCGATTTCGACTTTTAAAAAATGGATTGAACAGGCCCATTTTCACGCGACGCAACCGTTTTCCTTGCGCTCTTCTCATGCTATTCTCTGTGCCCTTCAAAACCTGTCCGTCCGGTCAGGAGTGTTTGTTCATTCACAGGAGTTGACCGCATGTCATCCAACGCCGCCCCGGCCCGCATTGCTATTGTTATGGGTTCCAAAAGTGACTGGTCCACCATGCAGTTCGCTGCGGAAATCCTTACCAGCCTGGACGTGTCCTTCCATGTCGAAGTGGTCTCAGCGCACCGCACGCCCGATAAACTGTTCAGCTTTGCCGAAACAGCAGCCGACAGCGGTTTTCAGGTCATTATCGCTGGAGCGGGTGGCGCGGCACATCTGCCAGGCATGCTGGCTGCAAAAACCCTGGTTCCGGTGTTAGGTGTACCCGTGCAGAGTGCCGCTCTGAGCGGTGTTGACAGCCTCTACTCAATTGTACAAATGCCGCGTGGTATTCCGGTTGGCACGCTGGCGATTGGTAAAGCGGGTGCTGCAAATGCGGGCTTGCTGGCTGCGCAGATCCTTGCCATTCATGACAGCGCACTGGCTTCACGCCTGGCTAACTGGCGTCAGACACAAACTGACGAGGTGCTGAACAACCCGGATCCGCGGGAGGAAGCATGAAGCCGGTTTGCGTATTAGGTAATGGTCAACTGGGCCGTATGCTGCGTCAGGCAGGCGAGCCGCTGGGTATCGCTGTTTATCCGGTCGGCCTGGAAGCTAATCCCGATGCGCTTCCTATTGCCGGAAGCGTGATTACTGCGGAGATTGAACGCTGGCCTGAAACAGCATTAACCCGCGAGCTGGCGCGTCATCCGGCATTTGTAAACCGCGATATTTTCCCGCGCCTGGCCGATCGCCTGACGCAAAAGCAGTTGCTTGATCAGCTCAACCTTGCCACCGCGCCGTGGCAGTTGCTGTCAGATAAAAATGAATGGCCAACCCTCTTTAATACCCTGGGCGAGCTGGCAATCGTCAAGCGCCGCACCGGCGGCTATGATGGCCGGGGTCAGTGGCGTTTGCGCGCCAGTGATATCGATACGCTGCCGGAAGATTGCTATGGTGAATGCATTGTTGAGCAAGGCATTAACTTTTCAGGCGAAGTGTCGTTGGTTGGTGCCCGTGGTCAGGATGGCAGCACGGTCTTTTATCCGCTGACGCACAATCTGCATCAGGATGGCATTCTGCGCACCAGCGTTGCTTTTCCGCAGGCTGATGCAGCGCAGCAGCAGCAGGCTGAAGCGATGCTTAACGCCATCATGCATGAGTTAAATTACGTTGGCGTGATGGCAATGGAGTGTTTTATCACCCCAGATGGTTTACTGATTAATGAGCTCGCGCCCCGCGTTCATAACAGCGGGCACTGGACGCAAAACGGCGCATCGGTCAGCCAGTTTGAACTCCACTTGCGTGCCATCCTCGGTCTGGCGCTGCCACAACCGGTAATCAATGCACCGTCAGTGATGATCAACCTGATCGGTACTGACGTAAATTACAGCTGGCTGGCGCAGCCACTGGTGCATTTGCACTGGTACGATAAAGAGGTACGCCCCGGACGTAAAGTTGGTCATCTGAACTTAACCGACAGCAATCAGGAACGGTTGAAAGCCGCGCTTGCCGCTTTAGTGCCTCAGCTTCCGGCTGATTACGCCAGTGGTATCACATGGGCCGTTGAGAAGCTGTAAGATTGTACCTTCGGTGCTCCCCGCCAGTGGGGAGCACCAGACCGCACAGCCTTACGCCGCGTCGAACTGCCTGAACAATGCGTTACCTTTGAGTAAGCGCACTCCCAGCCAGCCGCCACACAAGGACAACAGCAGCGCACCACCCAGCGGCAAGGCCAGCCATAGCGTCCAGTCAGGCTGCCACGGAAAGTCAAAAATCTTGCGCTGGAGTGCCCATAGCGCCGCTTCCGCACCCAGTGCCGCCGCGATACCAGAAACCACGCCCAGTAAGACGAATTCACACCACAATGTAGTACGCACCAGGCGTTTGCCGGCTCCCAGCGTGCGATATACCACCAGCTCCTGTCGGCGTTGTCGCATACCCACCTGAATTTGCGCCATCAGCAGCAGCAATCCACATGCGGTGACCAGCACCACCATAATCTCCAGCGCCTGGCTGACTTGCGCCAGCACCTGACCTATCTGGCGCATGATGCTGCCAATGTCTAACAGGCTTAGCGTTGGAAACTGGCGATTAAGCTGTGCCAGCAGCGCCGGATTATTATCCATACGGAAGCTGGTCAGCCAGGTTTGCGGCTGAGCATCCAGCGCGCCCGGTGGAAAAATAAAAAGAAATTGGGCCGCAGGCTTTCCCAGTCCACTTTACGCAGGCTGGTTATTCTGGCGCTAAATTTCTGCGTATCGCCATCAAATGTCAGCGTATCGCCGAGCTTAACGCCTAAGCGATCCGCCAGCTCTACCTCCATCGACACCTCTCCCGCTTTTGGTGGCCAGCTTCCGGCAACCAGCGGATTGTGCTCAGGTCGCTCTGCCAGTGAAGTAAGATTAAGTTCGCGATTCAACGCATTATCCAGTCGGGGATCGGCCTCTTTGCCGTTAAGTTCGCTTAACCGCACGCGAGCAATGGGATAAAACGTTTCCGCTTTTACCTGATGAGCCTGAAGAAAATCACGCACCTGCGGCACCTGATCTTCCGTCATGTTCAAAAGGAAAAAGTTTGGACTGTCGGCAGGTAGCTGCTGTTGCCAGCGATCCAGTAAATCACCCCGCATCACCAGCAGCAGCGCCAGTAACATAAAGGACAGTGAAAAAGCTGAGAGTTGGCTGAGCGTCATGCCAGGCTGACGCAGCAAACGATTGATTGCCAGTCGTAGCGCCAGGTTACGCACTACTAATCGCCTGAGCAGCAGCAGTGTTCCCCAGCCAAGCAGTGCCAGCAGCGCCGCCAGTACCACGACGCCTGCCAGTAACGCCCACAGCATTTTACTGCCGCCCACTAACAGTGCCAGCATGACCACCACCAGCATGCCCATCACCGGAAGATACATTTTCAACGGCCATACATTAGCTACCGCGTCGCGCCGAAGAACGCGAAGCGGCTGCGTTGCCAGCAACACGCGGTAAGGACGCAATCCCACCAGCAATGAAATCACAAATAAAGAGCCTATTGCCCAAAGCCATGGCCACAAACTGGCTGCGGGTAAGGTGGCTGGAAGCACCGGTTTTAGCATTGTCATGAGGAGTGCTTCCACACCCTGCCCGACGATGCTGCCGCAGATCGCAGCCAGCAATAACACCGCCAGCCACTGACCAATGATCAGCTTTTGCAACGCAGCGCGCGTCGCGCCTAATGTTTTAAGCACGGCAACCAGATCATATCGGCTGCGGCAATAGTGACTCATGGCGACCGCTACGGCGGCAATCGCCAGCATCAACGTCAGGAGCGCCGACAGCAGCAGGAACTGCTGAGCACGCTGCATAGAACGCCCCAGTGCATCTTCGGCATTTTCGATGCTAATCCAGCGTTGATCGGCTTTTAGCTGTGGCTGAATCCAGCTGTCGTAACGCGCCAGCTGGTCGGGATTACCGGAAAACTTGTAACGCCAGGTTAGCCGACTGCCCGGTTGAATCGCTCCGGTTTTATCTGCATCCGCGAGGTTAATCAACAATCGCGGCGCCATCTGGAACGGGTTAAATCCACCGTCCGGTTCCTGAATCACTTCACCGGCAATGCGTAATGTCGTGTCACCCACATCAAGCCGATCGCCTACCCTGAGCTTCAGCAACGCCATTAATTGTGGTGCTGCCAGCGCCGATCCTTCTACAGGTTTCAGGCCCGGCGGATTGGTTTGCAGATCGCCAAACATCGGATAGCTGTTATCTACTGCTTTGACCGAGGCCAGCTGCGGCGACTCTTCAGCAAAGGTCATGGTCATAAAATTGAGTTGGCTGCTAACCGATAATCCCTCCTGACGCGCTTTTGCCAGCCAGCTCTCTGGCACGGCACTGCTGCTGCGTAAGGTGCGATCGCCTGCCATAAAGTCCCGGCTCTGCTGGCTAAGCCCTTTTTCCATCCGATCGCTGATTGAGCCAAGCGCCAGCACGCAGGCCACTGCCAGCGTGAGTGCCAGCCAGACAATCAGTAGCGAGGGCGAACGCCACTCGCGCCAAAACCAGCGCCAGATCATTGATCCTCCCACAGTTTGCCGTCACGTAAACGCAAACGTCGATCGCAACGTGCCGCCAGTTGCTCATCATGCGTTACCAGAATCAACGTCGTGGCGTAATCGCGATTAAGTGAGAACAGCAGATCGGCAATACGATCGCCGGTTTTACGGTCTAAATTTCCGGTCGGTTCGTCTGCAAACAGCAAACCGGGCCGGCCATTAAACGCGCGAGCCAGTGCCACGCGCTGTTGCTCACCACCTGAAAGCTGCGCCGGAAGATGATGCAGACGCTCGCCCAGGCCGAGTTGACTGAGTAAGTCGCGCGCCTGAGCACGACTCTGGCGGTCGCTGTCACCGCGCAGCAGCGCAGGAAGTTGTACGTTTTCCTGGGCATTGAGCGTTGGCACCAGCATAAACGATTGAAAAACAAAGCCGACCTGCTGCGCACGCAGCGCAGCACGCTGCTCCTCATTCATCTGATGTAATGGCTGCCCCAGCAGATGCACCTCACCACTACTGCCATCATCAAGACCAGCCAGAATGCCTAACAACGTCGATTTACCTGAACCCGACTCACCAATTAGCGCGATGGTTTCAGCCGGTTTGACAACTAACTCAACTCCGGTAAGGATGGTTAACTGATGCTCTCCCTGACCGACGGACTTAGTAAGATGATGAACTTCAACAACGTTTTCCGCTGGCATTATCCCTTCCTGTTTTTGTGTCTTCTGCTGGTGTCTCGGCTTGCGGCGGCTGACACCCTAATGGTGCTAGGCGACAGTCTCAGTGCCGGTTACCGTATGTCAGCTTCCGCTGCCTGGCCCAGCCTGCTAAATAAACAGTGGCAACAGCAACCCAAAGTTATCAATGCCAGTATTAGCGGCGATACTGCCGCACAAGGACTGGCACGTTTACCCGCGCTATTAAAACAGCATCAACCACAATGGGTGTTAATCGAATTGGGCGGTAACGATGGTCTGCGCGGCTTTCCGCCAGATGATATTGCGCGAAACCTGCGCAAAGTCATTGACGATGTGAAAGCTGCCAACGCTAAACCCCTGTTGATGCAAATTCGTTTACCGCCCAATTATGGACGTCGTTACACCGAAGCGTTTAGCGGCATCTATCCCGATCTGGCACAACAGTACGACATTCCTCTGGTACCCTTTTTCATGGAGCAAATTTACCTGAAACCTGAGTGGATGCAGCAGGATGGCATTCACCCCAATCCTGATGCTCAACCTTTTATCGCCAGCTTAATGGCGAAAGAGCTTGCTCCATTAGTTAAGCAGCAGTAGCGGTAATAAGCGCGAATACAGGCAAATAAATGCAAAAAACCGTTTTAATCACCGGCTGCTCCAGCGGCATCGGTTTGGTCGCAGCGAACGATTTACTCGCTCGGGGTTACAAAGTCATTGCAGCCTGCCGTAAAACAGAAGACGTTGCGCGTATGAACGCCTCTGGCTTTATTGGCCTGCAACTGGATCTTGACGATCCTGTCAGCATCGATCGTGCCGCTGACAAGGTCATCGAAATCACAGGAAATACGCTGTTTGGCTTGTTCAATAATGGCGGATTTGGCCTGTATGGTCCTTTACATACGCTTTCACGTCAGCAGTTAGAACAGCAATTTTCCACTAATTTTTTTGGTGTACATCAGCTCACTATGCGCTTGCTTCCAGCACTGCAAGCCAGCGGCCAGGGTCGTATCATCAATACCAGTTCGGTGTTGGGCCTGGTCTCTACGCCGGGGCGCGGTGCGTATGCTGCCAGTAAATATGCGCTGGAAGCGTGGAGCGATGCGCTACGCTTAGAGGTTTATCCCTCCGGCGTACGGGTGAGTCTGATTGAGCCCGGCCCGATTAAAACGCGATTCACTGACAACGTTACGCAAGGGGAGCAGGATAAACCGGTGCGCAATCCGGGTATTGCCGCTCGCTTTACTCTGCCGCCGGAGGCCATTCTGCCTAAATTACGTCACGCTTTGGAGAGTAAACATCCGCGTTTACGCTATCCGGTGACGCTTGTCGCACAGGTTATGAGCCTGATGAAACGCGTGCTGCCGGGCTGGATGATGGATCGCATTTTGCGCAGTCATTAATCACTCAGCCCAAAATCAACTTGAAGCGCGGTCCGTCGGCCCCATATTGTTAAAACACTTTCTGCAAAGAGACTTATTCATGTCACCACAAGCTTCGATTATCGACATCAACGAATCCAATCTGCATCAGACTCTTGAGCAGTCGATGCAGCTGCCGGTGCTGTTCTACTTCTGGTCTGAGCGCAGCCAGCATTGTCAGCAACTGACGCCGCTGCTGGAGCGTCTGGCGCAGGAGTATGCAGGTCAGTTCATCCTTGCCAAACTGGATTGCGATAAAGAGCAAATGGTGGCGTCGCAGTTTGGACTGCGTTCAATTCCAACCGTTTACCTGTTCCAGAACGGACAACCCGTTGATGGCTTCCAGGGACCGCAGCCAGAAGAGGCGATTCGCGCCTTGCTGGAAAAAGTGCTGCCGCGTGAAGAAGAATTAAAAGCGCAGCAAGCTATCGCACTGATTGAAGAAGGCAAACCGCTCGACGCGCTACCGCTGCTCAAAGAGGCGTGGCAACTCAGTAATCAGTCGAGTGAAATTGGTTTTCTGCTGGCCGAGGTTTTGATTACTCTGAATCGCAGCGATGAAGCGGAAACCGTGCTGAATGTGGTGCCATTGCAGGATCAGGATACCTGCTATCAAAGCCTGATGGCGCAGATCGATCTGCTAAAACAGGCCGCTGATACGCCGGAGATCCAGCAGTTACAATCTCAGCTTGAAAGCGACCCCGCGAACGCTGAACTGGCTGCTAAACTGTCGTTACAGCTGCATCAGGTTGGCCGCAACGAAGAAGCACTGGAACTCTTGTTTAGCTTCCTCAAAACCGATTTGAACGCTGCTGACGGTCAGGCGCGGAAAATGCTGCAAGAGATTTTGGCTGCGTTAGGTACCGGCGATGCGCTCGCTGCACGCTATCGTCGCCAGCTTTACTCGCTGCTTTACTGAGTAGGCGACAACGGGCCGAAGCGACTCGGCCCGTCAATCTGACAACCTGGAGGTTATATGTTGACTGTTATTCCCGCTCTTATCGTGCTGGCGCTCGTTACCGTGTGGGCGGGTGTCAAAATTGTGCCGCAAGGCTACCAGTGGACAGTGGAGCGTTTCGGTCGTTATACCCGAACACTGCAACCTGGTTTGAGTCTGGTCGTGCCGTTCATGGATCGTGTTGGTCGTAAAATCAATATGATGGAACGAGTGCTGGACATCCCTTCGCAAGAAATCATCTCTAAAGACAACGCTAATGTGACCATTGATGCAGTCTGTTTTATTCAGGCTGTCGATCCCGCGCGCGCGGCTTACGAAGTCAGTAACCTTGAACTGGCGATCATTAATTTAACCATGACCAACATGCGCACCGTATTAGGCAGCATGGAGCTGGATGAGATGTTGTCGCAACGTGACAGCATCAACACGCGTTTACTGCATATCGTCGATGAGGCAACGAACCCGTGGGGGTAAAAATCACTCGCATCGAAATTCGCGATGTGCGACCGCCTCAGGAGTTGATTGGCGCAATGAATGCGCAGATGAAAGCGGAACGGACTAAACGCGCCGATATTCTGACGGCGGAAGGCATACGTCAGGCGGCCATTCTCCGCGCCGAAGGGGAAAAACAGTCCCAGATTCTCAAAGCGGAAGGTGAACGTACCGCTGCTTTTCTCCATGCTGAAGCGCGTGAACGCCAGGCTGAAGCTGAAGCGCAGGCCACAAAAATGGTTTCTGAAGCCATTGCTGCCGGTGATATCCAGGCCGTGAACTATTTTGTTGCACAGAAATATACCGACGCACTGCAGAAAATTGGCGAGGCGAATAACAGTAAAGTGGTCATGATGCCGCTTGATGCCAGCAGCCTGCTAGGTTCCGTTGCCGGAATCAGCGAGTTGCTGAAAGATTCACGTCCAGAGTCGAAACGATAATGCTGCTCGATATTATTGCGCATCCGCACTGGTTCTGGCTGACGCTGGGCGGCCTGCTGCTGGCAGCCGAAATGTTGGGGACCAGCGGGTATTTATTGTGGAGCGGTCTGGCTGCAATCATGGTTGGGATCATCGAGTGGTTCGTCGCCTTCAGCTGGACTGCGCAGGGTTCAATGTTTGCTGTGCTGACGCTGGTGTGCGTGTTCTTTTGGTATCGCTGGATGCGTTATCGCGAAAGCCAACAGCAACCGAACTCACTGAATCAGCGTGGCAGCCAGATGATTGGTCTGCACTTAACACTCGATACCGCGCTGCATGACGGTATTGGCCATGTTCGTATTGGCGACAGTAGCTGGCGCGTACAGGCGGAGCAGGATTTACCGGCAGGAACGCAGGTCGAAGTCATTGGCGTTGAAGGCATTACTTTACGCATTCAGCCGCGTTTGTGATTCGCCGAATCGCAGCAGCCTGCCAGATTGTTGATGATGGGACACTCGGCGTTATCATCGCCTGGGCAAGCAGCAGCCAGCGTCAGTAAGCGCGCACGCATGGCGTGTAGTTCTTCTATGTGCGCTGCAATTTCATCCGCTTTTTGTAGGGTGCGTGCTTTAACATCTGCACTATGACGGGCAGGATCGTTGAATAACGTAACCAGTTCGCGGCACTCATCAAGCGTGAATCCTACCTGCCGCGCCTGGCGCAGCAGATTGAGTTCTTCAATATGATGCGGATTGTAACTGCGGTAGCCATTTTCACTGCGCAGCGGCGGCGTCACAACGCCCTTCTCTTCGTAAAAACGAATCGCTTTACTGGTGAGGCCGGTCTTTTTCGCCACATCACTGATATTCATTTTGTCTCCTTGACCTTCCCCTTGATGGAAGGTTTAACCTTTATCATGAATCGAAAATGACCACGGGGTCAAATGGCAAAAAAGAAGGAGTTAACCATGTCACAGACTATTTCTCTGGCGCTGGATGGATTGTCTTGCGGCCATTGCGTTAAACGTGTGAAAGAGGCGCTGGAACAGCGCGCCGATGTCGAACAAGCAGAGGTCTCGCAGCAGCAAGCGCAGGTTACCGGCAGTGCTGATGTCGCCGCGCTGATCGCGACGGTGGAACAAGCGGGCTATCACGCGACGCTGAAAACGGATAGCAGTTACCCAAAGTCTGAGCCGTTGACAGCAGCAGAGCCGCCGCCGGAGGCGCTGACAACGGAGTTCTCTTCCCAACCGGCAGACCGTTCGCTTCCGGCGCATTTCTTGTTGATTGATGGCATGAGCTGCGCCAGTTGCGTCAGCCGGGTCGAGAACGCTTTGCAGCAGGTTAGCGGCGTTAGCCAGGCGCGTGTCAATCTCGGTGAGCGCAGCGCGCTGGTATTAGGTGATGTCGCACCACAGCAGCTCGTCGCCGCCGTTGATGCGGCGGGTTATGGTGCACAAGTTGTTGAAGATGAGCAGGAGCGCCGCGAGAAACAGCAAAACAGCGCCCGGAAAGCGATGCGGCGCTTTACGTGGCAGGCTGCTGTTGCGTTAATATTCGGCTTGCCTCTGATGATTTGGGGCATGCTGGGCGATAACATGATGCTGTCTTCTGCTAACCATACGCTCTGGCTGGTGCTTGGCATCATCACTTTGCTGATAATGATGGTTACCGGCAATCATTTCTACCGCAGTGCCTGGCGCAGCCTGCTAAACGGCAGCGCCACTATGGATACGTTAGTCGCGCTGGGTACAGCCGCCGCCTGGATTTACTCTTTTAGCGTGGTGTTGTGGCCAGATTTTTCCCTATGCAGGCACGCCATCTCTATTTTGAAGCCAGCGTGATGATTATTGGCCTGATTAATCTTGGGCACGCGCTGGAGCAACGCGCCCGTCAACGCTCGTCAAAAGCCCTGGAGCGTCTGCTGGATCTGACTCCCGCACAGGCTCGGGTAATAACCGATGACGGCGAATCACTCATCCCCGTTAGCGCAGTACAACCCGGCATGACAGTGCGGCTGGCAACGGGCGATCGCGTTCCGGTTGATGGCAAAATTCAGGAAGGTGAAGCCTGGTTAGATGAAGCGATGTTAACAGGCGAAGCCGTGCCACAAAGCAAAACCGCAGGCGATATGCTTTATGCTGGCACGCTGTTACAGGATGGCGCAGTGCGTTTTGTCGCCAGCGCCACGGGCAATCACACTACGCTGTCACGGATTATTCAGCTGGTGCGCCAGGCGCAAAGCAGCAAACCGGATGTGGGCCGCCTGGCCGATCGGATCTCATCAATATTCGTGCCGGTGGTGGTCGCTATTGCGCTACTAAGCGGGTTGATCTGGTATCTGTTTGGACCGCAACCGCAAATTGCTTATACGCTGGTTATTGCGACTACGGTGCTAATCATTGCCTGCCCCTGCGCACTGGGTTTAGCCACGCCAATGTCGATCATTGCCGGTGTGGGCCGCGCTGCTGAACTGGGCGTGCTGGTGCGTGACGCGGATGCGTTACAGCGTGCCAGTAAAATTGACACCATCGTATTTGATAAAACCGGCACGTTAACCACAGGATCGCCGCAGGTAAGCGAGGTGGTTGCCTGGCATAACCGCGATCGTCGTAGCATTTTGCACATCGCCGCCGCACTGGAACAATCGTCTAACCATCCGCTGGCAAAAGCGATTGTGGCCGAGTCGGGAAACGCTAAACAGCCTGACGTTGAGCAATTTCGTACAATACGTGGTAAAGGCGTCAGCGGTACACTCAACAGCAGAGACGTCGTGCTGGGCAATGTAGCACTGATGAACGATCAGGGCATTGATTGCCAGCCGGCCCTTAACGATATTGATCGCTTGACGCAGCAGGGTGCGACGCCTGTGTTGCTGGCAGAAGAAGGCCAGTTGATCGGTTTGATTGCCTTACGTGACACGCTACGCACCGAAAGCCGTAATGCACTCCAGCGCCTGCATCAGGATGGTTTCCGCCTGATTATGCTAACCGGTGACCACGAAAACACGGCGCACGCCATCGCAGCTGAAGCGGGTATTGATGACGTGATCGCCGGCGTACTGCCAGAGGGAAAAGCGGACGCGATTGCACGTCTTCAGCAGCAAGGACGGAAAGTGGCAATGGTCGGTGATGGCATTAATGATGCACCTGCCCTGGCGCAGGCTGATGTGGGCATCGCTATGGGCGGGGGCAGCGATGTGGCCGTTGAGACAGCCGCGATCACGTTAATGCGCGCCGATTTAAACAGCATCGCGGATGCGCTGGCGATGTCATCCGCAACGATGAAGAATATTCGACAGAATCTGTTTGGGGCGTTTATCTATAACAGCGTTGGTATTCCTGTCGCGGCCGGTGTGCTTTACCCCTTAACGGGTACGTTACTCAGTCCGATTGTCGCGGGTGCAGCCATGGCGCTTTCATCAATTACCGTGGTGAGCAATGCTAACCGACTGCTGCGTTACCATCCACCGCGTCGGCAATAGCGGTTGCCATGCTGTTTTTCATGGCCTGAAATCGCTAGCATGGCGTTTTAGCCAATTAAGGATAGGGAATGACAGGTAGCGTTTGGCGATCTTTGCAGGCGTTAATGGGCCGATTGTTTCCCGCCAGCTATCGCTGGCCTGCAATGGATGTTCGGCTCGGCGAATGTAAGCTACATCTGGTCGGGAGCATTCATATGGGTACACGTGACATGCAACCTTTGCCCGGCCGCCTGCTACGCCAGTTGCAAAAAGCTGATGCGCTGATTGTCGAAGCGGATATTACGCAAGGCGGCTCGCCTTTCGAAAACAGCGGCAATCGTGCCTCGCTAGCTTCACGTATGCCACCCGATGCGCTGTTGAAACTGAAGACGCTGTGTAACGAACTCAGCCTCTCGATCAGCCTGTTTGATACACTTCCCGCCTGGCAAATCGCGCTCATGTTGCAGGCTCAGCAGGCTCAGCGGTTAGGTCTTCGCCCAGATTATGGTATCGATTATCAGCTGCTACAGGCAGCAAAAAACTGGCAGAAGCCGGTTATAGAGCTGGAGGGCGCGGAGGCGCAAATTGCATTATTGAAAGCGTTACCGGACGATGGCATGGCACTGTTGCAGGATACGTTAATGCACTGGCACACCAATGCACGGTTGCTGCAAATGATGGTGAGCTGGTGGCTGGATACCCCACCGCGTCAATCGCAAATTGCCTTGCCGACCACCTTCAGTCAGACACTCAACGATACATTAATTGGCGATCGCAATGCACAATGGCGCGATGCGTTACTGGCGTTACCGGCTGGAAACTATATTGTCGCTGTCGGCGCACTGCACCTTTATGGAGAAGGCAATTTACCGGGACTATTAAAAGCGCCATAAAAAAGAGAGCCGATAGTATTATCGGCCCGTCAAAAAGGAATTTGTTTATGATTTTGGTTATCGCTCAGCAAGTGAACTGCTGGCGCGGGAACAATTCTCACCTAAAGAACAAATTTTCGCCACCTTTATTATGCGTTTTTCGTAATAAGATTTTTCGCAGCGAACAGGTTAAAAAGGAACCGGTATGACGCCCGCGGTAAAACTGCTTGAAAAACAAAAAGTCAGCTTTACGCTGCATGCTTATGAACACGATAGCCAAGAAACTAACTTTGGTGATGAGGCGGTACGTAAGCTCAATCTGGATGCGCGACAGGTTTATAAAACGTTACTGGTGGCGCTAAATGGCGACGGGAAACAGTTGGCAGTAGCCGTGACGCCAGTGGCCAGCCAGCTTGATTTGAAAAAAGTCGCCAAAGCCTTAAAAGTGAAAAAAGCAGATATGGCCGATCCGCAGATGGCACAACGTGTTACCGGTTATCTGATCGGTGGCATCAGCCCGTTAGGACAAAAAAGCGTCTGCCCACGGTTATTGACCACTCCGCGGCGCAATTTGCCACGATGTTTATCTCTGGCGGTAAACGCGGGCTGGATATTGAACTGGCGCCACAGGATCTTTCGCGTCTGCTGGATGCACCGCTCGCTGATATTGCCCGCCGCGACTAAACGCGCGGCTGAGCACAGAGTTGATCAACCATCCAGCGCCCGGCAGGCCCTGGCGGATTGCGGCGTGACCAAATCACCTCAACCGCAATGTGCTGTGGCCAACCGGGTAGCGTTAGCTCCTGCAATACGCCGTGACCAAACTGCTTAACCAGCCAGCGCGGTAATATGCTCCAGCCAAAGCCCTGTTCAGCCATTTCCAGTAGTAACAGATAGTTCGGCGCTGACCAGATGCGGC
The DNA here is from genome assembly GCA_018842655.1 of Candidatus Pantoea haifensis. GTDB lineage: Bacteria > Pseudomonadota > Gammaproteobacteria > Enterobacterales > Enterobacteriaceae > Pantoea > Pantoea haifensis. The sequence continues at coordinate 211,875 of JAGTWN010000004.1, read as the reverse complement.
CAGGCGGTAAATTTTCACGTTGATCCACCCACGTGTTAAGCCGCAATTGCCGCACGGCTTCCAGCTGGCTTTCACTGATGGCATCCTGTTGCGTCAGCGGATGCTCGCAATGCAGATAAATGGCCATTTGTGCTTCAACCTGCAAGCGTGCCATCGCAATATTCTCTGGCAAACGCGGCTGGGCGCGGACGATCCCCAAATGCACCCGGCCCGCCTGCAGTAAATCCAGTACATCTTCATCCTCTGCCAGCATACATTCCAGCTCGATCTCGGGATAACGTGCATCAAATTGCTTTAACAGCGTTTCATGGTAATCGGCTTGCCAGAAGTCCGAAATGGCGATGCTCAGACGCGGTTCAATGCCCTGCGCCAGCCGAACGGCCAGCGTATCCAGCCGTTCACTGGCGGCCAGGATTTGCTGAACTTGCGACAGTGCACGTTGTCCGCGTTCAGTGAGCTGAGGCTGTCGCCCGCTGCGATCAAATAACATGAATCCGAGATCGTCTTCCAGGTTAGCCACCGCCGTACTGACAGTAGATTGGCTCTTTCCTAACATTCGGGCGGCGGCAGAGAATGATCCACTCGCCACAGTTTGTACAAATGCCTCAAGAGATTCGGGGGAATAGCGCATTCAATCCATCGCTTTTATCGATACTTAATCATTTTATCTTAGCATTTTATCGTGAGAAACTGCGCGGCGTAATTAATAAGGGGATTGATAATGCGCACCCGCTCATTGAAAGAACGTTTTTCCATGCCGCTGGCTTTGAAACCATAGCGATCCTGATCGTGTCGCCGCTGGCGGCATGGATCATGCAGAAACCACTGTTTCAGATGGGCAGCCTGGCCATAATGCTGTCGACGGTGGCGATGCTGTGGAACATGATTTATAACAGCGGGTTCGACCGTTTTTATCCCCTGGCCAGAAGCGCAGCTTCACAGTGCGTACGCTGCATGCGCTGGGGTTTGAGGGTGGCTTTATTTTGATAGGTTTGCCGATAGCAGCGTGGATGCTGGATGTCACGCTTTGGCAGGCTTTTTTGGTTGAAGTCGGGTTTTTTCTGTTTTTTCTGCCCTACACAATGCTTTACAACTGGATATGGGACAGACTGCGCCAGCGTTGGTTTACGGCGCGTGAATCACGTGAGGCGCGCTAAGCAAAGGAGGCGCATGCGCCTCCCTGTCAGTTTAATGGGCTTTCGCGGTCTCGCTTCCCCAGGGCCAAATCCAGGCCAGAATCATTTTGGGGTAATTGCGCTTACGTGACTTCTCTTCCGCTTCTTCACGCGCTTTTATCTGCGCCTCCGACAAATGTATAACAGTATTCGCTGGCGTGTAATCGCTGGCTTTAATTGGTGAGTGCGTGCTTACCCAGTTGCGTAACACTTGCGCATCGATATCTCCGCTGTTGATATAGTCAGCATGGTTATCCAGACGAGGATAACCATCACCACCAGCCGCATTGAAACTGTTGGTTGTCATGCGATACTTCTCTTTATCCTGTAGCGTTTTCCCGTTAATGCGCACCTCACTGACCGTGCTGCCATCTGCCACCAGGCTTACGTTAGCAAATTGCGCAAAGCCACCAGAGTTAGGTTTGATGTTCGCCACCACCGCCAGATACTTTTTGATTTCAGCGCCGGTTAGCGTCACTGATACCACCTGATTGCCAAACGGCTGTACCTGTAACAGATCACGCCAGGTCAGTGTGCCTGTGGGCAGAGAGGCACGAATGCCACCACCGCTCATTACAGCAAAATCGCCCTGGGTGTGAGCCATTTGTGCCCGTAAAATCAGCTGGCCCAGATTACTTTGCTCAAAACGCACCGTCTCTTTTTCGCCCACGAAAACGCCCTCAGAACGGCCGACATTTGCCGTTAGTTTGGCCCCGGCACGCTTCTGAAATGGCATCAGCAGTTTCATCATTGCGGTGTTTTTCGGGATCTCTTCTTGCCAGGTTAGCCAGGTTTCGCTGCCATCCATGTTTTTGATTTTGTGTTTAAGGTTAACCGGCACCAGTTGATACGACTCCAGCGTGACTTCACCGTTGCGGTAGGTGAAATCGCCGCGCCCGACATACTGGCCCCATTTATCAGCCTGCATAATCCAAATGCCGTTTTGTTTATCTGGCTGACACGGCTGGCCTGGCTGATAATTTTTAATGATAACGTTCTCTTTTTCCATGCAGACCGCATCATGAGAATGACCGCCGACAATCAAGTCGAGAGTACCTTTTGGCAGGCTACGTGCCAGTGTCACATCGCCGGGCGCGTTGCTGCCATATTTGCCATCTTCGTAGTAACCAAGATGGGTTAACGCAACAATGACGTCTGGTTTTTCAGTGGCGCGCAGTTCAGCTACGGCTTTTTTGGTTTCTTCCACGGGATCGTGAAACTCAATCTCTTTCAGGCCAGCAGGGTTCGCCAGTCTCGCCGTATCGGGCGTAATTAATCCGAGCACGGCAATCTTCAACCCCATGCGATTAAAGACCGCCCAGGGTTTAAACAATCGCTGATCGCTGCCTTTTTGATAAACATTCGCCGCCAGGAAAGGAAATTTTGCCCACTTTTCCTGCTTGCGTAAGATTTCCAGCGGCTTGTCGAATTCGTGATTCCCCAGCGCCATAGCATCGTAGCCAATCAAATTCATGCCGCGGATATCCGGTTCGGCATCAAGTTCATCTGACTCCGGTACGCCAGTATTGACGTCGCCAGCTGAAAGAATGAGCGCCCCGCCTCCTTTCGCCTGCACGTCATAGCGCAAATGGTCCATTAATGTTTTTTGTGCCGCTAAACCATATTCGCCTTGCGCGTTGAACCAGAAATGGCCGTGTTCATCATTCGTGTGCAAGAGGCTAAAACGGTAGGTGCGATCAGGCGTTGCGGCCTGTGAAAACAGGGGTGCCAGTGCCAGTAGCAGCGCCACGCCTTGTCTAATCCATTGAGGTAACAACACAGCCAAACTCCTTATCACGCTTTTAATCCGTTTATTTACGGGCTCGCTCGCTGAAAAGCATTGTGTCGCATATAACGCCCTTTAACTCAAGGCCAAACGCGCATAGAGTCATTGTCGTTAACATTAAAACAACAACTCAATTTCAGGAATATTATGGCAAGCGAGCAAACTCTCTCCTCACCCGGCGGGCCGCACCGCTTTTGGCATTCTCGGTGCTATCAGTTTTGCCCACCTGCTCAATGATATGCTGCAATCCCTGCTGCTGGCGCTTTATCCGTTGCTGCAAAAAGATTTCAGCCTCAGCTTTGTGCAGATCGGCCTGATTACGCTGACCTATCAGGTTACCGCCTCTATGTTGCAGCCTTTAATTGGTTACTACACCGATAAATACCCCAAACCCTGGTCACTGCCGATCGGCATGGGCTTTACGCTTTGCGGCTTAGTGTTACTGACCTTTGCCAGCAATTATCCGCAGGTTTTAGTGGCCGCCGCGTTGGTGGGCTGCGGCTCATCAGTATTTCATCCTGAATCATCACGCGTAGCGCGCATGGCTTCCGGCGGACGCCACGGCCTGGCGCAATCGCTGTTTCAGGTTGGGGAAATTTTGGCAGTGCAATGGGACCGCTGCTGGCGGCACTGATTATTGCGCCATATGGTAAGGATCACCTCGGCTGGTTTGTTCTGGCGGCGCTGCTGGGCATTATCGTTTTGTTGCAGGTGAGCCGCTGGTATCAGCATCAACATCGCGCTAATGGCGCTAAAACCAGTGCTGCGCCGCTTAATCCTCTTCCTGCGAAGAAAATTGCCCTGGCCATTAGTATCCTGCTGCTGCTGATTTTCTCTAAATACTTCTACCTCACCAGCCTGAGCAGCTATTACACCTTTTATTTAATGCATAAATTTGGCCTGTCAGTGCAAAACGCACAATTTCACCTGTTTGCTTTTTTAGGCGCGGTGGCGGCAGGCACCATTGTTGGCGGCCCGATTGGCGATAAAATTGGCCGTAAATATGTTATCTGGGGATCAATTCTTGGCGTTGCGCCTTTTACTCTGCTGTTGCCGCACGCAACATTGATGTGGACCAGCGTGCTAAGCGTAGTGATTGGCCTGATTCTGGCGTCGGCGTTTTCGGCTATTTTGGTGTATGCACAGGAGCTGATGCCGGGGCGTATTGGCATGGTTTCTGGACTCTTTTTCGGTTTTGCCTTTGGTATGGGCGGGCTGGGAGCGGCGGTGCTGGGCGTGGTGGCTGACCATACCAGTATCGAATGGGTTTACCAAATCTGCGCCTGGCTGCCGTTAATCGGCCTGTTAACCGCTTTCCTGCCTGATAATCGTCACGCACAGGACATTTAACAGGCGTAAAGTTTTTCGTTATGCCTCTCTCTGAACCGTTATTTCAGCTGAGATTAAAGATAATATGTAAAAATAGCGGTTAGATTGCATTTTTAGCTCGGCAGATGAATTTTTTCTTATCATCCTGCAAATTTAACAGCGAGGCATTGATAATTGCATTAAACTCATTTGTTACAAGCGGATACATTTGCATACAAGGAGACAGGCATGCATCACACTACACCGTTGATCACCACCATTGTCGGAGCACTGGTTCTGGCTTTTCTCCTTGGCATGCTGGCGAATCGTTTACGCATTTCGCCGCTGGTCGGTTATTTGATGGCGGGCGTTATGGCTGGCCCTTTTACGCCTGGCTTTGTTGCTGATACCGATCTGGCGCCTGAACTGGCTGAGTTAGGCGTAATTTTGCTGATGTTTGGTGTCGGTTTGCACTTTTCGCTCAAGGATTTGTTGTCGGTAAAGTCGGTCGCCATTCCCGGCGCGATTGCGCAGATTGCCGTCGCGACACTGCTGGGAATGGGGCTTTCCTGGACGATGGGCTGGTCGTGGATGACCGGTTTGGTCTTTGGCCTGAGTCTCTCAACCGCCAGTACCGTAGTGTTGCTGCGTACGTTAGAAGAGCGACAGCTGATTGACAGCCAGCGCGGCCAAATCGCTATCGGCTGGTTGATTGTTGAAGATTTAGTCATGGTATTGACGCTGGTGCTGTTGCCTGCCATTGCCGGAATGCTGAAACAGGGCAACGCCAGCGCCGGATTACTGGTATGGGATCTGTTATTCACCATCGGCAAAGTGGTGGCGTTTATGGTGCTGATGATGGTCGTCGGACGCCGTGCGGTGCCATGGATCCTCGCCAAAAGCGCCGCTACCGGTTCACGAGAGCTGTTTACCTTAGCGGTACTGGCCCTGGCGCTCGGCATTGCGTTTGGCGCAGTGGAGTTTTTTGATGTCTCTTTTGCGCTGGGTGCCTTCTTTGCCGGCATGGTACTAAACGAATCTGAACTGAGCCATCGCGCCGCTCACGATACCTTGCCGTTGCGTGATGCTTTTGCTGTGCTGTTTTTTGTCTCGGTCGGTATGCTGTTTGATCCGATGATTTTGGTCACGCAACCGCTGGCTGTACTCGGCGCGCTGGTGATCATTGTGGTAGGCAAATCGCTGGCAGCCTGGCTGCTGGTTTCTCTGTTGGGGCATTCTCGTCGTACTGCCCTCACTATTTCAGCCAGTCTGGCACAGATTGGTGAATTCGCTTTATCCTTGCCGGACTCGGCATTTCACTGGGCCTGTTGAACGACGAGGGTCGTAATCTTGTCCTCGCCGCTGCCATACTTTCCATTATGATTAATCCCATTTTGTTTAGTCTGCTGGAGCGTTATCTGGCGAAGACCGAAACCATGGAAGAGCAGACGCTGGAAGAGGCGATTGAGGATGAGAAACAGATCCCGGTAGAAATGTGCAGCCATGCCGTGATTGTCGGTTATGGACGGGTCGGCAGTTTAATCGGCCAAAAACTGCGTGAAGCAGGCGTTCCGTTTGTGGTAGTAGAGATTCCCGACCGCGTGTGGAAGCTCTGCGCGAGCAAGGTATAAAGGCGGTACTGGGTAACGCGGCGCGTTCCGACACGATGGAGCTGGCGCGTCTGGATTGTGCCCGCTGGCTATTGTTGACCATCCCCAACGGTTATGAAGCGGGTGAAGTGGTGACGGCGGCACGAGAGAAATATCAGACTATTGAAATCATTGCCCGTGCGCACTATGACGACGAAGTTGATTATATTTTAGAGCGCGGCGCTAACCGTGTCGTCATGGGCGAACGCGAAATTGCGAGCAGCATGTTGCATATGCTGGAAGAGAAAATGGCGCAGGATGGAGACACCCTGGCCTGTGAAAAAGGTTAATCACCTGAGCTTGTAGCGGTGCGCGCTGACCTTCTCCCGCAAGCAGGAGAAGGTTGCTGCCGCGCCAGGTTAACGATCCCAGTAAGACTCTTCCAGACTGTCTTCGCGCTCTGGCAGGCCGCGCGTCAGACGTGGAGAGTGCTGGTTCAGCACCTGATAACTGACGCGGTTCGCATATTTACAGACCTGCGCCAGTGAAGAGTAGCTCAGATAAGGTCGTGCATGTTTGCTGGAGTTTGGCACTTTCAGGCGATGATAATTATTCGCCGTAATATCATGAAGCACTGCCGCCAGCGCACCGTCACCTGCCCCGTTGGTATTCATAATCTTCTCTGGTCCGCCCATGTAAGGCGCAATGTGAGAAAAATACGCAGCGGCTGTTCGCAATCCTGTTTACGCATTACCCGGCTGAATTCGTACTGATTAAATTCTGCAATCGCGCCAGGTAACAGCGGATGATTGGTTTTACGTTTAAACGCTTCTTCGGTGTAACCCGCCATGTAAAGCCCGGTCGGGCCAGCCGTACACAGCACCAGATCGACCCATTCCAGCGTCATATCTGAAGCTAATAGCGGGTCTGCTTCCCCGGTCAACGCCAGTGCTTCTTCCTCGTTCATTGCCACGATCGAAACGTGATCGCGCAAAAAATCGCGCCAGAACTGCGGGTTGTCGCTGATGACATGCTTAGTGCCGAGCGTTAATACCACCGGAACGTTATGCTTTTTAGCATATTCAATCGCCTGTAGTGTGGCTGCTGGCATCGGTTCGCCCTCATTGCAGCGTACCAGATAGGAGGTCAGTACCAGAGCTGAGGCACCCGCAATCACCTCTTCAGGAATACTGGCAGGTTGCAACTGGTTCATCTGGCCGGGGCTGATAGCAAACGTGCGTTCGCCATGCTCGCCGATCAGCGTAAAACAACGCCCAATGGCACCATCAACGCCCTGTAAATAATTGAGATCCATCCGGCTGGAGGTGTTGCACAAATAGCGATAGGCATAGCCACCGATCTGAATGTTATTGCACATTACGCCTAACAGCACAGAACGGTCATCGGCCAGTACCGAGAAGTTATGCAGGGTGTTGCCAATGGTGCCGCCAGCAAACTGGTGGCTAATCAGCTCATCACGCATCAGTTCGCCGTACAGCGCCTCTGCAATGGCATCGTCAATCACCAGCGAATGACCGGCGCTCAGGCCATAGCGTACAAGAAAAGCGTCATCCACTTTGGCTTCGATATCAACCAGCGTCTGATCAATACCCACCACCCAACTGCCCTCTTCAACATCGTGCGGCGTGGGCTGTAATAAGGGATCGCGTGCGCTTACGGGAAAATAGTGTTTGGATTTGCGTTTGCCGGGAAATTTCATGAAGACTGCCGTAAGGAAAAACAGGCAGAGAATGATATCACACTCTCTGCCAGGGCTTTAACGACGAGCATTGATCAACTGCACCATCATGTCGATGTGCGCGGCGTCGTCATTGAGGGCCGGAATATACTCAAATTTTTCACCGCCTGCGTGCATGAAGAATTCGCAGTTCTGCTCGCTGATCTCTTCCAGCGTTTCCAGACAGTCCGCCGAGAAGCCAGGACTCATTACCTGTACATGTTTTACGCCCGTACCCGGCAGGCCTTGCATGGTTTCGTCGGTGTAAGGTGTCAACCAAGGCTCACGGCCAAAACGTGACTGGAAGGTCAGTTTGACCTGATCGTCACGCAAACCCAGTGCTTTGGTCAGCGCCGCCGTGGTATCAGCGCAACGCTGAGGATAGTCATCACCCTCATCTGCAAAACGCTGTGGAATACCGTGATAAGACATCACCAGCAGATCTGGCTGACCGTGCTGCGCGAAAGAACGTTCAACAGACGCTTTTAACGCTGCGATATAGGCAGGATGATCGGCGTAATCACGAATGAAATCGACGTCAGGCAGCGAACGGTAATCTTTGAAGACCGCCGTTAGTCCATCCCATACCGCTGCAACGGTTGAACAGGAAAATTGCGGATAGAGGGGTAACACGATCAAACGCGTCACGCCCTGCGCCATTAAACTGTCGACGGCGCTTTTCATACTCGGATTACCGTAGCTCATACCCAAAGCTACCGGTATATCCAGCCTGGCGGCCAGCGCATCGAGTTGACGCTGGCTGTAAACCATCAGTGGCGAGCCGCCTTCCATCCAGACCGAAGCATACAGTTTTGAGACGCGTGGCGATCGGAACGGTAAAACGATGCCATTGAGGATCGGCCACCAAAGCCAGCGCGGAGTATCGACGACGCGCGGATCGCTCAAAAACTGTTTCAGATAGCGTTTAACTGCGGGTGTGGTTGGGGCGTCTGGTGTACCTAAATTCACCAGTAAAACGCCGGGCTTGTCTTGCCTCATTATTTTTCCTTGATGACGACGGGGAGCCTGAAAAAACTGGAGGAATTGTAGCGGAATTAAGGGGAGGTAACAGCGATTGCTGCAAAAGGGGCTGGTTAAACCAGCCCCAGCGCGATTAGCCGAGGATATTCGCCAGCTCTGCGCTTACTTCAGACACTTTACGGGTGCCATCAATTTTGTGATAAGCGGTGTGGCCCGCCTCCGCTTCTTTGCTGTAGTAAGCAATCAGCGGTGCCGTCATCTGATGATATTCGACCAAACGCTTACGTACTGTCTCTTCCTGATCGTCTTTACGCGTAGTCAGTTCTTCACCGGTTACGTCATCTTTGCCTTCAACCTTTGGTGGGTTAAAGGTGACGTGATAAACACGGCCCGATGGCGCATGGACGCGACGGCCCACGATGCGCTCAACGATCAGTTCGTCCGGTACAGCGAATTCCAGCACGTAATCAACGTTGATGCCGGCATCTTTCATCGCGTCAGCCTGAGGAATGGTGCGTGGGAAACCGTCCAGCAGGAAACCGTTTTTGCAGTCTTCCTGTGCAATACGCTCTTTTACCAGCGCAATCACTAACTCATCGGTAACCAGCTTACCCGCATCCATGATGGCTTTCGCCTGGTTGCCGAGTTCGGTGCCTGCTTTTACTGCTGCACGCAACATATCGCCAGTGGAGATCTGCGGAATGCCATATTTCTCCATGATGAATTGGGCCTGTGTCCCCTTACCTGCGCCCGGAGCTCCGAGCAGAATAATACGCATTGCGTAAATCCCCTTGCGAATCGCATTGATCAATCTGAGAAGGCGAAGAACATACCATTATGACCCGCGCATCACAAGGAAGCAGGCGGATCCCATAGTGGCTACTTTACTGGCTTTAGCCTCAGAAACCAGTACGCCGATCGGCACGCGCGCCATTTTCGGATTTGTAACCCTGCGCGAGCAGGTTTTGCAGCCGCTTGCTCAGATAATGCGTCATATTGACACTTTTTTCCCGCCGCCACGCACATTGGCATTGATCTGCATGCGCGCCTGTTGCGGCCACAGCACCAGTTCTTCCGTGCTTTTCAGCGAAGCCAGCAGCGGTGTCGGTAGCGTAAAGGTGGCGAACGGCAGGCCGGGTTGATGGCTTGAATTAAGCGACAGAGGCGTAGAGAGCGAAATCCTGTCGACAACCGCAGCGTTATAAGGCCGCCAGTGTTCGTCATCAATGCGGTTAAGCGTCTGTTGAATCGCTGAATCTAAAGCCAGACCCTGTTCAAACAGGCGCAACTCACTCCGCACCAGGGTGCTGAAATCGTGTGTGCGCAGTGCCACCAGTACGATATCGCTGCCGAGTTCAGCATGACGGTCAAGACGCGAGACAAACAGCTGCGCCTCGTTGATAAGCTTCTCATGCAGCATACTGGCGAAGCTTTCGCTGGCTTCAGTCACCCCCTGCTGCTGACAATCACTTAAGGTGCGTACTACGCCGTGTGGTATATCAACATGCGGTATTAATGTGATGTTACCCGCCATCAGCGGAATGGCAGGCAGCACATTCAGTTCAGTGACGGGATAGTGAGAAGCGTAGCGCGTTTGATTACGCGCCTGCTCCTGGCGGAGAAAGAGTTGAGACAGCAAAACGCGGGCCACATGTAAAGACGGCGCGAAGAAGAGATCAAACTGCTCCAGTTTATACAACCGTGACAATGTGATGCGTAACCTGTCTCGCGCTTCCGATGCGCGTTCAGATGAGAGGGATAAGGGAACCATAATGCTGTTTTTCTCGTTGTTTTCGCTGAGTATTGGTGAGCGGCTCATCCTGAGCAAGGCGGAAATAGCCGGACAAAAGCACAGACAACCCTGTGAGTCAACCCGCCAGAATTTGCCCAAAAGGGTAGGCCAATGCGGCTGGACTTTAAAATGATATAAACTGACAATCCCTGTTAGGTTTTTACACAGGGGATGAGTATGACCGGACTACCACCGCTGAGGGCGCTGCACTATTTTCATCAGGCAGCTTTAAACAGCAGCTTTAGTCTGGCGGCCGAGCACCTGCACGTCACTCACAGCGCAATCAGCCACCAAATACGGCAACTTGAAAGCTGGATGGGCAAACCGTTATTTGTCAGAACTCAAGGACGCGTCAAATTAACCTCACATGGTGAGCGTTTACTGCTGAGTTGCCAAAAAGCATTCAGCGAATTGCACAGCACCTGCGAAAGTATCCGTACCGGGATGCGTTACCATCTCAAGGTTTCATGTTCGCCCAGTTTTTTGTCACAGTGGCTGATCCCACGTATTGCCACTTTTTACCAGCGCCATCCCGACATTGAAATTCAGTTCCAGGCACTGGCAAACATCAATCAGTTGCGCAGTGAGCATACCGACATTCTGGTGCTCAGCCAGGAACAGCCGCCAGACGGCGATATTGATGCCACGCTGGTCAGCGAAGATTACACAGGTCCGCTCTGCGCACCGCTGTTCGCCCAGCGTTTTCGCAGCGATCGTGATTTAGCTGAATTACCGCTCCTGCACGCGGATACACACCTGCAAGCCTGGTCAGAATGGGCGAATCGCGCCGGGGCGCGTGGCAATTTTCGGGCAGGAAAGCATTTTGAAAACCTGACGCTGGCTATTCAGGCTGCGCGTAATGGCCTGGGGGTGATCATTGCGCCACGATTGCTGGTTCGTCAGGAACTGGAGGATGGCACACTGATAGCGCCAATCGGCTTTGTACGTGTGGATCGGGCTACATGGATGATGACGAAAGAGGGGCGGCGTCACGACGCGGAGATCAGTCTGTTTCGAAACTGGCTGCGTGAAGCAGCACAGGCATAAAAAAGCCGGTGATATTCACCGGCTTTTCTGTTTTAGGCCGTCAGCAGCTGATTCATGCGACGGATAAACTGGTTTGGATCGTCCAGCGTACCGCGCTCAGCCAGCAGCGCCTGATCCAGTAACAGCTCCACCCATTCAGCGAAGCGTGTTTCATCGTGGGTATCCGCAACACGTTTCACCAGCTGATGATCCGGGTTGATTTCAAAGATGTATTTCACTTCCGGCACATCCTGACCTGCCGCCGCAAACAATTTTGCCATCTGCGTGGTCATTTCATTGGCGTCCGTGGTGACGATGGCAGGCGTATCGGTCAGGCGATGCGTCAGACGCACCTCTTTCACTCGCTCGCCCAGCAAGGTTTTCACACGCTCAACAAAAGGTTCCAGCGCCTTCTCGGCTTCTTTCTGCTCTTCGGTCTCTTCATCGGCCAGTTTGCTCAGCGACTCATCGGCTTTGCTGACTGACTGGAAGGCTTTACCGTCGAATTCGGTCAGGTAGCTCATCATCCATTCGTCAATACGATCGGAGAGCAACAGCACCTCAATGCCTTTTTTACGGAACAGTTCCAGATGCGGGCTGCTCTTCGCGGCGGCATAGCTGTCGGCAGTGATGTAGTAAATCTTCTCCTGACCTTCAACCATGCGGCTGACGTAATCTTCCAGAGAAATGGTCTGCGCTGAACCTTCGCTCTGGGTCGTCGCAAAACGCAACAGTTTCGCGATAGTTTGCTGGTTAGCCTGATCTTCAGCCGGGCCTTCCTTCAATACCAGACCAAACTCTTTCCAGAATGTCTGATATTTATCGCTGTCGTCTTTCGCCAGTTTTTCCAGCATTTGCAGCGCACGCTTAGTGAGCGCACCGCGCAGGCTTTGCGTTACGCGGCTGTCCTGCAAAATCTCACGTGATACGTTAAGCGGCAGATCGTTTGAGTCGATCAGGCCACGCACAAAGCGCAGGTAGTTCGGCATAAACTGTTCAGCATCATCCATGATGAACACGCGCTGAACATAGAGTTTCAGGCCATGTTTGTGGTCACGATTCCACATGTCAAACGGCGCACGTGACGGGACATAGAGCAGACTGGTGTACTCTTGCTTGCCCTCAACGCGGTTGTGGCTCCAGATGGCCGGCTCGCTGAAGTCATGGGCAATGTGTTTGTAGAATTCGGTGTACTCTTCATCACTGATGTCGGACTTGTTGCGCGTCCACAGCGCCTGGGCTTTGTTGATCTTTTCCCAGCTGGTGGTGTCGTTTTCTTCGTCTTTGCTTTCAATTTCGACTGGCAGCGCGATATGGTCAGAGTATTTACCGATAATGCTGCGCACGCGCCAGGCATCCAGGAACTCATCTTCGCCTTCACGCAGATGCAGGGTGATTTCGGTGCCGCGATCTTCTTTGGTGATATCAGCAAGAGTGTATTCACCCTCACCCGCCGATTCCCAGAATACCCCTTCGTCAGCCGCAGCGCCCGCAGCGCGCGTACGCACGGTGACTTTATCTGCCACAATAAATGCAGAGTAAAAGCCCACACCGAACTGGCCAATCAGCTGGCTATCTTTGGCCTGGTCTGAACCGAGCGACTCAAGGAAAGCTTTGGTGCCAGATTTTGCGATAGTCCCGAGGTTCTCAATAACCTCTTCACGACGCATCCCGATACCATTATCGCTCAGCGTAATGGTGCGGTTGTCCTTATCAACAGAGAGACGCACACGCAAATCACCGTCGCCTTCATACAGGCTGGCATCCGACAACGCGCGGAAACGCAGTTTGTCTGCTGCATCCGAGGCGTTAGAAATCAGCTCACGCAGAAAAATCTCTTTGTTTGAATAGAGAGAATGGATCATCAGGTGCAGAAGTTGTTTTACTTCCGACTGAAAGCCACGAGTCTCTTGTCCTTTCATGGTCATTGCTACCTCAACAAAACAGGTTGAACAAACGTTGAGGAAGATGTGGGGATGGGAATGTACTTTTCAAGCCGGTGTTTTTCACAACACCGGCAAGTGTTTAAAATTTAATCTTGTGGCGACCCGCCAGCGAATGGGAAAGCGTGGTGCCATCAACCATTTCCAGTTCACCGCCGACTGGTACGCCATGTGCGATACGGCTGGCATCAACGCCATACTGTCCGCACAGCTCAGCGATGTAGTTGGCTGTGGCTTCGCCTTCTACCGTTGGGTTGGTCGCGAGGATCACTTCCTGGATGGTTTCGGTTTCTAACCGCTGTTCAAGGCGATCGAGACCGATATCCGCAGGCCCAATACCATCGAGCGGTGAGAGGTGGCCCATCAGCACAAAATAACGGCCGCCAAATTGACCAGTTTGCTCAATGGCATGAATATCTGCCGGGCTTTCCACCACGCAAATTTGCCCATTTTGCTGACGCCGGGGATTGGCGCAGATGGTGCAAATTTCCTGTTCAGTGAAAGTACGGCAATCGGCGCAGTGACCAATTTCAGACATTGCCCGCGTGAGCGCCTGCGCCAGCCGCATGCCACCGCTGCGATCGCGCTGCAATAGCTGAAACGCCATGCGCTGTGCCGACTTCGGCCCAACGCCGGGCAAACAGCGCAGCGACTCCATCAAAGATTCAAGCAGTGGACTGGTTTGCATCAGAATGGCATCTTAAAGCCAGGTGGCAGTTGCATACCGGAAGAGACGGCTGCCATTTTTTCTTTCTGCGTTTCATCAATACGGCGAGCCGCATCGTTAAACGCCGCAGCGATCAGATCTTCCAGCATATCTTTGTCATCTTCCAGCAGGCTGGGATCGACTTCTACGCGGCGGCAGTTATGAGCGCCGTTGATGGTAACTTTTACCAGACCAGCGCCTGATTCACCGGTGACTTCCAGTGCGGCGATCTCTTCCTGAACCTTGGCCATTTTGTCTTGCATCTGCTGGGCCTGTTTCATCAGGTTACCCAATCCGCCTTTACCAAACATAGTTTTCTCTCTCAGCTGTGGCCACAACGCGACTCAAAAGAGCGTAGTGGCGTGATCAAACGGGTCGAATACTCTCTTCATCCAGATCGGCATCGAAAAAGCGACGCAGCGTCTGAATATGGGTATCGCTGGTAATCGACTGACGCGCCTGCGCCAGTTTTTCTTCGTAAATGGCCTGACGCCATTCCAGTGGCGTCAACACCGTAGAATTATCGTCTTCAATAACAGACAGTTCAACTGTCTGACCGGCCGCATTGCTTAATGCGGCGCTTAACGCCTGCTGCGCGGCCCCGAATTCAGATGTCGCTGACTGGAGCGCAGATGCAGGCAAACGCCGCGTTCGGTGGTCTCTTTCCATGCATTAAGCGCCAGCTGCTGTACCAGTTTCGGCAGTTGCAGGGTGGCAATTTCTGCTGCCCAGGCATCGCGCTGCTGCGCTTCTTCTGCCAGTCGGGCTGCCAGTTCAGGCGTTTTCTCATGCTCAAGTGCAGAACGCAAGGCTTTTGGCGTGGCGACCGGTTCAACGACCTCTACCGGCTGCATCTGTGCTTTCCAGCGATAGGCCTCTTTTTTACCGACGCGGCAGGCGCGTTATCACGAAGGCGCTGCTGGTTGCGCTCGCTAACTGAGGCCAGCCGCTCCAGTGCGGAGTTGGCCGGCCGCGCTCCAGGCGCCGCCGGCTCACTCTTTTGGCTTGTTCGCTCCCTGACGCAACAACTGGGTGCGCGCCTGCAGGAGCTGACTGGTGGAACTTGCCAGAGCAGGATCCGCTGCGGCTCTGGTGGATTGCTGCAAAGCTGGCGCAGGCGCAGATTCAGGCGGTGCCATATGCGGCTGTGCCGCTGTCGGCTGCGGCGGCGCAGTATGTGGCTGTGCGCTGCTGGGCTGTGGCGTTAACGTCGGACGCGCCACAGGCTCGGCAATGGCTGCCTGCGGATGAAATGCCAGTGCACGCAGCAGCGTCATCTCAACGCCCATGCGACGATCGGGCGCAAGCGGCAGATCTTTGCGCCCCATCAGCAGCGTTTGGTAGTAAAGCTGTAAATCAGCAGGCGGCACAACGCGAGCCAGTTCGCGCAGACGTAATGCATTGCTCTCTTCATCGTCATTCATTGATGTCGGCAGCAGTTGCACCATGGCAATGCGATGCAGTAAACGCAGCATTTCGACCAATAACGCTTCCCACTCAACGCCACGCGAGGCCGCCTGACTCAGCAGCGCCATCGCCTGCTCGCCATTGCCGTCAACCAGTGCTTCAATCAATCCCAGCGGTTGCTCATCATCCAGCGTGCCAAGCATTGCGCTGACAGACGCCGTATTGACTTCGCCCTGCCCCATGGCAATCGCCTGATCGGTCAGACTCAGCGCATCGCGCATGCTGCCGTCAGCGGCGCGCGCCAGCAGTTGCAGTGCGCGTGGTTCGCTCTGAATCTGTTCCTGCTGCAAAACATATTCAAGCTGCTGGCGAATTTGATCGATATCCAGTGCTTTGAGATGAAATTGCAGACAGCGAGAAAGAATCGTGACCGGTAGTTTCTGCGGATCGGTAGTGGCCAGCAGAAATTTTACGTGTGAGGGCGGCTCTTCCAGCGTTTTTAACAAGGCATTGAAGCTGTGACGCGACAGCATGTGCACTTCGTCGATCAAATAAACTTTGAAGCGGCCGCGCGCTGGCGCGTACTGCACGTTGTCGAGCAGATCGCGTGTGTCTTCAACTTTGGTGCGCGATGCCGCATCAATCTCGATTAAATCAACAAAACGCCCTTGTTCAATTTCACGGCAGTTGTTGCATTGACCGCACGGCGTCGCGGTGATGCCGGTTTCGCAATTGAGACCTTTGGCCAACAGACGCGCAATAGTGGTTTTCCCTACCCCGCGCGTGCCGGAGAAGAGATAAGCATGATGGATGCGCCCTAAAGACAATCCATTCGCCAGCGCCGTCAGAACATGTTCCTGACCGACTACGTCAGCAAAAGCCTGGGGACGCCATTTTCGCGCAAGTACCTGATAGCTCATGTGGATTCGACGGATTTGGATGGAAAGGTGAGTGCAGCCTTCTGCAACCCCTGTATATCATTGCAGTAGTCTAACAGCGAGACAGGCATCTGCCTATCACTGGTTATCGCGAGAGCAGACTTGCGGGCCTCAGGATATCGCGAGGCCCGCAGAACCGTTTAGTGGCCGGGGAAATTGACCAGGCTGTAGCACTCGAGACCCAGTGCTTTCAGGCGTGTTTCGCCTGTTAAATCAAACAGATTGATAACAAACGCCGCATCTTTGACTTCACCGCCTGCACGGCGAATCAGTTTAACGGTCGCTTCGATAGTGCCGCCGGTTGCCAGTAAATCGTCAACCACCAGCACGACATCGCCTGGCTTAATAGCATCTTTATGCAGTTCTAGTTGATCGCTACCGTACTCCAGATCGTAGGTTTCGCTAAACGTTTCACGCGGCAATTTGCCTGGTTTACGCACTGGCACAAACCCGACGCCCAGTGCTAAAGCAACAGGCGCTCCGAACAGAAAACCACGCGCTTCCGTTCCCACTACTTTGGTGATGCCTTTGTCACGATAGCGATCAACCAGTAAGGCGATGGTCGCGGCATAGGCTTCTGGATCTTCCAGCAAACTGGTGACGTCGCGGAACACAATTCCCGGCTTCGGATAATCAGGGATACTCTGGATGCTGTTTTTAATGTATTCAAGCTGCTGCGCAGTGTCAGTCATAATGTTACGCCTGGTAAAAAATTCTGTTTCGCGCAACTTCTATAGCGCCAATACCTGATAAAAGGTTCAGCGGGAGAGTTTTCACAAGGGAAGCCACGCACGAAGACGCCCAAATCTAAGCAAATGGTCGGATAAATGCAACTTTATCGCGGCGGCGGGTGCTCGTCTGTTGTTTCTGCCACCACAGGAATGCGCCACATAAATACCACCAACAGGCCTAACATCACCAACAGCATTATGCGCACCCAAAGGATATGCACTAAGGCGATCGAAATAGCAAAGGTGATTATTATCAGCAGGATAGCTCGAGATTTTGCGCCTGGTGGCATAGCGCGATGTTGCTGCCAGTGCCGAATATAACGGCCAAACGGCGAGTGCCACAGCAGCCAGTGATGAAAACGCGGCGATGATCGGGCAAAACACCAGGCAGCCAGCAGCACAAATGGCGTAGTGGGTAATAAAGGTAATACAATACCCAACGTGCCCAGCACTATCGCCAGCCAGCCGAGGGTCAATAATACAATGCGTTGCATGAATACCGCCCAACATTTCTTTAATCCGCACACGTTATCACAGTTAAGTGGCACATGATGAGTCTCACCTCCGTTCAGCAGCGACTCAGTCTTTGCATCCAGACTTTGCGTCAGGAGATAGCCCAACATCCCGATGGTCAATGCCGCCTGCCGCGTTTTGACAGCCACTTATTTCAGTGCAAAGGCACGCGACTGGCTGATTATTTGCAGGAAATAGAGCAGAATTTCCAGCGCCTCTGCGTGGATAAAGATGATGTTATACGCAGCGCGTGGCTCGCTGAACGCCTCGTGGATCAAATCGCTGCTCTGCAACGTGAAGCCAGTACGCAACAATTACGCCTTCGTCGTGAGCAACCGCAACGTCACCCGCGTGAAACGAAATATCAGGAGTATCGTGAATATGAGCGACGCTTGCAGGTGATGATCGATCAACGTGAACAGCGACTGGCAGAAGCTGAGACGCTGGCGGTACAGCAACAACTGAAAAAGGACCTTGAGATTCTGGAAGGTCGGATGGCACGCTGCCGACAAGCAATTCGTTCTGTTGAGTGGGCATTATCATTACAAGGTCGCGACTAGCGCGCGGCAAATCTCTCCGCTCTCCAAAACTAATCCCTTCTATACTGGATAATGACGCGAGGGATAAGTGTGCATTACGCCACAGGTAATGTTGCTGCAGGCGACGAAAAATGTTGTTTAGGAGAGAAAATGTCTCTGGAAAATGCCCCTGACGATGTCAAACTGGCGGTGGATTTGATCCAGCTATTAGAAGAACACCAACTTCCGGTTGAAACCGTGTTGTCCGCACTGGCTATCGTGCAACGTGATTATGAGAAGAAGCGCGACGCAGCCTCCCCGGCTTAGGGCGGCGTGGTTAAGGTTGGGCTTAAGCGCAGCATATCAATAAAGGCTTCAACCAACTGCGGGGCATCCTGCGCTAAATCAAAGCTTTCTGGCGTAAACAGCCAGCTTTCCATCATACCATTAACGTAACCCCGCATAATAAGCGCCGCCTGGCGTGTATTAAGATGTGGCGGTAATTGTTCAGCCTCGATACATTGACGCAGCACGTCTTCAATTTTGTCGTAACATTCAAGCAGCAAACTTTGCTGGATATTTTTAAGTGCAGCCATTTCACCGACAAATTCGCACTTGTGAAAAATGATCTCCATCAACGCGCGACGTTGTGGATCCTTTGCTGTGGCTTCAAAGATATAGACTAACATTGCCCGCAATACAGAAAGTGGATCACCGGGATATTTTGTTTGATACTCAAGTTCCACGTCATCAAGCCCGGCGTCGCAGCGTAACCAGATTTCATGCAAAACATCGGCTTTGTTTTTGAAATGCCAATAGATGGCGCCCCGCGTGACATTTGCAGCGGCAGCAATATCTGCGAGTGAGGTGGCAGAAACACCCTGTTGAGAAAACAGAATGACAGCGGCATTTAAAATTTGATGTCGCGTTTCAAGTGCTTGCGCTTTGGTTTTTCGTGCCATAGAGAACTTTTTTACAAACCAGCAAGTTTACATACATTTATGAATGTATGTACCATAGCACGACCCGCGATTTGACGCAGCAATGGGTTCTTCGGTTTGTGATCCATTGATCATTTGATATCGGACACTAGAGGTTTATTTATGAATAAAATCAGAGGATTATCGCCTCTGGCGGCCGCCCTGATGCTCTCAGGCAGCTTTTTGTTAACAGGATGTGATGATAGTAAATCCGAGCAAGCCGCCCAACAACAACCGCCTGAAGTAGGTGTCGTTACGTTAAAAAACGAACCTTTAAAAATTTCTACCGAATTGCCAGGCAGGACTTCCGCGTTTCGCGTGGCTGAAGTACGTCCTCAAGTTTCCGGTATCATTTTAAAGCGTAATTTTGTTGAAGGCAGTGACGTTAAAGCGGGTCAGTCGCTTTATCAGATCGATCCGGCGACGTATCAGGCCTCCTATAACAGTGCCAAAGGCGATCTGGCACAGGCGGAAGCAAATGCACGTATCGCTCAGCTTACCGTTAAGCGTTATAAGCCGTTGCTCGGCACGAAGTACATCAGTCAGCAGGATTACGATACCGCTGTTGCGACTGCTGCACAGAATGATGCTGCGGTTCAGGCTGCTAAAGCGAATGTCGAAACGGCCCGCATTAACCTGGCCTATACCAAAGTGACCTCGCCTATTAGCGGTCGTATTGGTAAATCGTCCGTTACTGAAGGTGCGTTAGTGCAAAGCGCCCAGACAACCGCGCTGGCTACAGTGCAACAACTTGACCCAATGTACGTTGATGTAACGCAATCCAGCGATGATTTTATGCGCCTGCGCGCAGAACTGGAATCTGGCAAGCTGAAGCAAAACGACGGTAAAGCGAATGTCACCCTGTTAATGCAGGACGGCAGCAGCTACTCGCAGCCGGGTACGTTAGAATTTTCCGACGTGACCGTTGACGAGACAACCGGTTCGATTACCCTGCGCGCTATTTTCCCGAACCCCGATCACCGACTGCTGCCGGGCATGTTTGTTCGTGCGCGTCTGGATGAAGGCACTAACCCGAACGCCCTGCTGGTGCCACAACAGGCGGTCGCACGTACCCCAACAGGTCAGGCAACCGTCATGGTTGTTGGCGCAGATAACAAAGTAGAATCGCGTTCCATTACGGCGGCTCAGGCTATCGGCGATAAATGGCTGGTTACGGATGGGGTGAAACCGGGTGAGCGTGTCATCAGCACCGGTCTGCAACGTGCAAAACCGGGCGCTCAGGTTACGCCACAAGAAGTCTCAGACGATGCTAAAGCCGCGCCAGAATCACAATCGCAGGCGCAGTCTGAAAAATCATCGTCATAACAGGAGCCGTTGATACATGGCTAAGTTCTTTATCGATCGTCCCATCTTTGCGTGGGTCATCGCCATCATCATCATGTTGGCTGGTGCGCTATCGATTCTTAATCTGCCTATCGAGCAATATCCGAACGTTGCGCCGCCGGCAGTACAGATTCGAGCAACCTACCCAGGTGCGGATGCGAAAACGCTGCAAGACTCAGTAACCCAGGTTATTGAGCAAAACATGAACGGTATCGATGGGCTGATGTATATGTCCTCGAGCAGTGACTCTTCCGGTACGCTGCAGCTCACGATCTCTTTCCAGTCTGGCACCGATCCTGACATCGCTCAGGTACAGGTGCAGAATAAGCTACAGTTGGCGATGCCGCTGCTGCCGCAGGAAGTGCAACAACAGGGGATTCAGGTTCAAAAATCCTCCAGTAGCTTCCTGATGGTTGCGGGTTTTATTAGTGAAGATGACAGCATGACGCAGAATGATATTTCTGATTATGTTGCTTCAAACATTAAAGACCCAATCAGCCGTACAACAGGTGTAGGTGATACGCAGGTGTTTGGTGCGCAGTATGCAATGCGCATCTGGATGGATCCGCATAAGCTGAATAACTACCAGCTCACGCCGGTTGATGTGATTAGCGCACTGCAAACCCAGAACGCCCAGGTGGCTGCCGGTCAGTTAGGCGGGACGCCACCTGCACCAGGTCAGCAGCTTAACGCATCAATTATTGCGCAAACGCGACTGACCTCTACGGAAGAGTTCGGCAACATTCTGCTGAAAGTTAATACTGACGGTTCGCAAGTGCGCCTGCGTGATGTGGCTAAAATTGAACTCGGTGGTGAGAACTACGAGATCATTGCTCGCTACAACGGCAAACCCGCTTCCGGTATCGGTATTAAGCTGGCTACCGGAGCGAACGCGCTGGATACAGCGGCAGCCGTAAAAGCGCAGCTGGCTCAGCTGGAACCCTTCTTCCCGGCAGGAATGAAAATCGTTTATCCGTACGACACCACGCCGTTCGTGAAGATTTCAATCTTCGAAGTGGTGAAAACGCTGTTCGAGGCGATCGTACTGGTGTTCCTGGTCATGTATCTGTTCCTGCAGAACTTCCGCGCCACGCTGATCCCAACCATTGCGGTTCCGGTTGTGTTATTGGGTACCTTTGCCATCATTAGCGCCTTCGGCTACTCAATAAACACCCTGACAATGTTCGGAATGGTGCTTGCCATCGGCTTGTTGGTGGATGACGCCATCGTGGTGGTCGAAAACGTTGAGCGTGTAATGGCGGAAGAGGGTTTGCCGCCAAAAGAAGCCACTCGCAAGTCAATGGAGCAGATTCAGGGCGCGCTGGTCGGTATCGCACTGGTGTTGTCAGCGGTATTTGTGCCGATGGCTTTCTTTGGCGGGTCAACCGGCGTTATTTATCGACAGTTCTCTATTACCATCGTTTCCGCGATGGCGCTGTCAGTGCTGGTTGCCTTGATTCTGACGCCTGCGCTTTGTGCCACCATGCTGAAGCCGGTGGAAAAAGGCAGCCACGGTAAAACCACCGGTTTCTTTGGCTGGTTTAACCGCCTGTTCGATAAGAGCACTAACCATTATGTTGACAGCGTAGGCCACATTGTTCGCAGCACCGGGCGTTATCTGGTGATCTACCTGGTCATTGTGGTGGGTATGGCTTATCTGTTCCTGCGTTTACCCACCTCCTTCCTGCCGGAAGAAGATCAGGGCTTGCTGCTGACACAGGCGCAGCTACCTGCTGGTGCTACGCAAGAGCGTACGCAGAAAGTGCTGGATCAGGTGACGGATTACTTCCTGACCAAAGAGAAAGACAGCGTTAACTCGGTGTTTACCGTTAACGGCTTCGGCTTTGCGGGTCGTGGTCAGAACACCGGTATTGCGTTTGTTAGTCTTAAACCGTGGGAAGAACGTGCGGGCAGCGAGCTGAAAGTGCCTGCGATTGCCGGCCGTGCCATGAAGGCGCTGGGCGAAATCAAAGATGCGATGGTTATTCCGTTTAACCTGCCAGCGATTATCGAACTGGGTAATGCTACCGGTTTCGACTTCGAGCTGATTGATCAGGGTAACCTTGGCCATGACAAACTCACAGCCGCGCGTAATCAGCTGTTTGGTATGGTGGCACAGCATTCAGATACCCTGGTTGGCGTGCGTCCTAACGGCCTTGAAGATACGCCGCAGTACAAACTGATCATCGATCAGGAGAAAGCGCAGGCGTTAGGCGTATCCTTGAGCGATATCAACACCACGCTGGGCGCATCATGGGGGGATCATACGTTAACGACTTTATTGATCGTGGGCGTGTGAAGAAAGTCTATGTGATGGGTCAGGCGAATTCTCGTATGCTGCCGGACGACATCAGCAAATGGTATGTGCGTAACAGCAGCGGCAACATGGTGCCCTTCTCTGCCTTCTCGTCAGCGAAATGGCAGTACGGTTCACCGCGTCTTGAACGCTATAACGGTTTGCCTTCGATGGAGATCCTCGGTCAGGCTGCGCCAGGCAAAAGCTCGGGTGACGCAATGCTGCTGATGGAGCAACTCGCCTCGAAGCTGCCAACCGGCATCGGTTATGACTGGACAGGGATGTCTTATCAGGAACGTCTCTCTGGCAACCAGGCTCCGGCTCTGTATGCCATTTCACTGATTGTGGTGTTCCTGTGTCTGGCCGCATTGTACGAAAGCTGGTCGATTCCGTTCTCGGTCATGCTGGTCGTGCCGCTCGGTGTTATCGGGGCGCTGATATTTACTACCGTGCGTGGGCTCAGCAATGACGTTTACTTTGTTGTGGGGCTGTTGACAACCATAGGTCTTTCGGCGAAGAACGCCATCCTGATCGTTGAATTTGCTAAAGATTTGATGGAGAAGGAAGGTAAAGGTCTGGTGGAAGCGACCCTGGAAGCCTCGCGTATGCGTCTGCGTCCAATCCTGATGACCTCGCTGGCATTCATCCTCGGTGTTATGCCACTGGCGATCAGTACTGGCGCGGGTTCAGGTGCACAGAACGCCGTAGGTACAGGCGTAATGGGCGGCATGGTCACCGCGACTGCACTGGCGATTTTCTTTGTTCCGGTATTCTTTGTCGTGGTGCGTCGTCGCTTTGGCAAGAATAAAACTGAACTGGAAAAAGGCCATCCGGTTGAACATTCCCAGTCACATTAAAGTGTGATGTCAAAAGGCCGCGCAAGCGGCCTTTTTTACCCGCGTTTCCTTCTCTCTTTCCTCGCTGTTCAGCCTGACGTTGCAATCGCAAAAAGATCGGCGCATAACCTTTGTTATATTATAACATCACATAAAGGTGAGATTATGAAAACCACTATTCATCCACACTATCGTCCGGTTGTGTTTCATGACACGTCAGCTGATGCCTGGTTCAAAATCGGTTCGACCATTAAAACTGATCGTACCGTTGAGTTTGAAGGGAAACGCTGCCGTACGTCACACTTGATGTCTCTTCCGCATCCCACGTGCATTACACCGGTAAGCAGAAAGATTTTACGAAAGAAGGCAGTACTGCACGCTTTAATCAGCGTTTTGGTCGCTTTTTGGGTCGTAATTAAAGGAGGAAATTATGCAGGTACTGAGTTCGCTGCGTTCGGCTAAGAATCGTCACAGAGACTGCAAAGTCGTGCGTCGCCACGGTCGCGTTTACGTGATCTGTAAATCGAATCCGCGGTTTAAAGCGGTACAGGGAAGAAAGAAAAAATAATCAGCGTGTCGTGATGACTGGCCGGGAAATTCCCGGCCTTTTTTGCCTAACGCATGCTGCTCAGCATTGCATTAACGTTGTGTTTGAACGCGGCTTCATAAGTTGCTGCCGGACCTGAAGCGACAGATAAAGCTTCAGGATAGAGTTCTCCGCCCGGCTGTGCCCCCGTTGCGCTGGCAATCTGTTTAACTAAACGCGGATCGGTTTGATTCTCAATGAAATAGCTACTGATATGCTGCTGTTTCAACTGGTTAATCAAGCCACCCACGGCGCTGGCACTGGCTTCCGCTTCAGTGGAAAAACCGACCGGCGCGAGAAATGTTACGCCATAACGCTGACCAAAATAGCCGAAGGCATCGTGGCTGGTCAGTACTTTACGCTTCGCGACGGGAATCGCTTCGAAAGATGTTTTTGCCCAGCTATCCAGTGTCTTCAACTGCTGAATATAATTTTCACCGCGCTGGCGAATAGCGGCGCGCTCTTCGGGATCGGCTTTAATCAACGCATTCATGACGTTAGTTGCATAAATTACGCCATTTTGCATGCTGTTCCACGCGTGTGGATCGGTGATGCGCTCACCCCCTCTTCCATGCTGCGTGTCGTAATACCGGCTGAAGCGATAACCGGCTGGCCTTTGTAACCGGACGCGCTGACCAGGCGATCCATCCACCCTTCTAATCCTAATCCACTGATAAAAACCACATCAGCCTGAGCCAGTGCCTGACTGTCTTGCGGTGTTGGCTCAAAAGTATGCGGGTCGCCGTTTGGCCCGACCAGGCTTTTGACCTGCACCTGTTCACCGCCAATTTGCTTAACTATGTCGGCTAACACTGTAAAACTGGCCACGACATTCACCGTTTTCGCCAGCGAAAATGGGCTGATCAGCAATGTGCCGATTGCCAGACTTATCGGTAACAACTTCATATTTACTCCTTATCAATGGCGGCGCAAAATGCCACCGCACGGCCCTGTCAAAATTGAGAGAAAGAAAAGAATGGCAGCACTCAGCACTACCGCCGGCCCGGCCGGAAGCGAGCAATGCCAGGAAAGGATCAGTCCGGTAAAAGCTGACATCACCGCCGCTAGCATGGCGATGCCCAACATAACGGCAAGATGGCGGCTCCAGAAACGCGCGCTGGCCGCAGGTAATATCATCAGCCCCACAGACATAAGCGTGCCGAGCACCTGAAATCCCGCCACCAGATTCAACACCACCAGCATCAGGAAAATCGCATGCACCAGCGGCGCACTCCATTTGCCCTGCGCACGCAGAAAATCAGGGTCAAACGCATCAATAACCAAAGGGCGATAGATCAGCGCCAGCACTAACAACGTAAAAGCAGCAATTGCGCCAACCAGGAGTAATGCCGGATTATCTACGGCTAACAGCGAGCCAAACAAAACGTGCAGAAGATCGACGCTTGAGCCCCGGAGCGAGACCAGCGTTACGCCCAGCGCCAGCGAGCCAAGATAAAATCCAGCGAAGCTGGCATCTTCTTTAAGCGGAGTATAGCGACTGACTGCGCCTGAAAGCAGCGCGACGGCTAAGCCCGCAATCAGTCCTCCTGTTCCCATGGCCACCAGCGAAAGGCCTGAAATCAAATAGCCAATTGCCGCGCCAGGCAGCACAGCGTGCGATAACGCGTCGCCAATCAGACTCATGCGGCGTAACGAGAGAAAGACGCCGAGCGGTGTCGCGCTAACGGCTAAAGCGATACAGGCCACCAGCGCACGGCGCATAAAGCCAAACTCGATAAAAGGTTGGATCAATGTCACGGTGCGGCTCTCCGCAAGGGTTGGGCAGCAAAAGAGTGTGGGTGATGCGAAGCATCATCCAGAGAGAGAACATCATTGAAATAGCGCGCAACCAGAGGCCGATCGTGCAGCACCACCAGTAATGTAGTACCCGCTTGCTGCTGCTGTTGCAGTATCGACATTAATAATGTCACCGTTTGGCTGTCGATACCGTTAAAAGGTTCATCCAGCAACCACAAGCGGCTGCGCTGTAGCAGCAAACGTGCAAACAGCACGCGCTGTAGTTGTCCACCGGATAGCGTCGAAGGCTGCGCTTCGGCAAAATCGGCCATGTGTACAGCGTCCAGTGCCTGCCAAATTTCCTGACGCAGCGCCCGATCAATGCCACCAAACCAACCACTGCGCGGCCAGCATCCTATTGAAACCAGTTCAAACACCGTTAACGGAAAACGTGTTTCCAGTTCGCTACGCTGTGGCAACCAACCGACTTCCCGCCGGGGTAATTTGAGAGTGCACTTCCCGGCTACGGGCGGCAATAAACCGGCGATCGTTTTTAATAACGTTGATTTCCCGCTTCCGTTAGCCCCAACCAGTGCCGTCATACTTCCTTGCGCTAATTGCCCCGTTATTACTGGCGTAACAGCCAGGCGCTGATATCCCGCCTGTAATTGCCTGAATTCGATCATGGCTGTATCCCCCACCACATCGCGATGGCGAGCAAAATAATCAGCCCTAAAGCAACCAGTACGCGCTGGCCTGACGATAACAGGAGTCCACTGTGATTCATGATTAGGCTACATAATGTTATAACATAACACTTATGTTACGTGTTTTAACGCAGAGAGGAAGAGGGCAAAATGTTTCAAAAAGTATCGCACCCGCTTTTAAGACACAGGAACCGGCACTATTAAGTCTATAGATTTCAATTATTTAATAAGGCGTTAAATGCAGTGATAGGTATGGGTGATAAGCCACCGCTTGCAAACTGCTTGCAGAACACCAATGATAGGTTTATCAATTGTAAAAGTAAGCACAATATGCAACCACGTATAGCATGTGATATTGCGCAAGATGAAAGTGACTGCGCGAAATTAATGGCAATTATTCAGCGGAATATTCTCAAAATAGCAGAACCGTTAGTGGGCGATTTACAGTGGTATTCTCAAAATGCGCTGTTAGTTCCAGAGAGCTTAAAGATTATTTCTGTCGAAAAGACAGACAACAATAGATTTAAAATGCTTTACAATTTTGACTGGAATTTATTTAGTCCTTGCCTGGATCTAAATGAAACCGTGACGCAAAAAGAACAGATAATGTTTCATATCGTGCCCGGTGCCCTTGAGTTTGAGATCATTGACAATACACGTCCTTCACCTGGCGATGAATTGTAATATTTAGTAATGGAGGTGAGCAGAACTAATGATTTTCATCTATATTAAAAACACTCCGTTTATTAACAGCTTCATTAATCGCTTCCTGGCCGCTTTACCTTATCTCGCCGCATCGCGGTAACTGTGCTTGCTACGGAGGGGAAAAGATGGACGAATACTCACCGAAACGGCATGATATTGCCCAGCTTAAATACCTGTGTGAGAGCCTGTTTGACGAGAGTATGGCGACATTAACTGATAGCCATCACGGCTGGGTTAATGACCCGACTTCTGAGAGCAATTTACAACTTAACGAGCTGATTGAGCATATCGCCTCTTTCACAATGAATTATAAAATTAAGCACGTTGAAGATGAATCGCTGATTTCGCAAATTGATGAATATCTTGACGATACCTTTATGTTGTTTAGTAATTACGGTATCAATGCGCAAGATCTTCAGCGATGGCAACGTTCAGCTAAACGCTTATTTAATCTGTTCACTGAAGAGTGTGCTTATCTCCAGCAACTCAGCCATTCGTTATAGTACCTATGTGAGAAAGATCTATTTATGAACAAAGCCCTGACTAAAACGGATTATTTGATGCGACTGCGTCGTTGTCGCTCAATCGATACCCTTGAAAGGGTTATTGAAAAAAACAAGTATGAATTACCGGACAATGAACTCGCCGTATTTTACTCAGCAGCTGACCATCGCTTAGCTGAACTTACGATGAATAAGCTTTACGATAAAGTCCCTGGTTCAGTATGGAAATTTGTTCGCTAATTTGCTGACGTTTTCGTTTTACGGTAACAACGCTTTTATCCACTCTGAATAATCTCGCCTGCCGGCAATGGATCGGCCCCAGGCGAGTTTTGCCTGTCTGCCATTTACGAAAATTTTAGAGGGGATAAAATGGTGGAGGCCCTGCCAGCTACATCCCGGCACACGCGTCACCTGCTGCGGCTGCTTCCTTCCGGACCTGACCGAGTTCACAAGCTAGCATTGCGGGAGAACCAACAGGGCCTCCATTGACAAGCCCTCTTTACGAGAGCGCAGGCATTATCGGGTAAGGCCCCGGTAATTGCAAGCGCAGGCGGGATGACCGTTGCTTTCTTGTACAACAAGCACTTCCGCGCGTCCTGCCTGAATCTGACGTGATAAAATGGAATGAATTTCAGGTCAACAGGATAAGCAGATGGCACAACCTGACAGCTTTCAACAACGTATCTGGCAAATTGTTTCCGCGATACCCGCAGGCAAAGTGATCACTTACGGTGAGATTGCGCAGTTAGCAGGCTCACCACGTGCAGCACGTCAGGTGGGCGGTGTCCTGAAACGTCTGCCTGCCGGAAGCACGCTTCCCTGGCATCGGGTAGTCAATCGTTATGGCGCTATTTCACTTCAGGGTGATGATCTGTTTCGCCAACGCGATGCCCTGGAAGCAGAAGGCGTTGAAGTCACCGATGATGGCCGCATTGCGCTGGATAAATATCGCTGGCAGCCCTGAACAATAACAGGGGCGCACGCATGCCCCCTGTTTCCGTTACATGCTGGTCTGTGCAGGCACGGATGACGATGGTGTCACCTGGGTCGGCGACGTTGACGGTACAGTTGACACCGCGCCCGGCTGCGTTGGCATTGCCATATGTGGCACAGGCACCAGCAACAGCTCAGCTTTGGTACCGCCCTGGTTAATAACCGGTTTCACATTATCGGTAATAAACGCCATCTTGCCATCAATAGTAATGGCGGCGCTCAACAGAATACGTGCATTGGGTTGAATATCTGCAGGATTGAACGGCAATACAAACTGGAACGGTGCCTGCTTACCTTCCGTACGCACTGCACGCTGTGACAGAACTTTTGACGGTGCATCAGACACAGAAGCATCCGACAGCGTCACGGTTAATACCGCATCCGGCGGTAATGCAATGCGCTGGCGAATATAGACAGAACCGCTCACGTTTGGTTGAGCAATTGTCGATTGTTGTCCTGCTACCGCAGAACCCAATGTTGGCGTTGCCACAGGCTTACCTTTATCGGCACATCCTGCGACAGCTACCGCCAATGCTAATCCACTGAACACTTGCCAGAATTTCATTGATGTCGTCTCCATTTGATCAAAATGATTATCAGCAGCGAATCTGCGGTACAGCGACTCACTCGCCGTATGTCCTTAATGTTGGCACATAAATCAGAGATCTGCCTGGGCGGCAGAAAGGCTAAAGTCTGATTGACGATAACTGGTCGGATCTTTCACACTAAGGACGTCACTTTTCTGAGGAATGCGCTATGAGCCAGGCTCTGCAAAATTTGCTGAATTTATTGAATCTGGAAAAACTCGAAGAGGGTTTATTTCGTGGCCAAAGCGAAGATCTTGGCTTGCGCCAGGTTTTCGGAGGCCAGGTTGTTGGTCAGGCGCTTTACGCAGCGAAACAAACGGTGCCAGAAGAACGTATTATCCACTCATTCCACAGCTACTTTTTGCGCCCCGGCGACAGTAAAAAAGCCATTATTTATGACGTTGAAACCTTACGTGACGGTAAAAGTTTTAGCGCACGTCGCGTGAGTGCCATTCAAAACGGCCACCCTATTTTTTATATGACCGCTTCCTTTCAGGCTCCCGAAAACGGTTTCGAGCATCAAAACCAAATGCCCGACGTGCCAGGACCAGAAAATCTGCCATCTGAGCAGATGATGGCGCAAAAAATGGCGCATTTGCTGCCAGAGAAAGTACGGGAAAAATTTATTGCTGAACGTCCGTTAGAGATCCGTCCGGTACAAATTCACAATCCAGTAAAAGGCCACGTAGCGGAACCGGTGCGTCAGGTGTGGATCCGCGCTAACGGCCCACTGCCTGGCGATTTGCGGCTTCATCAGTATATGTTGGGTTACGCATCCGATCTGAACTTCTTGCCCGTTGCGCTTCAACCGCACGGTAAGGGTTTTTAGAGGCAGACATGCAGGTTGCCACCATTGATCACTCAATGTGGTTCCACCGTCCGTTCGATTTCAGCCAGTGGCTGTTATACAGCGTCGTGAGTACCTCAGCGTCCGGCGCTCGTGGTTTTGTACGTGGTGAGTTTTATAATCAGCAAGGGGTGTTGGTGGCGTCAACGGTGCAGGAAGGTGTAATGCGACAGCGCAGCGAATAAAAAAGGGGCGATTTCTCGCCCCGGTATTTTTATTTTTTAGCGCACTGCTCTTTTTGAACTTATCCGTTACTGGTTGTAAGCGTTTTCGCCGTGGCTGTTGACATCCAGACCTTCGCGCTCCTGATCCTCTGGTACACGCAGGCCTACAATCATGTCCGCCAGTTTGAAACCAATGAATGCTGCCACACCTGACCAGACAAGCGTCACGCCCACGCTGAACAGTTGCACCCACACCTGATGTCCCATGGTCACGCCTTCTGCGTAGCCAACGCCACCCAGAGAAGAAGAAGCGAATACACCGGTCAGAATACAGCCAACGATACCGCACACGCCATGCACACCAAACACATCGCACGGGTCATCAACGCGCAGCCATTTCTTCAGTGTCGTGACGCCCCACAGACCGGCAAGGCCACCCGCTAAGCCGATGATCAGCGCACCGCCGACACCCACATAACCACATGCAGGCGTGATCGCCACCAGTCCGCCGATAAAACCTGAGCAGGCGCCCAGCAGAGAAGGTTTACCGCGTACCGCCCATTCGCCAAAGGTCCAGGACAATACTGCACCTGCGGTTGCCACAACGGTGTTCAGGAAAGCCAGTGCAGCGATTTCGTTTGCTGCAGAAGCGGAACCGGCGTTAAAGCCAAACCAGCCCACATACAGGATAGCGGTACCCATAAATACCATCGGCAGATTGTGCGGTTTAAATGCTTCTTTACCGAAGCCAGCACGCTTACCAACCAGATAAGCACCCACCAGGCCTGCAACAGCGGCGTTGATATGAACCACGGTGCCGCCGGCGAAATCCAGTGCGCCATCCTGAGCTAAATAACCACCGCCCCATACCATATGTGCGATTGGCAGGTATGCCAGCGTCAGCCATACCAACACGAAAATCAGCACCGCAGAGAAACGGATACGTTCAGCGATAGCGCCGACAATCAGGCCAACCGTAATACAGGCGAAGGAGGCCTGGAATGCGACGTGGATATACTGGTAAAAGCTGCCCATAACCGCTGTCAGCTCAATGTTTTTGAGCATTGCCCAGCCAAAGCCGCCAAAGAAAGCGTTGCCTTCACTAAACGCCAGTGAATAGCCGTATACCATCCACAATACGCAAACCAGTGAAAAGGTAACCGCAACCTGAGTCAGCATTGACAGGACGTTTTTACCGCGGATCAGGCCGCCGTAAAACAGAGCAATACCTGGAATTGACATAAACAGCACCAGTGCGGTGCAAATCATCATAAATGCGTTATCAGCCTTGTCCGCAACGGCAGGTGCAGCCATCGCGAGCGATGGTAACAGTGCCAGGCTGGTCAGGCCCAACTTAGCGAGAATTTTATTCATTTTTTCCATCCCATCACATTACTGAATCTTGATTACAGAGCGGCTTCGTCGGTTTCACCGGTACGAATACGAATGACGCGCTGCAGTTCAGCGACAAAAATTTTACCGTCACCGATTTTTCCGGTGTAAGCGGCTTTACTGATAACATCCACCACTTCGTCAAGCTGGTCGTCCGCAATGGCGATATCAATTTTTACTTTTGGCAGAAAATTCACGCTATATTCAGCGCCACGATAGAGTTCGGCATGCCCTTTCTGACGCCCAAAACCTTTCACTTCGGAGACGGTCAGCCCCTGAATGCCGATAGAGGATAAAGCTTCACGCACATCCTCCAGCTTGAATGGTTTAATCACGACGGTAACCAGCTTCATAGGATCCCCTCCAGGTATTAAATGAGTAAGTCTCACGGACACGCAGTCATATAAGCAAAGCCTGTGCCAGAAATAAAAAAACCGAATAATCAGTGAGTCAGACGCGGCAGAACTAGGGTCGTTTTGTGATGGATAACACAGAGGATAGATTATGCGGGGTCATAACGTGGAACAGATGCACTCCTTTGGTGCTTGTGGCGTCAAAGGAGTGCATTTATACAGAACATTCTGATAATGACGCGCAAAAAGAGTGCAACTTACCCTTCTGCTGTTAATGAGATGCCCGAAGCAAGTTCATCACCCGCTTGTTGCAGCTGATACATTTGCCAGTAACGGCCCTGCTGCGCGAGTAATTGCTGATGATTACCCTGCTCAACGACCTGACCGCGATGCAGAACTAAAATCGTATTCGCTTCAGTAATCGTTGAAAGGCGATGCGCAATAACTACCAGTGTGCTGTGCTGACGCAAGGTTTTCAGCGTCTGCTGGATAGCCTGTTCGGTGCCTGAGTCAATATTGGCTGTCGCCTCATCAAGAATCAAAATTTGGGGCAATTCCACCAGAACACGCGCCAGCGCCAGTAATTGCTTCTGACCAACAGAAAGATTATTGCCCTGCTCGCCCAGCCTGGTGTGAATGCCGTCTGGCATACTGCGGGCCAGTGAAGCCAGTTGTACCTGCTCCAGCACCTGCCAGACGGCACTTTCGCTGATATCACGGCCCAGACGCACATTAGCTAACAGCGTGTCAGCCAGCACCACTGGATCCTGCTGTACCATCGCAATACCCCGCCGCAAAACCGCATGCGTCAGCTCACTGATTGGTCGATTGTCGAGACGAATTTCGCCGCGCGTTACCGGGTAATAACCCATCAACAGGTTCGCCAGGGTGCTTTTGCCGCTGCCGGTATGTCCGACCAGCGCAACAAATCCACGCGAAGGTACATCAAGACTGATGTCCGTTAAGACGTCACGATTTTCACGATAGGCAAAGCTCAGGCTGTTGAGCGTAATACGGCCCGACGTTAATGGCCGCGTATCGCCGCCATATTGCTGTTGTGCGGCATCCATTAGCTCAAAAATGCGTTCGCCAGAGACGACCGCCTGTTGCAGCATCGATTGCTGCGTGGTGAGCTCAATCAGCGGCTCATTCAACCGTCCTAAATAGGTAATGAAGGCATAAAGTACACCCACTTCGAACACACCCGGTACGGAGAAACTGAACAGCATCAACAGGCCACACAAGACCAGCGCGGAAAACAGGCTTAATAAAGGACGCAGCAGAAAACCATCTAATCGCAGGGTTTCCATGCGTGCCAGATAGTGTGAACGGCTGGCTTCGGACATGCGTTCACCAAAACGCGCCTGCTGGCGAAACTGCTGTATCACGCTCATACCGCTGATCACTTCGTTAAAGCCGTTATTGATTTCAGCAAGATAGCTTCGTACCCGGCGAGCAATAGGGGTACTGTAGCGTTGGTAAATTAACATCACTACCAGCACCATTGGAAAAATCAGCATCGCCACCAGCGCCATACGCCAGTCGAGGCTAAACATCGCCACCATCATCGCGCCGACCAGTGCCGCGCTGCGTAATACGGTCGCCACTACCGTCACGTAGAGATCTTTGATCACTTCAGTATCGTTGGTGACGCGTGAGATTATCTGTCCAACGGGTTGGGTATCAAAAGCACTCAAGGGTTGGCGCAATGCAGCATTCATAACATCGCTGCGTAATCGCTGCACCACACCGATTGCGGCGCGGTTAAACAGCAGTGCCTGCCAGTAATGCAAAGCGGCGGCCAGCAGTTGTAGCAGAATAAAGCTGACAACTAATCCTGCCACCAGCGCCCAGGGCATTTGATGCTTCGCCACCAGATTATCAATGAAATAACTCACTAATACCGGTCCGGTTACTTCCGCGGCAGCGGCAATCCACAGCATGCCAACCGCCAGCGACAGTGATTTGCGCCAGGGCTTACCGTAACTCAGTAACCGCTTTAATGTTGGCCACAAGCGTTGTGACTTAGCCATGTGGCACCCCTTGTTCACTTTCATCTTCGTCCAGCGCCGCCTCCAGTTGCTGATAGCGGTACATATCGCGATACCAGCCGGGTTTGGCCACTAACGCATCGTGCTCGCCGCGCTGTGCAACAGCGCCCTGTTGCAGCACCAGAATTTCGCTGGCTTCGGTCAAGGCAGACAGGCGATGCGCACTAATAATCAAGGTGTGGCCTTTCCCCCAGAGGCGTAAGTTATGCAAAATTTCATGTTCAGTGCGTCCATCAACCGCCGATAGCGCATCGTCAAGGATGAGAATTTCAGCATTGAGCAGTAACGCCCTGGCAATGGAAAGACGCTGTTTTTGTCCGCCCGACAGCATGACGCCGCGCTCCCCACTTCGGTCTCATAGCCTTGTGGCAATCGCAATATATCCTCATGAATGCAGGCCATTTTCGCCACACGCTCAATCTCTTTCTGGCTGGCGTTGGGTTTACCTAATGCAATATTGTTTGCCACACTGTCAGAAAACAGGAAAGGCGTCTGGCTTACTACCGCCAGGCGGCTACGCCAGCTATCGATACGCAACTGCGGAAGCGGCGTGTTGTGAAAACGAATATCGCCCTGTTGAATATCGAAGTGGCGCTGAATCAGGCTCAGTAAGGTACTTTTGCCGCTGCCGGTGGGACCACACAAGCCCAGCATTTCACCAGGCTTGAGTTGGAAATTAACGTGGCTCAGCACCGGCCCTGCGCTGGCCGGGTAGCGAAAATCACGGATCGCAGCTTGCAGAATGCCGGGCGTTGGCGGCAGAACTTTTTGACCATCCTCAACCGCTGGCGCTTCCGCCAGTAAGGCGCGGATCCGGCTCCACGCTGCGCTGCCGCGTTCAACAATGTTAAACATCCACGCCAGCGCCAGCATTGGCCAAATCATCAAGCCGAGATACATCACAAAGCTGGTCAGCTGTCCCAGCGTCATTTGCTGGTGCCAGACCAGCCAGCTTCCGCCGCCAATTGCCAGTAAATTGGAAAAGCCAATCGCGATATAGATGGTGGGATCGAAGCGAGCGTCAACGCGGGCAACGCGCAGATTCTTTTCACCGGTATCGCGCGCAATGTCGGCAAACTGCTGCGACTGATGCTGCTCCAGACCAAAAGATTTAATCATGCGAATGCTGGTCAGGCTTTCTTGCGTCTGATCGTTGAGGCTGGAAAACGCCGCCTGGGCCAGCTTAAAACGCTGATGCAGCTGATTGCCGTAGCGGTGGATGACCAATGCCATAATCGGCATCGGCACCAGTGATAACAGGGTAAGCTGCCAGCTAATCTGCGTACTCATGACCAGCAATACCACACAGCCCATTACCAGTGAATCCACCAGCGTTAACACACCTTCACCGGCAGCAAAAACCACGCGGTCAACATCATTCGTGGCGCGTGCAATTAAATCACCGGTGCGATGACGCAGATAAAATGCCGGGTGCTGACGACTCAGCTGGCGATAAAAATCTTCGCGTAGCTCCACTGCCAGCTGATAAGACGCACCAAACAGCAATACGCGCCAGACGTAGCGCAACAGATAGACCACGATCGCCGTGAGCAGCATGATGCCAATCCACATCATGACACGCCCTATACTCATGTCGTGATGGGTGACGCCATCCACAATAATACCGACCACATGCGGTGGCAGCAGTTGCAAAACGGCAATGATGATTAATAAGGTAACGGCGCCTAAATAGCGTCGCCACTCGCGTATAAAATACCAACTTAACTGGCTGAATAATCGCACAACGCTGCTCTCAATCTTTAGCTCTCAGGGAGCGACAGGTAAAGCCGTGGTGTATTTAATCTCTTCCATGGCGAAGCTGGAGGTCACATCGATCAAACCCGGCACACCATTCACTAATCGTTTATAAAACGCGTCGTAACTTTTCATATCAGCAACCTGGACGCGTAGCAGGTAATCATATTCTCCCGCCATACGATAAAAGGCCATCACCTCGGGCATCGCCTGCACTACCGAGACGAATGCCTGATACCAGTCACGACTGTGCTGTTGCGTTTTGACCAGCATAAAAGCTGTGAGTGACAGCCCTAATTTTTCACCATCCAGCAGCGCAACGCGCGCGCGAATAATGCCATCATCTTCCAGTTTTTTCAGGCGTTTCCAGCACGGTGTGGTGGTGAGATTAACTGCCTCTGCCAGCGCCTGGAGTGATAAGGTGCAATCTTGCTGCATCAATGCAAGAATTTTGCGGTCAGTTTTATCTAACATTTGGCGCTCCTGGAGAAAATTTTTCTCTGACAACACCATTTTAGCGACAATATAGCCATCTTTTTTCCCGTCAGTGCCTTAAAATGTGTGTCACTGATTTTGCCGGATACCTGTCATGCACACAGCCTGGACCCGCCACGCCATTAATGAGATCAATGCAGATTTTCAACGATCCGCCGAAACACACCTGATCCGTTTCGATCTTGCTGATTTCCCTGGCATCTGGTTTTACCTGAAAGATGAAAGCACCCATCCGAGCGGCAGCCTGAAGCATCGTTTGGCACGTTCGCTATTTTTGTATGGTCTGGCGAACGGCTGGATCAAAAAACACGCCGATTATCGAAGCCTCATCTGGCAGCACGGCCATTTCTGAGGCCTATTTTGCCCGTCTGCTTGGCCTGCCATTTATTGCGGTGATGCCAGCCAGCACTGCCAAACGCAAAATCGAACAAATTACGTTTTACGGCGGCCGGTGCCATTTCGTTGAAGATCCCTGCCAGCTTTATGCAGAATCGGAGCGGCTGGCACGCGAATTAAACGGCCATTTTATGGATCAGTTTACCTATGCCGAACGCGCCACCGACTGGCGCGGCAATAATAATATTGCAGAAAGCATTTTCCGCCAGATGAAGCATGAACCCTTTGCAACGCCGCACACCCTGATTATGGGTGCCGGCACCGGTGGGACATCTGCAACGTTGGGTCGTTATATTCGCTATCAAGGTTACGACACCCAATTATTGGTGGTTGATCCACAGCATTCTGTGTTTTTTGATTACTGGCACAGCCGCGATACGGAATTACGTAGCGTGCGCGGCAGTATGATTGAGGGGATTGGTCGCCCGCGCGTTGAACCGTCTTTCATGCCTGACGTCATTGACGAAATAATGAAAGTGCCGGATGCCGCGACGCTTGCCGCCATGCTGAAACTGGAAAAACTGCTGGGACGTAAACCTGGCGCCTCAACCGGCACCAATTTCTGGGGCATGATGCAGGTAGCAAAACGCATGCGGGCACAGGGTGAGAAAGGGGCACTGGTCACAGTGTTATGCGATAGCGGCGAGCGTTACCTCGACAGTTATTATCAGCCAGAATGGGTAGCAAAACAGATCGGTGACATTCAACCGTGGCTACGCGAAATGGAATAAAAAACCGGACATCCCGTCCGGTTCACTGCAATCCTCAGCATTCGGGGGAATAAGCGAGGTCGGGTGTGGAGAGCCAGTGATTTAAATAGTGAGACACTGCCTGTGTCTCGCAATGCCCAATAACCGGTAAATGCGGTAATGCTGCTTTGAGTTCACTCATCGCGTTGCCCATGAGAAAGCCTTTACCGACCTGGGCTAACATTTCACGATCGTTCATCGCATCACCAAAGGCCATGCATTCGGCCAAAGTCAATGAGAGATGCTGGCAAAGCATGGCAAGGGCACTGCCTTTATTGCAACCGAGCGGCAGTACCTCCAGACAATTCCAGGCTGAAAAACAGATACTGGCGCGCTGATCTAAAGCAGCATCAAGCTGGTCTTTTAGCTGGCACAAACGATGATGTTCATCAACGAAACAGATTTTCGTGACCTCATTCCCTGGCATGGCTTTTAAGTCGCGCAGTTGATAATGAAAGCCACTCATCTGATGTGCTGCGAGCAAAGAGGGCAAAGGACGTTCAGTAAACCAGCCTTCATCATTAAACACGTGCAGTGAGGCTGTGGTCTGCCAGTCTGTATGAATGACCTCTTCCGCAACTGACGGCAACAGATCACAGGCAAACAGCAGATTTCCGTCCCGATCGTGAACACGTGTACCATTACCTGTGATCAGCCACGCCGGTAACGTGATTTGCTGACGCAGGATCTGCATTTCTAGCTGATGACGCCCGGTGGCAAAGGCCAGCTGTACATTACGCACATGCAATGCCTGCAAACTCGCCAACGTCTCTTTTCCCAGTTGATGGTTAGGCAACAGTAAGGTGCCGTCCATATCAAATGCCGCTAAGCGTGCCATTACGTTACTCTCGCTGAAAACTGACCCTTACTATTACCTTTTAATCACGGAAGTAATAGTGAATACTTTTAAAAAATTGTTCCGGTTTTACGATGCGCCAACTCAACCGCCTTAATCAATTTCAGCGCCTCTGGCAGCAAAGCCTGGGTGCGACACAACGCACTTGTATCGCCGAGATGGCGCGTCACTGTATTTGCAGCGAGCGGCATATGCGCACCTTACTGTCTCAGTGGCAGCAGACTGGCTGGCTGCGCTGGCAAGGCGAATCGGGACGCGGTAAGCAAGGCTCGCTGGAATTTCTCTACTCCCCGGAACAGCTGCGCCAACAGCTGCTGCAACATCACCTGCAACATCACCTGCAGTGCGGTGACACTACAGATGCATTAAAGATGCTGGACCTGGCGCCGGAAAAGCTCCTCAATTTGTTGCAGCCACTGATGGGGGTCAGTGGCAAAACAATTCGCCCGTGCTGCGTGTGCCTTACTACCGGCCACTGGAAAGCGTCCAGCCGTTACAAATCAACGGGCGTGCCGAACAACATCTGGTTCACCAACTTTTTCCGGCCTGACGCGGTTTCATCACGATGAGCCGGTTGGCGATTTAGCGCATCACTGGCAGCATGATGCGCAAGGGCGCGTATGGTTGTTCTGGTTACGGCCGCAAATTTTCTGGCACAACGATGAACCTATACAGGCCAGTCAGCTAGTGGCGCAGTTTGAGCAGATAATACGGGATCCACGTGTTCGCCAGTTACTCAACAGCGTGACGCACATTGATGCGCCTCACCCGCTGGCGTTGCGTTTCCAGCTAAATAAAAGTGATTACTGGTTGCCCTGGCATCTTGCTCATTCGCTTTGCCTGCTGCCGCACCCCAGCGAACCTCATACCGGCAGTGGCCCATGGAAACTTGCGCATTTCACGCCTGAATGGGTCAGGATTGAAAGTCATGCTCGCTGGCATCTACAGCTTCCCCTGATGCAGGCGATCGAATACTGGATAACGCCTAAATTGTTTGATCGCATACCTGACACCAGCTGTCGTCATCCGGTACAAATTGCGATTGGCAACAGTCATGAACTGGACAGTTTGCGCCCCGTCAGTCGCAGTATAAGCGTGGGGTTCTGCTATCTGGTCTGTCGGCCTCGGGCAGGATTCACATCCAGTCAGGCGCGCCGACTTTTTTACCTGATTCAACAGAGCGGCCTTATCGCGCAGCTACCGCTTGAAGCAGGGTTGTTAACGCCAAGTAAAGAACTTTTGCCTGGCTGGCCAGTGCCACCGCTGGAAGAAAATGAACAGCGATTGCCCAAAAGTCTGACGCTGCACTATCACTTACCGGTTGAACTGCACGACATGGCACATGCGCTAAAGAAACTGTTACGGGCAAATGGCTGCATACTGAACGTTGTTTTTCATCGCGTTAAGCGATGGCAGGATATTCATCAACTCGCTGGCGCTGATTTAGTCATGGGCGATCGCCTGATTGGTGACGCGCCGGTATTCACGCTCTCCCACTGGTTGAAGTTGGATCCGTTGTGGCATGATTTTCTGCGATCCCCCAGGGCGAAGCTGTGCAGCAGCAGCTTACCAGTCTGCAACAGATTGCCAGTTCTGCTGCTCGCGCCAGCGCCTTACACCGTCTTTATCATGCATTGATGAGTGATGGCGTATTACTGCCGCTGTTCAACTTTCGCTATCAAATTTCAGCACCACCAGGCGTAGAAGGCATTCAGCTAAACGCGCTGGGCTGGTTTGATTTTAATCGAGCCTGGATCCCTCCTCCGATTAGCACGTCACACAGCTGTTCAGCAGCGGAGTGAGGCATTACCATAAGGCAAAATTTGTTATCAGGAAAAGATCATGAAACGCGCTGTTGTCGTTTTCAGTGGTGGGCAAGACTCCACCACCTGTTTAATTCAGGCACTTCAACAATATGATGAAGTGCATTGTGTCACTTTCGATTATGGTCAGCGTCATCGTGAAGAGATCGACGTTGCACGGGAGCTTTCGCTTCAACTGGGGCACGAGCACATAAAGTGCTGGATGTGACGATGCTGAATGAACTTGCCGTCAGTAGCCTGACGCGCGATAACATTCCGGTTCCAGCCTACAATCCCAGTGCCAGCGGATTACCCAGCACGTTTGTTCCGGGTCGAAATATTCTGTTCCTCACGCTGGCATCGGTTTATGCCTGGCAAGTTGAAGCTGAAGCAGTCATCACCGGCGTATGTGAAACCGATTTTTCTGGCTATCCTGATTGTCGCGATGAGTTTGTCAAAGCACTTAATCACGCGGTAAATCTTGGCATGGCACGCGATATCCGTTTTGAAACGCCGCTGATGTGGCTTAACAAAGCTGAAACCTGGGCGCTGGCTGATTACTGGCAGCAACTGCCGCTGGTGCGTGAACAAACCTTAACCTGCTATAACGGCATTAAGGGTGACGGCTGCGGCGAATGTGCAGCTTGTCATTTACGCGCTAACGGCCTCAATAACTATTTAAACGATCGGCCCGGTGTAATGGCCGCGATGAAGCGTAAATCGGGTCTGAATTAAACTCTTTTGCGGCGAATGGCGCTTTTTCGCCGCCCTGTTTTTATGCCATTAATGCTTGTAATCGTTGCCGTAATTCCCCTTCTAACGGCACGGCTTTCTGGCTACGTAAATCGATACACACAAACGTGAGCGCCGCATCAGCCACTGTTCCCTCTTCGCCAGCCAGTAACACACGTTGCGCGATAATGCCGCTCTTACCGTTCAACTGAACCACTTCGCTGTCAATTTCCAATACGTCGCCCAGCACCGCCGGGCGACGATAGTTAATGTTGATATTAACCACCACAAACGCCAGTTTCTGTTCCTGAAGCCAGTTAAAGGCATCAGCGTCTTCCAGCCATTGCCAACGCGCCTCCTCTAAAAATTCCAGATAACGCGCATTGTTAACATGCTGATAGACATCTAAATGATAGCCGCGCACTTTGATAGTGGTTCGCATTTTAATCTCCTGCTGCTGACAAGTAACTGGTTGGACCTGTTCAATGTAGCAGAGTCTAACCGTTGCAGCAGGCTATCGTGCAGAGATGCGCTTCATCTCACAATTTCAGGCGAGAAGCATTTCTCTCCACCAGTGCATTACCGATTCCCGGCACTTCTTTTAACTGTTCAATTGCGGTGAAAGCGCCATATTGTTCGCGATAACTGACAATGGCCTGTGCTTTTTTAGCCCTACGCCATTCATTGCTGATGAAAGTTGCTCTGCGGTTGATTCATTGATACTGACCAGCTCTTGCTGAGGAACTGAAATCTGTTCTGCCTGCGCGCTATTTTGCGCTTCCGCCGCAAAAAGTGAGGTTTGATAAAGTGAACCGCCGAGTGCCAGTGAAAGGTAAAGGGCATATAAAGTAGGTTTTGCCATGCTGTGTTTCTCCTTGTGTTTAACAGCAGGCTCAGGGTGTCACGTTGAGGAAAAAGGCTCAAAAGGCAAGATGCAAAAATGGAAAAGGCCGCGAAAGCGGCCTTGATAAGTTTCAGGTATTACCTGTTTTTTGTGAGGCTTACTGCATTTGTGCCGCAGCACCGTACTTAATTTTTGCCTCTTTACGCAAGTTTTGCAGCAGGGCTTCAAACGCCAGCTGGGCGTTATTCTGCGTTACGCCTTTAACCATTTCATCGATTTGCGCTTGCGGCATCGAGCCTGTGCTCACTTTATCTACCGCTAACAACACGACGTTGCCCTGCATATCCTCACTTACGCCCCACGACGGTTTGTTATCCGCTGGCTGTGGCAGATTGAACGCAGCCTGTGCTACAGGATCCTGCACGTTACGATCAACCGTAGTGCTGGCACTGAGCGTCAGACCAGCAGCACTTAACGCATCTTGCTTACCGGCTTTGAGATCGGCCAGCAGCTTGTCAGCCTGCGCTTTGGCTTGCTGCTGCGCTTTATCGTGTTTCAGCGTGTCGGTGATTTGCGCTTTAACCTGATCCAACGGTTTAATCGCTTCTGGCTTGTGCTCACTGATACGCAACACAAATGCACGATCGCCCTCTACGCTAATGATCTCCGAGTTATTACCCGGCGCACCGTTTTGCCCCACTAAGCCGCCATTAAAGATGGCCTGTTTTACCGCCTCGAAGTCGAGTTCTTTTGGCAGATTATCACGGCTGAACCAGCCAGTTTCAGTGGCTTTCATGCCAGACGCTTGCTCAGCACCCGCCAGCGACTCATTGTCATTGCTGGCGGCTTCGCTCACTTTCTGCTGCAGCTGATAAAACGCATCGACACCTTTTTCCTGCTTCACTTTATCAGCGACAGCCTCGCGCACTTCAGTCAGCGGTTTGACCTGCTCAGCCTGAATGTCATCCAGACGGACAATCAGAAAACCAACAGACGATTTAATTACGCCTGACAGTTGGCCTTTTTGAGTCAGACCGGCGTTTTTCAGCTCATCCGGTGTGGTGGAAGGTTCCAGCCACCCCATATCGCCGCCTTTACGCGCTGAAATGGGATCAATGGATTTGCTTTTTGCCAGTTCAGCAAAGTCCGCTCCCTCTTTCAACTGCGCTAACAAAGCTTCAGCATCAGCTTCTGTTTTGGTCTGAATAACGCTGTAGCGATTACGCTGTGGTTGCGAATAATCAGCTTTATGTTGGTCGTACCAATTTTGAATATCAGCATCGCTGGCAGCTTGCTGCATGCTGGCTGCATCCAGCTTGATGTAGCTGACGCGGAACTGCTCTGGTGCTAAAAAGCTGTTTTTATGTTGTTGATAATACTGATTAATTTCATCATCCGTTACCGTCTGTTTAACGGCAAGCGCATCAACATTAATGGTCGCCTGACGTATGTCTCGCTTTTGGGCAACCAGATCAACCAGCTTGCTGGTTTCACCCTTCAGCATGAAATCGGTATTTGCGACGGCGTTAATTAATTGCTG
Organism: Candidatus Pantoea haifensis; assembly: GCA_018842655.1. Classification (GTDB taxonomy): domain Bacteria; phylum Pseudomonadota; class Gammaproteobacteria; order Enterobacterales; family Enterobacteriaceae; genus Pantoea; species Pantoea haifensis. The sequence goes on along the minus strand of JAGTWN010000004.1, from coordinate 168,474 downwards.
GTTTGAAAGCTGTTTACGTAAGGCTTCAGCATACTGGTCAGCGGTAAAGCCCATGCTGGAGATCAAACCGTTGTATTTGGCGTTATCGAACTTGCCGTTGGTTTGAAATGCTTTTTGATTGAAGATCGCTTGCTTAACCTGATCGTCACTGATGCTAATGTGAAGTGTTTTGATGTAATCGTCGAGCAATGCCTGATCAACGAGCTGAGACAACGCTTGCTGGCGAATCTGTTGCATATAGCCATCGTTGCTGGCTAGCTGAGAGAACTGATCGCCTAACATTTGCTGTTGACGGCTGCGCTCGTTGTTGAACGCCTGTTCCAGTTGCGCCCGACTGATCTCCTGACCGTTGACTTTGGCTGCATAATCATTGTTGCCGCCAATCAGATAGTTGCCAACGCCGGTCAGCACAAAGGAGAGAATAATCAACCCCAAAATAATCTTGAGCACGACATGGTTTGACGCCGCGCGTAAATTGTCCATCATGGTATGACAACACTCCGCTGTAATGTGAATGTAAAGCTGGGGCGTAATTCGCCGTGTTGCTGGCCCATTACGCAGCTGCAAGTTTAGCTGGCAGCATCAATCCTGCTGAGAGGTATCTCACGACCTTTTGTCGCCGTTTCAGGATAAAAAAAGGCACATCTTTTCGATGTGCCCGTATGTTACATGAGAACGCATTAACCGTCCCCTAATCCACTGAAGAAAATGCTTCAATGAATGTATTCGTTGTCATTAATTGACAGCGTCTTTCAATGCTTTACCCGCACGGAAACCTGGCACTTTACCGGCTGGAATCGTGATTTCTTTGCCAGTTTGTGGGTTACGGCCAGTACGTGCAGCACGCTCGCGCACGGAAAAAGTACCGAAACCAACCAGAGCAACTTCATCACCGCCTTTCAGCGCGTCAGAAACAGACCCCATAAATGCATCTAAAACACGTCCCGCTGCTGCTTTAGAAATGTCAGCATCTGCAGCAATTTTGTCGATCAACTGTGACTTGTTCACTCTTTTCATCCCCTCTTTATTATTTCACTTCGTATTCGCGCTTCCCGCCGGATACGAACGCGCAGCAAGTTATATCAAGCCTGTAGAGCCGAAACAACGGTATTTCTCTGAGTCTGTGGAACTACAGCCACCTAAATTAGCGGCACAAAAAAAGCTGGCAAGCGCCAATTAGCTTGCCAGCCCTGCTTTTTAACGGTTTTTGTCTTTAATCACTATTTAGCCGTTGCGACCTGCATACCGTATGGCGCATTTTCCAGTGCCAGGTTCAGCACTTCTTCAATACGCTTCACCGGATGGATCTCCAGATCGGCAATAACGTTCTGTGGAATTTCTTCCAAATCACGTTTGTTGTCGTCAGGAATCAACACCGTTTTGATGCCACCACGGTGTGCTGCCAACAGTTTTTCTTTCAAACCACCGATTGGCAAGACTTGTCCACGTAGCGTGATTTCACCCGTCATCGCAACGTCCGAACGCACTGGATTTCCCGTCAGACAAGACACCAGCGCGGTACACATCGCGATACCCGCACTCGGACCATCTTTCGGTGTAGCGCCTTCTGGTACGTGAACGTGAATATCACGTTTTTCGTAGAAGTCGCCATTGATACCCAGTTTTTCAGCACGCGCGCGCACCACCGTTAAGGCGGCCTGGATTGATTCCTGCATCACTTCACCCAGCGAACCGGTATAGGTCAGCTTACCTTTACCCGGAACGCAGGCGGTTTCAATGGTCAGCAGATCACCACCGACTTCTGTCCACGCCAGGCCAGTTACCTGACCCACACGGTTTTCGCTGTCGGCACGACCATAATCGAAACGCTGAACGCCAAGAAAATCCTTCAGGTTTTCACCGTTAATAGTGATGTGCTTTTTCGTCTTATCCATCAGCAGTGACTTCACTGCTTTACGGCACAGTTTAGACAGCTCACGCTCAAGACTACGCACACCGGCCTCGCGGGTATAGTAGCGAATGATACCGATAATTGCGCTGTCTTCAACGGTGATCTCGTTAGCTTTCAAAGCGTTACGTTCAACTTGCTTCGGCAACAGGTGCTGTTTCGCAATGTTGAGTTTTTCATCTTCGGTGTAGCCCGACAGACGAATCACTTCCATACGATCCAGCAGCGGTGCCGGTATGTTCATTGAGTTTGAGGTCGCAACGAACATGACATCAGAGAGATCGTAATCGACTTCCAGATAGTGATCGTTAAATGCAATATTCTGTTCTGGATCCAACACTTCCAGCAGCGCAGAAGCCGGATCACCGCGCATGTCAGAAGACATCTTATCGATCTCATCCAACAGGAACAGCGGGTTTTTAACCCCGACCTTAGCCATTTTCTGGATCAGTTTACCCGGCATAGAACCGATGTAAGTCCGACGGTGACCACGGATTTCAGCCTCATCACGCACACCACCCAATGCCATACGGACATATTTGCGTCCGGTTGCTTTAGCAATTGACTGCCCCAGCGAGGTTTTACCTACGCCCGGTGGTCCTACCAGACACAAGATAGGCCCTTTGATTTTGCTGACGCGACTTTGCACCGCAAGGTATTCAAGGATGCGATCTTTTACACGCTCAAGGCCGTAGTGATCGGTATCCAGGGTTTCCTGAGCTTTACGCAGGTCTTTTTTCACTTTGCTGCGTGCATTCCATGGCACCTGAACCATCCAGTCGATGTATCCACGCACCACTGTCGCTTCAGCAGACATGGGTGACATCATTTTCAGTTTTTGCAGTTCAGCTTCCGCTTTTTCACGCGCTTCGTCCGGCATTTTTGCCGCATCGATTTTGCGTTTTAACGCTTCGTACTCATCAGGCGCGTCATCCATTTCGCCTAACTCTTTCTGAATAGCTTTCATTTGCTCGTTCAGATAGTACTCACGCTGACTTTTTTCCATCTGCTTTTTAACGCGGTTGCGAATACGCTTCTCAACCTGCAGCAGATCGATTTCGGATTCCATCATTGCCATAAGGTATTCCAGACGCTCATTTACGTCTGACATCTCAAGCACTGACTGTTTGTCCGCTAATTTCAGTGGCATATGCGCAGCGACGGTATCGGCAAGGCGCGCCGCATCGTCAATGTTGTTCAGGGAGGTGAGTACCTCAGGCGGAATCTTTTTATTGAGTTTGATGTAGCCTTCAAACTGATTGATTGCCGTACGTACTAGCACTTCTTGCTCGCGCTCTTCAATTTCTGGCGAAACCAGATATTCAGCCTGAGCAACAAAATGATCGCCGTTGTCTGACAGCGTCGTGATATGTGCACGCTGTAAGCCTTCTACCAGCACTTTTACCGTGCCGTCAGGCAGTTTCAACATCTGTAAAACAGACGCAACGGTCCCTACCGAGAAGAGATCGTTAATGCCAGGTTCATCCGTTGAAGCCTCTTTTTGTGCGACCAGCATGATTTTTTTATCATGATCCATTGCGGCTTCGAGGCACCGAATCGATTTTTCCCGACCAACAAACAACGGAATTACCATGTGCGGATAAACCACCACGTCGCGCAGCGGCAACACGGGGATTTCAATGCGTTCAGAACGCTCAGGATTCATAGAGCTCTCTCTTAGTTTAATGTCCGCCAGGTGATGGGAACCGCATCATGCAGGAGTATGCAATTACCCACAGGTATCTGAGTATATGGGGATGATCGTCCGACATTCAACGTCACTGAGGCGAGAAAAACAAAAGGGGAAAGATTTTTCCCCTTTTTTAAGATAACAACGTGGACGAATTGTTTATTTATTCGCCAGAAGCCTGGGCTTCATGCTTGCCGTAAATCAGCATTGGGTCAGACTGACCATCAATAACTGACTCATCAATCACCACTTTTTCCACGTCTTCCATTGAAGGCAGGTCGTACATCGTTTCTAACAGTGCGCCTTCAACGATTGAACGCAAACCACGAGCACCGGTTTTACGTGACATCGCTTTTTTCGCGATAGCGGTTAGAGCTTCGTCACGGAACTCCAGTTCTACGCCTTCCAGGTTAAACAGCGCCTGGTACTGTTTAGTCAGTGCGTTTTTCGGTTCACGCAAAATTTGGATTAACGCTTCTTCGCTGAGTTCGCTTAACGTCGCAACCACAGGCAAGCGGCCAATGAACTCCGGAATCAAACCAAATTTGATCAGATCTTCTGGTTCACATTGAGAAAGCAGTTCGCCTTCGGTTGCTTTTTGCGACTTGCCTTTCACCGTTGCACCAAAACCGATGCCAGAACCGGTTTCCACACGCTGAGAAATCACTTTGTCCAGACCGGCAAATGCACCGCCACAGATAAACAGGATTTTCGAGGTATCAACCTGCAAAAATTCCTGTTGTGGGTGCTTACGTCCTCCCTGAGGCGGAACCGCAGCCACGGTGCCTTCAATCAGTTTCAGCAGTGCCTGCTGAACGCCCTCACCCGATACGTCACGCGTGATAGACGGATTATCTGACTTGCGTGAAATCTTGTCGATTTCATCAATATAGACAATACCGCGCTGGGCTTTCTGAACGTCGTAGTCACATTTCTGAAGCAATTTCTGGATAATGTTTTCGACGTCTTCACCGACATAACCCGCTTCGGTCAGCGTCGTTGCATCAGCCATGGTGAAAGGTACATCAAGCAGGCGCGCCAGGGTTTCCGCCAGCAGCGTTTTACCGCTACCGGTTGGGCCGATCAGCAAAATGTTACTTTTACCCAGTTCAATACCATTGCTGGTGTCACCGTTGCGCAAGCGTTTGTAATGATTGTACACCGCTACTGCCAGCACTTTTTTCGCCTTTTCCTGACCGATAACGTAATCGTCGAGGTGATGGCGAATTTCATGCGGCGTAGGCAGTGCGCTACGTTCGCGATGCGGGGCAACTTCTTTAATTTCTTCGCGAATGATGTCGTTACACAGATCAACACACTCATCGCAGATATACACTGACGGCCCGGCAATCAGCTTACGCACTTCATGCTGGCTTTTGCCGCAAAAAGAGCAGTACAGCAACTTTCCTGAACCGTCTTTGCGCTTATCTGTCATCAGTTAACCTCTTCTAGTTCTCAGGCCATACCGGCGTATGGCGCTGGCCGCGCTTACACGGCCGATATTCAATCAACCTATACTATAAACCGTTATCCTGATAACTATAGCGTAAGGATAAGGGCAAGTTAGGTCTTATTCGCGATGCGTCAGGATAGAATCGACTAATCCATACTCTACCGCTTCACTCGCCGAGAGGAAACGGTCACGCTCTGTATCGCGCTCAATTTGTTCCAGCGATTTACCGGTGTGCTCTGCCATCAGCTCGTTCATGCGCTGTTTCACTTTCAGAATCTCACGCGCGTGAATCTCAATATCAGTTGCCTGACCCTGATACCCTCCCAAAGGTTGGTGGATCATAACGCGCGAGTTTGGCAGACAGAAACGTTTACCTTTGGTTCCTGCTGTCAGCAGGAAAGCGCCCATTGAGCATGCCTGCCCCATGCAAATCGTGCTGACATCCGGTTTGATAAATTTCATGGTGTCATAAATCGACATACCCGCCGTGATAACGCCACCCGGAGAGTTGATGTACAGATAGATGTCTTTTTCCGGGTTCTCTGCTTCCAGAAACAACATCTGTGCGACAATCAGGTTCGCCATGTGGTCTTCAACCTGACCGGTCAAAAAGATCACACGTTCTTTGAGCAGACGGGAATAGATGTCGTAGGAACGCTCACCACGCGAGGTTTGTTCGACCACCATTGGCACCAGCGCATTTTGCGGTGCAGTAAATTCACGATCGCCACTGTATGACATTACCGTCTCCTGATTAAATTTCATTGGCAACATTCTGTACCGATTCTACGTAAGACGAGCCTGAAAAACTATGCTCTGTCTCTTTCCGACACCTTCAGGACGGTTAATCAGCCAGCCTAACTGTTTTTTGCATACTCCCTCTATCTGGGGATGCTGCCCAGCTGTTTCAAGCATAACAACCTTTTCTGTGATCGCTAACCCGGAAAAAGCGATGCCTGAATAATTTGCCGGATAATTAACCAAATAGCGATAAGCTCTGTGCGCTCAAACGCTAAAAATAAAAAAGCCCGCAACGTTTTAGTCGCGGGCTTAGCACATCCGGTTAAAACTGAGATCAGGCCGTGGTGGTCTGGTTCATCAGTTCCTGGAAGTTAGTGGCTTTTTCGGTCACTTTCGCTTTCGCCAGTACCGCTTCAACCGCTTGCTCTTCCAACGCGACATTGCGCATGTTGTTCATCAGCTCATTGTTTTTGCTGTAGAACTCGATCACTTCTTTCGGATCTTCGTAGGCAGAAGCCATCTCTTCGATCAGCGCGTTAACACGTGCTTCGTCAGCTTTCAGCTCATGGGTACGGATAACTTCACCCAGCAGCAGGCCAACAACAACGCGACGTTTCGCTTGCTCTTCGAACAGTTCACGCGGCAGTTCCAGAGCTTGCTGCTCGTTGCCACCGAAACGCTGTGCAGCCTGACGACGTAATACGTCGATTTCGCTGTCGATTAGCGCAGCAGGCACATCAATTTCGTTAGCAGCGACTAAGCCATCAATAGCCTGGCTCTTAACGCGGTTACGAATAGCGCCTTTCAGTTCGCGATCCATGTTTTTACGTACTTCAGTGCGCAGACCGGCAACAGAACCATCTTCAACGCCGAAACGTTTGATGAACTCTTCAGTCAGTTCAGGCAGTTCGCGCGTTTCAACTTTCTTCAGCACGATGTCGAACTTCGCATCTTTACCTTTCAGGTTTTCTGCGTGGTAATCTTCCGGGAATTTCACCTCAATAGTGAAAGTTTCGCCCGCTTTATGACCCACAACGCCTTCTTCAAAACCTGGAATCATGCGGCCCTGGCCCATTGCCAGTACGAAGTCAGAGGCTTTGCCGCCTTCAAACTCTTCGCCATCAACAGAACCGGTGAAGTCGATTGTTGCGCGATCTTCAGCTTCTGCTGGTGCATCAGTTTCGATCCAGTTGGCCTGCTGTTTGCGCAGCGTTTCCAGCATCGCATCTACATCAGCGTCAGTCACTTCAACAAGGGGTTTCTCGACTTCAATGTTTTCCAGACCTTTCAGTTCAACTTCTGGATACACTTCAAACTCTACAGAGTAGGTGAAGTCCTGACCTTCTTTATACTCGCCTGGCACATAATTAGGCGCACCAGCCGGATTGATTTTTTCTTTGATGATAGCGTCAACGAAATTACGCGTCATCATATCGCCCAGCACGTCCTGACGTACAGAAGCACCGTAGCGTTGTGCCACGATGTTCATAGGCACTTTGCCTTTACGGAAACCATCGATACGGACTTTTTTCGCCACATCAACCAGTTCTTTTTTTACGGCGCTCTCGATGCTGTCAGCAGCGACAGTAATCGTAATGCGACGGCCCAGGCCCTGAGTGGTTTCTACTGAAACTTGCATCTTGTTACCTCAAAAAATCACGTGCTCGGTCAACTTCAGACACCACACATAGTGAAATGCGCCGTATCCAACAACCGGGACGGCTTCCGTGAAGAGAACCTGATCCCTGTTACCAGAAGCGTCCCGAAGACATTCCGGAAAAATAGACGCAGCATTATAGCGGCATCGCTGGAATGAGTCGAGGCTGCTAAGTCACCACTTTTTAGCGAGTTTGTTGCTTTTTTGCGCTGGAGATCGCGTTTAAGCGTAAAAGGATGAGAAAAACGGCCCGCAGGCCGTTTTGGGTAAAACGGTTCAGGCGAGCGTTCCGGCTCCACGACAGTTCGGTGAGGCGAGCACCGTGTCCTGTAAACCTTCCCACTCTTTTATTGTGTAAGTATGTAGTGCTAACGCATGGACACTGCCTGCCAGCTCAGTAGCAAGTTCACCGTAAATGGCCCGGTGCCGCGCCAGAAAGCGTTGCCCTGCAAAACAATCACTCACGATCACCACTTTAAAATGGCTTTCGGAACCGGCAGGAACATTATGTCGATAACTTTCGTCGTGCACTTCCAGATGAGCCGGCTCGAAGGCCAGGCGCAGCTTTTCTTCTATTTGTTCGCGAATCATTGTTTTACTCCTCAATGGCGAGCGCTGTGCCCCATCTGTTTAAATATTAGTAGGTTTTTTAGCCCTTTTTATAGCGGACCGCGGAAATATTACCACGGCCCGTTACAAGGCTGCGGCATCTTAAGCTGGCCCGGTTATATTTCGACGGCTTAATGATAAGTAACATGCCGAAAAAAGCCTTTACAATCAATTTCCCCTGACTGGGGCTTTTTTCACTGCTGTGCAGTGCTATGATGGCGGAAGTTTTTGCAAACCAACCCACTATGCTAACGAGAAAAAGTATGTTGAAAAAACTGTTATTCCCGCTGCTGGCTGCGTTTATTTTGGCCGGCTGTGCCTCCAGCAATAATACACTCACGATTCAGCCTAAAATCGAGCTACCACAGCAAGATCCAAGCCTGATGGGCGTAACCGTGAGTATCAACGGTGCCGATCAGCGTAGCGATCAAGCCCTGGCGAAAGTGAATCGCGATGGCCAGTTAGTCACCCTGACGCCTTCGCGTGACCTGCGTTTCCTGCTCCAGGAAGTTCTGGAGAAACAGATGACTGCACGCGGTTATATGGTTGGCCCGAACGGGGCTGTTGATCTGCAAATTGTGGTGAACAACCTGTATGCCGACGTGACGCAAGGTAATGTCCGTTACAGCATTACCACTAAAGCAGATATCTCTATCATCGCAACGGCGAAAAACGGTAACAAGCAGGTTAAAAATTATCGCCAGACTTACAGCGTAGAAGGCGCATTTAGCGCGACGAACCAGAAAATTACCAATGCGGTTAACTCGACAATGAGTGATGTTATTGCTGATATGGCGCAGGACACCAGCGTGAATAACTTCATTAAGCAAAACGCGCGTTAATAACGTTTTATTTTGCCCGGCCCAGTGCCGGGCTTCTCCTCAAGGTCAGTATGAATCACTATCTCCGCCTCTTTACCCAACAGAACGCCGCCGTACTTTTGCTGCTCGGATTTGCCTCCGGTCTGCCACTGGCCTTAACGGCGGGTACGCTGCAAGCGTGGATGACGGTGGAGAACGTTGACCTGAAAACAATCGGTTTTTTTCATTAGTTGGGCAGGCTTACGTCTTTAAGTTCCTCTGGTCACCCATGATGGATCGCTACACACCCGCTTTCCTGGGGAGACGCAGAGGATGGCTGCTGGTCACGCAACTTGCGCTGATCGCCGGTATTGTCGCGATGGGATTTATGCAGCCGAGCCGTGATTTAACCCTCATGGCTGCGCTGGCAGTTCTGGTGGCTTTTTGCTCCGCTTCACAAGATGTTGTTTTTGATGCCTGGAAAACCGATATTCTGCCTGCCGAAGAGCGCGGCAGCGGTGCGGCCATTACTGTATTAGGCTATCGACTCGCCATGCTGATTTCAGGCGGGCTGGCCCTGTGGCTGGCCGATCGCTATCTCGGCTGGCAAGCGACCTACTGGCTGATGGCGCTCATGATGATACCTGGCGTCATTGCAACGCTGCTGGCAAAAGAACCTGATACGCACGTTTCAACGCCACATTCATTGCGTCAGGCCGTCGTCGATCCGCTCAACGATTTCTTTAATCGTAACAATGCCTGGCTGCTGATCACTTTAATCATCCTTTATAAGCTTGGTGATGCTTTCGCCGCCTCGCTTACCACGACATTTTTAATTCGCGGTGTCGGTTTTGACGCGGGCGATGTCGGCCTGGTAAATAAAACGCTTGGCCTGGCAGCAACGATCATCGGTGCGCTTTATGGCGGCGTATTGATGCAGCGCCTGAGCCTGTTTCGTGCGTTGCTGATTTTTGGCCTTCTTCAGGCAGTATCCAACTTCGGCTACTGGCTGTTGGCCGTCAGTGACAAGCACTTATGGAGTATGGCCAGCGCGGTATTTATTGAAAATCTGTGCGGTGGCATGGGGACGGCTGCTTTTGTCGCCCTGCTAATGACGCTGTGCAATAAATCATTTTCCGCTACGCAATTCGCGCTCTTGTCTGCGCTCGCGGCTGTCGGACGTGTGTATGTCGGTCCGGCTGCAGGTTGGTTAGTTGAATTATGGGGTTGGCCGACGTTTTATGCATTCAGCGTGTTTGCTGCCCTGCCCGGCTTACTGTTACTGCTGTTTTGCCGACACACGTTAGATGTCATGCAGCAAAGTGGCGAATTTCTTCCCCGCACGCGATATAAACCAGGCTATCGCTGGACGCGTCGCTTGTTTAGCGCAGGCTGTCTAATACTAGCGATGTGGTTGGTGTTGCTGGCACTTGAAGCGGCAGGATGGTCGCTGTTATCGCAACTTCTGCCGCATTTGTTCGAATGGGGCATGGCACTCGCGTTAACGGGCGTAATGCTTGGGGTAATACTGGATTATCTGGCGTTAAAAAAATCGTCGGAACATCAGGTTATCAGGCATTAAAGAAATTAATTTCCTGCCGATAATAGCTTAATTTTCGTTTAAAACAGCCTGGTAATTGTTTTATCAAAGCGTGTTATTTTTAAGAGTAAATTAAGAAAAAATAAATAATTTTGCCGGATACTAAAAACCGGTGAGCAATTATTTTGTATAAAATTGGTCTATAAAATGATGCGGAATTGTTAAATAATTGAGCATTAAAAGTAAGGGTTATTCCTTTCCCTGTTTTTTTTAAGGATACTTCCATCGCTTTTTGTTATATTAATGCCAACTGCTTGTCTGCATTCATGTTTTATCACCCTGCGTAACATCTGTGACACTCTTAGCAAAAGGTGGCAACGCATCTCTGACACATCCTTAAGCTGGTTTACACTGAATAATCCTTCCCGTAAAATGCGCGCACACTTAAACGACAATAGAGCCCTTTGTCATTGAGGTCGTTAAATGAGACTCAGTAAATACAATAAAAGTTTGGGGATTTTGTCATTAATTGCAGGCACTTTATTAATGAGTGGCTGCGATAGTGCCGTGTTAAATCCCAAGGGACAGATTGCACTGGAGCAACGTTCGCTGATACTGACTGCCTTCGGCCTGATGTTGATCGTCGTTATCCCGGCAATCTTGATGGCAGTGTTGTTTGCCTGGAAATATCGGGCGTCTAACACTAATGCGAAGTACAGCCCTAACTGGTCACACTCGAATAAAGTGGAAGCCGTGGTCTGGACCATTCCGATCCTGATCATTCTCTTCCTTAGCGTGCTGACCTGGAAATCAACCCATGCGCTGGAGCCAGGCAAACCGCTGGCATCGGATGTAAAACCGGTTGAGATCGATGTGGTTGCACTGGACTGGAAGTGGTTGTTCATTTACCCAGAACAGGGTATTGCGACTGTGAACCAGATTGCTTTCCCGGCAAATACGCCAGTGAACTTCAAAATCACGTCTAATTCCGTCATGAACTCGTTCTTTATCCCAACACTCGGAAGCCAGATCTATGCAATGGCGGGTATGCAGACCAAATTGCATCTGATCGCTAACGAGCCAGGGACTTTCGACGGTATCTCTTCGAACTTTAGTGGTCGTGGTTTCTCTGGCATGAAGTTTAAAGCCATTGCAACTAAAGACGATGCGGAATTCCAGCAGTGGGTAGCAAAAGTTAAAGCAGCCCCTAACACGCTGACCACAATGGAAGATTTCGAGAAAGTGGCTGTGCCAAGCGAAAATCATCCAGTGGAATATTTCTCTTCAGCGAATCCTGAACTTTTCTTGCAGGTTATCGACAAGTTCAAGATGAGCCACGGGAAAATGGACATGCCTGAGCACGCAGGTATGGACATGAGTCATGCCGCTTCCGCGGGAGCCGAGGAATAATACGATGTTCGGAAAATTAACACTGGATGCAGTACCGTACCATGAGCCAATTATCATGGTTACGGTCGCCGGTATCATTTTAGGTGGTCTGGCGCTGGTTGCTGCGCTCACCTACTTTGGTAAATGGCAATATCTGTGGTCTGAATGGCTGACGTCTGTCGACCACAAAAAACTGGGTATCATGTACGTTATCATGGCATTCGTCATGCTGCTGCGTGGCTTTGCTGATGCAATCATGATGCGTACCCAACAGATGATGGCTTCGGCCGGTGAAGCAGGCATACTCCCTCCGCACCACTACGACCAGATCTTTACCGCGCACGGCGTGATTATGATCTTCTTCGTGGCGATGCCTTTCGTAGTCGGCCTGATGAACATCGCTGTTCCGTTGCAGATTGGTGCACGTGACGTTGCCTTCCCTTTCCTGAATAACCTGAGCTTCTGGTTTACTGCGATCGGTGTGATCCTGGTTAACCTGTCGCTGGGTGTGGGTGAGTTCGCACAGACCGGTTGGCTGGCCTATCCGCCGCTTTCAGGCGCGGAGTACAGCCCTGGGGTCGGGGTCGATTACTGGATCTGGAGTCTCCAGCTCTCTGGTATCGGTACGACGTTAACCGGTATTAACTTCTTCGTGACCATTCTGAAGATGCGTGCACCAGGCATGAGCCTGTTCAAAATGCCGGTATTTACCTGGACTGCGCTGTGCACCAACGTCCTGATCATTGCTGCGTTCCCGGTACTGACCGTTACGCTGGCGCTGTTGACACTTGATCGTTACCTCGGCTTCCATTTCTTTACCAATGATATGGGCGGTAACATGATGATGTACGTCAACCTGATCTGGGTTTGGGGTCATCCGGAAGTGTACATCCTGGTTCTGCCCGTCTTTGGTGTGTTCGCAGAAGTTACCGCGACTTTCTCAAAGAAACGTCTGTTTGGTTATACCTCTCTGGTTTGGGCGACCATCGCCATTACCGTACTGTCGTTTATCGTTTGGTTGCACCACTTCTTCACCATGGGTGCCGGTGCCAACGTTAACGCCTTCTTCGGTATTATGACGATGATCATCGCTATTCCGACCGGGGTTAAAATCTTTAACTGGCTGTTCACCATGTATCAGGGCCGCATCCAGATGCACTCTGCCATGCTGTGGACCGTTGGCTTCCTGGTAACCTTCTCTATCGGGGGTATGACCGGCGTTCTGCTGGCCGTTCCAGGTGCTGACTTTATTCTGCATAACAGCCTGTTCCTGATTGCGCACTTCCATAACGTTATTATCGGTGGTGTGGTGTTTGGTTGTATGGCTGGCGTGACCTACTGGTTCCCGAAAGCTTTCGGCTTCACCCTGAACGAAACCTGGGGCAAACGTGCTTTCTGGTTCTGGATCATCGGCTTCTTCGTTGCCTTTATGCCACTGTACGCGCTGGGCTTCATGGGTATGACCCGTCGCCTTAGCCAGGACATCGATCCACAGTTCCATTCGCTGCTGGTTGTTGCAGCAGTAGGTGCAGGCCTGATTGCGCTGGGTATTATCTGCCAGCTGACCATGTTCTACGTCTCTGTACGTGACCGTAATCAGAACCGCGATCTGACGGGTGATCCGTGGGGCGGTCGTACGCTGGAGTGGGCAACCTCTTCACCGCCACCGTTCTATAACTTTGCTGTTATTCCGCACGTGCATGAGCGTGACGCTTTCTGGGAAATGAAAGAGAAAGGCGAAGCGTACAAGCAACCGGCGAAATATGAAGAAATTCATATGCCGAAAAACAGCGGTGCAGCTCTGATCATCGCTGCCTTCGGTACCGTATTTGGTTTCGCGCTGATCTGGCACATTTGGTGGCTGGTTGGTCTCTCCTTCCTCGGCATGATCGTTACCTGGATCGTGAAGAGCTTCGACGAAGACGTGGATTACTACGTTCAGGTTGCCGAAGTTGAGAAGATTGAGAAACAGCACTTTGACGATATCAGCAAAGCAGGTCTGAAATAATGTCAACTGAAACTCTGATTAAACATCACCACGACGCCCATGCGGAGCATGGGCATCACGATGCAGGAGCCAATAAAGTCTTTGGTTTCTGGATCTACCTGATGAGTGACTGCATTATCTTCGCAACCCTGTTTGCGACCTATGCAGTTATGGTCAACAACACTGCCGGTGGCCCGGCAGGTAAAGATATCTTTGAACTGCCGTTTGTTCTGGTAGAAACCGCCCTGCTGCTGTTGAGCTCCATCACGTACGGCATGGCTGTTATCTCAATGAACAAGGAAAACAAAGGCGCCGTTATCGGTTGGCTGGCGTTGACCTTCCTGTTTGGTCTGGGCTTTATCGGTATGGAAATCTATGAATTCCATCATCTGATTGCTGAAGGCTTTGGCCCCGATCGCAGCGGCTTCCTGTCTGGCTTCTTTACGCTGGTCGGTACCCACGGTCTACACGTAACGTCGGGTCTGGTTTGGATGCTGGTACTGATGTTCCAGATCGCCAAACGTGGCCTGAGCGCCACTAACCGCACGCGTATTATGTGTCTGAGCCTGTTTTGGCACTTCCTGGATGTGGTTTGGATCTGCGTATTTACCGTTGTTTACCTGATGGGGGCCATGTAATGAGTCATTCTGCTGTTAACGAACATGGCGCATCACACGGTAGCGTGAAGTCCTACATGATCGGTTTCATCCTTTCTATCATCCTGACCGGTATTCCGTTCTGGATGGTGATGGATGGCAGTGCATCTCACGGTACCATTCTCGGTGTTGTTCTGGTGTGTGCAGTGGTTCAGGTGCTGGTTCACCTGGTCTACTTCCTGCACTTAGACAGCAAATCTGAGGGTGGCTGGAACATGGTGGCCATTGTGTTCTCGGCGATCATTATCCTGATTGTCGTTGTAGGCTCGCTGTGGATTATGTGGAACCTCAACTACAACATGATGGCCCACTAAAGAGTCGCTCGTAATGATTAAGCAATACCTGCAAGTAACAAAACCAGGAATTATTTTCGGGAATTTAATTTCTGTCATTGGCGGATTTCTGCTGGCTTCCAAAGGCAGCATTGATTACGCCCTGTTTCTCACCTCACTGGTTGGCGTGTCATTAGTGGTTGCATCAGGTTGTGTTTTTAACAACGTGATTGACCGCGACATCGACATCAAGATGGAGAGAACCAGGAATCGAGTGCTGGTAAAAGGCCTCATTTCCGCGAAAGTAAGCCTGATTTATGCCACTGCACTGGGTATTGCTGGCTTTGCGTTGCTCTATTTCGGTGCTAACCCGCTGGCCATGTGGCTGGCGGTCATGGGCTTCGTGGTATATGTCGGCATTTACAGCCTCTACATGAAGCGTAATTCGGTCTACGGTACGCTGATTGGTAGCCTTTCTGGCGCAGCGCCGCCAGTCATTGGCTACTGCGCAGTAACCAACGAATTTGATGCTGGCGCACTGATTCTTCTGGCGATCTTTAGCCTGTGGCAGATGCCGCATTCGTACGCGATTGCGATCTTCCGCTTCAAAGATTACCAGGCAGCAAACATTCCGGTTCTGCCGGTTGTTAAAGGCATTTCTGTGGCGAAAAATCATATTACGCTCTATATTCTGGCGTTCATGATCGCTACGTTAATGCTGACGCTGGGCGGCTACGCTGGCTACAAATATCTGGTGGTGGCTGCGGCAGTGAGCGTGTGGTGGCTCGGAATGGCGTTATCAGGTTACAAAACCTCAAACGATCGCGTTTGGGCGCGTAAACTGTTCGTCTTTTCAATCGTCGCCATCACGGCACTGAGCGTAATGATGTCAGTGGATTTTATGACCCCGGCATCAAAAGACCTGCTGACTTACGTGTGGTAATCAGCACCGCAATGCATGACAAGGGCGCGATTTTCGCGCCCTTTCTTTTTGTTACCCTTACTTAAAAACTATTGTTTTACCCGCCCTGCCCCGCTCCTTAGAATAAATGCAGCACATTAACAGAGGTTGGAATGAACGATAATAAAATGACTTCAGTGGAGCTGCGCGCCACATGGGGCCTTGGTACAGTTTTTTCCCTGCGCATGTTGGGAATGTTTATGGTTCTGCCTGTACTGACTACGTACGGCATGGCTTTACAGGGTGCAAGTGAAACTTTAATCGGTCTGGCTATTGGTATTTACGGCTTAGCCCAGGCTCTCTTCCAAATCCCCTTTGGTTTGCTTTCCGATCGTATAGGACGAAAGCCACTCATCGTTGGTGGTCTGCTGCTGTTTGTTTTGGGCAGTATTATTGCTGCAAACAGCGATTCCATTTGGGGCATTATTCTGGGTCGTGCCTTACAAGGTTCTGGCGCAATCGCTGCGGCTGTTATGGCTCTGCTTTCCGATTTGACACGTGAACAAAATCGCACTAAAGCGATGGCCTTTATTGGCATTAGCTTCGGTATCACCTTTGCGATTGCTATGGTGCTTGGGCCGATTGTTACACACGCTTTAGGGTTGCATGCGCTGTTCTGGATGATTGCGATCCTTGCTTCGCTGGGTATCGTGATTACGTTGCTGATTGTTCCTTCCGCCTCGCATCACGTGCTCAACCGTGAATCGGGCATGGTGAAAGGCAGCTTCAGTAAAGTCCTGGCAAACTCCCGCTTACTTAAACTCAACGTCGGTATTTTTTGTCTGCACGTTTTATTGATGTCGAGTTTTGTGGCGCTTCCCGGCCAGTTTGAGCAAGCAGGTTTCCCGGCCGCCGAGCACTGGAAAGTTTATCTCACTACCATGTTGATCGCTTTTGCTGGTGTTATTCCTTTTATCATCTATGCAGAAGTAAAGCGCCGTATGAAACGGGTGTTTGTTGGCTGCGTCGGTATGATTGTTATCGCTGAGATTGTGCTGTGGGGGCAGAAGGCCATTTCTGGACGCTGGTTATCGGCGTGCAGTTGTTCTTTTTCGCCTTTAACCTGATGGAGGCGATTTTACCGTCGCTGGTGAGTAAAGAATCACCGGCTGGCTATAAAGGCACCGCGATGGGATTGTACTCCACCAGCCAGTTTCTCGGCGTTGCGATTGGTGGCAGCATGGGCGGTTGGGTGTTCGGCAACTTTGATGCGCAAACGGTTTTTTTAGTGGGAGCCCTGGTTGCCGCAGTCTGGCTGTTTGTCAGCATGACAATGCAGGAGCCCCCTTATGTCAGCAGCCTGCGCATTGTATTGAGTGACGCGGTATTGGCTGCCCCGAATCTTGAAAATCGTCTAAAAGCACAGCCTGGGGTTTCCGCCGTCTTTATCGTGCCAGAAGAAAAGAGTGCTTATATTAAAATTGACAGCAAGGTAACCAGCCGACTTGAGTTAGAAGCTTTACTTGCCACCAATTAACAACAAACCCGGCTTTTGCCGGGTTTGTTGTTAATGGCGATATTTTGGTGACAATATTGCCCGTTTGTCTGCGGGCAAACGGGCAATACCGCTGATATCAGTCGCGGAAGTTTTTGAACTGGAACGGCTGACCCAGATTGCCGCCGCGTACCAGCGCCATCGCGCTTTGTAAGTCATCACGCGATTTGCCCGTTACGCGCAGTGATTCTCCCTGAATCTGAGTCTGCACTTTCAGCTTGCTGTCTTTAATCAGCTTTACCAGTTTCTTCGCTACATCGGTCTCAATGCCCTTTTTCATTTTGGCATCCAGACTCCAGCTTTTACCGCTGTGTTCAATCTCCTCGGGAACATCTAACGCAGCGCCTTCAATACCGCGCTTGAGCATTTTCTCGCGCAAAATATCGACCAGTTGTTTAACCTGAAAATCAGATTCACTGATCACTTTGATGGTTTCATTCTTTTCGTTGAGCTCAAAACTGGCGCTCACGTTGCGGAAATCGAAGCGGGTAGATAATTCACGGTTGGCATTTTCTACCGCGTTACGAACTTCCTGCATATCGACTTCAGAAACGATATCGAAAGATGGCATCTCTTCTTCTCCTGACGCTAAAGTGACATGCATAATACGCGTCTTAAGACGCTAAATAAAATCACCTGGCGCAGAAAGCTATACTTACTGCAAGTCAGTAAAGATTAAAAACGATAAGCCCGCCAGCGGGAGGCTGTATGAAAATTACCGTGTTAGGTTGCGGTGCGTTGGGCCAGGTCTGGCTTACTGCGCTTGCTCGCCAGGGGCACGATGTTCAGGGATGGTTGCGCGTGCCGCAGCCATACTGTTCCGCGAATGTGATTGATCCATCAGGTAACGTGACAAACAAAACGTTTATCGCTAACGACCCGCTGTTTTTAGCAGAAAGTCAGCTCCTGCTGGTTACCCTGAAAGCGACGCAGGTTTCACCGGCCGTAAAAAATCTCGAAAGCGTGTTACCGGATGATTGCCCTGTTTTACTGTTGCATAACGGCATGGGCACGCTTGAAGAGTTAAAAGGTTTAACCCAACCCTTGCTGCGCGGTATCACAACCCATGCCGCAATGCGCGATGGCACCGTAATTAAACATGTCGCGAACGGTATTACGCATATTGGACCGGGAAACCGCAAAAGTGCTGCCTACAGTGACATCGCCGATATTCTTCATCAGGCGCTGCCGGATGTTGCCTGGCACGATAACATCCGTGCGGCCTGCTGGCGTAAACTGGCTGTGAACTGCATCATCAATCCACTCACGGTTGAATATGATTGCCAAAACGGCGCATTACGCGCCCATGCAGCGCAGATCGCCACGTTATGTGAAGAAGTAAGTTGGGTAATGGAGCGTGAGGGCCAGAGTATTGCCAACGACAGCCTGAAAGAGATTGTTTTTGATGTTATTGAAAGCACAGCCGCTAATACCTCTTCGATGTTGCAGGATGTACGCGCCCAGCGACTGACAGAGATTGATTACATTACCGGCTTCCTGCTGCGTCGTGCGCGTGCGCATGGCCGGGTTCTGCCTGAAAATACCCGTCTGTATGATTTAATTAAACGCAAGGAGTTACATTATGACCGCGAACGCATCGGTACTGGTTTGCCTGGCACATGGCAGTGAAGAGACCGAGGCGGTCACCACAATCGATCTGCTGGTACGCGCTGGGCTGAAGGTTGTCACCGCCAGCGTTGAGAGCGACGGTGCCTGCGAGATTGTCTGCTCGCGCGGCGTGCGCCTGCTGGCCGATGCGCCTTTGGTCGAAGTGGCGGATAACGATTATGCTGCTATCGTACTGCCCGGCGGTTTGAAAGGTGCCGAAACCTTTCGCGACAGCCCACTGTTAGTCGAAACGGTGCGCCAGTTCCACCTTTCTGAACGCATTGTTGCCGCTATTTGCGCAGCGGCAGGCACTGTTTTGATTCCACACGATCTCTTTCCGGTCGGCAATATGACCGGTTTCCCCGGTCTGAAATCCACGATTCCGGAAGAAAAATGGATGGAGCGTCGTGTAGTCTGGGATCCGCGCGTCAATTTACTCACCAGCCAGGGGCCAGGCACAGCAATGGATTTCGCCCTGAAGCTAATTGATTTACTGGCAGGAAAAGAGAAAGCGCGTGAGGTCGCTGCACAGCTGGTGCTGGCGGCGGGTATTTATAATTACCAGGAATTTGAGTAATAAAAAAGGCGGCATCGTTGCCGCCTTTTTCACTTAAGGTCGATAAACCTTCACGTTTTTGAACCCTTGCTCATGCAGGTAAAGCGCCTGCAAACGGCTCATTACGCCGCGATCGCAATACAACAGCCAGGTTTTGTTCTGATCAAGATCGCCAAATTGCGTGCTGAGCTTATAAAACGGCATCGACTTCACTTCCGTTGCGCTAAGCTGCAACGGCTTATCTTCTTGCTCGTCGAGCGCGCGAATATCCAGCACGATGTCATTGGCACCTAATAACGCAACGGTTTCCACTTCCACAACGTCTTCTTCCGCCTGCTCGGCAATGTCGCGAATATCAACGTTAGTTGCTTCTTCTACTACCCGACGCAGGATATCAAAATCAACGTTCAGCTCTTCCGCTTCGATTTTTCCCTTCACCGCTTTGACCGTTGGGCTTTTAGAAATCACACCGCAATATTCTGGCATGGTGCGGGCAAAATCTTCCGTGCCGATTTCACGAGCAATTTTGATGATGTGCTCTTTATCATGTGAAATCAGCGGGCGCAGAATCAGCGTATCGGAAGCATTGTCGATTAAACGCAGATTCGTCAGCGTCTGGCTGGATACTTGTCCCAGTGCCTCGCCCGTCACCAGCGCCTGTACGCCGTAACGTTCAGCGACCATCGAGGCAGCACGCACCATCATGCGCTTCAGCACCACACCCATTTGGCCGTCGTCTACTTTATCGAGAATTTCGCCAACCACAGGTTCAAAGTTGATGGCGACGAAACGCACGCGGTGTGAGCGTCCAAAGCGATTCCACAGATAATAAGCGACCTGGCGAACGCCAATTTCATGCGCCGCACCGCCAAGATTAAAGAAGCAATAATGCACGCGACTGCCGCGACGCATCAACATGTAGCTGGAAACACCTGAATCGAAGCCGCCCGAAATCAGCGACAGCACATCTTCCTGCGTACCGACCGGGTAACCGCCGAGACCTTCGTAGCGCGCGGTCACCAGAGTTAAACGGTTCTCTTCCACTTCCAGATTAACCGTCACCTCTGGCTTATTGAGTTGCACTTTTGCGCTCTCAATATGCTGATTCAGGCCACCGCCAACATAGCGTTCCACATCTTGCGAGCTAAAGCTGTGTTTGCCACGGCGCTTAACGCGAACGCAAAATGTTTTGTTTTCCAGACTCGCGCGATACTGCGCCAGCGTCTGTTCGAAAATGTTATGAATATCCGTATATTCACGCTCTTCTACCGCTAATACGTGATGAATACCCGGGATGCGTGTTAACTCATCGGCAATCATTGCCCGCAGCGACTCATCTTTTGAGCGCACTTCAATGTGATCCCAGTGGCGCACTACCGCAATGTCTTCACTGATCGTTTTCAGAACATTGCGAATATTGCTGGCAAGAATCTTAATAAAGCGCAAACGCACCGACTGACTCTTGATGGTGATTTCAGGAAATAACTTGATGATAAACTTCATGGCGACACAGCTTCGTTGGGCAAATAAGTGCTAAAAGAGGCGGCACTTAGCTGGTAAAATCACAAAATTGCAGGCTACGAGGCGCAACCGCATCCGAGGCGCGAGAGTATATCACCTTTGTCCGATGACTGCTTCTGCTACCGCAGTCACATTGATTATTTTGCTAATCATTTCGTCTCAGCTACCATGACCGATTGCGAGATGATTCTTAACCGCGAGTCGACACTAAATTATGCCGAAAAAAGCCGAACAGCCAGCCAGCTTTGAGACGTCATTGCAGCAGCTGGAACAAATCGTCAGCCGTCTGGAAAGTGGCGAGCTGCCGTTGGAAGAGGCGCTGAATGAGTTTGAGCGCGGCGTGCAACTGGCACGTACCGGACAGCAAACATTGCAGCAGGCAGAACAGCGCGTACGCATTTTGCTGAGCGACGATAAAGACGCCGATCTTACCTCTTTCACGCCGGAAAACAGCTAATGGATTTTGCTAACCTGCTCAGCGCCTATCATCAACGGGTGAATGCTGCGCTGACACGCTTCTTAGATCCACTTCCTTTTCAGAGTTCTCCTCTGGTGAATGCCATGCAATATGGGGCATTATTGGGCGGTAAACGCCTGCGCCCTTTTTGGTCTACGCCACCGGCGAGATGCTGAATGCCGAACCGGGCAGTCTGGATGTGCCCGCAGCGGCAGTTGAATGTATTCACGCGTATTCTCTGATTCACGACGATCTTCCTGCAATGGATGACGACGCGTTACGTCGCGGACAACCAACTTGCCACATTAAATATGGTGAAGATACTGCTATTCTGGCAGGCGATGCGTTACAAACGCTGGCGTTTTCCATTCTGGCCGATCAGCCTATGACCGGTATCCATGCGGAATATCGCCTCGCGATGATTTCTGAACTGGCTCAGGCCAGCGGCGTAGCCGGCATGTGCGGTGGTCAGGCGCTTGACCTGGCGGCAGAAGGAAAATCGGTTGATTTAGCCCAGCTGGAACAAATCCATCGTCATAAAACCGGCGCGTTAATTCGCGCTGCGGTGCGTATGGGCGCGTTAGCTGCTGGAGAAAAAGGCCGAGCATTACTGCCCGTGTTGGATCGCTATGCAAACGCCATCGGTTTGGCATTTCAGGTGCAGGATGACATTCTCGATGTGATCGGTGACACAGCTGTTATCGGTAAACGTCAAGGTGCCGATCAGGATTTGGGAAAAAGCACCTATCCTTCCCTGATGGGGCTAAATAATGCCCGCGTAAAAGCACAGGATTTGTATCAAGAGGCGCTCGATGCGCTGGAAATTCTCGCCGCACAATCTTATGACACCACAGCATTACAGGCACTGGCGAGCTTCATAATTGAACGCGACAAATAACTTCCATAATGAGTCTCTGATGAGTTTTGATATTGCTAAATACCCGACACTGGCGCTGGCGAACACGGTTCAGGAGCTGCGCTCTCTGCCGAAAGAGAAATTGCCGGCGCTGTGTGATGAGCTGCGTCAGTATCTGTTAGACAGCGTGAGCCGCTCAAGCGGTCACTTCGCTTCGGGTTTGGGCGTCGTTGAACTGACCGTTGCGCTGCATTATGTCTATAACACGCCGTTTGATCATCTGGTGTGGGACGTGGGCCACCAGGCCTACCCGCACAAAATTTTGACCGGACGTCGCGATCGCATCGGCACCATTCGCCAGAAAAATGGCGTTCATCCTTTCCCTGGCGCGGCGAAAGTGAATATGACGTACTGAGTGTGGGCCACTCTTCTACTTCAATCAGTGCCGGACTCGGTATGGCTGCGGCGGCAGAGCGCGAAGGTCTGGGCCGCCGCACCGCCTGCATCATCGGCGATGGCGCGATCACCGCTGGGATGGCGTTCGAAGCCATGAACCATGCCGGGGATATCAAACCAGACATGCTGGTGATCCTCAACGATAACGAGATGTCGATCTCTGAGAACGTGGGTGCACTGAATAATCGCCTGGCGCAGATTTTGTCGGGAAAAACCTATTCACGCCTGCGTGAAGGCGGCAAGCGAGTGCTGACCGGCCTTCCCCCATCAAAGAGCTGGTGAGACGCACCGAAGAGCATTTGAAAGGCATGGTCGTGCCGGGCACACTGTTTGAAGAGCTGGGCTTTAACTATATTGGCCCCGTTGATGGTCACGATGTGCTGACGCTGGTTAATACCTTGTCCAATATGCGCAGCCTGAAAGGGCCGCAGTTTCTGCACATCATGACCAAAAAAGGCAAAGGTTACGCCCCTGCCGAAGAAGATCCGATTACCTGGCACGCAGTACCTAAATTCGATCCCGCCAGCGGTGCGCTGCCTAAGAGTGCCGAAGGATTGCCGAGCTACTCCAAAATATTCGGCAACTGGCTGTGTGAAATGGCGGCTGATGATCCCAAACTGATGGCGATCACGCCTGCGATGCGCGAAGGTTCGGGTATGGTCGGCTTCTCACGCGACTATCCGAAGCAGTATTTTGACGTCGCGATAGCCGAGCAGCACGCCGTTACGTTTGCAGCGGGCATGGCAATTGGCGGTTATAAACCGATTGTGGCGATTTATTCGACTTTCCTGCAGCGCGCTTACGATCAGGTTATCCATGACGTCGCTATCCAGAAACTGCCGGTGCTGTTTGCCATCGATCGCGGCGGTATCGTGGGTGCGGATGGTCAAACGCATCAGGGCGCTTTCGATCTGGCTTATCTGCGCTGCGTACCTGACATGGTCATCATGACGCCAAGCAACGAAAATGAGTGTCGGCAGATGCTTTATACCGGCTATCACTATCAGGATGGCCCAAGCGCGGTACGTTATCCGCGCGGTACGGGCATCGGCACGGCGCTGGAACCGCTGAAGAGTTTGCCACTTGGTAAAGGCATAGTGAAACGTGAGGGTGAAAAGCTCGCGATCCTTAACTTCGGTACGCTGTTGCCTGAAGCTGCTGCTGCGGCTGAAACGCTTAACGCCACACTGGTAGATATGCGTTTCGTGAAACCGCTTGATGAACATCTGATCACTGAGCTGGCGGGTAGCCATGATGCGTTAATCACGCTGGAAGAAGGCGCGATCAAGGGTGGCGCGGGCAGCGGTGTGAATGAATTTATTATGGCTAAGCGTCTGCGCGTGCCGGTTCTGAACCTCGGCCTGCCTGATGAATTTATTCCTCAGGGAACGCAGGAAGAAATCCGTCACGACTATCAACTGGATGCAGAAGGTATCCAGCAGCACATTGCGGCCTGGCTCGCCCAATAATCTCCTTACGTGTCGCTCTTCAGTCGGGGAGCGACACGACTGCTATGATTAATGCTTTCCCGAATTCCCCCTGAATTTGCGCAGGAGCCATCATGAAAACGATCCAACTCGGTACTACCGATCTGCATATTTCGCGTCTTTGCCTGGGTTGTATGACCTTTGGCGAACCAGAACGGGGCAATCATGCCTGGACATTACCTGAAGAGAGCAGCCGTCCGTTAATTCGCCAGGCTCTGGACGCCGGGATTAACTTCTTTGATACTGCAAACAGCTACTCCGATGGCAGCAGCGAAGAGATTGTGGGTCGTGCACTCAAAGATTTTGCCCGCCGCGAAGAGATTGTGGTCGCGACCAAAGTCTATTTTCCGATGAGTAATCTTTCCCAGGGCCTGTCGCGTAAAAATATCCTGCAATCGATCGATGACAGCCTGCAGCGACTCGGCATGGAGTATGTAGATTTACTGCAAATTCACCGCTGGGATTACGACACGCCGCTTGAAGAGACGCTTGAGGCGCTGCATGACGTGGTGAAATCGGGTAAGGCGCGTTATATCGGCGCATCCTCCATGCACGCCAGCCAGTTTGCCCAGGCGCTGGAGATGCAGGATCGCCAAAACTGGTCGCGTTTCGTCAGCATGCAGGATCAATACAATTTGATTCAGCGCGAAGAAGAAAACGAAATGCACCCGCTCTGTCTGGCTGAAAACGTTGCCGTTTTACCCTGGAGTCCGCTGGCGCGAGGCAAACTGACCCGCCCATGGGGGAAACGACAGCGCGTTCAGTCTCTGATGAGGTGACAAAAAAGCTGTATTCATCCACCGAAGAAAATGATGCCGCGATTGCGCAGCGAGTTGAAACCCTCGCCGCCGATAAAGGCGTGAGCCGTGCACAGATCGCGCTGGCGTGGCTACTGCACAAACCGGCAGTAACCGCACCGATCATTGGCGCTTCACGTGCGCAGCAGCTGGACGATTTACTGAAGGCGGTGGAGGTTGAGCTGGATTCAAACGATATTGCCGAGCTGGAAAGTGTCTATCAACCGCATCCGGTGGTGGGATTTGAATAACTGAACAGGCTTGCCGTTATCTCCTCTCCCGGTTGTGGGAGAGGAAAAAATTAAGCCCAGTAATGTCCTGCCCCATATAACATCGCCGCGGCGAGGATCCCGGCAATAATGTCATCTACCATGATCCCCATGCCACCGTGCACGTTGCGATCAAACCAGCGGATTGGCCACGGCTTCCACATATCAAGGATACGAAACAGCACGAAACCTGCAAGCACCCACTGCCAGCTATTCACCGGAATCGCCATCAGCGTGATCCACATACCAATGAACTCATCCCAGACAATACTGCCGTGATCGTGGACCCCCATATCTTTCGCCGTACGGTGACAGAGATAAACGCCTACGCTAATGCCCAGCAACACCACCAGTGAATAAAGGTCCTGGGGTAACCAGGTCATTAGCCACCAGAAGGGAATCGCCGCCAGCGAACCCATGGTGCCCGGCACATAAGGACTCAATCCGCTGCCAAAGCCGGTCGCCAGCAGATGCCAGGGATTGCTCATGCGTAAGCGGCTTTTTGCCAAATCTTTATCGAGCGTCAAAATGGTCAAATCCTTTGTGACTAAAAACCACAGGCTTGCCATCCGTCAGTAATGTCAAACCTTCAGATTCCGCTACCATCTGGCCGATACAGGTATAGGTCACGCCGAGATGCCCAAGTGCCACATCCAGCGCCCCACGGTGTACTTCCGGCACAGTAAAGCACAGTTCGTAATCTTCACCGCCACTCAGCGCCCAGCGCAGCACCTGCTCGGGTTCGAAGTGATCGCGCAGTGCTGACGACAGCGGCAAGGCATCCAGATTAATGCGTGCACCACATCCGCTGGCTTTCAGGATATGGCCGAGATCAGAGATTAAACCATCAGAAAGATCAATTGCCGATGATGCCAAAGGCCGTAACGCCTGGCCCTGCAGAATTCGCGGCATTGGACGCAAATGGCGCTTGATCAGTGCTTCATGGACGGCGGGATCGTTGATGCGTTTGTGGTGCTGCAATAACGCCAGCCCTGCCGCGCTGTCACCTAACGTGCCGGTGACATAAATCCAGTCACCGGGTTTAGCGCCAGACCGTTTCAGCGCACGTCCCTGCGGCACTAAACCGTGAATACCCAGGGTCAGGCTAAGCGGTCCGCGTGTGGTATCGCCGCCAATAAGCTGCATATCATAATATTCCAGCAGCTCGAACAGGCTTTCACTGAAGGCCGCCAGCCAGGACTCATCAACCTCTGGCAACGTCATCGCCAGCGTCAGCCAGGCTGGATCGGCGCCCATCGCAGCGAGATCGCTCAGATTAACCGCCAGAGCTTTGTAGCCTAAATCGGCAGGATGGATATCACGCAGGAAGTGGACACCCGCCACCAGCGTATCGGTGCTGATTGCCAGCATCTGTTTTTCTGGCACGCTCATAAGCGCACAATCATCACCAATGCCGGTTTCGACATCACGACGGCTGCGCGTTCTGCGATTGAAATAGCGTGCGATGAGTTCAAATTCACCACAAGACATAGTTGCGTTCCGCTTAACCATTCATGAAAAAAGGCCGGCAAGCCGGCCTTTTTTAATTATTTACGATTGGGTCGAATCTGTGGAGCGGCTTTATCCAGCACGCCGTTGACGAATTTATGGCTGTCTTCAGCGCCGAACACTTTTGCCAGCTCAATCCCTTCGTTGATGGCCACTTTATAAGGCACATCATCGCGCTTGCTCAGTTCATACAGCGATATACGCAGGATAGCTTTTTCTACCTGGCCCAGCTCTTCAAGCTGGCGCGACAGGTAAGGTTTCATCAGACCATCCAGATACGCGCTGTTGGTCGCCACACCGGACAGTAGTTCGCGGAAATAGGTAATGTCGACGTCTTTGACGTCTTGTTCCGCCAGAAACTGGTATTCCACATCGGCAATGTCGTTGTTAGACAACTGCCAGGAGTAAAGCGCCTGGACAGCGCACTCACGGGCGCGACGACGAGCAGCAGGTTTCACAAAATTCCCCTTACAAAAATCAGGCTTTGATGGCTTTCAATACGTTAATCATTTCGAGCGCGGTCAGGGCCGCTTCGGCACCTTTATTACCGGCTTTGGTACCAGCACGCTCAATGGCCTGCTCGATGTTTTCGGTGGTCAGCACGCCAAATGCAACCGGAATGTCGCTGTTCATGGCTACGCTGGCAATACCGGAGCTGGCTTCACCCGCAACATATTCAAAATGTGCAGTACCGCCGCGAATGACGGTGCCCAGCGCGATCACAGCATCATATTTAGCGGTTTGAGCCAGTGCACGCGCTGCCAGTGGCAGTTCATAAGCACCCGGAACCCAAACAACGGTGATGTTGTCATCTTTAACCTGGCCGATACGCTTCAGGGCATCGACCGCGCCATCCAGCAGGCTGTCATTAATGAAGTTGTTAAAACGCGCGATAACGATGGCAACACTGGCCTCTGGCGTAGCAACAGCAGCTTCGATAACTTTCATACTTATCCTTTCAGGGGTTTGATTGGCCCCGCGCAGGGGGCGGATTCTATCATACTCTTCGGCGGCGTGCTCTCGCTTTTCCGCCTTGATTATTGCGGCGTCAGGGTCAGGCGCAAATCATGTCCAACCTGCCGGACATCGCTAAATGAAAACGCTGGCGCATCAGCCAGTTGCTGTAAACCAGGCAGATGGCACAAGCCGCGCCCGCTGTCACCTAACAGTTTTGGCGCAACATACACTATTAATTCATCGACCAAACCGGTTTGCAGCAGTGCGCCTGCTAAGGCTGCGCCCGCCTCTACCCAGACGCTGTTAATTTGGCGCTGACCCAACAGCATCATCATCGCGACCAGATCAAGCTGCTGCTCACGCAGTGGCACCGCAATTTGCGTAACCTTATCCGGCCACGCCTGTTGATCCGGTGTTTGTCGCATCAGCCAGGTTTCGCCCGGTTGTGTAATAAGACGATGCTGCGGCGTGATGCGATTTTGACTGTCGACAATGACCCGCACTGGCTGGCGTAGCGTGGCTTGATCCAGTAAAGATTGCGTCTCTGCGTTAAGCTCTGACCAGCGCACCGTAAGCGAAGGGTCATCAGCTAACACCGTGGCGCTGCTGCTGAGAATAGCCGAGCTTTGCGCACGCAGTCTTTGCACATCGCGGCGTGCACCAGCAGAGGTGATCCACTGGCTTTCCCCGCTGGCCATGGCGGTGCGCCCATCAAGGGAAGCGCCCAGCTTAAGTTGTACCCAGGGAAAACCGGTACGCATGCGCTTCAGGAATCCGCGGTTAAGGGCTTCGGCTTCTGACATCATTAAGCCGTGACTGACATCAATGCCCGCCTGATGCAGACGATGCAAACCGCGGCCAGCGACCTGGGGATTTGGATCCTGCATGGCGGCGACGACGCGCGTGATGCCTGCGGCGATTAACGCATCACAGCAGGGAGGTGTGCGTCCGTGATGACTGCAGGGTTCTAAAGTGACGTAAGCCGTTGCGCCGCGCGCTTTGTCTCCGGCCATGCGCAGCGCATGGATTTCGGCGTGTGGCTCTCCGGCGCGTTGATGCCAGCCTTCACCGACAATGTCGCCGTCACGTACGATCACGCACCCCACGTTTGGGTTTGGGGTAGTGGTAAAACGACCGCGCCGCGCCAGTTCCAGCGCGCGCGCCATATAACGTTCGTCCATACGTCAGTCCTGTAAGCGGGCAATCTCTTCGCCAAAGTCACGAATATCTTCGAAGCTGCGATACACCGAAGCAAAGCGTATGTAAGCGACTTTATCGAGTTTTTTAAGCTCGTCCATCACCAGATTACCAATCAGTTTGCTGGGAATTTCACGCTCTCCGGTGGCACGCAGCTGCGTTTTAATATGATTAACGGCGCTCTCCACCGCATCGGCACTCACCGGGCGTTTTTCCAGGGCCTTCATCATGCCGCTGCTGAGTTTGTCTTCATTAAAAGGCTCACGCACGTCGTTGCTTTTTACCACACGCGGCATCACCAGTTCAGCCACCTCAAAAGTGGTAAAACGTTCATGGCATACCAGACACTGACGACGACGACGCACCGACGATCCTTCACTAACCAGACGAGAATCAATCACTTTGGTGTCCACAGCGGAGCAGAATGGGCAATGCATGACGTTTCCTGACGCGAGATAAATTGGCCACATAGTGTAGCGCGAACTGCGAGTCAACAAAATGTATTAGCGTGCCTTTCCGTTAACCCAGCGAGAACCAGACAAAGCCCCAAGTGGAGAGGATAAAAAACCACTACGCTTATAGAGTCGCAAAGCGGCACACAACCAATAACACTTTGGAGGTTCTATGGGTTTGTTTAATTTTGTGAAAGAAGCGGGAGAAAAGTTGTGGGATGCAGTCAGCGGTGGCAGCGACGACCAGAGCAAGAAATTGCAGGAGCACATCAATAAATTAGGCTTACCGGAGAGTGATAAAGTTAACGTGCAGGTCAATGGCGATACCGTTACCGTCAGTGGCGATGGTGTCTCTCAGGAGCTGAAAGAAAAAATTATGGTCGCGGCAGGTAATGTTGCAGGCATTACCAAAGTGGAAGATAACGTAACAGTAACCGATAGCGCGCCGGAAGCTGAACTTTATACCGTGAAAAAAGGCGATACCTTAAGCGCGATCTCTAAGCAGGTTTATGGAAATCCTAATGAATACAATAAGATTTTCGAAGCGAACAAGCCAATGCTGTCGCATCCTGATAAGATTTATCCAGGCCAGGTTTTACGTATTCCAAAATAACCGACAAGGATAAATTATGATCAGGACGGTTTGGGCGCCGATGGTGATGTCTCTGGCATTTCTCAGCGGCTGTAGCAGTACGCCTTCCTCGCCAAAAGTGAATCAACTGCATCAGGAAGTGAACCAGCTTAATCAGCAGATGCAGCATTTGACGACGCAGGCCAGCGCACTGGAAATTCAGGGACAACTCAATAGCCATTCCCAACAGGGCGCATGGTTAGTTCCGCAAGCGAACACGCCGGTGGAACTGCAAACCCAGCTGGGTACGCTGCGCTTGTCATTATCACGTGTTGAGAGTGAAGCCAGCGGTTCACGGGCAAATCTCAATATTCGTGCGACCGGCGATAAACCCGTCCCTGCTCTACGCGCCACGGTGGTGTGGGGGAACTGGACCCCGCCAGCGGTAAGCCTTTAAATGCCGATAGCCTTAGCCAGACTATCGCGGTGCCGTCCGCGTTATTGCCACAAAGCGCAGTTAGCGTTCCGCTGCGCCTCAGCGGCGTATCGCCTGAGCAACTCGGTTATGTACGTGTACATGATGTCACGGGCGAAAACGCCACCCTGACCGTTCCTGTCGCGCAGTAAGCGCAACAAAAAGGGCTGCCAGTGGCAGCCCTTTTTCAAATAGCCCGCAGGCTTTTAAGGCAGAATCGAAGGCTGATCGGCGCCCTCTTTCTCTACCTTTTGCACCAGCATATGTTCACGCTTCATGCCCAGCTTCAGCGCCAGGGCTGAAGAGACATAAATTGACGAAATCGTACCGATGGTGACACCAATTAACATGGTCAGTGAGAAGCCTTTCAGCAGCGCACCACCAAAGATGAACAGGATCAGGATCATCGCAAGCGTGGTCAGCGAAGTGATCAAGGTACGGCTCAGCGTTTGGGTCAACGACACATTTGTGATGTCGTAAGAGGAACCGCGGCGAATCTTGCGGAAGTTCTCACGAATACGGTCAGAAACCACGATCTTATCGTTGAGTGAATAACCAATCACTGACATCAGCGACGCGACAATCGTCAGGTCGATTTCGATGCGGAACAATGCCAACAGGCCGCAGGTGATGATGACGTCATGCGCCAGCGCCAGCACGGTACCCAGCGCCAGACGCCACTCAAAGCGGAAACCGATGTAGATAAGAATCGCTATCAGTGCTGATAGCAACGCCATTGCGCCAGCCTGCGCCAAATCGCTACCAACGCTTGGACCGACAAACTCGATACGCTTCACGGTGGCGTTTTGCTGGGTGGTCTGATTGATCACCGTCACCACTTTATTACCTAACTCGGTACCTGCCGGGCCGGAAACGGGTGCCATGCGAACCATCACGTCACGGCTGCTGCCGAAATTCTGCACCAGCGGCTCATCAAAACCCGCTTTCACTAAATCAGCACGCAAGGTATCGAGATCGGCAGGTTTTTCCAGGTTGATCTCAATCACCGTACCACCAGTGAAATCGAGTCCCCAGTTAAAACCGCGCACACCAACAATCGCAATCGCGGCGATAATCAGCAGACCTGAAATGATAAAAGCCAGTTTATCCCAGCGCATAAAGTCGACGACTTTACGCCCGTGGTTCAACTGCTCAATATTATAGTCCTGTGCCACAACGCACTCCTCAGATAGACAGCTTGTTGATGCGTTTGCCACCGTAAACCAGGTTAACAATGGCACGGGTACCGATAATCGCAGTGAACATTGACGTCGCAATACCGATTGCTGTGGTGATTGCAAAGCCCTTAATCGACCCGGTGCCGACCGCGTAAAGAATAATAACTTTGATCAGGGTAGTAACGTTCGCATCGACAATACTGGAGAAAGCGCCTTTATAGCCTTCATGGATTGCCTGCTGAACAGAACGTCCGTTGCGCAGTTCTTCTTTAATACGTTCGTTTATCAGTACGTTAGCATCAACCGCGACCGCCAGCGTCAACACGATCCCGGCAATGCCTGGCATGGTCAGCGTTGCGCCTGGCAACAGTGACATCACACCGACAATCAGCACCAGGTTAACTAACAGCGCACTGGTCGCAATCAAACCGAACTTTTTGTAGAACACCACCATAAACAGGATGGATGCCAGCAAGCCCCACAGACAGGCTTCCAGGCCCTGGGTAATGTTTTGCTGTCCCATGGTTGGGCCAATGGTACGCTCTTCTACAATCTGAATCGGCGCAATCAACGCACCCGCACGCAGTAGCAGTGAAAGCTGACGGGCTTCGTTCGGGTTGTTAATACCGGTAATGCGGAAGCTGTTGCCCAGGCGAGACTGGATATTAGCGACGTTGATCACTTCTTCCTGTTTCACCAGAATCGAACGACCATTGGCATCTTTACGACCGCTGTCTTTATATTCGACAAACAGCGTCGCCATCGGCTTGCCGATGTTGTCTTTGGTGAAGTTCGACATGATGTTGCCGCCCGCGCCATCCAGTGAAATGTTCACCTGTGGCTGGTTGTACTCATCCATGCTTGATGTCGAATCGGTGATATGGTCACCGGTCAGAATCACGCGCTTGTAGAGCACCACCGGCTGGCCATCACGCATATCCTTCACTTCAGAATCGCCCGGCACACGGCCACTCGCCGCTGCGGTTGGATCAACGCTGGTATTAACCAGACGGAATTCCAGCGTGGCGGTTGCCCCCAGAATCTCTTTCGCGCGCGCCGTATCCTGAATACCCGGTAGCTCTACCACGATACGGTCAGAACCCTGACGCTGCACCAGCGGCTCAGCAACGCCGAGTTGATTCACACGATTACGCAGGATAGTGATGTTCTGCTGAACGGCATATTCACGCGCTTCGCTGAGGCGTGCGTCAGTCATGGTCGCACGCAGCGCATCGTTGCCGCTGCTGGAAATCACCAGATCCTGATGACGAGAGCTTAACCAGCTCACAGCAGCATCACGGCTTGCGGCGTCGCGGAAACGAATTTCCACGCCGTAATTAGCGATTTTATTGACGTTGGTATAAGGGATGCTTTTCTCGCGCAGGTCACTGCGCAGGCTATCGGCGTTCTGCTCTTGCAGTTTGCCTAATGCGGTATCCATATCCACTTCCATCAGGAAGTGCACGCCACCGCGCAAATCAAGGCCAAGCTTCATTGGCTCCGCAGCCAGTAAAGACAACCAACGCGGCGTTGCAGGTGCCAGGTTTAAGGCAACAACATAGTTCTCGCCCAGCGCCTTCATAATGGTTTCACGGGCGCGTAACTGCACATCGGTGTTGGCAAAACGCGCAGTGATTGCGCCATTTTCCAGCGCAACGGATTTGCTCTGAA
The DNA here is from genome assembly GCA_018842655.1 of Candidatus Pantoea haifensis. Taxonomy (GTDB): domain Bacteria; phylum Pseudomonadota; class Gammaproteobacteria; order Enterobacterales; family Enterobacteriaceae; genus Pantoea; species Pantoea haifensis. Next base: position 135,298 of record JAGTWN010000004.1, on the reverse strand, counting down.
TATTATCTTGTTTTAATGCGGTCTGAATCTGATCCAACGTTTGCTCACTGGCGGCGCCACCGCGCGCGCCAGTGATTTGAACAGCCGGATCCTCACCATACAGGTTGGGAAGCGCATACAGCAGGCCGACAATAATTACGACGACCAGCATGATGTACTTCCACAAAGGATAACGATTTAACACGGCAGTTCCCTTAGGGAAGTAAAAATTACAGCGCCTTCATAGTACCTTTCGGCAGAACGGCAGCCACGAAATCACGCTTAATCACAACTTCATTATTTTCGTTCAGTTCGATAGCAACGTAACCGGTATCGGAAACTTTGGTTACGCGACCCACCAGGCCACCGTTCGTCAGCACTTCATCACCCTTAGAGATGGAATCCATCAGCTTCTTGTGCTCTTTTGCACGTTTCTGCTGCGGACGCAGGATCATGAAATAGAAGATCAAACCAAACACCACCAGCATGATCACCAGAGAATACGGACTTCCCTGAGACGGTGCGCCTGCTGCGCCACGGCGTCAGAAATGAAAAAGCTCATTAAATTTCCCTCATTGATGAATTATCAGACGTTAAAGGCGGAACTGCTTTGCCCGTCCTTTGGTAGAACTCGTTAACAAAACGCTCTAATTTACCCTCTTCGATGGCCTGGCGTAAACCCGCCATCAGGCGCTGGTAATAGCGCAGATTGTGGATAGTATTAAGACGCGCGCCCAGTATTTCGTTACAGCGATCCAGATGATGCAAGTATGCACGGCTGTAATTGCGACAGGTGTAGCAATCACACTCGGGATCCAGCGGCGACGTATCATCTTTATGCTTCGCGTTACGGATTTTTACCACGCCGTCGGTCACAAAAAGATGGCCATTACGTGCGTTGCGCGTCGGCATGACGCAATCGAACATATCGACACCACGACGAACGCCTTCCACCAGATCTTCAGGCTTGCCGACGCCCATCAAATAACGCGGCTTATCATGCGGAATTTGCGGACAAACGTGCTCAAGAATACGGTGCATGTCCTCTTTTGGTTCACCCACCGCCAGGCCGCCCACAGCGTACCCATCAAAGCCAATCTCTACCAGACCTTTCACCGAGACATCACGTAAATCTTCGTAAACAGATCCCTGAATAATGCCGAACAGCGCGTTCTTATTACCGAGGCTGTCAAAACGGTCGCGGCTGCGTTTCGCCCAGCGCAGTGACATCTCCATTGAACGTTTAGCGTAATCCCAGTCGGCAGGGTAAGGCGTACACTCGTCGAAGATCATGACGATGTCGGAGCCGAGATCGTATTGGATCTCCATCGATTTTTCTGGATCAAGAAAGATCGAGTCGCCATTGATAGGGTTACGGAAATGCACACCCGCTTCGGTGATTTTGCGGATATCGCCGAGGCTGAAAACCTGGAAGCCGCCGGAATCAGTCAGAATCGGCCCTTTCCACTGCATAAAATCGTGCAGATCGCCGTGCAGTTTCATGATCTCCTGACCCGGACGCAGCCAGAGATGGAAGGTATTACCCAGAATGATCTGCGCACCGGTCTCTTGTACTTCTTCCGGCGTCATGCCTTTTACGGTGCCGTAAGTGCCAACCGGCATAAAGGCTGGCGTTTCTACCACACCGCGATCAAAAATCAGACGACCACGGCGTGCGCGCCCGTCTGTGGTATCAAGTTCAAATTTCACATGGCCTCCATCAGAGAAACAGTCTGATGATTGAGTTAAAAATCAGGCACCGACCTTTTCCTGCGGTGCCTGTGGGTTTTTGCTGATAAACATCGCATCGCCATAACTGAAGAAACGATATTGTTCAGCAACAGCAGCGTGATAGGCTGCCATGGTGTGCTGATAGCCGGCAAAGGCCGAAACCAGCATAATCAGGGTCGATTCAGGCAAGTGAAAATTGGTAATCAACGCGTCGATTACCTGATAGTAATAGCCCGGATAGATAAAAATTTGCGTATCATCGAAAAACGGTGCAATCAGCGCATCTTTACTGGCCTGCGCGGCGCTTTCCAGGGAGCGAACCGACGTTGTGCCAACAGCCACCACTTTATTACCGCGTGCTTTACACGCCAGTACCGCATCAACAACCTCCTGCGGCACTTCGGCATATTCAGCATGCATGTGGTGATCTTCGATGGTTTCTACGCGCACCGGCTGGAAGGTACCCGCGCCGACATGCAGCGTAACGAAGGCCATCTCAACGCCCTTCTCTTTCAACGCCTGTAATAAAGGCTCGTCAAAATGCAGGCCAGCGGTGGGGGCAGCAACCGCTCCGGGACGCGCACTGTAGACCGTTTGATAAAGTTCGCGGTCCGTCTCTTCGTCAGGACGATCGATATACGGCGGCAGCGGCATATGGCCGACGCTGTTCAGAATATCCAGCACCGCACGGTCATCTTCGAAGGCGATTTCAAACAGCGCATCGTGACGTGCCACCATGGTTGCTTTGACACTTTCGTCATCCCCTAACAGCAGTTCTGCACCCGGTTTCGGGGCCTTGGAAGCCCGTACGTGCGCTAACACGCGCTTGTCGTCGAGCATGCGCTCAACCAGCATTTCAATTTTGCCGCCACTTGCTTTGCGCCCAAACACCCGCGCCGGAATAACGCGCGTGTTATTGAAGACCAACAGATCGCCTGGATTAAGCTTATCCAGCACATCAGTGAATACGCCGTGCGTCAGCGCACCGCTCGGGCCATCCAGCGACAGTAAGCGACACCCGCTGCGCTGCGCCTGCGGATAGTGGGCGATGAGGGATTCAGGTAACTCAAAAGCAAAATCGGCGACACGCATGCAAGACTTCTTTCTCAGGCAAAAAAACAGGCGGCACAGTTTAGCGGAAAATCGAACAATTCTGAACAACTGGCTGCACAAAGGCAGTTCAGCCTATAATGTGCCATGAACTTTTTAGCCCACCTTCATTTGGCCCAGTTAGCCGGCAGCTCTTTGCTTGGCAATCTCATGGCCGATTTCGTACGCGGGGATCCGCGCCAGCATTGGTCAATGCCCATTGCGGACGGTATTCTGATGCATCGCCGTCTGGACGTCATGACCGATTCGCTGCCAGAAGTGCGCGAAGCGCGCCAGCTGTTCCGCCCTGAAACTTATCGCGTTGCGCCGATAACGCTTGATGTTATTTGGGATCATTTTCTGGCGCGTCACTGGTCATCTTTTCATCCGACCCTGACGCTGGCGCAATTCTCCGCAGCTGCGGAGCAGGAAATTGTGCCGCAGCTGCGCGGAACGCCGGTGGAATTTCAATCATTAAACAGCGTTATGTGGCGCGAACGCTGGTTTGAACATTATGCGCAGCCGGCGCGCCTGAAAACTGTATTACACGGCATGGCGAGCCGTCGTCCTCGCCTTGCGGCGCTGCGCGACTCTTATAATGATTTTAATGAACACTATTCTGCCCTTGAAACGCTGTTTTTTCAGTTTTACCCACGTCTGATCAACCTGGCGCAATCCCAACAACTCTAATTTTAAGCTTTAACTTTTATGCCTCACCTTAGGGAATAGTTATGCAGCAGCAAGTAATCCGCTGGCTTAAAGAAGCTGGCCTGCAACATTACACAGATACCGCCGCCCTGTTGATTGTGCTGGCGGCCATCATTCTGATTTCCGTACTGACTCACCTCATTCTGCACCACGCACTGCTGCCCCAGCTGCGTCGTCATGCTGAACAAAGCCGTCACCGGTGGCCAAAAGCGATGATTCATAATCGCTTGTTTAGCCGGTTTGTCTGGCTGATGCAAGGCGTGCTGTTTAAGTTGCAAACCGAACTTTTTTGCACAACACCGAGCAGATCTACACGGTACTGATCGTCGTGGCGCAGGTGTGGATGATGATTTTCGCGCTGCTGATGTTCTTCTCTCTGCTGGATATTTTGCATCAGTTAAGCAGTGAGAGCGTGTTAGCACAGCAGATGCCGGTGCGCGGTATTATTCAGAGCCTTAAGCTGATTGCAGCCATATTGATGAGCATCATGGTGATTTCGCTTCTGCTAGGTAAATCACCGGGCGTGCTTATCACGGGTTTAGGTGCGATGACCGCCGTGCTGATGCTGGTGTTTAAAGATCCTATTCTGGGCCTGGTCGCCGGTATTCAGTTATCTGCTAATAACATGCTGAAAATGAATGACTGGCTGGAAATGCCTAAATATGGCGCTGACGGTGCGGTGACTGATATCAGCCTGACCACGGTGAAAGTGCGGAACTGGGACAACACCATTGTGACCATTCCAACCTATGCCCTGATTTCAGATTCATTCAAAAACTGGCGCGGTATGTCTGAATCCGGTGGACGCCGTATTAAGCGCAGCATTCATATCGACACCACCAGCATCCGTTTTCTTGAAGAGCAAGATATGCAAACGCTCAAAAGCGCCCATTTGCTGTCGCCTTATCTTGAACGCAAAACGCAAGAGTTGTCAGCCTGGAATAGCCAGTTGGGCTGCGATCTGACTTCACCGCTTAATGGTCGCCGCCTGACAAACGTCGGCACGTTCCGCGTCTGGCTGGAAAACTGGCTAAAAGATCATCCGCAGATCCATCAAGGCATGACGCTGATGGTGCGTCAGTTAGCATCAGGCCAGGAGGGTTTGCCGATTGAAATCTATGCATTCACTAACACCACAGTGTGGAAAGAGTATGAAAACATTCAGTCCGACATTTTTGACCATGTTTTCGCGGTGTTGCCCGCCTTTGGTCTGCGCGTACATCAGGCCCCAACCGGCAACGATATGCGTTTGATAGGTAAAGCGAACCCATAATTTCTCCCGCATCCGTCCGTACGCCAAGAAAAGCGTGCGGACGCTCTTCTCCCCTTCTTGCCTTCGCTGCACATCTGCGGCTTAATGAAGTCTTTCTTAACTTTGGTTAAGCAAGACACACAGCCAGAGCGCCTGAACAGGCGTTTCAATTGTTCGAACTGTCTTAAAATCATAAGAGGGAAAGATGTCATCCGCTTCGCATTCTGAAACAGACGCGCGCTACCGTTATGCCTGCGAAATCGCCCGTGCGGCGGCCAGCCGGGCTTACTCCTGGTATCAACAGCGTCAAAAACTGGTGGTGGAACATAAGAGGGATCTCCAGGACGTCGTCAGCGAGGCTGACCGCAACGTTGAAGATCTGATTAAGACATTAATTGCTGAACGCTTTCCGGACGATGCCGTATTAGGTGAAGAGAGCGGCGGCGATACCCAGGGCGCCACTTACGCCTGGGTGGTCGATCCGATTGATGGTACTGCCTGTTTTATTAACGGTTTGCACAACTGGTGTGTCTCGCTGGCCGTGCTGTGCGAAGGTGAAGCGGTGATCGGCGTGGTGTGCGATCCGAATCATCAGGAGCTGTTCCATGCCCGCCTCGGACAAGGTGCCTGGTTAAATGAGACCCGCCTACAGGCACATGCTGCGCAACATCTTAATGAAGGTCTGCTTGGGTTGAGTAATTCCAGCCGCACCCCATCTGAAAGCATGGCGACCCTGATTAGCGACTTACTGCAACAAGGCGGTATGTTTATTCGTATCGGCTCCGGTGCGCTAACCAGCGCCTGGGCTGCTGCCGGACGTTTAATTGGTTATTACGAAGCCCATATGAGCCCCTGGGACAGTTTACCTGGCATTGTATTAATGCGGGAAGCGGGCGGGATGACCAATGATTATTTACGCAACGATGGCTTAAAAAATGGCAATCCGGTGTTGCTGGCTAATGCCGCGATTTATGCTCAGATTAAAGCCCTTGTTGGTGAGAGTGTGCAGCTCGACTAAACGAGGTATTTGATGACTGTCCACTTTTTTCGCTGGTCTGCCTTTGCTGGATGTGGCTTCTTTTTACTGGCCTGCCCGCTGCATGCTGAAGTGCAGTATCAGTTGGAAAAAGTGGTTGAACTGAGTCGTCACGGCGTACGTTCACCGACGCCTGATAATCGCAGAGAAACAGAAGCCGCAACCCAGCGGGCCTGGCCTCGATGGACAACGCCTGACGGCGAGCTTACCGCTCACGGCTACCGCGCCGTGGTCAATAAAGGACGCTGGCAGGGGGCACATTATCGTGAGCTGGGGCTGCTTTCTGCTGGCTGCCCTTCTCCCTCTGAGATTTATGTCCGTGCCAGTCCACTCCAGCGCACTCGCGCAACAGCTGAAGCGTTAACAGAGGGTGCCTTTCCCGGTTGCTCTGTGCCAGTGCATTATGCAACAGGCGGTATCGACCCGCTTTTTCAGAGTGAAAAATTTGCGCTAAGCAAAACCGATCCTGCTCAGGAACTGGCGGCAAAGCGTGCCAGAGCAGGTGATTTGGCGGCGCTTCAGCAAAGGCTACACCCTACCATTACGCTGCTGAAGCACGCGGTCTGCGCCCCTCACAACGGGTGCAGTTTCTTTGATCGGCCCTGGCAGTTTCGGCAGACTAAAAGTGGGCATACCTATGTACAAGGCCTGAGCGTGATGGCCAGCACGGTAGAAACGCTCAGATTAGGCTACAGCGAAAACCTGCCTTTTAATAAGCTTGCCTGGGGAAACATTACTTCAGCTGCGCAAATTACGGCACTGTTTCCTTTGCTCACGGCGAACTTCGATCTCAGCAATGATGTGCTGTATATGGCTCAACGTCGTGGATCGGTGCTGCTTTATGCCATGCTTCAGGCGCTTGAACCAGAGAAAAAGCCGCCGGTTACGCGCTGGCTGCTACTGGTTGCTCATGACACTAATATAGCAATGGTGCGAACGCTGATGGGTTTTCACTGGCAGTTACCCGGCTACGGGCGCGGAAATATTCCACCGGGCAGCAGTTTAGTCTTTGAGCGTTGGCGCGATCGGCAAAGTGGTGAACGCTATTTGCGTGTTTATTTCCAGGGACAAAGTCTGGATGCGCTGCGTCAACCAGAGCCGATAAATATCCGGCATCCTTTATTACGTCAGGAGTGGCATCAGCCTGGCTGTAAAAAAACAGCGGTCGGTATACTTTGCCCTTATGAATACGCCATGAGCCAGATGAGAAAAAACCTGGATTTTAGCGCAGTTGCCCCGCCCGACGTTGCGTTGCAATAAATTCCAGACTGCCTAACCTTAAGATAAATATAAGAATAACGTTTTAATCGTTAATGTGCTGTTATCTGTTAACGCCATGCCAATGCGCATCATTCTTATTTTATTTAATAATATTCCCAGCTCATGTTTTTTAAATTAGCATAGCCCTGTCAATCATCCCTTTATATTATCCTTCTTTTTTCACTTTTTCGGCGGCACAGTTAGCCGCTTTTATTTTTTAACGCGGCACAACTCATCATTTCCTTTATTTTTAAGCTGTAGAGATGAGACTTCGCGCCTGACATCACTTCGCCAGACAGAGCCTGAATGTGAATGGTCAGTTAAGAGGTGATGAGAGCACTCTTGCTGAATCAGATAACAGCGAATGATAGGCCTCGCCCCTCATACTGAGAGGCGAGGACAAAGCATCAGCCCGGTTTACGTACCAGCTTATAGCCCAACAGCAGTAACACAATCCACACCACGCCGACATACAGCGAGATACGCGTATCCGGGAAGTAGCCAATCAGGCCAATGATGAAAACCAGAAACGCCACGCCAACCCCGGCGGTCCAGCTGCCGCCTGGCAGTGCAAACTGCAACTTACCGGCGGCCTCTTTACCAATTTTGCGGCGAAACGCAATTTGTGACAGCAGGATCATGATCCAGACCCAGACGGTAGCAAAAGTAGCCAGCGAAGCGATCACCAGAAAGACTTTTTCTGGCATCAGATAGTTGAGATAGACCGCAATCAGCATAGCAAACATCATCACCACGACCGTAACCCACGGGATGCCGCGTGCAGAAACCTTCATGAAAACTTTCGGTGCGTGGCCCTGCTGTGCCATGCCGTGCAGCATGCGCCCAACGCCAAAGACATCACTGTTGATGGCCGACAGTGACGCCGTCAGTACTACAAAGTTCAGAATGGAGGCCGCTGCGGCAATACCGAGATGCTGGAATGTCAGCACAAACGGACTGCCGGAGGTGCCCACCTGATTCCATGGGTAGATCGACATAATCACGAACAGCGTGCCGACATAAAACACCAGAATACGCAGCGGCACAGAATTAATGGCGCGAGGAATTGATTTAGCCGGATCTTTCGCTTCACCCGCAGTAATGCCAATGATTTCAATCCCACCATAGGCAAACATCACCATTTGTAACGACAGCAGCATGCCCACCACGCCATGGGCAAAGAAGCCACCATTGCTCCATAAGTTGTGAATGCCGGTTGGCTGACCGCCGTTGCCAATACCCCAGATAATCATGGCAAAACCAGCCACAATCATCACGATGATGGTGGCGACTTTGAAGAAGGAGAACCAGAACTCCACTTCGCCAAATACTCTGACACTCATCAGGTTAACGGCACCGATGATCAGCACCACGCTGAGTACCCAGATCCAGTGCGGTACATCAGGAAACCAGACGCCCATATAAATACCGAACGCGGTCACATCGGCAATAGCCACGATCAGGATCTCGAAACAGTAGGTCCAGCCCGTAATGTAACCCGCCATCGGGCCAAGATAGTCCTGCGCGTAACGCGAAAAGGAGCTGGCTTGCGGGTTATTCACACTCATTTCACCCAGCGCACGCATGATGATGTAAGCCACCGCACCGCCAATGATGTAAGCGAGCAGGACGCTTGGCCCCGCCATTTTGATGGCATCTGCGGAACCGTAAAACAGCCCGGTTCCAATCGCCGATCCCAGCGCCATAAAACGGATATGGCGCGTGCTCAGTCCGCGTTTGAGCTTGTTGGTTTCTTGCATAACAACAATACCTTGAAAATGAAAAAACCACGGGCAAGCCCGTGGTTGAAAGTTAACCTGTTCGCTATTACGAGTGAACGGAGATCTGTTCGCGACCTTTCACGCGATCCACCACCGCAACAATTAACAGCATCACCAGTGACGGCGGCAGCCAGGAAAGTCCCTGATCGGCCAGGGGTAAGTGCTGGCTAAAGGCTGGCAGCGCATCTTTGAATCCCGTGGTTTTAATCGCATCAACAATACCGAACAGCAGGCTGACCAGCATAGTTGGGGCAATAATACGGCTGCTTTTGTTCCACCAGTTCAGCGTGAAGCTCAGTACCACCAGCACAATGCATGGCGGATAAATGGCGGTCAGCACCGGAATTGAAATCTGAATCAAATGACTCAATCCCAGATTCGACACCACCATAGAGAACAGGCCGAGAATAAATACCAGCGTTTTATACGAGAAAGGCAGGTATTGCGCAAAAAATTCTGCACAGGCACAGGTCAGGCCAACCGCCGTTACCATACAGGCAACGAAGATCAGCGCAGCCAGGAAGAAGCTTCCCATGCCACCAAAGGTTTGCTGAACATAAGCATGCAGAATAGCTGCGCCGTTCGCGTTCTGATCAACCAGCGCGCCGCTACCTGAACCCAGTTTAAACAGGCTGAGGTAAACCAGCGTCAAGCCGACACCGGCAATCAGGCCAGCCAGCACAGTATAACGGGTCAACAACGCGGCATTTTCGACACCGCGAGAGCGCGCAGCATTGACGATAACAATGCCAAACACCAGCGCACCCAGTGTATCCATGGTCAGATAACCATTAACGAAGCCACTTGAGAAGGCGGCACGCTGATAATCTGCGGTTGCCGGAATGCTGCCGCCTGCTGGCCACAGCAGTGCTGCGAGGCCCAACACAGTCAGCGCAACGATTTTCAACGGCGCAAGGAAATGCCCTACCGTATCCAGCAGCTTACCGGGATAAAGTGAAATGGCGATCACCAGCGCAAAATAGACCAGACTGTAGATAAACAGCGGCATGGCACCATCGCCAGTCAGGGGCGCGATGCCCACTTCAAACGAGACGGTAGCGGTACGTGGTATAGCGAATAACGGTCCAACCGCCAGATAACAGACGGTGGCCAGTATTAAACCCGCTACTTTACCAATCGGCGAACTCAGCGCGTCAATCCCCCGCCGACGCGCGCCAGCGCAACCACGGTGATGACCGGCAGGCCAACAGCAGTAAGAAGGAAACCAATCGCGGCCGTCCAGACATGTTCACCAGACTGAATACCGACCATGGGTGGGAAAATAATGTTGCCCGCGCCGACAAACAGGGCAAACGTCATGAAGCCCAGCGCGAGAATATCTTTCGAAGTTAAACGGTGTGTCATACGGCCTGTCATTGATGTTGCGGTGGAAGTTGAGTTTGCGTTGTCTCCTCGCTACGTCAAAACAACGACTTGCCAGCCAGGATTAGCGCAATATGCTCGTCGTGAGGTGAAGCGCAGGTGATTTAGGCTGCTTTTTTCTGTTCACAGAGGGATGAATCGACAACGGCGCTAAGTAGACCGTTTATAGCGAAGAAAGGCAATACGCGATCGAAAAACCAGAAGGTTATCGTGCATTTTAAATGAAAGTTAGTTAATAGCTCCAATTTTTAGCAGAAGCACCCACGATGATGTGCCTATTTTTTCCGCAGGGCGTGGGAAGTTTCAGCAATTAATGGCTTACAGATGCACAAAAGGCGCGTTTTACGCGCCTGTCTGCACAACTTTACAGCATCACCACACCTGACTGGCGATGTCTGTAACCAGCCGAATCTTCTGCCACTGCTGCTCTTCGGTCAGGCTGTTGCCCTCTTCCGTAGAAGCAAAGCCGCACTGCGGGCTAAGGCAGATCTGATCCAGGCTGACATAGTTCGCCGCTTCCTGCAGGCGCGCTTTGACCTGGGCGGGATCTTCCAGCTCGCCATTTTTCGTCGTGACCAGGCCAAGCACAACTTGCTGATTGCCCGGCTTGATGAAGCGCAGCGGCTCAAAACCACCTGAACGCTCGTTGTCATACTCAAGGAAGAAAGCGTCGATGTTCACCGTGCCAAATAAAATTTCAGCAACCGGCTCATAACCGCCTTCTGAGATCCAGGTTGAGCGGAAGTTGCCGCGACACACGTGCAGCCCCACGGTCAAATCAGCTGGCTTGCCTTCCAAAGCTTTATTCAGCACGCGAGCATAGGTGCGCGCCAGTTCTTCCGGATCGTCACCGCGCTCCCGGATCTGCGCTTTTTGATCTTCTGAACAGAGATAAGCCCATACGGTATCATCCAGCTGCAAATAGCGGCAGCCAGCATCATAGAAGGCTTTGATCGCATCCTGATAAGTTTGCCCAAGGTCATCGAAATAGTCGCTCAGGTCTGGGTAAACCGTCGCGTCGATCATTTTACGACCGCCACGGAAATGCAGCACGCTTGGGCTTGGAATGGTCATTTTTGGCACGGCGTCGCCCGCAACGCTTTTCAGGAAGCGAAAATCTTCCAGCATCGGATGATCGCCAAAGCCCAGTTTACCGACCACTTTTACGCCACGCGCTTTGGTCTGTACGCCGTTAAACTGAATGCCCTGCTCGGCCTCATAGCGTTCACAGCCTTCCAGACCATCAAAAAAGTCGAAGTGCCACCATGCGCGGCGAAACTCGCCATCGGTTACCACCTTCAGGCCGTTTTCACGCTGTTTAGCAACGACATCACGAATAGCGTCATCTTCCACACGACGCAGTTCAGCTGCATCGATCTCGCCTGCGGCGAACTGTTCACGCGCGTGTTTAATCGCGGCGGGACGTAAGAAACTGCCGACAGTATCGGCGCGGAAGGGGCGGTTTGTCTTTGCATGTTCACTCCTGGCTCGCCTGACACATAGTTGCATCAGGAAACAATTACGCTTCGTTATTTATGGCCATCTGGATGGCTATATGGCTAACTCAAGAGTGACATGCGAATCTCTCCTCTGCAACCGAAGAAAATTCAGTGCACATGAAAAAATTCAAGTTGAACCGGACGCGATTAACATTTATTCCAGTGCGGCGCGCGCCTGCGCCATTTGGCTGTCTGAGAGCGGTAAATAACCCGCTTCACTGACGCGACGCTGGCCTTGTTCCGACAAGACCTGTTGCAGAAAAGCGGCTACCAGCGGCGGCAGCGGTTTATCCGGCGCTTTGTTAACATACAAATAGAGCGGACGAGCCCACGGATAGCGGCCATTGCGGATGCTTTCAACATCCGGTGCGACCGCTTCTCCGCTGGCATTCACTATGGATAACATTTTCACACCGCTGAGATGAAAGCCAAAACTGGCATAGCCGATACTGCGGGGATTGCGCGCCACTGCCTGCACCACCGCCGCTGATCCGGGGAATTCCGCAACATCACTGCGAAAATCGCCTCGACACAGCGCCTGCTGTTTGAAAAACCCCCATGTTCCGGACGCTGAATTTCTGCCGTAACGCTGCAAGCTGCGGTTGGCCCAGTCAGCCTGTTTCACGCCGAGATCGCCCCAGTGCGCAGGTATCTGAGTAGAGCCGCATAAGCGCGTAATCGAAAAGATGGCGTCGAGTTGGCGCGGATCAATGTGTTGCAGTGGATTGCGCTGATTCACCACCACCACCAGCGCATCCATTGCAACCGGAACCGCCAGCGGTGGATAACCGTATCGCGCTTCAAATGCCTGACGCTCTTCAGCCTGCATGGGCCGGCTCATCGGCCCGAGTTGCGCAGCACCTGCTGCCAGGGCGGTCGGCGCGGTAGAGGAGCCCGACGCCTGTACCTGCACATTCACGCCCGGCGCCTGACGACTAAAGTCTTCACCCCATAACGTCATCAGATAACCCAGCGTATCCGAGCCAACGCTGCTCAGGTTGCCAGAAAGCGTGTCTGGCTGAGCCTGCGAAGCCGCAGGCAACAGTAGAAGAAGAAAGCAAAGAAACGCGCGCATGAGGAGATCCATTAACGATTAATGGACGGCATTCTCCTGCATCCCGGCGCTGACAATCAACCTTGATGCCAGCGTAAAGGTAAAGCAGGTCTCCCGATCGGGAATGCTGGTGATTTCCAGTCGTGAACCGTGATGACTAAGGGCATGCTTAACGATAGCCAGCCCTAACCCGCTACCGCCCGTCGCGCGTGAGCGGGCTTTATCAACGCGATAAAAACGCTCGGTCAGGCGTGGCAAATGCTCAGGCGGGATCCCCGGTCCGTTGTCACACACCTTAAATACTGCGCCCTGCTTGCTGCGCAACCAGCTGATATCAATGCGTGTACCGTCTGGCGTATGGTTTACCGCGTTGTAGACCAGGTTAGAGATGGCGCTGCGTAACTGTTCATCGTTGCCAAAGACTTTTAAATGCGGATCGGTGTGAAAATGAATTTCATGGCGTCCGTTGCTCAGGGTTTCTGCTTCGTGTTGCAGTAATTTGAGCATCACCGGCACATCAACTTTTTCTTTCATATCAATGACCGGCGCCGCCTCAATACGAGACAGCGTGAGCAACTGCTTCACCAGGCTATCCATGCGGCGCGTCTGTTCTGACATGGTGTGTAATGCTTTGCCCCGTGAACGCTCGTTTATTACCGAATCGTTCATCATCTCCAGATAGCCTTGCAGCACCGTCAGCGGCGTGCGCAGCTCATGGCTGACGTTAGCAAAGAAGTTACGACGCGCTCCTTCCAGCTGGTGCATTTGTGTTACATCACGCGCCACCAGCAGCCATTGCCCTTCGCTATACGGCATGACGCGGAATTCCATATGGTGTTGATTATTTAACACCAGCGTCAGTGGCTTATCGAAATCGCGCTGGCGAATATAGCGGGAAAATTCGGGGTAGCGCAGCAGGTTAAGGATATTCTGGCCATTATCTTCGGGCCAGCGTAAGCCAAGATGCTGTTGCGCCAGGCCGTTACACCAAAAAATGGTGCCCTCTTCGGTGGTCAGAATCACCGCATCCGGCAGTGACTCTGCGCCACTGCGGAAGCGTTTGATCAGATGGCCTAATTCACGGCGACGTCGCCGGTTACGCAACTGCATCTGATACAGGCCGTAAAACAGCGGTTCCCAACTTGCCTGGCCCGTCGGCGGCGTCATGGTGCGATCGAGCCACAGCCAGTGCGATAAGCGCATCAGGTTATGAAAATGCCACAGCAACACCGCCAGAACGCTGATCAGTAGTAGCCATGGCAAATAGCCAAACAGCAGACCAAGGATCAGTGCAGGCAGACACGCCAGCACCAGTTCGGACAGTAATCTCTTCCAGGAGAGGCGTTCCAGCACGGTTAAAGCTCCGTTTAGTAGCGGGCAGAGAAACGATACCCTGTTCCGCGAACGGTTTGTACCATGCGATCATGGCCAGAGACTTCCAGTGCTTTACGTAAACGGCGGATATGCACATCAACCGTGCGATCTTCCACATACACGTTAGTGCCCCAGACGTGGTTCAGCAGCTGTTCACGGCTGTAAACGCGCTCCGGGTGCGTCATAAAAAAGTGCAACAGCTTATATTCGGTAGGCCCCATTTCCAGCGGCGTGGTTTCTGACATTACACGGTGCGATGAGGGATCCAGGCTCAGGCCCTGCATCTCAATCACCTCTTCTACCGCCATGGGGGAAATACGACGCATCACCGCTTTGATGCGCGCCATCAGCTCTTTGGGCGAGAAAGGCTTCGTGATGTAATCATCAGCGCCCACTTCCAGACCCCGTACGCGATCTTCCTCTTCACCGCGTGCCGTTAGCATCATGACTGGGATCTCGCGCGTCATTGCTTCGCGCTTCAGATGCTTGATAAATTGAATGCCGCTACCGCCGGGTAACATCCAGTCCAGTAATATCAGATCTGGCCAGGGTTCAATCAGTTTCCCGACCGCGCTGTCATAATCTTCTGCCTCGATTGGCTGATAATCGTTCTGCTCCAGAACAAAACACAACATTTCACGGATTGGGGCTTCATCTTCCACAACCAAAATGCGCTTAGCCATTATTACTCCTGCTGATATGACGGCTGTCACTGGGATTTGCGGCGTCATTATGCGTCAGATTTGTGACACTTTTATGAAAAACATACCCCGTAAGATCAGGCTTTAACAGCGGTTTATGACAGCGGCACGACATTTTTCTGTTTTCGTTACCGCACCGCTATTTAGCAAATAAATTTCGCTTAGCGCCAGAGGGATACCTGCAACTTTGACCATGACAGGTATAATCGCCGGGCAATTTGTAACGGCAGGGAGTTTTATGCGCATCATTCATACTGCGGACTGGCATTTGGGGCAGTTCTTCTATAACAAAAGCCGGGCGGCTGAACATCAGGCTTTCCTTGACTGGCTGCTGATGCAAATCGGGCAGCATCAGGTCGATGCGCTAATTGTTGCAGGCGATCTGTTTGATACTGGCGCACCGCCAAGCTATGCGCGTGAAATGTTCAACCGCTTTGTCGTGGCGCTTCAGCCGAGCGGCTGCCAGCTGGTGGTGCTGGCGGGTAATCACGATTCGGTTGCCACCCTGAATGAGTCACGCGAACTGCTCGCCTGCTTAAACACCCGCGTCATTGCCACACCGCAAGGCGATGGCGACGTGCTGGTATTGAACGATCGCCAGGGCGCACCGGGCGCGCTGCTGTGCGCCATCCCTTATTTGCGCCCACGCGATATTATGCGCAGCCGCGCCGGTCAGTCAGGACGCGAAAAGCAGATCAGCCTGCTTGAGGCGATTACGGCACATTATCAACGTAGCTTTAGCGCCGCGCAGGCGCATGAGATGAAATTGCCGATTATTGCGACCGGCCACTTAACCACTGTCGGCGTCACGAAAAGCGAGTCGGTGCGTGATATTTATATCGGCACGCTGGATGCGTTTCCGGCTTCTGCTTTCCCTGCTGCCGACTACATTGCGCTGGGCCACATCCATCGCGCACAGCGCGTTGCGAACAGCGATCATATCCGTTACAGCGGCTCCCCATTCCGCTCAGTTTTGATGAACTGAGCAGTGAAAAGAGCGTCTATCTGGTGGACTTTTCCCTTGAGGGCCTGCAAAGCGTCACGCCACTGCCCGTGCCCTGTTTTCAACCGATGCAGATCCTTAAAGGCTCGCTGGCGCAAATTGAGCAACAGTTGATGGCCTTTCATACGTCAGAAACGGAAAAACCGGTCTGGCTCGATATCGAAGTAACAACGCAGGAATATCTCAGCGATTTGCAGCGGCGTATTGAAGCCTTAACGGCTGAATTGCCGGTCGACGTGCTGCTGCTGCACCGCAGCCGGGCGCTTCGTCAGAACAGCCTGGCGCGCCTTGATAACGAAACCCTGAGCGAACTGAAAGTGGAAGAGGTTTTTGCTCGCCGTTTAGCGTTAGACAGCGAGATGGATGATGCCCAGATCGCGCAACTCACCACTCTGTTTCGCAGCACGCTGGCTGAAATGGAAGAGAACGAATGAAGATCCTCACGCTGCGTTTTAAAAACCTCAATGCTTTGAAAGGCGAGTGGTTTATCGACTTTCGCGAAGAGCCGTTTGCCAGCAACGGGTTGTTCGCCATCACTGGCGCAACCGGCGCGGGCAAAACCACGTTGCTGGATGCCATTTGTCTGGCGCTTTATCACCAGACGCCGCGTCTTGGTGCGATCTCGCAAAGCCAGAATCCGTTGATGACGCGCGACTGCGCTGAATGTCTGGCTGAAGTCGAATTTGAAATTAAAGGTGAAGCCTGGCGCGCATTCTGGAGCCAAAACCGCGCACGCGGCACCGCCGATGGCAAACTTCAGGCACCCCGCGTTGAGCTGGCGCGCTGCGCTGACGACCAGATTGTCGCCGATAAGGTTGGCGATAAGCTAAAAATGGTTGAAACACTCTCCGGTCTCGATTTTGAACGCTTTACGCGCTCAATGATGCTGTCACAAGGCCAATTTGCGGCCTTTCTGAATGCAAAAGCGGGTGAGCGCGCCGAACTGCTGGAGGAGCTGACCGGCACAGAAATTTATGGCCTGATTTCGATGGCGATTTTTGAGCGGCATAAGGTGGCAAAAAACGCGCTGGATCTGCTGCGCAGCCGGGCTGGCGCGATGGCGCTGCTCGATGCCGATACGCGTGCGGCGCTGCAACAGCAAATCGCCCTGCTTACTGAAGCAGAAAAAGCGTTATCGGCGGAATATGATCACGCGCACAAACAGCAGCAGTGGCAGCAACAGGCGCAACAGTTCAGTCGTGATGTGCAACAGATCAACGATGCGTTACACACAGCGGAACAGGCGTGGCAGGCCGCTGATGCCGATCGTCAACGCCTGGCGCGCAGTGAACCGGCAGAAAAACTGCGGAGCACACTGCAACAGCGCGACGGCCTACAGGCGGAACAGCGTGAGGTACTCAACAGCCAGCACCAGCTTACCCAACACTATCAGGATGCCCTGCAGTATCAGGCGCGCGAGCAGCAATCCTGGACCGGGGCGCAAACCGCTTGTGAACAGGCACGGCAGCAGCAGCAACAGCAGGAAAACATCCTGACAGAGCAGGTTATACCGCTCGATCAGCAGCTTAATACGCTGCAACAGCAGGAACAGGCGCAGCAAAAAGAGCAGGAACAGCAGCAGCAACTCTGCCTTCAGGCGCAGCAGACGCTTGATCAGGAAAATAGCCAGTATGAAAAATTGCGCACTGAGATTGCCGCACAGCAAACGCGACGCGAACAACTCGCTGACGTGGCTCGCTGGGGCGCATCGTTGCCGCTATGGCAGGAACGCTTTGCGCAGCTCTCGCAGCGTGAAGCCGCTCTTAATGCCCTGGCGCAACAACAGCAACAGCAGCAGCAACAGTTAACGCAACAGCAGCAAGACTTTGCGCAGCACGCACAGCAGGCTGCTCCGCTGCAACAGGCGGAACAGCAGGCTCTGCAGGCGATGCAGCAGGCGGAGCAAGCACTAACTTCGCTTCAGCACGCCTGGCCGCCTGAAAAGTTACGCCAGTCGCTACAACAGCGGCAAAACAGCCGCGATGCGCGACAGTCGCTAACGCTGCTCTCTTCTCAGTGGCAATCGCTACAGCAGCAGTTCAGCGTTCGCCAGCAACGCCTGACCGCCCTGGAGAAGAGCCATCAGCAGGATGAGGCACAACTGCTCGCCCTGCGCGATGAGTGGAAACGTGAAAACCAGCAGCTGGCAGACGTTGAAAAAATCTGCGCGCTGGAGCGCCACATCGCCGATCTTGCTGATTATCGCGCCCGGCTTGAAGCCGATCAGCCCTGCCCGCTATGTGGCTCCTGCTCCCATCCGGCCGTTGAGGCGTACACCAAACTGGAAATCAGTGAAAATCAGCAACGGCTGGCAACACTGAAACAGCAGGTTGAAACGCTGAAAGAAGCGGGCACAGCGAAAAAAGAGCAGGTCAAACATTCACTGATTCAACAGCAAAATCTGCGCGAAGAGATCGCCGATCTTCTCCGCCAGGTAGCCTCTTTAGAACAGCAGTGGCAGGTCCTGAGCAGTGAGCTGGCGCTTACTTTTAAACTCGATGATAGCCAGGCGCTGGCAAACTGGCAGCAAGAGCAAACGGAGCAGGAAACCCACCTGCTTCAGCAGATGCAGGCACAGGATGAGGCTGAACGGGCACGCCAGGCGGCTAAAGATAACTATCTGCAACAGCAGCAGGCCTGGCAACAGCATCAGCAGGCGCAGCAGTTAGCGCAGCAAACCTTAACCAACCAGCAGCAGGCATCCGAAGCCTTACAGCAGCGTATGCAACAGGAACAGGCCAGCTGGCAGCAGTTAAACGATGCGCTGCAACAGCAGCTGGCCAGTGTGGCATTAACGCTGCCAGCCGCAGAGGAGCGCGACGCCTGGTTCGCTACGCAGCAGCAGCGTTGGCAGTGCTGGCAGGAAAGTGAGCAGTTGCTTACTACCCTGCAACCGCAACTGACGCGCGCGGAAACTCAACGCAATGCCTGTCAGCAACGGCGCGATCTTGAACAGCAGCGCCTGCATACGCAGCAGCAACATCTGACGCGGTTGCAGGCGCAACAGTGCGAGATACGTCAGCAACGTCAGGCGGTGTTTGGTGATCGCGACGTGAACAGCGCGCGACAGCAGATGCAAACCCGGCTACAGCAGACGGAAGCGGAGCTTGCGCAGACGTTAAGTCGCTGGCAGCAGGTGCAGTCGCAGGTCAGCAGCCTGAGCGGACAATTAGCCATCGTCGAGACACAGCGGTCCTCGCTGGCACGCCGGCTGGCAGACGCTGAAGAGACCTTTAAACACGCCTGGGTGACTGCCGGTTTCAGCGATGAAGCCAGCCTGCGTGCTGCCCTGCTTGATGAGCAGGAGGCAGAGCAGCTGCGCAACCGTCTGCAACAGCTCGATCAGCAGCGCCAGCAGCAGCGTACCCGCCTTGCTGAAGCGCAGCAGCGCCTTAGCGCGCATCAGCAGGCGCAGCCGGTTGCGATGCCCGCCTCGATCAACGCTCTGGCCGAACAGCTTGAAACGCTGCGACTGGCGTTGCGCGACAATGCCAGCCAGCAAGGTCAGGCGCAGCAGCAATTGCACAGCGATGCTGCCTTACGCGCCCAGCAGCAGGCATTAATGGAACAGATTGAGCAAGATGAGACGGCGCTGGCGCAGTGGAGCCTGCTCAATGACCTGGTCGGCTCCGCCAGCGGCGATAAATTTCGCCGCTTTGCCCAGGGCCTGACGCTTGATCACCTGGTGGCGCTGGCGAATCGTCAGCTGGATCGCTTACACGGGCGTTATTTGTTGCAGCGCCGGGCCATCGACGCGCTGGAGCTGGATGTGGTTGATACCTGGCAAGCCGATACGGCACGAGATACGCGAACACTTTCCGGTGGAGAGAGCTTTTTGGTGAGTCTGTCGCTGGCGCTGGCCTTATCCGATCTGGTCAGTCACAAAACACGCATCGAATCTTTGTTTCTCGACGAAGGCTTCGGTACGCTGGATGCGGAAACGCTTGATACTGCACTGGATGCGCTGGATGCACTTAACGCCAGCGGTAAAACCATTGGTGTTATCAGCCACGTCGAGGCGATGAAAGAGCGCATTCCGGTACAAATCAGAGTGCAAAAAATGAATGGGCTGGGTTACAGCAAACTTGTTTTACCGGGCCTGTAAGGGGATAACAATGCTAAAAGGGATAATCAGCAGCGCCTCAGTGGCGCTGCTACTGGCGGGATGCAGCAATACACCTTCTTATGATCAGGAAACAAACCGTTATCTGCATGACGTGCAAAGCCTGGTAACGCAAAAATTTGGCGATACCGGGCGCTATGCCGGCCAACGCTGTGTCGTCACCGCAGAGCGCCGCGCGGACGGGCTTTATAATGTTTTACGTACTGAGGGAAATGAGGCGCTGTGCTTAAAAGCGTGGCAAAGCGTCAGTAGCGCCCGTGGTATGCCACTGCCGCCCAAAAATGCCCCGCAGCAGCTGGTGTTTGTGTTTCCGCCTGCTAGCTAACCAGCCCCTCCTGCCGCCACTGGCGTGGGCTGATGCCAAACCAGCGGCGGAATGCGCGGGAAAACGCACTCACTTCTGAATACCCCAGCAGCAGCGCCATCTCCGAGATGGGTAGCTGCTTCTGTTGCAGATAATGCGTAGCCATTTCGCAACGTACGTTATCCACCAGCGCGGTGAAGCTTATCCCCTCCTCACGCAGGCGGCGCTGTAGCGACCAGCTCGACAGCCCCATTTTATCGGCAATATCCTCTAAGACCGGTTCGCCCTGCATCAGTGACAGGTTCACCTGCGAACGCGCCTGTTCGGCAATGCTCTGCTGAGATACCGCGCTGTTAAGACGGCGAATAGCATCCTGCATCACCATCAACAACATCGGGTCGCTTTCCGGCATGCTGCGCATCAAATCGCGTTTAACAATCACCAGTGAGTTAAAAGGCTGATCGAACCAGACCGGCGCATCAAAGACTTTGCAGTGATCGTGCCATTGTTCCGGGCGCGGATGTTCGAAATGAACTTCGCGCGGTGCCCAGTTTTTACCGGCAACGTGGCGAATCAAATTCAAAAACATGCCAAGCGTCAGTTCAGCATCCTGACGTCGCGACAGAATCGCGCCGTGGCGCACCTGATAATCCAGTCGCCAGCATTCGCCTTTATCGACCAGCCGGGTCAGGGTGTCGTGCTGATGCCAGGGAAATGCATTCACCACATTGTGCAGCGCCTGCTCCAGCGTGGCGGAACACAATCCAATGTAACCAATCAGGCCTAATGACTGCGGTTTAAACTGCCTGCCGTAGTGCAAACCGAAGTTATCAAAACCAGAATGCCGTGCGGCCTCTTCCATTACGCGACAATAATTTACCAGCCCGAGGCTCAACGTTGGGCTGGTCAGCCGTTCAGGATCGATGCCACTGATGCCAAAAATACGGTCTACGTCACCTCCGCTGGTGTTGATGAAATCACTCAGGCCAGTGGCAGCCGCAGCCAGCACCCCATGATTACCCGCAGCAGCCGAAGAGAACGCGGCAAAGGCATTAGGCTGTGTCATTGAATTCATCGTCGCCTCAGCGTGTCGAAAAGAGAGATAACTTATAGTCAGCAATTTTCGTACCAGCTTAAGGCGACCCGATTTTCAAACAATTAGCCTGTCGCAAGTGAAACGGGGCACTGCGGCGGCGCAGCGGTGCGCATCGCTGGTGCATCAGGCCCCAATGGGCAGCGTTTCGGTTTCCAGATAGCGACGACAGAGACGCACCGAGTGATCGGCCCAGGAGGCACCTAAACTCCGCGCCATGTCTGTTTCGGCATGCGATCCCACCCATGCCGTTAGCTGTATACGACGCTGGATCAGCAAAGTGGGTATTATCGCCATCTCTTCATCGCTGATGTGCGCCACCTGCTCATATCCATAAATCCAGTTTTCCACCCAGTCAGCTGCACGCGGATGATGCTCAACAAAGCTGATCGCAGCCGCTAAATCATGCAGATACCAGCCAAGGCCACAATCGTCAAAATCGATCACTCGCGTTTCGCCTTTGTGCAACAGTAAATTAGTCAGGCGCAGATCGGCGTGGATCAACCCATAGCGATCCGATCCTTTACCAAAGCCGTCGAGCTGCTGCCCTACCCGCCTAATCGCCGCTTCCACGATGCCATGATCGGCGGGGTTGAGATTAGGCGCATCCTGCCAGCGTCCCCAGTGACTTTGCGCGCTGGTCATGGTGTGATGATCCCAGATGATACGCTGGAAGCCAGCCGGTTTTTGCCAGCTTTTACTGTGCTGATGCAGCCGTGCGGTGATATGGCCTAACTGCCGGAAGGCTTTGGGATCGACGTCAGTGGTTGGCATTTCGCCGTCAATCCAGTGAAACAGCACCACGTGGCGCACGCTGCCATCGGCTAATAGCAGGCTCAGCACTTTCTCACCTTCGTTATCCGCGATCGCTTCCGGCACGACAATCCCGGTTTCACGCAGCGCATCCAGCCACAGCAATTCGCTGACGATATCCGCTTTTTGATGATAATCACCACGATGCAGGCGCATTGCGTAGCGTTTGCCCGCCGCTTGCAGCAAAAAGGTCGCATTTTCGGAGCGGCACAACAGGCTCAATTCACCGTGCAGCGCAGCGGGATAATGGCTCAGCGCCTGCTGCGCCAGCGCAGTAAGTTGTGCATCCGTTAAGTTGTCATACTGTTTTGCACTCATCAGTTCGGCTCCAGGTAACTTGCGTGTTATCAGCATGGGTTGCCTGTCGCGTCACTGCTTGACCGCAGACAACCTAAAGTTGACCGCAGCGTGCATCTGGCACTTTTCTTGCGTCTGAGTTGACAGTGGAGGACAAAACTCACTGCGCCCACGTCAAGTCTTTATTACACATGCAGCGGCATTATCCCTTCACTGTAGCGCAAAGGTTTTCGCGGTGTTATGCCGCTTCGCACCAACAACCACGGGGATAACAGTATGACAAGCAAACTCAAGCCCACCCTGGGCACCCTGCATCTCTGGGGGATCGCAGTTGGCCTGGTCATTTCAGGCGAATATTTTGGCTGGAGTTACGGTTGGGGTGTGGCAGGCACGCTGGGCTTTTTAATCACCACCGTGCTGATAGCCACTATGTACACCTGTTTTATCTTTAGTTTTACCGAACTGACGACCGCGATTCCGCATGCAGGTGGTCCGTTTGCTTATAGCCGCCGCGCCTTTGGTGAAACGGGCGGTTTAATTGCCGGTCTGGCGACACTGATTGAGTTCGTGTTTGCCCCTCCGGCAATTGCCATGGCGATTGGTGCTTATCTCAACGTGCAGTATCCCGAACTGAACCCTAAAACCGCAGCAGTTGGTGCTTACGTTGTGTTCATGACGCTGAATATTCTCGGTGTGAAGCTGGCAGCGATGTTTGAGCTGGTGGTCACCGTGCTGGCTGTGTTTGAGCTGCTGGTGTTCATGGGCGTGGTTTCGCCCGGCTTCAGCCTGGCGAATTTTGCTGCTCACGGCTGGGCAGGCAGCGACAGCTTCAGTATGCCTGCGCTGTCTGGTATTTTTGCGGCGATTCCGTTTGCTATCTGGTTTTTCCTTGCCATTGAGGGCGCAGCCATGGCAGCAGAAGAAGCGAAAGACCCTCAACGCACCATTCCAAAAGCCTATATCACTGGCATTTTGACGTTAGTGGTGCTGGCGATTGGCGTGATGTTGATGGCTGGCGGCGCAGGTGACTGGCGCAAACTTTCCGACATTAACGATCCTCTGCCGCAGGCGATGAAGATGATCGTTGGTGAAAACTCCAACTGGATGCATATGCTGGTGTGGATCGGCCTGTTTGGTCTGATTGCCAGCTTCCACGGTATTATTCTGGGCTACTCTCGTCAGTTCTTTGCGCTGGCACGCGCTGGTTATTTACCGCCCTCGCTGGCAAAACTGTCGCGCTTTCAGACCCCACATCGTGCGATCATCGCGGGTGGCCTGATTGGCATCGCCGCGATTTACAGCGATGGCGTGATTAATCTTCAGGGCATGACGCTGACCGCCGCAATGATCACCATGGCCGTTTTCGGTGCCATTGTGATGTATATGATGAGCATGCTTAGCCTGTTCAGACTGCGTCGCACTGCCCCTGATATGGCGCGCAGCTTCCGTGCGCCAGGCTACCCGATTGTGCCAGGTATTGCTCTGGCGCTGTCTGTGGTCTGTTTGCTGGCGATGCTGTGGTTTAACCCGGTGATTGGCGCCCTGTTTGTCGCCTTTATGGTGGTCGGGTATCTCTATTTCCTGGCAACGAAAGCGCAGCGCGATCGTGCGCCGCAGGACGGCATGTTGGTTGGCGAATAAGTCATTTTCGTTGGGTTAGTGAATCACTGACCGCAAGAGAAATGGTCAAAGCCGGTTCGCCCGATCGCAAAGACGCAATGCGTCATCCATGACGCGCGTCCCGTACCGCTATTCGCCTCATCCGTGAGGTTCACCCGCTGGCGGGCCAACGCTAAATGTGGTTCAAAAACGCTCCCGGCGTTTTTGTCCTGGTACGGGACGCTTTGCTCTTCGGGCGAAGCGGTCTTTGGCGTTAAGTGTTGCTGTTTACGTAAAAGCCACATAAAGACAGAGCCGCACCGTTTAGCCTTTTACCGGCCATAACCATGCCGCACCGCGCACGCCACTCGAATCGCCATGCATCGCTTTAAATACCGGCGTTTCGCATTCGCCGCCGAATACCCATTTTTTCATCAGCGTCGGCACGGTTTGATACAAACGATCGTTATTACTCATGCCTCCGCCCAGCACAATCACGTCGGGATCCAGCAAATTCACCACCTGCGCCAGCGACTTCGCCAGCCGCATTTCATAACGGCTCATGGCTAACTCAGCAACCGGATCCTGCTGTTCCAGCAATTTAATGATGTCGGCCCCTTTGAGCACTACGCCGCTCAGACGATGATAATCGGTGGCAAAACCGGTGCCGGAAACAAAGGTTTCAATACAGCCCTGCTGGCCGCAATAACAGGGCACCTCTTCCCGGTAGCGCAACTCATCGGCATCCATCCAGGGTAGCGGATTGTGGCCCCATTCACCGGCATTACCGTTACCACCAGTGCGCGATACACCGTTAATCGCCACGCCTGCGCCCGAGCCAGTACCGATAATTACCGCAAACACCAGCGATTTGCCTGCGCCTGCGCCATCAATCGCCTCAGAAACCGCCAGACAATTCGCATCGTTAGCGATACGCACGTCACGATTCAGCGCCTGTACCAGATCTTTGTCCAGCGGTTGGCCATTTAACCAGGTTGAGTTAGCATTTTTCACCCGATGGCTAAAGGGCGAAAGCGTGCCAGGAATACCCAGGCCGACACTGCCGGTTTGCCCGGTTTTAGCTTCAGCCAGCAACACTAAATCCACAATGGTCTGGACTGTGGCTTGATAGTCGTTACGGGGTGTATTTACCCGATGGCGAAACAGTTCATACCCTTCGTCAGACAAGGCGATGACTTCCGTTTTTGTGCCGCCCAAATCGATGCCTATGCGCACGGTTTATTCCTCATTATTCGTTCAGGTCAGAGATACAGTAGAAGGGCGGTGCCGGAAAGGCAATGAAACCTCTCCTCTGTTTCGCTATCATGCGCGCTGACTCTGTTAGACTTGTGCGCCCGATCGCGCCACGGTAAGGAATCCTGATGTTGTGGTTTAAAAATATGATGGTTTATCGTCTGAATCGAGACATTCCGTTGTCCGCAGACGAGATGGAAAAACAGCTCGACGCCTTCACTTTTACGCCGTGTGGCAGTCAGGATATGAGCAAAACGGGCTGGGTGCCGCCCATGGGTAACCGTAGCGATGCGCTGACTCACGTTAATAACGGTCAGATCGTTATCTGTGCCCGCAAAGAAGAAAAATTCTGCCGTCACCGGTGGTAAAGCAGGCTCTGGAAGCCAAAATCAGCAAGCTGGAAGCAGAGCAGAGCCGTAAGCTGAAGAAGACGGAAAAAGATTCGCTAAAAGATGAAGTGCTGCACAGCCTGCTGCCGCGCGCCTTTAGCCGTTTCAGTCAGACGTTTATGTGGATCGATACCGTGAACAATCTGATCATGGTTGACTGCGCCAGCGCAAAAAAGCGGAAGATACCCTGGCACTGTTGCGTAAAAGCCTCGGTTCTCTGCCGGTGGTTCCACTGACGCTGGAAAATCCGATTGAGCTGACGTTGACCGAATGGGTGCGTTCAGGCGATCTGCCTGCCGGATTTGCCCTGATGGATGAAGCGGAACTGAAAGCAATTCTGGAAGACGGCGGCGTCATTCGCTGTAAGAAGCAGGATCTGGTTTGTGATGAAATTGCTAACCATATCGAAGCCGGTAAGCTGGTGACGAAACTGGCGCTTGACTGGCAGGAGCGTATTCAGTTTGTGCTGGCGGATGATGGTTCGGTGAAACGCCTGAAATTCAGCGACACACTGCGCGATCAGAACGATGATATTGATCGGGACGATTTTGCTCAGCGTTTTGATGCTGACTTTATCTTGATGACCAGCGAGCTTGCTGCGTTAACCAGCAATCTGGTGGAAGCGTTAGGCGGAGAAGCCCAACGCTAACAGGAAAATGGCCGCATCGCGCGGCCATTTTTTTAGTCTTTCAGATAGCGGCAGAGATAAGCACTCGGCTCGCCCACCTGCAAATGAAACTCGCTGTGGCCCGGCACATTAAACACCGAACCCGCTTCAAACCATTTCCACTCGGTCTCGCCCGGCAGTAATACTTTCAGTGAGCCGCTTACTACCGTCATCTCTTCCGGCTGACCCGTGCCAAATGTGTATTCGCCTTCGATCATCACGCCAACGCTGGCACGACCGGTGCTCGCACTGTCAAAACCGATGGATTTAACTTTTCCGTCAAAATACTCACTTACGTTGAGCATAATACTTCCTCACAGCACATTAAGGTGTCTGGCAGTGTAGAAGGGAACTTGCTGATCTGTCACGCGAAAAAACGATCGATGTGGCAGAGTGTGATCCCAGCAAGGCTCAGACGATCAGCTCTGCCGCCAGCTTCGCAACCAGCACGTTTGATAACAACACCGGGATGCCAAGCTGTTTTTGCAAAACGTCGCGGTGATACTGGTGATAGCCGATACAATCCAGCACCACAACATCTGCGCCCTGGGCCTGTAACGCCTGCGCTGCACTAAGCAAGGTTTCATTGTCTGCCAGATAGGGGCTGGCAACAGCGAAACAGGCTGGCTTAGTAAGATGCCGCCACTTAGTGGCCTGCTCGTGAATCTGCTCCTCAACCGGCACGACAATGCCGACCTGATGCTGATCGACTATCGCTTTTACCAGCGGTGGGATGATGCGATCGGGTTCCAGCAGCAACGCGCTATGGGTTTTCAGCGCGCCAAACTGGCCGGTACACAACAGCAGTATCGTGTCGTAACCGGCCTCTTCAAGTGCAAAAATCTTTTGCTGCAGTCCCTGCTCCACCTTGGGTGCGCTAAGGCGCACCTGTTCACCGCTCTGCAAGCGCGACACTAAAATGCCCTCGCCCGGTTCAGGTTTGAACTGCTCGTCAATATCAGCGGCGCTCAATCCATCCAGCAACCCCGTATGATCGATGTGATCTTCAGGTAAATGCTCCAGCAACAGCGGCAAAATGTCGCTGCGCGGTGACTGACCAATGGTCAGCGTGACCAGGGATTTATTCATATTAAGGATTCCGGTTACGCAGATGGCTCAGGCTGCCATAAAGTTCGAGCAGGCGCGCATACTCTTGTGCATCATAGAAATGGCAGGTTTCGCGGCCAAATTCTTTGGCGACTTCTACCGCAAACTTTGCCGCTGCTGCGATATCCACTTCATGACTCGCCCCCGTGCCGCAGCCCGGTACAACTGATTCAGCGGTAATCGCAACGCCGACAACCGGCACATCTGTGGCAGTCGAAGGTTGCAGAATACTGTTCAAATGATAGATGCCATTGCCATAAGGCGTGATGTCTTGCGTAGTAATCGGAAAAGTCACCGCCGGACGGCCGCTGGTCATTTCCATGATACGCAACAAATCGTCAGAAACGCGCAGGATATAGCCCTCTTTCACCGTCGGTGACAGCGCAAATCCTTTGTGATTTATGATGCGGTTACCTTTGGTAGTGTCGATAGAGAGAATGGCATCGACGCCTTCAACCACCTCGTTATCATTCATGGTGACGTCATCAATCGGCGAGTCCATGAAATCAACCGGCTCGTGCGGGCGCGTCGGCGCATCCGGACAAATGTGCGTGGTGATGATCACATCGCCTGCCAGCACGTCGCCTTTGGTTTGCATCTGCGCCAGCTTCAGTGCGCTGGTAATGGCCGCAACAGCACCATCCGCATCAGAGACCATGCCAATGCGTGTTGGGCGCGCACCAATACCGCCAAGACGGCCAATAATACCCAGCGTCGGGGCATTACCGCCCTGCGCTTTACCTGCACTGCCGGGAATATCAATGCGGACAAAATCGGTCCGGCCTTTCGGACCCGTTACACGCCTGAAAGATGCACTTACGCCAGGATAGTCAGCAAAAAGATCCACCACCTGTTGCCCATCAACAAACGCACTATCGAACAGCTCAAACACCTGCAAAGTCTGCTGCAAACTCATTTTCAATCCTTACTTATTTTTTACTGCTACTGGCAAACAATGAATGAAAAAAGCTGTACAAGGCATCGCCTGCGATAAAGCCTGCCGCCATCACTTCCATTGGCGAGCGGCCTCGCTCGCCCCAGACGCGAATGATGACAATACGTAAGGCAATACCCACCATGACCGCCCAACCGGCCATAGCGTTATTGATTAATAAACCGGTGGCGAGCAGTACGCCGAGCTGGCGCTTTGGTCCACCGATAAACTGAATTATTGCCCCCGGAATCGCCCACATTAGCAGATTACCCGCAATGCCTGGCTCTGCACCCGCCTGGATGGTTTTGGCATAAACGCGAGCCACCGGTGGCAGCAAATTATCGGCAAAGAACAGCGTATGCGCATACCACACCAGCGGAATCGACACGACAAAAGCGATCATCGCAGCAATCAACTGGATGCGCCGGCCCCACAGCTCCTGTTGCATATCGGCGCCGTTGCCGCGCAGAATAAAACCGGCTTTAAGATCGTAGCCCATGTCGGCAAATGCTGGACCAGTGGCGGCGGTAAAGCCGCACAGCAGGCAGAGCGCCAGTGGTGGGAAACCCAGCAAAATACCTACAATAAGCGTAATCAATGCTACGGCAAATGCCGGGAACCAGCCAGAATGCATGGCGGCAATGCCAACAATCAGTTCATGGACGAATGCAGCAAATGCGGCATAAAGAATAAATAGCAGCAGCATGCCGATGCCCATTTCGCTCCACAGGCCACCCGCTAATGCCAACAACGCTGAAATTAATACATAGCCAATGCCACCAAGGCCAAGCGCACGCTTCACTTCACTGCCATTGCGACTGACTCCCCGTGGATCCTGTTGGCGGCTACGGATCACCATCACGACCTGAATCAGGGCCACTAACCCGGCGCCGACCATCACGCCGTGCGGCAGATAAAGTGCATTGATATCAATGTCAGCAATCGGTTGCGCATAAGCGCGAATCAAAAAGCCAATACCCAACATGCTGAGCGCCCAGATATTGCCGATAAAAGCCGTACCAAAGGCTGACATCGGAATTTTGAGCATCGATCCGACAATGCCACCCACTATGCCCATAACCAGTAACCACGCCTGACGCCCACCGCGATCGCCCGCTTTAATCGCTTCGGCGGCGGCGACGCCGGCGGCCAGGCATTGCTGGCGGGAAAGACGCGCGTATCAAATAAGCGATAGAGCAGATAAGCATCCAGCAGCATGGCGGCGCTGACGCCACAAAACAGGGGAAAAACCAGTTGCGGTTCGCCCAGTGCCCAGGGCACGGCGATGGGCATCAATAAGCTGTTGGCGGCACCAAAGGTCGCGGAAGAGATAGCGGTTTGCGCCAGATTTTGAATTTCAACAGAGCGATAACGCCGAAAGGCCTGAAGTGGAATACGCGCTAATAACATCGCAAACAGCGCGCCGATAATAGAAGTGTTGGGTGTTACGCCAATGGTGGTGATTAACTGGATACCAATTATTGCACCCGCAATTGAAAGTAAAATTAAAACCAATGCTACGCCAGCCTGCTTTACAGGATTACTCCGTTCCATACGATCCTCGCCACTAAGTATCCAGACGAAATGAAATAACGCTTCACGAGCCAAAAGGCTCGTTTACGTTGTTTTTTTATTTCATCCCTGAAGTGAAATAAACAGGCCCGAAGGCCTGCGTTTTCCCCGGTGTGGCGAAAGTATTACGCCGATAAAATCGTTGAGAGATTACGTGCCATATTTTTCAGCCATCTCTGTGGCAGTTGCACGTAATGCTTCCAAAATTGCTGGCGGGTATCCCGGCTCAGCATCTTGCGACAGAAACGACAGGCAGAGCGCCACCGATTCGCCGTGATGTTTGTTATGCACTACGACCGACAACGAGCTAATACCGCCCAGCGTTTCATTGCGCGCCAGTGACCAACCCTGCTGGCGAATAGCTGCCAGCTCGCCACAAAGTGCCTCAACATTTTGTGGCGAGTTGGGCGAAACCGTCTGCCATACATCCTGATAACGTGCTTTTACGTCTTCATCACTCAACAGCGCGAGCAAGGCTCGTCCGGTTGATGTCGCAGTAGCAGGCATTCGACTACCCGGCGGCGTCACCAGTTGCGTAAAGTGGCGGCCATGAAACATGCGCATCACCAGTACTTCACGCCCGTCTAGCTTGGAGACATACCCCATACAGCCGGTATTCGCAGCGAGGCGCACCATTGCAGGAGAAACGCTGTCAACCAGTGGCGCGGAAAGATAATGTCCGACAGCAGCTAACAGTACGCGCCCAATATGAAAACAGCGGCTTTCAGCATCCCGTTCCAGTAACCCCTGATTTTCCATGGTTGCCAGCAAGCGCGACACCGTACTTTTTGGCAGCGTTAACGCCTCAACCACCTCAGTAAACGTCAGCCCGACGTGCCCCTGCGTAATACCTTTACGCTGAAATAACTTAAGGACGGCGGCTGCATTTTCGAGTGTTGTCATGGCAAAGTTTCACTATATGGAACAGAGTTCCTATTTTGATAACAAAAAATAAAGCGTGACGCGGCGGCGGTCAAGCCTAAATTTTCTCCAGCGTGATTTTTGTCCCCTTAAATAAGGGAAAATGAATAGCTTCACTGCCCGGTTGCGTCACCCTGCAAAAGGAAACAGGAGAGAAGCGGACAGGTAAGTCGTTAAGCAGAAAAATAAGGGGAATAGAGCGATAAGCTTTAAGTATGTACTAACAGAACTGGCATCCTTGCCAGTGGAAATGCCCTACTCTTTTTCCACATCCTCGTAACGCACCTTGGCATCTTGCGCTTCAGATTCAGTCTCATGTTCGCTGATCAGCGAATTCGGCTTGGGATGATCGGCACGTAATTCATAGGAAGTGACTTTATTGCCTTCTGCGCCTTTTTCTACGGCTACAACGCGCGCTTCGCGTGGATACGGTGGTCTTGTTGGCATAATCAGTCCCTCTTGGCTAAATAGCATTCCACAAGACAGGCTGTTGCCCGTCAGAAGCTAAGTATAGACAACAGGAATGAAAACAAGATGAAAGCGGGAAAAATCTGAGGGTTAGTTCAGCTCGCACGCGCCAAAGAGAGCGAGTGCAGAATGTCGTCAACGACACGTTCCGGCGTTTGCATGGCGTTCACTTCATGATGCGCGGCGGCACGGTAAAGGTGAGCGCGTTCCTGCAACACATCGCTCATCTCTTCTGCGATTGGGCGTCCGGTTAATGTAGGTCGCTGTGCCGCTTCTGGCTGGTTTTCGAGGCGTTTAGCCAACACCTCTGGCGGAGCATTTAACCAGATAACGCGGCCCTGCTCGCGCATAAAGTGACGGTTCGCTTCGGCTAACACCATGCCACCGCCTGTGGCGATGATTGTCGCTGGCGCAGTCACCGCGATCAGCGATTCCGCTTCACGCGCCCGGAAACCTTCCCAGCCTTCATCTGCGACCACTTCAGCTACGCTGCGTTGCGTCATTAATTGCAAATGATGATCGGTATCGCGAAAGGCATAACCCAGCGCCTGCGATAACGCTTCGCCAACGGTGGTTTTGCCGCAACCGCGCGCGCCAATCAAAAAGATGGGTAAAGACATCAGGGCAGTTCCTCCGCCGTGGCAGCCCAGAGCGGCTGCGCGTTCAGCTCAATAATGCGACGCATAATAACTGGATTTTATTATCACCTCCACCCGTCAAGCATGTTTTGCCTAACACCCGCAGCAGGAACAAATCAAAGCATTGATTTATAATGGATAAATGATGCACGTTTTGTGCATCCACTCTTTGCCGCCGGGTTTGCAACATTTGCTTACGGGCCTGATTTTACTTTGTCTGCTGTCGTCCCCATATACTGATATAAGTCGTAACAGGAGAACCATCATGCAACGCGAAGAGCAACAATTAATCGATGGGCTGTTTAGCCGTTTAAAACAGGCTGAGAGTCAAACCCCGGCGCGTGATATCGCTGCTGAACAGCTGATCAAGCTGCACCTGCGGGAGCAGCCTGGCGCGCCCTACTATATGGCGCAGGCGATCCTGATCCAGGAAGCGGCGATGAAAAAGCTGAATGAGCGCATTAGCGAGCTGGAGAGTCGTATGGCGCAGCAGCAGCAACCCCAGCAGCCTCAACAGAGCAGCGGTGGGTTCCTTTCCGGCCTGTTTGGCGGAGGTTCGCGCCAGCAGACTCCTGCTCAACAGCCGCCGGTCTGGAACAGCGCACCGCCACAGCAGCCGCCGCAATATGCCAGTGCGCCAGCCGCACGCGGCACCGGTTTTTTAGGTGGTGCACTGCAAACAGCGGTGGGTGTGGCAGGCGGTGTGGTCATGGCAGATATGCTGACCAGCATGTTCCATCACTCACAGCCGGAAGAGATCGTGAATATCATCAACGAACCGCCGCTGCCGGATGTGAGTAACAATCTTGATACCTTTAACGGTAATGATCAGCCATTCCTCGATCAGAACAGCGGCTGGGATAACACCTTTGCCGACAATAACGATCTTAATGACTTTGATAACAACAGTTTTGACGACGACAGCTTCGTTTAAGCCTGGCTTTTACGCTGTCTGAGCCAACTGTCCAGTTCGTTAGCAAACTGCTGGCGGTCACGCGGGCTCATTGCCGCAGGGCCGCCAGTTTGTACGCCGCTGGCACGCAGGGTATCCATAAAATCGCGCATCGTCAGGCGTTCACGAATCGTTGCGGGTGAATAGCGTTCGCCGCGTGGATTAAGTGCGGCAGCCCCCTTTTCAATCACTTCTGCTGCCAGGGAATATCTGCCGTGATCACCAGATCGCCTGGCTGGGCACGTTTCACTATTTCATTGTCGGCCACATCAAACCCGGCGGGCACTTGCAAGGTGCGCAGAAAAGGCGATGGCGGTACGCGCAGGAATTGATTCGCCACAAACGTCACGGTGGTTTGGGTTCTGACCGCTGCGCGGTACAGCACTTCTTTAATGACATTTGGACAAGCGTCAGCGTCGACCCAAATAAACATCTCAGTTCCTTACTCTCTTACTCTCGGGGAATGATGGAGATCTTGCCGTTCTTCTCCAAAATGGCAAATTTAATTTGATCCATGCGCTCCAGTCCCTGCGAACTGCGTGCACTTTGCAAAATATCATCTTCACTGATCCCTGCTTTTCGCGCTCGCTGTGAGAGTAATTTTCCCTCCTCCACCAATATTAATGATGCGCCATCAATCAGCATCTCAATACGGGGAAACCAGGTTTTCAGCGTGCCAAACAGAATATCAATCACGATTAACGTAATGATGGTTAACGCTGCCCCGGTCACAGAAAAATCATCACCTAACAATGCCTGCTGTGTGGCTTCACTGATAATCAGCAGCAAAATCAAGTCAAATGATGTCATTTCCATTAAGGTGCGCCGTCCTGCTATTTTTAACACTATCATCAGCAGAATATACATACTGGCGGCACGTAATACCGTTTCCATACTTTCCTCCTAGGGATAAACCAGCGAAGTGATATTTACCTTACTGCGATCGTCGAGCTGAATGGTGAGCGGAAATCGTCCATAGCTTTTCGGTTGTGCCGTGAGCCATACCGTTGCGTTTTGCTGATTGGGCCGTGGGTGCCAGCGCAGGATCAGGGTATTTTTATCGCTCCAGGCCTCATCCGGCTGCGGTTGTAGCGTCTGGATTTGCAAATCGTCGAGCTGTTGACCCTGTAAGGTGATTTGATACTCTTTTCCCTGCAACTGAGTGAGATGCATGGATATGTCCATGGTGCTGTCGAGCCGACCAAAGCGTTCATACCTTACCTGTAGCCGCCCGTCACTGCTGCTGGCGTTCTGGTTACTGATGAAGCCTTTGGAAAAGGCACCGCAGGCACCGGCAATCATAATCAGGACCAATATCAAATAACCGAAACGCTGAACACGCCATTCAAAACGCTGCCACCACATGCTTTCTTTTACCGGATAGTCCCGGCTACGCTGTTCATCATTAGGCATCAGGCATTCTCTCCGTAGCTGACTTGTTATTAATCCTGGCTGAAGTAAGCTAAAACGCTCAAAAAATCGAAAATTTCCTAAGGAGATGGCGGTGTTGGAGAAAAAATAGGCTTTATCGGCGGTGGCAACATGGCGAAGGCCATTATTGGCGGGCTGGTGAACAGCGGGCAAATCGCGCCATCTGCTATCTGGGTTTACGATCGCAAAGCCGAAACCAATCAGGCGCTGGCTAAACAGTACGGCATCAATGCCGCTGAAAGTGCTGAGGCGCTGGCGCGTGAAGTCGATATCCTGTTCGGGGCGGTTAAACCCAACGTGATTTTGAAGGTGCTAAAAGATCTTGCCGGGCAGTTAAAAAAAGAGGCGTTATTGGTGTCGATTGCCGCTGGCGTGACGCTCGATTCGCTGGCTTCGGTACTGGGGCACGATCGCAAAATTATTCGCGCTATGCCCAATACGCCCTCGCTGGTTAGCGAAGGCATGACTTCGGTTACGCCTAATGTATTGGTGGAGCCGCAAGAAACTGACGAAGTCGTCGCGATTTTTGAATGCTTTGGCAAAGCAGCAGTGGTGAATGAATATTTAATTCATTCCGTTGTTGGCGTGAGCGGCTCTGCACCGGCTTATGTCTTTATGTTTATCGAAGCGATGGCCGATGCCGCCGTGCTCGGTGGCATGCCGCGTGCGCAGGCTTATGAATTTGCCGCTCAGGCAGTGAAAGGTTCTGCGCAAATGGTGCTGGAAACCGGCAGGCATCCTGGTGAGCTAAAAGATATGGTGTGTTCACCGGGAGGCACCACCATCGAAGCCGTGAAAGTGCTGGAAGAGAAAGGCTTTCGCGCAGCGGTAATAGAGGCGATGCAGCAGTGTATGGCGAAGTCTGAAAAATTGAGTCGCAGTTAATCTTCTCTCGCTGTCTTTTCTGTGGGTGCCGAAAAGGAGAGTCCGGCAGCAAAACATTTTGCGGTGCAGGCTCTCCTTATCGGTTGCTTTCATTTTGCCTTTAGCAGAACGAAACGCACATTTTAAGCCTGACTCTCCTCAAGCAGCGCCAGCCCTTCCGCTATCGTCATTGGCTGCTGCATCCGCTCAACAAATTTTGCCGTCAGCGTATATTTCCCGCAGGCGCTGATGGCAGCCAGACGGCCTTGCTGTCCATAAAAGGCGATAAAATTTTTCTCATCAAGCGAACCGACTAGTTTGTATTCATCCCACTCTTTCGCATGACCGACATATTCATAACGGGTACCAAACTGTGTGGTCCAGAAGAAGGGTACGCGGTCATACACGATCGCCTGATCAAGCATATTCTTCGCCGCAATGCGGCCTTGCTGATGGGCGACACGATAGTGCTCAATGCGCAACGGCCCTTGCGCCGACGGAAAGGTCGCGATATCACCGGCAACCCAAATATTTTCCGTTACACGTAACTGCTCATCCGTTTGCAGACTGCCATCTTCCAGCAGCGGTAAGTCATGAATGAAGGGCGTTGCCGGTTTAATGCCGGTGGCAAACAGCACCACATCGGCAGCGAGCAGCCTTCCGTCTTTCAGGCGCAGACCGGTGACATGGTGCTTACCTTCCAGCGATTCCGTTTCCCCGGTAATAAATTTCACGCCGTTGGCTTTGTGCAGGTTACAGAAATAGCGGCCGATCTCTTCGCCAAACTGTTTAGCGAAGGGCAAAGGATGGCGAGCCAGCACCGTGACATCAATGTCACGGTTACGCAAAGCCGATGCCAGCTCCATGCCAATAAAACTGTTGCCAGTAATCACAATTTGCTGGCTTTCATCCACCTCTTTCAACAGCGCATCCGTCTGACGCCTGCTGCGAAGCAGATGCACCCCGGCTAAATCGTTACCGGGCAGATTCGGTTTGGTCGGTACTCCGCCGCTGGCAATGAGTAATTTATCGAATTTTAGCTCGCCGCCCTGTTCAAAAATCAGCCGTTGCTGTTGGCTGTCAACGCGCGCCACATTGGCATGAATACGTTCGATATGTTCAAGTACATCGCCCTTCAGTATGGGCGGAACTTCACTGATATCCATCTTGCCGGAGGGCACAAATTTAGTGAGTGTGGTGCGATCGTAAGGCGCGTCTTCTTCACGCTCGACTAATACGACACGGCCTTTAAAACCTTCATGACGCAAGGTCCATAACGCGGCACTTCCTGCCGCCCCCACCAAGCACGACATAAACCGGCGACGTTGCCCCACTGCCGACAGGAGCAGCGGGTGACATTGCTTTGGGATTCACAAACACATCTCCGTTTTCAATCCGCAATGGATATTGCTTGAGATCGGCCAGCGCCAGCGGCTCACACATTTTGCCGTCTGCCAGCTGGAAAACTGCTTTGTGCCACGGACAGACCAGCTTGTCGCCACAAATAGCGCCTTGCTCCAGCGGTGCGCCGGCATGGGGACACTTTGCCTGCCAGGCGCGAACGCTCTCCCCTTCACGAATCAGCAAAATTTCTGTTTCACCGAGCTTTTTTGACTGGCTGACGCTGCGGCAAATCTTTCAGGGCGATGATAAATTGATAATTCACGACATGGCTCCTTTGCTGGTTAATTATCTGTTGCGCGGCGATAAGCGCAACGCCACGCAATACCCTACAAACAGTAAGTGTGGCAAAAGATCCAGCGAGCCCGTGTCTGAATGTAAATCGAGACGGCTAATCTGTTGTTAACTGGTTTTTTTAATTTTTAACAGTCTTCAGGCACGTGCGATAACAGGGTTCAGGCATGAGAGAAAATAACGGCCGCCGGAGCAGCCGTTAAGCCTGTTGCTGACAGAAAATCAATGCCTCTTATGTGTTCTTTTTCAGGCACTGGCTCATATAGGTTTTTCGTGCTTTACCCGTCAGCTTTTTATCGCCCGCTTCGCTATTACAGACTTTCATTGTCATCTGCTGTGGCGTCATAGAGGAGATTTTGCTCTCTTTTTTCAGGCAGTCGCTCATAAAGGTTTTGCGTGCATCGCCATTGAGGTTTTGGAGCTGGGGTGCTGGTTACATATCGTCATTTTTTCCTGCTGTGCTCTCTTTTCAGCTGCATTGACAGTAGTGCCAGTCAGCACTGCTGCCAGGATCATGACTAACAAACAGCCTTTGATATCTGCATCTCCAGGTCTATTTATCCTGGTAAGTCTGACAGGCGCTAAACAAAGCGGGGGAACTAATGAGCAGAATTGACAGGAGGATCGCAAATGCAGGGCTAATCCTCCGTCAGGAAACTATTCGCGCGGGTGATTAAGTAGTCTGTCGATGTAATTACGCAGTAAAACAACATTCTCATCAGAAGCATCGGCACCTGTATTCACCATAGCGGTTTCTATGCCGGTTGTAATTGATTGTTGTTGTTCAGGCTCCATTTTTCTCAACATCGCCGTCACCACAATTTCCAGTGCCTCAACTTGAGCCACCAGTTCTTTTGACGCTTCTTCTTTTTCTGCCAGTTTAACCAGTAATTCAGCAATAAGATGTTTCATGCCGTTAACTCAGGGGATAAAACGCTGAAGTTATCACCCGTCTGAATAAAAAAACAAGGGGAGTTTCTGGTATTTTTTCAGGCAGTTAAAACCGACCGTCACAGACCGAATTTCCTGTGAATTTTGCGTGCGAGCGAAACGTTTTCGCAAATAATTTCGTGTACGTTGTACGTTTCGCTCGTGATTATCGCTGCGTGTTTCTCAATTAACGCGGATCGACGAAGCCACGGCCCGGACCGCCGCCGTGACCACCCCAACCGCCACCGCCGTGACCACCGCCGCCCGGAGGAGGAAAAATACATCCGCTTAATGCTGTAACCAATGCCACAACGGCCGCCAGTTTAAAAATTCTCATATCAACCTCAAGGTAGAAAGAACGGGCTGAGTGTATGAGTGGTACGAAAGGCCGACAATACAGAATTCTCCGTATCCCGACGTTATTAATCTTTACTGACCAGCCTTAACGAATAACTGGCACTAAAGACGCAAAAAGCCAACACTTCGCACTAAGTGCTGACGGCAAATCGATCAGGTTTTTGCTTAAATCATTAAGGTACGTGCTTTACAACGTGCGTGTTTTTACGCAATGTGAGCGCAATACATTTAAAGGATACGATTATGTCAGCTGCTCTCTCTGCTTTTGGTGAAATCATTGCCCGTCGTGACTGGGAAAATCCGGTTATCACCTCGCTCAATCGCCTGGATGCCCATCCGCCGTTTGCCAGCTGGCGCGAGCGAGCAGGCAGCGCATAACGATCTCGCCTCACCCTCTCTTCAAAGCCTGAATGGTCAGTGGTCATTCAGCTATTTCGCCCGGCCAGAAGCAGTGCCGGGCAGTTGGCTGCTACAGGATTTACCCGATGCCGGCACGCTTCCGGTTCCGGCTAACTGGCAGATGCACGGCTACGATGCGCCGATTTATACCAACGTACAGTATCCCTTTACGGTTAATCCGCCTTTGGTTCCTGAAGAGAATCCCACCGGATGTTATTCGCTCACATTTTGCGTAAAAGAAGCGTGGCTGGCGTCTGGACAAACGCGCATTATATTTGACGGTGTTAATTCTGCCTTTCATCTGTGGTGCAACGGTCACTGGATAGGGTATTCCCAGGACAGCCGTTTGCCCGCTGAATTTGACCTGAGCGCATATTTGCGGCCAGGCAAAAATCGCCTTGCGGTTATGGTGCTGCGCTGGAGTGACGGAAGCTATCTGGAAGATCAGGACATGTGGCGCATGAGTGGCATCTTTCGCGATGTGACGCTGCTGCACAAGCCGGATGTGCACCTGGCGGATCTACAGCTTGAAACCCAACTCAGCCCGGAATTTCTCAGCGCCGACTTATGTGCCAGGGTGAAAGTGACGCTGCCACTCACAGAAAGCACGGGTTATCGCCTGCGCCTGACGCTGTGGCAAGGTGATCAGATCATCGGTCACGTTGTGCAGTCGCTGGGCAGTGCGATTGTTGATGAACGGGGGCATTATCCCGAGCGTGCCCTGCTGCGCTTACAGGTAGAACGGCCAACGCTCTGGAGCGCAGAGCTGCCGCACCTTTATCGCGCCACGCTGGCGCTGTTGGATGACAGCGAAAATATCATTGAGGTCGAAGCCTGCGATGTCGGATTCCGTAGCGTCACCATTGTGAATGGGCTGCTGTGCCTTAACGGCAAACCGCTGCTGATTCGCGGCACTAACCGTCATGAACACCATCCGGTGCAGGGTCAGGTCGTTGATGAAGCTTCAATGCGCCGCGACATTGTGTTGATGAAGCAGCATAATTTCAATGCCGTGCGCTGTTCGCACTACCCGAATCACCCGCTGTGGTATCGGCTGTGCGACCGCTATGGCTTGTATGTCGTCGATGAGGCAAATATAGAAACGCACGGCATGCAGCCAATGAATCGCCTGTCAGACGATCCTCGCTGGTTCGCCGCCTACAGTGAGCGCGTAACACGTATGGTGCAGCGCGATCGTAATCATTGCAGCATCATCATCTGGTCACTGGGCAACGAAGCGGGCCACGGCACTACACACGATGCGCTTTATCGCTGGGTGAAAAGTGCCGATCCCACGCGACCGGTACAATATGAAGGTGGCGGAGCCAACACGGCTGCCACCGATATTGTGTGTCCGATGTATGCGCGAGTCGATCAGGATCAACCCTTTCCTGCTGTCCCGAAATGGTCACTGAAAAAGTGGATTGGACTACCGGGAGAAACACGCCCGCTGATCTTATGTGAGTACGCTCACGCCATGGGGAACAGCTTTGGCGGCTTCGCCAAATACTGGCAAGCCTTTCGCCAGTTTCCGCGCCTGCAAGGCGGCTTTGTCTGGGACTGGGCTGATCAAAGCCTGACGCGTTACGATGAGCAAGGCCAACCGTGGCAAGCCTACGGCGGTGATTTTGGCGATAAGCCGAACGATCGCCAGTTTTGTATGAATGGCTTAGTGTTTGCCGATCGTACGCCTCATCCGGCCTTGTTCGAAGCACAGCGCGCACAGCAGTTTTTCCAGTTCGACGTGGACAACACGCATCCTTTTGCCTTTACGGTGAGCAGTGAATACCTGTTTCGCCGCAGTGACAACGAGCTGCTGCGCTGGCGCATCGAGCAACAAGGCGAGATCGTGGCCTCTGGCGAGGTCAAATTAGACATTGATGCACAAGGTCAGCAACGCATTGAGATTACGCCGCCAGAAGGGTTACAGGGCGAATGCTGGTTAAACGTCGCCGTTCTCCAGATTAACGCAACAAGCTGGGCTGACGCTGACTGGCGCGTCGCCTGGCATCAATGGCCGCTTCCGGCGTCGCTGACGTTAGCCACGTCCGGGGTGGGTTATCCGCCGGAGCTGGAATTCAATCACGATTTAATCTCCGTCACCCATCCGCAGCAACGCTGGCATTTCTCACGCCGCAGCGGCGAACTGGTGCAATGGTTCGTCAATGAGAAAGAGACCCTGTTATCGCCGCTGCGAGACTGTTTTATTCGTGCGCCGCTGGATAATGATATTGGCACCAGCGAGGCGGAAGGGGTTGATCCCAATGCGTGGGTTGAACGCTGGAAGGCCGCGGGATATGACCAGATGGAGAGTCAGGTTGAATCACTGGAAGTGAATGCGCTGAAGGATGAAGTACAGCTTGATACGCTGCACAGCTGGCGAGCAAACGGCCAGATTGCGTTTATCAGCCGCAAGCGTTACACCATTAACGCTCATGGCGAAATGCGCATCAGCGTGTCGGTTGAACATGCGCCTGGCCTGCCCTTACCGGCACGCATCGGTTTACGCTGTCAGCTTGCGCATACGCCTGAAAACGTCGAATGGCTGGGATTAGGACCGCATGAAAACTATCCCGATCGCCAGCTTTCAGCGCAGTTTTCGCGCTGGCAGTTGCCGTTAGACGATCTCTATACGCCGTATGTTTTCCCGAGCGAAAACGGTTTGCGCGGCAAGACAAGGCAGCTTGATAGCGGCAGCTGGCAGGTAAACGGTGACTTCGCCTTTTCGCTGAGCCGCTACAGTCTGGAGCAGCTTCGTGACACGACACATCGTCATCTGTTGCAGCCTGAAGCGGGCTGCTGGCTGCACATCGATGCCGCTCACATGGGCGTCGGCGGTGATGACTCCTGGAGCCCCAGCGTTAGCCCTGAGTTTTTGCTGAGTCAGCAGCGTTGGCATTATGTTGTGACGATTCATCAACAGGTTGCGCCAGCTGAGTTTTTGGCCGACGGTAAAAACGGCGCAGAAAAAAGACATTGATCAGGACCACTATCGCGGTGGCAAAAAATACCCAACGATAACCGGCTATCGCTGAGACCGCGGCCCCCAGCAGCGGTCCGGCGACATTGCCAAGATACATAAACGACTGGTTATAACCGAAAATTCGGCCGGTGATGTTGTCACGGGAGTGACGCACCAGTAGCGTTTGTACTGCGGGCATCATCGCGCCATCCGCAAAGCCGAGCAAAAATCGCAGCACACCAAGCTGCGTTGCGTTCGTGACAAACGACATGGCGAAGAACAGCAGCAGCGAAATCAACATTGTTGTCAGTAAAATACGCTGTGTGCCAATGCGGTCGCCAAGACGGCCCAGTCGTGGTGCAGAAATCAACGCGGAAATCCCCGGCAAGGCGGCGATAAAGCCACTGAGAAAGGCAATATTTTCCGCTGTCGGAGCGAGTTCACGTACAAACAGCGTCAGAACTGGATTCACCGAGCCGTTGCACATCTGGATCACCATGGTGGTAAAAAACAGGCAGATCATCAGTTTTGGGTTATCCAGCGAACGAAATACGTCACGTCCACTGAGTTTGTCCTGCCTGCTCACGGGCGTGTAACCCGTCTCTTTAATCAGGAACAGCGTCACCAGGAAACTGATCATCAGCAGTGCTGCCGTAATAATAAACACCAGCCGTAAGCCGACCCAGTCTGCCAGCAAGCCACCCAGCATCGGCCCCAAAATGACGCCGCCAATCTGACCGGTGGTCACACAGCTTAATGCCCAGCCGCTGCGCTCACGCGGCACC
The DNA here is from genome assembly GCA_018842655.1 of Candidatus Pantoea haifensis. Taxonomy (GTDB): domain Bacteria; phylum Pseudomonadota; class Gammaproteobacteria; order Enterobacterales; family Enterobacteriaceae; genus Pantoea; species Pantoea haifensis. The sequence continues at coordinate 92,894 of JAGTWN010000004.1, read as the reverse complement.
TGCGCGGCAACCAGCGCCATTGCATTGGGAATATAGCCTGAAGTCAGTCCCATCAGCGCCCGCAGCAGCAACAGCTGCCAGGCCTGCGTCACGAAAGCCTGCAACAGTATCACCGCGCCCATGCCAAAAGCTGCACGCAGTAACATCAGCTTGCGCCCTTTACGATCCGCCAGGCTGCCCCATAACGGCGCAACCGCTGCCGATACGATAAAAGTGATGCTGAAGGTTAAGCCCGACCACAGGCTCAGGGCTTCTCCGCCTTTTATCCCCAGCTGTTCAATATAAAGTGGCAAAAAGGAATGATCTGGCTGATCGCCAGGCCAGTAAAGAAACAGCCGAACCAGACCGAGATCAGGTTAATTTTCCAGGATTCTGTTGAGCGAGGCATGTGCAGATAACTTGCAGGACAAATGAGCCACGATTCTAACAATGACTCAACATGGCGGAACGGCAAAACATGGCACCGGCTGCAAAACGCGGTTTTACGCTGTGTTTTTCCGTCATGCTGCGTGCAAATTTTTCAGGAGAGGAATTTCACAGCGCGATTATGTGCAAAAACAATCATTCGCCCTGCTGACTATTGGCAGTGGCTCGATCACTATGAAAAAATATTTCAGGCTGTTACTGACAATTATCATCGGTCGATCTATGTTTAAAAAAACAGCAGCCCGATGCATGACGCAGGCTATTCTTGCCCGCGCAATGTTCTTAATCAGGCGAGTCACTACTCATCTGCACTATTAAGAACAACTGACTTTACTCAGAGATAAACGCTCATTGCGCAGCCGCGCAGTGGGCCTGTCGTTGTTTTAGCGGAGGTGGATGATGAGAGTGCAACCAAACAGCGCCAGCCGTGCTATCACCGACTATTTCAACAGCCCCGACTGGAACGCGCCACCAGAATCAGATTTACTGGCCGCGATTTTGCGTGAGCTAATGGAAGCGGGACAACCTGCCACCAATAAAGCGATCATTGCGCGCGTCATCGACAAGCTGGAATTTGAAGGTGATGAAAAACGCCTGCAAAATTACCGAACCCTGTTAGCGCAACTAATTGAAACACGGCCCAATGATGCCTGATCGGTCCGTTGAGATCCTCATTTGCTCTGCCGCGTGTTAAACGGATAAAAAAATTCCCGCCGTAGCGGGAATAAACAAGACGAGCATTGCATATTGAGAGTGACGAGGAAATCTCTTTAGTGCGCCGTTATCCTCGCCTGCTGCGATGACAGCCATATGACAATTTTCGCTTTTTATGGATTAGCCACAATAAACGCGACTGATGTTGCCGCTTTTGTCTGCCATAAAGTTCAGGCGATTAAGATTAAAATCCATGGTTACCGCCGCATTCCACGGGATCGCGCGCACCGGGTGCTCAAATCGTTGGCTGTTAAGTGAAGATAAAGGCTTGCCAACGTAGCTCTGATATTGCGAGGCACCGCAGCGATCGCTCTCAGCATCCTGCGATGCCGCAGCGGTTTCGGGTTTGCTGGCTGACTGGCAGGCAGTTAACGCCAAAAAACCCATTGCCATCAGCACTTTTCCATAATGTTTCACGTTTGCTCTCCTCTTAGACGTGTTAAACCCTGCCTCAAGGGTAGCAAACGTCTCTTACCGCTAACACCTGCTCAGCCAACGCATTCATGACGATCAAAAAATAAAAGCGGCTGCGATCACAATTTTTCAGATAAATCGCACACACTGTGTAAAATTTCGACGTCTGGCAGCTAAAATTACCTAAGAATTATCTGAGGTAAAAATGATGGAACTTGCAATCTTTATTGGCTTTGCCGTACTGATGACTCTGGTTGCCGTTAAAGTACGTTAAGCCTGATCCTTGTGATGCTGAGTTGTTCTCTCCAGAAGCGTACTGAATGCCGCTAACGGCATCGGTCGGCCAAGGAAATAGCCTTGCCCTTCCTCGCATGAAAGCTTTTTGAGCTGGTTCAGTTGCGCTTCTGTTTCAATGCCTTCTGCCGTGATAGTCAGCGCAAACGCACGGGCCAGTGCAATGATCCCCGCGACTACCGATTGTGCCTGCTGAGATTCGGGAAAATCTTTCATCCATGAGCGATCAATCTTCAGGCCGTTAAACGGAAAGGTCTTTAAATAGCCCAGCGCCGCATAACCTGTGCCAAAATCATCCACCGTTAAACGCACGCCCAACGAACGTAGCCCTTGCATGACTTCCAGCGCCTGCTGTGGATGTTCAAACGTGACGTTTTCCGTAATTTCCAGTTCCAGCCGCGTTGCCGGTAATCCACTCTCTTTTAGCGCCCTGGCAACGCGCTGGACCAAATCAGTGGTGCGGAACTCTATGGGTGAAATGTTAACCGAAACATAGCGATCGCCACCCCAGCCCAGCGCATCTTCACAGGCATGCCTGAGTACCCAATCACTGATCGTCGCGATGAGGCCATTCTCTTCCGCCAGCGGAATAAAACGATCCGGCGTAATCCACTGATCGGGCGCGGTCTGCCAGCGGATAAGGGCTTCTGCCCCTGCCAGCTGACCACTTAACAGTTGATAACGCGGCTGATAATGCAGGCGGAACTCATTGTTTTTCAGGGCGCGCTCAATGCGGCGCGCCATGTCGCGCTTGCTTTCACGCATGCTGGCCATTTCATTGGCATACCACACCCATTTATTACGCCCGGCTTCCCGCGCTTCGTTAAGGGCAATGTCAGACATTCGCAGCAGCGCCTCCGGATGACAGGCGTCCTGTGGTGCGCAGGCGATTCCCATACTGGCTGTGAGATAATGAACGTGTTGCCCGGTCGTAATCGGCTGCTGAACTTCATGTAATAGCTGCGCACAGCGTTCATCGATTTTGTCGCGATCGCCTTCACGCATAATCAATACAAATTCATCTCCGCCCAGACGCGCGGTAAGCTCGTGGGGACCAACGCAGGCTTTCAGACGTTGTGCCATTTGATTCAACACTAAATCCCCCGCTGCGTGGCCCCAGGTCTCGTTGATCGGTTTGAACTGATCAAGGTCGAGGCTGATGATAGTCAACGGCACATCCAGATTGTATTGCTCAAGATGACTGGTAAGAAACTCCTGCAGCTGAACGCGATTGGGTAAGCCGGTCAGCACGTCGTGACGCGACAGAAACTGAATGCGTGCTTCCGCTTCCATGCCCTGAGTAATATCGGATACCGTGCCGCGAAAACCGATGCGTTTGTTGTTGTGCCAGACCGTTTTAGCCACCAGTTGGCCAATGCGGCGATCGCCTTGCGCCGACATAAACTGACAGCGCAGCGGCATTCGCTGCGGCTCTGATTCCTGACGCATCAGCCAGGTGACTAAAGAATGACTGGGATGCGTCAGTAAATGATCGATATGGCGTCCCAGCCAGTGAGGAATATCATGGCCGGTCACGGTGGTAAAACGCGCCGACAGATAGATTAACCGCCCCTCTTCATCCGTTTCCCAAATCCAGTCAGACGCGGCCTCGGCCAGATCACGGAAACGCGCTTCGCTGTTTGCCAGCTCCTGTTGACTGACCGCCAGCATGGCAAAGCGGCGGTCTGACAAAATAGCATTATGTAAGGCATGGCGACTGACGCGGCGGGTGATCCACGCAATAATGATCCCCATCACCAGCAGCAGCGGTAACAAAAACCAAATTAACCCCATGCCTGGCATTTTAGGGATCCAGCGTAATATCAACGGATCGGCACCGGGTATCGCTGCAATCAGGCGAGGCTCCAGTTCGGCATCAATGGCATCTTTAGCCAGGCGTAAACCGTGCACTTCAAGCGATGCCCCTAACGTCTCCAGCTTGTCAGGCGTGAACAGGTTCACAAAGACCATCACCGACGGCGGACCTGACTTTTCCGGCAGGCCCGGCACTTTACCGGTGCTGACAGGTGCGGCGACCACAATGGCAGGCTGATGTAACACCAGCGCATTACGCGCAATGGCGGCGTCTTGTAGCGTGCGCGCGTGCGTAATCAGCGGCAGGCTGCTGTCACCGAGCCAGGTTTCCAGGGGCGTAAGGCTGAGTTCGCCATTGATGACGGCATACACCGTCTTGCCCTCACCGTTGACCACGAAAACGCCATCATAGTGATATTCCTGATAGAGACCCGGCCCGAAATTTTCCTCATCAAAAGCCCAGGTTTTGTTTACTGTGATATGTAAATTACGCCACGCCTCTCCCCAGAAAGCGTAATCGCGGATATCCGTTATCATCGCCTTTTTATGACTTTCCCACGCTTGCTGCATCAATGCCTGGTCGTGCTTAATCGACGCCTGGTTTTGACGTTGGGCTATGGACAACACCATCAGCATTGAAAGGATCAGCACGCCGAACAGCAGCAGCGTGAGCGTGCGTAAACTGCGGCGCGTAAAACGCACAGTGCGATCTTCAGCTCCGTTTACAAAGGGGCGCGGTGACGGTTCCTGAGGTACAAAAGTCATTAAGAAAGCTCACAACAAAGCGGAAAGTTCGGTTCGGGTGGCACGCGAATAGCGACTCATGCTGCCCAACCCAAATTCATTTCCTCAGTTATCGGCTCCGTCTGCGGGTGGTTTAGCCTGATGGTGCAATTTAACGCACATATTTTGTCGCGCAGCCTGACTCGACAGCGATCTGGCGCATTGCTACTATGCGCTAACCTTCGCTGGCTGGGTCGCCTATGAACACCAATTCCGACAAAGTGACGCTAACGCTTTTCTACGTTGGCAGCTTTGTGGTCTATTACCTCGTCACTATGTTGATTACGCTGTTTCCTAATTACGGCGTGCTGCGTAATGACGGCTTACTGGTGCCGGTGCTCTGCCTGTTTGAATTTGCTGTCATCTATCCGCTGTATCGCTTCTACTGCCAGCGTCGTGGCGATCTGCCGCTGGGTGAGCTACGTCCGCTGCAAACCCTGCTGTTCATTGTGGCTTTATTTATTCTGATGGCCGCGCAAACCCAGTTTTTACAGCCGGAAGGCTGGCTGGTTGAGCAGGCGCAGCAAGACCGACACTCACTGCTGATCCTGCTGCTCACCGCCGTCCTGCTTGCGCCGGTATTTGAAGAGGTGCTGTTCCGCGGCTTTTTATTGCAGGCATTTCTGCTGTGGGCACCACGCAGCCGCTTTGCCTGTATGTTACTGACCTCCCTGCTGTTCGCGATGATGCATACCCAATATGTTCACTGGGAAACCCTCATCGCGCTGACGCTGTTTTCACTGCTGCTCTGCTATGCCCGGCTACGCAGCAACAGTCTGGCCCTGCCCATTTTTCTGCATACGCTAAACAACCTTATCGCACTGCTTCCCGCCTGGTATTTCTCTGGCTAAAGCAATCATCGCTCAGGCTGATAATGCTCTGCCGCCGCGTTTGTCTATAATGGATCAAAAAAGGATTAAAAAAACGCCACAGTCCGGACCACCAGACCGTGTAAAGGAGTCGAGCAATGTTAATTGGATTTGTATTGTTAGTGAGCGCGTGCGGCCATGATGCTTGTGATGCTTTACCGGTGTCAGAACGGATTTACCCCACCAAAGAGGCCTGCGAACAAATGGCGGACCGCATCTATAAAGTACGGCCTAATGTGGTCCTGCTTTGTGGAGAAGTTCATCGATAATCCAGGGCCAGCGAGAGAAAGCACGTTCATAACGTTGCAAGCTGGCGCATTAGCGTACAAAATATAAGCTGTTGTTCACTGTTACCGTTGTGAATCCCATGAAAACATCACGCCCCCGTCGTCCAAACGGACGCTGGGTTTATTACATTTTGTATGATGGCATTCTGTGGCCGTGTCCTGTCCGATGGGAATGGGAGAGCGGCTATGGCGGCTGGCTGCCTTTTTATTACTCTCCGACCTTTGAGTTTGTGGCAGGCGATCCTGGCAAAGCGTATCGCATTGCACGCAGCGATGTGCGTAGCAAACGACGCGAAAGCGAATACGTGTAGCCGCGACTACTGCCATTCCCACGGCAGCCATGATGCGGTCATAACATAGTGGATGACTTCCAGCACCAGCACGATCATCACCAAAATGCCGAGTTTATGCCGACAAATCCATGATTTCAGGCCCATATCATCGCAGCCCAACGAATCAGCAGTAAGGCGCCACAAATACAGAGCAGAACCAGCACCATTTTCCAGTGCTTCTTCGCAGCCAGATACCTTGCCACATCCGTTTCCTCCCCAGCCAGAAAGCGAAGATGCGCCTTGAGGCGCATCTGTTACGGTCATCAGCAGGACCGTGCTGTTTTCAGCCGTTCAGGCCGCCAAAGGCGACCGCTGCGGACTTAATTATTCAGGGTGTAATCAAGCGTGATTTCAGCATTCAATACCTGAGAAACCGGGCAGCCCTCTTTGGCTTTATTGATGATCTCCTTAAATGTCGCCTCATCCATGCCTGGCAGCTCAACGGTGCTGGTCAGCGCCACTTTAGTAATGGCAAAACCTTCGCCTTTTTTATCCAGCGAGACATCTGCCGTCGTGTCGATGCTTTTCGGTGGAAAACCTTCTTGTCCCAACATCAGCGACAGCGCCATGGAAAAACAGGCCGCGTGCGCAGCACCAATCAGCTCTTCTGGGTTTGTGCCTTTTTCCCCTTCGAAACGGGTATTAAAGCCATAGGGCTGCTGGCTCAGCACACCGCTCTCGGTGCTTACCGTACCTTTTCCTTTAATATCGCCTTCCCAATGCGCCGAACCTTTCTTATGAATGGTCATGTCATTCCTCCTGTTGGTAAAGAAGGTAAGTATAGACAACAGATCTGACTTCGCCGGATCAGCTTACCGCCCGTGGACGGGCGGGGATCACATGTTCGTTCATGAGTGCATTGGCCTGCACCAGTGAATCACGGGTAATTTCGGCGATCGATTTCGCCCCGGTGAGCGTCATCGCAACACGCATCTCTTTCTCGAACAGGCTAAGCAGATTCTCCACGCCACGCTGACCGTGAGTTGCTAAAGCATAGATAAAGGCGCGTCCGAGCAACACCGTATCGGCACCCAGCGCAATCATACGCACCACGTCCAGCCCGTTTCGGATGCCGCTGTCGGCCAGAATAGCAATGTCCCCTTTCACCGCATCGGCGATAGCAGGCAAGGCACGTGCTGACGAGAGCACGCCATCCAGCTGGCGACCGCCGTGATTAGAGACCACAATGCCGTCTGCGCCGAAGCGCACCGCATCACGCGCATCTTCCGGATCGAGAATGCCTTTGATCACCATTGGACCGTCCCAGAACTCACGGATCCATTCCAGATCTTTCCAGGAGATGGACGGATCGAAATTATTCGCCAGCCAGCCGATGTAATCTTCTAATCCGGTTGGTTTACCCAGATAAGTCGAAATATTGCCCAGATCGTGCGGGCGACCGTGCAAGCCAACATCCAGCGCCCATTGCGGATGCGTTATCGCCTGCCAGTAACGCCGCAGCGCCGCGTTGGCGCCACTCATGCCGGAATGAGCGTCACGATAGCGTGCCCCCGGCGTAGGCATATCCACGGTAAATACCAGCGTTGAGCAGCCTGCCGCTTTGGCGCGCTCAAGTGCGTTACGCATAAAACCCCGATCGCGTAGTACGTAAAGCTGGAACCACATCGGGCGATTAATTTGCGGTGCAACCTCTTCAATCGGGCAAACGGACACCGTTGATAAGGTAAACGGAATGCCTTTCAGCGCCGCCGCACGCGCCGCCTGAACTTCACCACGCCGCGCATACATGCCGCATAAGCCAACCGGTGCCAGCGCCACCGGCATCGACAAAGTTTCGTTGAACAGTTTGGTCTCAAGGCTTAAATCTGACATGTTCTTCAGTATGCGCTGGCGCAGCGCGACGTCAGCCAAATCATCCACATTGCGACGCAAGGTATGCTCTGCATAAGCACCACCGTCAGCATAATGGAACAAAAACGGCGGCAGGATGCGTTGCGCGGCGGCGCGATAATCGCTGGAAGCAGAAATGATCATGAGTCGTTTTCCTTACGGTTACGAATTTCGTTGCCCGGCAAGCGGGTAATGCGTGCCTGGCGAGCTTCATCTTCGTGCAGGCTTTTTATCGTGGTGTGGACAAAGCCAAGATGCTGCATTGCTGCCAGGCGTGCGGCTTCGGCGTCTCCGGCAAGGATCGCGTTGAGCATCGCCTGATGCTGTTCCGTTATCTGCGCAAAAATCACCGGCTGGGTGTACATGCGTTGACGGCTTTGCAGCACCGAGGATTGCAGCAGATCGAAAAAGCCGCGCATGGTTTGCAGCAGCACGACATTGTGTGATGCCTCTGCGATAGCCAGGTGAAAACGCAGATCGGCCTGTGCTGCGAGATCGGGATCGTCGCTCTCTTTCAGTTTCAGCGTGGCATCAAAGGCATACTGCAGCTTCTCTTTGTCAGACTCGGTTGCGCGTAACGCGGCGTGCCACGCAGTGCTCGCTTCAATCGCGTGACGCGCTTCCAGCACGTCATAGCGATAATCGGGATCGGCGACCAGCAACTGACGAATTGGCTCAACGATGCGCTGTTCTGACCAGGGTGCAAGCTGTTGACGTAGCCACGTTCCCCTCCGCGTCGGCTGATCAGCAGACCGCTACTGATCAGCTGCTGAATCGCCTCGCGCAGCGATGATCGTGACACGCCAAGCTCGGCGGCTAACTGACGTTCAGCGGGCAACCGCATGCCAGGCTCCAGTTGGTGTTCGCTGATGTACGCTTTGAGGCGTACCACCAGATGTTCCGCCAGCGGCGGGCTGTTTTGCGTCATGGAATCATCCAGGGAAGACATAAGCCTGTAGGGTCGTAATGACACCCACCATGCAGGTAAAGATCAGGCTGTGTTTAACCGTGAAGCGGAACAGATCGGACTCTTTGCCCACCAGTCCCACCGCCGCGCAGGCGATGGCAATCGACTGCGGAGAGATCATCTTACCGGTGACACCGCCCGTGGTGTTCGCTGCCACCAGCAGCACATCCGATACGCCAATTTGCTGGGCAGTAGTCGCCTGTAATGCGGCAAACAACGCATTCGACGACGTATCAGATCCGGTGAGAAACACACCTAACCAGCCGAGGAACGGCGAGAAGAAGGTAAAAGCATCGCCGGTATGCGCCAGCGCCAGTGCCAGCGTGGCTGAGAGTCCTGAATAGTTAGAGATGAAGGCAAACGCCAGCACCATGCCAATAGAATAAATGGGCAACGCTAACTCTTTTAATGTCTCGCCAAAGGTTTGTATTGCGGCTTTTGGCTTCATGCGCAGGAACACCATTGCCATGAAGGCTGCCAGCAAAATAGCCGTGCCGGTCGCCGAGACGATATCGAATTTAAAGATGGCAGGATAAGGCGTGGCACTGCCCACCACTGGCGGCATGCGCGCCACCAGTTCATTGAGCAACGGAACCGGCATGCTAAAGACCCAATCGGCCAGTGCCCCCCTTTGGCAAACAGAGCCTTGAACGGTGGAACACTCCACAGCGTGACGGTGGCGGTAAGAAACAGGAACGGCATCCAGGCTCGAATAACCTGCCCGGTACTGTATTGTTTACGTGTCAAATCCTGATCAACAATCGACGCACCCACATCGTTAAACCGGAAGATGCGTACCGGTTTCCAGCGGCGCAAAAACAGCGTCAGGCAGACCAGCGAAGCGAGTGAAGAGATAATATCGGGCAGTTCCGGGCCAAGGAAGTTCGAACTCAGGAACTGCGCTATCGCAAAGGATCCTCCTGCCACCAGAACTGCCGGCCAGGTCTCTTTAATGCCTCGCCAGCCATCCATAATCGCCATAATCCAGAACAAAACGATAATAGTGAGCAGCGGTAGCTGGCGGCCTGCCATCTGGCCAATGGCGAAGCTATCAAGCCCGGTAACCTGCCCGGCGACGATGATGGGAATGCCCATTGCACCAAACGCCACTGGCGCGGTATTGACGATTAAGCACAGACCGGCGGCATATAACGGATTGAATCCAAGGCCCACCAGCAGTGCAGCGGTAATAGCAACCGGTGCGCCAAAACCCGCCGCGCCTTCAAGAAACGCACCAAACGAGAAGCCAACAATCAGCATCTGCAAACGCTGATCGGGTGTGATGGATAAAATCGAGGCGCGGATGATGTCGAACTGTCCGGTTTTGACCGAAATTTTATAAACGAACACCGCCGCAACAATAATCCATGCAATCGGCCATAAACCGTATAAGAAACCATAGCCCACAGAGGCCAGCGCCTGTCCGGTCGGCATACGGTAGAGCAACAGCGCCACCAGCAGCGCCAGCGCCACGGTAGCCGTGGCGGCCACATAGCCTTTTAGCTTCAGCTTAATGAGCGCAAAGAAGAAGAACAGAATGGGGATCAACGCGATCAGGCTCGACAACCATATATTGCCGAGCGGATCGTAATTTTGTTGCCAAACCTGCATGCCGTTATCTCCAGAGAAACGATGAAGAAGCGTGCGCCATCATTTATACACAAGCGCACCGATAACCTTTTATCTGCCCGGATTGGTCAGACCAAAAAACGGGCAGCGAGGCCTACTGGCAACAGATGTTTAACGCTTTATTAACCTGAGACAACAGGTATGGCGTGATTTTTCCTGTTCTGTGAAGCAGGAAAATTTTTTCATAAAATTGGTAGGACCAAATCAGCCGTTTTGCATGGGAAAAGCGCGCCGGTAACTGCGTGGATGAAAGCGCAGGTTGAGTAAAAACAGCAGACACGTCACGGCAGCCTGCAGCGCCCATATGCTGCTAAAAGAAGAGACGAAGGCGTGCAGCTGCCCGGCAATAAACGGCATACATCCCGCAATGATAAAGCCAATACCCTGCATGAACGCCACCAGTCGCGCAGCGGCCTGGGGCTGTGTCAGATGATCTAACGCCAGCACTAACGCTAACGGAAACGCACCTCCCAACCCAAAACCGGCAATACCGGCCCACAGCCACGGCGCGGCCTGGGGGCTAACAAAAATCCCACCATACCGCTGAGCTGCATACACAGTGCCAGCAACAGCAGCGGGCGACGATCCGCGCCCCGTACCAGCAGGGGCAATAACAGAGCGCCAGCTACCTGACAGCTGATCATCATGCCGAGCAGGCTGCCGCCCGCCTGTGCACTCCAGCCCTGTTGCTGGTAGAAGTCAGGCAGCCACGCCACACAAATCGCATAACCTCCATTTACCAGGCCAAAGCTGGTTGCCAGCGCCCAGGCGCGTGGTCTGCGCCACAGCACGGGCATCGCTGACGAGGCTGATGGTTGTGCTGCGCTGAGCGGAACGCACATCCACAGCAGCAGTGCCAGCAATACCGGGATTGCCCAGCAGCTTAACGCGCCCTGCCAGCCAAAATGTGTGCTTAACCATGGAGTGGCTGCCGCCGCTAAACCGCCGCCGCCCATTAACGCTCCGGCCCATAAGCCGGTGATGGCTGCATTGCGTTTAGCAAACTGCTGGCGAATAAGGCCCGGCATGGCCATTTGTACGACGCCAATTCCCAATCCGCCCGGTACGGTACTCCATACCAGCCCGCTTTCCCCGGAAATCATCAAACGGCTGCCGGTAGCAAACAGCAGCAATACCAATCCGCCCGTCAGCACGTTACGCACCGGAAAACGCTGCATCAGTGGCGCACTTAACAGCGCCATAGCGCCCATCATGATCATCGGTACGGCGGGCAGCAGTGAAGCTGCCAGCGGGGATAGTCCAGTGCTTTGACGTAGCTGATTCAGCAATGGACTGACGGCAGTCATAAGAGGACGCATATTCAGGCCAGCCAGAATCAGCGCGAAGAGGGTCACCGCTTCTGTATATCGTTTCATGCACAATCCGAAAATTTAAAGATTGCCAGCCTGACAGCGTTAGTTACTATTTGGAAATAAAATATTACGCATGCTGGTAGTGGAAAAATGAATCGACATCCTATGTTCACCCCGCAACAGCTACTGAGCTTTGTCGCTGTGTGCGAAACCGCCAGCTTTACCCGCGCCGCCGAACGCGTTCATCTGTCGCAGTCTACCGTGAGCCAGCAGGTGCGTCGGCTGGAGGAGATGGTCGGTAAAGCACTGCTGTCACGCTCATCGCATCAGGTTCAGATCACTGAAGAGGGTGAAAAGCTGCTTGGCTATGCCCGTCGCATTATTACGCTGAATGGCGAAGCGCATGATGTATTGAGTGATAAATGGCGCGACGGCGTGCTGCGGTTGGGCGTACCGGAAGATTTTGCCGCGCCTACCGCCGGACTGCTGGCAAATTTTAGCCGCGAACATCCACACCTGCGACTGGATGTGATGAGTGGTATGCAGGTTGAACTGCGGCGCGCCTGGCAGCGTGAGGAGCTGGATATCATGCTGATAAAACAGCTTCATGGTGAACGTCCACTGGCAGCACGTCCAGAGCCGCTCCTGTGGCTGGACAGTGCGGCACACCCCTGTTTTGAACAAGCGCCCGTTCCGCTGGTGATGTTCCCGCAGCAGGGTTTGTATCGCGAAGAGATGTGCCAGACGCTGGATGCGCTGGGCCGTAGCTGGCGCATCAGCTATAGCAGTGCGAGTCTGGTGGCGCTGGCCGCTGCCAGTGCGCAGGGGCTGGGTTTAACGCTGCTGCCAGCCAGCTGTCGCTTACCCCAGCATCGCGTGCTGGACCATCAGCACGGCTTGCCTGAAATCAATACTTTTGAGCTGGCACTGTTTTGTCGGCATCCTGACGATGCGCTTCAGCGTCAGCTGGCCACTGCGTTAGTGGAATTTGGCCAACTCAACTGGCAGTGATTTATTAAATAGTTGCCAGTGGAAAATAGCGCAGCACCGGGCACAACCTTTTGTCAGATTAAGAGAGTCTTTTTGCCGGAGCCTCTGATGAAACTTTCACCTCCCACCAGCCGCCGCGCGTTTCTGAGCCAGGGCTTGCGCTGGACAGCTGCTGGCAGCTTAATTGCTGCGGGCATGCAAACTGCTGTTGCAGCCGCACACCCCCAACTGCCTTCTTCCCTGCCGCATGCGGATCGCTATCTGCTGCGCAATGTGCGTCTCGAAGAGGGATTTGAGTGCGATGGCAGTGAGATCGTCGCGACCAGAACCGCGTTGTATGACATCACGATTAATAACGGTGAGTTTGAGCAGCTTCTCCCGGCAGGACAAGGTCCAGCCACTCTGCCCGCCTGGGATGCACAAGGCGGGTTGTTGTTGCCCTCCACACAGGATATGCACATCCATCTCGACAAAACGTTTTACGGCGGTCCCTGGCACGCTCCGCGCCCGCGCCAGGGAAAAACGATTATGGATATGATTGCGCGTGAACAGGTTTTGATCCCTCAGTTACTGTCAACCTCCAGCGCACGTGCCGAAAGCCTGATACTTCTGTTGCAATCGAAAGGTACGACCCGTGCGCGTAGCCATTGCAATATCGATCCGGTTAGCGGTCTGAAAAGTCTGGAACATCTGCAAATCGCGCTGGCTAAACACCCCGATTTTTCCTGCGAGATTGTCGCTTTTCCTCAGCATGGTTTACTGCATTCACAGGTGGATAGTCTGATGCGTGAGGCGATGCAGCGGGGTGTGCACTTTGTCGGTGGGCTCGATCCTACCTAGGTTGATGGCGCGATGGAGAAATCGCTGGATGCGATGTTTCAGATTGCGCTCGACTTTGAGCGTGGTGTTGATATTCACCTGCATGAAACGTCGCCCGCTGGCCTAGCAGCGATTCGCTATATGATCGCCACGGTGGCAAAAAATCCAGCCCTGAAAGGGAAAGTTACGCTCAGCCACGGCTTTGCCCTCGCAACACTTGATGGCAGCGAACTGGACGAGATAATTCATGATCTGGCCGAACAGCAGTTTAGCGTGGCGTCAACGTTGCCCATCGGCAAACTCACGATGCCGCTACCGCAGCTTCAGGCGGCAGGCATTAACGTAATCACTGGCACCGACAGCGTTATTGACCACTGGTCACCGTTTGGCACCGGCAGCATGCTGGAAAAAGCGAATCTTTATGCGCAGCTTTATCGCGGTTCAGATGAGTATTCACTGACTCGCGCCCTGGCTATTGCCACAGAAGGTGTTTTGCCCCTGTCAGCGCAAGGCGAGCGTCAATGGCCGAAGCAGGGAGATGACGCCAGTATGATGATTGTGACAGCGAGTTGTTCAGCAGAGGCGGTTGCGCGTATTTCTCCGGTCGTTGCGACCTTTGCTCGCGGTAAAGCGGTATTTACCTCCTCCCGGTGAAAAAGAAAAGCCTCCATAAGGAGGCTTTAATCAATCTGAAAATCTGCCGTGTCAGGCGCTTTTTGACAGATCATTTTTCGACATAATTTCCATTGCCAGCGCATACAAGCGACGATCTTCCTGATCACAGGGCTCATCTTCCGCGTAACAGCCGATCATGGAAGCGATCTTATCGGCAGATAAGCTTTCTCCATGAACGTGCAACGTCAACACGGCGCGGCCCACTATTTTAAGCACATTTTCATGTGATCCCTGGATACTATTACTCAATGAAAAACCCTCTAACGGTCGTTGTAATAGGAATATGGCGCGCTAAATATAAAGCAATTGGCTTAAGATTTTTATCGGCAACACAGGTTATATTTTTTAATGATTAATTTTATTACAGTAGTAAATAAAACAGACGGTTCTGATTTAACGCATAAATAAGTATCAAAATCGCCTGTTTATAAAGATATCTTTGGCCTTATCGTGCGGTTTATTTGCCACGAAATGATCAAGATTTGCTAAATGTATTAGAAAATACCAACCATTAATTTCAAACTTCGGTTTAATCCTAATGCTGTTTAGACTGATTGCTGCATCTGATTCATCTTCAAGGTTCCCGTTGCCGTTGCATGCGCTTTCTGCCAGACTTGCGCGCGCAATAATGCCCTTCACTTTCTGCCGCAGAGGCCGCGCCCGTGACCGCTTTTTCTACTCTTAATACGCTTCCTGACAGTCAACTCGATAACCTGCGCGAGATGGGCTATATCAGCATGACGCCTGTTCAGGCCGCCACGCTGCCCGCTATTTTGCAGGGACGCGACGTGCGTGCACAGGCGAAAACTGGTAGCGGCAAAACCGCTGCTTTTGGTATTGGCTTGTTGCAGCAGATCGACAGCACGCAGTTTCAGACCCAGGCGCTGATTTTATGCCCAACCCGTGAACTGGCAGATCAGGTCAGTAATGCCCTGCGCCAGCTGGCACGCTTCACGCGCAATATTAAGGTACTGACGCTCTGCGGTGGTCAGCCCATTAGTGCCCAGCGCGATTCGCTTAACCATGCACCCCATATTATTGTGGGCACGCCAGGCCGTATTCTTGATCACATTAAGCGTGAAAATATTCAGTTAGATAACCTGCGCACGCTGGTACTGGATGAAGCCGATCGCATGCTGGAAATGGGGTTTCGCGACGATATGGAAGCCATTATTGAAGCGACGCCATCCTCGCGTCAGACCCTGCTGTTTTCTGCTACCTGGCCCGAAGCCATTGCAGCAATCAGCACGCGCTTTCAGCGCGATGCCTTGAGCGTAGTGACTGAAGAGGTCAGCGAATTACCCAACATTGAACAGCAATTTATTGAGGCCAGTAACAGTGAAAAGCTGCCGCTGCTGATCGCCCTGCTGAGCGAACGTCAGCCCTCATCCTGTGTCGTGTTTTGTAACACCAAACGCGAATGTGATGATATTGCTGCTGCGCTTAACGATCGTGACATCAGTGCGCTGGCGCTGCATGGCGATCTGGAACAGCGCGATCGCGAGCGCGTTCTGATCCGCTTCGCTAATGGCAGTGGTCGCGTACTGGTCGCAACCGACGTTGCGGCGCGCGGTCTGGACATTAAATCGCTGGCACTCGTCGTAAACTACCAGCTGGCCTGGGATCCTGAAGTACACGTCCATCGCATCGGGCGTACCGCACGCGCCGGCGAACAGGGCGCAGCCGTGAGTTTTGTCGCAGCCGATGAGATGGCGCGTGCGCACGCGCTGGAAGACTTTTACAGCAGTCGCTGCCGTGGGTTGCCGCCAGCACGCTGAAAAAAGGCAGCAGTAAACCCTTACCCGCCGCCATGATGACGCTCTGTATTGATGGGGGTCGCAAAGCCAAAATTCGTCCGGGTGATATTTTGGGCGCCCTGACGGGTGAAGCGGGCTATCGCGCTGAACAAATTGGAAAAATTGTCCTGACACCGACACACGCTTATGTCGCGATTGACGCGGCACAGGCTAAGAATGCGTTGGTAAAACTCAAGCAGGGAAAAATCAAAGGCAAAACCTGCCGGGCAATTTTACTGAAGGACTGACAGATTCAGACAGGCCGGGCGAGGCATCACCTCGCCCGGTAAATATTAAGGTTTTTCAATCGCGGTCACTTGCAAGGTGGTATCTTCACCTTTGCCTTTGACTCTGCCATTCACGCGGACTTTGTCATTCGCCTGATAGGTTTTCCCGTCAAAGGTTTTTTCCGGCGCAATGATGGTAATAGTGCCGGTTGTATCGCGGAACTGATAACGATCGCCCTGCTCTTTTTTCACAATATAGCCTTCCAGCGTGACATAACCATCCTGACGAAAATCACGAATCTGATTAATATGCGTCTGTCCGGTGTCTTCCGATCCTTTATAGCCTGCATCCTGCTTTGACTGCGAGGGTGCTGTCTCACCGCCTTCAAAGCCGCCTTTCTCCGCATATACACCTGAACTCAACATCACTAACAGTGTGGCTAACATGACTTTTTTCATTATGCGCTCCTTTATCTGAAAGGTTATCCATTTCACATTGTCACCGTTAAGCCTGGCACAATAATCGACGGCCGTTTAATTTCCCTGGTTGCTCTCACCTTTTTTCGTCTGCTGCCGATAACTTCATCACTAACTGTTCATCACCTGCGCCGATGCAGAGGCAACAATGGATAATTTTCAAAAAGAGATAGATGAGAGAGCGAACCTCGCGTTATCGAACAAGTTTGAACTGCTGCTTTTTCGCTTAGGCTCAGATCAGCGAAAAGGCAAATCAGAACTGTTCGGTATTAACGTCTTTAAGCTGCGTGAAATTGTGCCCATGCCCACGATCACCAAAGCGGCAGGCATGAAATCACCGCTGCTTGGCATGGCCAGCATTCGCGATCAGTTTATTCCGGTTATCGATTTACCTGCCGTGGCGGGCTGCGTGCCAGAAACGGGCCTGAATCTACTGCTGGTGACGGAATATGCGCGCAATACCCAGGCGTTTGCGGTGGAGTCTGTTGAGAACATTGTGCGTCTTGACTGGAGTCAGGTTCATACGGCAGAAGCGGGCATCGGAGGGCGCAACATCACCAGTATCGCCTGCTTAGATAATGACAAGCAGAGCAACAACCTGGCGATGGTGCTGGACGTTGAACAAATTCTGTATGACATCATTCCGTCTGTACGCGGCGCAGAGCCAGAAGCCCAAATCGCCCGCGCGTTTAAATTTCAGCCGGGGGCCGTTGCCATTGTCGCAGAAGACTCAAAAGTAGCGCGTCAGCTACTTGAGCAGGGACTGAAAAGCATGGGCATTCCTGCCTTGATGTATAACACCGGTCTTGAGGCATGGGAAAAAATCAAGCAGATGAGCCAGGAAGCCCAGGCCGCAGGCTTGCCGATTCGCGACAAGATTGCCCTGGTGTTGACCGATCTTGAAATGCCGGAAATGGACGGTTTCACCCTGACCCGTAACATCAAGCGCGATGAAATTCTGAAGCAGGTTCCGGTGGTGATTCACTCTTCGCTTTCCGGCAGCGCCAATGAGGATCATGTGCGTAAAGTCGGTGCTGACGGCTACGTGGCTAAATTCGAGCTGAATGAACTTTCCGATGTGATTTCCAGCGTGCTTGAAGCGGCAGGTTAACCCAGACCGACCATCGTTAACGTCTGCCGCTGATGAGCGGCATAGCAATGCAGGACAGAGAAGATGAATACCGAAACAATCGCAACGAAACAGTCCAGCTCTTTTCTGCACGGGCGTCTGCGTCAACTGAGCTGGATTACCGCCATCATTATGAGCAGTATTTTTTGGGTTGGCCTGTTCATTCTGATCTTCTGATCCTCCCGTTCCCTCTCTCTTAAACGATCCGTTCAGGTTGTCAGCGCGTTGCTGGCAGCCTGAAGTGTTATTTGTTTCTTCCTCCCACCAAACATTAAAACATCTAATTAGTTCAGGCACGGACGCGCTTTAACGTTGATTTATATCAAAAAAACTAAAGTTAAAATTAAAGCTTCCGATAACTGAGTGCGCTGGAACACCCTTTATTTGCGCGCTGACACACCGCGCAAACGAAAGCTATAAACGGATTGGCAATGGATATTAATTGTTGAATTAACTCTATTAAAAAAACGGGGAGAGAAAGATGTTCAGTATCAAAAATATGAAGGTCGGTATCCGGCTTGCCATCGCCTTTGGTATTGTGGTCGCGCTGCTGATAGTAATCGGCGTCACCTCCATTAGCAAAATTAATAACATCAAAAGCGGGATCGCGTCGATCGTTGACGATCGTTACGTTAAAGTACGTCTGGCTTTTGATGTGCGTGACGGCGTTAACGATCAGATTAAATATCTGCGCGGCATCGTTATTGATACCCATCATCCGGAGTACAACGTTAAGCGTTTCGGCCAACTGGACGAGGCGACACAACGCACTAACGAGGCGATGAAAAAATCGCAGCTATTCAGGTCACTGAAGTTGGCAAGAAAAAGATTGCCGGGCTGATCGCCTCTGGCGAAGCGTTTGAAAAAGTGAAAAACGAATTAATCGCTATTGTCAAAACCGGTGATTTTGACGCCGCCAGTACCTATGTCCTGAAGTCGATGACGGCTACGCAAAATAAATTTCTTGATGACGCAGTGACATTTGCTAATTCGCAAGATTCTCAGTTGCGTAATGAAGGCCAAAACATTGTAGCCGACGGCACCTCCGCCATTCTTATTACCCTGATTTTCTCAGCCCTGGCAATTGCAGCCTCTGTTCTGCTGGGTTATTTCCTGACCCGCTCTATTGTTCGTCCACTGGTTGCCGCTGTGAATGTGGCGGAAAATGTTGCGGCAGGCGATCTCAGCTCAAAAATTCAGGTCAACTCGCGTGATGAAATGGGCGTGTTGATGCAGGCGCTCCAGCGCATGAATGATAACCTGCTTTCTATCGTGACTGAAGTTCGTACCGGTTCTGACACCATTGCCGTGGCATCAAATCAAATCTCCAGCGGTAACCTTGACCTTTCAACCCGTACTGAGCAACAGGCCAGTTCACTGGAAGAAACCGCTTCTGCTATGGAGCAAATGACGTCAACGGTGAAACATAATGCGGATAACGCCCGGCAGGCAAACCAACTGGTGGCATCGACTTCAACCGTAGCGCGTGAAGGCGGTGAAGTCATGGAACAAGTGATCGAGAAGATGGAAGCGATTGCCCTGTCGTCGAAGAAAATTGTCGACATCATTAGTGTCATCGATTCCATTGCTTTCCAGACCAATATTCTGTCTCTTAACGCTGCGGTTGAAGCTGCACGCGCCGGTGAACAAGGGCGCGGTTTTGCCGTGGTGGCAACAGAAGTGCGCAATCTGGCGCAGCGTTCCGCTTCTGCTGCGAAAGAAATTAAAGTTCTGATTGAAGACTCGGTAGCCAAAGTTGATGAAGGCAGCAGACTGGTTACCCATGCCGGTTCCACCATTGGTGACGTGGTGAGCAGCGTGCAAAGTGTGGCAAATATCATGAGCGAAATTACTATCGCCAGCAGCGAACAAAGTAGCGGCATTAGTGAGATCAATTTGGCAATCACGCAAATGGAAGCGGTTACTCAACAAAATGCTGCGCTGGTGCAGGAAGCTTCTGCTGCGTCGCAGGCGTTACAGGATCAGGCTGAGCGTATGGCTCAGGCGATGAGCGTATTCAAAGTCGGTCAGATGTCGGTTAACCACGCATAATGCCTTGCCCGGCAATGTTTGCCGGGCAACGTTTCCTGTCTTCAATGGCAGCTCACCCTCACCCCGCGCCAGTTACAGCCAGCATCGCCATCAGATATCATTAATGATGATATGTAAAATAAAATATAACGATTTCATTTATAACATTTCCGCTGTCACACTCTTTCAATACCGCCATGCTGTTTCAGCTTTTCTGAAGCAGCGTCTTAAATTGTTGAAGAGATAACTGCGATGAAAATGCATGCGATTAACTGGCCGCAAGGCTTTATTCCTGGCTTTACTGAAAACTTTTGTTCCAATGAAGTGATTGTGGCCGGGCTTTCTACTGCTGATATCTGGCCACTGCTTATTACTCCCGCTCTGTGGCCAACCTATTATCAAAATTCGGCAAACGCGCGTTTTTATGACAACAAGGGACCGGAGCTGGAACAGGGTGTGCGTTTTTATTTTGAAACGTTCGGTTTTCCGGTGGAAGCCCGCGTCACTGAATACGCCGCCGCCGCGCAAGGCGAACCGGCTCGGGTATCATGGCATGGCTGGGCAGGAGAAGAAGGCTCGGCAGAGCGTTTAGATGTGCTGCACGCCTGGCTGATAGAAGATTTACCTGATAATCGTGTGCGCATTTTGACGCAGGAAACGCAAAAAGGAAAACCAGCGGAAGAATTAGCGAAAGCGAAACCGAATCCGATGATCAATGGTCATCAGGAGTGGCTTGATGGTCTGGTGGCGGCGGCGCGCAACAATCGCCGTTAACGTTTGATCACCGACTTCAAAACAAAAAGGCCGCCAGATGGCAGCCTTTCAAATTATCGTTAATGCAACAACGCTATAAAGCTCAAGTCGCCTTTATCAGAGAGCACCGGGCTGGCTCTGATATGCCATCCTTGCCGTGTTGATTTGAACAACAACCGTTTTACAAAAAATGCACTTCGCTCCATGCGGGTTGGCTCTTGTTACATCAAAATGTGATGTACGGTACTGTGAGCCATTACAGTGTGGGCATTTAAAACGCGTAATTTTGCCGTCCTTAGAGAGCAACAACGTTCGCAGCAGCCGGGCCTTTTGCACCGTTTTCTACTGTAAACTCAACTTGCTGACCTTCATCCAGTGAACGGAAATCTGTGCCCTGGATTGCAGAGAAATGGACGAATACGTCCTTGCTGCCATCCTGAGGAGAGATGAAACCGAAACCTTTCTCTGCGTTAAACCATTTTACGGTGCCGCGGATTTTGTTAGACATGTTTAATTCCTTAATATTGAGCCTTCCGGCATAAATGGCCTGAGAACAGATTTCAATCAGAACGTAAGAGAAGACTCAAAAAGAAGGGATGTCTCACGACAAACTTAGAGATGAGAACTGCTTTGGGTACTTACTTTGATAGTGTCTGTTAATCAAACCGACGGTGCATTAGGTCACGTTTGAGACTGAGATGCAAGCGGTTTTCATACTTAAACCGGTGTGCTTGGCCCATCTTGTTAAAATACAGGCGTAAATAATTTTATTTTCCCGGTAAGTGAAAATAAAGCCATCGCCAGCGTTTTTTTAAACTCCCGTGAAGTTTTATCAAATAATGTTGACGAAAAAACGCCCGTTCTTTCAAAAAAACCGCGATTAATCATCATTCTTCCTCGTCTGACGCGCAATTTTTCGCCTGAAAACCCTTAAGTTTGATCTTAAACAATGCTAATGATTTTCATGATTTAGCTCACAATTCAGACAACAGGAATAAAATATTCCTTTAATAAGAATAAAAAATAATTAATTATTCCTCCCGCTTTGAAACGGCTTTTTCTTTTTCAATACCAGGGTAATAATAATGAAAACAATGCGTTGTACGATCTCACTTCTTGCTCTTCTCACAAGCTTTACGACACAGGCCGCTGAAATTTATCGAAATAATGACGGTTCTGTGCTCGATCTCTATGGGCGATTAGGCTTTAACATTTCTGATAAGAAAACCGGAAATGACCAAGGGGATTTTGACGGGCGTTTAGGGATCAGTGGACGTCAGGTAGTTAATGACAAGGTCTCGCTAATCGGGCTTGCGCAATATCAAGTCAATGCTTCTGAATATGCCAATAATGTCGAGGGCGAAAATGACAGCCTGACCGCACGTTATGTCTGGGCTGGTCTGGACTTTTCAGAATATGGCAAAGTGACTGCGGGTCGCGTCTCTTCCGGATTGATTATGTTCACAGACATCGGTGACGTTTTCGCCAGTTCTGATGTATCAACAGGTCGTCAGGCAAGACACATTGATCCAACCGCTGTCCAGGTCTTCCGTCAGGATGGCACCGTGCAGTATCAAAATACGTTAGGCAATATCGATTTCTCTACCGCTTATATCTTCGGCAATAGCACATCTGATTTAGATTATGGCTTCAATACGGCCCTGCGTTACACGCTGGATATGGGTACAGCCGGTAAGCTGGCGCCTGTTATTGCTTATCAAAAAACCCGGGCGAAGCAGAGTATCAACAGCCGCACCGCGGAAGCAGACACCTTTACCTATGGCGGCGTGGGTACGCGCTACTATCTCGGCTCTTTTATGCTTGGCGTGCTCTATTCACAAGATAGCGTGACTTACACCAACGGCCACACTGACAGTAAAGATAAAAACTGGGAGTTCACCGCGGCTTATGATCTCAACAGCGACTGGACGGTACGTGCTGGTTATCGCTATCTCAACAACGACGGCGGCGATGAGCTGGTGTTACGTGATACCACTTTTGAACTGCAATACAAACTGACACCGCGCAGCTCGATTTATACCTCGTATGTTCTGCGCAATGGCCAGGATGGTAAAAATATCACCACAGGTAAAACGGTATCGTTTGGCGGCAGTTCAGCATCACAGAACTTCTATCACGCCGGATTGCGCTACGAATTTTAACCCCTCCTCTTCTCTTTGCTTTAAGTGCGGCGACATAGCGTTGCCGCGTTAACGATTTCAATGGCGAAAACGTAATGAAAATTGATTTATCTGCCCTGACCACTGAAGGCCGTAACAGCCACAGCGCGCATATCGATATGCTTTCAACAGAAGCAATGTTAAGAGTCATCAACAATGAAGATCAAAAAGTGGCACTGGCGGTCGAAAAGGTGATCCCCGCGATTAGCCAGGCGGTAGATCTCATTGTTGCCGCCTTCAGAAAAAACGCACGGCTGGTCTATTGCGGCGCGGGCACGTCCGGTCGGTTAGGGATTCTGGATGCAAGTGAATGCCCGCCAACCTATGGCACACCCCGTGAACAGGTGGTTGCACTGATTGCCGGAGGGCATCAGGCGATTTTACAAGCGGTAGAAAATGCCGAGGACAATGAGTCTTTAGGGCAGCAGGATTTAAATAACATTCATTTTACCGCTGACGATGTCCTGGTCGGGATCGCTGCAAGCGGTCGTACCCCTTACGTTATGGGCGCACTACAGCATGCAAAAAGCCTGGGTGCACGCACCATTGCGCTGACCTGTAATGAAGGCAGTGCCATCACGCAAATTGCCGATATCGCGATAACGCCTGTGGTAGGTGCTGAAGTGATAACCGGTTCATCGCGCCTGAAAGCAGGCACCGCACAGAAGCTGGTACTTAATATGCTGACAACCGGTGCCATGATCCGCAGCGGTAAAGTCTACGGCAATCTGATGGTGGATGTTGAAGCCACCAACATGAAGCTGGTACAGCGCCAGATCAACATTGTGATGCAGGCAGCCGAATGCGATCAACAGACAGCATCACAGGCGCTGCAAGCCTCTGATGGACATTGCAAAACGGCCATCGTCATGGTGCTGGCAAACCTGACCTATGAGCAGGCCAGAGCGCGTTTAGAGAAGTACGATGGGTTTATCCGACCAGCCCTGGCACAAGAAGGAGCCCGGTAATGGCGAAAATTACGCAGCCGTTTATTGCTCAAATACTGCACCTTGTCGGCAATAAAGAGAATATTCAAACCTGTGGACACTGTATGACGCGCCTGCGTCTCACGCTCAAAGACGATCGCAGGGTTGATTACAGTCAACTGAAATCTCTGGCGGGCGTGCTGGGCGTCGTTAACAGCGACGATCAGTTGCAAATTATCGTTGGCCCAGGAAAAGCGCAAACAGCAGCAGAAATGATGAATGCGATGCTGGCGGATAGCACGACGCCGGAGGCTGAACCACACTCTCTGGCGGCCTCTGCCAGTCATACCAAACAAAAGATGAAAGCGAAACAAACCAGCGCGGTTCATCAATTCCTGACGAAATTTGCCACCATTTTTACGCCACTGATCCCGGGCTTTATCGCGGCAGGCATGCTGTTAGGTTTTGCTACATTAATCGAACAAAGCTTGCTTGCAGATGTGGCTGATAAAAATGGCCTGCTTGTCCACGCTGTGGGTTACATGAAAATTTTTGGCAAAGGGTTGTTTACCTTTTTGCCGATTCTGATTGGTTATAACGCACAAAAGGCTTTTGGGGGTTCGGGCGTAAACGGTGCCATTATCGCCTCTCTGTTCTTGCTTGGTTATAACCCGGCAGCGACCACGGGCTATTTCTCTGGCATCGATAATTTCTTTGACATGGCGATTGATCCACGCGGCAACATTATCGGCGTGTTGATTGCCACTATTCTTGGCGCCTGGGTTGAGCGACAAATTCGCAAAGTCGTGCCTGATAATCTCGACATGATTGTCACCTCAATGCTGACGCTACTGATCACCGGTGCACTGACGTTTACCGTTATCATGCCTTTCGGCGGCGAACTGTTTAAAGGCATGTCGTGGCTCTTTTTACACCTGAACGGCAATCCTTTTGGCTGCGCAGTGCTGGCGGGGCTGTTCCTGATCGCTGTGGTTTTTGGTGTGCACCAGGGCTTTATTCCGGTCTACTTTGCCCTGATGGATGTACAGGGTTTTAACTCACTGTTTCCGATTCTGGCGATGGCTGGTGGCGGTCAGGTAGGCGCAGCACTGGCGCTTTATTATCGCTCCGCGCCACATTCAGCTATTCGTAACCAGGTCAAAGGGGCCATTATTCCAGGACTGCTTGGCATTGGTGAGCCGCTGATTTATGCCGTCACGCTGCCCCGCGTAAAACCTTTTGTGACGGCCTGTATCGGCGGAGCCTGCGGCGGGTTCTTTATTGGCTTGATTGCCTGGCTGGGATTACCAATCGGCCTCAACACGGTGTTTGGCCCGTCAGGCCTGGTTTCCCTGCCGCTGATGACGTCAGGACAGGGGATCTATGCTGGCATGGCAATTTACGCCGCTGGCGTACTGATCTCCTATTTTTTCGGCTTTATCATTACCTGGTTCTTTGGCCATAAAAATGTTGATTTAAGCTGACCCCTGCCAGAGGCGCGTCACTGGTAGCCTCGCGTAACGTCTCTCTTTGATACTGCCCGCACCCGCATGATGCGGGCAGTATTCATTACTTCATATCAAAACATTCCCCTTAACCTTTGGATCATCGCTCTCTTTTTTGCTGCAACCCGGGAGTGTATCCCCATCGGCAATCACTAAAAGAGTGTCAACAATTCAGTGATCGATCCGGTTCCCCCGCCGCCATTTGCACTGGCCTGACCGCCAACGTAGCGAAACCGGTAAGCGGGATAGGCTTTGCGATTCGAGCTGGAAATAATTTGTCCCATCGCATAGGGAACAGGGCCGGCAATAACGGTGGTATCGCTGCACAATAAGGTTGAGCATCCCTCCAGCTGCCAGTTGCCCATGGTTCCCGGACTGTTTTGTCGCCAGTAGCCAATCAGCTGTGCGCCTTTTATCACCACGGATTCGCCGCCAAAGCCAACATCAAAGAAGGTCTCATTCTCAACAAATCCCAAATTAGCGATCAGTGAATAGGTCACGCATGAAGCAAAATAGTCGGTGGTGTACAGCCCATCCGTCAGACATTCCGGATGGGAGACCCTTAAACCGGCACCCACTCTGATCACCCCCGCAGTAATAAAGGAAATTTTTACCGTTATGCTATTTGAAGAGGTTATTCCGTCTGCATCTGTGGATTGAATGGTCACAAAGTTATGCGAGCCGACATCCGAGATCCGCCCCGAAATTTCCCCGGAGGCCGACAGCGTAATCCCCTGCGGTAAATCACCCTCAATTATTGCGTAAGTGTAAGGTGCCCTGCCTCCCCGACTGGAAAACGGCTTCGCATAAATATCTTTATTATTAATATTAAAGATAACGTTTGAGGTATCGGAGGCCACAACGACATTGACATTTATCCGCAGCGAAAAGGTATTTTCTGCCGTTACGCCATTCGCATCACTAACCGTTACGGCATAGGTTTTTGCCGCCGCCGCAACCGCAGGTGTACCACTTAGCGTGCCGTTAGTGGCATCCATGATCAGGCCATCTGGTAGCGCCGGCCTTATCGTATAGTGATAAGGTGCGGTGCCGCCGCTGGCGGTGACTGGTGCCGCGCTGGATCCGGCGATTTCTGCCGTCAGGGTGATAACGGGTTGCGCCTGAAGAGCGACCAGTGCATCGTTAATCGTCAATGAAAAGGCTTGCTCTGTTGTCACGCCATTGGCGTCGCTCACCGTTACTGTGTGACTGCCCGATCCTGCTGCTAAAGGCGAACCACTCACTGTGCCGCTGGTTATATCCATTACCAGACCGTCCGGCAGTACCGGGCTTACCGTAAAGCGGTACGGTAGAGTGCCACCGCTGGCAGTGACGGGCACAACACTGACGCCGGGCTGCCCTGCCGTGAGCGTGACAACCGGTAACTGCTGGCTGGCAAGGGGCGCAGCATTCACTGTCAGCGAAAAGGTTTGAGCTGACGTTACGCCGTTGGCATCGCTTACCGTTACGCTGTGCTGATCCGCCGCTGCGGTAGCTGGCGAACCGCTTAATGTCCCGCGGCTTTCATCAAATATCAGGCCCTCCGGCAGCGCCGGCGTGGCGGTAAAACGGTACGGCGCGGTGCCGCCGCTGGCCGTAACCGGTACAGCACTGACGCCCGTCTGACCCGCCGTCAGCGTGACGGTCGGCTGCGCCAGGCTGGCTGTTAACGCTGCGTTCACGGTCAGCAGGAAAGTTTGTTCTGATGCCGCACCGTTGGCGTCGGTGACCGTCACGGTATGATGACCTGCCGCTGCGGTGGCTGGCGAACCGCTTAACGTCCCGCTGCTTTCATCGAATATCAGGCCCTCCGGCAGCGCCGGACTCACTGCAAAGCGGTACGGCAGAGTGCCGCCGCTGGCCGTAACCGGTATCACACTGACGCCCGTCTGACCCACCGTCAGCGTGACGGTCGGCTGCGCCAGACTGGCTGTTAACGCTGCGTTCACGGTCAGCAGGAAAGTTTGTTCTGATGCCACACCGTTGGCGTCGGTTACCGTCACGGTATGATGACCTGCCGCTGCTGTACCCGGCGAGCCGCTTAACGTCCCGCTGCTTTCATCGAACATCAGCCCCTCCGGCAGCGCCGGACTCACTGCAAAGCGGTACGGCAGAGTGCCGCCGCTGACCGTAACCGGTATCACGCTGACGCCCGTCTGACTCGCCGTCAGCGTGACGGTCGGCAACCGCAGCAGGGTAACTGGCGCAGCGTTAATCACCAGTGAAAAGGTTTGATCCGCCGTCGCACCGTTCGCATCGCTCACCGTCACGGTGTGATCCTCTGTGACTACCGTTAAAGGCGAACCGCTTATCACCCCGCTGCTCTCATCCATTACCAGGCCGTCTGGCAGTGCCGGCGTAATCGCATATTGATAAGGCGCAGTGCCGCCGTTGGCTTTGATCGGCAACGCACTGACGCTGCTCTGCTCCTTTGTCAATGTCACTGTGGGCTGCATCTGGCTGGCGATCAGCGCACCGCTGATCGTGAGTGAAAAAGTTTGTTCCGCCGTCACGTCGTTCGCATCGCTTACCGTCACGGTATAGGTGCCCGCTGCTGCCGTGGCGGGCGAGCCGCTAATAAGGCCGCTGCCCCTGTTGATGATCAGGCCGCCGGGCAGTGCCGGACGCACCGCAAACTGATAAGGCGCGGTGCCGCCGCTGGCCGTTACCGGTGCCACACTGACATCAGCCTGACCCGCCGTTAGCGTAACAGTTGGCTGTGCCGGGATAGCGATCAGCGCATCATTTACCGTCAGCGAGAAGGTTTGAGCGGACGTCATGCCGTTGGCGTCGCTTACCGTCACGGTGTGAATATCTGCCGTCGTCGCCGTGGGCGAGCCGCTGATGGTGCCGCTGCTGGTCTCCAGCTTCAGACCCTCCGGCAAAGCCGGATCCACCGCAAAATGATACGGTGCGGAGCCGCCGCTAACCGTTACCGGCACCGCACTGACGCCGGTTTGCCCCTTCGTCAGGGTGAGAGCAGGCAGTTGCTGTATAGCGACCAGTGCACCGTTAATTGTCAGTGAGAACGTTTGATCTGACGTCACGCCGTTCGCATCGCTCACCGTCACGGTGTACCTACCCGCTGCCGCCGTGGTGGGCGAGCCGCTGATGGTGCCACTGTCCGCCTCCATCACCAGGCCATCCGGCAGTGCCGGATCCACTGCAAAATGATATGGCGCGGAGCCGCCGCTGGCCGTCACCGGCAGCACTCTGACGCCGGTTTGCCCCACCGTCAGTGTGATAGCAGGCAGCCGCTGGCTGGTAACCAGCGCATCGATCACGGTCAGCGAAAAGCTTTGCGCTGACGTTGCGCCGCTTGCGTCAGTCACCGTCACGGTATAATTGCCTGCTGCGGGCACTGTCGGCGTACCGCTCAGAGTACCGCTGTCAGGTGCCATCACCAGGCCAGCTGGCAGCGCAGGCGTGACGGTAAAGTGATAAGGTGCCGTGCCGCCGCTGGCCGTCACCGGCGTAATGCTCACGTTACTCTGCCCTGCCGTCAGGGTGATTGTCGTGATGGCGGGGAGCACACTGAGCGGTTCTGTCAGCGTCAGTGTGCTCGTCAGCGCGCTGATCTTTACGCCATTCAGTTCGGGTGAAAATGTGGCCTGGCCAGCCGTAAGGCCACTGACCTGAGCACTATAGTTGCCAGAGTTTGCAGGGGTTTCTGTGATGGCGGTGACATGAATGTTGTTTACGCCAGTTGCGACGAAATGCAATTCGCCCGCCTTTCCTCTTACCGGTTCATCAGCCTCATCAATCGCCTGAAGGGAGATAACCGCCTGAGCGTGTCCATCAGCCACCAGCGTTGACGGATCGATGCTCAGAATGGAACGTGAAGAAATAGCCGTAACAGGAATAAAACGTAATGTTGTGGTTTTGCTTTTTTCCCTGCGGTTGCTGTGACGCTCGTCACACCGGCAACTGCAGAGGTGACAGCGAGTGTCGCCTTGCCTTGAACATCCGTCCTTACCGTCTGCGATGAAGTTTTATTGTCAGCATAGCGGACGCTGAACTTAACCTGCTGATCCTCAACCTTGTTTTTATCGGCATCCTCAAGCAGCGCCACAACCGTAACGGGTGTGGTTTGGTCGGCTGGCGCACCATCATTTATGACCTGCAACTCTCCGTTAAAATCCACTTCGGCGGGCAGTACGGTCAGGATTACGCTTTGAGATGGAGAACGATTTCCCTTCATATCTTCTGCCACCAGGCTAAGCAGGTAGGCGTTCGAAGGGTTAACGTCTGAGAGAGGGTCAGGCATTTGATAGCGCGGTAACGTAAGCGAGAAGTGGGTTTTATCTAGCGGTGTTGCTTTCCCGCCCGCCGCAATCAGAGAATCAGCGGACAGATGGACTTTATACAGGCCATATTTTGCCGTTACGTTCGCTATCAGTGACTGACGACTTCCCGCCGGGCCGGTAATTGCGGTTGTATTAAGGGATAATTTAATCAGCGTCTGCTTACGATAATCCAGTACGATTTGGTTATTACGTTTAACCAGAGCATGTCGCCTGCTTTCTGGTTGATAGATGGCAGCAACATTCGCAGGTGCCAGTTGTGCCGCCCATGATTCGTCAGGCCGCCAGGTAAACTGGAGATTCAGATTCGTTTCATTCTGGCCTCCGCCCCCAAACGCCTGTCCACACCCAGCGTAAAGAGGGGAAAAGGCGTCCAGCTCAGCCCGCTTGTGACCGCATAAGGATTGCGTTGTCTGTTATCCTTACCAAAGAGCGCCACCTCTTTACCGTAATATTGTTCAAACTCTATTTTTCCACTCAACTGCGGAAGTCCTGGCAGTCTCCCTTCTGCACGAATATCAAAACCGTTGGCTGCACGCTCATCATAGTCATCAGCATCCAGAGACGGGTGCCAGTTATTGAGTCGCAGATAGGTATTACCTGTAAATTGCAGATAACGGGTGCTGTACTCAACACCGAAACCGAAACGACGGTTATTGCCTGTTATGTCATAATCAAAAAAATGATTGCCGCCTAACATCCACTCATCAGTGACGTAGCGATATCCCCATCCGACGTTAAACGTATTGCGATTGTCATGGTTACGGCCTCCGGTCTGAATAAACCAGGTATGCTTTGGTGAGTTATAAAAAGGGAGCAGCCAGTCGACGGCACTGTTAGCAAACTCGCCATATTCACTGATACCAAGATTTACCTGTGCGGTGCCAAACTGACTCAGCCACTGTTGTAGCGCATTGTTTACTTTGCTGTTAGCCAGCGAATGTATCTTACTGGTCACAGTATCGAGGTTATGAAAATTTTTCAGCGTATGACCGGCAAGCTGCAGATTGTCAGTCAGCCGGCGGATTTCCTCTGCGTCATTTACGCGCTTCCCCTTCTGTGACGGGCTTTGTTTTTCTGTACCGGACTCACTGCGCAAAGAGCGCGCAGGCACATCAATCTCACTTCCTGCGCCGAGTTGTGAAAAAGGCTGCTGAAAAATACGAAACTGGTTAAATGCCCTCAGTTGTTCCAGCGTCAGGCCGAAACGTTTTGCCACTTTTTCTGTGGTTTCCCCTTTTCGCAAAATATAAGGTTTGGCCTGTAACGACATAACGGCGCTAAATTCATTCGAAGCGGTGAATTGTGCCGATGAAAAAGAAGCTAATGTTACTGTGCTAATGAAAAAAATTGCAGGAAAAGGCATAACCAGGCAATATTTCTCAACGAAAAAAAGCGAAAAAAAACATAAGAGTGCAGCGTTGACATAAGCCTGACCTTTAAAGATATTCCTTGCTGAAAAATACCGAAAAAACAAAAAACAGCGTTCGTTCACTTTGCAAATGCGCATAACACTCCAGCGCACTGTTAAATTAAAACGCCTAACCAACGAATTAACTTTCAACGCTGATTAAATAAAAAGTAACAATCACACCCATCCAGACCTGATACAAGACAGGCGGATTGCGTATTACAAAACACCCTGCTCGCGTTGTTCCTGCGCGGTAAGGGTTACGCTACCAGAGCACCTGCAATGAATAAACAGCATGAAAAAAAGATGAATAACAATGGCCTTCATACAATTGATTAAAATCAAAAAAGAGTGATAAAACATGCGGTCACATGACACGACGCAATGTTTATTCATAACAAAAGTAAAAAAAGAGACGCGGAAAACCAACAAAAAAACAAAATAATAATCACAATAAAAATAAAAAACCCACTCAAAACTTAATTAAATAACAATAAAACAAATAATGAGATCAGGTTAAGGATGTAGGTTTGGCAAAAAAGCACAAGCAGTAAAAAATCACAAGAGAGAGCGAAATTTGATAAAAAAGGGGCACCCTAACCTTAAATAATCCCTGTTTTTTCCATGGCGAAAATAACCATGAAAACTCGGCTGTAATCAGCCAGAGAAATATTAAGTCAAATTAACAGCAATTTATTTAACACTGAAGGTTTATTTGTTTATCTCGTTCACCACAAATGATTAACAGCTCCTCTTTGTTTATCATGAGATAACCAAACTATTTTATCTGAATAGCCTCACATCATCTCAAGCCTGTCACTCTCACAATGAGAATCGGGTGTTAACAGACTTTTCTTTTTCGTTATGTCATAAATACACACGGTGCTTCCTTAAGCCACGCGAAACAGGCTAATACGATTATGAGAACGGTTGTCCCAAATCTGTCCTACATGCTAAGGGGGAAAAGGAACCAATGATGCTTAACTGCTTGATTTGACTGGTGCCGGAAACAGGAGTCGAACCTGCGACCTTCGCATTACGAATGCGTAAATTTATCTAATAAAATCAATACATATCGAATTTAAATGGATTTTTTTCTACAATATTGCCACAGTTCGTTAGGAATCAGGCTGAAATGGCGACTATACGCAAACGTGGTAACTACCAATGGGAAGCTCAGATTCGTAAACGTGGCTTTCCCTCTCAAACCAAAACCTTTAAGACCAAAGTGGAAGCAGAGGCGTGGGCCAAAATGATCGAGTCAGAAATGGCGAGAGGTGTCTGGCTCAGCCGGAGCGAAGCAGAATCTACAACACTGTTTGAAACACTTACGCGCTATGAAAAAGAGATTGTTCCCGACAAGAAAGGGGCAGTGCAAGATCGTTCCCTAGTGCGGATACTCAAAGGTACTCAGCTGGCGAAAAACTATATGGCCAGCATCAGGAGCGCTGATGTCGCCAAACTCAGAGATGAATGGATGAAAATCTATGCTCCTGCGACCGTTTTAAGGCGTTTGGCGTTACTTTCTCACGTATTCAATGTTTCGCGTAAAGAATGGGGTATGGAAAGTCTACTTAACCCTGTAGAAGCCATTCGCAAACCCCAACCTAAGAACGCCAGAACCAGACGCCTGGAAGCACTGCCTGTAGTTCCTGAGAAAACCGGTGTTACGTCAGGAAAGGAAATAGCCACCGAGATCGAACATATCATCGCCGCAACACATTCATTAGTATTGCCAGCAATTATTAATCTGGCGTTAGAGACAGCCATGCGCCGTAGCGAAATTGCAGAACTTCGATGGCGCTTTATCGATCTTGATAGGCGAGTTGCACATCTGCCGGATACTAAGAATGGTAATGCTCGCGATGTCCCCTTATCAACAAAAGCTGTTATGGTACTATCCAACCTAAAGGAGCGTTCTAAACAAGCTGATGACAAGGTTTTTGGAATGCGTGCCGATGCGATCACCCGCGCTTTTGATCGAGCTGTAAAGCGCGCCAGAGAAAGATATGAACAAGCTAAACCTCAATGTGATGACACCTTCCTCAAAGATTTAAGATTTCATGATCTCCGGCATGAAGCGACCTCTCGCTTGGCTGAGATTTTTCCCATGCACGAGCTGACAAAAATCACGGGGCATAAAGATCCGAGAATGCTAATGCGGTATTATCATCCAAAAGCTGAGGATTTAGCGTTAAAGTTGAAATAAAGGATATCTTATGCGTTACATTAGAAAACACATTACAAATTTTGATTTCAATATTGTATCCATTACATATTTGCTGATTGCTTGCATTGTAATCATGAAGTTCCCATTATTACTTCAAGATAAAACTTTCTTGGTTTGTGGATTATTCCTCTCGGTAGCATTCATTTTTTGTGCCTATAACAATAAAAAAACAATCGTCAATAAAATGATTGAGCACAGCATCATTAAATGGATTGGAACAGTATTGATTTTTTCAATTTGCATGTGGTATGCAAAACATAAAATTAATTTTGATTACGACATTCAACCGGAATACTTAATATATTCATCTTATGGTTATGCTTTCGCAATGGCCATCCCTCTATCTCTATCCATTTATGGTCTTAGCATTTTCATATACTTATACCTTGGAAGAATTACTGCTTATCAATGCTTTTACGCGGCAATTTTGACCATCCCTTTTTCTGCAATGTTAAGAGAGACGATTGAAAAAACCAAGAGGTCGATTTCAAATTTATTATGTTGTTAGTTTTCGGGTTAGCTTTCGGTATCATAACCATGTTCAAAGTAATGCCAAAAACAAATAAAGAATCAACTTCATCCAATAAAAAGAATCTATTATACGTTGCAAAAGCAATGGCACAAGATACTAATAGAGCAAAACTAATTTTAATGATATGGTTTAAAAAAATACTTATATCTTCGAATAGCTACTTAAGAGTTGCAGATCTATTATCGACAGCAATTGCATTATTATTCATTGGTGTTTTTTCAATAAAGATAATACCAGAGCATCAGAAGTCTTTTCTTTTACTTGATGCTTTTTTCAAAACAGATTGCAATACAAAAAAAGATTCATTTTCATACATCAGGAAATCGAAAAACGAATGCTATAGAATTAACTCTAAAGGAATAGAAGTTATCGAAATGAAATCATTTACCTCATCAGCTGACTAAAATATAGGTAGTAATGGAAATGGATGAGGCTGTAACCACCCCGTATAATGCTGCCATTCTCTTTTAGAGAGTGGTTTACGCTACCTTGGAAGCGAGCATAGAGATCTATGGGCCTGCTCTCATTCTTGATGGTTTCAGGATTTAGTGAACTTCCGCTTCTCGCTCAAAGCTGCCTGTCAATTTAGCAGGGTATTGGATGCATTTTTTGTTAGAGATGACCAAGTAAAATGCAAATGGGTAGGCAAGTGAATGCAAATACCCAAATGGACGACTAAACGTGTTTGAATGCCTGCGTATGTTGTTGTAGTAACATCCTTTCGGCCTAACCGTGCAGGCGGTGAACTGGACTGACAACGTCCGTAACAAGAAGTAATAATATTGTTCAAAAGACAAGACAGGCGGGAGCTACAAGGTAACACATGCTGTTAGCATACCCTTGCATTGTGCCACAAACAATCTCACTATACTTGCCACAATTTTGCCACACCTACAACGCGCAAAATTGCACATTAGTGCTGAAAAAAGCAAAACACTGCAATAGTAACTTAATGATTTTATGAGGAAATATGGTGCCGGAAACAGGAGTCGAACCTGCGACCTTCGCATTACGAATGCGCTGCTCTACCAACTGAGCTATACCGGCAATACAGGGAATGGCTGCGGGGATTACGTTAAAAAAAGCGGCAAATGAGTCAAGAGAGGCGGTGCGCAGTTGCTGGTTTTGTCAGCAGAAACAACGCGGTTTGCCGTAATTAACCAAAAAAGGCGAGGCCGAAGCCTCGCCAAAACGTACCGATCATCAATCGTAGTAAGCGACCTTACGGTCTACTCCGTTGATATTGACCAGAACAAAGCCTGTCGGCGTGGTTTTGTTTGTCGGTGTACCTGCACTCGTCGCGAGTGTGAGTACACCTTTCTCATTGGCACCAATTCCTGCCAGTCCGTTATGTAAACCAAAGCGTGCCGCTGGTTTCAGCGTGCCAATTTTGGTGGTATCTGTCGCCACCGACAGGTCAGCCTGGAACAGCGAGCATGAGCCCGTATCGAAGCGCGTTGGGCCGGTGTTTTTCAGGTTAAACATGGTGTCACCGCTGTTGGCTTTTAGCTTCACCCAGACCACAGCATAGGTGGTGCCGACGCGGCTATAACGCATATCCAGCACCGCAGGCTGTCCCATATGGCAGGCATCTGCCCATACCGTTTCCAGCCGCTGCAGGTTGATCCAGGTTTTACCGGTGCCTGCCACATTGACCGGCGAGCCAGCGGTGCCTGACGGTGTAGTGGCGTCAGCTTTACCAGTCAACTCAATGACCCACTGTTGGTTGGCGTTCGGGAAGAAAAATTGTCCCAGACGATACCAGTTATCTGTGGTGGTATTATTGGTCACTTTATAACCACTAAAGTAGCCAGCACGCAGTGAACCCGTCATGTAAGTACCATGGTGCTCATCACGGCGGAAACCATATTCAAAGGTCGACAGCCACTTACCCGCCACCAGATTGTTACTCACCGTCGCGCCAGATTGCAGGCCAGTTTGACGCATCAGCACGCGGGCGTTATCAAGGTTGAATGCACTACCACAATCCTCAATATTGAGCGTATCAATTGTCCAGCCGCCATCAGAGAGGTTACCAGGATTACGCGTATGCTCAATCCACACGTTACGCAAAATCCCCTGCGTCATACGTGGCATATAAAGCGTGGCGTCACCGTAACCGGTCTGGAAGTTAGCGTTGCTTAACTCGATAGCAGTGGAGTGATCCCAGACACCGTTCGGTGAGTTTGACCAGCCCACATCAAAGACGCGTGAGAAAGTATTCAGCGTGTAGATCTGATCAAACTTACTGTCGAGCGTATCTTGCAGTTTGAACACCGTGCCGCCAGTGCCTTGGGCGCGGAAGCAACTGATATTGACGGTTTGCCCTTCGATACAGGTATTTTCGAAGAACGGCTGAACGTTGCTGCACATATCGGCCGTGATAGTGCCTTTGTTGGTGGTAACGTCGGCTGTTGCCTGTCCGTTCCAGGTAATACCTTTGATCGCGGTACGGCGCGCCTTTACCTTGAACACCGTGTTCGCACTTTTATCAGAAACGATAGTGGTGCGCGGCAGCGAGCCTAACTCCTGGTCATCGCCCATCAAGCCAAAGAAAGCGATCTCTGTATCGCTGATATCGATCGGCTTGATCAGGAATTTACCGCCAGGAAAACGAACCGGAAGATCCTTCACGTTGGCGTTATAGCTTTGCGCCCACGACATCATGCGGTTAAAGGCATCGGTATCATCAGTAGTACCATCACCTTTTGCACCGAAGTGTAAGATATTCACTTCAGTAGGATCGTTAATGGTGCGTTTCCAGTAGAAACCACTCCCTACCGCGACGGTGCCGCCATCATCTTTCAGCGTTGTAGTGCCGATAAAGCCAACAAAGTCACCGCCGCCACGGAAAGAGGAGTCTTTATCGTAGTAACGGTTGAGATAGGCAACTTCGCCAGATTTAGACGGAGCAGTCGTGCGGAGTGCTGCAAATGAGGTAACTTCAATCATAATATCCTCCTCAGGATAAGTGTGATAATTCGCTGATAATCAGCAGGTTACTTCGATTGGGCCGGTTGGCCGCACAGGGTGTCCCACATGTCGTTATGGGTGTTGATAGCGCGAACGGTGCGAATATCTATCTTTTTGGCATCGTCACCGTGGGTGTAAATAGGGGAAAAAGCACGCAGGCTGAATCGGTAATGGCTACCGGCTCAGGGTTGGTTGTATTTCGACTGCTGCAGCTTGTTGCGAGCAGCAGCGTCATCAAGGTTACGGTTGTCAGTCTCCACACGGATGGCCTCCTCACGGTTCTTCTGTTGCTGGCGTGCAATGTCATTAACGCGCGCCGCCTCTTTTTGCGCGCTGGCGACATCCGCTTTGGCTTTTTCTTTCACCGCGCCAACCTTTTTGCCGCCGAAATAGCTGGCACCCAGCGCAGCGATAACAGCCGCTAACGCCGCCAGCCAGTGCCAGCCGCCGCCAAGTAGTGAAGTGATAAACGTCATGATTTGCTTCCCTCTGTTTGTCGTTTCTCGTTCAGCAAGTTTTTCTGCCGAACAAATTGCGCAATGACTCCCATCGCCACCATGAAGGCGCCGACAAAGCCAAGATAGTTGTGGGGAATGATGGATTTAACGTCTTCTGGTAAGGTGTTCCACGCATCTAACGCTGATGACGGGAAAGATTGCACCCAGGCGCAGATCATCGAGCCCAGTGAAGCCAGCCAGACCGACCAGGTTTTAAATAACAGTCGCGCATGTGAAACAAACTGCAGCGTGGTGAATCGCTGCAAAAGCAGCAAAATGATGATTACCAGCAGGACAGCGACTAAAAAAATGAGCCATTTCATAGCAGCCCCTGTAAACGTCATAGGTACCGCGACGCATGACCTCAGCGTGACGACGTGCACGTCCCGGTGTCTGACGCGCCCACAAGCTGCTGAGCATGGCGTTTGCCGCCTCGTCAAAGTTTTCCTTCGCAATGGCGCTGAGCATATTTTTAAACTGCGCAACCCCTTCCACGCCCAGTTGATAGGCCATGCTCAGCAGCACATCCGTGCGCGCCTCATTGCAGTGACTTAAAGCGTTATGGATCGATTCCCGCGTCTGCATCTCCTGAATCTTTCCTTCCAGAATGCACTGCTTCCAGACATCCCCACCCGGCGCGGGACACGAAAGGCGTAGTTGGTGAGCGGTGCGCCCTTCGGTCCGATACGGATACCGCCTGCAACAGTAGGAAAACCCAGCGTGTCGAGATAAGGCGCTTCAACATAGCCCTCTTCAAAATTCAGTATTGCGATAATCTGACTCATACATATCCCTCAATGACAGTACAGGCGAAGCGGCCTGTGGAACCCAATACATAACCCTCACTGATCAGTGCCAAATTAAATGCAGCGATAAAAACGGCTGAAGCTGCAGCGGAACTGAAGAATGAGCAGATAAATTACGTCCAGAAAAAACTGGAAAATCGCTAAAAGGTGGGTGTTGAACAGGTGAGTTTTGTGTTGCTCAGCGTACGGCGTAGAGATGAACGTGCGGCAGGCAACAATTATCGAATGAAGGTGATTCTGGGTTTTGCGGGCGCGGTGCCGTTATCGCGCGGTCAACACGAGACGTAACCGGACGCTGACAAATTTTTCTGCGCGACGCAAGGTGAGTGTTTCGGGTTCGTAGTTGAGTGCCTGATCAATACTCTGCTTCAGACGACTGAGTGGTTGACGCCGCCGGTGGCGACGAGTACGTGCGTTGCCCATAAAAACGCTTTTGCCATAGTGAATAATCGCCATAACTCCTCCTGTGAATGAGTCTTTGGCGATGGGGTGGCAGGCGCGAGCTTTCGGCGTACCGAACGGGCCCGAATGCCGTTCGTTAATGCTCGCACGCTAGCTGCCCGACTGTAATAACAGCCAGGTAGCAAGCAGGAGAGGAAAATAAACGGCATCTGACGACGCTGCATGTTGCGCATCCACCCCATCCCAAAGTTCACTGACTTTTGGGTGGTTTGATTCGCGCTTGTGCAGCGCCTCAATTGTTTAAGAGCGGCTCATCCGTGATGAAAACTGCTTCGTTCATCCATGTTCAAATTATTAACAGGTTCTTATGCTTTATCAAACACTGACAGTTAATTTTTTATTTACTGTTGGTTAAATTTTTGAATTTGTGCCGATTATTTTTTTCAGCGGTCTGCTGGATACAGGCTCAAACCCCTACTTACCCGAGAATTTGATACTGACGCGCCTGGCTCATGATCACCTTCGCCAGTACTTTCAGGCTATCGACTTCATCGCGACTGAGATACCAGGTTTCATAACGCTTATTGTCTGAAATAACAGCGATTTTTTTATGCTGAAGCTGCAGGCGTTTCAGGTAGAGCTGGTCATCCAGCGTAAAAATGTAGATGCCATCACCATCAAACATCCGCACGCTGATGTCGACAAACAGTTGATCGCGTGGCGCAAAGGTGTCTGACATGGAATCGTTGTTGATGGCGATCAGTCGGATATTTTCTGCCGGGCGGCCATTAAACAGCACCCGCGCCTCATCCTGACCATATTCGATCGCCTGGATGGTTTCGACGAATTCATCACGGGCTGGAATGCCCGCCGCGGTTTTCTGGCCAATGTCGAGGCTGTCGACCCGGAAGCCATTTTTACGGCCCGCTAAAGCGGCTAGCGACAACGGCTCAGGCGACGTTTCCATGCCGAACTGCAGCCACTCAACCCGGACCCCAAGCAGACGGCTGAGCGCCAGCAAATTGCCATTATCCGGCACTGACTGTGCGTTAAACCACTTCCACACACCCGGCGTGGAGATTTTACAACCTTGCTGTTGTAACGCCTTCGCAACCTGTTTGTTTCGTCCATGTCCGACAATACCAGCACTTTCGCAAGCGGCGATCAGCCTGGCAGTGAAAGCTTCTTTCGTACTTTCTTTTTTAACCATTAGTTAATAATCAGCCATTAAGGAGATACTGGATGTTATTTTCATTATTGCTACCAGTTCATTTTATATTACCGTCCGTTTACTACCTAACCGGTTTATCAAGCATTTCTAATTATCATTATCTCCTTCACTTTTCAGCTGACCAAAAATATTGGCTTACACCCCGTATCACAGGGGCTTTCAGGAATGTTCCGTAGCGAATTGTGCGAAATTCAATCAGCACGCAGGCGCAAAACAAACGCGCCTGCGTGAAAAATAAACTTATGCCACAAAACCTCTACAATCTGCTGGACCGAAAAATGGAGCATAAAAAAAACGGGAGCCTTAAAAGACTCCCGTTTTGTTAAATAAAGTCGCTGTTACGCGCGCAACGTATCGTCACCCCAGGCAACCCATTTGTAGGTGGTTAACGCCTCTAACCCCATCGGGCCACGCGCATGCAGCTTCTGTGTGCTGACCGCAACTTCGGCCCCCAGACCAAACTGCCCGCCGTCGGTAAAACGCGTACTGGCATTAACATAGACCGCTGATGAATCTACCTGTCTGACAAAACGTGTCGCATTCCGGGTGCTGCGTGTCAGGATGGCATCAGAGTGCTGCGTGCCGTGTGTGCGAATGTGCTCAATGGCCTCATCCATATCGGCCACCAGCCGGACGTTAAGATCGAGCGACAGCCACTCATCATCGTAATCACCCGGCTGAATGGCTGTTACGCTGGCTGGCCCTTGCTGCAATTGTGCCAACACGTTTTCATCGGCATGCAGGGGAATGTTTTCCTGTGCCATGCGCGCAGAAAAAACCGGCAAAAAGCGATCGGCAATCGCGCGATCCACCAGTAACGTTTCCAGTGAGTTACAGGCGCTGGGACGCTGCTTTTTGGCATTCACAATGACCTCCAGCGCCGGTTCAATCTCCATGGTTGCATCAATATAGATATGACAAACGCCGATGCCGCCGGTGATGACTGGAATGGTTGAATGTTCACGACACAGCTTGTGCAACCCTGCACCACCCCGTGGGATAAGCATGTCGACATAGCGATCCAGTTTCAGCAGCTGGTTCACTAATTCACGGTCGGGGTTTTCAATAGCCTGTACTGCCGCGCCGGGCAAGCCGTGCTGCTTTAAGGCATTCTGGATCACACGAACAGTTGCCGCATTGGTGCGCCAGGTTTCTTTCCCCCACGCAGGATCGCCGCATTCCCGGTTTTCAAACAGAGGCTGGCCACATCCACGGTAACGTTAGGGCGTGCTTCATAAATCACCCCCACAACGCCCAACGGCACGCGACGACGTTCAATACGCAAGCCGCTATCAAGCTGGCCGCCATCAATTAATTGCCCAACCGGATCGGCCAGCTGGCAGACCTGGCGGACATCGTTCGCAATACCGCTTAAACGCTCAACGTTTAAGGTCAGACGATCAAGCAGCGCGGCGCTCATCCCGTTCTGGCGCGCCTCCGCCAAATCCTGTTGGTTAGCCGCCAGAATATCGGCACTTTCAGCTTCCAGACGATCGGCAAGGGTCATCAGAACCTGATTCTTTTCTACGGTGGAGAGTTCAGCCAGTTTGTAGGCTGCTGCACGCGCCGCTTTTCCCATTTCTTCAAGCATTGTCCGCTCCTTAACTGACAATCATGTCGTCGCGATGCACCGCCACTGGACCATATTCATAACCAAGAATGTCGCTAATTTGCTGGCTGTGATGTCCGGCAATCATCCGCATGGCATCACTGTTATAGCGCGACACGCCATGAGCAACATCGCGCCCTTGCAGGCTGCGAATGCGGATCACTTCACCACGCGAGAAATTGCCCTGAATGTCCCGAATGCCTTTTGGCAGCAGCGAACTGCCACGTTCAAGAATGGCAGACAATGCGCCATCATCCACAGTAATTTCACCGGCGGGCGGCGCGCCAAAAATCCAGCGTTTACGGTTTTCCAGCGGCGTTTGTTGCGCATGAAACCGCGTCCCTACCGGCTTGCCTTCAATCACATCAGCGATCACGCCGCTGCGGCTGCCAGCGGCAATAATCACATCGATACCGGCGCGACAGGCAACATCAGCCGCTTGCAGCTTGGTTGACATGCCGCCAGTGCCTAAGCCCGAGACGCTGCCGCCCGCCAGCGCACGCAGTGCATCATCAATCACATGCACATCGCTGATCAGCTCCGCCTGCGGATGATGACGCGGATCGGCAGTAAACAATCCTTGCTGATCGGTGAGTAACAGCAGCTTATCCGCACCGCCCAGCATTGCCGCCAGCGCAGAGAGATTGTCGTTATCGCCCACTTTGATTTCAGTGGTGGCAACCGCATCGTTCTCATTGATAACCGGCACAATGTGGTTATCCAGCAGCGCGCGCAACATGTCGCGAGCGTTAAGAAAACGTTCGCGATCTTCCATATCAGCACGTGTCAGCAGCATCTGCCCCACGTGAATGCCATAAATTGAGAAAAGCTGTTCCCACAGTTGAATCAAACGACTCTGCCCCACCGCAGCCAACAACTGCTTTGAGGCAATGGTCGGTGGCAGTTCCGGGTAACCAAGGTGCTCGCGTCCTGCGGCGATAGCGCCAGAGGTGACGATAACAATGCGGTGACCGGCTGCATGCTGTTGTGCACACTGGCGAACCAGTTCCACCATATGCGCCCGATTCAACCGACGTGACCCGCCGGTGAGAACGCTGGTTCCCAATTTGACCACTAAGGTCTGACTGCCACTCATATTTCCTGCCGTAGTGAAAAATTTATGCGAAAAGACGTTTTAGCAGGAGTCGCTAAGGAAGCCAACAGCCAGCGGGGAAAAGTACGAAAATCACCGGACAGTGAGGTAGTCCAAAAGTTCGCGATTAACAAGAAAAGATTGGAACTGTCATAAAACTTTCATCACTTCCCGGTAAAAAGTCCGTGTTTTACAAAACCTTTCACAGGTATTACAAAATTTACTCATTGGGAATTTTTTAAATGAAGAAGAGCACACTGGCACTGTTGGTATCAGCCCTGGCCCTGACATCAACGGCACACGCAGCAGAAATCTATAACAAAGACGGCAACAAGCTGGATTTTTACGGCAAACTGAAAGCGATGCGTTACATCAGTGATGCAGAGACCAACGCCAGCAACAACGCTGACAAATCTTATGTCCGTATTGGCTTTAAAGGTCAGACACAAATCAACGACCTGATGACCGGTTATGGTCAGTGGGAATATCAGTACAACGTCAATAACCCGGAAAGCGATTCTAACGTTGGCAACAAAACCCGCCTCGGTTTCGCAGGCCTGAAATTCGGCAGCTACGGCTCGGTGGATTACGGCCGTAACTACGGGTTGATTTATGATGTAGAAGCGATCACTGACATGATGCCAGAGTTCGGTGCCACCGCTTATACCGCTGCTGACGTCTACATGCTGACCCGTACTAACGGCGTCGCAACCTATCGCAACACCAATTTCTTTGGTCTGGTTGATGGCCTGGATTTCGCCTTACAGTACCAGGGCAAAAATGAAAGCACCTCACGCGCGGATTCCGCCTCAAACGGCGACGGCATGGCGGCTTCACTCTCTTATAAAATCATTGATGGTCTGAGCATCAAAGGCGCGGTCTCTTCTTCAAACCGTACTTTCGCTCAGAAAGATGCTGCGTATGGTACTGGCGACAAAGCAGAAGCATGGGCAACAGGTCTGAAATATGACAACGATGGCGTTTACCTGGCAGCAAACTATGCAGAAACCCGCAATATGAACCCCATCAGCGGAACGGCTCAGGTTGGCGGTAACGATGTGGCGGTGAGCGGTTACGCAAATAAATTGCAAAACATTGAAGTCGTTGCCCAGTACCAGTTCGATTTCGGCCTGCGTCCGTCACTGGCTTACGTGCAGACCAAAGTTAAAGATATCGAAAACGGTATCGGCGATGCTGATTACTACAAATTCGTTGACGTCGGTGCGACTTACTACTTCAACAAAAATATGTCAGCCTTTGTTGATTACAAAATCAACCTGCTGGATGACGACAACACGCTGGCGAAAAACACCGATGACATCGTTGCGCTGGGTGTGACTTACCAGTTCTGATGAATCTGCGCTACTCCTGCATCTCCCGCCTCTGATTGCTGCGCGGCAGAGAGAATGGAATAGCGCAGTGCTTTACCCTCAATGTGAATGTGTCTGTAAAAAAGGGCGAGTTAAAAAACTCGCCCTTTCTTATTTGATTACCTGTCAGGCACTCAATTTCACCGGTTTCTCTTCAAAGCCGCTGGCCGGTTCCAGACCTAACTCGTGCTCTTTCAGCATGGCTTTCAGACGGGTGTGAAAATTACGTAATGTCTCTTCCACACGCTGATTGTTCTCTTTACCCTTGATGGTTGCGACAGACCAGTCGCCTTCTTTATCAAACAGGCCGATATGATAAACATAGGTAAAATGGTCGGCATGGGCTTCAAGCTCCATCCACCATCCCCAAAACTCACGCAATTCCGGTGCCGGTTTTACATTGACGCAGGCAGCCAGGCAGTCGAAAAAGAAACGCGTTTCGGCGCATTTTCCTTCGCGAATATACGGTCCCAGCTCAGTGAATCGCTTAAGCAGGCGACTGCGGGGATGACCACTCGGTAACGTCATGCTAGTTCTCCATAAGTATTAACTGTGCATTTTGCCAGTTACCTTTTTAACCGCTTATCCATCCAGTCGCAAATTTCATTTAACGCCCGATCAAAGCTCGCCATCACAGGCTTTGCCGGAATAGCCAAAGCTTTGCCGTCTGCGGATGAGTTGGCGATCAGTCTGGCATCCTCTTCCGGCCCGAAAAGATCCTTTTGCCAGTAACCCGCCAGCATCGGCGTTGGCGTCCGGCGTCCCAGTAATCCCTGGGTTTTGA
This sequence comes from Candidatus Pantoea haifensis, assembly GCA_018842655.1. Classification (GTDB taxonomy): domain Bacteria; phylum Pseudomonadota; class Gammaproteobacteria; order Enterobacterales; family Enterobacteriaceae; genus Pantoea; species Pantoea haifensis. Next base: position 48,450 of record JAGTWN010000004.1, on the reverse strand, counting down.
GTGAATAGCGATGCAGTTCAGTGCGCAGCGCGCTGTCGGAAGTTGAAGCCATTCCCAGGCGGCTGGCCATCATATCCATGTACATATCTGGCACCGCATCTTGCAGCGAAGGCTGAGTAAACAGGCTGTGCACGATCGGTCCCAGACAAGCCACCGCACGCAATCGCGGCACTTCAAGATAGGCAAGGCGTACTGCAACATTCGCCCCAAAGCGATAACCAAACGCGGCGACGCGGGTATGATCAACCCAGGGGACGTTTTCCAGCTCTCTTAGCACCTGTTGATGCAAAAAGCTGGTGTCCTGATTAAGCGTCCACTTCACCGAATACCCCACCGACGGTACATCAATGGTGAGCATGGCAATGCCGCGCGGAGCAAAATAATCATGGAACAGACGATAGTGATCGCTTTGCAGGGAATCCAGCGCCCCGCAAAACAGCACGGTGGGATAAGGTGCCTTAACATTGGGTGGCATATGCAGAAAACCACTCACCGGGCTGCCACCGCTGATCGGAAAAGTGAGCAATTTCAGCTCGCCAGGCAAACGCGCGGTCGCCTCTTCATAAGCCCGATTGGTTAACACCTGCGCCTGGTCGGCTAATTCGTCACCTTTTATATAGGGATAGGCCGCCACACTGAAAAGATGCGAAGCATGGAGCCAGTATTCACCGGCCTGAGTGTCGTTGTCGGCATCCTGTGCTTTTTGCTGCCACAGCGCAGCCTGCTTAGACCATTCGTAATTCCAGTTGCCGCTGCGATAGCCAATCACCGTATCCAGCAAGGCGTCATGGGTATGCTCAACGGTGCTAATCGCAATACGCGCCAGCACTTCACTGATCTCTTGCGGCGTCAGACCACGCCAGGTCCACATCAGCTTATTCAGCATGCGATACCAGCCGCGCTGCGTATTGCCATCAAGGGTGCTGTGCACGGTGCGCGTGGCATGATGCTGGCGGCGGACAAGTGAAGAGGTTTCGGGATGTTTAAAGCGAGGTTTAAACAGCTCCTCGCTGAGGTTTTTGCCTGACATACTTAACTCTCCTGCGACAGACGCGGCGATGGCTAAGTGTACTGCACGGTATGGCAAGGTGCGAGACGCAAAAGCACAACGCCCGGAAAACCGGGCGTTGTTTAAGGCAGATCAATTAGTTTTTCACGATAGGCGGAATGTAAACCACGCCCATGTCCCATGGCTGTTCGATCCAGGTGTTCTGCGGAATGTCGACGATGTAATCGTCAACCAGTTCACGTCCTGCCGGTTTCGCGAAGATGGTGCAAAAACGAGCTTTTGGATACATTTCGCGAATCGCCTGCGCGGTGCCGCCGGTATCAACCAGATCGTCAATCACCACAAAGCCTTCGCCGTCGCCTTCTGCACGCTTCAGTACTTTCATTTCGCGCTGATGGTCGTGGTCGTAGCTGGAGATACAGACGGTATCGACATAGCGAATACCCAATTCACGTGCCAGCAGCGAAGCCGGTACCAGGCCGCCGCGGCTAACCGCGATAATGCCTTTCCACTGTTCGACAGGAAGCAGGCGCTGAGCCAGTTTACGGGCATGAATTTGCAGCATGTCCCAGGTAACGACGTATTTTTCGCTCATATAAAAGGAATCCCAGCCAACCGAATTGGCTTAAAAAATGTGCAACAGGGAAAAGGTTGCGCGAGATTATAAGGAGTTGGCGCACTAAAAACCAGCACCTGCGCATGGGTTGCGGGTTTTTAGTACGTCTGATTACACACCCGGTAAAAAACAGTGATATTCTCAGCTTCATCTCGTCAGATTCTCTGACGGCGATCTTTCACTGGAAACTCGCGCCCTTCAGCTTCTCCGGCGCACTGACACAGGAGACTTGTCGTGTCTGAATTGTCTCAACTCTCGCCCCAACCGCTGTGGGATATTTTTGCGAAAATCTGTTCGATTCCGCACCCCTCCTTCCATGAAGAAGCTCTCGCGACCTACATTGTCGGCTGGGCCAAAGAACAAGGCTTTTGGTGTGAACGCGACGCGGTGGGTAACATCCTGATTCGTAAACCCGCCACTGCTGGCATGGAAAACCGCACTCCGGTTGCCTTGCAGGCGCATCTGGATATGGTGCCGCAGAAGAATAACGACACCCTGCACGACTTCACCAAAGATCCGATTCAACCTTACGTTGACGGTGAGTGGGTGAAAGCGCGCGGTACTACGCTGGGTGCCGACAACGGTATCGGTATGGCCTCTGCGCTGGCGGTGCTGGCAGATAACACTCTGACACACGGCCCACTGGAAGTGCTGCTCACCATGACCGAAGAAACCGGTATGGATGGCGCCTTTGGTCTGCAGCCTGACTGGCTACAGTCGGAGATCCTGATTAACACCGACTCTGAAGAAGAGGGTGAAATCTACATGGGTTGTGCAGGCGGAATCGACTTTATCACTACGCTGCCGCTCTCGCGCGAAGCGGTGCCTGCCGATTTCGAAACGCTGAAGCTGACGCTTAAAGGTCTGAAAGGCGGCCATTCTGGTGCCGATATTCATATGGGTCTCGGCAACGCCAATAAACTGCTGGCACGTTTCCTGGCCGCGCATGTGTCAGAGCTGGATGTCCGTCTGGTGGAATTTACCGGCGGCACGCTGCGTAATGCGATCCCACGTGAAGCCTTCGCCACGCTGGCCGTTGAAAGCCACAAGGTCGATGCGCTGAAAGCCGCCGCCGCGCATTTCCTTTCTGCCTTGCAAAACGAGCACGGCGTGAAAGAGAAAAACATCGCGCTGGTGACTGAGCCGCTGGCACATCAAGGCCAGGCGCTGACCACTGAAAGCCGCGATCGCTTCCTGAACCTGCTGAACAGTACGCCAAACGGCGTCATCCGCAACTCTGACGTAGCGAAAGGCGTGGTAGAAACGTCGCTCAACGTTGGTGTAGTGACAATGGATGCTGAGAAAGCAGAAATCAACTGCCTGGTCCGCTCGCTGATCGACACTGGTCGTGATTACGTGGTGCAGATGCTGACCTCGCTTGGGCAACTGGCTGGCGCGCAAACCACGCCAAAAGGCGGTTACCCTGGCTGGCAGCCCGACGCGGATTCGCCAGTTATGGCGCTGACCCGTCAAACCTATATCGCGCTGTTCGACAAAACCCCGAACATCCAGGTGATTCATGCAGGTCTGGAGTGTGGTCTGTTCAAGAAACCTTATCCGAATATGGATATGGTTTCGATTGGGCCAACCATTACCGGTCCGCACTCACCCGATGAGCAGGTGCACATTGAAAGCGTCGGTCTTTATTGGAAGCTCCTCACGACTCTGCTGAATGTGATCCCAGAAAAGGCGTGATGTAAAAAATATTGACCAGGCTACGGCCTGGTTTTTTCTGCCTGCCTCTCCTGCTCAGCACAATCCACTACCTTATCTCTCCTTTCCATTTTTAATCACCAGCTTACCGCTGGCAGCCAGTTATAGCCGCCGTTATGTCCAGATGTCTGGATGGCTAATAAGATTTCGTGCTAGCTTATGCGCTTTCGATTGTTGCCGCGCCTGAAGCTTCAGTAAAAAATGCGGCCAGTTAATTCTTTTGGAGACTTCCTTCAATGAGCGCGTTAAACCGCCTTGAAATGCGTAACATCTCCATCGCTTTCGGCGGATTTGCCGCGTTGACGCACGTCGATTTTGTCAGTGAAGGCCATTCGGTGCATGCATTAACCGGGGCTAACGGTGCAGGAAAATCGACGCTGATGGCGGTGTTATCGGGTGCGCACAGCCACTACAGCGGCGAGATCCTGCTGGATGGCGAAACGGTGTCGATTCGTAGCCCACGCGATGCTAAACAGCTCGGTATTCATCTGGTGCAGCAGGAAGTGGATGTCGCGCTGGTGCCGCAGTTGAGCGTAGCGGAAAACATTTTGCTGGATCAGCTCGCCGAACCGGGACAGCTGTATCGCTGGCGCGAGATTCGTCGTCAGGCGCGTGCGCTGCTGGCGCAGCTCGATGTCACTATTGATGTTAATCGCCGGGTTGAACGTTGCTCACTGGCGGAGAAACAGCAAATTTTACTGGCTCGTGCACTGTCACATCATTGTCGCTTTTTGATCCTTGATGAGCCGACTGCCCCGCTTGATCAGCATGAAAGCGAACGGTTGTTTGCCGTGGTGCGCCGCTTGCAGGCCAGCGGTATTGGCGTGGTGTTTATCTCCCACCGTATTCATGAGCTGAAAGCGATTTGCGATCGCCTGACGGTGTTACGCGACGGCCGCCTGATTGAGAGTGGCCCTATGGCGGCGCTGAGCGGTGAGCAGGTTGTCGAGAAAATGCTGGGACATCAGCTTAACGATATCTATCCCGCCCCACGCGAACGTCAGTCGCAGCCGCTGCTGCTCGCCGTTGAAGGATTGCATGATGAGCAACGGCTGCAGGCTATTTCGCTGCGCCTGCATAAAGGCGAAATCCTTGGCATCGCCGGTCTGGCGGGCGCGGGCAAAACGGAGCTGTGTAAGGCGCTGTTTGGTGCCACTAAAAGTCGCATCACACGCGGCGAGCTTCACGGCAAAGCCTGGAAGCCGCAGTCGCCGCACGACTCGGTATCGCAAGGCATGGCGTTAGTGCCGGAAGAGCGCCGTAAAGAGGGCATTTTTATTGATGAATCGGTGGCGATGAATCTGAGCATCAGCGCCGACAGCAGTTTTTCGCGCTGGAGCCTGTTCGGGCATCGCCAGGCATGGCGCTGGGCAGAAGCGATTATTCAACGGCTCAACGTGCGCACCACCGGGCCGGCGCAACATTTGCGGCGTTTATCCGGCGGAAATCAGCAAAAAGTGGCGATCGGCAAATGGCTGCGTAACAACGCTGACGTACTGATTTTTGACGAACCGACCAAAGGCGTCGATATCAAAGCCAAAACAGAACTGTTTACCCTGATTGACCGCCTGGCACGTGAAGGCAAAGGCATTATTTACGCGTCGGGTGAGTTTTCTGAACTGGTCGGCTTATGCGATCGAATTTGTGTGTTGTGGGACGGCCGCATTGTGGCGGAGCTGGATGCTCAGGAAACCACTGAAGAGACGCTTTTGCTTTATTCCACCGGAGGAACCCCTGCGTGAGCAGCAAAGAACCAACCCTGACGTCGGCGTCACCTGCGCTGCACCATCAACTTTTTGATTTTCTGTATAAATGGGGCATGTTGCTCACCGTGGTGATATTAATTGCCGCGTTTGGCCTGGCCTCCGACAGTTTTCTTGATCCCAACAATATCATCAACATCCTGCGCTCTATCGCCATTGTCACGGTGATTGCGGTTGGCGTGTCAATTTCGCTGACCGTGGGCGGATTCGATCTTTCGGTGGGTTCAACTGCTTCGCTGGCAAACGCGCTGGTGATCTCGCTGTTCGTCTGGTACGGCTTTGATACCACTGAAGCGATCCTCATTACTCTGGCGCTGTGTACGCTGGTGGGCCTGTTTAACGCTTTTCTGATCGTTGTTTTGCGCATTCCCGACATGCTTGCCACCCTGGCGACGCTGTTTGTGATTCAGGGCGTGGCAATGACCTATAGCTTTGGCGGCTCGATTACCGAAAACATGCTGTTACCGAGCGGCGATATGGCTGAAGGCACGATCCCTGCGGCGTTTGGCCTGCTCGGTCAGGTGCCGACCATCGTCATCATCATGCTGGTAGTGACCGTGGTGGCGCAACTGGCGCTGTCGCTCACCAAACATGGCCGTCGCATGTATGCCTTAGGCGGTAACCCGGAAGCCGCGCGCCTTTCCGGTATTCGCACTACGCGCTATCGCGTACTGGCTTATGTTATCGCCTCGCTACTGGCAGGGCTGGGCGGCATTTTACTGGCGTCACGCATTGGCTCATCACAGGTCAATGCGGGCAGCGGTTATCTCATGGATGCGGTTGCCGCGGCCTGGATCGGTTTCTCGCTGGCCGGTTCAGGTAAACCTAATGCGCTGGGTACGTTAGTCGGTGCCGTTATTCTCGGTGTGTTGCAAAACGGTTTGGTGATGCTGTCAGTGCCGTATTACGCCATGGACATTATTAAAGGGCTGGTGCTGGCATTAGCACTGGCAATGACGTATATCCAGCGCCGTTAGGCGCTTATTCTGGAGTCAAATAATGAAAAAATCACGCTCTCGCTGCTGGCGTTAAGTTTGCTGAATGCCAGTGCCGCTTTCGCCGATACCGTGGCAGCGGTTCCGGCAGCCATCGCTACTCATCAAGGCCCGATCCGCATCGCCGTGATCCGCAACCTGGGTTCGGATGACAACACCACGCAATTTGTGGCAGGTGCCATTCAGGAAGGCCGCAAGCTGGGTTTTAAAGTCAGTACTTTCCTCAGCAACGGTGACGATGCCCGATTTCAGGATTTCGTGAATCAGGCGATCAGTCAGAAATATGACGGCATTATCCTGTCGCATGGCAAAGCGCCCTATGCCAGCGATCTGGTAAAGCGCATCGCCGGTTCGGGCATCAAATTGTCGGTGTTTGATACGCCTGTCGACGGCCCGGTAAAGGGCGTAACCGTTACCGCTCAGGATGATGCTTCGCTGGCACAGTTGTCGCTCGGCCAGATGATTAAAGACTTCAATGGTAAAGCGAACATCGTCAAGCTGTGGGTGGCTGGCTTCCCGCCCATGGAACGTCGTCAGGTTGTATATGAAAAACTGCTGAAAGAGAATCCAAGTATTCATCAGCTGGAATCGATTGGTGCCGTTTCTACGGATGTGCAGGGTGATACGGCGAATAAGATAGGGGCAATCCTGGCAAAATATCCGAAAGGAAAAATCGATGCTATCTGGGGCGCGTGGGATGCCTTTAGTCAGGGTGCCTACAAGGCGTTACAGGAGAATGGTCGCACTGAGATCAAGCTGTACAGCATTGATGTTTCTAACCAGGATCTGCAGTTAATGCGTGAGAAAAACAGCCCCTGGGTAGAGACGGTAGCGGTTGATCCAAAAACCATCGGCGCGGTGAATATGCGCCTGGTGGCGAATAAAATCGCCGGAGAAACGACGCCGGCAACCTATGAGTTCAAGGCGGCATCAATTTCTCAGCAGCAGTTGAACAGCCAGCAGGGTGCGGTGAATGTGGCGTCGTTGAACAAGATTGTCCCTGGCTGGGGCAGCAATAACGATTTCGTTGCGCCGTGGTTTGCGACGCTGGAAGCGAAATACAAGAAGTAAGGGTGTCGAATGCGCGCTGTGTTGGATGCAGCGCGCTGATCGCTTACAGCCCTAAAAGCAACTGCCGCTCCAGTTGTGGATCCACCAGCGTCACATGCAGTCCCACCAACCGGACTCCCTGCCCGCCCGGCGCTCATCCCAGGTTTTACGTGCGACGGCGATCATGTCCTCTTTATTCAGCACCGGCCAGAGGTGCTCCTGCGTCGTCTGCTGAAAATCGTTAAATTTTAACTTCACTCCCTGGCGGGCAATTTGCTTATCCGGGCGGATCTGCGTCAGGCGGCGATCAAGCTCAGCGTACAGGTAATCGATAATTTCCAGGCAGGCTTCCCAGCTATCAATATCCTCGGCCAGCGTGCGTTCAACCCCCAGCGATTTCCGCTCACGCTCAACCACCACGCCACGTTCATCAATACCGTGGCTGCGCTCCCACAATACCCGGCCAAATTTGCCAAAGCGTTTGAGCAGCTGGGCTAAATCCGCTTTTTGCACGTCGCCACAGGTATGCAGGCCCATCTCTTCCAGCTTCTTTGCCGAGACTTTGCCCACGCCCGGTATTTTCGCCAGCGGCAGCGTCAGCAAAAAGCCCGGCATTTCCGGCGGCGTAATCACAAACTGACCATCTGGTTTATTCAGATCAGAGGCGATTTTGGCAAGAAATTTAATGGGCGCAATCCCCGCAGAAGCCGTGAGCCGGGTTTCACGAAAAATCGTTGCGCGAATTTCTTTGGCGATTAAGGTCGCAGAGCCGTGACAATGCGTACTGTCAGTGACGTCCAGATAGGCTTCATCAAGCGAGAGAGGTTCAATAAACGCGGTATAGCGAGAAAATATGTCACGGATTTGCGCGGAGGCTTCTTTGTAGGCGTCAAAACGTCCTGGCAACAAACGCAGATGAGGGCAAAGTTTTAACGCCATGCCGGTTGGCATTGCGCTGCGCACGCCATATTTACGTGCCGGATAGTTCGCTGTGCTGATCACGCCACGGCGTTCACGACTGCCGCCAATGGCAATGGGAATATCTCGCAGCGTTGGATTATCACGCATCTCAACGGCGGCATAAAAACAGTCCATATCGACGTGAATGATCTTACGCATACTCCCCCAGGCACTGGATAAGTATACAGTCGAAAGCCGCAACTGCAATATTTGTTGCGAACCGCATTAAAGTTTACACATTTCTGGCCGTATTCCTTTAAGCAAATCGCTATTTTCCTGGGCGGTGTCTTGCTAAAAAACAGACAATGTTAATGTTGCGCAGCGGTAGCGGAGTTATCCGATAATGCAAGCAGAGACGCCTTTATGCGTCATTGTTCTTCTTCACGTCAAGGTATACACAGCATGGGCAAAATCGCACTCCTGTTTGCGATGATTTTGATGCCAGCCCTCAGCATGGCAATGACACCTGAGCCAGTTCAGCAACCGGCACCGGTGAATAAAGAATTAAAGAAACAGTTACTCGGCACACCGGTTTATATTCAGATTTTCAAGGAAGAGCGTACGCTTGAGCTGTACGGCAAGATCGGTAATGAATATCGTCTGCTGGATACCTACCGCATCTGTAATTTTTCTGGCGGCCTCGGCCCGAAACGTCGTCAGGGCGATTTTAAAAGTCCAGAAGGCTTTTATAGCGTTAAGCTGAATCAGTTGAAGCCAGACAGCCGCTTTTATCGGGCAATCAATATCGGCTTTCCCAATCAGTACGATCGCGATCAGGGCTACAGCGGCAACTACTTAATGATCCATGGCGACTGTAAGTCGATCGGCTGTTACGCGATGACTAACGCCTACATGGATGAGATCTTCACTTATGTAAATGCGGCGCTGCGCAATGGCCAGCAGGAAGTGAACATCGGCATTTATCCGTTTCGCATGACTGACAGCAATATGGCGCGTCATCGTTACTCCACTTACGCCAGTTTCTGGCGCGAGCTGCAGCCGGGCTATGCTTATTTTGCTAAATACCATCAGCCGCCTACGGTCAGCGTTACCAGCGGCAAATATGTTATGAACAGCAGCCCGGTGTTAACCAATCCCGATGCTGCGTCCAAATCATTCCTGGCGCTCTCCAAGGCAGAATAACGCCCATTCACCTGGCACGATCCGGTGCCAGGTTTCATTTCCTGTCAGTGGTTGGGTTGCAATCACCGTAACGATGTCATTTGCGGTGGTGTGCTGCTGGAAATCGACCTCAATATCCTGATCAAGCAGCTGAGCACGGCCAAACGGCGCACGACGCGTGATCCAGAACAGATTGGTGGAACAGAAGGCCATTAAGTAGCGCCCGTCCGATAACAGCATATTGAACACGCCTTTTTGCCGTAATTCGCCGGCCAGCTCGCCAATATAGCGAAACACAGCGGGCCAGTTTCCCGGCGTGCGTGGGTAGCGTGCCGCCAGCTTATGCAGGATCCAGCAAAACGCTTTTTCACTGTCAGTTTCGCCAACCGGACGAAAATGACCGGTTTCTAACTGGCGATACCCTTTGAGTTGCCCGTTGTGTGCATAAGTCCAGTTGCGTCCCCAGAGTTCGCGGGTAAAAGGATGGGTATTTTCCAGCGATACCTGCCCGCGATTGGCCTGGCGTATGTGCGCCACCACCGAATGGGATTTGATGGGATAATCCTGTACCAGGCGAGCAATGGGCGAGTTATAGCTGGGCAGCGGATCTTTAAACGTGCGGCACCCTTTATCTTCGTAAAACGTAATACCCCAGCCATCTTTGTGAGGCCCGGTTCCGCCGCCGCGCTGCACCAGACCGGTGAAGCTGAAGCAAATATCCGTCGGAACATTTGCGCTCATCCCGAGCAATTCGCACATAGCAACCGCCTTAAGTTAAGACGCCTCCCGTCTGGCGAGAGGCGAACGCTGTTACTTCACCATCTCTTTTTCAATCAGCAGCATCAGAATATGGATCACTTTAATGTGAATCTCCTGAATACGGTCAGCATAGCCAAAATGCGGCACGCGGATTTCGATATCCGCACTGCCCGCCATTTTTCCGCCATCCTTGCCCGTCAGGGTAATCACTTTCATCCCTTGCGCTCGGGCCGCTTCAATCGCTTTTATGATATTCGCTGAGTTACCTGATGTGGAAATGCCCAGCAGCACGTCACCGGCTCGGCCTACCGCCTCAACGTAGCGCGAGAAAACATAGTCGTAGCCGAAATCGTTACTGACACAGGAAAGGTGACTGACGTCAGAAATAGCAATCGCCGGGTAACCAGGACGGTTTTCGCGATAACGGCCAGTTAACTCTTCTGCGAAGTGCATCGCATCACAGTGCGAGCCACCATTACCGCACGACAGCACTTTTCCACCCGCTTTGAAGCTATCGGCCAGCATCACCGCTGCACGTTGAATCGCATGGATATTGGCTTCATCGCTCAAAAATTTATTCAGCGTATCCGCTGCTTCGTTAAGTTCTGAACGAATAATGTCCTGATACATAGGGATGTCCTTTGGAGGAGAGTTTATCGCAGCAAGTTTAACGGAATGACCGGTCAGCGCAAAGCTCCCTCCCTTCTCCTTCCCGCTTGCGAGGGTAAATTCCTGTTCAGCGTGCTGAGCAAAAATCCTGACAAAACTGATTTTGTGAAGCAGGTTGTAATTGCGATGTAAACGAATTGCTAAACAGAGGCAGCTGTTCTAAACCTCTATCCATAACAGGTCAGACCTCTTACTACTTACGGAGCGGTTCATTATGATGGTTGTTTCGATTCTTGCGACGGTGGTGCTGTTTGGCGCCCTGTTTTATCACCGCATTTCGCTACGGCTGAGCAGCGGCATTTTACTGCTGTGGACTGCTGCGCTGGCCGTTGCTGGCCTGTGGACACCCTGGCTGCTGCTGCCGTTGGCGATAATGCTGCTGCCTTTCAACCTGCCAGACATGCGTCGCAACATGTTTTCAAAACCGATGTTGCACCGTTTCCAGCAGGTGATGCCGCCTATGTCGCGCACCGAAAAAGAGGCCATTGATGCCGGTACAACCTGGTGGGAAGGCGATCTGTTTCAGGGCAAACCTGACTGGCAGAAACTTCACCGTTATCCCCAACCCCGTCTGACGCCCGACGAGCAAGCGTTCATTGATGGGCCAGTTGAAGAAGCCTGCCGTATGGCAAATGATTTTCAGATTACCCATGAAATGGCCGATCTGCCGCCAGAGCTTTGGGCCTACCTGAAAGAACATCGTTTCTTCGCCATGATCATCAAAAAAGAGTATGGCGGACTGGAATTCTCAGCGTATGCGCAGGCGCGCGTGCTGCAAAAACTGGCAGGCGTTTCCGGTATTTTAGCGATTACTGTGGGTGTGCCGAACTCGCTTGGCCCGGGTGAATTATTGCAACATTACGGCACGGACAAACAGAAAAACCACTATTTGCCGCGTCTGGCGCGTGGCGATGAGATCCCTTGCTTTGCGCTGACCAGCCCGGAAGCAGGCTCTGACGCAGGCGCGATCCCCGATAAGGGCGTGGTGTGCATGGGCGAATGGCAAGGTCAACAGGTGCTGGGCATGCGCCTGACCTGGAACAAGCGTTACATTACGCTGGCTCCGATAGCTACCGTGTTGGGCCTGGCCTTTAAACTCTCCGATCCTGACCATCTGCTGGGCGAAACGGAGTCGCTGGGGATTACCTGCGCCTTGATCCCAACCAACACGCCGGGTGTTGAAATCGGCAACCGCCATTTCCCACTCAACGTGCCGTTCCAGAACGGCCCAACGCGCGGCAAAGATATTTTTGTACCGATCGATTTTATTATCGGTGGGCCAGAAATGGCCGGACAAGGCTGGCGCATGCTGGTGGAATGTTTATCCGTGGGACGCGGGATTACTTTGCCGTCTAACTCTACCGGCAGCCTGAAAAGCGTGGCGCTGGCAACAGGTGCCTATGCACATATTCGTCGTCAGTTCAGGTTGTCCATCGGTAAAATGGAGGGCATTGAAGAGCCGCTGGCGCGCATTGCCGGTAACGCCTACGTAATGGATGCAGCGGCCACGCTGATCACTGCCGGTATTATGCAGGGGGAAAACCTGCCGTTCTGTCGGCCATTGTGAAATATCACTGCACCCATCGCGGCCAGCGCGCCATTATTGATGCGATGGATATTGCAGGTGGTAAAGGCATTATGTTGGGGAACAGTAACTTCCTGGCGCGTGCTTATCAGGGCGCGCCCATTGCCATTACCGTTGAGGGCGCTAACATCCTGACGCGCAGCATGATTATTTTTGGTCAGGGCGCGATTCGTTGCCATCCTTATGTCCTTCAGGAGATGGCTGCCGCAGCCAGCAACGATCTCCGGGCCTTTGATAACGCCCTGTTTAGCCATATCGGTCACGTTGGCAGTAACACCGTGCGCAGCCTGTGGCTCGGTGTCACCGGCGGTCGCACCAGCACCACACCAACGCGGGACGCGACTCGCCGCTATTATCAACAACTGAATCGCATCAGCGCCAATCTGGCCCTGCTGTCCGATGTCTCAATGGCAGTCCTCGGCGGCAGTCTGAAGCGTCGCGAGCGCATCTCTGCACGTTTAGGTGATGTCCTGAGCCAGCTTTATCTCGCTTCAGCAACCTTAAAACGTTACGACGACGAAGGCCGTAATGAAGCAGATCTGCCGCTGGTTCACTGGGGCGTGCAGGATGCGTTGCATCAGGCTGAAAATGCCATGGACGATCTGCTGCGTAATTTCCCCATCGCTTTGTGGCGGGCATGTTGCGTTTGATGATCTTTGCTGGCGGTAAACAGTGTCCGGCCCCGTCAGATCGTCTTGATCATCAGCTGGCGCGCTTGCTGCAACTGCCCTCAGCGACACGTACCCGTTTAGGCCGCGGTCAGTATCTGACCCCCAGCGAGCACAATCCGGCAGGCCAGTTAGAACAGGCATTGCAGGATGTCATGGCAGCGGAAGTGATCCACGATCGCCTGTGCAAACAGACCAAACAGCATCTCTCCTTCACCCGTCTGGATGCGCTGGCTAAAAAAGCGTTTGAACAGGGCCTGATCGATGAAAAAGAGGCAGAAGTGTTGAAACGCGCCGAAATTAGCCGACTGCGCTCAATTAATGTTGATGAGTTTGCAGCAGATGCGCTGGCGGTGCCGGTAAAAGATGAACCGAAGCCGACACGTGCCAGCGAAGCAGCATAATAAACAGGGGCCGATGTCATGTCGGCCCTTTTGTTAAACCGCCTGACGAATACGCGCAATCAGCGCATCAATATCTTCCACATGATCGGCAGCCAGAATCAGCGTGCGCCCCAGCGTAATCGCGCTGCGAATACACTCGGTGCGCATCGCGTCATCCTTGATCAATTTCATGTCGGCAACGTGTGACATGCCCACAGTGCGGCGAATCAGTTCAGTGCCGCAGTAACCAATGGTATCTGCCCATACTTTACGCAGAAAAGCCTGCGCATAGCCTGGATAAGCCAGCGCCACGTCCGTGGTTTTGCTCTCAGCCAGTTCAAGGAAGCGTGTCGCGAACGCCACCCAGACATCATGCGCATCACGCAGGCGCTGTTCACGTGCATCAGCCGCTTCACGCGGGGCCAGCAGGCCCGGCAGGCCACAATAGTTAATCAGCAGGTTGCCAATCGCCGTTCCCACATCAAAGCCAATCGGGCCGAAATAACCAAATTCAGCATCAATCGCTTTCAGGCTGCCATCAGCCACGAAAATCGAGCCGCTATGAATATCGCCATGCAGTAACGCTTCGGCATGTGCAAAAAAGCGATGTTTAAGGCCCGCAACCGCGATGCGTAACGCATCATCGCTGCGCAGGCTGGCAACCAGCGGCTCCAGCACTTCCGGGTATTTATTGCGCTCATGATCGGTATAAGGATCGTTGAAGAAGAGATCTTCAGTGATCTCACACATTTCCGGGTTGATGAAGCGCGCCACTTCCGCTTTTTTCTGGTGCGGATGCAGAATGAAATCGGATGTATGGAACAGGGTTTGTGCCAGATACTCGCCCAGCTGGCGAGACGCTTCCGGGTAAAATACCCCTTTCACCAGTTCACCACGCCAGATGCGATGGCTGGAGAGATCTTCCATCACCATAACCGCCAGATCGGCATCGTAATGCGTGACTGCCACGGTGTGTTGCGGACAATATTTATAGTGTTCAACCAGCGTTTGCGCTTCAAGGCGTGCACGATCCAGCGTCAACGGCCAGGATTCACCGACGCAGCGCACATACGGCAGGGCCTGCTTTACCACAACCCGGCTAATGCCTTGATCATCGTAAATTTTAAATACCAGGTTGAGGTTACCATCACCGATCTCTTCTGCACTCACCAGTGAAGAGGGATCGTTTACCCCACCATACTTTTTGGCATATTCCACAGCGTCAGCAGCGGTGAAGGTACGGTATTGCGACATTGCCCTTTCCTTATCAATCGACAGTAATAAGCCGTTCAGACGTCTATACATCCGCTCAGCATGTTGGCACAATATCCGCCATTAACGCAACATGGATTTCACAGACAATGCAGACACTTCAAACCACCAGCTTACAGGTTCGTGACAATCAGCTCTGGATCCTCGATCAGCAGGCGTTACCGCAGCAAAAAAACTGGCTTCCCGCCCACAGCGTGGCGCAGTTAGTGGATCATATTCATGCACTGCGCGTGCGTGGTGCGCCGCTGATTGGCCTGTCAGCCTCGCTGCTACTGGCGTTGCTGGCAGAACAGGGGCAAACGCGCGACCAACTGGCTCAGGCGCTTGACGTGCTGCGCGCTGCCCGGCCAACGGCGGTGAATTTGATGAACAATCTGGATCGGATGAAACTGGCGCTGGCGCAGGGATCATATGTTGCGGCGCTCAGCCAGGAAGCGTTGCGTCTGGTAGAAGAAGATAAACAGCTGTGTGACAGCATCGCGACGGCGGGCAGTGCGCTGGTGAAGCCCGGCAGCCAGTTATTGACGCACTGCAACACCGGCGGGCTGGCTACCGCTGGCGTTGGCACTGCACTGGGCGTTATTGCACGCGCGCATCAGCAAGGCAAAGTAGTGAATGTCTGGGTCGGTGAGACACGTCCTTTGTTACAGGGCGGGCGTTTAACAGCCTGGGAATTAGGCGAGTTATCGGTTCCTTATCAACTGATCACCGATTCAATGGCGGCCAGTCTGATGGCCCGCCAGCAGGTTGATGCCATTTGGGTTGGGGCCGATCGCATTGCGGCCAACGGTGATGTGGCAAATAAGATTGGTACTTACAGCCTGGCCGTGCTGGCACATTATCATGGCATTCCGTTTTATGTCGCTGCCCCGCACACCACGCTGGATCGCCTGTGCCCCGATGGCGCAGCGATTCCGATTGAGCAGCGTGCCGCCAGCGAAGTCGCAGGTGTGGCAGGCAGTTTTGGTCACGTGCAGTGGGCACCTGAAAATGCAGCGGTGACCAATCCGGCATTTGACGTGACGCCTGCGGCCCTAATCAGCGGTTGGGTATTAGATACCGGCGTGGTCACGCCCGATGAAGTGGCTGCCGGGATTTTCCAGCCGACATGAGGGTAAGTGCGCGCTGCTTTTAGGGCAGCGCGCAAAGTGCAGCAAACAATTAATCTAACCGTGGATACGCATCTGCAATCTTGTCGCCAGTAAAATTCGCGATCCAGCCTTCCTGATTATCAAAGATACGAATGGCGGTGAAATTCGGTGCCGATCCCATATCAAACCAGTGTGGCGTACCGGCTGGCACGGAAATCAGATCGTTTTTCTCGCACAGGATCTGCAAGATCTCACCGTCCAGGTGCAGACAAAACAACCCTGCCCCTTCAACAAAGAAACGGACTTCATCTTCGCCGTGCGTGTGCTCAGAGAGAAACTTTTCACGCAGCACCGCTTTTTGCGGGTGATCGGCGCGCATGCTGATCACGTCCCAGCTCTGATAGCCTTTCTCCGCTACCAGGCGATCAATCGCATGCTGATAGGCATTAATCACCGTTTCAGCGTCCGGATTGTCGCCCAGATCGCGATCCGCTTCCCAGCGTTCAAACCGCACGCCTTTCGCCTGCAAACGTTCACCAATGGCATCCGCGTCGGTGCTGTGCCACACCGGTTGGCTGGCTTCACTCTCGGTAAAAATCGTCAGTGCACTCATCTCAAATCGACTCCGGGTTAATCTGGGAAAAATTATTCACCTGACGATGACGGCTTTCGCTATCCACGTCGTCACGAATCAACTGCAGGGTATGCCAGCCCGCTTCTGCTGCCGCATCCAGTTCCTGATGAATATCAGAAAGAAACAGCAGTTGCTCAGCGGGCAGGCCCGTCTGTTCAGCGATATTACGATATGAATTTACTTCGCGTTTGGCGCCAACGTGGGTATCAAAATAGCCGCTAAACACGCCAGTAATATCACCTTCATTGCTGTAGCCAAATAACAATTTCTGCGCGGCAACTGAGCCGGAGGAATAAACGTAGAGCTTCATACCCTGCTGCTGCCAGGCTGTCAGGGCGGGCAGCACGTCAGGATAGAGATGTCCGGTAAAGTTGCCGTTTACGTAGCCGTCACGCCAGATCATGCCCTGAAGGGCTTTCAGCCCGGTGGACTTACGATCTTTGTCCATGAAATCGAACAGGATCGCTGTCAGTGCAGCGAGATCGGCATCAGGTTGATCGACTTCGGCGCGTACGGCATCCAGCGCAGCGGCAACCTCCGGCTGATTATGCCGGTCGCGAATAAAAGCAGCCAGATGCTGGCGGGCATAAGGAAACAGCACATTGTGTACGAAGCGAATATCGCTGGTGGTGCCTTCAATATCAGTGACGATGGCGCGGATCATTTGCTCTCCAGCAGGCGACGTTGGCGTTCGCATTCAAATAAAAATTCCAGACCTTCCAGGTGACGACGGGCTTCGCTGACATCTTTGCCCCAACAGGTCAGACCGTGACCGCGTAGCAGAAATCCATAACGCAATGGAAAGCGTCCGGCATAGTCTTCAATTTCAGACGCCAGCGCGGCGATATCCTGATTGTTATCAAAAACCGGAATGGCGACGGTATCTTCGTGACTGCTTTGGCCAGTCAACGATTTCTGCATTTCGTAGCCATAGAGCAGCAGCGCCGCGCCTTCTTCCACGCGCGACAGTACGGTGGAGTTAACGGTGTGCGTATGTAATACCGCGCCAGCGTCCGGGAACAGACGATAAATCAGAGTGTGCAAACCGGTCTCAGCAGAAGGTTTTCGGCCCGATAGCGCACGGCTGGTAGCAATGTCCACCTGAATAAAATCATCCCGCGTCAGGCTACCTTTATCTTTGCCGGACTCGCTCAACAAACAGAGATGTTCATCCTGGCGAACCGACATATTGCCACCGGTAGCCGGGGCCCAACCTTTGGCGCCAATCCAGTGACACGCGGCAACGAGTTGATCTAACGGGAGAGTGTCCGACATAAAGTTCCTTTCATTGGGTATAAACCCTGAGTGGTTCGCGTTGCAGGAAGAGTTTTAGCCATCTAAGCGTCTCGATTGCCAAATACTAGCATCCTGTTTATAGTGGCAGCAACACAGGGTTACTCCGCAACGACATTCGCGCTTAAGGCCAAAGAACAATGACGCAGCACAACCTGATTCCGGAGAGCAAATTACCTGCACTCGGCACCACCATTTTTACCCAAATGAGCGCACTGGCGCAGCAGCACAATGCGATTAACCTTTCTCAGGGTTTTCCCGATTTCGACGGTCCGCGCTACTTACAGGAACGGCTGGCTTATCACGTCAGCCAGGGCGCAAACCAGTATGCAGCGATGAGCGGCGCACTGCCGCTGCGTGAAGCCATCGCAGCTAAAACCGCAGAGCTTTACGGCTACCAGCCCGATGTGAACAGCGATATTACCGTGACAGCGGGTGCCACTGAGGCGCTTTATGCCGCTATCACCGCGCTGGTGCGTGCCGGAGATGAGGTCATCTGCTTCGATCCCAGCTACGACAGCTATGCGCCCGCCGTGCAGCTGGCGGGCGGTGTACTGAAACGCATCGCTTTACAGCCCCCGGCTTTCGCGTTGACTGGAACCAATTTAACGGCTTGCTGAGTGATAAAACACGTTTAGTGATCCTCAATACACCGCATAATCCTTCTGCTACCGTCTGGCGAGAAAGTGATTATGCCGCGCTGTGGCAGGCAATTGCCGAACGAGAAATTTATGTCATAAGCGATGAGGTGTATGAGCACATCTGCTTCGCAAAAGAGGGTCATGCCAGCGTGCTGGCGCACAGCGAATTACGCCAACGCGCCATTGCCGTGTCGTCATTTGGTAAAACCTTCCACATGACCGGCTGGAAAGTCGGTTACTGCATTGCGCCCGCTGCCATTAGTGCTGAGATTCGCAAAGTTCATCAGTATCTGACCTTTTCAGTTAATACGCCTGCGCAGCTGGCGATTGCCGATATGCTGCGCCAGGAGCCTGAACATTATCGTGAGCTGCCGGCATTTTACCAGGCGCGGCGCGATCGTTTGATTCAGGGGTTGAGCAACAGCCGCTTTAAGGTGCTGCCGGGTGAAGGCACTTACTTTTTGCTGGTCGATTACAGCGCCATCTCTGGTTTGGATGACGTCAGTTTTTGCCAGTGGCTGACCAAAGAGGTTGGCGTGGCGGCGATTCCGCTGTCGGTATTCTGCGCCGATCCATTCCCGCACAAGCTTATTCGCCTGTGCTTTGCTAAACAGGAAGCGACCCTGGATGCCGCTGCGGAGCGTTTATGTCAGCTTTAAACATTACTGTACTGCAAGAAACGCTGAGCTGGATGGATGGCGAAGCGAACCTGCGCCATTTCGATCGGATCATTAGCGACATCAAAGGACGCGATCTGATCCTGCTGCCGGAGATGTTTACCACGGGTTTTGCGATGGAAGCCGCAAAAAGTTCGCTGCCACAACCCCAGGTGGTTGAGTGGCTCCATAAACATGCCCGCGCCAGCGATGCCCTGGTGGGTGGCAGTGCGGCCATTCAGACCGACAGCGGCGCGGTGAATCGCTTTTTACTGGTCGAACCGGATGGCACGCTGCATCAGTATGATAAACGCCATCTGTTTCGCATGGCAGATGAACACCATCACTATCTGCCAGGCGAGAAGCGTGAAATCTTCACCTGGCGCGGCTGGCGTATTTTGCCGCAAATCTGTTACGACCTGCGCTTTCCTGTGTTTGCCCGCAATCGCAATGACTACGATCTGGCATTGTATGTGGCTAACTGGCCTGCACCGCGTGCGCGGCACTGGCAGGCATTGTTACTCGCACGCGCAATAGAGAACCAGGCTTACGTGGCGGGCTGCAACCGCATCGGCAGCGACGGTAATCAGCATCAATACAGCGGTGACAGCCAGATTATTTCGCCACAGGGTGAAATTCTCAGTGCTGCCGAACCGTTCAAGCCGGCGCGTCTGGATGCCACGCTGTCGCTGGATGAATTAAAGGCTTACCGTGAGCTTTTCCCGGCGTGGCGTGATGCGGATGCGTTCTCGCTATAAGGATTATCTTCTGCGGCCTGATATCTCAGGTCGCGGAAAAGTGCGTTAGCTACCGCGATAGGTCGACCACGACCACGGAGAGATCAGAAATGGCAGGTGGAAATGACTGCCCGCTTCAGCAATAACAAAATCGATCTGCGCGCTGACATAGAGCGCATCACGTCCCGCCACGGCAAAGTAGTCACCAATTTCAGCCGTCAGGCGATAGTGGCCCGGCGCTAACGGTTCTGGCGTCAACTCTTTCAGGCGTCCATCGGTGTCGGTGACGCCTTTAGCAACCGGTAACCATCCTTCCGGGCTGTTTTGCTCCAGAGAGATCGCCACACCGCTGGCAGGTTTACCCAGTGCAGTATCGAGGATATGCGTGGTAATGGTGCTCATGAAAAGCTCTCCTTTAGACGCAACAGGGTAATTTCGCGCAGTTGATCCAGCGTTTCCTGTTGCTCTGTCTGATCATCATTGCCGAGACGGCGCTCTAATTCCGCCAACATTTCTTTGCCGCTGCGCCCTTTGGCTCGAATCAAAAATACCCGACCAAAACGCGCTTCATAATCCCGGTTGCCCTGCAACATGGCCTGCTGTAACGCTTCATCGGCCTGCTGCATGGCAGACTGCTCGTTACGCGACAGTGAGGCTTCTCTACCCGCGCCGCTGACGCGCTCACCAATGCGCGGATGCGCCGATAACGCCAGACGTAAATCCTCGCGTTGCCACTGACGCGCCAGCCGATCGCCTTCTGCAACCAGCGCATCGAGTGACGCATAAGGGCGCGCTGCCACCATTGCCTGCTGCCAGGCAGGGATCGCCACACAATGGGCGAGAGCGGCGTGAGCATCATCTGCTGAAAGCTGATTAAACGTCGTTAATTCCATGCTTATCTCCGTTCAGCAATCTGACAAATCGCCGCTAAAAAACCTGCACCGCAGGCGCAATATCGTCGGTTTTCACCGCTTCTGCCGGATGATGGCTGATGCCACGTTCATTACGCACAAACAGCATGCCAACCGGCCAGCGTTCAGCGATGGCAATCGCATCGTGTCCCGCCCCGCTCGGCAGGGATACGCTGCGCCCCTGAACCGTTTCAACCGCATGGCTCAACGCCTGCTGTAACTGCGCATCGCAGGCGGTTGCCGCAATGCGGTAATACTCATTTGATTCGAAGGTTAAACCACGGCGCAGCGCGATCGCTTCAGCCTGGGTCAACAATGTAGAAAGCAGTGATTCCAGCGGATTGTCCTGTGGCCCACGGACATCAAGCGACAGGTTCACCTCACCGGGGATCACATTAACGGCACCCGGCGCGCAGCTTAACGTGCCAACCGTCGCCACCAGTTGCGGATCCTGTTCCCGCGTGGCGTGTTCGATAAACACCATCCATTCCGCTGCGGCAGCCAGCGCATCTTTGCGGTGCGTCATTGGGACTGTGCCCGCATGCCCCGCTTCACCCACGAAGCGACAGTTCAGGCGGCGCGCGCCGTTGATGGCCGTCACCACCCCTAACGCCAGATTCTCCTGCTCCAGGCACGGCCCTTGCTCGATATGCAATTCAAGATAGGCAACAATATCCGTTACGTCACGTGCGGCGCTGGCAATCTGCGCGCTGTCCAGTCCGACATCACGCATTGCCTGCGCCACGGTAATGCCGTTTCCGTCGGGATGCGTCACCCAGCTTTCTGGCCAGGTTCCGGTAATACCGCGACTGCCGAGCAGCGTGATGCCAAAACGTGTGCCTTCTTCATCGCCAAAGCCAATAATTTCAATCGCCAGCGGCAGGCGTTTGCTGCCGATCGTGCAGCCACTGTACGGTTTCGATCGCGGTCAATACGCCGAGCATGCCGTCATAGCGACCCGCATTACGCACCGTATCAAGATGCGAGCCGAGCAACAGCGCGGGTGCGCCGCTTTCCGCGGCTTCATAGCGCCCACAAATATTGCCTACTGCATCCTGCCAGACCTGCATACCGGCAGCTTTCATCCACTCTCCTACGCGAGCATTTGCACGCAAATGCTCCGGGGAAAGATAAACGCGGGTTAATCCCTCGGACGACTCGCTGATCTCTGCCAGCGCGTCACAGCGCGCCATGACGCGCGCCGCAGCCGTCTGCGCTTCGCTGGCGTTCATTTTCATGCGTGGCTCCCGTAATGATCCCACGCAGCCTGCGAGGCAGCGCCCTGCGGTGTACGGTAACCCAGATGCGTCAGCACCATTTCCAGCGCAGCCAGCGTTTGCATCACACAATCTTTACGTGCGTTGTACCCCATCGTACCGATACGCCACACTTTGCCGTGCAGAGGACCAAACGAGGTGCCGATTTCAATCGCGAAATCGTCCAGCATCAGCTTGCGTACCCGATCGCCATTGATACCCTGCGGGATCACGACACCCAGCACGTTATTCATTTTGTGTTTCAGATCGCCAAACGTTTCCAGTCCCATGCCCTGAATCCCTTTCAGCAACGCTTCCCGTGCAGTTTGTGGCGGGCAATGCCGTTATCCAGTCCTTCCTGCAGGATCAATCGCGCGCATTCACGTGCGCCAAACAGCGCCGTGGTGGCTTCGGTATGGTGATTTAATCGTTCAGGCCCCCAGTAATCCATGATCATGCCGAGATCGAAATAGTTGGAGTAGATCATCTCCTCTTCACCATCCTGATGCGCTTCCGTACGGATCCCCTCTTCTACACATTTACGCTTGCGTATCACCGCTTCCATCTGCGGACTCAGGGTAACAGGTGATGTGCCTGACGGCCCACCGAGGCATTTTTGCATGCCGGCTGATACCGCATCGAGTCCCCAGGCATCGGTCTCCAGCGCGTTGCCGCCCAGCGACGCGGTGGCGTCGGTGTAGAACAGCACGCCATATTTTTTGCAGATCTCCCCAGCTCCGCCAGCGGTTGCAGCATGGTGGTGGAGGTGTCGCCCTGCACGGTTAACAGCAGGCGTGGCTTCACCCGTTTGATCGCATCTTCAACCTGATCCGGTGTGAAAACCTCTCCCCACGGCACCTCAATAGTGTGGACTTCAGCACGACAGCGGCGCGCAATTTCACACAGCAGATGACCAAATCGCCCAAATACCGGCACCAGCACTTTGTCGCCCGGACGGATCGCCGACAGCAGTATCGCTTCGATGCCCGCGCGCGACGTGCCATCGATCAGCATTGTCCAACGGTTTTCCGTGCGGAATACGCCGCGATAGAGTGCCATCACTTCGTTCATATAATGCGTCATGGCGGGATCGTACTGCCCGAGCAACTGGCTCGACATGGCGCGTAGCACGCGCGGATCGGCGTTGATTGGGCCGGGTCCCATCAGCAGGCGTTGTGGTGGATTAAGTTGTGAGAATTGGGTGATATCCATGGTGAATTCCTTGTTAAACACTTAGAGGCGCACGGAAGAGATAAACTGTTTCAGTTCCGGCGTTTGCGGGTTGGCAAACAGCGTCTTGCTGTTGCCCTGCTCCCAGACGCGCCCCTGATGCATAAAGACCACACGATCGCCCACGTCACGGGCGAAGTTCATTTCATGGGTGACGAGGATCAGCGTCATGCCTTCTGCTGCCAGTTGCTCCAGCACTTTCAGTACTTCGCCCACCAGTTCAGGATCAAGCGCCGAGGTGATCTCGTCACACAGTAATACCTTTGGCGTCATCGCCAGCGCCCGGGCAATGGCCACGCGCTGCTGCTGCCCGCCGGAGAGATTAGCCGGATAGTAATCGAGACGTTCACCGAGACCGACTTTCTCCAGCATCTGCGCCGCCAGAGCGCGGCATTCTGCTTCGCTTTTCTTTAAAACGCGGCGCGGTGCCAGCATCACGTTTTCCAGCGCCGTCATATGCGGGAACAGGTTGAAGCTCTGGAACACCATGCCAACGGAGCGACTGATATCCCGCGCCTGTGATTCACGATCGGTGATGGTCATGCCGCCGAGTTTAATGCTGCCTTCCTGATAGCCTTCCAGCCCGTTCATGCAGCGCAGCAGCGTACTTTTGCCCGATCCGCTGCGGCCAATAATTGAAATGACTTCACCCATTTCAATATCCAGATCGACGCCTTTCAACACATGGTTGTCGCCGTAATACTTTTGCACCTGATTAATGGTGATGAGCGGCATTGAATTTTTTCTCCAGATACTGGCTGTAGCGAGACAGCGGATAACACATCAGGAAGTAACCAAGTGCGACCAGGCCAAACACTTTAAATGGCTGATAAGTTACGTTATTCAGGATGGTGCCAGCTTTGGTCAGCTCAATGAAGCCGATAATAGAGGCCAGGGCAGTGCCTTTAATCACCTGTACGGCAAACCCCACCGTAGGGGCCAGGCCAATACGGATCGCCTGCGGCGCAATGACGCGCGTTAGCGTCTGACCAAAGTTCAGCCCCAGGCAGCGCGACGCTTCCCATTGTCCTTTTGGCAGGGCGAGAATGCTGCCGTGCCAGATATCCAGCAAAAAGGCGCTGGTATAGAGCGTGAGAGCCAGCGACGCGGCGGTCCAGGGCGCCACGTCAATGCCAAACAGGCCGACACCAAAAAACGCCAGAAACAGCTGCATCAGCAGCGGCGTGCCCTGAAACAGCTCGGTGTAACCGCGGATGATGCGGGTCAGCCATTGACGTTTCAGCAGGCGCATAAACAGCAGCGGTAATGTCACCAGGGTGCCGCCAAAAAGGCCACCAGCGACAGTAAAATTGTCCAGCGTGCCGCCAGCAGCAGGTTGCGCACGATGTCCCAGTCGGTAAAGCTCGTCATCATGCCTGTACTCCAAACCATTTGCGGCCGATAGCCAGTAGCAACTGACGCATAACAATCGACAGCCCCAGGTAAATCAGCGTGGTCACCAGATAGACCTCAAAACTTAAAAAGGTGCGTGACTGAATCAGGTTGGCGGCGAAGGTGAGCTCCTCATAAGAAACCTGAGAAACCACCGATGAGCCGAGCATCACGATAATGCACTGGCTGACCAGCGCCGGATAAATGCGTTGCAGCGACGGAGGCAGCACAACGCGTAAAAAAGTCTGACTGCGCGTTAAACCCAGTACCCGTCCCGCTTCCCATTGTCCCTTTGGCGTGACCTGAATCCCGGCGCGAATAATTTCAGTGCTGTAGGCACCGAGGTTAATTAACATCGCCAGCAGCGCCGCCTCCCCGCCGTTAGCTTCAGGCCCAGATTGGGTAAGCCGAACACGATAAAGAAGAGTTGCACCACAAACGGCGTATTGCGGATCAGTTCGACGTAGACGCCCCAGGCACGACTCAACCCGCCGGGTTTGCCGCTGCGTAACGCTGCGCCAAAAATGCCGAGGCTGACACCGCCAATGGTGGCAAGTACCGTTAACTGAATGGTGATCCATAAGCCGGAAAGTAATTCCGGCCAGTATGGCCATAATGCAGGAAAATTAAGCTGCCCCACGGTTTCGCCCTTATGCGCCGAGGTTGGCAGGCAGCGGTGCTTTTAACCACTCTTCCGACATTTTGTTCAGCGTGCCGTCTTTGATGCCCTGTTCGATCAGCGCGTTCACTTTCTCTTTTAACGCCGGTTCCTCTTTTTTCAGGCCGATAAAGCACGGCGAATCTTTCAGCATGAACTGGGCAACCGGTGCTTTGGCGGGATTCTGACGGGCGATAGCCGCAACCACCAGATTACCGGTAGCGACATATTCCACCTGGCCTGACAGGTAGGCTGACAGCGTGGTGTTATTATCTTCATAACGTTTTACCTGCGCCTCTTTCGGTGCCACCTCGCTCAGGACCATGTCTTCTACCGCGCCGCGCGTCACGCCAATTGATTTCCCACTCAGTGCCGCAGCATCTTTAATTTCTTCGCCTTTTGGCCCAAAGACGCCCAGGAAGAACGGCGCATACGCATGGGTAAAATCGATGACTTTTTCACGCTCAGCGTTTTTGCCCATGCTGGAAATCACCAGATCGACTTTATCGGTTTGCAAATAAGGTACGCGGTTGGCACTGCTGACTGACACCAGTTGCAACTTAAGTTTCATCTCTCTGGCGAGGTATTTCGCCATGTCAATGTCATAACCTTGCGGTTGCAGATCGGTGCCTACCGAGCCAAACGGAGGAAAATCCTGCGGCACAGCAACGCGGATCACCCCACGTTTTTGAATATCTTGCAGTTGATCGGCCAGCGCACTTCCCGCCTGAGCCATCAGTAACGCTGCTGTTGCAACCGCTATCAACACTTTTTTCATT
This sequence comes from Candidatus Pantoea haifensis, assembly GCA_018842655.1. Taxonomy (GTDB): domain Bacteria; phylum Pseudomonadota; class Gammaproteobacteria; order Enterobacterales; family Enterobacteriaceae; genus Pantoea; species Pantoea haifensis. The sequence goes on along the minus strand of JAGTWN010000004.1, from coordinate 22,608 downwards.
ATGCACCCCGGTGAGTTTACGTGAAACAAAAGATTCTTTGACAGGCATTCTGCAACTAATGTGCCAACCAGCCGGGGAAGAATAAATTATGGTAAAAGCGTTATTTTTTAAGCTATGACCGCATAGCGGGTGCGATTAGCCGTCAGAAGAAGATGATCCAAAACAGGGCGAAGCACCAAAACAGTGCCTGTTAACGGTGCTCCAGCTCATCAAACTGTTGATAAAGATCGGCAATTTGATGAATACGCTGACGACCATGTGACAACGTTTCATGCAGTAAGGCATTGGCGATCAGGTTAATCAGGCTCATGGCCGACGCATAACTGTCGAAAGCTGACACGCTATCGAGCGGGGCGCAGAGCTGCCAGCGCGCCAGCGAAATAACCGTTTGTGCCTGCGGCTCACACAGCGCCAGTAGTGGGATGCCCGCGTTTTGTAGCTGCTGCATGACGGGACGAATAATGCGTGTACGGCGGCGAAAAGCCATGACGACCACCATATCGTCAGGTGTAATCTCTACCAGCTCTTCAGCCAGTGTTTGACCCGGCTGCGGCAGAATATGTACCTGCGGGCGGGCCTGCATAAGCTGCTGGCGCAGGTGCAACGCCACCGGATAAGCATTACGCATCCCGATGATAAATATACGCTTTGCCTGAGCCAGCTGCTGGATAACTTCGCCAAACTGCTGGGCATCAATACTGTTTACCCACTGCGTCAGATTGGCCATTTCCTGCTTGTAATGACGCGACAACAGCGTGTTGCCCTGCACCGCATCGCGATTGTCGGTTAACGGCATGCCGCTCTGGCGCAGGGTGCGTAATTCGTCACGCATGTCTTTGTACTTTTCATACCCCAGGCGCTTGAACAGGCGGCTGACCGTGGCCTTGGATACGCCGCTAAGACGCGCCAGTTCGGCGCTGTTGTAGCTGATCAGATCGTCAAAATGGTCAAAGGCAAAATCAGCAATGCGCTGCTCTTGCGGCGAGAGCTGGGAGTAGTGGCTTCTGAGCCGTTCATCAAGCTGTTTCATCGGGCATCCTGTAACTTTCGTTTCAGCTCAAGCTAGCATAATTTGCGCCAGGTTTATGGCTTTATGCCTTCACGATGAAAACTGGAACAGCTCTTGCTTTATTTTTCGTACTGTTAGCCGATAGCAAAACGAGAAAGAGATGATTCAGAGCAATATGGCACCGCTCGGCATGGCGGTGACGCCTCATCACCTGGCAAGCGAAAGCGCACTGGCGGTATTACGTGAAGGTGGCAACGCCATCGAGGCAATGGTCGCGGCGGCGGCTACTATCGCGGTGGTTTATCCCCATATGAATGGCCTGGGCGGCGACGGTTTTTGGTTGGTGCTGCCACCATCAGGCGAGCCGGTTGCGATTGATGCCAGCGGCGCGGCGGGTTCATTAGCCCATTTTGATTTTTACCACAATGAACCGCATATTCCCCATCGTGGCCCTAAATCGGCGTTGACGGTAGCAGGCACTGTCAGTGGCTGGCAGGAAGCATTAACGCTGTCCGCCGGATTGGGCGGCACACCGCTGTCGCTGACCCGCCTGCTGCGCGATGCTATTCGCTACGCCGCCGACGGCATTCCAGTGACCGCATCGCAGTCGGCAGCGACCCAATCCAAACGTGCAGAATTACAGCATCAGCCTGGCTTTGCTGACACATTTTTACCGGACGGTGAAGTACCGCAGCCAGGCAGTCGCTTTACGCAACCGGCACTGGCCAACACGCTTAGCCAGCTTACTGAAGAGGGGCTGGAGAGCTTTTATCGTGGCAATCTGGCCCACCATCTGGCGCGTGAAATGGCGGCACTCGGCATGCCGGTTACGCTTGAAGATTTGCAGCGGCATCGCGCCCGACGCTGCACGCCGCTGCACATTGCCCACAGCGAAGGCGACATCTGGAATATGACGCCACCGACGCAGGGCATGGTGTCGCTGGCCATTCTTGGCATTACCGATCATCTGGATATGGCCAGTGCCAACGATGCGCAAACCGTACACCGCGTTGTGGAAGCGACCAAAAAAGCCTTTGCGCTGCGTGACAAGCATATTACCGATCCACGCCACATTACTGAGGATCTCCAGGCCCTGCTTTACAGCGATCATCTCATTACGCTCGCCAGCCAGATTGATGATAACCGGGCTGCGCCGTGGGGAACCGGGCGCGGTCCCGGCGACACGGTGTGGATGGGGGTAATGGACAGCAGTGGCCTTGCGGTTTCCTTTATTCAAAGCATTTATCATGAGTTTGGCAGCGGTGTGGTACTGCCCGGCACCGGCATTACCTGGCAAAACCGGGGAGCCGCTTTTAGCCTCGATCCCCAACATCTGCTGGCGTTAGCGCCAGGTAAACAGCCTTTCCACACGCTCAACCCCGCCGCCGCACGCCTCAAAGATGGACGCACCATGGTGTATGGCTCAATGGGCGGCGACGGGCAGCCACAGACCCAGGCAGCGATTTTCACCCGTCACGTTATTCAGGGTTTGCCCCTGCAGCAGGCAGTGAGTGCACCGCGCTGGCTGTTAGGTCGCACCTGGGGCCAGTCCTCCGATTCACTCAAGCTGGAAGGCCGCTTCTCAACAGAGACCGTTGCGCAATTGCGACAGCTTGGGCATGAGGTAGAACTGCTGCCTGATTTCAGCGAAGCCGTGGGTCACGCCGGTGCCATTGTGCGACATAACAACGGCATGCTCGAAGGCGCAAGCGATCCACGCAGCAACGGCAGCGCCGCCGGCTTTTAACGGGAGTAACAGATGAATCAGAACATTGACTGGGCGATCTATGTCGCGCAAATGGAACAGCTACTGCGTGTGGAACTGGATGATGCGCGCCGCGCTGAATTACTCACGCAAATGACGCGTATCGCCAGCATGGCGGCCCCGCTCATGGCGTTCCCGCTTGATGATCGACTGGAAATCGCGGGAGTTTATCAGGCATGAAACTGAGTGATATGTCGATTCAGGCGCTGCAACAAGCGATTCAAAAAGGCGAACTGAGTGCGCGTGACGTCGCCAGCCACACGCTTCAGGCGATTAGGCAGCATAACCCTGCTCTTAACGCCTGGACTGAAGTCACTGCGCAACGCATGTTAACGGAAGCGGAACAGATTGATACGCAACGTCAACGTGGGGAGACGTTAGCGCCGCTGGCGGGCATTCCCTATGCGGTTAAAAATTTATTCGATGTGACGGGTTACAGCACTTTAGCCGGTGCCCGTCTGTTCAGCGATCGCCCAGCGGCACAGCAGGATGCCTGGGCCGTTGAGAAGCTGCGTCAGTCGGGCGCGTTGCTCTCCGGCATGCTGAATATGGATGCCTACGCTTACGGTTTTACCACTGAAAATAGCCACTACGGCGCCACTCATAATCCGCGCGATCTCAACCGCGTGGCGGGCGGCTCTTCGGGCGGCTCTGCGGCAGCCGTGGCAGCGGGCCTGGTGCATTTCTCGCTGGGTACCGATACTAACGGCTCCATTCGTGTTCCCGCGTCGCTGTGCGGTATTTTTGGCTTAAAACCGACGTTTGGTCGGCTGTCGCGCAGCGGCAGTCATCCTTTTGTCGCCAGTCTCGATCACATTGGCCCGTTTGCCCGCCGGGCAGACGATTTAGCCTTCGTCTATGACCAGCTGCAAGGCTGCGACGACACAGATGCTTTTCAGGCTGAGCGTCCGGTTGCACCAACGTTTCCGACACTGACGCTCGGCGTTGAGGGCTTACGCTGTGGCACGTTAGGCGGATTTTTTCAACCTGGTGTGATGAAGATGCTCGCGCGGCGCTGGCAGTTGCAAGCCATGCCTTACAGGCTGATGATGAGGTGTTGTTGCCAGAAGCTGAGCTGGCACGTTCGGCTGCGTTTATTATGACGGCGGCAGAAGGCGGTAATCACTATCTTCCTGCACTGCGTCAAATGCCAGAACAGTTTGAGCCTCACTCACGTGAACGCTTGCTGGCTGGCGCAATGATGCCTGGTGCCTGGTATGTACAGGCGCAACGTTTCCGCCGCCACTTTCAGCAGCAGGTCTTACCGCTATTTGATCGTTTCGACGTCCTCATCGCACCTGCTACACCGTGTTGCGCTATCACTATTGGTCAGGAGAGTATTCATATTAACGGGCAGGATTTGCCCGCTAAAGCCAGCATGGGCATGTTAACGCAACCGATCTCTTTCCTCGGCTTACCGGTGTGTACTGTCCCGCTGGCAACCAAACGTGGATTACCCATCGGCCTGCAACTAATTGCCGCGCCGTTTAAAGAGGAAGCGGCACTGCGTGCTGCTTATGCACTGGAGCAACAAGGCTTAACGATGCCGCAAATGAGCATGACAGGGAACTTATGAAAGCTGAAGATATTAACCGTCCAGTGATTGTCGCTGAAGTGACCGATGCTTTTTATCGCTATGAACAGGCGCTTATCAGCAACGATATTGCGGTGCTGGATGAACTCTTTTGGCACGACGCGCGTACCGTGCGCCTCGGCGCGGGTGAGAACTTATATGGTATTGATGAGATTCGCGCCTTCCGTGCCGCACGTCCTTCCGCAGGTCTGAACCGTACGCTGCATCATACGGTGATCACCACCTTTGGTGAGGATTACGCCGTGTGCAGCACTGAATTTACGCGCGAAGGCAGCGAGAAAATTGGGCGCCAGCAGCAAACATGGGTGAGGATGCCGGGCGGATGGCGCATCGTGGCAGCGCAGGTGAGTCTGATGGTTTGATGGAGTGTCTTGCAGACGGCGTTGTCCTGCGGACGGCTTAGGTCAGGGGCTGTCCTGCGGACGGCTTAGGTCAAGGGCTGTCCTGCGGACGGCTTAGGTCAAGGGCTGTCCTGCGGACGGCTTAGGTCAAGGGCGTTTCGTTCGGCCTGAAGGCCGACCGCCCCAGGGGAGACAGTCGCCCCTCCCTGGGAACCCCCGCTCTGTCGGCATCATTGCCGCTACGCGGTCCCCTCTCGCCAGTTGCCTTCCCACGGACCGCGCGGATTCGCCATCCCTGGCTCATCCCGCACTCTCGACGACTTCCTGTCGTCTCGTCCTGGAATGCGCCCTTCGTTCGGCAATTCTGACGACGCCCTCCCGCTGCAAAACCTCTGCCCTGGGAAGATTGTTTTTTGTGGCAGGTTCTTAAAAAGTCTACAGGTATTACTTTTTTGTGGCGGGTTCTTAAAAAGTCTACAGACATTACTTTTTTATGATGGGTTATTAAAAACTCTACGGGTATTACTTTTTTGTGGTGGGTTATTAAAAACTCTACGGGCATTACTTTTTTGTGGTGGGTTATTAAATGTATCAGTGGCAGGCGTGTGGCGCTGACGACGCCCTTCCGCTGCAAAACCTCTGCCCTGGAGAGATTGTTTTTGTGGCGGGTTCTTAAAAAGTCTACAGATATTACTTTTTTATGATGGGTTATTAAAAACTCTACAGGTATTACTTTTTTGTGGTGGGTTATTAAAAACTCTACGGGTATTACTTTTTTGTGGTGGGTTATTAAATGTATCAGTGGCAGGCGTGTGGCTCTGGCGACGCCCTTCCGCTGCAAAACCTCTGCCCTGGGAAGATTGTTTTTTTGTGGCGGGTTCTTAAAAAGTCTACAGGTTTTACTTTTTTATGATGGGTTATTAAAAACTCTACGGGTATTACTTTTTGTGGTGGGTTATTAAAAACTCTACGGGCATTACTTTTTGTGGTGGGTTATTAAATGTATCAGTGGCAGGCGTGTGGCGCTGACGACGCCCTTCCGCTGCAAAACCTCTGCCCTGGAGAGATTGTTTTTTGTGGCGGGTTCTTAAAAAGTCTACAGATATTACTTTTTTATGATGGGTTATTAAAAACTCTACAGGTATTACTTTTTTGTGGTGGGTTCTTAAATGTATCAGTGACAGGCGTGTGGCTCTGGCAACGCCTCTGCCCCGGAGAGATTATTCTTGTGGTGGGTTATTTGTAATGGGCAATTAAAAATATCAGGGTTGTGATTCAAACAATCTAATCGCGATAGATTTTTTAATTTTAAGCGCGGTTTCACAGCGGGGTGTTGGAGAGGCATTGCATTTGCTGAGGAAAGACTTGCATACAGGATTTGCCGCCAGGACGGCGGCGAAAGGACAGGATGAGCCAGGGATGGCGAATCTGTCCGGTCCGTCAGAAAGGGAGGCTTGACGAGGGAACCCGTAAAGCGGGCAAATGCGCTGCCGAATAGCCCGGGTGCAGAGCCGGGGCGACTGCCGGCCCTGCCCGGTCGGACTTCAGGCCGAACGAAACGCCTTTGACCTTGACCTTAGCAGGCCGCAGGCGCTTAGCCGTCTGCAAGACAACGCTCCTGACGGCCCGTCAGCGCCATCAGACATCCGGCGCGGGATGCTTCTTCATCCAGTGATCGGCAATTTGTTGTCGGGTACAGATCCACACCTTTTCATGCTGCTGGATATGATCAAGGAAGTTTTGCAGCGCACGGAATTTACCGGGGCGGCCCAGCAGACGGCAATGCATACCCACTGACATCATCTTCGGTGCGGTTTCACCTTCTTCATACAACACGTCAAACGTATCGCGCAAATAGGTGTAAAACTGTTCCGCCGTATTAAACCCTTGTGGCGATGCAAAGCGCATGTCATTGCACTCCAGCGTATAAGGAATAATCAGGTGCGGTTTCACTGTGCCATCCTGACAGGTCACCTGCGTCCAGAACGGCAAATCGTCGCCATAATAGTCACTGTCGTACGTTAATCCCCCTGCTCCACTACCAGACGGCGGGTATTTGGACTGTCACGACCGGTGTACCATCCGGTTGGCGTTTTGCCAAACAGATCGGTTAACACATCCATCGCCTGCTGCATATGCTGGCGCTCAGTTTTTGCGTCTATGCCTTGATAGTGGATCCAGCGCCAGCCGTGGCTGACAACATCGTAATCCGCCTGCTTGATCGCCTCGACAATCTCAGGATGACGCGCCAGCGCCATTGCCACGCCAAATACCGTCAGCGGTAAGCCGCGCTTCTGAAACTCATTGTGAATGCGCCAGAACCCGGCACGCGAGCCATATTCATACAGCGAATCCATCGACATATGACGATCGGGATAGCTGGCGGCGCCAATAATGTCAGAGAGAAACTGCTCTGAGCCAGCGTCGCCGTGCAAAATATTGCTCTCTGCACCCTCTTCATAATTCAGCACAAACTGTACCGCGACGCGCGCTCCTTTAGGCCAGGCGGCATGAGGCGGATTCGCTCCGTAACCTACCATGTCTCGCGGGTAGTTTTTGTTAAAGCTGTACTCTTTCTTCTCTACACCATCACTCATCGCTTGCTTCCTGTTGTGAACTGCAACGTCAATCGTTGAGGTGCTGAAAAGCACCTGAGAGCGGCTTCTGCAAAGGATAAGCTAAATCGCCATGTTTGCTAGTCCCAAAGCCCAGCGCCACCAGCGACTCCACCATTTTGACCGCAGCACTCACACCGTCGATCACCGGCAGCCCTAACTCCTGCGTTAATGACGCTGCCAGCGTTGCCATGCCACCACACCCCAGAACTATCGCGCCGCAGCCATCTTCACGCTTCGCCTGAATACAACGCTCGCGTACTTTTTCCTGCGCCAGTCCGCTGCTATCTTCTAACGCCAGTACCGGCAGATCGATAGCGTGTAACGCAGCGCAGTGATGCGTAAAACCATACTGTCGCAACAGATGACGTGCGATAACCAGCGTGCGCGGCAGTGTTGTCACAACCGAGAATCGTGTCGCCACCAGCGTGGCGGTATGCATTGCAGCCTCGGCAATCCCAATCACCGGACCGCTGGCCAGTTCACGCGCCGCCAGCAAGCCGGGATCGCCAAAGCAGGCGATAACATGACCGCTGACGCCCTGTGCTTTGCCAATTTTGACCTGCTCTAAAACACCCATAGCGGCAATCGCTTCATCAAAGTGTCCTTCAATTGAGGGCACCCCTGGGCGGGCGATACCGTCCAAATATCCGTGCCCGGTGCTGCTACGGCACGCGCGGCCTGCCCGATCGTTTCCGTCATCGCCAGACTGGTGTTGGGATTGATAACCTGGATCAGGCTCATGATGCCGCTCCTTTATGACCGGAAAATAAACGTGAAAAGTCGGGCAGGGTTTCGCCACTGCGTTCGAAATGCAGACTGGAAACGATATGGTCGAAGTGATGTTGCAACGCCGCGCTCAGCGGCTGTAATTCTCTCTGACGCAGCAACTGCACCAGACGATCGTGATCGTCACAGCGGCATCCGCGTTGCCACGGCGCGCCATAAGCAGCAATCACCAGCGACGATCGCTGCGTCAGGCGTGTGATCATCTCGGTTAAAACCTGGTTTCCTGAAATCGCCTGTAGCTGAATATGAAACGCAGCCGAAACGCGGATGGCGGCCGGGCCGTCATGATCGTCGTGAGCCTGTTTTTCCTGCCCGATTAATTTTTCCAGCGCCACCAGATGTGGCGACTGCAAATGCGCTAACACGGCAGGAAGATTGGCGCACTCCATCAAGCTGCGAGTGCGAAAGATATCGCGCGCTTCATCTACGCCTGGCGTGGCGACATGTGCACCGCGTTTGGGCGTCAGGGTGATCATTTGCACCGCAGCGAGGCGCTGTAGCACTTTACGAATGCCGGTGCGGCTGACGCCAAAAACGTCCGAAAGGGCCTCTTCCGGCAATTTACTGCCCGGTGGCAACTGATGTTCAACAATAGCGTTCATTAACGCCTGAAAAATAACTTCGTCTTTATCATGCAGATCGGCAGCCGTTCTCTGGCCTGTTTCACTTTTCATTACCTGCTCCGGTAAGTGTCTGTGCGCAGTTTATCGTATACGTGAATAACAATTTTTGTATACAAGAAATCAAATGTGGCCTGGATCCTGCAATACCGTTTCACGCTGTAATTCATTCTCATCGTATTAACAGAGGAGCAGGTTTCATGCCAAATCATTCAACAGCGGCCAGCAAGGCCTCTGAAGCCAATGCACATTACAGTCCCCGGCTCTGTAATGAGGATCTGGCTCCGACGCGCGATCAAAACTGGTCGTGGTACAACATTTTCTCGTTCTGGATGTCGGATGTGCACAGCATGGGCGGCTATGTTGTTGCCGCCAGTTTCTTTACTTTGGGATTAGCCAGCTGGCAGGTGCTGCTTTGCCTGCTGGTCGGCATCTGCATCGTACAAATCTGTGCAAATTTAGTGGCTAAGCCCAGCCAAATGGCGGGTGTACCCTATGCAGTGATCTGCCGTCAGGCGTTCGGTGTTTTCGGAGCCAACATTCCGGCAGTCATTCGTGGCTTAATCGCTTTTGCCTGGTATGGTATCCAGACTTATCTGGCCGCTAACGCGCTGATGCTGGTCTTGTTGAAATTCTTTCCGGCATTGACCCCGATGACCCAGGCTGGCTGGCTTGGCCTGTCACAGCTCGGCTGGTGTTGCTTCGGCGTAATGTGGTTATTACAGGCGATGGTGTTCTGGCACGGCATGAGTGCAATTAAACGCTTTATCGATGTGGCTGGCCCCGCCGTTTACGTCGTCATGGTGGCTCTGGCAGGCTGGATTGTATACAAAACCGGTTTCGACGGTATCTCCTTTACGCTTGCCAGCAAACAGCTTTCAGTGGGAGAACAGACATGGCAAATGATTACCGCGACTGCCCTGGTGGTTTCTTATTTTTCCGGCCCGCTGCTTAATTTCGGTGACTTCTCGCGCTATGGCAAAAATATGGCAGAAATCCGGCGCGGCAACCGCTGGGGCTTGCCGTTCAACTTTCTGCTGTTCTCTGTCGTAACGGTGGTGATTGTGTCGGGTACGCAATCACTGTTTGGCAGAATGATTACCGATCCGATTGAAACAGTCAGTATGGTGGGTAACGATTTGGCTGTGGCGATTGGCTTGCTGACCATGATCACCGCCACGATTGGTATCAATATTGTCGCTAACTTCGTGTCACCCGCGTTTGATTTCTCTAACTGCTCACCGCAAAAAATCAGTTTCCGCACTGGCGGGATGATCGCAGCGGTTGGATCAGTTTTGCTGACGCCGTGGAATCTGTTCCAGTCACCTGAGTTAATCCACTACACGCTGGATGTGCTGGGTTCGTTTATTGGACCTTTGTTCGGTATTTTGCTGGCAGATTTCTATTTGATTAAACGCAGCCGCGTTTACGTTGATGATCTGTTTGATGACACCTCAAAAGGCCGTTACTGGTATCGTGGCGGCTTCAATCCAAAAGCGATTGCGGCTTTGCTGCCGTCGGTAGGTATTGGCTTAGTCATCAGTTTTATCCCTTCCCTGCATGACATTGCGAACTTTAGCTGGTTTATTGGCGCAGCGTTGGGTGCCGGCTGCTATCGCTATCTCGCACGTCACGAGCGTGAGGAAGCTGACACCGTTGCGGATTATCGTGGCAGCGTTGCGGTGCAAAAAGAGTAAGATGTCTGGTCAGGCGGCGCGCTGTTGCTCTCTGTGTGAGGGCAACAGAAAGCAAAAAGCCGATTCATTTCTGAATCGGCTTTTCTGAATAGTTGGCGGTGCGGACGGGACTCGAACCCGCGACCCCCGGCGTGACAGGCCGGTATTCTAACCGACTGAACTACCGCACCGCGCTGTGTTCCCCGTCGGGAACGAGGCGAATATTAATGGCATGACGATCGGTCGTCAACGCTTTTTCTGTCGCAGGAAATCGTTTGCTGATTTTTTCATCTCAACGCTGATTTAATCCGCAACCCCTTGCTTTCAGGCTCGCCACAAACAACTTCCGCCCTTTTTCATCACCAGATCCAGGCGTAATTCATGCGCGGCAATCTCATCGTCACTGGCAGACACAACACGCAGCGCAGATGCCGGACGCACAATGCGCTGAATGCTTTCGCCTGATGCCTGCTGAGCACTTTCTGCATCCGTCGAAAATGCCAGGGATGTCTGACCACCGGTCATGGTCAGGAAAACTTCAGCCAGAATTTCGGCATCGAGCAACGCACCGTGTAGCGTACGTTTGCTGTTGTCAATTTCGTAACGTGAACAGAGCGCATCCAGGCTATTACGCTTGCCAGGAAACATTTTACGCGCCATCGCCAGGCTGTCTGTGATCTGGCAGAAAGTTTCTGTTTTGCCAATATCACGCTGCAGCTTGCCGAATTCATAATCCATAAAGCCAATATCAAACGAAGCATTATGAATCACTAATTCTGCGCCGCGAATGTAATCAAGAAACTCGTCTGCAATGTCGCTGAAGGTGGGTTTATCAGCCAGAAACTCATCCGCAATACCGTGAACGCCAAAGGCTTCTGGGTCCACCAGCCGATCGGGTTTCAAATACATATGAAAATTGTTGCCGGTCAGGCGACGGTTGATCACCTCTACCGCCCCGATTTCAATGATGCGATGACCTTCATAATGCACCCCGATCATGTTCATGCCGGTGGTTTCTGTATCGAGAACGATCTGGCGGTTATTTGCAGTGCTCATAGGACCCGTTTTATGTCAGACTTGGCGTTTTGTCAGAAGGAAGTCTACCAGAGATGCGCAAACAGGTAGAAATATTCACCGATGGATCTTGCCTCGGCAATCCTGGCCCGGGCGGCTACGGCGCGATTTTACGTTATGGCCCACATGAGAAAACATTCAGCGCCGGGTTTCACCTGACCACAAATAATCGTATGGAATTAATGGCCGCGATCGTTTCGCTGGAAGCCCTTACGCAGCCCTGTGATGTGGTCCTGAGTACCGATAGCCAGTATGTACGTCAGGGCATTACCAGCTGGATCCACAACTGGAAAAAGCGTGGCTGGAAGACCGCAGATAAAAAGCCTGTGAAAAATGTTGATCTCTGGAAGCGCCTCGATACGGCGCTCAGCCATCATAAAATCGCGTGGGAATGGGTTAAAGGTCATGCCGGACATCCTGAAAATGAACGCTGTGATGAGTTAGCACGCAGCGCAGCAGGCAATCCCGCTTTTGATGATATCGGCTATCAGACTGAATCCTGATCTTTGGCCTGACGAAACTGACGTGTCGCATTAACCGTCTGGCGTACCTGCGTTTTGCTCAGGCTCCTTTTTGCTTTGGTTGGCGTAAGCGGGAAAGTTCGCTTACGTGCCACCACAATATTCAGGCACCCCAGCGCCGGTAGATGGGCGCTGATCATCTTACCCCCTGCTGATGCCAGGGAAGCACCTGAAAACGCGTCCGGAAAACTACTTCATAATTGAGTAACCCCAGCCAGTCGAGTAAACGCATCTGGCTGAACATTCTTCCGCTCCACGGCGCTTTGCGCTGTATGCCCGGCACAAGTTTACTCATGCCCAGTAAACTGAACGGATTAAAACCGCTGATAATCATCCAGCCATCGTCTATTAATACGCGATCAACTTCACGCAAGACGCGATGTGGATCCTGACTCCATGCCAGCGTATGCGCCAGCAAGCAGGCATCAATTGACTTTGATTCAAACGGCAATTGCGACGGGTTTGCCAGCACCTGTAACAGGTCGCCTTCGCTGCCCACATTCACCTGATGTGAGATAGCGCAGTTTTCGGTATTGATTTCTGCACTGAGGTTGCCAAGCTTAAGCATATGAAAGCCATAAAGCTTTCCAAGGTAAGGCTGCAGCTGTTGCGTTAACGCGTCACGGAAATATTCTCCCCAGGGCATATCATGCCAGGAGAGTGGCGCGGTCAGAATTTGGCGTGTTTTAGCGGGCTTCATGCTTTACCATCTTCCTTTTCCTACGGCCTGCGAGAGGTGATTATGAATCTTACCAGTATTCCTGCATTGCAGGATAACTACATCTGGACCCTGACAGATGATGAAGGCAAATGTTTAATTGTTGATCCTGGCGAAGCTCAACCCGTACTGGAAAAAGTAAAAGCGAATGGGTGGCAGCCCGTCGCTATTTTACTGACGCATCATCATAACGATCACGTTGGCGGGGTGAAAATCTTGACGGAGCATTTTCCTGATGTGGAGATTTTCGGGCCACAGGAAACTGCAAACAAAGGGGCAAAGACTCTGGTGAGCGAAGGGGATCAGGTGAATGTTTTAGGGATGACGTTCAACGTCATCGCGACACCGGGTCACACTTTAGGACATATCTCATATTTTAGCTCGCCTTACCTTTTCTGTGGAGATACAATGTTTTCAGGCGGCTGCGGCAGACTTTTTGAAGGAAGCGCAGAGCAAATGTATCAATCATTTCAAAAACTTAACACCCTTCCCGATGACACTTTAGTTTGTTGCGCGCATGAATATACATTATCCAATTTAACCTTTGCTGCGGCTATTCTGCCTCATGACCCTCAGATTATGAGCGAATTCCAAAAAATTAAGGACTTACGCGCTGAAAATGGCATTAGTTTGCCAACAAAACTGGCGCACGAACGGTCAATAAATTTATTTTTGCGTACGCAAGATCCTGATTTACAACGCGCTTTATGCTTTGATCCTATCGGAAAACCAGAATGGGAGACTTTTGCTGTTCTACGCGAGAAGAAAGACCATTTTTGATATTTCGGGTTGTGTTGTGAAAAGTCGTCACGTATAGTTGCTCGTCTTTTAAGCGAACTATTGACACACACATGAAGGCTAAAGCGATATTACTCGCCTCGGTCTTGCTGGTTGGATGTCAGGCATCAAGGAATGACGCCAATATCCCCGAACAGCATGCCCAGAGTTTGTCTTCAGCTGGTCAAGGTGAAAATGGAAAATACGGAGACGAGTTGTTGTCGCCGCGATGGCAGGAAGATGGAACTGGCCTCGCAGAAGACACGGATCTCTGGAGTTTCATTAGTGACGAGTTGAAGATGGGGATTCCGGAAAACAGCCGGATCCGCGAACAAAAAACAAAGTTTTTAAGAAATAAGAGCTATCTCCACGATGTAACATTACGGGCAGAGCCGTACATGTACTGGATAGTCGAGCAGATACAGAAACGTAAAATGCCGATGGAACTAGTACTGCTACCCATAGTGGAGAGCGGCTTTGACCCTCGAGCAACATCATCCGCTAATGCAGCTGGCATTTGGCAGATTGTTGCGTCCACCGGGCGAAACTATGGTTTGAAACAGAACCAATATTACGATGGTCGTCGCGATGTTGTCGCGTCAACCAGGGTTGCACTGGATATGATGCAACGCCTTAACAAGATGTTTGACGGTGACTGGTTATTAACCGTCGCGGCTTACAACAGTGGTGAAGGCCGTGTATTGAAGGCGATTAAACAGAACAAGGCGCGCGGTAAGCCTACCGACTTCTGGCATCTGTCGCTTCCACGTGAAACCACCGTTTACGTGCCTAAAATGTTGGCTTTGAGCGAACTGCTTAAAAACAACAAACGTTACGGTATTAAACTGCCGACACCGAATGAAAGCCGTGCCCTGGCACGTGTTGAAGTCGGTCAGCAGATGCAATTAACACAGGCCGCTGAAATGGCTGGTATGTCGCTCAGCAAACTGAAGAGCTTCAATACCGGTTACAAAGGCGGTGCGACAGCACCAAACGGACCGCACTATATTATGGTGCCAAAGTCGAACGTCGCAAAATTACGCAACTCACTGGCTTCCGGTGATATTGCAGCAGTACAGCCGACACAGCTTGCAAAAGCCAGTGCGTCTGGCGGTTACAAAGTACGATCGGGTGACACGCTTTCGGGTATTGCCAGTAAATTAGGCATTAGCGTGGCCACACTGAAGCAGCAAAACAACCTGCGAAGTGCAGCTATTCGTCCGGGCCAGACCTTGAGTGTCAGTACCGGCGGCACCAAGCTGGCTGATAACGGCAACAGCATCACCTATCGTGTTCGTAAGGGTGATTCTCTTGCCAGTATTGCACGGCGTCACGGCGTGAATATTCAAGACGTGATGCGCTGGAACAGTGTGCTGGATAACGCAAAAGATATTCAGCCCGGCGATAAATTAACGTTGTTTGTTAATAATAGCGCAACACCTGATACCTGATACGTCAAAAAGGCTGATAATTATCAGCCTTTTTCTTTTTACCTTTCTTTCGCTGGCCCTTTATTCCGTGTTACGTGTGGAACTGAACTCTACTAACAAAGGGTTATGATCTGACGCTCGTGTAACCAATACAGAGGCTTCACTGACGTTTAAGTTCCGATAAAAAACAAAATCCAGTGGTCTGCCAAAGGCCTTACGTCGATGATCGGCAGTAAACATTACTTCTTCCAGTTTCATCTGATGCGCAAAACGATACAGCGCATTAATGCGTTGACGACTCCAGGCATTAAAATCCCCAGCCATGATGACCGGCCCACGATGGTGCGTTATCTGCTCGCCAATCGGTCCAAGTTGTTTGCTGTAAACATCCACACCCAAACTGAAATTGACTGCGTGTATGTTTACAACCATCAGCATTTCACCGGTGGGTAAAGGGTAAGCCGTGATAAGGGCAGATTTAGCCAGCCGCAGAAGTGGCTCACGCTCACGCAAAGGACAACAGTAGACAGGATGTGCAGACGCCAGCGTCATAACGCCAGAAGGATGCTGAGGCAATACAAACGCGGGAACCTGATCGGCAGCCAGATAATTACTGGTTGCGAACCTGACAAGCTCAGGCGTGGTTTGTGCCTCCTGAAGAAGCACCAGATGGGCATCCTTACCGAATCCTTCTAATACTGACATCCAGTCTGCACGCTGCTGTTTGAAAATGTTCCACACTAAAACTTTCAAATTGGGATGAGCAGACAGCGGAGCGCCGGGAGGAAGAGCCTGTCCGAGATGTAACATTGCACTCGACGGAAAGATCCGTTCCGCTGGCTGTCCCGCGACATAACGCATTGCATAGGTTTTTTTACGCACTTTCCCGCCTGACTGATTACTCAAAATTTTATACCTCGTCTGTTATAGGGATTTTAGTACGGGGTTTCAATGCGTGTTGTTGATTGTCGGAATCGGCCTCATACATAAATAATAAAACAGTCTGCAACGAGAGTTTCTGTCATTGTGCTTTTTGATAACAATAAGATACTCATTAAGCACTGGCCGTGCGGTAAGGAAAAAATGAAAGCCTCATCCGATGAATTAAAAGTTTTCGTTAGCGTTGTTGAAAGCGGTAGCTTCAGTCGTGCTGCTGAGCAGTTGCATCTGGCGAATTCTGCAGTGAGCAGAACGATTAAAAAATTAGAGAATAAGTTAGGCGTAGCCCTGCTCACGCGCACGACACGCCATCTGGCGCTGACTCAGGAAGGAGAGCGTTATTTTCGTCGGGTACAAAGTTTTCTTCAGGAAATGACAACGGCAGAAAATGATCTGATCGAGAGCAGAGATGCGCCAAAAGGACTGTTGCGTATCGATACGGCTACGCCTGTCATTCTTCATCTGCTGATGCCAATGATAAAGCCCTTTCGCGAACGCTATCCTGAAGTGACGCTTTCGTTGATTTCGTCTGAAAGCTTTATCAATCTGATTGAACGTAAGGTGGATGTCGCTATTCGCGCCGGAGACCTGACTGACTCGACATTACGGGCGCGCTTGCTTTTTATTAGCTACAGAAAGCTTGTCGCATCGCCTGAGTATCTTAAAGAATACGGCACACCACAGGGTGTGGCTGATTTAGCCAATCATCATTGTCTGAGCTTCGTTGACCCTTCACATCTCAATCGCTGGCCCGTGGCGCAGGCAAACGGTGAGCTTTATGGTATTGAGCCTGGCACTTCTTCTAATAGTGGAGAAACGATCAAGCAGCTAGCCTTGAATGGTAACGGAATTGCATGCCTGTCCGATTATATGATCGATAAAGAGATCGCAGAAGGTAAGTTAACTGAAGTACTCGCTGAGCAGCGGCTTCCTATAAAAATGCCTTTTAATGCTGTGTATTACAGCGATCTGGGCCTGAGCCAGCGAGTGCGTGCGTTTATTGATTTTCTGAGTGAATGGGTGGCCGAACAGCCCTGGGGAAGACGGGAGGATACAGAAAGAAGGTGATTTCTGTTTAGTACTAATCCGCTTACGCTGATCTTCATAGGAAGATCAGCGGTACTCGCAATTTTTTGCGCATAATTTTTCGCGCAAATGAAAAAGCCCTGACTTTTCAGTCAGGGCCTCTCAATAAAGTGGCGGAACGGACGGGGCTCGAACCCGCGACCCCCTGCGTGACAGGCAGGTATTCTAACCAACTGAACTACCGCTCCACCGATTCTGTACTGACGTCTGCCCGCAGGCTGACTTCAGGTATTTCACCCGCTCTGCGTCACCAGAACGGTCACGACCAGAAAGCTGGTCTTAATTGGATGCCTGGCAGTTCCCTACTCTCGCATGGGGAGGCCCCACACTACCATCGGCGCTACGGCGTTTCACTTCTGAGTTCGGCATGGGGTCAGGTGGGACCACCGCGCTAGTGCCGCCAGGCAAATTCTGTCTCCGCGCCGCCCGCAGGCCGCGCAGAATTATCCGTCACAAGCTGAAAGTCTCTCAAAAACGCCTCTGGCGTTGTAAGGTTAAGCCTCACGGGTCATTAGTACCGGTTAGCTCAACGCATCGCTGCGCTTACACACCCGGCCTATCAACGTCGTCGTCTTCAACGTCCCTTCAGGACCCTCGAGGGGTCAGGGAAAACTCATCTCGGGGCAAGTTTCGTGCTTAGATGCTTTCAGCACTTATCTCTTCCGCACTTAGCTACCGGGCAGTGCCATTGGCATGACAACCCGAACACCAGCGGTGCGTTCACTCCGGTCCTCTCGTACTAGGAGCAACCCCCTCAGTTTTCCAGCGCCCACGGCAGATAGGGACCGAACTGTCTCACGACGTTCTAAACCCAGCTCGCGTACCACTTTAAACGGCGAACAGCCGTACCCTTGGGACCTACTTCAGCCCCAGGATGTGATGAGCCGACATCGAGGTGCCAAACACCGCCGTCGATATGAACTCTTGGGCGGTATCAGCCTGTTATCCCCGGAGTACCTTTTATCCGTTGAGCGATGGCCCTTCCATTCAGAACCACCGGATCACTATGACCTGCTTTCGCACCTGCTCGCGCCGTCACGCTCGCAGTCAAGCCAGCTTATGCCATTGCACTAACCTCACGATGTCCGACCGTGATTAGCTGACCTTCGTGCTCCTCCGTTACGCTTTGGGAGGAGACCGCCCCAGTCAAACTACCCACCAGACACTGTCCGCAGCCCGGATCACGGGCCCACGTTAGAACATCAAACGTTAAAGGGTGGTATTTCAAGGTTGGCTCCACGCGGACTGGCGTCCGCGCTTCAAAGCCTCCCACCTATCCTACACATCAAGGCTCAATGTTCAGTGTCAAGCTGTAGTAAAGGTTCACGGGGTCTTTCCGTCTTGCCGCGGGTACACTGCATCTTCACAGCGAGTTCAATTTCACTGAGTCTCGGGTGGAGACAGCCTGGCCATCATTACGCCATTCGTGCAGGTCGGAACTTACCCGACAAGGAATTTCGCTACCTTAGGACCGTTATAGTTACGGCCGCCGTTTACCGGGGCTTCGATCAAGAGCTTCTCCTTACGGATAACCCCATCAATTAACCTTCCGGCACCGGGCAGGCGTCACACCGTATACGTCCACTTTCGTGTTTGCACAGTGCTGTGTTTTTAATAAACAGTTGCAGCCAGCTGGTATCTTCGACTGGCTTCGGCTCCGGGAGCAAGTCCCCTCACCTACGCGCCAGCGTGCCTTCTCCCGAAGTTACGGCACCATTTTGCCTAGTTCCTTCACCCGAGTTCTCTCAAGCGCCTTGGTATTCTCTACCTGACCACCTGTGTCGGTTTGGGGTACGATTTCGTGTTACCTGATGCTTAGAGGCTTTTCCTGGAAGCAGGGTATCAGTCACTTCAGCTCCGTGGAGCCTCGTCGTCACGCCTCAGCCTTGATTATCCGGATTTGCCTGGATAACCAGCCTACACGCTTAAACCGGGACGACCGTCGCCCGGCTGACCTAACCTTCTCCGTCCCCCCTTCGCAGTAACACCAAGTACAGGAATATTAACCTGTTTCCCATCGACTACGCCTTTCGGCCTCGCCTTAGGGGTCGACTCACCCTGCCCCGATTAACGTTGGACAGGAACCCTTGGTCTTCCGGCGAGCGGGCTTTTCACCCGCTTTATCGTTACTTATGTCAGCATTCGCACTTCTGATACCTCCAGCGGCCCTCACGGACCACCTTCTGCGGCTTACAGAACGCTCCCCTACCCAGCAACGCAAGCGTCGCTGCCGCAGCTTCGGTGCATGGTTTAGCCCCGTTACATCTTCCGCGCAGGCCGACTCGACCAGTGAGCTATTACGCTTTCTTTAAATGATGGCTGCTTCTAAGCCAACATCCTGGCTGTCTGTGCCTTCCCACATCGTTTCCCACTTAACCATGACTTCGGGACCTTAGCTGGCGGTCTGGGTTGTTTCCTCTTCACGACGGACGTTAGCACCCGCCGTGTGTCTCCCGTGATAACATTCTCCGGTATTCGCAGTTTGCATCGGGTTGGTAAGCCGGGATGGCCCCCTAGCCGAAACAGTGCTCTACCCCCGGAGATGAGTTCACGAGGCGCTACCTAAATAGCTTTCGGGGAGAACCAGCTATCTCCCGGTTTGATTGGCCTTTCACCCCCAGCCACAGGTCATCCGCTAATTTTTCAACATTAGTCGGTTCGGTCCTCCAGTTAGTGTTACCCAACCTTCAACCTGCCCATGGCTAGATCACCGGGTTTCGGGTCTATACCCTGCAACTTAACGCCCAGTTAAGACTCGGTTTCCCTGCGGCTCCCCTATACGGTTAACCTTGCTACAGAATATAAGTCGCTGACCCATTATACAAAAGGTACGCAGTCACACCACAAGGGTGCTCCCACTGCTTGTACGTACACGGTTTCAGGTTCTGTTTCACTCCCTCGCCGGGGTTCTTTTCGCCTTTCCCTCACGGTACTGGTTCACTATCGGTCAGTCAGGAGTATTTAGCCTTGGAGGATGGTCCCCCCGTGTTCAGACAGGATACCACGTGTCCTGCCTTACTCATCGAGCTCACAGCTCGTGCACTTTTGTGTACGGGAGTGTCACCCTGTACCCTGCGCCTTTCCAGACGCTTCCACTAGTGCACAAGCTGATTCAGGCTCTGGGCTGCTCCCCGTTCGCTCGCCGCTACTGGGGGAATCTCGGTTGATTTCTTTTCCTCGGGGTACTTAGATGTTTCAGTTCCCCCGGTTCGCCTTGCAGCACTATGTATTCATGCTGCAATGATGCACTGAGTGCACCGGGTTTCCCCATTCGGACATCGCCGGCTGTAGCGGTTCATATCACCTTACCGGCGCTTTACGCAGATTAGCACGTCCTTCATCGCCTCTGACTGCCAGGGCATCCACCGTGTACGCTTAGTCGCTTAACCTCACAACCCACAGGCGTTTTGCAACGCGTGCAGACTGCAAGCATTTGAGAGACTCGTCCGCATCGCTGTGCCATTCCCTGTTACGGAGAAATGGCGCGACGCGTCGTTTCAATTTTCAGCTTGTTCCGGATTGTTAAAGAGCAAATATCTCAAACGTGATGCGGTCATCAGCTGACCAAATCAGTTTTGAGATACTGAGCAGCGACACCTTTCACCTGTCACCAAGCAAGTGGCGTCCCCTAGGGGATTCGAACCCCTGTTGCCGCCGTGAAAGGGCGGAGTCCTAACCGCTAGACGAAGGGGACACGTCAGTGTCACGACTTCGCAGCCGTCTTGCTCATTACTTTCTATCAGACAATCTGTGTGAGCACTTCGCGGGAAGGTATCTTCAGGTAAGGAGGTGATCCAACCGCAGGTTCCCCTACGGTTACCTTGTTACGACTTCACCCCAGTCATGAATCACAAAGTGGTAAGCGCCCTCCCGGAGGTTAAGCTACCTACTTCTTTTGCAACCCACTCCCATGGTGTGACGGGCGGTGTGTACAAGGCCCGGGAACGTATTCACCGTGGCGTTCTGATCCACGATTACTAGCGATTCCGACTTCACGGAGTCGAGTTGCAGACTCCGATCCGGACTACGACGCACTTTATGAGGTCCGCTTGCTCTCGCGAGGTCGCTTCTCTTTGTATGCGCCATTGTAGCACGTGTGTAGCCCTACTCGTAAGGGCCATGATGACTTGACGTCATCCCCACCTTCCTCCGGTTTATCACCGGCAGTCTCCTTTGAGTTCCCGACCGAATCGCTGGCAACAAAGGATAAGGGTTGCGCTCGTTGCGGGACTTAACCCAACATTTCACAACACGAGCTGACGACAGCCATGCAGCACCTGTCTCACGGTTCCCGAAGGCACTCAGGCATCTCTGCCTGATCCCGTGGATGTCAAGAGTAGGTAAGGTTCTTCGCGTTGCATCGAATTAAACCACATGCTCCACCGCTTGTGCGGGCCCCCGTCAATTCATTTGAGTTTTAACCTTGCGGCCGTACTCCCCAGGCGGTCGACTTAACGCGTTAGCTCCGGAAGCCACGCCTCAAGGGCACAACCTCCAAGTCGACATCGTTTACGGCGTGGACTACCAGGGTATCTAATCCTGTTTGCTCCCCACGCTTTCGCACCTGAGCGTCAGTCTTCGTCCAGGGGGCCGCCTTCGCCACCGGTATTCCTCCAGATCTCTACGCATTTCACCGCTACACCTGGAATTCTACCCCCTCTACGAGACTCAAGCCTGCCAGTTTCAAATGCAGTTCCCAGGTTAAGCCCGGGGATTTCACATCTGACTTAACAGACCGCCTGCGTGCGCTTTACGCCCAGTAATTCCGATTAACGCTTGCACCCTCCGTATTACCGCGGCTGCTGGCACGGAGTTAGCCGGTGCTTCTTCTGCGGGTAACGTCAATGACGAGGCGTATTAAACCTCATCCCTTCCTCCCCGCTGAAAGTACTTTACAACCCGAAGGCCTTCTTCATACACGCGGCATGGCTGCATCAGGCTTGCGCCCATTGTGCAATATTCCCCACTGCTGCCTCCCGTAGGAGTCTGGACCGTGTCTCAGTTCCAGTGTGGCTGGTCATCCTCTCAGACCAGCTAGGGATCGTCGCCTAGGTGGGCCGTTACCCCGCCTACTAGCTAATCCCATCTGGGTTCATCCGATGGTGTGAGGCCCGAAGGTCCCCCACTTTGGTCTTGCGACGTTATGCGGTATTAGCCACCGTTTCCAGTGGTTATCCCCTCCATCGGGCAGATCCCCAGACATTACTCACCCGTCCGCCACTCGTCACCCAAAGAGCAAGCTCTCCTGTGCTACCGTCCGACTTGCATGTGTTAGGCCTGCCGCCAGCGTTCAATCTGAGCCATGATCAAACTCTTCAATTTAAAGTTTGATTTGCTTCAACCCGTGAAGCGATGCTCTGTGAATTAAACTTCGTAATGAATTACGTGTTCACCCAGCAGAGACTTGATATTTTTTACGTCCGGAGACGCTGATATCAATCCTGCGAGTGCCCACACAGATTGTCTGATAAATTGTTAAAGAGCAGTGCGACCAGCGGGTTAACCGTCTGTCGCGAGGTGGCGTATATTACGCTAACCTCCTTCAGAGTCAACTTCTTTTTCGAAGTTTTTCTCCGGCGGCTCAGTCTCCTGAACCTCTCAACACGTCATTCCGTAAGCCGGTGTGCCGTGTCAGTGGAGGCGCATTATAGGGA
>JAGTWN010000003.1 GCA_018842655.1 Candidatus Pantoea haifensis | reverse complement strand
CATCGACTTTGAACTGGGGCAGAGTGCGGTTAACAGAGCTTTTCAGGGCACCACTGACACTGCCATCACGTCCTGCAATGTTGTTATTGTAATAATCAACGTTGTCTTGTTCGTAATGTGTCGCCAGGAATTTTGCTTCAGTGTCCAGGCTTGCCCAGCCGTTTGACAATGGCAGGTTCAGTGTCGGCTCAACATGCAAACGTGTAGCTTCTGGATAACGATCGCTGACGTTAGTGAATTTCACTGCCTGCGCATAAATGCGGCCATCAAAAGGACCAATATCATTTTGATAGAAGTTAACATCTAACTGCGGCTGGGCCCGATAGACGTTGCTGCTACTGGTATTTCCAAATACCTGGAAATCTTTACTCGACAGCGTGGCGTCCCAGTTGGTTTCAAAGTAGCCCACGCTGAATTTCTGCGTAGCATAACCGTCGGTTGAGCTGTAGTACTGCGAGTCGAGATCGTTGAAGTAGTATGCATCGCTGACTTTGGTGTAGTCAGCATTGAAGCGCCAGTGCTGATCGTAAACGCCTGCATGACGCCAGTAAAATAACCAGCGATCGGAACTGTCATCTTGCGCAATGCCCCGTACCGCTTTGTCTTTGTCGTACTGATCATCTGAGGCCAGATAATCAAACTCAACCAGGCCAGCACCCACTTCGGTCAGATAGCGGAATTCATTTTGCCACTGCATGCCGCGCTTACTCATATAGTGCGGCGTGATTGTGGCATCGGCTTGTGGTGCGATATTCCAGTAATAGGGCAGCACAAATTCGAAACCGTTGCTGCTGCCATATTTTGCATTCGGGATCAAAAAGCCTGAGCGGCGACGATCGCCAATAGGCAATTGCAAATAAGGGCTGTAGAAAATGGGCACTGAGCCTAATTTGAAGCGAGCATTCCAGATCTCAGCAACCTCTTCTTCGCGATCCTGAATCACTTCGGAACCCACTACGCTCCAGCTGTTCTGGCCCGGCAAACAAGAGGTAAAACTGCCATTTTCCAGAATGGTATAGCGGTTATTACCGCGCAGCTTCATTTGATCTGCCGTTCCGCGTCCCTGACGTCCGACCATTTGATAGTCGCCGTTCCAGACATTGGTATCTTTGCTGTTCAGATTTGACCAGGCTTTCGGACCTTTCAGGATGACCTGATTGTCGTCGTAGTGCACATTACCGAGGGCGTCTACGGTACGAACCGGCGTCGTTTGCCCTTCCTGCTGGCGCTGATGAAGTTGAACTTCATCGGACTGCAGTCGGCTGTTGCCCTGCTCAATGTTCACATTGCCGGTAAATACCGCGTCATCAGGATAATTACCCCTGGCAGAATCCGAGTTAATGGTAACGGGCAGCTCATTGGTGGTGCCACTCACCAGCGGACGGTTATAGCTCGGCACGCCTAACATACACTGCGACATCAAATCGTCGGCGAGGGCATGCTGACTGGTAACGGCGGCACCGATCAGGGTGGCCAGCAGGGTAGGTATACGTTTTTTCATACGCGGTATCGAGAATTCCATGAAAACTGGCATCATGCCGACAATCGGGTCAGAGACTAACTTACTGCCCGGCGTTGCGCCAGTGTTAATCCTTGTCTGTCCGCGTTGCCGTTAGGCGCTGAGATAAATGACAGGTATGATAATGCAATTTTCAGCCGCAAGCATGGCGAATTGAGGAGTTTATGCGCTACTGGGGAAAAGTTGTAGGTCTGCTATTAGGATTAATTTCTGGCGCAGGCTTTTGGGGAATTGTGATCGGATTGGTCATTGGTCACTTGATTGACAAAGTTCGCGGCGCACAGGGCAAGGCTTACTTCTCAAACAATCAAACGCGACAGACGCTGTTTTTCAGTACCACTTTTCAGGTGATGGGGCATTTAACCAAGTCAAAAGGGCGCGTTACCGAAGCTGATATTCAGATTGCTTCCTTATTA
This sequence comes from Candidatus Pantoea haifensis, assembly GCA_018842655.1. Taxonomy (GTDB): domain Bacteria; phylum Pseudomonadota; class Gammaproteobacteria; order Enterobacterales; family Enterobacteriaceae; genus Pantoea; species Pantoea haifensis. The sequence continues at coordinate 13,098 of JAGTWN010000003.1, read as the reverse complement.
ATGGATCGAATGCAGCTGCATGGCGAATCGCGTACCGCAGCACAGCGCGCCTTCCGTGAAGGCAAGCAGAGCGAGTATCCGCTGCGCAGCAAGCTGCGTGAATTACGTAGCGCCTGCTTTGGTCGTTTCGATCTCATTCGGATGTTTCTGGAAATTCAAATTCAGGCAGCCTTTGCTGACGGTTCTCTTCATCCGAATGAGCGTCAGGTGCTGTATGTGATTGCGGAAGAGCTGGGGATCTCACACGCTCAGTTTGATCAGTTTTTGCGTATGATGGAGGGCAGCCAGCAGTTTGGCGGCGGACAGGGTTCATCGTATGGCGGCTATCAGCAGCAGCGCGGACCGACCCTGGAAGGCGCATGCAGCGTGTTGGGCGTGAAAAGTAGCGATGATGCAACCACCATTAAACGCGCCTACCGTAAGCTAATGAGCGAACACCATCCCGATAAGCTGGTAGCAAAAGGATTGCCGCCAGAGATGATGGAGATGGCGAAGCAAAAAGCGCAGGAAATTCAGGCAGCTTACGATCTGATTCGCAAAGAAAAAGGATTCAAATAATTCAGGCTGGCTGATGTGCCATTTCAGGCCAGAGCAGTGCTCGCACGCCTCAGGTACGCGCCGGGTGCTGTGCGCTGGCCGTACCTGAACTGACGGCGACGTTGACGCCTGAATAAGGCTGGTGGTCAAAAATCGGCTGGCTGGCGAAACGTCATCGCATTACCAAACTTTGGATGCGTAATGGTCAGCGACTCAGCGTGCAGCAGTAGCCTTGTGGCCATCGCTTTTGCTTCGGGGTGGGCATAAAAACCATCCCCTAAAATCGGATGCCCCAACGCCAGCATATGCACACGCAGCTGGTGCGAGCGTCCGGTGATGGGCTTCAACAACACCCGTGCACTGTTGTCTGCTAAATATTCCAGCACCTGATATTCAGTTTGTGCAGCCTTACCTGTTTCAAAACAAACCTTCTGCTTCGGGCGATTTGGCCAGTCGCAAATCAGCGGCAAATCGACCAGCCCTTTTTCTTCAGCCGGATGACCCCAGATACGTGCCACGTAGGTTTTTGACGGCTCGCGCTCGCGAAACTGGCGTTTCAGTTCGCGTTCAGCCGCTTTGGTCAGCGCAACCACAATCACGCCGCTGGTCGCCATGTCGAGACGGTGCACAGATTCCGCTTGTGGATAATCGCGTTGAATGCGCGACATCACACTGTCTTTATGCTCTTCCAGTCGGCCGGGAACAGACAGCAGGCCGCTCGGTTTATTCACCACCATAATATGCTCATCCTGATAAAGGATATGCAGCCATGGCTCAAGCGGCGGATTATAAGGTTCCATGCATATTTCCAAAAAAGGGCCGTTCGGCCCTGAATTTTACTGGTGGGTAACAACAATCAGACGCAGGGCATCCAGGCGCCAGTTGGCCTGGTCGAGATGCTCCAGCACCTTTTGACGGTTGCTTTCTAACGCTTCAACCTCATCGTCACGAATATTCGGGTTGACCGCTCTTAACGCTTCCAGACGCGCCAGTTCTGCGCCTAGTTTTTCATCCGCCTCGCGACGCGCTGCGTCAATCACCGCGCGGGCTTCGCTCACCACTTTCTCTTCAGCCTGAGTCAGAATGGCATGCACTTCCTGCTGCACGGCATTGACCAGCTTGCTGCCGGTATGGCGATTGACTGCATTCAACTGACGGTTGAAGCTTTCAAACTCCACTTTGGCCGCCAGGTTAGTACCGTTGCGATCCAACAGCAGACGAAGTGGCGTCGGTGGCAGGAAACGGGTCAGCTGCAGATTCTTCGGTGCCTGCGCTTCCACCACGTAGATCATCTCTACCAGCAGTGTGCCAACAGGCAGGGCTTTATTTTTAGTAACGATAAAGCACTGCTGCCGGTATCACCAGACAGGATCAGATCGAGGCCATTACGGATCAACGGATGTTCCCAGGTAATAAACTGGGTATCTTCGCGTGATAGTGCCTGATCGCGGTTAAATGTAATGGTGCAGCCATCTTCCGGCAGGCCCGGGAAATCAGGCACCAGCATATGATCGGAAGGCGTCAACACGATCAGGTTATCGCTGCGGTCTTCCTGATTGATGCCGACAATATCAAAAAGGTTAAGGGCAAAATTCACCAGCTCGGTGTCATTGTCCTGCTCGCCAATCGCATTTGCCAGAGCCTGCGCCGCTTCACCGCCGTTAGAGTTCAGCTCCAGCAGACGATCGCGACCCTGTTCGAGTTGCAATTTCAGGGCGTCATGCTGCTTGCGACACTCAACAATAAAGGCGTCGAAGCCTTCGCTGTTTTCCGGCGTGGCAAGGTAGTTAACCAACTGTGAATGCACGCTATCGTAAATGGTGCGGCCAGTCGGGCAGGTATGCTCAAATGCATCTAGCCCTTCGTGATACCAGCGCAACAGCACGGCCTGAGCCGTTTTTTCCAGCCACGGCACCAAAATCTGAATGTCGTGCGACTGGCCGATACGGTCAAGACGACCGATACGCTGCTCCAGCAAATCGGGGTTCGCAGGCAAATCAAACATCACCAGACGGCTGGCGAACTGGAAGTTACGGCCTTCAGAACCGATTTCTGAGCAGAGCAGAACCTGCGCGCCATTCTCTTCTGAAGCAAACCATGCGGCTGCACGGTCACGTTCAATGATCGACAGACCTTCATGGAACACGGCAGCACGAATACCTTCACGCTCGCGCAGCACCTGCTCCAGTTGCAGCGCAGTGGCAGCTTTGGCGCAAATCACCAGCACTTTTTCTTTGCGGTTACTGGTGAGATAACCCATGAGCCACTCAACGCGTGGATCGAAGTTCCACCAGGTGCCAGTGTCGCCTTCGAATTCCTGATAAATCTGCTCGGGGTAGAGCAGGTCACGGGCGCGCTCTTCTGCGCTTTTGCGGGTGCCCATGATGCCAGAGACTTTGATCGCCGTTTGATACTGCGCAGGCAGCGGCAGGCGGATCTGATGCAGTTCGCGTTTCGGGAAACCTTTCACGCCGTTACGCGTGTTACGGAACAGGACACGGCTGGTGCCGTGGCGATCCATTAACATCGATATCAGTTCTTTACGCGCGTCCAGCTTGCCGTCGCGATCGCTGTTCGCCACCTGGAGCAGCGGCTCAATATCTTGCTCACCCACCAGTTCGTTGATGATATTCATCTGCTCTTGTGAGATCGCTTTGTCGGCCAGCAATGACGAGACGGCGTCTGCAACCGGGCGGAAATGCTGTTGCTCTTCAACAAACTGCTCGAAGTCGTGGAAGCGATCGGGATCGAGCAAACGCAGACGGGCAAAGTGACTTTCCATCCCCAGCTGTTCTGGCGTTGCGGTCAGCAGTAACACGCCCGGTGTTTTTTCTGCCAGTTGCTCAATGACCTGATATTCACGGCTCGGTGCGCCTTCTGACCACGCCAGATGGTGCGCTTCGTCCACCACCAGTAAATCCCACTCGGCGTCAGCCAGCAGTTCAAGACGCTGTTTGTTGCGACGAACAAAATCGAGTGAGCAGATAATTAACTGTTCAGTATCAAACGGGTTATCGCTGTCGTGCTGGGCTTCGGTGTAGCGGTCGTCATCAAACAGTGCAAAGCGCAGGTTGAAGCGACGCAGCATTTCCACCAGCCACTGATGCTGCAAGGTTTCCGGTACCACAATCAGCACACGTTCAGCGCGTCCCGCCAGCAGTTGCTGCTGAATGATCATGCCGGCTTCAATGGTTTTACCGAGGCCGACTTCATCTGCCAGCAGCACACGTGGCGCATGGCGGCGGCCAACATCGTGCGCAATGTGTAACTGATGCGGGATCAGGTTAGTGCGCATGCCGCGCAGTCCACTGACTGGCAGTCGATATTGCGCACTCTGGTATTTACGCGCACGGAAGCGCAGCGCAAAGCGATCCATACGATCAAGCTGTCCGGCAAACAGGCGATCCTGCGGCTTACTGAACACCAGTTTGCTGTCAAGCATCACTTCACGCAGCATCACCGCGCGCTCATCGGTATCGAGGCGCGTGCCGATATAGGTCATCAGGTCATTATCGTTGCGAACCTCGTCAACGTGCATCTGCCAGCCTTCATGGCTGGTGACGGTATCACCCGGATTAAAGATGACGCGCGTGACGGGCGAATCGTTGCGGGCATAGAGACGGTTTTCGCCTGTGGCCGGAAAGAGCAGCGTGACCATGCGCGTATCAATCGCGACGACCGTTCCTAATCCCAGTTCGCTTTCCGTATCACTAATCCAACGCTGACCTAATGTAAAAACCATATATTTTTTAGCTCGAATTTTTTAACGTTTTTGAAGGTGTTCCCAATGCTCAGGCAATAGCATTTCATCCAGACGATAAGGTCTGGTGAACGTGTCAGAGCGGTGAGTTTCGGGAAGGGCGCTATGGTACTGGATGACAGGCCGTTCGTCACCTGTCAAAAAAGCCCCAACTGACCCGTAATCAGTGTAGCAAAGTCATCATCGACAAAAGGCAAAATGCCATCGGCGACCGGCTGTAATTGCTTGCTGACATAATGATCATAGTCGAGTGGTGTGATACGCGCTTCCAGTGGCTCTGGTCCTGCGGTTGCCATGACATAGCGAATCCGCCCGCCTTTTTGATACTGCAAGGGGCGGCCTAGTTTGCGATTTTGCTCATCAGCCAGACGCGCCGCACGCACATGTGGCGGCACGTTGCGTTCATACTCGCTTAAGGGGCGGCGCAGGCGTTTTTTATAAATCAGCTGATCGTCAAGCTCACCCGCCAGCAGCCGGGCGACAGTCTGGCGGATGAAATCCTGCCAGGGCTCGCGATGAAAAATACGGCTGTAGAGTGATTGCTGAAACTGCTGCGCCAGCGGCGTCCAGTCGGTACGCACCGACTCCAGCCCTTTAAACACCATGCGTTCGCTTTCACCCTCTTTGATCAGTCCCGCGTAACGTTTTTTGCTGCCCTGTTCGGCACCGCGAATGGTTGGCATCAAAAAGCGGCAAAAGTGGTTTTCATACTCCAGTTCCAGCGCGCTGTGTAAGCCGTAGGCTTTTTGCAGATGGTCGCGCCACCATTCATTGACCTTTTGCGCCAGCCGGTAACCAATCGCAGCCGCGTCCTCTTCACTGTGCGCTGATTTGAGCCAGACAAAAGTTGAATCGGTATCACCATAAATCACGTCATAACCTTCAGCCTCAATCAGTTCGCGCGTCTGCTGCATAATCGCATGACCGCGCAGCGTAATTGATGAAGCCAGGCGCGGATCAAAAAAGCGGCAGGCACGGGTGCCCAGCACGCCATAAAAAGCATTCATGATGATTTTCAACGCTTGTGACAGCGGCTTATTACCCTGTTTCTTAGCGGCTTCGCGGCCTTGCCAGATTTGTTCAACCATCGCGGGCAGGCAGTGCGTCTGGCGTGAAAAGCGCGCTTCACGAAAACCCGCAATCGAATCCGCATCGTCCGGGTGCGCTAACCCTTCAATCAGCCCCACCGGATCGATCAGAAAGGTACGAATAATTGAGGGATAAAGGCTTTTATAGTCGAGCACCAGCACTGAATCATACAAGCCAGGGCGTGAATCCATTACATAGCCGCCGGGGCTGGCTTCGGGTGCCACTTCGCCCAGGTTTGGTGCGACAAAGCCCGCGCGATGCATCCGCGGAATATAGAGATAGTTGAAGGCGGCGACTGAGCCGCCGTGGCGATCAACCGCCAGGCCGTTAACCGCTGCGCGCTCCAGCAAAAACGGCATGATCTCGGTTTTCTGAAAAATACGTGTTACCAGTTCACAATCTTTCAGGTTATAACGCGCCAGCGCAGGCTTATCGTTGGCGAAGCGCCAGTTAATCTCTTCCATCCGCTGCCACGGATTATCAATAGCCTTACCTTCACCCAGCAGCTGTTGCGAGACGGATTCGAGGCTGAACGATGGAAAATCCCAGAAGGCCGATTTAAGGGCATCAATGCCGTCAATGATCAAACGTCCTGTTGCCTGCGCAAAAAATACGCCGGGCTTAAAGCCATGCTCACGCCACTCCAGCGGGGTTTGCTGGCGACCCAGCCGCAGCGGAATCGCGTAGCGGTCGGCATGTTTCTGCAACATACGCAGGTCAAACTGCACCACATTCCAGCCAATAATGACGTCAGGATCGTGCCGGGCGAACCAGGCGTTTAACGCTTCAAGCAACTGCGGGCGGCTGTCGAGATAAATCAGTTCAAAGTCGAGCTGGCTGGCGTCACCGTTTGGCGGCCCCAGCATATAAACCTGGCGCTGACCGCAGCCTTCCAGCCCAATACAGTAAAGTTCACCATGCTGAGTGGTTTCGATATCCAGCGATACCCACTTTAACGGCGGGCGGTAATCGGGGTGAGGCTTAAGGCGCGTGTTGATCACGCTTTCGCCTTGCAGGTCACCGCTAAACCACAGGGGCGCAGTAATAAAACGCTCCATCAGAAAGCGTTCAGGCGGGCGGATATCCGCTTCATAAACAGGTATGTTGTTTTCGCGCAGCTGCTTCTCAATCCATTGCAGCTGGCGGTGCTGTCGACAATAAAGGCCAAACACCGGGCGACGGCTAAAATCTTTTAGTTGTAACGGCTGAATACGCACCTGCCGTTCGCCCTGCAGCAGCGTTTCCACCCGTGACTGGTATTCGCAGGGAATGAAGGCAACGGACTCCTGAGCAGGCAGCACCACGCGCTGTGGGCCTTGATCAGTCGCCAGCCACAAAACAATTTCGGTGCCCTGTGCGCTGTCGCGCCAGTGGCGGGTAAGCAGGAAACCTGCACGGGGCGTAGTCACACATTCTCCGAAGTAGGCTGACGGCAGGAGCGAAAGAGCCCAAAGTATAACATGGTTATTTATACAGTTCTGCTGCCAGCATTTGTCAATATCAGCGTACAATTCTTGCCTTGACGCTTTGCCGCAGGCTCAGGACAATCCAGCCTTCTGCTTTTTTTGAGGAAGGTTATGGAAGCCTGGGTTCAACACCTGTTTACGCAGTCGCTGGAGTGGGCGCTGTTTGCCGTTGCACTGGTGACGTTTCTTGAGTCGCTGGCGCTGGTCGGGTTATTACTGCCCGGCACGGTACTAATGGCCAGCCTTGGGGCGCTGGTGGGCAGCGGGCAGATCGGTCTTTATCCGGCCTGGGCAGCAGGCTTTGCCGGGTGTTTACTTGGCGACTGGGTCTCTTACGCTATTGGCTGGAAATTTCAGGGGCCGCTGCACCGCTGGAAATATCTGCAAAAATACAGAGGTTTGCTTAATAAAACCGAACACGCGCTGCATCAGCACAGTATGTTTACCGTGCTGGTTGGACGATTTGTTGGTCCAACACGTCCACTGATCCCGCTGGCGGCAGGCATGCTGGAATTACCGGTGCGTAAATTTTTGCCGCCGAATCTTATCGGCTGTGTTTTTTGGCCGCCGCTCTATCTGCTGCCCGGTATTTTAGCGGGTGTAGCCATTGATGTGCCTGAAGAGGCGCAGGGTGACAGTTTCAAATGGCTTTTGCTGCTGGTAGCCGTGCTGGTATGGCTGGGGATCTGGCTGTGCTGGCGCTGGTGGCGCAGCGGAAAAACGCGGGACTGGGCAACCGCTTATTTGTCGCCTGAGCGTTTGCGTTGGCTGGCACCGCTCGGTTTTGTGATTGCGGCTGGCGCACTGGTTGCCATTCAGTTTCATCCGATGATGCCCATTTTCCGGGGTCTGCTGTGGCAGGTCTTTTTAATTAACGGCGCGGGATGCCGAGCACATCGGCTTCCCGGGTCTCACCAGACAGCAACTGTTCGGTTGCGCCATCCCAGTAAATCCGCCCGTCAACCACCACCACGCTGCGTGGCGCAATCTGCTGGGCATCTTCAAGGCTGTGTGACACCATCAGCAAAGTTATGTCGCGCGTTTCGCATACCGAGCGCACCAGTTGCAACATCTCGCCGCGCAGGGCGGGATCGAGAGCGGAAAACGGCTCATCCAGCAGCAACAGTGGCTTATCGCGCAGCAGACAGCGAGCCAGCGCCACACGCTGGCGTTGCCCCCCGACAACTGGCCCGGCAAGCGCGCCAGCAGATCGCTGAGTCCAACCTGTTGTGCAATCTCCACCAGTTGCTGCTGCTGGGCGGCGTTCAGTTTGAGGCCGGGGTGCAATCCCAGCGCCATGTTTTGCTGCACGCTGAGATGGGGAAACAGGTTGTTTTCCTGAAACAGCATTGAGACCGGGCGCTTCGCCGGAACGCTGTGGGTATGATCGTCGCCGTTAATATGCAGACTTCCCCGACTTACCGGAAGGAAACCGGCAATCAGGTTCAGCAGCGTACTTTTTCCTGCGCCACTGGGGCCGAGAATCGCCAGTCGTTCACCGCGCGTCGCGTTAAGACTAAAACGCATCGGCAAATGCTGATAAAGGTAGGTGAGGTTATTGAGTGTCAGCATGGCGGCCCGGTAATTTTTCCATCAAAGTGAACAGCAGCAGGCAGAGTAACAGCAACAGCAGGGCAGTGACTGCACCATCCGCGCCGCGATAGGAACCTATCTGTTGATAAAGGTAGAAGGGCAGCGTGCGAAAATCTGCATTACCAAACAGCGCCACCACACCAAAATCGCCAATGGATAACACGCAGGCAAACGCCAGCGCCTGTGCTAAAGGCCGCTGCAAGGCACGCAGTTCAATCAGGCGCAGCCGGTTCCAGCCGCTAATGCCAAGCGAGCCACATAAGTGGCTATAGCGTTCGGCAAGATCGCGCATGGGATTTTCCAGCACTTTAAGCGCATAAGGGATCGCGATCAGCGCGTTAGTAAAAATCACCAGTCCATCAGCAGAGGTCGGCAGGCCAACCGTGGCGTTAAAAAGCAGGAAAAAACCGGTCGCCAGCACAATACCGGGCATCGCCAGAATCAACATGCCGCTGGTATCGATAATCTGTGCGGCAACGTTGCGCTGGCGTAAGCGCAGTTCACGGCTGCTCCACAGCAGCATCAGGGTGAGCAGCACACACAGCAGGCCCGCTCCCAGAGCAATGCGCAGCGAGGTAAATGTGGCTTGCCATAACGCCGGTTGCATCAGCGCACCGCGCAGGCCGCCGTGTAACCCATCAACCATTACCGCCAGCAGCGGCGGCAACAGCAGCAGCAGGGATAAAACAATCATCACGCTATCACTCAGGCGCGCTAAAACAGAATCCTGCGGATCGCGCCAGCCGCGCAGTTGACCATTGCCAGTGGGAATTGCCTTGCTAAAACGCTGGCTCAACAGCACCAGCGCCAGGCAGCAGGTCAGTTGAATCAGTGCCAGCAGCGCCGCACGACCGGGATCGTAGTCGTAACTCAGTGCCTGAAAGATGGCGAGTTCGATGGTAGTGGCCTGCGGTCCGCCACCCAGCGTTAGCACGGTGGCGAAACTGGCAAAGCACAGCATAAAAATGAGTGCGCCAGTCGGCAGTAACTGGCGACGCAGCCACGGCCACTCCAGCAGGCGGAAGTGATGCCAGCCGCGCAGATTAAGCTGCGCCGCTAACTGGCGCTGTTCGGCTGGAATACTCTCTAACGCTTGTAACAACAGGCGCGTCGCCAACGGCAGGTTGAAGAAAACGTGCGCCAGCAAAATGCCTTGCAGGCCATAAGGGGAGAAGGTGTAATCAATGCCCGCTAACTGGCAAAGCTGGGCCAGCCAGCCAACGCGACCATACACCGTTAGCAGGCCAAATACGGCGACCAGCACCGGCAGCACCAGCGTCATGGCGCACAGACGCAGCAGCAGCCGACGGCCCGGAAAACGTCGCCGGTAGAGGGCCCGTGCCAGCGCAATCGCGGGCAGCAGCGACAGCAGCGCAGAGAGCAGCGCCTGCCCAAAGGAAAAGGCAATCACGTGGTGGAGATAATCATCTTGCAGCACGCTACGCCAGTGAGTTTCTGGCGCGGCAATCCACAGCGATGAAAAGGCCAGCAGCGCCACACTGCACAGCAGCAGCGTGGCGAGTGCGCCAGGGATCAGCCAGCAGGGGATCAGTGGCTGACGGCGCGTTGCCATGCATTAATCCATTGTGAACGGTGGCTGGCGACATCCTGTGCCGAATATTGCAGCGCGGTGGCAGGCAAGCTGAGCGTCGCGAAGCCAGCAGGCAAATCGGTTTTGATTACCGGATACATCCAGTTGCCGGTTGGAATGCTGTTCTGGAAAGCCGGGGAGACCATGAAGCGCATAAACTGCTGCGCCAGTTTGGGTTGTTTGCTGCTGGCTAACTGCGCGGCAACTTCAACCTGGAGATAATGGCCTTCAGTAAAAGGCGCGGCAGCATAGTGATCTTTTTTCTCTTCAATAAGATGGTAAGCCGGTGAGGTGGTGTAACTCAGCACCAAATCCCCTTCACCTTTCAGGAACAGGCCGTAGGCTTCGCTCCAGCCCTTGGTCACGGTTACCGTTTTTTGTGCCAGCTTTTGCCACGCCTGGGGTGCCTGATCGCCATACACTTTTTGCATCCACAACAGCAAGCCTAACCCTGGCGTGCTGGTACGCGGATCTTCGTAAATGACGCGCCATTGTTCCGGGCTTTCAACCAGCTCTTTCAGGCTTTTTGGCGGATTTTTCAGTTTGTTTTTGTCATAGACAAAAGCGAAGTAGCCGTAATCAAACGGGATGAAGGTTTTATCCTGCCAGCCGACGGGCAATTGCAGTGCGCCAGTATCCACATCGCTGGCGGCAAACAGCCCCGTCTGCTGGGCGGCCTGCACTAAATTGTTATCGAGTCCCAACACCACGTCAGCTTTGCTGTTCTTGCCTTCCATGCGCAGGCGATTAAGCAGCGACACGCCATCTTCCAGCGCGACATATTTCAGTTCGCAGTGACACTGCGCTTCAAATGCTTTTTTACTGCCGGGCCGGGGCCCCAGTCTGCGGAGAATGAATCGTAGGTGTAGACGGTTAAGGTGGGTTTCGCCGCAAAGACAGAGGCTGATAACAGCAGCAGCACAGGCAGGGCTTTCTTTAACACTTTGCGCTCCTTGAGGAGAATTGTTGAGTGAGTCGCAAAGGATCTGAGCGTTCTGACCTCAAATCCCTACGTCGGTATTAACCGAATCAGGTTCGACGGGTATCTCTCAGCCGCTTGCAACCTTCACAAACAGCACCCCGTTGAGAACGACACATTCTAGTCATTTCAGCGCAAAGGGCAAAGGTTCACAGCTCCGGCGGAGCAAACCAGGCTGATTTAAAATCAAACCAGCCGAGCGTATTCATGCGCACGCCGCGCATACTACGCTGGCCCTCCAGCAGCAGCCAGTGATGAAACAGCGGATGTAATCCCCCTTCTTCGACCAGACGCTTACTCCACTCCGCCAGCGGAAGGTTCTTTTACGCCAGCGCGCAGCGTCACCGTGCCAGTCAATGGGCAGACAGTGATGTAACAGCGGGATCTCATACAGCTGGGCGAAGAGAGAATATTCCAGCGGCAAAGTGAAGTTTACGCTGCCCAGCCAGATATCGCTTTCTGCTTCGCCCTGATGCCAAATTTCATAACTCACTTCCTGCGTGACCAGCTCGACATTGTGCTGCGCCAGCAGAGGACGCAACGCATTTGCAATGCCTTCATGTTCCACATGCTGGCTATACCAGGTTAGCGTCAGTCTTTTCAGACTGGCAGGCTTTTCAACCGGGGTTAAATCACGGCGATGATGCCAGCGCGGCAGCAATCCGTAAGCCGGGAACCAGTAGCGTTGATAGCCAATTTCGGCATGATTAAGCAAGGCGATCGGGTTAAATAAATAGCTTACCCAACGGCGAATGGCGTCATCGCTGCCCTGGCGCGAACGCTGGTCGAACAGTAAATAATAACATCCCTCTTCGAGGCGGCTTTCTTCCTGTTTCTCGTCAGCCGTCTCGCCCTGCAAGCGTACTCCGGCATACACCAGCTCATCGCTGATATCAGGCAGTACCCATATTGAGACATCATCAATTAACGCGCGAAAGCCAAAATAATCATCAAAGGCGGCAATTTTTAGCTGGCTTTGCTGGTTGCGAACCACGCTATACGGGCCGGTCCCGATGGGCTGGCGGGCAAAGTCGCGCAGTTCAGGCCATTCGCGAGGCAGAATCATCGCGCTTACGCTGCCAAGCAGCCACGGCAGCCAGTCATCGGGCTGACTGAGAGTGATATCAAGCGTCCAGGGTGCGGGCGTGCTGATATGTTGAAGATGGGAAAACAGCGGCTGGCTGCGCAGGCGTTCAAGACTGCTAATGACATCAGCCATCTCCAGCTCGCGGCCATGATGAAAGCGGATCGCTGGACGCAGAAAAAAGCGCCAGTGCAGCGGTGAGTTTTGCTGCCAGTGGTGGGCAATATCCGCTTCTGTTTCCCCCTTTTCCTCATTTATGTGTGTCAGGCCGCTAAAAATTTGTCGCGCCAAATGGGTTTCTGAACGGCGCAGCGGCGAGCCGGGTAATAAATTGAGCAGCGGACGATAGTAGAGAACGCGCAGAATATGTTTACCCTGGCGAAAACTGCGGCCCAGATGGGCGCTGATCATCTGTCGTACCTGAGTTTTGTCACCCACCAGCTGTACAAGCTGATCGATGCGGTCCTGCTCCAGCAGATCTTCTGCACGCTGCTGCTGAAGTGCCAGGCCAGTATAACAAAACGTGAGCAGCGAACGCTTGCCGCGTCCCGCTTCTGCTTGCCAGATCAGCCAACCCGCATCCTGCATGGCGTTGAGTAAATTACGCATATGGCGACGCGAACAGTGCAAGACATGCGCTAATTCGCTCAGCGTCGTTTCCTGCGTTTGCCCCTGGCAGTTCTGCCATAAACGGATGAATTGCTGTTTCAGGCGTGATGAGGACATAAAAAGAGGAACTCCCTGTTAAAAGTGCTCTGTTTTTCCTGCCCCATATTAGAGGCAAAATCTGTTTCATGGAAAGAGCGGGAGGCATTCCGCGGAATGGCGCTCTGTCCATGATCGTGCAGCTTAGTGCGATCCTTTCTGAGTAGGGTGCAATTACACCGCCAGCAGATTTTCTCTGCTGGCTTTTTTCATGTTGCACTGTATCGTCTACCCTTCTTTTTCCTCTGTTTTTTCATTCTGTAAGGGACTTCGGTAGCAATACGTAACTGAACG
>JAGTWN010000002.1 GCA_018842655.1 Candidatus Pantoea haifensis | reverse complement strand
TCTGTCACAACGGCTTAGTGCGCCGCCAGCTCCTGGAAGAATTTCGGGTTTGCCTGGATGGTTGCCAGCACCTTCGCCGCCAGTCCGGTCGGGTTACGGCGTCCGGTTTCCCAGCTCTTGATGGTGTCGAGGCTGGTTCCCAGCACTTTCGCCATCTCGCTCTGTGAAACGTTCAGCTGTGCCCTGATGGCCTTCACGTCAGCCAGCTCGTAACGGGTGACGCGGGCAGGCTCTCTGACGCCGTTTTTGATTTCAACGGCTTCTTCCAGCGATGCTTTCAGCTCGTCAAAAAAACTCATGTCACACCTCATCTTTCAGTTGTTGGGTCAGCGTTTTCAGCGCGGCTTTCTCCGCGTCCGTCAGGCTGTCTTTGGTGCTTTTCGGGTAGGCCATCACCAGATAGATCACCTCGGCGGTGGCCAGAAAGTAAATCACCCTGGCACTGCCGCTTTTTCCCTGGTTGCCCGTCGCCATTCTGACTTTTCGCAGCCCGCCGGTTTTCTGGATGAGATCGCCTTTGTCCGGCGACTCAATCAGCGTTTTTTGCAGCTCCCTGAGCTCTTCATCCGTGGCGATCTGTTTTATCTGACGGGTAAACATCGGGGTCTCGATAAACTCAATCGCGTGACTCACGGCTGTCTCCTGTTTTTAATAGAGTACATAGTACACTTAATTCTGATTTCGGAAAAGCGGTCACATCGAGGGGCCATAGTAGCGGGTCGGTTTTTTCTGCGGCTCCGGCTCTGGCTGCTGCTCACGCAGCTTCTCGGCGTAGGCGCGGTCGTGCTGCCTGATCAGCGCATCAAGCGGCTGACGTTCCTGCTCAAGCTCTCGACCTGCGCGCGCAAGCTCTCTACCTGACTGCTCAAGTGCTGACACACCCGGTCGCTGTGCGTCAGCGCCTGCGAGGTAGCCTCGAACATGTGCTGCAAGCTGCTGTAGCTGTCCTGCCACGCCTGCTGCTGTTGCTCGTAGCTTGTCTGTAAGCTCTCTAAGGCGTTCAGAAGCTGTTTTTCCATCTCGGTCATGGTTTTGGTCGTCCTCGGTGTTAAAAACGCGCTGTGGCGCTTCGGGGCGTTCTGACGGGGTTATTTCGCCGTGTATTTCACCACGGTGTTGTCGGTCGTCGACGTGTAGGTTTCCACGCCGTGTGCCTGCTTCGGCAGCACCACCAGGTAGGTGTTCCGGCGTGTGTCGTCGCTGTAAATCGTCACCCCCGCGCCGCTTTTCGCTTTCAGGCTCGCCAGCTGCTGGCTGTAGCTGTCCATTTCGCTCAGGCGTGAGGTGATGATCGTGCCCTGAAACCAGATTATCCCGCTCAGGATGCCGATCAGCAGGGCGAAGCAGAGGAATACCCACGCCATTGCCGTTGAAACGGAGGTTCTGATCATGCCCGTCAGCCTGCCGTTCTGCTCGCGGATAGCGTTGCTGATGCTCTGCGAGCTTGATTGCAGTTCCGCGCAGATAGACGTCTCCAGCCTCGCGAACTCGCGCTTCACGCTCTGCTCGGTATCCTGCGCCTGCTGCTTCGATTTCGCCTCGAAGCCCTTCGCCAAATTTAAAATCTCGCTCATATATCATTCCTTTCAGCCGGATATTTCGACCGCCGTCCGGGTCGGCAATGCTGATGCTGCTTTTCGTTTCCCGCGCCACAGTCAGGCCGTAGCTTTCCAGCTGCGTCACCACGTCCTGCCGGCTGCGGATCACGCCCTGCTGCATCAGGTTCATCAGGCCGGCGGTGATTTTCTCTGCCGCCTGCTGTTTGTCGCGGGGAATATCGCTGGCCTGCGTCAGCGGGCGGCGGTAAGTCGGATCGTTCGGGTCGCGCAATCCCAGCCGGTCGTTGGTCAGAGTCTGCCAGGCGTTGACACGGGGGCGGTCAGCGCGGTCAAAGTAGGGTTGCAGGCGTTTGCCGCTCTGCAATTCGATGTTCGGGATGACAAAATTCAGCTCAAGCCGTCCCTTGTCGCGATGCTCCACCCACAGGCAGGCATACTGGTCGCGGTCGAGGCCGGTCAGCAGCGTGTGCTCCCATTCGTCCATCAGGCGCGATTTCTCTGCATCCGCAATGTCCGGCTCCTGAAATGACAGCACGCCGGAGGTGTAGGCGCGGGCAAAGTCGCAGCCGTCGATCAGCTCGCGCACATGTTCAGGGTTCCCGCGCAGTACGCTGGCCTGTTCGCGCTGACGGTCTTTTCCCAGCAGGTAATCCACCGGCCCGCTGCCCGAACCCGCCCCCCGCGAGTGAATTTTAACGATCACGGTTCTGCTCCAGCAGGTCGCCAAGCTGCCGGTCAAGGCTGGTCAGTACGACAAGCAGCGAGGCACGTTCAGAAGGCGTCAGGGTGTCAGTCTGGTTTAGACGGCGGGCGATCTGGTTCAGGTTGTTACCGATCCCGCTGACCTGTCGCAGCAGTTCGGGCGCCACATCGGGCACACGGCGCCTGCGTGAAGTGTGTTCACCCAGACCAAGCTGACGCAACCACTCCGCAAGGTGAGTCCGGTCGCAGCGATCAAGCAGTCGCTGATGCTCGGTTTCGGTGAGCCGGATTTTGATTTCTTTCGTTCGCTTTTCCATAGGCTCCGCTGAGAAAAATTCGCACCACCGTGAGAATTTTTCGCAGTGGATGCCAGGGGTTTCGGGGGCGGCGAGCCCCTGAACCAGTCACGGTGGCACCTCGTTAGAGGGGACGCTGTGTGTACTGGCTTAAGGTAAGATGTAGTATGTCAGATTCTATGATAGGTGCAAAAAAAGCCCTCTGCTAAAGAGAGCTGTTATCTGATATAGGTTGTTTAGTGCCAAAAAAATCAATAAGGGTAAAAAATGAAGCTGGTAGATAAGATCGTAACACAGGGAGTTTTTGCTATAGGAGATCAGACAACTCGCCCAATAGCAGGAACGCTTGAAATAAATGAGATGGGTAAAATATCTCTCGATTGTATTCATGGCATGGGAATGCAGGACATCGGAGACGTAAATCTAACCGGGGAAACATCTGAGCTAGGAAAGGTAATATTGTTAAACTGCTTCTCTATTTCAGCATCACATGCCTTCACAAGGGAATTTACACGCCAAAAATTCATATGTAACACGTTAGTATGTGTGGAAAAAGATCATACTGGCTATGATTTAAAATCAAAAAAAATGACATTTGAAATTGAAGACATGGAGAAATGGCTAGCTAAAGGAATAGTTGAACATGAATATGAAAAAGAAAAGAGAAAAATACTGTACTCATTACCTGAAAATGAAAAAATTGAACTAGGTAATGATTTATCACTAACATTTACATATGTGATAAACATATCAACCGGAAATTTTTACGAAAGCTCCAAAATAAATAGTAAGGTTCTGGCTATTTTTGAAAACAAGAACGAGATGTCTATTGAATTTTACCTAGAAAAAGCAATCACACTGTCCAACCTTGTGTCTTTTTCTTTGGATTCAGTTTGTACAATAAAAGAATCATTCTATGGCGATAATAAGGAAAATAAAGTTTATTACTCAACGCCAAATTACAATAAAAAAAGAAAGAAATAAACTTAGTGAATTATATATTCACCCTAGGTAATGCGGGGGAAAGAAGATGTGATCTAGTAAAAAATTGGTTTTCCATAGCGGATAAAATTAGACCTACGATATCGCTATACAATCAATTCAAATCAAAAAACTACAAGTACTATGATGCCGCATTTTTATCCTTATCACAAGCAGCTGAAGCATTACACAGAAGAACGTGTGATGATACGCCGATGGCAAAATCTGACTATACAAAAAAAGTAAACGAAATAATAGAAAGCGCAGGGGAGAGTCATCGCGAATTTCTTGAGAGAAAATTATCCAGTGGTAATGAATACTCTTTTAGATTAAGAATAGAACTTATGCTTAAAGTTTGCTGGTCTGAGGAAAAGATAGAGCAGGAAAAGAAGAGGATAACGAAAATAATTAATGCAAGAAATTTCCTTACTCATTACCCGAAAAGCAAAGAGCGTCAGTTCTACAAATCGTTCAATGCAGAATCAGGAGAGTATGTATCTCTACTGGAAAACATTATTATTTCATACATACTTTTTCTGATATCAAATGACAAGGCATGGGTAATTGCGATAATGAACAGACGAAGTCAGTTCACATACACTGCCTTTTAAACCAAGTTAGCCGGGAGATTTTTTCTAAAATAAGTCCTCCGGCTTACTCCTAACTCTACCCATGGTTCTCCAAGAGAAGGTCGTCCTCCCCCTCTACTTTTCTTACCTCTTACAGATTGAATTTTAGATGTATGTGTTTTTTTCACAAAATCGGCAAATGAAGATTCAGTAAGTTTATTACTTGTCCATTTAGCAATACTCTTAGCTATTCCACTAACTTCATTTTCATCAAGTGGTGCTGAAAATTGCAGGTTATAGGCACTGGCGCGTTCGTAGCAGGCTTGAAGCCACTGGTCATACTCAGGCCAGCCCTGACGGATGGCGCGGTATGCCCACTTGCGGGTTTTATCGAACAGGGTGCAGTTACGGCCTAAGCCGTAGTCGGCAACTATTTCTTTGTCGTTCGCGGCGTTCAGGTCGAGAGAGTCAGCTAGCCAGTCCAGCGTGTAGAGTTCCGGCTGCCATACAGCAATTTTCCAGTGGCCGTGGTTCGGATTTTTGCAGATTAGCCCCGAATACCCCGTGTCAGCCTCTAATTTTTTACGTAGCGCGTTCTCCACGGCGGCGGCATAGCGTAGCGGCTTCATTTTGCCGTCCGGTGCAGCGCGTATCGAAGTTTGCAGCGCGTAAAGCAGGTGGGCGTGCCCGTTTTCTGGATTGGTGATGGTCAGCGTGGGCGCGGGCGCGTTGCGATCGCTCCAGTCGATGGCGGCACCGGCGCGATCGACGTCGAATCCCAGCCAGAACATGGCGTGAGGCTGATTGAACTGGATGTATTTCGCCAGGATAGCCCGTTCCTTACCGGCAATGCGTACACCAAAGTGCAGATCGTCCGAAAAGTACGGCTTGTGCGGTAAGCGTTCGTTGAAGAGTTCGAGTGCGGCGTTATGCAATGCGCCCTGCGCTTATGGCGGGCTGTTGTCTGGCACGGTTCATGTGCTAATATCCTTTTTAGGTTTCGTACCTGGCCCTGGTTATCATGTCCGCTCGCCAAAGTAGAGCATGATTTCCGGGGCTTTGTTTTTTCTGTTGCCGTTAAATTACACGCGAACGGCCTCGCCTGTCGAATCCTTCTGTCACAACGGCTTAGTGCGCCGCCAGCTCCTGGAAGAATTTCGGGTTTGCCTGGATGGTTGCCAGCACCTTCGCCGCCAGTCCGGTCGGGTTACGGCGTCCGGTTTCCCAGCTCTTGATGGTGTCGAGGCTGGTTCCCAGCACTTTCGCCATCTCGCTCTGTGAAACGTTCAGCTGTGCCCTGATGGCCTTCACGTCAGCCAGCTCGTAACGGGTGACGCGGGCAGGCTCTCTGACGCCGTTTTTGATTTCAACGGCTTCTTCCAGCGATGCTTTCAGCTCGTCAAAAAAACTCATGTCACACCTCATCTTTCAGTTGTTGGGTCAGCGTTTTCAGCGCGGCTTTCTCCGCGTCCGTCAGGCTGTCTTTGGTGCTTTTCGGGTAGGCCATCACCAGATAGATCACCTCGGCGGTGGCCAGAAAGTAAATCACCCTGGCACTGCCGCTTTTTCCCTGGTTGCCCGTCGCCATTCTGACTTTTCGCAGCCCGCCGGTTTTCTGGATGAGATCGCCTTTGTCCGGCGACTCAATCAGCGTTTTTTGCAGCTCCCTGAGCTCTTCATCCGTGGCGATCTGTTTTATCTGACGGGTAAACATCGGGGTCTCGATAAACTCAATCGCGTGACTCACGGCTGTCTCCTGTTTTTAATAGAGTACATAGTACACTTAATTCTGATTTCGGAAAAGCGGTCACATCGAGGGGCCATAGTAGCGGGTCGGTTTTTTCTGCGGCTCCGGCTCTGGCTGCTGCTCACGCAGCTTCTCGGCGTAGGCGCGGTCGTGCTGCCTGATCAGCGCATCAAGCGGCTGACGTTCCTGCTCAAGCTCTCGACCTGCGCGCGCAAGCTCTCTACCTGACTGCTCAAGTGCTGACACACCCGGTCGCTGTGCGTCAGCGCCTGCGAGGTAGCCTCGAACATGTGCTGCAAGCTGCTGTAGCTGTCCTGCCACGCCTGCTGCTGTTGCTCGTAGCTTGTCTGTAAGCTCTCTAAGGCGTTCAGAAGCTGTTTTTCCATCTCGGTCATGGTTTTGGTCGTCCTCGGTGTTAAAAACGCGCTGTGGCGCTTCGGGGCGTTCTGACGGGGTTATTTCGCCGTGTATTTCACCACGGTGTTGTCGGTCGTCGACGTGTAGGTTTCCACGCCGTGTGCCTGCTTCGGCAGCACCACCAGGTAGGTGTTCCGGCGTGTGTCGTCGCTGTAAATCGTCACCCCCGCGCCGCTTTTCGCTTTCAGGCTCGCCAGCTGCTGGCTGTAGCTGTCCATTTCGCTCAGGCGTGAGGTGATGATCGTGCCCTGAAACCAGATTATCCCGCTCAGGATGCCGATCAGCAGGGCGAAGCAGAGGAATACCCACGCCATTGCCGTTGAAACGGAGGTTCTGATCATGCCCGTCAGCCTGCCGTTCTGCTCGCGGATAGCGTTGCTGATGCTCTGCGAGCTTGATTGCAGTTCCGCGCAGATAGACGTCTCCAGCCTCGCGAACTCGCGCTTCACGCTCTGCTCGGTATCCTGCGCCTGCTGCTTCGATTTCGCCTCGAAGCCCTTCGCCAAATTTAAAATCTCGCTCATATATCATTCCTTTCAGCCGGATATTTCGACCGCCGTCCGGGTCGGCAATGCTGATGCTGCTTTTCGTTTCCCGCGCCACAGTCAGGCCGTAGCTTTCCAGCTGCGTCACCACGTCCTGCCGGCTGCGGATCACGCCCTGCTGCATCAGGTTCATCAGGCCGGCGGTGATTTTCTCTGCCGCCTGCTGTTTGTCGCGGGGAATATCGCTGGCCTGCGTCAGCGGGCGGCGGTAAGTCGGATCGTTCGGGTCGCGCAATCCCAGCCGGTCGTTGGTCAGAGTCTGCCAGGCGTTGACACGGGGGCGGTCAGCGCGGTCAAAGTAGGGTTGCAGGCGTTTGCCGCTCTGCAATTCGATGTTCGGGATGACAAAATTCAGCTCAAGCCGTCCCTTGTCGCGATGCTCCACCCACAGGCAGGCATACTGGTCGCGGTCGAGGCCGGTCAGCAGCGTGTGCTCCCATTCGTCCATCAGGCGCGATTTCTCTGCATCCGCAATGTCCGGCTCCTGAAATGACAGCACGCCGGAGGTGTAGGCGCGGGCAAAGTCGCAGCCGTCGATCAGCTCGCGCACATGTTCAGGGTTCCCGCGCAGTACGCTGGCCTGTTCGCGCTGACGGTCTTTTCCCAGCAGGTAATCCACCGGCCCGCTGCCCGAACCCGCCCCCGCGAGTGAATTTTAACGATCACGGTTCTGCTCCAGCAGGTCGCCAAGCTGCCGGTCAAGGCTGGTCAGTACGACAAGCAGCGAGGCACGTTCAGAAGGCGTCAGGGTGTCAGTCTGGTTTAGACGGCGGGCGATCTGGTTCAGGTTGTTACCGATCCCGCTGACCTGTCGCAGCAGTTCGGGCGCCACATCGGGCACACGGCGCCTGCGTGAAGTGTGTTCACCCAGACCAAGCTGACGCAACCACTCCGCAAGGTGAGTCCGGTCGCAGCGATCAAGCAGTCGCTGATGCTCGGTTTCGGTGAGCCGGATTTTGATTTCTTTCGTTCGCTTTTCCATAGGCTCCGCTGAGAAAAATTCGCACCACCGTGAGAATTTTTCGCAGTGGATGCCAGGGGTTTCGGGGGCGGCGAGCCCCTGAACCAGTCACGGTGGCACCTCGTTAGAGGGGACGCTGTGTGTACTGGCTTAAGGTAAGATGTAGTATGTCAGATTCTATGATAGGTGCAAAAAAAAGCCCTCTGCTAAAGAGAGCTGTTATCTGATATAGGTTGTTTAGTGCCAAAAAAATCAATAAGGGTAAAAAATGAAGCTGGTAGATAAGATCGTAACACAGGGAGTTTTTGCTATAGGAGATCAGACAACTCGCCCAATAGCAGGAACGCTTGAAATAAATGAGATGGGTAAAATATCTCTCGATTGTATTCATGGCATGGGAATGCAGGACATCGGAGACGTAAATCTAACCGGGGAAACATCTGAGCTAGGAAAGGTAATATTGTTAAACTGCTTCTCTATTTCAGCATCACATGCCTTCACAAGGGAATTTACACGCCAAAAATTCATATGTAACACGTTAGTATGTGTGGAAAAAGATCATACTGGCTATGATTTAAAATCAAAAAAAATGACATTTGAAATTGAAGACATGGAGAAATGGCTAGCTAAAGGAATAGTTGAACATGAATATGAAAAAGAAAAGAGAAAAATACTGTACTCATTACCTGAAAATGAAAAAATTGAACTAGGTAATGATTTATCACTAACATTTACATATGTGATAAACATATCAACCGGAAATTTTTACGAAAGCTCCAAAATAAATAGTAAGGTTCTGGCTATTTTTGAAAACAAGAACGAGATGTCTATTGAATTTTACCTAGAAAAAGCAATCACACTGTCCAACCTTGTGTCTTTTTCTTTGGATTCAGTTTGTACAATAAAAGAATCATTCTATGGCGATAATAAGGAAAATAAAGTTTATTACTCAACGCCAAATTACAATAAAAAAAGAAAGAAATAAACTTAGTGAATTATATATTCACCCTAGGTAATGCGGGGGAAAGAAGATGTGATCTAGTAAAAAATTGGTTTTCCATAGCGGATAAAATTAGACCTACGATATCGCTATACAATCAATTCAAATCAAAAAACTACAAGTACTATGATGCCGCATTTTTATCCTTATCACAAGCAGCTGAAGCATTACACAGAAGAACGTGTGATGATACGCCGATGGCAAAATCTGACTATACAAAAAAAGTAAACGAAATAATAGAAAGCGCAGGGGAGAGTCATCGCGAATTTCTTGAGAGAAAATTATCCAGTGGTAATGAATACTCTTTTAGATTAAGAATAGAACTTATGCTTAAAGTTTGCTGGTCTGAGGAAAAGATAGAGCAGGAAAAGAAGAGGATAACGAAAATAATTAATGCAAGAAATTTCCTTACTCATTACCCGAAAAGCAAAGAGCGTCAGTTCTACAAATCGTTCAATGCAGAATCAGGAGAGTATGTATCTCTACTGGAAAACATTATTATTTCATACATACTTTTTCTGATATCAAATGACAAGGCATGGGTAATTGCGATAATGAACAGACGAAGTCAGTTCACATACACTGCCTTTTAAACCAAGTTAGCCGGGAGATTTTTTTCTAAAATAAGTCCTCCGGCTTACTCCTAACTCTACCCATGGTTCTCCAAGAGAAGGTCGTCCTCCCCCTCTACTTTTCTTACCTCTTACAGATTGAATTTTAGATGTATGTGTTTTTTTCACAAAATCGGCAAATGAAGATTCAGTAAGTTTATTACTTGTCCATTTAGCAATACTCTTAGCTATTCCACTAACTTCATTTTCATCAAGTGGTGCTGAAAATTGCAGGTTATAGGCACTGGCGCGTTCGTAGCAGGCTTGAAGCCACTGGTCATACTCAGGCCAGCCCTGACGGATGGCGCGGTATGCCCACTTGCGGGTTTTATCGAACAGGGTGCAGTTACGGCCTAAGCCGTAGTCGGCAACTATTTCTTTGTCGTTCGCGGCGTTCAGGTCGAGAGAGTCAGCTAGCCAGTCCAGCGTGTAGAGTTCCGGCTGCCATACAGCAATTTTCCAGTGGCCGTGGTTCGGATTTTTGCAGATTAGCCCCGAATACCCCGTGTCAGCCTCTAATTTTTTACGTAGCGCGTTCTCCACGGCGGCGGCATAGCGTAGCGGCTTCATTTTGCCGTCCGGTGCAGCGCGTATCGAAGTTTGCAGCGCGTAAAGCAGGTGGGCGTGCCCGTTTTCTGGATTGGTGATGGTCAGCGTGGGCGCGGGCGCGTTGCGATCGCTCCAGTCGATGGCGGCACCGGCGCGATCGACGTCGAATCCCAGCCAGAACATGGCGTGAGGCTGATTGAACTGGATGTATTTCGCCAGGATAGCCCGTTCCTTACCGGCAATGCGTACACCAAAGTGCAGATCGTCCGAAAAGTACGGCTTGTGCGGTAAGCGTTCGTTGAAGAGTTCGAGTGCGGCGTTATGCAATGCGCCCTGCGCTTATGGCGGGCTGTTGTCTGGCACGGTTCATGTGCTAATATCCTTTTTAGGTTTCGTACCTGGCCCTGGTTATCATGTCCGCTCGCCAAAGTAGAGCATGATTTCCGGGGCTTTGTTTTTTCTGTTGCCGTTAAATTACACGCGAACGGCCTCGCCTGTCGAATCCT
>JAGTWN010000001.1 GCA_018842655.1 Candidatus Pantoea haifensis | reverse complement strand
GACAGATAGCAGACAGATAGCAGACAGATAGCAGACAGATAGCAAACAGACCCAATTATGCGTGTATACGTGTATACATGCAGCGTGAAAATATCAGGGAAACCCGAAGGAATGCCAAAGGAAATCTTTGTACCGGACAAGATGTGTTTTTGGAGTACCGCCACACGCAGCGGCATCCAAAAAGCAACTAGGTCAGGGCATGCCCCGACACCCTAATCAGGGTCTGATTTAAACTTATCGCGCTCAGGCAAACGGACGTATTTTCTTGGCGTCGAATCCCAGCTAAAGGCGAGACGTGAACCATCGTCTTCACCATCGGAAATATCATCCCCGATCACCATGTCCTGATCCGTTTCCTGCTCCAGTTTCAGAACGTCTTTAAGCGCACCACCGGTCGCAACAAAGCGACGTTTATGCGTCTGCCGGGTCAGCTCTAAGAACCAGTCCGGGTCGGCAACCATATCAGCCGGCTTTGTCGAATATTTCAGGGTTTCAGCAACGGCACCGCGCACCAGTTCAGCAGTTGCACATGCCAGCGTCTGGCCATCTTTAGGCTTGCGGGGTTTCACTGCCCGAACATCAACATTCGGATCGTAATCAACGCGCAGGCAGTCACGCCAGAGTTCAACCCAGCGATAGTGCTTAACGTAGTCACGACCGTTTAGCATTCCAGGCGGAACCATCATCAGGGTGTGAAAATGGGGGTGCGCAGATCCATCGCGACCGCGTGTAACCTCTGTCGTGCGAATCCATCCCTGTACGGGCTTGAATTCCTTGCGATCCTTCATTCGCTGGAATGCGGCATTCATGGAGGTAAGCGTTTCGCCGAGGTCAGCAATATCGCAGTTGCGAACAGTAAGCGTCACAAACATCCATCGTGCGTCAGGGTAATCAGCGACGATTTTCGGCAGAGACTGATAAAAACGGGCTTGCCACATCAGGGAGCGCCTCCACTGGCAGACAGGGCAGTGACGAACGCGGCAGAAATGCGCCTCACGGAGCCGTAAACGCGTTTCTCCGGTGTCTTTAAGGGTAGACCAGCCAAAACGCAGGAGGCCGCCACAATCGCGCATACGGGCTGCGTAAGACTCAAATTCAGCGGCACGCAGATAGATACCGCCAACATCATCAGATTGTGACTTATGAGCATCCCACGGCTTATCGTCGGGGCTGTAGTCAGTGAGGTTCTTTAACTTAGGGTTTTGCATGGCACCTGCTCCAATATGGGCAGGCACAGAATGGGTGTGTTATCATTTCCGTATCACCTGTTGAGTGTCGCTTTAGAATCGTATTTAGTCAGGTGATCGCGCCCCTGGAGTGCTGGTAACACTCGCAGGGGTTATTCATATCTTCGTGTAAGTAAAGGCCTCGGGTACCACCCCAAGTAATCAAAAATAAATCAGCAAACACGATCACCTGCCAAAAATCATACGCCCAAAACCATTTTCGAGCAAATTGGCTCCAAACCCTTGCGGCACAAGGGATGAAGGCGAATTTCAATCCCAGAGTTATCCCTTAAGTATAAATACAAGGATTTCGCCCCTTTCAGGGTCGAAAAACCAACCCCCAAAAGCAGCATTCAAGCACTCAAACACTCAAGCATTCGCACGCTCAAAAATTAAGCAAACCACGTTAAATCGCCCCCCTGAGAAATGTCAGATTGAGACAAACGTGCAGTATTACATTCACTGCACGCGGCTACTTCCGTTGCAAATTGCAACAAGAGTCCACTATTAAACAGAGTGAACCCCGACTCCGAACGGCGTATGCCTCCTCGCAGAGCTGCGGGGGCAATCCCCGTTCCTCGACGTGGCCGCACGACATCATCTCGCACACTCCTGATGGCAGATTTAAACGAATAAGGCACACCGAGAAAAACGAAAATACCCCCACGGCATCACCTGTAGGGCAGGGCTTGCGCACCTACCCCACAGGCAACGCCTTGAAGGGGGTAAAAAGCGGCTTTACAGGGCGATGGCTCACTACGTGAACCATCACCCATCACAAGGGTATGAGGGGGTGCAGTCGTACAACCACTAAATCGGAACCCTAAAGGGATCCCCGATTTAGAAGTTGACGATTCGACGGCGGCGAACGCTGTCAGATTTCCAATCTGGCGGTGTGAGTTGCCAGACAACCGAAGGGCGTCAGCAGGGTTTCAAAGGGGCACCC